>CAWKKD010000006.1:0-841955 GCA_963850195.1 uncultured Actinomycetota bacterium
GTCATAGCGCACATACGGCGCGTTGTGTCACACTCCGCTGCACGGCAGACGCGCAGCGTTGAGAGGACAGCCGATGGCAGACCACCGCCCCGAACCTCAGCGGCACGACACCGGTCGCCGTCGCTTCCTCGGTTACCTGCTCGCCGGTCCGACGTTGATCGCGGCGGCGACGCTCGACCCGATCACGCCGAAGGCGGCCGAGGCGAAGATCCCCTCGCTCCCTGAGCCGGCCGAGATCATGGACCTCGGCGACGCGCTCACGCTGGCCGCGCTGCCGACCGCGAACCTCATCGCGATCCAGGTCCACGAGGACGGAACGGCCTCGTTCGCGATGCCGAGGACCGAGGTCGGGCAGGGCATCTCGACCGCGGTGGCGATGCTGATCGCCGAGGAGCTGGACCTGCCGCTCGACAAGGTCAAGGTCACGCTCGCCGACGCGCGGCCGGAGCTGATCTTCAACCAGTTCACCGGCGGGTCGAACACGATCCGGTCCATGTACCACCCGGTGCGGACCGCGGCGGCGGTCGCCCGCGCGAAACTCCTCCACACGGCCGCCGCGAACTGGGACGTCCGCGAGAGCGACCTCACGGTCGCGCACGGGGTCATCAGCCACGGAGGCAAGAAGGTGACCTACGGCGACCTCGCCAAGGCCGCCGCCAGCACCAGGACCGTCCAGGTCACCGCGAAGCCCAAGAGCGAGGCGGACTTCGCCCTCGTCGGCACCCCGCAGAACCGGATCGACGCCCACGACATCGTCACCGGCCGCAAGAAGTTCACCCTCGACCTCGACGTCTGCCCCGAGGCGAAGCCGACGATGGTCCGCAGGCCGCCCACGATCAACGGCACCGTCAAGAGCGTGACGAACGCGCCGGCCGTACGTGCCATGCCCGGCATCACCGACGTGGAGGTCGTCTCCACCGGTGTGGCCGTACGCGGCGCGACCTTCGGCCAGTGCATCGACGCCGTCCGCGCCCTCGACGTCACGTGGGGCGCGGGCACCGTCGACCAGGAGTCCGACGAGACCGTACTCGCGAAGCTGCGCAAGGCCACACTTCCGCCGATCGTCCCGCCCATCCTCACCAAGAAGATCGACGCCGACTTCGTCTTCGCGTTCGCCAGCAACAGCGCGCTCGAGACCAACAACGCGATCGCCGACGTGAAGGCGGACAGCGCCGAGATCTGGTCCGGCGTGAAGGCGCCGATCGACGCCCAGCAGAGCATCGCCACGATGCTCGGCATGCCGCAGCACGCCGTGAAGGTGCACGTCATCGAGGGCGGTGGCTCCTTCGGCCGCAAGCTGTTCTTCGACGCGGCGCTGGAGGCCGCCGAGATCTCCCAGAAGATGGGCAAGCCCGTCAAGCTGATGTGGCACCGTACGGACGACTTCCGGCACGGCCGCGCCCATCCGATGTGCCACAGCCGGGTTCGCGCGACGTACGCCCTCGGCAACGTGGTCAGCTACGAGCAGCGGCACGCGAGCGTCGCGACGGACTTCACGCACGGGCTCGGCGAGATGCTCACCGCGACGGCCGCGAAGCTGCCCGTCGGCGGGCTCGGCTTCTCCGAGACGGTATTCGAGCTGACCCAGGAGGTCCCGTACGACTTCGGCGTCACGACGCAGCTGCTCACCGAGGTGCCGCTGAAGTTCCACACCGGCAGCATGCGCGACGTCTACTCCCCCAACGTCGTGTGCGCGCGCGAACTGATCGTCGACCGGCTCGCCGACGCGATGAACAAGGACCCGGTGGCGTTCCGCCGGGAGTTCCTCAAGCACGACCGGGCCCGCGCCGTACTGGACCGGACGGCCGAGCTCGGGCAGTGGGGGCGCGACCTGCCCGACGGCATGGCGCAGGGCATCGTCGTGCACACGGAGTTCAAGGCCTGTACGGCGGTGCTCGTCGAGATCGACTGCCGGCCGGAGACGGTGAACCGGAAGGTACGCGACGGGGTGACCGGGCCGCGCGTCACCAAGGTCGTGATGGTGGTCGACGTCGGCCGGCCGATCAACCCGCGCGGGCTGGAGGCGCAGATGATCGGGTGCATCAGCGACGGCGTCGGGCTGGCGCTGACCGAGAGCCTGCACATCCAGGACGGGCTGCCGCTGGAGGGCAGCTGGGACAACTTCTTCTACACGCGTCAGTGGAACGTCCCGACGGACGTACGGATCGTGGTGTCGCCGACCACGACCGGCGAGCCGGGCGGGGCCGGGGAGCTCGGCGTCGCGGGTTCGTTCGCCGCGGTGGCCTGCGCGTACGCGCGCGCGACCGGCACGATGCCGACGCGGTTCCCGATCAACCACGACACCCTCGGCTTCGAACCCCTGCCGCGCGAGCCGTCGATTCCCCAGTCTCCGACCGACGGCCTCGACCACATCTTCTGAGGAGCCCCCGTGCCGCAGCACAGCTTCATCCTGAACGGCGACCGGGTGACCGTGGAGGCACCGGACGATCTGCGCCTCCTGTGGGTGATCCGCGACATCGTCGGCCTCACCGGCCCCAAGTACGGCTGCGGGCTGGACGTCTGCAAGGCCTGTACGTGCCACATCAACGGCAAGGCGTTCAACCCGTGCTCGGTACGGGTCATGGACATCAAGCCGACGGACGAGATCACCACGATCGAGGGGCTCGCGAACCGTACGACCGGGGCCCTGCACCCGATGCAGGAGGCCTGGCTCGAGCAGGACGTCGCACAGTGCGGCTACTGCCAGCCGGGGCAGATCATGGCGGCGATCGCCAAGGTACGGCAGGCCAAGGCCGAGGGCCGCGAGATCGGCGACGCGGACCTGGACGAGATCCGCAACATCTGCCGGTGCGGCACCTACGTACGCATCCGTGAGGCCATCAAGAGCGCGGCGACGAAGATGTGACGCACCCCGCTCAGCGAGCGTCGAGGTAGGCGAGCGTGGCGAGGGCGCGCCGATGCGCGGCGTCGGTCTCGGGCAGGCACAGCTTGGTCTGGACGCCCCGGACGTCGCGCTCCACCACGCTGTGCTCGATCTCGAGCCTCTCGGCGATGTCGGCGTCGGTACGCCCTTCGGCCATGAGCCTGAGCACGTCGTGCTCGGAGACGCTCAGCTCGGCGAGGGGGTCTCCGCGATGGCCGATGGCGACGAGCTCGGCCACGAGCGAGGGGTCGACGGCCGAGCCGCCCCGGTAGATCCGCTCGAGCGTGTCGACGAACTCGCTGACGTCGGTGATGCCGCTCTTGAGCAGGTACCCGATGCGCTCGCCGTTCGACATGAGCTCTATCGCGTGGTCGACCTCGATGTAGGCCGACAGCACCAGGATGCCGACGGACGGGTGTTTCTCGCGGATCTCGCGGGCCGCCTGGAGACCTTCGGTGGTGCAGGTCGGCGGCATCCGGGTGTCCACGATGACGATGTCGGGGAGGTTCCGGTCGACGAGCTCGACCAGCCTCCTGCCATCGCCGGCCTGGTCCACCACGTGGAAGCCGGTTCGGGTGAGCAGCCGCGCGAGTCCCTCGCGCAGCAGCACGTCGTCGTCGGCGACGATGACGCGTCCATGGAGTGGTACCGGTTCGCGATCGCGGCGGGCGGTCTCGGACGGCCGCCCGTCTCCCATCGTGGCATTCACGCTGTTTCCGCCTCCGGGGAACGCAGATGTGGCCCCGTACAGGGTGCTGTCGCTCGAGGTATGGAAATACGGGGTTGGGGTTTTACGGCGGGGTGATGATCATTTCTTGTGGTGCCGCCCGACTCGGTGGCGGCGTCATCCGGACATCGATCCGACCAGTGGCGTTCCACCGGGATAACGGAGGGGAAATCACGCACTCGTCAGACATGTTTCCGCATACTACTCCCCCCACTTCGATCATTATAGAAATCGTAAAGTTTCGGTAAAGAAACAATAAAAGTCGCAGGTCTGGCATACCGGCGTGAATCACGACGGTTGCAGACTGACGGAAAAGGCGGTGCGTTGCGACCTCATTCACGAGGCCGACGTGGGAGACGGAAACTCTCGCCGGATGAACATCGCGAACGGCGACCTCGCGGAGCTTCGCGACGGCGATTGATCGATTATCGGGACCAGCATCGTGGACCTCCCGAATGCGCGCCGCCTGAACCGCGCGGGCTGCGGGCCGTGTCACGGACGTGGCATGCTCCCCGACCGCGCCTGAGGGGATGTTCACGTGGCTTCGACCACACTTCTCCCGCCCGGCGACGGGTGGGTACATACGAACGATCTACGCCCGCTGCTCGCCGCGATGCCGACTCTCCGCGACGGTGACTTCCGGGTACGGCTGCCGGCGAATCAGGAGGGCATCGCGGGCGAACTCGCCGCGGCCTTCAACCAGATCGCCGACCGCAACCAGCACTTCGCCGAGGAGCTCAACCGCGTCTGCCGCGAGGTCGTACGGCACGGGCGGCTCGACGCACGGCTCTCGACCGGCCCCGGTCAGGGCTGCTGGACGGCGAGCGTCGAGGCGGCCAACACGCTCATCGACGCGCTGGTGATCCCGACCGCCAACGCGACGCGCGTCCTCGACGCGGTCGCGGACGGCGACCTGACCCAGCGCATGGATCTGCACGACAGCAACCGGCCGCTCCGCGGTGACCTGCGTCGGCTGGGCCGGCGGATCAACCAGATGGTGGACCAGCTCTCGCTGTTCACGAGCGAGGTCACCCGCCTCGCCCGCGAGGTGGGCACGGACGGGCGGCTGGGCCGGCGCGCGAAGGTCCAGGGCCTGTCGGGCATCTGGCGCGACGTCACCGAGGCGGTCAACACGATGGCCGACCGGCTGACCGCGCAGGTGCGCGACATCGCCGTGGTGACCAAGGCCGTGGCGAACGGCGACCTGACCCGGTCGGTGACGGTCGAGGCGACCGGCGAGCTGCTGGAACTGAAGCAGACCGTCAACACGATGGTCGACCAGCTCTCCGCGTTCGCGGACGAGGTCACCCGGGTGGCCCGCGAGGTCGGCACCGAAGGCAACCTGGGCGGACGAGCCCAGGTACGCGGCGTATCCGGGGTCTGGAAGGACCTCACCGACAACGTCAACTTCATGGCCTCCAACCTGACGGCCCAGGTCCGCAACATCGCCCAGGTCACCACCTCCGTGGCGAACGGCGACCTGTCCAAGAAGATCACCGTCGACGCCCAAGGCGAGATCCTCCAGCTCAAGGACACCATCAACACGATGGTCGACCAGCTCTCCGCGTTCGCGGACGAGGTCACCCGGGTGGCCCGTGAGGTCGGCACCGACGGACGGCTCGGTGGCCGCGCCGAGGTACGCAACGTGTCGGGGGTCTGGAAGGACCTCACCGACAACGTCAACTTCATGGCGGACAACCTGACCTCTCAGGTCCGCAACATCGCCCAGATCGCCACCGCCGTCGCACAAGGCGACCTCGGCAAGAAGATCGACGTCGACGCGCGCGGCGAGATCCTCGAACTCAAGACCACCATCAACACCATGGTCGACACCCTGTCCTCCTTCTCCACCGAAGTGACCCGTGTCGCGCGCGAGGTCGGCACGGAAGGCAACCTCGGAGGCCAGGCTCAGGTACGCGGCGTCTCGGGGGTCTGGAAGGACCTCACCGACAACGTCAACTACATGGCGTCGAACCTGACCAGCCAGGTCCGCAACATCGCCCAGGTCACCACCTCCGTGGCGAACGGCGACCTGTCCAAGAAGATCGACGTCGACGCGCAGGGCGAGATCCTGCAGCTGAAGTCGACCATCAACACGATGGTCGACCAGCTCTCCGCCTTCGCGGACGAGGTCACCCGGGTGGCCCGCGAGGTCGGCACCGAAGGCAACCTGGGCGGACGAGCCCAGGTACGCGGCGTATCCGGGGTCTGGAAGGACCTCACCGACAACGTCAACTTCATGGCCTCCAACCTGACGTCCCAGGTCCGCAACATCGCCCAGGTCGCGACCGCGATCGCGCAGGGCGACCTCGGCAAGAAGATCGACGTCGACGCGCGCGGCGAGATCCTCGAACTCAAGACCACGATCAACACGATGATGGACCAGCTCTCCGCGTTCGCCGACGAGGTCACCCGGGTGGCCCGCGAGGTCGGCACGGAGGGCAACCTGGGCGGCCAGGCGCAGGTACGCGGCGTCTCGGGGGTCTGGAAGGACCTCACCGACAACGTCAACTTCATGGCGTCGAACCTGACGTCCCAGGTCCGTAACATCGCCCAGGTCACCACCTCGGTCGCGAACGGCGACCTGTCCAAGAAGATCACCGTCGACGCGCAGGGCGAGATCCTGCAGCTGAAGTCGACCATCAACACGATGGTCGACCAGCTCTCCGCCTTCGCGGACGAGGTCACCCGCGTCGCGCGCGAGGTCGGCACCGAAGGCAACCTGGGCGGACGAGCCCAGGTACGCGGCGTATCCGGGGTCTGGAAGGACCTCACCGACAACGTCAACTTCATGGCGGACAACCTGACCTCTCAGGTCCGCAACATCGCCCAGATCGCCACCGCCGTCGCACAAGGCGACCTCGGCAAGAAGATCGACGTCGACGCGCGCGGCGAGATCCTCGAACTCAAGACCACCATCAACACCATGGTCGACACCCTGTCCTCCTTCTCCTCCGAGGTCACTCGGGTGGCCCGCGAGGTCGGCAGCGAGGGGCGGCTGGGCGGCCAGGCGCGTGTCGAGGGCGTGCACGGCACCTGGAAGCGCCTGACGACCAACGTGAACGAGCTCGCCCGGAACCTGACCAACCAGGTCCGCGCCATCGCCGAGGTGACCTCGGCCGTGGCGCAGGGCAACATGTCGCGTCAGATCACGGTCGAGACCCACGGCGAGGTCACCGAGCTGAAGGAGAACATCAACCTGATGGTCTCCAACCTGCGGGAGACCACGCGCGCGAAGGACTGGCTGGAGTCGAACCTGACCCGTCTGGCCGGGCTGATGCAGGGTCACCGCGACCTGGTGGAGGTCGCCGATCTGATCCTGCGCGAGCTGACGCCGCTGGTGAACGCCCAGTACGGGGCGTTCTTCCTGGCCGACCCGGGTGCCGAGGTCGAGCCGGGCCAGCCCGCCGCGCCCAGCCCGCTGGCGTTCATCGCCGGTTACGGCCTCCAGGGCGCGAGCGCCGAGGGGCCGGGCGTGCTGGCCCAGGGCCTGGCGCGTGAGGCGGCGCTGGAGCAGAAGCGGATCCTCGTCGAGGACACGCCGCCGGAGTACATCAAGATCACCTCGGGGCTGGGCGAGGCATCGCCGGCCAGCATCGTGATCATCCCGATCATGTTCGAGGACAAGCTGCTCGGCATCATCGAGCTGGCGTCGTTCTACCGCTTCTCGGACGTCCACCTGGCCTTCTTCGACCAGTTCGTCAACACGATCGGCGTCGCGATCAACACGATCATCGCGAACGCCCGTACGGAGGCGGCGCTCGGCGAGTCCCAGCGGCTCGCGACGCAGCTCCAGGAGGGCTCAGACGAGCTGCAACGGCAGCAGGCCGAGCTGCGGCACTCCAACGAGGAGCTCGCCGAGAAGGCCGCGCTGCTGGCCTCCTCGTCGCAGTACAAGTCGGAGTTCCTGGCGAACATGTCGCACGAGCTGCGCACTCCGCTGAGCTCGATGCTCATCTACGCCCGGCTGCTCGCCGACAACGCCGACGAGAACCTCACCGAGGAGGAGGTGGACTTCGCCTCCACCATCCACCGGTCGGGCTCGGACCTGCTCCAGCTGATCAACGACATCCTCGACCTGTCCAAGGTCGAGGCCGGGCGGCTGGACATCCGCCCGAAGAAGCTTCCGCTCGCCAAGCTGCTCGACTACGTCAACGCGACGTTCCGCCCGATCGCCATCGACGGCGGCCTCGACTTCGAGGTCGAGGTGTCCGACGACGCGCCGCTCGAGATGCACTCCGACGAGCAGCGGCTCCAGCAGATCCTGCGCAACCTGCTGTCCAACGCGATCAAGTTCACGCCGGCGGGTCGGGTCAGGCTGCGGGTCGAGCGGCCCGCCGACCCCGGCGAGATGCTGCGCGACCACGGGGACATCATCGCCTTCACGGTGGAGGACACCGGGATCGGCATCCCGCGCGACAAGCTCGCCGTGATCTTCGAGGCGTTCGAGCAGGCGCACAGCGCGGCCAGCCACGAGTACGGCGGCACCGGCCTGGGCCTGTCCATCAGCCGCGAGCTCGCCGCCCTGCTCGGCGGCCGGATCGTGGCCGAGAGCGAACCCGGAGAGGGAAGCTCCTTCACGCTGTACGTCCCGGTGGTACTGCCCGGCCGTACCGCCACGGGCGAGCGGGCCGAGCTGGAGGCGGCGCACGGCACCGGCGACGGTCAGGCCGTCACCGTCTCCGAGAACGACGACGCGATGGACTGGGCCGGCGACCGTGAGCAGGGCGACCAGCCGGCGAACGTGACGCGCCTCGAGCGGTGGAACGCCGAGCGCGCGGTACGGATGCTGGCCGGCCGGGTCCTCATCGTCGACGACGACATCCGGATCGTCCTGGCGCTGACCAAGCTCCTGGGCAGGGTCGGCATGCCGGCGCTGTACGCGCTGAACGGGAGGGAGGGTGTCGAGCTGCTCCAGCGCAACAACGACATCTCGCTCGTGCTGATCGACATCATGATGCCGGTGATGGACGGCTACGAGGCCATCAAGGCGATCCGGCGCATGCCGGGCCGCGAGAACCTCCCGATCATCGTGCTGAGCGCCAAGGCCATCCCCGGCGAGCGGGAGAAGGCACTGGCGAGCGGCGCCAACGAGTACCTGCAGAAGCCGGTCGTCGACGTGGACCGGCTGCTCAAGATCGCATGTGACCTGCTCGATCCGGACGGCGCGGACGGTACGACGCCGCGGTCTCCCGCCGACGAGGCGGACCCGCCCGAGCCCGCACCCGAGACGCCCGACGATCCCGGTCCTCCGCAACCCGCGTGACCCTCCGGCGTCGCGCGGGTACGGAACAGGGCGTACCCGAGACATCGGCGAAACAACGACGAGGGATCATAGATACGTTGATTTCGCCGCGCCTGGGAGGCCCGACGTCGTGACCGCCTTCGATGACCTGCTCGCCGCCAACGAGCACTTCACCAGTACGTTCCAGAACTCGGCACTGACCGGCACCGCCGCGCGCGGTCTGGCGGTCGTGACCTGCATGGACTCGCGGATCGATCCGCTGGGTCTGCTGGGCCTCCTGCCCGGCGACGCCAAGATCATGCGCAACGCGGGCGCCAGGGTCACCGACGACGTGCTCCGCACGCTCATCCTCGCCGTCTACCTGCTCGGCGTGAACCGCGTCCTGGTCATGCCGCACACCGACTGCGGCGTGACGAAGGTGACCGACGACGACGTGCACGCGCTCACCGCCGAGCACGGCATCGACACCCGGAGCCTGGAGTTCAACACGGTCCCGGACCAGGACGCCGCGCTGCGCCACGACCTGCTGCGCATCCGTACCAGCCCGTTCCTGCCCGAGGGCATGCCCGTGGGCGGCGCGATCTACGACGTGCACACCGGCAAGCTGATGCCCGTGGAGCTCTGACCTCAGCGCTTCTTCCGCCCGCGGCGGGCCGCCTTCGGGCCCGCCGCCTTGCCCGTCGTACGGGTCTTCGAGGCACGGGCCGTCGAGGTGCGGGCGATCGGCGTACGGGTTCGCGTACGTGCCGGGGCCCGGCGGGCCCGCAGGGCGAGCGCGCGGTGGCGGTTCAGCCGGAGCTGGGTCAGCAGCAGCGACAGGCCGACGAGCAGCGAGGACAGCCAGGCGACCTGGGTCCAGACGAGCCGGTACAGGGTCGGGTCCAGGCCGAACGGCTCGGTGTCGGCGCGCAGCGAGATCGGTGTGGCGTTGGCGAGGATCCCCGGGGCGATCGCCGGCGATTGCTGGTCGATCAGCGGCAGGTTCGGCTGGCCCTGCGGCAGGGCGCCGGACATCAGCGGGATCTGCGCGTTCGAGGGCAGGAGGCCGCCGGTCAGCCCACCGGCTCCAAGGGACGTGCCGGTCGCGTCGCCGGGGGCCGTGACGGTGAGGTCGCTGCTCACGGTCCGCGTGCCGGCGCGGTCGGCACCGACCGACGCGGTCACCCGGACCTTGCCCGCGCCGTGGGAGGCCGGGATCCGCACGACGCTCGTGAGCTCGCGTTCGTGCGTGTCGAGGTCGCCCAGCTTGACCGGGCCGCCGACGGTCGCGCTCGACGCCGACAGTGTCAGGACCGCGTTGTGCGCGACCGCGCTCGCCGCGCTCATCCGGATCGTGGCGGTGACCGAGCCGCCGGGAGCGGCCGTGGTCGCCGACAGCGACAGCCGGATCGACAGCGACGGCTCTGCGGGCGGCGGGTCGGACGGAGGCGGGTCGGAGGGCGGTGGGTCCGACGGAGGCGGGTCGGAAGGCGAGACGGAGTCCGACGGCGCCGGAGCGGGGTCGGCCGAGATGTTCACGCTCGCCGATGGCTCCGGATCCGAGGCGCGCGCGGCCAGCGGAAGCGCCGTTCCGGTCACCACGAGAATTGCGGTTGCGCCGAGTCCAAAAAGGATCGGCTTTGCTTTCGCCCCGAACCGCACTCCCGTACCTCCATCGAATCACCGCGAGTGCCAGGGACGGATCCGTTCCTGGGACCGTGCAGATCATGCGAACACGAGAGGCGACCTCGGATCAACCCGGGCCCGTATTGCTATCAACGAATGCGTGTTTCACCCTTCAAGACACTCGTCCGGGTTAGTGAAACTGCCGAATCTCATCGTCCGGTGCAACGTTTTCGGCGGACCGCCGGTCCCGCAGCCACCGCGCCCGCAGCGCCACCTCGAGCGCGAACCTCGCGTCCGGGTCGGCCAGATCCTCACCGAGGGTCTGCTCGATCTGGCGCATCCGGTACCGCACCGTCTGGGCGTGCACGCCGAGGTCCTCACCGACCCGCGCGGCCGTACCGCGCGTGCGGAGCCACGCCCGCAGCGTCTCGGTGAGCCGTCCGCGCTGACGCTCGGTGAAGCGCTCCATCCGGGCGAGCTGCCTGCGGGCGATCTGATCGATGAGCGGGCCGTCCGACATCAGCCAGAGGGTGACGAGGTGGTCCTCGCAGAGGGTCAGCGAACCATCGTCGATGATCTCCGAGTGGATCAGGCCGAGGGTCTGGCGCGCCCAGCGCAGCGAGTCCGCGGCGCGTACGAGGGGCACGGTCAGGCCAGCCGCCGCCTTCGACTCGGCCACGGCGAGCTCGAGCATCGCGCGCCGGTCGGCGGTCAGCGGGCCGGGGACCAGAAGGTGCGGCTCGGCGCCGTCGAGGTCGACCAGCAGGTCGTCGTCGAGCAGCGTGCGCACGATGGGCGCGCCGGGCCGGAGCGCGACCAGGGTGACCTGGTCGGGAACCCTCCATTCGACGGGTTCGGCGTGCTCGGCGACCAGGTCGCGCGGCGCGGCCGAGCCGGTCAGGATGAGCTGCAGCAGCCGCCGGCGGCCGGCCTCGCGCTCCTCGTTGGACTGCTCCTTGGCCTCCAGGTAGCCCTCGAGCGACAGCGACGCGACGTCTTCCATGTAGGCGAAGAGGGCGTCGGCCAGTACGGAGACGGTGGCCGGCGGAAGGTCGTGCCGCCGGTGGAGCGCCATCACCCGGCGCCAGCTCGTCTGGGCGCCGACCCGATACGCGGACTGCAGCGTGTCGAGCTGGCGGCCCTCCGACGCTTCGAACTGGCCGAGCTTGCGGCAGATGTCGTCCAGCGGGGCGCCCGGGGACTCGACCCAGTCGACGAACCCGCTGAGGGCGCGCTCCACGCCGGACCGCAGTGTCCGGCCGTACGGGCCGTCGAGGGGGCGCGCGTACTCGGGGATGGTGTCCCGGATCTCGTTGACGATCTCGTCGACGAGGCTGGGCAGCTCGCGTTGCATGATGGCCATGAGCCGCCCGGACAGCACCCGCCGGGACCTGTTCAGGCCGTCCGGCTCGAGCGTTTGAGGCATGCGTGTACCTCCCACCGCCACCGGCCGGGTCTGGTGTGTCGCTGGGCTGGCCGGGCGGGGTCGCCCGAATTCAGGTCGGCCGTCTGGTGACGATTTAACGGGTGATCACGACCCTCGCGGGAAACGCCGAGCGGGGGACCCCTGCGTATCCCGAAAAGTTCGTGATCTAGGACACAGTGACGGTAAAGCAGAGAAGTCGGACCGGCAAGGATTTCGAGGGACGATCCACCGCAGCGGTATCCACTCGTGATCAACATCCGGAAATCGCCGCCCCGCACGACAGGCCGGGGCCGGCTTTTGTCATTCAGCGCTAATAATGACATCTCAGGAGGCCTTGGACGGCCGGTCGTTCGCGCCGTCGGTGCGCGTCGCGCGCTCGCGCAGCCGCATCGCGCGCAGCACGAGCTCCAACCCGAACCTCGCCTCCGGGTCGGTGAACCGGTCGCCCAGGCTCTCCTTGAGCTGGTTCAGCCGGTACCTCACGGTCTGAGGGTGGACGTGCAGCTGGCCGCCCACCTCGGCCGCGGTGCTCCAGCTCTCCAGCCACACCCGCAGGGTCTCGGTCAGCGCCTTCTGCTTCGCCGCGGACATGCCCGCCAGGCGGGTCAGCCTCCGCTCGGCGATCTCGTCGATGAGCTGGGGGTCCGACATCAGCCACAGGGTCAGCAGGTGCTCCTCGCAGAGCGTCACGCGCGCGTCGGGGATGACCCCCTGCTCGACCAGGACGAGGGCGCGGGTGGCCCAGCGGAGAGAGTCGGCGGCCTCCTCGATCGGCACGGTGACGCCCACGACGAGCCGGTCACCGGGGAGGGCGGCCTCGAGCATCGCACGGCGGGTCCGCGTGAACGCGCCGGGGATCAGCAATCGCGGTGTGTGGCCGTCGAGGTCGACCAGCACGTCATCGGCCACCGCCGAGCGCACCAGCCGGGCGCCGGGGCGCACCGCGACCAGCGTCACCTCGGCGGGCACCGCCCAGTCGCCGCGCTCGGCGAGGTCGGCGATCGCGCGGGCCGGTTGGGGACGTTCGAGGATGTGCCGCAGCAGCCGCCGGCGCAGCCCGGCCAGCTCCTCCGGCGAACGCGCCTTGGCCTCTAAGTAGCCCTGTACCGAGATCGAGGCCAGCTCGTCCATGTACTCGAGCTGCGCCTCGGCCAGCTCGGCCACGATCTCCGACGGCAGCGCGTGCGACGCGCAGATCTTCGTGGTCCGGTGCCAGGCGACGCGGAAGGCGATGCGGAACGCCGCTTGCAGGGCGTTCAGGCTGCGATCGTGGTGCGCCTCGATCTGCCCGAGCAGCCGGCACATGTCCGTGAGCCGCTCGGAGGGCGCCGCCGGGTCGGCGATACGCAGCACGAATGTCGCGATGGCCTGCTCGACCGCGGGCCCCATCGTGGGCCCGAACGGCCCCTCATCGGGTGTCGCGTACTCCGGAATTGTCCGGCGAATCTCGGCACAGATCTCGTCCGCGAGACCGTCCATCTCGTCGCGCAGAAGCTCGGCCAGCCGCCGTCTCCCGGCCCCGTGTTCACGCCACACCGCCCGCGTCTCCCTTCCCCCTGTCCGTCCGCTCGCGAAATGCGACCGAGGACATGGTGAAGTTAACTAAGACTCGAAGCTTTTGCACGACCTCGGGCCGAAAATTCACCTCATGCACACGCCCGATGACTCTTTGTAATACCTCTTGACTCGATGCGTGCGATCGTCCAGAGGTACGGCCGGATTAATCATCCGGAGACAAGAACTGATCCACCTTTTTCGCACCCGATGACAATTCTCGGCGAGCCGAAATTAAGCCTCTTGTGTGACAGGTAACACGTGCTTAACCTACTCGCAGGTAGCCAGTAATCGATAAGGCTATCGCAAAAAGATCATCAACAGGTCAACGTACGCGGGCCGCGCAGCCGCTCTACCCGCGAATTCCTTAGTCCATCCACCATTGCCCCCTTGCCGGCGGCGACGTCCTTCCCCCGATACGGGCCGGGCGCGACGCGGAAAGAAGCCGCCCATAAGCCGTTCTGCACGTTCGCAAGATCTGCTCAGTTTCGGACATCTGAAAGGACCTTTAATCATGCGTAAGACCTCTGCTGCCGCCCTCGTGACCGCCGCCGCCGCTGCCGCCACCCTCGGCCTCGGCGTCGCGCCGGCGTTCGCCGCCCCGTGGACCATCTCGGGCAACACCAACGCCGACGGCCACTACAACGGCACGGCCGGCACGACCACGCTGAAGGACACCACCACCGGCACCGTGCTGACCTGCACGTCCGCGACGGCCACGGGCCAGCTCGCCAATGGCACGTACACGACCAACGCCGTCGGCACCGTCTCGGCCACGACCTTCACCTCGTGCACCGGGCCCCTCGGCCTCACGTTCAACGTGACACAGGTCGGGACCTGGACCGTCAACGCGCTGTCCAGCGCCGGGGGCGGCGTGACGAACGGCTCCATCACCGGCGTCGGCGCCACGATCTCGGGCCCCGGCTGCTCGGCGTCCGTGACCGGCAGCGTCACCGGGACCTACACCAACGGGACCGCCAAGCTGGCGGTCAACAGTGGCGGGCTGACCATCTCCGGTGTCAGCGGCTGCCTCGGCCTCATCAAGAACGGTGACGCGTCGACCTTCACCGCCACCTACAGCATCGCCCCGAGCACGATCGCGATCAACTGACGCGACGGTTTCAACGGGGCCGTGCGGCCGGGAACTCCCGGCCGCACGGCCCCTCGGGTCTTTCCCACGACCTGATCGGTTTCGGACGCGTGAAAGGACATTTCAATCATGCGCAAGATCACTGCCACCGCCGTCGTGACCGCCGCCGCCGCTGCGGCCACCCTCGGCCTGAGCTCGCCGGCGCTCGCCGCCCCATGGACCATCTCCGGCAACACCAACATCAACGGCCACTACAACGCGACCGCCGGCACGACCACGCTGAAGATCATCACCAACGGCACCGTGCTGACCTGCACTTCGTCGACGTTGACCGGCCAGCTCGCCAACGGCACGTACACGACCAACGCCATCGGGACGGTCACCGGCATTGCGTTCGCCAGCTGCACGGGCCCCCTCGGCCTCACATTCACCGTGACGCTGCACTCGCCCTGGACCATCAACGTGCTCTCGAGCGCCGGCGGTGGCGTGTCGAACGTCTCCATCACCGGCATCGACCTCTGGGTCTCTGGCCCGGGCTGCTCCGCGGACGTGACCGGCAGCGCCACCGGGACCTACACCAACTCGACCGCCAAGCTGGCGGTCACCGGCGGCACACTGACCATCTCCGGCGTCAGCGGCTGCCTCGGCCTCATCAACAACGGCGACACGGCGACCCTCACGGCCACCTACAACCTGACCCCGAACACCATCGCCATCAACTGATGGGACGGCAGGGGCGGTACGGCCGGGATTCCCGGCGGCACGGCCCCTCTCGGCTCTTTCTCACACACAAGCACCGCACTGGAATTTGTCATCCGGTGACAACGCTGGTGTTCCGGCGCGCCGATCACTTGTCTCCCCGACGTTGCCGCACGTAACGTACCGAGCCAGTGATCTGCCGATCACCGAATACGAGCGGTCACAAATGGAATAGCGGCCGATGACTTTATCCGGCTCGGTGGTCGAGAGGACCAGAATGCGTTCGAATCGCGGGCGATCGGCGCGGATCGCCGCCGTCACGGCTGCCCTGATCATGGCCGGCGCCGTTCCCGGCGCGCAGGCCGCCGCGGGCGAGCAGACCTCCGATGCCAGCCTGACCTACACGTGCGGTCTGCCGACCGGCGGGCCGGTCACGGTACGGATCCGCAGCACCTTCCCCGGCGCCGGTACGGTCGGCCGCCCGATCCACCCGGGCAGCGTGAAGCTGACCGTGACCCTCCCCCGTGACGTCGTCAAGGGCGGTTCGGGCGCGGTCGCCGGCATCGCACAACTGGGCGCCGTCGTGACACGCGGCGGCTCGCACGCCGAGGTCACCTGGCCACCGCTCATGGTCGCGCCGACACCGCTCCCCGAGGCCGGTGACCTGGTACTCAGCGCGTCCGGTACGGTTCCGGCCGCGACGCCGGACCGGGCCGGAGACGTGACGTTCGACGCCGGGCCGCTCACGCTAATGCTCGCCGCGCACCAGTCCGGCGCCGCCGCGGGCGACCCGCTGCGGCTCTCGTGCACGCCGACGCGCGGACAGGACACGACGCTCGCGAGCGTCCCGGTCTCCGCGCCCGACGGCGGCGGAAAGACGCGCCGCGCCACGCCGCTCGACGACGGCGATCCGCTGCCCGAGTGCGGGAAGTTCGAAGAGGCGGACGTCGCCGGCTGCACCTACCTGACCGGGTACTCCAACGTGAAGAAGCTCGGCGGCGCCGCGCTGATCCTGCCCGGAGTCATGAACATCGCACTCTTCAACGCGACCGTGTGCGGCGACCTGAGATTCTGCATCGCGTCGGACGCGAAGCTCAATTACCAGCCGGATCCGTCGAAGCCCGGCGCCCCGCAGCTACCGCCGTCGCCCGCGACCTTTCTCACGTTCGGTTTCATGCCCACAAAGGGCACCCTCGAGCTCACCCAAGAGGGCCTGATCCACATCCAGATCGTGCTGGACTTCAACGACCCCACGCAGAGCGCCGTCACCGCCACGGGTCAGATGTGGATCCGGCTGTCCGACGTGATGGTGAACGGCCGGGCGCTCGACGTCGGCGACCGGTGCAGGACGGCGAGCCCGGTGGACCTGTCGCTCAGCGCGGACCCGAATACCTACAGCATCAACAACGGCGGTGTGCTGTTCGGAACGGTGACGATTCCGCCGTTCAGCGGATGCGGAGCCGACGAGGATCTCGACCCGCTCCTCAGCGGCTCCATTTCGGGCCCGGACAACTATCTCAAGATGACGCAGGGCAGTCTCTGTACCTTCGATCCGCCGCCGACGTTCGGCTGCCCGCCGCTGATACCGACGCCGGTGGCCTGATGACCGTACGGGTGCGCACCGACGGACAAATTTGGGGATGGTGCTTGTAATCGGGTGACAAGCCGGTCCCCCGAGGCCGGATTGTCACATGACAACGCTTGCGCACCAATCGACGCGAAAAGTAGCGTACCCGCCAGTAGTGATCACAGGCCGATCGGGCCGGTCCGTAATTCGGGCGCACCGATAACTCGAATTCGTTTCTATCGGGAGCGGGAGAAAATCCGATGGTTGGCTCGGTAAATGGGAATTGAAGTGGTCGTCGAGGGCCTCACGAAGTCCTTCGGCCGGCAGACCATCTGGAACGACGTCTCGCTCACCCTCCCGGCCGGCGAGGTCAGCGTCATGCTCGGCCCCTCGGGCACCGGGAAGACCGTGTTCCTGAAGTCGCTGATCGGGCTCCTCAAGCCGGAGCGCGGCCGGGTGCTGATCAACGGCGTGGACATGGTGAGCAGCCCGGAGCGCAAGCTGTACGAGGTGCGCAAGCTGTTCGGGATCATGTTCCAGGACGGCGCGCTCTTCGGCTCGCTCAACCTGTTCGAGAACATCGCGTTCCCGCTCCGCGAGCACACCAAGAAGAAAGAGCCCGAGATCCGGCGCATCGTGCTGGAGAAGATGGAGATGGTGGGCCTCGCGGGCGCCGAGGGCAAGCTGCCCGGCGAGATCTCCGGCGGCATGCGCAAGCGCGCGGGCCTGGCGCGCGCGCTGGTGCTCGACCCCGAGATCATCCTGTGCGACGAGCCCGACTCCGGCCTCGACCCGGTGCGAACGGCGTACCTGTCGCAGCTCCTCATCGACCTGAACGCGCAGATCGACGCCACGATCCTCATCGTCACGCACAACATCCAGCTCGCCTGCACGGTGCCGGACAACATCGGCATGCTCTTCCGCCGCGACCTGGTGACGTTCGGGCCGCGCGAGGTGCTGCTGACGAGCGAGGAGCCGGTCGTCGCGCAGTTCCTCCAGGGCCGCAAGCACGGCCCCATCGGCATGTCGGAGGAGAAGGACCAGGCCACCATCGAGCTCGAGCGCGCGGACCTCAACGGCGAGGACGAGGGCCTGCCGCCGATCGTGCCGCAGCTCGAGCCCAGCCGCGGGCTGCCGCCCCGCCGCGCCGTGGAACGCCGGCGCGAGCGCGTGATGAACCTCCTGCCGCAGCTCCCGTACGCCGCGCAGCAGGCGATCCTCACGAGCCTCGGCGGCCGTCGGTGAACGCCTCCGTGCCCGGCACCGGTGCGCTGCGCGAGACCGGAAAGCTCTTCGCGCTGGCCGTCTCGGTGCTCGGCGCGATGTTCCGGCGGCCGTTCCAGAGCCGCGAACTGATCGAGCAGTTCTGGTTCATCGCCAGCGTGACGATCCTGCCGACCGCGCTGGTGTCGGTGCCGTTCGGCGCGGTGATCGCGTTGCAGGTCGGGTCGCTGACCCAGCAGCTCGGCGCGCAGTCCTTCACCGGCGCGGCCAGCGTGCTCGCCGTCATCCAGCAGGCCAGCCCGCTCATCGTGGCGCTGCTCATCGCGGGCGCGGGCGGGTCGGCGATCTGCGCGGACATCGGCTCGCGAACCATCCGCGAGGAGATCGACGCGATGGTCGTGATGGGCGTCTCGCCGATCCAGCGGCTGGTCGTGCCGCGGGTACTGGCCGCGATGCTCGTCGCGGTGTTCCTGAACGGCCTCGTGTCGGTGGTCGGCGTGCTCGGCGGCTACTTCTTCAACGTGATCATGCAGGGCGGTACGCCCGGCGCGTACCTGGCCAGCTTCTCCGCCCTCGCGCACCTGCCCGACCTGTACATCAGCGAGATCAAGGCGCTGCTGTTCGGCTTCATCGCGGGCACGGTCGCCGCGCACCGCGGGCTGAACCCGCGCGGCGGCCCCAAGGGCGTCGGTGACGCCGTGAACCAGTCCGTCGTCATCGCCTTCCTGCTGCTGTTCTTCGTGAACCTCGTACTCACGGCCATCTACCTGCAGGTCGTCCCCCCGAAGGGAAGCTGAACCGATGGGGATGCCAACGCGACTCAACCTCGACCGGCGCCTGTCGTGGCTGGACACGCTCGGCGACCAGCTCACGTTCTACGTGCTGGCGCTGCTGTGGACGCCGCGTGCCGTACGCCGCTACTTCCGCGAGATCCGCCGGCTGCTCGCCGAGGTGACGTTCGGCAGCGGAGCCCTCGGCGTCATCGGCGGCACGATCGGCGTGATGATCGCCATGACCCTGTTCACCGGCACCGTCGTCGGCCTCCAGGGGTACGCCGCGCTCAACCAGATCGGCACCTCGGCGTTCACCGGGTTCGTCTCGGCGTACTTCAACACCCGGGAGATCGCGCCGCTGGTCTCCGGTCTGGCGCTCTCGGCGACGGTCGGGGCCGGCTTCACCGCGCAGCTCGGCGCGATGCGGATCTCCGAGGAGGTCGACGCGCTGGAGGGCATGGGCGTGGCGAGCCTCCCGTACCTCGTCACGACCCGGATCGTGGCCGGCGCGGTCGCGATCGTCCCGCTGTACGGGATCGGGCTGCTCAGCTCCTACGTCGCCTCGCGTGAGATCACGGTGCTGTTCAACGGCCAGTCCGCGGGCACGTACGACCACTACTTCGGGCAGTTCCTGGCCTCCGTCGACGTGCTCTGGTCCTTCGGCAAGGTCCTGATGTTCAGCGTGATGGTCATCCTGGCCCACTGCTACTACGGCTACCGGGCGTCGGGCGGCCCCGCCGGGGTGGGCGTCGCGGTCGGCCGCGCCGTACGCACCTCGATCGTGCTGATCAGCCTCACCGACTTCTTCCTCAGCCTGGCCATCTGGGGCGCCACGACGACGGTGAAGGTGGCCGGATGATCAGCGTCGAGGACCCGCCCGCGGTCAAGGTACGCCGCCGCCTGATCGGCGTGGCGTTCCTGATGGTGATCTGCCTGCTGGTGTGGCTGTCGATCGCGGTCTTCCAGAAGAAGTTCACCGATGTCGCCATGGTGACGCTGCGGACCTCCAGCGTCGGCAACGAGATGCACCCGCACGCCGACGTGAAGCTGCGCGGCAGCGTCGTCGGCGAGGTACGCGACATCTCTGCCGACGGCTCGGGCGCGCGGCTGCGGCTCGCCATCAGGCCGGCCATGGTGCGCCGGCTGCCCGCCAACGTGACCGCGCAGATGCTGCCGACCACGCTGTTCGGTGAGCGGTACGTCGCGCTGATCCCGCCGCCGGACCCCACGCCGCAGCGGCTGACCGACGGCAGCACGATCGACCAGGACCGGACCGCCAACGCCATCGAGCTCGAGCAGGTCCTGCAGAACGTCCTGCCGCTGCTGACCGCGGTGCAGCCGGAGAAGCTGTCGGCCACGCTCACCGCGGTCGCCCAGGCCTTGCAGGGCCGCGGGACCGAGCTGGGCCAGACGTTCGTACGCTTCGACGCCTACCTCGCCAAGCTGAACCCGAAGCTGCCCGCGCTGAACCGCGACATCTCCGAGCTGGTCCGCGTGACGCGCGTGTACGCGCAGGCCTCGCCGGACATCCTCCAGGCGCTGACGGACTTCACCACGACCAGCCGGACCATCGTCGACCAGCGCGCCAACCTCGGCACCCTGTACGACTCGGTGACCGGCTCCGCCCAGGACCTGACGGCGTTCCTGAAGCAGAACTCCGACACCATCATCCGGCTGTCCGCCGACAGCCGGCCGAGCCTGGAGAAGCTGGCGCGGTACTCGCCGGAGTTCCCGTGCACGCTGAAGATGCTCAGCGACTTCGTGCCCGCGATGGACCGCGCGCTCGGCAAGGGCACCGACGAGCACGGCCTGCACGTCACGGTCAAGGTCGTCCCGTCGCTCGGCAAGTACGTGCCCGGCCGGGACACGCCGGTCTACAACGCCGGCGGCGGCCCGCACTGCTACTCGGTGCCCTACCGGGGCGTCCCGGTCGGTTCCGGCACCGCGAACGATCTCGGACCGGCCAACTCCCCTGGCGAGAACGACCTGGTCAACGAGCTGGTGGCGCCCGGTACGGCGTTGCCGCCACAGAACCTGCCGGACTGGAGCAGCGTCCTGGTCGGCCCGCTCTACCGGGGCGCGGAGGTGAAGCTGAAGTGAAGCGGAAGAGCATCGCGGGCCCGCTGACCAAGTCGATCGTCTTCATCGCCGTCACGACGACGGCGACGGCGGTGCTGGCGCTGAGCATCGCCGGTACCGGCGTGGGGAACACGGTCGGCTACAACGCGAAGTTCAGCGACGTGACCGGCCTGAACCCGGGCGACAGCGTCCGGATCGCCGGAGTGCGCGTCGGCCAGGTCGAGGGCGTCAGCGTGACGGACCGCCGGATCGCGCGGGTGCACTTCTCGATCGCGTCCGACCGTACGCTGCCGGCGTCGGTGACCGCGTCGATCAAGTACCTGAACCTGGTCGGGCAGCGCTACGTCGAGCTGGACCAGGGCGTCGGGCCGGTGGACGGCACGCTGGCCCGCGGCGCGACGATCCCCTTGGAGCGTACGACGCCCGCGCTGAACCTCACGCAGCTGTTCAACGGCTTCCAGCCGCTGTTCCAGGCGCTGTCCCCGAAGGACGTCAACCAGCTCTCCGGGGAGATCATCCAGGTGCTGCAGGGTGAGGGCACGACGGTGGCCGACCTGATCGCCACCGTTGGCTCGCTGACCACGACGCTGGCCGGCCGTGACCAGGTCATCGGCCGGGTGATCGACAACCTGACGACGGTCGTGGACAGCGTCAACTCGCGCGAGGGCGAGTTCAACGACCTGATCGACACGCTGCGGCGGCTCGTCCACGGGTTCGCCGCCGACCGGGAGCCCATCGGGCAGGCGGTCGGTGCGATCTCCCAGCTCACCAACAGCACCGCGGGGCTGCTCGCGGACGGCCGCGACCCGCTGCGCAAGGACATCGGGAACCTCGGCAAGCTGTCGTCCAACCTGAACCACGACCAGCCCGCGGTGGAGAACTTCCTGCGCAGGCTGCCGACCAAGATGAGCGCCATCTCGCGGCTCGCGTCGTACGGCTCGTGGCTGAACTTCTACATGTGCCAGGCCACGGTGTCCGGTGTGGAGTGGGAGGACGGCGGCCCGCCGCCGCCCGGTTCCCCGCCCACCGGCATCCCGGTCACCGAATCGAGGTGCCAGTCGTGAAGCCGATACGGGAGCGCAACCCGGTCATCGTCGCCGTCGCCGGCCTGGCGGTCCTCGTCGGGCTCGGCTCCGCCGCGTACGCCGCCGACGACCTGCCCGTCATCGGCGGCGGCACGACCTACCGCGCGGACTTCACCGAGTCGGCCGGGTTGAGCTCCGGCAACGAGGTGCGCGTCGCGGGCGTGAAGGTCGGCAAGGTCACCGGCGTCTCCCTCGACCACGGGCACGTCAAGGTCAGCTTCCGGGTGAAGGGCACCTGGGTCGGCAACTCCACCACCGCCTCGATCATGATCAAGACGCTGCTCGGCGAGAAGTACCTGGCGGTCGACCCGCTCGGCACCGCGCGCCAGGACCCGGGCCACCGGATCCCGCTCAGCCGTACGACCTCGCCGTACGACGTGACGCAGGCCTTCAACGGGCTGGCCGACACGCTCGGGCAGCTCGACTCCGACAAGCTGGGGCAGAGCCTCGAGGCGATCTCCGAGACCTTCCGCAACACCTCGCCGAGCGTCCGCAAGGCGGTCACGGGGCTGTCCGCGCTGTCCAAGACGATCTCCTCGCGGGACACCCAGCTCGCCACGCTGCTGGCCGGCACCAACAAGATCACCGGCACGCTCGCCGCGCAGAACGCGAGCTTCGAGTCGCTGCTGCGCGACGGCAACCTGCTGCTGGCCGAGATCCAGCGGCGCCGTACCGCGATCCACGAACTGCTGCTCGGCACCCAGAACCTCTCGATCCAGCTCACCGGCCTGGTACGGGACAACGAGGGCCGGCTCGGGCCGACCCTCACGGCGCTCGACCAGGTCACCTCGATGCTCAAGCGCAACCAGGGCAGCCTCGACCACGCGCTCGCCATCGCCGGCCCGTACTACCGGCTGATCGGCAACACGCTCGGCAACGGCCGCTGGTTCGACAGCTACCTGTGCGGCCTGGTGCCCAGGACGTACCTGCCGCCCGGCACGCCGCCGGCGACCGGGTGCATGCCGCCGAAGCAGGAAGGCGCCCGCTGATGTCCCTGCCCCGGATCCGCCTGCCGCGCGTACGCCGGTCCGTCGCGGTCGCCGGCCTGGTCGCCGCGATCGTGGCGCTCGCCGGCACGCTGTTCGCGCTGTCCCAGCCGGACGACCAGCGGATCACCGCGTACTTCGGCCAGGCCGTCGGCGTCTATCCCGGCTCCGACCTGCGCGTCCTCGGCGTCAAGGTCGGGCGGGTCGACGCGGTACGTCCGGTCGGCCGCCAGGTCAGGGTGACGATGACGCTGGACCACGACGTGGCCGTACCGGCCGGCGTCGACGCCGTCGTCGTGGCGCCGAGCATCGTCGCCGACCGCTACATCCAGCTCTCCCCCGCCTACACCGGCGGGCCCCGGCTCGCCGACCACGCGGTCATCCCGTCGACGCGCACCGCGACCCCGGTCGAGCTGGACCAGCTCTACGACAGCATCAGCAGGCTCGCCAAGGCGCTCGGCCCGAACGGCGCCAACAAGAAGGGCGCGCTGTCGGACGTGCTGAACACCGGCGCGGCCGACCTGAGCGGCAACGGCCGGGAGCTCGGCGACATGATCGACCAGCTCGGGAAGGCCACGAAGACGCTGTCCGGCTCCAAGGACGACCTCTTCTCGACCCTCACGAACCTCCAGAAATTCACCACCATGCTCAAGTCCAACGACGGGCAGGTGCGCCAGGCCGAGCGGCAGCTCGCGCAGGTGAACGGCTTCCTCGCCGACGACCGGCAGAACCTCGGCGCCGCGCTCAACCAGCTCGCGACCGCCCTGGTCGAGGTCAAGCGCTTCATCAAGGAGAACCGGGCGCGCCTCAAGTCGAACGTCACCAAGCTGGCCTCGATCACGCAGGTGCTCGTCGACCAGCGCCGGTCGCTGGCCGAGGCGATGGACACCATCCCGCTCGCCGCCGACAACGTCCTGAACGCCTACGACCCGGTCAACCAGAGCCTGGACGGCCGCGGCGACCTGAACGAGCTGAGCATGGGACCGCCGGCCGGCGTCGCGCAGACCGCCGGCAGCCAGGTCTGCACGGTGACCGGCGCGTCCTCCAAGGCACTGGCCAAGCTGTGCGCGGCGTACCGCCTGGCACCGGGCGGCCTGCGGCCGGTGCCGCCGTCGCGGACGGGCTCGCTGCCGCCGCTGCCGCTCCCACCGGTCGGCGACGTGTACGGGTCAGGAGGCCGCTGATGCGCGTGGTAAAGACGGCCGCCACCGCGGTCACGGCCGCGGCGGTGCTGGCGGGCTGCGGCTCGGGCTTCACCGGCATCTACGACATGCCGCTGCCGGGCGGCGCGGACCTTGGCTCCCACCCGTACAAGGTCACCGCGCAGTTCGCCAACGTGCACGACCTCGTGCCTCAGGCGGCGGTGAAGGTCAACGACGTCGCGGTCGGCCGGGTCACGAAGATCACGCTGCCGGACAACGGCTGGACCGCGAGCGTCACCATGCTCGTCAACGGGCGGGTCCACCTGCCCGCCGACGCGTACGCGCGGCTCGCCCAGTCGAGCCTGCTCGGCGAGAAGTACATCGAGCTGAGCGCGCCGACGGGCGGCGGCCAGGGCGTCCTCGCCTCCGGGGCGACGATCCCGATGGCCCGCACCAACCGCGACCCGGAGGTCGAGGAGGTCTTCGGCGCGCTGTCGCTGCTGCTCAACGGCGGCGGGATCGCCCAGCTCCACACGATCACCGCCGAGCTGAACAAGGCGCTGAGCGGCAACGAGCCGGAGATCCGCTCGATGCTCGAACGCGTCGACACGCTCGTGTCGGACCTGAACGACCACCGCAAGGACATCACGGACGCGCTGGACGGCCTGGACCGCCTGTCGGCCACGCTCGCCTCGCGGCGCCAGCAGATCGGCACCGTACTGGACGACCTCGGTCCCGGCCTCGACGTCCTCGACGAGCAGCGCGGTTCGCTGGTCACCATGCTGCGCTCGCTGGAGACCCTGTCCGGCGTCGCCGTCACCACGGTGAACCGCAGCAAGGCCGACATGGTCGCCGACCTGCGCGCCCTCGCTCCGATCCTCGGGAACCTCGCGGGCGCCGGGCAGGACCTGCCGAAGTCGCTCCAGGTCCTGCTGACCTACCCGTTCACGGACGAGGTGCTGAACGGTGTGAAGGGCGACTACCTCAACGTCTACCTGTCGGTGACCGCCGTGCCCGGTACGAAGCTCTTCCCGCCGCTCGACCCGAACGGCCCGATCACCGGCACCGGCGGCCCGCAGGACATCCGCCCGGCGCCGCTGCCCCTGCCACCGGTCGGCGGCGTCACCACGTCGCCGACGACCTCGCCGCCGCGCAGCTCCCCACCGGGGACGACGCCACCGTGGACGGGACCTCCGACCACGCCGCCGGGCACCACGCCTCCGGCGACACCGCCCGACAGCCCGGCGCCGGGATCGGCCGCGCCCGACGCCCCTGGGGGTGACTGATGCTCACGCTCGCGACCCGGCTGAAGAACATCGCGTTCCTGGTCATCGGCGTTCTGGTCCTCGGCTACATCGGCACGAGGTACGCCGACCTGGGCCGCTACGTCGGCATGCGCGGCTACTACGTCGTCGCGCTCGACCTGCCCGAGACCGGCGGCCTGTTCCCCGGCTCCGACGTCACCTACCGGGGCGTCTCGATCGGGCGGGTCGGCGACCTGCGGCTCACCGACGACGGCGTCCGCGCGAACCTGCACATCAACGACTCCGCGCCGCGGATCCCGATGGACCTCCAGGCGGTGGTCGCGAACCTGTCGGCCGTCGGCGAGGAGTACGTCGACCTGCGCCCCAACACCGCCGCCGGGCCCTACCTCGCCAACGGCAGCCGGATCGGGCGGAGCCTCGCCCAGGTGCCACCGCCGGTGACGAACCTGCTCACCGACGTGAACGCCTTCGCCTCCTCGGTGCCGCTGGACTCGCTGCGCACCGTCGTCGACGAGATGGGCCAGGCGTTCCAGGGCCGGGGCGAGGACCTCCAGCGGCTGCTCGACACCGGCAGCGACCTCACCGAGGCGGCCGACGAGGCGACCCCGGCGACGAACCGCCTCATCGACGACAGCCGGACGGTGCTGACCACGCAGCGGGAGGAGGGGGACGCGCTGCTGTCCTTCGCCCGCAGCGCGCGGCTGCTCGCCGGCCAGCTCGACTCCTCCGACGCCGACCTGCGTCAGGTGATCACGTCGGGTCCGGCCGCCGCCACCCAGATCAGCGGGCTGCTGCGGGACCTGGACCCGAGCCTCAGCGTGGTGCTGGCGAACCTCCTCACCACCTCCGACCTCGCGCTCACCCGGCAGCGCGGCCTCGAGGAGCTGCTCGTACGGCTCCCGCAGGCGGTCGCCGCGGGCTCCACCGCGATCAACTCCAAGGGCGCGAACTTCGGCATGGCACTGACGTTCTTCTCGCCGCTGCCCTGCACCAAGGGGTACGAGGGCACCACCTACCGGAACGGCCTGGACACCACGGACGGGCCGCCGCTGAACACCTCGGCCTCCTGCGGGTCGACGGCAGCCAGCGGCGTGGACGTACGCGGCTCGGCCAACGCGCCGTACGGCGGCGGCGTGCCCACTCCCGCGCGACCCGGCTCCCTCGGTACGCCCGCCGACGCGGCGCTGCCCGGCGCGCTCGGCCTGCCCGCGCTGCCGGACGGCCCGTCGGACATGAGCGGCCTGCTCGGACTGGGTGGTGAGTGACGTGCGCTGGGGACTCCTTCTCCTCGCCGCCGCCGTGGCCTTCTGCGGCTGGTCCTCCTGGTCGTACCTGGAGAGCCGGCACGACGAGTCCGTACGGTTCGCGGCGGCACGCGACCAGGTGGCGCGCGACGGCCGCCGGGAGATCGCGACGCTGAACACGCTCTCGCCGCGGGACGGCGACGCCGGGCTGCGCCGCTGGCTCGACGCCTCGACCGGCCCGCTGCACGACGAGCTGAAGCGCGACACGGCCGTGAACCGGCAGAAGATCGAGCAGGCGCGGACGGATGCGAAGGGCACGGTCACCGACCTGGCCGTCACCGAGCTGGACGCGCGCGCCGGAACCGCACAGGTCATCGCGACCGTCGAGGTGCACCTCGGCACGACCGGCACCGGCCGCAAGCGCTTCTCGGCCGTGCTGGCGCGCACCGGCGGGCACTGGAAGCTCACCTCGCTCACCGCCGTACCGGTCGACGCGGCCTGATGGAGGATCTCGTGAGCATCACGGACGAGGACGAGGCCGTCGAGCACGAGCTCGACGAACCGGCGCCGCGGCGGTCACGCCTGCTGGTCGTGGTGGCCGCCACGCTGGTGGTCGCGCTGGCCGGGGCGGCGCTCCAGGTCATGGCCTGGCGGGCCCGGCACACCCACGCGAGCGCCAACCGTGCGCTGACCGACGCGGAGACCACGTCGGTCGTCATCGGCGACGTCAGCAACGGGCTGAGCAAGATCTTCTCCTACGCGCCGGACAGCACGGCGACGACCGAGCAGGCCGCGGCCGACGTGCTCGGCGGCAACGCCGCCGGCGAGTACCGCACCCTGTTCGCGCAGGTGAAGGAGCACGCCGCCGCCGAACACCTGACGGTGACCACGCACGTCGTACGCGCCGGGGTCACCCGGCTGTCGGGCGGCACCGCGCAGCTCCTGGTCTTCCTCGACCAGCGGGTCGTCCGCAAGGACCGCCCGAAGGGCACGTCGGCGGCGGCGCAGCTGTCCGTCACCGCCCGGCTCGACGACGGCCACTGGCGCATCGTCGACATCCACGCCCGATGACCTTTCCAAATGATGAGGTGACCCTGGTGGCACGGACAACCACCGAAGAAGACGAAGACCAGGCCGTCGAGGAGGTCGAGGACGCCGCAGAGGACGAGGACGCGCCCGAGGACGAGCTCGAAGGCGAGGACGAGCCGTCGACGCGCCGGATCGCCGATCCGGTCCTCATGGTCGCGGTCGCGCTCGTCACCCTGGCCGCGGCCTGCGCGGCCTACTTCGGCTGGTCCTGGTACACGGCCGCGCACGACGACTCGCTGGCGTTCTCGAAGGACCGCGACGCCGTGCTGCGCGCCGGTGAGCAGGGCGTGCAGAACATGAACACGCTCGACTACCGCACCGTCGACGCGGACCTCGCGACCTGGGAGGACTCCTCGACCGGCGACCTGCACGACGAGCTGGTCACCGGACGCGCCCAGTTCGCGGCCCAGGTACGCCAGGCGCGTACGGTCACCTCGGCCAAGATCCTCGACGGCGCGGTGACCGAGCTGGACGCACGCGCGGGCAAGGCCGGCGTCATCATCGCCCTGCAGATCACCGTGACCCCGGAAAACGGCGCCGCCACCACCAAGCAGAGCCGCATGCGCGCCCAGCTCACCCGGACCGGCGGCGCCTGGAAGCTGAGCGCCCTGGGCCAGGCCCCGGTCGGCTCCACCCGCTGACCCCGACGTACGGACCCGAGAGGACCCATGTTCACCACCAAGCGCCGCGAGGTCACCGACGCCGCGGAGCCGGAGGCCGGCGAGACCGACCTGCTCGACGAGGAGGCGGAGCCCGAGGAGGCCTTCGACGAGGCCCCGGGCCGTACGCTGCCGCGCCTCCCGGTCGCGCTCGGCGTCGCGACGGTCCTGCTGGGCGGCCTGGCGGTGTGGTTCGGCGGCGAGGCGGACGGCCTGCGCTCGGGACCGGGCGCGCACAACGCCACCCTGACCGACACCGCGCGGACCAGCGAGGTCAAGGGAAAGATCACGGACGCCGTGAACGCGGTCTTCTCCTATGACTACACGAACACCGCGCGCACCGAGCAGGCCGCACGTACCCTGCTCACCGGCAAGGCGGTCGGCCAGTACAACGGCATGCTCGCCCAGGTACGCGCCCAGGCCCCGCACGACAAACTCGTGCTGACGACGACCGTCACCGACAGCGCGGTCGAACGTCTCGACGGCACCCGGGCCCGCGTCCTCGTCTTCGCCGACCAGCGCAACACCAGGACCACCGGCAAGGACACGACGTACGCCGCCGCGATGCTCGCCGTCGACGCGGTACGACAGGGCGGCACCTGGAAGATCGCCAACATCGACACCCTCGGCGTCCCCCGCTGACGCGCGCCCGGCCACGCGTACCGGCGCGCGTGGGCGAGCCCTTTCCCATCAGGTGCCGAGGTTCAGCACCATGTACACCTCATCGTGGTAACCGTCTGTCGTGAGGGTATTTCCCGGCGTGCGGCCGACCTCCACAAAACCACGGTCGGCATAGCAGCCGACCGGTCCACTCTGCCCGTCGGTCGTCAGATAGATCTGGGCAAGCCCTTCGTCGCGGCAAAGGTCGAGGGCGGCATCGAGCAAAATGGTTCCGACGCCACTCCGCCGCGCGGAGGAGACGACGTGCATGCGCTTCAACCAGGCCCAATGACTCTGGGTATGGTCATGATTCCGCACGATGGCGAGCCACCCGGAAAGAACATCACGATCGTCTCTGGTGAGGTGATTCACTGGATTCTTCTCTGTTAGAGCGACCGCAGGATCCTAGGCTTCCAGAATGACCTCTCACCTCATCGCACTGTGCTTCGATGCGAACGAACCTCTCCATCTCGCGCGCTTCTGGAGCGGCGTCCTGGGCTGGGAGACGGCCGACGACCCACGCGACGGCATCACGCTCCTGCCCGGCGATGACACCGGGTTCCACCTCCGTTTTCCTCCGACCCGGGAGCACAAGGCCGGCCAGAACCGGATGCACTTCGATCTGACGAGTACGTCCCTTGCGGACCAGCGGCAGACGGTGGCGAGGGCACTCGGGCTCGGCGCCCGGCACATCGACATCGGCCAGCGCCCGGAGGAGGGTCATGTGGTGCTCGCCGACCCCGAGGGCAACGAGTTCTGCGTCATCGAGCCGGACAACCGGTTCCTCGCCGACTGCGGATTCATCGGGGCGCTCGCGTGCGACGGATCGCAGGAGGTCGGCTACTTCTGGAGCGAGGCGCTGGGCTGGCCGCTGGTCTGGGACCAGGACCAGGAGACCGCGATCCGTTCACCGCACGGCGGTCCGAAGATCACGTGGGGCGGTCCGCCACTGATGCCGAGGGCGGGGAGGGACCGGCTGCGGTTCGACCTCGCGCCGCCCGTCCACGGTGATCGGCAGGCGGAGGTCGACCGTCTCCTCTCCCTCGGGGCGACGCGGATCGACATCGGCCAGGGTGAGGCCGGCCGGGTGGTGATGGCCGATCCCGACGGCAACGAGTTCCGGGTGCTGACACCCCGGTAGCGGCCCCCGATACGTGCCGCGCGGCAATTGTTCCATCGGCTGATAATCCAATAGCGGGCCTACTTGGTAGGCTCAAAGTATGACGACGAGTGTGCCCACGCGGACCGTGGCGGACCTGTCCTACCTGCTGACTCACGCCGGCCACGTGCTCGCAACCCAGATGTCGGCCGCCTTCACCGGGCTGGGCATCTCGCCGCGCGCGTACTGCGTGCTCTTCCACGCGTTGCAGGCCGAGCGCACCCAGATCCAGCTCGCCGAGATCTCCGACCTGGACAAGACCACGATGGTCGTCACGGTCGACGAGCTGGAGCATGCGGGCCTCGCCGAGCGCCGACCGTCCAGCACCGACCGCCGGGCCCGGATCGTCGCCCCCACCGAGGCGGGCCGCCGCGCCGTCGAGGAGGGCTCGCGGATCGCGGACCGCGTCCACCGCGAGGCGATCGAGTCGCTGCCGGCCGAGCAGCAGGACGCGCTGGTCGCCGCCCTGACCGCGCTCACCGAAGGCCATCTCGCGACCCCGGTCGAGTCCGGCCGCCCCGTACGGCGCTCGCGCCGTATCTAGGAGACGCGGCGGCTCCGTGCGGCGAGAACCGCGGTGAGCACCCCGGCGAGCGTCGCTCCGGCCAGCCCGTTCGCCTCGTCGCCGAGGGTGTCCCGGTAGATGCCGACCGTCTCGGGCGTCTTGAGGATGAACACCACGTACTCGGCCAGCTCCCACAGGATCGCCGCGATCGCGCCGATCCCGGCGCAGGTCAGTGCGAGGACCCACGGCGGGAGCACGGGGCCACGCCGCAGCGCTGAGCCGACGGCGGCGCTCAGGAGCGCCCAGTTGCCGAAATGGCAGGCGTCGTCGAACCAGCTCACGGTGTCGTACAGGTTGGCCGCGTTGCCCGCGAGATCGATCACGAACGGGGCGACGAGCAGGGCGTCCACGTCCCACGGATAGCGGGCCCGCCCGCGTACGCGCCGCCACACCGCCCACGCCACGGGTACCAGCAACGCCGCGACGGGGTAGGCGACCGCCCGGGTCCCCATCCCCTTGTCGGAGAACCGCCCCCAGTCCGGGTACGCGAGCGCGAGCAGCAGCAACGCGGCCATCGCCGCCTTCAACGCCAGGGAGGCGACACGCCAGTACGAGCCAGTCATGGCGACCATTATCATCTAGGTCCACAACAGATAGTCTGCTACAAAACCATCTGCTAACGTCGCTCTTATCGCCCATCCGAAAGGAGCGACCCGTGGCCTCCCGAACCAGCCCCTGGCCCGCCCTGGCCGTGCTCTGCGCCGGCGTACTGATGATCATCCTCGACGGCAGCATCGTGACCGTGGCACTGCCCGCCATCCAGCGTGACCTGCACTTCTCCCAGGCCGACCTGACCTGGACCGTCAACGCGTACCTGATCGCGGTCGCCGGGCTGCTGCTCCTCGCCGGACGGCTCGGCGACCTGGTCGGCCATCGGCGGGTGTTCGTCACCGGCCTGGCCGTCTTCACCGCCGCGTCGCTGCTGTGCGGGCTCTCCTCCGACCAGGGGATGCTGATCGCCGCACGCTTCGCGCAGGGCGTCGGCGGCGCGCTGTCCTCGGCGGTCAGCCTCGGCATGATCGTCAGGCTCTTCCCCGAGCCGCGCGACCGTGGCCGGGCGATCGGCGCGTTCAGCTTCGTGGGCGCGGCCGGCGCGTCGATCGGCCAGGTCGTCGGCGGGGTGCTCACCGAGGCGCTCAACTGGCACTGGGTCTTCTTCGTCAACGTGCCGATCGGCGTCGCCGCGGTGGTGCTGTCCCTGCGCCTCCTCGAGCCCGACCCCGCACGCCGCCCCGGCGTACGCCCCGACGTCCTCGGCGCCCTGCTGGTCACCTCCGGCCTCATGCTCGGCGTCTACACGATCGTCACGACCCCGCACACGCTCGCGCGCGCCGCGCTCGCCCTCCTCCTGCTCGTGGGATTCGTCCTGCGTCAGGCCGGCGCCAGGACGCCGCTGCTGCCGCTGCGGGTGTTCCGCTCGAGGGACATCTCGGGCGCCAACCTCATCCAGCTGCTGATGGTGTCCGGCCTGTTCGCGTTCCAGATCCTCATCGCGCTCTACACCCAGCACGTGCTCGGGTACGGGGCCGCCGGCACCGGCCTGGCCATGCTGCCCGCCGCCGTGACGATCGGCGCGGTCTCGCTCGTGCTGTCGCCCCGGCTCAACGCGCGGTACGGCGAGCGCCGCGTGCTGGTCGCCGGCCTCGTCCTGCTGATCGCCGCGCTCGGGCTGCTCATACGCCTGCCGGTCCACGGCCGATACGTCGTCGACCTGCTGCCGAGCATGCTGCTCGCGGGCGGGTTCGGGCTGGCCATCTCGGCGCTGACCGCGCTCGGCATGGCGGACGCGGCCCCCGAGGACACCGGCGTGGTCTCCGGGCTCTTCAACACGACGCAGCAGGTCGGTGGCGCCCTCGGCGTCGCGGTCCTGTCCACGCTGGCCGCCTCGCGTACCGGGCGGCTGCTCGCCACGGGCCACGACGGGGCGTACGCGCTGACCGGCGGCTTCCGGCTGGCCTTCGGCGTGGGTACGTGCCTGCTCGTCGCCGCCCTGGTCCTCGCCCTCACGGTGCTCCGGCGGCCGCGCGCGACGGGTGACACGGAACCGGCCGATGTGAGGGTGCTCCAGCGTCAGGACTAACGCACGGTGACCGGGGTAGGCCACGCCCATGGCGGAGATCGTCTTACGAGTGAACGGGCGCGACCACACGCTTGACGTGGACACACGCGTCTCGCTGCTGGATCTGCTGCGCGAGCACCTCGGCATCACCGGCACGAAGAAGGGCTGCGACCACGGCCAGTGCGGCGCCTGCACGGTGCTGCGGGACGGCCGCCGGATCAACGCCTGCCTCTCGCTGGCCGTCGCGTGCGAGGGCGCCGACATCGTCACGGTCGAGGGGCTGGCCGGGGACGAGGACCTGCATCCGCTGCAGGAGGCGTTCCTCGAGCGCGACGCGTTCCAGTGCGGCTACTGCACCCCCGGCCAGCTCTGCTCGGCCGCCGGCATGCTCGCCGAGCCCGGGCCCAGCGCGATCACCGCCGACCTCACGGCGGACCCGCCGCTGACCCCCGAGGAGATCCGCGAACGCATGAACGGCAACCTGTGCCGGTGCGGCGCGTACGTCAACATCGTGGCGGCCATCGAGGACGTGACGCGGTGAGGTCCTTCACGTACGGGCGGGCGCGCGACGCCGCCGACGCGGTGGCCCGCCACCGCCCCGGCACGATGTACCTCGGCGGCGGCACCAACCTCGTCGACCTGATGCGGCTCGGGGTCGCCGAGCCGGACGCGCTCATCGACATCAGCCGCCTCCCGTACGACCGGATCGAGGAGACCGGCGCCGGCCTGCGGATCGGCTCGACGGTCCGCAACAGCGACCTGGCCGCCCATCCCGTCGTACGCGAGCGGTACCCGGTGCTGGCCCGCGCCGTGCTGTCGGGTGCGTCCGGCCAGGTGCGCAACATGGCCACCACCGGCGGCAACCTGCTGCAACGCACCCGCTGCCCGTACTTCCAGGACGTGTCCAGGGACTGCAACAAGCGCAATCCCGGCTCGGGCTGCCCCGCGATCGAGGGCGACCATCACGGCCTCGCCATCCTCGGGCACTCCGAGGCGTGCATCGCCACCCACCCGTCGGACATGGCGGTGGCGCTGGCCGCGCTGGACGCCCGCGTGCACATCACCGGGGCGGACGGCGACCGCGTCGTGCAGCTGACCGAGCTGTACCGGCTCCCGGGCACCGAACCGGACCGCGACACCACGCTGGCGCCCGGCGAGCTGATCACCTACGTGGAGCTGCCTCCCCCTCCGAAGGGCGCCTCCCACTACCGGAAGGTCCGCGGGCGCGCGTCGTTCGCGTTCGCGCTGGTGTCCGTGGCCGCAGTGCTCGACGTCGGCGACGACGGCCTCGTACGCGAGTGCCGGCTGGCCCTGGGCGGCGTGGCCCACGCCCCCTGGCGGGCGGTCCTGGCCGAACGCGCGCTCCAGGGCTCGCGCGCCGACGAGGAAGAGTTCGTACGGGCCGCCGAGACGGAGCTGGCCCACGCGCGCCCGCTGCCGGGCAACGCCTACAAGGTGCGACTCACCCGCAACCTGATCGTCCGTACGCTGCGGGAGGTCGCGCCGTGAACCGGGTCGAGGGCCGCGACAAGGTCACCGGCCGCGCCAGGTACGCCTTCGAGTACCCGGCCGTCAACATCGCGTACGCCTGGCCGGTCCAGGCGACTATCACGCGCGGCCGGATCTCCTCGATCGACGTGGCCGGCGCGCTGGCCACCGAGGGCGTGCTCACCGTGCTGTCCAGCGCCGACCCGCCCGAGCTGGGCTCGACCGACGACCCCGAGCTGGCGGTCCTCCAGACGCTCGACGTCGCCTACCGAGGGCAGATCGTGGCGGTCATCGTGGCCGAGACGCCGGAGATCGCGCGCGCCGCCGAGGCCGCGCTGCGGATCGCGTACGACGCCGAGCCGCACGACGTACGGCTCCGGCCGGATCATCCCGGTCTGTACGCCCCGAAGACCGTCAACCCCGGCCTTCCCACCGACAGCGCGAAGGGCGACGTCGAGGCCGGGCTCGCCGGCGCGGCGGTGACCGTCGACGTGACGTACACGACGCCGACGCAGCACAACAACCCGATGGAGCCCCACGCCGCGCTCGCCGTCTGGCACGCGGACGGCGGCCTGACCGTGTACGACTCGACCCAGGGCCCGTACGCCGACCGCGACACGATCGCCTGCGTCCTCGGCCTGCCGGCGGAGCGCGTACGCGTGGTGTCCCCGCACGTCGGCGGCGGTTTCGGGTCCAAGGGCACCACCCGGCCGCACGCGATCGTCGCCGCCCTCGCGGCGCGCGCCACCGGCCGCCCGGTGAAGATCGCCGTCACGCGGCAGCAGATGTTCGACCTCACCGGCTACCGCACGCCGACGATCCAGCGTCTTCGGCTCGGCGCCGACGCGGACGGGCGGCTGGTCGCGGTCGACCACGCCGCCATGGAGCAGAGCTCGACCCTGATGGAGTTCGCCGAGCAGACGGCCACGCCCACGCGGATCATGTACGCCACACCGGCCCTGCGCACCTCCCACCGGCTCGTCCGCCTCGACGTGCCGACGCCGTCGTGGATGCGCGCGCCCGGCGAGTGCCCGGGGATGTACGCCCTGGAGTCGGCCATGGACGAGCTGGCCATCGCGGCCGGCATCGACCCGGTCGAGCTGCGCGTCCTGAACGACGCGCGGGCCGAACCCGCCGGCGGGCTGCCGTTCAGCTCGCGCAACCTGGTCGCGTGCCTGCGCGAGGGTGCCGAGAGGTTCGGCTGGTCGCGGCGCGACCCGGAGCCCGGGATCCGCCTCGACGGCCGCTGGCTGATCGGCACCGGCGTGGCCGCCTCCACGTACCCGGCCCGGCGGATGGCCTCCCGTGCCACCGCGACCTCCGAGAACGGCGGCTTCGTCGTACGGATCGCGGCCTCCGACATCGGCACCGGGGCACGTACCGCGCTGACCCGGATCGCGGCGCAGGCCCTGGGCGCGGCGCCCGAACGGGTCCACGTCGAGGTCGGCGACACGGCACTGCCCAGGGCCTCGCTCGCGGGCGGCTCGTCGGGCACCGCGTCGTGGGGTTCGGCGGTCGTGAAGGCCTGCGAGGCGCTGCTGAAGAACGGTTCGGAGGGCACCGGCGACACCACCGAGGACGTCGAGGCCGCCTCGGAGTTCGCCCGGCACGCGTTCGGCGCGCAGTTCGCCGAGGTACGCGTCGACATCGACACCGGCGAGGTACGGGTGCCACGGCTGCTCGGCGTGTTCGCGGTGGGCCGCGTCATCGACGAGACGCTCGCCCGGTCGCAGTTCATCGGCGGCATGACCATGGGCCTGGGCATGGCGCTCATGGAGGAGACCGTCGTGGACGAGGCCTCGGGAGGCTTCCTGAACCACGACCTCGCCCAGTATCACGTCGCCACCAGCCCGGACGTGCTGGACCTCGAGGCCGTGTGGATCGAGGAGGAGGACCCGCACCTCAACCCGATGGGCGCCAAGGGCATCGGCGAGATCGGGATCGTCGGCACCGCCGCCGCCATCGGCAACGCCGTCCACCACGCGACCGGCCGCCGCGTACGCGACCTGCCGATCACGCCCGACAAACTGGTCGGCTGACTTTCGATCGCGCGATCACCACCATTTTCCTATTCGCATGATCGGTTTTGACCGGAAAATGCGAATTGCTGCTACACGATCGGCGCAGCGCCCGCCACCTTGGCGCTCACGTATAGTGAGCCGGGCGTGCGCGGCCTCGATCGTGGGTGTCAAGCGCCGCGCTCAGTGAAATTCGATCCGCGTTTGATGGGAATTCTCCGATGCCTACCACCTCTCGCCCGAAGACGACCATCGAGCTGCTGACGGAGCTGGAGGGTGTCGTCACCACCGAGCTCGAGCGGCACCTGTCGACGGCGAAGGAGTGGTTCCCCCACGAGTACGTCCCGTGGAGCCAGGGCCGCGACTTCGACGGCCCGTTCGGCGGTGAGCCGTGGTCCCCCGAGGACTCCAAGATCGCTCCCGCCGCCCGCGAGGCGCTGATCGTCAACCTCCTCACCGAGGACAACCTGCCCGGCTACCACCGCGAGATCTCCACGATCTTCGGCCGTGACGGCGCCTGGGGCACCTGGGTCGACCGCTGGACCGCCGAGGAAAATCGCCACGGCATCGTGATCCGCGACTACCTCACCGTGACCCGCGCCGTCGACCCCGTCGCGCTCGAACGCGCCCGCATGACGCACATGGAGGGCGGCTACCAGGCCGACCACGGCGATCGGGTCCTGCACGGCATGGCGTACGTGTCCTTCCAGGAACTCGCCACCCGCGTCTCCCACCGCAACACCGGCCGCGCGTCCGGCGACCCCCACTGCGAGCGGATCCTCACCCGCGTCGCCGCCGACGAGAACCTCCACATGCTCTTCTACCGCAACCTCCTCGCCGCGGCCTTCGAGCTCGCCCCGGACGACACGATGCGCGCCGTCACCGACGTCGTGACCGGCTTCCAGATGCCCGGCCACACCATCGACGGCTTCCTCCGCAAGTCCGTGGCCATCGCCAACGCCGGCATCTACGACCTCCGCCTCCACCTGGACGACGTCCTGTCCCCGGTCCTGCGCCAGTGGCGCGTCTTCGAGATGACCGGCCTCGGCCCCGAGGGCGAGAAGGCCCGCGAGGAGCTCTCGCAGTTCCTGGCCGGCCTCGACACCGCCGCCGCCAGCTTCGTCGAACGCCGCGAAGAGCGCCAGGCCCGCCGGGCCGCCCGCGCCTGACAGAGGTATGAGACGTCTCACGTGAGACGTCTCATACCTCTCAGTCCGTCAACGGCAGCTCGTCCTCGACCGCGACCGCGGCGATCGCGACGATCCGGGCGCGCTCGTCCGGGTCGGCGCGCATCCGCTGGAGTCCCTCGCGGAGCCGGAGCATGCCACCGACCGCTTCCGGTTCGGCGGGCCGTGCGCCCTCCGGGCCGAGCAGCCGCGCGAGACGGGCCCGGCCAAGGGCCGCGAGCCGCCGGACCGTGCCGACGGGGACGCCCAGAACCTCGGCCACCTCATCGGCGGGGTGTCCCATCATGTCCACGAGCATGAGCACGGCGTGCTGTCGCGGAGGCAGGCTCCGAAGCCCCGCGCTGACGTCCATGGCGAGCGCGTTCGCGGGGATCGGGCCAGGTGACTTGGGCGCCGCGTCGTACTCCGGTGGTCCGACCGGTCGCGCCTGCCGCCGCCGGATGCGCTCGAGGCAGGCGATGATCACGAATCGCTCCAGCCGCATCGCCGTGGTGCGGTACCGCTGAGACACGCCGAGGAACGCGACCCGCACGATGTCGTTCGCCTCAGACTCGTCGCCGAGGAGACGTAGGGCCAGGCTTCGCAGACGAGCCCGCAGTCCCATGACCTCGTCGAACGTCTGCACGCCGAACGCATCGGCGACGAGCGGATCGGCGGGATCGTTCATCGTTCCCCCTCCAACCAGCTGTTGAGGTCGGCGCCGAGGTCGCGGCGCAGCCGTCGCCGGGCGACCAGGAGGTAGCCCTTGACCGTGTTCGGGCTGACGTGCATCGCGCTCGCGACGTCCGCCACCTTGTGGTCGGCGAGGTAGTGCAGCCGCGCCGCCCGGCCGATCTGGCGTGGCAGCGCGTTGATGGCCTCGTCGAGCACCATGCGCAGCTCCAGGCCGGGCGGTGCCGTGTGGCCGGCGCGCCCACCGGCCGCCTCGTGGGGATCGGGGTAGGGCTCGCCCATGACGCGCTCCTTGCCGAGCAGCCGCCGCAGCCGGTTCTCCGCGGCCCGGTACACGTAGGCGGCCGGCTTGTCGTAGGACCGCACCACGTGCCACCGCAACCGCGTCGCCATGAACGCGTCCTGCATGACGTCGTCGGCCAGCTCCGCCGATGCGCCCTTCCGCATGAGGTGGCGCCTTAACCGGGGAGACTCGTCGAGGTACACCCGGCAGATCTCCTCGTCGTACCGATCGGGTTCGTCGTCGGGAATGTCATCGGCCGGTCGGCTCATCGAGCCCCGTCCTCGGGGCCCACGTCGGCCTCCTCCTCGAGCGTCATCTCGGGAATCGTGATCAGTCGGTACCTCCCTGCGTCGTCGGTCTCGTAGAGCCGGCCCCCGGGCGGCAGGCGATCCAGCACCCGGGTGACGGACGTGGCGCGCTGGCGTTCGAGCGCGACGGCCGCCCGGCCGCGTACGGCGGTACGGAGCACGCTCCACACACCGCCGCCGGTGAGAACACCCCCGAGCGCAACGCCGATCTCGCTGAGACCCGGCATATCGGCCCTCCCGTGTCCTGTAGAGCATCAACAACTCTCTACAGTCCGACGAGCCCCAGAACGGTTGGGTTTGCCGCTAGGGCCTGTCCGGTGGATCTTGGTCGCCGCGCAGCAGGCCGGAGATCAATCGGACATGCCCTAAGAGAAGGAGATGACCTGTGCGGTCCCGGGTGGGACCGTGACCGACGTGGTCCGCCCGTCGACCGGGACGGAGGTCGAGTCCGGGGTGCCGGACCGCATCCCGTTCGTCGAGACCGTGCGCCCGCCGAGCGTGATGCCCGACGCGTCGGTCGAGGCCAGCCCACCGGTGCCGGTCAGCAGCACCGAGCGCCCCAGGTGGTACGGCCGGGGCAGCGTCAGCGTGACGGCGTCCTTCGTCCCCGCGGCCGGGTCCTGGACGTTGATCAGCACCATCGTCAGCCCGCCGGTGTCGCTTTCCACCCCGTACGCCCGCAGCTTGGGCAGGTCGGTGTCGGCGAGGTCGAGGGCGACGAACCGCCCCGCCGGAACCTGCCGGAACGCCCACAGCCCGTAGTAGAGCGGCGCCGCCGACAGCCGGTCGGCGTCGAGCGCGGCCTGGTCCGCGGCGCAGAACGCCCCGTCGTAGCGGTACGAGACCAGGTACTCGCTCGATTCGGGCGTCCTCAGGTCGCCGCAGATCGCCGCCGTGTTCGTGTGGAAGTTGATGCGGCTCACACCGTTCTGGGCGGCCTCGAGGAGATAGTCCAGGGACCAGAGCGACGTCGCGTACGTGTCGCTCACCCCGGCCTGCCCGCCGCACGCCGTGCTGTTCGACTCGTTGATCACCACGGGCACGCCGGGGAGGCGCGCGCCGATCGCGGCGATGCCCTGCAGCTTCGTACGCGCCGTCGTGTGGGTGCCGGCCGACATGAGCGCCTCGATCGAGGCGTTCGACGTGCCGCAGTTGCTGGTCGGGTACCAGTGGGAGGTCAGCTCGGACGGCACCGGGGCGTCCGGGTCGGCCAGGGCCGCGCTCACGAACCCGTCGAGCTGCTCGTTGGTCTCCGCGGTGTTCGCGGACGGACCGGCCAGCTTGACGTGCACACCCGCCGCTTCGAGGGCGTCGCGGTACCGCTTCATCGTGCCGAGGTACGTCGCCGGGGTCAGGTCCGTGACGTGGTCGAACTCGTTGCCCACCTCGACGGCGAGCAGGTCGTCCCCGAGCGTCGCGCGCGCCGCCGCGGCCTCGCCGACGACCTGGTCCATGCTCACGTCGCCGTGGAGGACCGGCGTGAGCGCTGCCCCGAGCGTCACCTTCCAGCCGGAGGCGTCGAGCAGGCGCCGCAGCTGGGAAAGGTCACCCTGGTCCACGGTGCCACCGACGGCCCAGCCGGGCGCGGAGGCCTCCTGCGCCGCGCCGAAGGCGGGCCAGACCAGATCCGTCGAGGACCCGCCCAGCCGGATCACCCCGTGCGGGCCGAGGGTCCGCAGCCACGGAGCCAGCCGGTCCCGGGTGAGAAATCCGTGTGCGAGGTCCGCCGACTCGACCGAGAAACCCTGCGTGTCCGTCCCGACCGATGCCGCCGCATCGTCACTGGTCGCGGTCAGCGCGAACGTGTCCCGCGCCGGCGCGGGCAGGACGACGGGGTTCCTCGCGGGCAACGCGTGAACGGACCCGGTGAGTACCGGCGGCGTGTGCGCGGGCTTCGCCTCGAGGCTCGCCCGATCGCCGGTCGAGCCGCCCTGGATCGAGCCCTCCGCGGCGGTGCCGACGGGCGCCTTGAGCACCACGCCACCGCCCGACTCGCCGTCGCCCCCCGAACCGCCGGTCCCCGGCCCGCCGGTCATCCCCCCGGCGAACGTCAGCATGACGACGACCGACGCCGCCACCAACCGTCCCTGTACGAACTCGGCCGTGACGCGCGAGCGCCCATGGGCACCCGGCCGTCCTCGTCCGCTCATGTCCCGGCTCCTCGCGTCGCGCGCTCGCGCTGGCACCGGCCCTGTGCCACGACGGTCAATTCATCCCACAAAGCGCACGAGAACCCGGTTTCTCCCCGGGAGAAAAGCACCGTACGCCCGATTCGTCAAGAGATGCCGTCCTTAACCCGCCCCGGTACGTTCAAATGATGCACTCAATTCGCCGTCCCGGCACCGTGCTGACCGACCACCGATTCGACCTTCCGCTCGACCACGACCGCCCCGACGGGGAGCGCATCGAGGTCTACGCCCGCGAGGTCGTCGCCGCAGGTCGTGAGGGCGACCGCGATCTGCCGTGGCTCCTCCACCTCCAGGGCGGGCCCGGTTTCGGCGGGCCGCGCCCGGCCACCGACGGCGGCTGGCTCAAGCGCGCGCTCGAGGATTACCGCGTCCTGCTGCTCGACCAGCGCGGCACCGGCCTGTCGACCCCCGCCAACCGCCGCAGCCTCGCGGGCCGGGGCACCCCGCAGGCACAGGCCGACCACCTCGCGCACTTCCGCGCCGACGCGATCGTCCGCGACGCCGAGGCCGTCCGCCGTACGCTCATCCACGACGAGCCGTGGAGCGTGCTGGGCCAGAGCTTCGGCGGGTTCTGCACGGTCAACTACCTGTCCTACGCGCCGGAGGGCCTGCGCGAGGCGTTCATCACGGGCGGGCTGCCCGGCCTGTACGCCACGGCCGACGACGCCTACCGCCTCACCTACCGCCGTGTGGCGGGCAAGAACCTCGCCTACTACGAGCGCTACCCCTACGACGTCGACCTGGTGAAGCGCATCGTACGGACACTGGCCGAGCAGGACGTACGCCTGCCGTCGGGGCGCACGCTGACGGTCGAGGCGTTCCAGTCGCTCGGCCGGGTGCTGGGCTTCGGCACCGGCTACGACCAGCTGCACTACCTGCTGGAGTACGCGTTCGCCGACGGCGGCGACACGCTCTCCGACGCGTTCCGGCACGAGGTCGACCACCGGCTCAGCCACGCGTCGACGCCACTGTACGCGCTGCTGCACGAGGCCACCTACGCGCAGGGGCCGGGCGCCACCGCGTGGTCGGCGCAGCGGGTCCGCGCGGAGTACCCGGAGTTCGACGCCGACGATCCGGTGCTGTTCACCGGCGAGATGATCTACCCCTGGACGGTCGACGACGACCCCGCGCTGCGACCGCTACGCGACGCCGCCGAGCTGCTGGCGCGCCGCGAGGACTGGCCCGCCCTCTACGACGCCGAACGCCTGCGCGACAACACCGTCCCGGTCGCCGCCGCGATCTACTTCGACGACATGTACGTGCCGTTCGAGCTCTCCATCGAGACCGCCCGTACGATCCGCGGCCTGCGGCCCTGGGTGACGAACGAGTACGAACACGACGGCGTGGCCACCCCGGCCGTACTGGACCGCCTCATCGCCATGGCACGGGGGCGCGCGTGAGCCTCCGACTCACCGGAGAGGGCCTCGTACTCCGCGAATGGACCGAGGACGACCTGGCCGTCATGGTGGAGCTGTTCGACGACGCGGACGTCGCCCACCGCACGCCGCGCGTCTCGCCCTTCGACCTGGCGGCCGCCCGCGACCATCTCGTGCGGGTACGCACCGACCACGACCGCGTTCACCTGGCCATCACCACCGACGGCGGCCAGGCCAAGGGCGAGGTGCTGCTCAACAAGTCCAACGACAGCCTCGGGTACATCGTGGGCTCGGCCCATCGCGGGCAGCGCCTGGCGGCTCGCGCCGTCCGGGTGATGACCGGCTACGCGCACGAGGTGGCGGCGCTGCCCACGGTGATCCTGGAGATCGAGCCCGACAACGGGCCCAGCATCGCGGTCGCCCGCGCCGCGGGATTCCGCCTCTCCCCGAAGCCGCCGTTCCTGGTGGTGGACAAGGGACGGTGCGTCACCCTCCAGACCTGGGCGCACGACCTAGGGACCTAACGTGCGGACCGTCATCAGCTCGCCGGGCTGGCAGCCGAGAACCTCGCAGATCCGGGTGAGCGTGGAGAAGCGGATGGCCCTGGCCCGGCCGTTCTTGAGGATCGACAGGTTCACCACGGAGACCCCGACGTGCTCGGCCAGCTCTGTGAGCGTCATGCCACGCTCCTCCAGCAGCCGGTCCAGGTGGACCTCGATGTGGTGGTTGGTCTCGTCGTCCGAGGTCGTACTCACACCGTCCCCGCGAGGTCGTCCTGCATCTGGGCGCCGACCCGCAGGATCCGTGCGACGACGAGCAGCCCGAGGCCGGTGAGGATCGCGCTCGCGGTGAGGGAGGGCAGGCCGTACGCCCACGGAAGCCTGTCCGAGTGGCGCATCATCGTGTCGATGAGCAGGGTGCGCGCCACCCTCTGCGTGCTTGCGGCCACGACTCCGCCCACGATCAGCCACCAGCCGATGAACCGCACCCGCTTGGCGTTCACGGGCTTGAACGGACCGAAACGCTTGGCGCCGTCGAGGAACCACCACAGCAGCAGGAGCGCCCCGCCGTAGAAGAGCGCGCTGGGCACCTCCGTCAGCGCGCTCATGACCTGCTGGGCCGTCGTCGCATGGTTGGTGCACAGGCTCGTCCCGACCGGGGACGCGGCCACACCCGGCGGGAACAAGGGCGGTTGCTCACCGCCGCTGAAGGACATGTTGTCGTTCTGCACGCAGATGGTGTGATCACCGATGCCGTAGAAGTGGGACCGCCCGACGAGCGCGCTGAGCAGGCCTACGGCCACGGCCAGGACGGAGAGGGCGGCGCCGCCACTGATCACGGTGGCGAACGGCTCATACGGACTTCGCGGTTTGATTCGCATGGGGGGGTTCTCCAAGGCTGCCATATCGAAAATCGTTAGCATCGATATTCGATACCAACGACTATCGATATGTCAACCCCGCCTGCCGTAGGGCGGGCGGCCGCCAGGTCGGGGTATGGCAGGCCACACCCTCAAGTGGGCGGAACACCCCCGTGACCAGCACCTACGAGTACGCCACGATGAGTGACAGAACCGCACCTTTCCGACATTCTGGTCCTGAGGCCTGGTCGGGCCGACCCCCTCGAGGCGCGGCGTGCACACTCGATCGAGCCGAAGGAATCTCCTTGCGCAGCCCCATATCACCGTCGAGATCCGCGGGCATGAACACGGTCTTCCGCGTGGTGCGCCGTACGGTCGTGGAGTCGCTGTACCTGCTCACCGCGCCGGTGACCGCCGCGGCCGGCCTGCTGGCAGTGCTCGGCGGGCTGTGCGTTGGAGCGGTCGGGTTGTTGCTGCCGGGCGGGTCGCCGGTCGTGGCCGGCGGTCTGGCGCCGGTGCGGTGGTTCGCCGACGTGGAACGCTGGCGGATCGCCAAGGTGCGTTCCCCTGCCTCCGACGTGGAGAGTGCGGGCCGTCGGCCGAGACCGCAGGAGACGGCCGACGCGTCCGACCCGGGGCTGTGGCTCGGCGTGGCGCACGCGGTCGTGGTGCTCCCCGTCGTCCTGGTCACCTCGCTGGCGACGGCGCTCTGGTGGTGGGTCGGCGTCGTCACCTCAACGGTCGGTCTGCGCGGCGGGTACACGCCCGGGTCGCTGCGGCCCGAGACCCTGCGCGCGGGCACCCCCGAGTCCCACATCGACGTGAGCCTGGGCCTGACGTCGCCGGCAGATCGGGTCGTCTTCGGGACCGTGGTCGGCCTGCTGGCGCTGTTCACCCTGCCGCTGATGACCCGGGCCTGCGTCGCCGTCCAGGCCGGGCTCGGAAAGTTGCTGCTGTCTGACGCGTCCGCGTTGCACCGCAGGATCAGGGGACTGGAGCAGGAGCGCGACACCGCCCGCGCGCAGACCGTCGCCGCGGTGACGGCTGAGGCGACCGCACTGCGCCGGCTCGAACGCGACATCCACGACGGGCCCCAGCAGCGGCTGGTCCGCCTGGCGATGGAGCTGGGCCGCGCCCAGCACCACCTCGACCGCAGACCGGAGGCCGTACGGGAGGCGCTCGCCGACGCGATCGTCCAGACCGAGGAGGCGCTGGAGGAGCTACGGGCCCTGTCGCGTGGCATCGCCCCGCCGATCCTCATCGACCGCGGCCTGCGCGAGGCGCTCACCGCCCTGGCCGCGCGCTCGACCGTACCCGTTGAGCTCGATGCCGGCCCCCTGAACCACCGGCTGGACGCCGCCGTCGAGACGGCCGCGTATTTCGTGATCGCCGAGGCCCTGACCAACGTGGCCAAGCACAGCCACGCCGACCGGTGTGCGGTCATACTGCGCCACAGTGAGGGAACCTTGCGGGTCTTGGTGACGGACAACGGAGTGGGCGGCGCGGCGGTGGCCAAGGGACACGGACTACGGGGGCTGGACGACCGGCTGCACGCGGTCGGCGGCCGGCTACGGGTCACAAGTCCGGGCGGCGGCCCGACGACGATCACCGCGGAACTGCCGTGCAGCTGAATTCACGCGATGAACCGCCGGCGAACCCCACGTCCCGCGGCCGGCTGCGGATCGTCCTGGCCGACGACTCGGTACTGCTGCGCGAGGGACTGGTCCGCCTGCTCGCCGAGGACGGTCACCAGGTGGTGGCCGCGGTCGGTGATGGCCCCGCCCTGCTCGAGGCGGTGCTCAGCCACCGCCCGGACATCTCGATCGTCGATGTGCGGATGCCGCCGACCTACACCGACGAGGGCCTGCGCGCGGCGATCACGGCCCGCTCGCGGTTGCCCGGCGCCCCCATGCTGGTGCTCAGCCAGTATGTGGAGGCGTCGTACGCCGGCGATCTGCTCGCGGACGGCTCCGGTGCGGTCGGGTACCTGCTGAAGAACCGGGTCGCCAGGGTCGAGGAGTTCCTGGATGCCCTCGATCGGGTCGCCCGGGGCGCGACGGTCCTCGACCCGCAGGTCGTCGCGCAGTTGCTGGCCGGGCAGCGCCGCGACAACGCCCTGGAATCGCTGACCACGCGTGAACGGCAACTGCTGGCGCTGATGGCCGAGGGTCACTCCAACACGGCCATCGCCGAGCGGCTGGTGGTCGGCGCCAGCACGGTGGAAAAGCACATCGGCAACGTCTTCGCCAAGCTCGGCCTGCCGCCCGACGACGCCCAGCACCGCCGCGTGCTCGCCGTCCTCACCTACCTCAGGGCCTGAGCGCGGCCCGTCCGCACCCGCCCTCGGTGGGGCCTGCCCCACCCTCAGGTGTCCGGCGCACTCCGGTGACCGTGCGGCGCCACTGCGGAACCGTGGTCGCCATGACAACAGCATCAGCGCCCACGGGCGCGCATGAACAGACCCGAACACGACCCGCTCACCACCAACACCGTAACCGCCTCATCGTGACAGCGACCCTCCTGGCCGTGACCGGCCTGGTCGGCACACTCGACCAGGCAGGAGACGCAGCCGCCGCCACGGTCGCCGCGCCGCCCCGCACCCCGGCCGCCGGAGCCACCGCCTGGAGCAATACTGAGACGCGGTGGACCCGGCTGGATCGGCTGGCCCGGAAGGTGGTGGACGCCGGGGCGCCCGGCGTGATCGTACGGGTGGACGACGGCAGCGGCCGACCGGTCGAAATCGCCGAACAGGCCCCCTGGACCAGGTCTGATCACCTGCTCGGGGCGGCGGATGAGTACCGGATGGCGTCCAACACCAAGACCATGATGGCCACGCTCGTGCTGCAACTGGTCGCCGAGGGCAAACTCGCCCTGACCGACCCGGTGGACAAGTGGCTGCCGGGCGAGGTGCCCAATGGCAAGGCGATCACGTTGCGCATGCTGCTGAACCACACCAGCGGCCTGTTCGACTACACCGAGGACCCCCGGCTCGTGCCGGCGATCCTCGGCAAGGACCCCCACCGGTGGACGCCGGCGGAACTGCTCGCCGTGGGGGTCGAGCACGACCCGCTGTTCGCACCCGGCACGAAATTTTCCTACAGCAACACCAACTACGTCGCGATCGGCGCCGTCCTGGAAAAGGTCACCGGGGCGAGCCTGGCCGACCTGGTCCGGGACCGGATCGCCCGACCGCTGGGCCTGACGCACACCTACTACGCCACGGACTCCACGTGGAGCGGCCCGCACGCCCACGGCTACGAACCGGACGCCGCCCACATGTCCTCGACCGTACCGGCCGAGTTCAGGGACTTCGCCGGTGCCCACCATGACGGTCACGTGGACGTCTCCGACAACGACCCGTCCTATGGCGCATCGGCCGGGGCGGTGGTCTCCACCGCGCAGGACTGGTCCCGCTTCTACACCGCGTTGATGTCCGGCAAGCTGCTGCCCGCCGCCCAGCTGGCACAGATGCGCACCACCGTGCCGCAGGACCCGAGCCGGCCGGACGGTCCCGGCTACGGGCTGGGCATTCAGACCGGCGCCCTGCCGTGCGGCACGATCTGGGGCCACGACGGCGGCATCCCCGGCTACCTCACCTCCAACGTCACCGACCGCACCGGCACCCGTACCGCGACCCTTCTCATCTCAACCGAATCCTGGTCCGAATTCGGGTCCGAACCGAAGATCGCCGCAGCCGCCCAGTCGCTCAACACCGCCCTGATCTGCGACATGTTCGGCAAGCCAGTACCGCCGACCCCGGCTCACACCGGCTGACCGGCGCGGCCGACCGGGCCGTGACCTCATCGGCCTCGACCCGGTCGGCGGCCGGCCCCACCAAGCTCTCCGGAGCAGGTCAGGATGGCCCGGGCCTTAGATGAAGCTCCACCACTGCTCGTAGTGGTAATCGAAGAAGGGGTTCCAGTTGGGGTCCTGGCTCGCACAGGCCCACGTCTGCATCTGCAGGCCATCGGAATTATCGCCATCGGGCTTGTCCAGGCACAGCGCACCCTGCAGGCTCACGATGTGGTAATTGGGGCCGTCCTCACTGGGCCCACCATTGTTCAAATAGTCCTCGCGCCAGTATTCCCTGACGTCAGTGGCGTCGCACGGCGCCTGGACGACCTTCGTACCGTTCACCGGCCAGCTGGGCACGGACATGCACTGGTTGGTCCAATGGCTGACGAGAATGATGTAGGGGTGCCCGGCCTCCGTGACCGGGACCACCTGCCATTCCTCGCTCGCGGCGTTCAGGCAACGCCACTCCTCCACGGCCCCCGTGTCGGCATCCGCCATCAGGCACTTACCGGAATCGCCGACCTTCATATGCGTGTAACCGGTCGGATTGGTGATGGTGGCGTGAGCCGTTCCGCCCAACCCAACGGTCACTACGGCCGCCATCACACCGGACAGCAACAATCCGCCTATTTTCCGTCGATAGCCCACGGTGTCCTCCCTCGTTCTCTAGCTCCCGGACTCCTGGACATCAGTAGATACAGGTCAGAGAGGGTCGTCGGACGACTTAGAAGGCTATCGGCCGAGATAGGCCAACACATTGACTCCCGACGGGGTCTGTGGCGTACGGGGACCGGCCTGCCGCTTTAGCCGCACGAAAGAAAGGGTGCGGAAGAATGCGCGGTCTAAAGCCATACTAAAGCGCGAGGGCGTCGAGCCATTCCTGCCAGGCCTTCTCGCCGCCCTGCCCGCTCGCGAACAGGTGGTGCCCCAGGACCAGCACGTTCCCGCGCTGCGGACCGGAGTGGATGAACCGGTACATCGCGTCCTCGGTACGCACCCCGAGGAACGACGGCAGCGCCACGTAGTCCACGACCCCCTCGACCGGCGCGAGGCCCGGCACCGCGAGCCGTATCCGATCACCCTCGGCGGCCTTCTCCCCCAGGCCGAACTCCGCCCGTACGGCGTCCCAGCCTCGATCCTGGTCGACGCCCGGCCGTACGGCGGTGACCGGCGTCGCCGTACGCCCGCGGAAGTGCGCGAGGTACTGGGCGAGCTTGTGGAGGTACATGTCCCAGCCGACGGCCATCGCCTCGTACTCGGTCTCCCAGTCGTCACCGAGGACCCCGCTCTGGACGAGGCGCAGCACGGTGCCGCCGCCGACGCGCCCCTCGATGAGGTACTCGAACGCCATGAACGTCCCGTCCTCACCCGGCTCCGTCCGGTGGCCGAACCGTCGCTGCGGCTCCCACTCCGTGATCGTCGACGTCTCGGTGTGCCCGGCCATGGTCAGGCTGGTCGCGCCGCCCTCGCCGGGCTCGATCTCGCTGCGCCCCATGAACCAGGAGTCGATCCCCGGGCCGGTCGCGATCGCGTCCCAGACCTCCTCGGGAGTGGCGGCCAACTCGATCTCTTTGCGCAGCTCGAACTCGTGTGACATGTCCCCGCTCCCTACGTCGTCGTCTCGGGACCAAAGAGTCGCACCGACAAATTTTTTTGTCAAGGAATCCATGCTTGTCGGACAGCCTTTGCGAGGATGGGGCGCATGGACTACGTGAAACTCGGCGCCACCGGCCTCGACGTCTCACCGATCTGCGTGGGATGCATGAGCTTCGGCGATCCCGGCATCGGACGGCACACCTGGACCCTGGGCGAGGACGAGAGCCGCCCGCTCATCCGGCAGGCTCTCGAGGCCGGCCTCAACTTCTTCGACACCGCGAACGTCTACTCCGACGGCAGCAGCGAGGAGATCGTCGGCCGCGCCCTGGCCGACTTCGCCCGCCGCGACGAGATCGTCCTGGCCACCAAGGTCCACGGCCGTGTACGCCCGGGTCCCAACGGTGCCGGGCTGTCCCGCAAGGCCATCATGGCCGAGATCGACACTCCCCCTGTGCGCCGACCAGGGCATCGGCGTCATCCCGTGGAGCCCCCTGGCCCGAGGCCGCCTGGCCCGCGAATGGGACACCACGACCGCCCGCAGCGAGGACGACCACTTCGGCCGCGACCTCTACCAGGACGACGACCGCCGGATCGTGGCGGCCGTCGGCCGCATCGCCGAGGCCCGCGGTGTGCCCCGCGCCCAGATCGCCCTGGCGTGGGTCAACCAGAACCCGGCCGTGACCGCCCCCATCGTCGGCGCCGGAAAGGCTCGGCACCTGACCGACGCCATCGCCTCGCTCGACATCGAGCTCACGCCCGACGAGATCGCCGAGCTCGAGAAGCCCTACACCCCGCGCCCCACCGTCGGCTTCCGCTGACAGGTCCGTTGGGAAGGGGTACGGGGGCGCGTAACCGCACGGCGGGAACGGATACCCGCCGAATGACCGCGCGCGGCGGTCGGCGGACCGGCGGCCGATGGCCCGGCCGAGCACGCCGACCGCACGTCGCCGGGCAGCGGCGGCCGACGTAGGACCTGGCCACGTACCGGATGCGGGCTCTCGAGCTCGTCCACGTAGACGACGTCGAGTGTTCGCATCTGATGCCATATGGGCAGCATTAGGGGTTGGAGGGGGTTTTGTGGCACGCCATCTGGAGCTCGAGCACAAGTACGACGCCGACGCCGGCTTCACGGTCCCGGACCTGCGCGAGGTACCCGGCTGCGCGAGCGTCGGCGAACCCGTCACGCACACGCTCCTCGCCCGCTACTACGACACCGAGGACCTCGCCCTGGCCCGGCGCGGGATCACCCTGCGCCGGCGTACGGGCGGCGACGACGCCGGCTGGCACCTGAAGCTCCCGGCGGCCGAGCACACCAAGCTGGAGATCCACGCCCCGCTGGGCGACACCGTGCCGCCGAACCTCGCCGACCTGGTCGCCGCGCACGTACGGGGCCGGGCGCTGATTCCCGTCGCCGAGCTGGAGACGCGGCGTACCGAACGCGCCCTGCTCGCCGACGACGGGCGGGTCCTCGCCGAACTCGCCGACGACGCCGTACACGGGCTGCGGCCGGGGCGCGAGGGGGTCCTGGCGTGGCGTGAGATCGAGGTCGAGGCGGTCGAGGGCGGCCCTGCGTTCCTGACGGCGGTCGGCAAGCGCCTGCGGTCGGCCGGGGCCCGACCGGCGTCGAGCTCCTCGAAGCTGGCGCGTGTGCTGGGAGATCCGGTGCGGCCTGTCTTCGGGGGCTCTGCTGGCCCTGCTGGCTCTGCTGGTGAGGTGCTCGTGGCGTTTCTCGGCGAACAGCTCGAGCAGGTCCTGACCTACGACCCGGCCGTACGCCTCGCCGACCACGACGACGACACCGTCCACCGGATGCGGGTGGCGACCCGCCGGATCCGCAGCCTGCTGCGCACCCACCATCGTCTGGTCGAGGAGGAACGCGCGGGCGCCCTGGAGGTCGAGCTGAAATGGCTCGCGGACGCGCTCGGCGAGGTGCGCGACATCGAGGTGATGCGGGTACGCCTGCACGACGAACTCGGCGCGCTGCCCGGCGCACACCAGAGCCCGGAATGGCTGATCGGAATGGCCGCCGCCGAACGCCGGGCCCGCTCACAGCTCCTTCGTACGCTGCTCACCCGGCGCTATTTCGCACTGCTCTCGGCCCTGGAGACGTTCGTCGCCGACCCGCCATTGACTTCGCGCGCCGGCCGCCCGGCAGCGAAGGAGACCCCGAAGGTCGTACGCGCGGCCTGGCGGACGATGCTCCGCCGCCACGCGGAGGCCCGGCGGCTGCCGCCGAGCCGCGAACAGGACCTCGCCCTGCACCGCACGCGCCGCGCCGCCAAGCGGGCCCGGTACACGGCGGAGGCGGCGTCGCTCGCGCTAGGACCGTCCCTGCGGAAGCAGGCTCGGCGCGCCGAGGAGGTGCAGGAGGTGCTCGGGGCGCACCAGGACGCCGTGGTCACGTCGGAGTACCTGACCCGCGTCGCCGGCCGACCGGGCCTGCCGCCCGCCGACGTCTTCGTCCTGGGTCGCCTGACCGAACGCCAGCACTACAAGGCCGTCGACGCGCTCACCGACCTGCCCGCCGCCATCAAGAAGGCGTCGAAACCCAAGCGGCCGCGGGCACTCGGCTTCAAGTGATCGGTGTTCGGGGGGTTACTGCTCTTCGTCCCGCGTGGCGGTCCTGACCTCGACGCAGTCGCCGCCGTTCTGAGCACTGCGCGTGGACTTACGCCACTCGCTCACTTCGACGCACTCGCCACCGTTCTCGGCGCTGCGCTTCGACTTACGCCACTCGTTCACGTACGCCTCCTGGGAGGGTCTACTTCTCTATGGTCGCGACCTCGACGCAGTCGCCGCCGTTCTCGCCACTGCGCTTCGACTTGCGCCAGTCGGTGCTGTTCACGTCCATTTTTCCTCGATCACTTTCCGGATCAGCTCGATGGATTCTTGCTGCGGGAGCGCGTAGGTGCGAATCAGCTCCCAGGCGGCGAGCAGACTAGCGACATCCTCCCGGTTACTGGTGACGATGCCGCGAATGGCCGTTTCGATGTAGCCTACCTCGCTGCCATCGACCGTCGCGATCGTAAATGCTCCGACCGAATGCGGGTTGTCCGCCGAGCGTACGACCTGGATCGTCAGGCGTGGGGGCGCCACGGAGGCGATGAGATGTTCGAGCTGCTCGCGCATGGCCTCCTTGCCACCTCGCCCTCGGTGGAGGGCCGTCTCGTCGAGGACCAGGTGAAAGTTCGGCGGCTGGTCCCGCTTGAAGATCTCCTGGCGCTTCATCCGCGCCGCGACGGCCTCCTCGTCGTTGAGCAGGGCCATCGCGTAGGCCTCCGTCTGGAGCAGGCCGGGGATCAGGACCAGTTGGAATGACCGCAGGACGGTCGCCTGCCGCTCCTCGTCGATCCAGGGCCGGAACCAGCCGGGGAGGTTCTCCCGGTCGAGCTGGTCGTACACGGCCAGCAGCACGCCCGACGGGATCTTGAGAGCCTCCTCGATCGCGATCAACTGCTCGATGCGCGGACGGAGCTGACCGGTCTCGAGATTGCTCAGGTGAGGTCGGTTCGGGGCGCCCTGCCGACGTTGCCATCGGTGGGTTTCCCCGAACCGCCTCCCGAACCCGCCGTGCGCCTTACAACGCAACGGGCTCTCCACAAGCCCCTTTGGGCGTTCTTCGGATCCTCATTCTGTGAGCGACCACGGTCCGTGGATCGCTGTGCCCCGGTAGCGGTAGCGCGTCGTGGCTACCTTTGCCGGGTCGAACAGCCCTCCTCGTTCCGAGATCGGCCACCATCCACCGCGGCAGTAGATACGGCGGATCGTCTTCCATGTGGCCTTGGGATGCTTGCGTCGTGCCCAGCGGATCACTGTTTCCCACGTGTATTGGGAGAGGTACTGGAACGTTGCGCTCGACACCCCGGGCCGGAAGTAGGCGCACCAGCCCCGCAGCACGGGGTTGAGCTCGCGCAGCAGCGCTGGCAGCGGCAGGTTGTTTCCTTTACGGCAGATCGTCTTCACCTTGGCCATCACCGAATGCAGCGCCTTCTTGGACGGGTAGGTGTAGACGTACTGTCGATTCGTCCCTCGTTTCGTGTGGCGCTGGATGCGCCACCCCAAGAAGTCATAACCCTCGTCGATATGGGTGATCTTCGTCTTCTCCACCGACAGGCGAAGCCCCATCGGTGCGAGGACCTCGGCCACCTCGGCTCGTAACCCTTCCGCATGTTCGCGGTTACCCGCGACCATCACCAGGAAGTCGTCGGCGTACCGGACCAGCCGGAAATTCGCCTTGCCCTGGCGCTTGCGTTTGGCACGCTCGCCTTGCGTGGAGTTCGGTCCTCCTGGGGCCTGGTCCACGTACTCATCCAGGACACCCAAAGCGACGTTTGCCAACAGTGGCGACAAGATCCCCCCTTGAGGGGTGCCGGTGCGGGTGTCCATCGTCGAGCCGTCCTCGGAAAGGATGCCCGCCTTCAAAAACGCCTTCACCAGGTCCAGCACGCGTTTGTCCCCGATACGCCGACGCACCCGGTCCATCAGGACCGTGTGGTCGATGTTGTCGAAGCACGCCTCGATGTCGCCCTCCACCACCCACTCGTAGTAGCAGGAAGCGAAGAGACGGGTCTCGGCCACCGCGTCATGTGCCCGACGCTTCGGACGGAACCCGTAGGAACACGGGAGGAATTCCGCCTCGAAAATCGGCTCCAGCACCAGCTTCAGGGACGCCTGCACCACCCGGTCCGTCACGGTTGGGATGCCCAGGCGACGGAGCTTGCCGGTCGCCTTCGGGATCATCCGTTCCCGGACCGGAACCGGACGGAAACCACGGCTCTTGATCAGCAGCCGCAGCCGGTCGAGAAACGCCTCGACCCCAGGCTCCGACTCGACCGCCGAGGCGGTCCGGCCGTCGACTCCGGCCGTGCGGGCTCCCCTGTTACTTCGCACCCGATCCCACGCCACCAGCAGGAACGCGGGATCGGCCACGAGGTTGAACAGGTCATCAAACCTGCGATGAGGATCGTTGGTCGCCCAACGGTGCAGTTTGGTCTGGATCTCCAGTACCCGGCGTTGCGCCTTGATCAAGGCCCATTCCAGCTCATCGGTATTCACCCACGTACTCCTGGCATTCCAGCATCCTCCCTGCCGACTTGCTGGCTCCCTTCGCCATGCACGCGGCTCTCCCGCGCTCGGACTACTACGGAGCCTCCGCCCCACTTCACGGCCATCGGTCGGCGATGGACCTGCCCCCGCCTCCGGACTGGGAGTCCGGTCAGGGGCGGCCGCAAAGCGGTTCCCACGTTCACTGCACAACCGCTCGACCAGAGCGGCACCCGGCTCTACCCCGACAGCATCACCACACCTACGCCGCAGACATTCAGCGTGGCCTCCGCAGCGGACCACTGGCCACCTCTACGGAGTCGGCCCCCTACCTGGACGGGGAACCGCGCACTGCACACCGACCCAAATCCACCAGGTTCGAGCCGGCACACGACTTACGGGGCGTCAACCACCGGTTCACTCAACGTTGTACCTTCTGGTCTCGCTAGCCGGACCCGCACTGTCTGGTGGTGCCAGCACGTTCCGACGTTGTCGGGGCTGCTTCCCGCCCTCACCGGCATCCCCCGGATCAGACTGCCCCCAGCTTCTACGCGGCTGCTGCGACAGCCGCGCGACAGAGGTCTCACACCTCCATACGGTTGTTCAGCGCCTCGTGGCGCACCCAGGCGTTCGTATAGCCGAGTTTGTTGGCCAGCTCCTTTTGGATCATGCCCGTCGTCTCCCGGTACGTACGGATGAGACGCCCAAGCGTGATGAGGGTCGGATTCTGCGGTCGCGCCACTGGAGTGTCCTTTCTGTCGGAGTTAACTTCGTTTCACTCAACTCAAAGTGCGTAGCCATAGCAGATCGGCAGGTCAGGGTGGACGTGCGGGCACCTTTTATTGGTTCCGATGGTAACTCGGAAAGGGCATCGTAGGTGGCGGATCAGAAACGGAGCCCTTCATGACCAACCCCATGGATGACGATGTCCACGCCCTCACAAGGCGCCTCATCGAAGCCTGCCGACGCGCGGGCCTGACCGCCGAAACAATCGCCCCCACCCGCGTGAGAGTGAGCCTCCCCGGCGCCCACGACCGCCTATCGGAGACGGTCCGCTGCATGCCGGACCGACAGGAACGCCTCACATGGTGGTGGAGCTGGGGCGACCCCATCTGCGCCGCGACCGACATCGACAACGCGGTAAGGGTCATCACCCACGTGGTCACCCCACCGGTGGCCGGCCACCGCGCATAAACCCGAGCCCACCCGAAGAGCACCGCACAAAGCCCGACCGGCGTGAAGCCTCAACCGCCGCGAACGCCCAGCCCGTGTGAGAACCCGACCACGTGGCTCAGCCCGTATAAAAGCCCAGCTTGTCGTGAAGGCCGATCTCGTTGCGAAGCCCCACCCCAAAACCCGCAGGCTCCCCGCCCGCGCAGTCCCCGCCCGCACAGTCCCCGCCCGCCCTGGGGGCCGATCCCACTTCTATTGTCCAGCGGCGCCCCTCCGAGGCGACAGGACGGACCTGGCCTGTGGATAACGAGGCACTCCACGGCAAGGACGCGGCCCGGCTCTACCGCGAGATGTGGAGCATCGACCGGATCGCCGCGATTTTCGGCACCAATCACGAGGCCATGCGCCGCCTCATCGCCCGGCACGCCGCGTTACGCGCCGGCGACAGATAGACCCTCTCCCCAACCGAGCATCACCGACACGGAATCGCGTAATGACCCCTCAGAAGACCGCTGCCACGAAGTCCCGCACCGCCAGGAACGACGTCGTCGCCACCCTCCGCGACCGCATCAGAAACGGCGAATACCGCGCCGGCGCGCGCATTCCCTCCCAGGCCGAGATGGCCGAGGAGTTCGGAGTCTCCGGGCGTACCATCGCCCTCGTCATCTCCGAACTCCGCGACCACGGCTACCTGTGGACCCTCCCCCACAAAGGCAGCTACGGTGCGCCACGATGCGCCCTGTTTTATATTCCCGGTTTAGCCGGGGGGAACTCAGAGGATAGTTCTCGGGCCTGATGACTTACCTGAGGCCGAAAGGTTCGAGGGGAAAATAGCATGTCAGGAAACCGGTGATCATGCCCAGGTGTACGGGGTGATGCGCCGGGGGGCCCGCGTGATATGGCGAAAGCTGGATTGCCTGAATCCTAATCCCCAGACGGCGCAAGCCTTCGCCCGCCGGAAAGACACCTGAAACCGGCGCCATGGCCTGTGGCGGTATCGCGTAGCTGCCGCTGCAACCTCCGGGTCATGGAGCGATACCTAGTGAAGGTATTCAAGGAGATGAGTGGGACGCCTAAGTCACGCTAGAACGTATGACAGGGACGAACGTGGGATCGCCTAAGGGGCGCGAGCCCTATGGCGACGGAGTGCTCGTAGTAGTCGCAGGAGTAACGACCTGCCGAGGAGGACGGGAAAGCCGTCCACAGGGCGAAGGGGCACAGATGATCGGACATTCGAGACTGCGAGGTATGCGAAATGCAGAACGCCGAGACAGTACTTGGTGTCCTACGTGAACGAGGCAGGCGCGGCTTGCCCGTGGATGAGATCTATCGGCAAATGTTCAACCCGCAGATGTATCTGCTGGCCTACGGACGAATTTACGCCAATCATGGGGCGATGACGCCCGGGGTCACACAGGAAACCGCAGACGGCATGTCACTGAGAACGATTGATTGCATCATCGATGCGATGCGCCACGAACGCTACCGATTCTCCCCGACACGGCGGGTGCACATCCCGAAAAAGAACGGGAAGACGCGGCCGCTCGGCCTGCCGACATGGCCGGACAAGCTAGTCGGTGAAGTAGTTCGCCTCCTGTTGGAGGCCTATTACGAACCACAGTTTTCCGGCACATCTCACGGGTTCCGTCCCGACAGAGGCTGCCATACCGCCTTGAACGAGATAGGGCACTGGCACGGGACGACCTGGTTCATCGAGGGTGACATCTCCGACTGCTTCGGATCTTTCGACCACCAGGTCATGCTGAAGATCCTCGGAGAGAAAATCCACGACAACCGGTTCCTGCGGCTGATCCACAAGATGCTGACAGCCGGATACCTACAGGACTGGACCTACGGCGCGACGCTGTCCGGCGCCCCGCAAGGCGGCGTCGCGTCCCCGATCCTGTCGAACATCTACCTGCACAAGCTGGACCAATTCGTCGAGAACGTCCTCATCCCCGAAAGCACCCGAGGAACGACCCGCGCGAGAAACCGTGAATACATTCGACTAAGAGATGCGAGGAAACGAGCACGCGAGCGCGGCGATCGAGTCCAGGCCAAAGCACTTCTCAAACAGCTACACAGCCTCCCGAGCGGCGATCCTCAGGATCCCCGTTTCCGGCGGCTGAGATATGTGCGATACGCCGACGACCACATCCTCGGATTCACCGGACCAAAAACCGAAGCCGAGAAAATAAAACAACGCATCGCGACGTTCTTGCGTGACGAACTCAAGCTAGAACTATCGCAGGAGAAAACCGTCATCACACATGCCCGTACCCGGGCTGCGAAATTTCTCGGCTATGAGATCATCGTCCAGCACGGCGACAGCCGACTGAACGGGAAACAACGAACGGCCAACGGAAAGATCGGCCTGCGTGTCCCAAAGACGGTGATCAAAACCCAATGCGCCCCCTACCTGAAACGCGGAGAACCCGCACGCCGCCCCGAAATGATCAGCCGCGACGACCACACCATCGTCGCTGCCTACGGGGCCAGATACCGGGGCGTCGTCCAGTACTACCTACTCGCCGGCGACGTCTGGCGGCTAGGCAGACTGAATTGGGTCATGGTGACCTCGATGCTGAAAACGCTAGCAGCCAAACATCGCTCATCGGTGCAGAAGATCGCGGACAAACACAAGTCCAAAATCGAAACCCCGCATGGGACACGACGATGCTTCGAAGCCCGCGTCGACCGCAACGGCAGGGAACCTCTAGTCGCACGGTTCGGCGGCATCCCACTACGCCAACAACGAAGAACGGTCCTCAATGACCGCGACCCGAGATCGGCACCCCACCCTCCAAAGGAACTGATCTCCCGGCTCCTCAAAGGGAAATGCGAGATCTGCGGACACAACAAAGCGATCCAAGTCCACCAGATCCGCAAACTCGCCGATCTCAAACCCTCCGGGCCACCATGGATGGAACACATGGCCAAAATCCGCCGAAAAACCCTCGTGGTCTGCGGACCCTGCCACCTCAACATCCACCCGGAAACCACCTCAAACCCACGGAAAAGATCATTGGAGAGCCGACTGCGGTGAAAGCCGCACGGTCGGTTCGGCGGGAGGCCGCACGGAACAGGAGCCGCCACCAGCGGCCACCTCGCCGTGCGGCCGACCCAACCCCGCCCCCGCGCCCACTGGCGCGAGACCCATGTGGACCTTCGTCGATGAACGCTACGAGCGCTTCGACGGCCGGCCGAGCTCGGCCGCAAAAGAAAACCGGTGAATCCACCCGTCTCGGATGACAGGCGGATTCACCGGGTATCGGCTCTAGCAGTCGCCGTACCAGTCGACCTCGCCGATGCTGGAGACCTGTTCCGTGCTCACGTGAATTTGGGTTTTAACCTGTCCAGTGAAAATTGTTTGTTCAGTGTCCATCGTTCGTCCGTCAGCTGTCCAACGGAAGAGCTCGGCGCCACTGGCGTTCTTAAAGACAAATGTCGCATGCCATACATCGCCGGTGGGGAAAGGGAATTTATTATAGATGTGGTCCGAGTACATGCTGTAATCCCATTGGATCCAGTATGTAGGGGGGTTGTAAGATTCGGGTCGCAGTTCAATCCGCGCGGAGGACTGGCTACCGGTTTCCGTGATCCCCTGCAGGTGGCAATCTCCAGCCTTGATCTGCTGAGGGAGAACCGAAAGCCCGATGTCGGGGCTGCCGGTAGAGGCAATCCAGGGAATATTGGTCGAATTACCGCCCGCGGCCTCCGCCGGGGCTCCGACAGCGCCAGAAAGTGCGGCGAGCATCGCACCACCGGCGACCACGCACGTAATTCGTCTCTTCGTGAACATTACATTCCTTCAATCTCAACAGGTTAGGATCTGGCGGGGCCAAGGAGTGATCGGCGATGATCGCACCCACAGGCTGCGGAGGTGGCTCGGCGCCTGTGATTTGCTTTTCAGGCATGGATAAGAATGCTCTGCAAGGTTTTCATTCGCCGATCAAGTGATACACCTCAAGCGGGTCCAGCCGAACTTAGACAAAAGTTCTCCCAGGCCAACTTCTAGATGTCGGCACTGATGCTAGAACACGAAACGACCGGTGAGAAGCGCGATCCCGGCGCATGACGATCTTTGGCACAAAATGGCCACCACCCCGTTCGCACCAGGGCCGGCGCGTCCCGCGATCGCGACGGCCGTCCCATGGAAAACAGATTCGCCAGGGACAGTCGCCCGCTGACCGAACGCGCGATTCGTGCCCGTTCGTCGTCAGCTACCCGGCCACGGCACGGGGTCCGGCAGCCGACGCCACCACCAGCCCCGACCGGCGGGATCCGCGCCGGACGGCGTCGCGTCCCCCTCGACCGTCGCCGCCCGAAAGCCCTCGTCCAACCGGTCGAGCGCGCCCGCGAACCGCCCCGCCACCACGGCGGGCAGCTTCTCCGCGACCGTCGCCAGCTCGTCCCGATACCCCAGGTCCTCCTGGTAGTACTCGACCGGATACCAGCCGTCCGGCGGCCACCCGGACGTCATACGAACGATGAGGTTCTCCCACGCGGTCAGCTGATCACCGGCGTTCCAGAGCGTCCGGTCCTCGTCGGGCATGCCCGCCAGCGAAGCGGTGAGTTCGTCGCTGATCGGCGTGGGCATCACGTGCTCAGGGATGACCTCGGGCTGTAGAGCGACCCGGACCGACGGGAGTGCCGGTACGTATTCGGCCACCGCGTCGATCGCGTAATGCTGGCCCTCCTCGGGGTCCATATCCAGGTCCTCCTCGTTGTAGAGGCGGGCCCGGGTCAGGAGTCCCCCGGGTGCGGCGGCCCAGTAGGCGCTCGGCATGATCTCGGCCGCCGGGAAGAGCACGGCAGTCTCGAGGTGCTCGGCCAGGTGAGCCGCGACCTCCGACTCGGGCGGCTGGACCGTGACCGCGTCGGTGAAGTAAATAACCAGAAGACACGTGATGTCGCCGTTAACGCGCTCATACGTGCAGTTGACCGGTGCATCCCAATTTCGGCTATCACGGTCATGCACGTCCCCGACGTCCACGGCGTCGATCGGCATGGAGGTCAACGACGCGAGCGCGGCAGCGATCCGCGGCGGGTCCAGCCGCCCGGTGAGCATGAGGTTGTACGTCATTCTGGGTACGTCCCGTCGTAAATCGCCCTGGCCGTCGCGATGACCTGAGGTCTTCCGACGAACACGGGGTCCCTGGAGAACTCCGCGACCTTGTTCGGGTCACCGCCCGCCTGGGCGATCATCTTCAGCGCGCTGTACTCGTTGCGGTCCAATTTCACCAGGCCCACGCCGGAAATCGGGAAAACGAGACCGGTCTGCTTGACCCCATAGATACGGCCGTTGATCGTGTAGCGGCCGGTCTTTCGTTCCCACTGCGCATTACCCGCTGCGATCTGGCGGACGTCGTCTCTGATCGCCCGTTCGTAGCCCCGAAGGTAGACAGTATTCTCCCCCTTGACCTGGCCGGTCTTGGCGCCCGCAATCGTATGCCGCGGGTGGGGCGGTTTCAGGGGTCTACCACGCGCGGGGCCGGGAACCCCTGGCACGGCCGGCCAGGGAGGCGGCGCCTCGCCGGCTCTCACCTCGACCGCCTCGGTGAGGCCGGCCGAAAGGCCCGCAGCGCCGCCGCCGAGGCGGCGTAGGTATTCCTCTATTCCGGTCTCGGACGTGAGCAGTGCGCGGTACGCGTCGTCAACACCGGTTCGGATCTGCCCAAAGCGCTAGAACTTCCTCGGCCATCGGAGAAGAGGTCCCGTCTAGACGGAGAGGAGATTCTGGTCCGACCGCTCCAGCAGAGCTGCGACCTGCGTCAACGCCTGGCGGGCTTCGCCGGACTCGGCTAGGGCGGCGCGGAGACGCCCGATGAGCTCTCCCAACGCGGACATCGCACCCCCCGATACAGGGTGACGACGTTACTCAGGTGGACAGCAGCCCGGCCAGGACGAGTTGGTTCGTGGCGGTGGCGGTGTCGGCGCCGTTCCTGAGGATCGCGGCAACGTCGCCAGAAACAGCGTTGCGGGCGGTGGCGGCGGTCAGCAGGGACGCGCACAGGGCCTCGGTGCCGGGTCCGGTTTGGCCGGCCATTGCTCGGACCGTGTCGTCGGGGGTCCAGACGGGCGGGAGCGGGGCGTCGAGTTCACCGGACGTGTCGGTGGCGCCTCGGTACCACTGGCCGTTCTCCCACCAGTAGCAGAAGGTCAACGCGCCATTGCGGTTGCGGGTGTTGAGGAGAATGTCATTGACCCAAAAGGGAGCGCCGGCATAGAGGTCGGGCAGAGGGGAATCGCCGTTGTACGCGGCCTCGAGCAGCGGGGAGTTCCACTTTCCACCGGAGAGGACCGCGCGTTCACCAAAAAGACGGAAGAGAGTGGATCCGCTGCGGTGGTCATTCTCGTACCAGGCGTAGCCGGGGTAGATCCGTGGCCCCCATCCCGATCCGACGCCGGCGTACGTCGCCGACAGCACCGCCCAGCGCGCCCAGAGGTCGTCCAACGGAGGAATCTCATTGGTCGCGACGGGGGTACGGCCTGCGGCGGTGTCGATGGCCGCCTCGTCCGCGGCCAGCTCGGGGGTGCGGCCCTGGGCGGACGGCCCGGCGACGTATCCGGCGAGCCATACCGGTACGCGTGGGCGGGGGTGGGTTGCCAGGTCGTTGTCGTAGTGCACCGGGTCCAGGAGCTGGTTCTCCGGAAAGGGCTCGTCGCCGTAGTCGTATTCCACGGACATCTGCCCTCGGTCGGTGACGGACAACAGCAGCCGCCACCAGGGGCCGGCCGACATCCGCGCGGCGACGTGGCGTTGCTGGCGGACCATCTCGGCGATCGGCTCCGGCACCGGTACGAGGCCGGGTCGGTCACCGACCCAGAATTGCAGCCGGGCGACCTCGGCGGAGACGGTGAAGGCGAATTCCGCTGAGAACCGCTCCCACGACGGCGGGCCGAGCAAGGCCAGCTGCTGAGCGACCGGATCGAGTAGCCGAGACGCCTCCGCGGCCGTCGCATCGTCGTCATTGACGACGGTGAATGAGCTGATCGCCGGCGGACCCTGAGACGCGGCCCGGTGGAACTGCCGCTCGAACTCGGACATGAACTGCGCCTCGGTGGAGCCAAGGGCGCGTTCTTTCGCGGTGAATTGGGCCTCCGCCTGCTGCGGCGGAACCGAGGACGGTGTCTCCTCGATGCGCCCGGAGTCGCCGACCAGAAATACCGACCGTCCCACGGGCATGTCCAAGAATGCCATTGGGTCGCTCTCGTCGACGTCCACCGGCGCGTACACGCTCCAGCCCGCTTCGAAGCGATCCGCCGCCAATCCTTCCGTCGGGTAATCCAGACCATGTGAGCGGATCCAGTCCGCCGCCAATGCAATCGCCCGCGCCTCATCCATACGCCAACCCTACGCAGAGAGGCGGAAATGCGAAGACCGCCGAACCGCCCGGCTGGGCGGTTCGGCGGTCGGGCCGAAAATGCGCTCAGATGGCGCGGGCGGGCTGGGCCTTGTCGTACTTGCGGGCCAGTTCGGTCAGGAACAGCACCGTGGCGACGCAGGCGTTCTCCACGTCGTTCGATGAGCCACTGACCACGAGGCCCCCGGATTCCGATCCGGACCCGACACTGATGACGCCCGCGCCGTACGCCGTCTCGAAGGCGCTACGGATGACCGAGGCTGCGCGGCCCGTCGCGTCGTCGGCGACAGACGAGGTCGACGTCGTCACCACCACGTCCGCGGCCAGGTCGGAGGGCATCCCGGTCTCCTCGACGAAGACGACCAGGCCCACCGGCGGGCGGCCGTCGAACAGGCGCAGGGCCGCCAGGTGCGCGGGCTCGACGGAGCCGCGCGCGTGGAGGAGGACGGTCGGCATGTCCGGCGGCGCCGGGCAGCGGGCGACCACGCCCTCGTCGAGGGTCTCGACGGTGGCCGCGCCGGCCTCGCGGAGCAGCTCGGCGTACGTCTCCGCGTCGGCCTTCAGGTCGGGCAGGAGGGCGCGTACGGCCGAGCGCAGGTCGGCGCCCATCGCCTCGATGTCCTTGGCGCTCGACAGCGCCGGTACGGTCTGCATCCGCAGCAGCGACGCCGCCTGCTCGACCGTCGCGGCGGCGTCCTCCGGGTCGGACCCGGTGGCGAGCACGTACCCGGCACGTCCCCGGAAGTCGGTCAGCGCCGGCATGACGTCGCCGATCCGGTTCAGCTCGCCGATGCGTACGACGCCCGGAACCGCCGTGGCCTCCTCGAGCCCGGTGATGGACACGATCCGCCCGGACGGCGGGGTGAGCAGCCGTACGGCGCAGTTGGCCAGGGCGACCGTGCTCGGCGTCGGGAGCCGGCCGTACGCCAGGGCCATCGCGGTGGACTCCGCCATGCTCACGCCGGTGGCGAGTTCGATCATCTCCCAGTAGCGCGCGCCGCCCCAGCGGGGGTTGATCTCGACGACCGTGCCGCGGTCGCCGTCGACCATCACCTCGGTGTTGGTGGGGCCGTACGCGTACCCGATCGCGTCGAGCGCGGCGATGACCGCCTCCGTCGCGATCTTGGCGATGTGCTCCGAGTGCCCGCCGGGGATCTGGTGAGCGACCTCGACGAAGTACGGCGCGCCGGACGTGCGCTTGGCCGGCACGACGAGCGGGATGTGCCGTCCCTCGGCGCTCATCGTCTCGACGCTCAGCTCGAGCCCGGTCAGGAACTCCTCGGCGAGCACGCCCTTGGACCGCGACTCCGGCGCCGTGTGCGCCCAGGCCGTGGCGATGTCGTCCGGGGTACGGACGAGCGCGATGCCGCGTCCGCCGTTGCCGTCGGCCGGCTTGAGAATCACGCCGCCGGGGCACGCGTCGAGCAGCTCGCGTACCTCTTCGGGGTCGGTGCAGACCCGGTGCGCCATCGTCTCGAGGCCGCGTTCGGCGAGGCGGCGCCGCATGGCCGCCTTGTCCTGGGCGAGGGTGACCGCCTCGACGGGGTTCGCGCGTACGCCCAGTGCGTCGGCCACGATCGCGGTCGGCAGCAGGGCGTGCTCGGTACCCGCGAGCAGCGCGTCGACCGGGCGCCACGCGTGGATCTCCCGCACGCAGGCCAGCAGGGAGTCGACATCGGTGATGTCGGTATAGAACGTTCGCAGCGCTATCTTCCGCTCGAACGCGTCATCGGTCCCGGTGCGCGCGATCGCGCTCAAAGTGACCGGAACTCCGAGCAGTTTGCCGATGATCTCGGGGCGGGCACCGACGGTTACCAGGTGCGGGAACATCTTCGATCCAATCGTTTTCCGTTGTTCGGGGACGGCATCAGCGCACCGCGACCCTGATGAGGGCCGCCGCGCTCTCGACGCGCGCCCACGCCTGTTCCGCATCGGCGCCGACCGCCATGACGTGACCGATGCGGTCACGGGAGGCGCGCGGCGCGGACACCTTGTCACCTGCGGAGACTCTGACCTGTGCCGCTTCCACGCCGGACGCGGCGGTGGCCTCCTCCACTCCGGTGACGCTCTCCACGACTCCGGCCGCGGAGGTGAGGAACCTGACCGCGGCCGCCTGGACGGCACCGTCCGGCATGCCGCTCTCGCCGGAGCCGGCCATCAGCTCGGCGTACCGCGCCATGAAGGGCGTGTCGTACGCGAGCGTGATCAGGTCGGTGATCCGGTCACCGGGCAGCCGTCCGGCGCATTCGACCAGGACCGGGCCGGTCTCGGTGAGGATCCACTCGCAGTGCAACATTCCGTACTCGAAGCCGGTCGCGTCGACCAGCGTCTGCATCAGCTCGCGCAGTTCCTTGTCGAGTGCCGGGCTCATCGTCGCGGGCACGACATGCCCGATCTCGACCGGATGCCTGCCATGCAGTACGCGCTTGTCCGTGATGTTGGCGAAGACCATTGTTCCGCCGGAGACCAGGGCCTCGATGCTGACCTCGGAGCCGTACAGCCGCTCCTCGACCAGGTAGTCGGTGGGCAGCGGCGGGTCGAACTGCACGCGCCCTTCGGCGGTGGTCGTGTGCCGCCACGCGTCGGCCAGGTCGTCGCCCCTGTCCAGCAGCACCACGCCCTGGCTGCCGGAGCGCCGTGAGGGCTTGAGCACCAGGCCGTCGGCGGCCAAGGCGCGCGCCGCCGAGACGAGCTCGGCCAGGTCACGTACCTCATGCCAGCGCGGGTTCGGCACCCCGGCCGCGCTGGTGACCTCTCGCAGCTGCAGCTTGTCCTGGAAGATCTCGGCCGACCTGACGCCGGAGCCGGGCAGCCCGAGCGCCGCGGCCACGCGTCCCGCCGCGACCGTCGTCGTCTCGTCGAGCGCCGACAGCACCCGCGTGATCTCGATATCCTGCGGGATCAGCTCGACCAGCGCACGGGCGTCACAGTCGTGGACGTAGTCGCCCATCAGCACCGTGACGACGTTCGGGACGCTCGCCAGCTTCTCCTTGAAGGCGGCCGTCGCGGCCACCTGCGGATGCTCGATCACGACCACGGACTCGTCCGGTAGCTGGTCCCGCAGATTGCCGATCAGCTTGACGCCGCACCCGATTACCAGCGTTGCCACGGGATTCCTCTCGTCATATCCATATCGCCACCCGAAGCTCTATGCGCGCCTCGCGGGGTAATGTAACCACTTTGTATAGTTACAAGACGATACAAGGTGCAGAACGCATGTATCGGGTAAATGACGAGATTCAACGTGGTTCGAGAAGGGTCGCGAGACGCCCGAGCACGGCGGCGTCGACCCGGTAGTGGATCCAGGTTCCCCGGCGTTCGGCGTCGATCAGGCCGGCCTCGCGCAGGACCTTCAGGTGATGACTGATTGTCGGCGCCGTCACGTCGAACGCCGAGGTCAGATCGCAGACGCCGGCCTCGCCGTCGTGGCAGGCGATCAGGGACAGGAGCCGCAGGCGTACCGGATCGGCGAGGGCCTTGAAGATGGGCGCCACGGCGCGGGCCTCGACGACGGTCAGCGGCTCCCGGGCTAACGACGCACGGCCCCCGCCCGTGGATTCGCCCCCGACCGGCGGCCCTTGCGTCGACACACATTCGATTGGACATTCATCGACATCCGCGCGCAAGGACCGTTATTGGTCACCTGCTGCGGGCGAACAGCTCTTGCGCCTTCGTCTTGAGCCCCTTGCGTACGATGCCGGCCGCGTCCGGATCGCCGTTGATGATGGCCTCGGCGGCGTCCTTGATCTGTTCGAAGTCGGCATGAGGCGGGATAGGCGGGATGTCGGGGTCGCACCGCACGTCCAGCACGACCGGCCCGGCCGCCGCGAGCGCGCTGTCCCAGGCCGCCCCGAGGTCGCCCGGCCGGTCGACCTCGATGCCGCCCAGCCCGATGGACTGCGCGAACGCCGCGTACGAGATCTCGGGCAGCACCTGCGACTCCTCGAACTTCGGCGAGCCGCTCATCGCCCGTAGCTCCCAGGTCACCTGGTTCAGGTCGTTGTTGTGGAGTACGGCCACGATCAGCCGCTTGTCGGTCCATTCATGGACGTAGTGCTTGATGGTGATCAGTTCGGCCAGCCCGTTCATCTGCATCGCGCCGTCCCCGACGAACGCGATCGCCGGGCGATCCGGATGCGCGAACTTCGCCCCGATCGCGTACGGCACGCCGGGGCCCATCGTCGCCAGGGTTCCGGACAGCGACCCGCGTACCCCGGCGGTGAACCGCAGGTCCCGCGCATACCAGTTCGCCGCCGAACCCGAGTCGGCCGTCACGATCGCGTTACCAGGCAGCCGGGAGTTGAGCTCCCAGAACAGCAGCATCGGGTTGATCGGGTCGGCCGCCACGTGGGCCTGGCATTCGATGACGTCCCAGGAACGCCGGACGTTCCGCTCGATCGTCTCCCGCCAGCCCCGCTTCCTCTTGCGCCTGAGGTGCGGGATCAGCGCCCGCAGCGTCCGCGCCGCGTCGCCGACGAGGTTGACCTCCGTCGGATACCGCATCCCGATCATTCGCGGGTCGAGGTCGATCTGCACGCCCCGCGCGCCGCCGAAATCGGGCAGGAACTGGCTGTACGGGAAGTTCGATCCGATGATCAGCAGCGTGTCGCAGTCGCGCATCATCTCGTACGACGGCCGGGTCCCCAGCAGCCCGATCGAACCGGTCACCCACGGCAGGTCGTCGGGGAGCACGTCCTTGCCCAGCAGGGCCTTGGCCACGCCCGCGCCGGTGAGGTCGGCGACCCGCGCGACCTCACTTCTGGCGCCGCGCGCGCCCTGGCCGACCAGGATCGCCACCTTCGACCCGGCATTGATGATCTCCGCGGCCCTGGCGACCTCCGCGTCCCGCGCGACGGTCACCGGCGGCACGTACCCGGGCGCACTCGACGGCACGTGCCTGAACGCGTGCTCCGGCGGCGCGTACCCCTCTTCCTGCAGGTCGGAGGGGATGATCACGCATGTCGGCGCCCGCTCCGCGACCGCGATCCGCATCGCACGGTCGATGAGGTTCGGCAGCTGCTCCGACACGCTCGCCGTCTCCACGAAGGCGCTCGCCACGTCCTTGAACAGCGTGTGAAGGTCGACCTCCTGCTGGTAGTTCCCGCCGACGGCGCTACGGGCGGTCTGCCCGACGATCGCCACGACCGGTACGTGGTCGAGCTTCGCGTCGTACAGCCCGTTCAGCAGGTGGATCGCGCCCGGCCCGCTCGTGGCGAGGCACACGCCGGGCTTGCCGCTGAACTTCGCGTACCCGACCGCCTGGAACGCCGACATCTCCTCGTGGCGAGCCTGCACGAACCGGGGGAGGTTCCCCGCCCGCCCGAGCGCGGCGATGATCCCGTTGATCCCGTCCCCGGGGTAGCCGAACAGGTACTCGACCCCCCACTCCCGCAGCCGTTCCAGCAGGTAGTCCCCCACCGTTCGCGCCATGACCAGGCCCCATCCGGCTCTCGGCGTCCCTCTCAGAACCCCGTTCCCCGCTGGCGCGGACGGAAGCCTCAGGACCGCCGCGCGGCGTCGAGACCGGCCGCCGCCCTGGCCTCCTGGGCGGGATCGCCCATGTCACGGAAGATCTGGACGGCGTCGCTCAGGACCATTACGGCCTCCTCGGCCTGCCCGACCTCGCGGAGGGCGAGGCCGAGGTTGTGCAGGGCCATCCCCTCGTCGTACCTGGCGGACGTGTCGCGGAAGACGCGCACCGCGTCGCGGAGCGCGGCGATCGCCTCGCCGGTACGCCGTTCGTCGAACAGCGTCATGCCCAGGTTGCTCAGCGCCGCGCCCTCGGCCTGCGGGTCGCCGACCTCGCGGAAGATCTGGGCGGCGGTCTCATGCACCGTGGCGGATTCGGCGAGACGGCCCACCTGCCGCAGGACGAGCCCGAGGTTGTTCGACGCCTTGCCCGCCCCGTACCGGTCGCCGAGCTCGCGGTAGAGGGCGGCGGCCTCGGAGTGGGCGGTGATCGCCTCGTCGCGACGGCCCATCTTGCGCAGGGTGAGGCCGTGGTTGTTCAGCGCCCGGCCGTAGCGATGGCGGTCGCCGAGCTCGCGGAGCGTCGCGATGGCCTCTTCGTGCGCGCGCAGGGCGTCGTCGAGGCGGCCCACATGGCGCCATCCCAGGCCGAGGTTGTTCAGCGCCGTGGCCTCGTTGCGCCGGTCACCGAGCTCGCGGAAGATCGCGAGGGCGCTCTCATGCGCGGCCAGCCCCTCCTCGAACCTCCGTACGAGGCGCAGCGCCGTGCCCAGCGCGTCCAGGGCGAGGGCCTCGCCCCGGCGGTCGCCGAGGCGTCGCGCGGCGTCGCGGGCGATGGTGGCCAACGCGATCGAATCGCTGTAGCGCCGCCGCCACTGCAGATACGCCCACAGCGCCGAGGACAGGTCGCGGGCCATGGCGTCGCTCCCGTGGCCGGCGGCGGCGGCCAGGTTCGGGAACTCCGCGTCGAGCCAGGCCAGCGCCCGGTCCCGGTCGGCGAACTCCGCCGACGCCGGGTCGCGTACCTCCGGGTTGAGATGGGCGGCTGCGGCGCGCGCGGTGGCCAGGTAGTACGCCAGCAGCCGGTCCAGGGCGTCGGAGCGTTCGGCGGGCCCGCACCGGTCGGCGTAGAGCCGTACCAGGTCGTGCATGCGCCAGCGGCCGTACGTCGCGCCGCGTTCGAGGAAGTGCGCACGGGCGAGCGCCTCCAGGCCGCGCCGGGCCTCGGCGGCGCCCCGACCGGCCAGTACGCCGGCGGCCTCCGTGGAGAGGTCCGGCCCCGGGTTGACCGGCAGCAGCCGGAACAGCCGGGCGACGCCCGCCTCCAGCCGGTCATGCGACAGGTCGAACGCCGCGCGTACGGCCGTGTCGGCGTAGGTCAGCTCGTCGAGCCGCGCCCCCGACAGGTCCGCGACCAGGGCGGACGGCGGCCGGGCCGGATCCTCGGCGAGCAACGCCCCGATGATCTGTACGGCCAGCGGCAGCCCGCCGCACAGGCGTGCGATGGCCGACGCCTCCTCGGGATGGTCGGCCACCCGCGAGTCCTCCGGCCGCGCCGCCCGCAGCAGCCGGTCCAGCATCTCGGTGGCGGCCCGCGAACCCAGGACGTCCAGCTCGAGCAGGCGCGCGCCCAGCAGGCCCAGGGTGTCGCGCGAGGTCACGATCGCGCCTTCGGACGGCAGCAGGAGCGAGACCTGGTCGTGGGAGGCGGCGTTGTCGATCACCACGAGGATCCGCCGACCCCGCTCCGCGTACGCCGAGAGCACCGACAGGTACAGCCGCGAACGGTCCGGCGCGTCCGGCGGGATGTGCTCGGCGGGGATGCCCAGCGCCCGTAGGAAGCCCGCGAGTGCCTGCCCCGCCGAGACACGCCGGTCCGGGTCGTAGCCGAACAGGTCCGCGAACAGCACCCCGCCCGGGAACGACCCGCGCGCCAGCGCGGTGTGCGCGGCCTGCACCGCCAGCTCGGTCTTGCCGACCCCCGCCAGCCCGGAGACGACGACCACGGACGACAGGCCCCCGAGCAGCGCCTCCAGGTCGGCGTCGCGGCCGGTGAAGGCCGGGGTCCGGCGCGGTAACCCGGCCAGGGCGGGGGCGATCGACCGCGGCAGGCGCACCGTGATGTCACGGCCCTGGACCACGTTCGAGAAATGGACCCCGCCGGCGATCGCGTTATGAGTCGACTCGTCCCGCGCCATGCCGCCAGGATGCCATCACGTCAGCCGGCGAACTCCGTGATCAGCCGAGCCAGCTCGTCGGGGCGTTCGGCGACCATGGCGTGGCTCGCGGCCTCGACGTGGACGACGCGGAGGGCGGGGTTGGCCGCGGCGGCGTCGTCGAGCCGGGCCTGGAAGCCTCGCCGGTACGCGGCGTACAGGTCGCCGAAGGGCCGCTGTTCCGGCAGGTCCTCCGTTGCCAGGGCGAGCAGCAGCGGGCACGTCACCCGGCGGTAGACCGGGATGACGTCCAGCGTGTCCATGGCCGTACGGAGGTCGGCGAGGACGTCCGGCGACGGGCGCAGGTACGTCTCTCCGTCACGCGTGACGAGGTTGCGGCGGAACGTCTCGGCCGCCGGGCCGTCGCCGCCGCCCATCGTCTCCAGCCGCCCGGCCGTCAGAGGCTGGGCCAGGGCCGAGGCCATCGACGTGAACACCTCGTGCAGCCGGTCGAGGTCGGCCCGCGCCCGTACGGGGTCCAGGCCGTCGCACTGCTCCGGGCGTACGGGCGGAGGGTTGCCGTCGATGCTCACCGCGGCGGGGCACTCGGGGTGGCGTTCGGCCCACATCGCGGCGAGCATGCCGCCGAGCGACCAGCCGACCACGGCGGGCCGGTCCAGGCCGAGCGCCTCCAGGTCGGACAGCACGGCCTCCCACGTCCACGGCCCGTCGTGGGGCGAACGACCGTGTCCGCGCAGGTCAGGAGCGATGATCTCGAAGTGCGGCGACAGGGACGACGCGAGCCCGTGCATCGACGCGGCGTTGGCGCCCGCGCCGTGGAGGAGCAGGAGCTGCCTCATGACGCCGCCGACCGCCGGTTCAGGCGCGCGCGTACGGACGCGGGGGGCACGCCGCCGTCGGGATGGCGTTCGAGCTTGCCGCGTACGACCAGGTCGTGGACGCCCTGGCGGGTGATGCCGAGCATCGCCCCGGCCACGGAGTAGGAGACCGCGCGCGCCGTCGGGTGGCCGACCCGCCGTACGACGACCCGGCCAAGCGGTGTACTCCACCAGTCGGCGGGTGGGTCGAACGGCGCGTCGCCCGGGTACAGCGTCGAGATCACTCGAACGATCATGAGGGTCGCGGTCTGGTCATCGCCGTCGAGCATGCGGGCCGCCCAGCCCTCGGCGCGGGCGCGCACCGTCCGCCGTACGGCGTCGACGCTGTGGTCGCCCTCGAGCAGGATCTCCAGCGGGTCGAGCAGGCGGACCTCGATGGCCTGGACGAGCTGGTCGATGAGTTCGGTGGACATGGCTGCATCATTCAGCTACTTGACGCACACCGTCAAGTAGTTGTGCGGCACAATGGGCGTGCCATGGGTGATGGGGCTCACCCCGGAAACCGCGGGCGCTGCCCGCTGACGGTCCCTGACCAACGTCAGGGAGGCGCCATGCCGCAGAACATGCCCACCGACTCGGTACGCGACGTCTTCCGTACGCCCAGGGCCAGGCCTCGTGGGCAGCTCGACATCGTCGCCGTCATCGCGCTCGGCGGCGGGCTGGGCAGCCTCGCCCGCTACCTGGTGTCGTCGGCGATCCCGGTCAGGCCGGGCCATTTCCCCTGGGCGACGTTCCTGATCAACGTGAGCGGCTGCTTCGCCCTCGGCCTCCTGATGGTCCTGGTCCTGGACGTGTGGCCGCCGCGGAGGTACGTTCGCCCCTTCCTCGGCATCGGGTTCCTCGGGGGGTACACCACCTTCTCGACGTTCGCCGTCGAGATCCGGGCCCTCGCGGCGCACGGGTCGTGGACGCCGGCGGACGCGTACGCCGTGGCCGGTCTGGTCGGCGGGCTGGCGGCGGTGTGGTGCGGCCTCACGACGGCCCGGCTCATCGCGGGCCTCCCGATCGGACGGAAGCGGGAAGGACAGGACCCATGAGACTCCACGGTCGCGCGTGCCGGGTCACGATCTTCATCGGCGAGAGCGACCAGCACCACCACCGGCCGCTCTACACCGAGATCGTCCGCCGCGCCCGTGGGCACGGGCTCGCCGGCGCCAGCGTGTTCCGCGGCATCGAGGGGTACGGCGCGTCCTCCCACATCCACACCAGCCGGATCCTGTCCCTCAGCGACGACCTGCCGGTCGTCATCGTGATCGTCGACACCGAGGAGCGGGTCAGGGATTTCCTGCCCGCGCTGGACGACCTCATCGGCGAGGGTCTCGTCGTCATCGACGACGTCGAGGTCTACCGCTACGTGGGCCGCGGACACGCGGAGGAGGCTCCGTGACGGCCCTGCTGGTGTTCCTGGGCGGCACGATCGGCGCGCCCGCCCGCTACCTCATCGACCGGTACGTCCAGCGGCGCCGGCCCGGTGTCTTCCCGTGGGGCACCCTCGCGGTGAACCTCGTCGGCTGCCTGCTCCTCGGCCTGCTCACAGGCGGCGCGCGTGCGCTCCCCCACGACGCGGTCGCCTTCGCCGGTACGGGCGTCTGCGGCGCGCTGACCACGTTCAGCACGTTCGGGTACGAGACGACCCGGCTGCTCGAGGAGGGCTCACTGCTCGAGGCGGGCCTCAACGTCCTCGTGAGCCTGGCCCTCGGCCTCCTCGCCGCCACCGTGGGCTACGCCATCACCGCCTAGGGTTTTAGGGAGCCGTAGGCGTACCCGAACCAGACCAAGGGGACGTTCGAGACTCGTGAGGGCAAGCGATCCGTACGACGTCCCCAGGGAGACGGACGAGGTACGGCTCGCCCTCGTCATGAACGGCGGGGTCAGCCTCGCGGTGTGGATGGGCGGCGTCACCCACGAGCTCGACCTGCTGCGTCGCGCGTCCCGTGGCGACCCGGAGGACGGCGTCGACCCGAAGGACCTGCCGGCCTTCCGCGTCTGGCGGCGGCTGACCAGGGAAGGGCCCGACCTCAGGCGCGTCCTGATCGACATCATCTCGGGTACGTCGGCGGGCGGCCTGAACGGCATTCTGCTGGCCACCGCGATCGGCCGGGACACCGGCCTGCGGAACCTCAAGGGGACCTGGCTGGAGGCGGCGTCGCTGGGGACGCTGCTGCGCTACCGGTCCGCCAACAGCGTCTTCAGCGGCCGGTCCTTCGAAGAGCGGATCCGGCGGGCTCTCGACGACATTCCGCAGGGCGACGCGCCGTCCGATCCGGTCACGCTGTTCATCACGGCGACCGCGCTCGACGGCCGGTCCCGGTCGTTCACCGACGGCTTCGGTGGCTACTTCAACGTCCGCGACCATCGGCGTCTCTACCGGTTCGAGCGCTACAGCGAGGACGACGCCGTGGTCTACGCGCGCGACGACGGCGTGTGGAGGATACGGAAACGGCGCCCGAAGAACGACTTCGGCGCGTCCAGGACGTCGGCCCTCGTCCAGGCCGCGCGGGCCACCGCGAGCTTCCCGGTGGCGTTCCCGCCCGTCAGCGAGCTCCCGCTGATGGAGAACCGCGAGCTGCCGAAGCGGATCTTCGACGACCCCGCGAGCAACGTCATGGACGGGGGCGTGCTCAACAACGCGCCGTTCGGGCCGGTGCTCGAGGCGATCACCAAACGCCGGCTCGAGCACCGGGTCGAACGCGTCGTCGTCTACATCGTCCGCTCCGCCGGACGGCTGCAGGACGAGAAGGTCACCGACCAGGCGTACGACGAGATCTCCCCCGCCACCGTGGCCTTCAGTGCGATCGGGTTTCCCCAGGAGGCCGACTTCCGCGCCGGGACCGAGGACCTGACCGCGCGGATCCGGACCAGCATCCGGCCGACCGGGGCGGAGCTGTTCGAGCGCCTCCACGAGGACCGTCGGCAGGGACGGCCGAGCCTCCGCCTCAAGATGCTGCCCCTGGCGAAGGGGCTCCTCGCCGAGTACCGGTTCAACCGCGCCCGTGCCGTCGTCCTGGACATCCGCGAACGCCTGGCCGACGCCGATACCGTCACCCCTCTCGTCTTCCCGCACGGGCTGGACGCCGAGGCGGTCGGCGAGCTCCTCGAGAAGGGTTTCTGCTGGCTCCCCGAGAACGACGCCCGTTGGCTGACGAACCGGTCATCGGAGTGGCGCTGGGGAATCGGGCCCGCGGAGCACATCCTCCAGACGCTCGGCGACCACCTGAAGGTCCTCGCCGACCGGGAGAAGGAGGCTTACCGCGCCGGCCCCGAAGGTCACCGAGACGCTGACGCCGGCCTTCAGGTTCCTGCGGCTGGGCCCGGACGCGATGAGCCGGCTGTTCGACGAGGACCGGTTCCGTGGCATGGGCGACAAGAAGCTGTACGGGATTCGCTTCCAGCACTTCGGCGCGTTCCTCGACCCCGCCTGGCGCGAGTCGGACTTCACCTGGGGCCGCCTCGACGCCGTCCACCACCTGCTGCCGCTGTTCGTCTCCTCCGACGACGAACGCCGCCGGGCGGAGATCGAGCTGCACGGCGCGATCCTCGAGTCCGAGATGGGCCCCGGCGGCCTCGATCGGATGCGGGAGAACCTCACCACGCTGAAGAGGAGCGGCGACCTGGAGCTGCTGCCGAAGGTCGCCGACCGCGACGCGGTCATCGCCTCGCTGGAGGCGACCGGCAGATCCGTGTTCGACCTGGTCGGCGACGCGTACGAGGGCAGGGTCCTCAAGCGGGTGCTGCGCCGCCCGGCCCGCTACGTGCTCCACCGCTTCTTGGCCACGACGCGGGGCGACGACCCGGACAGGGCGCCCGCAGCGGCCCTCACGGCCATCCGCCGGAGCCTGTGGGCCTACGCCCTCGTCCTCGTACTGGTCGGTCTGGTGGCCGGAGTCGTGCTCGGGCTCCTGGTCTAGGACATGCCCTAGCGCAGGAAGTCGTCCACGATGGTCGCGCAGAGGGCCTCGTCGATGGTTCGGACGAGATGAGGTGGCGGTAGACCAGCGGGCCCAGGAGCTGGGCCAGTGCGATCTCGACGTTCACGCCCGGGAGCGTGCCGTCCTCGACGGCCTCGCTCAGCGCGGTGCGCAGGGGCGCCCTGCGCTCCTCGACGAAGCGTTGCGTCACCTCCGCGATCGAGGGTCCCGCCGGGCCGCCTCCAGCAACGTGGGCACCGCGTGCGCCCAGGGTTCGACCGCCATCCGCGGGACGGGCGTCGGCAGGAGATGCCGCAGTCCCGCCAGGACCAAGGCCTCGCGGGTGGGCCAGGACGCCGCACGTCGAGAGCCTCACCGCCGTGGCCGGCGCTTACGGCCGGCCGGTACCTGCGGTGTTCGACGAGCGGCGGACCGGCACCAGCCGGGGATGGCTGGCCTCGGCCCACCGCTGATCCGCTAGGCGCTAGAGCGGTGTCGCGTGCCGGTCTCCGGTGGCGGCCTCGGCCGAGGGCGGCTGGGGCGCGCCGCCGGGGATGATCGAGCCGGCGCCCGGACGGAGCGGGACCCTCACCTCGGCGTCGGCCGGGTAGGCCTCGGACTCCAGGTCGGAGGCCTTGGGCGCGCGCCGGATCGCGAGCGCGAGGAGGCCGACCAGGGCGGCGACGGCGAGCCCGACCACGACGGCCGCGACGGCCGTCGGCGGGCGGACGGTCAGTTCGTACACGGCCGCGGAGACGACCGCGGTGGCCGGCAATGTGACCAGCCAGGCGATCGCGACCCGGCCGAAGACCGACCAGTTCGTCGAGGTGCCACGGTTTGCCATGCCGACGCCGCTGACCGAGCCCGCCACCGTGTGGGTGGTGGAGACCGGTGCGCCGAAGGCCGTCGAGGTGAACAGCGCGATGGCCGCCGAGGTCTCCGCCGCGAACCCGGAGACGGGCCGCAGCTCGGTGATCCTGAAGCCCATCGTGCGGACGATGCGCCAGCCACCGCTGAACGTACCCAGGGCGATCACCGCCTGGCAGGCCAGCACGGTCCACAGGGGGACGTCCAGCTTGTCGCCCTGCGCCGTGGCGTGGCCGGTGGCGATCAGCAGGGCGGTGATGACGCCCATCGTCTTCTGCGCGTCGTTGCCGCCGTGACCGAGGCTGACCGCCGCGGACGAGGCGAGTTGCAGGACGCGAAAGCTCCGCTCGGTACGGCCGACGTCGCGGCGGGCGAAGATCGCCCGCAGGATGGCCATGATGGCGGCGCCGAGGATCAGTCCGGCGACCGGGCTGACCAAAAGGAACACTCCGGTCTTCGTGAGGCTGGACATCTTGATCGCGTCCAGCCCTCCGCGCGCCACGCCGGCCCCGACCAGGCCGCCGACCAGTGCGTGCGAGGACGACGTGGGCAGGCCCATGTGCCAGGAGCCGAAGTTCCACACGACCGCGCCCAGCAGGGCGGCGAACACCACCGCCAGGCCGATGTAGGACCCCTTGACCGTCGAGCCGACCGTGTTGGCCACCGCCGTGCCGAAGATGAGGAACGCGATGAAGTTGAAGATCGCCGCCCAGGCCACCGCCCAGCGCGGCCGAAGGACCCGGGTGGCGATCACCGTGGACACGGAGTTGGCGGCGTCGTGGAAGCCATTGGTGTAGTCGAACAGCAGGGCCAACGCCACGAGCCCGATCAGGCTCATCATCGTCACGCTCATACGAAACCCGTGCCCCTAGATTCGGACGCTAAGGATGAACATTGGCAAAACGGACAGCGCCTGTGTCCCCGCTCATCCCTTTCGCATCTTGCGCACCGGCTTGCGCTTGGCCGCCTTCTTCGCCGCGGCCGGCAGGTCGTCGGGGACGTGCGTCATCGCCCGGCGTTCGGCCTCGGTGAGCCGGTCGAGGTCGGCGAGCTCCTTGGGCGGTGTCTCGGGGCGCCCGGCGATCCCGCTCAGGCACTCGAGGGTGACCACGCCGTCGTGCTGCGCGCCGAGGACGTCCTGCAGGCGTTCGGCGCGGCGGGCCAGCTTCCCGGCCGGTGAGCCCAGAGCCGGGCGCGCCGCCTCGGCCGTGTAGCGCAGCCGCTTGGCCGCCTTGCGCGTACGGTGCAGCGCTTCGTCGCGTTCGGACCCGTCCGGCAGCTTCTCCGCCTCGGTGAGACGCCGGTTCATCTTCCGCCACGCCTTACGTACGATCGTGGCCGTCTCGTCGGCGGACGCGCGCTCGGCGCGGTCCTGGAACGGCGGCACGGCCAGCAGCGTCTCCACGTCGTCGAGCAGGGCGTAGTACCGGTCGCTCAGCAGCACCGCCTTCAGCCGCTCGCGCGCCCGGCGTTCGTCGGCCGCCATCCCGGTGAGCCAGCCCGGCTTCGGGTGCCCGACCTTCCCGTCGAGGCGCGCGGTCATCACCTCGAGGTCACGGACCTCGCCCAGCGCGTCGGCCAGCCACTTCAGCTCGGCGTCGAGCGGCGCGAGCCGTACGGACGCGGTCAGCCGCCGGTGGGTCCGCAGCACGCTGCGAATCCGCCGGACCGAGACCCGCATCTTGTGCACGGAGTCGTCGTCGTGATCGGACAGCCGTACGAGGGGGTCGTAGGACAGCAGCCGCTCGTACTGTTCGCCGACGTAGGTCAGCAGGACGTCGCCCGCCGTACGCGTCGCCGAGTGCCGGCGGACGCGGACGAGCTCGTCGTCGAGAGTCCGCTCGAGCTTGGACGCGACCGGCGACGTACGGGCTCCGGCGCGGCGCAGGTGGTCATCGACCGCGTCGAGCAGGCCTTCCGTGCCGTTGACCGCCTCGACCTCGAGCTCCCGCCAGGCCACCAGCGCGACCTCGTTCTCCTCCGGCCGCAGCCGCGTCGCCCGCACGGTGTCCTCGGTGAACTCCGCGAGGACCTGCCCGTCGTCGTCCAGCAGCGCGCGCTCGGTACGGTGCGTCTCCAGCTCGGCGATCGGCCGCAGGTCCTGCCCGCGTACCTGGGGCGCGACGAGCGCGGCCAGGTCGGGCGGCGCGGTCCCCGTACCGGACTCGATCGGGGCCTGGATCTCCCGCTTGACGTTCTTGGCGACCGGCAGCTTCAGGTGCCACCCGGCGTCCTTGCCGCCCTCGCGGCAGCGCAGCGTGATCCCCCGCGCCGCCAGCCGGAGGTCGTCGGTGTCGAAGTAGCGCGCGTGCAACGTCCGCCTCACGGGCTCGCCGACGCGCGCACACCCCGGGACCTTTCGCAGGTCGGGTACCACGAAGTCGGCCTCCGTGTCGTACTTGCGTTCATGTTCGATGTGCTGGGGCACTAGGGCCTCCTTCATCGCGAGTTTTCGAGGAGCCGACCTTGACCGCCGTACCCGAGGGTCCTGCGCTAAAAGTGAACTCTGGCTGAACGACCCGAGGTCAGCCCCGGGGCCCGCCGGAGAAGGTCTCCAAAAAATCTTCCTGGAGGGTGTCGATCCACCGGCCGCCCGTTCGACGCGTCAGTGATACGGGGGCCGCGAGGCATCTCCGACGAACACCGGGCAGAGGGAGACACGATGCGGTTCATGATGATGACCACGGGTGACGAGGCCGACGCGGGCGGTCCGCCGGACGAGAAGCTCATGGCCGAGATGGGGAAGTTCATCGAGGAGATGACCCGCGCGGGCGTGCTGCTCGCGACCGGGGGGCTCGAGCCGGGCGGTACGCGCATCACGTCCTCCGGCGGGAAGATCACCGTCACGGACGGCCCGTTCGCCGAGTCCAAGGAGGCGATCGTGGGGTTCGCGCTGATCGAGGTCAGGTCCCGTGAGGAGGCGATCGAGATGTCGCGGCGCTTCTTTCAGATCGTCGGCGACGGTCAGGGCCGTATCCAGCAGGTCTTCGGCCCATAGTCCGCTTGCGCCCGGCGTGCGGCGGTGCTCTGATCGGGAGGGTGACGACGTCCGACGCGCATCGCGCGATCGAGGCGGTCTGGCGGCTGGAGGCCGCCCGGATCATCGCCGGTCTCGCGCGGATCGTGCACGACGTGGGCCTTGCCGAGGAGCTCGCGCAGGACGCTCTCGTCGCCGCGCTCGAACAGTGGCCCGAGTCAGGTGTCCCGGACAACCCGGGCGCCTGGCTCATGGCCACGGCCAAACACCGCGCCATCGACCGGCTGCGCAGGGACGAGCGGCTCGCGCGGAAGCAGGAGGAGCTCGCGCGGCGGCTGGAGAACGAGCCTGAGCCGGAGATCGACGAGGTCGGCGACGATCTCCTCCGGTTGATGTTCGTCTCGTGCCATCCGCTGCTGTCCACCGAGGCGCGTGTCGCGCTCACTCTGCGGCTGCTCGGCGGGCTGACGACGGACGAGATCGCGCGGGCGTTCCTCGTACCGGAACCCACGGTCGCGCAGCGGATCGTCCGCGCGAAACGGGCGCTCGCCAAGGCCGAGGTCCCGTTCGAGGTACCGCCGGAGGCCGAGCGCGCCGCGCGCCTGTCGTCCGTGCTCGACGTGCTGTACCTGGTCTTCAACGAGGGGTACGCGGCGACGGCCGGCGACGACTGGATGCGGTCCGATCTGTGCCAGGAGGCGTTGCGCCTCGGCCGGATCCTCGCCGAGCTGGCCCCGCGCGAACCCGAGGTGCACGGCCTCGTCGCCCTCATGGAGATCCAGGCCTCGCGCGCCCGCGCACGCGTCGGGCCCTCCGGCGAGCCCGTACGGCTCCTCGATCAGGACCGCGCCCGCTGGGACCGGCTGCTGATCCTGCGGGGGTTCGCCGCGCTGCTGCGGGCCGAGAAGCTCGGCGGCCCCTTCGGCCCGTACGTGCTGCAAGGCACGATCGCGGCCTGTCACGCCCAGGCGGCCACCGCCGAGGAGACCGACTGGCCGCGCATCGCGACGCTCTACCGGGCCCTCGCCAAGATCGCGCCCTCGCCCGTCGTCGAGCTGAACCGTGCGGTCGCGGTGGCGATGGCCTTCGGCCCGGCGCGGGGGCTCGAGCTGGTCGACGCGCTGGCCGGCGAGCCGTCGCTGAAGGGCTACCACCCGCTGCCGAGCGTACGGGGGGACCTGCTCGCCCGGCTCGGCCGGGACCGTGAGGCCCGTGAGGAGTTCGAACGCGCCGCCTCCCTCACCCGCAATGCCCGCGAACGCGCCCTTCTTCTCGAACGCGCCGCCGCCTGCGGCTGATCACCGCGCCCGTAGCAGGCAGAACGGGTGCCCTGCCGGGTCGGCGAACACCCGCCAGCCGCGCGCGTCGCCCCGCAGCAGGGTGGCGCCCAGCGCGAGGACCTCCTCCTGTGCCGCATCGAGGTCCGGGACGTCCAGGTCGAGGTGGAACTGCTGCGGGTGCGCGGGGTCCGGCCAGCGTGGCGGCCGGTGCTCGTCCGCCCGCTGGAACGCCAGGACGAACCCGGAGTCCGTGTGCAGCGTCGCGAAGGCGTCACCGACCGACCAGCGCGGGTCGGGCCGGTCGATCTCTCCGCCGAGCAGCGCGGCGTAGAAGCGCGCGAGCTCGTGGACGTCCGCGCAGTCCAGGACCACGCACTGCAGCTTGCCGATCATCGGACCGCGCCCCCTCAGCGAGGTTCGAGCTCACTCACGCCCGTACGCGTGCCCGTCACGTCCTCGCCCACCGACGCCACCGCGTCGCACAGCCGCGCCCCGGCGCGGACGCGCGCGCCCGGCAGGACGACGGAGCGCTCGATCGTCGCCCCGGGTTCGACGACGCAGCCGGGGAACAGCACGCTGTCGCGTACGTCCGCGCCGTCCGGTACGTCGACGCCGACCAGGCCGCCCTGGGCGAACCGCGGGGGCCCGCCGTTCAGGGTCCGCGGCAGGCGCTCCGGCGGCAGCGGATGCGGCTGCTCGAGGAGCTTGAGCTGTTCGAGGTGGTATCGCTCGACCGTGCCGATGTCGGCCCAGTAGCCGGACACCGGGTAGGCCAGTACGCGGCGGCGTTCGGCGAGCATCGCGGGCAGGACGTCGCGGCTGATGTCGTGCCGCCAGCGGTCCGGCCCGAGCCCGGCGAGCGAGCCGAGCACCTCCCGCAGCGCCTCGGCCTTGAACAGGCAGAACGCCGTGAACACCAGGTCGGACGTGGGCTCGGCGGGCTTCTCCACCAGGCGGCGCACCCGCAGGTCGCACGTCACCTCGACCATGCCGAACAGGTGCACGAACCTCCGCTCGATCCGCTGCACCCCGATCGTCACGTCCGCGCCCGCCGCACGGTGCGCGGCGACCATCGGCCGGTAGTCGAAGTCGTAGACGTGGTCGGCGTGCTGGACGAGGACGTCGCGCGCGCCGGGCGCGAACAGGTACTCGGCGTTGTTCAGCAGCGCGTCGGCCGTGCCCGCCTCGGCCGGCCGCGGCGGCAGCGGCTCGCCGGTACGCGCCGCGGCGTCGTGCGGGCCGAAGTTGACCCGGATCCCGTTGCCGTCCCAGTGCTCGATGAGGTGGTCCATGAGGTCGCGCTCACGGTGCAGGGACAGCAGCACGACCTCGGGCACGCCCGAACGCACCGAGTTCGCCATGCTGAAGTCCACGAGGCGGCAGGACGCCGCGTACGGCACGAGCGGCTTGCACGTCTCGTCGGTCAGGCGGCCCATCCGCTCGCCGAGACCTCCGGCGAGCAGTGCGGCGCGTACGTCCTTCAGCTCATCCATCACCACGTCCGTCCCTGAGGGCTGGCCTGCGGCAGCAGGTCGCGCAGGAAGCGCACCGAGCGCGCGACACTCTGTTCCCTCGGGAGCAGGGCGTCCTCGTGCTCGACGTACAACACGCCGTGGAAGTCCTCGTCGAGCAGGGCCGCGACGATCGAGGGCCAGGGCAGTTCTCCGGCGCCGAGGGCGCGGAACCGGATCGGCGGCCCGGGACCGTACCTCGACCAGCCGGCGCCGCGCGGCGCCGCGGCGCCGGTCCAGCGCTGGAGGTCCTTGGCGTGCGCGGCGCCCAGCTCGTCGCCCCAGCCGCGTACGGCGTCCACCGCGTCGTGCCCGGTGGCGGCGAGGTTCGCGGGGTCGACGCAGAGCCGTACGGAGGCGCGCGGTTCGGTGCGCCCGACGGCGTCGAGGAGCTGACATGCGCTCGCGCGGTCGTAGACGACCTGTTTCGGATGCGGCTCGATCAGTACGGTGACGCCGTGCTCGGCGGCCAGCGACAGCACCGGCCGTACCTCCTCGCACCACGTCGCGATGTTGTCGGCCCAGCTCACCGAGCTGTGCCACCACGAGAGCCAGCGGGCGACGTCCGGCACGCCGAACATCAGCCGCGCGTGCGGCGCGCCGAGGTCGGCGGCCAGCCGCACGGTGTCCATCGCGTACCGCAGCGCGTGCTCGCGCTTGACGCCCGCGGATCCGGCGCGTACCGGGTCGGTGTGCGGGCCGTGCGGGCCGAGCAGGAGCTGTCCGTCGCGGCTGTTGCTCACGCAGCCGACCGTGACGCCGGCGAGCGTCTCGCGCAGTTCCGCGCGGTGGTCGCCGTCGCCCGCCCAGCGCGCCAGGTCGAGCAGGCCGGAGGTGCTGTCGGAGGGCAGGTCGACCGCGTCGGCGCCGACGTACGCGGCGTGCTCCAGGGCGGGCACCAGCCCGGATCCGCCCCACGCGGCCAGGCACAGCCCGACCGAGATCCGGCGGTCCTCCGCGGCCGGGAGCCGTGGCGGCGTACGCGGCCGGGGTGCGGGGTCGAGGTCGAAGAGCCGTGCGGGCGCGTCGACGCGTACCTCGCCATCGTGGACGCGGGACGCGAGCGCGGCGCGCACGGCCACGGCCGGCTCGGTCACCGCGACGACGTCCGAGGCGTACACCTCCGAGCGCAGCCTGCGGTCGAGCTCCTCGAGCAGCTCCGGGCAGCCGCGCAGAACGCCGCCGCCGGCCGCCACGGCCCAGTCACCGGTGAGCCCGGCGCGGTCGCGCGTGGCGCGCACGCCGAGGATCAGCTCTCCGATCGCGGCGGACACCAGCGCGGACGCGGGTTCGTCGCCGTCCAGCCACGCGTCGCACACCGCGGGCGCGAGGGCGGCCACCGCGGCCTTGGGGAACGGCTCCGCCGCGAGGGCGCGGGCCAGCTCGGCGGGCGTACGGCCGGACGCGATGCTCAGCCGAGCGCCGATCCCGGTCGCGGGGCCCCGGCCGTCCTCGGCGCGTACGGCGGCGCGCAGCCCGGCCAGCCCGAGGTCGAACGCGCTGCCCTCGTCGCTGCCGAGGTACTCGCAGCCGCCGACGCGGCACAGGCCGCGCAGTCCGTCCGAGCCGACGAACCCGGATCCGGTGCCGCAGACCACGACCACTCCGCGCCCGTCCAGGGGCGGGGCGACGAGCCAGGGCAGCGCGTCGTTGGAGACGACGAGCTGCCCGCGGACGCCCGCGTCGCGCGCGAGGTCGCGCAGGCGTACGGCCTCGTCACCGGGGTTCTCGAGGTCGACGGTGGCCGACGCGATCCAGCCGGCGCCGGGTGCGCCGTCCAGGGCCGAGGCGACCTCGGCGAACAGCCCGCGCAGGATCCGCGTCGCCGTCTCGGCGCCGACCGAGGCCGGGTTGATCGACCCGTACGTTCTCGTGCCACCGGGCAGCAGCACCGTCGTCGTGCTGCCGCCGGCGTCGACCGCCCACAACGCGGTCAATGACCCGCCACGCGGATGATGTTGTGCGCGACGTTGCGATGGAGGGCGTCACGCACCTCGTCCTCGGTGACGTCCTCGGCGATCAGGGTGGTGCCCAGCTCGACCGGCAGGACGAAGCGCAGGCTGCCGTCCCGGATCTCCCGGATCTTGGCCAGCCCCGACAGCACCTCCTCGACCGCGGGCACCGACCGGAGCTGCTCGAGCCGGACCGGCAGCCCGAGCCGGGTCAGCAGCCGGACCATCCGGTCGGCGAGCGCCGGGTCGAGCAGGCCACGCGCACGCGCGATGTCGACCGCGATGGCCATGCCGAACGCCACCGCCTCGCCGTGCAGCACGGGGCCGTACCCGGTGGTCGTCTCGACGGCGTGCCCGACGGTGTGCCCGAAGTTCAGCGGGCGCCGCAGGTCGATCTCGTACGGGTCGCGGCTGACCAGCTCGGTCTTGATCGTGCTGGCCGCGCGTACGAGGGTCTCGACCGCCGATGGCCGACAAAGGACCAGGTCATCGACGTTTTTCTCAATGAATTCGAACAGCTCCGGCGAGGCGATTATCGCCTTTTTCACAACCTCGGCCAGGCCGGCGCGTGCCTGCCGTGGACCGAGCGTGTTCAAAGCCTCCAGAGACGAAATGACGGCCTTCGGGTGGTAGAACGCTCCAACGAGGTTCTTCGCGGCATGGTGGTCGACCGCCACCTTGCCCCCGATCGCCGCGTCGACCTGCGCGAGAAGGGTCGTCGGGACGTTCACGTACGGCACGCCGCGCATATACGCGCTGGCCACCCAGCCGACCGTGTCCATGATCATTCCACCGCCGACGGCGACGACCACGTCACGCCGCGCGAGGCCGATCTGGGCCAGCCAGTCGATCAGCCGGTAGGCGGTGTCCATGCTCTTGCTGCGCTCACCCGGGGCCACCACCATGCTGCCCAGAAGGAGTCCCTGCGACTTGAGCGGGTCGATCACACGGTAGGCGGGCAGCGACGCGACCGTACGCTCGGTGATCACGGCGGCCCGTCGCCCGTTCAGCTCGGCGAGGAGCGTCTCCGCCGCCGATGCCGAATCCCTCACCACATGGATGCGGTAGGCGTCCTGCCGTTCGAGGTTGACGTCAATGGCCGACGAGGTCGCGGACAGTGGGATCCGGTCGCGGACGACGTAGCCGTTTTCAACCATCACACTCCCTTACGGAGGGCAACCGATCAGGTCAGGAGGACACACGAGAACGGTGCCAGAGTAGCTTCGTGATGACAATGTTTACCAAAGACGACATTTGTCAAAGATCGGGATAATGCAAAAGACCGATGGCGCGGTCCCGGCTCCCCCGCGGGCGACACCGCCGATACTCAACACGGCTCTCACCAGGACGGACGCGCCCGGCCGCGGGCCTCTCCGCCCGGCGTACGAGGACGGGTCATGCTGACGATGATCGTGGGCAGTGGCTACCTCGGTGGCCGTATCGGCGCCCGGCTGCGGTCGCTCGGCGGCGAGTCCGTGCTCTGCTCGCGCCGGCCGCCCACCGCGCGCTCCGCCGAGGGCGCGGCCTGGCACGGGCTCGACGTACGGGACCCGGTGGCGTGCCGCGAGGCGGTGCGCACCATCGCCCCCGACGCCCTGGTCGTCGTGCACGGACCGTCCGACATCACCTGGTGCGAGCAGAACCCGGACCCGACCATGGCCGCGCACGGCGGCGGCGCCGCGAACCTCGCGGCGGCGGCCGGCGGACGGCCCACCCTGCTGATCTCGACGGACAACGTCTTCCCCGGCACCCGGCCCAGCTACGGCGAGTCCGACGAGCTCACGCCCGCGAACGCGTACGGGCGCGCCAAGCTCGCCGCCGAACGCGTCCTGCTCGGCACCGGGAACGCGCTCGCCCTGCGCGTGAGCCTCGTCTACGGCTGGGATCCCGACGGGCATCGGCCCAACTACTTCACCACCTGCGCGAACCTCCTGCGCTCCGGACGGCCGGTCGAGGCGCCGATCGACCACTGGAACACCCCGGTGCTGGTCGACGACGTCGCCGCGTGGTCGGCGGCGCTGCTCGACGCCGGGCGTACCGGCGTCCTCCACCTGGCCGGACCCGAACGCCTGTCCCGCCACGAGTGGGCCGGGCGCATCGCCAAGGGACTCGGCCTCGACGGCGGGCTGGTAAGACCCGTGACCAAGGACGGCACCGCGTACGCGTGCCGTCCCCGCAACGCGTGCCTGCACAGCGAGCGCGCGGACGGCCTTCCGGAGCTGGCCGGGCTCGCCCCGGTGGACGTGGACGAGGGCGCACGCCGGCTCGCCCGGTGGGCGCTCGACGACTCGACTGTGGAGGATTAAGAGTGAGCAAGCGGGTCTTCCTCGCCAGCAAGCGCGCCGTGGTCACCTACGCGCCCGACCCCGACACCGGCCGGCTACGCCCATGGCTGGCCCCCGGCGGCACCGGCAACGTGGTCGCCGAGCAGGCCGGCTTCCTGGACGTGGCGTGGATCGTCAGCGCGGACAGCGACGACGACCACCGCGCCGCCCAGGAGAACCCCGACGGCATGCGCATTGAGCTGCCGTCCGGGCGTGGCGTACGCCTCCACCAGTTGCGCCACGACCGCGAGACCTTCCGCATCGTGCAGAACTTCCTGACCGCCGAGCTGATGTGGGCCGGCAACAACTACGGCTGGGACCGGTGGACGCAGCCGTCGTTCGGCGAGGAGACCCGCGAGGCCTGGGCGCGGTTCGATGAGTTCACCGAGGACTTCGCCTCGGAGATGCTGCGGCGCTCGGCCGACGAGCCGGACCCGGTCTTCCTCGTGCACGACTACCAGCTCGTATGCGTCCCCGCACGACTGCGGGCGCAGCGGCCGGACGCGCCGATCCTGCTGTTCGTGCACATCCCCTGGCCGTCGGCGGACTACTGGCGGATCCTGCCCCGCCCGATGCGCACCGGCGTGATCGAGGGCATGCTCGCGGCCGACACCATCGGATTCTTCGCCCGGCGCTGGAGCACGAACTTCCTGGCGTGCGTGGCCGACCTGCTGCCGGACGCCGAGGTCGACATGGAGGCCGGGACCGTGCGGCGCGACGGCCACACGACGCGGGTCCGTACCCAGGTGCTCGGCTACAGCCCGGAGACCCTGCACCGCCGCGACGCGCGGCTGCCCGAGGGCATCGCCGAATGGGCCGGCGACCACCCCCTCGTCGTGCACTCCGGGCGCACCGACCCGATCAAGAACGGCGAGCGCGCCGTCCAGGCCTTCGTGCTGGCCCTCCAGCGCAACGAGCGGCTCCACGGCGCCCGCATGCTCGTACGGATGAACCCCAACCGGCTGTACGTCGAGGCCAACGCGGACTACCAGCGGCGCGTCGAGGCCGCCGTCATCGAGGCCAACGTCGCGCTCGGCCCCGACACCGTACGCGTGCACTGCGACAACGAGGTCGGCCATACGTTCGGCTGCTTCGAGCGCGCCGACCTGCTGATCTTCAACTCCACCGTCGACGGCCAGAACCTCAGCGTCTTCGAGGCGCCGCTCGTCAACGAGCGCGACGCCTGCGTCGTGCTGTCGGAGATGGCCGGCGCGGCCGAGGTCCTCGGCCCGGTCTGCCGCACCGTCAACCCGTACGACCTCGTCGAGCAGGCGGACGCGATCGCGGGCGGGCTGCTGACCACCCCGGAGGAACGCGCGAAGGCGGCGGCCATGCGCCGCGACACCGCGCGGCCGTGGACGCTGGAGGCCTGGGTGACCGAGCAGCTCGCCAGCCTGGACGTGACCTGATGGCCGATGCCCAGGACTTCGCCTACTACGAGCTCGGCGACGCGGAGCTGGCGCACGGCGAGGGCGTGCGCGTGTGGGACACCGAGGGCCGCGAGTACCTCGACTGCGTGTCCGGGACGTTCAACCTCCTCCTGGGCCACAACCACCCGGCCGTGGTCGAGGCCGTACGCGGCCAGCTCGACGACCTGGTCTTCGCCAGTTCCTCCTTCCGCACCTCGGCCACCGACCAGGTCCTCGAACTCCTCGTCGGGATGAGCCCGCCCAACCTCACGCGCGTGAATCTCCGCAGCTCCGGCGGGTCCACCGCCAACGAGGGCGCGATCAAGATCGCGCAGTGGATCACCGGCAAGCGCGACGTCATCGTGCCCTTCCGCGGGCACGTCGGGCAGAGCATCGCCGCCACCAGCTACAACGGCACGTCACGCATGCGCGAGCCGTTCCCGTACCACCTGCCCGGCGCCGTCCACGTCCCCGAGCCGTACTGCTTCCGCTGCTTCTACCGGCAGACGCCGGACACGTGCGGCATGTGGTGCGTGGACCGGATCGAGGACTTCATGACGTATGCCAGCTCCGGCAGCGTCGCGGCGATGATCATCGAGCCGATCAGCGGCGTGGGCGGCAACGTCGTGCCGCCGCCCGGGTACCTCGCCAAACTGAAGGAGTTCTGCGAAGCACGCGAGATCATACTGATCTTCGACGAGAACCAGACCGGGCTGGGGCGTACCGGGCAGCTGTTCGCCGCCGACCACTTCGGGGTCAGCCCGCACATCATGACGGTGTCGAAGGGCCTGACCGGCAGCGGCTTCCCGCTGGCCGCGATCCTCACCGAGGAACGCCTCGTCGGCATGCCGCGTTCGATGCACGGCTTCACGTACGGCGGGCACACCCTGTCCGCGGCGGCGGCCGTGGTGACGTTGCAGGAGGTACGCCGGCCGGAGTTCCTGGCCAACGTCCGCACGGTCGGCTCGGCGCTGCTGTCCCGGCTGCAGGCGCTGCGGTCCGACTTCCCCTGCGTGGGCGACGCGCGCGGCGTCGGGCTGATGCTCGGTGTCGAGCTGGTCGAGCCCGACGGCGGCAAGTCCAACCGCCTCGCCACCGCGCTGAGCAAGGCCCTCTCCGACCGCGGCGTGATCACCCGCGTGTCCGAGCACGGGCTGGGCAACGTCATCGAGCTCCGCCCGCCGCTCATACTGAACCTCGAGGACGCCCACCTCATCGCCGATCGGTTCGCCGAGGCCCTGGGGACCCTTCCGCCGTGACCGCGCCGCTCAGCGTCGAGCTGACCGCCGACGGCCCCCGGCTGTCCCACGCGGAGCCGTGCCGGCCCGACGCGCCCGACACCGTACTGGTCGAGCCGTCCCTCGTCGGCGTCTGCCGGTCGGACCTGAAGGAGATCGGCGGGCGGCGCCCGGGGCCCAGCCAGTTCGGGCACGAGGTCGTCGGGACGGTGACGTCGTCGTCGACCGAACGCCTGCCGGTCGGGGCGCGCGTCTGCCTCGACCCGAACGTCCCGCTCCAGCGCGGCACCGGCTTCGCCCGCGCGATGTGGGCCGGCGGTGACGCCGACCGTCTCGTCCAGGCACTGCCGCTCGCACCGCCCGAGGTGGCCGACCGCCGGCTGGTCTTCGCCGAGCCGCTCGCCTGCGCCGCGCACTGCCTGACGATGACGAGGGCCCACCGCGGCGCCGGCCTGCGCGACGCGTCGGTCTGCGTGCTGGGCGCGGGCATGGCAGGCGTCCTGATCGCCCGGCTGGCCGCCGAGGACGGCGCCCGCGTACGGATCCTCAACCGCGACCCGGACCGCCTGGAGTTCCTCGCCTCACGTGAGGCGCTGCCGGGCATCGAGGGCGTCCCGCTGCCCTCGCCCCTGCCCGCGGACCACGACGTCGTGGTGATCGCCACCGACTTCGTCCGCCCGTCCCTGCTGTCGCGGGCGCTAGAGCTGGTGCGCCCCGAGGGCCTCGTGATGCTCTACGGGGGTACGGCCGCGGGCGACGCGCTGCCCGGCCTGGACTGCGACCTGGACACCGTACGCCGGAGCGAGAAGCTGGACGCCGCATCGTGGCACGGCCGCCCGGTCCTGGTCGGCGGCAGCTACGGAACGACGACCGCGGACTTCCGCGACGCCCTGCGGGCGCTGACCGAGACACCGGACGGCCTGGGCGTCGAGCGGCTCATCACCGCCGAGGTGTCCCTGCCCGAACTCCCCGCCGCGCTCCAGCGGATGACCTCGGCCCGTCACCTCGGCAAGGTCCTCCTCCGCCCCTGAGAGACTGTTGGGGAGCCCCATGCCCTACTGCGCGGCACCCAGGCGACGCCTCGCCGCGTTGTCGTCGGTCGACAGCCGACACCAGGCCGACTCCCTCCTCCGCCTTGCGACGCGCCCCCTGGCCCGCCGCTCGCGACGGACGAGGGCTCCCCAACAGTCTCTGAGGGCGGCGGTCTCTTCGGCACTCCTTCTTCTGGCGATCGTGTCGCTGCTCTCCGCCTCGCGCTGGGTGGAGTTCGCCTTCGTCCGCGACACCGTCGGCCTGTCCGACTCGGCGCTGTCGAAGCAGATCAGCAAGCTCGGCGACCAGGACTACGTCGAGGTCAAGCGGGGCTATGTCGGCAAGCGTCCACGCACCTGGCTCAAGCTGGCGGACGACGGCCGTACGGCCCTGGAACGGCACGTGACGGCGCTGCAGAACATCGTGATCAACGCCCGGAACGTCGCTGAGGCGCACGAGCCCGAGCTCGGCACGGGCTGAGCGGGTCCTCCGCGGGGGCGGACCCGACGGGAGCGGTCCCCTGGCAGGTGAAGTGCCAGGGGGCCGCCCGCCACGAAGGCTACCGCCGAGGCGGGCTCACACGGGTCCGAGCCACACCGGGCCCGGTCCGAACCACTCGGGTCCCGGCCCGGGCCACGCGGGCCCCGGCCGGACCATGCGCAGGACCGCGGCGAGGCCGCGCGGGGTCCGCGCGTTGCGCTCGCTCGGCAGCAGGTAGACCGGCATCCCGCTGTGGACGGCCGCACCGTCCTTGACCGGGTCGTCGCCGACGTACAGGACGCGTTCCGGCTTCGCGCCGAGGTTGTCGCAGGCCATCGCGAACAGCCGCGGGTCCGGCTTGGCCATGCCCTGCTCGCAGGACAGGACGACGGTGTGCAGCGTGTCGAGCGCCTTGACCCGCGCGAACGCCGGGCGGATGTCCCAGCCGATGTTGCTGAGCACGCCGACGGGGACGTTCTCCGCCGCGAGCGTCCGCAGCACCGGCACCGTGTCCGGGTAGGGATGCCACGCGTCGGGGTTGGTGAGGCAGGCGTAGACCGCCTTCGTGAGGTCCTCATCGAACGGCCCGGCCTCGGCGATCAGCGTCCGCCAGATCCGCTTGTGCGCCTCGGACGACAGGTCGCACCCCTCGCGGGCCGCGAGCCCTTCGGGGGAGTCGACGTGCCGCAACGTGCGCTCGATGACGTCACGCGCGGTGGCCTCGTCGAGCTCCAGTCCGCGCCATCGGGCCGCCATGATGAGCGCCTCGGTGTCCAGCACCCCGGTGTCGTCGAACAACGTCCCGGAGAAGTCGAACAGAACCGCGTCCACCCGCCCGTCGCCAAGATCCTCCACCCCGCCAGGGTAGTACGGGTCCGGCTCGGCGAACCGGCCAGAACCTACCGGCGAAGATCCGCAAACCAGGGCGAAGGTCCAAAAGACGCAGGTCACTCGGCCCTGCCCGCGTACGCCTGTGACGGGCGAGCGTGGAGGGAAAGGAGACCGAGATGCCGACCGACGAGCGAGGCCAGGCCATCGACCTCCAGGCCATCGACGCCTGGTGGCGCGCGGCGAACTACCTGTCCGTGGGGCAGATCTACCTGCGCGCCAATCCCCTGCTGCGTGAGCCGCTGCGCCGGGAGCACGTCAAGCCGCGCCTGATGGGCCACTGGGGCACCTCGCCGGGCCTGAACCTCTGCTACGCGCACCTCAACCGCGCGATCCGCGCGTACGGGCTCGACATGATCTACGTCATCGGGCCGGGGCACGGCGGCCCGGCGATCCTCGCGAACGCCTGGCTCGAAGGGACGTACTCGGAGGTCTACCCGCACGTCTCGCAGGACGCGGTGGGGATGGCGCGGCTGTTCCGGCAGTTCTCCTACCCGGGCGGCGTGCCGAGCCACGTCGCGCCGGAGACGCCGGGGTCGATCCACGAGGGCGGCGAGCTGGGCTACTCGCTCGCCCACGCGTACGGGGCGGCGTTCGACAACCCCGGGCTGATCGTGGCGTGCGTCGTCGGCGACGGTGAGGCGGAGACCGGGCCGCTCGCGGCGAGCTGGCAGTCCGGCCGGTTCCTGGACCCGGTGCACGACGGCGTGGTGCTGCCGATCCTGCACCTGAACGGCTACAAGATCGCCAATCCGACGCTGATGGCCCGGATCCCCGAACGCGAGCTGCTGTCGCTGTTCGCGGGCCACGGCTACCGGCCGATCCTGGTGAGCGGCGACGAGCCGATGGCCGTGCACGAGCTGCTGGCCGTCGCCCTGGACGAGGCGTTCGCCGCGATCGCCGCCATCAAGGACGAGGCGCGCGGGCCCGGGCTGGCGGCGAGCCCGCGGTGGCCGATGATCATCTTGCGCACGCCGAAGGGCTGGACCGGCCCGGACGAGGTCGACGGGGTTCAGGTCGCGGGCACCTGGCGCTCCCACCAGGTCCCGCTCACGGCCGTACGCGAGAACCCGATGCACCTCGCGCGGCTGGAGGCGTGGCTGCGCTCGTACGGGCCGGACGAGCTGTTCGACACCGAGGGGCGGCCCATGTCGGCGGTGCTCGCGCCGGCCCCGGTGGGCGCCCGGCGGATGAGCGCCAACCCGCACGCCAACGGCGGCCTGCTGCTGACGGACCTGGAGCTGCCGGACTTCCGCGAGTACGGCGCGGCCGTCAACAAGCCCGGCACGGCCTGCACCGAGCCCACGCGCGCTCTCGGCCAGTACCTGCGGGACGTCATCGCCGCCAACCCGTCGAACTTCCGGCTGATGAGCCCGGACGAGACGGCCTCCAACCGGCTGTCGGCGGTGTTCGAGGTCACCGACCGGGTCTGGCAGGCCGACCTGCTCGAGACGGACGAGCACCTCGGGCGGCACGGCCGGGTCATGGAGGTGCTCAGCGAGCACCTGTGCGAGGGCTGGCTGGAGGGCTACCTTCTGACCGGCCGCCACGGGATGTTCAACAGCTACGAGGCGTTCGTGCACATCGTCGACTCGATGTTCAACCAGCACGCCAAGTGGCTGGAGACAGCGCGGAAGATCCCCTGGCGACGGCCGATCGCCTCGCTGAACTACCTGCTCAGCTCGCACGTCTGGCGGCAGGACCACAACGGCTTCACACATCAGGACCCCGGCTTCCTCGACGTCGTGATGAACAAGCGGCCCGAGGTCGTACGCGTGTACCTCCCGCCGGACGCCAACACCTTGCTGTCGGTCGCCGACCACTGTCTACGCTCGCGCGACTACGTCAACGTCATCGTGGTCGGCAAGCAGCCCACGCTCGACTGGCTGCCCATGGACGAGGCGATCCTGCACTGCACGCGCGGCATCGGCATCTGGGACTGGGCCAGTACGGACGGCGGCGCGGACCCGGACGTCGTGCTGGCCTGCGCCGGTGACGTGCCCACCTTGGAGACCCTCGCCGCCGCCGACCTGATCCGCCGCTACCTGCCCGAGGTACGCGTACGGGTCGTCAACGTCGTCGACCTGATGCGGCTCCAGCCCGACACCGAGCACCCCCACGGCCTGACGGACACGGAGTTCGACGCGCTGTTCACGGTCGGCAAGCCGGTGATCTTCGCCTTCCACGCGTATCCGTACCTGATCCACCGGCTCACGTACCGCCGGCACGGACACCAGGACCTCCACGTGCGCGGCTACCAGGAACGTGGCACCACGACCACGCCGTTCGACATGGTGATGCTCAACGACCTGGACCGGTTCCACCTCGTCATGGACGTCATCGACCGGGTGCCCCACCTGCGCGGACGGGTCGCGAACATCCGCCAGCACATGGAGGATCGCCGGCTGCGCGCCCGCGCGTACACCCGCGAGCACGGCGAGGACGTCCCCGATATCGCCGACTGGACCTGGCCGCACGCACGGGACGCCGGACCGCCCTGATGCGGGTCCTGACCGTCAACGCGGGGTCCAGCAGCCTCAAGCTCAGCCTGCTCGGCGACGACGGCACGCTCATCGCCCGGCCGTCCGGCCTCGCGGAGCTGGCCGGCCTGCCCGCGCCCGACGCGATCGGCCACCGGGTCGTGCACGGTGGGGAGTACACCCGGCCGGTACTCATCGACGACGAGGTCGAGGCGCGGTTGCGGGCCCTGACCACCCTCGCGCCGCTGCACCAGCCGAAGTCCCTGGAGGGCATCGACGCCACGCGCGCGGTCCTGCCCGGCATCCCCGAGGTGGCCTGCTTCGACACCGCGTTCCACGCGAACCTCCCGTACGCCGCTGCGACGTACGCCCTGCCCGCCGAGTGGCGCAGGCGGTACGGGCTGCGCCGTTACGGGTTCCACGGGCTGTCCCACGCGTACGCGACGCGACGGGCCGGCGAAATGCTGGGCGGTACGCCGCCGCGGCTCGTCGTCTGCCACCTCGGCGCGGGCGCGTCGCTGTGCGCGGTCGCGTCGGGGCGTTCGGTCGACACGACGATGGGGTTCACGCCGCTCGAGGGGCTCGTCATGGCCACGCGTTCGGGCAGCGTCGATCCGGGCCTGCTGCTCTGGCTCCAGGAACGCGAGGGCCTGTCCCCCGGCGAGCTGGCCGACATCCTCGAGCACCGGTCGGGCATGCTCGCCCTCGCCGGCACCGCCGACATGCGCGAGGTCGACGCCGGCGGCCGGGCGATGGCGGTCTACCTGCACCACCTGCGCGCCGGGATCGCCGCGATGGCCGCCGCGCTCGGCGGGCTCGACACGCTGGTCTTCACCGGCGGCATCGGCGAGCACGCGCCCGGCCTGCGCCGCGCGGCGGCCGTCGGGCTGGCCTTCCTCGGCGTCGCGGTCGACCCGGCACGCGACGACGACACGGACGCCGACATCGGCCTGCCGGGCGCGGCCGTGCGCACCCTGGTCGTCACCGCACGGGAGGACCTGGAGATCGCCGTGGGCGTACGCGAGGTCCTCGGGCGTGTCTGACGGCTCGCGACGAACGCGACCTGTCAGGCCCGCCCTGGGATGATCAGGTGGTGTCGAAGCAGCCGTCGAACTCCCACAGCGGGTTGGTGACGGTCGCGCCGTCCGCGGCGACGATCGACTGCTGGCCGTTCAGGTCGGCCGGGCCGTCGCCGTCCGCCGTGTAGCAGCCGTTCGTCTGGACGTGGACCTGGTACGACGCGGTCACCGTGATGTTCGGCCCGGTGTCGAACCAGTTCACCGAGCAGACCCAGTCGTTGCCCGCGCCGCTGTCCGCGCCGGACGAGCCGCGCGTGCAGGTCGCCTTGGGCCGCATCGAGGCCGCCGTGACCGTACGCCCGCGCAGCGACTGCTGGAGGGCGTAGAGGTTGGCGAACGTCGGCCCGACCGCGTGGTTCAGCCGCTCATCGGTGATCCCCGACGATCCGCATCCGGTCGCGCCGAGCAGTCCGAGCAGGACCGCGGCGGCCGAGGCTCGTTTCCACATGGCTCAGCTCCCGGTGATGTCGCGCCGGCGCAGCAGGGCGTACGCGCCGCCGACGCACAGGACGAAGTAGACGAGCGAGACGACGGTGCCCTGCTCCAGCGGCCCGTAGAACGGCCGGGCGGTGAACAGGCCGTGCCACGCGCCGAAGGCCGTCGGCAGCAGCGGGACCCGTACCGCCTCCGGGGCGTTGACCAGCGAGCCGAGCTGCATCACGAGACCGATCACGACCGGGCCGCCGATGCCGACCGCGCCGCTGCGGCTCGCGACGGACAGCAGCAGCGCGATGCCGGTGAAGGCGAGGACCGGCGGCAGCGCCGTGGCCCAGCTCGCCAGCACCAGCACCGTGGTGTGCCCCGGGCTCAGCAGCGTGCCGGACAGGCCGACCAGCGGCTGCCGTCCGACGAGCAGCGCGCCGGCGGCGAGGCTGCAGACCGCCAGCAGCACGGTCGTGACCACCGCGAACGTCACCGCGGCGAGGGTCTTACCGGCGAAGATCTCCGCCCGGCCGCGGGACCGGGTCAAGATCGTCTTCCACGTGCCGTACCGGTCCTCGCAGGAGAAGATGTCGCCGGCCACGATCGCGGTGAGCGCCGGCAGCGCCCACTGGCCGGCGAACCCGAGGATCACCAACGGGACCGAGAACCCGGAGTCGTGCACCCACCGGCCGAAGAGCGTGTCCTGCGGCGTGTTGCTCTGCGCGTTCAGCGCGGCGACGAACAAGAACGGCGCCAACGCGCAGAGGCCGATGACGACCTGCGCCCTGACCTGCCACAGGAGCTTGACCAGCTCCCAGCGGTAGACCACCCGCACCCCGCCCGCCGTCATCGGGCGACCGGCCTCTCGGTCAGCTCGAAGAAGAGGCTCCGCAGCGCGGACGACTCGAGGCCCAGCCCGCGTACGGGGACGCCCTCCCGGCCCAGGGCGATGATGTACGCGTCGGCCCGCTCCTGGCTCGCGCGTACGAGCAGCGCGCCGTCCTCCGAGGACACCTCGACGCCCGCCTCGTCGCGCGCGAGCTCGACGGCTCGCTCGTCGTCGCCGGTCACCAGCCGGAAGACCGGGTCCGGCGCGCGTTCGCGCAGCCGTTCCACCGACCCGTCGAAGACCACGCGGCCCTCCCTCATGATCGTGACGTCGTCGCAGAGGTCCTCGACCTCGTCGATGTCGTGGCTGCTCAGCAGGACCGTGACGCCATCACCGGAGAGCCGGGAGATCAGCGCCCGCAGGTCGCGCATGCCGGCCGGGTCCAGCCCGCTCGCCGGTTCGTCCAGGATCAGCAGCCGCGGATCGCGCAGCAGCGCCGCCGCGATCCCCAGCCGCTGCCGCATGCCGACGGAGTAGCCGCCCACCCGTGCCCCGGCCTGGCCGTCCAATCCGGCCAGCTCGAGCGACGCGTCGATCCGCTCCGCGGCCGATCCTCCGTCAAGGTCGGCGAGCAGGGCGAGGTTCCGCCGTCCCGACAGGTACGGGTAGAAGCGCGGGCCCTCCACGAACCCGGCGACCCCGTCGAGCGTCCGTGCGCCGTGCTCGTCGCGGGTACGGCCGAAGAGCCGAACCGAGCCCTCGTTCGGGCGTACGAGCCCGAGCAGCATGGTGAGCAGCGTCGTCTTACCTGCGCCGTTCGGGCCGAGCATGCCGTGGACCCGGCCCGGGCCGACCCGAAGGTCGACCCCGGCCACGGCCACCGCCTCCTCGAAGCGCTTGACGAGACCGAGCGCCTCGACCGCGAGGGGATCAGCCATGCGCCTTGTGCGGCGCCTGCGCCCGGCTCGAGGGAACGTCGTTGTCGAGGCCGTTGGTGACCACGGTCTGCGGGAACCGCTTGAGCACCTCGTCCGGCGTCATCACCTTCGTGTCACCCGGGTACGGCCGCTTCCAGCCGGTCGTGGCGTACCAGGTGAGCCGGTTGAACGGCGCGAACGCGAGCTGGTCCTCGGACCGGAAGTTCTGCTTCTGCGACCAGGTCAGCCAGGCCTTGGCCATCGGGTCGGTGACCTGTGCCGCCGAGGGGTTCATCGTGTCGAGCGGGATGGTGTTCGGCAGCGCGGAGTACGGCCGCCGGTCCGCCCGGTCGCTGAACACGTCGTACATCGGCACGGCCGCCATGTCGAGCTGGTTCATCGGCGGCAGGCCGAGGATCTGCTCGATGGTCCGCGTCACGTTGGTCTGGCTGTAGTAGGTGCTGACCACCGCGCCGCGCCGGGCGTACGGGCTGGCCACCAGCGACACGTTGCGGTGCCCGTCGACGTGGTCGATGCCGTTCTGCGAGTCGTCCTCGATGACGAAGACCGCGCTGTCCTTCCAGTACCTCGAGTGCGAGATCGTGTCGATGATCCGGCCGGTGGCCAGGTCGTTGTCGGCGACCATCGCGGACGGCGTCGGGTAGCCGGCGTTCAGACCGTTGGTGTGGTCGTCCATCACCCACATCATGTTCAGCGCCGGCAGCTTGCCGTTCTTGACGTACTCGGCGAAGTCACGCCGGAAGATGTCCGCCCGGTACTGGTCGGGGATCTGCGTCTGGAAGTTCGGGAAGTCGCGGGACAGGATGCCGTCGAGCGAGGGCACGTCGGCCTTGGTCTGGCAGTAGCCGGCCGGCACGTGCGTCGCGCCGTCCGCCGTACCCTCCAGGATCTTGGAGTCCTGGTACCACTGCGCCCAGGTGCCCGGGCAGTTCGCGCCGGCGGGCGTCGTGAAGTACTCGGCGTACTCGCCCCACACCCGCGCGGTCAGGCCGTGCGCCCGCGCGTTGTCCCAGAGGAACCCCGACCTCGGGTAGACCATCGCGTCCGGCTGGCCGTAGTCGCGGATGTAGTTGGCGTAGGACCGTTCGAGGTAGTCGTTGACGAACGCCGCGTCGAGCCAGGTGTGGCCGGTCGCCGAGTTGGTGCCGTCGGAGTACAGGTTGTCGATCAGCGGGAACCGCGTCGCCAGCGCGTGCGCGTTGGGCGTGGTGTGCTGCCCGAACTGCGCGTACGAGGCGTTGCCGTTACCGCGCGGGTCGTCGCCCAGCTCCTGGTCGTACGTCCGGTTCTCCCGCACGATCACAAAGACGTGCTTGATCTTGGAGGGGTCACCCACGCGGAGCGGCACGGCGGTCGGCCGCGCGCTCTTGGAGCCCTTGCGGTTGCGGGCCGACAGGCCGTTCCACTGGTTGTCGGCGAACACCTGCGCGGTGTACTTGGCGATCTGCTCGCGGGTCGGCGCCTCGACGAGGCCGACCGTGCCCACGTCGGCGTAGACCTGCCGTCCGGTCACCGGCGTCGTACCGGGACCCTCGCTGATCGTGCCGTCCTTGCCCAGCGCGCCGACGCCCGCCTGGTTCGCGACGACCAGCCGATCGAGGGCCGCGTCCCAGTGCAGCGTGCCCGGGTACCAGGCGGTCGGAATCAGCCCGTCGAAGGCCACGCCCTTGTGCGCGCCGGCGTACTCGTAGACGGCGAGGGCGTTGTCCCGGCCGAGGCTCACGACCAGGTGCGTCGGGTCGAGGAACTCCAGGGCGTTCGGCGAGGCGCCGAACGGCTGGCCCGGCAGCGGGTTGACGTTGAACGTCTGGGTGACCTCGCCCTTCGCAGGGTCGATCACGGACACCGTGTCGTCGCTGGAGTTGGTGACGAGCACCTCGCTGCCATGGGTGAGCAGGCTGCTGGGGTCCAGGCCGACCTTGTACGTGTTGACGACCTTGTTCGTCGCGAGGTCGATCTCCGAGACCGTGCCGCTGTCGGCCCGGCCGTCCTTCGTGTCCGCGACGACTGGAGAGTCGTAGCTGAGGTTGGTGAAGTCCTCCGAGGTCGGCGTACGGCCGCCCTCGTTGCTGACGAAGGCGTGGCCACCGGCGACGACGACGTCGCGGGGCGCGACGCCGACGGCCGTCTGCGCGGTGAGCGTGTTCGTCGCGGGGTCGAGCACGCCGAGCCGGTTCCAGCCGTCGAGGACGACCAGCAGGTGCGTACCGTCCGGCGCCCAGGCCAGGCCGGTCGGCAGCGGCGCCGCGGCCGCGCCGGTCGGGCTCTTCGGCACGCTGGAGTCGGCCGGCAGCGCGATCACGCTCGGGGTGCCGAGCCTGCCGTCGCCGGCGATCGGGAAGCGCAGGATGTCGGCGGACTGCGCGGCCCACAGCGTGGTGCCATCGCGCGAGTAGAGCAGGCCGGTCACGCCGACGTTGCCGCTCCCGACGCCCTTCGGCGGCGAGTACTGCTGGAGCACCTTGTGCGCGACCAGGTCGACCACGGTGAACAACCCGTCACCCGACTTGGTCAGGTCGACCGCGGTCTTGCCGTCCGGGCGTACCGCCAGGTCCATCGGGCGGCCGGTCTGCTCGATGGAGACCCCGGCGGGTGTGACGTACTGGTCGTCGGGATTGAGCACCGACCCGTCGGTCTGGCGCCCCACCAGGTGGTCGCCCAGAGGCTTGTTCTGGTCGGCGCCACGGGCGGCGAAGGCGGCGGTGGAGGTCGCGAGAAGCGCGACGGCTCCCAGAGCGGACATCGACCATGATTTTCGGCGCATCTGATCCCCTTGCGGCTTGGCGGCACACGATCCCCGCCGGGACAGTAGATCGATCTCGGAAGACGTGGAAGGCCGAGGAGTGAAGATCATGTGAACAGGGACAATGCGGTCTGACCGCAATGTCGGAGGGTGCGCTTACCATGGGCAGCTCGCAGGGAAATGGGGTGGCCGATGAGTGATCTCGCGACGCGCGAGACGGGCTACGGGCCTGGCGACCTGGAGCGCCACCGGGTGGAGCTGACCGGTTACTGCTACCGCATGCTCGGTTCCACGTTCGAGGCCGAGGACGCCGTGCAGGAGGCGCTCACCCGCGCCTGGCGGGGCATCGACCGGTTCGAGGGCCGCTCCGCGCTGCGGTCCTGGCTCTACCGCATCGCCACCAACGTCTGTTTCGACATGCTCGACGGGCGCAAGCACCGCGCCCGCCCGATGGACCTCGGACCGTCCTCGACGGCCAACGCCACCCTGGCCGCGCCCATGCCGGAGACCACCTGGCTCGAGCCGGTGCCCGACGGACGAGTCCTGCCCGCCGGCGGCGGCGACCCCGCGGAGCAGGCGATCGCGCGTGAGAGCGTCCGCCTGGCGTTCGTCGCCGCGCTCCAGCACCTGCCGCCCAAGCAGCGGGCCGTCCTCATCCTGCGAGAGGTGCTCCGCTGGCGGGCCACCGAGGTCGCCGAGCTGCTCGGCTCCACGGTCCCCTCGGTCAACAGCGCCCTCCAGCGCGCCCGCGCCACCCTCGACGCCCGCGGCCTGACCTCCTCCGACCCGCTGCGCCCGATGGACGACGCGCAGCGCGCCCTGCTTGAGCGTTACGTCGAGGCGTTCGAGGCCTACGACGTCGACTCGCTCGTCTCACTGCTGCACGAGGAGGCGACGCAGTCGATGCCGCCGTATCCGATGTGGCTGCGCGGCCCCGCGGAGCTGCGGGCCTGGTGGACCGGGCCCGGCATCGGCTGCAGCGGGTCGCGGCTGATCCCGACGATCGCCAACGGCGCTCCGGCGTTCGGGCAATATCGTCCGGCCGGTCCCGGCCGCTACGAGCCCTTCTCCCTCCATGTGCTCGAGCTGTCGGGCGACATCATCACCGGCCTCAACTACTTCCTCGACACGGCGCGCATCTTCCCGCTGTTCGGGCTGCCTCCGGTGCTCGAGGACCGATGAGTTCCGGCTTGCCGTCCGGTCTCCACTGATCCGACCATCGTCAAGGAGTGGATCATGAGCCTGCCGGAGATCGTGTCGCGCGAGGAGTGGGTGGCGGCCCGCAAGGAGCTGCTGGTCAAGGAGAAGGCGGTGACGCGCGCCCGCGATGAGCTGAACGCCGAGCGCCGCCGGCTACCCATGGTCGCGGTCGAGAAGGCCTATTCCTTTGACGGTCCCGACGGCCGCGTCGGCCTACTCGACCTGTTCGAGGGCCGGAGCCAACTCATCGTGCACCATTTCATGTTCGACCCGGACTGGGAGGCCGCCTGCCGGAGCTGCTCGGCGACCGCCGACAACATCGGCCACCTCGCCCACCTGCACGTCCGCGCCACCACCCTCGCCGCGGTCTCCCGCGCGCCCCTGCCGAAGCTCGAGGCCTTCCGCACCCGCATGGGCTGGGCGTTCCCCTGGTACTCCTCCTTCGGGAGCGACTTCAACCACGACTTCCAGGTCACGCTGGACGAGAGCGTGCGGCCCCTGGAACACAACTTCCGCACCCGGGCCGAGTTCCAGGCGCTGGGCACCGACCTCGCGGGCGACCAGCCGTTCGAGCTTCCCGGCCTGAGCGTCTTCCTCCGCGACGGCGACCGCGTCTTCCACACCTATTCCACCTACGCACGCGGTCTCGAGGCCCCGGGCGGCACCCACGCCTACCTCGACCTCACCGCCCTGGGCCGCCAGGAGGAGTGGGAGCAGCCCTACGGCCGGGCGTCTGGCGGAGCCGGGGCCGGCAGCCCTGACCTGCGCTATCACGACGAATACTGAGCGTGATCGGCCGAATAAATCGCGCGCGTCCCGGACGGCCGTTGCCTAACCTCGGCGAGATGACACTCTCTTATGACGTTGACGGCGACGGTCCCGCGCTGGTGCTCCTGCACTCCGGGGCGTGCGACCGGAGGATGTGGGCTCCGCAGTGGCCGGCGCTGGTGGATGCCGGATATCGGGTCGTGCGCCCCGACTTCCCTGGTTTCGGCGAGACGCCGATGCCGGACCGGCCCGGAAACGAGGCCGACGACGTACTGAATCTCATGGACGCCCTCGGCATCGATCGAGCGGCCCTGGTGGCGTCCTCGGGCGGTGGTCCGGTCGCGGTCGAGATCGCCGCGCGCCGGCCGGACCGGGTGAGCGCGCTGGTCCTGCTGTGCGCGATGGTGCCCGGGCACGAGCGCACCGACGAGCTCCGTGCCTTCGGCGCGCGCGAGAACGCCCTGCTCGAGGCCGGTGACGTCGCGGGCGCCGTGGAGCTGAACCTGGACACGTGGCTCGGCCCGGAGACCGGCGAGACCACACGGGAGCAGGTACGCCGCATGCAGCGGCGCGCCTTCGAGGTGCAGCTCGCCGCCACCGAGGAGTTCGACCCGATCGAGCACGAGTACGACCTGTCGACGATCCAGGCGCCGTGTCTCGCCGTCTCTGGCGGCCATGACCTGCCGGACTTCCGGCAGATCGCCGCCCGGATGCCCGGCCTGATCGGCGCCCGCCACGTCGAGCTCCCCTGGGCCGGCCATCTGCCCAGCATGGAGCGGCCCGACGCGGTGACCGGCCTGCTGCTGGAATTCCTGGGCGAGACGGTCACCGGCGGCTGAGCCCGGTCAAGGTTTGCGCGCCACGCCGCCGTACGTCGACACCTCGCGCGCGGGGCCGAACGGCGACGGTTCGGGCCGCCAGCGGGACACCGATACCAGCCCCGGTTCGAGGAGGTCCAGCCCGCCGAAGAAGCCCTCGATCCGCGCCGGGCTGCGCAGGAGGTACGGCACGGAGCCGCCGGCGTTGTAGCGCTGATGGGCCTCGACGCGCGCCGGGTCGGTGTTGGTGCCGTCACTGAGCACCAGGTAGCTGCCGGACGGCAGCGCGTCCAGGAGCAGCTTCAGGATCGAACGCACCTCACTGTCCTCGCCGACGTGGGCCATGATCCCCAGCAGCATGAGGGCGACGGGGCGGTCGAAGTCGAGGGTGCGGGAGGCGGCGGCGAGGATCGCCTCGGGGTCGTGCAGGTCTGCGTCGATGTAGTCCGTCGCGCCCTCGGTCGTGCTGGTCAGCAGGGCACGGGCGTGCGCGAGGACGAGAGGGTCGTTGTCGACGTAGACGATCCGCGACTCCGGGGCGACCCGCTGGGCGATCTCGTGGGTGTTGTCGACGGTCGGCAGACCGGTACCGATGTCCAGGAACTGCCTGATCCCGGCATCTTCGGCCAGGTGGCGTACGACGCGGGCGAGGAAATGGCGGACCGATCGCGCCACGTCGGCCATGCCCGGGAAGACCTTCAGGAACTCCTCGCCGGCCGCACGGTCGGACGGGTAGTTGTCCTTGCCCCCGAGCCAGTAGTTCCAGATCCGGGCCGAATGCGGCACGGACGTGTCGATCTCGAGCGGCGGCCGCGCATTGTCAGGCGAGTCATCGGTCACGGGAGGCTCCTGCTGGATACACCGGATGTCGGGACGAGGCCATTTTGCCGGGTCCACGGCCGTGTGGGGCGCTTCCGGTCGGTCGACACGGTACAAATGACCTATTCCGGCTAGGCCGGGCTGAAGCTAGGGTGTGACGTTCAGAGCGCGGTTCGGTCAAGTTTTGTTGATGTAGGAGTCAGAATGCGTACAAGCCACATCGTCGGTGGCAGGCCTGCCGGTATCGTGGCTGCGCCGCAGCCGGGACCGATCGTTCTCCGCATGCTCGTCGGAGCCCAGCTACGCCGCCTGCGTGAGTCCAGACAGATCACGTGCGAGTACGCGGGCGCGACGATCCGCGCCTCTCACTCCAAGATCAGCCGCCTCGAGCTGGGCCGTACCGGCTTCAAGCAGCGCGACGTCGCCGACCTGCTCACCCTGTACGGCGTGCACGGCGACGCCGAGCGCGACACGCTGCTCGCCCTCGCCGAACGCGCCAACGCCCTCGCCTGGTGGCACGAGTACAGCAGCGTGGTGCCCGACTGGTTCGAGACCTACCTCGGCCTCGAGCCCGCGGCCAGCGTCATCCGTACCTATGAGGTGCAGTTCATCCCCGGCCTCCTCCAGACCGAGGACTACGCGCGCGCCATCGTCGACCTCGCGCACTACGACGCGCCCCCGTCGGAGACGGAGAAGCGCGTCAGCCTGCGGATGCGCCGCCAGCGCCTCCTCCACCGCCCCAACCCGCCCAAGCTCTGGGCCGTGATCGACGAGGCCGCGCTCCGCCGCCCGATCGGCGACTCCGAGACGATGCGTGCCCAGATCAGGCACCTCATCGAGATCGCCGAGCTGCCGCACGTCACCATCGAGATCCTGCCGTTCAGCGCCGGCGGCCACGCTGCGGCCGGCGGCCCGGTGACGATACTGCGCTTCCCCGAGGACGAGATCCCCGACCTGGTCTACCTCGAGCAGCTCACCAGCGCCGTCTACGCGAACAAGACCAGCGACGTGGACACCTACTGGCACATCATGAACCGCCTCGTGATCCAGGCCGAACCCCCCAACGCCTCCGTCGCGGTCCTGCACAAGATCCTCCGCGACACCTGACCGGGAGGCCTCCCGGGCGGTCGTTGCGATACTGGCGCGACGAGGTTGCCCGACAGAGGAGGACCCCACGTGCGTCAGGCCATCGACGCGGTACTGCTGTCCTTTATCGGCCGTGTCAACCAGGCGGTGTTCTCGGTCTCCCGGGGCCGGGTGGTGCTCTACCGCTTCCATGGCAGGACTTCGGTCTTCCTCACGCTCACCGGTCCGGACGCGCCCCTCGGCGAGAAGGTGCCAGTCGGTCATCTGCCCGACGGCGACGACTGCATCGTGTTGGCCGCCGAGCATGAGACCGGCGTCCTGACCGCTCTGGGCAACGCGACCTCGGCGACCGCCGAGTTCGGGTACGAGGACGTTCCGGTCGACCTCGTCATGCTGACCGACGACGGCGAGCGTGCCGCGCTGCTCGAACGGTTGCTCAAGCGCGCTTCCATCCACGAACGCCACGAGGTGATGCGGCGCCGTGAGGTCCCCGTCGCCCGTGTGACCCCGCACTATCGGCCCGAGTCCGACCACGCGGTGGCGGTGATCCGGGTTCCCTGACCGGGCACCGCAAATTCTTTGGACTCGGCTTCTCGGAGATGTCGAGCCGGCGAGATCGGCTCCGACCCCCGGTTGAACGACAAACCGACCGAGAGGCCAGGAAAATGCAGATCCGTGCGCGCATGAGCATGAGCGCCGACGGCTATGTGACCACTCCGACCGGATGGCCGGCGCTGACCGCCGACCCCGCGTTCGTGCCCGGCGAGAGCCACGGCATCCAGGAGTTCCTCCAGGGGTGCGAGGCGGTGCTGATGGGCCGCAACACCTTCGAGCCGGCGCTGACCAACAGCCGGTGGCCGTGGCCGGACCTGAAGGCGTTCGTGCTCGCCTCGGAGCGTCCGGCCGGCACCCCGGACCACGTGGTCGTGGACGGCGATCCGGCCCGGCTGCTGGACATGATCAGGGCGGCCGGCCGGGACGGCGACGTGCATCTCGTCGGCGGCCCCCGCACGATCGCGACCGTCGCCGGCCTCGGCGCGCTCGACCGGCTCGAACTGGTCGTGCTGCCGTTCCTGTTCGGCTCCGGGATGCGGCTGGCGCCGCTCACCGCCGGGCTGACGTTCGAGCGCGAGCGGGCCCTTCCGGGCGGCTCGGTCGAGATCGTCTACTCGGTGAACAGAGGTGCCGGCGATCTGCCGGGCCGCGATCCGGGCTGGTCCCCGGCGTCACAGCGCCCGAACCCGGCCTGACTCAGATCCACGGGAGGCGCAGCGGGCGGGCGGGCAGGTCGCCTGCGGTGAGGCGCGCGCACAGGTCCGCGATGCCGACCGGGAAGACGAGGTCGGCCGTCGCGGTCAGGTCGGCCGGGCTCCACCAGCGGTACGCGATCAGGCCGCGGCGTTCGTACGCGTCCTGGCCGGACAGGTCGACCACGTCCGTGGCGATTCGAGCGTGGAAGTACCAGTTGACGGTGGTGTACGCGGTGCCGTCGTCACTCCACCAGGGACCGGAGTCGTACGCCACGGGCGGGCCGGTCTCGACCAGGTGGCCGGTCTCCTCGCGCAGTTCCCGTACGGCGGCCTGGGCCGGAGTCTCGTGCGGCTCGATGGCGCCGCCGGGGGTCAGCCACCCCTCGCGAGACCAGGGGCCCGGGAGGCGGTGCCGGAACAGGAGGACGCGGCCGCCGGGCCCCAGCAGGATGACCCGGGCGGTGTCCCGCCGAATCGGCGCGGTCATGACCCCGAGGATAGCCCCCCCTTCAATTGACCCCTGACCAGAAGAGTTGCACTCCTTGACCAGATAGACATGATTCGTCCGTGTTATTACATAAAGGCAAACCATTGGGGGCAATAGAGGTATTCGTGGCAAGCAGACGATAGTGTGCACGGGCCGCTGATGATCACACTCGCGGCCGACCCATCGGTCTGCTCCTTCGTAGGAGGAACGCCCCATGCGCCTGAAAAAGGCGAGCTTTGCCTTCGCCGGTACGGTGACGGCCGTCGTCATCACGACGATGGCCGCGTCCCCCGCGCTGGCCTGTAACGATCGTGACCCTGCCCTCCAGCTCAAGTCCATGTGCGCCCACGACGGCGCGTCCTGGATGGTGACCAACCCGAACACCTGGGGCTCGGTCCCCTTCACCTGGTCGGACGACCAGGGCGGACACAGTGACGGGTACGTCCAGGCACCTCCTGGCGCCTCCGTCGCCGTACCGAGCCACGCCATGAAGGTCGTCGTCGTGGCCTACCGGCCGGACCGCGACCGCGGCACCATCTGGGAGAAGCACGGCGCGGCCGGCACGGCGGACTGCAAGACCGCGCCCACGCCGACGCCGTCCGCACCCGCGTCGAAGACGCCGACGGCCAAGCCGACGACCGCCAAGCCGACCCCGACGACCGCCCCGCCGAGCGGCGAGGCTCGCCCGGCCACCCCGGTCAAGGAACAGCCGCAGTTCACCGGCTGACGATCGGCACGACCAGACGGCCCGGGAGCCTGCGGTTCCCGGGCCGTCCGCGATCAACCCAGGTACGACCTCATCGAGGAGCGACACAGATGCGCACCAGCCGTCACCCGTACGGATCGGCCGTCGCGATCGCCGCGCTGAGTATCGCGCTGGCCGGCTGCGGTGCCGGCTCCGCGGCCAAGAAGCCCGCCGAACCCGCCACGGCCCCGAGTCCCTCGGAATCATCGACCGGTACCAGGCTCGCCGCGCTCGGCACCGCCCCCAGCACGATCGCCACCGCACGCCGGTCGACCGTCGAGATCTTCAAGAACGCCGGCGACTCCGCGCCGAACCTCACGTTGCACAACCCGTCCACGAACGGCGTGCCGCGCGTCTTCCTGGTGATCGACCGCACCCCCGGCTGGCTGCACGTCCTGCTGCCGGTGCCGCCGAACAGCAGCGAGGGCTGGATCGCCGCCGACCAGGTCACCACCGCCAAGACGAACTACTGGCTCCAGGTGCGCCGGTCACAGCACGTGCTGCGGCTCTACCAGGGCAAACACGTCGTGGTGAACGCGCGCGCCGCGATCGGCAAGTCCGACACCCCGACCCCGGGCGGCCGGTACTTCCTGACCGAGCTGCTCCAGGCGCCGAACCCCAAGGGCGCGTACGGCCCGTACGCCTATGGGCTCTCCGGCTACTCGACGACGCTCCAGCAGTTCAACGGCCACGACCCGATCATCGGAATCCACGGGACCGACCAGCCCCAGCTCCTGGGTACGTCGGTCAGCCACGGCTGCATCCGCGTCGACAACACGGTCATCACCCGCCTCGCCAAGATGCTCCCCCTGGGCACCCCGGTCCAGATCACCGCCTGAGAGACTCCGAGAGCCCCCAGAAACCGGTTACTTACCCGTGGGATCCGCCGGTGCGGCCGTCGAGCCGCGTACGACGAGCTCCGGGACGAGCAGGGTGCTACGGGGGTGGCCGCCGCCGACCACCATGGCGGCCAGCAGCTCCCAGGCGACGCCGCCGAGCTCCACCGCGGGGTGGTGGACCGTGGTGAGCGGCGGGTCGAGGAACGCCGCCGTCGGGACGTCGTCGAACCCGGTCACGGACATCTCCGTGGGCACGGCGACGCCGCGTTCGCGCAGCGCGGCGAGGGCACCGATGGCCACCTGGTCGTTGAAGGCCACCAGCGCGGTCGGGCGGCGGCGCGTGCCGCCGCCCGGCCGCAGCGCGGCCTTCGCCGCGGCCGATCCCTCCTCGCTGGTCGAACCGGCCTGCACGACGCGGACCCGCAGCGGCCCGTCGGCCAGTACGCGGCGCCGCTCGCCGTCCGACCACGAGGTGGGCGGCCCGGCGAGGTAGCAGATCTGCTGGTGGCCGAGCTTGGTGAGGTGCTCCACGACCGCCCGCATCCCGGCCGCCGCGTCGAAGCACGCGCTGGCCGGTACGTCGGGGCGGTTGACCGTGACGACCGGCACCCGTCCCCCACCGGCGCCCGCGAGACGCGGGCCGGGCATGCGCGGGGAGCACAGGACCAGGCCGTCGACGCGTCGCGCCAGCTCGTCCACGATCCGGATCTCGGCCTCGGGGTCCTCGGCGGTGTCGGCGACGAGCAGCCGGTAGCCGGCCGGCTCTGCGGCCACCGCGAGACCCTTGAGCACCTGCGGGAAGAACGGGTTGGTCAGGTCGGGTACGACGACGCCGACGGTGCCGGTCGCGCCGCGCGCCAGGCTCTGCGCGAGGGGGTTCGGCCGGTAGCCGAAGCGGTCGGCCGCGGCGCGTACCCGCGCGGCCAGCTCGGGATCGACTCGTGGATTCTCGTTGAGGACACGGGACACCGTGGCGCGGGAGACCCCGGCCGCCTTCGCGACGTCCCCGATCGTCGGCCCACCTCGCTCGCCTCGCACCCCGCGATCGTATGTGAGGAACCGCTCTCACTCGTGGGCACATGGCCCCGTTTCGCGAGTCTCGTCCGTGACGGCCGGTGCCGGGGTGGCCGCGCCGCGAGGTGAGGAAGCTCTAGACTGCGGGTATGAGCCTGCGGCAGATGGAATATCTGCTGGCGGTCGTCGAGGAGGGGTCCTTCACCCGGGCGGCGAATCGGCTCGACGTATCGCAGCCCGCCCTGTCTCACCAGGTCAAGGCGCTCGAACGGGCCGTCGGTCAACCGCTGCTCGAGCGGTTGCGCGACAGCGTGCGCCTGACGCCGATGGGACGTGCCTACCTCCCGCACGCGGTCGCCGCGCTCCAGGCCGCGCGCGAGGCGTGGCAGCTCGGCCCTACGGGCGGCCCGGCGCGGATGGCCCTGCGCGTCGCGTCGGTGTACTCGATCACGGGCGGCATCATGCCGCCGGCCATCGGGCGCTGGCGGGATCTGTACCCGGACGCCGACGTCGAGGTCCTGGAGTTCGCGACCTTCGTCGACATGGCCGACCGGATGGCCCTCGGCGTCGCCGACGTCGCCGTGGGACCGCTTCCCCCGCACTGGAACGGCCCCGTACGCGAGATCGGGACCGAGGAGATCGTCGTCGTGCTGGCCGTCGACGACCCGTTCCTCACGCAGGGCCGCCGTACGGTCCACCTGGCCGAGCTGGCGAGGCGGTCCTGGATCCTCTACACCGCCGAGAACGGCCTGACCCCGGTGATCACCCAGGAATGCGCGCGTGCCGGCTTCAGCCCGCGGGTCGCGGTACGTACCCACCACACCGCGACCGCCATCCGGCTCGCCGCCGCCGGCCTGGGCCCGGCGCTGGTCCCGCGGAGCATCATCGACGACGACTTCCACGGCGTACAGCTCGATCCGGACCCCCCGATCCGCCGCAAGCTGGTCGCCATCACCCAGGCGCACGAGGCCGAGCACGTCGCGGCCTTCGTCGAGCTGCTGGCCGGGCACGTCGCCGCGTCCGCCTGACGGCGGGGCCGGGAGGGACGTCCGCGGGCGGCGGGACCGTCCGGGTCAAGGGGGACCGCCTGCGGACGTCCGTGCCCCCGCTCAGCAGAGGTACTGCGCCAGGACCCAGCCGTGCGCGTTCACGCTGCCGTAGGCCATCCCGTAGGCCCAGACGCCCGAGGCGTCATAGGACTCGACGTCGAAGGTCTCCTGGTTGTACAGGGTGCCGATGGCCTGGCCGGCCGGCTGGACGCGCACGTACAGGTCCTGGGCGCAGACGTGGTGGCGCACGGTGAGCGGCTGCACCACCGCGCGCGCGGAATGGGTCTCGGCCACGGCCATGGCGGGGGCGGCCGCGAACGCACCGGTCATCAGCGTGGCGCCGACCGCGAGACTGACCGCGAATCCACGGCGTCGATTGTTCGACATCGCATTTCTCCCTTTACTCGGATCGCTTCGGATCGGCTGTTGAAGTCAGGCCGGATAACGCGGGTCGCGCGCGATGCAGCTGGTGAGCACGTAGCCCCACGCAGGGTCGGCCGCGCCGTAGGCGAGGACCATGGACCAGCCGCTGGGGTCGGAGTTGCCGTTGTAGCCGACCTCACGATGGAGCGGCAGCACGCGGATCGGGTTCACGGCGTGCAGGTTGCCGTACTGCGTGGTCGTGTCGCAGGTGGTCCAGTAGTGGACCGTCCCATCGTCGGCGGAAGCCGGGCCGGCGACACCGACGGCGATGCCGGTCAGGGACGCGATGGCAAGGCCGATGGCGGCGGCTTTCCGTAGACGAGTCATAGGGTGACCTCCTCGTCCGGTGGCTTTCTTACAGCCGTTTGACTACGAGTGAATGAAAGCTACGTCGGCGGCATTGGATCGGCAATGGGCAGCAATTAAGGACGACCAGATCCGGACGCCGCCATTGGCGTCGGCGAATGCAAAACCCCTAGTGAATGGCCGTTTCCGGGCCGGCGGGCCGCCTTGATGCTGAGAAACCGGTTTCTCAACCCTCTTGACGAGACGGACTCAAACTGCGGGGTGATGGTTCGACGGTGTTTCGGTGCACCTCGGCCCTAACTCTGGACCCGCTTCCACCGCGCACGGAACGACCACGGAATATCAACAGGTCAGCGGCCCGATACCGGGCTCGATGCGGGCTCGATGCGGGCTCCGTACGGGAGCGTCACACCCGATTTGGGATCGTCCGAAATACCTGACCGATTCAAGGCCGTGAAATCGGTCTCACCGGCCAAGTGCCGTACCGGCCATGCCTTCCAGGGTGCCGTGCTCGTCGACGATCTCGATGAACGCCAGCGCCGACGGCGACGGGACCGGGCGGGTGAAGGCCGCGAGGTGCCGCCGGATCGGCGGGTCCGACCGCGCCGTACAGCACCGCTGGTCGGGCCGGATCACGTTGAGGGGGACGAGTGCGGGGCCGAGCCCGGCGATGGCGAACTCGACGGCCGTGGTGCTGTGGTGCGTGTGGACGGCCGCGCGCGGCGTGAAGCCGGCGTTCGAGCAGGCCTGGGCGACGGTCGGCGCCAGGCCGAACTCCGGGGCGTACAGCACCCACGGGCGGTCCGCGAGGCACCGCAGGTCGATCGGCCGCCCGTCGCCGGGCAGGTCGGGGTCGCCGGCGGGCAGCACCACGACCAGCTCCTCGGGCCCCAGCGGCCACCAGGGCCCCTCCCACCCCGCGGGCACGGGCCCGACGGCGACGTCCGCATCGCCGCGGGCCATGTACGCGGCCAGCAGGTCGATGTGAGGGAACTCCCGGATCTGGACGTCCACGAGCGGGTGCGCGCGCCGCCAGGCCCAGATCGCTACCGGGATGATGCCGATCGCGATCGACTGCAGCGTCGCCACCCACAGGTCCCCGATCTCGAGCCGGCCGACCGCGCGCGCGGCGCGCGTCGCCTCGACGGAGCTGTTGAGCACGGTGACCGCGTGCGGGAGGAAGTCCTCCCCGAGCGGGGTGAGACGCACCGTGCCGGGCCGGCGTTCGAGCAGGGGCCCGCCCAGGCTCGCCTCCAGGGCCCGGATCTGCTGTGACAGGGCGGGCTGTGAGACCAGGAGCCGTTTCGCGGCACGGGTGAAGGATCGTTCTTCGACCACCGCGAGCAGGTACTCCAGCTGACGCAGCGTCATACACCGAGTCTATGGAGCCCAGAAAAAAGCGGTCTTTGCGCTATGACCTGCGGCGGGGTAACCCTGGACAGGTGGCCGGATGCGCAGTTGGTCCGTCACACCCCGCGCATCGCGGAACGGGTTCGAGGGGACTCACCGGGGGGCGTGATGCGTGGGGCGGCCCGGACGCGATGATCCGGGTCTGGAGCGGACGTTCGCGGGTGGAGCCTGTCGGGGGTCAGTGGACCGCCCGCGAACGTCCGCCGCAGGGGTACGGCACTCAGCAGAGCCAGGACGCCTCGACCCAGCCGTGCTGGTTCACGTGGCCGTACGCCATCCCGTACGCCCAGGCGCCCGACGGGCTGTAGCGCTCGACGTCGAAGGTGTCGCCCTGGTACAGCGTGCCGATGGCGCGGCCGGCCGCCGACTCACGTACGTACAGGTCCTGGGCGCAGACGTGCATCCGGGTGAGGGCGGGCCGTACGACCGCGGGGGCGGCGTGGGACTCGGAGGCCGCCATGGCGGGGGCGGCGGTGAGCACGCCGGTCACCAGGATGGCGCCGACGGCGAATCCGCGTCGAATGGTCGACATTCGCAGTTCTCCCTTGACTCGGATCAGGCGGGGTAGCGCGGGTCGCGTTCGATGCAGCTGCTGAGGACGTAGCCCCACGCAGGGTCGGCCGCGCCGTAGGCGAGCACCATGGACCAGCCGCTGGCCGAGTTGCCGTTGTAGCCGACCTCGCGGTGGAGGGGCAGCACGCGGATCGGGTCCTGGGCGTGCAGGTTGCCGTACTGCGTGGTCGTCTCGCAGATCGTCCAGTAGTGAACCGTTCCCGCGCCGGCCGAGGCGGGGGTGGCGAGTCCGCCGGCGACGCAGGTCAGCGACGCCGCCGCGACACCGAGTGCCGCTGCTTTCCGGATACCGGGCATGGGGGACCTCCGGGGCTCTCCGTACCTTTTTTACAGTCTCTTGACTGCAATTGCACAAAAGCTACGACCAGTCCCGAACGGTCGGCAATAGACCGCGATGAGAGTCGACCGGTAGCGGACAGCGCCATGAACAAAAGTCCCTCGTCAACCGGGCTGTCCGGTCGGCGAGGGGCTTGTCATCGAGAAACCGGTCTCTGGTGACCCTTGACGATCAATCGTCGAGCTGCTCGATCGTGGCGATCGACGGCATTTCGGTGCGTCGTAGAGTCGCCGCCGCGGTCTCGGCGTCACGCAGGACGCGCACGGCGTTCTTCCAGGTCAGCTTGGTGATGTCGGTGTCGCTCCAGCCACGGGTGAGCAGCTCGGCGATCAGATTCGGATAGCCGGAAACGTCGTCGAGACCGGAGGGCGTGAAAGCGGTTCCGTCGTAGTCTCCGCCGATTCCGATGTGGTCGATCCCGGCCATCTCACGCATGTGCTCGACATGGTCGGCGACGGTCGCCGCGGTCGCGACCGGCCGCGGATTCGCGGCCTCGTACGCCCGCCAGATCTCCACCGCCTCGGCGTGACCATCGAGTGGATGGAATCCGGCGGCGCGCAGCGTTTCCTCGCCCACCTCGGTCCACCTGATCGATTCGGCGAGGACGAACTTCGGGACGAACGTCACCATCGCGATGCCGCCGTTGGCGGGCAGGGCCGCCAGCACGTCGTCGGGGACGTTGCGCGGGTGGTCGCAGACGGCGCGTGAGGAGGAGTGCGAGAAGACCACCGGCGCCCGCGTGACCCGCAGGGCGTCGCGCATGGTGTCGGCGGACACGTGTGAGAGGTCCACGAGCATGCCCACGCGGTTCATCTCCCGTACGACCTCCTCGCCGAAGCGGGTGAGGCCGTTCGCGACCGCCTTGTCGGTGGCGGAGTCCGCCCACGGCACGTTGTCGTTGTGGGTGAGCGTCATGTAGCGGACGCCCAGGGCGTGCAGCGAGCGCAGGGTGGCCAGCGAGGACGCGATGGAGTGCCCGCCCTCCGCGCCCATCAGCGAGGCGATGCGGCCGCGCTCACGCGCCTCCTCGATGTCGTCGGCGGTGAACGCCAGGTCGAGGTGCTCCGGGTAGCGCTCGGCCATGGCCCGTACGCAGTCCATCTGCTCCAGGGTGGCGCTGACCGCACGGTCGCCCTGCAGCTCGGAGGGCACGTACACGGACCAGAACTGCGCGCCGACCCCACCGGCGCGCAGCCGGTCGAGATCGGTGTGCAGGTGCGCGCGCTGGTCGTCGGAGATGTCACGGCGGTCGAGGTCGTACCCGACCTGCTCGCGCAGGGCCCAGGGGAGGTCGTTGTGCCCGTCCACGACGGGGTGGTCGGCGAGCAGCGCCCGTGCGCGCTCGAGCGCGGCAGGATCGGCGACATAGGTCATCGGACCAGCGTCTCACGTGCCTGTTCGGCGAACGCGCGCGCCGCCGGTCCGCTCGGCCCGCCGGTCCGCCAGGCCAGCTCGATCCGCGAGCGCAGACGCGGCCTCGTGACCTCGAGCGCGCGTAGATCGTCGGCACCGGAGATCGACTCCGGCAGGATCGCCACGCCGAGGCCGCGCGCGGCGAGGCGCGCCAGCACCGACGGGTCGCTGGCCTCGAACGCGATGCGGGGCCGTACGCCCGCGGCGGCGCAGGCCTCGTCTAGGCAGGTGCGCAGGCCGGTGCCGTGCGGCAGGCTGATCAGCGCGCGGTCCCGCAGTGCCGTCAGCGGGATCGAGGTACGCCCGGCGAGCGGGTCGCCGAGGCCGACGGCGGCCACGAGCGCCTCGTCGATGACCACCTGCGTGTCGATCCCGGGGGGCGGCGCCGTGGCCAGGCCGACCAGCGCCAGGTCGAGCCGGCCGTCCCGCAGGTCGGCCAGCAGCCGGTCGGAGTTGTCCTCGGACAGCGTGATCTCCACGCCGGGGTGCGCCCGGTGGAACCGCGCCAGCAGGTCCGACAGGTCGTTCAGCGAGCACGAGGTGATCATCCCGACGGCGACGCGGCCCCGCAGCAGCCCGGTGACCTCGTCGACGGCGAGCCGAACGCCGGCCACCGCCGCGAGCGCGGCGCGCGCGTAGGGCAGCACGGCGGCGCCCGCCTCGGTGAGGCGCACGGTGCGCCCGGAACGGTCGAGGAGCGGCTGGCCCAGCTCGCGTTCGAGGCGCCTGATCTGGGCGCTCACGCCGGGCTGTGCGACGTGCACGCGCTCGGCCGCCCGCGTGAAGCTGGCCTCCTCGGCCACGGCCACGAAGTACTCGAGCTGCCGGAGTTCCATAACCACTGATTCTAGTTCGCAGACAAACTAGATCTTGGACTTCTGGTCGTACGGCCACCAGCCTGGTCCCCATGGGTGAACCGATCATAGGACCGGCCGGGCCGACGCGCGGCCCGGTGTTCCGTCCCGGCGACGACGGATACGACGAGGAGCGCACCGGTTACCAGACCGCCTTCCGCCACCGCCCCGACCTGATCGTCGGGGCGGACGGGCCCGGAGACGTACGCGCCGCGGTCGCCCACGCCGGGGAGCACGACCTGCCGGTCGCGGTCCAGGCCACCGGGCACGGCCAGGCGTGGGCGGCCTCGGAGGGCGTGCTGGTCGCCACCCGCCGGATGTCCGGCGTACGGGTCGATCCCGGGACGCGCACAGCGTGGATCGAGGCCGGCGTCCGGTGGGAGCGGGTGGTCACCGAGGCCGCGCGCCACGGCCTCGCGCCGCTGAGCGGCAGCGCCCCGCACGTGGGCGCCGTCGGGTACACGCTCGGCGGCGGGATCGGCCTGCTGGCCCGCCGGTACGGCTACGCCGCGGACCACGTTCAGGCGATCGACGTGGTCACCGCCGACGCGGAGCTGCACCACGTCACCGCGGAGAGCGACCCGGACCGTTTCTGGGCGCTGCGCGGCGGGCGGAGCAACTTCGGCGTGGTGACCGGCCTGCGGATCGGCCTCGTCCCGGTCACGCGGCTGTACGGCGGCGGGCTCTACTTCGGCACGGACCTGCTCGCGGACGTCCTGCGCGACTACGCCGCGTGGACCGCGACCGTGCCCGACTCGATGACGTCCTCGCTCGCGCTGGTGCCGTTCCCCGACGTCCCGGCGCTTCCCGGACCGCTGCGGGGACGCCACGCCGCCCACGTGCGGATCGCCTACAACGGCGACGCCGCCGAGGGCGAACGCCTCGTGGCGCCGCTGCGCGCGGTCGGGCCGCGCCTCATCGACGCGCTCGGCGACCTCCCGTACGCCGAGGGCGGGACGATCCACAACGACCCGGTCACGCCGATGGCCTACGACGGGTCGAACGTCATGCTGGACGGCTTCGGCGACGGCGCGGCGGGCGCCGTCCTCGACCTGGCCGGGCCCGACGCGCCGCTCCCCTGCATCGTCGAGCTGCGCCACCTTGGCGGCGCGCTCGCACGTACGCCCGAGGTGCCGAGCGCGGTCGGCAACCGCGACGCGGCCTTCATGCTCGCCGTGCTGTCACGGCTGGGCGCCACGGACGCCGGGGACGTACGGGCCGCGCACGGGCGGCTGTTCGGCGCCCTGGAGCCGTGGACCACCGGCCGGTCCCTGAACTTCATGGGCGGCGGCGAGCACGCGACCCCCGACCTGGTTCGGACCGCGTACGACGCGGCCGACCTCGAGCGGCTCACCGGGCTGCGGGACCGCCACGACCCGGCGGGCCGCTTCCGGCTCACCCACGTTTTCTAGCGCACCGATGAGTTTCCACGCGCCAGGGGTCATTACCCGTGCAACGCGACGAACGGAGACTCCGATGGGCAAGGTGCTGTGGCACTTGATGATGTCGCTGGACGGGTTCGCGGCCGGCCCCGAGCACTCGCTGGACTGGGGGTCCGGGCTGAAGGTGAGCCCGGGCGTCCACGAGGAGTCGATCGCCGGCCTGGGCGCCGTACTGGGCGGTCGCCGCGGGTACGACGCGATCGCCGGGCGGCATCCCGGCCAGGCGAGCGGGCAGCCGTACGGCGGCGCGTGGAGCGGCCCGGTGTTCGTGCTGACGCACCACCCCGAGGACGCGATCCCCGATCCCGGTATCACCTTCCTCAACTGCGACGTGGCCGAGGCGGTCGAGATCGGCCTGGCCGCCGCGGACGGCAAGGACCTGGAGATCCACGGCCAGGACGTCGCCCGGCAGTGCGTCGAGCGTGACCTGATCGACGAGTTCTACGTGCATCTGGCGCCGGTCATGCTCGGCTCCGGGGTGCGGCTGTTCGACTGCCCCGGTATCGAGCCGGTCCGGTGGGCCCGGATCCACGACGGCCACCCCGCGCAGGCCGTGGACCTGCGGTATCGGCGGGCCTGACGTTCAGGCGAGCTCGGCGACTCCGGCGAGCAGTCGGTCGACGTCAGAGCGGTCGTTGTAGTGCATCAGGCCGGCGCGCACCGCTCCCCCGCTGTCGCGTACGCCGAGTGCCTCGGTGAGCTCCCAGGCGTAGTTGTGGCCGTGCCAGACGTTCACGCCGCGGCGGGCGAGGTGCTCGGCGACCTCGCCCGGCGTGTGCCCGGCGACGCGGAAGTACGCGGTCGCGGTACGCCGCGCGGCGCGGCCGTACAGCGTGACGCCCTCGATGCCGGCCAGCCCGTCCAGGAGCACCGCGAACAGCTCCAGCTCGTGGCTCTCGGCGGCGGCCATCGACGCGAGGACGCGCTCGCGGCGGGTGCCGGTCGCCGCCGGGTCCAGCGCGGCCAGGTGCTCGACGGCGGCCGTGACGCCCGCCAGGTCCGCGAACGGCTCCGTACCGGTCTCGAACCGCTCCGGCACCTCGTCGGAGGAGCACACCAGCTTGTCGGGGTGGATCGTCTCCAGCAGTTCGGGGGACGCGACGAGCGCGCCGATGTGCGGCCCGCACCACTTGTAGGCGCTGGTGGCGTACAGGTCCGCGCCCAGCGCGGCGACGTCCACCGGGCCGTGCGGCGTCGCGTGCACGCCGTCGACGTACGTGAGCGCGCCGACCTCGTGCGCCCGCGCGGAGATCGCGGCGACGTCGGGCCGGGTGCCGAGGATGTTGCTCGCGGCGCTGACCGCCACGAGCCGGGTGCGCTCGTTGATCAGCTCGTCGTACTGGCCGGCGGGCAGCTCACCGGTCGGGGCATCGACGTCGGCCCACCGGACCAGCGCACCGGCGCGCGCCGCGGCCTGCACCCACGGGCGTACGTTCGAGTCATGGTCCAGACGCGAGACCACGACCTCGTCCCCCGGCTTCCAGTCGCGGCACAGCGCCAGCGAGAACCGGTACATCAGCGTCGTGCTGTTCGCACCCAGGACCACGCCCTCCGGCACGCCGCCGACCAGGTCGGCCACTGCCGCGCGGCACTCGCGGACGATCGCCTCCGACCGGTGGCTCGCCGCGAAGGCACCGCCGAGATTGCCGATCCCGCCGCGGTACGCCGCGGTGATCGCGTCGATGACGGACGCCGGCACCTGGGAGCCCGCGGCCCCGTCGAGGTAGGCGAACCCGTCGCTCAGCGCGGGGTAGGCCCCACGGATGGCAGCCACGTCCAAGGCCATGTCCTGTGTCCCTTCGCGTCCGGTGCTCTGCGCGTTCCAGCCTCTCCTGTGGCGGTCGGCATGGGAAGTACCGGGCGCTTTGTCCGGTGAGCGATGAGTCACCCGGCCCTCAGCCGTCGTATGGGGCAGGAACCACTCGACGAAGGGATGATCACGATGAGGTCCGAGGCCGACTTCGCCGCGCTGAGCGAGCGGTACCGCCACGAGCTGCGCGTGCACTGCTACCGGATGCTCGGCTCGCCCGACGACGCGGAGGACCTGGTCCAGGACACCTTCCTGCGCGCGTGGCGCGGCCGGGAGAGCCTCCAGGGGCACTCGGCGTTCCGCGCCTGGCTGTACCGGATCGCCACCAACGCGTGCCTCGACCGGCTGGACCGGCGGTCCCGCGAGCCGCTGCCGCGCGGGATGACCCCCGGTGAGGCAGGCTCGGCTCCGCCTCCGACCTCGGTACCGTGGCTGCTGCCCTGCCCCGACCGGCTGCTGGACGCGCCCGAGACCGCGGCCGTCGACCGGGAGACGATCGAGCTGGCCTTCATGGTCGCCATCCAGCACCTGCCGCCGCGCCAGCGCGCCGTCCTGATCCTGCGCGACGTCCTGGGCCGGCCGGCCGCCGAGACCGCCGCGCTGCTGGAGGTCAGCGTCGCCTCGGTGAACAGCGCCCTCCAGCGCGCCCGCCCGACCGTACGCCGGCACCTGCCCGCACGCCGCCAGGAGTGGGCGCCGTCCTCGGACCCGACCGCGGAGGAGCGCGCGGTCCTGCGCCGCTACATGGCCGCGCTCGAACACGCCGACGACACGGCCGTCGCCGTCGACTCTGAGACGAAACCGGGCGGCCGAATGAAACGTCCGAGTCAGGACATACTCGGCTGAGCCACCAAGAGTCGGAGGACCCCATGGCCTGGTTCGGCGCGCTCGTGCTTCTCGCCGGTGCGATCTCGACGTTCGGCGTGGGCGGCGGGTGGACCACTCCCGGCGCCGTCACGATGGTCGTCGGTGCCCTGCTCCTCATCGTGGGCATCGTCCGGCTCGGGCGCGGGCGGCGGCGGGTCGTGCGCCAGCGGCGGGGTGGGCGCCTGCAGGCCGCGGCGTACCGCACCGGCAAGGGCAAGATGATCGCGATGATCGTGGCGGTGATCTACATCCTGTCCCCGATCGACTTCATCCCGGACGTGTTCCTCCCGTTCGGCGTCGTCGACGACGCGACCGCCTTCGGCTGGCTGCTGTTCGCCATCGGCCAGGAGGTCTCCCGCAAGCGCGGCAACCCCGCGTGACGCGTACCTACTGAAGGGCCTCCCCCGCCGACGTGCGCAGGTTCTCGGCGTCGAAGCGTAGGGCGCGTACGGCGTAGCGGGCGCCCGCCACGTCGACCAGGGAGCGGCGCAGGTGGGTGGAGGCGTCCGTTCCGACCCCGCCGCCCAGCTCGGCTCGGCGGCGCGTGGTGAGTGACGCCAGGTGGTCGTCGAGCTCCTCCAGCAGATCGTCGAGGTCCAGGGGTGTCGCCTCGTCGTGCTCCAGATGGTCGGCGACGCGTTCGAGGACGGCCGGGATGGGGCCGACGTCGCGGGGCTCGTCCTCGGTGAACGCGCCCAGGGTTCGCAGGTGGTCGCGTACGCGCTCGGCGGCGGTCACGGTCGCGGTCAGATCCCGTACGGCGGACTCCGGCGGCGCGGGTTCCTGGGCGAGCCGGGTCGCCGCGGACTCGACCAGGCCCGCCGCCTGGGCCGCTGAGGCCGCGCGTTCGCGTACCGAGGCGTCGCGTTCGCCCTCCATGCGTGCCGCGACGGTGCGCGCGAAGTCGGCGTGGGCGGCCAGCATTCCGGTCACCAGCGTGGGCAGTTGGCGGCTCGTGCCGGCGGGCCACAGCAGCCGCGAGGCGGCGACGGCGAGCGCGCCGCCCGCGAAGGTCAGCCCGATCCGCCAGAGCGCGTCCTTCCAGGAGAGCTGCGCGGTGAAGTCGATCAGCAGCATGATCATCGGCGTGCTGAAGACGATCCAGTACGCCGGGTAGGACGGCTTGAGGGTGAACCCGACGACCGCGCCGAAGAGGATCAGCCCGACGAGGGTCGGCGGGCCGGGCGCCACGGTCAGGGCGATGGCCGCCGCGGTCGCGCCCAGTACGGTGCCGCCGATGCGCTGCAGGACCATCGACACCGTGTCGCCGTACGAGTCGCGCAGGGTGAACAGGACCGGGATGCTCAGCCAGTGCGGGTGCGGCAGTTTCAGGGCGAACGCGATCGACGTGGACACCGCGATCGCCACCCCGACGCGGGCGGCGTGCCGGAATCCCGGCGACCGGCTCCCGACCGACTCCTTCAGCCGGGTCCAGTGGCTCCCGGACAGGCGCGGTGCGAGGACGCCGAGGTCCAGTCCCTGGGAGACGGTCTCGGCCAGGCCGTCGGTCGTCGCGGTGAGCCGGCGTACGGTCCGGCGCATCTGCTGGACCAGCGCGGCCGCGACCACGTCGGTACGCCCGGTGACCCATTCCCGCCGGACGTCCTCGGTCATGCGGGTCAGCCTGTCGAGCTGGACCGTGCTCTCGGGTACGGCCCCGCCGCCCTCCTCGATCGCGGACGCGAGCCCGCGCATCCGCGCGGCGAGCGCGCCGATCGCGATGCGGCACTCGCCGAGCCACGCGTCGGGCACCGACCCGCGTCCCGCCTCGATCAGCAGTGACCGCAGCGCGACCGTCTGGTCCATCGCCCGCTGCATCGTGTCGATGAGGCGCTGAAGCCGCTCGTGCTCGTCGCGTCCGCCGCCCCGGTAGAGCCCGTACGTCGCGCGCGCAGAGCGCAGCGTCGCGTACGCCTCCTTGCGCCGCTCGTACCAGGTGTCGGGATCGGCCACCTCCAGGGCCGCCGCCTCCAGGGCCTCGGCGACCGACGCGGCGCCGCCGGCCAGCGACGTGCGCAGGGGCCGGAGGCGGTGGGTGATCCACGGGGCCAGCAGGAGCACGGACACCCACAGCCCGCCGATGGTCTCCAGGAACCCGTTGAACAGCGCCGGACTGGTCTCCGGCCGCAGCGCCGCGACCAGGGTGCATAGGCTCGCGATCGGGCCCACCCAGGGGATCGCGACGCCGAGGGCCGCGACGAGCGACACCACCACGACGGCGGGCCAGGGGTGGCCGCTCATCGCGCCGCCGAGCCAGGTGCAGACGGTGACGACGGCTACCGCGGTGAGCATCGAGCGGAGCTGGGCGCCGTACGGTCCCTGGGGCGCGCCGACGCCGACGTAGTACGCGCCGAGCGCGACGAGCTGGCACTCGGCGGTATGCCCGGTGATCATGCCGACGATCAGGGGAGCGCCGATGCCCACGGCCATGACGACGCCGTAGACGGGCACCACGCGTCCGCTGGACCCCGCGAACAACGACCGCACCGGCCGCACCTCCCCCGCCGGAAACGAGACTCGGGCCGTATCAGCACGACGTACCCGATTGAGGAGATCTAACGTCCGGCGCCCGCCACGACGGCGGACGCCGGACGCGGGGAGATCAGCGCACGACCTCCACGCCGACCGTCGTCGTGTAGTGCAGGCGGCCGAAGTACGCCACCTTGACCATCGCCCACCAGGCGCCGGGCCGGGCCACCGCGGCCGCGCTCACGTCGAACGGGACACGCGCGGTCTCGCCCGGGGCGACCTCGAAGCCGCGTGTCCAGGGCCCGATCAGCACGTCCGCCGCCGGTCCCCAGGTGCCGTACGGGCTGGTGAGCTGGGCCTCGCCGACGATCGTCGTCGAGGCGTCGTTGCGCAGCTCCGCGACGATCTCGCCCGTGCCGCCCGGCGTGAGCCGCAGCGGTTCGGAGGAGATGGCGACGACGAGGGCCTCACCCTCCGGGGGCTCGCCGACCTCGATCGCGACGGCGTCCTGGAGCACCTGCCCGAGGTCGTCGCCGATCCGCGCGGTCAGGAAGTACGTCCCGCGCGGCGCCCGGTCGGTGCCGACCGTGAGCTCGAACTCGGCGAACTCGCCCGGCGCGAGGTCGTAGTCGAGCGGCGGCGCCCCGACGGTGAGCCCGTCCGGTACGTCCAGCTCGACCCGGCCCGCCACCGCGCGCGCCGAGGCCGCCACGGTGAGGCGGACCCGCCCGCCCTCAGAGCCGAGCCGCTGGGGCGACACGTGCACCGCCGTGGGCAGGTTGCCCATCGGCGCGGGCCCCTTGTTGTGCAGCCAGTAGCGCGTGAACACCGGCTGCGCGGGCTCGGTGGTCGGCCCGAGCCGTACCGGCACGTTGCTCGTGCCGCCGTGGCGCGCCGGCCGCAGCCGCAGGGTCGCGATCTCCGCGGCCCCGAGCTCGAGCGCGCCGCCGTCGACCGCGCGCCCGCCGTCGGCCTCGAGCACGTCGGTCACGTACGCCTCGGCGACGCCGGTGAACAGCTCGACGCGCGCCGTGGTGGGCCGTCCCTCCGACTCGTACACGCGGACGGTGACGCCGTCGGCCGGGTCCTCGTCGCCGGGCAGCGCCGCGGCGAGCGGGTTGCCGGCCGGCTTGAGCGCGGTCAGCAGGACGTTCTCCGGCTCGACGGTGACCAGGCCGCGTGCCGGTACGGGCTCACCGTCGTGCGCGGTCGTCTCGCGCGGCAGCACGGCGTGGTTGTACTCGGCCCCGGCGCGTACGAAGCCGGCCGAGCGCCAGTCGCCCTCGCCCGCCACCAGGGCGTACTGGAACGTGTGGCTCCAGTGCTGCCACGACAGGCTCGAGCCGTCGGGCGCCGTGCGCAGCGGACCGTCGATCCACACGCCGCTCGGCCACGTGCTGCACGAGCGCATCAGGTTGAGGTAGACGCCCTCGCCGAGCTTGGCGACCGTACCGGGCGTGCCGGTGTTCAGCAGCGCCACGGAATGGCCGGCGGCCGGGTCGTCGGTCCCTGGCAGGTCGCCCGGCCGCGCGACCTCGATCTCCGCGTCGCCCAGGTCTTCGCACAGGTCCGCGACGTCCCCGGAGACGATCAGCGCCGGCAGGTCGCGCGCGCCGCGCAGGTCGGCGCCCGGCGTCCACACCTCGCTCATCGGGCGTGCGGAGGGCACGAACACCCGTCCGCTCGCCGCCAGGGCCTCGCCGTACGCGGGGTCGGCCGCCGCCAGCACCTCGGCGGCGAAGGAGTTCTCCTCCGGGCCGCCGAGCACGACGCGTACGTCCGGCAGGTTCGAGTCGACGTCGAGCGAGCCGTAGCGCGAGCCGCCGGCCTTGCTCGAGGTCGCCGTGACGCCCTGGGCGACCAGCGCGGCCATTACCGCGCGCACGTCGTCGCCCTCGTCGACGCTGACCACCTCGGCGACGCCCATCGCGTGCGACTGCCGGGACCCGTCGTCGCCGGTCAGGACGATCCGCGCGGTGGCGCTGAGACCCGTCCACGTGTGGGCCGGGTTATCGAGCGTCCACAGGTCCTCGCCCGAGTCGGCGTCCGGGAAGCCGAACGGGCGGCCGATCGCCGCGAAGCCGACCTCCGACACCGGCTTGCCGCCGGGGACGTCCAGGTCGAACCGGACCCGCAGCAGGTGGTCCTGGCCGATGGAGCCGCCGACGTGGGTGCGGAAGTCCACCCGGTCGACGCCGTCCCAGAGCAGGACCTCGCCGCTGATGGTCAGGTCCTCCAGGCCCGTGTCGATCACGAGGCGGCGCCCGATCGGGCACTCCTCGAGCCGGACCGAGGCGGTCCCCTCGCCGGTGCCGCGGCCGGGGCCCTTGGGCAGCAGGTGCCACGGGCCCTCGCCCCACTTCGGGTGCGTGGGGTACTCCTCCTGGCGGGTCAGCTCGCCGCCGAGCCCGCCGGACCGCAGCAGCTCACGCCCGGCCCGCAGGTCGCGTACCGAGGTCAGGGCGCCACCGCGCGCCGGGTCCGCGGTCACCGCGAAGGCCGCGTTGCTCGCCTCCGTGCCACCGCCGTGGACCTCCGTCCATGCCGGCGGCAGCGCGTCGGCGTCGAGAACGCGGTAGACGCGGAACCCGAGCGCGGGCACTTCGCGGGCCAGGAAGGTCAGCGTGATCTCCTCCAGGCCACCGCCCCCGGAGGTCCGTACGCCCTCGGCGACGACCGGTACGTCCGCGCCTGCGTCGTCGACCAGCCGTACGCCGGCGGGCCCCTCGTCGAAGGCCAGCGTCACCGTCGTCACCCCGTCGCGCGGCCACGACAGCGTGTTCGCCACGATCACCGGACGGCCCTCGCCCGAGGTGTCGAACCGGGACGCCAGGTGGTCGAGCGCGGCCATCCGCACCGTGTCGCCCAGCTCGTACGCCTCGCGCCAGCCGCCGAGCAGGTCCGTGTAGACCTGGTCTGACTCGCTGCCGGTGATCGCGTCGTGGTGGGCGCCGAAGGCGAGTTGCCGCCAGGCGCGGTCCAGGGCCTCGGACGGGTAGGCGGCGCCCGACAGCGCGCCGAGCGTGGCCAGCCGCTCGCCGTCCAGCACCGCGACCTCGGCCGCGCGCTGCGCCTGCTTGGTGTCGATGTAGGAGACGTCCTTGCCGGTGTAGACCGGGTTCATGTCGCGGGTCTGCGGCGAGGGCTTGCGGCGCCGCTCCCCCAGCTCCTCGCGTACGGCGCCGAAGAAGTCGCGCGGCAGGCCGACGACGAAGCGCGGCCAGACGTACTGCTTGTTCCAGTCGCGGTGGACCTCGGTGCACCAGCGCGACGGCACGACGTGGTCGGCGCCGACGGGCAGCAGCACGTTGCGCGTCGCGGCGACCGGAGCCAGCTCGCTGAACTGGCCGTACGCGATCTCGGCGGCCTCCTCGCGGGTCTTGGCCCGCTCGTCCATCTCCCAGCCGGCGCCGTAGTGGTTGGCCATGTAGCCGGTCAGCAGGCCGCGGCCGTTCGGGGAGATCCACTCGAACTCGGCGGGGAACTGCATGCGCTCGTTGTCGCCGACGTGGCGGTTCGGGCCCCACATGTGGAACGGTCCACGTGCCCAGGCACTCGAGGTGAGCCCGGCGTCGGCCATCAGACCCGGGTACGCGGGGTCGTGCCCGAAGACGTCGAGCATCCACGCCGAGCGCGGGTCGCCGCCCGCGACGTCACGCTGGTAGCCGATGCCGTAGACCGCGTTGCGGATCGTCGACTCGGGGTGCGTGAGGTTGGTGTTCGCCTCGTTGTAGTTGCCGCCGACGATCTCGATCCGGTCCTCGGCGAGGAACCTCCGCAGGTCCGCGCGGTCCTCCGGATAGACGTCCCAGTACGGCTTGAGGTAGTCCACCTCGGCCAGCACGAACTTGTAGTCCTCGTCGCGGCGCGCGGCGTCCAGGTGCGCGCGTACGAGGTCGAAGGCGGTCTTGACGACCGGCGGGCGGCGCTCCTCGGCGGCCGGCAGGTCGTACCAGTTCTCGGTGAAGGCACCCTGGGTGTTCCACCACACGGGGTCGTAGTGGAAGTGGGAGACCATCCACATCGTCCAGCCGGTCACCGCGGCGGTGATGTCGCCGTCGGCGGTGATCCGCGCGGCGGAGGCGCCGACGGACTCCGCGACCGCCGTGACCCGGCGTACGGCACCCTCGGTGATCGGCTCGGCCAGCCGTACGCCGACCTCGGCGACGTACGTCTCGCCCACGGCCAGCCCGGGGATGACGGCCGGTTCGGGTGTGTCGACGGCCGGGCCGGTCAGCGTCACCCGTACCTCACCCAGGGACGCCTCGGTGGCCTCGACGGTCACGCGTACGACCTGGCGTGGCTGTGAGACCGAACCCACGAACCTGTCAGTGGACTCGATGGCGGCAATGCGCATTGCTGCTCTTCCTCCGGATCAACCTTTGACGGCGCCCGACAGGGCGAAGGCGTTGCCCAGCATCCGCTGGGCCAATGTGTAGAGGACGACGACGGGCATGGAGTAGAGGATCGAGAAGGCCGCGAGCAGGCCGTACGAGGCGGTCCCGTGCAGGCCGAAGTACTGGAAGATGGCCACCGACGCGGGCGCCTTGCCAGGGTCGACCAGCAGGATGAAGGGGACGAAGAAGTTCCCCCACGTCAGCGCGAACGTGAAGGTGAACACCACGGTCGTGCCGGGCACCATGAGCGGCAGCACGATCCGTATCAGCGCGCGCAGTCCCGACGCGCCGTCCACCCAGGCAGCCTCCTCCAGCGAGATCGGCACGTCGTCCATGAAGTTCTTCATCATCCAGATCGCCATCGGCAACCCGGTCGCGGTGAGGAACAGCGTGGTGGCCGGGATCGAGTCGAGCAGGTCGAGCTGGACGAACAGCCCGTACACCGGCACGAGGATCGCGGTGATCGGCAGGCCGGTCGCGAACAGAAGCATCAGCAGGATCGGCCGGCCGAACCTCTTGGCGTACCGGGACAGCGGGTACGCGGCGGGCGCGGCGAGCACCAGCGTCAGCAGCGCCGACCCGAGCGACAGCACGAGGCTGTTGGCCAGCGCGTGCAGGTTGTCGCCGGTGAGCACGTCCGCGAAGTTGCGGAGCGTCGGGTGGTGCGGGATCGACGTGCTGAGCGTCGCGTCGTCGGACACCGACGCCAGGAACAGCCAGCCGAACGGCAGCAGGAACAGCAGCGCGATGAGCGCCAGCACGAGGTAGGCGGCGAACGCGGCCGCGCTCTTGCGCGGGGCGGTCGTGGAGATGTTCGCGGTCATGGTCATACTTCGTCCCTCATTCCCCGCAGGTAGACGAGGGAGAAGATGCCGCCGACGGCGAGCAGCACGATGGCCAGCGCGGCGCCGTACCCGAGCTGGTAGAACTTGAACGCCTCCTGGTACATGTAGATCGGCAGCGTCTGGGTCTTGGTGCCGGGCCCGCCGCCCGTCATCACGAAGATCAGCGTGAAGACCGCGAGGGTCTGCAGCGTGATCGTCATGAGGTTCGTCATCATCGCCCGCCGCATGAGCGGCAGCGTGATGCGGCGGAGCCGGGCCCACGACGAGGCCCCGTCCACCGCGGCGGCCTCCAGCAGCTCCTCGGGCACGCTGGACAGCGCGGCGGAGTAGACGAGCATCGTGAACGCCGTGCCGCGCCAGATGTTGGCGATCGTCACGGACGCCAGCGGCATCGTGTAAAGCCAGCTTCGCCCGTGGATGCCCACCGCGCCCAGAATCGCGTTGAGGGTGCCGTCGTCGGACAGGAACGCGTACCAGACGAAGCCGGCGACCAGCTCCGGCATCACCCACGCGCCGACGACGATGGCGCCGACCACGGCACGCACGATCCGCTTTCGCGACTTCATGAGCAGCGCCAGGATCATGCCGCCGACGTTCTGGCCGATCACCGCCGAGCCGAGCACGAAGACCACGGTCAGCCAGAAGGACTCGCGGAACGCCGGGTCGGAGAACATCCGCCGGTAGTTGCGCAGCCCGATCAGGTGCGGCGTGCTCGCGGTCGCCCCGGTCAACGCCACGTCGGTGAACGACGCGTACACGCACCACAGGATCGGGCCGAGGAAGAAGAGGGCGAGGAGGGCGAACGCGGGAACCAGCGGCAGGACACGGCCGGCGGCCCGCCGCGCGCGCGAGGGCGCGCGGCGGGACACGGCTCGGGTGGGTTCCGGGAGGCCCACCGCCACCATCAGGGGGCTCCTTCGACCTTGTCCGGTCCGGCGAGCTGCTTGATCTGGCCGGCCAGGTCGTTCGTCGCCTTGTCAGGCGCCGCCTGACCGGTCACCACGGACTCCGTGGCCGCCTGGAGCTGGTTGGAGATCTGCGGGTAGACGCTGTACGCGGGGCGGTACTGCGTGACCGAGACCAGGTCGGTCCAGAACTTCTGCGAGGGATTGCCCTTCAGGTACGCCGGGTCGCTCGTGACGTCGCCCCGGACCGAGACCTGCGTCGCCTTGACGTAGAAGTAGAGCGAGTTCTCCTTGCTCAGGGCGAGCTGGACGAGCTTCCAGGCCGCATCGGCGTTCTTGGTGTTCTGGCCGACCGACAGCAGCCATCCGCCGGACAGCGTCACCTTCCCGGGTGCCTGGCCGTTCTGCGTCGGCATCGGGGTCTCGCCGAGCGTCTTGGACCAGTCCGGCCACTCCGAGGTCCCGCCGGGGATCCAGGACTGCGGGAGCCACGAGCCGTCCAGGTCGATGGCGAGCTTGCCCTTCGGCAGCTCCTGGCCTGCGACGTTGTCGCTCCAGTGCGGGTCGAGCGCCTGCTGCAGCGTCGGCCCGAGCTTCTCGGAGAAGACCGTCCGCAGGAAGTTCATCGAGTCGTTCATGCCGCGACTCGGCGCGATCCACTTCTTGGTCTGGTCGTTGTAGAGCTTGTTGGCCGTGCCGTACAGGAGCATCTCGAAGCCCTGCATCGAGGAGGCCTCGCCGACGCCCTTGCCGGCGTAGACGTTGAGCGGTGTCACCCCGGGCACCTTGGCCTTGATCTGGCGCGCCGCCGTGAGGACGTCGTTCCAGGTCTTGGGCTGCCAGTCGGCCGGCAGGCCCGCCTTGGCGAAGATCTTTTTGTTGTACCAGAGGCCCCGGGTGTCGGTGCCCATCGGGATGCCGTACGTCTTGCCGTCGCCGGCGCGGCCGGCGGCCTTGGAGGCGTCCACGAACTGGCCCCAGTCCGGCCAGCTCTTCAGCTTGTCGTCCAAGGGCATCAGGAACTTCGCCTCGGCGTCGGAGTTGACGAAGAAGGTGTCCTCGTACGCGACGTCGGGCGCGGTGGCCTTCGAGCGTCGCATGAGGCCGAGCTTGGTGTAGTAGGAGTTCTCGTCCGCCTCGATGGGGATGAGCTTGAGTTTCACACCGGGGTTCTGCTGCTCGAAGACGGGCTTGATCTTCTTGAAGAGCTCGTCGGCGCCGATGAAGGTCCCGAACTTCTGGTAAGCGACCTTGATCGTCTTACCGTCCGAAGACCCGCTGTCGCCACAGGCGCTCATCGACGCTGCGACCGTCGCCGCCGTCATGACCAGAGCCAATTGCCGCCGCATGCGCTGCACCTCCGCGGATTTGGCATTGTGTTGTGGCAAATCTGGAAGGACCGGGGTCCGGCGTCAAGACCTGAGCCGATCAGGTTACAAACGCGTTACATTTCTCGAACGGATGAGCGCACTGAGGCCGGGTCAGCCGCGTACGACGGGCAGGCCGGTGATCGCGCTGATCCGGTCGGCGGTGAGCGTCACGGCGGCCGGCGGGGTCAAGCGCCTGGTCAGCACGCCTTCCACCATGCTCTGCAACTGCGCCGACACCAGCGCGTACATCGGATCCGACGGGCGTACCACCGCATGCTCCAGCAGGGCCGCGGTCTCCGCGTGGAACGCCGACACGGGCGCCAGCGCGTCCAGCGCGCTGCGGCGCGGAGGGAGCTGGCCGGTCTCCCCGCAGACCTCTGCGAGACGTTTCGGCGAGGTCAGCGCGCGCAGCAACCGCATCGCCAGCTCGGGGCGGCGCGCCTGGCGCGGGACGCAGTAGACCATCCCGCCGCACAGGATGGCCGGCGGGCCGTGCGGACCGGCCGGGACCGGCACGAACCCGAACGTGTCGGAGACCCGCGCGAGCGCGGTCCCGGTCTCGTCGGCGATCTGCTCGGCGTGGTAGCTCGCCCCGACGAACAGATCGGCGCGGCCCGTGGCGAGCAGACGCGCGGCCTGGTGCCGGTCGTAGGTGACCACCTCGGACGAGAGCACCCCGTCGTCCACGAGGCGTCGCAGGAACCGCAGCGTCTCCACCGCGGCCGGGCCGTCGAGCGTCACCGCGTCGGCGGTGAAGACCGTCGCGCCGTTGGCGACGAGCAGCGCCACCAGCGCGTACGTGGCGGTCTCGCCGGCCGGCGGCCCGCCCGGCAGGACCAGGGCGTGCCGGTCCCTCGGCAGGCCCTCGGCCAGGCGGCGCGCCAGTGCCCGCAGGTCACGCCAGTTCGCCGGTGGTGAGGCGCCGATCTTCTCCAGGGCCTCACGCCGGTACCACAGGCCCGTCACGTCGGCCGGCGCCTGCACCGCGACCGTGTCGTGCCCGTCCACCCGGTAGGCGTCGACGAACGGCGCCAGGAAGTCCGCGTCGTGCTCCTCCTCGAGCCACTTCGGATCCAGCTCGCCGATCGGCGTCAGCATGTGCGACTCGGCGAACTCCGCGACCCACACCGAGTCGACCATCGCCAGGTCGGGGCCGCGTCCCTCGGCGATGGCGCGGCGGAACATCGTCCGCAGCTCGCCGAGCGATCCCGTCGTGATGGAAAGCCGCAGGTCGTTGCCTGCCGCTTCTCTTAACTGGCCCGCCCAGCTCCCCTCGCAGGCCATCACCGACACCTCGGGCGCCGCGCGCAGCGTGCGCATCCACTCCGGGTTGACGAACGTGCCGCGGCGCCGGTGCCTCACCACCACGCCCTCGGCGGCCAGCTCCGATAGCGCCCGCGCCACCGGCGTACGGCTCAGCCCGTACGCGGCGCACAGCTCGTGCTCGGTGGGCAGCCGTCCGTCCCCGCCGTAGTGACCGGACTCGATGTCGGTGAGCAGACGCCGCTTGAGCCGGTAGTACGCCGGCAGCGGTTGCGCGGTCTCCATCGGCGGTCCTCTGGTCCGGGGGAGAATCCAATTGCCATCAGTGTGCCGCAATTAATCGACCGCGCGTGACCCCAATCAAGTCAGGTCACCGTCCCCCTACTGTCCGCGTTCGTGTTGTACGTTCGCAGCCCGCGAGGTGATCGGGGAAACGAACATGACATATCTCGTCGAGTTGCCGGTGAAGACAAGCGACGGATCGGCGGACGCCGTCAGGGTCGAGGTCACCGGACCGGCCGAGGGCCTGATGCAGGCGGCCCGTCCGGGCGAGGTCGTCGCGCGGGCCGCGCGCTCGCTGGACGACATGCTCGCCGGCGTACGCCCGGTCGCGCAGAGCTTCATCGAAGGGCTCTCCGACATGACGCGCACCCCGGACGAGATCAGGCTGGACTTCGGGATGTCCCTGTCCCTCGGAGCCGACGTCGTGATCAGCAAGACGTCCGCGGGGGCGACCTTCGCGGTCTCCCTGACCTGGAAGAATCCCGCACCCAAGCCGTGACCCCCGCGGAGTCGTGAAAACCATTTGAGCGGGCCCGTCCTCGACGGCCAGGGTGACGCGTGGACGCTCGGGATCCGGGACCTGACCCCGCTCGTCCGCCGGGTGCATCGGCTGGTCGCCGACGGCGACGCGGCCAGGGCCAGGGACCTGCTCCCGAAGGAGCAGGTCTACCCCGTCGGCCCCGAACCGGCCCGGCGGATCGGCGTGGACGGCTGACCGGCGTCAGGCCGGGGTGCTGGGCGGCAGGGTCCTGACGCGCAGGCTGGCGCAGGACGGGCAGGACGGGTCGATCCACGGCGGCATGGCGAGGGTGCCCTTGTGCCGCCAGATGACCGCGTCGGCGGCGTGGACATAGCAGGCCTCGTAGACGGTCTCCCAGGCGTGCTCGCAGGACAGGCAGTTGTAGGGCCAGGTCTGGGGGATGACGTGCGTCTCTCGCATGGGTGCGCTCCTGAAATCCGGCAGGACGGTGCGGGCGAATCACAGGTGGGCGCTGCCGGCGGCGCCGTGAACTCCCCGCCGGTGGACGGCGGGTCAGCGGGTGGCGCGGCCGGGGCGCGGGAGACCGGTCACGTACGGGACGCGCACAGGTCGATTAGCAGGCCGGCGCCGTACGGGCGGGCCGGTGGCAGGGAGGCGTCACCGCGCGCGGGCGCGGCGGCGAGTCCGGTGGCCGGGCCCGGCGAGCGGTGCGGCAGGACGGCCGTGGGCGCGGCGGCGGCGCGGTGCTGGCCGGTGCCGCGGTCGGTGAGGGCTCCGCACGGCGCGTGGTGCGGCCGGGGAACCGGGGTGCAGGGCCGTCCGGGCTGGCCGGCGCGGTCGTCGGACGCCCGGCCGGCCACCGGCGCGGCGCCACCGCCGCCGTCGATCGCGTCGAGCGGCAGGACGTCCGCCACCGACCGGCTGGCGCACGCGGTCGCGTGGATCGTGCCGGCGTGTACGCCCGGGGCGCACAGGCTCGTGTGGAGCAGGACGCCCAGGAACACCAGCAGCCACAGTGCCCTGCGGCGGCACCGGTGTACGCGGAAGTCCCTGGTCACACAGCGAATATTACGCTCGGTAACCGTCCATCACGAAGAGTAGACCTCTGATACCCCCGCGCCCCAACAGCCTCACCTCTACTGGAGGATGTTCACCGCGCGGGAGATGACCAGTGCGATGGCCACGATCGAGATCACCGACTGGACCAGCATCAGCATCTTCGCCCAGCGGCTGAACGGCATCACGTCGGTGGGGCTGAACGCGATGGCGTTGGTGAACGACAGGTACAGGTAGTCCGGGAAGGCCGGTTCCCAGGACGGCGGCGCCGCCTCGGGCGAGGCCATCTGCGGGAAGAGGAAGTCCGGGTGCCGGGGATGGCCCACCGCGCGGGAGGCCGGGCCGCCCCGGTCCAGCTCCCAGTACCAGAGGGCGAACGCGATGATGTTCGTCCCCCAGATCGCGGCGCCGGTCGCGAGCAGCGCGCCCCCGTCGTCGCCCGCGGTGCCGTCGATGAGGTTGCGTACGAGCAGCACCGCCGAGATCGCGTTGCCCACGCAGATCAGGGTCACCAGGCACAGCGACAGGGCGCGGACGATGTTCGACTCGCGGTTGATGCGCACCGGGTTGGAGATGACCAGCGCGACCAGCAGCAGGACCTCGAGCACCGGAAGCAGCAGGTGCGGCTGGAGCGCGAACCTCGGGGGCAGCACGATCTGCAGCGCGATCGCCACGATCATCGCGATCGCCATCCACACGCGTGGCTCGCCCTCGGTTCGGCGCAGCCACGCCGGCACGTGGCCGTCCTTGCCGCACTCCTGGCACAGAATTCGTTCGAACCGCGCGACACGCGCGCGCAGACTCTCGTCCGTCATGGCAGCAGTCTGCCCGGAACCCCGGACTTTTCGGTACGCGGCAGGACGTACACCGCGCTGATTCCTTCGTCGGACGGGTCGCCGGAGTCGATCTCGCGCTCGCAGAGCAGATGGAACCCGACCTTCTCGAGCGCGCGGCACGAGGCGCGATTGTCGGCCTGCGGTACGGCCACGATCGTGTCGATCTCCGGGTACAGGCCGAAGACGACCGGGACGAAGGCCGCGATGACCTGCGGCCCGACGCCGCGCCCGCAGTAATCGGCCTCACCGATGAGGTAGTCGATGCCGGCGGCCGACGGAACGTCCACGGCCCGGTCCCAGGTGGGGTTGTCGGCGTGGCGGTAGCACTGGATCATGCCGACCAGGGTGTCGCCGACGCGGAAGACGAACATGCGCGTCGGGTCGACCGTGTCGATCGGCGGGCCGTACTCGCGTTCGAGTTCCTCGGCCGTGGTGAGCGCGTCACGCCACCAGGCGAGGACGTGCGGCGCGACCAGCCAGCGGGCGAGCAGGGGAAAGTCCTCGCGCGAGAGCGGCTGAAAGACGATCGACCCCGGTGCGACCGCGGCTCCTGCCATTCGTCCTCCTACGGTATATTTCGAGGCTGCGAAGGGGAGTAGCCCTGAAAACCGGTCGTCGACACACTGGAGCCCGTTAAGGCTCCCGGCGGCCGGGCCCGATCCCGGGTGGGCGAGACCTTCGATCCCTATCGACGACGCTACGCGTGTCGCGGGGGTCGAGGTCGTCGGTGCTCCCGCCCGCCGCTCCGCCCCCCGCCACAGGCGGGAAGGGTTCAAGGCAGCGACAGTGTGGCACTTCGTTCTGCTGATCATCTGCGCGGGGGTCATTTACCTCTCCTGCGAGTGGTTCGTCAACGCGGTCGAGTGGCTGGGGCGCCGTCTCGACGTCGGACAGATGGCCGTCGGCACCGTTCTCGCGGCGTTCGGCACGGCCCTGCCCGAGTCGGCGGTCACGCTCGTGGCCGTCACCTCCGGCAGGACCGACGAGGCCAGGAACATCGGCGTCGGCGCCGCCATGGGCGGGCCGCTCGCGCTGGCCACGGTCGCGTACGCGGCGACGGGCCTGGCCCTGCTGGTCAAGCACCGTCGCGTCCTGGCGACCGGATCGCTGACCGAGGGCTGGCAGGTCGGCCGGCTGGCGCGGGACCAGCGCTGGTTCCTGGCGGTGTTCGTGGTCAAGGTCGCGCTCGGCCTGGTGGCGTTCGCGTACAAGCCATGGCTCGGCCTGGTGTTCTTCGCCGCGTACGCGGTCTACTTCTGGCGCGAGATGACCGGCGAGGACGATCCGGGGGTGGAGCAGGAGGAGCTGGAGCCGCTGAAGCTCCGGCCGCGCGCCGCCGAGCCGCCGACCTGGGCGGTACTCGCGCAGACCCTGGTAACGCTGACGGTGATCTTCGTGGCCTCGCGCGTGTTCGTCTCCCAGCTCGACGCGATCGGGCCGATGCTCGGCCTGTCCGCCGGGGTCACCGCGCTGCTGCTGTCCCCGATCGCCACCGAGCTGCCCGAGACCATGAACGCGATCATCTGGGTACGCCAGGGCAAGACCCGGCTCGCCCTGGCCAACATCTCCGGCGCCATGATGATCCAGGCGACCGTGCCGAGCGGGCTGGGCCTGCTGTTCACCTCGTGGCGGTTCGACACCGCGCTCGCCTGGTCCGGCCTGGTGACGATGGCCGCCATCGGGTACCTGCTGCTCATGATCGGCACACGCCGCCTCACCCCCGCGAGGCTGGCCTGGGCCGGGGCCTTCTACCTCGTCTTCGCGGCCGGGCTGGTGCCGATCCTGGCCTGACTACCCGCCGCCGCTGCCGTACGGGCGGGTGAGGATCTCCATGTTGTGGCCGTTCGGGTCGGCGAAGTACGCGCCACGGCCCCCGTCGCGGTGGTTGACGCGCCCGGGGTCGTGGTGGAGCGGGTCGCTGTAGTAGACGATGCCGGCGTCCTGGATGCGCGCGAAGATGGCGTCGAAGTCCTCGTCGGAGACCAGGAAGGCGTAGTGCTGCGGCGTGATCGGGTCCGCGCCGCTCTCCGCGAAGTCCAGCGTGACGCCGTTGGCCACCCGTACCGGCACGAACGGCCCGTACGGCGCGCCGACCTCCAGCCCGAGCACGCTTGCCAGGAACGCGGCGGCGCCCTTTTTGTCGCGGGCGGCGACGATGGTGTGGTTCAGCTCGACGGACATCGTGACCTCCTCACCCGGTTCCCTACCCATCGGCCAGGATGATGGCATGCGTGTACGGCCCATCTCCCCGGCCCTGCTCGTCGAGGAGCTCGCCGACGCGATCGCCGGGATCCGCCCGTCCGCGCGGATCCGGGTCGCCGTCGACGGCGCTCCGGCGGCCCGGCCGTCCGACCTCGCGGACGCGCTGGTCGGCCCGCTGCGCCTGCGCGGACGCGAGGTGGTGCGCGTGTCCGCGGACGACTTCCTGCGCCCCGCGTCGCTGCGCCTCGAGCACGGCCGTACCGACCCCGACGCCTTCTACGCCGGCTGGCTTGACTCCGGAGGCCTGGTCCGCGAGGTGCTCGGGCCGCTCGAGCCCGGCGGTTCCGGACGGATCCTGCCCTCTCTGTGGGACAGCGCGGCCGACCGCGCCACCCGCGCGGCGTACCTCACGCCACCGCCGGAGGCCGTGCTGCTGCTCGATGGCGCGCTGCTGCTCGGCCGCGGCCTGCCCCTGGACCACGTAGTGCACCTGTGGCTCTCACCGGGCGCGCTCGGCCGGCGCACCCCCGACGAGAGCCGGTGGACGCTCCCCGCGTACGCGCGGTACGAGGACGAGGTCGCTCCGGCCCGGATCGCCGACGTCGTCGTACGGGCCGACGATCCGCGACATCCGGCTCTCGTCGAATAGGAATTGTTATTTGAATTGCCTTTCCATAAAGTTCTTTTTGTGCTATGATTAAGGCAATTCCAGATACGTTTAAAAGTGTGAATAGTCATGGCAGCGAGACCGCGCTCACCGCGGCGGCCGCGCGCGCGGCGCATCTGATCGTCGACGCCTCTCCCTCGATCTTCGCCGATACCCTCGCGTACCCGCTTCTGGGCGATCGGGCCGAGGAGTTCGTCCGATATCACCGCCTGAACGGCGACCATCCCGTCCTTTCGGGCGCGCGGACGGCGGTGACGACCCGGAGCCGCTACACGGAGGACCGCCTCTCCGCGTCCGTACGCGACGGCGTCGGCCAGTACGTCATCCTCGGCGCCGGGCTGGACACGTTCGCCTACCGGTCGCCGCTCGCCGGCCGGGTCCGGGTCTTCGAGGTCGACCACCCGGCCACGCAGGAGTGGAAGCGCCGCCTGCTCGCCGATGCCGGGGTGCCGGTCCCGCCCGGCGTCACCTTCGTCCCGGCCGACCTGGAGACCGAGCCCTTCGTGGACGCCCTCGTACGGGCCGGGTTCGACCCGTCGCGCCCGGCCCTGTTCGGCTGGCTGGGCGTCACGATGTACCTGACCCGCGAGGCGATCGGCCACACGCTGTCCGCGGTCGGCGGCCTCGCCCCCGGCACCGAGATCGTCATCGACCACATGCTCCCGGCCGACCTGTGCGACGAGGCGGGCCGCGCCTACGTCGAGGCGGTCGCGCCCGCGGCGGCCGAACGCGGCGAGCCCTGGCTGAGCCTCCTCAGCCCCGCGGACCTGGCCGCCCTTCTCAAGGAGCACGGACTGCTCCCCCGCGAACACCTCGACCAGCGCGGATCCGTCGACCCGTCCCTGTGGGACCGCGCCGACACCCTCCGCCCCTCGACCCTGTCCGTCCTCACCCGCGCCGCCGTCCGCTGGGGCGTGTCTGACAGATCCCGTTCGTAGCGAGCGGTGTCCAGGTGGTGCGTCGCAAGGCGGAGGAGGGAGTCAGCCTGGTTTGGCTGTCGACCGACGACAACGCGGCGAGGCGCCTCCTGGGCGCCGCGCAGTAGGACAGCGGATTTGTCAGACACGCCCTAACGCGCTGCGACGCCGCCCCAGATCTGTACGGAGGTCGGGGGGGCCTCCCCCTCGTCACGCGGGCGCCAGCGGGCGACGTCGACGAAGCCCGGCTCGACCAGCTCGAACCCGCCGAAGAGGGCCTCGACCTCCGCGCGGCTGCGAAAGACCGCGGGCGACCTCGCCCGCTCGTACGCCGTCTGGACGCCGGCGATCGTTTCGACCGACGTGCTGTCGGCGACCGCGTGCGACAGGACCAGCCAGGAGCCCGGGGCCATCCGGTCGCGGTACGTGGCGACGAGGTCGGTGACGTCCTCGCGTCGGAAGTGCAGGACGGCCACCATGAACACCGCGACCGGCGCACCGAGGTCGATCATCCCGGTGATCTTCGGGTGGGCCAGCACGACGTCCGGCTCGCTCAGGTCGGCGGTGACGACGGTCGTGTTGCCGTTGGTGGCGAGCAGGGCGCGGCCGTGGGCGAGAACGACCGGGTCGTTGTCGACGTAGACCACGCGGCACTCGGGCTCGACGGCCTGCGCGACCTCGTGGATGTTCTGCCGGGTGGGCAGCCCGGACCCGAGGTCGAGGAACTGCCGGACGCCCCGGCCGGCCAGGAAACCCGTGGCGCGGCGGGTGAAGTCGCGATTGTCACGTGCCAAACGCGGCACGTCCGGCACCACGGCCATCGTCGCGTCGGCGACCCTGCGATCGACCTCGAAATTGTCCTTCCCGCCCAGGTAGTAGTCATATACGCGCGCCTCATTCGCGATTGTGACATCGATGCCCGGCGGGGACTTCTCTAACATTCATCGACCGTTCGTGCTCGACGCGAGGACGGAATCGCGAAGCACCACTCCGCTTACCGAACGTTTACCTAAGCCTACGACGTTACGGAGACGCATGGGAGCGCCCGCGGGTACGGCGTAGACATGTCCGCTCGCTACGGCACGGATCTGCGTTTCGGGTATCGGGCCAAGCTCCGCCGTCTCTCAGCACGCGCGCCGGTACGCCGGCTCGACTGGGTGCTGCTGAACGCCGTGTTTTTGCTCACCTCGGTCGGCTCGCTCCTGGTCTGGTCGGCGACCCGGCCGGGCCTCGTACAGGCCGGGCGTGACCCGGAGAGCTTCCTGAAGAAGCACCTCATCACGGTGGCCGTCGGCCTCACCCTCGCCTTCGTCGTCTCGATGCTGGACTACCGGCTCGTCCGCGCGTACGCGCCGATGCTGTACGCGGCCTCCTGCATCGGCCTGATCGCGGTCCTCACCCCGCTCGGCTCCTCGATCAAGGGTCACCACTCGTGGATCGAGGTAGGTGCCGGGTTCCAGCTCCAGCCGGCGGAGTTCGCCAAGCTGGGGCTGGTGATGCTGCTCGCGGCGCTGCTCGGCGAGATGAAGGACGGCCAGATCGAGCCGAGCGCCTTCGACATCGTGGCGGGCCTCGTCCTGTCCGCGCTGGTCATCGGCCTGGTCGTGCTCCAGCCCGATCTGGGCACCACGATGGTGCTGAGCGTCCTGATCCTGTCGATGGTGGCGGTGTCGGGCGCCTCGAGACGCTGGCTGTTCACCCTGGTCGTCGGCGGTGTCGCCGTGGCCATCTCCGCGTGGCGGTTCCACCTGCTCAAGCCGTACCAGGTCAACCGGTTCATCGCGTTCATCTACCCGGCCGCCGACCCGAAGGGCGTCGGCTACAACGCGGCCCAGGCCCGGATCGCGGTCGGCTCCGGCGGACTGCTCGGCCGTGGGCTCTTCCACGGGCAGCAGACGGCCGGCCACTTCGTTCCCGAGCAGCACACCGACTTCATCTTCACCGTGGCCGGTGAGGAGCTCGGCTTCCTCGGCTCCGCCCTCATCATCACCCTGATCGGCATCGTCCTGTGGCGCGGCCTGCGCATCGCCGCCGGCTGCGAGAACACCTTCGGCATGCTGATGGCCACCGGAGTCGTCTGCTGGCTGGGCTTCCAGGCCTTCGAGAACATCGGCATGACCCTCGGTCTGATGCCGATCACCGGCGTTCCGCTCCCGTTCGTGTCCTACGGCGGCTCCGCCACCCTCGCGAACATGGTGGCCATCGGCCTCCTGGAAGCCGTGCACCTGCGCCGCCACGCGTTCCCGTGAGATCCGTACCTTAGGGTTCGAGGGGAACGGAGGATCTCGTGGGCGGTGAGCGGACGCGACGGTGGTCGCCGGCGCTGCTGCTGTCCCTGGCCTTCTGCCTGCGCCCTGGCCGCCACGACCCTCCTGGCCGCGTGGAGCGCCCGCAGCGCCACACGCGCCCGCCTCTCCGCGGCCGGTCACCCGGCCCTCGGCTGCCGCGCCCCGCCCCGTCCGACCGCGTCGGCATAGCGGCCGTCCCGCGCCGGTGAGACCGGCTCGGCGGTGACGGCCGCCCGCCGGCACACGCGCACCCGAATCAGGACAGCTCCGCCGCCGCCCTCGGCGGCGGCGTCCTGCTCGCCGCGATGTACCGCCGCGACGACTCGCGGCTCGGCATGGCGGGCCTGGGCACCCTCATGGTCGCCGACGTGCCGGCCGTGATCTACGCCGCGATGAGCCAGTGACGCGCGCGTGCCGTGCGGCGGACCGGTGTTCCGGGGTTCCGGCCGGTCAGGACGGAGGTCTGCGGTGACGGTGACTACTCTGGAAGGGAGCGCGTCCGGCCGGTGGAACGGACGGATCTCCTCGGCGGGCGTGAGATACGCGAGCTTCGGGGGGACGAGATGAAGCCGGACGACAAGCAGCGCCAGCTGGACGATCATCGAGTCGATCCGGGTGACGCCACCCTCACCACGGACCAGGGCGTCCCGGTCGGTGAGACCGACAACTCCCTGCGGGCCGGCGAGCGTGGGCCGACGCTCATGGAGGACTTTCACTTCCGCGAGAAGATCACCCATTTCGACCACGAGCGGATTCCCGAGCGGGTCGTCCACGCGCGCGGTGCCGGGGCGTACGGGTACTTCCAGGTGTACGAGTCGATGGCGGACGTCACGCGGGCGGGGTTCCTGTGCGACCCGTCGCTGCGCACTCCGGTGTTCGTACGGTTCTCCACGGTCGCGGGGTCGCGCGGGTCGGCCGACACCGTACGTGACGTGCGGGGGTTCGCCGCGAAGTTCTACACGAAGGAGGGCAACTTCGATCTCGTCGGCAACAACATGCCGGTCTTCTTCATCCAGGACGGGATCAAGTTCCCCGACTTCGTGCACGCCGTGAAGCCGGAGCCGCACAACGAGATGCCGCAGGCCTCGTCGGCGCACGACACGCTCTGGGACTTCGTCCAGCTTCAGCCCGAGACGATGCACATGATGATGTGGCTGACGTCGGACCGGGCCCTGCCGCGCAGCTACCGGATGATGCAGGGCTTCGGCGTGCACACGTTCCGGTTCGTCAACGCCGAGGGCCGGTCCACGTTCGTGAAGTTCCACTGGAAGCCTCGGCTCGGCGTTCACTCGCTGGTGTGGGACGAGGCGCAGCAGGTGGCCGGGCGTGATCCCGACTACAACCGCCGGGACCTGTGGGAGGCCATCGAGGACGGCGACTTCCCGGAGTGGGAGCTGGGCGTGCAGCTCGTACCCGAACGCGACGAGCACGCGTTCGACTTCGACCTTCTCGACCCGACCAAGATCATCCCGGAGGAGCAGGTGCCGGTACGGCCGGTCGGGCGGCTGGTCCTGGACCGCAACCCGGACAACTTCTTCGCCGAGACCGAGCAGGTCGCCTTCCACCTCGGCAACGCCGTGCCCGGGATCGATTTCACGGACGATCCGCTGCTGCAGGCGCGGCTGTTCTCCTACCTGGACACCCAGCTCATCCGGCTCGGTGGCCCGAACTTCACGCAGCTTCCGGTCAACCGGCCGGTCGCCCCGGTTCGCGACCACCAGGTCGACGGCTACCACCAGACGGAGATCCCGAGGACCCGCGCGACGTACCACCCGAACTCGCTGGCCGGCGGCTGCCCGGCGCTCAGCGGCGAGGGCGCCTACGTCCACTACCCGGAGCACGTCGACGGCGACAAGATCCGCAAGCGGGCGGAGAGCTTCGCCGACCACTACTCGCAGGCCACGCTGTTCTGGAACAGCATGTCCGGCTGGGAGAAGGAGCACATCGTCGCGGCGTACCGGTTCGAGCTCGGCAAGGTCGCCCACCGGCACGTACGCGAGGGCGTCGTGAAGAACCTCAACCACGTCGACCACGATCTGGCGGTCGCGGTCGCCGAGGGCATCGGGGTCGAGCCGCCGGACCGCCCGGTGACCGAGAACCACGGCCGGAGCTCGCCCGCCCTCAGCCAGGCCAACGGCCTGAAGGACGGCATCGCCACCCGGCGGATCGCGATCCTCGCCGCCGACGGCGTACGCGCAGCGGACGTGGAGGCCACCCGGCACGAACTCTCCGACAAGGGCGCTCGCTGCGAGGTGATCGGGCCGCGCGACGGCGTGCTGAGGGCCGGGGGCGGCGAGACCGTCGAGATCGACCGCGCCCTGACGACGACCGCCTCGGTGCTGTACGACGCGGTCCTGGTGCCCGGCGGCAGCGACTCGATCCACGCGCTGTCACGGGACGGCAAGGCGGTGCATTTCGTCGCCGAGGCGTTCCGGCACTGCAAGGCCGTGGGCGCGGTCGGCGACGGCATCGCGCTGCTCGACGCGGCGCACGTCACGTCCGTACGCCGCGCGGACGGCGACCGGCCGGTGGCCGACGAGGGCGTCGTCACCGTGGCGGGCCCCGTCACGCGGGTCTTCCTGGAGGCCTTCACCGACGCCGTCGCAGCGCACCGGCACTACGTACGGGAGATCGCGCGCGTCCCGGCGTGACGGCGGCCGGTGGCGGGCCCGCGTGGCCCGCCACCGGGGGCCGGGCTACATCTTCGGCATCAGCACCGAGTCGATGAGGTAGACGGTGGCGTTGGCGGTCTGCACGTTGCCGCAGACCACGTTGGCGTCGTTGACCTTGTACGCCTCGCCGGAGCCGCTGGTCGTGACCATGCCGCCCTGCAGCGTCTTGAAGCTGCCCGCGCCCAGCCCGCTGGGGGCGACCTTCTGGCCGACGACGTGGTAGGTCAGGATCGCCGACAGCTTCTTCTTGTCCGCCAGGACCTTCTTCAACGTCGCCGGCGGGATCTTCTTGAACGCGTCGTTGGTCGGCGCGAACACCGTGACGTTCTGCGCGGAGTTGAGCGTGTCCACCAGACCGGCCTTCTTGACCGCGGTGACCAGCGTGGACAGGACCGGGTTGTTGGACGCGGCGGTGGCCACCGGGTCCTGCGCCATGCCGGAGAAGCTGCCCTTGCCGTCGGCCGGCACCGCCGAGCACGCGGCCCCGAACGGTTTGTCCGACATCGCCGAGCCGGCCGACGAGCTCGACGGCGCGCTGCTCGGCGCCGAAGACGAGGACGCGTCGTCGCTCTTCTTGCCGCCACACGCCGTGCCGCCGAGGACCAGACCACCGGCGACCATGCTCGCTGCCAGAACGCGGACCTTCATCTGAACTCTCCTTCTTCGGATTCTCACTGGGTGACGGTGACCACGACCGAGTGCCAGCCCGTCGCACCGTCGGGGATGGGTGGCACACGTTTCTGCGGCTGTACGGCCCCGGTGCCATCGGTGGCACGGACCTCCAACCGGTGTTCTCCCGGCGCGGCGTCCCACTCGAGGACCCACTGCCGCCAGGTGTCGATCCCGGGTACGGGCGCCAGCGCCGCCGGGCGCCAGAGCCCGCCGTCGACGCGTACCTCGACCGCGTCGACGCCCCGGTGCTGCGCCCACGCGACGCCCGCCACCGGCACTCGCCCCGCCTTGACCTGGGTGAACGCCTTCGGCACGTCGATACGGGACAGCGTCTTGATGGGCGCGTGGTCGGCGTAGCCGCGCCGGGTCCAGTACGCCCGATCGGTGGCGAACCGCGTGACCTTGAGGTCGACCACCCACTTGGTGGCCGAGACGTAGCCGTACAGGCCGGGCACGACCATCCGCGCCGGGAACCCGTGGGCGACCGGGAGCGCCTCGCCGTTCATGCCGACCGCCAGTAGCGCGTCCCGGCCGTCCATGATCGTTTCGATCGGCGTACTGATCGTGAAGCCGTCGGCGGAACGGCTCAGGACCTGGTCGGCGCCGGACCGTACGCCCGCCTCGCGCAGCAGGGCCGCCAGGGACGCGCCGAGCCACCGCGCGTTGCCCGCGTACCTGCCGCCGACCTGGTTCGAGACGCAGCTCAGCGTGATGTCGCGCTCCAGCATCGGCCGGCGGAGCAGGTCGTCGAAGGACAGCTCGACCGGATGGTCGACCAGGCCATGGATCCGCAGCATCCAGTCCCTCGGTGAGACCTGCGGCAGCGTGAGCGCCGTGTCGACCCGGTAGAAGCCGGCATTGGACGTCACGAACGGCGTCGCGCCGGGCACCCTGACCTGGGCGCCCCTGGGCACGGGCCGGGCCGGGGACGCGGGCCGGGGCAACCGCACGGCCTGCCGTGCCTGGCCGACGCTCTGCCGCGCCAGCAGCGACCGTCCACCCAGCCCTCCGGCCGCGCCGGCCACGAGCGCCCCACCCCCGGCCACCAGCAACCCCCGACGGCCCCCGCCGCCGTCGTCGAGGGAGGCGTTCGCCGTGGCGAGGGCGCGTACGAGGACGGCGAGTGCCGCCATGCCCGCCAGGCCTCCCACCGCCGACGGGATCGCCTCGGTGACGCCCCCGTCGGGCCGGGTCGCCGCCGCGATCGCGCCGACGGCACCGAACGCCGCGAAGCCGAAAACACCAGGCCACAATCGCTTTTCAGCGACAAATCCAATTATCGCGGCCAACGCCACGATGCTCGCCCCGAGAACGAGCAGCAGTACGAGCTTGTCGTTCGTACCGAAACGCCGGATCGCGAATTCCTTGAGCCACTCCGGCGTCAGCGTGATGCCCGCGGCACCCACGGCGATCACCGGTGATGATCGCGCTCCACCTGCGAAGGGCGCGACGAACTCGGCCACTCCCAGCGCGACTCCCCCGGCGAGAATTCCGGAGAACACGCCGCCGATCCGCCTTGCCCTCATGCCGGTCATTCGGCGTACGCGCGGGCGCGGTTTGGTCCGATCTGAAATTTTCTCGCCAGGCTGGCACTGATCCGGGCGGGCCGGTGCCGAGATCGGCCGATTCGCGGGGCTCCCGGCGCGTCGATGCTCCGAGCCGCGCCCGCGGTAATACCGTCTCGTTGCCGAATGATGAACCTGCCGAGGGGCGTCCGCGTCGTACGGGCAGGGCACGTCACGGTCACAGGGACTTCACAGGGGGCGGGCATGGCTGAGCTCGACAGGCGCCAGGCGCTGATGACCGTGGCGGCGGCGGGCGTCGGGCTGCTCGCGGGCGGCGTGCCGATGCTCGTACGCGCCAGGCAACCGGCCAACGCCGCGCGCCGCAAGGCGGCGGCCAAGGCGGCCGGCCACCCGTCGAATCACCCGCGGGTCGACCCCGGCTACGCGCACGGCCCGGTGAAGGCCCTGCACTCCCCCGTGCACAGCCTGCACGACCTGACGCCCGCCGCCCCGGCGAACGCGGTCGCGCTGACCATCGACGACGGCCCGCACCCGACGTGGACGCCGAAGATGCTGGACCTGCTCGCGGAGTTCCAGGTGACGGCGACGTTCTCGCTCATCGCCGAGCAGGTCACCGAGCTGCCCAAGCTCGTCCAGCGGATCGTCGCGGCCGGGCACCAGGTCTCCGACCACACCGTCACGCACCCGCTGGACCTGCCGAGCCTGTCCGCGGGGCGCATCAAGGAGGAGATCGGCGGGGCCTACGACCGGATCGCGCAGACGTGCGGCGTCGCGCCGAGGTTCTTCCGCTCGCCGGGCGGCGCGTGGTCGAACCAGATCCTGGAGGTCGCCGCCGAGCACGGGATGGTCAGCATCGACTGGCAGGTCGACCCGCGCGACTGGGCGCGCCCCGGCACCGGCCACATCACCGACACGCTGATGCACGCCCAGGCCGGCGACATCCTGCTCTGCCACGACGGCGGCGGCGACCGCGCCGAGACGATCCAGGCGCTCCGCACCGTGATCCCCGCGCTCAAGCAGCGCGGCCTGGCGTTCGTCGCGCTCTGACCCGGCCGGAAAACCGCGTGCGTACCTGCCGGGCAGGTGTTTAGCCTGCGGGCGTGACTCTTCGCCTCGAACGCACCGACGACCGCGCGACCGTCTGGGACCTTCATCGGCGGGCGTTCGGCGACCAGGGCGAGGTCGCCGACCTCGTGAACGACCTGCGTACGACGATCGGCCCGTACGAGGGGCTCTCGCTGGTCGCCGAGGAGGCGGGTGAGGTCGTCGGCCACGTGATGTTCACGCGCAGCGTCCTCGACGCGCCGGACCGCCTGGTCGACGTGCAGGTGCTCAGCCCGCTGGCCGTACGCCCCGACCACCAGCGCCGTGGCGTCGGCGCCGCCCTCGTACGCCGCGGCCTGGAGGTCATGGCCGAACGGAACGTCCCGGTCGTCTTCCTCGAGGGCTCCCCCGTCTACTACGGGCGCCTCGGCTTCACGGCCGGCGGCCACCACGGCTTTCGCAAGCCGTCGCTGCGCATTCCCGATGCCGCCTTCCAGGTCGTCCTGCTCCCCGGACACGAGCCGTGGATGACCGGAACCCTCGTGTACTCCGAGGTGTTCTGGCACCACGACTCCGTCGGCCTCCGCTGACAGCGGCCGGTCGGGCGCCGTGTGCCGATGACGGCGCCCGCCGGCCTCACTCGTCCCGTGCCGGCTCCTTCTCGGCGGGTGCCTTCGACGCCGCGGCGGCCTCGTCGTCCAGGTACCGGACCGCGTACCGGAGCAGCAGGTCGAGCGCCGTTCGCAGCTCCACATCGCCGAACATCGGCGCGACGCCGCCCAGGGGCTCCTCCCCGCGTACGGGCGGTCCGGGCACCGGGTCACGCGGCGCGGGCGGGCGCGCGGACTCCGGGAACCCCTCCTCCCGCCGTCGGGACCGTCCGGCCCCCGAACGCCCTCCGTCGTCCGGACGGCATCTCTCGCCCGAGCGCGCACCGGCCCCGCGCGAACCCTCCGTACGGGCGGGGCGCCGCGCCGGCGCCCGGTCGGCGTCGGGTTCGTCGAGCGTGCCGGCGAACTGGGCGGGCAGGCGGCGGAACAACCGGGGAAGGCCGAGCGTGAGCACGTACCCCCAGAGGATCATGAGGTTGCGGTAGACGTCGTAGCGTTCCTGGTCGCCGGATTTCGTGACGGCCAGCGCGAACAGCATGGCCTCGCCGACGACGAGCAGCAGACCCCAGCAGGCGACGGCGACGGCGCATGTGGCGACGGCGAGCTGCGGGACGTGGACGTTGGCCGGGACCTTCTTGAGCACCGGGGCGCTGTAGATGGTCACCGACAGCCATCCGCCGGAGCCGAGCAGGCCACCGACGACGTAGAAGACGAACCGGCGCCGCCGGCCGTCGCGTTCGGCCGGGCGGTCATCCGTTCGCCCTGGCCTCGTGGAGCGCCCCGTGGGCGCTTTGCCGGTCACGACCTCACCCGCGGCCGTTGTGGGTAGGGACGGGAAAGATGAACATGGTAATAAGCCGTAGTAGGTCATCGTCGCCGCCGCGGTTGAAAAACGGCGAAAAGGCCATCATCTCCATTTCAGCACAACTCCTGCATCTGACCTTACCTGCGGTGAAGTGCGAGCAGGGTCGGTCGGGCGAGGGGGGTCGTCCACGTCATCGCCGACCGAGACAACGGTCTTCGGTGCCGGATGAGGGCGGCCCTCGGGCTTTTCAGTTGTGGACCTCGCCCTTATCCTTCCGCGAAGATGACCAAGGAAATCTGACGCCATTCCCCAGCTTCGGAAAGCCAATCACGGGAATCTTCTTCTCGCTCACCATTCCGATTACCCAGCGTCACTTCCCAAGAGTGGGCGGGTGCGGAGAATCCCGACAGATGCGCGCTCCACCTGGGCGAACACCTCACCGAACGTCACCGCCAGCCCCCGATAGTTCTCACCGCTAACAAGTATCACTCAATGCATTGAGTCGATTACTCAACGTGAATCCCGAGAATCGCAGATGAGTCCCGCACCCCTGTCCGGTCTATCCAGCCATGAGGATAAAAATGCCGATAGAACCGCGAGTCGAGATACGCGCCGAGCAGCCGTACGTCGCCGTTCGCAGAGCCGTCACGCTGGCGACGTTCCCCGAGATCGCCGACCGGCTGCCCGGGGTCATCGCCCACCTGGGTGAGCGCGGGGTCGCACCCGCCGGCGCGCCCTTCTTTCGCTACGAGGTGATCGACATGGATCGCCGGCTGGTCGTTCAGGCCGGCGTGCCGGTCGCGGCGGGCGTATCCGGCGACGACCTGGTCTTCGCGGACGTACTCCCGGCGGGCCGCTACGTCACCGCCACGCATGTCGGTCCCCCGGACCGGCTCGTCGGCGCCACCGCGGCCCTGCTGGAGTGGGCCGCCGGGCAGGGCCTGACCTGGGACGTGGAGGAGACGGAAGAGGGCGAGCGATGGGGATGCCGCCTCGAGCGGCTCCTGACCGACCCGGCCGAGGAACCCGACCCCGCGCGATGGAGGACCGAGCTGGCCTTCCGCCTGGCCGGCTGAACCGCCCTCAGGACGCGGGCGGCTCGAGCGGGATCCGTACGGTCAGCGCGGTGCCGCCACCGGCCGGGCTCTTGATCTGGATCTGGCCACCGATCGCGTCGACGCGGTCCCGCAGCCCGATGAGCCCCGACCCCCCGCTCAGCTCCGCGCCGCCACGGCCGTCGTCGGTGACCGACACCCGTGCGAAGTTTTCGTCGGTACCGAGCGTGACGTGCACGACGGAGGCGCGGGCGTGCTTGGCGGCGTTCGTCAGCGCCTCGGACACGATGTAGTACACGGCGACCTCGAGGCGTTCGGCGAGGGGGCGGTGGAGGTCCACCTCGAGCTCGACCGGCACCGACGACCGGCGGGCGAGCGTCTTGAGCGCCGAGATGAGACCGCCCTTGGACAGGATCGCCGGATGGATCCCGCGCGAGATCTCGCGCAGGTCCTCGACGATGCCGGCCAGGTCCCGCATCGACTGGGAGAGCCGCTGCCGGGTCCGCGCCTGCTCCTCGGGCAGGTCGGCCTCGACCATGCGCAGTTCGAGCCCGAGGCTGACGAGCCGCTGCTGCGTGCCGTCGTGCAGGTCGCGCTCGATACGGCGGCGTGCCGCGTCGGCGGCCTCGACGACGCGGGCGCGTGAGGCGTTCAGCTCGGCGCGGCTCTCGCTGTTCGCGACCGCCGTCGCGACCAGCGCGGTGAAGTCGCGTATGTGCTCCTCGATGTCCGCGTACATCGGCTCGTCCGCCCAGAAGCCGACCAGCAGGCCCCACAGCCGCCCCTCGACGGCGACGGGGCTGCCCGCCGCGTGCTTCAGGCCGACCTTCCGCGCCCACTCGGCGATCTCACCGGACGTGCGCTCGGTGATCGGCAGGTGGGCGGGCCGGCCGGTACGGCGGACGATCCCGCCGACGCTCTCGCCGTCGAGTGACGCGATGGAGCCGACGGCCGGCCGAGGTCCGAAGTCCGGGCGCGACCAGATGCCGACCACGGTCGCCATCTCATCGGCTTCGAAGCGCCGGACCACCATGCACCGTGCCCTCAGCAGCCGGCCGACCTCGCTCGCGACCGCCTGGTAGATCTCGGAGGAGGCCACACCCTGCGCGACGAGCGTGGCGGCCCGGCGCAGCGCCGCCTGCTGCTCCACGAGGAGGGTGAGCTCGTCACGGCTGGCCTCCAGGGAGTGCGCCATGGTGTTGAACGTGCGCTCGAGCGTGTTGACCTCCGCGTGGCCGGTCTCGGGGACGCGCACGGTCAGGTCGCCGTGCGCGAGCCGGTCGGCCATCAGTGAGGCGCGGCGCACCGGCCGTACGACGCCACGGGACAGGTAGGTGCCGAAGATCGTGACCAGCAGGATCGATCCCCCGATACCGGCCAGGGCCGTGACGGTGGCCCGGCGCGCGGCCGTGGTGGACTTCGCGTCGCGCTGCGCGGCGAGCCCGCGCTCGAAGTCGCCGAACTCGCGGAACTCCACGCGGAGCCGATCGACCCGTCGCCTGCCCTCCTCGTTCAGCGGGATGCCGCGGGCGGCCGCGGGGTCATCGCGCGCGGTGCGTACGGCCCGGTCGGAGAAGTTCACGATGTACTCCTGGCCGTCACGCGCGATCTGGCGCGCCCGTGCGGCCTGGCCCACGTGGTGTGCCGCGGAGAGCCTCACCAGCTCCTCGGCCTGGGGCCCGAACCTCGTGCGGGCGTTCTGCCACGGCGCGAGGAACGCCTCGTCCTGAGTGATCGCGTACCCGCGCTCCCCCGTCTCCAGGTCGACGACGAGCCTCTCGAGATCGTTCGCCGCCGCCAGGACGCGTTCGCTGTGCCGCGAGAGCACGGCGGCGTGGCGCATCCCGTTGATGGCGCCGAAGAGAGTGGCGAACGCCCCGCCGATGAGGAGTGACAGCAGGACGCTGGCGACCACCACACGAAGGGTCAGGCCCCCGCGTACACCCCCTCGTGGCTCCATCCCCTACCGTCCCACCGCTGCTCACCCTCGTAGTCGGCCGAAATGGCCGTGGTGTATGTCACTCTACGTGGCGGTGCGGTCTCGGCCGAGCAGTCCGATCTCCCAGCCGCCGGGACCGATACGGCCGTGCAGGCCCACCCCGCCGAGAAGCGTGTCGCCGCCCTGGTCGAACACGCCGTACTCGAAGGCCGTGCCCTCGTTCCAGCGCTGTACGGAACCGTCGACGTACTCCCGCTGGGCCTCGAGCGTCGCGGGCTCGGCCGCCCAGGGCATCCACGCGTGCAGGTGCTCGAAGGACTCGAGCGCCGCTGCGACCATGAGACCGGTGTCGCCGGGCGTCCAGCGGCGCAGCAGGATCCCGTCCAGGTCGATCTTCTCGGGGGGAGTCATGGCTCGATGCTGGCCCGGCCCGGCCGGCGGGCGCAAAGCCTTTTACAGCCGGCCGTGCCCTCCTCCATCCTGCCCGGATGAGCTTCGACGTGATCGGGCTGATCGCCGACTGGGACCCCGCCGTGGACGCCTGCCGCGCCGCGGGCGGAGCCGACTTCTACTGGGACGTGCCGGACGGCCAGGCCCTGCCGTACGCCGACGAGCGCGACCGCCGCGGCTATGACTTCATGGACGCCGGCCACTACTACGAACTCCTGCGCGAACGGCTGCCCGGCCCGGTGCGCGACACGGCCGACGCGTTCCTCGGGCTGCTCTACGGCGACCTGCCGGGCTGCGCGGCCGAACCCCCGGACGACCTGGCGCGCGACGCGGACCTCCCCCACAGCGGGACGTACTACTCCATGCGCCCCGGCACGGTGCGTACGGCGCGCGAGCGCGCGGCGGCGCTGCCCTGGGCCGAGATCCTCCCGGTCGGTGAGGCGATGCCGGTCGAACGCATCAGCCGCCACGACGTCTGCGAGGTCACGCACTTCGAGGACGTCGTGTGGGCCCACAAGAACTGGATCCAGGCCGCCGCCGAGGCGGGCCGTGGCTTGATCGTCCTGCTCAGCTACTGAGGCCGGCGGGCCGCAGGAGGACGCGCCCGCCGAGGTGGCGTTCGACCTGTTCGCGGCCGTAGAGCAGCGGGAACGCCCCGTCGTCGGCCCACAGGCCGAAAAGGTCCCGGTAGTGCGGGCTCGCCGGCACGCCGGACTGGCCGGGTGAGTTCATCGCCACCGACTCGTCCCAGGCGCCGACGTCGATGACCAGCCGGAACGTCGCGCCGCCGGCCTGCCGGAAGTCGGGCGTGTACGGGGCGGCGCCGACCGTGTCGCCGCTGCCGCCGCGCGGTGCGGGCCCCACCGAGGTCCAGTCCTCCTCGATCAGGCCGGCCAGCGGGTGCCGGGGCTCCGCCCGGTGCAGCGTGCCCCACCGCCACGCGGACGGGTCCGCGCCGAGCAGGCGTTCGGTCTCCGCGACCGCCTCCGCGAGCGTGGGCGGGACGAGCGCGCGCAGCTCCGCCGGCCACGGCGGCGCCAGCAGCGCGAGGTCGGCCCGCGCGTCGGCGGAGGTGTCCTCGACCGGCGTGATCCGCGCGAGCGCGGCGGCGCGGGCGTCCTCGGGCACGAGCCCCCGCAGGGCGAGGGCGAGCACGGCGGGCCGCAGGTGGCGGCGGTACCAGATCTCGAACAGCGCCGCCGCCGCGGAGCCGGCCGACAGCACGGCGTCCCAGCCGCGCAGCAGGTCCAGGGCCGCCGTGACCCGCGGGTCCGCGTCGGTCACGCCGTCCAGCAGCGGCAGGATCCGCCGCGCCGGCTCGCTGAGGTGGTCGGTCTGCAGGCGTACGCAGTCCTGGACGGTCCACCCGGTACGTGAGGCGAGCCGCTCGGCGATCCGGTCGTGGCGGAACGCCGCGTACCAGTCGTACGTGACGGGGTTCGGATGGCCGGGCGGCAGGTTCATCTCGTTCGCCGTCACGAGCAGGCCGGACTCCGGGTCGCGCGCCGACGGGAGCGCGTCGATGTCGTGGAAGCCCGCCCACTCGTACCGTCCGTCGCCGGGAACCGGCAGGGTGCCGTCCCAGTTGGGGCGGTTCGGCACGAGGCCGGCGGGCCGCCATCCGATGGTGCCGTCCGGCGCGGCGTACACCTGGTTCTCCCCGGGTGCGCCCCAGCGGCGCATCGCGGCCGTGAACTCGTCCGGCCCGACCGCCCGCATGTAGTCCATGCTCCCGAGGTAGGGCGCCATGCCCGGCTCCAGCCACGCCGCGCGTACGGCGAACGCGGCGTCGCGCTCCGGCCGCTCGTCGATCACCGGGCCGTGCCGGGTGAACCACAGCTCGACCTCCGCCGGGTCCGCGTCGCGTACCGGCACCGTCTCGACGACGTACGTCATCGGCTCCCAGCGGTCCGCGTAGCGGTATTCGCGCGGCTCGGCCGGGTTGGTCCGGTAGACGTACAGGTCCTCATGGTCGATCGGGAAGATGGTCAGCCCGAAGGCGATCCGGCCGTTGTGCCCGATGGAGATCCCGGGCAGCGCGGGCTCGCCCGCGCCGATGACGTCGATGCCGGGCGCCGACAGGTGGGCGATGTAGCGCAGGCCGGGCAGCGTGACGACGCGGTGCGGGTCGTTGGCGAGCAGCGGGCGGCCGCTCGCCGTACGGGACCCGGCGATCACCCAGTTGTTGCTGCCGTCGATGTCGGCCCGCGGCGCGGGTTCGCCGTCGGCGGGGAACGCCGGTGGCGTGGTGGCCAGGCGATACACCCGCAGGACGTCGTCGGGGATCACGGACAGGTCGAGCCCGTCCGGCACCCGCAGCTCGTGCGCGGGCTCGCGGACGCGCCGCAGGTCCTCGACCTCCGGGCCGTGGTCGCGCAGGGTGAGGGCGCGCGCGACCTCCTGCTCGAGGTTGTAGAAGAGGCCGTGGGCGCGGATCCGCGCGACGTCGGACGGCTCCCAGAAGGACGGGAGGTGGCCGAGCGCCGCGAACTCCGGCGGCAGGTGGGACGGGTCCTCGCGGCACAGGGCGACGAAGGCGTTCACGCCCCGTACGAACGCGCCGGTCACCCGCTCGGCGTCCGCGCCGTACGCGAGCCACTCGGCCCGCATGTCACCCCGGTAGAGGAAAAGACGCGCGGCGCGGTCGCGTTCGACGTAGGCCGCGCCGAAGACCTCCGACAGCAGGCCGAGCCCGCGGCGGCGCCACAGGTCGATCTGGAACAGCCGGTCGCGCGCGGCGTTGAAGCCCTGCGCGGTGAACAGGTCGTCCTCCGAGCCGGCGTACACGTGCGGCACGCCCCAGCGGTCGATGAGGATCTCGACGGGCGAGGACAGCCCGGGGACTTCGTACGTCGTCGTCACGTCTGCGGCTCCCTGCGGCGGCTCCCGCCAGTGTGTCAAGGCCCGGCCGCCCGTGGCGACGCGAGTCGTCCACCGTTCGTCATCGCGTGTTCACCCACCTGACCGGGCGGGTTCCCTAGGCTCTTGTGGTTCCTCCCTTGGTCGAGAATGGTGGCGGATGGCGTCCCGGCTGATCTTGCACATCGGTCTGCAGAAGTCAGGCACGACGTACCTTCAGGAGGTTCTCGCGAGCCGTGTGACGGAGCTCGCCGCGTCGGGTGTCGTCTACCCGATCGCGTCGAAGCGCCGCCGCCGCATCGAGAACCACGAGTGGGCGACGTATGACCTGCTCGGGTCCGAGTACCCCTGGGTGTCGGCGCAGCGCGCCGAGGCGGAGAAGGGCACCTGGAAGGAGCTCGAACGCCAGGTCACGCGCGCCAAAGGGACCGTGCTGCTGTCCGCCGAGGCGCTGTCGACGCTCCGTACGACCGCGATCCGCACGCTGCTCGACCGGCTGGCCGTGGACGACGTCGAGATCGTCGTGACCGCGCGGAGCCTCGACCGTACGCTGCCCTCGCTGTGGCAGCAGCACGTGCGCAACGGACGCCGGCTGGGCTTCGAGCGCTACCTGGACATGCTGGAGGAACAGCGGGCACTGCCCCCGGCGCGGGTCGAGGAGGACTGCGACCTGCACCTGTGGCGCGCGTTCGCGCTGGGCCGTCTCGTACGGCGCTGGGCGAGGCAGGTCGGTTCGACGCGCGTGCGCGTGGTCACCAGCCCCGGAAAGCCGCCCGAGCTGCTGTGGCAGCGCTTCTGCGAGGCCACCTGCATCCCCCCGCTCGGGGACTCCGGAACGCCCGCCGATCCGGTCCACACCGGGCTGACCGCGTCCGAGGCCATGGTGCTGGCCTCGGTCAACGTCGCGGTCCAGCGTGCCGGCTGGCCCGCGGACCGCGCGCGCAAGCTGCGGGAGGTCATCCTCACCGAGGGCTTCCAGCGCCGCTCCGACCGCGGCCCGCGGATCGCGATCCCGGCGAGCCGGCGCGAGCGCGTCGCGCGCTGGAGCACCGAGGACCTCGCCGAAGTGAAGGACACCGGCGTCAGCCTGGTCGGGGACATCACGGACCTGGAGCCCGCGTCCGGTCCAGCCGAGGTCCCCCTGCCCACGATCGAGCAGATCGGCGCGGCCGGTGCGGCGGCGGTACTCGCGGCGGCCCACGGCGAACGGTCGGACTCGTAGGTGAGACGCGCTCGCGCCATCGCACTCGTCCTGCTCCTGCTGGTCCTCTCTCTCCGCTCCGCGTCCACGGTGCGTACGGGACCGGCGTCCGCGCCCATGGTGCTCCCCGGTCCGTCGGCGAGCGCCACGCCGTCGGGGAAGCGGCCGAACTTCGTGTTCCTGCTCACCGACGACCTGGACGCCGGTGAGATCTCCGTCATGCCGCGGCTCCGGTCGCTGCTGACCGAGCAGGGCACATCGTTCACGAACTACCACATCAGCGTGGCGTGGTGCTGCCCGTCGCGCGCCAGCACGCTGCGCGGCCAGTACGCGCACAACACCAAGATCTGGAGCAACACCGCGCCGAACGGCGGCTTCGGGCGCTTCCACGCCCGCGGCCTCGAGGAGTCCACGATCGCGACGTGGCTGCGGGACGCCGGGTACCGTACCGGGCTGTTCGGCAAGTACCTCAACGGCTATCCGGAGCAGGCCCCGGTCCAGCGCACGTTCGTCCCGCCCGGCTGGGACACCTGGGTGTCCCCCGCGGGCGGCTCGCCATACCACCAGTTCAACTACACGCTGAACGACACCGGCCACCTCGAACCGCACGGCCACGCGGCGAACGACTACCTGACCGACGTGCTGGACCACAAGGTGCGCTCGTTCATCACGACCTCCAAGAAGCCGTTCTTCGCCTACGTCGGCGTCTACAACCCGCACTCGCCCGCGACGCCGGCGCCGCGCCACAAGTCCATGTTCAAGGGCTGGAAGGCGCCGCGGACGCCCTCGTACGACGAGAAGGACCTGACCGGCAAGCCCACCGAGATCCGCCGGCTGCCGGCGATCTCGAAGAAGGAGAGCGCGGTCTGGGACGCGCTCTACCGCAACCGCCTGCGGTCGCTGCAGTCCGTCGACGACATGATCGGCGACCTGATCGACACGCTGCGGCGCAGCGGGAAGCTCGACGACACCTACTTCGTCTTCACCTCCGACAACGGCTTCCACATCGGCCAGCACCGGATGCCGCCGGGCAAGAACACCGGCTACGAAGAGGACACCCGCGTGCCGTTCGTGGTCCGCGGCCCCGGCGTACCGGTCGGTCGCACCGTGGACCAGCTCGCCGGCAACGTCGACGTGGCGCCGACCGTCGCCGACCTGGCGGGCGCGAAGATGCCGTCGTTCGTCGACGGCCGCTCGCTGCGCCCGCTCATCCGCCCCGGCACACCGCAGGGATGGCGGCAGGCGTACCTCCTCGAACACGGGCACGGCCCCGGCACCCGGCCACCGCTGAAACCGGTGCCGGGCGACCAGACGCTCGAACCCCCTGAGCTGTACGCGCCCTCGATGCGGGACAAGTTCTACCTCGCGCCGTTCGAGGGGGTCCACACCACGCGCTACGTCTACATCCAGTACAGCACCGGGGAGCGCGAGCTGTACGACCTGGCGACCGACCCGTACGAGCTGCACGACCTCGCCTCAGACCCGGCGGAGGCGTCCCTGATGGCCTCGCTCGCGTCACGTCTGCGCGCCATGCGCACGTGCGTCGGCAGTTCCTGTGCCACCGCCGAGGACGTCCGCTGAGGTAACAGGCACCCGCACACACGGGAAAGATGCGGACGTTCGGGCGAAATATGCGTATCGTGCCCTTTCGGTGCGGCCGTGCCGGGTGTCATCGGCATCCGAATCCTCGGCCCGCACCGACGGATGACGCACGCTCCGGCTTCGGAAGGACGGCACCGCCGGGGCCGGGACGAGAGGTGGCTCCCGTCATGACCATCGACGGACGCGACGCGCGTACGGAACGGCACGGGCATCCGGTACGCGCCCTCGGCGACGGCGCCGGCGAGCGCGCCGCGGTGTGCCTGATCGGCGTCGCGATGTTCGCCCTGGCACTGATCGGGATGTACGTGTCGTTCCAGACGGTGTACGAGTACGTGCACCCCTGGTTCGGCGACACGGCGTGGGCAGTGCCGATCGCCATCGACGTCGCCATCCTCGTCTTCTCGGCGGCCGACCTGCTGCTGTCGTTCTGGCGGATGGCCAAGCCGTCCATGCGCCTCGTCCCGTGGGGCTTCACCGCGGCCACCATCTGGCTGAACTGGCAGGCCGGCGGCCCGGTCCCGATCCGGATCGCCCACGCCGCGATGCCCGCGCTGTGGGTGTTGTTCTGCGAGTACGCCCGCCACGTCCTGGCCGCCCGCGTCGGCCTGGTCACCGGCGCCCGCATGGAGAACGTCCGCCGCTCCCGCTGGCTCCTCGCCCCCCTCTCGACGGCCCGCCTGCGCCGCCGCATGATCCTGTGGGAGATCACCTCCTACCGCCGCGCGCTCGAGCTCGAGGCCGAACGCCGCACCGAGATCGCCCGCCTGGAGACGCGACACGGCCGCGGATGGCGCCGCCGCGCCTCCGCCCACGAACGCCTGGCCCTCCGTCTGTCCGCCGTCGCCCCGGCCGACGCGCTCCCGTCCCTGACCGCCGCCCTGGCCACCCCCGGAGCGAACGCGACCGCCCTGGCGAACGCACAGCACGCACCCGCGCCGAACGCGACGAACGAGGCGGATCCCCGCACTACGCCCGGCGTGACCGTCGGGGCCGGACCGCAAGGCGGGGCGGCACTCGGACCTCAGCGCGGGACCAGCCTCGGATCCGGGGCCGAAGTCACGGCCGCGCAAGCACGAGAGGCCGCGACCGCCCCCATCTCGACACCTCACCCCAGACCCGCCCCAGCCCCGGCGGACGCGCAGCACGCACCCGCACCCGCGAGCGTGGCCGGGTCGGCGGAGGCATCCGGGCCGGTGGACGTGGTCGGGCCGGTGGTGCGGGCGCAGGTGACGCATGTGCCGGAGCCGAAGTTCGGGCACCCGGCGCCGTCCGCTCCCCCGTCCCGGCCCGCGGCGCGGGGTGCGCGGGGTGGCAGCCGTGCCCCGGCGCGGAATCCGGGCAGCGCCCGCCGCCGCGCCGTCGCCCTCCTCGCCGACGAACCCGATATGCCCGGCACCGAGCTCGCCCGGCGGCTCGGCGTGACCACCGGGTACGGCCGGCGGCTCCGTTCGGAGCTCCTGAACGCCACCGACGGCTACCGCTGACCCGGCGACCCACGGGTGGCACCCACCCACGCCCCTGTCACCCGTGGTGCACGCGCCGAAGTGTCATCCGCGGGTAGATGGATTCCCCCAGTGGGGGGCGTAGGTTCGAAGAACTTTCGACCAGCCCCGCCATGTCGCTGTGAATCGGGGGATTCAGGGGAGCGACACGAGAGGGGTCCGCCCCGAACCGTCGCCGCGCCCCTGTGGCAGGTGGCCGGGCTGGGCGGCGTTCGCGGCGGCGGGTCCCCTTTGGGGGAAGGGAGACCCGCCCGCGGGCGTGCCCGCCTCCGCGGCGCACGCCCCACGGAACGCACTACGGTCCGTGAGCCTGCTCACACTATTCAAGGCTTTGACCAGCCTAAACTTGCGGTCACTCGAACTCATGTTCGACAATGACCGGCATGCATGACGCGCGCCACCTCGACCATTACCCCTCCGGCTCCCACCGCGTCGAAGCCCGGAATCCCTGGGTCTGGATCCGCCACAAGGGCGCGTGGCGCAAGGGCGCGATCCACTGCTGGTACGTCCACGGCGACATCTGGATGGCCTGGATGCAGCACGACGACCCGGCACCGGACTTCCCTTGGGCCCGGTGGGGCCTGTACCAGTACGACGGCGCGTCGATACGGCGCAGGTACGCGCCCGCGGCGACGGCGCGGGTCGAGATGCCCGACGGCCGCGAGCGGCGGGGGCGGGTCACGACGCTCCTGCGGGAGACCGGGTACAGCGTCCAGGCCTACCGCGACGCCGGCGGTGGCGACGACCTCACCCTGATGCTCGGCTGACGAGGCCGAGGAGCGCTATCGTGGCCGCGTGACGGCGGTTTCGGACGCAGACGAGACCGAGGCGGCGCGCGGGGCCCAGCCACGGCAGCTGATCGTGACGGTCTACGGGCTGTACGCCCGGTCCGATGGCGGCTGGCTGTCCGTCGCCTCTCTCATCCGGCTGCTCGCCGACCTCGGCGTCGACGAGCCCGCGGTGCGCTCGTCGATCTCCCGGCTGAAACGCCGCGGCATCCTGACCGCGCGCCGCCACGACGGCGCGGCGGGCTACGAGCTGTCGGACGAGGCCCTCGCCATCCTGAGAGAGGGCGACGACCGGATCTTCCGCCGCGAGCGCGCGACGACGGAGGACGGCTGGATGCTGGCCGTCTTCTCGGTCCCGGAGTCCGAGCGGCACAAGCGGCACGTGCTGCGTTCGCAGCTGACCCGGCTCGGGTTCGGCACGGCGGCGCCCGGCGTGTGGATCGCGCCCGCGCACCTGCACGAGGCGACGGCCGAGATGCTGACGCGGCTGGAGCTCGACGCGTACGCGGACCTCTTCCGCGGTGACCATCTCGCGTTCGGCGACCTGGCCGCCAAGGTGCGCCGCTGGTGGGACCTTGACGAGCTCGAGCGCCTCTACGGGGAGTTCGTCGACGCGCACGCGCCGGTGCTGCGGATCCGCGAGCGCTGCGGCACGCCGGAGGACGGCCCGCGCGCCTTCGCCGACTACGTACGCGTGCTCACCGACTGGCGGCGCCTGCCCTACCTCGATCCCGGACTGCCCGAGGAGCTGCTGCCGGATGACTGGATCGGCATCCGCGCGGCCGACCTGTTCTTCGCCCTCAAGTCGCGCCTCGAAGAACCCGCGCGCGCCCACGTCATGGGCACGATCAACGGATGACGGCGACGCCCTGGAGCTCGACCAGCGCCTCGGCGTCCCACAGCCGGCTGACGCCGATGCCGGCCATCGCCGGATAGTCCGTGCCGGCCAGCCGGCGCCACACCCGCCCGATCTCCCGGCTGTGCGCGCGGTAGTCGTCCATGTCGACGATGTAGATCGTGACGCTGACCAGGTCCTCGGCGCGCGAACCCGCCGCGGTCAGCGCGGTCAGCAGGTTGGCGAGCGCCCGCTCGAACTGCGCGACCACGCCGCCGTCGACGATCCGGCCCGAGGCGTCCAGCGCGGTCTGGCCCGCGAGGAACACCAGCCGATCCGCGTCCGTCGACACCGCGTGCGAGAAGCCCGAGGGCCGGCCCAGCTCCGGTGGGTTGATCCGCTCGACGCTCATGACTGAACCGCCCCTCCGTCGACGTTGATGCCCTGCCCGGTGATCGCCGCCCCGCGTACGCACAGGTCCACGGCGTCCGCCACCTCATCCGGCGTCACGAGCCTGCCGATCGGCTGCTGCCGCGCCAGGATCGCGCGCGCCTCCTCCTCGGTACGGCCCGTAGTACGCGCGATGCCGGCCACCGTACGGTCGGTCATCGGCGTGTCCACGTAGCCGGGGCAGACCGCGTTGACCGTGACCCCCGTGCCGGCCAGCTCGGCGGCGGCCGAGCGTACGAGGCCGAGCGCGCCGTGCTTGCTGGCCGCGTACGCCGAGATGTACGGCGCGCCGACCCGGGCGGCGACCGAGGCGATCAGCACGACCCGGCCCCAGCCGCGCTCGGTCATCGGCGGCGTCGCGCGGCGCATGCAACGGAACGGCGCGGTCAGGTTGAGGTCGAGCATCCGCTGCCAGTCCTCGTCGGGCGTACGGGCGAGCGGCGCCGACGTACCGGCCCCGGCGTTCAGGACGAGGACCTCGACCGGTCCCCATTCGCGCTCGACCTGGTCGAAGATCGCATCGACGTCGGTGGTGATGTCGGCGGGCACGACCAGCGATGGGCCGTGCAGCTCGGCGGCCACGGACTCGAGCTGATCGCGGCTGCGGGCGGTGAGCGCGACGCGATGGCCCGCGGCGGACAGCCGCGAGGCGATCACGCTGCCGATGCCCCGGCCGGCGCCGGTGACCAAGCAGGTTCGGGCCGTCACGGGCTCAGAGTGGCAAATGACCGTCACACCCGTCAAAGTACCCCGCATATCGCGTCGTTGACGACCGTACAAACTGCGACATACCCTCGAAGGCATGCGCATCGCGGTGCTCGGTGGCGGTCCCGGCGGGCTGTACTTCTCGGCCCTGGCCAAGCAGCTCGACCCCCGGCACGAGATCACCGTCTGGGAGCGCAACGCCCCCGACGACACGTTCGGCTTCGGCGTGGTCTTCTCCGACGAGACCCTCGGCGGCATCGAGCACGCCGACACGGACGTCTTCCAGGCCATGCGGCGCGAGTTCGCCCGATGGGACGACATCGACGTGCACTACCGGGGCACGACGCTCACCTCCGGCGGCCACGGCTTCGCCGCGATGAGCCGGCGGCGCCTGCTCGCCATCCTGCGGGAGCGCTGCGATGAGCTGGGCGTACGCGTGCGGTTCCGCAGCACGGCGCCCGACGCGTACCGGCTGTCCGGCGGGTACGACCTCGTCGTCGCCGCCGACGGGGTGAACTCCACGACGCGCGCGCGGTTCGAGAGGACGTTCCGGCCGAGCGTGGAGACCCGCCGCTGCAAGTACGTCTGGCTGGGCACCGACCAGGTCTTCGAGGCGTTCACCTTCCACATCCTGGACACCCCCGCCGGGATCATGCAGATCCACGGCTACCCGTACGCGCGCGACGCGAGCACCTTCATCCTGGAGCTGCACGAGGACGTCTGGCGGCGCGCCGGGTTCGGCGACGACGCGGAGCCGCCGATCGACCGCATCCGCGAGCTGTGCGCCGACGTGCTCGACGGGCAGCAGGTGTTCTCCAACAACGCGCGCTGGACGAACTTCTCCACCGTCCGCTGCGAGACGTGGCGCCACGACAACGTCGTCCTGCTCGGCGACGCCGCGCACACCGCGCACTTCTCCATCGGGTCCGGCACGAAGCTCGCCATGGAGGACGCCCTCGCCCTGGCCGCCTGCCTGCACGAGCACCAGGGCGTACCGACCGCGCTCGAGGCGTACGAGGAGGAGCGCCGGCCGGTGGTCGCCTCCACGCAGCGCGCGGCGCAGGCCAGCCTGGAGTGGTTCGAGAACATCGGCCAGTACATGGACCAGGACCCGCACGAGTTCGCGTTCAACATCGTCACCCGCAGCCGCCGCGTCACGTACGACAACCTGCGGATGCGCGACCCGGAGTTCGTCGACGGCATCGACCGGTGGTTCGCCTCCGTCCAGGAGCCCGTACCGGCCGAGGTGCGCCCGCCGATGTTCCAGCCGTACCGGCTCGGCACGCTCGAGCTGGCCAACCGCGTGGTCGTCTCGCCGATGGACATGTACTCCGCGCGCGACGGCGTGCCGGGCGACTTCCACCTCGTGCACCTCGGCGGCAAGGCGCTCGGCGGCGCCGGCCTGGTGATGACCGAGATGGTGTGCGTCTCCCCGGAAGGCCGGATCACCCCGGGCTGCGCCGGCCTGTACACGGACGAGCAGGAGGCCGCCTGGCGCCGGATCGTCGACTTCACGCACGCCAACGGAGACGCGAAGATCGGCGTCCAGCTCGGGCACTCCGGGCGCAAGGGCTCGACCCGGCTGATGTGGGAGGGCATGGACCGCCCGCTCCCGCACGGCAACTGGGAGGTGTGCGGCCCCTCCCCGATCCCGTACTCACCGTCGAACCAGACGCCGCGCGAACTGACCGTCGCCGAACTCGCCGGGATCAGGGAGGAGTTCGCCGCGTCGGCCCGCGCCGCCGCCCGCGCGGGCTTCGACGTGCTCGAACTGCACTGCGCGCACGGCTACCTGCTGTCCTCGTTCCTCTCACCGCTGACCAACCGGCGCACCGACGCGTACGGCGGCTCCCCCGCGGCCCGGCTGCGCTACCCGCTGGAGGTCTTCGACGCGGTACGCGCCGCGTGGCCGGCGGACCGGCCGATGACCGTACGGATCTCGGCCACCGACTGGCACGAGGACGGCATCGGCGTCGAGGACGCCGTGGAGATCGCGCGGGCGTTCGCCGAGCACGGCGCGGCCGGCATCGACGTGTCGACCGGGCAGGTCGTCAGCGAGGAGAGCCCGGCCTTCGGCCGCAGCTACCAGACCCCGTACGCGGACCGGATCCGCAACGAGATCGGCCGCAAGTACGGCGTCGCGGTGATCGCGGTCGGCGCGATCTCCTCCTACGACGACGTGAACTCCATCATCCTGGCGGGCCGCGCCGACCTGTGCGCCCTCGGCCGTACCCACCTGCACGACCCGCAGTGGACGCTGCACGCCGCGGCCGCCCAGGGCTACACGGGACCGGGCGCGACCTGGCCCGCCCCGTACGCGGCGGGCAGCCGTCCGCCGCAGGGCGGCCGTACCGACGACCCGCGTCCCCGCCTGGATCTCATCCGCCGCGGCGAGCGCGCCACCGCCCACGCCCGCTGGCGGCCCTAGGCCTTCCCTCTAGTCCGAAAGGCTTTCTCGGGACCACCGTTCGTCGGCGATCTGCTGGATGAGTTCGGTGGAGTCGCGTTGGGAGAGCGCGAAGGTACGGACGGCCTCCCACGCGGCGGTCAGTCCGGTGAGGTCTTCTTGGCTGTTGGTGACGATGTCGCGGACGGGGGTCTCGATCAGTCCGACTTCGGCGCCGTCGACGGTCGCGAGCGAGAACGGCCCGAACGGGTAGGGATTGTCGGCCGAGCGCAGGATCTGGATGGTCAGGCGGGGCGGTGCGATGAGCTTGATCAGGTGCAGGAGCTGTTCGCGCATGACCGCCGATCCGCCGTGGTCGCGGAGCAGGACGGCCTCGTCCAGTACGCAGTGCAGCATCGGGGGCTGCGGACCTTCCCGTGTCAGGACGCGCTGCCGTTCCATCCGTGCGGCTACGGCGGTCTCATCGCGGGACAGTAAGGCGCGGGCGTAGTCCTCGATCTGGAGCAGGTCGGGGATCAGCGCGACGTGGTAGGCCCGGACGACGGTGGCCAGCCACTCTTCTCCGGACCAGGGCCGGAAGTGTCCTGGCAGGCTCTCGGCGTCGTGCTGCTTGCGGATGGTCATCAGCACGCCGTCGGGGATCTTCAGGATGTCCTCGATCGCGGTGAGCTGGTCTTCGCGGGGGCGGATCTGGCCGGTCTCGATGTTACTGAGCCAGGCGTTGGTGTAGCCGAGCTGTTTGGCCAGCTCTATTTGGATCATCCCGGCGTGCTCGCGGAACGCCCGGATCGTACGCCCCAGCGTGATCAACGTCGGGCTCCGATGTCTGGTCACCGAGCTGATTCCTTCCTGGTGAGTTGTTCGATGTCGCGTTTGGCGTAGCTGCCGAGCGTCACGGCACCGTCGATCACGCCGCCCATATGCCCGATGGCCAGCCGGGTGACGATGCCCTCGACGGAGGCGAGGGCATGATCGGGCGGTGCGTCATCCATCACGTCGCCAACGATCGACGCGAACTCGGCCCCGTGCTCGGCCAATGCGACCAGATACCCGATCGCAGTGCCGAGATCGCCGATACCGAGACCCTGCTCGGTCACTCGCGTGCACGTGCGGGACAGCTGCTCTCCTGCGGTTCGTAGGTGAAAGTCGATGGTCTGGTTTGTCGGAGAGTCGGGCATTCATGGCTCCTTGGGCGGCCATTCCGCGGCCTTGCGGGATGTGGAGTGCCAGGCGCGACTTCGCGGCGAAGTCTCTGCACGCGCCTGGCACGTTGGTTGCTCGGCGAGAGACGGGATAATCGCGCGTCAGCCGCCTCCCTCCGAGCCGCGTGGAGGGGCCGCCGGTGGTCACGGACGGCTTTCAGCCACCGGAGGGGTGACCACACGTGTGATGATCTTGACGACGCCCGCGATCTGGTCGGCGGGGCAGATCGGCTCGCCCCAGCTCCACCACCACGTGAGCCGCTCTTGTCCATCCGGCATGCACCGGACCGTCTCCGACAGCCGGTCATGCGCCCCGGGCAGGCTCACCCGTACGCGCGTTGGAGCGACAAGCGCCGCGTTCAACCCGGCTCTCGCGCACTCGTCGACGAGCCGTCGAGCGAGAACGTGCACGTCGTAATGCGTGGCACCTGTCATAAAGCACTCCATTTTTCTGCCTATCGAGCCCGTTCGGTCGTTCGCCCGACATAGGTCTTCCTCGAATTTTCGATCCCGGCGCGGAGCCACAAAGTTTCAGCAGTGCCACTGCAAGGACGTACAGTGTTCGATTGCTGGCGAATTGTCCTATCTGGAAACGGGAACCGCCGGAGGGACAACTCCTTACTCCTCGACCGTCACCGACCAAGTCGGTTGCCGGACGCCTGTTGTCACGGCATGGTGGAAAGCTAGGGCGGCTTGAGAAGCTCGACCCGGAAGAAAATTCCGGGGGCGCGGGGAGATATCGCAAGTCATGGTTGATCGTCTGGACCACCTCACGCCTGGACAGCGGGTGGCGTGGCATCGCGTTCGACGTGGACTGCCGCAGGAGGTCCTGGCAGGCTTGGTCGGTCGGACAGGGGACTGGCTCGGCAAGATCGAGAACGACCGCGCACCGCTCGACCGGCTCTCAGTCATCAGGTCGCTCGCCGACGCGCTCGGCGTGACCATCCATGACCTGATCGGGGACCCTGTACCTTTCAACGTTCGCCAGGAGCCGCGGGGCGTCGCTGAGGTAAGGGCCGCCCTCATGGATTACCGCCAGCTCTCACCCTTGCTGTCCGCCATAGAGAAGGACGGCCAAGCGCCTCCACTTGCTCCGTTGATTCGGGACATTGACCAGGTGATGGACGCCTATCAGGAATCGAAGTACGAGCAGATGCTCCGCCGGGTTCCCGAACTCCTGACACAGGCCCAGCTCGCCGTGAACGAGTACTCCGGAGAAGAGCAGCGGACCGCCCAACGCGTCCTGGCCTTGGCGGGCCAGTCGGCCGCGATGATCCTCGCCAAGCTCGGACAAGGCGACCTGGCCTGGATCGCCTCGCAGCGCGGCCTCGCAGCGGCGGAGCGATCCGAGGATGTAGCCGTGCTCGGTTCGCTCCTACGGTCGGTGATCCATTCCCTCCACAGCGATGGCCGTGCTGAGAACGCCCGAGACATGACACGCCGGGCATCCGACTATCTACGGACGAGACTGGACCCCTCCGAACCGCGAATTCTCTCCGTGTACGGCACGCTGCTCCTGCCCGGCGCGATAGCGGCCGCCCGATCGAACGATCGCGCCACCGCGCGCGAATATCTGGCCGAAGCCGCCGAGATAGCCGGTCTGCTGGGAAGGGACGCCAACCACCTCTGGACCGCGTTCGGTCCGACCAACGTGCGGATCCATAGGGTCACCGCAGCCATGTCGCTCGGAGACGTACAGGTCGCCCTCGATCTCATCCCGTACATCGACACACGCGGGCTGCCAGCTGAGCGCCGCGTCCGGCACTCTCTCGAGGTCGTCAACGCCTTCCACGCGCGCAACCGCGTCAGCGACGCCATCGACGAACTCCTCCGAGCCGAACGAGTCGCCCCGGAACAGGTGCACGGGCATGTGATGAGCCGCCAACTGGTGCTCCGTCTCCGCGCTACCTCCAGCGGCAAGCGTGACCGCCGGCTCGCCGAGTTGGCACGACGGATGAAGATCCTCTGAGCCGACCTCATAGAGTCGATCACGTGGCAACCGACTCAGGCGACAACTTCGCTCGCGCCCGCGCTGCCGCCGGCGTTCTCTTCTTCGACGAACAGGACCGCGTCCTCCTAGTCGTGCCGTCCTACAAGGACTACCGCGACATCCCCGGCGGATACATCGACCGCGGCGAGACGCCGAAGGAGGCGGCCGTCCGCGAGGTCCAGGAGGAGTTGGGCATCACACCGCCGATCGGCCGACTACTCGTCGTGGACTGGGCGCCGAATGAAGCCGAAGGCGACAAGATCCTGTTCATCTTCGATGGCGGGCTACTGGCCGCTGGATATCGAGACCAGATCCAGCTTCCCCCGGACGAGCTGACGGCCTACGAGTTCCACGACGTCGCCCAGGCCCACGAACTGACCATAGCCAGACTCGCTCGCCGCATCGTCCACGGCTACGCCGCACACAACGACGGCAGCACTCGTTACCTCGAGCATGGCCAGCCCGCTGGCTGAGCTTCTTACACGTTCTGCTGGCGACCTTCCCTCCTCAAGATCTCCGAGGTCGTCGACGTCCCCAACTGGGTCGTCTCCGCCCACCTCGAACTGTCCTACCTCGACTGACCGCCTCCTCCGCGTCTCGAACCCGGGATCCCGCCAGTACGCGCGAGGGCGGGCGCGATGCTGCGCGACAACCGACCCTTTGAGCCACACCTGGTGGAGGCGGCCAAGCCTGCTGCCTGACTCACCGCCATGGACCACGGCGGAACAATCGGCTGGAGCTGCGACTTTCAGCCCAGGGTTGGCTCGGCGACGTCGTCGTCATCGAGACCGCCCTCGCCGCCGCATCGTTGAGCACGATCGGTTCGATCATCGATCCGTCGTAGGCAGTCCGTTTCGTCATGCCGCTTAGCGCTCCTGAGCAGCGCAAACGTCGGTACGGTCGACGGCGCGGCGGGCGGAAAACGCGGGACCCGGAGGGCGCGGGGACCGTTTCGAGGGTCAGGAACGCTTCTAGCGGCCCTGCCAGCGCGGCGCGCGGCCCTCGTTGAAGGCCTTGTGGAACTCCGCGTAGTCCTGGCCGGTCATCAGCAGCGCCTGGGTCATCGCCTCGAGCTCGAGCGCGCCGGACAGGCTCATGTCCTGCTCGCGGGTCAGCAGCGCCTTGGTCTGCGCGTACGCCTGGGCGGGTCCGTCCGCGAGCCGCCGCGCGAGACTCTCGATCGCCTCGTCCAGCTCGCCGTCGTCGACGAGCCGGCTGACCAGGCCGATGCGCTCGGCCTCCTCGGCCTTGACGGTGTCGCCGAGCATCAGGAGCTGCGTCGCGCGGCCGAGGCCGACGAGCCGCGGCAGGAGGTACGCCGCGCCCATGTCCGCGCCGGAGAGCCCGACCTTGGTGAACAGGAACGCGAACCGCGCGGCGCGCGTCGCGACGCGGAAGTCGGCGGCGAGCGCGATCACCGAGCCCGCGCCGGCCGCCATGCCCTGGAGCCCGACGACGATCGGGATCGGGCACTCGCGCATCTCCCTGATGACCTCGCCGGTCATGCGGGTGAACTCCAGCAGCGCGCGGGCGTCCATCGCCAGCGTCTCGCCGATGATCTCGTTGACGTCGCCGCCGGAGCAGAACGCACGGCCCTCGCCGCGCAGCACGAGGACGCGGGTGTCGCCGCGATGCGGGAGCTCGGCGAGCAGGTCGCGCAGGTCCGCGTACGCCTCGAAGGTCAGCGCGTTGAGCTTGTCCGGCCGGTCGAGGGTGACCGTCGCGACGCCGTCCGCGCATGTGAACCGGAAGTGCTTCCAGTCGTCGTTCAGCGGCACGGATCCACGGAACGGGCTCATCGCGGTACCTCCGATATCGCGGACCATTGACTGTCGTCAGCATAAGTGAATACTTGGACCAACACCGGACATTCCGGAGGGAAGTGGTAGCGATGAGGCTGTCACCGTCGGCGCACCTCGATACGTTCTGCCGCGACCATCTCCCGCCGCCGGACCAGTGGCCGGAGCTGCGCCTCGACCGGCCCGAGGTGGTCTACCCCGAGCGGCTGAACTGCGCCGTCGAGCTGCTCGACGCGACCGTACGCAGGCTCGGCCCCGACCGGCCCTGCCTGCACACCGCCACCGAGACCTGGACGTACGGCGAGCTGCTCGACCGGGTCGACCGGCTCGCCCAGGTGCTCACCGAGGACCTCGGCCTCGTCCCCGGCAACCGCGTCCTGCTGCGCGGACCGAACAACCCCTGGCTCGTCGCCTCGTGGCTCGCCGTGCTCAAGGCGGGCGGCGTCGTCGTGACCACGATGCCGTTGCTCAGGCCGGTGGAGATCACCGCGCTCGCCGAGATCACCCGCCCGGACCTCGCCGTCTGCGACCACCGATACCTCGCCGACCTCACGACGGCGGCGCCGGACCTGCCGACGCTGACGTACGGGTCCGGCGACCTGGAGACCCGCTGCGCGTCGAAGACCGGCGGGTTCACCGCCGTCGACACGGCCGCCGACGACGTCGCGCTGCTCGCCCCGACCTCGGGGACCACCGGCCGACCCAAGGCCACCATGCACTTCCACCGCGACGTCCTCGCCACCGCCGACACGTTCTCGCGGCACGTCGTACGCCCCGGTCCCGAAGACGTCTTCACCGGGACACCGCCGATCGGCTTCACGTTCGGACTCGGGGGCCTGGTGGTCTTCCCCCTGCGCGTCGGCGCGTCCGCGCTCCTCCTCGAGCGCGTCACTCCGGGCGACCTGGCCGACGCGATCGCCGCGCACGGCGTCACCGTGCTGTTCACCGCCCCGACCGCGTACAAGGCCATGCTCGCGGCCGGCCGCGCGTCCTCGCTCACCGGGCTGCGCCGCTGCGTCTCCGCGGGCGAGCACCTGCCCGTCTCGGTCTGGGAGGCGTTCCACCGCGCCACCGGGATCCGCATCATCGACGGCATCGGCGGCACCGAGCTGCTGCACGTGTTCATCTCCGCGGCCGACGACGACATCCGCCCCGGCGCCACCGGCCGCGTCGTCCCCGGCTACACCGCCGCCGTACTCGACGAGAACGGCGTGGAGGTTCCCGACGGCGTCCCCGGCCGGCTCGCGGTCATCGGCCCCACCGGCTGCCGCTACCTGTCCGACGAGCGCCAGCGCGCCTATGTCCAGGACGGCTGGAACATCACCGGTGACACCTATGTCCGTGACGCCGACGGCTACTACTGGTTCCAGGCCCGCAGCGACGACATGATCATCTCGTCCGGCTACAACATCGCGGGGCCCGAGGTCGAACAGGCCCTCCTCGCCCACCCGGACGTCATGGAGACCGCCGTCGTCGCCGCCCCGGACCCCGACCGAGGCACCGTCGTCCAGGCGTTCGTCGTCCTGCGCCCGGGCGTGCCCGGCGACCCGGCCAAGGTGCTCGAGCTCCAGGCCTTCGCCAAGGAGTCGATCGCCCCGTACAAGTACCCTCGTGTCGTCGAGTTCGTCGACGCCCTGCCCAAGACCCCCAGCGGCAAGATCCAGCGCTACCGCCTGCGCCAGCGCGCCGCCGCATCCCCGCCCACCCCGGTCTGAGAGAGGCCTCGCCCCGAGGATGTCCACCGCACCGTCACCGATGCGCACGACCGCGGCCTCCGAGCCGGGCACCCCAGGTAGGGCGAACGAGGACTGGCACCACGCCGGCCCGGATCTCGTGGTCGTACTCGACGGCGCGACCGCCCGTACGGACACGGGCTGCGTCCACGGCGTCGCCTGGTACGCGGCGCGCCTCGGCGAAGCGGTCGTCCGGCACGCGTACGGCGGGCCTCTCCCCGACGCGCTGGCCGCCGCCATCAAGGACGTGACCGCCCTGCACCCCTCGTGCGATCTAGGCAATGCCGCGACCCCGGGCGCGGCCGTCGCCGTCCTGCGTCACGACGGCCCCGACCTGGACTACCTGGTGCTGGGCGACGTGGCGGTCGTGCTCGACACCGTCTCCGGACTCCAGACGATCGTCGACGACCGCGTCTCCGCGACCGCGAAGGCCTCCCGTGACGAAGCCGACCGCTGGCCGATCGGATCTGCGGAGAAGGCCAAGGCCCTGCTGGAGATGAAGAGCGGTGAACTGGCCGCCCGCAACCGCGAAGGTGGCTTCTGGACCGCGTCCACCGACCCGACCGCCGCCGACCACGCGTTGACCGGCCACCTCCCCGCCGCGCAGGTCACCAGAGCCGCCGTGGCGACCGACGGCGCCACCCGCGCGGTGACCTTCGGCCTGGTGAACGACTGGGCGGAGCTCCTCAACGCCCTGGCGGAAACGGGCCCGGCCACTGTCATCACCCAAGTACGCGACGCCGAACGAGCAGACCCCGACGGCCGACGATGGCCCCGCAACAAGGCCTCCGACGACGCCACCGCCGTCTACGCCGGATTCCACCTCGACCACCCACCCGGCCGCCCCACCGGCACGGGGCCATCCCGTCCGAGCGGGCGCGGGCAGTGGTGTCAGCCGAGGTAGGCCAGTTCGAGGTGAGCGGAGACGACCCAGTTGGGCGCGTCGACCACCTCGGAGATCTTGAGGTCGGCGGCGACGCTGGCCAGCAGGTAGGCATCGGGTGGGGCGAGGCCCGTACGCCGGACGATCTCCTCGATGAGGGCACGGGTGGCGTCCGTCGCGGCGGTCATCAGGTCCGGGCCGACGCCGGTGGTGGCCACGGCGCGGCCGGTGCGCTGGCTTCGCAGGTCGGTCTCGACGATCGGCGTCGCGGGGGCGGCGCCGGAGCGTACGTCGACGCGTAGGCGTACGGTCGCGTCGGTCTCGATGCCGGTGCCGCTGACCTCGCCGTCGCCCATGGCGGCGTGCGCGTCGCCCAGGGAGAGGAGCGCGCCTTCTACTCCGACGGGCAGGATGAGGCGGGCGCCGGGGCCGATGTGGCGGATGTCGAGGTTGCCGCCCCAGCGGCGTGGCGGGACCATCGCGTGCGGGCCGGGTTCGGGGGGTGCGACGCCGATGGTGCCGACCATCGGGACGACCGGGATGACCAGGCCGGGCAGCAGCTCGGCGCGGTCGCCGTCGATGGTGGAGACGCGCAGGTGCGGGTCGGGGAAGTCGGCGGCGAGCAGGCCGAAGCCGGGGATGCAGGCGGTCCAGCCCCAGGTGCCGACGGAGACGTCGAGGATGTCGATGACCAGGGCGTCGCCGGGGGCCGCGCCCTGAACGAAGAACGGCCCGGTGACCGGGTTGACGCGGGAGAAGTCCAGGCCGGGTACGTCGGTCGCGATGGAGTCCGCGCCGAGCTGCCCGCCGCTGGCCTCCAGGGTCGAGACGGTGACCTCGTCGCCGGGTGCCAGTTCGGCGATCGGCGGAATCGCATGGTCCCAGGCGGTGTGCGGGTTGGTGGGCTTGACGTGCATCAGTCCTCCAGCGACAGGTCGGTGCCCCGGCCGGTCATCGCGACGAACGCCAGGAGCAGGGCGCCGATCGCCAGCCAGATGAGACCACCGATCTTGGCGCGGGAGTCGGCGTTGACGAGCACGTACGCGATGATCACGAAGCCGAGTGCGGGCGCGACGATGTGCAGGTTCCAGCGGCGGCTGCCGTTACGCAGGACGAAGTGCACGAAGACGGAGACGTGCAGCAGCAGGAACGAGAAGAGCGCGCCGAAGTTGACCAGCGACGACAGCAGGTCGACCTGGCCGACGAACGTCAGGCCGAGGACGAGTGACAGCGCCGAGACGAGCAGGACGGCGCGCTCGGGGATCTTGCGCGTCGGGTGCACATGGGCGAGGAACTTCGGCAGCTTCCTGTCCCGCGCCATGCTGAAGAGCAGCCGTGACGTCGCGGCCTGGGCGACCATCGAGTTGGCGACCCCGGCGGCGAGCGCGGACGCCACCGCGACGGTCGTCTTCAGCCAGCCGCCGGCCGCGATGCCCGCGACGTCGTAGAAGGCGCTGTTCGTGGGGTCGCCGTCGGCGAAGGACGCCTGGCCGGGTACGAGGAGGCACGCGACGTACGTCTGGATGATGAACAGGACGGCCACCACGCAGAGCGACAGGACCGTGGCGCGCCCGACGAGCCGCCGGTCGCCGTCCTTGACCTCCTCCGACAGCGTGGAGATGCCGTCGAAGCCGAGGAAGCTGAGCACCGCGATGGACAGCGCGCCGAAGATCAGGCCGGGGGTCACCAGGTGCGGCTTGAGCAGCGGGTCGAGCGAGAAGTGCGCGCCGTGCTTTCCGGACGCGATCGCGATGATGCCGAACAGGACGAAGACCGCGAGCACCACCAGCTCCGCGAACAGGAACAGCCGGTTCAGCCGTGCCGTCGACTCGATGCCGAGGTAGTTGACGACCGTGTTGACCACGACGAACGCCACGACCCAGATCCACTGCGGCACCCCGGGCACGAGCGAGTTCAACGCGGCGGCGCTGACGACGTACAGCAGGGTCGGCACGAGAAGGTAGTCGAGCAGGATCGCCCAGCCGGCCAGGAACCCGACCTTGTCGTTGATGCCGCGCCCCGCGTACGAGTACACGGAGCCGGCGATCGGGAACGCCCGCGACATCTCCCGGTAGCTCAGCGCGGTGAAGAGCATCGCGACCAGCCCGATCACGTACGTGAGCGGCACCATGCCCTTCGAGCTGTTGAAGACCACCCCGAAGATGGCGAACGGCGCGATCGGCACCATGAACACCAGGCCGTAGATCATCAGGTCGGCCAGGCTCAGGGAACGCTTCAGCTCCTGTTCGTAGCCGAACGAGCGCAGCGTCGAGGATTCGGACATGAGGGGGATGTCCTTTCAGTCGTGCTGGGCGAGGAAGTCCGCTACGGCCTGCAGGCAGGCGTCCTTCTCCTCCACGTGGGGCATGTGGCTGGAGTTCTCGAAGATCTGCCACCGCACGTCGGCGATGCCGTCGGCGTACGGCTGGACGGTGGCCGGGGTCGCCTCGTCGTACCGGCCGGAGACCAGGAACGTGGGGGCGGCGATCCGGTCGAGCCGCTCGATGATGGACCAGTCCTTCAGCGACCCGATGACCAGGAACTCGTTCGGGCCGTTCATCGCGTGGTAGACGGTCGGGTCGTCGTCGATGGCCGCGAACGAGCGCGCCACCTCGTCGGGCCAGGGGATCCGGCAGACGTGGCGGTCGTAGAAGGCACGGGTGGCCTCCGCGTACTCCGCCGAGTCGGTCGTCCCGTCCTGCTCGTGCCGGATCAGTGCGTCCTGGACGTCCTGCGGCAGCCCGGCGCGCAGCCCGGCCGCGGCGTCGAGCCAGAGCATCATGGAGGCCGGGGAGTTCGCGATCACGAGGGACCGCAGCCCCGGCGGCAGGGTGGCCGCGTGCTCGGCGCCGAGCATGCCGCCCCAGGACTGGCCGAGCAGGTGGTAGCGGTCGCGGATGCCGAGGTGGATGAGCAGGTTGTCGAGCTCGGCGAGGAACAGGTCCACGGTCCAGAAGCCGGGGTCCTCGTCGGGCAGATGGGTGGACCGGCCGTTGCCCAGCTGGTCGTAGTGGACGACCGCGCGCCCCGTGTCGGCGAGTCCGGCGAAGGAGTCGACGTAGTCGTGTGTGCAGCCGGGTCCGCCGTGCAGCACCACGAGCGGCGGCTTACCCGCTTCCAGCGATCCCGTGACGCGGTACCAGGTCCGGTGGCCGCGAAACTCGGCGAAGCCCTCGGTCACCGATCGACCTCCAGGGGGATTTGAGGCTGATGTCGCAGCAGCATAGGAGCCTAAAGGTCTATGATCTAGACCTTTGTTGATAAATCTTTGAATGATGGGATGACCGTACGTGAGCGGGGAGTCACGACCGCTGGGTCCGCTACGCGCGGCCTCGACCGGTGAACAGATCGCACACCACCTCTCGACGGCGATCGCGCTCGGGGAGTTCAGCCTGGGCGACCGGCTGCCGAGCGAACGCGAGCTGGCCGCCCTCCTGAAGGTCAGCCGGGAGAGCGTGCGGTCCGCCCTGCGGCGGCTCACCGAGGCCGGCCTCATCGAGGTACGCCGCGGGCGCGGCGGCGGCGCGTTCGTGCGCGCCGAGTGGGCCGACACCACCGAAGACGCCGTGCGCCGTACGCTGCTGGACCGCTGGGCCGACTTCGAGACGCTCTTCGACTACCGGCGGCTCGTCGAGAGCCTGATCGCCCGTACCGCCGCCGCACGCGCGCACGAGGACGACCACGCCGCCCTCCGTACCGCGCTCGACGCGTTCGACGCCGCGCGGAGCCCAGCGGAGGCGCGCCGCCTCGACACCGAGCTGCACCTCGTCGTCGCCCGCGCCACCCACAACGCCCGGCTGGTCCGGCTGCACCAGCACCTGCTGTCCGAGGTGAGCCTCGGCGTCTCCGCCGAGCCGTACACCTGGGACATCTACGACGAGGCCAAGCCGCACCACCACGCCCTGGCCGAGGCGATCATCGGCGGCGACGAGGACCGCGCCGCGCACATCGCCGGGGCGCACTTCGCCATCACCGAGAAGGCCGTCCGCGAGCTGGCCGCGCGCGTGACCGACTGATCCGGGTACTCCCCACGGTATGGGGATCCTCGTCGGCACCTCGGGATGGCAGTACGCGGACTGGCGCGGCGGCCTCTACCCGCACGGGCTGCCGCAGGCCCGCTGGCTGGAACGGTACGCCGAGTGCTTCGCCACGGTGGAGAACAACAACGCCTTCTACCGGCTGCCCACCCTCGAGGTGTTCGGGCGGTGGCGGGACCGTACGCCCGGCGGGTTCGTGATGGCGGTGAAGGCCAGCCGCTACCTGACGCACGTGAAGCGGCTGCGCGACCCCGAAGAACCGGTCGCCCGCCTGATGAGCGCCGCCGCGGGCCTCGGCGACCGGCTCGGGCCGATCCTGCTCCAGCTCCCGCCGACCCTGCGGCCTGAGCCGGAGCGCCTGGCCCGCTGCCTGCGCGCCTTCCCCGCCGGCGTACGCGTCGCCGTCGAGCCGCGCCACCCGGACTGGTGGACCGACGGGACCCGCGACCTGCTGGCCGAGCACGGCGCCGCCCTGTGCTGGGCCGACCGGCTCGGCCGGCCGCTGACGCCGCTCTGGCGTACGACGAGCTGGGGGTACCTGCGGCTGCACGAGGGCGCCGCACGCCCCTGGCCGTCGTACGGCGACCGCGCCCTGCGCGCCTGGATCCGCCGCATCGGCGAGGGCTGGGGCGACGGCGGCTACGTCTACTTCAACAACGACTCCGGCGGCGCGGCGGTCCGCGACGCGCTCCGCTTCCGAGACCTCGCCGGCGCCGCCGGGCTCCGTTAGTGGGGGTGTCCGGTGGGTCTTGGCCGTAGCGCCGCGCAGCAGGCTGAAGACCCACCGGACACCCCCTAGTACGCGCCGTCGAGGCGGGCGCGCTGCTCGGGGGTCAGCTCCAGGTCCACGGCCGTGAGGCTCTCGTCGAGCTGGGCCACCGAGGAGGCGCCGACCAGCGGGATCATCGGGATCTCGCCGCCGATCAGCCAGGCCAGCACCACCTGGTTGGGCGTCGCCCCGGTCTGCTCGGCGACCTCCTTCAAGGCCGCGAGACGTACGTGCGTGCCCGCGTGATCGAACTCCGGGCCCAGCGGCTTGTCCTCGCGCACGTACGCGCCGGACAGCAGCGGCGAGTAGGCGACCAGCGCGAGCGCCGGCTCGTCCCGCAGGTAGCCGAGCAGCTCCCCGCCGGTCACGCCCAGATCGCCGTCCGGGGACCGCAGGGTCGGCAGGTCGGTGCGCTGCCGCAGGTACGTGTGGTGGTATTGGAGGACCTCGTAGCCGGGCAGCCCCGCCTGCGCCGCCAGGTTCCGGGCCCGCTCGAGCCGCCACGACCAGTGGTTGCTCGCGCCCAGCAGGCCGACCGTGCCGTCGGTGACCAGCTCCGCGAACGCCTCGACGGTCTCGTTCAACTGCGCCGACGGGTCCTCTACGTGCGCGTAGAGGAGGTCGATCCGCTCGACGCCGAGGTTGTCGCGGCTGCGCTCCGCGGACTCCCGTACGACCTTGGCCGACAGCCCCTCGATGTCCTTGCCGAGGCTGGTCGCCGGGGAGTTCGGCCGCCCGCCGAGCTTGGTGGCGATCACGATCTCGTCGCCGATCCCGCGGCTGCGCCGCCAGCGGCCGAGCAGCGCCTCGCTCTCCCCGCCCTGCGTGCCGTTGACCCAGAACGCGTAGTTGTTGGCGGTGTCGACGAACGTACCGCCGGCCTCGGCGTACCGGTCGAGGATCGCGAACGAGGTCGCCTCGTCCGTGACCGTGCCGAACAACATCGCGCCGAGGCTCAGCACGCTCACCTGGCGATGCGTCTTCGGATCCGCGCCGATCATGCGGTATTTCATCGAGATTCCCCTCGTACGGCCCGTGAGGTCCGGGCGATGAGGAGGAGTCTGGATCCTAGAGCCGACTCTAGGTCAAGGCTCAGATCGAGCGGGCTCCGTAATTGAGGCGCAGCAGGGTGGCGAAGCGGTCGGCGACCTCGAGCATCTCCGGGACGCTCGAGGTCGTCTGCTGCAGGTCCACGAACACCTCGTCCACGCCGAGGTCGAGCGCGGCCAGAGCGTACTCGGCGTACTGGTCGACGGTGCCCTCAAGCGGGAGACGGTCGGGGGCGACGGGCGTGTCGGTGAGCCTCGGGTTGATCCGCAGGACCATCCGGAGCGACTCCGGATCGCGGCCGGCGCGTTCGGCGGCGCGTGCGATGGTCTTCCACAGACCCTGCAGCAAGGGCAGAGGGACGCCCACGGGCAGCCAGCCGTCGGCGCGGCGCCCGATGCGCTCCAGCGCTCGCGGCGAGTATCCGCCCAGGTAGATCGGTGGGCGCGGGCGCTGGACCGGCTTGGGTTCGATGCGCGAGGCCGGGATGGACACGTGCTTGCCGTGGTGCTCGACCGTCTCGTCGGCCCAGATGCGTTCGAGGACGTCGAGGGTCTCCTCCAGCCGCGCGCCACGGCCGGCGAACGGCACACCGGCGGCCTCGTACTCGTCGGAGGACCAGCCGAGTCCGAGCCCGAGATCGAGGCGGCCGTCGCTGATGACGTCGAGGGTCGTGAGGGTCCGCGCGAGCAGCACCGGTGAGTACCACGGGGCGTTGAGGGTGCTGGTGCCGAGCCGTACGCGTTCGGTCACGGCCGCCGCGGCGGTGAGCACCGCCAGCGGGTCGAGGAAGGTCCGCATCTGCTCGGGTATCCGGCCGTCCGTGCTGCCGGGGTAGCGGTCCGTCGGGTTGAGCGGATCGAGGATGCGATCGCCGGTCCACAGGCTGTCGAAGCCCAGCGCCTCGGCGGCGCGTGCGACCTCGAGCACGGCTTCACGCCGGGCGAACGGACCGTACTGGCACACCGCAAGACCGATTCGCAATCTTCCTCCAGCCCCAGGGATCCCGCGTGGAACTCCTCCCCATGTACGCATCGCGCCAATCCCGGCGAAGATCACGACTGTGGTGGGATGTTCCGATCTGCCGAAGATGGGTGCCGGCCGAACGGCACCGCTCGATCGACGGGCTCGTCAACGTCCCGGCGGCTCGCCGACCCAGAAATTGACGAAGCCTCGATCTGGTCATGACCGTCCACCGGGCATACGGGATTCACGAACACCCTGGACCGCCCCGCCGGGCCGGCCACGTACCGAGGAGCATCACGATGGGAACCTTCATGCGCGCACGCCGTCCGCTACTGCCCCTGACGATCTGGGCCATGACCACGGCCCTGGCCTACGCGGCCGGCAAGCGTCACCGCGACGAGAGCCAGGCACGGCCCGGGATGCTCCGGCGCCGGAAGTCGGCCCGCGCGGCCGGATCGGCCCGCCGGGCCTGACCCGACACACCCCGGCGGACGCCCCGGTCTCCGGGGCGGTCCGCCGCACGCCGAGGGCGTGTCTGACAGATCCCTGTCCTACTGCGGAACGCCCAGACGACGCCTCGCCGCGTTGTCGTCGGTCGCCAGCCAACACCGGGCTGACTCCCTCCTCCGCCTCGCGACGCGCCCCCCAGGACGCCGCTCGCCACGAACGCGATCCGTCAGACACGCCCTATGGCGTCCAGGCGGGATCGCGGCCGGCGACGCCCAACGCGCGCTCGAAGACCGGCGCCGACTCCGGGACCTCGACCTCCGGGCCGAAGGCCTTGTACTGCCGCGCCATCTCGGCCATCTCCGACAGCCGGGCCAGAAGCGCCTCGGCGGTCGCGTCCTCGATCGCGAACGGCCGGCCGGTCGCCACGGCCAGGTCCCAGCCGTGCAGCAGGAACTCCGCGAGCAGCAGACCGCCGATGAACGGCGCCGGCATCTCCTGCCCACCGGACAGGCTCGTGGTGCCCTCCCAGGCGGCCGGCTCGGACCAGGCCGCCGCGACGGCGCGCGCCTGCTCGGCGTACCGGTCGGCCCAGCCCGGGTCGGTGGTGACGTCGAGGCCCTCGGCCGGGGGTTCGGTCACCGGCCGCTTGGTCGCGGCGCCGAGCGCGCGCTCCCCCGTCCAGCCGGTGAGGTGGCCGAGCAGCCCTCGTACGTCGTAGTCGGGGCACGGGGTGGGCCGGTCGAGCCGGCCGGGCCCGATCCCCTTCACGACCGTGAGCGTCGCCTCGACCGAGGGCGCCATCAGGGATCGCATTTCCATCAATGTCTCCATATCTAACCTGGTCAACGACCGTCACCCTAGAAGCGGTGGCACCGCCGCGTCTTGAAAAAATGCGACACTGGCCGCATGGCCGAGGGCCCTCGTGACAGTGCGCGCGCGATCCTCCGGCGCCATCGGGCGGATGAGCGCTTCGAGATCTCCCGCCGTACGCCCGCAGGCGACCTGGCCTCCATCGCGGATTACCACTGGGTGCTCACCTGGGACCTGCGCGAACAGGAGCCATACCGCCAGCAGGTCCTCACCCACCCCTCGGTGAACATGACCTTCATGACCGGCGGACGCGCCCGCGTCGTCGGCGTCATACGCGGGGTCTTCACCGAGACGATCGCGGGCACCGGCCGGGTCATCGGCGTGCGCTTCCTCCCCGGCGGCTTCCGCCCGCTGCTCGGCCGGCCGGTCTCGTCCGTCACCGACCGGATCGTGGCGATCGAGGAGATCTTCGGCCCCGGCGCGCGTACGGCCGCGGACGCGATCATCGCGGCCGGGCTGGACGAGGCGGTCGCGCTGCTGGAGGAGTTCCTGCGATCGAAGGCGCCCGCGCGGCCGGACCCGCTGGTCGCCGAGGTCTCCGCGATCGTCGGCCGGATGTCCGCCGATCCGCCGCTATCACGCGTGGACGAGCTGGCGCTCGAGCTGGGCATCGGGACGCGGCGGCTGCAACGCCTCTTCGCCGACTACATCGGGGTGGGCCCGAAGTGGGTGCTCCGGAGGTTCCGCATGCAAGAGGCGGCGGACCGCGCGTCGGCCGGCACCGACGTCGACTGGGCGGTGCTGGCCGCCGAGCTCGGCTACGCCGACCAGGCCCACTTCGTACGCGATTTCTCCGCCACGATCGGCATGCCACCGGCCCAGTACGCTCAGGACTGCGCCGCCCGGCCGGCGACCGACAGGGCGTAGACACGGCGGGCCGGCGGCCTCACATAGCATGAGACGAACCCCTTGCCGGCAGGAGGATTTTCCAGGTGAGCCCCGCAACCACAGCCAAGCACGCGCTGCTGTTGGAGAACATCCATCCCGATGCGGTCGCCGGGCTGGAAAAGAACGGCTACGCCGTCGAGACCGTCTCGGGCGCCCTCGACGAGCACGAGCTGATCTCCCGGCTGCCCGGCGTCGAGCTGCTCGGGATCCGCTCCAAGACCACCGTCACGGACGCCGTGCTCGCGGCGGCGCCGGACCTGCTCGCCATCGGCGCGTTCTGCATCGGCACCAACCAGATCGACCTGGCCGCCGCCTCGGAACGCGGCATCGCCGTCTTCAACGCGCCGTTCTCCAACACCCGATCCGTCGTCGAGCTGGTGGTCGCCGAGATCATCGCGCTGACCCGCCGTCTCGTCGAGAAGAACGCCGGGATGCACGCGGGCCTGTGGGACAAGTCCGCCGACGGCAGCCACGAGGTACGCGGCCGTCGGCTCGGCATCATCGGCTACGGCAACATCGGCAGCCAGCTCTCCGTACTCGCCGAGAACCTCGGCATGTCGGTGTTCTTCTACGACACCGCGGACAAGCTCGCGCTGGGCAACGCCCGGCGGTGCAGCAGCATGGACGAGCTGCTGTCGGCCGTCGACGTGGTCACGCTGCACGTGGACGGCAGGCCGGGCAACAGCGGCCTGTTCGGTGAGGACGAGCTCGCCCGGATGCGTCCCGGCAGCCTTTTCCTCAACCTCTCCCGCGGGTTCGTGGTCGACCACGCCTCGCTGCGGAGCCACGTGGAGTCCGGGCACATCGCCGGCGCGGCCATCGACGTGTTCCCCGACGAGCCCAAGACCCGTGGCGATGAGTTCGTCTCCGAGCTGCGCGGGCTGCCCAACGTCATCATCACGCCGCACATCGGCGGCTCGACGGAGGAGGCGCAGCAGGACATCGGCCAGTTCGTGGCCGGCAAGCTGCACGACTTCGTGTCCGCGGGCAACACCGCGCTCAGCGTGAACGTCCCGGCGCTGTCGCTGACCTCGCAGACCGGCGTGCACCGCCTCACGCACCTGCACCGCAACACCCCGGGCGTGCTCGCGACGATCAACGGCATCCTGGCCGACCACGACGTGAACATCGAGGGCCAGCTCCTGGGCACCCGCGGCGATCTCGGTTACGTGATCACCGACATCGGAAGCCAGTACACCCCGGACGTCATCGGCCAGCTCCGGGACCTGCCGACCACGGTCCGGCTGCGTCTCCTGTCCTGACCCGACGAAAAAACGGCGCGTCCACCAGGTGCGGTGGACGCGCCGTTCTCGTTCTCCTCGATCAGTCCGAGAGGTTGAGCTCCGGCGTCGCCTTGAGCTCCTCTTCCTCGGCCGCGACCGCGGCGTCGACCTCGTCGCTGCTGACGGCGAGCCGCACCGCGACGACGTAGATGATCATCGACCAGACGGCGATGACCAGGATGTCCCACCAGTCGGGGATCGTGTTCTTGCCGCCGTACCGGCCGAGCCAGCCGATCACCAGCAGGCCGATGAACCACGGCCAGATCCAGGCCGATGCCCGGAACTTGAGCGGGACGCGCTCGCTCGCCGGCAGCGTCGCCTTCGTGATGCCGAAGATGATCAGACCGAGGATGGACGCCAGCCCCAGTTTCCACTCGGCCTGGAAGCTCGACCAGTAGATGATCAGGTTGGCCGAGATGAACGCGATCGGCGCGATCACGCCGGGGATGGGCAGGCGGTACGGCCGCGGCCGGTCGGGGTCGCGGAGCCGCAGCGCGGTCAGCGAGATCGGCGCGAAGGCGTACATGATCGCGGTGGCCGAGGTGACCAGGCCGACCAGCGACTGCCAGCTCGGGAACGGCAGGAAGGCGATCTCACCGACGATGAACGCGATGAGGATCGAGACCAGCGGCACGCCCTTCTTGCTGACCTGCGCGACCGGCTTGGGCAGGCCCTTCTCCCGGCCGAGCGCGTAGGACAGGCGGGAGGAGGTCGCGGTGTAGACCAGGCCGGTGCCGGCCGGGGAGATCACCGCGTCCGCGTACAGCATCCAGGCCAGCCAGGCGGCGCCGGCTCCGGTCGCGAGCGTGGCGTACGGGCCGAAGTCGCCCTTGCCGATCGGGTTGGCCCAGCCGTGCGTGAGATGGTTCGGGTCGAGCGCGCCGATGAAGGCGATCTCCAGGAGGATGTAGACGACCGTGCCGATCGCGGTCGCGGTGATGACCGCGCGGGACACGTCCTGCTGGGGCTTCTTGGCCTCACCGGCGAGCTGGATGGCCTGTTCGAAGCCCTGGAGGGCGAAGACCACACCGGCGGGCAGCGCGGCGAAGATCCCGTGCGCGCCGTAGGGCATGAACCCGCCACCGGCCGTGAAGTTGCTGGCGTGGAACGTCAGCGCCACCAGCACGACGATGGCGAGAACCGGAACCAGGGTCTTCCAGATCACCGTGATCGAGTTGGACTCCGAGAGGAGCTTGACCCCGAAGATGTTGATCACGATGAACAGGAGCATGAAGATCGAGGCGATGACCAGCCCGGTGCCGGTCAGCGTGCCGTCGTCATGCAGCATCGTGACGTTGTCGTGCACCCAGCTGATGTGGTCGGAGTACGACAGCGTCGCCTCGACCTCGATCGGTGCGATCGAGACCGCCTGCAACCAGGCCATCCAGCCCGCGCTGAAGCCGGCGAGCGGCCCGAACACGAACGCCGGGAAGCGCGCGGTCCCGCCCGCGATGGGGTAGGCCGCGCCGAGCTCGGCGTGCACGAGTGCCAGGAGCACCAGCATCACGGCGGCGAGGAGCCAGGAGAGGAGCGATGCCGGGCCGGCGAGCTTGGCGGCGGTCAACGCCCCGAGCAGCCAGCCGGAACCGATGATCGACCCCAGGGAGACGAACATCAGCCCCCAGAAGCCGACCTCTCTTCGTAGATGTCTGTCTGAACCTACGGCTCCGGTTGTGGTCGTCGCCATACCGCCTCCATACCAGGATCGCTGGGCGCTTAGTCGCCTACGGCGCCTGCCACGAGGGCCGAGGGCTGTGTGACCCGTGGCGATCGAGAGGCCGCAGAGCGCGAACAATGGAGGGGAGACTAGGCCTCATCCCTGGGCCTGCGCAATGGTCGGATCACACCGACCCCCCTCCGGACGCGCCGATCGGAGGCTCTCCCTGCCAGGATCACCTTGACGGGCACGACATCCTCCCGTCAAGGCCGCTGACCGGGGGAAATGAAAGTTTGTCCCGTTTCCAGGGCACGGGAACGCAGGCCCGTACAGGCCTCGCGGGCCCGTGGGATCGCTCCCGCGACTCCAATGAAGACGCGCGTTCGACATCCCACGTTCGAACGTGTGTTCGAGTAAGATGGGGGCATGAAACGGCACATTTGCGATCAACCGGTCGAGGTCGAGATCCGAGACGACAGGCCGAGCCGTTTTCACCAGGACGGCTACGAGTACGAGGTCGTCACCTTCCTCAAGATGCTCGCCCTGCTCCGCCCGCGAGACGGCGTCGACCTCCAGCTCTGGCAGGTACGCGCCCGAGGGGCCGACGACCCGGAGCGTACCTATGAGTTGCAGTGCGACCACGGAGTGTGGCGCATGAAGGCCACCTGGAGCTGACCGGCCCGCTCGCGCGCCCCTACCGGAAAGAAGATGCGCGGTGCGAGATTAACGAATCAGAAATTTCATAATCTTTTGCCTATTGCTGCCAATTAGGCTTCAGGTTCCTGCGACGTACATTGTCGTCACGACGGGGAACCTGGAGGCGCCGGTGACCGAGCAAGCCTGGCTGCCACGCGGTGTTGACGCGCATCGTCCGACGGACGCACGAGTGCACGACTACGCGCTCGGCGGCAAGGACAACTATGCCGTCGACCGGCGCTACGCACACAAGTTCCTCACAGTGCTGCCCACGCTCGGTCGACCCACGCTCGAGAACGGCAAGTTCGCGCGCCGTGCCATTCGCCATCTGCGCCACATCGGCGTGCGGCAGTTCCTGGAGATCGGCTGTGGCCTGCCCAAACGCGGCAACGTCCACGACGTGGCCGGTCCTGAGTCGCGCGTCGTCTACACCGACTACGACCCGGTCGCCGTCGTCCACTACCAGGCCGTCGTCAACGGCTCCGGGCGGGCGGCGGCGTTCCAGGCCGACGCGACGTACCCCGAGCACATCCTCACGCACCCCATCGTCGCCGAGCTGATCGACTTCGACCGCCCGGTCGCGCTGCTGCTGACGAACGTGTTCCACCTCTTCACGGACGAGAGCGACCCCTGCCGGATCGTGCGGGAGTTCCGGCGGGCGATGGCGCCGGGCAGCCACCTGGTGCTGTCCCACCTCACGCACGAGGCCATGGAGCCCTCGGCCGTCGAGCAGATCTACGAGCTGAGCAAGGAGTTGCGCGAGCCGTTCGTCCTGCGCGACCGTACCGAGGTCGGCCGGCTGTTCGAGGGGTTCGAGCTGCTCTCGCCCGGCGTGGTCCCGGCACCGACCTGGCGCCCGGACCGCCCGGTCCCGGACGCGACCGACTGGCTGCTCGCGGGGGTCGGCCGCCTCCCCTGAGCCGTGTACGGGGGGCGGGGCCGGCGCCCCGCCCCCCGTATGCGTCTCAGCGGATCTTCTTCGCCCGGTATGCGTGGTACTCACTGCCGGACGACAGACCGTAGGTACGGGTCCGGTAGTCGGTGCCGTAGCTGCCGCGCTGCTCGTACTCCCAGTAGGACGTGTGCTTGCTGTTCGCCCACTTGACGAAGATCACAACGTGGCGGGTGTTGTTGTTGCCGGTCGCATCGATGATCATGTCGCCGGGCAGGAGTTTCGACATGGAGATGCGGGTGCTGTAGCCGCTGCTCGCGAGCCCGACGGTGTTGGTCCCCGGCTTGCCCAGGGCCAGCGCCATCGAGGCGTACCCGGAGCAGTCGGTGCGGTAGCCGCCGTGAGTGCGGGACTGGCTGTACGGCACACGCTGCGACGTGTGCGGATGCCAGGTCCTGGCCCGCGCGAGCACCTGAGCACGGGTGATGGTCGACTGCGCGGTGACGGACGCGGCCCGTACGCTGCCGGGCGCCGGGGCCGGCGACGCCGAGGCGGCCGTCCCGCTGAAGGCCGAAATTCCAGCGACGGCGGCGACAAGACCGATTGTTCGCGGTGAAGGCACGAAGACTCCTCCAGAACTGTTTGCGGTAATTACGTCACCCCGAACCGGGGCGACGTGGTCGAACAGCCGTCACCCTAGGCAGAAAGGTGACTCTTCGGCATCGCCCGGCGCGTGAAACGGGACAAGGCACTTGTCCCATCGCCCTTTCACCAGGGCGAACATCTCGTCCTGGGACACCGCCGGGACAATGGGACGTTCGCCGCGGCGCTACGCGGAGTGTCCGGCCGGGGCGACGTCGGTCAAACCGGCTTTCAGGAGACGGCCGCGTCGGGAGAATGAACCGCCGCGAGCATGAGACAGCGGGGAGAGCAGAGCGTGAGCCGGAGCCGTCAGTTGCGCCCCTTGCCGGACGACCTGCCCAGCAGCACCCGTACGCTCCTCGAGGCCCTCCGCTCCCTGCGCGAACACGCGGGATATGACCTGCGCGCCCTCGAACGCAAGACCTACGCGAGCCGCTCGTCCTGGGGCCGCTGGCTGAGCGGCGAGACCTGGATCCCGGTCGAGGCCGTCGCGACCCTCGCCGGCCTGTGCGGCGGCGACGCCGCCCGGCTGCAGGCCCTCTGGCAACGCGCCAACGAGGACCGCCGCTCCCCCGCCCCCTCCCTCACCGCCGCCGACGCACAGGTGGGACCCGGTGCGCGAGCCGGGACCCGCGTGGAGACCGGCAAGGCCGCCGGGGCCGGTGCGGAGAACCGCCCGGCGGCAGCGCCGGGTCCGGGGAACGGGGCGGGTGCGGAGACCGGCACAGCGGCCGGTGCCGGCGTCGGGGAGATCGGATCCGTGTCCCGCGGCAAGGCCGAGACGGCCGCCGAGATCGGCACCGAGACTCGCGTGCGGGCCGTGGACAGGGGTGCGGCAGCGGGTGGTGACCCGGGTTCGCGGGTGCGTGTGGGGCGGCGGGGATGGTTCCTGGTCGCGGGCGTGTCCCTCGGCTGCTCGGTCGCCGCCGGGGCGATCGGCGTCGGTGCCGGGGCGTCGATGCGGCGTGCGTCATCGCCTCGGCCTGACCACACGTACACCGAGTGGCTGCCGCTGCCGGAGGTTCTCGCCCGCGCGCAGGCGTGGCATCCGCACGGTTCGCGCCGGGTTCCGTACGACCAGAACCGTCTCTTCGGCGGCTACCGGACGGACGGGTCGGGGTACGCGTCGATGGCGCTCGGACTGCCCGCGCCGGGGCCGAACTCCGCCGACCTGGCGTGGGGGCGGTTCACCCGGCAGATCCCGGCGTCGCAGCTGAGGCCCGGCGACCTGATCATCAACGCGACCGGCGGCGCCGGCATCCGGCAGGTCGCGATCTTCGAGCGCTGGGCGAACCCCGCGCACACCGGTTACTGGGTCTACCAGCAGCGGCGGGGGTACGGCACCGACCATCTCGTGCTGAGGTTCGGCCTGCGGGCCGACGGCGACTTCCATCCGTACCGTCCGCTGAACGTGCACGACCCCGCCGGTTAGGAGACCGCCCCCGCGAGCGTCCGGCGTGGTCGGATCGGGTGCTGACGATAGGCTCGGCGTGTGGCGACGCAAACCGGCGGTGGCTCGATCGACAAGGCCCTCACGGTGCTGGAGGCCCTGGCCGAGCACAGCCGGGTGACCGACATCGCGGCCGGCACCGGGCTGCCGAAGTCCACGGTGCACCGCATCCTGCAGTCGCTCGTCGGGTGGGGATTCGCCCGCACCGACGGCAGCGGCGGTTACCTGCCCGGGCCGCGGATCCTGACCCTGGCCGGCAAGGTGATGAGCCGCTTCGACCCCGCGCAGCACGCCGACTCGGCGCTGCATGGGCTGCGCGACCGCACCGGGTTCACCGTGCACTTCGCGATCCGCAGCGCGGATGAGGCCGTGTACGTGCGCAAGCTCGAGGGTCTTCGGCCCTATCAGATGGGCTCGCGGGTCGGCATGAGCATGCTTTTGCACTCGACGTCGATCGGCAAGGCGATCCTGGCCCAGCTCGACGCGGGCGAGGTCGCGGCGATCGTGGCGCGCACCGGGCTGGCGGGGCGCACTCCGCATACGATCACCGATCCGGCCGTCCTGGCCGACCACCTCGCCGAGGTACGCCGCCGGGGCCGCTCCGTCGACGACGAGGAGAACGAAGGCGGCATCCGCTGCGTGGGCGCCCCGGTCTTCGACCACACCGGCACCGTGATGGGCGGCATCAGCGTCTCCGGCCTGGCCTTCGAGGTCGACCCGGCGGACGAGACCCTCGCCGCCGAGGTCGTCACCGCCGCGCGCGAGGTCTCCATCGCCCTGGGCGCCCCTCCGGAACACATGGCCGCCCCGGTCTAGGACCTGTCCGAAACCACGCCTCAGCCGCCTCAGAGACTGTTGGGGAGCCCTCGTCCGTCGCGAGCGGCGGGCCAGGGGGCGCGTCGCAAGGCGGAGGAGGGAGTCGGCCCGGTGTCGGCCGGCGACCGACGACAACGCGGCGAGGCGCCGCCTGGATGCCGCGCAGCAGGGCATGGGGCTCCCCAACAGTCTCTCAGAGACTGTTGGAGAGCCCTCGCCCGTCGCGAGCGGCGGGCCAGGGGGCGCGTCGCAAGGCGGAGGAGGGAGTCGGCCCGGTGTCGGCCGGCGACCGACGACAACGCGGCGAGGCGCCGCCTGGATGCCGCGCAATAGGGCATGGGGCTCCCCAACAGTCTCTCAGGCCGTCCTGAGCAGGTCGTCGATCTCGGCGGCGGTGGCGACGCGTCCGGTACCACCCTGGCCGCCGAGGGACAGCGCGGCGGCGGCCGTGCCACCGCGTACGGCGTCCACGAGGGACGCGCCCAGCGCCAGCCGCGCGGCGAGGACGCCCGCGAACGCGTCACCGGCGCCGGTCGCGTCGACCAGCGAGGGCGCCTCGATGACGGGCAGGTCCAGCCGCCGGTCGCCGTCGGCGAGGTGGACGCCCTCGCCGCCCCGCGTCACCGCGACCGCGGCCGCGCCCAGTGCCAGGCAGGCCGACGCGGCGCGCACGTGGTCGGTGGTGCCGAGCAGCGCGCGGCTGTCGGTGGGGCAGGACGGTACGACCAGCGCGGCGTGCGGGGCGACCTTCGCCAGGACCTCGGTGGCGGCGCGCTCGGTGGTGAGCCGCCCGCGGAAGTTCGGGTCGTACACGACCGCGCCGCGCGCCTCCTCGGCCGCGTGTACGACGGCGGCGGCGCAGGACTCGGACAGGGCGGCCGTGATCCCACTGAGCAGCACGACCTTGGCCCGCGCGACCGGGGCCGCCGCCACGTCGGCCGGCGACAGCCGCGAGGCCGCGCTGCCGGCCCGCATGTAGGCGAAGGCGCGCTCGCCGGTCAGGTCGGCGCCGACGGCGTACGCGCCGGTGTGGCCGGGGCCGCGCGACATCCAGCGGGTGTCGACCCCGTGGCCGGCGGCGAACGCGATCAGCCGCTCGCCGAACTCGTCCTCTCCGGTACGGGTGACGAGCGCGACGTGCGCGCCGGCGGACGCGGCCGCGACGGCGGCGTTGAGGGCGTCGCCGGAGAACGAGAGCCGGAACGTACCGGCCGTGGCGAGGGGTTCGGCGGCGGAGAACTCGACCAGCGGTTCACCGATGATCACGACGGCGGGGTCTTCGGCCATGCCGGTCAGACGCTCCTCTCGAGCAGGTCGCGTACGGCCTTCGCGGGGTCGGGCGCCCGTACGAGGTCCGATCCGACGCCGACCGCGTACGCGCCCGCGTCGAGGTAGTCGCCGACCTCGGACAGCGCGATCCCGCCGGTGGGCACGATGCGCGCGCCGGGCAGCACGGCCAGTATCGACCTGAGGTAGGCGGGCCCGCCGGCGTGCGCGGGGAACAGCTTGGCGATCCCGCGCGCGGACGCGGCGGCGACCTCGCCCGGGGTGTACCCGCCCTCGAGGAAGACGGTGCCGGTCTCCTCGGCGAAAGCGCGTACGGGCTCCGCCGGATACGGGCTGACCAGGAAGTCGGCGCCCGCCTCGACCGCGCGCCGCGCGTCCTCGGCCGTGGTCACGGTGCCCGCGCCGATCATCGCGTCGGCGCGCCTGCCGCGCAGGTCGGCGATGGCCCCGGCCCAGCCGGGCGTGGTCGCGGTGAGCTCCACGACGCCCAGGCCCGCGTCGAGCAGCGTCTCCGCCGCGCGTACGGCGGAGGCGGCGTCCGGTGTCCGCAACACCGGCAGCAGCCTCGCCTTCCCGATCGCCTGCTCGATCTCCACCTGAGTCTCCTGTGTTCTGCTGTACGGGACGTCGTTCTACATTATGGACGATCCCGCGCATGCGGAAGAGGCCGACCTGCGGAAAGGCGGACGTCAGAGGCGGGTACGGCGGCCGGGGCGCAGGCGTTCGAGGCGCCACCAGGTCACGGCGAGGAAGGCGGCGCCGAGCAGGACGAGGATGCCGAGGTCGGTCAGCCAGGTGGTCCGGTCGTGGTCCCAGAGCGAGTCGAGCCTTCCGCTGTGCAGCGGTGGCTGGAGGTGGTTCGGGTCCACGGTCGCGGCGGCGGCCATGCCCCAGCCGGGACGGCGCGGGCAGGGCGAGCTGCTCCAGCCCGATCTTCCCGGGCAGCGCGACCAGCGCGCCGCGCAGGATGATCTGGGCCAGGGACAGCAGGACCAGCAGCGGCATGGTCTTCTCGGACGTGCTGACCGCCGCGGACACGAGCAGCCCCATCGTCATCGACACGATGGCGAGCCCGGCCATGGCGAGAATCAGCTCGAGCAACGGCGACGTGACCGCCCCGTGCGCCGGCATCGTACGGCCCGCCAGTCCGATCAGGACGAGCAGCACGGCCTGGGTACCGGTGATCAGGCTGGGGCGCGACCGGATTCGGGTGCACGCCGTGTCGGTCGAGGGGTTCTCGCCGGAGGACCTCGGCGACACCTTGGACTTCGCCGTGCCGGTCACGGACCTGCCGTTGGGCATGGAGGTCCAGAGCGTACGGGTCTCATCCGACGGGGTGGAGCTGCGGATCACCGGCTCCATCGTGGCGTTCTGACGGGCCCGCGCGCGCGTGCGGCGCGCGCGAACTGGTCGTCGTACCTGCGAGGGAACGGCATCATCGTGTGCCGGTCCCGCCACGGGGCGAGCTGGCGTACGACGTTGCACCCGGCGGCGGTGATGATCCGCTCCGCCGACCCGAACAGCGGCCACGCCGGATAGACGTCGAGGTGGGCCACGCCGGCCGGGAGCCTGCTGGGCCGCGTCGGCGAGACCAGCGTGAGCCGCGGCCGTACGCCCTCGAACCCGGCGATCTCGCGCGCGTACGCGACCAGCTCGGCGATCTCGGCGGGCGGCCCGGCGTGCACGATCAGCCAGCCCTCCACGGCGTCCGCGACGGCGGGCGGCTCGACCAGGTCGAGCGTCGCGACCGAGGAGGAGACCGACCGCAGGTAGTCCAGGTGGCCGGCGGCGACCGGCTCCACGAGCAGGGTCTCGTCGAACCCCGGCGGCGCGGGCGGCAGCATCGGCCGGTACGCGTCCCAGCGCAGCAGGCGCGCCAGGTGGACGACGCGAGTGCCGGGCGGCGCGGTGCGTTCGGTCAGCTCGCCGGACAGCCCGGCCGGGAACGCGTCCACGACCAGCTCGGACGGCTCCAGCGCGGCCAGCTCCCCCGCGATCCACCGGGCGAGGTCGACGCCGGCGGGCGCGGACCGCACCGCGCACCCCCCGGTCACGCGCGGGTCGGCGGCGAACGGCGAGCCGGTCAGGATCGTGACAGGTTCATCGCGGGCGCGGGTGTGGAGATACGCACGGATCCGGGTGAGATGGCCGAGCCCGCCTCCGTGGGCGTAACAGGCGATCACCGTCGGGCGAGCAACACCGCGGCGAGCACCGCGCGCAGGTCCGGCGGCATCTCCCGGCACAGCAGCACGGCCATGTCGTCGGCCGGCGGGGACAGGGCCACGCCCAGGGTCGCGCCGGCGGCGTCCTCGATCCGGGCGCCGAGCTCGGCGGGCCGTACGTCGCCGACCTCGGTGCCGCCCTGCACGACCTTGATCCGGCCGCCGGGCTCATGCCGGAACTCGTACCGCTCGGCGTCCTCGCCCCGCCGGATCCGCATGCGGCCGTGGGAGATCTTGGCGCGCCAGAGCGTGCGTCCCGACGCGTCCTTCAGCTTGACGCCGTCGGGGTAGGTCTTGGCCACGGCGAGGGTACGGTCGCCGCGCGCGTACCGGCCGCCGCTCGCGGTGATCGCGGCCTTCGCGCCGTCGAGGCGGCTGTCGATCGCGACGCGGTCGCCGGCCTCCATGACGTTCAGCGGCATGCCGCTCGAGGTGGTGGAGACGCGGAGCAGGAGGAGTACCGCGAGCAGCGGCCCTCTCACCGAGTCTCCTCCAGGACGGCCAGGTAGCCGGTGGTCTCGTGGGCCGGGCTGAACTCCCGTCGCACCCGCTCGCCCGCCGCGATCCCGAGCTTGACGAGCTGATCGTCCGTCGCGCGCGCCGCGCGGTCGATCGCCTCGCGGCAGCGGTGCCGGTCACCGGCGGGGAAGACGAACCCGATCTCATCGTCGGCCAGGTCGGCCAGGCCGCCGGCGTCGGAGGCGAGCAGCGGTACGTCCAGGGCCGCGGCCTCCAGCGCGACGTTCGGCAGGCCGTCGTAGAACGAGGGCAGCGCGACGAGGTCGCAGGCGGCGTAGACCCCGGGCAGGTCGTAGCGGTCCAGGAACGGCAGCCGGCAGTGGGCGATCCCCTCCAGCCGCTCGACGACCGCGTCCTCCACCTCGCCGACCAGCAGCAGGTGGAACGCCTCGGCGTGGCCCGAGGCCAGCAGCGCGTCCAGGAAGAACCCGATGCCCTTCTTGTTCTTCAGCTGCCCGATCAGGCCGATCGTGCGCCGCCCCGACGCGACCGAGGAGGCGCGCCAGTCGTCGGCGGTGGAGCGTTCGGACGGGAGGATCTCCCACGTCGCCGTGTCGATCCCGTTGGCGACCCACGTCACCTCCGCGCCCGGGACCAGCGCGGACACGAGCGGGGCATGCGAGCGCGCGACCACGCACACCCGCGCCGACGCCCGCAGGGCGGTCATCAGCGCCTCGCGGCGCCGCAGCGAGAACACCCCGGTGTCGAAGTCGTTCCCGCGCAGCAGCGTGACCAGCGGCGCGCCCAGCCACGCGGCCAGCACCGGCGCGCCGAGGAGGGCGTACGTACCGCCGAACGCCACGACGTGGCTGTAGGTCTCGCCGGTGAGCTCGGTCCAGAGGCGGCGCAGCGCGTGCTCGGGGGTGTCCTGGAGCGGCACGGTCAGCAGCCGGCCGCCGTGCTCGCGTTCGACCTGCCAGGGCCGGGGCCGCCGGGTCAGGTGGGCGACGTCGACCTCGACGCCGCCCGCGCGCAGGCCGCGCACGATCCGGTCGCAGGACTCGGCCATCCCGCCGCGGCTCGGCGGGTAGTGCTCAGTGATCCACAGAACCCTCATCAGCTGTCCACCCAGTCGCCGCCGTCGTCACCGGTGTCGCCCCCGTAGTCGAAGCCGTCATCGGTGTCGAACGCGCCGCGGTCGTAGCTGTCGAAGCCCGAGTACCAGCCGGGGTCGCCGTACTGCTGCGAGCTGTACAGGTAGTGCCGGCGGCGGTAGCCGCGCGCCCAGGCCGGGTGGTAGGGGTCGGCGTACCCCTGGGCGCCGGCGCACTCGGCGCACAGGCCCTGGGCGTCGACGTGCCGGTCACACACCGGGCGCCCGCACCGGCAGGCGGTCACGGACGGGCGGCCGCAGCGGCCGAGCACGAAGAAGCCGGTGGTGGCTCCGCACGGGTTCACGCGGTCCTCCTCACCGCGTCCGGCGGCGTCCAGCGGAACAGCTCGGTCACCACGGTCAGGATCGCCTGGATCTCCATCTCGCCGATCGCCGGAGGGATCTTGGCGGTCGCGCTGAGCACGGTCCGCTTGCCCTCCTTGGTGCGGACCCGGATCCACGGCGGAGGCGGCGCGTCCGGCCGCCACGTCGCGCCGTCGACCGGGAGCGTGCGCCGGGCCTCGATGCGCTGGACGAGCTTGGTCTTGGTCTTCGTCTTGTGCTTCCCGCGCGGGTTGACCTTGTGGATCTTGCGGTACCGGATGCGGTCGGTGACGCTCAGCTCGAGGACGCTGCCGTCCCGCAGCTCGGCGCGCGCCTGAAGCCAGGGATCGACGACGAACCACTCCGTGGCCTTGCGGATCGGCCGGCGTACCGGGAGGTCACGCCCGGGCCCCGCCTTGCCCGGGGCGTCGGGCCCGCGCAGGTCGGCGTTGATCCCGATGGCGCCGTCCTTGGTGACGTCCTCGGACAGCACGCGGACCAGGGGAACCAGGACGTTCTTCGTACGGGGCGGCAGCCGCCACTTCCGCCGCTTCACCAGACCCTCGTGCTGGGCGAGGCTCGCCAGCAGCTCTTCCCACGCGGCGGCCGGGGCCGAGACCGACGCGATCCGCTCCATCGTGAGCCGCTGGTGTTCGGGATGGAAACGACCGATCGCCTCACGGGTCTTCCGCCAGAACATGAGGCGGACACTATCAACGCGACATGGGAAAATTGCCGCTTATCGCCGCGTAAGTTTCCGCCAGTTCGCGGCGTGCTTCGGCCCAGCCGAACGCGGCCGACACACGCTCGCGTCCGCGTTCGCCCATCGCTCGCGCGGCGTCCGGATACTCCAGCAACACCCGCAATGCGCGCGCCAGCTCCGCCGGCCGATCCGCGGCGACCAGCCGGCCGTGCACACCGTCCGCCATCAGCTCCCGTACCGCCGGCAGACCCGAGGCGACCACGGGCGTACCGGCCGCCATCGACTCGAGGATCTTCAGCGGCGCGCAGCCCTGGTCGAGGTTGCGCGCGCAGCCGGTCAGCGGCGCCACCGAGACCTCGGCCCCGGCCAGCCACGCCGCCACCTCGGCGTGCGGGAGCGTGAACCTCCACACCAGGCGGTCGGCGACGCCGAGCCGCGCGGCGAGACGCCGCAGCGGCCGCGCACGGCGCTCCGGCACCGACGAGCAGATCACCAGGCGCAGGTCGGTCAGGTCCGCCAGCCGCGCGAAAGCCCGTAGCAGCACGTCAAGGCCCTGCCACGGCTGCAACGCCCCGACGTAGACGAGGTATCGGCCGGGCGCGTCCGCGGGCCGTTCCGTACGCGGCGGCACGTCGGCGCCGTTCGGCACGAGACGGATCTTGGTCTCTGGTACACCGCGGCGGCCGAGCGCTTCGGCGATCACGTTCGAGGGCACCACGACGGCGTCGGCCCGCTCGAGGCAGAACCCCTCCAGCTCAGCGAGCTTGGCCAGCGTCGCGGGCGCCACCGACGGCCACGTGTGGGCCAGCTCGATCGAGGGCAGGCCGTTGACCTCGTACACGACGCGATGCCGCCGCCCCGGGGCGCTGACCACCGGCAGGGCGCTCCACGGGTCGCGGACGTGGCAGAGCCGCAGCGACTCCAGGTGGGGTTCGAGGTGCGCGGCGACCCAGGAGGAGTACGCCTCGGCGCGGTCGATGAGGTTCGGGATCTGCTCGGCGAACCTCGCGATCTCGACACCCTGCTCGGGCTCCCACTGGTAGCGCGGCAGGCCACCGCCGCCGAGCACGCCGAGCAGCCCGCCGTCGAACCGCGCGAACAGCTCGGCCGCCATGTGCCCGATGTGCACCGCCGACCCCTTGGTGGAGGGGAACCGGTCGAACGCGAAGTACGCCGCCCGAAACCGCCGCCCGCCGAGCGCGGACGCCGCCGCGCTCGGCGCGGGCGCGCTCGGCGCAGGTGCGGGAGCGGTCGGCGCTGGTCCGTCCGACGCGAGCCCGCCCGGTCCAGGCCCGTCCGGAGCCGGTCCGCCTGACGCGAGCCCGCCCGGGGCGGATCCTTCCGAGACGGGTCGGTCCGGGGCGGTCATGGGCGTGGTTCCGGCCGGTCGCGGTGCCAGGCGATCTGGTCGGCGAGGCCCTCGGCGAGCCCGATCCGGGCCGACCAGCCGAGGAGGTCGGCGGCCTTGCCCGTGTCGCCCCAGGTGCGCGCCACATCCCCCGGCGCGGGGGCGTCGTTGCGCACGGCCGGCCGTACGCCCAGCAGGCCGGCCAGCAGGTCGATCGCCTCGTGGAGCGGTACGTGGCCCGGGTGCGCGACGTTCAGCACGGTCCCGCCCGGCAGGTCGGTGCTCGCGGCGGCCAGCGTCGCGGCCACCACGTCCGCGACGTGCGTGAACGCGCGTGACTGGCGTCCGTCGCCCAGCACCGGCAACGGCCGGCCGCCCAGCCCGGCCTCGATGAACCGGTGGAAGGCCATGTCGGGGCGCTGGCGCGGGCCGTAGACGGAGAAGTAACGCAGTACGACGGCGGACAGGCCGCGCACGCGTACCGCGTGCATGGTGAGGCGTTCCATGGCGGCCTTCGTGACCGCGTACGGGCTGGCGGGCCGCAGCTCGTCGTTCTCGCGGTGCGGACGGCCGCCCGCGGAGCCGTACACGGACGAGCTGGACGCGACGATCACGCGCGGGCGTCGTGCGACGGTGGGTCGCCCGCAGGCGTCGAGCAGGCGGCGGGCCGCGGTCACGTTGTCGCGCCGCGCGTCGGACCGTCCCGAGCCGAACGAGCTGCGTACGCCTGGGCGGCCGGCCAGGTGCACGACCACGTCGGCCTCGGCGAGCTTGGTCAGGTCGTCGTCGGCCAGGTCGGTCTCGATCGGCGTGATTCCGGGGCGTTCGGCGAGAATCGCCCAGTTCGCGCGGGCCTGGGCGGGCGCGCAGGATCGCTCCAGCGCGTCGACCGCGAGGATCTCGTGCCCGGCGCCGGCCATCGCCTCAGCAACATGGCTCCCGATGAACCCCGCCGCCCCCGTCACGACCACCCGCACGGTGCGCACCCTAGCCGATCACGCTATTTCCGGCAGGCGCGACGTACGGGGCGTTTCTCAGCCTGGGAGCAGGCCGTCCTCACGGCGCCCGGCAGAGTTCTCGGCGAGCCAGCCGGCGACCCGGCCGATCAGCTCCGGGGTCGCGGCGCCCTCCGCGTGCCCGAACCCGGGTTCGATCCACAGCTCGCGCGGCTCGCGGGCTGACTCGTAGAGCTGCTCGGCGTGGTCGACCGGCAGGAACGGGTCGGCGTCGCCGTGCACGACCAGGAACGGTACCGGCGCGATCCGGTGCGCGACCTCGTGCGGCGCCTCGGGGACGCGGGCCCAGCCGCCGGAGGCGATCCGGGTGTGGCGCATGACGCGGGCGGCGAAGCGGCCGACCGGATGCTCGATCGCCCAGTGCACCTGGCGCATCGGCTTGGTGTCGCGGTAGTACCAGCGGGCGGGGGCGCTGATCGCGGCCACCGCGTCCACGCCGCCGAGCAGCGCCGCGTGGCGTACGACCACGACGCCGCCCATGGAGAAGCCGACCAGGCCGACGCGTTCGTAGCCGAGATACCGGGCGTGACGGACCGCCGCGTCCACGTCGAGCACCTCACGGTCGCCGACCGTGGAGCGGCCGCCGGACCGGCCGTGGCCGCGAAAGTCGATGGCGATGACAGCGCCGACGCTGCCCAGACCCGAGCCGATCTGGCGCGTCATGGGATGCCGCCAGCTTCCGGTGAAGCCGTGGGCCAGCACGAGGCAGAGCCCGCCGGGGCCCGGCAGGTGGCCGGCGTCGATGCGCACGCCGTCCATCGAGTACAGGGTCAGGGGTTCGACGCTCACGTCACCATGGTGCCCCGTGGGACGCCGGATGACGCGAGCGCCGAAGCCTCGCTGTTCAGCGTTTGATGTAGTCGACGAGCTGTTCGCGCTCGGTCTCGAGCTCGGCGATCGCGGACTTGACCACGTCACCGATGCTGACGAGGCCCACCAACCGCCCGTCGCGTACGACCGGCAGGTGCCGGATGCGGTGGTCGGTCATCGTCGCGCGCAATCCGTCGACGGCGTCGCCCGGCGCGCAGGTGCGCACCGACGTCGTCATGATCGAGGACACCGGTGCGGTGAGTAGATCCGCACCGCGCTCGTTGAGACGGCGTACGACGTCACGCTCCGACACGATGCCGTCGATGGTCTCTCCGTCCGCGGAGACCACGACCGCACCGATGTTCCGTTCTGCCAGCAATGTGAGCAACCGGCGGACCTCCGCGTCTGGCGCGATGGTCGCTACCTCGGCGCCTTTGTTACGGAGGATCTCTGAGATTCGCATGGACCGCCCTCCCGAGTCGGCTACGCCCGGCATCCCTACGGTAACCATCTCCGCTCACACAACAAAGAAACAGCAAAGGAACCGAGACGGCCGGACACCGAGCGTGAGCTAACCGCGTTTGGCCAGGTGACCGTAGACGATCGTGTTTCCCAGATAGCTGTGACCGTCGAAGTCTCCGCCACAGGTGATCAGGCGCAGGCCTGCGAAGCCGATGTCACCGTAGACTCGCGTGGTCGGGAAGTGGGCCTTCTCGACGTGCTCGACGGAGTCCACGGTGAACACCGCGGTACGCCCGTCCGTGCGAGCGACGTCGACCGCGTCGCCGGGCCGGAGCCGGCCCAGCTTGTAGAAGACCGCCGGACCCTTCTTCGTGTCCACGTGCCCGACGATCACCGCGGGTCCGCGCTCACCGGGCGTGGGCCCCTTGGAGTACCAGCCGGCGAGGCGCGCCTTGGACAGCGGCGGGGTGGCGATGGAGCCGTCCCGCTCGAGCCCGAGGGTGAGAAGCCGCGAGTGAATGCCGAGCCTCGGGATGTCGACGCGTACCGGCGTGGACTTGGCCAGCACCGGGCCTGGCTGCCGCGCGACCTCGGGTCGCGCGGCGCCCGGGCCGGGTCGCGGCGGTCCGGAGTTCCGCATAGCGGTGAACCCCAGAACCGCCGCGCCCGTCACGAGCAGGCCGACGGCCGCCCCAGTAACGAGACGGCCGCCACGCGGTCGCGTTGTATCAGGAGCGGCCACTGGCCCGCATGCGGCGGCGCGCAAGCGGCAGCAGACCCGCACCACCGAGCATCAGGGACAGCCCGGCGATGCCCAGCGGAGCGTTCGACTCCTGGCCGCCACCGAACCCGGTCCGCACGGCACCGTGCGGAACCGCCTGAACCTCGCGGTGCACCACGACACGCGGTGCGGTCCGCGTGACCCTCACGTGCTTCTCGGCGTGGCCACCACAGCAGGCGCTGTTGTCCTCGTGGCCGTAATCGCCGCCGCCTTGACCCTCGTCGTCGTCGTCGCCGTTCTCCTCGCCACAGCCCTGCGCGAGACCGCCGATGTGCCCGCCGACGCCACAGAGACCATGCGGGCTCCCGAAGTGACGCGAACGGTGGGAACCGCCGATGTCGGCGGAGCCGCCGTCATCGCCACCGCCACCCTCCTCGTCGTCATCGTCGTCGCCCACGGGCAGCATCACCTGGTGCGCCGCGGTGAGCGCGGCCTGGTGCTGCGACCCGAACGACGTCTGGTAATGCGCTCCCGCGGCAGCCGGCGCCATCGCAAGCGCAGGTGAAGCCAAGCCGATGGTCAGTGCGGCCGCTGAAGCGGTTGTCAGGGTCAGAGTCTTGACCCTCATGGGTCCCCCCTTGATGTCAGCGGCAGCCCGGACTACTCCCGGCTGCCGGCATCGCCACCAGCCCCCTCATTCCCGCAATCCCGGCAGTGCGACCGAGATCCCTATCCTCTTGATCCAATGATTACGGTGCAGATCATGTGCCGTAGGAAAACTGACGATTCCGGCCACCTTGAGTCCCATATTGGCGCTCCATGTCCACCTTGTCGCTCCATTAGGCTGTCGATCCCCGAAAAGGCGCTTGTGGCCGGGTAACCGGCTAGACCACGGTGTTGCAGGCGGTTCCTGCGGACACGTCGCCGCCGGTCGATCCCCCCGAACCGGCCATCGCCGAATGCCTGGAAGTGCGGTTAAATGCCACAGCCGCGACATCGCAGCCATTCGCTATCACACACATACAATGGCCGAAGCAGCCCGACTTGAGCGGCCCGGTCCGACCCGCCGGAAATGCGCGCCGTTCCCGATCCGCGACCGACATCAGGCGCGCTCCGGACCTGGCGGAAGGTCCAGTGATCCGCCCCGTGAGGAGATGCCCGTCGCCAGGGCCGCACTACCCGCGGGCACCGGGTCGGATCAGGCGGCTGCCGCGGGGCCGCCGGCGTACGCGGGCGTTCTTGGGGCTCCGGGCGGCGGTCCGCGTCGCACGGCGGGGGCGGCGCCTCGGCGGCCAGGTCTCACGTGCCCTGGCGCGGTGTTCGACGCGGAGCTGGTCGAGCAGCCGGTCGAGATGGACGAGCATCTCGCCACGGAGCGACCAGGAGACCGAGTCGCCGGCCGGCAGCCGCAGGAGGATCTCGGCGAGCCGATCCCGGTGCCGCTGGGCTGCGGCCAGGTGCTCGCGCAGCTCGCCCTCTGCCCCGCCCGGGTCGCCGGAGACGTCCGAGCGGATCAACGCGCCGTACACCCGCATGGCCTCCGCGAGGTCCTCGAGCAGGGCTGCGAGGTGCCCCCGCGCGGCGCGCCCGAGCACGGGCTCGTCCACGTCGCGCGTACCGTCCGCGAGGGACCGCGCGAGGCCGCGCGTGGAGACGACGACGTGCTCCAGCGCCTCGAGTCCGGTACGCAGCGCGGCGGGTGCGTGCGGCAGCCCGGCCGCCCGCGGGTTCAGGCGGATGCTGTCCTCCGCGGTGCCGAGCGCGCGGTCGACCCGGCCGACCTCGCGGCCGAGCGCCCGCGCCCGGTCGAGCCGGCCGACCGCGGCCTCGTGCGACGGATCGTCGCCGAGCCCGCCGGCCATGTCGTCGAGCAGCGTGGCCAGGTCACCGGCCAGCTCCTCGATCGCCTCCTCCGCCGGCTGTACGCGCAGCGGGGACAGGACGAGACCGGCGACCAGCCCGGTGGCCGCGCCGATCAAGGTCTCCAGGACCCGGTCGGCGCCGCCGGCGGGCAGGGAGAGGATCAGCATCGCCGAGATCGGCACCTCGAGGACATGGTCGCCGAGGCGCAGCAGGTACCCGAGGACGAGGGCCGACCCGATGGCCAGGCCGAGGGTCCACCAGGTGAACCCGAGGACCGCCGCCAGCACGACGGCGACCAGTACGCCGCCGACGACGCTGCCGATCCGCTGCACGGCGCTGCGCAGCGTCCGGTAGAGGCTGAACTGGAGGACGAGCAGCGCGGTCAGCGGCGCGAGCGTCGGCCGCTCGCCGGTACCGGGCACGAGCAGCGCCAGGAGGTACGACAGGGTCGCGGTGACGGTCAGGCGGGAGACGAGCACCGCCTTCGGCTGCGCACGCCGCCGGACGAGGTCGAGGGAGACACGACGGGACACGGACGGAACGGACGAGAACATCATCGGCATCACAAAGAGGTCGCAGGTGAAATGGTCATTCGCCCCACCCGCTCCGGGCGGGCGGCCTCATCGAACGGCACGGCCGGTCGGCTCACACGCGTGGCCCCGGCGCCCCCCGGACGGGTTCGGGCACTCTTGGTCAGACGCTCGGTCCGGGCGCCCGGGTTCACGCGAACGCCCCGTGTTTCAGGTCACTCCGAAGGACTCATCGCACGCGCGCGGCACGGAATCCGTCAGCCGACGACGCCGGAGCTCCGCAGGTGCTCGGGGTCGAGGCCGAGGTCACGCAGCAGGTCATCGGTGTGCTGCCCGAGCGTCGGCGCGGGCGCGGGCCGGCGTTCCGCACCGGTCTCGAGGGGCGTCGACGGGACGCGGATCCGGCCGACGCCCGGCTGGTCGACCTCGCCCATCAGCGGGCTGCCGTCCAGTTCGACCTCGGAGAACCGCAGGTACGGCGCCCACAGGACCGAGGTGCCCGCGAACGCCGAGGCGACCTCGGACCGCGTACGCGCGGCGAACCAGGGGGCGAGCAGCGCGGCGATCGCCTCGCGGTGGCGGTAGCGGTCGCCGTCCACGGCGAAGTCGGCGCCCAGCAGGCGTTCCAGCTCCCCGAACGTCTTCGCGAGCCCGGTCGCCCCCGCCAGGTCGGCGAAGTGCCGCCGGGTCAGCGCGACGACCATGACGCGGTCGCCGGTCCGCAGCGCGAAGTCGCGGGCGAACCCGCCGAACAGGTGGTTGCCGATGCGCGGGCGTTCGCCGCCGAGCTGGGCCTCGGCGAGGTACCCGAGGTTGCCCGCGGTCGCGAGCGCCACGTCGTACAGCGGCAGCCGGATCCGCGCGCCCTCGCCCGTACGGCCACGGCGGCGTTCGGCGGCGAGCAGCCCGACCGCGGCGTACAGCCCGCAGGCGACGTCCCAGGCGGGCAGGACGTGGTTGACCGGCTCCGCGACGACGGGCGGCCCGGTGACCAGCGGAAAGCCGATCTCGGCGTTGACCGTGTAGTCGACGGCCGGCGACCCGTCGGCGTGGCCCTCGATCTGCAGGTGGATCAGGTCGGGGCGGCGCGCGGCCAGCGACTCGTACGTCAGCCAGTCACGCCCGACCGCGTTGGTCAGCACGATCCCGGCCTCGGCGGCGAGCCGCATGACGACCTCTTGGCCCTCCGGCGCGCGGAAGTCGACGGTGATCGAGCGTTTGCCCTTGTTCATCCCGGTCCAGAGCAGGCTCTCGCCCGACGGGGCCAGCGGCCAGCGCCCGGTGTCGGCCGCGCCGCCGAGCGGGTCGATCCGTACGACGTCGGCGCCGAGCTGGGCGAGCGTCATGCCGCCGAGGGGTGCCGCGACGAAGCTGGAGATCTCGACGACGCGCAGCCCCTCCAGGAGCCGCATCAGGCGACCCGTTCGAAGACCGCCGCCAGCCCCTGACCTCCGCCGATGCACATCGTCTCGAGACCGTAGCGCGCGTCACGCCGCCGCAGCTCGTGCAGCAGGGTGGCGAGGATGCGGGTGCCGGTGGCGCCGACCGGGTGGCCGAGCGAGATGCCCGAGCCGTTGACGTTCAGCTTGTCCTCGACCGGCGACTTCCACTCGCGCAGTACGCCGAGGACCTGCGCGGCGAACGCCTCGTTCAGCTCGATCAGGTCCATGTCGTCCAGGGTCAGCCCGGCCCTGGCCAGCGCCCGCTCGGTGGCCGGCACCGGGCCGAGCCCCATGAGGTGCGGCGGCACGCCGGCCACCGCCCAGGACACGAGCCGGGCCTGCGGGGTCAGGCCGAGCGCGTCCGCGCGCTCCCGCGTGGTGACGAGGCAGACGGCGGCGCCGTCGTTCTGGCCGCTGGAGTTGCCCGCCGTGACGGTCGCGCCGTCGACGCGCATCACCGCCCGCAGTCCCGCGAGCCGTTCCAGGGTCGTGTCGGCGCGCGGGTGCTCGTCGGTGTCGACGATCGTGGTGCCCTTGCGGCCGGTGACCTCGACCGGCACGAGCTCGTCGGCGAACCGGCCCGCCTCCTGCGCGGCGACCGCCAGGCGGTGCGACCGCAAGGCCAGCTCGTCCTGCTCCTCGCGGCCGATCGTGTACCGCTCGCGTACGTTCTCGGCGGTCTCCAGCATGCCTCCGGGCACCGGATGGTCACGGCCGCCGGCCGTGACGCGGGCGCGGGCCAGCCGGTCGGACAGCTTGATCTCCGGCCCGGGGCCGCCCCAGCGCAGGCCGGTCGCGTAGTACTCGACGGCGCTCATGCTCTCCGCACCGCCCGCGATCACGGCGTCGTTCGCGCCGGTCGCCACCTGCATGACCGCGTTGAGGACCGCCTGGAGGCCAGAGCCGCAGCGCCGGTCGACCTGGGCGCCGGGTACCTCGACGGGCAGACCCGCGTCGAGCGCCGCGACCCGGCCGATCGCCGGCGCCTCGCCGTTCGGATAGCACTGGCCGAGGATGACGTCGCCGATCTCGGCCGGGTCGACGCCCGTACGGGCGAGGAGGGCGCGGATGACCGTGGCGGCGAGTTCGGTCGCTTCGACGTCGCGCAGAGCGCCGCCGAAACGGCCGACGGGGGTTCGGACCGGGGAGCAGACCACTACCTCACGCATGGACCGAACCCTATTCGACACCGGCGCGAGCGCCCCGGACCGCTTCCACTTAGTGGAAGGAGGCCAGTCCGGCGCGCGCCGCGGCGATGGCCGCCGCGAGGCAGCGCCGCTCGCTTGCGGCGCGGTCGCGCGCGGCGGGCTGGTTCTCGGTGTACTGCGTCCGCAGCACGACGTTGCGGTAGCGGACGGTCGCCTCGCCGACGGCGACGTGAGCATCGCGGTCGACCCAGTACCGCTCGAACGCCGCGTCGCCGAGCCCGCCGATGCGCCGCAGCGAGCCGGTATCGGCGGTCAGATCCTTCTGCGCCTGCTTCCACTGCGCCTCGTACGACCAGACGGTCATGCTCGCCGCCTGATCGTGGAGGTAGCGCGGCAGGAAGCCTCGTGCGTCGACCTGGACGGCGCGGTAGTGACCGCTCTGCGTGGAGGAGTACTTGCAGACGCCGGCGGTGTCCACGCCCATCCGGTCGACGTGGGGCCGGGCGGCCGGCACGAACCTCCGCACCGTCCCGGCGGACAGGACGTCGCAGGCCCCCGGGATGGCCGCGAAGGCCTTCGGCACCACGGGTGCGTGCGAGGCCGCGGCCGACGGGCGCGGCACCCTGGACTCCGACGGCTGATGCGGTGTGCCGTGCCCGAACGTCAGCACCGCGACCCCGGCCAGCCCCACGACACCGAGCGCCGCCGCCACGGCACCGGCGCCGAACGTACGGCGGAGCGCCCGTGGCGCCTCCGGGGGCGAGTACAGCCGCTGGAACTGGTCCGGCAGACGTGGCAGGTCCGACTCGTCAGGGAAGGGACGGTCGCTCGCCGAGACCTCGGCGGGCGCGGACGCCGACCGGGCCGGAGGAGGTGACGCCGCCGACCTGTCGCGAGTGGCCATGCCGCTCCTTGGCTGGTCCGGGGGAGCGTACGGCGCCGGGGGCCGGCTCCGGTACGCCCGGGGCAGGGGTCTCCCCGATTGTCGGTCACAAGAGCCACAATGCGAATGTGCTGCTTTCGGAGATCGCCGAAACCTCGCGCGCGGTGGCCGCGACCTCGGCACGGCGCGCCAAGGCGGAGCTGCTCGCCACCGCCCTGCGCGACGCGGGCGCCGACGAGGTGTCGATCGCGGTCGCCTATCTCTCCGGTGAGCTGCCACAACGCCAGATCGGCGTCGGCTGGGCCGCGCTGCGCGAGCGCCCCCGGCCGGCCGCCGAGACCACCCTCACCCTCGCCGAGATCGACGCCGCGTTCACGGAGATCGGCCGGATTTCGGGTAAGGGTTCCGTGGCTGCGCGGAAACATCGGATTGACGCCCTCTTCGCCCGCGCCACCGCCCCCGAGCACGATTTCCTCGTCGCGCTGCTCTCCGGCGAGTTGCGTCAGGGCGCGCTCGACGGGGTGATGGCCGACGCCATCGCCACCGCGGCCGGAGTGCCGCAGGCGGAGGTGCGCCGCGCGGTCATGTTCCGCGGCTCGCTCGGCGCGGTCGCGTCCGCCGCGCTCGGCCGTGGCAGCGAGGGCCTGCGCGCCTTCGGCCTGGAGGTCGGCCGCCCGGTCAAGCCGATGCTCGCCGCGAGCGCCGCCTCGGTCGAGGCCGCCATGGAGAAGATCTGCCCGGCGGCGGTCGAGTGGAAGCTCGACGGCATCCGCGTGCAGGCGCACCTGGACGACGGCGAGGTCCGCCTGTTCACCCGCACGCTCGACGACATCACGGCGCGGCTGCCCGAGGCGGTCGCGGCCCTGCGCACGCTGCCGGTGCGCACCGCCGTGTTCGACGGCGAGCTGATCGCGCTGCGCGAGGACGGCCGCCCGCACCCGTTCCAGGTGACCTCGGCGCGCGCCGCCAGCCGGGGCCCGGATCCGGGCGTACCGCTGTCGGTGTTCCTGTTCGATGTACTGCACGTCGACGGCGCCGACCTGATCGACCGGCCGGGCGAGGAGCGCGACGCCGTGCTGTCGCGGATCATGCCCGACCGGCTGCGCATGCCGCGCCGGGTGACCGGCTCGCCCGAGGAGGCGGCCGCGTTCTTCCGCGACGCGCTGGCCCACGGCCACGAGGGCGTGCTGGTCAAGTCGCTCGACACGCCCTACGCGGCGGGGCGGCGCGGCGCGGGCTGGATCAAGGTCAAGCCCCGCCACACCCTCGACCTGGTCGTGCTGGCGGTCGAGTGGGGCCACGGGCGCCGCCAGGGCCGCCTCTCCAACCTGCACCTGGGGGCCCGTGACCCCGAGACCGGCGGGTTCGTGATGCTCGGCAAGACCTTCAAGGGCCTGACCGACGCGATGCTGGCCTGGCAGACCGACCGGCTGCTGGAGCTGGAGGAGCGGCGCGACGCCTGGACCGTCTACGTACGGCCGGAGCTGGTGGTCGAGATCGCGTTCGACGGGGTGCAGCGCAGCACGCGCTACCCCGGCGGCCTGGCGCTGCGGTTCGCCCGGGTGCTACGCCACCGGCCGGACAAGTCCGCGGCGGAGGCCGACACGATCGACCAGGTCCGCGCCACCGCCGCGTTCTGACCTCACCTGCGGTGCCGGCGACGGTAGTCCTGCGGGATCAGGTCGTGGCGGCCCGCGATGAACTCCTGCACCCAGATCTTGGCGCGGATCAGCGGCCGCCGGAGGCGTTCCTCGCGCCGCCGCGCGCGGCGCATCTTGGCGGTCTCCGCGCCGTACCTCCAGCGCGCCCACGGGGAGCCGGGGCGGGCCAGGCGTACGGCGCTGACGCCCAGCACCACCGGCACGAACAGCCCGAGCAGCCCGGTCCAGATCTTGCCCTTGAACAGGGTCACGATGGCCAGGACGAGGTTGAGCAGCAGGTTGGTCAGCACGAGGAGGAAGACCCCGACCGGCGCGGTACGGTCCGGGCCGAGGTCGTGGACGTCGCTGAAGCCCATCGGGCGTACGCCGACGAGGATCAGGCCGGTGACCGCGAGCGCGATGAAGACGGCGTCGATCGAGGCTCGCCCCTCCTCCATCCAGTAGACGTCGCGCAGGTGCAGGATGAGCGCGAACTCATCGAGGACCAGGGCGGCGCCGATGCCGAACACCGTCGCCGCGCAGGCGTACCAGATCGTGTAGTTGTCCGGGATGGACAGCGCGGCCACACCGCCCACCAGCATCAGCACGACCCCGAACACCACGTGGTGGATGTGCAGGTCACCGACCTGGACGTTCTTGAACCACCACCGCACCTTGGCCCGGATCAGCCGGACGTTGATGCGCACGGCGACGAACGTGACGATGAACGCCACGAAGAAGCAGAAGAGCGGCAACCGGCCGGTCGCCACGATCCGCTGTGCGAAGTACTCCCCCACGTGTGCCCCCGATGTCTCCCACCTCCATCATGACCCCGACCCGGCCCGCCTCGATCATCGGTACCAGGTATTACACCAGGTCACTCGGGGTGTGGGACCGGGGACCCTCACCCGTTGAGGCGTACCGGATTCACCAGGTCGGCGTAGACGAGCAGCGCGCCCATCGTGATGATCACAGCGGCCATCGCGTAGGTCAGCGGCAACGCCTTGGCGACGTCGACGTGGCCCGGGTCCGGCCGGCGGAACATCTTCGCGAAGAAGCGCTTGACCGCCTCCCACAGCGCGCCGGCGATGTGACCGCCGTCGAGGGGCAGCAGGGGCACCAGGTTGAACATGCCCACCGCGAAGTTCACCGTACCCAGCATCATCAGGAAGAACGCGAGCTTGTCCAGGCCGGGTTCGTTCGAGGCGGCGATCTCTCCGCCGATGCGGCTCGCGCCGACCACGCCGATCGGGCCGTTGGGGTCGCGCTTCTGGTCGCTGAAGGCGGCGTTCCAGACGCCGACCATCTTCTTCGGCATGTTGATCAGCGACCCGACGGTCCGGGTGGTCAGGTCCGTCATGGCGCCGACGACGGTGCCCGGGCCCTGGCGCTCGCGCGCGGTGGTCGGGGAGATGCCGAGGAAGCCGACGCGGACCGTCTTGTCCGGGTCGGTGAGCGACTGCATCTCGTTGGTGGTGACCGGGACGGACAGCGCGACCTGCCGGCCGCCGCGGTTGACGGTCACCGGCACGGTACGGCCGCCGGAGGCGCGGATCAGGCTCTGGAGCTGGGAGTAGGACGCGATGTGGTGGCCCTCGTAGGACAGGACGCGGTCACCGGGCTTCATGCCGGCGCGTACGGCGGGCGTCACCGGGTCGCTCGGCGCGCAGTCGCGGCCCGCCTGGGCGGCCGGGATCGCGCACTTGGAGACCGAGCCGATCACCGGTTGCAGGGTGGAGACGCCGATCCCCATCACCACGATGCTGATGAACACGAAGGCGAGCGCGATGTTCATGAGCGGCCCGGCGATCATGATGATCGCCTTCTGCCACCACTTCTTGCGGTAGAAGACGCGGTCCTCGTCGCCGGGGCCGACCTCTTCGAGAGCGGCGCCACGTGCGGACTCGATCAACGACTGGAACGGGCCGGTCGAGGAGTTGCGCATGGTGCCGGGCGCGTCCGCGCGCCGCGGCGGGAGCATGCCGATCATGCGGATGTAGCCGCCGAGGGGGATCCACTTGATCCCGTACTCGGTCTCCTCGGTGTGCCGCGACCACATCGTCGGGCCGAAGCCGACCATGTACTGCGTGGTGCGCACGCCGAAGAGCTTGGCGAACGACAGATGACCCAGCTCATGCAGGGCGATCGAGGCGAGCAACCCGAAGAAGAAGACGACGATGCCCACCACGAAAAGCCAGCTCATTACCCGCTCACGCTCCTCACTCGTCGTGCCGGAGATGCGGCGGGCCCGCGGCCCCCGTGATCCCGGTCGCACAAGCGTATGCCGTAATTCACCGAATCAGGTCAGGAAGCCGCGCAGCAACGCGCCCGTGCCCTCGAGATGCTCGGTGACGGCGCGGCGCGCGGCCTCCGGATCGCCGGCCAGGATGGCCTGGACGATCGCGGCGTGTTGCACCGCCGCGTGCTCGATGTTGTGCTGAAGGATCGGGATGGCGTTCAGCAGGTCGTTGAGCCGCATCCGGGCGTCAGCGCAGGACGCGGCCAGGAGCGGCGAGCCGCTCAGCTCCCCGATGGTCAGGTGGAAGCGCGTGTCGAGCCGCCGGTAGTCCTCGAGCCCGGCCTGGTCGGTTTCGAGGAGACAGGTCTTCAGCCGCTCGGCCTGGTCGGCGGGCAGTTCGGAGCCGGCCACCGCCTCCGCCGCGCCGGTCTCGACCGCCATACGGAACACCAGCGCGTCCATGAGCTGGGCGCCCATGCCCGCGGCGACGCGTTCGAGGTCGCCCTGGCGAGGAGCCGATGGCCGGTAGGTGACGAAAGTGCCGCCGAACCGGCCACGTCGCGACTCGACGTACCCCTCCTGCTGGAGGGCGCGGATGGCCTCGCGCAGGGTGACGCGGCTGATCCCGAGCCGTGGGGCGAGCTCGCGTTCGGGGGGCAGGCGCTGCCCGAGACCGACCACGCCGAGCCTGATGGCCTGGAGGAGCCGCTCGACGGTCTCCTCGAAGGCGTTGCCCTCGCGCACCGGGCGGAATACGACCGAGGTGGCCAGATCCACCGGCTGGTCGGTGTCGTTCAGCGCAGGTCGCCCTTCGCTCATACGATCAGGGTACCGAGCGCTCGGCCGGGCGGATCTGGCAGTACTCCGCCCGGCCTTACGCGATCAAGCTGGGGGTTCGTTCGACGAGGCGGTCTCCGCCTCGGCCCCGTTGATGGTCCGCCGCGGGCCGGTGAACCACCTACGCGCCGACAGGACCCACCAGACGCCGACCACCAGCAGCAGGGTACCGACCGCCAGGGGGGCGTAGTTGACGGCGCTCCAGGCGAACTTCTTGTCACCGGGGACTCCGGCGGGGGCGAGGGGCAGGATGAAGTAGATCGAGATCACCGCGATCTCGATCACCGCGATCCAGCCCAGGACCTTGTACTTGGCGCCGAGAGTCCAGGGGCCCGGCTGGAACCGGTCCCCCATCCGCAGCCGCAGGTAGATCGGGATGAGGAAGGCCAGGTAAAGACCGATCACCGCGATCGACACGACGGCGTAGAACGCCACCGGGGTGCCCGTCGGGCTCTTGTACAGGGCCGGCAGGGTCAGGATCAGGGCCGCGATCGAGCCCATGATGATGGCGTTCACCGGCGTGCGGTTGGCGTTGACCTTCGACCAGATCCGCCAGCCGGGGATGCCGCGGTCGCGGGAGAAGGCGTACGTCATACGCGACATGCTCGTGACGCAGCTCATTCCGCAGTAGAACTGGCCGATCACGGAGATGGCGATCACGATCTTGGCCAGCGCCGGGCTGAGCGCGCTGGTGAAGATCGCCGGGGCGAAGCCCGCCGCGGCGTTGATGCCCTTGACGTCCGTCGCGGCGAACAGGAAGGACAGCAGCAGGATCCAGCCGCCGACGGCCGAGTAGGCGATGGACCGCCACAGGCCCTTGGCCGCCGACATCGCCGCGCCCTTGGTCTCCTCGGACACGTGTGCGCAGGCGTCGAACCCGGTGATCGTGTACTGGGTCAGCAGGAACCCGAGGGGCAGCACGTAGAACCAGTACGTCCCGCCCGAGAAGCCGGAGTTGTTGATCCGCTCGGTGAAGACGAACTTCAGGCTCTGGTGCGAGTCGGGGCCGAAGATCAGGATCAAAACGATCAGCGCGACGCCGAAGACGTGCCACCAGACCGAGATGTTCTGCAGGACCGCGACCAGGTGATGGCCGTAGATGTTGATCAGCGCGTGCAGCACGAGCACGATCAGGAACAGCACGAACACGAAGCCGAGACCGCCGTCCCAGCCCTTGTGCAGCATGCCGAGCAGCACGTTGAGGAAGGTCGCACAGCCGTAGTCCACCGACGCCGTGACGGCGACGAGGCCGACGAGGTTGAGCCACCCGGTGAACCAGCCGTGCACCGGCCGGCCCATCGTCGCCGCCCACCAGTAGATGCCGCCGGCGGTCGGGTAGGCCGAGACCAGCTCGGACATGCAGAAGCCGATGATCAGGATGAAGCCGGCGATGAGGGGCCAGCCCCAGGTGATGGCGACCGGTCCTCCGTTGTTCCATGCCTGGCCGAAGGTCGTGAAGCAGCCGGCCAGGATCGAGATGATGGAGAAGGAGATCGCGAAGTTGGAGAAGCCGCTCCAGGATCGTTCGAGCTCTTGTGTGTAACCGAGCTCTGCGAGCCTTTTGGCGTCTTCGTCGAGGTTGAAGGCCATTCAAGCCTCCTCGATGGTGGCGGCGGATGGGGGGGCGATCGGGGGATCGGACGCGCGCGGTGACCCGCACGCGCCGACGTCTTGGGTGGCGGCGCCTCGCGTACGCGCCCGGCCGGCGGCCTGGTCCATCAGCCGTCCGAGGTCCGGGTCGGTGAGGGCGCGCAGCGCCTGGTCCCACTTGTCGGCGGCCTCGGCGGCGTAGTCGAAGCCGGGGTCGGCCGCGTCGCCGGCCAGCAGGCCGTGGTGGATGGCGAACCAGAGGGTCCAGGTGACGTTGGAGGCCAGGAGGTAGAGCCGGACCCGAGCGAGCAGGGCGCCGGTCAGCTCGGCGCCGAAGTAGGCGGACGCGAGGGCCTCGACCCGGCCGGGGTCGTAGTCGCCCTCCGCCGCGATGTCGCCGAGCTCGAAGGCCGGGTCGGCCATGCCGGAGAGCTGGTAGTCGATGATGCGGACGCTCCGCCCGTCGTCGATGAAGTTCTCCGGCAGCAGGTCGTTGTGACAGGGCACCACGGGCAGCGGTGCGGCGCTCAGCGCACGCTCGACCGCGCGCAGGGTGGACCCGTGGTCGGCGTAGCCGTCGGGGATCGGCAGGTCGTGGCGCCGGCACCGGGCGAGGAGGTCCTCGCCCTTGCGGAAGATGTCGAACGTCCCGGTGAAGGCCGGCCCGGCGTGGAGACGGCGGCAGGCCGCCGCGAGCCGCGGGATCATCTCGGGCCGCCGGACGTCCTCGTGCGACAGCGTCTCGCCGTCGATGTACTCCAGCACGAGCGCGTCGTCGTCGACGTACACGACGGCCGGGCCCACGCCCGTACGGGCCGCGTGGACGGTGTTCTGGATCTCGATGTGGGTCGAGACGCCTAGGCCGACCTCGCTCACGGCGGGGTTGAGCAGCCGGAGGACGTAGGGCGTGCCGGCCGCCTCGATCCGCAGAACGCGGTGGCTCAGACCACCGGTGAGCGTGCTGCAGACAAGGCCGTCGCCGGAGCCGAGCCCGGCTCGCGCCATGATCTCTGCCACACCAAGCGCCATCGTCCGTCCACGGTACGGGGTGGCGGCATGGACTGTCCTTAACCCATTTGAAACGTCCCGAGAGGCGCGCCGCCATGTGTTGTCCCGGAAGTCTGCGAGCGGCGACGCTCCACGTCAAGAGGTCGCAAAGAATTTAATTCGGTCGGCCATTCCATCTTTTGGTATGCCCAATACCCGGGTACAAATCACCCTATGGCTCACGTAACGGACGACTCTCTCCGGCGCAAGGCGTGGGAGGGCATCGCCGACGCGATCCGGGACGGCGGCCACCGGCCCGGTGATCGGCTGCCGCCGGAGCGCGAGCTGGCCGAGCGCCTCGCCGTGAGCCGCTCGACGCTCCGCCTCGCGCTGCACGACCTGGAGCGCGCCGGTGTCGTCGTACGGCGGCCCGGCCGCGGCGGCGGGACGTTCGTGGCCGCCCCGAAGGTCGAACGCGACCTCGGCGCCTTCACGGGTCTGGGCGAGTACATCCGCCGCCAGGGCCTGTCCGCGGGCACCCGGGTGATCGCCGTGGCGCTGACCTCGGCGGGCCCGCGCATCGCGCACGCCCTGCGGCTCGACCCCGACGACCCCGTCGTCGCCGTCACGCGCGTACGGCTCGCCGACGGGGTGCCGATCGCGCTCGAACGCTCGAGATTCCCCGCCCAGCGGTTCCCCGGCCTGGCCGAGCAGGCGCTTGGGCGGCTCGCTGTACGACCTGCTGCGCGAGCGGTACGGCCAGGAGGCGGACCGCGCCGTCGAGCGGATCGAGCCCCTGTCCGCCGAGAGCGAGGCGGCCGGCCTGCTGGACGTCGTGCCCGGCACGCCCCTGCTGGCCGTCGAACGCGTCACCTACGACCGGGCCGGCGTGCCCATCGAGCACGCCGACGACCTGTTCCGCGGCGACCGTACCCGCGTCGTGGTCTGGTCCTCGCCCGGGGCACCCGAGCCCATGAAGGACGGGACATGAGCGCCGCGGCCCTGCCCGACCGGGCGCGCGTCGTCGTGATCGGCGGTGGCGTCGGTGGCACCAGCGTCGCCTACCACCTCGCCGGGCTGGGCGAGCGCGACGTGATCCTGCTCGACCGGGCCGAGCTGACGAGCGGCTCGACGTTCCACTCCGCGGGCCTGGTCGGCCAGCTGCGCGCCGATCCCACGCTGACCCGCATGAACATGTACTCCGTCGAGCTGTACCGCAGGCTCGAGGCCGGCGGGGACCCGCCGGGCTGGATCGAATGCGGCGGGATCCGGCTCGCCGGCACGCCGGAGCGGATGGAGGAGACCTGCCGCCAGATCGGCTGGGCCCGTACCTTCGGCCTGCCCCTGGAGGAGATCTCCGCGGCCGAGGCGGCACGGCGGTTCCCGCTGATGAGCACCGAGGGCGTGCTCGGCGCGGCGATCCTGCCCACGGACGGGTACATCGACCCGGCGCGGCTGACGTACGCCCTGGCGGCGGGCGCGCGCGCCGGCGGGGTGCGGATCCACCCGCACACGCGGGTGCTCGGCATCGGCGTCGAACGCGGCCGGGTCACCGGCGTCCGTACCGACCGCGGCGACGTGGAGGCCGAGGTCGTGGTCGACTGCGGCGGCATGTACGCGGCCGAGATCGGGCGGATGGCCGGTGTGCGCGTGCCGATCGTCCCGATGTCGCACCAGTACGTGGTCACCGAGCCGCTGCGCGAGCGCGACGGATCGCGGCTGCCGACCCTGCGCGACCCCGACAAGCTCGTCTACTTCCGCGAGGAGGTCGACGGCCTGGTCATGGGCGGGTACGAGCGCGACTCCGCGGCCTGGTCGCTGGCACGGGGCGACCAGGACGCGATCCCGGCCGACTTCAACGGCCGGCTGCTGCCCGAGGACTGGGGACGGTTCGAGGAGATCGCGGAGAACTCGCGGCTGCGCGTCCCGGCAATGGCCGAGGTGGGCATCCGCACGCTGATCAACGGGCCGGAGGCGTTCACGCCGGACAACGAGTTCTGCCTCGGTGAGACGGACGTCGCGGGCTTCTTCGTCGCGGCCGGGTTCTGCGCGCACGGCATCGCAGGCGCGGGCGGGATCGGCCGGGTCATGGCGGAGTGGATCGTCGGCGGCGAGCCCGGCATGGACGTGTGGCACATGGACGTACGGAGGTTCGGCCGGCACGACCGGTCACCCTCGTACACGCGCAAGCGCACGGTCGAGAACTACGAGACCTACTACGACATCCCCTATCCGAACCGCGAGCGGTCGGCCGGCCGTCCGCTGCGGGTCTCCCCCGCGTACGGCGAGCACGCCGCGCTCGGAGCGGTCTTCGGCGAGAAGGCCGGCTGGGAGCGCGTGAACCACTACGCGTCGAACGCCGGCCGGGGCGACCCGTCGCTGCGGCCACGCGGCTGGGCCGGGCGGCACTGGTCGCCCGCGATCGGCGCCGAGCACGCCGCGACGCGTACGTCGGCCGGGCTCTTCGACGAGTCGTCGTTCGCCAAGATCGAGGTGACCGGGCCGGGTGCCGCGGCGCTGATGGAGTGGCTGTGCGACAACGAGGTCGCGCGCGGAATCGGCGCGGTGACCTACACCCAGTGCCTGAACTCCCGTGGCGGCATCGAGTGCGACGTGACGGTCACGCGTACCGCCGAGGACGCCTTCCTCGTCGTCACCGGGACCGCCTTCGGCACCCGTGACCTGGCCTGGATCCGGCGGCACGCGCCGGGCGACGGCTCGGTGCGGGTGGCGGACGTCACCGGCCAGTACGCCTGCTTCGCGCTGTGGGGACCCCGCTCGCGCGACCTCCTCGCTCCCCTCACCCCCGACGATCTCGACTTCCCGTACATGGACTCGCGGGAGATCACCGTCGGCGATGTGCCGGTGCGCGCGCTGCGGGTCACCTTCACCGGAGAGGCGGGCTGGGAGATGTACTGCTCGAGCGAGTACGGGGCGGCGCTGTGGCGCACGCTCGCCGGGACCGGGGCCCTGCCCTGCGGCTACCGCGCGATCGACTCGCTGCGGCTGGAGAAGGGCTACCGGGTCTGGGGCGCGGACCTGTCGTCCGACGTGACCCCGTACGAGGCGGGGCTGGGTTTCTGCGTACGTGCCGACAAGCAGGGCGGGTTCCTCGGGCGTGACGCGCTCGCGCTCGCCGGGCGCGAGCCGGCGCGGCGGCTGCGCTGCGTCACGCTCCAGGATCCGCGCGCGGTGTGCCTGGGCAACGAGCCGGTGCGCGTGGCCGGCACGGTGGCGGGCCGCGTCACCTCGGGCGGCTACGGCTACACCGTCGGGCGCTCGATCGCCTACGCGTACCTGCCGGTGGCCGACGCCGGGATCGGCACCGAGGTGGAGATCGAGATCTTCGGCGAGTGGGTGCCCGGCGTGGTCGAACGCGATCCGCTGTACGACCCACGCGGCGCCCGGATCAGGAGCCCGGACGACCAGGGAGTCTTGACATGACCCCAGCCCACCCCCCTCAATGGTCCCAAATCACACCATTGACCACTCTGGCGGCCCATCTCCTGGAAAGAGCGCAATCGTGCCGAACCGAGGTCTGCTCACTCTGGAGCAACTACAGGTCGAGGTAGCGGCGGAGCGGATCGACACGGTCCTCATCGTCGTCGCCGACATGCAGGGACGGCTGCAGGGCAAGCGCCTCTCCGCCCGGTACTTCCTCGAGGAGGTCGCGGCGCACGGCTCCGACGGATGCGCCTACCTCCTCGCGGTCGACATCGACATGAACACCGTCGACGGCTACGCGATGTCGTCGTGGGAGCGCGGGTACGGCGACTTCGTCATGCGCCCCGACATGTCCACGCTCCGCGAGGTGCCCTGGCACGAGGCGACCGCGCTGGTCTTCGCCGACCTGGTCTGGGAGAACGGCTCCGACGTCGTCGCCTCCCCCCGGCAGATCCTCCGCCGCCAGCTCGACCGGCTCGCCGAACGCGGCTGGAACGCCTTCGTCGGCACGGAGCTGGAGTTCCTCGTCTTCCAGGACTCCTACGAAGAGGCGTGGAACAAGCGCTACCAGGGCCTGACCCCGGTCAACCAGTACAACGTCGACTACTCCATCCTCGGCACCTCGCGCGTCGAGCCGCTGCTGCGCCGGATCCGTACCTCGATGGACGGCGCCGGGATGTACGTCGAGTCGGCGAAGGGCGAGTGCAACCTCGGCCAGCACGAGATCACCTTCCGGTACGCCGACGCCCTCACGACGTGCGACAACCATGTCCTGTACAAGACCGGCGCGAAGGAGATCGCGGCCCAGGAGGGCATGTCGATCACCTTCATGGCCAAGCCGAACGACCGCGAGGGCAACTCCTGCCATATCCACATCTCGCTGCGGTCCGCCGACGGCACGCCGGTCATGGCCGGTGACGGGCCCCACGGGCTGTCGACGCTCGGCGCGCACTTCATCGCCGGCCAGCTCGCCTGCATGCGGGAGTTCACCCTCATGTACGCGCCGAACATCAACTCCTACAAGCGCTACAAGCCGGGGTCGTTCGCGCCGACCACGATCAAGTGGGGGCTGGACAACCGGACCTGCGCGCTGCGGCTCGTCGGGCCCTCCGGCCCGTCCCTGCGCATCGAGAACCGCGTGCCCGGCGGCGACGTGAACCCCTACCTCGCGGTGGCCGCCCTCATCGCCGCCGGCCTGCACGGAATCGACGAGAAGCTGCCCCTCGAGGACCCGTTCGCCGGCAACGCCTACCGGTCGGACGCCGAGCAGGTGCGCCACACACTCCGCCACGCGCACGAGGACTGGCTCGGCAGCGACCTCGCGCGCGAGGCCTTCGGCGAGGACGTCGCGGCGCACTACGCCAACAACGCGAGCATCGAGCTGGACGCCTACGACCATGCCGTCACCGACTGGGAGCTGTTCCGCGGCTTCGAGCGAATCTGAATCACCACCGTCGACTCTGGAGGCGACCGACCGAACCGAAGGGGAACGAGTGCCCGACTTCAAGGTGATCAACCCGGCGACCGAAGAGGTCGTCGAGGCCGTTCCGATGGCGACCGAGGAAGAGGTCGACGCGGCCGTCGCGCGCGCCGCCACGGCGTACGAGACCTGGCGCCACGTCGCGCCCGGCGATCGGTCACGGCTTCTGCGCGCCTTCGCCGGTAAGATCGACGATCACCTCGACGAACTGGCCGACACGGAGGTCGTCGCGGCCGGTCACCCGGTCGGGCAGGCGCGTTGGGAGGCGGGGAACGTCCGTGACGTGCTGATGTACTACTCGGCCGCGCCCGAACGCCTCTTCGGCCGCCAGATCCCCGTACCGGGCGGCCTCGACGTGACGTTCCAGGAGCCGCTCGGCGTCGTCGGCGTCATCGTCCCGTGGAACTTCCCCATGCCGATCATGGCCTGGGGCATGGCGCCCGCGCTCGCCGCCGGCAACACGGTCATCGTCAAGCCCGCCGAGCTGACCCCGCTGACCGCGCGCCGCATCGGCGACCTGGCGCTGGAGGCCGGCATCCCGGAGAATGTCCTCCAGGTCCTGCCCGGTGAGGGTCCGGTCGCCGGCCGGCGGCTCGTCGAGCACCCGGACGTACGGAAGATCGTCTTCACCGGCTCGACGCGCGTGGGCAAGCAGATCATGACCGCCTGCGCCGACCATGTGAAGCGCCTCACGCTGGAGCTGGGCGGCAAGAGCGCCAACATCGTCTTCGCCGACGCCGACCTGGAGAAGGCCGCGGCCTCCGCGCCGTCCGCCGTCTTCGACAACGCCGGGCAGGACTGCTGCGCGCGGTCGCGGATCCTCGTGCAGCGCAAGGTCTACGACCGGTTCCTCGAGCTGCTCGAGCCCGCCGTACGCGGCGTGCGCGTGGGCGACCCGCACGCCGAGGACACCGAGGTCGGGCCGCTGATCAGCGCGGCGCACCGGGAGAAGGTCCGCGGATACGTCGGCTCCACGGTGACGTTCCAGGGCACGTGCCCCGACGGAGCCGGCTTCTGGTTCCCGCCGACCGTGCTCGCGCCCACGCCGGACCGGGTCGATGAGGGGTTCCAGCGCGCCTGGGACGAGGAGATCTTCGGCCCGGTCGCGACCGTACTCCCATTCGACGACGAGGCCGATGCGGTACGGATTGCCAACGACACCTCGTACGGGCTGTCAGGATCCATCTGGACCCGCGACGTGGGTCGCGCGCTGCGTCTCACGCGTGCGATCGAGGCCGGCAACCTGTCGGTCAACTCCCACGCCTCGGTACGCCACTGGACCCCGTTCGGGGGGTTCAAGCAGTCCGGGCTCGGCCGCGAGCTGGGACCGGACGCGATCAACGCCTTCACCGAGACCAAGAACGTCTTCATCGCCACCGACTAGACATCACCATGGAGGGACCATGCAACGCCTGCAGGACCGGGTCGCGGTCGTCACCGGCGGTGCCAGCGGTATCGGGCTGGCGACCGCGCGCCGCTTCACGGAAGAGGGCGCCAAGGTCGTGATCGCCGACCTTGACGGGGCGGGGAAGGGCGTCGCCGCCGACCTCGGCGGGCTGTTCCTGCGGACCGACGTGACGAACGAGGACGACGTGCGCGCGCTGTACGCGACCGCGAACGAGACGTACGGCTCGGTCGACATCGCCTTCAACAACGCCGGGATCGCCCCGCCCGACGACGACTCGATCCTCAAGACGGGCCTGGACGCCTGGCGCCGCGTACAGGAGGTCAACCTCACCAGCGTGTACCTGTGCTGCAAGCACGTCCTTCCGTACATGCGCGAGCAGCGCCGCGGGTCGATCATCAACACCGCGTCCTTCGTCGCGGTGATGGGCTCGGCCACGTCGCAGATCTCCTACACCGCGTCCAAGGGCGGCGTCCTGGCCATGTCCCGCGAGCTGGGCGTGCAGTTCGCGCGCGAGGGCATCCGGGTCAACGCGCTGTGCCCCGGCCCGGTGAACACCCCGCTCCTCCAGGAACTGTTCGCCCGTGATCCCGAGCGCGCCGCGCGACGGCTCGTGCACGTCCCGGTGGGCCGGTTCGCCGAGCCGTCCGAGATCGCCGCGGCCGTGGCGTTCCTGGCGAGCGACGACGCCTCCTTCATCACCGCCTCGGAGTTCCTCGTGGACGGCGGGATCTCCGGCGCTTACGTGACTCCGGTCGGTGCGGTTTGAGCCTGCCCGTCATCGGTATCACCGCGTACGTCGAGCGGTCCCGATTCACGGTCTGGGACATGACGGCGACACTGGTGCCGCACGCGTACGTCGAGCAGGTGGCCAGGGTGGGCGGCCAGCCCGTCGTCCTGCCGCCGGCCGGTGACCCGGCGGGACTCGTCGACCGGCTCGACGCCCTCATCCTCACCGGCGGCGGCGACATGAACCCCTCGCGGTACGGCGCCGTCCCCCACGGCCGTACCGGTTACGTCCGCGACTTCCGCGACGACGCCGAGCTGTCGCTCGTACGCCGGGCGCTCGACCTCGGCCGGCCGATCCTCGGCATCTGCCGTGGCCTCCAGGTGCTCAACGTCGCGCTCGGCGGCACGCTGTACCAGCACGTACCCGACGTCATCGACTCCTCCCGCCACTGCCCCCGCCCCGGACTCTTCAACCGGTTCCCCGTCAGCGTGGCCGCGGGCTCGCGGCTCGCCTCGATCCTGGGCGCGGAGTCGGTCACCGTGCCGCATTACCACCACCAGGCCATCGACCGCCTCGGCACCGGCCTCGTCGCGACCGCCTGGTCCGCCGACGGCCTGATCGAGGCGGCCGAGCTCGAGGGCCACGCGTTCGCCCTCGGCGTCCAGTGGCACCCGGAGGCGGACAAGGACACCTCGCTGTTCGCCTCCCTGGTCGGGGCCGCCGTCGGCGCGGCGAGCGGCGGCTGATTCACCAGAGGGTCAATTCTCCGTCATCTGCGCCGAGCGCGCCGGATCACCCCGCTTAGCTCGGCTCTCGTGACCAGACCGGTGATCGGCGTCAGCGCGTACGCCGAGCAGGCCCGCTGGGCGGCATGGGATCTGCCCGCCAGCGTCGTGCCCCAGCGTTATCTCGACAAGGTGCTCGCGTCCGGCGGCGTCCCGGTGATCCTGCCGGCCGTCGAGGGGATCTCCGGCGCCCTCCCGCGCCTGGACGGCCTGCTGCTCGTCGGCGGCGGCGACCTCGACCCCCGCCGGTACGGCGCGGTCCCCCACCCGCGTACCGACCGCGTCTTCGCGACGCGCGACGACGCCGAGCTCACGCTCACCCACGAGGCGCTGCGCGTCGGCCTGCCGATCCTCGGCATCTGCCGGGGCCTGCAACTCCTCAACGTCGCGCTGGGCGGCACCCTCCACCAGCACGTACCCGACGTCATCGGCCACGAGGGCCACGCCGTCGGCGAGGGCGAGTTCGCCCGCCACGACGTCCACCTCCGCCCGGACGCGAAACTCGCCCGCGTAACGGGCCGCGAGACCCTGAACATCGCCAGCCTTCACCACCAGGCCATCGACCGCCTCGGCACCGGCCTCACCGCCACCGCCTGGTCCGACGACGGCCTCATCGAAGCCGCCGAACTGGACACCCGCCCCTTCGTCGTCGGCGTCCAATGGCACCCGGAGGCCGACGAGGACCTGACGCTGTTCACCGCCCTCACCACGGCGGCGACCGGCGTGCCACGGCCCTCGGTCCCCGCCCTCTGAGAGATTGTTGGGGAGTCCTCGTCCGTCGCGAGCGGCGGGCCAGGGGGCGCGTCGCGAGGCGGAGGAGGGAGTCGGCCTGGTGTTGGCTGTCGATCGACGACAACGCGGCGAGGCGTCGCCTGGGTGCCGCGCAGTAGGGCATGGGGCTCCCCAACAGTCTCTGAGAGACGGGAGCCCCCGACCGCCTCGGCCGGGGGTGGGGTGAACCGAACCCTCGGTCTCCGTGGCGGCACGATCGACCCGGGGTGGCGCTGGTCGCGAGCATGAGGACGTCCCGATCCGTGGAGGTGTCCCCGATGCGCGTTCGTCGTGTCGTTTCCGTGTTGGCGTGCGGTCTGCTCGCGACCGCCTGTGCTCCGTCGCGTGCGGCCACGCGGGCCGCCGCGCCCTACGAGGCGGGGGTCGCTCCGCGGCGGCTCGTGCTGCCCGCGCCCAGCGGGGCGTTTCCGGTCGGGACGGTGGCGCTGCATCTGGTGGACCGGGCGCGGCGGGATCCGTGGGTGCCGAAACGGCCTCGGGAGCTGATGGTCAGTGTGCTGTACCCGGCGCGCGACGTGGCACGCCATCCGGTCGCGCCGCAGATGGGCCGCAACGCGGCCGGGCACTTCGACACGTCGCTCGGCACGCCGGTCCACCAGGGCTGGGGGATCAAGCCGGGCACGGTGGACTGGGCCGCGACGCCGACGCACGCCCACGAGGGGGCGCCCGCCGCCGAGGGACGGCGGCCGGTCGTCCTGTACTCACCGGGCCTCGGCGACCCGCGCACGCTGGGCACGACGGCTTGCGAGGACCTCGCCTCGCGCGGGTACGTCGTCGTCTCCGTCGACCACACCTATGACGCGTCGGAGGTGGAGTTCCCCGGTGGCCGGGTCGAACCGTTCGCGCTGCCGCTCTCGGGCGATCCGCTGGCGACGCTGCGGAAGGCCATGGACGCTCGCGTGGCCGACACCCGGTTCGTGCTCGACTCACTGACCGCACTGGCCGACGGCCACGACCCGGACGCCGAGGGCCGTACGCTCCCCCAGGGCCTGGCCGCGGCGGTCGACACGCACGCGATGGGGATGTTCGGGCAGTCGGCGGGCGGGTTCACCGCGCTGGAGACCATGCGGATCGACCCGCGTCTCACCGCCGCCGCCGACCTGGACGGTACGGTCGGCTTCGACCAGGACGACGGCGGCCCCGGCCTGTCGGACCTGGCCGAAAAGGGGCTGACCCGGCCGTTCCTGCTGATGGGCAGCCAGGCGAGCGACCACCACACCGTACGGTCCTGGGAGTCGCTGTGGGCCCGCAGCCGGGGGCCCCGCTACGACATCCACCTGCGCGGCGTCAAGCACCACGGCTTCACCGACCTGGAGTCCCTGGTCCCCCAGCTCGGCCTGCCGAAGGACGCCGCGTACGAGGACATCGGCTGGGCCGACCCGAAGCGCGCCGTCGCCACCCAGCGCGCCCGTCTCGCGGCCTTCTTCGACCGCTATCTGCGAGGCCGGAAGACCGGTTCCCTGTCCGCCGGATGAACACCCGGTGCGCGTCGGTCAAGGGCGACTTAACTCACGGTTAAGCACCGTCATGCGAGGGTCGGAACCCGGTAGATCGGTACTTCGAATTCCAAGACGGGGGGCTGTCGTTGAGTCTGCTGGGCTGGCCGCTGCTGGTCGCGTCGATCGTGTTGGCGCTGGGGGCCCCGGCCGCCTGCGTCTACCTCTGGGGGCGCGTACGCGGCCTGGGCGCGTTGCCGGGACGGCTGTCACTGATCCTGGTCTGCCAGCTCACCGCGATCCTCGCGGTGGGCATCGGCGTCAACGACCACTTCCAGTTCTTCGCCTCCTGGGGTGACCTGTCCGGGCAGGACGGTACGGACGTCCCGATCGAGCAGCAGAACAACGGCGACCAGCCGCTGTCGCGCCCGCTGTCCTCGCAGCTGCGCAACGACTTCCGCCCGTCCGGGTCGAAGGACGTTCTCGAGGCCACGGTCCTCGGGGCGAAGTCCGGGATCCGCAGCCAGGTGTGGGTGTGGCTGCCGCCGGAGTACCGCGAGCAACCGCAGCGGCGGTTTCCGGTGGTGGAGCTCTTCACCGGCTTCCCCGGCACGCCGGGCGCCTGGTTCCACGTCCTCCAGGGGCCGAAGCGGCTGCGGCAGGCCATCGAGAAGGGCGCCGCGCAGCCGTACATCCTGGTCGCGCCGACGATCACCGTACGGTCCGGCCGCAACACCGAGTGCGTCGACGTCCCGCACGGGCCGAAGGTCGCCACCTGGCTCAGTGAGGACGTCCGGAGTCTCATCACCGAGAACTTCCGCGCGCTGCCCGACCGCGACGCCTGGGGGACGATGGGCTACTCCACGGGCGGCTACTGCGCGGCCAAGCTGCCCGTGCAGTACCCGCAGCTGTTCCGCGCGGGGGTCAGTCTCGCCGGCTACTTCGCCCCGTCCGAACGCGCGCTGGCGAAGCTGCCGGGCGAGGACCTGCCGGAGCTGATGCGGCAGCGGCGCCCGCCCGTCGACCTGCTCCTCGCGGCGAGCCGGCAGGACCCCGGCACCGCCGGCGCCATCGACGGCATGGTCAAGGTGGCGCGGTCGCCGACGCTCGTCTACACGTACGTGGTGCCGCGCGGCGGGCATAACACCGGTGTCTGGAGCGCGATGCTGCCCAAGAGCTTCGAGTGGCTGTCCACCAGGCTGGCCCAGGCGCGCTGAGTGACGACCAAGGGAGTTCCGGCGCGGCCGGCCGTCCTGCTCGCCGGTGTCGCCGCGCTGCTGGTCGCGGCCCAGTTCGCCGTCGTCGTCCGGCACGGTGAGGTGGGCTGGGACGAGGCGCTCTACATCAGCCAGGTGAGCCCGAGGTTCCCGGCGGCCTTCTTCAGCGCGCCACGGGCGCGCGGCATCACGTACCTCGTCGCGCCGGTCGTGTGGCTGACCGGTTCGGTCCCGCTGCTGCGCGCCTACCTGGCCGTCCTGAGCGGTGCGGCGACCGCCATCGCGTACTGGCCGTGGCTCGTCCTGACCTCGCGGCGTGCGGTCGTCCCGCTGGCGGCGCTGCTGTTCGGCTCCCTGTGGGTCGCCGGGTACTACGGCTCGGAGGTGATCCCGAACTTCTGGGTCGCGGTGGCGGGTGTCGCCATGGCCGGCTGGTTCCTGCGCTACGCCGCCTCGGGGGGCAGGACGGCCTTCGCCGGGCTCGTGACCAGCGGGGCCGTCACGGCGCTCATGCGGCCGGGAGACGCCTTCTGGATCTGGCTGCCCCTGATGGCCGCGGCGATCCTCGTACGCGGGTGGCGGCGGCCCGCCCTTCTCCTCGCCGTGACGGCCGGGCCGGCGCTCGGCGCCGCGCAGTGGATCATCGAGGCGTTCGCGCACTACGGCGGGCCGGTCGAGCGGCTGCGGCAGGCGAGCGCCATCCAGGGCGGCATGAGCTGGCACCCGCAGGGCGTCCAGTACGAGCTGCACGCGCTCGATGGGCCGCTGCTGTGCCGCCCGTGCGCCGTCGGCGTCCCAGATCCCGCGCTCGCCGTGTGGTGGGCGGCCCTCCCGCTGCTGGCCGTAGGAGGCCTGCTCGTCGCCGCGCACGCCCGCCGGGCGGCGCCGTCGGTGGTGGCCGCCGTGTGCGGCCTGTCGGCGGCGATCCCCTACCTGTTCTTGCTGGGGTACGCGGCGCCGCGGTTCCTGCTGCCCGCGTACGGCCTGCTGGTCCTGCCGGTCGCCGAGTGCCTGGCCGGGATCCCGTCCCACTTCCGCCGCGTCCGGTGGCCGCTGGCGGGCGTCATCGCCGCCGCGCTCGTCGCCCAGGTGGGCAGCCAGCAGTACCTCCTGGCCAAGGCCGCGCGGGACGAGGCCGTCGAGCGCCGGATCTACACGCGGGGCGCGGCGGGGCTGAGGCGGCTCGGCATGCGGTCCCCGTGCCTGCTGAGCGGCCCGAGGTCGGTACCCGTCGCCTTCTACCTGGGCTGCGCGACAAATGCCACCGACGGGATCTTCGGATCGATGACGCCTGCCAGGTTCACCGAGCTCGCCCGCCGCGAACCCACCGGGATCCTCGTGTACGGCACCTCACCGCCCGCCTACGCGGCGTCGTGGACCCGCCATCCGCTGTCCAGGCTCGGCCGCCACTGGTCGATCTACCTCCCGCCCTGGTACCGCCCGTCATGACCCGTACGGCGATGATGTCGGCGGCCCTGCTCTTCCTGGCCGGGTGCGGATCGGCCGCGCGCCCGGCGCCCCGGCCGGACACCGCGGTTCGGGAGGGCCCGGTGTCGATGCCGGCCGGCCCCAGGGCGCGCTTCACCGTCGCGCGCAGGACGTCGGCCGGGCCGATCCTCCTCACCCGGCTGAAGGGCGCCCGGTCCGGGGTGACCGGCAAGGTCTGGGTGTGGCTGCCGCCGCAGTACGACGACCCGAGGTACACGCGTGCGGGGTTCCCGGTGGTCACCTTCTACACGGGCGGCAGCGGCGCCGGGTACAACTACTGGTCCGATCCGAAGGTCCTGCCGACCCAGGCGGACGACGTGCGCCTGGTACGTGAGGGGCGGGCCCATCCGTTCATCATGGTGATGCCCGTCCTGCAGCCGTCCGCGCGCAAGGACACCGAGTGCAGCGACATCCCGGGCCAGCCGAAGATGGGGACCTGGATGGCCGAGGACGTGCCCGCCTTCGTACGCGCCAACTTCCGCACGCTGACGAGCCGGGACGGGTGGGGAACGGCCGGCGCCTCGTCCGGGGCCTTCTGCGCCGTCAAGGTGGCCGCCGACCGGCCGGACCGGTACAAGGCGGTCGTCTCGTGGGGCGGCTACTTCGCCCCGGACACCGACCTGCGCTGGTCCGCGAAGGGCCGGCGGGCCAACAGCCCCGACCTGATCCTCCGGCGCACCCGGCCCGACCTCCGGCTGTTCCTCCTGGCGGGCGACGAACCCCGGATCCGCGTCGACGTCCAGGAGCTGACCGCCCTGATGAAGCTGGTCAGGCCGCCGACCGTCGCCACGCCCTACATCCAGCCGAACGGCGGACACCGGACCCAGGACTTGCGGAAACTCATCCCGAAGATCCTGGAATTCCTCACGGCGAACCTGCGCGGGCCCTCTCCTGTCCGAAATCCCGGCGCGGGCGGCACGAACCACGTGCGATCCGCTCACCAGCGTCCCCCGTTCGGCGCGCTACCGGAGGACGGGCGACCGCTGCTAGCCTGATCGAAGCTGTTGATCCCGCGCGGGAGAGCGCTTTCGCCGCCAGCGATTGCCGCCGAAGGAGCAACTCCTCCCCGGAACCTCTCAGGCCACAAGAACCGCGCGGACCAGGCGGCCTCTGGAAAGCGGAGCCCTGCTCCCGCCGAAGGTGCAAGCCCCCGTACGGGTGGTGAAGCTCTCAGGCACCGATGACAGAGGGGGAGGCACCGACACCGCATGCCGCGTGCCAGTGGGACCATGGGACCCCGGCCGCCTGCGCGAAAAGGAGCCTGCCCCGATGTCCGTTTCGGACACGAAGAAGACACCACTCCACGAGGTCCATGAGGGCCTCGGCGCGACCGTCACCGAGTTCGCCGGCTATCTGATGCCGCTGCGCTACGGCAGCGAGACCGCCGAGCACCAGGCCGTGCGCACGAGCGCGGGCCTGTTCGACCTCTCCCACATGGGAGAGATCTTCCTGACCGGCCCGCAGGCCGGGGAGGCCCTCGACCACGCGCTCATCGGCCACCTGTCGGCGCTCGCCGTCGGCCGGGCCCGCTACACGATGATCTGCGACGCCGAGGGCGGCGTACTCGACGACCTGATCGTCTACCGGCTCGCCGCCGAGACGTTCATGGTGGTGGCGAACGCCTCGAACGCCGCGGTCGTGCGCGCCGAGCTCACCGAGCGCGCCTCCGGCTACGAGGGCGCCACCGTCGACGACCGGTCCGGCTCGTACGCGCTGATCGCGGTCCAGGGCCCGAAGGCGCAGGGCATTCTCGAGAAGCTCACCGACGCCCCACTCACGGACCTGAAGTACTACGCGATCCTGCCCGCGACGGTCGCCGGGTTCGACGCCCTGATCGCCCGCACCGGCTACACCGGCGAGGACGGCTTCGAGCTGTTCGTCTCCTCCGGCGACGCCGTACGCCTCTGGCACGCGGTCGCCGAGGCCGGCGGCGAGGACCTGCGCCCGGCCGGCCTGTCCTCGCGCGACACCCTGCGCCTCGAGGCCGGCATGCCGCTGTACGGGAACGAGCTGAGCGCCGACACGACGCCGTACGACGCCGGTCTCGGCCGTACGATCAAGCTCGACAAGCCCGGTGACTTCGTCGGACGCGCCGCGCTGGCCAAGCTGGCCGACGTCCGCCCGGAACGCACGCTCGTCGGTCTGGTCGCGCGCGGCCGCCGCGTGCCGCGGCACGGCTACGCGGTCGTGACCGCGGACGGCACGCCATGCGGCATCGTGACCAGCGGTGCGCCGTCCCCGACACTGGGCAAGCCGATCGCCATGGCCTACGTCGACGCGGACCACGCCGACGACACCGACCTCGCGGTTGACATCCGCGGCAAGCACGAGCCGGTCGACAAGATCGCCCTGCCTTTCTATAGGAGGACTCAGTGAGCACCGTTCCCGAGACGCTGTCCTACACCGAAGAGCACGAGTGGATCACGCAGCCGTCCGACGGCGTCGTGACCATCGGGATCACGGCCTACGCGGCCGACGCGCTCGGTGACATCGTCTACGTCTCGCTGCCCCAGGAGGGCGCGAGCGTCGAGGCCGGTGAGCCGTGTGGCGAGGCGGAGTCCACCAAGTCGGTAAGCGATGTCTACGCGCCGGTGACCGGTGAGGTCGTCGCGGTGAACGGGTCCGTCGAGGAGGACCCCGCCATCGTCAACTCCGACCCGTACGGCGAGGGCTGGCTGTTCAAGGTCCGGACCACCGGCGACCCCTCCGGTGACCTGCTCGACGCCCCGGCGTACTCCAAGTTGATCGAGGAGGCCTGAGATGAGCGTGACCAACGCTCCGCTGACCGATGTCGACCCGGAGGTGGCCGCCGCCATCGCCGCGGAGCTGCACCGTCAGCAGTCCACCCTGGAAATGATCGCCTCTGAGAACTTCGCCCCGATGGGCGTTCTGGAGGCCCAGGGCTCGGTGATGACCAACAAGTACGCCGAGGGTTACCCGGGCCGGCGCTACTACGGCGGCTGCGAGTACGTCGACGTCACCGAGACCCTCGCGATCGAGCGTGCCAAGGAGCTGTTCGGCGCCGAGCACGCCAACGTCCAGCCGCACTCGGGCGCGCAGGCCAACATCGCGGTCTACTTCGCGCTGCTTCAGCCCGGCGACACCATCCTGGGCCTCGATCTCGCGCACGGTGGGCACCTCACCCACGGCATGAAGATCAACTACTCCGGCAAGATGTTCAACGTCGCCGCGTACCACGTGGGCCCCGACGGCCTCGTGGACATGGAGGAGGTCGCGCGGCTGGCGCAGGAGCACCGGCCGAAGATGATCATCGCCGGCTGGTCCGCCTACCCGCGCCAGCTCGACTTCGCGGCGTTCCGCCGGATCGCCGACGAGACCGGCGCGCTGTTCATGGTTGACATGGCGCACTTCGCCGGGCTCGTCGCCGCCGGGCTGCACCCCTCGCCGGTGCCGCACGCCGACATCGTCACGACGACCACGCACAAGACGCTCTGCGGCCCGCGCGGCGGCCTCATCCTCTGCCGCGAGGAGTACGCCAAGAAGATCAACTCCGCGGTCTTCCCCGGCACGCAGGGCGGCCCGCTGGAGCACGTCATCGCCGCCAAGGCCGTGGCCCTGAAGATCGCCTCGTCCGAGGAGTTCGCCGAGCGTCAGCGCCGTACGATCGCCGGGGCCCGCATCCTCGCCGAGCGCCTGCTGCGCGAGGACTCCGCCAAGGCCGGCGTCAAGGTCCTGACCGGCGGCACGGACGTGCACCTGGTGCTGGTCGACCTGGTCGACTCGAAGCTGACCGGCCAGGACGGCGAGGACCGGCTGCACGAGATCGGCATCACGGTCAACCGCAACGCGGTGCCCAACGACCCCCGGCCGCCGATGGTCACCTCCGGGCTGCGAATCGGCACGCCCGCGCTGGCCACCCGCGGTTTCCAGGAGGCCGACTTCGCCGAGGTCGCCGACGTCATCGCGCTGGCACTCCAGCCGTCGTACGACGCCGACGCCCTGTCCGCGCGGGTCTGCGAGCTGGCCGAGCGTCACCCGCTCTACCCCGGTCTGTGAGGGGCGATCCCATGACCATCGCACCGGAGGGCCGGAAGTTGTTGCGGGTGGAGGCCCGTAACGCCGAGGTCCCGATCGAACGTAAACCCCCGTGGATCAAGACCCGCCTCAAGACCGGACCGAACTACCGCGAGCTCACCGACCTGGTCCGCGGCGAGGGCCTGCACACCGTCTGCCAGCAGGCAGGCTGCCCCAACATCTACGAATGCTGGGAAGACCGCGAAGCCACGTTCTTGATCGGCGGAGACCAGTGCACCCGCCGATGCGACTTCTGCCAGATCGACACAGGCAAACCCGCCGCCTACGACCCCGACGAACCCCGCCGGGTCGCCGAATCGGTCGCCACCATGGGACTGCGATACGCCACCGTCACCGGCGTCGCCCGCGACGACCTGCCCGACGGCGGCGCCTGGCTCTACAGCGAAACCGTCCGCCAAATCCACACCCACATCCCCGGCTGCGGCGTCGAACTGCTGATCCCCGACTTCAACGCGATCCCCTCCCTGCTCGCCGAGGTCTTCTCCGCAGGCCCACAAGTCCTGGCCCACAACGTGGAGACCGTCCCACGAATCTTCAAACGAATCCGGCCCGGATTCCGCTACGAACGCTCCCTCGACGTCATCACCCAAGCCCGCACCGCCGGACTCATCACCAAGTCCAACCTCATCCTCGGCATGGGCGAAACCCGCCAAGAAGTCACCCAAGCGATCCAAGACCTGCACAACGCCGGATGCGACCTGCTCACCATCACCCAATACCTACGCCCCACCCCCCACCACCACCCCATCGACCGATGGGTCAAACCCGAAGAGTTCATCGAACTGCAGGCCGAAGCCGAACAAATCGGCATCACCGGCGTAATGTCAGGACCCCTCGTACGCTCCAGCTACCGCGCCGGACGCCTCTACCGCCAGGCCATGGAAGCGCGCTCCAGATCGGCGACGGAGTAGAACCATGGCCATCAGCGTCTTCGACCTGTTCAAGATCGGCATCGGACCGTCCAGTTCGCACACGGGCGGGCCGATGGCCGCCGCGCACCGGTTCGCGCGCGGGCTCGCGGACGACGGCCTGCTGGAGAAGACCTCGTCGGTGCACGTGATCCTCTACGGGTCGCTGGGGCTCACCGGCAAGGGTCACGGCAGCGACAAGGCGGTGATCCTCGGTCTCGAGGGCGACAAGCCGGAGCTGGTCGACGTCGACGGCGTCGACCAGCGGCTGGCCGCCGTACGCGAGAAGGGCTCCATCCGGCTGTTCGGCGAGCAGGAGATCCCGTTCGTCGTCGGCGAGCACCTCGAGTTCGAACGCAAGATCTCGCTCCCCCACCACCCCAACGGCATGCGCTTCACCGCGTACGGGCCGGGCGGCGTGGAGCTGCGGGAGAAGGTCTACTACTCGGTCGGCGGCGGCTTCGTGGTCGACGAGGACGCCACCGGCGCCGACCGCATCAAGCCGGACGACACCCAGGTGCCCCATCCGTTCGCCACCGGCTCCGAACTGCTCGCCCGCACGTACGAGACCGGGCTCTCGATCTCCGCGCTGATGATGGAGAACGAGACCGCCTTCGGCCTCGACCAGGAGCAGATCCGCGAACGCCTGCTCGACCTGTGGCGCGTCATGCGCGAGAGCGTGACGCGCGGCTGCACGCGCGAGGGGATGCTGCCCGGCGGGCTGCGAGTCCGCCGCCGCGCCCACCACCTGCACCGCAAGCTCGTCACCGAGACCGACACGGACCCGCTGCGCGTCATGGACTGGGTGACGCTGTTCGCCCTGGCCGTGAACGAGGAGAACGCCGCGGGCGGCCGGATCGTCACCGCGCCGACCAACGGCGCCGCCGGCATCGTCCCGGCCGTACTCCACTACTACACGCAGTTCGTGCCGGGCGCCTCGGACGACGGCGTCGTACGGTTCCTGCTCACGGCCGGCGCGATGGGCGTCCTCATCAAGGAGAACGCCTCCATCTCCGGCGCGGAGGTCGGCTGCCAGGGCGAGGTCGGCTCGGCCTGCTCGATGGCGGCCGCGGGCCTCACCGAGGTCCTCGGCGGCACGCCCGAGCAGGTGGAGAACGCCGCCGAGATCGGCATCGAGCACAACCTGGGCCTCACCTGCGACCCGGTCGGCGGCCTGGTCCAGGTGCCCTGCATCGAGCGCAACGCGGTCGCCTCCATCAAGGCCATCAGCGCGACCCGCATCGCCATGCGCGGCGACGGCCGTCACTTCGTCTCCTTGGACAAGGCCATCAAGACCATGCGGGACACCGGCCGCGACATGCTCGACAAGTACAAGGAGACCTCCCGCGGCGGCCTCGCCGTGAACGTCATCGAGTGCTGACGACGCCCTTTGAGCAGGAGATTTGACCAAGGGGCCGGGTCCGGCCAACCATGCACGGCCCGTACGTCCAGTCGATATTCTTCTCGGTTCTCCGCCGCCTTGCAGCGCGGCTCAAGCCCTCGGCCGATAGGGCGCCTCTCACCTCACTGAACCGCTTCGGACTGCGATTCCGCAGTTCGTGGAGCGGCGTTCCGGCATGCCCGGTCGCGCGGGGTTCGAGCGATCGGTCCGGAACGCTACGTGATCGGTGGCCGGGCCCGGACGCCGATAGGCGACGTCCCGCGCCGATCACCCGTGACGGTGTCCGAAATTCGTGATAAGAGACATATGCACTAATTCTCCCCCCTGAATCTCCGGTCACGGCCGGTTGTCAACGCGCCTCCGACCAGAGATGCCCCGCTGGACTCACCTCGGAGCAGGTGACCGTCCCCTCCCAGAAAGTGACACGTTGACAGTTTCACGACGACAGATGCTGGGAGTCGCCGCCGCAAGCGTGGCGGCCGCGGCCATGGACACCGGCTGGTTCGGCCGCGCGGCCGGGGCCCTGACGCAAGACTCGGCCAAGGGTGTGCAACCTAGGCTCTTCGCCACCGGCACCACGTTGACCAAGACGGTGCTGCCGGGTTCCCCCGACGCCCGCGGCTACCGGAAGCTCGTCGACGGCGGCGGTGAGGCGTTCATCACCCGAACCGACATCACGAGCGTCGGGGCCAATGAGAACGAATTCGTACCGGTGGTGGCGTTTGGCCACCTGAGCGACCTCCATATTATTGATGACCAGTCGCCGGTACGTGTTGAAAACTTGGACCGCTATAACAACGACACCACTTCTGGCTACCCGTTTGACTCCGCATACCGTCCGCACGAATTCCTTTCGGCGCACATCGTTGACGCGATGTGCCGCTCATTGAAGAATCTCGGCGTCGGGCCCGCGACTGGGGTTCCGCTGTCCTTCACCGTCATGACCGGTGACGCGGTGGACAACGCGCAGTTGAATGAGACCCGTTGGTACATCGACCTGCTCGACGGCGGTAAGAGCGTCCAGATCGACTCCGGTGACCTCAGCAAGGACGAGAGCGTCTCGAACGAGGTCTTCGGCGAGGACCGTCAGTACTGGCACCCCGAGAAGACGTCCGACGGCGGCAACACGTACACGGACGCGGGTTTCCCGGCGGTTCCGGGTCTGCTCGGGCAGGCGCGTAAGCCCTTTTCCACGACCGGGCTCGGAATGCCGTGGTACGCCGTATACGGCAATCACGATGTGATGGTCCAGGGCAACGTCCCGGTCGACACCGACCTGCCTGCGCTGCACTCCATCAAGTACATGGCGGTGAACAGTTCGAAGCTGGCCAAGGTCGGTGAGCTGCCGCCCAAGAACGATGGCGGCATCGGCCTCGGCGACATCATCACGGCCCTTGCCGGCACCGACTTCGAGGACGTCACCAAGGACCCCACCCGGCGGCTGCTCTTCCCGGCGGAGTTCATCAACGAGCACTACACCACCAGCGGGCTTCCGGCGGGACACGGTTTCACCCAGGGAAGCAGCAACGCGTACTACGCGATCCCGTCCTCGGCCCGTGACCTGGTGCAGTACATCACCCTGGACTCCACCAACCCGGACGGCGGGCTCCTCGGCATCAACGAGGCCGCGTCGGGCTCGATCACCCAGCCCCAGTGGGACTGGCTGCAGACCCAGCTCAAGGCCTGCAGCTCCTCGTACTTCGACGAGTCGGGCGACACGGTCGACCAGCCGGGCGTCCAGGACAAGCTGATCGTCCTCTTCTGCCACCACCCGATCCGTACGATGACCAACCTGAACGGCGACGACCGCCACTCGGGTGACGAGCTGCGCGACCTCCTGCTGCGCTTCCCCAACGTCGTCCTGATGGCCAACGGGCACACCCACCGGAACGAGATCACGCCGCACTTCCGGTCGCAGGCCAGCTCGAAGCCGGGTGGCTTCTGGGAGGTGTCGGCCGCCGCGCACATCGACTGGCCGATCCAGAGCCGCGTCCTCGAGATCGCCACGAACCCGAGCCGCGACTCCATCTCGATCTTCACGGCCGTGCTCGACATCGACGCGCCCCTGTCCAACGGCGGGGACATCAGCAACCCCAAGGCGCTGGCGTCCCTGGCGCGTGAGCTGGCCGTCAACGACATCCAGGAGCGGGAGACCACGCGCCGGGGCGCGACCAAGGATCGCAACACGCGGTTGCTGCTACCGGCGCCGTTCGCGCTGCCGACCTTCGGCTCGCCGATCGCGGTCGCCCGTAACCAGGACGGCCGGCTCCAGACGTTCGCGGCCGGCCAGACCGACGACAAACTGCGGCACACCAACCAGCACGCCGCCGGCTCCGAGAGCTGGACCGACTGGGACCACCTCGGCGGCCACATGCTGTCCGTAGCGGCCGAGCGGGACGACTCCGGCCGCATCCTGCTGGTCGGGACCACCCACACCGGAGACGTCTTCCACAAGAGCCAGACCACTCCGGGAGGCAAGTGGTCGGCGTGGACCAAGCTGGACGGTGCGAAGCTCCACTCGATCGCCGTGGCGCGTAACAGCGACGGCCGGATGGAGGTCTTCGGCAGCGACAAGGACGGGCAGATCCTGCACACCCTGCAGAACACCCCGGGCGACAGCCGCAACTGGTCGAAGTGGACCGCGCTCGACGGCCGCGCGACCCAGGTCGCGGCCGAGTCCCTCCCCGACGGCCGGATCATCCTGTTCGGCGTGAACAAGAAGGGCGAGACCTTCCGGCGCTGGCAGCAGCCCGGCGGATGGTCGACCTGGAACCGTTTCGACGGCTCCGAGGTGCTGACCTCGATCGCCGCGGCCCGCGACCAGGTCGGGCGGATGGAGATCTTCGGTACCGACCGGACCGGTCAGGTGCTCCGCCGCCACCAGACGAAGGCCGGCGACGAGAAGTCCTGGACGGATTGGACCCCGTTCAACGCCCAGATGGCCCACGTCGCCGCCAGCAGCAACGCCGACGGCCGCGTCGAGGTCTTCGGCTATGACCACCAGGGGCGGGTCTGGCACCGCTCGCAGAAGTCCGGCGGAAGCTGGACGGGCTGGTCCGAGCTGTAGGACGTGTTCCCGCCCTCACCCGGCCACGGCCGGGTGAGGGCACCCATCTCGAATGCCGGCCCGCGCGTACGGGAATGACAGTCGGCATGGACACCCCTTCATCCGATGAGCTCGCGCGGCGCGCCGCGTCCTTCGGCTCCCAGGCCGCGGTCTACGCCGCCGAGCGGCCCGGCTATGCCGACGCGGCGGTGCGCTGGGCGCTGGAGCCCGTGACCCGGCCCCGCGTCCTGGACCTGGCGGCCGGTACGGGAAAGCTGACCGAGGGAATCCTGCCGTACGCCTCCGAGGTCGTGGCGGTCGAGCCCGACGCGGAGATGCGCGCCGAACTCATGCGCGAGCTGCCGGGCGTGCGCGCCCTGGCCGGCACCGCCGAGGAGATCCCGCTGCCCGACGCGTCGGTGGACGCGATCACGGTGGGGCAGGCACTGCACTGGTTCGACCTCGACCGGGCGATGCCGGAGATGGCACGGGTGCTCGCCCCGGGCGGCGTGCTGGCCTGCCTGTGGAACCTCGACGACGTACGCGTGCCGTGGGTGCGGAGCCTGGCGGAGGTCTACGGAACCGCGATGTCGCTCGAGGAGTGGCGGGCGCGTGCGCCGCTGTCGCCGGGCCCGCGCTTCCCGTCGGTCGAGGCCGGGGAGTTCGAGCACCTCCAGCGGCGTACGGCCGAGTCGCTGGCCGCGGGGATCGGTACGCAGTCGCGCGTGCTGATCCTGGACGACGACGAACGCGCCGCGCTGATGGAACGCGTGCTCGGCCGGCTGCGCGCGACTCCGGAGACCGCGCACGGGGAGTTCGACCTGCCGCTGATCACCCTGACGGTCCGCGCGACGCTCGTGTAACCGGCCAAGAGACCGTTGGGGAGCCCTCACCCGTCGCGAGCGGTGTCCAGCAGGGCATGGGGCGCCCCAAGAGTCTCTTTTAGGCGATGCGCCACTCGCCGCGGTCCTGGGCGAGGGTGTAGCGCACCTCGGTGAGCGTCGCGGTCTTGGGCACCGCGAACACGATGAACCCGGCGCGCGCCTGGCCGTGACGCAGGCGTACGGTGCGCGCGAACCCGGCGCCCGCGGTGACCTCCGCGACGGTCGGGTCATAGCCGCGGCCCGTGTCGTCGACGACCTGCGCGCCGTACGTCGGGCTGTCCTGGTAGAGGGTGTCACCGAGGTTCTTCATCACGAGCCCCACTGCCACGAACCGCTCGCCCTTACGCGGGGTGTCGAACCCGCCCTTACCGGCGGCGTCGCCGACGACCTGCCGGACCTTGACCGCGAGGCGGAGCCGGCCTGGACCTGTGAGGGTCACGATCGCGCCGACGGCACCCGCGTGCACACGCACCGGCGGTGAACCGTCGGGCGGCTGCGGGTTCTTCGCGGTCTGGGCGGCACTGCCGCATCCGGTGAGCAGCACCGCCGACCCGGCGGCGAGGACCAGCCTCCGCACGAACGTCGCTCCCCATCGAAGACCTTGACAACCGCCCCATGATAGGGGCCCGCGGCGGTCAGGAGCGACCGATGCGAAGAGTCAGGAAGCCGGATTCAACCCGGCGTTCAGCCGGCGCACCGCGAGTTCGGCGAGCAGTGCCGCGCCGTCCGCCAGTACCGCGTCGTCGAACTCCGCGTCCGGCGCGTGGTTGAACGGCGCGGTCGCCGGGTCGCGGTCCGGCGGGCACGCCCCGAGGAACACGAACGCCCCCGGCACGTCCTCCAGCACGTACGAGAAGTCCTCGGCCGTGGTCATCGGGTTCGGCGCCCAGGCGAACCGCTCCGGGCCGTACAGCTCGCCGATGGTCTCGGCGGCGAACTCGGCCTCGGTGTCGTCGTTGACCGTCACCGGGTAATCCATCTCCACGTGCACGCCGACGCTCACGCCGTGCGCGCGTGCGATGCCGTTCAGGACGTCGTCCACCCCGGAGAGGACGCGGGCGTGCGCGTCGTGGGAGAAGGACCGGATCGTCAGGTCGAAGCGGGCCTCGGCCGGGATGATGTTGGCCTTGGTCCCGGCGTGGAAGCTGCCGACGGTCAGGACGACCGGGTCGAAGGCGTCGAAGCTTCGCGTCACGAACGTCTGCAGCGCGGTGACCATCTCGCACGCCGCCGGGATCGGGTCCTTGGCCAGGTGCGGCTGCGAGCCGTGCCCACCGGCCCCGGTGACCGTGACGTGCAGTTCGTCGGCGGCGGCCATCAGCGTGCCACGCCGGGTCGTGAACACCCCTCCCCGCAGCGCGGCCGATGCCACGTGCAGCCCGTACGCGGCGACGGGCCGTTCGCCCGAGGCGTCCAGCACCCCCTCGTCGATCATGTGCTTGGCGCCCGCGAAGCCCTCCTCGCCGGGCTGGAACATGAACACCACGCTGCCGGCGAACTCCGCGCCCGCGAGCAGCCTCGCCGCGCCGACGAGCATCGTGGTGTGCAGGTCATGGCCACAGGCGTGCATCCGCCCGGCGGACGCGGAGGCGTACGAGAGGCCGGGCCGCTCGGTCAGCGGCAGCGCGTCCATGTCGCCGCGCAGCAGGACCGTCGGGCCCGGCGACGAACCGCGCAGCACCCCGGTCACCGACGACAGCGCGACGCCCGCGGTCAGTTCGAGCGGCAGCCCGTCCAGCGCGGCCAGCACCTTCTCCTGGGTACGCGGCAGTTCGAGCCCCAGCTCGGGTTCGCGGTGGAGGTCACGCCGGAGGCGTACGAGGTCGTCCTGGAGGTCGTCGGCGGCGGCACGCAGAGAAGACATAGCGCCTCACACTACGCGGCGCTGCTCTCCCGACGATCTTTCCGGAACGACGCGGAAATCGACCACGCCCGCGATGTCGCGGCGGTCCAGCGTGAGGCGCAGGCGGATCAGCGCGTCCTCGCGGATGCGCCGCCCCAGCTCGGTCAGGTCGGACCGGTCGTCGCACGTGACGCGGACCCGGATCCAGGGCCGGCGTTCGGTGCCGAGGAGCCGTACGCGCGCCCGGCGCACCCCGGGATAGGACGTGACGTCGGTGGTGACCGCGCGGACGGCGACCCGCGCCGCCATCCGGGTCGCGCCGTCATGCGTGTCGCCCATGCCGATCCTGCGCAGCGTACGGCGACGCGCCTGGAGGAAGAGCCAGGTCAGCCCCACCAGGGCCACCGCGCAGGCGACGGCGGCCACGGACGGCCAGAACCATCGGTGCCCCGCGATCCACCGCGACATCACGGCCGTGACCAGGGTCCGGCCGGAGTGCTCGGGCCCGAACGCGCCGAGCCCGCCCGCCGTCGCGGTGCCGCCGGCGCCGAGGAGGACCAATCCCGTGAACGCCAGTCCTACGCGATCGCGCATCTCAGTCACGCCGCCAGGTCAGCCGCACGGTGACCCGCACCCGGCGTACGGGCCCGAGGCCGTCGAGCCGTGACCGTACGGCGCCGGCCACCATGTCCTCGAGGGTGCCGGGGTTGCGGAACCCGGTCACGACGTTCACCACGGCACGCGGCCACCACCGCCCGCGCACGCGTACCCGCGCCTCGATGATGCCGGGCACCTCGAGCGCGGCGGACCGCAGCACCTCGCGGAGCGAGGACCGCCGTACCCCGATCATGAACTCCGGGTCGTCCCCGGCCAACGCCATCGTGCGCGTACGTCCGGGCAGCACGGCCGCGAGGACGAACACCAGCCCGGTGAGCGCCACACCGCCACCGACCGCCAGCACCGCCGGGTCATGCCACCGCGCCGTCGACACCAGCCGCGCGGCGGGGGCGAGCGCCCTCAGCCCCAGGACCGGCCGCCCGGCAAGGGCGGACACCACCTGCACCGCGACCGAGGTACCGGCGGCGGTGAGCAGAGACGCCGCGACGACGGCCGGCAACACCCGCCTCGGCCGGAACGCGCGCACCGCGGCCCGGCAGGCATCAGAGTTGTCCGGCACGAGCAGCTCATCGGCCGCCACCAGCTCACACAGAGAATCGAATTGATCACGCACGGTGACATTAGACCAGCTCCACCCCAGACCACCTGCCCCGACGCGCCCGTACGCCGAGCCCGCCGAAGCCAGGCGGCTCGGTAGACTCGCGGCCATGACAAGCGGCATGCCCGAGGACTGGTACCGCTGGATCCCCGAGCAGATCACCGCGCAGGAGTACGAGGCACTGCCGGAGGACTTCTGCCGGACGATCGAGGTGATCGACGGGCACATCGTCAAGTGCGAGAGCGCCTCCCGGTTGCACAACCGGGTGGGGCGGCGGCTCGCCTCGGTCCTCGAGGAGGGCCGCAAGCCTGAGCCTTGCCTGATGGTCGAGACCGACGTCGACGTGCGCATCAGCGACGTCCCGCTGAACTTCCGGCGGCCCGACATCACCGTCCACCGCTGCCTTCCGAACGATCGACGGCTGTACGCGGCGGACGCGACCCTGGTGGTCGAGATCGTCTCGCCGGACAGTTCCTTCCGCACGGACACGGTCGACAAGAAGGCCGCGTACGCCGCCGCGGGGATACCCGTATACCTGATCGTGTTCCTGACCGAGGCTCAGGACGGCATCGAACAGATCGAGGAGTATCGGCTGTCCGAGGGCCGGTACCACCTGGTCTGCCTCCACACGCGGCGTCTGTCGTTGGACACCCCGGTCGCGGTCGACGTGGCCTTCGACGTGCTGGCCGCCGGGTAGCCGGGGCCGTTCGCTAGCGCAGGACCACGGTTCGGTCGGCATTGAGGAGGACGCGGTGTTCGGTGTGCCAGCGGACGGCGCGGGCCAGGGCCAGGCATTCCATGTCGCGGCCGACGGCCATCAGTTCCTCCGGGCCGTGGGTGTGGTCGACACGGGCGACCTCCTGTTCGATGATCGGGCCCTCGTCCAGGTGGGGGGTCACGTAGTGCGCGGTGGCGCCGATGAGCTTCACGCCGCGTTCGTGGGCCTGGTGGTAGGGCCGGGCGCCCTTGAAGCTCGGTAGGAACGAATGGTGGATGTTGATGATCCGGCCGGGCAGCTTGCCGCACAGGTCATCCGAGAGGACCTGCATGTAGCGGGCGAGGACGACGAGGTCGGCCTGGTAGCGCTCGACCAGCGCGAGGATCTCTGACTCCTGGGCGTGGCGGGTCTCCGGCGTGACCGGCAGGTGGTGGTAGTCGACGCCGTACGACTGGGTCAGTGACCGCAGGTCCGGATGGTTGGAGGCGACCGCGACGATCTCGATGGCGAGGAGGCCGGAGCGCTGGCGGTACAGCAGGTCGTTCAGGCAGTGGCCCTGCCCGGAGACCATGATCAGTACCTTCGGCCGTACGTCGAGGTCATGGAGCCGCCACTCCAGTGCGAACTCCGGGGCCAGCGCCGCGTACGCGTCGCGGAGCGCGTTCTCGGCCTCGACCGGCGCGTCGACCTGTGTGCGCATGAAGAAGCGTCCGGTGCCGCGGTCGCCGAACTGCTGGCTCTCGACGATGTTGCAGTCGTGCGCGGCGAGCACTCCCGACACCGCGGCGACGATCCCCGGCCGGTCCGGGCACGAGACGGTCAGCACCAGGCGGCTCATGGTCAACGAGCCTACGGACCGTGACAGGGCCGGCGGCCCGGTGCGAGCATGAGGAGAAGGCAAAGAATTCGCCGCCACACCGGCCGGAGACCGCCACGGGGGCGTCATCCAGCGCATACTTCACCCTCCGGACCGGGACATTTAACGTTCGCGGCGCCGGAACGCCGTCAGCGGCCGACATACTGCCGGTGGCCGTCGAGGACGTCACAGGGAGTAGTTCCTTGCCGAAACGCCCAGCCGCCGTGGTGATGACGATCATCGTGGTCCTGTTGTCCGCATGGTCCACGTGGTCCGCCATCCCAGCGCAGGCAGACGCGCGCGTGAACGCGCCATCGGGTCATGCCGTGCTGATCGGCGTCCCCGGACTGCGGTGGAGTGACGTGAGCCCGTCGGCGACGCCGAACCTGTGGCGGCTCGCCGGGCGCGGTGCGACCGGCCTGATGTCGGTGCGTACGGTCGGCCGCCGCACCTGCCCCACCGACGCCTGGGCGACCGTGTCGGCCGGTGTGCGCTCGGCCGCCGGGCCGTACTGCGAACGGCCGCTCGGCCTCACGCCGCACGGGCCGGGCGCGACGGTCGGCGCGATGGCGGATATCCGCCGCGCCAACACGAACTTCGGGTCCGTCGGCCTCCTGGGCGAGGCGGTACACCGCGCGGGCGGCTGCACGACCGCCGCCGGTCCCGGTGCGGCGCTCGGCGCCGCCGACACGCACGGCGACGCCGACGCCTACTTCCCCTCGCCCGCCGCCGTTCCCGCGTCGGCCTGGAACCGCTGCGCGGTCGGCCTCGTCGACACCGGCCAGGTCCCGGCCCGGCAGGCGGACGCCACCGTCGGCGCGGTCCTGGCGAGCCTGCCGCCCGACGCGACCGTCGTGGTGGCCGGCCTGTCCGACCCGGGACGTACGCCGCACCTGCGGCTGGTCCTCGCGACCGGGAAGGGCATGGCGGGCCGGTACATCGGGTCGGACTCCACCCGCCGCTCGAACATGGTGATCCTCCCCGACCTGACCGCGACCCTCCTGTCCGCGGTACGGGTCCCGGCACCGGCCGGGATGGTCGGCACGCCGCTTCGGGCGGACGCCGCACGCACCGCGGCGCTCGACCCGGCCGTCGACGATCTCACCTCCCAGGACGTCGCCGCGCAGGTCCACCGGCGGCTGCTGCCGGGCTTCTTCGCCGGGTTCGTGATCATCCAGGTCCTGCTTTACGGCGCCGCGGCGCTCGCCCTGCGCCGCCGCTGGTCCGGCGACCGGCGACGGCGGATCCTGGCCGCCACCCGGCTGACCGCGCTCGCCGCCGCCGCGATCCCGGTCTCCACCTACCTGGTCAACCTCCTGCCCTGGTGGCACACCGGCCATCCGATGGCCTGGCTCGAGGCCGGGCTCGTCGTCTGCGACGCGCTCGTCGTCGCCGCGGCGATCGGCGGCCCGTGGCGCCGTACCGTCCTCGGGCCGGGCACGGTGATCGCCGGCCTGACCGCCCTTGTCCTGGGTGCAGACCTGGTGACCGGCAGCCGGCTCCAGCTCAACAGCCTGATGGGCTACTCGCCGATCGTCGGGGGCCGCTACTACGGGATGGGCAACATCGCGTTCGCCGTCCTGGCCACCTCGACGCTGCTCGCCTCCGCCGGGGTCGCGCAGTGGCTCGCGCGCGGCCACGGCCGCCGCGCCGCCGTCACCGCCGTCCTCGCGATGACCCTCACCGCGGCCGTGCTCGACGGCTGGACCGCGTGGGGCAGCGACTTCGGCGGCCTGATCGCCTTCGTACCGGGCCTGGCCACCACCGCGCTGCTCGTCGGCGGACGCCGGGTCTCCTTCCTGAAGCTCCAGCTCCTGCGCCTTCTCGGCATGTCGGTCGTCCTCGGCGTGGCGTACCTCGACTACCTACGTCCGCCGGAGCGCCAGACGCACATGGGCCGCTTCTTCGGCCAGCTCGTCCAGGGCAACGCCATGCCGTGGATCGAGCGAAAGTTCACCGCGATGGCGCACACCTTCGGCAACCTCACGCTCATGCCGATCGTGATCGCGGCCTTCCTGTTCCTCATGCTCGTGCTCTACCGGCCGGGCCGCGCGGGCGCGAGCGGGCTGGCGCTCGCCTACGAACGCGCGCCGATGCTGCGCGCGGGACTGTCCGGTGCGTTCGTCACCGCGCTGGTCGGCGGCGCCGTCAACGACTCGGGTGTGGCGGTCCCCGCCCTCGCGCTCGCGGTCGCCGTACCCCTCGCGCTCGCCGCGACCGTCTTCGTCCTCCAGTCACGCGACGACGCCGAACCCCCGGTTCATCCCGTCCCGCTCCCCGTCGAGGGCTGATTCCGTATCTCCGTGAGCCGCCGTACGCGGCTCCGGCATGCCCAGAAACGGCGGACGTGAACACTTTTCATATTCGTATCTTCTGTGGCACGCTGCGGGCATGACGTTGCGCGCACGCTACGACGCGGCGACGGCGGGGCTGGAGCCGCCGTTCGCGGTCGTCGACCTCGACGCGTTCCGGGCCAACGCCGCGGGGCTCGTGCGCCGCGCCCGCGGGAAGCCGATCAGGATCGCCAGCAAGTCCGTACGCTGCCGGGCGCTGCTCGAGCAGACGCTCGCCACCGACGGCTTCGGCGGGGTGATGGCCTTCACGCTGCCCGAGGCGCTCTGGCTGGCCGGCAAGGGACTCCACGCCGACATCCTGGTCGCCTACCCCACCGCCGACCGCGCCGCGATCGCCCAGCTGGCCGCCGACGAGCGCGCCGCGTCCGTGATCACGCTCATGGTCGACTGCCCCGAGCACCTGGACCTGATCGAGAGCGTCTCGGGCGACCGGCCCGTACGTGTGTGCGTCGACATCGACGCCGCCTGGCACACGGCCGGGGGCCGGGTACGCATCGGCGCGCTCCGCTCCCCCATCCGTACCGCCGAGCAGGCGGCGGCGTTCGCGACCGAGATCGCCCGCCGGCCCGGGCTGCGCATGGTCGGGCTGATGGCGTACGAGTCGCAGATCGCCGGGGTCGGCGACGCCCCGCCCGGCAAGCCGGTCTTCTCCCGTGCCCTGCGCTTCGTGCAGGCGCAGTCGCGCGTCGAGCTGGCACGCCGCCGCGCGGCGATCGTCACGGCGGTCCGCGAGGTCACCGACCTGGAGTTCGTCAACGGCGGCGGCACGGGCAGCGTCGAGAAGACCGCGGCCGAGATCGCGGTCACCGAGGTCGCCGCCGGATCCGGCCTGTACCAGTCCGTCCTGTTCGACCACTACACCAACTTCTCCGGACGGCCCGCCGCGCTGTTCGCCCTCCCGGTCGTACGCCGACCAGGCTCCGGCGTGGTCACCGTCCTGGGCGGCGGCTACCTGGCCTCCGGGGTGGGCGACGCGAGCCGCCTGCCGCAGCCGTACCTGCCGACCGGCCTGCGCTTCGACGCGAAGGAGGGTGCCGGCGAGGTGCAGACGCCGTTGCTGGGCGGGTCCGCCGACAGGCTGGGGATCGGCGACCGGGTGTGGTTCCGCCACGCGAAGGCCGGTGAACTGTGCGAACGCTTCGCCGAACTGCACCTGATCGAGGGTGACCGGGTCGTGGAGACCGTGCCGACTTATCGCGGCGAAGGCAGGACCTTTCTCTAGGCGTGTCCGACCGGTCCCGTTCGTAGCGAGCGTCGCGCAGTAGGACAGGGATCCGTCAGACACGCCCTGGCGTTTGGGCCGGGCGGTAACCCTGCGCGGTAAACGCCCGGATTCTGGTCTGGGAACGCTCCACAGGCGCGTAAGGTCTTAGCTCAATGTCGGATCCGCCCCGGTGGGGAGACGCCATGAGTGACGTCCAGCAGGTGGTCGCGCCGGCGGGCCAGCCGCCCGAGCCACGGCTCCAGGATCCATGCGCCGAGCGCGGTGCGGCCGGCGCGTTGCTGCACCGTGGCGGGGGCGGCCTCGACGTCTTCCTCGCCGGCACCGTCTTCATGGACATGATCTTCACCGGGCTGCCCGGCCTCCCGCCGCCGGGCACCGAGCTGATCACCGACGGCCTGGGCTCGGCCCCGGGCGGGATCGCCAACATCGCGGTCGCCATGAGCCGGCTGGGCCTCAACGTCGGCCTGGCCGCGGCGTTCGGCGACGACATGTTCGGCGCCTACCTGTGGCGGACCCTGTCCGAGCAGGAGGGTGTCGGGCTCGAGCACTCGCGGCGGTTGCGCGGCTGGCCCACGCCCGTGACGGTCTCGCTGGCCTACGACGCCGACCGCAGCATGGTGACCTATCACCGGCCGATGCCCGCGCTGCCCGAGGCCTTGATCGACGCCCCGCCACGGGCGCGCACCTGCTTCCTCGACCTCGACCGGCCGGTCCCCGGCTGGGCGGCCACGATGCGCGGCGACGGCTCGATCGTCGTCGCCGACGTCGGCTGGGACACCACCGAGACGTGGTCCACCGACGTCCTCGACCGGCTCGGCCTGGTCGACGTGTTCCTGCCCAACGCGGTCGAGGCGATGGCCTACACCCGTACCGAGACGCCGGAGCTGGCCCTGTCCGCCCTCTCCGAGCGGGTTCCGGTCGTCGTGGTCAAGCGCGGCGGCCAGGGCGCCATCGCGGTCGACTCCACGACCGGCGAGCGCGCCGAGGCGCCCGCGTTGCCGGTCACCGCGCTCGATGCGACCGGCGCGGGCGACGTGTTCGGCGCGGCGTTCGTCTACGGCACCCTCGCCGGCTGGCCGCTGCTGGAGCGCCTGCGCTTCGCCAACCTGTGCGCCGGGCTGTCCGTACGCCACCACAGCGGATCCCTCGGCTCGCCCTGCTGGGGGGAGATCGCGGCGTTCGGCGAGTCCGACGAACTGCCCGAGGAGATCCTGCGCGACTACGCCTTCGTCGTGCCCTACATTCCCGAAGCGGCGCCCGCGACGGTGACCCGTGCCGAACCGACCGTGCGAGAGGCATGGTGAGTCTCAGATGAGTCCCCGCATCACCGTCGTCGGAGCGGGCAGCGCGTATCTGCCGGGCGTGGCGCGGGGCATCCTGCACCGGGCCGACGACCTGGCCGGCACCGAGTTCGTCTTCTACGACGTCGACGCCGAGCGGCTCGACGTCATGACGCGGCTGGCCCGCAACATGTTCGCGGCGCGCGGCGCCGACCTGTCCGTACGCGCCGAGTCCTCGCTCAAGGCGGCCCTGGAGGGCGCGGACTTCGTGTTCACGACGTTCCGCCCCGGCGGGCTCGAGGCCCGCCACCTCGACGAGTCGATCCCGCTCAAGTACGGGGTCGTCGGGCAGGAGACGATCGGGCCGGGCGGGTTCCTGATGGCGTGCCGGTCGGTGCCGGTGCTGCTGGAGATCGCCCGCGCCGCTCCGCCCGACGCCTGGATCATCAACTACACCAACCCCACCAACATCGTCACCGACGCCGTCCTGCGGCACTCCGACGCGAAGATCATCGGCCTGTGCGACCAGTGGGTGGGCGACACCGAGGTGTGGGCCGACCTGCTCGGGCTCCCGGCCGAGGGCGTGGAGATCGACTGGATCGGCACCAACCACGGCACGTGGGCCGAGCGCGTACGCCTCGACGGTGAGGAGATCGACCTGCCCTCACGGCTGGCCGACCTCGGCGCCGCCGGGGCCGCGACGCCGCACCGCGAGCCGGCCCGCATGGCCGAGCTCGGCAGCGCGCTGGGCCTGCTGGTCAACTCCTACTCGCGCTACTACTACTTCCACGACGAGGTCGTACAGGAGCTGCGCGACAAGGGCCGCACCCGCGCCGAGGAGATCATGGCGATGCTCCCCGACTACTACGCGCAGGTCACCGGCGAGGCCGACAAGGCCGACCCGGACCCGAGCCGCGAGCGTGGTGGCGGCGAGCACGGGGAGTTCGCGGTCGACGTGATCTGCGCGATCCTGCACGACGAGCGCCGCCGGCTCGTCCTCAACACGCGCAACCAGGGGTCGATCGCCTCCCTCGACGCGGACGCCGTCGTCGAGACGCCGTGTGTGGTCGGCCGGCACGGCGCGACGCCGCTCGTCATGGGCGAGCTCCCCCGCGCCGTACGCGGCCTGACCCACGCCGTGCACGCGTACGAACGGCTCGCCGCCGACGCCGCAGCCACCGGCGACACGCGCCTCGCCCTCCAGGCGCTGCTCGCCCACCCTCTCATCGCGGACAAGCACACCGCTGAAAAGATCATCGACGAAGGTTTCGCCGCACACCGCGCGTACCTGCCGCAGTTCGGTTGACCGAAGGAGCCCCCCGCCATGCGGAAACCGATCCTGGTGCTGGCCACGGCGTTGATCGCCGTGTCCGCCTGCGCACCCGGTTCTGACCCCAAGCCGACGACCAAGCAGCCGGTCGCGGTCAAGACCGACATCACCAAGGCCGGTCCGGTGACGCTGACCGTCTGGGACCAAGAGGTCCTCGGCGGGCAGAACGCGCAGATGGAGCGGCTCAACGCCGCCTTCCACCAGAAGTACCCCAACGTCACCGTCAAGCGGGTCTCCCGGTCCTTCAGCGACCTGGAGAAGACGCTGCGCCTCGCGCTGTCCGGCAAGAACCCGCCCGACGTCGTCGAGGCCAACCAGGGCTACGGCATCATGGCCGCGCTCGTGAAGGCCGGCGCACTGCTCCCCCTCGACCCGTACGACAAGGTGTACGGCTTCCGCAAGCGGTTCCCGGCCGGGCTGTCGCTGCTCAACAGCGTCTCCCAGGACGGCTCGGAGATCGGCTCGGGCGACCTCTACGGCGTCTCGATGACCGGCGAGGCCGTCGGCATCTACTACAACACCGACAAGCTCGCCAAGCTCGGGCTGCAGCCGCCCACGACGTGGGCCCAGTTCGAGCAGGACCTCGCGACCGCCAAGAGCAGGGGCGAGACGCCGGTCTACCTCGCCAACCTGGAGAAGTTCCCGGCGATCCACGAGTTCGGTGTGCTGCTCGGCCAGACCACGGACAAGGGCGCGCTGCGCAACCTGGTGTTCGGCCGCGGCGGCGCCTGGACCGACCCGCCCATCGTCGCCGCCGCGCAGAGGCTCGCCGACTGGTCGCACAAGGGCTACTTCCCGTCCTCGGTCAACGCCGGGAAGTACAACGACTCACCCTCCGCGTTCGCCAAGGGCGGCGGCGTCTTCCTCATCGGCGGCCCGTGGTTCGGCGCCGACCTGCAGAAGAAGATGGGGGACAGGGTCCGCTACATCCTGCCGCCGCCCGCGCAGGCCGGCGGCGCTCCGCCCTCGACGCTCGGCGGCCCCGGCCTCCCGCTGGTGATCACCTCGAAGTCGGCGCACCCGGACGTCTCCGCCGCATACATCGACTTCATGACGAACGCGCAGGCCATGGACGTCGTCACCCAGACCGGCGGGCTGGGAGCGGGCAAGCCCGCGACGGCCCAGCCGACCACGCCGGTGGGCCGTGACCTGTTCACCGCGTGGCGGTCCGCCAGCGACCACGACATCCTGGTGCCGTACCTGGACTACGCCACGACGACGTTCCTCGACACGCTCGGTGGCGTCCTCCAGGAGATCATCGCCGGCAAGAAGACCCCGCAGCAGGGCATGCAGGACGCCCAGCGGGACTACTCCGCGTTCCTGGCCAAGAAATGAGGTCCGTGGGCGCCCGGCGGGCGCGGGATCGTCCCTCACCGCCCCCGGGCGAACCACGCCGCATCGGTTACCTCTACGTCCTGCCCGCCCTGGTCGTCTACGCGCTCTTCCTGCTGTGGCCGCTCGTGCACGGCGCCTGGCTGTCGCTCTACCACTGGGACGGCCTGACCCTGGGTACCTGGGCGGGGCTCGGCAACTACACCCAGACGATCGGCGACCCGCAGTTGCGCGGCGCGTTCCTGCACGCCGCGATCCTGCTGTTCTTCTACGCCGCGCTCCCCTGCTGCATCGCGTTCGTACTGGTCGCCGCGATGTCGCGGTCCCGGCCGCGCGGCATGACGTTCTTCCGTACGGTCCTGTTCCTGCCGCAGGTGGTGGCCATGGTCGCGGTGGCCGTGGCCTGGCAGTGGATCTACTCCGACCACGGACCGATCAACGGCACGCTGCGGCTCGTCGGCCTGGGCGGCCTCGCGCGCGGCTGGCTCGGCGACTTCACCTGGGCGCTGCCGTCGGTCGGGCTCATCGGCACGTGGGTGGAGATCGGGCTCGCCATGGTCCTGTTCCTGGCGGGCGTTCAGAAGATCCCGCAGGAGCTGTACGACGCGGCGCGCGTCGACGGCGCCGGCGCGGTGCGGGAGTTCCTGGCGGTGACCCTGCCGGGGCTCCGCCGCGAGCTGGCCGTCGCGCTCACCCTCACGATGATCGCCGCGCTGCGCAACTTCGACCTGATCTACCTGACGACCGGCGGCGGCCCCGGTAACGCGACGAAGGTGCCGGCGTACGAGGTCTACAACCGCACCTTCAACACCGGTGAGGTGGGCCTGGCCTGCGCCATCGGCATCACGATCGCGCTCATCGTGTTCGTCGTGAGCGCCGGCGTCAACCGACTCGTGGAAGGCCGTGCATGACCTCCCGTACCGAACGCCTCACCACGTACGGGATCCTGAGCCTCTTCGCGGTGATCGCGCTCTTCCCGCTGCTCGCGGTCGCCTCCCAGGCCCTCGACCTCCCCCACCTGTCGTTCGCGGCGTTCACCGGGGCCTGGCGGGAGGGGCGGTTCGCCGGCTACCTGACCAACAGCCTCATCGTCGTGACCGTCGTCGTACTCGTGGCCTCGGTGCTGTCGGTCCTGGCCGGGTACGCCCTGGGCACCATGGAGTTCCGCGGTGCGACGGCACTCTTCTACCTCTTCCTGGCCGGGCTGATGGTCCCGACCGAGGCGATCGTCGTACCCCTCTACTTCGACCTGCGCTCGGTCGGCATGGACAACACCCTGCCCGGCCTGATACTGCCGCAGATCGCCCAGTCGGTGTCGTTCGGGGTGTTCTGGATGCGTGCCTACTTCCGGTCGACCCCGCGCTCCCTGATCGAGGCCGCCCGCGTGGACGGCGCGTCGAGCTGGACCACGCTGCGCCGCGTACTCGTACCCGTCGGGCGGCCCGCGATCCTCACCATGGTCGTGCTGATCGCCATGTGGACGTGGAACGAGTTCCTGCTCGCACTGGTGATCCTCAGCTCCAGCGAGGACCTGCGTACGGCGCCGCTCGGCCTGTCGATCTTCCAGGGCCAGCACCAGACCGAGTACCAGCTACTGATGGCCGGGGCGCTGATCGTCGCCGCCCCGGTCGTCCTGGTCTACGTCTTCCTGCAACGCCACTTCATCGCCGGCATGCTCTCCGGCGCGATCAAGGAGTGACCGGCGCGGCTCGCCGGGCGGCGGCGACGAACACCAGGTCGAAGAGCAACTCCAGCGGCGTCGAGGCCCGATGCGTCTCCTCCCGGTCACGCGCCACCATGGGACGCCGCAGGACCGGTGTCGTACTCATGTCACACGCGGCGTCGGCGAAGCAGCAGGCGTACGGCGACGACGCTGACCATGAGGCCCGTGCCGAGCAGTACCGGGCCGGTCAGCGGGCTGCGCCCCCGGTCCTGCGCGTCCTTGCGGACCATCGCGCCGATGTCCTCGGCGACCCGTCCGGCCTCGGCCTTGGCCTTCACCACCCCACGCTGCGCGACGTTCTTCGGGTTCAACCGCTCGGCGAGCAGATCGATGCTGCGCGCCAATTCCTCGCGCGTCCGCTCGATCTCACGCTCGATCGCCGCCGGGTCGCGGGTCTTGTCGGCCATCCTGTGTCCCTCCTGCGGCCATCCGGCTCTTCACCGGTGAAGCGTGATCAGTCTGTCAGGTACCGAGCGGCAACACCGCGTCGTGTGGAGGGGTGTACCCCGATCGCGCGATCTCGGCCGCCGGACCGGTACGGTTGGACCAGCCCGACCGAAAGGTGATCAAGTGACGGAGCAACGGCTGCAGCCCGGAGACCTCGCGCCGGAGTTCACGCTGCCCGACGCGGACGGCAACCCCGTCGCCCTGTCGTCCTTCCGCGGCCGCCGGGTGATCGTCTACTTCTACCCCGCAGCGATGACGCCGGGGTGCACGAAGGAGGCCGTCGGGTTCCGCGACAACCTCGCCGACCTCGACGCCGCCGGCGTGACCGTCCTGGGCATCTCGCCCGACGAGCCCGCCAAGCTGGCCAAGTTCCGCGACCGCGACGCGCTCACCTTCCCGCTGCTGGCCGACCCGGAGACCAAGGTCCTCCAGGCCTACAGCGCCTACGGCGAGAAGAAGCTCTACGGCAAGACCATGATCGGTGTCATCCGGTCGACGTTCGTCGTCGACGCCGAGGGCAAGATAGAGAAGGCCTTCTACAACGTGAAGGCCACCGGCCACGTCGAGCGCCTGCTGAAGGAGCTCGGCGTCTGAGCCGGACCGCCGAGGGGGCCGTAGCCCAATTGGCAGGAGGCACGTGATTTAGGTTCACGACAGTGTGGGTTCGAGTCCCACCGGCCCCACCTCCGCGCAGTAGCGCCCGTCGCGGCACACCCAAGATCGAACAGGCAGGGCCGGGGAGCGATCCCCGGCCCTTTCTCGTCAGTGCTTGACGATGTGGTTGCCGCTGCCGAGGTCACTGACCTGCGGGTTTCCGCCGGAGGTGACGGTGTTGCCGTTGCCGAGAACCGCGAGCTTCGGGGTGGACACGATGGTGACCCGGTTGGTGTCGCCGCTGATGCTCACGGCGTTGCAGGTGCCCGTGACCGTCAGCTGGTCGTTGTCGCCCTGCACCTCGACGGCCTTCCCATCGCACGCGATGACGCGGCGCGCTCCGTCGTCGCCGACCACGATCGCACCGGCCGGCGGCGGGGCGGCCGGGTTCTTCGGCGCGCCGGCCTGACCGGCGGACCCCTGGTGCACCGTGTTGTTCCGGCCCAGGTCGTTGACGTGCGGGCTGCCGGAGACCCAGGTCAGTGTGTTGTCGTGCCCGGTGACGTTGATGGTCGCAGGGGTGTCCACCGTGACCCTGTTCTCGTGACCGGTGATGTTCAACGTCGGGCATGAGCCCACGAGATGCAGCGTGTTCCGGTATCCGGCGATGTTCACCGGCTGCCCGCCGCAGTCGTACGTCTGGTTCCCGTTGGCGCTGAGGATGTTCCCCGGCGCCTGGGCCGCGGTCACGGAGGCGGACGCTTTGCCGGTGGCGGGCGCCTGCGGGGTCGCCGAGTCGTCCTTCGAACCGGTCTGACACGCGCTGAGCATCAGGCACGCGAGCGCCGGGATCAGGACGCGGGACGTGGCCATGGAGGTCCTTTCAGGGGACGGCATTCCACGGGGCATCGCAACGGGAACGCCGGGTCGATGCGGCAGGAAGTCGATCAGGTTCGACGCGCCGATGCCGAATGACGGTTCCCCAGACCTTCCATCGCCCGAGATTCTGGAAGTAAGCTCTCATTTATTAGCCAACTCCCAAAAGAAGGTGAGATCTCATGTTTGATCTTGGGGCACGCCGGTGGTGGGCGGTCGGGGCACTGGTCCTCGCGGTGCTCGCGGTCGGCTTCGACGTGACGATCCTCAGCCTGGCGCTGCCCGCGCTGGCCACCGGGCTGAAGGCGTCGACCTCCGAGCTGCAGTGGTTCGTCGCCGCGTACACGCTGGTCTTCGCGGCCGCGATGATCCCCAGCGGCATGCTGGGCGACCGGTTCGGCCGGCGCCGGCTCCTCATCGTCGCGCTGCTGGTGTTCGGCGCGAGCTCCGTCGTCGCCGCGTACGCACCGTCCGCGGGCGTGTTCATCGCGGCGCGGGCGGTGCTCGGGCTCGGCGGCGCCGCCATCATGCCGATGGTGCTCGGCCTGCTGCCGGTGCTGTTCGCCGAGGAGGAGCGCCGGCGGGCGATCTCGATCGTGATGGGCGCCACGCTGCTCGGGTACCCGATCGGGCCGATCCTCGGCGGCTGGCTCCTCGGCCATTTCTGGTGGGGGTCGGTGTTCCTGATCAACGTGCCGGTGGTCGTGATCGCGCTGGTCGCGGTCGTGGTGTGGCTGCCGGAGTCACGCGGTTCGCAGACCGGGCGGCTCGACCTGACCGGGATCGTGACCTCGAGCGCCGGGCTCACCGCGGTGACGTACGGGGTGATCCGCGCGGGCCGGTACGGCTGGGGCGACACGACCACACTGGCCTCGCTCGCGGCGGGCGTCGCCCTGCTCGTGACCTTCCTTGCCTGGGAGCGGCGCGCCGAACGACCGCTCATGGATCCCGCCCTGTTCAGCCGCGCCGGCTTCAGCGTGGGTACGGCCCTGGGCACCGCGGTGAACTTCGTGATGTTCGGGGTCCTGTTCGCCGTACCGCAGTACTTCCAGGCCGTGCTCGGCGCCGACGCCATGGCGAGCGGCGTACGGCTGCTTCCGCTGATCGGCGGGATGTTGATCGGCGCGGTGGTCGCGGACCGGATCGGGAAGCAGGTGGGTGCGGGGATCGTGGCCGCCGCCGGGTCCGTGCTGCTGGCCGCGGGGCTGTTCACCGGCGCGACGACCGCCGTCGGCGACGGCTTCGGGCCCGTCGCGGCATGGACCGCGCTCTGCGGTGCCGGGCTCGGCTTCGTGATGCCCATCGCGATGGACGCGGCGCTCGGCACCCTGCCGGAGGGCGAGAGCGGCGTGGGTTCGGCGGTGATCCAGGCGATCCGGATGGTCGGCGGCAGCTTCGGCGCGGCCATCCTCGGGTCGGTGCTCAACACCGGCTACCGCGGCCGGCTCGACCTGGCGGGCCTGCCCACGAGCGCGGCGAGCGCCGTACGCGACGGGGTCTTCGGCGGGCTCGAGGTCGCGCGGAGCACCGGGTCGGCGGCGCTGGCCGCTTCCGTACGGGCGGCGTTCACGCACGGCATGGACCAGATGCTGGTGGTCTGCGGCGGGATGGCCGCGCTCGGGGCCGTCATCGCGCTCGTGTTCCTGCCCCGCGGTGTCACCCAGGTTGGGGTGGCGCGCACCGAACGGTCAGAATCAGAGCATGAGCCAGCCTCCTGACCACGGTCGACCGGTGAACGGACTACGGGAGCGTAAGAAGGCCAAGACCAAGGCCGCCCTGCAACGCCACGCGGTACGGCTGTTCCTCGAGCAGGGGTACGACGCGACCACCGTCGAGCAGGTCGCCGAGGCCGCCGAGGTCTCCACCAGCACGGTCTTCCGCTACTTCCCCACCAAGGAAGACCTGGTCATCTCGGACGACTACGACCCGTTCCTCATCGCGGTCTTCCAGGCCCAGCCGGCCGGGATGGGAGTGATCGAGTCGCTGCGCCGCGCGATGCGCGAAACGTTCAGCGAGCTGTCCGACGACGAGCTCGTCATGAACCGCGAGCGCGCGATGCTGATGCTGTCGGTGCCCGCGCTGTGGGGCGCCAACCTCGACAACCTGCAGGAGCTGACGGTGACCCTGCGCGAGCTGATCGGCAAGCGCGCGGGGCGCGGAGCCGACGACCCGGCGGTGCTCGCGCTGGCCGGGGCCACCTTCGGGATCATGCTCGACGTGATGTTCCGCTGGGCGCGGGACCCGGAGATGGACGTCTTCGCCGACGTCGATGCCATGCTCGCGCGGCTCGAGGCCGGACTGTCACTCTGACCACGCGAAACGGGCCCGGCGCGATGCGCCGGGCCCGTTCACTCACCGGCTAGAAGGCGCCGGTGCCATTCGGGGTGCCGAGACCGGTCGGACCGTCCCAGCCGACGCGCGCCGTGCAGAGCTGCGACGGCGAGCAGGAGCCGTTGCTGCCCGACGTCACGTCGAACAGCGAGCCCGAGTGGGCGTACGGGTAGTTGTTGTCGATGCTCGCCGCGTTGCCCGCGAGACCGAACACACCCGCCACGACCGGAGCCGCGACACTCGTGCCACCGAAGACCAGCCAGCCGCCCACGCCACCGTAGGTGTCGTAGACCGCGACGCCGGTCGCCGGGTCGGCGACGGCCGAGACGTCGGCGACGGCGCGACGGGCGCAGCCGGTGCCGACACTGGCCTGGCCGGACAGCGCGGTGTTGAAGGACGAGCAGCCGGAGCCGGCGCCGGACCACGCGGTCTCGGTCCAGCCACGGGCGTTGCTGGCCGCACGGAGCGAGGTGCCGCCGACCGCGGTGACGTAGTGCGACGACGCCGGGTACTCGACGCCGTAGCCGCTGTCACCGGAGGAGACGGTGATCGCCTTGCCCGGGTGGTTGTAGTACGCACCGTAGGTGGCGTCGGACGCGTCGCCACCGCCGTAGCTGTTGCTGATCACGTTGGCGAGGATCGCCCCGCGGTTCTCCGCCGCGCCGAGGTCGGCGAAGGAGTTCGAGGTGGCCTCGACCAGCACGATCTTGCACTTCGGGCAGACCGCCGACACCATGTCGACGTCCAGCGAGATCTCCTCGGCCCAGCCGACGTCACCGGCCGGGTAGGAGGTGCCGCCGCTCTGGTTGACCTTCTTGAAGCAGCCGTTGGCCGTGGTGCACGCGCCGAGCCCGAACTGGCTGCGGTACACGTTCAGGTCCGACTCGGCGTTCGGGTCGTCGTAGGCGTCGACGATCGCGACCGTCTGGCCGGAGCCCGCCGTGGTCGGCAGCTTGTAGGCCGAGACCAGGTTGGCCGGCGAGAGGCCCGACACAGCGAGCTTCGAGGCGAGGCGGGAGGCCTCGCTCTGACGGAGGTCGGTGCGCACCTTGGCGTTGCAGCTCGCGTAGCCCGGACGGGCCGTCGCGCAGGCGTTGTGGGTCGGAGCCGCTGGGGCGGCGGCTCCGGCCGTGGTGGACAGGAAGGGGACCAGGGCGAGGGTCAATGTGCCCAGGACGGTCCCGATGACACGTCGTCGCATGTGCTGCTCCTTAGAGCTGGCGGAGGGAGTAACGACGTGCAGATGGTCACATATGAGCCATTGGTACGGGAAGGCCATATTTGGAAAGCATTTTCAGCAACATCCACCGTATCTGTCAGGCCGCAGTCGGGCTCCGACCCTGGGCGACCCCCGCTGTACAGGCAGGATCGCCCAGGACCTCACTCAGAAGCCGCCGGTGCCATTGGGCGTCCCCAGCCCGGTGGGGCCGTCGTAGCCGGTTCCGGCCACGCACTGGTAATTGCCGCAATTGCCGTTCGACCCCGTTGTGACATCGAATAGTTCGGATGCGTGACCATATGGGTAAGAGCCGTAGACCGTACTCGCGGTATTACCCGCGAGCGCGTACACGCTCGCGATGATCGGCGAGGACGCGCTCGTCCCTCCGACCGCCGCCCAGCCGTCGAGACCCTGAGCGAGGCCGAGCGAGATCAGCAGGTCGCAGAGCGCGCTCGTGCCGCAGCTGTTGTAGGTGTCGTACACGCCCACACCGCTCGCCGGGTCGGCCACCGCCGAGACGTCGGCGATGCTGCGCATCGCGCAGCCCGCGTCGCCCTGCCACGACGGCTTCGCCTCGCTCGTCGAGCAGCCCGAGCCGGCGCCGGACCAGGCGGTCTCGGTCCAGCCGCGCGCGTTGCTCGCCTTCTTCAGCGTCGTGCCGCCCACCGCGGTGACGAACCGCGACGACGCGGGCCAGCCCACGCCGAACCCGGAGTCTCCGGAGCTCGCCGTGATCGCCACGCCGGGGTGGTCGAAGGACGCGTCGGCCGCGGCCGTCGTGGCGTCCTCGCCGCCGCCGTAGCTGTTGGAGACCGCCACCACGCCGGGCGTGGTCGCGGCGGTGTTCACCGCCGTGGCGAGCGGGGTGATGTCCGCCGTGTCCGCCTCCACGAGCAGGATGTGGCAGTCGGGGCAGATCGCCGAGACCATGTCCAGGTCGAGGCTGATCTCCTCGGCCCACCCGTAGTCGGCGGCCGGCAGCGGTGAGGTCGCGCCGTTCTGGTTGACCTTCTTGAAGCAGCCGTTCGCCGTCGTACAGGGCGGCAGGCCGAGCTTGGACCGGTAGACCCCGAGGTCGGCCTCTGCCGTCGGCGCGTCCTGCGCGTCGACGATGGCGACCGTACGCCCGGTGCCGTGCGCACCGGACAGCTTGTACGCCGCCTGGAGATCCGCGGGGAGCAGGCCGGTCGGGGCGCCGGCGGTCAGCGGCGCGAGACGGCCGTTGCCGGCGCGGTGGGCGCGGATCCGGCCGAGGCAGTGCAGCGCCCCGGCGTGCTGGGCGGTGGCGCATCCGAAGCCGACACTGAGGCCGGAGTTCCCGGTCGCGGCTCCGGCGGGCGAGGCGAGCAGCGGGGCGAACAGCAACGCGACGAGGGGCGCGAGGATGATGGCGGAACGTTGACGGGGGTGCATCCGACCTCCTGAGCCGAAGAGCACTGTCTGCCGCCCACGGCAGCGGCGCGGCCGTGTCGGCAAGCCCCCGAGACCTGATGCGAAATTAACCCATAGAGGACGTCCGTCAAGCTAGACGGCCGAACAGAAACCCCGGACACGCGAAACGGGCCCGGCGCGTCGCGCCGGGCCCGTTCACTCACCGATCAGAAGGCGTCGGTGCCATTCGGGGTGCCGAGACCGGTCGGGCCGTCCCAGCCCGTCCCGCCGTTGCACCACTGCTGGGTGTCGCAGGTGCCGTTGCTTCCCGACGTCACGTCGAACAGAGCGTCCGCGTGAGCGTACGGGAAGTTGTTGTCGACCGTGGAGGCGTTGCCCGCCAGGCCGAAGACGCCACCGATGACCGGGGCGGCGACGCTGGTGCCACCGAAGACCATCCAGCCACTCTGGCCGTTGGCCGCGGTGCTGTCGTAGACGGCGACACCGGTGGCCGGGTCGGCCACGGCGGAGACGTCGGCGACGGCGCGCTTGTCGCAGCCCGTGTTGGCGCCGGCCTGGCCGGAGATCTGGGCGTTGATGGTGGAGCAGCCACTACCGGCGCCGTCCCACGCGGACTCGGTCCAGCCACGGCTCTCGCTCGACTTCGCGAGCGAGGTGCCACCGACGGCGACCACGTACTGCGAGGAAGCCGGGTACTCGACGCCGTAGCCACTGTCACCGGAGGAGACCGTCTGGATGACGCCCGGGTGGTTGTAGTACTTGCCGTAGTCCGAATCCGCCGCGTCATCGCCGCCGTAGCTGTTGCTGACGACGGAGGCGAGGCTGGAGGCCGTGTTCACGGCGGTACCGAGGTCCTCGAACGAGGCGGTGTTGCCCTCGACGAGCACGATCTTGCAGTTCGGGCAGACCGCCGACACCATGTCGAGGTCCAGCGAGATCTCCTGCGCCCAGCCCGCGTCCACGGCCGGGTAGGAGGTGCCACCGTTCTGGTCGACCTTCTTGAAGCAGCCGCTGTCCGTCGTGCACGGGCTGAGCCCGAACTGGCTGCGGTAGGTGTTCAGGTCGGCCTCGGCCGTCGGGTCGTCGTTGGCGTCGACGATCGCGACCGTCTGGCCGGATCCGGCCGTCGAGGACGGCAGCTTGTACGCGTCCTGCAGGTCCGCCGGTCCGAGACCGGACGGCGCTGCGGCCTCCGCGCGCAGCGACTTCGCGCTCTTGGCGACGTCGTTGCGAACGAGGGCCTTACAGCTCGCGAATCCCGGCTTGGCGTCAGCGCACGAGGCGTGGCTGGCGTGGGATACCGCGGCAGGCGCCTTGGCAGGTGCGGCGTTCGCCGCGGACATGAACGGAGCCAGGGCGATAACGAGTCCGCCCAGCACCGCCCCGGTGATACGTCGTCGCATTTGCTCTCCTAAGAGCTAGCGGGGGGTACGACGCGACCGATCTTCACATAGGACACATGTGCACCAAAAGCCCCTGGTTACTGGCGGGTTTCGTCAACGTTTTATGTATCCATCAGGACGTTGTATGATTTTTGGTTACTTTTGATACCGTCGAGTAACTGCCCGACCACGCGGCGAGGCATCTCGCCGGTCATCCGCGTGTCGGCCCGCCGAACCACCGGCCGAACCTCTCCAGACCGCGGTACGTGCCCTCGCCCCCCGCTCTCGCGAGCCCGCGCATCGCCGGCGGCGCCAGCCGCGACAGCGCGTACGCGACGTGCGCCCCGGCCGTGACCGGTACGAGCGGGCGGTCGCGCTCGACGGCACGGATGATCGCCCTGGCGACGGCCTCAGGGCCGGGCGCCCACCGGCGCGCGAGGCGTTCGGCCAGCTCACCGCGGTGCGACCCCTCTTCCGGGCCGAGTCCGGCGTACCGCGCGGCCCGGTAAATACCGGTCGCGATGAACCCCGGACAGATCGCGCTGACCCCTACGCCGGTCCCCGCGAGCTCGGCCCTCAGGCACTCGCTTAGCATCAGCACACCGGCCTTGCTCGCGCAGTACGCGGGCAGCTCCCGGCTCGGAGTGAAGGCCGCCGCCGACGCGACGTTGACGATATTGCCGCGTCCACGTTCGGCCATCTGCGGCCCGAAGAAGAGGCAGCCGTGGACGACGCCCATGAGGTTGACGTCGATCGCCCGCCTCCAGTCCTCCACGGTGTGGTCGAAGAAGGAGCCGCCGATGCCGATGCCGGCGTTGTTGACGACGATCGCGGGCACGCCGTGCTCCTCGTGCACCCATCCGGCGAAGCGCTCCATCGCGCCGGCGTCGCCGACGTCGACGCGGTACGGCACACCGACCTCGGCCGCCCCTTCCTCGTCGAGGTCGGCACAGATCACGGTGAGCCCGCGGGCGCGAAGGGCCAGCGCGGTCGCCCGCCCGATCCCGCCGGCGGCTCCGGTCACGACTGCTGTTCCTGCCATCTCCCGATGGTAGGAACGGGACCGCCGCGCTATCGTGAACGCGGCGTTGATTCACCGCCCAACCTCCTTCGGCCCTCCCCGGCAGGGCCGCTCGGCGGAGGCAAAGGGGACGTGTCCTCGGATCGCTGGTCATCCGCCCGTCACGGGCTCCTCGCCGGGGGCCGAGTTCCGTGGTGTCGAGGGCCTGATGACAGCGAACAAGCACTTCAAACGCCGAGTCCGCGAACGCGCCGCCCGTACCGGGGAGTCCTACACCGCCGCACTCAGGCACCTTCGACACGTCGACGCCTGGGAGCGCATCGTGCAGTGGCAACGTGTGGAAAAACCCGAGTTCGGCTACGCCGTCCACGTCCCGCACGGCTGGGAGGAGACCCGGCCGAACCTCAAGAACAGCCCGTGGGAGACCGCGCGGTTCCGTGAGCCCGCGGACCGGCGGCACAGCCTCATCGTCTTCCGCGGCATGCCGCGGCCGGACTGGACCGCGATGCGGTTCGCCGAGGCCGCGCACGCCTCGCTCGAGAGCATCGGGTTCGTCGACTTCACGCTCACCGAGGTCCGGTTCTGCGGCCGGGACGGCGCCCTGCTGGCGTGCGTGAAGCGCGACGCGGGTCGCGAGTGGGCGGTACGCGAGTACTTCGCCGTACGCGACGGCGTGCCGTTCACGCTCGGCTGCGGGTCCGCCGTGCCCGAGGAGGACGACCCGCTGTTCGCCGCGGCGGCCGACCGCTTCGAGCTGCTCGACCCGGCCTGACGGCCAAGGGGCGTGTCCGATCCGGACACGCCCCACTGGGCCATATTTCCTATATTACCGGTTGACTTTGAGGGGTATGTCGCGGACGATTGCGGCGTGAGTACAGCTCAGCCTCTCGTGATGCGCCGGCACGTCGATCTTCGACGCCAGGCCAGCGCGCTCTGTGCGCCCACGACCTGAGCTCCGCACGCCGAGCCGCCAATGACGCCGGCCGCTCCGCACCTTGATCGCTCACAACCGACAAAAGGGTCTCCCCCATGTCCTCACCTGCCCTGGGTCTGGGGTCGGTGCGACGGACCGCCAGGGAACGCGTCCGCGTTCCCCGTACGGCCGGACCGCTCCGCCTCGTCAGCCCGCTGATCCTTCTCCTGCTCTGGCAGGCCGCCGGCTCGTCCGGCCTGCTGCCCGAACGCCTCATCGCCGCACCGGTCGCGATCGCGCGTACGGCGATCGACCTCACCACCGCCGGGACCCTCCCGGACGCGATCCTCGTCTCGCTCCAGCGGGTCGCCGTCGGCTTCGCGATCGGCGCCGTCGCCGGTGTCGTCCTCGCGCTCGCCGCCGGGCTCAGCCGTCTCGGCGAGAACGCCATCGACCCGCCCATGCAGATGCTGCGGGCGCTGCCGTTCTACGGGCTCATCCCGCTGTTCATCCTCTGGTTCGGGATCGGCGAGACGCCGAAGGTGGCCCTGGTCGCGCTCGGCGTCGCGTTCCCGCTGTACCTCAACACCTTCGCCGGGATCCGCGGCGTCGACGGGAAGCTCGCCGAGGCCGGCCGGGCGCTGCGGCTGCGCGGAACCGCGCTGATCCGCCACGTCATCCTGCCCGGCGCGCTCCCGCAGGCCCTGGTCGGGCTCCGGCAGAGCCTCGGCGTCGCCTGGCTCGCGCTGATCGTCGCCGAGCAGGTCAACGCCGACTCCGGGCTCGGCTGGATGATCAACGACGCCCGGGACTTCATGCGCACCGACGTGATCGTCGTCGGGCTGGTCGTCTACAGCGCGCTCGGCCTGATCACGGACGCACTCGTACGTCTCATCGAAAGGAGGGCCCTCGCATGGCGACGAGCGTTCCGGCCCGAGTAGCGGTCCCGGCGGCGCACGCCGCGAGCGTACGTGATCTGACCCGCGCGTTCGGCGACCGGCGGATTCTGGACCACCTCGACCTCGACATCGAGCGCGGCGAGTTCGTCGCGCTGCTCGGCCGCAGCGGCTCGGGCAAGTCGACCCTGCTGCGCGCGCTGGCCGGGCTCGACCGGGAGACCGGCGGCCGGACGACCGTCGACGGAACCGTGTCCGTGGCGTTCCAGGAGCCACGGCTCCTGCCCTGGAAGCGCGTCGTCGACAACGTCGCCCTCGGCCTGGCGGGCCCCTCGCCGCGGCTGCGCGCCGCCGAGGCCCTGGAGGAGGTCGGGCTCGGCTCGCTCGGCGGCGCGTGGCCGCTCACCCTCTCCGGCGGCGAGGCCCAGCGCGCCTCGCTGGCCCGCGCCCTCGTACGCGAGCCGGACCTGCTGCTGCTCGACGAGCCGTTCAGCGCGCTCGACGCACTCACCAGGATCGCGATGCACCGGCTGGTCCTCCGGCTGTGGAACCGGCACGCCGGGCTCAGCGTGCTGCTCGTCACGCACGACGTCGACGAGGCGCTGCTGCTCGCGGACCGGGTCCTCGTCCTGCGCGAGGGACGCATCGCCTTCGAGTCCCGCGTCACGGCCGAACGCCCGCGCCAGGCCCACGAGCTCGGCGCCCTGCGCGCGGAGCTGCTCGAACAACTCGGTGTCCAAGAAGGAGAAGCGTCATGAGAAGACCGCTCATCGCACTCGTCGCCGTCCTCCTCGCGGTCGCCGGCTGCGGCAACGCCACCGACGACACGGCAGCGATCCGCAAGGACGGCTCGGTCGACCTGACGAAGGTCACCCTGCACGTCGGCGACCAGAAGGCAGGGTCGCAGGCGCTGCTCCAGGCCTCCGGCGAGCTGACCGGCGTGAAGTACCGGCTGACCTGGTCGCAGTTCACCTCGGGCCCGCCGCTGCTCGAGGCCGCCAACGCGGGCGCGATCGACGTAGGCGGTGTCGGCAACACGCCACCGATCTTCGCCGCTGCCGCAAACTCGAAGGTCACCGTGGTGGCGGCCGGTGCGCAGGACCTGTCCGCCCAGGCCGTCCTGGTGCCGAAGAACTCCACCATCCACGCGATCCAGGAGCTGAAGGGCAAGCGGATCGCGCTCGCCAAGGGCAGCTCCGCCCACGCTCTGCTGCTCAACGTCCTGAAGAAGGCCGGGCTCGGCTTCGGCGACATCCGGCCGCAGTATCTCCAGCCCGCCGACGCCCTCTCGGCGTTCGGCTCCGGCCGGGTCGACGCCTGGTCGATCTGGGACCCCTACACCGCCCAGGCCCAGGCGCAGGCCGGCGGCCGGATCCTCGTCGACGGCAACGGCTTCAGCAGCAACTACACCTTCAACGTCGCCTCGAACAAGGCGCTCAAGGACAAGGCCAAGGCCGCGGCGCTGCGCGACTACCTGACGCGCCTGAACCGGGCGTACGTGTGGGCGGCCACCCACCAGGCCCAGTGGGCGAAGTCCTGGGCCTCGCAGGTCGGGCTGCCGCTACCGGTCGCCGAGGTCGCGGTACGCCGCCGCGTCACCAGGCCCGTACGGCTCGACGCCACCGTCATCGACGGCGAGCAGCAGCTCGCCGACGCGTTCTCCTCCGCCCACCTCATTCCGGACCGGCTGAGGTTCGCCGACTTCACCGACTCCCGCTTCGACGACACCGTCCCCGGAGGCTCATCGTGACGAAGTTCCACTGGTTCCTGCCCACGAGCGGCGACGGCCGCACCCTCGTCGGCGGCGGCCACGGCGCCGCGCAGCGCGGCGTGCAGCGCCCGCCGGACATCGACTACCTCGCCCAGATCGCGCAGGCCGCCGAGCGCCTCGGCTTCGAGGGCGTGCTCACCCCCACCGGCACGCAGTGCGAGGACGCCTGGCTGACCACGGCCGCGCTGACGCGCGAGACCGAACGCCTGAAGTTCCTGGTGGCCTTCCGGCCGGGCTTCCTGTCGCCCACGCTCGCCGCGCAGATGGCGGCGGCGTACCAGCGGATCTCCGGTGGCCGGCTGCTGCTCAACATCGTCACCGGCGGCGAGGGCGCCGAGCAGCGGAGGTTCGGCGACCACCTCCCGCACGACGAGCGGTACGCCCGCACGGATGAGTTCCTGGCGATCCTGCGCGGCGCGTGGAGCGGCACGCCGTACGACTTCGCCGGGAACTACTACGACGTCGAGGCCGCGACCGTCTCACGGGTGCCCGACCCGGTGCCGCAGGTGTACTTCGGCGGGTCCTCCGCGGCGGCGGGCCCGGTGGCCGCCAAGCACGTGGACGTCTACCTGACCTGGGGTGAGCCGCCGGAGCAGGTCGTACGGAAGATCGAATGGATCCGCGAGCTGGCCGAGCGCGAGGGCCGCCGCCTGCGGTTCGGCATCCGGCTGCACGTCGTGACCCGTGACACCGCCAAGGAGGCGTGGTCGGCCGCGAACCGCCTGCTCGACGACCTCGACCCCGCCGAGATCGCCGCCGCGCAGGAGAGCCTCGCGCGAAGCGAGTCGGTCGGCCAGCAGCGGATGCGCGCGCTGCACGCGGGCTTCCGTGGCGGCGGCTCCTCGCACGACCTCGAGATCTACCCGAACCTGTGGGCCGGCGTCGGCCTCGTACGCGGCGGCGCCGGTACGGCGCTGGTCGGCAGCCACGCGCAGGTCGCCGAACGGATCGCGGAGTACGCCTCGCTCGGCATCGAGGAGTTCATCTTCTCCGGCTACCCGCACCTGGAGGAGGCGTACTGGTTCGGCGAGGGCGTCCTGCCGGAGCTCGGCCGGCTCGGCCTGCGCGAGGCCGCGGCGTGAGCGCCGGGGTCGTGGTGCTGGTCGGCAACCCGCGCCCCGGGTCGCGTACGCACGCCGTCGCCGGGCGCGCGGCGGCCGTCCTCGCGCCGGACGCCGTACCGGACGTGGTCGACCTGACCGGGCTCGCGCCGGTCCTGCTCCGCCCCGAGCCGTCGGCGGCGCTCGACGACGCGGTCGACCGCGTCACCTCGGCCGAGGTCCTGGTCGTGGCGAGCCCGACGTACAAGGGCACCTACACGGGGCTGCTCAAGGCGTTCCTGGACCGGGTGCCGTCACTGGCCGGCGTCACCGCGCTGCCGCTGCTGGTGATGGGCTCGGCCCGGCACGCCCTCGCGGTCGAGGTGCATCTGCGTCCGCTGCTCGTCGAGCTCGGAGCGACGGTCCCGACGCCGGGGCTGGCCGTCACCGAGGCGGATCTGCCGCGAATCGAGGGGGTTCTGGCTGAATGGGCAGCGGCACTAGGCCGTGTCTGACAGGTCGCGTTCGTGCGGTCGGACAGGGATTGGGCAGCGGCACTACGGCTTCCCGAGCCGATTCGGTGACCATGCCGAGGAGCTCCGTTCGCGACCCGAAGGCAGGCAGGCGATGGGCACACGGGTAAGGCAGACACCGATCGTCGACGGCGTCCGGTTCAGGGAGACGCTCGGTCGGCACGCTGCGGGTGTGGTCGTGGTGACCGGCCCGGGTCCGGTGGGTCTGACCGCGACGTCGATGACGTCCGTCAGCCTGGACCCGCCACTCGTGTCGTTCTGCGTCGGCCGCGACTCCACCACCTGGCCGGAGCTGCGGACCGCGCCGGCCTTCGCGATCAACGTGCTCTCCGACGACCAGGCCGCGATCGCGTCGCGGTTCGCCGGACGCGGCATCGACCGGTTCGCGCCGCCCACCACGTGGCGGCCCGGGCCGAACGACGTACCGATCCTCGAGGGCACGACCGCCCACCTGATCTGCGAGCCGTACGACACCATCGCGCTGGGCGACCATTGGCTCGTGGTCGGGCTGGTCGTGGGCACGGACCTCGGCGTGGCCGGCGACCCGCTGCTCTACCACCTTGGGAGGTACGGGCGGTTCGACCCGCATTCGGGGTGAATCAACCCCGTACCGGCAACGGTCAAAGCATCCTCAGCCGGAGCCTCGCGGCTTAAGCTGTGTGGGCGAATCGACCGCCGCGCGGGTGGAGCCCATGGAACGCTGGTTCACCGAACGATCCGTGGGCAGGCTGCTGCCCGGAGACCATGCTTGGTTCTGCTACTCCAGCGACGAGGAGCAGGAGCACATCGTCGGCGCGTTCCTGCGGGACGGGCTGGCCTCCTCTGACAAGGTCATCTACATCACCGACGACGACCCGCGCGACCTTCCCGGTCTCCGCTCGCGCTATGCCATCGACCCCACCCCCTTCCTGCGTACGGGCCAGCTCGCCGTCCTGCCGCGGTCGGAGTCCTGCCTGACCGCCGGCGTCTTCGACCCGGGCCTGATGGTGGCCTCCCTCGAAGGAGTGCTGGCGCGGGCCGAGCGCGAGCGGTTCCGCGGAGTCCGCGTCACCGCCGACATGACCTGGGCGATGCGCCAGCACAGCGACCACGCCCGGGTCCTGGACTGTGAGGCCCGGCTCGACGCCGCGATCGCGCCGAGTACCACCGCGATCGCGATCTGCCAGATCGATCAGCGATCGTGCACACGCGACGAGCTGACCGCACTCAAGGAGACACACGAGGTGCTCGTTGGCGCCGATCCCGACTTCGACGACGGAGTCCTGAGTATCACCCGCACCTTCCGACCACGGGGCCTGCGGCTCAGGGGCGAGCTCGACGGCGCCCGCCACCTGGTGTTCTCCGAGGCGCTGGAGAGCCTCACCGCGCTCGGCGGCGACGTGCATCTCGACCTCGCCGAGCTGCGCTTCGTCGACTTGGGCGCGCTCAACATGATGGCGGGCGCCGCGCTGCGCCTCGCCACACGCGGCCGGCTCATCCTCGACAACCCCTCCGATGATCTGTCCGAGATCCTCCTCCTCGTCGGCGGACGGCTGCCGTGGCTGCGGATCGGCAACGGGGAGGAAGTTTCGTGACCGGCCTCGTACATCGCGCCATGCTCTACGAGCGCGACGACGCCTTCATGCGCGCGGCCGTGCCCTTCGTCCACGAGGGACTCGCGGCCGGCGAGACCCTCCTCGTCGTCGGCACCGCCGCCGTCAACGCCGGCCTGCGCGCCGCGCTGGGCCACCGCGCCGACGCGATCGACTTCCACGACTCGGCGGACTGGTACACCCAGCCCACCCGCACCATCGCGGCGTACAACTCCTTCATCCTCGACCACCTGGGCGAGCGCATCAGGGTCGTCGCCGAGCCCGGCCGGCGGCGCGGCACGACCTTCGAGATCTCCGAGTGGACGCGCTACGAGTCCATGGTCAACCAGGCCTTCGCCCCGATCGACGCCTCCGTGCTGTGCGCCTACGACCGGCGCGACACCCCGGCCGGCATCCTCGACGGCGCGCTGCGCACCCACCCGGAGCTGGTCGGCGACGCGGGCACCTGCCCCAACGACGGCTACCTCGACCCGTGCTCGGTCCACGCCGAGGTCGACGGCGCGCCGCTCGCCCCCCCGCCGGCGCACTCGGCCACGTTGCCGGTCACCGGCTCCGACCTCAGCGATCTGCGCTGCTTCGTCGCCCGTCACGCGTGCGGCCACGGGCTGTCCCCCGCCCGTCTTAACGACCTCCTGGTCTCCGCGACGGAGATCGCCACCAACGCCGTACGCCACGGGCGCGCGCCGATCACCTGCCGGATGTGGACCGACGAGGACGACCTGGTCGTGGAGGTCACCGACGGCGGCCTCTGGACGCCCGCGGCGATGACCGGCTTCCTGCCTCCCGACCAGGGCACGTCCGGGTTCGGCCTCTGGGCGGTCCGCATGCTGTGCCCGCTGGTCCAGCTCCGCACGGGCGCCACCGGCACCGTCGTACGCCTACGGGTCCGCCCGGACTGACCCGCATCACGCCGTTCGGCCGGGTCTCAGTCCAGGACGGAGACGAACCGTTCCGCCTCGGCCGGGCTCATCCCCGTCTCCGCCCGTACCAGCGCCACCGCGCCGCCGACGTCGCCGCCGTCCCGCAGGCCACGCGCGCGCTCGGCCAGGGTGCGGCGCACGCCCGACGCGTCGTAGGACGGGATCGGCCCGCCGCGCAGCGCGTCCACGACCCCTTTGGCCTGGGCGAGCCCCAGCCCGGTGGCGTGCCGGACCTCCTTGATCGCGTGGATCCGCTGGTTCCTGTCCAGCAGTTCACGCACCCGTAGCTGCAGCTCGACCGGTACGGCCTCCGGCGGCATCGCCTGCCCACCGCGCCCTCCCCGGCCGGCCGCGATGACCAGCACCACCACGACGACTAACAGCGCGCCCATGAATGCGGTGGGCGCGACCCAGGAGCCATTCATACCCGGAGTGTAAGGAATCCCGGCCGGACCGGAACGTCAGGTTCGCGTACGCCCTGGTTCTTTCGGTGCGCCGGCGATCTTCGGCGGGGCCGTCGTTTGGTCTGGGTTCTGTCCGTACATTCCCATCAATCACCCTTTTCCCGCCGCTCACGGTCGGTCACCTTTGACGAAGGTCCGGCCGAAGGCCACGCTTGACCTGGTGGACCCACAGGAGCAGCTCTCCCGGCTGCGCGCCGAGGCCGCGCACGTCGCCGCGTTCGTCGCCGATCGCGACCCGACGGCGCCGGTGCCGTCGTGCCCCGGCATGACCTCGGGCGAGGTCGTCCGCCACCTCGGCAGCGTCTACCGGATGGTCACCGGGTGGGTGCGCGGCCAGGGCCGCCCCGACGAATGGGAACGCGCGCCGCAGAACGGACGGGACCCGATCGACTGGTTCCGCGAGACGGCGCGGGACGTGCACGACGAACTGGCCGGCCGCGAGCCGGACGACCCGTGCGACACGTGGGTGCCCGGCGCGGAGACGGTGGGTTTCTGGTGGCGCCGCATGGCCCACGAGACGACCGTGCACCGTACGGACATCGAGGCCGCCCACGGCCCGATCGGCCCGATCGACGCGGCCTTCGCCGTGGACGGGGCCGACGAGGTGCTGACGCGCTACCTCGTCCACCGGCTGGGCCGGGTCGCCCCGCCCCAGCCGTCCCGGCGGGACGACTGGATCGTCGGCGTCTCGGCGGGGTCGGCGATCTGGCGGGTCGAGCGCACCCCCGCCTCGATCCAGGTGTCCCAGGAGATCCCGTACGACGCCGACGCGGTGGTCATGGCCGACCCGGCGGCGATCTACCTGTGGCTGTGGGGCCGCAGAAGCGACGGCGCGGTACGCGTCAACGGCGACCCGGCCGCGGCGGCCGAGCTACGCACCGCCCTCGCCTCCGCCACGGGTTAGGGCTGACCCTCGTACCCCGGAGCGAGTGTGCCGGGTGGGTGCTCCGGGGCCGAGGGAGTCAGGCGTACCGCGTCCGATGGGCCGGGTGACGCCGACTCGGCGGCGTCCCCGGCCGATCGGCGAACCGGTTCTCCAGGCACGTGTGGGGCGTCGAAACGTCGTAGAAACTGACGGAACGGACGACGTTGACACCGCGCGTACCCACGAGTTGGGGACCGCCCCCACGGCAGGCGGGCGCGTTCACCCGCGGCTCTCCGTAGGGACGGCCCTCCCACCCACCGGCCCGCGAGGATGCCGGGCGCCCGTGTCGTCAGTGACGGCGGCGACGGCATGCGGGGAGGGAGGACGCGCCGGACCGAGTCCGGGCAGGACGGAGGAGGCGAAGGCCGGCGCGGGGAAGGCACCGGAATGCTCGCCGGTGGCCTCGCCCTACCCGCACCCGGGCGCGATCCACGGGACGCCCGGAACCGGCATTCCCTCATCTCCGCCACGGCCCGGACCTTCGGGTGAGCCGCCGGGGCCACGACCCGCGACGTCGGCTCCCCCATCTCCGGGCGCGATCCATGAAACGTCGTGCGTATCACCGAGGTGATCTGTGGCGTCCGAGACCTGTGGGACCAGGGCGCCGCCAGGCGCGTCCGGAGGGGAAGGGGTTCCCCGGACGGACCTGGCGACCGGACGGACGGCGAGCCGGTCCCGAGCCTGCTCCTGGCCCCTGGAGACCGGCCGGTCCTGAGCGGAGACATGGACCGGCCGGCCGTCCCTGGGTCGGCTCGTCGGAACGCCGCCTGCCGCTTGGATGCGGCCCGGATCTCGGCGTATACATTCGCGGCCACGCTCCCGGTCTACCGTCGAATGGCACTAAAACGGACCATATTCACGAATCGTTAACCCCCTCGGACATAGGCGATTTGGGGTCGGATACCGTACGAGTGTGGAACTGCGTCAGTTGGCGTCGTTTCTCGCGGTCGTCGAGGAAGGGCAGTTCGCACGTGCCGCGGCCCGGCTCTTCCTGTCGCCCCCCGCGGTGACAGGGCACATCAACCGGCTTGAACGCGACCTGGGGGTCAAGCTCCTGGAACGCTCGCCGGTCGGGCCGACCGCCGCGGGCGTACGGCTCCTGCCCCACGCAAGGGCCATGCTCGCCGCCGCGGACGCCGCCTCGGACGCCGTGACGGACCTGCGCTCCGACGGTTACCTGCCGCTACGCGTCGGTGTGATGGCACCCGGCTCGGCCGAGCTGACCCCTGCCATCCTGCGGGCCTTCCACAACGCGCAGCCGGACACCCGGCTAACCGTCGAGAGCCTGAACTTCACCGAGCACGTCTCGGCCCTGGCCGAGCACCGGGTCGACATCGCCTTCGTACGCCCGCCTCCCACCGACGAGCGCATCGCCGTGGACGTGCTCACCATCGAGCCACGGATCCTGATCGTGCCCTCGTCCGGGCCGTTCGCCGAGGCGGACACGGTGCGGCTCGCCGACGTCCTCGACCTGCCCTACGTCTCGGTTCCCGAGACGACCCCGCAGCTGTTCACCGACTATCTCTACTTCACCGAGGCGCGCAACGGGGTCTCGCCCCGCTACGGGCTGGACCGGACGACGACCATCCAGGACGTGCTGACCAGCGTCGCCGCCGGCCGGGGTACGGGCGCGGCGCTGTACTCCTTCGGCCGGATCTACCACTGGCCCGGCATCCACTTCATACCGATCGTCGACGCGCCCTGGGAGCGGACCGCGCTCGCGACCCGCAGCAACGACACGCGGCCCGAGGTGCAGGCGTTCCGCGCACTGGCGGCGGCACTCGCGCGAGACGTCGGCCCCGCGCTCGTGCCGGTGCCCGACCTGGGCCCGATCCCGTGACCCGCCCTAGCGCAGCAGCTCGGCCAGGGCCCGGAAGGCCTTGCCCCGATGGCTGATCGCGTCCTTGACGTCCGGCGGCATCTCCGCCGTGGTGCGGGTCTCGCCCGCTGGGACGAAGATCGGGTCGTACCCGAAGCCGTGCGTGCCGCGCGGGGCGGTGGTCACGTGGCCCTCGAGGATGCCCTCGACGGCCTCCTCACGCCCCGACGGCCACGCGACCGCGGCCACGCAGACGAACTGGCCGCCGCGGTGCTCAGGGGCGACGTCGGAGAGCTGGCCGAGGACGAGGTCGAGGTTGGCCTGGTCGTCGCCGTGCCGACCGGCCCAGCGGGCCGAGAAGATCCCCGGCATGCCGTTCAGCGCGTCGACGCACAGGCCGGAGTCGTCGGCGACGGCGGGCAGCCCGGTGTGCGCGGCGATCGCGCGCGCCTTGAGCAGGGCGTTTCCGGTGAACGTCAGCTCCGTCTCGGGCACGTCCGGCGCGTCGGGGAAATCCTCCAGACCGACCACGTCGACGCCGTCGAGGATGCGGCGCAGCTCGACGATCTTTCCCGCGTTGCGGGTGGCGAGTACGAGCTTCACGCCTCGAGTGCCTTCTGCTGGAGGAGGGTCAGCTCGGCGCAGCCCGCGACGGCCAGGTCGAGCAGCGCGTCGAGCTCGGCGCGGTCGAACGTCTGCTGCTCGGCGGTGCCCTGGACCTCGACGAACTTGCCGTCACCCATGCACACGACGTTCATGTCGGTGTTGGCCGCGCCGTCCTCTTCGTAGCAGAGGTCGAGCCGGGGCTCACCGTCGATGATGCCGACGCTGACGGCCGCGACCGAGCCGAGGAGCGGGTTCGACTTGATCAGCTTCTTCTCGCGCATCCAGCCCACCGCGTCGGCCAGGGCGACGTACGCCCCGGTGATCGCGGCCGTACGGGTGCCGCCGTCCGCCTCGAGCACGTCGCAGTCGAGCAGGATGCTGTTCTCGCCGAGCGCCTTGTAGTCGACGCATGCCCGCAGCGACCGCCCGACGAGACGTGAGATCTCGTGCGTACGGCCGCCGATCTTGCCGCGGACCGACTCACGGTCGTTGCGGGTGTTGGTCGCGCGGGGCAGCATCGAGTACTCCGCGGTCACCCAGCCGAGCCCGGAGTCACGGCGCCAGCGAGGCACCGAGGTCTGTACGGTGGCGGCGCAGAGCACGCGAGTGCCGCCGAACTCCACCAGCACCGAGCCCTCCGCGTGGGAGAGCCAGCCGCGCTGGATGCGGACGGGACGAAGCTGATCGGCGAGGCGATCGTCGGGACGGGCCATGCGGCCAACCCTATCGAGACCGCACCGCCCGCCGTGCTCGTCACACCTCGTAGACCGCTCCCTGGTAGGCGAGCTCGATCGGCCCCTCGTAGCCGCTGGCCTTCGCCTGCGCCAGCGTGGTCTCCGGGTCGTTCCAGGGCACCAGATGGGTGAGGATCAGCCGCGCCACACCGGCACGGGCGGCGTGTTCGCCCGCCTGCCGCGCGGTGAGGTGCAGGTCGACGGGCAGGCCCGGCTTGTCGAGGAAGGACGCCTCGGCCAGCATCAGGTCGACGCCGCGTGCCAGGTCGACCAGCGCCTCGCACTCCCCCGTGTCACCGGAGTACGCGATGGAGGACCCGCCGTGCTCGACGCGGAACGCGTACGCCTCGACCGGATGGCTCATCGGCGCGGCCGTGACCGTGAACGGCCCGACCTCGAACGTTCCGCTCGTCACGGTGTGGAAGTCGAACGCCTCGGACATGCCGGGATCCGGGTCGAGGTCGTAGGCGCGCGCCATCCGCGCCGCCACGCCCTCGGGCCCGTACACCGGGATCTTCGGTTTCAGCCCGCTGGGCGCGTAGCGCCGCGCCACCCAGTAGCCGCACAGATCGAGGCAGTGATCGGCGTGCAGATGGGTGAAGGCGATCGCGTTGACGTCGTACAGCCCGATATGTCGTTGCAGGGCACCGAGCGCTCCGTTGCCCAGGTCGAGCAGCAGGGCGAAGCCCTCCGCCTCGACCAGGTAGCAGGAGGCGGGACTGTCCGGGCCCGGAAAGCTCCCCGAACAGCCGATCACGGTGATTCGCACGTGCCGACCTCCTCAGACCGTCCACCGGCCGGACTGGCGGTTTCTCGCATCGTCCACCTGGATCGACGCTCCCTTTCGATCAAACCGTCGTTCATGCCATGAACGGGATGTCGACGGACACGGATTCGACGAGCCCGATCTCCGGGCCCAGGAAGCGGCGGCCGAGTGCGCCGAACGGTGCGGGATCCCCGGTCGCGCGGAATCGATGCCGTGGTTCCGTGGATCCCTCCGCGCGGGCCAGCCTGCGGTCGTGCAGGACGCGGAAGACGTCCTTGGCCGTCTCGTCCGCGCTCGACACGAGCGTCACCCCGTCGCCGGTCACGTACGAGATCGCGCCGGCCAGCAAGGGGTAATGCGTGCAGCCGAGGATGAGCGTGTCGCAGCCCACCTCGAGAATCGGCTCCAGATAGCCGCGTGCGACGCTGAGAAGTTCGTCGTCCATCGTGATGCCCCGCTCCACAAAGTCCACAAAACGCGGACAGGCAACACTTGTCAGTGTCACATGAGGCGCAGCGGCGAACGCATCCTCATACGCACGACTCGTCACGGTCGCCCGCGTGGCTATCAGGCCTACCCGCCCGGTGGTGCTCGCGCTCACGGCGGCGCGTACGGCGGGCTGGATGACCTCGACGACCGGGACCGCATAGCGTTCGCGCGCGTCGCGCAGGACCGCCGAGCTGGCGCTGTTGCAGGCGATGACGAGCATCTTCACGCCCTCCTCGACCAGGTGGTCCAGCACCTTGAGGGCGTGCGCGCGTACTTCCGCGATCGGTTTCGGTCCGTACGGAAAGCGCGCGGTGTCCGCGACGTAAAGGATTGGCTCGTTCGGCAGCTGGTCGAGGATCGCGCGTGCGACGGTCAGGCCGCCGACGCCGCTGTCGAAGATCCCGATAGGCGAGTCAGACATGATCCGAACAGGCTAAGAGACGCATGCCCTCACGTGGGGTGAATGCGCCCCACGTCACACCGTGTCTCTCGGCGGGATCAGCGCGGTTTGCGCCCCACTCGGGCGATCTGGCGGCCCTGCGCGACGAGCCGGCCCTCCGAGTCGCGGACCTCGACCTCCTCGTCGAACCAGCCGTCGCTGACCAGCCGGCCGCTGCCGTACAGGGCCAGCCAGCCCGGCGCGGGCTCCGCCCGCATGTGCCAGGTCAGCTCGACGGTGGGCGCCCAGCCGTCCGCGCCGGTGTTGAGGGCGACCGGCGGCAGCGCGTCGACGGCCAGCGCGAGCAGCACGGCATCGGGCTCGTACGGCTCCCGCAGCCGGAAATGGGCCCGCATCTCGGGTACGCCGCTGGGCCGACCGTCGAGCCAGCCCATGGTCGCCGGGTCGTAACGCATGTCGACCTGCGCGGCGAAGCCCTCCGCCGACGCCGGGTCGCCGAAGCCGACGCAGTCGCCGATCGGCGGCAGCGGCGCGGGCTCGGCGACGTAGACCGGCTTGGCGTCACCGTCCAGCGTGCCGCTGGTGATCAGCGCCTCGACCACCGGCCGGTCCTTCTGCACCAGCGTGACGCGCGCGACATCGGTGGTACGCCCGGACTTGCGCGGCTCGACCCACACCTCCGCGGGCCCGGGCTGGGCCACGCGGAGGAAGCTGGTCGCGGTCGCGACCGGATGCGGATGCGCCGAGGCGTCGAGCGCCGCTCGAGCCAGCACGGCCATCAGATAGCCGCCGTTGAGCGCCTCCCTGAACCCGTAGTCGGGATCCAGTACGGCGGAGTAACGCCCCTCGCCGACCCTCCGCACGGCCGTGGCCTCGTGGAAGCCGCCCATGTTCACCCCGCCACCCGGTCAACTCGAATCAGATTCGGAATGCACCCTACCTCCGCCGGGTGACGGAATGCCCTAGGCCCAGAGTTGGCCTTCGAGGCGCTGTTCGGCCTCGTCGAGGGTGCCCTCGTACGCGCCGGTGGACAGGTACTTCCAGCCACCGTCGGCGACGACGAAGGCGACGTCGGCGCGCTCGCCGGCCTTGACCGCCTTGGCGGCCATGCCGAGGGCTGCGTGCAGGGCGCAGCCGGTCGAGATGCCGGCGAAGATCCCTTCGCGCGAGAGCAGCTCGCGTGTGCGGCGCAGGGCGTCTTCGGAGGTCACCGAGTAGCGCGTGGTCAGCACCGACTCGTCGTACAGCTCGGGCACGAAGCCCTCGTCGATGTTGCGCAGGCCGTACACCAGTTCGCCGTACCTCGGCTCGGCCGCCACGATCGCGACGCCCGGGACCTGTTCGCGCAGGTAGCGGCCGACGCCCATGAGGGTCCCGGTGGTGCCGAGCCCCGCGACGAAATGGGTGATCGACGGCAGGTCCGCCAGGATCTCCGGGCCGGTCGTCTCGTAGTGCGAGCGGGCGTTGGCCTCGTTGCCGTACTGGTAGAGCATCACCCAGTCCGGGTTCTCCTCGGCCAGGCCCTTGGCGACGCGTACGGCCTCGTTGGATCCGCCGGCCGCGGGCGAGGAGATGATCCGCGCGCCCCACATCTCGAGGAGCTGCCGGCGTTCGGACGAGGTGTTCTCCGGCATCACGCAGACGATGTCGTAGCCGCGCAGCCGCGCGACCATCGCCAGCGAGATGCCGGTGTTGCCGGACGTGGGCTCCAGGATCGTGCAGCCCGGGCTCAGCCGGCCTTCCTTCTCCGCCTTGTCGATCATCCAGAAGGCGGGGCGGTCCTTGACCGAGCCGGTCGGGTTGCGGTCCTCGAGCTTGGCCCACAGGCGTACGTCGGGCGACGGGGACAGGGCGGGCAGCCCGACCAGCGGCGTATGGCCGAGCGAGTCGAGGAGCGAGTCGAACCGCACGTCAGCCGCCTGCGACGGCCGGCAGCACGGTCACCGTGTCGCCGTCGGAGACCGAGGTCCCCAGCCCGCCGAGGAACCGTACGTCCTCGTCGTTGAGGTAGACGTTGACGAACCGGCGCAGGCCCTTGTCGTCGACCAGGCGTTCGCGCAGGCCGGGGTGGCGGGCCTCAAGGTCGGCGAACAGCTCGTCGAGCGTTGCGCCGCCGCCCTCGACGGCCTTCGCGCCGTCGGTGTAGTTGCGGAGGATGGTCGGAATGCGAACCTCGATCGCCATGGCGATTTGTCTCCTTCGTCGAACGACCCCGGCACCGCACGGCAACACGGCGGAACGCTCGGGGATTCCAGGCCTCTCAGAAAAGGGCCGAGGGAGTGTCCGGTGGATCTTGGCCGTCGCGAGCGGTGTCCAGGTGGATGGCCCGCGAGGCGGAGGAGGAAGTCAGCCCGGTGTTGGCTGGCGACCGACGACAACGCGGCGGGGCGCCGCCTGGGCGACGCGCAGCAGGTTGAAGATCTGCCGGACGCCCCCTAGCGACAGTCGTAGACCAGCTCGGCGCGGCAGTGGCCGAAGAGGAAGTTCTGCACTGGTGCGACGACGCGGGGGTGTCTCGCTGTCATCGTCCTCACGCGTATCAGTTTACCGAGTCCACGACGGAGACCTCTTCCTCGGTCACGACGCCGTCGATGATCCGGTACGAGCGGAACTCCGTCTCGTCGTCCTCGCGGGTGGAGACCAGCACGTAGTGCGCGTTCGGCTCGGAGGCGTAGGAGATGTCGGTACGCGACGGGTAGGCCTCCGTCGCGGTGTGGGAGTGGTAGATCACGACGGGCTCCTCGTCGCGGTCGTCCATCCCCTTCCACACCTGGAACTGCTCCATCGAGTCGAACCGGTAGAAGGTGGGCGACCGCTCGGCGTTCGCCATCGCGATGAAACGGCTCGGGCGGTCCGATCCGGCCGCCCCGGCCACGACGCCGCACGCCTCGTCCGGGTGATCGGCGCGCGCGTGCGCGACGATCTGGTCAACGATGGACTGCTCGATCGTCAGCATGCGAAAAAGGGTATCCAGCGCGCTCGGGAGGACCTCACCAGATCGCCTGGATGAGACTTTCCTGCAGGTAGGTGAGCCAGTCGTACGCCGCGAACCCGGCGTTGCGCGGGTCGCTCCAGTCGAAGTCCTGCATCTGCTCGAGCGTGTCCTCGGTGATGTCGAGGCGTACGCCGAGCGCGAGCCGGATGTCGTTGAGCGCGCGCAGCCAGGCCTGGGCCTGCTCGTCGTCGAGGACGACCTTGCCGCCGCCGCGAAGCGAGTCGATCACCATCTCGGCCGCCGCGCGCTTGCTATCGCGCAGCCCCGCCTCGGTGTAGCGGCGGAACTCCGCCGACGCCTCCGCGTCCTCCCGGTAGGCGTCCGGGAACAGCCGCGCCAGCGCCGGGTCGTCCGGAGGCGTGGTGTTGTCGGACAGTGCGAGGTCCGGCATGCCCTCGATGCCGTGCGACTCGGCGGGCTCACCGATCAGGTCGAGGAGCTGGCCGACGAGCGTGCGGATGACGGCGGCCTCCTCCGGCTCGACGTCGAGCCGTGCGCCGCCCCCGCGTGCCTTGGAGAATCCCGTGCTCATATGTCCTGTTTCACGGTCGCCCAGAGGCCGTAGGAGTGCAGGACCTCGCAGTCCCGTTCGACCTCCTCGCGCGTGCCGTTCGAGACGACCGCGCGGCCCTTGTGGTGGACGTCCAGCATGAGTCTTTCGGACTTGTGCTTCGAGTAGCCGAATACGGCCTGGAACACGTACGTCACGTAAGACATGAGGTTGATGGGATCGTTCCAGACGATCGCCACCCACGGACGGTCGGCGCGTACGTCCCCGGCGGCGTCCGGCCGCTCGAGTTCGACGGGAGCCGTGGTCACTGTCCTGCCTCCTTATGGGGCTGCCCGAACATCCTGCACACAACACACCGTAATCTGCCACTCGTGGATCATTCGACGGCGCTGCTCACCGACCGCTACGAGCTGACGATGCTTCAAGCGGCCCTGGCCAGTGAAACAGCCGGTCGACGAGCGGTGTTCGAGGTGTTCGCCCGGCAGTTGCCCGCCGGGCGGAGATACGGCGTGGTGGCCGGGACCGGCCGCCTGCTGGAAGCGCTCGAGGCGTTCCGGTTCGACGGGCCGGCACTGGAGTTTCTCATCTCACAGGGCATCGTGGACGAACGCACCGCGGTCTGGTTGGAGAACTACCGCTTCTCGGGCGATATATGGGGATATGCCGAGGGCGATCTGTACTTCCCCGGCTCGCCGATCCTCGTCGTGGAGAGCAGCTTCGCCGAGGGCGTGGTCCTCGAGACGCTGGTGCTGTCGATCCTCAACCACGACTCCGCGATCGGCTCGGCGGCCTCCCGCATGGTGCACGCCGCCGCGGGCCGCCCGATCATCGAGATGGGCTCGCGGCGCACGCACGAGATGGCCGGTGTGGCCTCCGCCCGCGCCGCGTACATCACCGGGTTCACCTCGACCTCCAACCTCGAGGCCGGCCGCCGGTTCGGCGTGCCGACCGCCGGTACGAGCGCGCACGCCTTCACGCTGCTGCACGACAGCGAGCGCCACGCGTTCCAGGCGCAGCTCGACGCGCTCGGCGCGGACACCACGCTGCTCGTGGACACCTACGACGTGGCGCGCGCCGTCGCGGTCGCGGTCGAGCTGGCCGGCCCGGAGCTCGGCGCGGTCCGCCTCGACAGCGGCGACCTGATGGAGACCGCGCGCGAGGTACGGGCCCAGCTCGACGCGCTCGGCGCGAGCAAGACGCGCATCCTCGTGACCGGCGACCTCGACGAGTACTCGATCGCCGCGCTCGCCGCCGCGCCGGTCAACGGCTACGGCGTCGGCACGTCCCTGGTCACGGGGTCGGGCGCGCCCACCGCCTCGCTGGTGTTCAAGCTCGTGGCGCGCGCCGAGTCCGAGGACGGCCCGCTGCGGCCGGTGGCCAAGCGGTCGGTCGGCAAGCCGAGCCGCGGCGGGCGCAAGTGGGCGTTCCGCCACCTCGGCGACGACGGGAAGGCCATCGCCGAGGTGGTGGCGACGGGCGAGCCCGTCCTCGGGCGGTACGACCGTGACCTGCTGATCCCGCTCGTACGCGGCGGCGAGGTCGTCGGACGTGAGCCGCTCGCCGAGGCACGTGCGCGCCACGAGCGCGCACTCGAGGAACTCCCGCCCCAGGCGTTTCAGCTGTCACGCGGAGACCCTGCCGTTCCGACCGACTTCCGCAACCGCTGACGCTTCCCTGGCGTGGCGTCCCGTGTGTCGGGAAAGTAGCTGAAAACGCTCCAGGTGAGGGGCGAGAGGGAGTGAGCGACCGATGAGCCGGGCACTACTGATCATCGATGTACAGAACGACTTCTGCGAGGGCGGGTCGCTGCCCGTCGCGGGCGGCTCGGAGGTCGCGTCCGCGATCTCCGCGTACGTCGGCGCGCAACGCGACCGGTACGCGCACGTGGTCGCCACCCGTGACTTCCACCTGGATCCGGGCGGGCACTTCGCCGAGGAACCCGACTTCGTCGAGACCTGGCCGCCGCACTGCGTGATCGGTACGCCCGGCGCCGACTTCCACCCCCACCTCGACCTGGCGCCGATCGAGGCGGTCTTCAGCAAGGGCGAGCGCGAGGCCGCCTACAGTGGCTTCGAGGGCTTCTCCGACGACGGCACCCCCCTCGGCGAGTGGCTGCGCAAGCACGAGATCGACAGCGTCGACGTCGTCGGCCTCACCACCGACCACTGCGTACGCGCGACCGCGCTGGACGCGCACGGCGCCGGCCTCACGACGCGCGTCCTGCTCGACCTGACAGCCGGGGTCACCGAGCCGACCACCACGCGTGCCGTCGACGAACTGCGCGCGGCCGGGATCGACCTCACCGGCGAGCCGATCGTCCGGCGGTAGACCGTTGACCGACACGGAACACGCACCGATCCTGCTCGTCGCGGGCGTCTCGGGCAGCGGGAAGACGACCATCGGCGCGATGCTCGCCGGACGCCTCGGCTGGACGTACGCCGAGGCCGATGACTTCCACCCGCCGGCCAACGTCGAGAAGATGCACAAGGGCATCCCGCTCACCGACGAGGACCGCGCGCCCTGGCTGCGCGCCATCGCGGACTGGATGCGCGACCAGACCGGCCCGGCCGTCGTGACGTCCTCGGCGCTGAAGCGCAAGTACCGCGACGTGCTGCGCGAGGGACGGCCCGACCTCACGCTGGTCTACCTCGACGGCGACCGCGAGCTGATCGGCAAGCGGATGGCCGCGCGGCACGGGCACTTCTTCCCCAAGGAGCTCCTCGACAGTCAGTTTCGCGACCTCGAGCCCCCGACGCAGGACGAGCACCCGCTGACCGTCTCGATCGACGCCTCCGCCAAGGAGATCGTCGGCGAGATCATCGACCGTCTGGAGTGAGGACTCCGGAAAGGTGACGCCGGTTCGGCGTCAGTCGCGGGTGCGTGGCATCGGACGGGCGGCCCATTCGCGGACCTTGGCGATGCGTTTGCGTACCTCGTCGGCGCCGGCCTGGGCGGACGGCGGGCCTCCGCAGGTGCGGCGGAGCTCGGCGTGGATCACGCCGTGCGGCTGGCCGGTGCGGTGGTGCCAGGCGCCGACCAGGCCGTTGAGCTCCTTGCGCAGCGCGTGGAGGTCCTCTGAGGCCGTACGGTCCTCGGCCCTGGCCCGGCCGCCGTCCTTACGCTGGGCCGCCATCTGCTCGGCCTGACGCTGCTTCAGCAGGCTCGCCACCTGGTCGGGCTCGAGCAGGCCGGGGATACCGAGGTAGTCCTCCTCCTCGGCGGAGCCGGGCGCGGCGCCCATGCCGAACTCGCCGCCGTCGAAGACGACGCGGTCGAACTGGGCCGACGCCTCGACGGTCTCGAACGGGATCTCTTCGCCGACGTCGGGATTGTCGCGCTTGCGGTTGGCCTCGGCGAGCAGGTCGTCGTCGAGGCCGTCCTCGCGGCGCGGGCGGTCGAGGACGTGGTCGCGCTCGGTCTCCATCTCGGCGGCGTGGCCCATGAGGGTCGGCACCGAGGGCAGGAACACCGAGGCGGTCTCGCCGCGCCGCCGCGCACGGACGTAGCGGCCGATGGCCTGGGCGAAGAACAGCGGGGTCGAGATGGACGTCGCGTAGACGCCGACCGCGAGGCGCGGGATGTCGACGCCCTCGGAGACCATGCGCACGGCGACCATCCAGCGGTCCTCGCTGTCGCTGAACTGCTTGATCTTCTTGCTCGCGGAGGGGTCGTCGGACAGCACAACGGTGGCGCCCGAGCCCGTGAGGTCGCGGATCATCTTGGCGTACGCGCGTGCGGACTCGTGGTCGGTGGCGATCACCAGGCCGCCCGCGTCGGGTACGCCGCGGCGTACCTCGGTGAGGCGGCGGTCGGCGGCGGCGATCACCTGCTTGATCCAGTCGCCCTTGGGGTCGAGCGCGGCGCGCCACGCCTGCGACGTCTGGTCCTGGGTGAGCGGATCGCCCAGGGACGCGGTGATCTCGTCTCCCGCGCGGGTGCGCCAGCGCATGTCGCCGGAGTAGGCGAGGAAGATCACCGGCCGGACGACGCCGTCGGCGAGCGCGGGGCCGTAGCCGTAGGTGTAGTCGGCGCGGCTGCGCCGGACGCCGTCCGGGCCCTCCTCGTAGGTCACGAACGGAATCGGGTTGATGTCGGTGCGGAACGGGGTGCCGCTCAGCGCCACCCGGCGCGCGGCGGGCTCGAACGCCTCACGGATCGCGTCACCCCACGAACGGCCGTCGCCCGCGTGGTGGACCTCGTCGAGGATCACGAGGGTCTTACGTGCCTCGGTACGGCCACGGTGCAGCGCCGGGTGCGCGGCGACCTGGGCGTAGGTGACGGCGACGCCGATGAAGTCCTTGGCGGTGCGGCCGTGGGCGTTCTTGAACTCCGGGTCGATCTTGATGCCGACGCGGGCGGCGGACTCGGCCCACTGCCGCTTCAGGTGCTCGGTCGGGCAGACCACGGTGATCCCCGCGACGACCCGGCGGCCCAGCAGCTCGGCGGCGAGCCGCAGCGCGAAGGTGGTCTTGCCCGCTCCGGGCGTGGCTACCGCGAGATAGTCGCGTGGTTCGGCACGGAAGTATGACTCCAGAGCACCCTGCTGCCAGGCGCGCAAAGCCGGGGCGGTGCCCCAAGGCGCCCGGCCGGGAAGCGCGGGAGGGGTGTCGGATGCGGCGAACGTGCTCACGGTGAAGGAAGGCTACCCGGACTCACTGACAGGACATGCCGAGCGTCGTGCGGTGCGACGAAACCGGCGGGGTGCGTGTTAACGGCTCCCACCGGCGCGATAGGCGTTCCACATCGCGCGGATCCGCAGGCCCTGGCCCGCGGTGAACTCCCGCATGCAGGAGTCGAAGCCGTAGTCCATGAAGTTGTGCACCGGGTCGGCGCCCGGCGTCGGACAGGTGTCCTTGGACACCGGGCAGGCCTGCGTGGGCAGCGCCTCGTACGGGGTGTCGTCGACGCCGTCGCCGGGCGGGCGGCAGCCGCCCTCGAACGGGTGGAAGAGCCCCAGCCAGTGCCCGATCTCGTGGACGGCGGTGTAGCCGCGGCTGAAGTGCTCGAAGGGGCCGCCGGGCACGCTGCGGTAGTCGACGACCACGCCGTCGAGCGTCGGCCGATCCCGGTACCACTGCGGGAACGAGGAGAACCCGAGCACGTCCGAGCCCACCGCGGCGGTGTAGAGGTTGAGGGTGCCGGGGCCGCCGGTCGTGAGCGAGCCGACCATCTGCGGCTGGTCGTCATGGGGGTGCAGGAACCACTGGGCGTTGTCGACGGTGCCCACGCTCAGAAGGCGGAACGACACTCCCGTGTCGACGCCACCGGTGCCGCCGCCGTACGCGGTGTTGAGCGTCTGGATCTGCTGATCGATCGTCGAACGGGCGAGCCGGCCCTCGGGACCAGAGGTGATCATGTGGAACCGGACCGGGACCACGAGGCGCGCCGCGAACCGTGGGCTCGCCGCCAGCGCCCGCTCACCGGCGAGGCCGTACCTGTGGCGCAGAACCGCGTCGAGGGCGCGCAGCGACGCCCGTACGCGCTGCGGGGTGAGGTCCTCGGTGTCGGGCGGGCGGCCGGGCTCGGCCGCGAGTGCGCGCCGCGCGCACGAGGCGGCCACACCGCGCGCCGGGACGCAGGTGCTCGCGGGGACGACCGCGAGCGACACGAGCGTGATTCCGAACAGCCCGCACAGACCTCTCCGCCCCACGGGTCGCCGCCCTCCCCGCCCGTGTCGTGGGCGGCCTCAAGTCATGGGCGCCCACCACGCGTGAGGCGTGCGGCTCCCCCCGCGATGGGAGGCTAACCGTCAAGAACCCGCAGGTCGCACGACGCGCGGGTCCGTCAAGCCGATTTGACGATCACTCGTCTTTGTCGTCGCCACCGGACATCGACTCGTAGATCTCCTTGCACTCGGGGCAGACCGGGTACTTCTTGGGGTCCCGGTTGGGCACCCAGACCTTGCCGCAGAGCGCGATCACCGGAGTGCCGCTGACGGCGCTCTCCATGATCTTGTTCTTCTGCACGTAGTGCGCGAACCGCTCGTGGTCACCGTCGCCGTGCGAAAGATCAGGCCGGGTGTCACTCTCAGGAAGGATCTTCGTACTCACGGGCTCAGTTTAGTGAGGGATCGTCGGGGAACGTCGCGACGAACGCCAGATCGCCACCTTGGCGGCGCAGGACGTCCTGCCACAGCCGGTCCGGCGCGTTCATGAACACGTCACCGGATTGGGCCGGAACGACGTACCAGGCGCCCTCTTCGATCTCTGACCGAAGCTGGCCAGCACCCCAACCGGCATACCCGGCGAAAACCCTCAGCCGGGTCACCTCGGGGGCGAGCAGCTCCGGCGGCGCGTCCAGGTCGACCAGACCGACCCGCGCCACGGCGGGACTGCCGCTGAGCGCCCGCCATCCGAGAGGCTCGTCCGTGCCCGGAATGTGCGCCAGGGCGAGGGCGCTGTCGAGCGCCACCGGGCCACCTTGGAAGACCACCGACGGCCCTGTCACCAGCTCCGACCACGGCGGAAGCACCCGGTCGACCGGGACCTCCGTCGGCCGGTTGAGCACCACGCCGAGCGTGCCGTCTTCCACCTCATGCTCCACCACCAGGACCACACTGCGGCGGAAGTTGGGGTCGGCCAGCTGAGGCGTAGCGACGAGCAGCCGGCCCGCGATTATGCCGTCGTCCATGCCCTCAATGATGCTGTGCCGAACGGAGGACGGAACAGTGCACGCTCGGATCGGTCGGTTACGCGCACCGGCCGTCTGGGTAATCGGCAGAATACGGGCCTAGATCGAAAATTCAAGGTGCCCCCTTCCCCCGGAGGACCCGATGCAGTTGTCCAGGGCCGCCCTCGCGGCCGTGTTCTTCGTCATCGGGGCACTCATCGTGATCCCGGCGCTCATGAACACCTCGTCGCCGTCGCAGGCGGCCAGCGCGACACCGGTTCCGACGAGCTCCGCGTCGGCCTCCCCGACGGGCACCGCCAAGCCCACACCGACGCACAAACCGACCCACCGGCCGACCCATCCGCCGACCCACGCGCCCACGCACGCACCGACCGTCCGGCCCACGCCGACGGTCCCCGCGGGACCGCTGAAGGTCACGATCGGCGCCGTCCGCTGCCCGGGCCGTACCGTCCAGGTCTCGGTGACCAACACGACCCGCCAGGTCCAGGACTACGCGATCACCACCGACGGGTCGATCTCGGTGGCGGACCGGATCGCGGCCGGCACCACGCGCAAGTCCACGCTGAACGTCAAAGAGGACCACACGACGACCGTCTCGGTGACCCTGCACAACGTGCCGGTACGCACCGCGGACCGGCACGCCGACTGCGCGCACCACGCGGCCGGCCGTACGCTCCCGCACACGGGCCCGGACAGCGGCCTGCTCGTCGCGCGGATCGCCACCGGCCTGGCGATCATGCTCACCGGCGTCGTCATCTTCTGGTACGGCCGCCTGTGGCCGGGACGACGCGACCGGATGTTCGACGACTCGCACTGACGTCGAGGGGCCGCCCGCGCGGGCGGCCCGCCTCAGCGCGAGGCGGCGACGGCCTTCTGTACGGCCGCGGCGACGGCGTGCGAGACGTCCGGATGAAAGACGCTCGGCACGATGTAGTTGGGGCCGAGCTCGGCCTCGGTGACGACGTCGGCCAGCGCCTTCGCGGCGGCCAGCAGCATGTCGAGCGTGACCGAGCGGCTCTGCGCGTCGAGGAGGCCGCGGAAGACGCCCGGGAAGGCCAGCACGTTGTTGATCTGATTGGGGTAGTCGCTGCGGCCGGTGGCCACCACCGCGGCGTGCTCGCGCGCCGCCGCCGGGTCGACCTCCGGGTCGGGGTTGGCCAGCGCGAACACCACCGCGCCGTCGTTCATCGTGGCGATGTCCTCGCCGCTCAGGATGCCGGGCGCCGAGACGCCGACGAAGACGTCCGCGCCGCGCACGGCGCCGCGCAGGTCGCCGGAGTAGCCGTCGGCATTGGTGTTGTCGGCGATCCACTGGAGCGATTCGTCCAGGTCGGTACGGCCGCGGTGCACCGCGCCGACATAGTCGCAGACGACCACGTGCTCGGCGCCCGCGTGCAGGAGGAGCTTCAGGACCGCGGTGCCCGCCGCGCCCGCGCCGGCCATCGCGATGCGGACGTCGGCGAGGTCCTTGCCGACCACCCGCAGGGCGTTGGTCATCGCGGACAGCACGACGATCGCGGTGCCGTGCTGGTCGTCGTGGAAGACCGGGATGTCCAGCAGGTCGCGCAGCCGCCGCTCCACCTCGAAGCAGCGCGGCGCGGAGATGTCCTCGAGGTTGATGCCGCCGAACGCGGGCGCGATGATCTGGACCGTACGGACCAGTTCGTCGGTGTCCTGGGTGTCGAGGCAGATCGGCCAGGCGTCGATGCCGGCGAACCGCTTGAACAGGGCCGCCTTGCCCTCCATGACCGGCAGCGCCGCCTCGGGCCCGATGTTGCCCAGGCCGAGCACGGCGGACCCGTCGGTGACCACGGCGACGCTGTTGCGCTTGACCGTCAGGCGACGCACGTCCTCGGGGTTGCGGGCGATGGCCAGGGAGACGCGGGCGACGCCGGGCGTGTAGGCCATCGACAGCTCGTCACGGTTGCGGAGCGGGACCTTCGACTGCATCTCGATCTTGCCGCCGAGGTGCATGAGGAAGGTACGGTCGCTGACCTTGTGGATCGTGACGCCATCGACCTTTTCCAGGACGTTGACGATGTCCTGTGCGTGCTCGGTGTCGCGTGTGGCGCAGGTGACGTCGATGCGGAGCTTGTCGTGGGCGGCCGGGGTCAGGTCGAGCGCGGTGACGATGCCGCCGGCCTGCTCGACCTCGCCGGTGAGCTGGCTTACGGCCCGCCCGCCCGCCGCGACCTCGAGACGAACGGTGATCGAGTAGGACACGCTCGGCACGGTGGCCACGTCAACTGCTCCTTATGGGGGTCAGGGTCCGCCCGCGACAGATCATCACGCGCGCGGGCCCTCGGCGGCGGCGAGCGCGGCCGTCACGATCATGTCGGCCCAGGCCGCCGGCACCAGCCGCGTACTGTCGATGACCAGATCATAGAACGCCGGGCGGGAAGGATCCGCCCGATGGAAATGCCTGACATCGACACTACGGCCCCGGTCATCGCCTGCGGGATGCCGGTCTTTTTTCGCGGGCCACGGTCCCGCGGGCCGTCCGGGCGAACGCGTGCACGCCCGGACGGCCGGCGAGCGCCCCTCAGAACAGGGCGGAGGCCAGCTTGCGCCGCGCCTTGGCGACCCGGGGGTCGTCCGGCGGCAGCAGCTCGAACAGGCTCACCAGATGCTTGCGCGCGATCTCGCGCTCGTCCCCGGAGGTGCGGCGTACGGTGCCGATCAGCCGGTCGAACGCGTCATCGGGCCGCCCCTCGACCAGGTCGAGGTCGGCCACGCGTGCCTGCGCCGCCGCGTCGTCCGGGCGCTCGGCGGCGTCCTTGCGCGCCTGCGCCGGGTCATAGGACTGGATCCGGCGCTGGAGATCGATGAGGGCCAGGCCGCTCTTGGCGTGCGCGTCGTCCGGCCGGGCCCGCAGAAGCTCCTCGAACCCGGCGGCCGCCGCCTCGAGGTCGCCGCGCTCCAGCGCGTCCTCGGCGGCGTCGCGTACGGGGTCACCGGCCGGCCGCTCCTCGGCCTCGCCCTGGTCGGCGCCCTCGGGAGCGTCGGGCAGCAGGCCCTGCTCGCGCAGCGCGTCGAAGAGCTCGGCGAGGACCTGGCGTACCTGCGCCTCGGGTGCGGCGCCGTTCAGCACCGGGAGCATCTGGCCCGCGATCACCGCGGCGACGAAGGGGATGCCCTGGACGCCCATCCGGCTGAGCTGCTGGCCCAGCCCCGGGTTGGCGTCGATGTCGACCTTGGCGAGCACCCAGCGGCCGCCCGCTTCGTTCGCGAGCTTCTCCAGGATCGGGCCGAGTTGCTTGCAGGGCTGACACCAGTCGGCCCAGAAGTCGACGAGCACCGGGACGGTACGGGATCGGTCGACGACCTCGTCGTTGAACGTCTCATCGGTCACGTCGATGACGGTGGGTGAGCCCGAGCCGCTCTCGGCAGCCGGGCGCTGCTGCTGTCTCTTGGCCGCGGCCTGACGCGCGCCGAGATCCACGGCCCCGTGAAGGGAGAAGTCGGATGACGTCATGCTTCCATCCTGCCGCATACGCCGCGGGCCGCGCACCGGCGCCCGCGGACGTCGTGTGGCATCAGAACCTGGCCGGCTCGGAGTAGGAGCCCCACTCGTCGCGCAGGGCCCCGCAGATCTCCCCCAGCGTGGCCTCGACGCGGGCGGCGTCGAGCATGGCCGGGATCAGGTTTTCGCCGCTCCGCGCCACCTCGGTCATCTTCGCGATCGCGGCGTCGACGGCGGCCTGGTCTCGTTCGACGCGGCGGCCGGCAAGGATCCGCTTCTGCTCGCGCTCGACCTCGTGGCTGACCCGGAGGATCTCCAGCGGCTCCTCGATCGAGCCGGTGTGGCAGTTCACTCCGACGATCTTCTTCTCGGACTTCTCGAGCTGCTGCTGGTACGTGAAGGCGGCGTCGGCGATCTCCGCCATGAACCAGCCCTCCTCGATGCCGCGCAGGATGCCGCCGGTCATCGAGCCGTCGGGGCTCATGTCCTTGATCCGGGCGAAGATCCGCTCGGCCTCTTCCTCGATCTTGTCCGTGAGCGCCTCGACGTACCAGGAGCCGCCCAGAGGGTCGACGACGTTGACCACACCGGTCTCCTCCATGATCACCTGCTGGGTGCGCAGGGCGATCTCGGCGGCCTTCTCGCTCGGCAGCGCGAGCACCTCGTCGAGCGCGTTGGTGTGGAGGGAGTTCGTGCCTCCCAGTACGGCGGCGAGCGCCTCGACCGCGGTGCGTACGACGTTGTTGTCAGGCTGCTGCGCGGTCAGCGACACCCCGGCGGTCTGCGTGTGGAACCGCAGCCACTGCGCCTTGTCGGAGGTCGCGCCGTAGACGTCGCGCAGCCAGCGGGCCCAGATCCGGCGCGCCGCGCGGAACTTGGCGATCTCCTCGAAGAAGTCGATGTGGGAGTCGAAGAAGAACGACAGGCCCGGGGCGAAGGTGTTGACGTCCAAGCCGCGCGACAGGCCGAGCTCGACGTAGCCGAAGCCGTCGGCGAGCGTGTACGCGAGCTCCTGGCCGGCCGTGGAGCCCGCCTCGCGGATGTGGTAGCCGGAGACGCTCAGCGGCTTGTACGCCGGGATCTCCGCCGCGCAGTACTCCATGAGGTCGCCGATCAGGCGCAGGTGCGGCTGCGGCTCGAACAGCCACTCCTTCTGCGCGATGTACTCCTTGAAGATGTCGGTCTGCAGCGTGCCATCGAGGCCGCGCAGGTCGACGCCCTGCCGCTCGGCTGCGACGAGGTACATGCAGAAGATCGGCACCGCGGGACCGGAGATCGTCATCGACGTCGTGGTCTCGCCCAGCGGGATCCCGTCGAAGAGGATCTCCATGTCGGCGGCCGAGTCGATCGCGACGCCGCAGTGGCCGACCTCGCCGATCGAGCGTTCGTCGTCGGAGTCACGGCCCATGAGCGTGGGCATGTCGAACGCGACCGAGAGCCCGCCTCCGCCGGCGGCCAGGATCATCTTGTAACGCTCGTTGGTCTGCTGGGCGTTGCCGAACCCGGCGAACTGCCGGATCGTCCAGGTGCGCCCGCGGTATCCGGTCGGATAGAGGCTGCGGGTGAACGGGAACTCCCCCGGCCAGCCGATGCGCTCGAAGCGCGGGTCGTCGGTGGTCGGGCCGTACACGGGCTCGACCTCGGTCCCGGAGAGCGTGGTGAAGTCGGCGTCGCGCCTGCGTGAGGCGTCGAACCGCTCCTGCCAGCGACGGCGGCCCGCCTCGATGTCCCGCATGTCCATTAGGGCGCTCCTCGACCGGATGACGTTTCCTAAATACTAGGACGTCCTAGTAACTGTGGCCAGCGGGGGGCACGGTGACACGTTCGTGCGTCGAGGGAACCCGGTTCAGTCCGCGAAGTCGCCCGCGGTGACCCGCAGACGGTGCAGCACGTCGAAGATCTTCGCTAGATCCTCGGTGTCGTACGCCCCAAGGCCGAACTCGTCGGCCATCAGGTCGCGCGTCGCCGACTCGACGACCTCGCGACCACTCTCCGTGATCTCGGCCAGCACGCCCCGGCCGTCGCTGGGGTTCGGTCTGCGGCGTACGTAGCCCTGCCGCTCCAGCCGGTCGATGGTGTTCGTGACGCTCGTCGGATGCACCATCAAGCGCTCGCCGATCTTGGAGAGCGACAGGGCCCCGGATCCGCTGAACGTCAACAGGACCAGGGCCTCATAGCGTGCGAACGTCAGCGCGTACGGCTTCAGCAGGGCGTCCAGCTCGGCCAGCAGGATCGCCTGCGCGCGCATGATCGAGGTCACCGCGAGCATCGCGGGCGAGCGTCCCCAGCGGCGCTCCCACAGCTCGCCGGCGCGGGCGATCGGGTCGAAGGGGAGATTGAGCGGCTTGGCCACGCGCACACGCTATCGCCTGCCGGTCGATCACCCGAAATATCCCCGCCAATAGCGACAATCCATTTCCAACGAATAGCGCAAAGCCCTTGCAATCACCCAGCGCCACCGACATCGCTGACAGTCATCGCCAAGGCAAGTTATAGTTCCGTTGTCGGTGCGTGCGAGGACGGCAAAGGGGGGCGTCCACGCAGCCGTTCATAAGGTTGATCTTGCCTCGACTTCGAACGCGCATCGCGAATTCGGGGGGTTTTTATGATCGCGGACTTCTCCACGATCGTGGCTCGGGGGCTGGGGATCCGCCACAGGGGGCGGTGGATCCTGCGTCCCACCACGTTCGGCATCACCTCGGGCGTCGTCGGCCTGTACGGCCCGGCGGGATCCGGCAGGTCACTCCTGCTCAACACGCTCGCGACGCTGCGTCGACCGTCGGTCGGCGACCTCGAGCTGCTCGGGCACGACGTGACCGACGCGGCCGCGCAGCGCGCCGTCTGCGCGCGACTGGGCATGCTGCCCCGTGAATTCGGCCGGGCGCCGGGTTTGACGGCCGGTGAATTCGTGTCGTACGCCGCCTATTTCAAACGCACTTCCAAAGGAGCGGTCAATGCGATTTTAGAGCGATTCGAGCTTACCGAGGTGGCGGAATTGTCGATGGAGATGCTTCCCGCCGATCTCCGGCTGCGCGTCGGACTCGCGGCCGCCTGCGTGCACCGGCCGGACGTGGTATTCCTTGACGAGCCGCTGACCGATATTGGCGAATCCGACCGATATGAGCTGATACGTCTGCTGCGGGGCCTCGCGCCCACCGTCGTCGTGACCGCCCCGGACCCGGCCGAGCTGACCGGCTGGTGCGACCGGGTGTTCGGCATCGCGCGCGCACGCCTGATCGAGTCGCTGGACGTCTCCCGATCGTGGACCCGGGTGCCGGCCGGTGTCTGACCTGGGGCGGGTGCTGCGGATCGATGCCCGCCGCACCGCCCCCCTGCTGGCCGTCCCGGTCCTGACGCTGCTGGGGGCGGTGGCGGCCTGGCGCGCGCTGCTGCCGGGCGTCGCCTACTGGGACGACGCCGTGGCGGCGCTGTTCGCCTCGGTGCGCGTCCTGGGTCCGGCCTCGGCGGCGCTCGCCGCCTGGGTGGCGCTGCGCGAGCACCGGCTCGGCCACCTGCGCGGCCTGAGCCCTCGATCGCCCGCGGTCGGGCCCCTGCTCGACCTCCTGCTGCTCGGCGTGATCACGCTCAGCGCGTTCGTGGTCGTCTCCGCGATCGTCGCGGTCAAGACGCTGATCAGCGCGCAGGCGGGCCATCCGCAGGTCATGGGGCTCCTGGCCGGGGCGCTCACGCTCCTCGGGTACACCGTGATCGGCTATCTCGCGGGCCGCCTCGTACCGCGCCTGCCCACGGTCGCGGTGGCGGCGGCCGTCACCTACCTCTGGGGCTTCCTGCGCCCGGGCTCGTGGACCGATCTGCTGCCGCCGCCGGGCGTCGAGCACGTTCGCCCGTTCGCCGGCCTGCGCACCGAGCTGCTCGCCGGCCAGGCGCTGTGGTCGCTCGGCCTGGGCACCCTGCTCGTCAGCGGCTACCTGCTGGCCCTGACGCGGCGTGCGCGGCTCCTCGTACCGCTCCTCGCCTCCGCGGTGCTGATCACCGGCACCACGCTGTGGATCCGCGACCAGCAGCGGGCCGCGCTCACGCCGCGCGCCTTCGAGTACGCCTGCCGCCAGTGGCCGCTCACCGTCTGCGTGCACCCGGCACTGGGCTCGGCGCTGCCGTCACTGGAGGACGCCCTGACCCCGCTCGCGACCCGGCTGAGCGGCACCCCGGGCCGGTTCACCCGCGTGGAGCATCGGCCCGACAACGCCTTCCCGCGCCCCTCCCACGGCGTGGTCTACATCCACCTGCGTGACCTGTCTCCCGGCTACGAGCACCGCGCCGAACAGGAGATCGAGATCAGCCTCCTCGACGCCCGTACGTGCGGCGACCCGGGGCACGCCACCGGGGCGCGCTACAGCGCGCTGATCTCCGCGTGGCTGCTCGACGAGGCACCGCCGAGGCTCATCGAGGCCACCGCCGCGCACGCCTTCGAGCGCTGGACCGAGCGCGAACGGCGCCACTGGCTGCGGCTGCACTACGCCCGCTACCACTCGTGCACGCTGCGCGGCAAGGACTTCCGGCTCAAATGATCACAAGTCCCACGACGCCCGTGCCCGTTTTTCACTAGGGTCGGCGTGTGGACTGGAGCCTGCTGACGTGCGCCCGCAAGGGCCACATCACCTACGAACCCGACGAGACCACGCTGCGCGACCGGCTGCACGTCGAGACGCCCGCCGGCAGGGCGTGGCGGTGCCTGCGCTGCGGCACGTACGTGAAGGGCGACCCGCACGGCGCCGGGCCGGCCGACCAGGCGCCTCTGGTGCTGCGCGGCCGCGAGCTGCGCGACGCGTTCATCATGCGGTTCTTCGCCCTCGAGCGGGTCATCCGCGGTCTGGTGATCGCCGCCGGGGCGTACGGCGTCTGGCGCTTCTCCGCGCACCGCGGCTCGATCCAGCGGATCTTCGAGAAGGACATCCCGCTGCTGAAGCCGCTCGCCGGCCAGCTCGGCTGGGACCTCGACCACTCGCGCATCGTCGAGAGCATCCGTCACACCTTCACCCTCCAGAGCAGCACGCTCATCTGGTTCGCGCTCGGCCTGCTGGGCTACGCGCTGATCGAGCTGATCGAGGCCGTCGGGCTCTGGATGCTCAAGCGCTGGGGTGAGTACTTCGCCGTCGTCGCCACGTCCTGCGGCCTGCCGATCGAGAGCTACGAGCTGACCGAGCGGATCACCGCCTTCCGCGCCGGCGCGCTGGTGATCAACGTCGGCCTGGTCGTCTACCTGCTCGTCTCGAAGCGGCTGTTCGGCATCCGCGGGGGCAAGGAGGCGTACGAGGCGCACCGCCGCGGCGAGTCGCTCATCGAGGTCGAGCAGGCCGCTGTGACTCCGCACGCCGAAGCCGCCGGGTGACAACCCGGCTTTCTGGGGAATAGCGGTCATGAGCTGCCACCCCGAGAGGTGAGACGAATGTCGGAGTCGGATACCGCTGAGTTCCGCGCGCCACGGAGACGCCGTCGCGGCACCGGCGCGATCGCGCTCGTGCTCGTACTGGTCGCGGTGGCCTACGCCGCGCTCCAGGCGGCGCACGCGCTGCCGGGCTGGCTGGACCCGTTCCACGAGAAGACCAAGGACCGCAGCGGGCCCGTACTGCTGCGGTCGATCCAGAACCTCTCGCGCTACGAGGCCGCGAGCGGCAACTACCAGGTGGTCGTCGACCTGGAGAAGGACGCGCAGTTCCTGCCCGGGGCACTGCGCGGCCAGCGGACCGTCTTCGTGGGCAGCGGCAGCGTCGACGCCTACGTCGACTTCTCCCACCTGGGCAAGGACTCCATCACCACGGACAAGACCCGCACGTCCGTGACGGTGACCGTGCCGCACGCGCAGCTCGAGAAGACCACACTCGACCCGAAGCACAGCTACGTCTTCGCCAAGCAGCGCGGGATCTTCGACCGGTTCGGCGACTTCTTCAGCTCCAACCCCAACCAGCAGCAGCAGCTCTACGTGCTCGCCTCGCAGAAGATCCAGGACGCGGCGAAGACCGGTGCGCTGGCCCAGCGCGCGGACACGAACACCAAGCTGATGCTCACCAACATGCTGACGGCACTGGGCTACACACACGTCACCGTGACGTTCGGCACGCCTTCACAGCCATAACCTGACCCGCCACGGGGAATAGCGATGCGGTAGGTCCGGTTACGGATGAGCCGGGGTGATCGCCGTGTCCGTGGCAGATACATCTACTACGGGGCGACGGCCGACATGGCCGTTCGCGCTACCCGTCATCGCCTCGGCGGTGGCGGTGGCGCTGCCCGTGATCGACGACTCCGCCTCCGGGCGTCCAGCGGAACTCATCGTGGGCGACCTGCTTCCCGGCGGCCAGGAGTTCCTGCTCGCGCTGGTGCTGCTGGCGGCGGCGCGCGGGGTCCTGCTCCGCCGCCGGTTCGCGTACCACCTGCTCCTGGTCCTGTCCGTACTGTCCGCGCTCGACGCGCTGGGCGCCCGCCAGCCGGGGCGGCTCCTGCTCCTCACGGCCGGCGCGTACGTGCTGTTCCGGTTCCGCGGTGAGTTCCGCACGTCGCCGAGCCGGGTACGCGCCGCGCTCGGCGCCGGACTGATCACGTACGTGGTGGCGGCCTTCTACGGCCTCGTGGTCATGCTCGCCGAGCGCCACCACGTGACCCCGGGCCCCACGATCACCGACGCGGGACGGGAGATCCTGTACGGGCTGACCGCATCCGGCCCCGGCCCGCTGCACTTCGACGGCTCGCCCGACCGCTGGTTCGAGACCAGCCTCGCCATCCTGGGCGGCGGCGGCCTGCTCGCGATGCTGATGACGCTCCTGACCCCGGCGCCACCGCCGCCGGCCGGCACGGACGCGGAGCGCGCCGAGGCCGCGTGCCTCGTCGACGACGGCGGCTCGGACACCCTCGCGCCGTTCGTCCTGCGCAGCGACAAGTCCTATGTCTTCAGCCCCGACCGGCGCGCGGTGATCGGCTACCGGGTCCTGTTCGGCGTCGCCACCGCGGGCGGCGATCCGGCCGGCGACCCGGCGTCCTACCCGGCCGCGGTCGCGGCGTTCGCCGCGCTCGCCGAACGTTCCGGCTGGCGGATGGCCGTCCTCGGCGCCCGTACGGACCTGCTCCGCCTGTGGCAGCCGTACGGGCTGCACTCCGTCGGCATCGGCGACGAGGTGCTGCTGGCCCCGTGCGGGTTCGCGCTGAACGGCCGGAGCATGCGCAACGTACGGCAGGCGGTGCGGCGCACCGTCAACGCCGGCGTCACCACCGAGGTCGTACGCGAGGGCGCCCTGGACGAGGACGAGCGCGTACGGCTGCGGGCGGTGGCCACCGAGGCGATGGACGGTGCCGACGAACGCGGCTTCTCCATGAACCTCGACGGGCTGCTGACCGGCCGGCACACGTCGCCGGTCGTCGTCGTGGCACGCGACGCGGACGGCGCGCCGATCGGCTTCCAGCGGTACCTGCCCAGCGCCTGCGGGCGCCGGCTGTCCCTCGACGCGATGCGGCGCGCGCCCGGCTCACCCAACGGCCTCAACGAGCGGATGATCGCCGACGTCATGGCGTACGCGGGTGAGAACGACGTCGACGAGGTCTCGCTGAACTTCGCGGCCTTCCGCGAGCTGCTGGACGCCGAGGACCGCGGCGCCATCGAACGCGGCGGCTACCTACTGATCCACCTGCTCGATCCGTTCATCAAGGTCGAGTCGCTGTACCTGTTCAACCGCAAGTTCCGGCCGCGCTACGTACCGCGCAGCGTGCTCTTCCCGTCCTGGGCCGGCATCGTGCCGGTGGCCGCCGCCCTGCTCACGCTGGAGTTCGGCCACCGGCGCCCGGCCGAGCCGACCGACGGCCGCCCCGAACCCATCGGCGAAGAGTCCTACGCGCCCTCGCCCGGCTAGGGGGTGTCCGAAGACCCACCGGACACCCCTTAATTCCTGGTGAGGCCCTCGACGAGTTCGTCGGCGGCGGCGTACGGGTCGCAGGTGCCGTCGAGGACCTTCGCGGCGAGCGCGCCGAGGCGCTGGTCGCCGTGCAGGTCGCCCATGCGCTCGCGCAGCGTGGTCACCGCGATGGCCTCGATCTCGTCGCGGGCGCGCGCCTCGCGGCGGCGGCGCAGCTCGCCGGTGCTCTCCATCCACGCGAGATGCTTGGCGAGCTCCTCCACCACGTCGTCGAGGCCCTCGTCCTTGACCGCCACGGTCGGCACGATGGGCGGCTTCCAACCGCCGGGCTCGGCCAGCGCGAGCATGTTGCGCAGGTCGCGTACGGTCTGCTGGGCGCCGTCGCGGTCGGCCTTGTTGACCACGAACACGTCCGCGATCTCCAGGATGCCGGCCTTGGCCGCCTGGATGGAGTCGCCCATCCCCGGCGCCACCAGCACGATCGTCGAGTCCGCCAGCGAGGCGATCTCCACCTCGGCCTGGCCGACGCCGACCGTCTCGACGAGGACGACGTCGCACCCGGCCGCGTCGAGGACCCGGATCGCCTGCGGCGCCGCCCAGGACAGCCCGCCGAGATGGCCGCGGCTCGCCATGGAGCGGATGAAGACGCCCGAGTCGGAGGCGTGGTCCTGCATGCGTACGCGGTCGCCGAGCAGCGCGCCGCCCGTGAACGGCGACGACGGGTCGACCGCGAGCACGCCGACCCGGTGGCCCTGGGCGCGGAACGCCCTGACGAGCGCGCTGGTGGAGGTCGACTTGCCGACACCCGGCGACCCGGTCAGACCGATGATCCGCGCGCGTCCGGACAGGGGGTTGAGCCTGGCCATGACGGCCCGCAGCTCCGGCGAGGCGTTCTCCACGAGGGAGATCAGCCGCGCGACCGCGCGCGGCTGACCCTCACGGGCACGCTCGACCAGGGTCTCGACGTCGGCGTCCCGCGCCACCGCCGGCCCTCAGACCTTCAGGATCAGGGCATCGCCCTGGCCACCGCCGCCGCACAGGCCTGCCGCACCGAGGCCGCCACCGCGACGGCGCAGCTCGTACGCCAGGTGCAGGGCGAGCCGGGCACCGGACATGCCGATCGGGTGGCCCAGCGCGATCGCGCCCCCGTTGACGTTGACGCGGTCGGCGTCGATGCCCAGGTCGCGCATCGACTGGATGCCGACCGAGGCGAACGCCTCGTTGATCTCGATGAGGTCCAGGTCGGACACTGCCAGGCCCTGCTTGCCGAGCGCGTGCTTGATCGCGTTCGACGGCTGGGACTGGAGAGAGTTGTCCGGGCCCGCGACGTTGCCGTGCGCGCCGATCTCGGCAAGCCAGGTCAGGCCCAGTTCCTCGGCCTTGGACTTGGCCATCACGACGACCGCGGCGGCGCCGTCGGAGATCTGCGACGACGAGCCCGCGGTGATCGTGCCGTCCGAGCTGAACGCCGGGCGCAGGCGGCCGAGGAGCTCGGCCGTCGTCGCGGCGCGTACGCCCTCGTCGGTCGAGAAGACCACGGGGTCGCCCTTACGCTGCGGGATCTCCACCGGAACGATCTCTTCGTCGAAGAGGCCGTTCTTGATCGCCTCGGCGGCGCGCTGGTGCGAGCGGGCGGAGAACTCGTCCTGCTCCTCGCGCGTGATGCCGAGCTTGGCGTTGTAGCGCTCGGTCGACTCGCCCATGGAGACGCCGTCGAACGGGTCGGTGAGCCCGTCGTGCGCGGTCGCGTCCAGCATCTCGATCGAGCCGTACTTGAAGCCCTGCCGCGACTTGGGCAGCAGGTGCGGCGCGTTGGTCATCGACTCCATGCCGCCGGCCACGACGATCTCGACCTCACCCGCGCGGATGAGCTGGTCGGCGAGGGCGATCGCGTCGAGCCCCGACAGGCAGACCTTGTTGATCGTCAGGGAGGGCACGGTCATCGGGATGCCGGCCTTGACGGCCGCCTGGCGCGACGGGATCTGGCCGGCCCCGGCTTGGAGCACCTGCCCCATGATCACGTAGTCGACCTGGTCGGCGGGGACCCCGGCGCGCTCGAGCGCGGCCTTGATCGCGAAGCCGCCGAGGTCGGCGCCGGTGAAGTTCTTCAGTGAGCCGAGCAGACGCCCGATGGGCGTACGAGCCCCGGCGACCATGACGGATCCGGCCATTAAAAGGGACCTCCAGTAACCGGACGGGACAGTGTTTGCCAACATACCCACACGAGGCCGTACCACTGTCGAGAGGGTCAGCGTCATGCTCACACGAATTGATCACATCGGGATCGCGTGCCACGACCTCGACGAGAAGATCGGCTTCTACGAGACCACGTTCGGCCTGGTCGTCGCGTCGCGTGAGGTGAATGAGCAACAGGGGGTCAAGGAGGCCATGCTGCACGTGGCCGACGGGCCGGCCGGCGCCTCGTACGTCCAGCTTCTGGAGCCGCTCGGCCCCGACACACCGGTGGGACGCTTCCTCGCCAAGCGGGGGGAGGGCGTCCACCACGTCGGGTACGGCGTCGACGACGTCGTGGCGGCCCTGGAGACCATCGGGGGGACCGGCGTACGCGCGCTCGACAAGCGGCCTCGCCATGGTTCGATGGGTGCCTCGATCGCGTTCCTCCACCCCAAGGACGTCGGCGGGGTCCTCACGGAGTTGGTGCAGGTCGCAAGGCCGTGAAATTCACCAACTAGGGTGACAAAGCCCCCACGACGTCAAGTTGAGCCCCCAACACGGCACTGTCCGGAGTACGCTGCTGTCGCCGGTGTGGTCCCGCGCGTGCAGTAGTCCGTAACAGGGAGTGTTCGCGTAACCATGATCTGGCATCTCAACCACTTGTAGCCGTCTCGTCACAGCAGGATTGAGCCTCATGCAGTCCGACATCGACGCCCAGCTAAGCAACTTCTTCGAAGACACACCCCCACGCGAGTTCGACGTGGTGCTTCGCGGCTACGACCGGCACCAGGTCGAAGAGCACATCAAGCAGCTCGACAACGAGGTGCGCCAGAGCCGCGAGCAGACTCAGGCGATGCAGCGTGAGCTGTCCGATGCTCATCGCCAGCTCCAAGAGCAGGAGCGGCCGACCTACTCCGGTCTCGGCGCACGGATCGAACAGCTCCTCCGCCTCGCCGAGGAGCAGGCCACCGAGCTCGTCCAGGCGGCGCGTTCGGAGGCCAATGAGATCAAGGCGGCCGCCAAGGTCGACGCCGCCGAGCTCCGCGCCACCGCAGAGAACGAGGCCTCCGAGGTCCGTGCACTCGCCCAGCGCGAGGGCGAGGACATGCGCAACGCCGCCGAGCGCGAGGCCGACGAGGTCCGCACCGGCGCCCGCCGCGAGTCCGACGAGCTGACCTCGACGACCGAGCGCGAGGTCGCCAAGCTCCGCGCGACCGCCGACCATGAGGTCGCGGAGAAGCGCGCGGTCGCCGAGCGCGAGATCGCCAAGCTGCGCACCACCACCGAGCGGGAGGTCGCCCAGCTCCGGGCGTCCACCAAGCGGGAACGCGACGAGATCCTCACGACCGCCAAGCGGCAGGCCGACGAGATGCGGGCCCAGGCCCAGCGCGTCTTCGAGGAGAGCGAAGCCCAGCGCGCCCAGGCCGAGGGCGAGTTCGAGGTCCAGCTCGCCGCCCGTCGCGAGGAGGCGGAGCGCCAGGACAACGAGCGTCACGCCGCCGCGCAGAGCGCCACCCAGAAGCTCGTCGCCGAAGCCGAGCAGCGGGCGGCCTCCGCCGAGCAGCGCGCCACCAAGGCGACGCAGCAGGCGGAGCAGACCCGTCGCGAGGCCGACAGCCACGCCAAGCAGCTGGTGGCCAACGCCCGGAAGAACTCCGACTCGGTCATCGCCGAGGCGAAGTCTCAGGCCGAGCAGCTCCTCAGCGACACCAAGACCGAGGCCGAGCGGATGCGCACGACCGCTCAGCGCCAGGTCGACGAGCTCACGCGCCAGCGTGACAGCATCACCAGCCACCTCAACCAGCTCCGCAACCTGATCGGCGGCATGCAGGCGCCGGTCGGCGGTGTCGGCGGTGTCGGCGGCGACGAAGCCATCGCCGCCCCGCAGGAGAAGCCCGCCCTCGCCGCGGCAGAGCCGAAGCCCAAGCCTTCCGCCCAGGCTCAGGCTCAGCCGAAGAAGAAGGACGAGGACGACGACTGGTGGCAGGAGTGACAGCGGCCACCGAGCGGTCCGCCGGCTGATCCCCGGCGCATCCCGCTGATCCGCGAGACGACGAAAAGCCTAGAGGCCTCCAAGCCTCTAGGCTTTTCGCATAATTCGGACAGCGCGGAGGAGGCGGGGCGTGCCGGGCAGACCCGAGAACGACCACGACCAGCGGCAGGACTCGGGGCGTCTTACCGACTACCGGCGAGCCGCGGAGCAGGGCTCCTCCGGCGCGGAGAGCGACCCTCCGGAGTCCTCCGCCCCCGGGCCGCAGGCCGCCGGGTCGAAGACGGACGACGACGCCCTCGACCGGCAGCCTGAGCAGGCCCCCTCGGAAAACGGCGCAGAACAGGCCACACCCCGTCCGTCGGACTCCGTCGACCCGCAGGCCTCCGAGGACGGCGCCGGGCAGGCCTCCCTTCGCCCGTCGGAGCGAGCCGTCGACCCGCAGCTTCGCGCGTCGGAGAAGGATCGCTCCGAGGACGACGAGGCGCACGACCCCGGACGGCTCGCCCTCGATCGGCGGGACTCGGGCGAGGCCGACCTGGCCGGTTCGGACCCGGTCACCGACCTCCAGACCCGTGCGCGCGAGGCGGGCGTGGACGATCTGTTCCCGTTCGGGCGTCCCGGCCGTCCGCTGACCCGCAACCACCCCTTCGTGTTCGGCTTCTTCGGCGCGCTCGGCGTCCTCGCCGCGTACATCCTGGTCCAGGCGGCGACCGACGCCCGCGAAGTGATCATCCTCATCGTCGTCGCGCTGTTCCTCGCGGTCGGCCTGAACCCGGCGGTCGAGGCCATCGAACGCGTCGGCCTCAAGCGGCAGTGGGCCGTGCTGCTCGTCTTCCTCGGGCTGGTCGGGTGCTTCGTCGGGTTCGGCTTCGCGATCGTGCCGCCGCTTTCGGAGCAGGTCAGCGCCTTCATCCACAATCTGACGAGCGGCAACGGCTACATCGAGCAGCTCCAGAACAACCCGCGCCTGCAGGACTGGGACCACCGCTACCACCTGCTGGAGAAGGCGAAGAAGGCCCTGCAGAGCCGTGACCTGGGCACGCAGGCCGCCAACGGCGTGCTGGGCGTCGGCCAGGTCGTGATCAGCGGGGTGTTCAGCACGCTGACCGTGCTGATCCTGACGCTCTACTTCCTCAGCTCGCTGCCGAACATCACCGGCTTCATGTACCGGCTCGCACCCCGGTCACGCCGGGCCCGTGTGGCGCTGCTCGGCGACGAGATCCTCACCCGAATCGGCGGGTACGTCGCCGGCAACCTGCTCATCTCTCTCATCGCGGGCGTTTCGTCGTACATCGTCCTGCTGATCGCCAACGTCCCGTACGCGCTGGCGCTCGCGCTGGTCGTGGCGATCATGGACCTGATCCCGCTGGTCGGCGCGACGATCGGGGCGATCCTCGTCACCGCCGTGGCGTTCTTCTCCGGGCTCTGGACCGGCGTCGCCGTCGCGATCTTCTTCGCCGTCTACCAGCAGGTCGAGAACTACATCATCCAGCCGAGGGTCATGAAGCGCTCGGTCGACGTGCAGCCCGCGGTGACGATCATCGCGGCGCTGATCGGCGGCACGCTGCTCGGCATGATCGGCGCACTGCTGGCGATCCCGGCCGCCGCCGCGTTCGCCCTGATCCTGCGCGAGGTCGTGGTCCCCCGGCAGGATCAGCTCTGAGCCACGGGCTCAGCGGGTGGCGCGTGCCAGCGACGCCCCGAACTCCGTGACCGCCTCGTTGAACAGCTCCGGCTGCTCGACGGCGGTCAGGTGGCCGGACCCGGGGATCACGGTGAGCTCGGCGTCCGGCAGGGCATCGACGATGGCGCGCGCGTCGTCCTCGGTCGCGATGACGTCCTCGTCACCGTGCAGGACCAGGACCGGCGCGCGTACCTCGGCCAGTGCGCCGAGCGTGTCGGGGCGTCCGGCCATCGCGCGCTGCGCCCAGGCGGCCGCCTGCGGCGGTGTGGCCTGCACCAGGCCGCGTACCCGGCCGTACACGAGCGCGCGCTGCCGCATCGTGGTCGGACCGACGAGGTTCGGCAGCACCTCCTCGAGGAGGACCTCGACGGTGCCCTCGGTCTCGAGCCGCTCCGCCGTACGGAGCCGGGTGTGACGCACGACCTCGGGGTCGGCGGTGGCCTTCGTGTCCGCCAGGACGACGCCGAGGAGGCGTTCGGCGTGGCGGCTGCAGAACGCCTGCGCGACGTACCCGCCCATCGAGAGGCCGCCGATGACGGCGCGCTCGAGGCCTAACCGGTCCAGCAGCTCCGCGACGTCGTCGGCCATGGCCTCGACGCTGGGGTCCTCCGCGCCGAGCGGCGACCCGCCGAACCCCCTCAGATCGGGCGTGATGACGCGGAACCGCGCCGCCAGCCCCTCGCGCTGCGCCAGCCACATGGCTGAGGACAACGGATACCCGTGCAGGAGTACCAACGGGGTCCCCTCACCGACGTCCCGGGTGTACAGCTGCACGACGCTCCTCCCTGTCGACCTGCCACGAATCCCCCGATCCCGGCGCACGCCCGGTTCCGAATCATCGTCACCTGTGGCGGACGATACGCCGATACCGTGGCCGTGATCGGTCGCCTGCGTTTAGGGATAAGGCAAAGCCGGAAGACCATCTCACCTGCGACGAGGGTTCACGTCAGGTGATCTCGGTCGGCAGTGGGTACGCCTCAGGGGCCACCCGTTTCACGACCTCGTTCAGCACCACGCGTACGTAGGGCTCGCCGACCCACAGATGTTTGGCCCCGTCGACCCCGATGACCTCGGCCTGCGGCACCCGTTTGAACCGCTCGCGGGCCTCCTGCGGACGCAGGTAATCGTCGCGTTCGGGCACCAGCGCGAGCAGCGGACGGCCGAACTCCGCCCACGCGTCGAGGTCCTCGTCCGTCGCCCGGTGCAGCGGCGGCGACAGCAGGATCGCGCCCTCGACCGACGGGTCGCGGCCCCACTTGAGCGCCAGCTCGGTGCCGAACGACCAGCCGAGCAGCCAGGGACGCGGCAGGTCGTGGTACTCGGCGTACTCCAGCGCCGCCGCCACGTCGTACCGCTCGGAGTCGCCGTCGCCGAACTCCCCCTCGCTCGTACCGCGGTCGCTGGTCGTGCCCCGCGTGTTGAACCGGAGCACCGCGAGGTCGGCGAGCGCCGGCAGCCGGTACGACGCCTTGCGCAGCACGTGGCTGTCCATCATGCCCTCGGCGGTGGGCAGCGGGTGCAGGCAGATGAGGGTCGCCGCGGGCGGGCGCTCCTCCGGCACCGCCAGCTCCCCGACCAGCCGCAACCCGTCGGCCGTCTGCAACTCGATGTCCGTACGCCGCGCGGCCAGGACCGTGCTCGCCCGGATCTCCCCCATCGTCGTCCTCTCAGTAACGCGGGCCACGACGGGACCGCTGAACATTGGGCATCCGGTTCCGGCGGTTGTTCCAGCACGGCTTGTGCCAGTGCCGCCGATCCTCCGCGCCGCCACCCTCGGCCGGCCAGGCCACCACATGCCCGACGCCGGACGGGATCTCATGGTCACAGCCGGGGCAGCGGTACGTCTTGGCCGCCCCCGCCGCCGGCCGTACGACCCACTCCCCGTCGGGCCCCTCCTCGGTCCACTGCGGACCGCCGAAAGCACTGCGCCCGGTCTCCCGGGACGCCTCGCCCTCTCGGCGGTTCTTTCGCGGACTCATGCCGATCAGGGTAAAGGCCCACCCAAGCACCCCGGCACACGGCCGCGCATCACCTCGGCATGGAGCCACGGAGTGGCCTCTTCAGCACGGTGTCGTGCATGTGACCCGCGGGGGCGCCCGATTGGCGCCTGAGAGCGGTGGCATCGGGTTGACCTCCGGTCACCGATGTCTCACCCGTGGATCGCCGGAATCATATGGCCATATCCTCTTGACTCCCTTAAAGTCTTTTGTCGATTACCTGGTGTTATAGCGCGATGGAGTTGGGGGACTCGGATGCGGCCGGAGTGGCAGGCTCATATCGATGAACTGCTGGAGGAGTACCAGCGTAAGCGCGCTGACCTGAGGAGACTCCAGGAGACGATGGCCGAGGTGGAGGTCACCGTCACCACTGAGGACGAGTTGGTGACGGTCAGGGTCGGGTCGCAGGGGCGGTTGCTGGGTCTGGAGTTCAATCCGCGGGTGTATCGGAGGTTGTCGCCGCCTGAGCTCGCGGAGGCCGTTTTGGGGGCGGTGCAGGAGGCGGCGGTTCAGGTCGGTGAGCAGATGCGTGTGGCGATGGAGCCGTTGACGCCGGATGGTGCGTCGGTTGAGGCGGTCGCGGGCAAGGGGTTTGACCTGTCGAGGATTCTTCCTGAGCGTCCTGATGATTTCGATGCGCTCAAAGAGCGTTACGGCTTTCGCGACAAGTGAGTGGGCGGCGCGCCGGTGAGTGGTGACGAGCTGCGGGTCGAGCGGGACGCGTTGAAGCGTGACGCCAAGGGTTTCGGTGATGGCGCGAAGACGTTGAAGGGTGTCTTCGATCGGTTGAGTGCCGCGCTTTCGGCTGAGGGTGCCTGCTGGGGTGGTGATGAGGGCGGCAAGGCCTTTGAGGGCAATTATGCGAAGCCGAGGGATGGCGCGTTCAAGTCGTTTCCGTCGCTGGAGAAGAGTTTGAAGGACGTCGAGAGCGGCGTGCGGCGCATGGCGAAGAACTATGACGGTGCCGAAGAAGCGTCGGGTGGCTGAGGGTGGGTCTGGAGATACCCGACGAGGTCAAGTGGCTTTCGTGGATCATCGGGCAGGACTGGCCCGAGGGTGACGAGACGGCCATGCGCCGTCTCGCCACGGCGTGGGAGGACGCCGCGACGGGCGTCGATGAGCTCACCGGTGACGTGCAGGGGAGCGCGACCAAGGTCCTGAGTGTCGTTCAGGGTCCGGCGGCGGACAACTTCCGTGAGTTTTGGGATCAGTTCGTCACGACGGACCCGCAGTACCTGCCGAAGCTTTCGGAGTTGTGTCGTTCGCTCGCCAAGCAGTGCGATGACGGTGCGGCCGAGATCGAGTACGGCAAGTACATGTTCATCGCCCTGCTCATCATCACGGCGATTCAGATCGCGTTCCTGATCGCCAACATGATCGAGACGTTCGGGGCGTCCGCGGCGGCCATTCCCGTGGTGGAGGAAGGCGCCCAGGTCGTCGCGAAGTCGATCGCGCGCAAGTTGCTGGAGGCGCTGCTCAAGAACATCGCTTTGGCCGAGCTGCAGAGCGTGGGCCTGGATGTTCTGATTCAGGGCATTCAGGTCGCCGAAGGGCACCGGGACGGCTTCGACTGGAGCAAGACCGGCGCGGCGGCCGTCGATGGGCTGGTCAACGGCGTGATCGGTACCGGTGTCGGTCTCGGTGCGGGGAAGATCCCCGGTCTGTCGGGTGCGGCTACTCCGTTCAAGGGCATGGTCCAGGGCGCCGCTCGCGAGGCCGTCTCCGGCGCGGTATCCGGAGTGGCCGGTGCGGTCGCCACGACCGCGATCCACGGTGGGGACCTCAGCCCGGAGGCGCTCGCCAAGGCCGCGACCTCGGGCGGGTTCGGCGGCGGCGTCGGCGGCGCCAAAGGCGGCATGGACGAAGGCGCACACGCCGCCGGCGAACACTCACCGTCCCCCGGCGACGACGGCTTCAGCGGATCACAGAACGAGAGCGGCTCGGACAACGGATCTCATTCCGGCTCGGACGGCGGGTCGAGCGAACCTCGCGCCGGTTCTGACGACAGCGGTTCGAGTGGCGGTTCCGACGGCGGCTCCAGTGACAGTGGATCGAGCGGTGACGGCGGCACTAGCCAGCCTCACGTCACGTCGGACGGAGGCAGCTCCGGTGAGCCCCACGTCACCTCCGACGGCGGCGGCTCCGAACCCCACACCGTCTCAGACGGCGGGTCGTCTGAGCCCCATGTCACTTCAGACAGTGGTTCGTCGAGCGAACCGCACGTCACCTCCGATGGAGGTACCGGTACCCCGCATTTCGGCGATGGCGGACCGAACGTCGACACCGGCGGGTCGACCGAGCCGCATGTCGTGTCGGACGACGGCGGAAGCAACTCCCACTCCGAGTCCGACGGCGCCTCCCGTGACGACGCGTCGTTCAACCGCTCGAACGTGCTCGGCACCGACCGCGGGTCCGCTCCGTCCTCGACGGCATCGGACCCGCAATCGGGCGCCACCCCGCCCACTCACGACGGTGACGGCCCGGCGGGCAACGTTCCCTCAGCCAATCGGATCGACTCCCTGCTCAACGGCGGATCGTCACACGACGGCGGGTCGGCGCCATCCCATGGAAGCATGCTGTCGGACGCCAGCACCTCGTCGCCGGTGGCCGCGGGCGCCGGTCTGCCCGACCGTGCGGGCGGCCCTGGCACCGAGGGCGTTCCGAACGCCGCCACTGCGCCGACCGGCCCTGCGGCGGGAGCCATGCCGATGGCACCGCCGATGGGCGGCAGGTCCGCACCCGGCGGCAACGGTCACGCTCCTGCCGAGCGCTCTGGCGGAAGTACGCCCACGTCCCGCCCCTCCGCTGCCGGGGAACGTCCGAGCCCGACGATCGGCGACCGTCCCACGAACGGCACGGGCTCCACGCGGGACACCACGCGCACCGAGCGCCCAGGCGGAACCGATCGCCGCACCGGCTCGACATCGGATGGCCGTGCGCCCGAGGCCACGAGTCCGGAGCAGCGCCCGTTCTCGTCCTCTGAGGGCATACGGCCGGAGACTCTGCCGGAGAGCGAGACTCCTCGGACCCCGGCCGAGGACGCGCCGGGCACACCGGCCGACGAGGCTCCAAGGACGCCGGCCGATCGCATCCCGGAGGTACCTCGAGACGAGCCGCCCGCCACGGACGAACGCCCGACGGCCGGTGAGTCCGACCGCACCGCACCGTCGGACGCCGAGCCTGGCCGTACCGGCTCGGAGGACCCCACGCCGGGCGAGCCCGAGCACACCAGCACGCAGGACTCCATGTCCGGTCGGCCCGGGGACACGCGGGATCCGGCGCTGAGGGAGCCCACGCGCGACGGCGGGGAGTCCTCCCCCGGCGAGCCCGAACGCGTACCGGACGAGGGAAGGATCGGCACGGACAGCACCTCGACACGCGACGCGGGCACCGATCGCGCGCCGAGCGACGCCCCTGGGCCTCGCACCGATGACGCTCCCCGTGACGAGCGGAACCCTGCTCCCTCCGTCCTTTCCGATGAGCCCGGAGCACGGCCGCACGCCGGCGCCCCGGCGGAACCCCGATCCGGCACGGAGCCGGGCGAGCGCCGTACCGGAGACCCTCGCGATGACTCCGAGCCACCGGCGGAGCCCGGTCGCGACGACCCGAGTCCTGGACACGACGACGCCGAAGCGCAGCATCATCCCGACGACGCCGGCCCGCACCACCAGGAGGTTCTCACCCCGGACGAGGTGAACGAACGCCACTCCGAGCCCACCCCGGCGGGATCGTCGTACCACCGCGGCGACGCCGAGATGGGAGACCTTCCCCAGCGGGTGGCACCGGACCCGGAAGGCCGGTACTCGGTGGACGTCCACATCACGCCGGACGGTCTGGCGCGGATCGGCGAGCACACCTATACCCCCGAGCAGTTCGCCGACGTCCTGCGGCACAACGGGGACTACAACGGCGAACCGATCCGGTTGATCGGCTGCGACGCGGGATCGAACGACTTCGCTCGCCGCCTCGCCCACGACCTGGGCGCACCCGTCATGGCGCCCGACAAACCAGCCTGGACGGACTCGGCCGGCCGGGTGTTCAGCTCCGACTCCCACGTCGGCCCGGACGGCAAGCTGAAGCCGGAGATCCCGCCGAACGGCGAATGGACGACCCACAATCCGGACGACACGACCTCCAAGGCGAGCGACGACGGCTTCGCGCCGGGCACGAAGGACGAGGACAAGCGCGACGGCGACGGGGAAGACGCCAGACACCGCGGCGACGAGGATCCGGCCGACGGCCGTACCGATCGACCGCCCGGTCATCCCAATGACACGACGGAACATCACTCCGGACCGTTGACTCCTCGGGAGGAGAGGTACCAAGAACCGGCCCGCAGCGAGTACCGCCAGAACCCACAACACCAGGTCCGTTTCGATCCTCCAGAGGTTCCCCCGAACCGTGTCCACGACCGTGTGGTCGAGCCAGGCCGGCCCTTTGTCGGCAGTGAGGGTCTGGAACCGAACTCCCGCTACAACGTCATCGAAAACCGCACCGGCCCAGATGGTGAACCGGTGCGGCGCGGGACCTTCTACACCGGCCCTGACGGCAAGGTCACGCATGCCGACACCTACTCGCCGAACCTGCGCGAAGACCACCCCGACCACGTCCCCAACCCGGACGCGCAGCATCCTCAGCCGGACGCCAAGTACCGGGTCGAGGTCGGCGGCCACCACCAGATCTTCTCGGTCGGCGAAGACGGCAGGCCACAGAACGCCGTACATTTCGATCCGCCGGAGCCCCACCAGACGATCGAGGTCCGCCCCGACCAGCCTTCCGACCTCATACCGCCGCATCCCCACAAGCCGTTCCGGCCCGGCCGGCTGGAGCCAAATACGAAATACGAGGTCACGGACTCCGCCGGAAACTACCGCGGCGCGTACTACACGGACCACGCCGGCGAGGTCCACTGGGTCGAGACTGAGGCAGGTCGCGGTTCCTCACAGAACCTCGAGTTGAAGAAGATCGATCCGGACGTCCACTACGTGGAGTCGCAGCACTTCGACCCGGACCGGCTGGCCCCGGAGAACGACAAGTTCACGCCGAGAGACGATGCTCAGCGGATCAAGGTGCCGGCGGACGAAGGACCGAACGGGAAACAGGCGTTCATCAATCGCAAGGACCTCGAACCGAACGCGCGGTATGAGGTCTACTCCAAGAACGGCGAGCCGCGCGGCATCTTCTACACGGATGAGAACGGCAAGGTGCGGATCGTCGATACGTACCGGCCGTTCAACCCCGACTTGAACAACCCCCTGCCCAACACGCAGTACTCGGTCGACCATGGAAAATGGCAGTTCGAGACCGGGCCGGAGAATCCCCATTTTGCGAACGCCAAGCCACAACACGTCACCGACACGTGCGCGTCTTCGGGCCACCACCTCAGCAAGGACGAGGCGTCCTCGGACTACGGACGTCGGCATGAGCCTGCACAGGGTCGGTCCGGTGAACTCGCCGGCAAGGCGACCGTCGTGGCGGCGGACGGCAAGATCAGCAGCAAGAACATCAACGACGGCGGCCATACCCAGGGCAGCCAGTTCGGCAGCCCTGGCGAGCTGATCAACATGATCTCTCAGCTGCGGGACGAGAACCAGGGCAACAACAACGCGGCGCTGGGGCTAGTGTCGGACGACACCTGGCACGCGATGGAGAAGCAGGTGGCCCTCACGGCCGAACAGCCGGGTGTCGCCATTGAGAGCTTCGACGTGTTCGCGCTGCGAGATGCTGGCGAGCAGGTTCCGCACACGGTCCAGGTGCGCTATGTCGAGGTCGCCGATGGCAAGGTGACGGTACGCGTGAGGAGCTTCCCGAATGTCACATCCGGGTACACCAATGGACCCTGAGGAGAGGAAGAACGCCAAGGCGGAATTGCACAACCAGGTGTGCTGGGCATTGGAGGACGCGGCCCCGGAAGCTCGCCGGATCGACCTTCGGCTCACGGCCACGGGCGGCGTGTCCGAAGCAGCGCTGACCGTGACGATGCCCGATGGGGCGCACCCGGCGATCACTCCACCTCAGGAAGCGATCGATCTGCTGATGCGGCGCCGCCCGTTGTCGTACGTCCCGGGCGAAGGCACCTGGTTCTCGGCCCGGTACGTCCTCGAACCTCCGAATCGTGTCGCCGCCAACTTCAACTACGACGGCGACCCGAGATGGAGTCCCCCCATCCCTGCCGATGTGTGGGCCCACGATCTGGAGGAGTTCCCTCGTGACGAGGAATACCTCCCGGACTGGCTACGGGCACGGGCGGCGGGCCGGGAACCGGACTTCGCACCGTCGAACGCCGTTGGAGGCCTGACCCCAGAGGACCAGCGTGAGATCTACGCCGGTGAGATCCTGACGCTCCTGGTGGATGCGGCGCCGCCGGACTGGGTGGAGATCATGGGCACCTACCGGGCTGTGGGTGACCATATCGAGTTGCCGGTCACCGTACGCGATCTCGACCACAGCCTTCGCGTTTGGGAGCCCCCTCAGGAGCTCTCCTATCTGCTCGACAAGCTGCGGGCCGGGATGTACTACCTTGCCGACGACGCCCCCGATGCGGGCCGCGGCACCTGGTCCCAAGCCACATTCCAGGTTCAGTTCGGGAGTCCGTCGCGCATCGACCTGCGTTATGCGTGGGACACCGAGCCTGAATGGGAGAGCGAGCCTTCAGAGCAGGCCGTCCGCCATGAGCTGGACCGCTTCCCGCGTATTGCGACGTATCTGCCCAATTGGATGCGCGACCGCGCGGGGCTGTCGTCGCCCGAAGGAGAGACCCCGGAGGGACAGGACTCCCAGCCCGACGATCAGCCGCCCGGCAGCGCGTAAACGAAGCGGCCGCCGTGAGAGCGTTGGAAGAACGGCGGGTACGGGCCCTCGTACGCGGTCCGGAACCCGATCATCGCGGGGTGGCCGGCACCTTTGAGGTCGGCGACGAGCGTGCCGTCGGGGACGGCCGCCGCCGCTTCGGCGAGGACGGGATCCTCCGCCCGGCGGAGCGTTTCGGCGGGCAGCGGCGTCACCCGCCGAGGCCCGGCGTTGTCCTCGTCCCCGTACGAGGACAACGTCTCGCCCCACGCGTCGGCGAGGAGTTCCGGCAGCGCGTCCTCCAGCTCGTCGGGGGCGAGATCCTCGTCCTCCCTCGCCCATTCCACGGCGAGCAGGATCTGGTGCGCGGTCTGCGCGACGTACCAGGCCAGCGACGGCGCGAGCCGTACGACGTCGGTCTCCTCCTCGATAAGGAAGACCGGGCCCCAGCGTCCGGTCGCGGGGTCCACGTCGACGTACACGGTGTCTCCGGCGCCGGTGTGGCGCAGCACCCAGTAACTGCCTGCCCGGCCGAGCCGCCACCTGTCGGTGCCGGCATCGACCGTCGGGTCGACGCCGAAGTCCCAGGGGTAGCCGTTCTCCAGCAGTTCCAGGCCCGACATGCGCCTCAGCAGCAGCCGTACGTCCTCCGGCACCGGGACCGGCCAGGAGTCCATCTCCTCGTCGCGGAGCCCGGGGAAGATCTGTACCAGCTCAGGAATCTCGGCGACCAGCCGGTCCACCAGCACCATCGCCTCGCCGACGGCCGTCATCGCCGCTCCCCTTCCCACATCCGCCGAGATCATAGCTGGACCGGCGAGACGGGCAGTAAGGCGACCCGAATTTTCGGAATGTGCGAGGTTGCGAGCAGAGGTCTCGTACCTGTTCGTCCAGTTGCACAGTGGAATGTACGCGCCGCCCGCTGGCGGCTGAGGATTCTTCGGCGGCACATGGCGTCGCCGGATCTCTTGGGAGGAATAAGGCATGGGGCAGCCGTCGAGGGCTGACGAGCAGGCGCTCGTGGCGCAACTTGGGCAGGCGTTGTCGCGACTCGTCGCGCCCGGATGGCGGCGGCTTTGGGCCGAATACCGCGCCGCAGGACGGCAGATCGAGGTCGATGCCTTCGTCGCCGGCCCGGACGGGACACCCCACTGGGTCCAGCCGTCCCAGGAGATCGCGGAGGTGTTCGGCCGGCTTCGTACGGCGATGTACCGTCCCGGCCGCGGTACCTGGCTGAGCGCCCTCATCACGATCGAGCCCTCACTGCCCTACCGGTTCGACGTCAACCTCGACGTCGAACCGCGTTGGCGGTACGTGCCTCCGCCGATGGGGTTCCAGGACGAGTTGCGATTCTTCCCACGTGAGGACCGGTGGATCCCCGCCTGGCTACGGCAGCGCGCGGGCATGCCACCGCAGACCCCGGTGCCGGCCGTCCAAGCACCGCCCGTCCAGGCACCGACGGCCCAGGCGCCGTCCGTACCGGCGCCGGAGCCCGTCCAGCCCTCACCGTCCCCGGCGGCTCCGGCGGCTCCGGCTGATGACGAACCGATGCGGACACCGCGGGTGTACGACGGCCTGGACGAGGCAGGCCGGCCGGTCGTCGATCGTGAGCGGTTGTCGCCGGACGAGCGGGACCGCGTGCTCGCGTATCTCGAGGCCGCGCCGGTCGTGCTGGCGGCGCGGTCCTACGACACGGACGCGTTCGCGCCCGACGAGCCCGCCGCGGTGCCAATGAACTTCCGTACCGATGGTTCGTGGGTATGGCCGGGGGCGGTCGTCTACTACCTGCGCAAGCACGATGTCACGCCGGACCCCGAGCTGCTCGCCCACATCCGCGGCCGGGACTTCACCATGCCCGCAGTCGACGACCCGACCCGTGACCTGGCGGTGTCTGTGATCACGGGTGGACCGCTCCCCTGACTCAGCGGACCGTACGGCCGGCGATGTTGAGCTTTTCCAGCAGTGGTGCGGGGGCGAAGGACGGCTCGCGGTGTTCGGTGAAGAGGGCGTGGAGGACCTCGACGACGTGGTCGAGGCCGATCCGGTCGAGGTCGGCGATCGGGCCGATCGGGTAGCCGCAGCCGTACTTCATGGCGGCGTCGATGGCGTCGGCGTCCGCGTAGCCGGCTTCGAGCATGCGGACCGCGTCGTTGAGGTACGGGGCGCGGAGGGCGTCGACGATGAAGCCGGCGCGGTCGCGGGTGCGTACCGGGTGCTTGCCGAGGCTCTCGACGTACGCGGACGCGCGGTCGAGGGTCTCGGGGGCGGTGACGGCGGTCGCGACGAGCTCGGCGAGCTCGGCCTCGGGGTCGGGCAGGTGCAGGCCGACCACGTCCTGGGGGCGGTCGGTGGCCATCGCGAGCTCGATCACGGGCTCGGTGGAGGCGGTGGTGGCCAGGATCGCGCCGGGCTTGGCGACGTCGTCGACGGCGGCGAGCAGGGAGCGCTTCACCGAGATGTCCTCACCGACGGCCTCGATGATCAGGTCGCGGTCGGCGAGGGCGGACAGCTCGGTACCGCCCTGAACGCCGTCACCGAGGGCGGCGTGAACGGCGCGAACCTTGTCGTCGTCACCGGCGACGAAGCGTACGTCCGCGCCGGCGTCGGCGAACGCGCCGATCAGGGCGACCGCGAGCGGGCCCGAACCTGCGACGCCGACGCTGGGCATCGGTACGGCGCTCGTCTTGGCGGGCTCGTCCGCCGGGGTGGCGTAGGAGTAGAAGCCGTGCCCGGACTTGCGGCCCAGCCGCCCGGCCGTGACGAGTTCGCGCAGGATCGGCGCCGGTGCGTGCCGACGCTCGCGCGTCTCGCGGTAGATCGCCTCGCAGACCTCGAGGGAGACGTCGAGCCCGATGAGGTCCATCAGGGTGAGCGGGCCCATCGGGAGCCCAGTCGCCTTCATCGCCGCGTCGATGTCCTCGCGGGAGGCGTGCCCGGAGTCGTACATGGCGGCGGCCTGGTTGAGGTAGCCGAACAGCAGGCGGTTCGCGATGAACCCCGCGCGGTCCGCGATGGTCACCCCGACCTTGCCGAGGCCCGACACCAGCTCCTGGACGGTGGCGAGCGCCTCCGTGCGGGTGAGCACGGTATGGATGACCTCGACGAGCTTCATCACCGGCGCCGGGTTGAAGAAGTGCACGCCGACGATCTGCTCGGGTCGGTTGGTGGCCGTCGCGATCTGGGTGACCGACAGCGAGGAGGTGTTGGTCGCCAGCACGGCGTCGGCGCGGCAGACCTTGTCCAGCTCGGCGAACACCCGGCGCTTCAGGTCCAGGCGCTCCGGCACGGCCTCGATGATCAGGTCGCAGTCGGCGAGCGCCTCGAACGACGTGGACAGGTCGATCCGGCCCAGGATCGCGGCCTGCTCCTCCTCGGAGAGCCGCCCACGCTGCACCGCGCGGCCGGTGGACTTCTCCAGGTGCCCACGACCGCGCCGCAGCGCGTCCTCGCCGACCTCGATCCCGACGACCTCGTACCCGCCCTTGGCCAGTACCTCGGCGATCCCGGCCCCCATCGTGCCGAGCCCGACGACGCCGACCTTGTTCACCACAGCGCTCATGGTCCGCAGTTTCGCAGAGCGCCGTACGTAGCCCGACCACGGGCCCGCGTTTCCGGCGTTGTGCATGGGATCGTGACGCGGGACCGGGCCCGTAGACGTCAGGGAGTGGGAATGCGCAGGCGACCGAGCATCTGTGACGCATGTGCTCGTCTACAGAAAAGGTCCAACCCGGGAGCGGTGAGCACGCTCGACCTGGTGATCCCCTTCTGCGAGGCGTTCCCAGAGCGGGTCCCTCGGGAGATCTACACCGGACAGTTCGACCATCGTGCGCCATATCCGGGCGACAACGGCATCCGGTTCGAGCTGCGCGCCGGCGGCGAGAACACCTTGCAGTCGTACGAGCGCAGCGTCCAGCTCCGCCGCGAGCTCGAAATGCGCGATCGGGAGAGTGGGATGCGCTCAAAGAGCGATACGGCTCGCGACAAGTGATGGAGCGGCGTGCCAATGAACAGTGACGAACTGCGGATGAGGCCAGACCGGGGAGTCGCCGATCTGGTCACCGGGTTGCGGACGCTCGACTGGGCGTGGCGGCCCGACGAGGTCGACGGTGTGATCCGGCTGTTCGGCTGGGAAGCCTCTATCGGGGCGCGCGCAACGACATGATCGAAAACGATCTCGGGCCCGGGTACGTCGAGCGCTTGTACGCGGTGTTCGGGCGGGTGCCGCGGCCGGAGCGGGTGGAGCGGGTGGAGGGGTGTCCGCACTGCGTGGCGCCGGACGAGGATCGGCCCCTGCTGGAGGGGCCGGTACGGTCGCTCGAGCCCGCCGTTCTCGCGCGTTATGCGGCCAAGGCGCTGACCACGTGGGGCGACGTCGCGGAGTTCCGCTACTTCCTGCCGCGCCTGGTGGAGTGCGCCGCCGCCGACGCGTTCGTCCACCGCGATCCGCAGATCGTCTTCGGCAAGCTCGCAGCGGCGGGCTGGCGTGAGTGGCCGGCGGAGGAGCGGGCGGCCGTGACGGAGTTCCTCACCGCCTGGTGGGACGCCACGCTGGCGCGCCATCCCGTACGGCCGGACGCCGCCACCGTTCTGTGCTGCCTGGCCGCGACCGGCGCCGACCTGGATCCCTTCCTGGATCGGTGGGCCGCGCTGGACACGCTCGCGGCAGTACGCCACCTGCACGTGTTCGTGTACGAGGAGGTGCGCTGGACGGCCCGGGTACGGCTGGGCGGCTTCTGGGACGTACGCGGCGCGGAGCGGGTCCTCGCCTGGCTGACCGGAGGGGCCGCGGCGGAGGCCGTACGGCGGGCGTTCGAGGTCGAGACGGGTGAAGAGGCGCTCGAGCTCCTTGCCGACCTGGATCCGATGCCGGCGTGATCGCAGTGAAACGGGGCCGGGCGTACCGGCCGCGGCACTAGGGTGGGCGACCGTGCGTCTCGTCATCGCCCGCTGCAGCGTCGACTACGTCGGCAAGCTGACCGCCCACCTGCCCATGGCCACTCGGCTGATCCTCCTCAAGGCCGACAAGTCGGTGTCGATCCACGCCGACGACCGCGCGTTCAAGCCGCTCAACTGGATGAACCCGCCGTGCAGCCTGAAGGAGGAAGAGGGCAAGTGGACCGTCACCCAAGGCAAGTCCGGTGAACGGCTGATCCTCACGATCGAGGAGATCCTCCACGATTCCAGCCACGAGCTGGGCATCGACCCGGGCCTGCAGAAGGACGGCGTCGAGGCGCACCTGCAGGAGCTGCTCGCCGAGCACATCACGACGCTGGGCGCGGGCTGGAGGCTGATCCGCCGCGAGTACATGACCGCCATCGGGCCGGTCGACATCCTGTGCCGCGACGAGTCGAGCGCGACGGTCGCGATCGAGATCAAGCGGCGCGGCGAGATCGACGGCGTCGAGCAGCTGACCCGCTACCTCGAGCTGCTCAACCGGGATCCGCTGCTCGCCCCGGTGAAGGGTGTCTTCGCGGCACAGGAGATCAAGCCGCAGGCGCGGGTGCTCGCCGAGGACCGCGGCATCGGCTGCGTCACGCTCGACTACGACGCCCTGCGCGGCATCGAGCGCGACGACACCCTTTTCTAGGAAATACCTGACAGCAGGTGGCAGGTATGGCCGCGAGCATTGCGGCCATGCACACCGAAGGCAGCTTCATCCTCGACACCTGGGACGCCCGCACGCCGTACGACGAGCGTGAGGGTACGGTCCTGACCCCCGTCCACGTGGACAAGACGTTCACCGGCGGGCTCGCCGGCGCCAGCCTCGCCGAACTCATCACGGTGGCGACCGACGCGGGCCCGGTCGCGTACGTCGGCATCGAGCGGTTCGAGGGCACCCTCGACGGCCGCAAGGGCGGCTTCGTCCTCCGGCACGCCGCCGGTGGCCGCGCCGGCAAGCCCTGGATGACCTGGCAGATCGTCGAGGGCACCGGCAGCGGCGACCTGACCGGCATCACCGGCGAGGGGCAGGTCGAGATCGGCCCGGACGGCGGACACACCTACACTCTCGACTACAAGATCGACTAGCGCTTGTGGCGCTGGCCCTCCGCGAGGGCGCCCGCGATCCGGTCGCCGCCGATCAGACTCTGCGCGCGGATGACGAGGTTGGGGGTGACGCCGGCGAGCAGGGCGCTCATCCGGATGCTCAGCGGCGCGACGGAGGCCTCGGCCGAGTCGCGCTCGATGGCGCGGGACACCGCGCGTGCGACGTCTTCGGGCGAGCGGGTGCCCACGCCGCGCGGCAGGTCGACCTTCGCGTCGGCGAACATGCCCGCGTCGCGGATGAAGCCCGGGAAGATCGTCGAGACGCCGATGCCCAGCGGCCGGAGGTCCTCGCGGAGGGCCAGGGTGAACCCGCGCATCCCGAACTTGGTCGCGTTGTAGAGCGAGGCGCCGCCGGAGGCGACCTTACCGGCGATCGAGGACACGAACACCAGGTGCCCGCCGCCGCGTGTGCTCATCTCCTGCGCCGCGAGCCGGGCCATCACGATCGGCACGCGGAGGTTCACGTCGAGGGCGCGGTCGATGCCGTCCAGGTCGTACTCGGTGAGCGGCCCGCTCGCCGGCAGCGCGGCGTTGGCCACGACGATGTCCACCGGGCCGGCCTCGTCGAGCAGGCGCGCGGCCGCCTCGCGGTCGGACAGGTCGGCGACGATGGCCTTGCCGCCCAGTTCGGCGGCGAGGGGTTCGAGCACGTCGGCGCGGCGTCCGGTCAGCACCACCGTGGCTCCGCGCGCGGTGAGGTCGCGCGCGATCGCCTGCCCGATCCCTCCGGTCGCCCCGGTCACGAGGGCGGTCGTTCCAGCGATCTTCATGTCGGCATCCTGTCGGTCGGGGGGCAGGTTCCGCACAGGGTACGCGGAGGGTGACAGAACTCAATCGGCGTCTCATGTGTCGTCGGTCACCGTACCGATAGCCTGCGAGACATGCCGCACGTCAACGAGGTCCGGGAACGGATCGTGAACGCCGCAGACGGGTGCTTCGCGCGGTACGGCGTCGGCAAGACGACGGTGGAGGACATCGCTGCCGCGGCCGGGCTGTCCCGCGCCACCGTCTACCGCAGCTTCGCGGGCGGCCGCGACGAGGTGATCCTGGCCGTCGTGCTGCGTGACCTCCAGCGATTCCTCGACCGGCTGGCCGCACGCCTGCGCACGGAGCCGTCGGTCTCGGACGCGATCGTCGAGGGCATCGTGGACGCCGTCGGGTTCGTACGCGGGGAGCCGCGCGTCGCGGCCCTGCTGACGCCGGAGGCCGCCGGGCACACCCAGGCGGCCGTCGTCGGCGCCGCCGAGCACCTCCTGGCCGTGTGCGCCGACCACGTACGCCCGCATTTCACCGTCGCCCAGCGTGAGGGGCTGCTCCGCTCCGACATCACGGTCGAAGGCTCGGTGGAGTTCCTTTTCCGGATCATCTCCTCGATGATCGTCATGCCGCGCGAGGACGAGCCCCGCGCGTTCCTCCGCACCTATGTCGTGCCCGCCCTCGCAGAGAGCAAGTCCTGATGAGCAACGTCACCGCCCTGCGGTCGTCCGTGCGGCCCAGCCCCGTCTTCCTTTTCGTCGTCGGCGTCTTCGTCTTGTCCGGCCTCGCCGTGTGGAAGTACGGCACGGACGTCGGGCACACGTCGCGGTTCATCCTGTTCGCCTTCGTGGTGAGCGGCTGGATCGTCTCCCTGTGCCTGCACGAGTTCGGCCACGCGTTCTTCGCGTACCGGTCCGGCGACCACAGCGTGGCCACCAACGGCTACCTCTCGCTGAACCCTCTGAAGTACGGCGACATGACGCTGAGCTTCGTGCTGCCGGTGCTGTTCGTGCTGCTGGGCGGCATCGGCCTGCCGGGCGGCGCGGTCTACATCAACCGCGCCGCGATCTCCGGCCGGATCCGCCACAGCCTGATCTCGGCGGCCGGCCCGATCGCCAACCTCGTCTTCGCGGTGGTGCTCGGCGTCCTGATCAGCAGTTTCGGCAAGGACTTCGGGCACGCGCTGTTCTGGAGCGGCGCGGCGTTCCTGGCCTTCCTCCAGGTCACCGCCGCCGTTCTCAACCTGCTGCCGGTGCCCGGTCTGGACGGCTTCGGCATCGTCGAGCCGTACCTGCCGCGCAACTGGGTGCGGGAGGCCGACAAGATCGGCGGGTACGCGTTCATGGCGCTGCTGGCCCTGCTGTGGATCCCGGTGGTCAACCAGAAGTTCTTCTCCCTCGTCTACCACCTGACGGACCTGTTCGGCATCGACACCAACCTCACCCAGCTCGGCTACACGCTGTTCCGGTTCTGGCAGAGCGTGCAGTTCACGGGCTGAGGTCCGTCGTTCGGTGGACACGGAAATGACCGGACCACCGATCCCCTGAGGCGATACGTGCGCACAAGGCTGGGTCCATGAACGAACCAGTGGTACGCGTACGCGACCTGCGCAAGCGCTATGGGGACGTCGACGCGGTGAACGGCGTCGACCTGGACATCCACCGCGGTGAGGTGTTCGCCCTGCTCGGGCCGAACGGCGCCGGGAAGAGCACGACCGTCGAGATCCTCGAGGGCCACCGCCGGCGTACGTCGGGCGAGGTGTCGGTCCTGGGCGCGGACCCCGGCCGGCCGACCCGCGCCTGGCGTACACGCCTGGGCGTCGTGCTGCAGACCTCGAACGAGCAGCCGCAGCTGAGCGTACGGGAGATGGTGCGGCACTTCGCCGGCTACTACCCGCGGCCCCGCGACGTCGACGAGGTGATCGAGGCGGTCGGCCTTACCGAGAAGGCCGGAGCACGGCTCTCGCAGCTGTCCGGCGGCCAGCGCCGCCGGGTGGACGTCGCGCTCGGCATCGTCGGCAGCCCGGAGCTGCTCTTCCTCGACGAGCCGACCACCGGCTTCGACCCGGACGCCCGCCGGCAGTTCTGGGCGCTGATCGAGGGCCTGGCCGACGGCGGCACGACCATCGTGCTCACCACGCACTACCTGGACGAGGCGGAGGCGCTGTCGGACCGGGTCGGCGTCATCGCCAACGGTCGGGTCGTGGAGATCGGCACGCCGCAGTCCCTCGGCGGGCGGGCCACCGCGTCGGCGCGCGTGAGCTGGACCGGGCCCGAGGGCCCGCAGTCGATCGAGACCGCCTCCCCCACCCAGGTCGTGGCCGAGCTGAGCCACAAGTTCGACGGCGAGATCCCGGGGCTCACCGTGACCCGGCCCACCCTCGAGGACGTCTACCTCTCGATGATCGGAGCGACTCGATGAGCGCCGCGCCCCTGCCCTCCCCGGTACGGATCGGGCTGTCGCGAGGTGCGCTCGAGCTGCGGACCTTCGTACGCGAGCGGGAGGCGATGGTCTTCACGTTCGCGATGCCGGTCATCCTCCTGCTGATCTTCGGGACGATCTTCAAGGGGACCGTCGACGGCACGAACGTCGACTTCCGCCAGTACTTCGCGGCCGGGATCATCGCGAGCGGCATCATGTCCACGACCTTCGTCAGCCTCGGCATCGGCATCGCGCAGGAGCGCGACGACGGCACCCTCAAGCGGCTGTACGGCACGCCGATGCCGCACGCGGCGTACTTCATCGGCAAGGTCATCTCGGCGCTGGTGCTCTCGCTCGTGGAGACCGCGATCCTGTTCGCGCTCGGCGGCGTGATGTTCGGCCTGTCGCTTCCGGTCGACGGCGCGCACTGGCTCACGCTGATCTGGGTGTTCGCGACCGGGGTGACGGTCTGCACCCTGCTCGGCATCGCGGTGAGCAGCCTGCCCAGGTCCGGCCGGGCCGCCGCCGCCGTGATCAACCTGCCGTACCTCGTGCTGCAGTTCATCTCCGGGGTGTTCTTCACCTTCGCCAGCCTGCCCTCGGGCGTGCAGGAGGTCGGTGCGATCTTCCCGCTGAAGTGGATCTGCCAGGGGCTGCGCTCGGCGCTGCTGCCCGACACGCTGCTGCCGGCCGAGCCCGCGCACGCGTGGGAGCACGGCCGGATCGCGCTGGTGCTGGCGGCATGGGGTGTAGCAGGCTTCGTCCTGTGCCTGACGACCTTCCGCTGGAAACGACGCGGCGACGGATGAACGAGGACGACTGGGACTGGAGACGGGGACGCTGGGAGGCGTACTTCGGCCTGGTCCTGCTCGCGACCGTCATCTACGTGCTGGCCGGGACCGGCACCGGACGCGACGGGCTGATCGCGGTGGGCGTACTGGCGGCCCTGGTGCCCTGGTACGTCCTGGTCGGCCGGCGCGCGTTCGGTGTCGAGCGTGCCGGCCCCGTGTGTTACGTCTACGTCGCGGGGCTGATCGTCCTGGCCGGCGCCGCCGCCGCGGCGGCCCCGGAGAGCTCGCTCGTGCTGTTCGCGCTCTGCCCGCAGTGCTTCATGCTGGTGACCTGGGCACAGAGCCTGGCCGCCGTGGTGCTGCTGAACGCCGTGCCCGCGGTGCAGTTCCTGCCGCGCGCCGCCGACACCGGGGACGTGATCAGCTTCGTACTGTGGGGCGTGGTGATCGTCGGCTCGTCCGCGTACTTCGGCTTCTGGGTCGAGCGCATCCTCGTCCAGAGCCGTGAGCGCCGGATCCTCATCGAACGTCTGGAGTCCACGCAGGCCGAGCTGGCCGCGGTGAGCCATGAGGCCGGCGTGCTGGCCGAGCGCGAACGCCTCGCCGCCGAGATCCACGACACGCTCGCCCAGGGCTTCACCAGCATCCTGATGCTCCTGCGGGCGGCCGACCCGCACATCGGCCGCGACCCGGACGAGGCGCGCCGCCAGGTCGGCCTGGCGGCGCGCACGGCCGCGGAGAACCTCGCCGAGGCGCGCTCCCTCGTCGCCGCCGTCCCGTCGGCCGCGCTGGGCGACTCCTCGCTCGACGAGGCCGTACGCCGGCTCGCCGACCGGCTCGCGGAGGAGCTGGACGTGGACACGGCCTGCGACGTCACCGGTGAGGTACGCCGGCTGCCGCCGCGGGTCGAGGTGGTCCTGCTCCGCGCGGCCCAGGAAGGACTCGCCAACGTGCGCAAACACGCCAAGGCCACGCGGGTCACCATCGGGCTGGCGTACGGCGCCGCGTCGGTGCGTCTCGAGATCCACGACGACGGGGTCGGCTTCGTACCCGACGAGGCACACGGCTTCGGGCTGCGCGGCATGCGCGAGCGCGCCGCGCAGGTCGAGGCCACGCTGAACGTCCGCAGCGAGCCGGGCGCGGGCACGACCATCACCGTGGAGGTTCCGGCACCGTGATCGACGTCCTGCTGGTCGACGACCACCCGGTCGTACGCGAGGGGCTGCGCGGCATGCTCGCGGCAGAGGAGGACCTGCGGGTCGTGGCCGAGGCGTCCGGCGCCGCGGAGGCGGTCGCGGCCGTACGCCTGCACGCGCCACATGTGGTCCTGATGGACCTGCGCATGCCCGGCGGCGACGGGGTGGAGGCGACCGCGCGCGTCCTGGCGCAGAGCCCGGCGACCCGGGTCGTGGTGCTCACGACGTACGAGACCGACGCCGACATCCTGCGCGCCGTCGAGGCGGGGGCGGCCGGTTACCTGCTCAAGGACGCGTCACGCGCCGAGCTGGCCCAGGCGATCCGTGCCGCGTCGCGCGGCGAGACCGTGCTGGCGCCCTCCGTCGCGGCCAAGCTGGTCTCGCGGATGCGCTCCCCGGCCGATCCGTCGCGACGCGAGATCGAGGTGCTGCGGCTCGTCGCGCGCGGCCTCACCAACGCCGACATCGGCCGCGAGCTGCTGATCAGCGAGGCGACGGTCAAGACTCACCTGCTGCGGGCCTTCGGCAAGCTGGGCGTGTCCGACCGTACGGCGGCGGTGACGGTCGCCTTGGAGCGGGGCATTCTGCCCACACCGGGCAGTAAGGGGTAAGTTACGCTGCACTGGAACCTCTTTCTCATGGGTGGTGGCCGATGACAGCGACCATGGATGCCAAGACCGCCTTCGAATCCCTCAACCCGGCGACCGGTGAGGTCGTGGGCGAGCACCCGATCCACGGCGAGGACGCGGTGAACGCCGCCATCGACCGCGCACGCGCGGCGTCGATCTGGTGGGCCGGGCTGGGCTGGAAGGAACGCCGGATCCGGCTCCTGAACGTCAAGGGAGCGCTGACCCGCTCGCTCAACCGGGTCGCCATGGTGATCCACCAGGAGACCGGCAAGCCGGTCGAGGACGCGCAGCTCGAGGTCGTGCTGGCGATCACGCACCTCGACTGGGCCGCCCGCAAGGCCGAGCGGTTCCTCGGCCCACGCGGCGTCTTCCCGGGGCTCCTGGCGATCAACCAGAAGGCCGTCCTGGAGTACCAACCGCTCGGCGTCGTCGGCGTCATCGGCCCCTGGAACTACCCGATCTTCACCCCGATGGGCTCCATCGCCTACGCCCTGGCCGCCGGGAACGCCGTCGTCTTCAAGCCCTCCGAATACACCCCCGGCGTGGCGACGCTGCTCGCCGAGATCGTCGCCGGCGTGATACCCGAGCAGCCCGTCCTCCAGGTCGTCACCGGCCTCGGCGACACCGGCGCCGCGCTCGCGCGCGGCGCCGTGAACAAGATCGCCTTCACCGGGTCCGCGCCGACCGCACGCAAGGTGATGGCAGCCTGCGCCGAGCGTCTCACCCCGATCGTGGCCGAATGCGGCGGCAAGGACGCCTTCATCGTCGACGCCGACGCCGACCTCGACGCGGCCGCAGAGTCCGCGCTGTGGGGCGCCATGTCCAACGCCGGGCAGACCTGCATCGGTGTCGAGCGCGTCTACGTCGTCGAGAGCGTCTACCAGGCTTTCGTGGACCGGCTCACCGAGCAGGCCAAGGAGGTACGCGCGGGCGGCGACCGTACCGCGTCGTACGGGCCGATCACCATGCCGGGCCAGCTCGGCATCATCAAGCGCCACGTCGACGACGCGCTCGCGCGCGGCGGCAACGCCGTCATCGGCGGCGCCGAGTCGGTCAAGGAGCCCTACGTCGAGCCCGTGATCCTCCTCGACGTGCCCGACGACTCCGCGGCCGTCTGCGAGGAGACCTTCGGTCCCACGATCACCGTGCACAAGGTCAAGACCGTCGACGAGGCGATCACCCGCGCCAACGCCACCGAGTACGGGCTGGCCGGCGCCGTCTTCGCCAAGAACCGCGCGACCGCGATGGACGCCGCGCGGCGTCTGCGCAGCGGCATGACCTCGATCAACGCCGTCATCGCGTTCGCGACGGTGCCGGCCCTGCCCTTCGGCGGCGTCGGCGACTCGGGCTTCGGCCGGATCCACGGCGCCGACGGCCTGCGGGAGTTCGCCCGCGCCAAGTCCATCACCCGCCAGCGCTTCGCCTCGCCGATGAACCTCACGAGCTTCCGCCGCACCCGCAAGGACCTGGACAAGGCCCTGCAGCTCGTCAACATCCTGCACGGCAAGCATTACAAGTAGACACGCCCTAGAGATTGAGCACGAGCCTGCCGCGTAGGCCGCCTTCGGCGAGGCGCCGGTGCGCCTCGCCGACCCGGTCGAGCGGCAGGGTGTCGTGGACGCGCAGTGTGAGCGCGCCCGCCTCGACCAGGCCGACGAGGTCCGCGAGCCGGGCCGCGTCGGCGCGGATCCAGTGGTCGAAGACGCGGGTCCCGCGCAGCGGGTACGGCGCGCCTCCCGCGACCAGCGCGGCGAACGCGCCGCCCGAGCGGACCGCGCCGAGGGCGTTGACGCCGACCACGGCGGCGTCCAGCGCCGCGTGCACGCCGCCGGGGACGAGGGCGCGAACCGCGTCCCCGAGCCGGTCGGTGCGCGGCACGAACAGCGTGGCGCCGAGCGCGCGCACGAGCTTTTCGTCGTCGGCGCCGGCCACCGCGACCACCCGGATCCCACATGCCGCGGCGAGCTGGACCGCGTAGCCGCCGACGGCGCCGGCCGCGCCGGTCACCAGCAGCGTCCGTCCGGCGGCGAGGCCGAGCCGGTCGAGCGACTGCACGGCGGTGAGCCCGTTCAGCGGGAGCGTGGCGGCCTCCGCCGCCGAGGCTCCCGCCGGGGCCCGCGTGACCGCGTCCGCGTCGAGCACGACCTGCTCGGCCTGCGCGCCGAGCGCGACGTCGAGACGGTCGTTCAGGCCGATCACCCGGTCGCCGCGCGCGATTCCGGTCACGCCCGGCCCGGTCTCCTCGACGACGCCGGCGACGTCCCACCCGATGCCGAGCACGGCGCGTGCGGGCAACAGACCGATCTCGGTGAGGATGCCGGCGCGGGTGGCCAGGTCCACCGGGTTGACCGTCGCGGCCTCGACCCGGATGCGGACCTGGCCCTCCCCCGCGACCGGAATGGGTACGTCCACGATCTCCAGGACCTCGGGTCCGCCGTGGGCGTGGATGACGACTGCGCGCATGAGAGTTCCCTGCCGGGTCGGTGATGTTCGTCAACGACCGTACGGAGAGCTACTCTCTATTGGTAAGTACGCACTCCGAGGTGCGTACCGTACGCCGAGGAGCGCGATGCCGACCCGTACCGCCGCCCAGCGACGCGAGGACGCGCGCGTCGCCTACGACGCCTACCTGGCGGCCTGCCCGGCTCGCCGCCTCCTCGAGCGGATCAGCGACAAGTGGGTGAGCCTGCTGCTCAACGCGCTCTCGGACGGCCCGCGGCGCTACAGCGAGCTGGCGCGGATCATCGCGGGCGTCAGCCAGAAGATGCTCACCCAGACCCTGCGCGGCCTCGAACGCGACGGCCTGGTGACGCGCACGGTCACGCCCGCGGTTCCGGTGCGCGTCGACTACGCGCTCACCCCGCTCGGCGCGAGCCTGCTGCCGGTGATGCGGGCCGTCAAGGACTGGGCCGAGACCCACATGGACGAAGTCCTCAGTGCCCGCGACGCCTACGACGACCGGAACTAAGGCGGTCTTAGCGGCCCGGGGGCGGACTAAGCCCGCGCCCGTACGAGAGATGAGGCATCGTCCCGATGCCCGGGATGCCGCCTTAGCGCGAATCTTAAGAGTGTCAGGGCGGATCGACCGCCCGGCACACCGAGGAGTCGAAATGCATCCCGACATCGTCCGCGCGCTCATGAACGAGCACGTCTGCGACCTGACCGCCGCCGCGCGTAGCTCCCGCCGTAGCCGGCTCGGCCGCAACCGGTGATCCGGCAGGCCCACGGGTCCGCTCCGAACCCCATCTGACCCCGTGTCAGGTGGGGTTCGCGGTTTCTGCGATCCGTCCCGGCTCGTCGGCGGGCAGCAGCGGACCGCCCGCGATCAGGTCGGCGGCGCGCTCGGCGATGGCGATGGTCGGCGCGTTGGTGTTGCCGCGCGGCACGGCCGGCATGACCGAGGCGTCCACGACCCGCAGCCCGTCCACCCCGCGTACCCGCAGCTCCGGGTCGCAGACGGAGGTGTCGTCGCCGCCCATCGCGCACGTACTGGTCGGGTGGTAGAGCGTCACGACCTCATGGCGGATCCAGTCGGCCAGGTCGGTGACGGTCTCGCCGGGCGCCGCCTCACCCTCGCCGATCCGCGCGAGCGGCCCGGTCGCGGAGATCTCTCGCGCCTGGCGGACACCCGCGAGGAGGATCTCAAGGTCGGCGGGGTCCTTGAGGTAGGCCGGGTCGATCAGCGGCTTCCACCGGGGGTCGGCCGACCGCAGGGTGATGCTGCCACGGCTGGCCACCGCGACCGCCGTGGCGAAGACGGTGATCATCCGCTCGGTCCGCTCCGTCAGCCCCTGGTTGACGTACGGGGTGCCGAGCACGTGGTACTGCAGGTCGGGCGCCGGCAACTCAGGGGACGTGCGCACGAAGCCGCCGGACTCGGCGACGTTGGAGGCGTACGGGCCGCGGCCGAGCGACTGGTAGAGCATGAAGTTCCGGAGGGTGACACCCTCCCAGATCGCCCGCTTGCCCGGCGTGTGCCACATGACGGGCACGATCGGGTGGTCCTGGAGTCCGGTCCCGACCGACGGCAGGTCCGCGACCACGTCGATGCCGAGTGACCGCAGGTGGTCGGCGGGGCCTATGCCGGACAGCATGAGGAGCTGCGGCGAGTTGACCGCGCCGCCGGACAGGACGACCTCGCGCTGGGCGAGCGCCTTGTGCTCCTGCCCGTCGCTCACGTACAGGACGCCGACCGCACGGCCGTCCTCGATCAGCACCTTCGTGGTCAGCGCGTCGGTCTGCACGGTGAGGTTCGGCCGGTCCATGGCCGGCCGCAGGTACCCGTCGGCGGTCGACCAGCGTCGCCCGCGTTTCTGCGTGACCTGATAGAACCCGACGCCGTCCTGGCCGGCGCCGTTGAAGTCGTTGTTGGCCGACAGGCCGTACGTCGTGGCCGACTCGACCCACGCGCGCGTGAGCGGGTGCTTGAAGCGCAGGTCCTCGACCCGGAGCGGGCCGCCGACCCCGTGGTACGCCGACTCGCCGCGCTGCTGATCCTCGGCTCGGCGGAAGTACGGCAAAAGGTCCGCATACCCCCAGCCCTTGCAGCCGTATTCGTCGCGCCAGGTGTCATAGTCGTGCCGGTGACCGCGGATATAGATCATCGCGTTGATCGACGAGCTGCCACCGAGCGTGCGTCCGCGCGGCCAGTACACCCCGCGTCCGTGCGCGTTCTCCTGCGGCGTCGTGGTGTAGTCCCAGTCGTACGGGCCCTTGAACAGGGCCTGCAGCCCGGCCGGGATATGGATCTCCGGTGCCTCGTCCGGCGGGCCCGCCTCAAGGAGCAGCACCCGTACGGCGGGGTCCGCGCTGAGCCGGTCGGCGAGCACGCATCCCGCGCTGCCCGCACCGACGATGACGTAGTCGTACACGGCCGCCTCCGAACGTTCGGGAAACCTCGCCGAAACACTATCGATTCAGGACGTTTTGGGGCAGTCCACCGAACGGTGTTCTAGCCAACAAACAACGAGTCGATCTCATCCGTTGGCAGCGAGATGTCTGTGATGTCACTCTCTGACCAATCCGCCGACCTTACGGCTCCAGAAAGGGCGCTCGTGCGCATACTCGCCATCGGTACCCTCATCGGCCTCGCCGCCGCCTCGATCGCGGCAGCCGGCCCTGCGGACGCGGCCGCACATCCGCGCCTCGACGCGTTGGTCAAGGTCAAGGACATCCGACAGCACCAGCAGGATCTCCAGACGATCGCCACGTACAACGGTGGCACCCGCGCCGCCGGTGAACCCGGCTTCGAGGTCTCCACCAAGTACATCGTCAACCAGCTCACCAGGGCCGGATACAAACCCACGGTGCAGGACTTCCCGTTCGACTATTTCAAGGAGAAGACCCCAGCGGTCTTCGACAAGCCGGGCGAGAAGCCATACGTCTACGACACCGACTACTCGACCCTCGACTTCTCCGGCTCCGGTGACGCCACCGGCACGGCCGTGTCCGTCGACCCGAACGCGAACGGCGTCGGCAGCGGCTGCGAGACCGACGACTTCGCCGGCTTCGCGCAGGGCGGCATCGCCCTGGTCAAGCGCGGCGGCTGCGACTTCGCCACCAAGGCCGGCAACGCGCAGACCGCGGGCGCCGCCGCCATCGCCATCTACAACGACGGTGCCGGGCCGGACCGTATGGGCCCGGTCCAGGGCTCGGCGAGCAAGCCGTTCCAGATCCCGGTCATCGGCCCGACGTACCAGCTCGGCACCGACCTGGCCAAGGCCGCGGCGTCCGGAACGCTGACGCTGCACATCAAGGCCGACACGACCAACGAGCGCCGTACCGCGCACAACGTCATCGCCGACACCAAGCGCGGGCGTGCCGACAACGTCATCGTGATGGGCGCCCACCTCGACAGCGTCACCAAGGGCCCCGGCATCAACGACAATGGCAGCGGCACCGCCACGGTCCTGACCATCGCCGAGCAGATCGCCAAGCTCGGCTCCGGGATCAAGAACAAGGTGCGGTTCGCGTTCTGGGGTGCAGAGGAGGAGGGCCTGCTCGGGTCCACCTACTACGTCGAGCACCTGACGGACGCACAGAAGGCCACCATCGCGCTGAACCTCAACTACGACATGCTCGGCTCGCCCAACGGCCGCCGTGGCGTCTACGACGGCGACGACTCCGAGCACGCCGGCACCAACCCGCCCGCGGGCTCCGGCGCGATCGAGAAGGTGTTCCTCGACTACTTCGGCGGCCGTTCGCTGAAGACCTCGCAGAGCACGTTCGACGGCCGCTCCGACTACGGACCGTTCATCGACAACGGCATCCCGGCCGGCGGTCTCGACTCCGGCGCCGAGGGCCTGAAGACCGCCGAAGAGGCGGAGATCTACGGTGGCGAGGCCGGCAAGGCCTACGACGGCTGCTACCACCAGGCCTGCGACACCTACGACAACAACAACGACACCATCCTCGACCAGCTCTCCGACGGAGCGGCGAACGCCGCCCAGGTGTTCGCGGCGAGCACCCTGCCGGTCAACGGCAACCGCATCGCGGCCCACCGGGCCGTCGTCGCACACGACACCCACTCGGCCCCCGCCGACCGCGTGGTCCGCTAGGAATCGCGGTGTGCCCCGGCCCGACGGGCCGGGGCACCCTCGTTGCCCGAGTCAGTCTCCGGCGACGAGCTCGACCTCGAACCCGTCCTCGTTCTCCAGGTACGCGGCGTAGTGCCGCTCCCCACCGGCGTACGGGTGCCGATCGGCGAACATCAGCCGCCAGCCGTGCTCGGGCGCGCCGGCCACCAGCGCGTCGACGGTGGCACGTCCACGGACGTGGAAGGCCAGATGGTTCAGCCCCGGGCGGCACCGCTCGTGCCGATCCCCGGTCAGGTCGTTGGACCGCTCGACGACGATGTAGGTGTCCTCGAGCCGCCAGCTGAGACCGCGGTCCCAGCGCTGGAAGGGCGTGTACCCCAACGCGTCCAGCAGCCAGCCGAAGCTCGCCGCGGCGCGGTCGAGGTCGGGCACCCAGAGCTCGACGTGGTGCAGTGTTCCGGTGCTCGGAGGGTTCATGCCGTCACCGTCTCAGGTCGCGGCGCCGTCGTCACACGGCCGCTCTGCTCAGCATCACCATGCGCAGGCCGAGCCCGACCAGCACCATGCCGGTGAGCTGCTCCAGCCGGGCCTTGACCACCGGGCGGGACAGAAGACGCCGGGTGAACCCGATGGCGAGGACGACGAGCGTGTACCAGCTGACGCTGATCGTCATCTGCACGGCGGCCAGCAGCGCCGTGTCGGCCGCCGGGTTCCCGTGTGCGGGCAGGAACTGCGGAAGGAGCGCCAGGTAGAGCACGGCGGCCTTGGGGTTCGCGATATTGGTGAGCACTCCCGCGCGGTACGAGGCGAGCAACCCGCCGCCGGACCGTACCTCCACCGGCTCGCCCACGCTCGTCGACCGCGAGCGGATCAGCGTCCGCAGGCCGAGCCAGCACAGGTACACCGCGCCGGCCACCTTCAGCACGACGAACGCCAGCTCGGAGGTGCGTACGAGCGCGGTGAGGCCGAACGCCGAGGCGATGGCCCAAAAGACCAGGCCCGTGGTGTTGCCCGACACCGTGGCGATCCCCGCCCGGCGCCCGTGGCGCATCGATTGGTCGACGAGCAACGCGAACGTCGGCCCCGGCATTGCCACCATCAGGAAACATGTCACCAGAAAAGCCACCGAAATCATGGCCTTCACCCTGCCATCCGCGCGCGAAGCCCCGGCAACGGGAGGCTCTACTCTGGCGGGATGGCCAAGAAGCGCGATGACCAGCCGGTCGTCCTCTCGAAGATCTACACCCGCACCGGCGACGACGGCACGACCAACCTCGGGGACATGAGCCGTACGGCCAAGACCGACCCGAGGCTCAGCGCGTACGCCGACGTCGACGAGACCAACAGCGCGATCGGGGTCGCCCTCGCGCTCGGCGACCTGCCGGCGGAGATCGTCAGCCTGCTCACGCGGATCCAGAACGACCTGTTCGACGTCGGGGCGGACCTGTGCACACCCGTCGTGGCGGATCCGGAGTTCCCGCCGCTGCGGGTCACCGAGGACTACATCACCCGGCTGGAGGCCGACTGCGACCGGCACAACGAGAGCCTGCCCGCGCTGCGGAGCTTCATCCTGCCCGGCGGCACCTCCGGCGGCGCGCTCCTGCACGTCGCCCGTACCGTCTCGCGGCGCGCCGAGCGGTCGACGTGGGCGGCGCTCGAGGTGCACGAGGACATGAACCCGCTGACCGCCCGTTACCTCAACCGGCTTTCCGACCTGCTGTTCATCCTCGGCCGGGTCGCCAACGCCGAGAACGGCGACGTGCTCTGGCGCCCGGGCGGCGAGCGCTAGGTGATGGAAGAGCCTGGCGGAGAGGCCTCCAGCCAGGCCAGGAAACCGGTCAGCGCCGCGCCGCTCATCGCGAGCTCGACGGTGTGACCGTCGTCGCGCACCTCGACGATGCCGGCGTCGGGGTGCAGCGCGGCCTCCTCCTCGATCTCCGGCTTACGACGTCCGGCCACGATGAGGCCCCGGCGGTGAACCACCCGCCGGGGCCTCATGCGAAATCCGAATATCGCGAACCAGAGCAGCTCGTCACCGTGATAGCGGCCGATGCCGAGCCGCCATACGCCGCGCCCATTGGGCTCGCGCAGGCTGCACTCCACCGTGCCGCCGCGACGCTCGAGCAGCCAGCGTCGCAGCGACAGCGAGGCGAAGACGCCGACGACCGCCACGAGGAGGACGGCGAGCACCTCGCCGACGTTCAGTGCCAGGTACCCGCCCACTCCCCCCTGCTTCCCCCGCGGAGATCGATCAGACTTCTTGGCCGGCGGCCCGCAACCGGGCCCGCGCGCGGCGCTGGGCCGCGGCGGCCTCGTCGCCCTCGAGGACGGACAGGCGTTCGTACTCCTCGCGGGCGGCGTTGATGTCGACCTCGCCGCCCAGCTCGGCGTACTCCGCGAGCACCGACACCTCGTTGGAGGCGACCGAGAAGAACCCACCAGAGACCATCGCGGCGATCGTCTCGCCACCGTCGGCGGGCTTGATGCGCACGACACTGCCGTCCACCATCACGCCCAGAACCGGCGCGTGGCCGGGCAGGATGCCCATCTCGCCCTCGATGGTCTTGGCCACGACCATATCGGCTTCGCCGGCCCAGATCTCACGCTCTGGTGAGACGAGCTCGACGTGCAGCTTTGCCACTTGGCTTCTCCTCCGAACCGGCCGCGACTACTTCTGCAGATCCTGGGCCTTCTTCTCGGCCTGCTCGATGCCGCCGACCATGAAGAACGCCTGTTCCGGAAGGTGGTCGTACTTGCCCTCGGCGATCGCCTTGAAGGAGGAGACCGTCTCGCTGAGCGGGACGTTCTCACCCACCTGTCCGGTGAACGCCTCGGCCATGTACATCGGGTGGGACAGGAAGCGCTCGATGCGCCGCGCCCGCTCCACCGTGACCTTGTCCTCTTCGGAGAGCTCGTCGATGCCGAGCAGGGAGATGATGTCCTGCAGCTCCTTGTAGCGCTGCAGAATCCGCTTCACTTCCTGGGCGACGTCGTAGTGCTCCCGGCCGAGGATGACCGGGTCCATGATCCGGGACGAGGAGTCCAGCGGGTCCACGGCCGGGTAGATGCCCTTCTCCGTGATCGCACGGGAGAGCACCGTGGTCGCGTCGAGGTGGGCGAAGGTCGTGTGCGGGGCGGGGTCGGTGATGTCGTCCGCGGGCACGTAGATCGCCTGCATCGAGGTGATCGAGTGGCCACGGGTCGAGGTGATCCGCTCCTGCAGCTCGCCCATCTCGTCGGCCAGGGTCGGCTGGTAACCCACCGCGGACGGCATACGGCCGAGCAGCGTGGAGACCTCCGAACCCGCCTGGGTGAACCGGAAGATGTTGTCGATGAACAGCAGGACGTCCTGGTTCTGGACGTCACGGAAGTACTCCGCCATGGTCAGCGCGGACAGCGCGACCCGGAGACGGGTGCCCGGCGGCTCGTCCATCTGGCCGAAGACGAGGGCGGTGTCCTTGAGGACGTTCGCCTCCTTCATCTCCAGCAGAAGGTCGGTGCCCTCACGGGTACGCTCGCCGACGCCCGCGAACACCGAGGTGCCCCGGTGGTTACGCGCGACACGGGTGATCATCTCCTGGATGAGCACCGTCTTGCCGACGCCCGCGCCGCCGAACAGGCCGATCTTGCCGCCCTTGACGTACGGGGTGAGCAGGTCGATGACCTTGATGCCGGTCTCGAGGATCTCGGTCTTGCTCTCGAGCTGGTCGAAAGGCGGCGCGTGCCGGTGGATCGGCCAGCGCTCGGTGACCTCGAGCGAAGCGGTCGGCACGTCCAGGGACTCGCCGATCGTGTTGAACACGTGGCCCTTGACGCCGTCGCCGACCGGAACCGAGATGGCCTCGCCGGTGTCGCGGACCGGCGCGCCGCGTACGACGCCGTCGGTCGGCTGCAGCGAGATCGCGCGGACCATGTTGTCGCCGATGTGCTGGGCGGTCTCGAGGGTCAGCGTCCGGGTACGGCCGCTGAGCGTGACGTCGATCTTCAACGCGTTGTAGATCTCGGGCATCGTGTCGACCGAGAACTCGACGTCGATGACGGCGCCGGTCACGCGGGCGACGCGACCCGTCGCCGTGGCTGTCTCTTCTACAGAAGCAGTCATGGTGGCTCTCACTCACTCCCCGCGGACGTCTCGGCGAGCGCGTTCGCGCCACCGACGATCTCGCTGATTTCCTGCGTGATCTCTGCCTGGCGGGCCTGGTTGGCCACCCGCGTCAGGTTCTCGATCACATCATTGGCGTTGTCGGTCGCCGACTTCATCGCCCGCCGGCGCTGGGCGTGCTCGGACGCGGCCGCCTGGAGCAGCATGTGCCAGATCCGGCTCTCGATGTAGTTCGGCAGAAGAGCGTCGAGGACGGCGTCGGCCGACGGCTCGAACTCGTACGCCGGCAGCGTCCCCTTGGTCTCCTCGGGAAGCTCCTCGGCCTCCTCGATCTCCAGGGGGAGGAGGCGTCGGACCTGGGCCGTCTGCGTCAGCATCGAGATGAACTCGGTGTAGACGATGTGGATCTCGGCGACCCCGCCGTCCTCGGCCGGCTTGCCGAACTCCTCGACAAGGGCGCGGCCGATGGTCTCGGCGTTCTCGAAGCGAGGGTTGTCGCTGAAGCCGGTCCATTCGCCGGCGAACTCGCGCTGCCGGAACCGGTACCAGCCGACACCCTTGCGGCCGACGATGAACGGGACGGGCTCCTTGCCCTGGCCGCGCAGCAGCGTCATCAGGCCCTCGGCCTCGCGCAGGACGTTGGCGTTGTAGCCGCCGCAGAATCCCCGGTCACTGGTGATCAGGAGAACGGCGACACGCTTGCTGTCCGTACGCTCGGTGAGGAGCGGGTGGCCGAGGCCGACGTTGTGGCTGACCAGCGCGGAGATGGCCCGCGTGATCTGCCGTGCGTACGGCCCCGACTCCTTGACCCGCTGCTGTGCCTTGACGATGCGCGACGAGGCGATGAGCTCCTGCGCACGCGTGATCTTCGCCATCGACTTCGTCGTGGCGATGCGGCGCCGGACGACCCGAAGCTGGGCACCCATGCGTTACTTCTTCCTCACGCGGGTGATCTTTTCCTGCTCCACGTCACCCTCGTCGATGGCCTCGACGGTCTCCTCCTGGACGAGCAGACCGTGGTTGGTCGTCTCGAAGCCCTTCTTGAACTCCGCGATGGCGTCCTTGAGCTTCGTGGCGGTGTCGTCCTCGAACTTGCCGGTCTCCCGGATCGTCTCGAACACCCCAGGTGCGGTGCGCTTGACGTGGTCCAGGAACTCGTTCTCGAACCGGCGGATGTCCTCGATCGGCACCTCGTCCAGCTCACCGGTGGTGCCGGCCCAGATCGAGACGACCTGCTGCTCCATCGGGTACGGGTCGTTCTGCGGCTGCTTGAGCAGCTCGACCAGACGCGATCCGCGGTCCAGCTGTGCGCGCGACGCGGCGTCGAGGTCGGACGCGAACGCCGCGAACGCCTCGAGGTCACGGAACTGCGACAGGAACAGCTTCAGGTTGCTCGTGGCCTTCTTCATCGCCTTGGTCATCGCCGCGCCGCCGACGCGGGACACCGAGATACCGACGTTGATGGCCGGGCGAACACCCTGGTTGAACAGGTCGGTCTCGAGGAAGACCTGTCCGTCGGTGATCGAGATGACGTTGGTGGGGATGTACGCCGAGACGTCGTTGCCCTTGGTCTCGATGATCGGCAGACCGGTCATCGAGCCCGCGCCCATGTCGTCCGAGAGCTTGGCGCAACGCTCGAGCAGACGCGAGTGGAGGTAGAAGACGTCACCCGGGTAGGCCTCACGGCCTGGCGGGCGGCGCAGCAGCAGCGAGATCGCGCGGTAGGACTCGGCCTGCTTGGACAGGTCGTCGAACACGATCAGGACGTGCTTGCCCTCGTACATCCAGTGCTGGCCGATGGCCGAACCGGTGTAGGGGGCGATGTACTTGTAGCCCGCGGGCTCAGAGGCCGGGGCCGCCACGATGGTGGTGTACTCCAGCGCGCCGGCGTCCTGCAGCGTGGCCCGCACCTGCGCGATCGTCGAGCCCTTTTGCCCGATGGCGACGTAGATGCAGCGGACCTGCTTGTCCGGGTCGCCGCTCTCCCACGCCTGCTTCTGGTTCAGGATCGTGTCGATCGCGACCGTCGTCTTGCCGGTCTGCCGGTCACCGATGATCAGCTGGCGCTGGCCGCGGCCGATCGGCGTCAGGGCGTCGATCGCCTTGATACCGGTCTGCATCGGCTCGCCGACGGGCTGACGCTGCATGACGCCGGGCGCCTGCAGCTCGAGCTCGCGACGACCGCTCGTCTCGACCTCGCCCTTGCCGTCGATGGGGTTGCCCAGCGAGTCCACGACGCGGCCAAGGTAGCCGTCGCCGATGGGGACCGAAAGGACCTCGCCGGTACGTCGGACCTGCTGGCCCTCTTCGATCTTGGAGAAGTCGCCCAGGATGACGACACCGATCTGCCGAACGTCAAGGTTCAGCGCGATGCCGCGCGTGCCGTCCTCGAACTCAAGGAGTTCGTTCGCCATCGCCGAGGGCAGGCCCTCGACGAACGCGATGCCGTCGAAGCACTCGACGACGGTCCCGACCTCCTCGCGCGCGGCGGCGTCCGGCTCATAAGCCTGGACGAAGCGCTCGAGCGCGCTCCGGATTTCCTCCGGCCGGATCGTCAGCTCCGCCATTTCTTCTTCGTCTCTCTCCGTGAGTCCGATGCTTGGATTCAGCTCGCCCGCTCGATTCGCCGGCGGACCTCTCCCAGCCGGCGAACGATGGTGCCGTCGATTTCCTCATCCCCCACACGGATGGACATTCCACCCAAAATGGAGGGGTCGACCTCGATGTTCAGGTGAACATCCCGGTCGTACTGCGCAGAGAGCGCGGCACCGAGCCGCGTCTTCTGCTCTTCGCTCAGCTCCACGGCGGTGCGAACCACCGCGACGAGGCGGCTGCGGCGTTCGGCGGCGATGCGGCCGAACTCCGCGAGCACACGCTCCAGACTACGTCCTCGCGGATGAGCGGCCGCCTCGGTGACCAGCCGAAGCGTCGCCGGAGTGGTCTTGCCCTCCAGCAGCCCGGCCAGCAGTTCGGCCTTGCGCTCCGGCGCCACGCGACGGTCGACCAGCGCGCCACGAAGCTGCGGCTGTGCCTGCACGATGCGCTCGAACCGGAACAGCTCGTCCTCGAGGTCGTCGAGCTTGCCCGACGCCTCCGCGCTCGCCACCGTCGCGACGATCGCGAGCCGCTCGAAGCCGTCCGTGAGGTCGACCGAGCGCCCCCACCGCAGGCGTGCGACGTCGGCGACGAGGCCGGCCACGGCCGTGGAGACCTTTCCGTCGAGTACGGCGGCGGCGAGCTCGCCCCGCTGTTCCGACGGACGGGCCGGGTCGGACAACCCGCGCCTGAGCACGTGCTCACGGTCGAGCAGCCGGACGATGGCGAACAGTTCGTCGCCGATCGCGGCCGCGTCCGCCGTGGAGAGCACGGACTCGAGCCGCTCCTTGGCCTCGGCGAGCGAAGCCCTGCTGGCGCCCCTCATGGTCATCAGGCCTCCGCCCGTGCCCGGTCCTCAAGCTGGTCGAGGAACCGGTCGACGGTGCCGCGGCGACGGGCCTCGTCCTCAAGGGACTCGCCCACGATGCGACCGGCGAGGTCGACCGCGAGCGTGCCGATCTCCGTACGCAGCCGCGTGAACGCCTGCTGGCGGTCCGCCTCGATCTGCGCGTGCGCCTGGTCGATGACGCGCTGCGCCTCGACCTGAGCCTGCTCGCGCATCTCCGCGATGATCTGGGCACCCTGCTCGCGAGCTTCCTCGCGAAGGCGGGCGGCCTCGTGGCGGGCCTCGGCGAGCTGCTCCTTGTACTGCTCCAGGAGCCGCTGTGCCTCGTCCTGCGCCTCCTCGGCCCGCTTGATCCCGCCTTCGATCGCGTCCGTACGCTCGGCGAGCGTCGTCTGGATGCGCGGCACCAGGATCTTGCCGAGGAAGTAGAGGACGACGAGGAACGAGCCGATGCCGACGATCAGCTCGGCCATGTCGGGCAGCAGCGGGTTGGCGTTCGACTCGGCGGCCAAGAGACCTGTGGCGTGTTCAGCCAGGTACATGGCGTGCACAGCCTTCCGTCAGTTGGACTGGTTTAGGAGGTGTAGATGAACGGAGCGACCAGACCGATGAGCGCCAGCGCCTCACTGAAGGCGAAGCCGAGCAGCATGTTGGTCCGGATCGTGTTCGTCATCTCAGGCTGGCGGGCCATGGCGTTGACGCCCTGACCGAAGACGATGCCGACGCCGATGCCCGGGCCGATCGCCGAGAGGCCATACCCGATGGACTTCAGGCCCGGGTTGATGTTGATCTGGTCAGCGGCGGCGTGGAGGAGCGACATTCCAGTTCCTTTTCGGTCGACCGGCGGAGGGCCCGCCGGTGATGTCCTTGCGTAGGTCGGTCTTGATCAGTGGTCGGCGTAGAGGCCGGCGCTGATGTAGAACGCGGCCAGCAGTGTGAAGACGTACGCCTGCACCGCCTGCACGAAGAGCTCGAAGGCGGTCATGACGATGGTCAGGACCACACCGAGGATCCCGACCGGAACTCCCAGCGGGGTGACCTTCTCCCAGAGGAAGTGGAACGCCACGGTCGCGAACAGTGCGACCAGGATGTGGCCGGCGAACATGTTCGCGAAGAGCCGGACGGCGTGGGTGAACGGCCGCAGGAAGAACGTCGAGACGAACTCGATCGGGATGACCAGGATGTACAGCGGCCACGGCAGATCCGGAGGCATCGTGGCGTTCTTGATCAGCCCGAAGAGGCCCTGCTTCTTGATGCCGACGGCCCAGAAGGTCAGGTAGACGAGGACCGCCAGGACCAGCGGGAACGCGATCCTGGAGTTCACCGGGAACTGCGCGAACGGGATGACCGACATGAGGTTGCCGATCCACACGAAGAAGAATGTCGGCAGCAGCAGCCGCATCCACTTGTCCGCGTCCTTACCGAGGAACGGCCGGGCCACCTCGTCGCGGACGAACATGTAGGCGAGCTCGCCGACATTCTGCGTGCCCCGCGGGATGAGCTGCGGCTTGGCGAACGCCTTCCAGAAGAAGGCGATCACGATCACTGCGACCAGCAGGCACAGCACGATCGGCTTGGCGACGGCGAAGGGTCCGATGTGGAAGAGGGGCTTCCACTGGAACAGGCCGAGGCCCGGGGCTTCGAAATCTTTGGCAAGGAGAGGCGAGGCACTCACCCGGCGTTCCTTTCGCTGTCGTAGCTCATCAAGGCGGCAACCTTGCTGTCGTCTCGGTGGGCCACGGCTCCGCGTGGCGCGCTCAGATTCGGCCGTAGCGGACGTAGACCAGGTAGCCCGCGAAGACCAGGCCGAACACAAGGCTGACGGGCAGCAGTGCCGGGATGTCCAGCCAGCGAGCGAGGAGCCACCCCACACCGCCGTAGACCAGCATCCCAGCCAGGATGGTGGCAGGGGCGGCCGAGACGGCGTTGGCGAATTCGCGGTCCTGCGACTCGTCGGGCAGGCGCCCATTTCCAGTCATCGCGCTCCGGACGATAGCAGGCCAGCTCCTGCGTAGTCATATTGGAGTAGTCCAATGCCATCATGTGCCGGACTTGCCCTGGTCACGGGCACCCTTAGCCGGTTCGACGTAAGGCGTCTTGAGGTTCATCGTGGCGTTGGTCTCGGCCGCGAGCCAGACGATCGTGAGTGCCAGTACGGTCCAGCCGAACGCATGGGCGTTCCAGACCTTCACATGGCTCAGCATCGCGACGAGCGCGAACACCGCGAGAAGCTTGACCAGATAGCCGAACAGCCCTGCCGCCAACATCATTTGCTGGTTGATTTTCGCGACATAGCTGACGACGAGCATCCCGAGAGTGAAGAATACGAGGACCAGCGCAACGCCGATCAAAGAGCCGAGCGCGCCCTTCGCCCCGGCGAGTACGAACCCGGCGAGGATGGCGCCCAGCCCGGCCAGGCCCGTGGGAATCGCGGCGCCTCGGAGGATCCGGGCGTCGTTGGACTGCATGAGTGCTCCGAACGTTCACGGTGAGTTGCGGCTGTCCGCTCGTGAAAGATATCACAAGCCTCTCAGACAACGGGATTCCCCGTCAAGTAATGGCAAAATGCGCAGTTCAGACGGGTTGCCGCGGTCGGCCTCCGGTCGAAGCCTCCGCCGTCTGGTGTCGCCGTCCGTGCGGACGGAGCTGCGGGAAGGCCATCACGACGAGTGCCGCGATCGCGACGAGGCTCGCCACCGAGAGGACGACCAGCGGCGACTTGACCGCCGACAGCGCGACGACGCCGAACGAGAACAGCGCGGTCCACAGGTACATCACCAGCGCGGCGCCGCGATGCGAGTGACCGAGGTCGAGCAGCCGGTGGTGCAGGTGCTTCTTGTCCGGCGCGAACGGTGACCGGCCGTCGTACGTGCGGCGGATGACCGCCATCAGCATGTCCGCGTAGGGCACGACCAGGATCGAGACCGGCAGCAGCGGCAGGATCGTGGGGAACCGGTTGATCGACCCGCGCAGCGCCACCGGGTCGAAGCCCGAGACGGTGATCATCGAGGTGGCCAGCAGCAGGCCGATCAGCATCGATCCGGTGTCGCCCATGAAGATCCGGGCCGGGCTGAAGTTGTGCGGGATGAAGCCGCAGCACATCCCGGCGAGGACCGCCGCGATCAGCGCCGGCGCGGTCTGGTGGTCGAGGTGCGCGACGACCGTGACCAGGAACGCGTACACGAAGAAGGCCAGCGCCGAGACGCCGACGATGCCGGCCGCGAGGCCGTCCAGGCCGTCGATGAAGTTCACCGCGTTGATGGTCGCGACCACGATGATGACGGTCAGCGGCACACCGTACGACGGGGGCAGCGCGAAGGTGGCGCCCGGCAGCGGGATCCACAGGAGCTGCACGCCGTTCATGATCAGCAGGCCGGCGGCCGCGACCTGACCGGCCATCTTGGTCAGCGCGTCGATCTCCCACCGGTCGTCGGCGATGCCGACGACCACGAGCAGGCCGCCCGCCGACAGCAGCCCGACCCAGGTCGGGCTCTCGATGAAGACCTTGTGCAGGTGGGGCAGGCGTGAGGCCATCAGGAGGGCCGCCATCATGCCGAAGAACATCGCCAGGCCGCCGAGTCGCGGCGTCGGGATGGCGTGCACGTCACGGTCGCGCACCGGGGTCATCGCCTTGAACGCGATGGCGAACTTCAACACCAGTGGGACGAACAGGTAGGTGACGATCGCCCCTGTCAGGAACGTGAGGATGTACTCCCTCACCGCGCCACCTCCTCGACTGTGCTCGAACCTGCGATAGACCGGGCCCCAAGCCTATTGCTCCCGGCGCACCGGGACAGGCGACCGCGGATGTCACTCATCGCGGTCCGCACATGTCGATCCGGTCACTCTCGGTGAGCCTCCGCAGATCAAAGGCCGCGCGCGTTAGCGTTCCGCCGTGAGGGTCCTGCTGGCATGCGTACTCGCGCTTCTCACCGGATGCGCGCGCGGGACGACACTGCCGGAGGCGGCGGGTCGTCTGGAGTCGGACTCGCGCGGCGTCCTGGACGAGAGCGCGCGGCGACTCGGGCCTCCCGGCGCGCGTCCAACGGTCCTGCTCGACGACCGACGCACGTGTACGGGCGGCGGCGCGCGGCAGGTCTGGCGAGGATCGGTCCCCCTGCGCCGCGAACCCGGCACTCGGGTCGACCTGGACGCGGCCACGGACGTCGCCATCGGGCTCGCACGCGCCCGCGGCTACCGGCTGGAGGGTCCGCCGTCGTTCACGCGGCGGCTCCGGGCGTTCACGATGACGCATGACGACTCGGACGTACGGATGGCGGTCCGGCTGCACGGCGGGCGCCGTTCCTTCCTGAGCGTCGCGTCGTCGACGCCCTGCCTCCCCCGCACCTGATGTGCGAATGATCACAAGATGCGCGTACGCCGCCGCTCGCCGGCATTCCGAGGCCATCGGCACCCGACTCCTCGCGTCGCGCACGTGCGACGGATTTCCGCCCTCTTCGGTTGGATGCCGGAAAGGCGGCTCGAGTTGGCTCCCACCTCGCGATCGTCACGATGAGTGACGGGACTGCTACGATCGCTGTGCGACCCCGCGAGCCGATTTGGGGGATCCCATGTGGCGCACCACGACGGCGATCCCGGCGGTCGCCGTCCTGGTCACGACACTCACCGCGCCCGCGTACGCGGACACCGGGTTCTGGCGCTCGGCCGGGCTGCCGGGCGTGGCCGCCTTCGGCGTCTACCGCACCGGCCACGCGAGGGCCACGATCGGCCTCGACCTCAAGGACACCAAGAGGGATCACCGCAGCCCCGCCGTACGGTTCGTGTTCACCGAACGGCACCACCACCGCGCCGTACGCCTCGCGCGGCTGCGCGGCAAGGCGCCCCGGCACGAGTGGCGCAGGATCACCTCGGCGAACACCGGGCACCTGTACGTACAGGAGTGCCTTGGCGTCTGGCATCGGGCGAGGTTCGTGGTGCGCCGGTGCGCCGACCGGCGCCGCCGGTACTAGGCGTCCGGGCCGGTCTCGGTCCCTGTGGACGGCTCGGTGCCCGTGGACGGCTTGGCGTCCGGCTCGGGCTTCGCGCCCGCGTCGTCCTTCGCGTCTGTCACAGGCTTCGCGCCCTCGTCGGGCTTCGCGTCCGCGTCGGCGGGCTTGGCGTCCTCGGCGGGCTTCGCATCGGTCTCGGGCGTGACGTCCGTGACGGACTCGTCGTCGGGCTTGGCGTCCGTCTCGGTCTCGGCCTCGGCGGGTGCCGGCGGCCTGTCCTCGTCGCTGAGCAGGACGCCGCAGACCTCGCGCAGGCGCGTCTCGGAGATGGCGCCGGCGCGCAGGAGGCGCGGCACGGCACCGGTGAGGTCGACGATCGAGGATGGGACGGCCTCGCCGGTCGACCCGTCGTCGAGGTAGACCTCGACCGCGTCGCCGAGCTGCGTCTCGGCCTCGTCCGCGGTACGGGCCGGCGGCGCGCCGGAGCGGTTGGCACTGCTGACGCCCAGCGGCCCGGTCTCCTTGAGGAGCTCGAGCGTGAGCTGGTGCAGCGGCATGCGGACCGCGACGGTGCCCTTGGCATCACCGAGGTCCCAGGCGAGCGTGCTGTTGGCCCGGCAGACGAGCGTCAGCGCCCCCGGCCAGAACTCGTCGACGAGGTCCTGCCCGTACGTGCCGAGGTCCTCTACGAGGGCCTGGGCCGCGCGCACGGACCCGACGAGCACCGGGACGGGCATGTCGCGCCCACGGCCCTTGGCGTCCAGCAGCGCGTTGATCGCCCGGGGCGTGAAGGCGTCGGCGCCGATGCCGTAGACGGTGTCGGTCGGCAGGACCACGAGGTCGCCACGGCGTACGGCGGATACGGCCTCCGCGATGCCACGGGTGCGTTCGATCGGCTCGGAGCAGTCATAACGTCGACTCACGGCGGCCATTCTTCCACCGCGGCGTGGTCGCTGATGCCAGGTGCCCCGGTTCGGGGCTCGAAAGGCTCAGTCGGTGCCGAACCGGGCGGTGACGAAGCGGTCACGGCCGGTCAGATCCTTGTGGTTGCGCATGTCGCGCCAGCCGTTCTCCTCGGCGAAGATCCAGTAGACCGGATTGCCCTGGAGATCGCTGTGTTCGACGGCCGCCCAGCCGCCGCGGCGCAGCAGCCGGCGCGCGGTGCGCTCGACGACGCGGATCGCGTCGAGGCCGTCGTCTCCCCCGCCCCACAGCGCGGGCGGCGGGTCGAAGTCGCGTACGTCCTCGGGGACGTACTCCCACTCCGACATCGGGATGTACGGCGGGTTGCTCACGACCAGGTCGACGGTGCCGTCGAGGTCGGGCAGCGTGTCGGAGAAGTCGCCGAGGTGCAGCCGTACCCGGCCGCGCTCGTCGAGGTCCTCGACGTTGCGGGTCGCGTGGACGTACGCCTTGGGGTCCATCTCGACCGCGTGCACGCGCGCCCTCGGCACCTCCTGGGCGATGGACAGCGCGATGGCGCCGGATCCGGTGCCGAGGTCCACGACGAGCGGGTCGCCGACGTCCATGGTCCGCAGGGTGTCGATCGCCCAGCCGGCCAGCACCTCGGTCTCCGGGCGCGGCACGAAGACGCCGGGCCCGACGCGCAGCTCGAGGTAGCGGAAGAAGGCGCGTCCGGTGATGTGCTGGAGCGGCTCGCCCGCCTCACGCCGCGCGATGCCTTCCCAGAACCGCGCGTCGAACGCGGCGTCGGGCACTCCGTGCAGCTCCGACCGCTTGACCCCGTGCACGAACGCAGCGAGCTCCTCGGCGTCGGCACGAGGCGACGGGACTCCCGCGGCGGCCAGCCGTGCCGTCGCGCGGGCTATCTCGTCGGAGAGCAAGTGGTTCATGTGGCTTCGGCGAGCTTGTGCTCCATGTCGGCGTCGACGAGGGCCTGGACGACGTTGTGGAGATCCCCGTCGAGGACCTGGTCGAGGTTGTAGGCCTTGTAGCCCACGCGGTGGTCGGAGATGCGGTTCTCCGGGAAGTTGTAGGTGCGGACGCGCTCGGAGCGGTCCACGGTGCGCACCTGGCTCTTGCGCTCGGCCGACGCGGCGGCGTCGGCCTGCTCTTGCGCGGCCGCGAGCATCCGGGCCCGCAGGATGCGCATCGCCTGCTCCTTGTTCTGGAGCTGGCTCTTCTCGTTCTGGCAGGAAACGACGATGCCGGTCGGCAGGTGGGTGATCCGTACGGCCGAGTCGGTGGTGTTCACGCTCTGGCCGCCGGGGCCGCTGGAGCGGAACACATCGATCCGCAGGTCGTTCGGGTCGACCGAGACCTCGATCTCCTCGGCCTCGGGCACCACGAACACGCCCGCGGCGCTGGTGTGGATGCGGCCCTGCGACTCGGTGGCCGGCACCCGCTGGACCCGGTGGACGCCGCCCTCGTACTTCAGGCGCGCCCACACGCCCTCGGCGGCGGAGGCGCGGGACTTCACCGCGACGGTGACATCCTTGTAACCGCCCAAATCGGAATGCTGGGCGTCGAGGACCTCGGTCTTCCAGCCGATGCGCTCGGCGTGCCGGAGGTACATGCGGAGCAGGTCGCCGGCGAAGAGCGCCGACTCCTCGCCGCCCTCGCCGGCCTTGATCTCGAGGATGACGTCCTTGTCGTCGTTGGGGTCGCGCGGCACCAGCAGGCGCTGCAGCGTCTCCTCCAGGTCCTCGATCCGCTTGTCGAGATCGGCCGCCTCCTCGGCGAAGGACGGGTCCTCGGCGGCGAGCTCTCGTGCCGTGGCCGCGTCGTCCTGCGCGGCCCGCAGGTCACGAGCCGTTTCGACGATCGGGCGCAGCGCCGCGTAGCGCTTACCGAGACGGCGCGCCTCAACCTGGTCCGCGTGGACGGCAGGGTCGGCGAGCCGCGTCTCGATGTCGGCGTACTCGCTGTTCAGATCGTCGAAGTTCACGTCACGGTCCTGGGTAGGCGGTGCGTATACAGCCGGACGCCGACCGAAGAGGACTCTCCGGTCGGCGTAACACGTCTGGCTACTTGCCTTCGCCCGTGGTCTTCTTGCCAAAGCGCCGCTCGAAGCGGGCGACCCGGCCACCGGTGTCGAGGATCTTCTGCTTGCCCGTGTAGAACGGGTGGCAGCTCGAGCACACGTCGGCGTGGATCTGGCCGTTCTGCGCGGTGCTACGGGTCTGGAAAGTGGCCCCGCACGTGCACGTCACGTTGGTGACGACGTAGTCAGGGTGAATTTCAGGCTTCACTACTTCTCCTCGCTTCGGGCGGTCGCCGGGTCGTTCTCCCGGGGCTTCGGGGAACGTGAACCGGTACCGCAGCGCGTACCAGTGTGCCAGAAAGCACAACATGCCGAGGCCACACCGCATTCCCCGGCCCCGACTCAGCCCGTGAGGGCGGCCGAACCGCCCGCACCACGGTCGCATCCAGGAACACCGCCACCGCGAGCCCCACTCCGAGCTGCTTCATGTCCGGTCAGCACCCGGCGGGGGTGGTGCCAGCACCACCCCCGGTTCGGGGACCAGTCCCAGTGACCGGCGGCGGCCCGGTCAGCAGACTCGGCAGGGCAAGATAGGACCGGGTTCGGGAGGCATCATGAAGGTTCGTACCGCAGCGCTCGCGGCCGTACAGGGGCTGGGCCTGGCGCTGCTGTCGATGGTCGGATCGCTGGTGCTGTTCGTCCTGATGGTCGTGTCGATCGCGCTGTCCACGGCGGTCGTCGGGGTGTTCCTGGTACCGCTGGTCGGCACCGCCGTACGCGGCCACGCGAACATGCGCCGCCGCCTCGCACGCGACTGGTTCGGCGTGGAGATCAAGGTGCCCTACCAGCCCAGGCCGCGTTTCCAGGGCGGCCTGATCGGCGTCATGGAGCGCTACCGGTGGATGCTGACCGACTCGGCGACCTGGCGTGACCTGGTGTGGCTGCTCTTCGACGCGACGGTCGGCTTCACGCTGGGGATCATCGCCTTCACCCTCCCCGCGTACGGGCCGTACGGCTGGGTCCTGGCGGCCGGCGTGTGGCGGCCGATCGTGCACGCCAACGGCAACGAGTGGTACACGTTCGTCAAGATCACCGGCCAGCGTACGGCGAACCTCGCCGCGGCCCTCGGCGTGGTCTACGCCGCGCTCGGCGTCCGGCTCAGCCCCCGGATCATGAAGGCGCACGCACGGCTCGCCGGCGGACTGCTGGGCCCGACGCACGAACGCGCGCTCGAGCTGCGGGTCGCGCACCTGACCGAGACGCGCACCGATGCCCTCGACTCCCAAGCCGCCGAACTGCGCCGGATCGAACGCGACCTGCACGACGGCGCGCAGGCCCGTCTCGTCGCGATGGGCATGAGCCTCGGCACCATCGAGCACCTCCTCGAACGCGACCCGGAGAAGGCGCGCCTACTGCTCGCGGAGGCACGCGAGTCCTCCTCGAAGGCCCTCACCGAGCTGCGCGACCTCGTACGCGGCATCCACCCCCCGGTCCTGGCCGAACGCGGGCTCGGCGACGCCGTACGCGCCCTGGCCATGGCGTGCCCGATCCATACCGAGGTGATCGTGGAGATCCCCGGCCGGCTCGAGGCGCCGATGGAGTCCGCCGCCTACTTCGCCGTCTCGGAGATTCTCACGAACGCCGTCAAGCACTCCGGCGCCCGCCGCGTCTGGCTCGACCTGCGCCACGAGGACGGCATGCTGCGCATCGTGGTCACCGACGACGGCCGCGGCGGCGCCGACATGACACGCGGCACGGGCCTGAGCGGGATCGAGCGGCGACTCGGTAGTTTCGACGGAGTCCTCGCGTTGGGCAGCCCCGCGGGCGGCCCCACGATGGTCACGATGGAGCTGCCGTGCGTACTGTCCGCGGCGCAGCACTGAAACCCAGGAGGTAGCTGATGCGGGTCGTCCTCGCCGAGGATCTCTTCCTGCTGAGAGACGGCCTGATCCGGCTCCTGGAGGCGTACGACTTCGAGATCGCCGCGGCGGTCGACAACGGGCCCGAGCTCTCGCGGGCCCTGGTGACGGTCAAGCCCGACGTCGCCGTCGTGGACGTACGGCTGCCGCCGACGTTCACCGACGAGGGCCTCCAGGCCGCCCTGTACGCACGGCGCGAGATCCCCGGGCTGCCCGTCCTCGTACTGTCCCAGCACGTCGAGCAGCTGTACGCGCGTGAGCTGCTCGCCGACGGCAGCGGCGGCGTCGGTTACCTGCTGAAGGACCGGGTCTTCGACGCCGACCAGTTCGTCGACGCGGTACGCCGGGTCGCCGCGGGCGGCACCGCCATGGACCCACAGGTCATCTCCCAGCTGCTGGCGCGCAACTCGCGCGACGAGCCCCTGGCCGACCTCACCCCGCGCGAACGCGAGGTCATGGAGCTGATGGCCGAAGGCCGCTCCAACGTCGCCATCGCGGGCCGCCTGCACGTCACCGAACGCGCGATCGCCAAGCACACGTCGAACATCTTCCTGAAACTGGACCTACCGGTCTCCGACGACGACAACCGCCGGGTCCTCGCCGTACTGGCCTACCTCAACCGCGCCTGACGGCGCGAGCGGTCAGGCGGTGAGGCGCCGCCGCTCGCGGTAGGCCGCCGCCTTCGCCCGGTCGCCGCAGCCGGTCATCCCGCACCAGCGCCGCCGCCGCCCGCGCGAGCGGTCGAGGAACGGCCTGGTGCACGTCGCGTCGGCGCACCAGCCGATCAGCTCGGCGACGGAGGGCTCGGCCAGCTCGGCCCCGTCACGCGCGATCGCGGCCAGGGCGGCCATGACCGTGCCCTCACGCCTGAGCCGCCCGCCCTCGCCGATGATCAGCGCCGGCGGCGGCCGGGTGGCGTACGCGTTGACCAGCGAGACGTCGTCGCCCGCGAGCGTGCCGTGCCCGGAGTACGCGCGGCTCAGCGCGTGGAGCGCCTCACGCAGCCGCCGGGCCTCCTCCAGCGTTCGCCGGTCCACCGGCGGCGGGTCGTCCAGGATCCGGGCGCCCACGATCCACCCCGCCAGATCCGCCCCGGCCCGCAGCCGCTCGAGGCGCGTCGTGGCGCGCTCGGTCACCGTGCCGACGAAATCCAGCGCGAGGTTGCCCGCGATGAACTCGAACTCCACGTCACCACCTTGACAGGTGACGGACTCCCAGGACAAGCTGCCGATGCGTCACCGGTCAGGGAGGTGACGCACTGACGGGCCTGCCGGAGAGTACGAGGAGCGCGGCATTGGAGCGGCCGGACACCCCCCTTCCCGATGCCGAACCGGCCACCGAGCACGCGCCGGGCCTTCCAGAGACCGAGGAGACCCCCACCTCCACCCGCACCGAGGGGATCGCGGTCCCCGTCTGTGCCGGAGGGATTCCTTCCTCCACCCGTGCCGAGCGGGCGCCCGACTCCGACCGGGCCGAGCCGGCCGCTGGGCCTTCACCTGCCGCGCCAGGCAAGTCGCTCGCCGAGGGGGCGCCCGGGGTTCGGGCGGGGTGGCGGTTCGGCGTCGGTCCGATGGGGCGGTACGTGACCGCGGCGACGCTCGCGCGCTGTGCGGACGGTGGTGCGGCGGTCGGGCTGGTGTCCCTGACCGTCGGCACGGCCGGGCATTCGCACGGCGGGGCGGCTGCCGGTGGGCTCCTCGCCGCCCTGCTGACCGCGCCCCATCTGCTCGGGCCGTGGTCCGCGCAGCGGCTGGACCGCGCGCGTGACGGGCGGAAGGTGCTCGCCACCGCGTTCGCCGGGTACGGTCTCGCGCTCGCCGCCGGGGCGGCGCTGATCGGCCGTGCACCGCTCGCCGTCGTAGCCGCACTGATCACGGTCGCCGGGATCTGCGGGCCGCTGCTCACCGGCGGCCTGAGCAGCCGGCTCGCCGGCATCGCCGGTAGCCGACCCCGCGCCCAGCGGCGCGCCGAGGGCTGGGACTCGGTGACGTACGGACTGGGCGGCACGGCCGGACCGGCCGCCATCGCGGGGGTCGCCGCGGTGACGACGCCGCTGTTCGCGATGCTCGGCATCGCCGCCGCGACGGCGGTGTCCGCCGCCGTCACGATGACCCTCCCCCGGCAGGAGGCCCTCGGACGGCCCCCGGCCCCCGAACGCCCTGAATCCCCACCGGACACCAGGCCCGATCCCCCCGAATTCACACCGGCCGCCCGGCCCGATCTCGCGGCCGACGCGGCGATGTCCGTACGGGCTGCGCTGCGAACCGTGCTCGATCCCGGGCCGCTGCGACGGGTGATGGTCGCCACCGGGCTCACGGCGTTCGGCGGGGGCGGGATGCTGGTGATCGCGGTGGTGTTCGGGGGGCGGCTGAGCCCCCATCCGGGAGCGGGGGCGGCGCTCGCGGCGGTGTTCGGGCTCGGCAACCTCGCCGGTTCGCTGGCCGTCACGGCGTTCCCGCTGCGGGGAGAGCCCGAGAGATCGACCGTACGGAACGTCGTGATCGTGGCGCTCACGCTCGCCGTCTGCGCGGTGGTGCCGAACTACCCGGCCGCGCTGGTCGCGTTCGCGGCGGTGGGGTTCGCCGACGCGCCGATGTTCACGGCGAGCCTGGCGGCGCGCTCGCTGTACGCCCCGCCGGGCGCGCGGGCCCAGGTGTTCGTGTCGATGGCGGGGCTGAAGGTCGCGCTGGCCTCGGCCGGGTCGGCCCTGGCGGGCGCCGCGATCGGTGCCGGCCCGCGTCCCCTCATCGTGGGAGCGGCACTGGTCACCCTGCTCGCCGCGGCGGCGGCCGTACTCGACCGGCGGCGTACGACCCGCGGCCAGGAGAACTCGGCCTACTCCTGGCGCAGGTAGGCGAGCACGGCCTTCACGCGGCGGTGGGTGCTGTTGGTGTGCTGGAGGCCCAGTTTGAGGAAGATGTTGGAGATGTGCTTCTCCACGGCCCCGTCGGTGACGACGAGCTTGCGGGCGACCGCGCCGTTGGACATGCCCTCGGCCATCAGCCCGAGGACCTCACGCTCGCGTGGGGTGAGGGTCTCGAGCCGGTCGCCGTGCCGGCGCCGGCCGAGCAGCTGGGCGATCACCTCGGGGTCGATCACGGTGCCGCCGTCGGCGACCCTGCGGACCGCGCCGAGGAACTCCGCGAGGTCGGCGACGCGCTCCTTCAGCAGGTAGCCGACGCCCTCGGCGCCGCCGCCGATCAGGTCGGTGGCGTAGCGCTCCTCGACGTACTGGGAGAAGACCAGGATCGGGGTGCCCGGCACCTGCCGGCGCGCCTCCAGCGCCGCGCGCAGGCCCTCGTCGGTGAACGACGGCGGCATGCGCACGTCGACGATCGCGAGGTCGGGCCGGTGTTCCTTCACCGCCTCGACCAGTCCGGGACCGTCGCCGGAGGTGGCGACCGTCTCGATGTCCTCGTCGGCGAGGAGACGGATCAGCCCCTCGCGCAGCATTACCGCGTCTTCCGCGATCACCACCCGCACAACGCCTCAGCCTAGGGGAAACCCGCCGAACCCGGCGCAATGCCCGTACGAAGGGCGCCGCCCCTACCGGCGCGGCGCCCTCGGGAGCGGCGAACTCACCACACGGACGGCAGATCCGCGCGGATCACGGTCGGACCGCCGGCCGGGCTGTTCACGGTGAGGATGCCGTCGATCCCGGCGGCACGGTCGGCCAGCCCCGCCAGGCCGCCGCCGGGCGTGGCGGACGCGCCGCCGACGCCGTTGTCCGAGATCTCGACGACGATCCAGTTCTGGTCGCGCGTGACGCGGACGGTCGCCCGGGTCGCGCGGGCGTACTTGGTGATGTTGGTGAGCGCCTCGGACACGATGAAGTACGCGATGCTCTCGACGGCGGCGGGCGGCCTCGTGGGCAGGTCGACCTCGACCGACACCGGGACCTGCGCGCGTGCGGCCACCGCGGAGATCGCCGCGTCCAGGCCGCGGTCGGTGAGGATCGCCGGGTAGATCCCGCGTGCGAGGTTGCGCAGCTCGGCGATGGCCTCCTTGGCGCCCGTGTGCGCCTGCTGGATCAGCTCCTGCGCGCCCTCCGGGTCGGTCCCGAGCTTGGCGCGCGCCCGGCCGAGGTCCATCGCCACCGCCAGGAGCTGCTGCTGCGCGCCGTCGTGCAGGTCGCGCTCGATGCGGCGGCGCTCGGCCTCGGCGGCGTCGACGCCGCGTGCCCGGCTGGCCTGGAGCTGGGCCGTACGTGCCCGCAGCTCCTGGGTCTCACTCGGACCGAGGAGGCTACGAGCGAGCGCGCCGTGCACGTGCCCGACGCCGCGCATGGCGTAGAGGGTGAGGACGCCCAGCGCCAGGCCGAGCGGCACCGCGGGCAGCATCGGGACCGTGTGGTCGAACCAGATCTGGTGCCCGCCGAGGGTGAGGTACATGAACCCGGACTGCTGCCAGATGATCGTGATCGGCATCGCGACGAGCGCCAGCGAAAGGCTCCACAGCGTCACGGACAGCGTGAACTCCACGGTGCCCAGCGGGAGCGACAGGAGCAGGTAGGCGAGGTCCTTCCAGGTGGCCGGGTCGGCCGCCATCGCCCGCCACTTCTTGAGGAGGCCCTGGCCCTTCGGAATGGCGCGGTACGGCCGTGGCACCTCGACGCCGAACGCCGCGCGTACGAGGCGGCGTTCCAGCGTCGCGAGGCCGCGCCAGTAGATCATCGTGACCGCGAGGCAGAGCACCCCGACCCAGATGACCGCCGTGCCCGCCGACACCGCCAGGAGCACGACCAGGCTGACGAAGTAGGCCAGGCCCAGCGGGAAGTGCAGCAGCAGATAGGCGGCGGACGTCCAGGTCCGCGACTCCCTCGCCACCCGTAGCGGCCCCGACCTCCGTGTCACGGAGGGACTTGCTTCGACCGTCGTGTCCACCGGTGTACCTTTCCTGCCGCCCTGATCGTACGAGCTCCAGCCTCGCGGACGGCGAGGTCTCCCACCATGGAGCGTCCCAGCGTCCGCGAGGTAGGGCTAGCCCCACCTGTGGATGCGTGGGGGCTGGCCCCACGCATCCACGGACGCGCGAACGCCCCGGGATCGACCGATCCCGGGGCGTCCAGCGGAACGGGTCAGTCGCTCAGCGTCGTCTTCTGCACCTGCAGGAGGAACTCCGCGTTGGACTTGGTCTCCTTCATCTTCTCGATGAGGAGCTCCAGCGCCTGCTGGGTGTCCAGCGCGTGGAGCACGCGGCGGAGCTGCCAGACGACCCGCAGCTCGTCGGGAGCCATCAGGATCTCTTCCTTACGGGTGCTGGAAGAGTCCACGTCGATGGCCGGGAACACGCGCTTGTCGGCCAGCTCACGGCGGAGCCGCAGCTCCATGTTGCCGGTGCCCTTGAACTCCTCGAAGATGACCTCGTCCATCCGGGAGCCCGTCTCGATCAGGGCGGTGGCCAGGATGGTCAGCGAGCCGCCGTTCTCGATGTTGCGGGCGGCGCCGAAGAAGCGCTTCGGCGGGTACAGCGCCGTGGAGTCCACACCACCGGACAGGATCCGGCCGCTGGCCGGGGCCGCCAGGTTGTACGCGCGGCCGAGGCGGGTGATCGAGTCGAGCAGCACGACCACGTCGTGGCCGAGCTCGACGAGCCGCTTGGCCCGCTCGATCGCCAGCTCGGCGACCATGGTGTGGTCGTCGGCGGGACGGTCGAAGGTCGAGTGGATGACCTCGCCCTTCACCGTCCGCTGCATGTCGGTGACCTCTTCAGGCCGCTCGTCGACGAGAACGACCATGAGGTGGCACTCGGGGTTGTTCTTGGTGATGGCGTTCGCGATCGCCTGCAGCACCATCGTCTTACCGGCCTTGGGCGGCGAGACGATCAGTCCACGCTGGCCCTTGCCGATCGGACTGACGAAGTCGATGATCCGCGTGGTGAGCTGCGTGGGGTCGGACTCCAGGCGCAGCCGCTCCTGCGGGTACAGCGGGGTCAGCTTGGAGAAGTCGACGCGGCCCTTGGCCTGCTCCGGCTCCATGCCGTTGACGGTGTCGAGGCGGACCAGCGCGTTGAACTTCTCGCGCCGCTCGCCATCGCGCGGCTGCCGCACGGCGCCCGTGATCACGTCGCCCTTGCGCAGGCCGTACTTGCGGACCTGGGCCAGCGAGACGTAGACGTCCTGCGGACCGGGAAGGTAGCCGGTCGTACGGACGAACGCGTAGTTGTCGCGAATGTCCAGGATGCCGGACACCGGGATCAGGACGTCGTCCTCGTTGATCACCGGCTCGGACTCGCCGTAACGCTCGCGGCCGGTTCCGCGGCCGCGGTTGCGCTCGCGGAAACGTCCGCGCCGACGCCTGCCGCCGGGGCCGTCGTCGTCATCGTCGTTCTGGCGGTCGTTCTGCCGGTCGTTCTGGCGCTGGCCCTGGCCACCGCGCTGGCCGCCCTGGCCGCCGCCGCGGTTGTCGTCACGCTGGCCGCCCTGGCCGCCACCGCGGTTCTCACTGCGGTTCTCACCGCGGTTGTCCTCACGCTGGCCCTGCCCGCCGCCGCGGTTCTCACCACGGTTCTCGCCGCGGTTGTCCTCACGCTGGCCCTGGCCGTCACGGTTGCGGTTGTTGCGCTGGCGCTGGCGCTGCTGGCCGCCGCCCTCACGACCGCCCTCGCGTGATCCGCCTTCGCTCGCGGACTCGCCGCCGTCCTGCTGCTGGTCCTGCTGAGGCGCGTCGTCGCGCTTGGCAGCGCGCTCGCGGCGCTGCTGTCCGTCGCCACTACGCCCCGTGTCCGTGGCCGTACCGGAGTTCTCGCCGCCGCCGCTCTTGGCGGAGGTCGCCTGCTCACCGCCGCCGGCGCTCTGCGCCTGCTTCTCCTGGATGGCAGCGATGAGCTGACTCTTACGCATGCCACCGGTGCCGCTGATGCCGAGGCTGGAGGCGAGGGCCTTCAGCTCGGGCAGCACCATTGCCGAGAGGCCGGTGCCGGTGCGGCGACGCCGCGGAGCGGGTGCTGCTTCTTCGGCGGAAGTGGCATCAGATGTCGTTGTTGCTGCATCCGTGAGGAGTTCGGTGGATTCGCTCACTAAGGGTCCTTCCCAGGGAGCGGGTGTGGCCGCCGTCGGCCAGGCAACCCGGTAGTGCGAACCGGCGGGGGCGCCGGATCAGTCGAGCTCTGCTGATCTCCGTGTGATCGGCGAAGAGTTCTGGCCAGCGCCAGATGAAGAAGGAGGCAGGTTCTCGGATCAGATCCCCGATCCCGATACGTCCGAAGTTGTGATTGAACGCTGAACAACGAGCGGTTTCGTTGTCGGGGAACCACATCCGCGTCACGCGGCCGGCATAAGCCGAAGTGGCTGATGAGCCCACGCCCCCGAGCGGGGCATCTGGTGCGGCACTTAGCCTAACATCACCTGGGCACACTGCTATTCCCCAGAGGTCGATGTCGCGTGTTACTGATCGAGCGGCCGAACGCATGCGCCATGGGGGGCAACGTTCAGCGGGTGTATGTGCCACGAAGTACCCACTTCCGCGCCGATTGAATCAATTTCATGGCGAGACGTGAGCGCAAGCACCGTTGGACCCGCACCGGAGATCACGGCAGCGATCCCTTTCCCCCGCAGCCTCTCGACCAGCTCAAGTGACCGTGGCATCACCGGACGCCGGTACGACTGGTGCAGCCGGTCCTCGGTCGCGTCGAGCAGCAGCTCCGGCCGCCCGGCCGTGAGCGCGGCGATGAGCAGCGCCGCGCGCCCGGCGTTGGCGGCGGCGTCGGCGTGCGGCACGGTCTCCGGCAGCAGGCCGCGCGCGCGTTCGGTGGACAGCCGCCAATCGGGGATCAGCGCGACCAGGCCGACGTCCGGTGCGACGTCGAGCCTGGTCAGGCGGGGACCACCGTCGGTCTGCCAGGCAATGGTCAGCCCGCCGGCGAGGCAGGGCGCGACGTTGTCGGGGTGGCCCTCGATGCGCGTGGCGAGCGCGAGAACGTCGTCGTCGGTGAGGTCGGCACCGCCGGGATGCAGCGCGCGCGCCGCGAGGATGCCGGCGATCGTGGCCGCCGAGGACGAGCCGAGCCCGCGCGCGTGCGGGATCCGGTTGACGCAACGGATCCGCAACCCGCCGGCCTCACCGCCCATGAGCGCGTACGCGGCGCGGAAGATCTGCGCGATCAGATGACGCTCGCCGCGGTCGGCGGTGTCCTCTCCCTCGCCAGTGACCTCGATCGACAGGCCGGAGTCGACCAGCAGCACGTCAACGTCGTCGTACAGCGTGAGCGCGAGGCCCAGCGCGTCGAATCCGGGGCCGAGGTTGGCGCTCGTGGCCGGAACACGTACACGTACGGCGTCAGGCGTCACGTGAGTTCCAGCGCCGAGGCCGCGGCGTGCGCGTCCACCGGCACCGTCAGCGGAGCGGGCGCGCCGGAGATCGCCCAGTCGGGGTCCTTCAGGCCGTTGCCGGTCAACGTGCAGACGATCCGCTCACCCGGGCGTACGAGGCCCTCCTCGGCGGCCTGCAGCAGCCCGGCGACGGAGGCCGCCGACGCGGGCTCGACGAACACGCCCTCCTCGCGGGCCAGCAGGCGGTAGGCCGCCAGGATCTGCCGGTCGGTGACGGCCTCGATAGCGCCGCCCGACTCGTCGCGCGCGGCGACGGCCAGCTCCCACGACGCGGGATGCCCGATGCGGATGGCGGTGGCGATGGTCTGCGGCGCGGCGACCGGCTCGCCGCGCACGATCGGCGCGGCGCCGGCGGCCTGGAAGCCCAGCATGCGCGGTCGCGTGTCGAGCTCGCGGTAGCCCATCCAGTACGCGGTGATGTTGCCGGCGTTGCCGACCGGCAGGCAGTGCGCGTCCGGCGCGGTGCCGAGGGCGTCGACGATCTCGAACGCGGCGGTCTTCTGCCCCTGGAGCCGGAACCGGTTGACGGAGTTGACCAGGGCGACGGGGTAGTCGACGGCGAGCTTGCGCGCCAGCTCGAGGCAGTCGTCGAAGTTGCCGTCGATCTGGAGGAGACGCGCGCCGTGCACGAGCGCCTGCGCCAGCTTGCCCATCGCGATCTTGCCGCGGGGCACCAGCACCGCGCACATCATGCCGGCGCGTACGGCGTAGGCGGCGGCCGACGCGGACGTGTTGCCGGTGGACGCGCAGATCACGGCCTTGGCGCCTTCTTCGGCGGCCTTACTGATCGCCAGCGTCATCCCGCGGTCCTTGAAGGATCCGGTCGGGTTGGCGCCCTCGATCTTGAGGAGGACCTCGCAGCCCGTGAGCTGGGAGACTCTCGGCGCGGGTAGCAGCGGCGTGTCACCCTCGAGAAGGGTGATCACCGGCGTCTCGGCCGTCACCGGGAGCCGGTCGCGGTACTCCTCGATGATTCCCCGCCATGCCCTGCTCACGGCGCTCCTCCTGACCTGCGGCGTTGTGGCCCGAGTCTACGGGCCCCGGCCCTCGTGTCTCAGGTCGTTCCACATGCTGGACCCCACTCCGGTCTATCATTTCGCGACGTGCGGTCCCCCTCCCGGCGCCTACACGTCGTCATCGGCGCTTCGCTGTCGTCGGTCGTCGCGCTGACCGCGCTGTGGCTGGGCGGCGGGCTCGCCTCGGCCGACCGGCCGCCCGAGGTCCGCCCCGGCAAAGAGGTCGACCAGCACCTCTTCCACACCCGGCTCATGGGCGCCCACGTCACCACGACGCCGGAGCGCAAGCTGCTCGTGATCAACGCCTGGGTGACCAACCCGACCCGGCAGACGGTCGGCACCCACTCCGGCGTGTCCGACGACGTGTTCTCGCACGGGATGTTCCTGCGCTGGAAGCCGGAGTACGGCCCGCGGCCAACGCTCGTGGACGCGCAGGGCATCGCCGGCGACACGCTTTTCCGCGGGCTCCAGCCCCGCCGGCCCACCTACGTCGCCGTCCAGTACGAGCTCGCGGCCGGTGCACGCGTGCCGGACCGGCTGACCGTCGCGCTGGCCGACTACGAGCACACGGCGGCGGGCGTCCTCGACCCGCGCGACTACTGGGTCTGGCGGGCGCGACGCTACGAGACGCGGTTCGAGACGAATCCCCTGACCCACCGGAGCGGCCGGGTCACGCACATCATCCCGGTCCTGATCGCCGACGTGACGCTCCCGGTACGCCGATGAGACGGGCCGCGTCGATCGCGCTCGCCCTCGCCCTGGCCTCGGCGGCCGTGGCGTTGCAGGGGGCGAAGTGGAGCTACTCCCGTGCCTACGGGCCGTTCGTGAAGAACGGGCGGATCGGGCGTACGGTCACCGAGCCGCGCTTCACGATCCGCGTCGAGCGCGTCGAGACGGCCGCCACCATCGCGGTGCCCGCGACGTCGTACCGGAAGGCGCAGACCATCCCGGCCACCGGCGTGTTCCTGTCCGTGGTCGCGACCGTCGAGGCGCGGCACCGGCCGGTGCTCGTCGCGGACGCGCGGCTGCACACGCGCTACGGCGACTACTTCCCCACCGACAAGTTCGGCGGCGGGCTGGGGCTGACGCAGCCGGTGGTCACCCCGCTCGGCTACCAGCGGGTCGAGCCCGGCATGCCACGCCTCGGCGCGTACGTCTTCGATGTGCCACGCGACGCGCTGGCGCACGCGCGCTTCTACGTGTCGGACCGCGACGTCGTGGACGCTCCGTTCGGGTTCTACCGCGAGGACCCGTTGCGGTTCAGCGACGAGGTCCATGTCGACCTGGGCATCGACGCGGCGGACGCCCGGCGGCTCACCCGCGCGCCCGCGTCCGGCTACCGGCTGCCGGGGCCGTCGTGAAGCGCGCGCTCCAGATCCTCGCCCTGCTGGTGCCGGCCGGCGTCGCGATCTTCCTGCCGATGCGCACGGAGTGGCGTTACTACCGCCAGATCGTGCCCGCCCCGCACGCCCATACGGTCCCGTACGGCCGGTCGGTGGTGTTCGAGGGCATCCGGTGGCGGCTGGTCAGGTACGGCACGCCTGTGTTCAAGCGCGGCGACCTGCCCGCCGACGGCCTCGTCCCGGCCACCCGGCCGGGCGAGACGCTCGTGCTGGCGACCCTCCAGGCCGACGCGCTGACCTCGAAGGCCAGTGACCTCAACGTGGCGTACGCGCTGCGCGACCCGGCCGGCCACGAGTGGAGCGCGTACACCTGGCACACCACGATCCTGTCCGGCGGGACGGACCCCGCCTACGTGATGGGCCTGGTGCCCCGCTGGGCCGTGAACACCGTCGAGCTGGTCATGCGGCGGGTACACCAGGATCTCTCGCCGCCTCTGGGCGGTCCGGAGCTGGTCTTCCGGCGCTGACCCGGCGCATCACGAGGTCGAACATCGCGGCCAGCAGGGCGAGCCGGAGGATCTCGTGCAGCAGACGGTGACCGAACTCGATCGGCACCAGCGGCAGGTTCCAGAACCGCACGCTGTGGTCGGTGCCGAACATCATGATCACGCCGCGCTGGACCCGGTCGAGCGCCGCGTCGATCGCGACGTAACAGAGGCAGAACCACGCGAACACCGGCAGGCCCGACCGCAGGATCAGGCGTACCGCGTGCGCGACCGGCACGTACTTCTCCCGCAGGCTGCGGCTGGCGGCGTCCAGCAGGCGGATTCGCCGGCCCTGCGGGCGGTAGGGGATGCCTCCCACCAGCTCGCGCTCGTGCATCTCCAGCCCGTAGACGATCGCGGCAACGGCCAGCCACACCAGCGGCAGGACCAGGGCGTCCGTGACCGGGCCCGGACCCGGCAGGTGGACCGCGCCGGCGATCGCGTGCCAGAACACACGGTTCGCGAGCCAGTGCCCGGCGGCCCTGAGGATCTGCGTGCCGGAGTACAGCGCGTACAGGGTGAAGTTGACCTCGAAGAACGCGATGAGCACGCCGACGACCCGGCCCGGCTCGTCGTCACGGCGTTCGAGCAGGAGCCGGATCCCCCACGCCAGCCCCGCAACGACGAGGCACGTGAGGACCGGGAGATCCAGGACGTTGCCGGCGTTCAGCCCGTCACCGTTGTCGACCAGGCGCTGCGCGTCGGCGCGCAGCACGTCGCGCAGGTCCGTGGTGTAGAGGTTCCAGCCTGCGTAGACGAGGACGAACGGGAGCAGCGTGCGCCCGATCGCGGCGAGGTACGCCTCGTCGGGGTCTTTGATCACCGACAGCCCGCGGCCGAGCGTGAAGAGCATGCCGATCGTCACCACGAGCGAGGCCAGCACGGCGAGGCCGAGCGGCAGCAGCACGACGGCCTTGTACGCGCCCGTCTCGTGCCGTCCGAGGCGGGAGACGGCCAGGAGCAGGAGGTATCGGACGATCGACCCGGCCGTGAACCACAGGGCCAGCGGCAGGAAGAACCGGCCGGCGAGGCGCAGCGCCGAGACCGGCAGCAGCAACACCGGACGAGCGGACTCCGTTGTGCCGGTCATCGGGCGGAATGCTACTCGTCGCCCTCCACGCGCATCACGCTCGCCACCTCGCGGACGATCTCCAGGTCGCGCAGGCCCGACACGGTCGCCGACAGCGCCCCGTCCGGCGCTCGGTGCGTGACGATCACGAGCTGCGCCTCGTCGCCGGACCCTTCCTGGCGTACGGCCTGGATCGACACGCCGTTCTCGGCGAACGCGTCGGCGACGCGAGCCAGCACGCCGGACCGGTCGGCGACGTCGAGCGCCACGTGGTAGCGCGTGATCGTGTCGGCCATCGGCAGCGCCGGCAGCTCGGCGTAGGTCGACTCGGCCTGGCCGCGCGTGCCGGTCACCCGGTTGCGCGCCACCGCGACGATGTCGCCGAGCACCGCGCTCGCGGTCGGCGCGCCGCCCGCGCCCGCGCCGTAGAACATCAGCGATCCCGCCGACTCCGCCTCGACGAACACCGCGTTGTAGGCCTCGCGGACGCTCGCCAGCGGATGCGTCCGCGGGATCATCACCGGATGGACGCGGACCGAGACGCCGCGGCCGTTGCGCACGCCCTCGGTCGGCACGCGCTCGCAGATCGCCAGGAGCTTGACCACGCACCCCATCGCCTGCGCGCTCGCGATGTCGGCCGCGGTGACGTACGCGATGCCCTCCCGGTGCACGTCCGCGGCGGTCACCCGGGTGTGGAACGCGAGCTGGGCGAGGATCGCGGCCTTGGCCGCCGCGTCGAAGCCCTCGATGTCGGCCGTGGGGTCCGCCTCCGCGTACCCCAGCGACTGCGCCTCCTGCAGCGCGTCGGTGAACCCGGCGCCGGAGGAGTCCATCTTGTCGAGGATGTAGTTGGTCGTGCCGTTGACGATGCCCATCACCCGGTGCACGTTGTCGCCGACGAGCGACTCGCGCAGCGGGCGCAACAACGGGATCGCGCCGGCGACGGACGCCTCGTAGTAGATGTCGGCGCCGTACTCCCGCGCGGCACCGAACAGCGTCGCGCCGTCCTCGGCGAGCAGCGCCTTGTTGGCCGTGACGACCGACTTGCCGGCCTTCATCGCCGCGAGGAGCAGGCTCCGCGCGGGCTCGATGCCGCCGATGACCTCCACGACGATGTCCACATCGTCGGCGGTCACCAGGTCCATGGCGTCGGTGGTCAGCAGTTCGGCGGGCACGCCCTCACGGCGCCGGTCGAGGCGGCGTACGGCGATGCCGGCCAGCTCGATCGGCACACCGACGCGCGCGGCGAAGTCGTCGGCCTGCTCGTCGAGGAGGCGTACGACCTCGGTACCGACGACGCCGCAGCCGAGCAAGGCGATCCTCATGGTCGGGCTCTCCTTATCCCTCACTCGAGGAGACCTCGAGGCGCAACAGGTCCTCCTCGGTCTCCCTGCGGAGAACCAGCCGGGACGCCCCGCCGCGTACGGCGGCGACGGCCGGCTTGAGGACGTGGTTGTAGTTGTTGGCCAGCGAACGGCAGTAGGCACCGGTGGCCGCCACCGCCAGGATGTCGCCCGGCGCGACGTCGTCCGGCAGCCACAGATCGCGCACCACCATGTCGCCACTCTCGCAGTGCTTGCCGACGAGCCGGCTGAGCATCGCCGGCGCGTCGGAGCAGCGGGAGGCGAGCACGCAGGTGTACTCCGCGCCGTACAGGGCCGTCCTGATGTTGTCGCTCATGCCGCCGTCGACGGACACGTAGGTGCGCAGCCCGTCGAGATGCTTGACCGTGCCGACCTCGTACAGCGTGATGCCGCCGGGGCCGGCGATCGTACGGCCCGGCTCGACCGTCAGCCGCGGCACGGCCAGGTCCTTGTCCTGGCACGCGCGCGTGACGATGGAGCGCAGGTTGTCCGCGATGCGCTTGGGGTCCATCGGGTCGTCGCCGTCGAGGTAGGCGATGCCGTAGCCGCCGCCCAGGTCGAGCTCTGGCAGCTCGATGCCGTGCTCGTCGCGGATCGCCGCGACAAGGCTCACGACGCGGCGCGCGGCCAGCTCGAACCCGTCCGTGTCGAAGATCTGCGAGCCGATGTGGGAGTGCAGGCCGACGAGCGCGAGCTGGTCGAGGGCCTGCACGCGGCGGGCCGCCTCCAGCGCGGTCTCGCGCGCGAACCCGAACTTCTGGTCGTCGTGCGCCGTGGCGATGAACTCGTGCGTGTGCGCCTCGACGCCGGTGGTGACCCGGATCATCACCTTCGGGCGTGCGTTCTTCTCCTTGGCCAGGTGGCCGAGGCGGGCGATCTCCTCGAAGGAGTCCAGCACGATGTGGCCGACGCCCACGTCGACGGCGCGCGCCAGCTCCACGGCCGACTTGTTGTTGCCGTGGAAGGTGATCCGCTCCGCCGGGAAATCGGCGGCCAGCGCGATCGCGAGCTCGCCGCCCGTACAGACGTCGAGGCCGAGGCCCTCCTCGGCGACCCACCGGGCGATCTCGACGCTCAGGAACGCCTTTCCGGCGTAGTAGACGTCGCCGTCGCTGAACGCGCTCTTGAACTCGCGGCAGCGCGAGCGGAAGTCGTCCTCGTCATAGACGTAGAGCGGTGTGCCGTACTCCCCTGCCAGGTCGCGTACGTCGGCGCCGCCGATCGTCAGCGCGCCGCCCTCACGGCGTGCGCTGCGCGGCCACACGCTCTCGACCAGCGCGTTCAGGTCGCTGGGTGCGGGCAGCGGATGGTCCTCGGGCAGCACGTCCGCGTGCCTGGGACCGGCCGGGTGGACTCGACTCATGCTCTCTCCGTTGCGTTCACAGACGGTCGTCGGGGGTCTCGCCGAGCATGCGCAGACCGTTGCCCAGCGCGATGCGCACGGCCCTCGCCAGGCCGACCCGCGCGGCGTGTCGGCCGGTCAGCGGCTCATCGCCCTTCGGCAGGGCCGGGCACTGCTCGTGTACGTCGTGGTAGGCGCCGGCGGTCAGCTCGAGGTGCCGGGTGAACGGGCGTGCGGTCCGCTGCCGCGCCGCCTGCTCCGCCCGGCCCGGCACGTCGGCAAGCAGGGCGAGCAGCCGCCGCTCGCGCCGGTCCTCCAGCGGCCCGTCGGCCGCCGCGATCCCAAGGTCCTCCGCGTGCCGCGCGACGCCACAGGCCCGCGCGTACGCGAACCGCACCTCGAATCCGGGGTTGTCGAAGGTCAGGGGATACTTCGACCAGCTCGCCGACGGTATTTCGTCGGTGATTCCGTAGCTCTCGCCGATCCGCCGCGACAGCGGGAGCTCGACGGTGATCGTGAGGAACCCGGGCCCGGTGACCGTGGCGCCGATCCCGGGCCTGGTGCTCAGCCGCTTCGCCAGCACCGCCGCGACCTCCGTCGCCGGCCGGTCCGCCGCCCGCGCCAGCCGCAGTGCGATCGGCGTCGCGTACGCGCCGGCGGTCGTCGTAGTGATCGGAATTCGCTCGGGAACCGGCACGGCGAACTCGCCATCGGCCACCGCCTCACGCAGGGCGGCGGCGACGGCACAGGTCAGCTCGCCCGGGGTCACGTGCGCGAGAGTACCCAGGGCCACGTACGCGAGACTATCCGACCAGCATGTGGACGGACGTCACTCTCCCGTACCCGCGCCCGCCAGCTCGCGCACCGTACGGATCAACTCCGCCGGATCGAACGGCTTCGTCACGTACGCGTCCACCCCGATCTCATGCCCACGGCGAATGTCGTGTTCCTGAGCCCGTGCCGTGATCATCACGACCCGGATGTCACAGGTGTCGGGGTCATCGCGCAACTTCACGGCCGTCACCCAGCCGTCCAGGCGCGGCATCATCACGTCGAGCGTGATCACGTCCGGGCCGATCTCACGGACCTTCTCCAGACAGTCCTGACCGTCCACGGCGGTCGCCACCTCGAACCCTTCAAGTTGGAGGTTGACGGCGATGAGCTGCCGGATCACCTCGTCGTCATCAACGACCAGCACGCGTCCAAGGGTCACGGCCGCAAAGCTAGCGGGTCCAGCCCCACCGACACGTGAAGAACCGCAACGTGCGCCGTCATCGTTACCTGGCCGGTAACTTCCGCCCCTCCGGCCCCGCGGTGGACACCCGCGCCACGAGATCCCGTTTGCGGACCGATCATGTCCCTGGGACTGATAATCTCTAATCCGTCTTGAGCCCCCTTAGCTCAGGGGATAGAGCACCGGCCTCCGGAGCCGGGTGCGCTGGTTCGAATCCAGCAGGGGGCGCATCACAGCAGCCAGCCTCACAAGCGGCTGACCTGCGTAGACATAGATAGTACGGGCCGGACCTCAGCTTCACGAGGTCCGGCCCGTACTCGTTGTCCCGCAGGTTCGGACGCCGCCTCGCGTCCTGACCCGCTACTGGTGCGTCACCGGGAGGCCGTAGATGGTGACCTCGCCGTAGTCGCTGGAGTCGTGGATCTGGCCGGCCACCACGTACGGCTTCTCGCTCGGGGTGGCGGTGATCGCCTCGTCGATCGTCATCGTGTGGGTGCCGGAGGTCGTCGACCAGCTCGCGTCGTCGCCGCCGTTCATCTCGCGCAGCTCGGACCGGGGGTAGCTGGAGCCGCTGGTCGTCACGCCGTTCACCGGGGCGCGGAACCGTACGCCGTCGCCGGTCGCGTTCACCACGAAGTACGGATCGCTGGAGTAGGAGGCCAGCTGCGGCTGCTTGATCTCCGTGGGGCTGCCTGCCGAGCCGGTCGGCAGGGTCTCCTTCCAGTTCGTCAGGTTGAGGACTTCAGCCGGGACACCGCCGCCACCGCCTCCGCCGGAGCCACTCCCCCACACCTCGATCTCGGTGGCGCTGTTCCAGGGTCCGTACCGCCCGCGTTCGCGACGCTGCCACGACCGACGTAGCGGACCTTGGTGGTCTGCACCGCGGAGAAGGCGCAACTCTCCAGGCCGGTGGTCGAGCCACTGCTCTGGCCGTCGAAGACGGTGGCCCAGCCGCTGCCGTTCCAGTACTACAGCTGGAAGACGTTCTTACGCTGGTCACCGTGGTACACCGCGAGCTTGATGTGCGAGACGGTCTTGGCGGCGCCCAGATCGAGCTGGACCCACGCGCCGTCACCGTCGCCGGACCAGCGGCTCGCGTAGTCATTGTCGACGACGTTCGCGGGAACGTTGTCGTCCGAGGTGCTCGCCGCCGGACGGAAGCGGGCTAAAGAGATCGTCGGGCTCGCGTCGAAGCGGTCACGCGACGTCCGCTCTTCGCGCGGACCAGCGGGCGATCGCCAGGGCCACGACCAGGATGAAGGCGGAGCCCGCGTCGACCATCAGGTCCCAGAGCTGCTCCCGGTTCGCCGCGGGTGACACCGGGATCGACAGCTTCACGACGACCGACAAGATGTGACGTACGAGCGCGATGACGCCGATCACGATGAAGAACTCGAGCTGGATGCGCCCGCCGCGGGCATGGTTCAAGATCGTTACGAAGATCTCCATGATGATGAGGAAGAGCAGGATCCCCTCCACGCTGAGGATCAGCCGGTCCATCCAGGACACGTGATGGACGACGACCGAGACGGCCGAGGCCACCAGGACCGCCGCGCCGACCAGCAGAAGGGCGAACGCGACGACGTACAGGAGAACGTGTTCGATGGCGACGAGGAGCCGGAGAACACCGATGGACTCCTCGTGACCCGGCCCTCCCGATGAGAGACCACGCACGTCACCTGACATAGGTCACCAACCGTCCCGGACTCAGCGGCGCACCGCCGCTGCACGGGCGTGCCGCTAACGCTTACCCGTGGCGCCGGGCGCACCGCACCGCACCGCTCCGCGCCAGGTCAGGGCTTTTCGGGAACCTCACCGGCCGATGACCGGACGGGCCGGAACCTGAGGGGTTCCGGCCCGTCCGCGGCGATCAGGGTTCGCGGATCTCGATCAGGGTGCCGTCGTCGAGGAGGGACCGTACGGAGCGCGGCAGCACGTAGGCGATCCCGCCGCCCGGCTGGCCGAACCACGGGACGGCCACGCCGCTCAGCGCCCGCAGCGGGTGCTGGACGCGGTAGACGTGATAGCCGTTGTTGATCCATTCCGGCGGCAGCGAGCGGTTCTCGTACGGCGTGCGCGCCGCGTACGTGAAGTTGCCGTCGGACGCGCCGAACCGGTCGACGACCGCCCCGACGGGCAGCTCGATGGTTCGCCGCTCGCGCAGGAGGGTCAGCGGCGGCTCGCCGGGCAGCGGCTGGATCGGCCCCGTGTCCGCGGCCCGTGGCGCGGGAACCTGAGGAGCAGGTTGCGCGGGCGCCGGAGGCTCGGCGTGCGCTGGACGGGACGGCCCGGCCGATGCCGAAGGCTCGGCCGACGCGGGCGGGGCCGGATCGTCGGGCGCGGGTCGAGGGGGGTCGGCGGGTGCCGCGGCCTCGTCCGGCGCCGCGCGGGGAGGGTCGTCCGGCGTCGGAGGCGCGTCCGGCGTCGGGCTCGGCGGGGCGGCAGGCGGGGGCGGGTCGTCGGGGCGGTCCGCTCGCATGCGGCTGGGCACGATGAGCAGCGTGCCCAGGAGGTACGCGGTCGCCTGGTTGGCCGTACCGAAGGTGACCTCGTTGTGCCGGGCGCCGCGTTCGGACCAGAACACCGACCACTCGTCCTCGTGCACCAGGCACCAGACGTCGTCGGCCACCTCGCCCACCCGGTAGACCTCCGGGTCGACGCCGAGCTCCCCGAAACGCCGATTCAGACGGTTGAGCGCGGCCTTCTCGCTGGCCTGCCTGGCCTGTTCTGCCAGCTCTCGCTGCTGGTCCTCGGCCGGCGTCGGCTTGGGCGCGGGCCGTTCGGGCATCGGCGCACCCGTGATGATCGAGACCGCCACGTCGCGCGTGTGGTCGTCGATCTCCGGCAGCTCGAACCCGCGCTCGCGGATGTGGGCCAGGAGGTCGGCCTCCGGCGGGATCTCGTGCGTACGCAGGTAGTACGCGACCGCGCCGGGCCAGATCCACTCCCCGTCGGTGTGGAACGTCATGGGCACGTTGGCCCCGCGCGACGGGTCCTTCTCGTCGTTCTCGTAGCCGCGCGCCGCGAGTACGATCGGCGCCTTCTCGAGGTAGTCGAGGACCCGAGCGAGCTCCTCCTGCGGAACGAGCTCGCGCGAGACGTACTTCCGGCCGTCCTCGCGGGTCCCGTCCCAGACGCGCGCCTGCCGCATCTCACCTGTCACGCGGTGCCACCCCTGATCGCCGCGACGGCGGCGTCGCGCGTGCCCTGGTCGACGTCGGGCACCTGGAAGTCCTGGGCCCGTATGTGCTCGACCAGCCCACGCTCCGGCGCCACGTTGTGCGCGCGCAGGTAGTACGCGACGGACGCCGACCACACCCAGGACCCGTCCGTGCGGTACTCCCGTGGAATCCGGGTGGCGCCGGTCCGGTCGAACAGGTCCGGGTCGCCGCCCTCCTGGGTGAGGACGACCGGGGCGTTCTCCAGATAGGCGGTGAGCCCGTCCCGCTCTTCGTCGGCCAACGTCGGCCGTCCGGAGAAGGTCGGGTAGCCGTTCGGGTATCCGGGCAGCGGAAGCGTGGCGTCATTGGCCTTGGCGACGCTCAGCTCGGGCCCCGCCACCAGACCCGCGCGCTGGGCGAGCCAGTACGGAGTCGCCTCCGGCCCGCGCGGGAACAGCTCCAGCTCCTCCCGGTACGCGCTTTCCGGCGGAGCGACCTCCCACTTCGGTTCTTCTTTGTAGTTGAACTCAAGAGCCGCAGAATCGATGTAGTGCATCTGGAATCGGGTACCGAACCAGGTGCCGACGCCTTCCTCGTACATACCGTTCCGCAGCTTTTCGAACATTTGAAATAGCCGGGCCGGTGGATCCCATGGCAGCCTGTTCATGCGTTCATCAAGGACATCGACCCGCATATCGACATGGCGACCCATCGCATGATAATGGAAGGTGGCCTGGTCATATCTTGGCGGTAGCGTCTGGCCTAGGAGGGACGCCATCTCGTCGACCAGATCTCGCTGGTCCTCCATCGACATGCGGCCGACGATCGTCACGCCGCCGCCGGCCCAACGACCAGGCTGAGCCTCTTCCAGCCGCCCTCTCAGCCAGTCCGGAAGATGCATCACATCTCGCGGAAATGCCTCGAGGTCCCGAAGGTACATTCCGGGTTCGAGTGGGGGTTGCCACGGCGGTTCATGATGGAAGTCATAGGCAACCGAATAGGTATCCGGCTTCGCACCGAGCCGCATGGAGAACCAGGTACCGGCTCCCTGCCGATAGAGCAGCCGGCGCAGCTCCACCATCGCCTCGATAATCCGCCGCTGGACATCCCCGTCCAGCTCGGACGCCATCGCCTCTCGCCCGTCCTCCAGCACCACCACGAGCTGTAGCTGCTGGGTCTCGACGGTCAGGGAGGCGCGCAGGTCGACCCGCCGCCATTGCGACGGCGCGATGTCGATCAACGCGAGCCCGATGCGACTCTCCAGGATCTCCTTACGCTCAAGGTCAACTTGAGGCTGCGTCGGCTGGGACATTCGCGAAGCTCCTGATGAATAGATGGAGCGGCTGACCGCCGCCGCTCTCGGTCCACACCTGCCACATTACCCGTGGCGTTCCTTCCGTCGGCATGAACGATCCCAGTGCGTTGATCGGCCCGATCGTGGCTCCGGCCGCGCCGCGAGCCGCGCGGTCTTCCTCCATCTGGTACCAGGACTCGGGGCGCGTGACACCATCGGAATTGAGCCCGCTGTTCTCCGCGTGCTTTTGCGGCATCTGACCGGAGGACTCGCCCATCATGCCCTCCTTGTTCCGGGCACCGTGACCGCCGGCGTACTTGGTCCCCTCGTTCTCATCCCTGCCGACCGATCCGACATCACTTTGCGCGCTGCCGTCCCGGCGATAATTGTTATCGCGTCGACCGGCATCGGGATGGTGTGTGATGCCGTGGGTTCCGACATACCGCCGGTCGACATTCTCCGAATTCGTTACCGTTACCGGTTCACGAGTATTGAGCACGGTCGGCCTGGAAGTCCCCAGCTCATCGGCGTGGTTGATGCGGTACTGGGATTCGGGCAGCGGGTTGTTCAGGTCGGTATTGAACGGCTTGAAAGTGTCGACCGCCACGACCTTGCCTTCACTGTCCGTGTAACAGACGGCGTACGGCTCGACTCGCTTCCCCCACTGCTGCTCGATCACGTACTTGTGGTTCGGCGCCAACCCGTCGCGGCCGACGAAAGGATCATTGGTGGCGACTCTCCGATGAAGCGAGTCCCCTTCCTTGCCATCAAGAGTGATCTTGCTTTCACCGGTGTGCGGGGGTGGGTCGAACGCGGCGTCCGGTGCCCTGAGGTCGTTCGGATCGAAGTTCTCGCTCAGCCGATAGCGGACGCCCGGGTCGTAGTTCTTTCCGAGTTCCGGGTGCTGCCTGAACTGGCGCCCGGACTCGGTATCGACCCAGCGTGGGTGCCCTTCGCCATCGGTCGTGTAATCACCGACATGGTTACCGCTGGAGTCATACACCTCATAGCGGGTGTTCGGGTCGAGGTCGGTGCGGTGGCCGAACCCTTCACCTGGCCGCGGCGCCGGGATGGAACCCTCCCCATCGGGATGCTCACCGACCCTGATCGTCGGCACCTCGCGCGGCGGACCGCCCGGATCGGAAACGACATGAGTGGGCGGATCGTACAAGGCCGCCGGAGGCGGATTCCCGTCCTTGTCGGTACCGAAGATCAGCGAGCCGTGTTCGGTCGTGACGCGATACCTGGCCTCCGGAAGGGTGTCGCGAACGTCGGGGTTCACACCGTCCTTGGTGTTCGGGATCTCCGCGTCGACATGCCGTACATGGCCTTCCTGGTCCGTCCAGAAGGTGCCACGGCCCTCGACCTCGTACCTCGTACCGGGTTCGAGGTCGGTCCGGTGGCTGAACGGCTCGTCGGGCACGACGCGAGGGTCGTCCGCCGATACGTGGACGACCGGTCCGTCCATCGGCGGATCGAACGTCCTGTTGTACGGCGAGTCCGGATACAGCTCGTGGACCGGCGATTCTCCGTCGTGGTGTGCGCCTGGGACCCCGGAATGATCGCCTGGCTCGTGTGTCGGCGGGTCGTCACCGCGGGACGCGGAGTGGTGCGCGTGGTCCTGCCCGTGGGAGGCGTCCTCGCCGGTGTGGTGGGGCGGGAAGCCGTCGTGGCCGGAGGGAACGGCGCTGCCGTCCGGCCCGTACGTGTGCCAGCCGCCGTCCGGCGGCCAGGTCGGACTGGGCCTGCCGTCCGTACCGTGCTCGCTGGAGGCGGAGTAGATCCGGCCCTGGTTGTCGGTCCAGGCCAGCCGGTCCGGGGCGGTGACCGGCACGCCGAGCTCGTGGGAGAGCTGCGAGGCGAACGAATCGGGGTGCGCACCGGTCTCGCAGGAGACCAGGAGCACCTCGCGGCCGTTCCAGTTCGGGTCGCTGCGGATGATGTCGGCCACGTCGCGGGCGCTCAGCGTACGGTCACCGAACCGCATCCCGTCCGCGTTGCCATGACCGTCCATGACGTAGTGGTTCGGGTCGCTCTGCACCCGCTGCGCGAGGTCGCGCATGTTCTGCTGTTCCGGGGTGTACAGCGACCGGCCGGCCGGCGTCTCCTCGCTCGCGGCGTAGGCCTCGTGCAGGTGCTGCGGCAGGCCTTCCGGCAGTTCGGCGGGTACGTGGGCGTCGTGATGCGTGCCGTCGTGTGACGCGTCGTGGGCGTCATGGTGCGTGCCGTCGCCGGCGTCATGGTGCGGCTGGTCGTCGGTGTGACCGGCGTACGGCTCGGTGGGTTCGTGGCCTCTCGGAGCCGAAGGATGCCCGGTGTCGTGGTGCTGACCGGTCTCGCCCACGGTCGTCGGCTCGGGCGCGGTGCCGTCGGGCCGGGTGACCCCGAAGTCGTGGGGCAGGACGAGCCCGTCCTCGGGAGGGAAGGCGACCTCGTGGATGCCCCCCTCGTTCAGCAGCGTCTTCAGGTCCTCGTCGATCAGCTTGACCTGCCGCCCGCCTCCATCCTGCTCGAACGCAGGCGCGACGTCGGCCAGGTCGACCGTGACCGGACGGTCGAGAACGTACGCGTGGTAGCCCTTCGCGAGGCTGTCCGGCAGGATCGCGCGATCGGCGTACGAATACGGGTGGCCGTCCGGCCGCAGCGGCGACAGGTACTCCCCGCCCGGGTAGCCGAACCGGTCCAGGACCGTACCCGCCGGCAGTGTGACCCGCCGCGCGGGTCCGGCCGCTCCCTCGTTCTCCGGCCACCTCACGTTGCCGCCGGGCCGGTGTTCCGCGTCGAACGCCGCCTGGTCCGGGAGCTCGCCCCACGGCTTGTACCCGTCGAGCAACGGCGCCGCACGCTCGTCGTTCGTGCCGATCCCTGGGGCGTACTCGTGGTAGTCCCCCGGCTCGGCGTACTCGTGCAACCCCACCGGCGCCCCGGTCGGCCCAACGGTGTGCGGCTCGCCGTCGTGCGGCGCCGTCCCGTCCGCGTCATGCGGTTCGACCGAACGGGCCTCCGCGCCGTCATGCGGTTCGGCGCTACGAGGCTCGGCGCCGTCGTGTGACTCGGCCGTGCCCTCGTGCGGTTCACCCGTGTGGGGCGTCGAGGGGTCGGGACGGCCGGACGGATCCGTGCCATCGGTCGACACGCGACCGTCCTGCGGCGCCGCCTCCTGGCGTGGCTCACCGGCCGGTTCGGTGACCGGACGCGGCTCGGTGCCCTCGGTCGGCAGGCGCCCGTCCCGAGGCTCGGCCTCCGGACGCGGCTCACCGGCGGTCGGCTCCGTCACCGGGCGCGGCTCCGTGCCCTCGGTCGGCACACGGCCGTCCTGGGACACGGCCTCGGGACGCGGCTCGCCGGTCGGCTCCGTGCCGTTCGTGGGCTCTCTGGGTGCGGCCTCCGGGCGGGGCTCGCCGGTCGGCTCGGTGACCGGACGCGGCTCCGTGCCCTCGGTCGGCACACGGCCGTCCTGGGACACGGCCTCCGGACGCGGCTCGCCGGTCGGCTCGGTCGCCGGGCGCGGCTCCGTGCCGACCGTGGGCGCGCGGCCGTCCTGGGTTTCCGGGCGAGGCTCGGTGCCGGTCGGCGGCGTCTCGGGCGGGCGGTTCTCGGTGGAGGTGGGGTCCTGCGCACCGGCGGTCGGTTCTTCGACCGGCCGGGGCTCGCCTGCGTGCGGTTCGAGGGTCGGGGTCTCCGGCAGGAGTCCGGTCGGTACACCGCTGGACGAGGAGAAGGACCGTTCTTCCGGGCTGGGCGCCGACGGCGTGGACTCGGGGCTTCGGCCGTCGGCCGGGGGCGAGCCAGGGCGGCGGTCCGTTCCGGTACTTCCGGGCCGGTCGCCGCCCATGTCGCGGCCGGGGCGTTCGGGGATTCCGCCGGTACGGTCGCCCGCCGTGGAGGGCTGGTAGGTGCGCGGCTCGGACGTCGTACCCACGCCGGATCGTACGGACGGGCTCGGGCGACCTCCACCGCTGTCGGACCCGGACGTGCCTCCGCCGCCCATCGGTGCTGCGCCACCGGACATCGGCGGTGTCATCGGCATGCCGCCCGCCGAGGGGCCGGCCGGTGCCGTGCCGTTGGGCGCGCCGGAGTCACCGGTACGTCCCGTTTCGCCGGTCGGAGGCGCCACCGTCGCCGTGTCGGGCCCTGCCTCCGCCAGGGTGCTCCCGTGGGGGGACGACGTCGACGCGTGACCGGACCCGCCGCCCGACGAGCCGCCGCCGGAGCCGTTGAGCAGGGAGTCGATGCGGCTCGCCGACGACACGTGACCGTCGGAGGAGCCGCCGGCGTCGTGGCTCGCGACGGGCGTCTCCGACGGCACGTGCTGTGGCGCCGTCGACGCCAGGCCGGAACCCTCGTCCCCACCGAGAAGATTCGTCCGGTTGAACGACGTGCCGTCGTCGGCCGGACCCGCGGTCGTACCGTCTGTGTGCGGCGCGCCACCCGCGTCGCCGCTCGGCGCATCATCGCCCGACGTGACGTGCGGCTCCCCACTCGAGGCACCACCGTCCGACGTGACGTGCGGCTCCCCACTCGAGGCACCACCGTCCGACGTGACGTGGGAGCTCGCCGGGTCACCGCCGCCTTCTCCGGAACCGGCGGATCCGCCGCCGTCGTCGGAGGCCAGGTGCGAGGCGTCGCCGTTGTCCGAGAGCACGTGAGGTTCGCCCGAAGTGTGCCCGCCTGAACCACCGTCGCCGCCGGACGAACCTCCATCCGAGGCCGTACCGTCCCCGCCTGATGAGCCGCCGTCCGAGGCCGTGTGGTCACCGGACGAGCCGCCGTCCGAAGCCGTGCCGTCACCGCCGGACGAGGTCGCGCCGTCGGAGGAGCCGCCGCCGTCCGAGCCGCCGCTATCTCCGCCGGGCGAGCCGCCGCCCTCGTCCGAGCCGGACGAGCCACCTGACGAATCGCCCGTCGAGCCGCTCTCGTTCTGTGATCCGCTGAAGCCGTCGTCGCCGGGGGACGGTGAGTGTTCGCCGGCGGCGTGTGCGCCTTCGTCCATGCCGCCTTTGGCGCCGCCGACGCCGCCGCCGAACCCGCCCGAGGTCGCGGCCTTGGCGAGCGCCTCCGGGCTGAGGTCCCCACCGTGGATCGCGGTCGTGGCGACCGCACCGGCCACTCCGGATACCGCGCCGGAGACGGCCTCGCGAGCGGCGCCCTGGACCATGCCCTTGAACGGAGTAGCCGCACCCGACAGACCGGGGATCTTCCCCGCACCGAGACCGACACCGGTACCGATCACGCCGTTGACCAGCCCATCGACGGCCGCCGCGCCGGTCTTGCTCCAGTCGAAGCCGTCCCGGTGCCCTTCGGCGACCTGAATGCCCTGAATCAGAACATCCAGGCCCACGCTCTGCAGCTCGGCCAAAGCGATGTTCTTGAGCAGCGCCTCCAGCAACTTGCGCGCGATCGACTTCGCGACGACCTGGGCGCCTTCCTCCACCACGGGAATGGCCGCCGCGGACGCCCCGAACGTCTCGATCATGTTGGCGATCAGGAACGCGATCTGAATCGCCGTGATGATGAGCAGGGCGATGAACATGTACTTGCCGTACTCGATCTCGGCCGCACCGTCATCGCACTGCTTGGCGAGCGAACGACACAACTCCGAAAGCTTCGGCAGGTACTGCGGGTCCGTCGTGACGAACTGATCCCAAAACTCACGGAAGTTGTCCGCCGCCGGACCCTGAACGACACTCAGGACCTTGGTCGCGCTCCCCTGCACGTCACCGGTGAGCTCATCGACGCCCGTCGCGGCGTCCTCCCACGCCGTGGCGAGACGGCGCATGGCCGTCTCGTCACCCTCGGGCCAGTCCTGCCCGATGATCCACGAAAGCCACTTGACCTCGTCGGGTATCTCCAGACCCACCCTCAGCCACCCGACGCTTCTTCGGCACCGTCATAGTTCTTCGCCATGCGCCGCACGCCGCTCTCGACGTCCTTCAAACTCTTCTCCAGCGACGGAAACGACTTGAACGCGCCATCCCTCGGCTTCGCATAATTGCCCTCAAAGGCCTTGCCGCCCTCATCACCACCCCAGCAGGCACCCTCAGCCGAAAGCGCGGCACTCAACCGATCGAAGACACCCTTCAACGTCTTCGCGCCATCACCGAAACCCTTGGCGTCACGCTTCAACGCGTCCCGCTCGACCCGCAGCTCGTCACCACTCACCGGCGCGCCGCCCACTCACTTGTCGCGAAAGCCGTAACGCTCTTTGAGCGCATCGAAATCATCAGGACGCTCAGGAAGAATCCTCGACAGGTCAAACCCCTTGCCCGCGACCGCCTCAACCGACGCACCATCCGGCGTCAACGGCTCCATCGCCACACGCATCTGCTCACCGACCTGAACCGCCGCCTCCTGCACCGCCCCCAAAACGGCCTCCGCGAGCTCAGGCGGCGACAACCTCCGATACACCCGCGGATTGAACTCCAGACCCAGCAACCGCCCCTGCGACCCGACCCTGACCGTCACCAACTCGTCCTCAGTGGTGACGGTGACCTCCACCTCGGCCATCGTCTCCTGGAGTCTCCTCAGGTCAGCGCGCTTACGCTGGTACTCCTCCAGCAGTTCATCGATATGAGCCTGCCACTCCGGCCGCATCCGAGCATCCCCTCACCCCCGCCGCCCCCAAGCGGCACATTCCACTCAGCTCAGTGAAAAGGCTAGAGGAGCCGACCGGCCCAGGTGTGAAGAATGTCCTCGAAATCACAGATTTGGCATGGATGGCAGCAGGTCGGGGCGATACCGACGCACCCAGTCGCCCATCGGGCCGACCGTCCAGGTGTCGTCGAGGCCCGCCAGCGGGATCGCCACCTCGGTCGCGTTCGTACGCGGGTCGCGCGGGGCACGGTCGAGCAGCTCCCTGACCCATCCGGGCGCCGTTGCCGGAATCCGCTGCTCACCCCAGCCGATCAGCCCGGAATTGGACCAGGCCCGTACGCCGATCCGCGCGCCGCCCGCCACCCCGACCCGCGCACCGGGTTTGGTCATCGCCGTCCGCACCTCACCGACGCGTACGATCCGATCCCACCGCAGCCGCACGTGAAAGCCGTAACCGTCCCACCATTCGACGCCGGCCGGTGACATGCGCAGCACCGTGCTCAAGAACCCGCGCCGCGCCTTGCGGTAGACGCTGAGGACGAGGAACGCGGTCGGCACGAGCCCGATCGCCATTCCCGGAAGCAACCGGCCGCCGAACGGCAACGAGCCGAGCGCGACCATGATGGCGTAGAAGATCACCAGCAACGGAACGATCCGCAGGTTGGCCCGCAGCATCATCATCCAGGGATCCCGGACCGTGAACTCCTGCGCCGACGGATCGCCCGCGGGAGGCCACGGCGGCGTGCTCGGTCCCATACCTCGCATCATGCCGCACCGACGTACGGGCCCGCCCCGTGCGGCGGGCCCGTACCGAGTCAGCCGACGCAGCCGGGGATGGTGTTCAGCGGGTTGCAGTTGTCGGGAATGTTGTTCCGCACGATCGACTGCTGGAGGAAGACGTTGGCGTTGCCGGTGGCGATGCCGCCTCCGGCGGAGCCGCGGTTCCGTGTCACCAGCGTGCGGATGAGGACCGTCGTACCGATGTTCGAGAGGCCGCCTCCGAGGCTGCCCGACGAATTGTGGTCGACCGTGCTCTGCGTGACGCGGGTGGTGCCGGCCGGCTGGGTGTTGATTCGCCACCGTTGACCGGGGCGTTGTTGCCGGTGATGCGAGTCAGGAACACGGCGAGGTCGCCGAGATTGATGATGCCTCCGCCGCCCACTCCGGTGGTCGAGTTGTAGCTGATGACGGTCCGCGAGATGTCCGCGTGCGCGCCCGCGGAGATGGCGACGGCGCCGCCGTTTCCGGCGGTGTTGCCGGCCAAAGTGGTGCGGTTCAGCACGAGCGTGCCGTTGACCAGGATGCCGCCGCCCAGGCCGGCGATGCTGCCGTTGAGGATCGAGATGCCCACGACGCGCAGGGTGCCGGCGGCGGCGACCTCGAGGATCCGGAACGGTGCCGCCGCGGTGGGCGAGCGCCGGATCGTGGTACTCGGCCCGCCGACGAGGGTGACGTTCCCGGTGATGACGGGCAGGCCGTCGGCGGCCGACGCGGGCGTGATGATGTCGTAGACGCAGTTCGGGGACAGCCGCAGGACGGTGGGGCCAGCGTGTTCGCGACGGTGATCATCGCGCCGAGCGCGGGCGCGCTGCACGGCACCCTGACGGTCCTGGAGCCGCCGGCGGGCGTGGCCCCGGCCGGCGAAGCCCCGGCAGGCGTGAGCGCGGCTCCGGTGAGCGCGGCTCCGGTGAGCGCGGCTCCGGTGAGCGCGGCGATTCCTGACCAACGCGATACGGCGAATGAGCGCATGCGAATGACCCCTCAGTAAGACCGCCCGTCACACCCATCGCCATCCGGCAGCAGAACACGCACGAGATCATCGGCCGCCGGAACACCACGATCGTTGGCGATTTCTTGCCGCGAAGCCGCCCATCCCCCGGCCTTTCAGCGGGACGAATGCGGCATGCCGCGGAGCATCATGGCGCTTGTGCACGGGCGCGATCTGAACCGGCGGGAGTTCGGCGGCCTCATGGTGGGCGGCCTGGCACTACGCCCATCAAGGAAGACCGCCGACTGGTACGTCACCGGCCACGGAGGTCCGGGCGGCTTTGACGCCGTCGTCCAGGGCTTCATGCGGGCCCGTGGCATCCCCTGCGGTTCGCTGGCCATCACCTGCGGCGGGCGGCTGGTGATGGCACGCGGCTACACCTGGAACACCCCGTGGCGTACGCAGCCGACCTCGCTGTTCCGGGTCGCGAGCGTCAGCAAGCCGGTCACGGCGACGGCCGTCCTGCGGCTGGTGCAGGACGGGAGGCTCACGCTGGAGGACCGCCCGGCGCGGATCCTCGGCCTGAGCACGGCGGCCGACCGACGGCTGGACGACGTCACCGTGCTGCATCTGCTGCGCCACACCGGCGGCTGGGACCGGAGGATCTCCGGCGATCCGATGTTCGACGACGCGGCCATCGCGGACGCGCTCGGCACAAGGCTCCCGATCGGCCGGCGCGACATCATCGCGTACGTCACGGCGCGCGCGCTCGACCACGCGCCCGGGACCCGGTACGCGTACAGCAACTACGGCTACCTGCTGCTCGGCAAGATCATCGAGCGGGTCACCGGCCGGCCGTACGCCGAGCACATCCGGCAGGCCGTCCTCGAACCGCTGAGAATCCAGCGGATGCGCCTCGGCCGCACGCTCGTGCGCACGAGTGGCGAAGTGCCCTATTCCTCCCGGTTCGACGGCCCGACCGTCATGGACCCGTCGGGCCGTACCGTTCCCGGCCCGTACGGGACCTTCAACCAGGAGAACAACGCCTTCAACTGCGGCTGGCTGGCCTCGGCCGTGGACCTGGCGAGGTTCGCGACGGTCTACGACGGGACGACCACGGTCCTCACCCGGAAGACGGTCGACGCCGCCCTCACGCGCCCCGAGACGAAGCCGTCGGGCGGCTACTACGCCTGCGGCTGGCACGTACGCCCGATGGCCTGGGGCCGCGACACGTGGCACACCGGGAGCCTGCCCGGCGCGTACGCGCTGGTCCTGCGGAGGTTCGACGGGGTGACCCTCGCGGCGCTGTTCGACCGGAGGGACGACCCGGCGGGCGAGGGCCACGCCGAGATCGAGGAGGAGCTCCAGGAGGCGGCGGACGCCGTCGACGCGTGGCCGTCCGTCGACCTCGGCGCGAGCTACTTCTAGAAGACCAGGCGGGTCGCCGCGGCGAGGTACGCGCGGTCGGCCTCGGCGATGGCGTCGTCGGTGACGATCGCGTCGATCCGGTCGTGGCCGCAGACCGGCACAGGCGCGGTACGTCCCGGTTTGGTGGAGTCCGCCAGCAGGACGACGCGCTCGGCGATGCCGATGAAGGCCTGCTTGACCTCGGCGTCGAGCGGCGAGCCGCAGTACGTCCCGTCGGGGCTCACGCCGCCGGCGGCGAGGAAGAACGTGTGGACCCGCAGCCGGCTGATCGCGGTCACCGTGTCCGGCCCGGCGAAGGACTGCGTGGACCGGTGGTGCAGGCCGCCGAGTCCGATGAGGGTGATGTCGCGCCGCTCGCCGAGCGCCGCCATCGCGGGCAGGGAGTGGGTCACGACGGTGAGGTCGGCATCGGCGGGCAGCTGGCAGACGAGCTCGTGCGTGGTGGTGCCGCTGTCCATCCCGATGGTGGCCCCGTACTCGACGAACTCCAGCGCGCGGCGGGCGATGGCGCGCTTACGGTCGGACTGCGCGTGCGTACGCGCGCCGAACGGTGAGCCGGGAATGACGCCGCCGGGCGCGTACGCGCCGCCGTGCACCAGCTCGACCAGTCCTAGATCAGCGAGTTTCTGCAGGTCGCGCCGGATTGTGCGTTCGGAAACCGAGAGATCGGCGCTCAGGTCGGGCGCGGAGACATACCCTGTACCGCGCATCCTCCGCAGGATCTCCTCGCGGCGCCTGGGTGCGGAGTCGTAGCGCAGCTCGCCGGTTGGATCTCGCGTCGTCACACCTTGACCGTACCGATTGTCGATGTCGCGTACGCCTCCTCGATGTCCATTTTAAGACGAAAGATGGCTGAAAATTGACATCCTTGGCTCGGCGCCGCAAGAGTGGCGTCGGGAGCGAGCGATCGGAAGAAGGGGTGAGGGGTGGAACGACCCGCCACCTGGCAAACTGAGATCGCCGGGGACGATCGGATAAAGGTCATCGTCGATGACGATCCGACCGGAACGCAGGCCGTCAGCGACGTCGACGTGATCCTGCGGCCGGACCGCGCCGCCTTCGACCGGTTCTTCGCCTCCACCAAGCGCTCGACGTTCGTGCTGTCCAACAGCAGGGCGCTCTCCGCGCAGGACGCCGCCAAGCTCGTCGGGGACATCAGCCGTACGGCGACGGCCGCCGCCGAAGCCGCCGGACGCGCCATGACGCTGATCCTGCGGGGCGACTCGACGCTGCGCGGCCACGTGTTCGCCGAGGCCGACGCCGTCGCGCCGGACGCACCGATGCTTTTCGTGCCCGCGTTCCTGGACGGCGGCCGCTTCACCCGCGACGGCGTGCACTACCTGCGCACCCCGGACGGGCCGGTCGCCGTGGCCGACACCGAGTTCGCCCGCGACCCGTTGTTCGCCTATCGCAGCGGCGACTTCCACGGCTGGGTCCACGAGGCCAGCGGCGGCCGGCGGCACGCGCTCACGGTCCCACTGGCGCGGCTGCGGCAGCACGGGCCCGAGGCGGTCACCGAGGCACTGCTGAGCGCGGGGCCCGACGCGGTCGTCATCCCCGACTGCGTCGGCCACGCCGACATCCTGGCCATCGCCGCCGGGCTGATCCGCGCGCAGCGCCGTGGCGCGAAGGTCGTGGTCCGGTCCGCCGCGTCGCTCGCGGCGGCGCTCGCCGGGCTGTCGACCCGGCCCCTGGAGTACATCGACGTGCCCGATCCGGCCCGCGTCCTGGTCGTCTGCGGGTCGTTCACCAGCGCCAGCACGCGGCAGCTCCGCGCGCTGGATGACCTGTGGAGGCGTCGGGTGGAGATCCCGGCGACCCCTCACCAGGGCGACGACGAGGTGCTGGCCGACGCCCTGCGCGAACGGATCGCCGAGGACGGGCGCGCGCTGCTGTCGACCGAACGCTCGCCGGGCCACGCCCGGGTGCCCGCCTCGCCCGAGCTCCTCATGGACGGCATCGTCGCGACCGTACGCCGCCTTGCCGGGGACGTGGACCTGGTCGTCGCCAAGGGCGGCATCACCTCGGCACGCCTCGCCACCGACGCCCTCGACGCCGACGACGCGCGGGTGCAGGGACAGGTCCTGCCCGGCGTGGCCGTGTGGCGGCTGCGGACCCCGACGGGCGAGCGGCCGTACGTGGTCGTGCCGGGCAATATCGGCGACGACGACGCCCTGCGCGTGATCCTCGGCCGGGTACGCCCGGAGTCCGAGGCGCCACCGCCCCGGCCCCGGCGCCGGTGAAACGTGGGCTGATGCACCTCGTCGTCAACCTGGGCCTGCTGTTCAAGGAGCTGCCGTGGCCGGAGCGCTTCGCGGCGGCGGCCGGCGTGGGCGTCTCCCACGTGGAGTTCCCGTGGCCGCCGCTGCCGCCGGACGAGGTGACCCGGCTCGTACGGTCCGCGGGCCTGCGGGTCGCGCTGCTCAACATGGACGCCGGCGACCTGGACGCGGGCGACCGCGGCTACACCAACGACCCGCGGCTCGTCGCGCGCTGGCGCGAGCGGATGCGCGGGGCACTGGACCTGGCCGTCGCGGTGGACTCCCCGCTGGTCAACGTCCTCACCGGCCGTCGGCTGCCCGGCGTGGACGACGGCGAGCAGGCGGAATGCCTGGCCGCCAACCTGCGCTGGGCCGCCGAGCGCGCCGCGGCCCGCGACCGTACGCTCGTCGTCGAGCCGATCAACGACCGTGACGCCCCCGGCTACCTGCTGCCGCGCGTCGCCGACGTGCTCGGCCTCCTCGATGCCGTCGGCCACGACGCCGTGCGCCTCCAGCTGGACGCCTACCACGTGGCCTCGATGGGCGACGACGTCGCCGGCACGGTCGCCCTGGCGGGCGCGCGGATCGGGCACGTCCAGGTCGCCGGCTTCCCCGGACGGCACGAACCCGGCACCGGAGACCTCGACCTGCCGGCCCTGCTCGCGGCGCTGACCGAGGCCGGCTACAACGGCGGCCTCGCCCTGGAGTACGTCCCCACGGGACCGTCCGCGGACAGCCTGCGCGCCGTCACCACCGCCCTGACGGCGTACGATCTCGGACGGTGAGCGCACTCGACGGGGCCACCACACAGAGCGGCGAAGGCTCCCAGGAGGGGAACCTGTGACGCGCGTCGCGGACGCGCGGGCCGCCGCGGCGCGGTGGGTGACGGGCCACGCGGCTCATGCCGAGGGGTTTCGCGGGGCGTTCTTCAGCGGCTCGGCGACCTGGCTGCCGGACGACGCCGAGCTGCCCGCGACCTCCGACGTGGACGTCCTGATCGTCATGGCGCAGGACGAGCCGCCGCTCAAACCGGGAAAGTTCCGCTACGAGGGTGTGCTCGTGGAAGCCGGTCACCTGCCCTGGCAGCTGCTGTCCTCCGCCGAGAAGGTGGCGGACTCCTACCACCTGGCCAGCGCGCTGCGCACGGACACGATCATCGCGGACCCCACCGGGCGGCTGCGCGAGCTCCAGGAGCGGGTGGCGCGTGACTTCGCCGCGCCGGACCGCGTACGCCGCAGGTGCGCGAGCGCGCGCCGGCTGATCGAGGAGAGGCTGGCCTCCATCGACGCGTCGGCGCCTCTCCACCAGCAGGTGACGGCGTGGCTGTTCGGCACCGGCGTCACCACGCACGTCCTGCTCGTCGCCGCGCTGCGCAACCCGACCGTGCGCCTGCGCTACCCGGCCGCGCGCGAGGCGCTGTCGGCGTACGGGCTGGCCGGGCGATATCCGGAGCTGCTGGAGCTGCTCGGCTGCGCGCACCTGACGCCCGAGCGCGTCGCCCACCACGTGGACGCCCTGGCCCGTACGTTCGACGCGGCGGCCTCGGTCGCACGGACCCCGTTCTTCTTCAGCGCCGACATCACGCCGGCGGCGCGGCCGGTCGCGATCGACGGCAGCCGCCACCTCATCGACGCCGGCGACCACCGCGAGGCGGTCTTCTGGATCGTGGCCACCTTCGCGCGCTGCCAGGCGATCCTGGCCGCCGACGCCCCGCCGGACGTACGGCGCGCGCACCGCCCGGCGTTCGAGGAGGTCCTCGCCGACCTGGGCATCGCCTCGGCCGCGGACCTGCCGCGCCGCGCGGACGAGGTCACCGCGTACCTGCCGGAGCTGTGGTCCCTCGCCGAGACCCTCGTCTGAGGGTTCCGCCGGCACGCGTCGGGGTACGGCTTGCCTGGCGCCACAGGCGCTGCTGACCAGGCAAAACATTCATTTCGGACCTCGCGTGGGAAGGGATCCGGCGATGACACGACGCCCGGAGACGATGCCGTACACCGACGCCGTCGACCTGCTGGTCCACCAGCACGACGAGATCCGCCGTCTGCTCCACGCGGTCGAGACCAGCGTGGGCGTCCGCCGCGAACACGCCTTCGACCGGCTGCGCCGCCTCCTGGCCGTGCACGAGACCGCCGAGGAGGAGATCGTCCACCCGCTGATCCGGCACGGCATGGCCGACGGCGACCAGGTGGTACGCGCCCGGCTCGCCGAGGAGAACCGCGGCAAGCGCCTGCTGCGCGAGCTGGAGCGGATGGGCACGTCCGCGCCGAGCTTCGAGCCGATGTTCGCCCGGTTCCAGCACGCCGTCCTCGAACACGCCGAACGCGAGGAACGCGAGGAGTTCCCCGCGCTGCGGGCCCGTGGTCCGGCCGAGCTTCGCGGGATGGCGGCCGCGATCAAGGCGGCCGAGGCGTTGGCGCCCACCCACCCACACCCCGGCGTCGAGTCCGCGACCGTGAACCTGATGATCGGCTTCGTCGTCGCGGCCGCCGACCGCTTCCGCGACCTCGCCAACCGCCTTCTGCGGCGCTGAGTCAGCCCAGCCGCGACCGGGCGCGGTCCTCCCGCAGCTCCACGGACGGCGCCGGCCGGCGTACGGCACTCAGCGCCACGCCCGTCACCGACACGCAGACCAGCCCGGCACCGGTGATCTGGAGCCACGTCAGGTGCTCGGCGAAGACCAGGTAGGCGAGCAGCGCGGTGATCACCGGCTCGACGCAGGAGATCGCGGCCGAGGGCGCGCCGCCGAGCCGCTGAATGCCGGCGAGGAACGCGGTCACCGCCACCACCGTGGAGATCACGGCGGTGGCGAGTGCGGAGGTCCAGCCGGCGGCGTCGCCGGGCAGGTGCGGCGTGTGCGCGAGGCAGCCGCCGGCGTACATGCCCGCGGCGGCCAGGCAGACCGTGGTGGTCGAGGCGAGCGGGCGTACCTCGGTGGACAGGCTGCCGCCGGCCAGGATGTACCCGGTGTAGACGACCGCCGCAGCCATCGCGAGGCCGATGCCCACCAGGTCGCCGCCACGGCTCGGGCCCGCGACCAGCGCGACACCGACGGTCGCCAGCACGGCCGCGACGAACGTCGCCGTGCTGGGGCGCCGCCGGGTGAGGACCGCCGAGCAGACCGCGACGAGCACCGGGTACGTGTAGAAGATCACCGCCACCAGGCCCGCGGGGATCCGCGTCACCGCGCTGAAGTACGTCAGGGACTGCGCGAAGTAGCCGACCGATCCCATGAGGATCAGCAACCGCAGATCACGGCCGCGCGGCCACGGTGCGGAGGTCGCGAACATGATCGCGGTGAGGATGACGGCGGCGACCCCGAACCGGACCAGCAGTACGCCGTGCGGGTCGGCCCCGCCCCGGTACGCGATCCGGGCGAAGATCGCCATGGCCCCGAACGACGTGGCCGACACGAGGACGAGCAGCACGCCGACGACGGTGTGCCGCGACCCCGGCACGTGCGTCGTCTGGGTCATCGGGGGCCTCCTGTCGAGTGGTGCAAGGGGATTTCTACCGGTCCAGCTCTGACATCCGCTCGGCCGGGTACCGCTCTCCCGAGGCGGCGTCCGCAGGGACCGCGTCGTCGAGGGCGCGCAGGACGTCGTCCGTGAGCTCGACGTCGAGGGCGCCGTGGTTCTCCTCCAGGTGGGTACGCCGCTTGCAGCCTGGGATGACCGCGGCCTGCCGGTCCTCGCGCAGCAGCCATGCGACCGCGAGCTGGGCGGGCGTGATGCCGAGCGGCCGCGCGACCGCGCGCAGGCGCTCGGCGAGCACGCGGTTGCGGGCGAAGTCGTCCCCCTGGAACCGCGGGCTGGCGCGCCGGTAGTCGCCGGGCGCGAACGCGCCGGCCTCCAGCGTGCCGGTGAGGAGGCCCCGGCCCAGCGGGCTGTAGGCGACGAAGCCGATGCCGAGCCCGCGCAGCGTGGCGAGCAACCCGTCCTCGGGCTCGCGGCTCCACAGCGAGTACTCGCTCTGCACGGCGGCGATCGGGTGCACCGCGTGCGCCCGGCGTACGGTCGCCGCCGATGCCTCGGACAGGCCGAGGTGCGCCACCCGGCCCTCGGCGACCAGCTCGGCCATCGCGCCGACGGTCTCCTCGATCGGGACGTCCTGGTCGACGCGGTGCAGGTAGTACAGATCGATGCGGTCGGTCCGCAGGCGGCGCAGGGACGCCGCGCACGCCGTGCGTACGCGCTCGGGCCGGCCGTCGACGCCGGTGTAGCGCCCGTCCGCGGCGCGTACGAGGCCGAACTTCGTGGCCACGATCGCCCGGTCGCGGCGGTCACCGCGCAGCGCCTCGCCGAGCAGCTCCTCGTTGGTGTGCGGCCCGTAGACGTCGGCCGTGTCGAGCAGCGTGACGCCGAGGTCGAGCGCCCGGTGGACCGTACGGATCGACTCGGCCCGGTCGGCCGCGCCGTAGACGCCGGCCATGCTCATGCAGCCGAGCCCGAGCGCGGGCACCCGCAGCCCGCCGAGATCCCTGTAGCGCATCCGCACACCCCATCCTCAGCGCACGACGCCCACCCGGTCGAGCGCGCGTTCGAGGATCTCCATCGCCTGGTCGAGCTGCGACGTCGTCGTGGTCGCGGGCGTCGCGAACCGCAGCACGGCGCCGCCGCGCCGGGTACTGAAGATCAGGCCGTCCTCGAGGCACAGCCGTTCGATCTCCAGGCCCTCGGTCAGCGCCGGTTCCTTGGTGTCGCGGTCGCGTACGAGCTCGATCCCGATCAGCAGGCCGCTGCCGCGCACGTCGCCGATCAGCTCGTGGCGCTCCATGAGCTCGGCCAGCCGGGCGCGCAGGTGCGTGCCCAGGGCGCGGGCCTTGGCCGGTACGTCCTCGGTCAGGACGATGTCGATGCTCGCGAGCCCGGCGGCGCACAGCAGCGGGTCGTTGCTGTGGGAGTGCGTGGCGGTGAACCCGGCCGCGCAGACCTTCTCCTCGATCTCCTCGGAGGCCGTGACCGAGCTGACGCCCACGCCGCCGCCGAAGTGCTTGGCGAGCGTCACGAGGTCCGGGACCACGTCGTCGCGCTCGAACCCGAACATCACGCCCAGGCGTCCGAGGCCGGTCTGCTCCTCGTCGACGATGAGCAGCATCCCCCGCTCGTGGCACAGCTCGCGCAGCCGCGCGAGCCAGCCGGGCGGCGGGTCGATGACGCCTCCCGCGCTGAACAGCGGCTCGGTGATGACCGCCGCGGGCTGCTCGGTGACCTGGGCGTCGATCAGCTCGAAGCTCGTGGTCAGGCAGGCGAACTCACAAGACGGGAAGGTCTGCGCCAGCGGGCAGCGGTAGCAGTAGGGCGCGATCATCGGGTGCGTGTCGGCGGCCTGCGGGCCGTGCCCCCGGTGCCAGCCGGTGTAGGTCACGGACCGGGCGCCGATGGACAGGCCGTGGTAGGAGACGTGCGGGCTGAAGACCGCGCGGCCCTCGGTGTAGATGCGCGCGATGACCATTGCCAGCTCGTTGGCGTCCGAACCTGACTCACCGAAGAGGCTCTTGCGCAGCGGATCGGGAAATAGGCCGGCCAGCCGGGAGGCGAGCTCGATTTCCTTCAGATTGTAATAGCTGCTGTGCGAGTGAAGTATGGTCTCGCAGGCCTCGTGAATTGCGGCCACGATATGTGGGTGATTATGGCCTAGTGTCGCGCATGCCTGGCCGGAGTTCAGGTCGAGATAGTCGTTCCCCTGCAGGTCGGTGACCACCGAGCCCCGGGCCGAGGTGAAAATCGGACCGGTCGCCGAGCTCTTGTCGATCCGCCCCCTGAAGCTGTATTTTTCGGCGGCGACGAGCAGATCCGCCTCGAGACGCTCGATGTCGTTGACCTTGGGCCCCTGTTGGCGGGTTGGCATGGCTCTATCGTTTATCGGCTCGTACGCTGGCGGGATGGTGAAACGAAGGCTGAAGCCGGAGCGCGCCTATGAACCCAAGGGGATGGACGAGACCAGCCTTCGCATCCTCATCGAGCTTCAGGGAAACGCGCGGCTGACGCTCGCCGAGCTCGGCCGCCGGGTCGGGCTGTCGGCGCCCGCCGTGGCCGACCGGGTCCAGCGGCTCGAGGAGTCCGGGGTGATCACGGGCTACCACGCCGAGGTGGATCCGCGCGCGCTCGGGTTCCAGATCACCGTGATGGTACGGGTCCAGTCCGCCGTACGCGAGCTTCCGCGCATCGCCAAGATCGCCGAAGAGATCCCGGAGATCGTCGAGTGTCACCGGACCACCGGCGACGACTGCTACCACTTCACGATGCATCTGCGGTCTGCCGACCGGCTCGAGCCGATCCTCGACCGGTTCACCCCGTACGGCCGGACCACGACGTCACTGGTGCAGTCGACCCCGGTGCCGCGCCGCCCACCGCCCTTCGTCGAGTGAGCCTCAGGCACTCAACCCGCGGAGCCTTCCGGCCAGGAACTCCCGCTCGACGTCGTTCTCGGTGAGCAGGACGGCCTCCTCGTACGCCGAGCGCGCCTCGCCGAGACGGCCGAGCCGGCGCAGGACGTCGGCGCGCGCGGCGGCCAGGTAGCCGTACCCGGCGAGCTGCGGCTCGGCCGCGAGCGCGTCGAGCGCCGCCAGTCCCGCCTCCGGCCCGTGCGCGAACCCGACCGCGACCGCGCGGTTCAGCGCCACAACCGGCGACGGCCACAGCTCGACCAGCAGGTCGTACAGCCCGACCACCTCGAGCCAGTCGGTGTCGTCCCAGGTGGGCGCCTCGGCGTGGACGGCCGCGATCGCCGCCATCAGGGTGAACCTGCTGGGCGGGCGCCGTCGCAGCGCCCTGCGCAGGACCGTGGTGCCCTCGTCGATCGCCCGGTGATCCCAGCGCGTACGGTCCTGGTCGGCGAGCAGCAGCAGCCGGCCGTCCGGGTCGACGCGGGTGGCCCGCCGGGCGTCGGTGAGCAGGATCAGCGCGAGCAGCCCGGCGACGTCCGCGTCGGAGGGCAGCAGCGACCGCAGCATCCGCGCCAGGTCCAGGGCGCGCGCCACCAGGTCGGTGCGTACGAGGTCCGCGCCGGCGGGCGCGGTGTGCCCGGTCGTGAACAGCAGGTGCACCACGGTCAGCACGGCCTGGACGCGTTCGGGCAGTTCCTCGGCCGGCGGCACCCGGTACGGGATCCGGGCCGTCGCGATCTTCTTCTTGGCCCGCGTGATGCGGGCCGCCATCGTCGTCTCGCCGACGAGGAACGCCCGCGCGACCTCCGCCGTCGTCAGCCCGCACAGCAGCCGCAGCGTCAGCGCCACCTGTGCCTCGACCGCGATCGCCGGATGACAGCAGGTGAAGATCAGCCGCAGCCGGTCGTCGACGATCTCCGGAGCGTCGTCGGGGGCGGGCTCGGCGTGCTCCTCGACGAGCATCGGCAGCGACCGCCGCAGGGTCGCGTCACGCCGGAGCAGGTCGAGGGCGCGCCGTCGCGCCACGGTCGTCAGCCAGGCGCCCGTACTCGCCGGAACCCCGCGTTCCGCCCACGTCACGAGGGCGCGGGCATACGCGTCCTGTACGCATTCCTCGGCGAGGTCCAGGTCGCCGGTGACGCGCACCGTCGCGGCGAGCACGAAGGCCCACTCACGACGGTGCGCCTCCGCGACCGCCACGGCGACCGAGGGAGCGGGGGTCACCGGTGTCCGCCGCTCAGTTGAACACCATCACCGGCCGGACCTCGACACCACCGAACGGCGCGGGAACCTGCTTGGCCACGGCGATGGCCTCGTCCAGGTCGGCCGCCTCGATCAGGTAGTAGCCGCCGAGGGCCTCCTTGGTCTCCGCGAACGCGCCGTCGGTGACCGTGAAGCCACCGGTGCCGTCCTTGCGGATCGAGGTCGCGGTCGTGGTCGGGTGCAGGGCGTTCCCGCCCTGCAGTGCGCTGGGGTTGTTCTCGGCGAACGCCGAGTGCTCCTTCATCGCCTGGTCGTAACCCTCCTGGCCGGCGTTCGCCCAGGAAGCCTCGTCCTCGTAGATCAGGATCAGGTACTGCGCCATGGTGGCGGTCCTTTCAGGTCCGGACCCATCTGATCGGGTCTGTGTGAGTACCGACGAACGGCGACCGCCCAGATCGACACCAGTCTGCATGAAATCTCGGCCACCCTCGTGTCCGGGGCCGAAAGGGCGCAGCATGGTGCCCATGTGCAGAAGCATCAAGACGCTCCGGCCGCCGGCCGTCGAAGAGATCACCGATGAGGACATCCAGGCCGCCGCCCTGCAGTACGTGCGCAAGGTCTCCGGTTTCCGGCGTCCCGCGGCGCACAACGAGGCGGTGTTCGACCGCGCCGTCGAGGCGGTCACCCGCGCGACCGCCGAGCTCATGGCCGATCTCGAGGTACGCGGGGCGAAGAGCCCCGCCCGTGGCGGCTGAGCGACGACTGGCGGCCGAAGAAGCCCGTCACGGCCGGACCGACGCGACAACGGTGGCGGATGCCTGCACAATGCATCCCGAAGCTCAGCGAGAGGGCAGGGATCGTGTCGACGTCTGTTCACCAGAAGATCGCCGAAGAGCTCGGCGTGCGCGAACGCCAGGTACAGGTTGCCGTGGAGTTGCTCGACGGCGGCGCCACTGTGCCGTTCATCGCCCGATACCGCAAGGAGGCGACCGGCACCCTCGACGACGCGCAGTTGCGCACGCTCGAGGAGCGGCTGCGCTACCTGCGCGAGCTGGAGGAGCGGCGCACCGCGATCCTGGAGTCGGTCGAGTCGCAGGGCAAGCTCGACGACGCGCTCCGCGCGCAGATCATGGCCGCCGACTCCAAGGCGCGGCTGGAGGACGTCTACCTCCCGTACAAGCCGAAGCGCCGCACCAAGGCGCAGATCGCGCGCGAGGCCGGACTGGAGCCGCTCGCCGACCTGCTGATCGGCGACCCGTCGCTCGACCCGCAGGCCACGGCGGCCGACTTCGTCACCGAGGAGATCGACGTCGCCGCCGCGCTCGATGGCGCGCGGGCGATCCTCGTGGAGCGGTTCGCCGAGGACGCCGACCTCATCGGCGAGCTGCGCGAGCGCCTGTGGTCGCGGGGCAAGGCGGTGTCGCGGGTACGTGAGGGCAAGGAGGAGGCCGGCGCGAAGTTCTCGGACTACTTCGAGTTCTCCGAGCCGCTGACCTCGCTGCCCTCCCATCGGATCCTCGCGCTGTTCCGCGGCGAGAAGGAGGAGGTCCTCGAGGTCACCCTCGACCCCGGCGAGGACAACCCGGACGGGCCCAGCGGGTACGAGCTGAGCATCGCCCACCGCTTCGGGGTCCCCGGCGGCTCGAAGTGGCTCGTGGACGCCGTGCGATGGGCGTGGCGCACCCGCATCTTCGTCCACCTCGACCTGGACCTGCGGCTGCGCCTGCGGCAGGAGGCCGAGGACGAGGCCGTCCGCGTGTTCGCCGCCAACCTGCGCGACCTGCTGCTCGCCGCGCCCGCCGGCAGCCGTACCACGATGGGCCTGGACCCGGGCTTCCGTACCGGCGTGAAGGTCGCCGTGGTCGACGCCACCGGCAAGGTCGTCGCCACCGAAACGATCTACCCGCACAAGCCGCAGGGGCGCTGGGACGAGTCCTTGGCCGTGCTCGGCAAGCTCGTCAAGGCCCACGCGGTCGACCTGATCGCGATCGGCAACGGCACGGCCTCGCGCGAGACCGACCAGCTCGCCGCCGACCTGATCAAGCTGATGCCCGAGCTGACCAAGATCATGGTCTCGGAGGCGGGAGCGTCGGTGTACTCCGCGTCGGCGTTCGCCTCGCAGGAGCTCCCGGGCATGGACGTCTCGCTGCGCGGCGCCGTCTCGATCGCCCGCCGCCTCCAGGACCCGCTCGCGGAGCTGGTCAAGATCGACCCCAAGTCGATCGGCGTCGGCCAATACCAGCACGACCTCTCCGAGCTGAAGCTCTCGCGCTCGCTCGACGCGGTGGTCGAGGACTGCGTGAACGCCGTCGGCGTCGACGTCAACACCGCCTCCGCGCCGCTGCTGACGCGCGTGTCCGGCATCGGCTCGGGCCTCGCCGAGAACATCGTGCTGCACCGCGACGCCAACGGCCCGTTCCGCTCGCGCGGCGCGCTGAAGGGCGTACCCCGGCTGGGCCCCAAGGCGTACGAGCAGTGCGCCGGGTTCCTGCGGATCCAGGGCGGCGACGACCCGCTGGACGCCTCGTCCGTGCACCCGGAGGCCTACCCCGTCGTTCGGCGGATCTTCGCCGCGACAGGCCTGGCGGACGGCGGCGACGTCAAGACGCTGATCGGCAACAGCTCGGCGCTGCGCGCGATCCGGCCGCAGGACTTCGTGGACGACACGTTCGGCCTGCCCACGGTCACCGACATCCTCAAGGAGCTGGACAAGCCGGGCCGCGACCCGCGTCCCGCCTTCAAGACGGCGACGTTCAAGGATGGCGTGAACAAGCTCGCCGACCTCGAGCCCGGCATGCTGCTCGAGGGCGTCGTCACCAACGTCGCCGCGTTCGGCGCGTTCGTGGACGTCGGCGTGCACCAGGACGGCCTAGTGCACGTGTCGGCGATGTCCACGTCGTTCGTCAAGGACCCGCGCGACGTGGTCAAGCCGGGCGACATCGTGCGCGTGAAGGTGCTGAGCGTCGACATCCCGCGCGCCCGCATCTCGCTGACGCTGCGCCTCGAGGACGAGGCCGAGCGTTCCGGCGGCGGTGGCGGCGGTGGCCGCCGTGAGGGCGGTCAGCGCAACGGCGGCGGTGGTGGTGGCGGTGGAGGTGGAGGTGGAGGGCGCCGCGACGGCGGCAAGCGTCCCCCTCGCCCGCGTCAGGACCGTGGCGGCTCCGGTGGCGACACCGCGCTGGCCGACGCGCTGCGGCGCGCCGGGCTCGACAAGGGCCTGAACTGAGAGCCGTCCTGGTCACGGCCGTGCGGCCGTGACCAGGACGCTCCCGGGTCAGGACCGCGCGTCCTCGGTCACGGGAGGGGCGCGCCGCCCCGCGTACAGGCTCGTCAGCGTGACCGTCACCAGCGTCACCACGATGACCGCCAGCGAGACCAGCGTGGGGATCTCGGGCACCCCGTGCCACGTGCCGTGGGCCCAGTGCAGGATCAGCTTCACGCCGATGAACGCCAGGATGACCGCGAGCCCGTAGCCGAGATGGACGAGCCGGCTCAGCGTGCTCTGCAGCACGAAGTACAGCGCGCGCAGGCCGAACAGCGAGAACGCGTTGGCGGTGAAGACGAGGTACGGGTCCTGGGTGACGCCGTAGACCGCGGGGATCGAGTCGACCGCGAAGACCAGGTCCGTGGCGAACACCGCCACGACGACCAGCGCGAACGGCGTCAGCGCGCGGCGGGCGCCCTGCCGGACCATGATGCGCGGCCCCTGGTAGTCCTCGGTCACCGGCATGAGGCGCCGCACGAGACGTACCGACCGCAGCGACGAGACGTCGACCTCGTGGTCCGCGCCCGTGATGGTGTCCCGCATGATCTTTACCGCGGTGAAGATCAGGATCGCACCGAAGACGATGAAGGCCCAGTCGACCGCCTGTACGGCGGCGGCGCCGATCGCGATGAACACGCCGCGCAGCACGAGCGCGCCCGCGATCCCGTACAGCAGGACCCGCTGGGTGAGCACGGCCGGCACCGCGAAGGCGGCGATCAGCAACATGAATACGAAAAGGTTGTCCACCGACAACGACTTCTCGAGCAGATAACCGGTGAAGTAGTCGACGGCGGTCCCTGATCCGAACCGGTGCCAGACGAAGACCCCGAACACGACCGGAAGTGCCAGGTAGAACGCGGTCCACCCCAGTGCCTCACGGAACCTCACCGCGTGCGGGCGCCGCGTCAGCGCGAAGTCCAAGGCGAAGAAGATGAGGACCCCGGCGAGCGTCATCACCCATAGTGACGGCGATGCGACAGAATGCGTCTGTACGGGCATGCGAACTCCTCGAACGTCGTTTCGTTCGAGGTCTCCTTCACCCGCTACTGCCGGGCCGTCTCCCGAGGGCGCCACGCTGGGCGTCCGTGCTGACCGGAACGACGCTGGGAAGTACTCCCCTCACGGCAAACAATAGCGGCCGTCCGGTGGCCCGCGCCCGGTGACCCGAAGATCAACTCAGACCGCCTCATCGAGCCGTGCGCGCAGGTCGGCGCCCAGATCGAGGTCGGCCGCCGCCAGGCACTCGTCGAGCTGCGCGACGGAACTGACGCCGAGGACCGGCGTGACCGGCGGGTCCCCGTGGAGCAGCCAGGACAGGACGACCTGGTTGGGCGTCGCACCGAGCTCGGCGGCGACCTCACGAAGCACCGCGATCGCCTCGGTCACCTCCGGCCGGTCGTACGCCTCGGGCACGGGCCGGTCGGCACGCGTGTAGGCGCCACCGAGAAGCGTGGAGTACCCGAGCATGCTGAGGTCCGGCTGCGCGCGTACGTGGTCGAGCAGCTGATGGTCGGCGTGCACCTGCACGCCGAAGTCCGCCTCGGGACGCGGCCGGAGGTACGTGTGGCGCTGCTGGACCACCCGGTACGGCGCCAGCCCCTGCTCACCCGCGATCCGCCGAGCCTCGCGTACGAGCCGCAGCGGGTGGTTGCTGCACCCCACCATCCGCGTCCTGCCGTCGGCGACGAGCCCGGCGAAGGCCGCGACGGTCTCCTCCAGCGGCGTCGCCGGATCGGTGATGTGGGCGTAGTAGAGGTCGACGTGGTCCGTACCGAGCCGGCGCAGGCTACCCTCGATCGCCGCACGCACGGTCGCCGCGGCCAGCCCCTCACAGTTGCCCGGCCACGCGGAACCCCGCGCCCGGTCGGGCCTGGCGCCGGCCTTCGTCGCCACCACGACCTGGTCCCGCACCCCACGGTCGGCGAGCCAGCGGCCGAGGAGAAGCTCGCTCTCGTCCCCGGTGGCACCGTCGACCCAGCACGCGTAGTTGTTCGAGGTGTCGACGAACCTCCCGCCCGCCTCGAAGAACCGATCCAACACCGCGAACGCGGTCGCCTCGCCCACCGTCGTCCCGAACGTCATGACTCCCAGGCACAGGGCACTTACCGTCAACCCGCCCTCGCCCCCCAGCAACACGCTCTTCATCCCGGCTCCGCCCATGACTAGAGCTTGCCTCCTGGAACGCACTCCCCGTCAAGTGACCGCGAAAACCGAAGACCCCAATCCGCCGCGAGTGGGGCGGATCGGGGTCTGCCGGACGTGCGTTAGTGCGCGCTGGGCACCCAGCCGTCGGGCTGGAAGCGGGATGCGTCGGAGGGGCGTTCGCCGTCGAAGAGGGTGTGGCCGGAGTCGTCCGTGGCCTTCACTCGGTCGACGTAGACTCCGCGGCCCTCGAGGGTCGGGTCGGTCGTGTAGCGCCAGCGTACGGAGGTCGTGCCGGCGGGCAGGGTGGCGGTGGCGGTTGCCCAGCGGCGGCCGGCGAAGCCGGAGAAGGGGCCGTCGACGGTCCAGGAGTTCGGACCGGAGCGCAGCGACAGCGGGGCGGCCGTCCAGGTCTGGCCGTCAGAGGAGGTCTCCAGTACGGCCGGGTCGCTCTCCTCGGTGTCGTACCAGACGTCGAAGGAGAGCTTGCCGGCGCCGGACGGCAGCGGGGCGGTCAGGGTCGCGGTGGTCTTGTTCTTCGTCTGGGAGAACCACGCGTCACGGCCCGCGGCGGGGCGTACCGGGACCGCGCCGGCCAGGTCCTGGGCGACGGCGACGCGTGCCGGGTTGATGCTGCCCCAGCTGCGGCTCGGGTGGACGCGGTTGGTCAGCAGGATCACGAACGACTTGGACAGCGGGTCGATCACGACGTCGGTACCGGTGTAGCCGGTGTGGCCGGCGGTCACCGGGGAGGACAGGCCGCCCATGTACCAGCGCTGGTTCAGCTCGAAGCCGATGCCGTGCGAGTCGTCCGGGAAGGCGGTGTTGAAGTTCGTGAAGATCAGCCGCACGGTGTCGTCGTCGAGGATGCGCGTGTGGCCGTACTTCCCGCCGTCCAGGAGGGTCTGGGCGAGGACCGCGATGTCGTTCGCGGAGGAGAACACGCCCGCGTGGCCGGCGACGCCGCCCAGCGCGTAGGAGTTCTCGTCGTGGACCTGGCCCCAGACCAGCCCGCGGTCGAGCCCGGCCGGCGGCACGTGCTCGTACTCGGTCGCGGCGATCCGGTGCTTCTCCGACTCCGGCGGGTTGTAGCCGGTGTCGCGCAGGCCGAGCGGGCCGGTGACGCCGTCGCGGACCAGGACGTCCAGGGTCTTGCCGGTGATCTTCTCCAGGATGAACTGCATCGTGATGAGGTTCAGGTCGGAGTAGACGTACGCGGTGCCCGGCGGGTTCTGGAGCTTCTCGGCGTACAGCGCGGCCTCCTGGGCGGCGCGGCCGTCGTACTTGTAGAACGGGATGTCCGGCTCGAGCCCGCTCGTGTGCGTGAGGAGCTGCTTGACCGTGATCGTGCCCTTGCCGTTCTGCGCGAAGTCCGGCAGGTACGACGCGACGGTGGCGTCCAGGTCGATCGTGCCGCGCTCCACCTGCTGGAGCGTGACGAGCGTCGTGAACAGCTTCGACATCGAGGCGAGGTCGAAGATCGTGTCCTTGCGCATCGGGATCCACTGGTCACGCGGGAACTCGGTGGGCTTGTCGTCGGAGTACCGCAGGGCGTACCCGGACGCCTCGTGGGTGACGATCGTGCCGTCGTGGGCGGCCAGCACGACCGCGCCCGGGTACAGCGGGTGCGCCGCGCCCGGCAGCGCCGTCTCGAAGGACGCGGCGTCCTTCGCGATCGAGGCGACCCGGTCCGGCAGCAGGCCGGCCGACGCGGCCGAGCCGTAGTGGAGCGTACGGCCGGGGGTGAACCGCAGGTCTCCGGCGCCCACGGTCGGCGGGCCGTCCTTCGTCGTGGCCTGCGCGGACGGTGCGAGGGCGGGGGCGACCAGGCACGCCAAGGCCAGGGGGATCAGTAGGGGGCGACGCATCGTTTCTCCTCAGCGGTACAGCAGATAGCGGGCCCGCTGGGTGCGGAACCGCTGGAGCTCGGCCTGCCAGGAGGCGACGATCGCGTCCGTCGTGGAGCCGCCGTCGACCCCCTTGCGCACAAGGTCGGAGCCGGTGAGCTTGTCGATCCAGTACGGCGGAGCGCTCTCACGCCAGGCGAAGTCCTTGGGGTACATCGCGCGGGCCGTGACGATCATCGCGAGAGCGGTGCGGATGGAGTCGTACTGCCGGCGGTCGGTGACGACGACCTGCACGCCGGCGCAGTTCTGGCTGACCCACTTGGAGAACGTCGGGGCGAAGTAGGCCTCGCGGAACCGCACGCCGGGGAGCTTCAGGGCGTTGAGGGCGTCCACCCAGTGCCAGTCGACGTACGGGGCGCCGACGATCTCGAACGGCCGGGTCGTGCCGCGGCCCTCGGACAGGTTGACCGCCTCGAACATGCCCATGCCGGGGTAGACGATCGCGGAGTCGAGGGTCGGCATGTTCGGCGAGGGCATCACCCACGGCAGGCCGGTCTCGTCGAAGAAGGTGCCGCGCCGCCAGCCGCGCATCTTGATCACCTGCGGCTTGACCGTACGGCCGAAGAACTCTCCGTCGAACAGCAGGGCCAGCTCGCCGACGGTCATGCCGTGCTGCTGGGCGATGGCGTCCTTGCCGACGCCGGAGGTGTACTCCTTGTGCATGATCGGGCCGGTGGCCTGCGCGCCGCCCAGAGGGTTCGGCCGGTCGAGCACGACGAAGCGCTTGCCGGCCTGGGCTGCGGCCTTCATGCAGTCGTACATCGTCCAGACGTAGGTGTAGAAGCGCGCACCCGCGTCCTGGATGTCGAAGACGACCGTGTCGATGCCGGCCTTGGTGAAGTCGGCGGCGATCTGGTCGACGGTCTTGGCGTACGCGTCGTACACCGGGATGTCGGTCCGCGGGTCCTTGTACGAACCCTCGGAGCCGCCCGCCTGCGCGGAGCCGCGGAAGCCGTGCTCGGGGCCGAAGGCGGCGAGGAGCTGGACCTCCTTGGACGCGTGCATGACGTCGACCTCGTGGGTGAGGTCGCGGATCACGGCGGTCGGGTTGGCGACGATGCCGACCTTCTGTCCCTGCAACTCCCGGTAGCCGCCGGCGTGCAGCATCTCGAAGCCGGTGCGCACATCGCCGCCGGTCACCGAGGCCTGGGCGGTGCCGCCCAGGGACGCGAGCGGTGCCGCCGCGCCGGCGGCCGCGATCCCCCGCAGTACTCCTCGTCGTGTCGTCATCGGATTCCCCTCAGGATCAAAGACCTCTCAGGTCGGCCACGACGGGCCGGTGGTCGGAGGCGAGCGTGTCCGGGACGTGAACGCCGGACACCTCGACATCCGCGGATGAGAAGGTCACGTAGTCGATGCGCTTGGTCGGTACGTCCGCCGGCCAGGTGGGCGTGGTGCGCTGCCCGGCGACGGTCATGGCGTCGGTCAGTCCGCTCCAGAGCGGCGCCAGCTCGGGGTCGTCCGGCTGGGCGTTGAAGTCGCCGAGGAGCAGCTTGGGCCCGTGCCGCCGATCCATGATCTTCTTCATGTCGGCGACCTGGGTGACGCGTACGCCCGGGTCGGCCCGGTAGTCCAGGTGGGTGACGTAGATCCACAGCGGCCGTCCGTGCGCGAGCACCTGGACCTCGGGGAAGCCGGGTGCGGGCGCCGGAACCGGGTTCGGGTCCTGCGTGGACAGCCGGGTGATGTCCAGGTTGCGGGCCCGCAGGATCGGGAACCGCGACAGCAGCGCGACGCCGAACTCCCGCTCGGGCGCGCCCGTACGGTCCGGCGGCAGCGTGTAGATCGGTGCGAAGAACACCCGCATGTGGAGCCGGTGGGCCAGCCAGGACGCCTCGTCCACGTAGTCGCTGCGGGTCGCCCAGTCGACGTCGACCTCTTCGAGGCCGACGAGGTCCGGGTGCTCGGACTCGATGACCTTCGCCTGACGTTCCAGGTCGAAGACGTGATCGGAGCCCGCACCGGCCTGGATGTTGTAGGCCATCACCCGCAACCGTACGTGGGGACGCGCGGTGGCATGGGCGGCCGGCCCGGCGGCGAGCGCACCGAGCAGGAGGGCCAGGGCCGCGGCGGCCCGTCGGCCATGGCGGATCTGGTCTGGCCTCGGCGGGAACATCGGGAACTCCCGGGCTTGAAAAAATCCAACGACATGACGCGGACGTATGAAAGTTAAGTACGGACGATCTCCACGTCAATAGCCACGCGGCGAAAGGTTCGCGGTCAGGGGGCACACCCGCCCCTCAGTGGCGCCGCCCAGGCTGCCATGACGGAGCATTGGGCGCCAGAGAGGATAATTTCCGTCATGCCGGTCCGCCCCGTCTTCCGCCTGGCGCGCGCGATGGTCTTCGCCGTCGTATGCGTCACGCTGGCGACCGCCGGACACGGCATGGCCTCCCACGCACCGGTTCCCGCCCCCGCGGTCGTCGCGGGCCTGGCCGCGCTGGTCGCGATCGCGGTCGCGCTCGCCGGCACCGAACGCTCGCTGGCGACGATTCTGGCCGGGCTGCTCCTCGGGCAGTTCTCGCTGCACGTGCTCTTCTCGGCGGCCCAGCACGGGCAGCACCTGGAGCACGGCGGCCCGTCGTCGGCCCACGCGTCCGGCGGCGGCACCATGATCATCGTGCACGTCGGCGCCGCGGCCGTGTCGGCCTGGTGGCTGCGGCGGGGCGAACGCGCCGTCTGGGCGTTGGCCGCCCGGCTCGCCGACACGGTCGTACGGCCGGCACGCGCCCTCCTGGCACGGCCGCTCCCCCCGGCGCCGCGCCCACGCGTCGCCACCATGATCTCCGCGCCCGCCCCGCTGCCGGGCGAGGTCCTCCGCCACGCCGTCCTGCGGCGCGGGCCGCCTTCTCCTTCGACGGCGCTCGTCTGAGTCGCCACGCACTCCGCCGGATCCGATCCGGTCCATGAGCACGCACGTCGAAGGAGAAGTTCCATGCGCATGTCCCGACGCGTCGTGGCCGTCACCGGCCTCGCGACGCTCGCCCTGGCGGCGGGAGCCACCGCCGCCTCGGCCCACGTCACGGCCAACCCGAACACCGCCGAGCCCGGCGCGTACGCGAAGGTCTCGTTCCGCGTCCCGAACGAGATGCCCTCCGCCGACACCACCAAGCTGGAGATCGACATGCCGGCCGCCCACCCGGTCGCCTCGGTCTCGGTACGCCCGGTGCCCGGCTGGGACGTCAAGGTCGACACGGCGCCGCTCGCCAAGCCCCTGAAGACCAAGGGCGGCGAGCTCACCAAGGCGGTCTCCCGCATCACCTGGACCGGCGGGAAGATCGCTCCGGAGCGGTTCGAGGAGTTCGACGTCTCGATGGGCCCGCTGCCCACCGACACCGACCGGATGAGCTTCACGGCCCTGCAGACCTACTCCGACGGCACCGTCGTGCGCTGGGACCAGGACCCGGGCAACGGCGGCCAGGAGCCCGAACACCCCGCGCCGACGCTCCACCTCGTCGCCGCCAAGGCCCAGACTGCGCCCGTCGCCGCGGAGGCCTCCTCGGACGACGGCACCGCGCGGCTGCTGGGCGGTCTGGGCCTCGCGTTCGGCGTGATCGGGATGGCGGCCGGCGGCTACGGCCTCAGCCGGAGCCGGTCATGAGGCGCCGGGCGCTCGCGACGTCCGCCGTGGCGGCGCTGGGCGGCGTCGTGCTCGCCGCCGCCCCCGCGCAGGCCCACACCTCCCTGACCGGCGCGACGCCGGGCAAGGGCTCGACGGTGGAGCCTCCGACGACGGTCAAGCTGACGTTCGCCGACACGGTGGGCTTCCCCGGCGTCGTCGTGGTGGACGCCAAGGGCGGTCATCACGAGTCCGGCAAGGCCCGCGCCGTCGACAACACGGTGACCGAGCGGATCGGCGGCCCGCTCGCGCCGGGCGTCTACACGGTCGGCTGGCGCGTCGTGGCGCCGGACGGCCATCCGGTGACCGGCGACTACCGGTTCACCGTACGGGCGGCGGAGAACTCCTCGGCGGCACCGACGTCGAGCGGCGCCCCGTCGAGCGGCACGGCGATCTCACCGACCCTCAAGACCAGCGCGCCCGGCTCGGGCGCGAGCTGGTGGTGGGTCGGGCTGGGCCTGCTCGTCGTGGCCGCCGCCGGCGGCGGCCTCGCACTGGCCCGACGGCGCCGCTGAGGCCTGTCTCGAGATCCCGTCCGTGACCCGCTAGGGCATGTCCGGTGGATCTTGGCCGTCGCGAGCGGTGTCCAGGTGGATGTCTCGCAAGGCGGAGGAGGGAGTCGACCTGGTTCGGTCGGCGACCGACGACAACGCGGCGAGGCGCCGCCTGGGCGTCGCGCAGCAGGCTGAAGATCCACCGGACACGCCCTAGGACACGGGACTTTGAGCCAGGCCCCTGACGCGCCGACGGATCCCGGACGGCGTCTCCGTGCCCGTGGCGACACGGGCGCGGAGGCTCAGGGGCGGGCCACGGTGAACTCCGCCCGGTGGCCGGCGGATCCGGGCGGGCGGAGGCGGCCGTTGACATAGACGCGCGCGGCGGAGGCGTCGCCCAGGACCACGCTGAGGCGTTGGTCGTAGAAGCTGACCGACCGGCCGCGCACGAGCACGCTGTTCACCAGGATGTCGCCGCCGGGCACGCGGACGAATATCGGGCAGCGCGGTCCGGTGACCGTGACGGCCACGGTGGCGGGCGCCGCCGAGGCGGGCCGCTGGGCGGGATCGGGCCCCGAGGGCGATCGGGGCGACGGCGCGGGCGCGCGTCCGGACGCCGTCAGGGCGGCGGGCGTGGACGCGCCGAACCGGCGCCAGAGCCGCTGGCCGGCGAATCCGGACACGCAGATCAGCGCGGCGATCCCGGCTGATGCGACGGCCAGCCCGGAACGCGGCGAAGCCCGGCGCTCGGCAGAGACGTGACGTCCCACACCGCGGAGTTTAATCAGCCCCTAATGCCGCGTCAGGCCCTTTACGGTCAATCTGCCCCGAAACTTGCAATGCGACTTGACGGTAAGGGTTCGGGGTTGTCAGTGGTACGCATGTGACGTGTGTGACGAGCGCCACCCAACAACATCGGAAATGTCATGAAAATGGCGGTTGGTACGGGCCGCGGAGGTTAATCTCCGAAGCAGGTGACGGGAGGCCGTCAACGACCGGGACGAAGGTTCCGAATGTCTGTGAGTCGCGGCTTCAACAGGGCCAGGGCACTGGCCCTGTTACTGATGACCGCACCGGCCTCGGCCGCCTGCGCGGTCGGCTCGCACGCCGGCGGATGCGGCGCCCAGGCCATCACGGTCGCGGCCACGCCCATGATCGCCCCCGCCGTCGAGGCGACCGCACGCCGCTTCAACGCTCGTACGGGCTGCACGCGCGTCACCGTGGACCGCCAGGATCCCGCGGAGGTCGCCGCCGTGATGTCCGGCCAGGGCGCCTCTCCCGGCGCGAACCGGCCCGACGCGTGGATCCCCGACTCCTCCCTGTGGCTCCCGATCGCCCGCCGTACGAGGGCCGGCGCGTCCGCCGTACGCGCGTCCGGCACGTCGATCGCGGCCTCGCCCCTGGTGCTGGCGACGCCCCAGGGCCGGTCGCCGTCCACCGCGAGCTGGCGGCTGCTGCTGTCCCCGCGCCTGCCCGGCACCGGAGGCGCCTTACCTCCGCTGCGGGTGCGCTTCCTCGACCCCGCCACCCAGGCCGCGGGCCTCGGCGCCCTGCTTCTCGCCCACCGCGCCGCGGGGGCCGGCCGTACGGGCCTGACCTCCTTCGCCGTGACGCTCTACTCCGACCTCGCCGGCGCGCTCCCCGACGACCGGGCGGCCTTCACCGAGATGTTCCGTGGCGGCGACCCGCCGACCGCGGTCGTCCTGCCCGAGCAGACCGTCTGGCGGCACGACCGCGACGACCCCCGGCGGCCCGTGACCGCCCGCTACCCCACCGACGGCGGGCTCGCGCTGGACTTCCCGTACGTCTCCTCGACCGGCGACCGCGAGCGCTCCCGCACCGTCGAGGACTTCCGCGCCGCGCTCACCCAGTCGGCGACCCGCGAGACGCTGCCGGACCTGGGCCTGCGTACGCCGGATGGCGTCGCGGGCTCGACGTTCGGCCCGCGCTACGGCGTCACATCCGAGGCCTCCGTCTCGCCGCCCACCGAGGACGCGACGACCGTCGGGCGGATCCTGCAGATGTGGCAGCGGACCGTGCTCGGCGCGCGGATGCTGATCATGCTCGACGTCTCGCCCTCGATGGCCGTCCCCGTGCAGGGCACCGGCGATACGCGCATGGCGGCGACGACCAGGGCGGCGATCCAGGGGACCCGCATCTTCGGCGGCGAGTCGCAGATCGCGCTGTGGTTGTTCGCCTCCGGCCTCGATCGCGGCCTCGACTACCGGCAGGTCGTGCCGTACCGGAGCCTCTCCGCGAAGGTCGGCGGCACCACGCAGCGCCGGCTGCTGGTCGGCGCGTTCAACGCCGCACGGCCGGTGCCGGGCGCGCGCACCGGCCTGTACGACTCGATCCTGGCCGCCTACGCCGAGGCGATGCGGACGTACGCCCCGGACCACAACAACGTCCTCGTGGTGCTGACCGACGGCATGAACTACGACCCCGGACGGACCATCTCGCTGCGGGACCTGCTGGCCGGGGTCCGGCGGATCTCGGACCCGCTGCGGCCGGTCGCGATCGTTCCCATCGCGATCGGGCCCGACATCGACCCGGGCCCGCTGCGGCAGATCGCGCAGGCCACCGGCGGGCAGGCGTTCGTCACGCTCGACCCGCGCCAGATCCAGCAGGTGTTCCTGGACATGCTGATCCGGCTCACGTGTGGGTCGTCCTGCCCGGCGTCGTGAAGGCCCGGTAGTGTCCGGGGCCGTGAGCTCCCTCGAGTGGCTGGTCATGACCCGGCACGGTGAAAGCATCGGCAACATCGCCTGGCGCGAGGCGCAGGCCGGTGGTCTCGAGGCCGCCGACATCGCCATGCGCGACCCCGACGTACCGCTCTCGGAGACCGGCCGCCTCCAGGCCGCGGCCCTCGGCCGCCGGCTCGCGACGCTGCCCGAGGGCGACCGGCCGACGGCCGTGTACGCCTCGCCGTACATCCGCGCGGCCGAGACCGCGCGGATCGCGCTCGCCGAGATCGGCCACCCGCCGATCCGCTACGACGAGCGCCTGCGCGACCGGGAGACCGGCGTGCTCTTCCCGCTGACCGGTGCCGGCGTCGAGGCGCGCTTCCCCGAGGAGGCGGCGCGCAAGCGCCTGCTGGGCAAGTTCTACTACCGGCCGCCCGGCGGCGAGTCCTGGGCGGACGTCGCGCTGCGCCTGCGCAGCGTCCTGTCCGACATCGAACGCGACCATCCGGGCGGCCGGGTGCTCGTGGTCGCCCACGACGCGCTGGTCGTACTGACCCGCTACATCATCGAGCGGCTCTCCGAGGCGGAGGTCCTCGAGGTGGAGCGCACGCTGGTGGCCAACGGCTCGTTCACGAAGTGGGCGCGTACTGGGGCGGGCGAGCTGCGGCTCGTCACCTTCAACGCCACCGACCACCTGCGGGACGACCTGGCGGTCTAGGCCCTAGTCGTTGTCGTTGTCGTCGTGGACGAAGAGGTTGAGGAGCCAGCTCACCAGGCCGACGACGATCGCGCCCCAGAACGCCGCCCAGAACCCGGACACGTGGAACGGCAGGTCCATCTTGTCCGCGAAGAAGCTCGCCAGCCACAGCAGCAGGCCGTTCACCACGAAGGCGAACAGCCCCAGCGTGACGATGTAGAAGATGCAGCCCAGCGACTTCACGATCGGCTTCAGGAAAGCGTTGATCAGACCGAACACCACGGCGACGGCGATGAGCGTGCCGATCTTGCGAGGTGCCGAGGCCGCGGTCAGCTCGATACCGTTCACGACCAGCGTCGCGACCCAGAGCGCAATTGCGGTAATAACCACTCGAATCAGGATCTTCACGCCCCCGATCGTTGCATGAAACGACCGGGATCATGAACACGGTTGGCACCGCGACGGACACGGACACGGATCACCCGGCCCGCGTCAGCTCCGCCAGGTCGGGGTCGGGCAGCCAGTCGCGCGCGGGGTCGTACTCCAGCCAGCGGCGCCGCCGCCCGGTCTCGGCGAACCCTCGCTGCAACCGGGTCAGCGACGGGTTCCGCTCCTCGCGCCGCCACAGCAGCGACCAGGCGTAGAGCGGCGTCGGGTCGGCGAGCGGCACCGTCACGACGCCCGCGTCACGTGCCGGCGCCACGTCGGCGGGCAGCAGCGCGACGTGCCGCGGCTCGGCCCGCAGGTGCTCCACCAGCGCCTCGGCGCCGAGGTTGACCCCGCCGAACTCCCCCGGCACCCCGAAGTGCTCACAGAACCTCCGCAGGAAGCCCAGCCGGTCGATCGCGGCCGGGAACCACAGGACGCCGTCCCGCAGATCGGCGGGGCGCAGCACGCTCGCCCCGGCGAGAGGGTGCGCGGCACTCATGACGACGTCGACCGGCTCCAGGCGTACGAGCCGGTGCTCCAGCGCGCCGTCCCCGCGCGGGTCGACCCGGCCGAACCCGGCGTCGATCTCCCCGCGCCGCAACGATGTCACGGCGGCGGCCAGGTCACGGCTGGTGCCCAGCTCCACGCCGAGCCCCGGCGTACCGTCCAGCACCGCGCGCACCGTACGGACCGGCGCGTACATGTGCCCCCACACGTCGAGGCGCAGCGGGCGTTCCTCGCGCCGGGCCGCCGCGACCGCGAGGTCACCGGCCTCCAGTGCGCGCATCGCGGGCTCGAGGAAGCGCCGTCCCGCGTCGGTCAGCGCGACCGCGTGACTCTCACGGGTGAAGAGGCGTACGCCGAGGTGGTCCTCCAGCCGGGCGACGCGCTTGGACAGCGCCTGCTGACTGAGGAAAAGCCGCTCGGCCGCTCGGCCGAAGTGCAGTTCCTCGGCGGCGGTCACGAACGCCCGTACCTGGGCCAGGTCGAGGTCCACCCGGTTCCCTTCGCTCGGTCACCCATCCCAGCCAGCGCGACCCACGCGGATATTCCCGCGCGACAACCGACGGTTGTCGGCGTCTCCCGTCGGCTGTTGGACCGGGCACGTACGCCGGCGCTGTGCTTGGTCGCGTACGTGTCCTCCGGAGGAGCCATCGTGAAACGTCGCGCCCTTGTCCTTTTCACCGTCTGCATCGCGTGCCTGCTGATGCCGTTCGCCATGGCGGGGGTCTCGGTGGCCCTCCCCGACATCGGGACCGGCCTGCACGCCGGGCTGGCGCCCGTCCAGTGGGTGGTCAACGGGTACGACCTGGCGTTCGGCAGCCTGATGCTGGCGTTCGGCTCGCTGGCCGACCTGTTCGGCCGCAGACGGCTCTTCACCCTCGGTGTGAGCCTGTTCGCCGCCGCGTCCCTGCTGGGCGCCCTGGCCGGCGACATCGTGCTGCTCGACCTGGCGCGCGCGCTCGCCGGCGCGGGCGCGGCGGCCACCATCACGAGCGGCAGCGCGCTCATGGCCGAGGCATTCGAGGGCCCGGCGCGCGCGAGGGCCTTCGGGATCTTCGGCACGGTGATCGGACTCGGCCTGGCGTTCGGCGCGACCCTCGCGGGAGTGCTGGTCGACGCGCTGGGCTGGCGCTCGGTGTTCGCCGTGCCCGCGCTGGCCGGCGCGGCTCTGCTGCCGCTGACCCGGCTGCTGCCCGAGTCGCGCAACCCGGCCGCCCGCCGGGTGGACCGCGCGGGCACGTTCACCTTCACCGCCGGGCTGGGCCTGCTGATCTACGCGCTGATCGAGGGCCCGCAGGCGGGCTGGGCCCATCCCGTGGTGCTCGCCGCCTTCGCAGGGTTCGTCCTTTTGATGGGCGCCTTCGTGGTGGTCGAGCGTCGCGGTGCCGAGCCGATGTTCGACCTCTCGCTGCTCGCCCAGCGGAGGTTCCTCGGCCTGTGCCTGGCCGTCATGACGTTCGTCACGGTGTTCACGCCGCTGGCGATGGACCTGCCGTCGTACCTGATCGCCACGGACGGGATCGGCCCGCGGCTCGCGGGCGTGTGGATGATGATGCTCGGCGTCCCGACGCTGATCATGCCGGCGGTCGCGGGTTATCTGACCCGGTGGGTGGCCGCCCGCCACCAGCTCGTCGCCGCGATCGCGATCTCCGGCGCCGGGGCGGCGTGGCTCACGGTGATCCGGCCCGGCGCCGGCGCGATCGCCGTCCTCGGGCCGCTCACCCTGATCGGCGCCGGCATCGGCATCTCCTTCGGCCTGCTGGACAACCTCGCGGTCAGCAGCGTCGAGCCGGCGCGCGCCGGGATGGCCGCCGGGATGTTCAACACCACGCGCATCGGCGGCGAGACGATCGCGATCGCGGTGGTCGGCTCGCTGCTCGTCAGCGTCACGGCGAGCCGCCTGGGCGGCGACGGGAGCGTCGCGAACCTCCTCAACCAGGGCGATCTCGCCGGAGCGGTGGCCCGCGGCGTCCCGGCGCGTACGGCGATGGCCGCCTACACCGGCGCGCTGCGCACGGTGTCGTGGACCCTCGCCGCGCTCTGCGCCGTCACGGCACCGGTCGTCGCCGCGCTGATGCGCGAGACGGGCACGGCCACCGCACCCTCCACGAAGCCGGTCACGGAGCGCGCCGCCGCGTGAACACCGCGTACACGATCGCCGCTCACCAGGTTCAAGGCGACCAAAAACAACAACATTTCACGCCCGGATCCTCCCCAGCTCGGCGTTCCGGCGGTCAGGCTGGGGTCCATGGACCACATGCCGGCAGGCGCGCACCCGTCCGCGCCGGCGTACCGGGAGGCCTACGAGGAGCAGCTCCGCGCGCGAGTCGCCCCAGGTGAGCCCGTTGATCGGGCCGGTCCGGTGATCCGCCGGACCGGCGGTGGGCGCGGCTTCATCCTCTACCGGGACCTGGACGGCCTGGAGGGCGCCGCGCTCGACGCCTTCATCGCCGGCCAGCGTGATCACTTCTCCGGGCTGGCCGCGGTCGTCGAGTGGAAGTACCACGACGGCGACCGCCCCGCCGACCTGCCCGACCGGCTGCTCGCCGCCGGATTCGTGCCGCGGACCCGCGAGACGGTCATGGTGGGCGAGACGGCGCGGATCCCCCATGTCGAGCCGCCCCCGGGCGTACGGCTGCGCGAGGTCACCATGCGCCCGGACCTCGAACGCATCGGCCGTCTGGAAGAGGCCGTCTGGGGCCACGACCACACCTGGCTGGTCGACGTCCTGCAGCGCAGCCTGGCCGGGCCCGGCGACCCGCTCGTGGCGATCGTCGCCGAGATCGAACCGGCCGGCGAGGTCGTCTGCGCGGGCTGGGTGCGGTTCCACGAGGGCACCGAGTTCGCGTCACTGTGGGGCGGCTCGACGCTGCCGGCCTGGCGGAACCGTGGCATCTACCGCGCCGCCGTCGCCTACCGCGCCCACCTGGCCGCCGCGCGCGGCTTCCGGTTCGTGCAGGTGGACGCGTCGGCCGCCAGCCGACCGATCCTCACCGGACTGGGCATGCTGCCCGTCGCGGTCTCCACCCCGTACACCTGGCACGTGACCACCCACGCCCTAAGGCGTGGCTGACAGGCGTTCGACGGTGAGGTCGTTCAGGTCCTTGGCGACGAAGGCGGCCAGCGCCAGCGCGTCGGGGGCCGGTGGGTAGCGCGGGTGCGGCACCGCGATCACGCGCATCCCGGCCGCGTCCGCGGAGCGCAGGCCGTTGCTGGAGTCCTCGATCGCCGCGCAGGCCACCGGGTCGACGCCGAGCCGCCGCGCCGCCAGCAGGTAGCCGTCCGGCGCCGGCTTGCCGCGCGCGACCTCCTCCGTGGACACGGTCGCCGCGAAGGACGCGCCGAGGCCCGTACGGTCGAGGGCCGTGTCGATGAGGACCCTCGGCGACGAGCTGGCCAGCCCGAGGGGCCAGCGATCGGCGAGCCGCCGTACGGCGTCGGACGCGCCGGGCATGAGCGGCACGCCGTCCTCGTACCGGCGCTCCATCCGTTCGACCACCCCGCGGGCGACCTCCTCGGCGGACAGCCGTACGCCCAGCTCACCGCTCAGGTAGCCGGCCCACTCCGCGGTGCTCATGCCCATCAGCCGCCGCTGCGTGTCGGCCTGCCACCGGCCGCCGTGCTCGGTGACGAAGGCGCGTCGTACCTCCTCCCACACGGGCTCGGAGTCGACGAGTACCCCATCGAGGTCGAAGACCACGGCGCTCATGGCGCCGACTCTTCCAGGAGCGGCAGCCTCAGTACGAACCGGGCCCCGGACTCGTCGTCGGCCACGGCCAGCGTGCCGCCGTACGTGAAGGCGATCTCGCGGGAGATGGCCAGGCCAAGGCCGGTGCCGCCGGAGTCGCGCTCCCGCGAGGCGGTCAGCCGGGTGAAGCGGTCGAAGATCCGCCCCCGGTCCTCGGGTGCGATCTCGTCACCGTCGTTGTAGACCTCGATGACCGCCTCGCGCGCCTCGCGGCGTACGGTCACGACCACCTCGGAGTCGGCGTGCCGGGCGGCGTTGTCCAGCAGGTTCGTCAGCACGCGCCCGATGTCGAGGTTGCTGACCCGTGCCACGACGCCCGGCTCGGCGTCCACCTTGGCGGTGATGCGGCGCGGACGGCGGGCGACCTCGCGTTCGGCGAGGTCACCGAGGTCGACGTGCTCGGGGCGGCCGGGCAGCCCCGCGTCGCGGCGCGCCAGGACGAGCAGCTCGGTGACGATGTTCTGCAGGCGCTCGGTGTTCTTCAGCGTCTTGGCCAGCGCGGCCCGCAGGTCGGCGCCCTCCGGGTCGAGCAGGGCCGCCTCCAGCTCGGCGCGCAGGCCGGTGATCGGGCTGCGCAGGTCGTGCGAGACGTCGGAGACGAGCCGCCGCTGCTGCTCGACGGCCGCCTCGAGCCGGTCGATCGTCGCGTTCACGGCCGTGACCAGCCAGTGGTACTCATCGTGTCGCGCCGGGAGCGAGACTCTGCGGGTCAGGTCCGCGGCGTTGATCTCGTCCAGCTCGGCGCGGATCAGCTCGACCGGGCGCAGCCGCCGTCCGACGTTCCACCACCGCCACGTACCGACCACGCCGATGCTCACCGGGATGCCCAGCGCCAGCAACACCGCGAGGACCGGACGCGGGAAGATGCCCGGTTCGGGGGCGAGGACGTACACGGTGAGGGGTTCGGCCGGCCCGGTCACCCGCAGGCTGACCATGGTGAAGCACCGTCCGTGGTCACCGGGGCAGATGCGTCGGTGGAGGATCTGGTCGGCGCCGGGCCGCGGCGCCCGCAGCGCGGACAGGCCCACCAGCGACCGGCTGGCCGCCACCACACGGCGCTGGTCGTCCTGGACCTGGATCAGGCCGGGGTTGCCGCTGACGATCGGCGTGGTGAGTCGGCCCGTGTGGGCGAGCGCGCCGACCTGGCGCGCAGTGAACGCGAGTTCGTCCCTGAGCTGGCCGTTCACCTGGAGGCGTACGACGGCCAGCAGCGCCCCGCAGACCAGCATGGCAATGAGCCCCGTCACGATCATCGCAATGATCGTGACGCGTATCCGGATCGTCTGATCGCTGAGCAGCCTCACATGGAGTTCCGCCACGAGCGTCATTCCCCCGACGACGCCACGCGGCAATGATCAATTACCCCGACGGCCGCCCGAATATGCATCAGTGCTGGTCACAGGGGTTCGGTGGAGCCCACCTCGCGGCGTCCTCGAACCCGGCCGGACCCGTGGACACGGCGCGTGATCCGCACGCGGGGGCACGAGCAGGATCACGCCCAGCGCGTGGCCGGTCCACGGCGACGGAACCGTCGCCGTACTCCGAGTGCGCCTTTCGTCTCGATCGCACGCTCTCGAACGAAACAACGGAACACATAAGGAGTCTTGGGTGTTCTTGGACGTTGTGCTGCGGTTACGCACAGGTAAGGCGCAAGAAGGTGCCGGTTCTTGGTCGTGTCGGCGCACTGATATGTGTCAAAGTTGACACGCGACAGAACCTGATGGAGCGGTGATACTCAAACACGGAAGGGTGACGGTCCGGTCGATGGCCGGGCAATGGAACTGATGGGTCTCGCCTTCGTCGCGACGGGCGGGACGGCGTTTCGATGGGAGGCGGGAGCGCCAGATGCTTAAAAAGTACGGAACTTGGGCGATCACGGCTTTTGTGATTTTCTACTTGCTGAAGTCCCCGAGCGGTGCGGCACACGTTGTGCATAACGCGATCGGGTCACTGTCTTCGGCCGGAGACTCCCTGTCGAGGTTCGTGGACTCCTTGTGATCCACGGCGCACCGCGCCGTTCCCCCGAGCTCCCCGGCGGCCCCACAGCCGCCGGTGACGATCCCATAGCCTGAGGCGGTACGCGGCACTCTAGAACATCGTTCTAGAGTGTTCGCAGCGACCGAACCGAAGGGTGATCATGGGACCGTTGCAAGGTGTACGCGTCATCGAGATCGCGAGCCTCGCGCCCGCGCCGTTCGGCTGCATGGTGCTGTCGGACCTGGGTGCCGACGTACTCCGAGTCGACCGTTCCACCACGGTGGGCGGCGAGGCCGCGGCCGATCCCCTGGGGCGTGGCCGCCGATCCATCGCCCTCAACCTGAAGGACCCCGCCGGCGTCGACGTCCTGCTGCGATTGCTGGACTCCGCCGACGTTCTCGTCGAAGGCTTCCGTCCCGGAGTCGCCGAGCGTCTCGGCTTCGGCCCCGAGGTGTGCCTGGAGCGCAACCCTCGTCTCGTCTACGGCCGGATGACCGGCTGGGGACAGGAGGGCCCGATGGCCCCCATGGCCGGCCACGACATCAACTACATCGCCATCGCCGGCGCGCTCGACCCCATCGGCCGTGCCGGAGAGCGCCCCGTACCCCCGCTCAATCTCGTCGGTGACTTCGGCGGCGGCGGCATGCTCCTCGCCCTCGGCATCCTCGCCGCGCTGTTCGAGCGGTCGCGGTCCGGCCACGGCCAGGTCGTCGACGCGGCGATGGTCGACGGCGCGGCCCTGCTGACCTCCTTCATCCACGGCATGCGCGGCCAGGGGTTGTGGGACGACCGGCGCGGCACCAACCTCCTCGACAGCGGCGCGCCCTTCTACGACACCTACGTGACGGCCGACGGCGGCCACATGAGCGTCGGCGCGCTCGAGCCGCAGTTCTACGCCGCCCTGCTGCACGGACTCGGCCTGGAGGGCGAGGACCTGCCCGGCCAGCTCGACCGCGAGCGCTGGCCGGAGCTGCGGGCGCGCTTCACCGAGGTGTTCAAGCAGCGGACCCGTGACGAGTGGACGGCCGTCTTCGACGGCACCGACGCCTGCGTCGCGCCGGTGCTCGGCCTCGGCGAGGCGTCCGGACACCCGCACAACGTGGCCAGGGACGGCTTCATCGACGTGGCCGGGCTGACCCAGCCTGCACCCGCGCCGCGCTTCGGCCGCACTCCCGCGGGCACCCCCGCCCCGCCCGTACGCGCGGGCGAGCACACCGACGCGGCCCTCACCGAGCTCGGCCTGTCCGAGGCGGAGATCGCCGAGCTGCGCAAGGCCGGCGCCGTCGCCTAGGGCGTGTCTGACAGACCTCACCGGTCGGACTCAGTCAAATGCATGATCCCGGCGCGCCCCGCGTCCGGCATCCTGTCCTGCATGAGGTCCATCCGCGTCCTCATCGTCGATGACCACGCCCTGTTCGCCGAGGCCCTCGCCGCCCGGCTGAGCGCGGAACCCGACCTTGAGGTACTCCCCGTCGCGCACGACACCCGGCGAGCCGCCGCGCTCATCGCGACCGAGGAACCACAGGTCGTCGTGCTCGACCTCGTCCTGGGCGAGGAGAGCGGGCTGGACGCGCTCGACCTGGTGCGCCGCAGGCATCCCGACGTCCGCGTGGTCATCCTGAGCGGCATCACCGACCTCGATCCGATGGTCACCGCGCTGCGCCGTGGCGCGGTCGCCTGGATCCCCAAGACCGAGAGCGCCGACCTCGTGGCCCAGGTGATCCGCGGCGCGGCGGGACGCGGCGGGTGGATCCCCCCGGCCGTACTGGGCGAGGTGCTGCGCCGCCTGCTGTCGGGCGGCGACCCGGACGGCGGCGACCTCGGCGACCTGACGCCACGCGAGCGCGAGGTGCTGCAGTGCATGGTCGACGGGCTGAACCGCCCCGAGATCGCGGACCGGCTCGGCCTGTCCGCCAACACCGTACGGACCCACACCCAGAACCTCCTCGGCAAGATCGGCGCGCACTCGGCGCTGGAGGCCATCACGATGGCGATGCGTTCCGGGATGCGGCCGTCGAATACCGACGACGGCCCGCCCATGTGACGTATCCCCCATATGTCGTAGGCGGTCATCGTCTCGATGCCCGTGGAGCCCGGGTTCCGGCGCCCGTACGCTCGGGCCCAGGCGAGAGGGGCTGCCGTGAAGATTCGGTGGAGCTGACCGTGCGCAGACGGAGACGCCACTACACGAGCGTGGCCGGCGCCGTCACTCTGATCATCGGAGCGGGCGACGCGGGCCGGGCGGTGGTCAGGCGGCTGCGCGACGAGCCCGGCGGGCTGAGCCCGGCGGGGTTCGTCGACGACGGCCTGCCGGGCGAGGTCGTGTGCGGGCTGCCGGTGCTCGGAGGCACCGACGACATCGGAAGTGCCGCGCGGCGCGTCGGCGCGCGTACGGCCATCGTCGCGACGCCTTCCCTGCCGCCCGCCGGCATCGCGCGACTGGTGGCACGGGCGACGGAGGCCGGTCTGGACGTGCGCTACGTCTCGCCGTCCGGCACAGAGCCCCGACGCGTGCTCCACCGCGACGAGCTGGACGTCCTGGGCGGCCTGGCACGCCTCGCCATCGCCGGGCGCCGGGTCCTCATCACCGGCGCCTGCGGCACCGTCGGCGCGCCGCTGGCGCGTCTGGTCCGCGGCCTCGGCCCGGCCGCGCTCCTCCAGGTCGACACCGACGGACCGGCCCTGCGGCGGCTGGCGGCCGAGAGCCCCGTCGGGCTGGCCGAGGTCGCCGACGTCCGCGACCCCGCACGCGTCGCCGGGCTGATCGACGGGCTACGGCCCGACGTGGTGTTCCACGCGGCCGGGTACACCGGCGAGGAGAGTCCGGGCGACGCGGTGCTGACCAACGTGCTCGGCACCCGCAACCTGGCGCGCGCCGCCGTACGCCGGGGCGTCGAGTGCCTCGTCCTCGTCTCCACCGACCGGGCCGCCGACCCGGTCTCGGTCTTCGGGGCGACCCGGCGGCTGGCGGAGCTGGTCGTGCAGGCCGAGGCCGGCGGCGCGACGCGGCTCGCCTCCGTACGGGTCGGCACCGTGCTGTCCTCCGGCTCGTCGCCGTTCACCACGCTCGCCGGCCAGATCGCGGACGGCGAGGCGATCACGGTCGCCCATCCGGATCTCACGCGCCACCTGATGACCGCGCGCGAGGCCGCTGAACTCGTCGTGGAGGCCGCCGCCCTGGCGCGCGAGGCGGAGACCTTCGCGCTCGACACCGGCCCGGCCGCCTCGGTGCTCGACCTGGCCGGCCGGTTCGTCGACGGATTGTGCGTGCCGGACGTACGGATCCGCTTCACCGGCCTGGGCCCCGGCGAGCGGCTGGGCGCCGCGCCCTTCTCCGTCTCCGAGGCGCAGGTCCCGACCGCGCATCCGAAGATCTACGCGACCCGCGCGACGCCGCGACCGCCCGGTCGCGAGGAATTGTTCACCGCATTGTTCGCCGCAGCTTCTAATGCGGTCGAAAATGACGTTCGCTTGCTCATGCGCCGGATAATTCCGGAATATCAGCCAAATATGGATTGACGGTGGCATCCCCGGGCCACGACGACGACACCGATCACCGGCGGTGACTCCGGCGAGGTCCCGGCCCTGTTCGGGGAGGCCTCGGACGTCGTTGATTCGTATGTGGTTTACCCACAGTGACGACTTGACCACCTCCGGCCAGTAACCGTCTCGTTACGGTCACCTGCCTGGACACAGGCGTCATACGGAGTGACGGTCAGTATCGTTGGCAATTTCTTTCCTAAGACGGGGGTCTTCCATGATCGACGGTAAATCGCGTTCCTCTCCCACGAACGCATCCGCGCTCATCGGTTGCGGTGCGGCACCCGTGACCACGCCGGTGCCCTTCCTTCCACCGGAACCCGGGATCGACGACCAGGAGCTGTGGCGGCGGCGGATCCGCCACGACATCCGGCACGAGCTCGGAACGATCATCATGCTCGCGTCCGCCGTCTCGGTCTCCGACGACGTCGGCGCCGCGAGCAAGAAGCGCATCGACGCCCTGCTCGGCGAGACGCGCTGGCTCGACCACCTGCTCTGCCGGCTCGACGAGGACGACGGCGACGACGTGCACGGACCTCCCAGCCCCGAACGCGTCCGGGTGGACGACGTCGTCGGTGAGATCGTCGCCGGCGTACGCCTCGCATCCATCCGGCGGGTCGGCTACGACGCCAGGCCCTCCTGGGCTCACATCGACCCGCTCGCCCTGTGGCGCGCGGTGCGCAACATCCTCGACAACGCGTGCCGGATCGCGCGGGAGCGGGTCGACGTCAGCGTGCTCACCGATGGCGGGTGGACGGTGATCCAGGTCGACGACGACGGCCCCGGCTTCGGCGCGGGCTCCGGTGGCCTGGCCTCGCTGGGCCTGGGCATCGTGCACGACCTGGTCAGCGGCTACGGCGGCGGGCTCGAGGTGCAGAGGTGCGACCTCGGCGGGGCGCGGGTGCGGATCCTGCTGCCCTCCGCGGGGCGCCCATGAGGGTCCTGATCTGCGACGACCACGCCGTGTTCGCCGAATCCCTCGCCCTCGTGCTGGGCGAGGCCGGGCATGACGTGGTCGGCGTGGTCTACTCCCCCGACGACGCGCTGCGCCGTTTACTCGAGACGCCGGCCGACATCTGCCTGATCGACCTGCACTTCCCCACCGGCAGCGTGCTCGCGGCGCTGCCCGACCTCATCGGCGCCGTGCCGGAAACGCGGTTCGTGATGCTGTCGGGCTCGATCGACCCGGAGACCCTCGAGTCCGCGCTCGCCGCCGGCGTACGCGGCTTCGCGCACAAGGGCCAGCAGGCCAACGAGATCATGGCCCTGCTGGCCCAGGTGCACGCCGGAGACGTGGTGGTGGACCCGGCGGCGGGCGCACGGATGCCGCCGCGCCCGCGTTCGGAGGCCCAGCGGCTCGCGCACTACCTGACGCCGCGCGAGCGCGAGGTCCTGACCCGGCTGGTACGCGGCGAGAACACCGCGTCGCTCGCCAGCGCCATGAAGATCACCCGGAGCACCGCGCGCAGCCACGTGCAGAGCGTGCTCACCAAGCTCGGCGTGCACTCCCAGCGCGAGGCGGTGATCGCCGCCGCGAGGTACGGCCTGGTCAGCGTCAGTACGGGGGAATGGCTGCTGTCATAGATCGGCCTCGATGCGCATTCGTGCGCGGTCCGAGCGATGTACGATCAGTAAAGCTCACGGGAGGCCAGTGGTCTACGCATTGACCTGCGCCCTGCCCGCTGGACCGAGCACGCGGCACGGGAGGCGCGGGATGAGCAGATACGAGCGCTGGAACGACCTGTTGTCACTGCTGGCGAGCCAGGGGCGGCTCAACGTCGAGGAGGCCGCCACCGAGCTCGAGGTGTCCGCCGCGACCATCCGCCGCGACTTCGACCAGCTCGCGCAGCAGCAGATGCTGACCCGCACCCGCGGAGGCGCGGTCGCCCACACCGTGACCTACGACCTGCCGCTGCGGTACAAGAGCGCCCGCCGCGCCTCGGAGAAACAGCGGATCGCGGCCGTCGCCGCCGATCTGGTCCAGCCGGGCGCGGTGATCGGGATCAACGGCGGTACGACCACCACCGAGGTCGCGCGGGCCATCGCCACCCGCGCCGACCTCCACGCGGGCAGCGGCTCCCCCGCCGTCACCATCGTGACGAACGCCCTCAACATCGCCAACGAGCTCGTCGTACGCCCGCACGTCAAGATCGTGCTGACCGGTGGCGTGGCCCTGCCGCAGTCCTACGAACTCGTCGGCCCGCTCGCGAACGGCGTCTTCGACCAGGTGACGCTCGACCTGGCCTTCCTCGGCGTCAGCGGTCTCGACGTCGAGCGCGGCGCGACCTGCTCCAACGAGGACGAGGCAAGCATCAACCGCCAGATGGCGGTCCGCGCCGAACAGGTCGTCGTCGTGGCCGACGGCTCCAAGCTCGGTGAGCGGGCGTTCGCCAAGATCTGCGACATCGGCGAGGTCGACACCCTGGTCACGGACACGGACGCCGACGCCGACGCGTTCGCCGCGGCCGGCGTCAAGCTCCTGCGCGCCTAGGGCGTGTCCGGTGGGTCTTCAGCCCCCCGGACACACTCCAGGTCCGGCTGGCAAAGGTTCGGAAATAGATGATTCCCGCCGTGGCGTAATGGCCACGTGCGGTGATCGAATACCCATCGACGATACGTGATCAGGGTGATGTAATTCGATCTGGAAATGTCTATTTCCAGCCAAGGGGAAACCGATGGTGCGATTTGCTAGAACTGCGCGCGTTGCCATCATCGCAGGGGCTACGCTCATATCCGTGCCGACGTCGGCGGAGGCACGGCCTACCGCCGCGATCCCGGTCGTCCGGGTGGCGTGCAGTTCCACGGCGCTGAGCACCGCCATCACCACGGCCAACACGACACCGGCGATTCTCCGGCTGGCGCCCTTGTGCACGTACACCCTCACCGTGGCGTTACCGCAGATCACGGGCAACGCCGCGCTCGTGGGCGGGCCGTCCACGGTGATCAAGCGCGCTACGGCGACGCCCACCCTCCGCATCCTCGACGTCGGTACCACCGGGACGCTTCGCGTCCGGGGAATCTTCATCCTCACCGGACTCGTCACCGTGGGCAACGGCGGAGGAATCCGGAACGCGGGCACTCTGCTGATGAGCTTTAGCTCGGTGTCCGGAAACGCCGCGAACGCCGGCAGTGGCGGCGGGATCGCCAACACGGGCCGGGCGGTCATCGCCAATTCCATCGTCGGCGCGAACATTTCTCTCGCCGGAAGCGGCTGTGGAATCTTCAACGACGGTGACCTGACGGCCCTCAACAGCCGTATCGACGGAAATGTGCTGAACAACACCGGTGCCGGGATCTTCACCACCGCCGGGCACACGGCACGGATCGTCCAGAGCACGATCTCCAGCAACCTCACCGCCGTCGGGTCCGGCGGCGGGCTGGCCAGCGCGGGCACGACCACGCTCGTCCGTACGCTGGTCGCGCTCAACAGGTCCGCGGCGCCCGGCGGCGGAATCTTCGTCCCGGCGGGCGGCAGCGTCACGCTCCGGCAGTCGATCGTTCGGAAGAACAGCCCGGACAACTGCGCGCCGTTGAACAGCGTTCCCGGCTGCGTGGGCTGACCGGCGTACGTGCGTGTCGGGAGGGGCCTCCCGGCACGCACGTGCCTCAGCCGCGCGGCGGTGCCTCCTGTGGACGGCCGTCGACCTCGAGGTCGACCCGCTCGTTGTAGAAGCAGACCAGGTCACGCACACGCTCGGCGTCGTGCAGCGGCTCCTCGTACGTCCACGCGACGTCCACGGAGCCGTACGACCAGTAGCGCGCCTCACCCTTGTAAGCGCACCAGGTGCTGGTGTCGGACTCCTTCAGGAAGTCGAGGCGGACGTCCTCGCGCGGCAGGTAGTAGCGGACCGGCAGGCCGGTCTCGAACAGCACCATGGGCCGGTCGGACTCGGCGAGCACGGTGCCATCGACGCTCACCCTGACGTGGCGCGAGCCGCTCAGCACATCGATGCGGCTGTACGGGTCGTGCGGGTGCCCGTGGACCCGCTCGTCCTCCTCGTACCAGGCGTCCATGGCGTTCCAGTAGAAGGCCACGAAGCCCTCGAGCCAGGGCGCGATCGGGTCGGGATAGCCCCAGACGGCGTTCTCGGCCGTACGCCCGCCGGCGTTGACCGTCCAGTAGGCCGCGTCGCCCTTCACGGGACAGTGCGTCGTGTGGTCCGTCGGCTCGAGGAGGTCCATGCGCACGTCGGCGACGGGGACGTAGTAGAGAGGCAGGATGCCGGTCTCGAACAGCAGGTGCGCGCCGGTGCTGTCGGCGATCGTCTCCCCGCCGAACTCCACGCGGATCCGCTTCGGCGTCGGCTCGAAGTAAAGAAGGTGCTGCGGCACCCGTACATCCCCGTTGAACACTCCGGCGGGCCTTCCGGACAGCGGCGCTCCAGGCAAGGTCAGGCTCATATCTGGGCGAACCCCGGCCGCGTCCGCGACATTCCGGGGCAGGCGGCCGGCGCCTCTCCCCCGGTCGGAGAGGCGCCGCCGGTACCGGTCAGGACCCGTACTGAGCGATGATCTTCGTGAAGTCCCACGGCTGCTGGTCGACTCCGCTGCAGGAGTCGGAGCCGCCGCCGGTGCACGGACGGTCGCGGTTGACGGACCAGAAGGTGAACCGACCCAGGCCGTGCTGCTGCGCGTACGCGCCCATCGCCTGGAAGTCGGCGGTCGTGACCGTCTCGCTCTGGTCGGTCGTGCCGTTCATCGAGGAGATGCCCTGCATCGCGTACAGCTCGGCGTCCGACTTGCCGGGGTAGGCCTGCGCCAGGGCGGCGTGCAGCCCGTCCGACGCCTGGATCGTGAGCTGACCCATGTTGCCCGAGCCGCCGCCGAAGTCGAACGGCATGATCGTGAAGGTGTCGATCGGAGTGCCGGTCGCCGCGGCCTGCTGGATGAGCCGGGTGCCCCAGTACGTCGGGCCGGAGGTCCCGGTGCCGAACGTGAGGATCACTCGGATGCCCGGATTGTTCTGCTTGACGACCTTCAGGGCGCCGAGCACGCGGTCCTGGTTGGCCTCGCTCTCGAACTCCGTGCTCTCGATGTCGATGTCGATCGCCTTGAGTCCGTAGGCGTCGATCACCTTCTGGTACGCCCCGGCCAGGTCGCCCGAGGTGGAGCAGTGCTCGCCGAGCTTGTTGCCGCTCCAGCCACCGAACGAGGGGATGACGTCGCCGCCGGCCGCGCGGATCTGCTGAACCTTGCCGGCGTCGTCGCCGTTCAGCGGGCGCGTGCCGTCCCACGCGGGGTTGCAGCCGCCGTCGGACAGGACGAAGGCCAGTGTGAACGTCTTGATGCCGGTGGCCGACATGACCGCGGCCGGATCCGGTGGGCTGCCCCAGCCGAAGTAGAGGTACGGCGCCGCGGCCATGGGCGAGGCCAGCGCGGGCGCCTGACGGTGGGTCGTGGAGGACGAGGCGGCGTGCGCCGCGGTCTGCGTGACACAGGCCAGCGCGGCGGACAGGAGGATCAGGGTCGTGCGTCTCACGGTCGCTCCTGGGGTGGGTGAGGGAACCTCTGCGGGAAAGAGCGAGCCGGGCCATGGTCCCGGCGACCCCCGAATGCGCACATTTTTACAGGAAAGTTTCCTATAAGTAAACCTTTCGAGGGCCTCATGCGTCGCACCCGACTTGGACCGGCCAAGTCGCCGTTTCGGCTCCCCGCCCCCTTGACCCGGCCTTGGAACGGCCGGCGTGCGCGGGTTACGGTCCAAAGACGCAGGAGGGGAGACCATGACTCAACGGCGAGTCGCGACCTCGGTGTCCGACACCGAGCTGATCTACGCTCCGGACACCTACGTACGATGCGTGCCCTACGACGCGCTGGCCCGGCTGCGCACCGGAAGCCCGGTCACCTGGATCGAGGAGAAACCGGTCGACGACTGGCCGGGCGGGCCGGGATTCTGGGCCGTACTCCGGCACTCCGACGTACGCCACGTGCTGCGCAACCCGAAGCAGTTCTCCTCGCATCTCGGCGCGACGCAGATCCGCGACTCCGCGGACCTCGGCTTCGTGCGCCGCATGATGCTCAACATGGACCCGCCGGAGCACTCGCGGCTGCGGCGGCTGCTCACCAAGGCCTTCACGCCGCGTGCGGTCGCACGCCTCGCCGAACGCATCGAGGACAGGGCCCGCGCGCTGGTCGACGCGGTCGCCGAGCGCGGCGAGGCCGACTTCGCCAAGGAGATCGCCGCCGAGCTGCCGCTGCTCACCCTCGCCGATGTCTTCGGCATCCCCGCGTCGGACCGGTGGCTGCTCTTCGACTGGTCCAACCGGGTCATCGGCTACCAGGACGCGGAGTACTCCGTCAGCGCGGCCTTCGACCCGGCCGACGCCACCGACATGGCGCGGCGGGCGACCGCGCTACGCCCCACCGAGCCGGCCAACCCGCGATCCCGCGCCGGCATGCCCGACCTGTACGCCTACGCGTACGAGCTCGGCGAGTACAAGCGCCGCCATCCCGGCGACGACGTCATGACGGCGCTGATGAACGAGGTCGACCACGAGGACGGCCGCGTCGCCGTCGAGGAGTTCGAGAACCTCTTCTGGCTGTTCGCGGTCGCCGGCAACGAGACCGTGCGCAACGGCCTGCCCGGCGGGATGTACGCCCTGCTCCGGCACCCGGACCAGCTCGCGCGGCTGCGCGCCGACCGCGGCCTGCTCGGCAGCGCCGTGGAGGAGATGCTCCGCTGGTGGACGCCGGTCATGAACTTCCGGCGTACCGCGACCACCGACACGACGGTCGGCAACGTGCCGATCCGCAAGGGCGAGAAGGTCGTCGTGTGGTTCTCGTCCGCCAACCGCGACGAGACGGTCTTTCCCGACGCGTCGCGGTTCGACGTCGGCCGTAGCCCGAACGACCATCTGTCCTTCGGGCACGGCCCGCACTTCTGCCTGGGCGCCCACCTGGCGCGCCTGCAGATGCGCGCGATGTTCGGCGCCGTACTCGACCGCTTCGACGACATCGAACCCGCGGGCGAGCCCCGGCGCCTCCGCTCCAACTTCCAGAACGGGCTCAAGCGCCTGCCCATCCGCTGGACGCCTCTTTAGGGACCTTCGTGGTGGAGGTGGAGGCTCATCCACTGCAGCGCGTCGGGCAGGACGCGGCGCCAGGTGCGGGGGTTGTGGCCGCCGCCCGGCACGAGGATCCGGTCCGAGGTCAGCGGCGGGCGTACGGCCTGGAGGAACTTCCGCGCCTCGCCGAAGTCCTTCTCGCCGTCCGGGCTCGTCGTCACCAGTACGGAGACCGGCGGCGGCGGGAGGTGCTGCAACCGCCAGATCAGGCTGTTGTCGTCCTTGACGTCCTTGCTGCCGCCGTACAGGTCACCGGTCTGCCAGTCCTGACGCGGATAGAAGTAGCCGGCCATCGAGACGGCGGCGGTGAACCGGTCGGAGGCCTTCATGGCGAGCTTGACCGCGCAGTAGCCGCCGGTCGAGTCGCCCATGGCGCCCCAGCCGTGGAAGCTCGACGCCACCCGGTAGGTGGACATCAGGGACTCTGCGACGTCCTGGGTGTAGAAGGACAGCACCTGCGGGCCGCCCGGCACGTCGGTGCACTCGGTGTCCTTGGGCATGACCGACGTCGGCGAGGGACGCATCATCACGATGACCATCGGCTGCATCCGGCCGGCCTTGATCTCCTTGACCGCGGTGGACGGCACCTTCAGCCGGGTCACGAGCTGCGTCGGCAGACCGGGGAAGCCGGTGAAGTCGTACATGACCGGAAAGCGGCGCTTCGCAAACGGCTTCTGAAAGTACTGCGGCGGCAGGAAGACGTACGCCTCGGTCGTCAGGCCGGTGCGCTGCCCCTGAATCTGGACCTGCTCGATCTGCCCGTCGTGGGAGGGGGCCGACTTGCTCTTCTTGCCAAAGGAGGTCGTCTGGCGCGCCAGCGGACGCCCGTGCCCCTTGGGCGACTCGGGGGCCGAACTGCTGTTGGTGGTCTGGATCTGCACCGGCTGATGGTTGGTGCCGAACAGGTCCGACCACGACGCGTAGAAAAGGAAGTAGTTGTTCACCGCCAAGAGCAGCACCGCCAGCAAGGTGAACTGAGCCCCGACGAAGAGCCCGATCCGTGCGAGGAAGGCGCGAATGCCGGATCCAGCGAATCTCGGCCAGGCCCAGATGGTGCCCACGATCAGGGCAACGGCCAACAAGACCAGAAAACCCAGGAGGCTCCCGCTCGTCAGTCCCACTGAATTCCTCTCAAGATCCGACGCGTCCCTGGACAGGAGCGCGCCATGCAACCGCACGTTTTTGGGCGTGCCGGTGCCGCATCCGGCCGGTGTACGTTAACCGCTCCAGAGGCCCCCTCCGTCCACCCCGCCATTTCGGGCAGCACAAAAAGGTGCACGCGTCTCTTATCGGACAAAATCCGCCCCGGGTCCCACAGTGTCCTGGATGAACGGCAAACACGCGGTAAAACGACTACCCCCCTGGGCGTACGCGAAGGCACTCCCCGGGAACGATGTCCTGGACGCCCGCCGTCTCCTAACCTGCGGAGGTGACCGGCGAACGCACCTTGGGCAGATGGCGCCTCGACGCCCTGCCCGCGATCGTGGTGCCGTTCGTCGTCGGCTTCATCCAGGTCATGGGGTCGACCGGGGCCGACTACCGCATGCGCTACCAGTCCGTACACCTTGACATTCTGGCGTACGCGCTGCTGCTCGCGGGGCCAGTCGCACTGCTTGCCCGCCGGCGCGCCCCGGTCGTGGTGCTCATCACGGTCATGGCGGTCATCACCTGCTACGTTCTGCGCGGATACGTCCTCGGACCGGTCTTCCTGAGCATGGTCGTGGCCATCGTCGCGGCGGTGATCCGCGGCCGGCGTACGGCGGCCTGGGCGATCACCGGCGGCGCGGTGGCCGTCATCGCCGCACTCGCACCTTTCCTGCCGCTCGGACCGTTCCGTCTGCACACGTGGTCGTTCACGCATACCCTCGGCGCGCTCACCTGGCTGCTGCTCCTCCTGACCGGCGCCGAACTCCTGCGAATCCGCTCCGAACGCGCGGCCGAGGCTCGCCGCATGCGCGCCGAGGAAGAACGCCGCCAGGCCAGCGAAGAACGCCTGCGCATCGCGCGTGAGCTGCACGACGTCCTCGCGCACAGCATCTCGATGATCAACGTCCAGGCGGGTGTTGCGCTGCACCTCATGGACGAGCGGCCGGAGCAGGCGCGTACGGCGCTGACCGCGATCAAGGACGCCAGCAAGGAGGCGCTGAGCGAGGTACGGTCCGTGCTCGGCGTGCTCCGCCAGGTCGACGAGAGCGCGCCGCGCTCACCGACGGCCGGCCTCGACCGCCTGGACGACCTGCTCGCGCGCGCCCGCGGAGCCGGCCTCACGGTGCGCACCCAGACCACCGGCGCGCGGCGCCCGCTGCCCGCCGGCACCGACCTCGCCGCCTTCCGTATCGTCCAGGAGGCAGTGACCAACGTCACCCGGCACGCCGGACCCGGCGTCACCGCCCGCGTACACCTGACGTACGGCGAGGACGGGCTGCGCATCGAGGTCGACGACGACGGCCGCGGCGCGCCCGGCGACCTGCCCACCGGCGGCAACGGCATCGCCGGCATGCGCGAGCGCGTGTCCGCCCTCGGCGGCGAGCTCTCGGTGGGGCCGAACGACGACGGCCGCGGCTTCCACGTACGTGCCCGGCTGCCACTCGACCCTGAGGAGCCCACGTGATCCGCGTCCTGCTCGCCGACGACCAGGTGCTCGTACGCGCCGGGTTCCGCGCGCTGCTCGACTCCCAGGCGGACATCGAGGTGGTCGGCGAGGCCGGCGACGGCGAGGAGGCCGTACGCCTGACGCGCCGCGAGCGCCCCGACGTCGTCCTGATGGACATCCGGATGCCGGTACTCGACGGGCTGTCCGCGACCCGCCGGATCGTCGGCGACGCGCAGCTCACCGACGCGCGGGTCGTCATCCTGACGACGTTCGAGCTCGACGAGTACGTCTTCGAGGCGCTGCGCGACGGGGCCAGCGGGTTTCTGGTCAAGGACACCGAACCCGCCGAGCTCGTACGCGGGGTCCGCGAGGTCGCCGGCGGCGAGGCCCTCCTGTCCCCGGGCGTGACGCGGCGGCTGATCGCGGAGTTCGCGGCCAAGGCCCGAAAGCCCCGCACCACGGTCCGGCTGAACGCCCTGACCGACCGCGAACGCGAGGTGATGGCCCTCGCCGCCGAAGGCCTGTCGAACGAGGAGATCGCCGCCCGCCTCGTGGTCAGCCCCGCCACCGCGAAGACCCACGTGAGCCGGGCCATGGTCAAACTCCACGCCCGCGACCGCGCCCAGCTCGTCGTGATGGCCTACGAGACCGGTCTGGTCAAGCCCGGCTGGCTCGACTAGTCCCGCTCGCCGGGAGCTGAGGAAGACCGCGGCAGGCGGGCGAATCCCGGCGCAGCGGGCCGCCTGGCCGACTCGACTAGGGCGCGTCGACGCGCAGGACGAGGATGGCCATGTCGTCGGAGCTCGGCTCGGCGGCGTAGGCGCCGACCGCCTGGCGGAGGCGCTCGGCGACGGCGCCGGCGCTCAGGTCGGTCCAGCCGGCGAGCAGGCGGGCGAGGCGGTCGTCGTCGTCGAACAGTCGCCCGCCGCTGCGGCGTTCGGTCACGCCGTCGGTCACGCACAGCAGCACGTCGCCGGGGTCGAGGTCGACCGACTCCTCGGCGAACGTCGCGTCGCCGATGACACCGAGCAGGAGCTGGCCGCGCGCGGCCGGGACGACCTTGCCCGATGGGGACAGGCGCAGGGGCAGGGGGTGGCCGGCGGACACGAGCGTGAGGCGTACGCCGCCGTCCGGGCGCCGGACCAGCTCGCCGTGGAGCAGGGTCATGAGCCGGCCCCGGTCGCCCTCGTCGAGGATGGCCTGGTTGAGCCGCTTGAGGACGTCGGCCACGCCGTAGCCCTCACCGGCGAGCAGCCGGAGGACGTGGCGGGCCAGGCCGGTGACGGCCGCCGCCTCGGGGCCGGTGCCGCAGACGTCGCCGATCGCGAACCGCCAGCGGTCCGGGCCGGCCTCGAACACGTCGTAGAAGTCGCCGCCCACGTCGTGGCCCTCGCCGGCGGGCTCGTACACGACGCTGTGCTCCACGCCGGGGATGTCGGGCACGGCGTACGGGAGCAGGCTGCGCTGGAGGGTCTGGCTGACCGCCTGCTCACGGGAGTACATCCGGGCGTTGTCGAGCCCGAGGGCGATGCGGTGGCCGAGGTCCTCGACCATCCAGGCGACCTCCTGCGACAGCAGCCCGCCCTCGATACGGCCGAGCACGAGCGTGCCGAGCGAACGCCAGCGCGCGCGCAGCGGCATCGCGACGCAGGCGCCCAGCTCGCGCAGCCGCTCGTCGGGAAAGCCGCCCAGGCCCGCCCACGGGCGTACGCCGCCGTCGGCGGGTGGCGGCGCCGCCTTGGCGAGCAGGCCGCGCAGCGTGCCGATGCGGCGCTCGTCGGCGTGCCAGACGTGGGTGAGCTCGGCGCTGCCGACGTCGTCGGCGCGGTAGAAGGCGCACCAATGCGCCAGCCGGGGTACGACGATCTGCGCGGCCAGGGCGACGAGCATCGCCTCGTCGAGCGTGCCGGCGAGCAGCGCGCCGGCCTCGGCGAGGAAGCTCGGCCAGCTCTGGTGCAGCCGGTCGCCGGAGCGCACCGCCGGGCGGATCGCCATGAGCCGCGACGGGAGCCGGAACCACACCGTCTTGGTGTCGGCGGCGTAGGACACGCCCCAGGACTCGGCGAGCATGACGGGCATCAGCAGCCCGCGGCCGCTGATGCGGTGCAGGTCGCCGCCACGGCGCGGGGCCGGCAGCGCGCGGGCCGGGTCGCGGTCGACGATCTCGACTCGCACCGAGCCGTCGTCCGCGGCGCAGATCACCTCGAAAGGCGTCTCCGCGTGGGTGACGGCGTTGGTCGCCAGCTCGCTGGTCAACAGGATCGCGTCGTCGATGACATCCTCGGCGCCCCACGCGACGAGGGTCTGCCGGACGAACCGGCGTGCCTGCGCCACCGCGGTGCACTCCGCCGGAAAGGCCGACCGCACAATCGCACGCACGGGAGCTCCCTTCGCGCGCAGTGTTCACGCTTCCCGGCCTCATCGTGACAGAAGACAGTCGAACGATTACGGGTTGTGAGAGAAATGGCCCGCGGGCCGACACCACGCGACGGTGGCCGTACGCGCGATCGGGGCGGACCGAACCCGGGGATCCTTACGGATCCCACCTGGTGAAACGACGTGCGGACCTCGAGTGAGGAGCCGTCAGGGCGCAGGCCGGAACGTCGCGAAGAGCTGGTCCGGGTAGCCGGCGTACGCGCTCCAGCTCGCGGCCGGTGCGGCGACCATGATCGCGTACTGGTGCCCGTTGGCGGTGAAGCCGCGGTCGTACGCGCGCATCCGGCCGTGGTCGGAGGAGTTCCAGGTGTATTCCAGGTCGGCCCCGCGCCAGCCGCGCTGGGTGAACTCCTCGCCGAGGCGGTCCGAGGTGAACCCGGGCAGCCGGTGCTTGCTCACGATCTCGGCCTGGAGGTTGCGCCAGTGCTCGACCGGGTCGCTGACGCCCCACGGGATCGAGTCGACCTGGATGTAGGCCCCGGTCGCCCGGTCGGTCCAGCGTACGGACGCGGCGCCGAGGACCTGCCGGGTCCAGCGGGACGGTACGGCGACCGTCGCGCGCTCCGGGCCGGAGGCGCGGTGGAACCCGGCCGGGATCTGGTCCGACGGCGGCTTGGGCTGCGACGTCGGGCCGTTCTGCGGTGGCGGCGTCGGGCCTGCCGACGTCGACGTCCCGGTCCCGGGTGTGCCGTCGGCCTGGCTCTGCTTGGAGTAGTAGATCAAGATCGCGGCCGACACGCCCACCACCGCGACCACGACGATCGCGAGTGACACCAGGACACCGCGCGAGCGCGCCGGGCTCGCGTTGGGATGCGGCTGCGGCGCGGTCCAGTCCGATACGGGCGGCTGCGGCATCGGCCCGCTCGGGAGCGTCAACGGCTCCAGCATCGTCAGGCCGCCCGAGATGTCGCGAACGGTCGCGTCGTCGTCCGGTGGCGCTGCCACGGGCCGGCCGCCCGCGATGCGCTCGAGGTCCTCGGCGGCCCGGTCGGCGGTCACCCGCAGGGCCGGGTCCTTGGACAGCAGGCCCATCACGAGCGGCGCGAGGGGACCGGCGTGGCGCGGCGGCGCGGGCTCCTCGGTGAGGACCGAGGTCAGCGCCGCCATCGCCTCGACGCGGTCGTGCGGTGCGCGGCCCTCGCACGCGGCGTACAGCGTCGCGCCGAGCGCCCACAGGTCCGACGCGGCGCTGGCCTGCTCGCCGCGTGCGCGTTCGGGGGCGATGTAGGCGGGCGAGCCGAGCACCAGACCGGTCTGGGTCAGCGTGGCGTCGCCCTCGATCCGGGCGATGCCGAAGTCGGTGATGACGACACGGGTCGCGCCGGTGGCGCGCGTGTCGAGCAGGACGTTGGCCGGCTTGACGTCACGGTGCAGCACGCCGGCGTCGTGCGCGGAGCACAGGGCGGCGAGCATCTGGACGCCGATGTCGGCGACCTGCTCCGGCGCCAACCGGCCGTCCTGGTCGATGACCTCCTGCAGCGAGCGCGCCCGTACGTACTCCATCACGATCCACGGACGGCCGTCCTCCTCCACGACGTCGTGGACGGTGACGATGCCCCGATGTGACAGGCGGGCCGCCGAGCGCGCCTCGCGCAGCGTGCGCTCGTAGAGCACCTCACGCTCCGAGGTCGTCAGACCCGGCGGAAAGAGGACCTCCTTCACCGCGACGTCGCGGTGAAGAAGGTCGTCGTGTGCGTGCCAAACCCGGCCCATCCCTCCGCGCCCGATCTGAGCGACCAGACGGTAACGGCGGCCGAGTACCGAACCTTCCCCCAACGGCATAGCTGTGGACCTTACCTACCAGCGGCGACAGATCGGTGGAGTTCGGCAACCATGGGTCAGCGCATGACGGTGTAGACGACCCAGACGGCGATGGCGAGCAGGACGGCTCCGGCGATGGCGAGCGGCCCGATCGGGTACGCCGCGGCACGTACGCCGCCGGCCTCGTCGGGCATCGTGACCTGGCCGGTGACCGCTGGGAGCTCGATCGGCTCCTCGTCCGGTACGTCCTTGGCGTCCGGCGAGGGCAGCGGACGGGTCGACCCGTCCGGCACGTCATCGATGGTCTCCATTACGGACGACCGATCCAGCAGGATCCGGTCAAGCAGTGCGGCGGCCTCGGCGGCGGTGAGCCGCTCCGAGGGGTTCTTGCGCAGCAGTCCCTCGATGATGGGACGCAGCGGACCGGCGTTCGGCGCGGGCGCGGGCTGGTCGGTGAGCACCGCCACGAGGCTCGCCATCGCGTCCTGGCGCTCGAACGGCGACTTGCCCTCGACGGCCGCGTACATCGTCACGCCGAGCGACCACAGGTCGGAGGCCGGCAGCGCGTCCTTGCCGCGGGCGCGCTCAGGCGCGATGTAGGCCGGCGAGCCGATGAGCATGCCGGTCTGGGTCAGCGTCGCGTCGCTCTGCGCCCGCGCGATGCCGAAGTCGGTGAGCACGGCGCGCGCCGAGCGCGCGTCCGTGACCAGTACGTTGCTCGGCTTCACGTCACGATGCAGGACGCCGGCCTCGTGCGCGGCGTTGAGCGCGCCGATCATCTGGCGTGCGATCTCGGCGACGCGGCGTGGCGTCAGCGGACCGTCCTTCTTGATCTGCTCGGCGAGCGAACGGCCCCGGATCAGCTCCATGACGATCCAGGGCCGGCCGTCCTCCTCGACCACGTCGTAGACGGTGACGACGCCGGGATGACCGAGCCTCGCGGCGGTGCGCGCCTCGCGGAACGTCCGCTTGTGCTGGATCTCGCGTTCCTCGTCGGAGAAGCCGTGCGGGAGGATCACCTCCTTGACCGCGACGTCGCGTCCGAGGCCTTCATCACGGGCGTGCCAGACGGTCCCCATGCCACCGCGACCAACCTCGGTGAGCAGACGATAACGCTGGGCAAGAAGGGGGATTTCCGGCATAGTTCCGCCCACGATACCCATCGTCGGCGCGTCCGTTGGCCTGACGCACACTCAATCACCGGTACAAAGAAAGAATATGCGGCGCGAGTTCGGGAGTGAGATGACGACGAAGGTGGCCGACGGGGCTCGGCGTGTGATCGAGGCCGTACCCACCGTCCTCTTCTGGTACCTCCGCGTGTCCGGAATCCTCTCCGTGCTGGCATGGCTTTCGTCGGGTCTGATCGAGTGGATGTTCAACATCTGGGTGCTTCGCTCGATCAACTATTTCGGTTGGTATCCGAGCCTTCCGTACGGCCTCTTGCTGATCCTGCTCTCGGTCGGCGTACGCCGCCGGAAGAAGGCCGCATGGCGAATCAGCGTTGTCCTGTTCCTTCTGTTCTTCGGCGTTTGGGCGCTCGCCGGAATCTCCGACTGGGGCGGATCCGGTGAGCTGATCACGGCGGCGGCGTTCGGACTCGTCGTGGCGCTGCTCGTCGCGGCGCGCCGTGAGTTCTCCGCGCTGCCCGACCGGGCCAACCGGCGGCTCGCCCTCGCGGTCTTCGCCGGGCTGCTCGTCGTCGGCGGCGTGATCGGCACGAGCCTGGTCTTCCTCACCGACCGTGACCCGCGCGGCGGGGGGTGGACGCACCTCGTCTACGCCGGCCTGCAGACCCTGCTGGGCGCGGGCGTCACCGGCCGTACGCTCGGCGTCGACGTCCCCGGCTGGGTCGACGGCATCCTCGGCATCCTCGGCAGCGGCCTGCTCGTCGTGACGGTCTGGGCGCTGTTCCGGCCCGGCCAGCGGCTCGCCGTGCTCACCACCGACGAGGAACTGACCGCCCGCCGCCTGCTCGCCGAGTGGGGCGACGGCGACTCGCTCGGCTACTTCGCGCTGCGCCGCGACAAGGACGTCATCGTCTCCCCCAACGGGCGCGCCGGCATCGCCTACCGGGTCGAGGGCTCGGTGAGCCTGGCCAGCGGCGACCCGCTCGGCGACCACGAGTCGTGGGACGCCGCCATCACCTCCTGGCTCGCCGAGTGCCGCGCGCACGCCTGGATCCCCGGCGTGCTGGGCGCCAGCGAGCGCGCCGCGGCGGCCTTCGGCCGCTGCGGGCTCGACGCGCTCGAGCTCGGCGACGAGGCCATCCTCGACCTCCGCGAGTTCAACCTCGAGGGCCGCGACATGCGGCAGGTGCGCCAGGCCGTACGCCGGGTCGAGCGCGCCGGCTACACCGTACGGATCCGCCGGCACGGCGCGATCGACCACGAGGACATGGCCGAGCTGATCTCCGACGCCGACCACTGGCGCGACGGCCACACCGAACGCGGCTTCTCGATGGCCCTCGGGCGCCTCGGCGACCCCACCGACGAGCGCTGCGTGATGGTCGAGGCGTTCGACGGCGACGGGCGGCGCCGCGGCCTGCTGAGCTTCGTGCCCTGGGGCCGTCCCGGGCTGTCCCTCGATCTGATGCGCCGCGACCGCGACGCGGAGAACGGCCTCAACGAGTTCATGGTGGCCAAGCTGGCCGAGAACGCCGCCTCCGTCGGCGTCACCCGCGTCTCGCTGAACTTCGCGATGCTGCGGTCGGTGTTCGAGCGCGGCTCGGCGATCGGCGCGGGGCCCATCTCGCGGCTCGCGTACCGGCTGCTGTCGGTCGCGTCGAAGTTCTGGCAGCTCGAGTCGCTGTTCCTGGCGAACGCCAAGTACAACCCGGTCTGGACGCCGCGGTTCATGTGCTTCCCGCAGAGCCGCGACCTCGTACGCATCGGGCTGGCCGCCGCGCGCGCCGAGGGTTTCCTGCCCACCCTGCTCAAGCCGCGCCTCGACACGCCGACGCCCTCGCCCGCGCTGGTCAGCCGCATCAAGGAGATCGAGGAGGCCGCCGACGCCGCGCGCCTGCCGTCGCGGCGCCTGTCGGAGCAGGAGCGTGTACGCCACGCGAAGCTGGACCGGCTCCGCGACGCGGGCATCGACCCGTACCCGCTCGGCTTCTCCCGTACGGCGACGGCCGCCGAGGTCCGCACGCGCTTCTCCTCGCTCGCCGCCGACACCCACACCGGCGAGACCGTCGCCGTCGCCGGCCGCGTCACCCTGGCGCGCGAGCACGGCAAGCTGATCTTCGTTCGGCTCCGCGACGAGAGCGGCGACCTCCAGGTGATGCTCGCGGCCGACTCGGTCGGCGCGGACGACCTGCTCCGCTGGAAGCAGCTGATCGACCTCGGCGACCAGGTCGGCGTGAGCGGCGAGGTGATCACCTCACGTACCGGCGAGCTGTCCGTCCTGGCCTCGTCGTGGGCGCTCACCGCCAAGTGCCTGCACCCGCTGCCCGGCGCGTACGCCGGCCGCGCCGCGCTGTCCGAGGAGACACGGGTCCGCCAGCGGTACCTCGACCTCATCGTCAACGACGAGTCCCGGCGGATGCTGCGGATGCGCGGCGACGTCATCACCGCCCTGCGCGACGGCCTGCGCGAACGCGGCTACCTCGAGGTCGAGACGCCGATGCTGCAGCCCGTGCACGGCGGCGCGGCCGCCCGGCCGTTCACCACCAAGATGAACGCCTACAACATGAGCCTCTACCTGCGGATCGCGCCAGAGCTGTACCTCAAGCGCCTGCTCGTCGGCGGCGTCGGCAAGGTCTTCGAGCTCAACCGCAACTTCCGCAACGAGGGCGTCTCACCGCGACACAACCCCGAGTTCACGATGCTGGAGGCCTACGAGCCGTACGGCGACTACGACACGATGGCCGCCCTCACCCGCGAACTGGTCCTCGACGCGTCCCGCGCCGCGTCCGGAACGACCATCGTGTCCCGCGAGGGCGTCGAGTACGACCTGTCCGAGCCGTGGCACGAGATCACCGTGTACGACTCGGTGTCGAAGGCCCTCGGCGAACAGGTCACCCCCGCGACCTCCCTGCGCACCCTTCAGAAACACGCCGACCGCGTCGGCCTCAGCCACGACCCCGAATGGCAGCAGGGCAAGCTCACCCAGGAGCTGTTCGAGGCCCTCGTCGAGTCCACGCTGAAGTTCCCGACCTTCGTACGCGACTACCCCGCCAGCACGTCGCCCCTGACCAGGCCGCACCGCGACGACCCGCGGCTGGCCGAAAAATGGGACCTGATCATCTTCGGTGTCGAACTCGGCACCGCCTACTCCGAGCTCATCGACCCGATCGTGCAGCGCCGCAATCTCACCGAACAGTCGCTGCTCGCCGCCGGCGGCGACCCCGAGGCGATGGACCTTGACGAGGACTTCCTGCGCGCCCTCGAATACGGCATGCCCCCGGCAGGCGGCATGGGAATGGGCGTCGACCGGCTTCTCATCACCCTCACCGGCCGCAACATCCGCGAGACCATCCCCTTCCCGCTCCTCCGCCCCGGATCCTGACCGCTTACGTTCCGCGCTCTTTCGCTCGCCGTTCGGAGGCCCTGTCTTCTGGGGGCTTACGGTCTCTCGGGACGGTCCTTGCGTCGTTGTTCTCTCGTCTTGCGCCCTGCGGCTCGCGGCTTGCGCTCCGCCCTCCTCGCCTTACGCCTTGCGCCACCCGAAGCCGATCTTTACCACGCTGTGTGGTACGTCTGGGGTCCGAACGCCACTACGCTCGTGAGCCGTGAGTGACAAGAACCAGAACGTCACGCGGCTGCCGACCAGCGACGTGGAGGGCCACGACGACCTCCTGGACTTCGACGCCGACGGGTACCTGCAGGAATGGCAGGAAGCCGATCGAGCGGCCGTCGAACTCATCCGCGACGCGCTGCCCGACGCCGTCACTGCGGCGACCCCGGAGGAGCAGCTACGGTCGGCCGCAGACCAGATCCGCACCCGAATCACCGATCGGCCATACCGCCACCTGGCGGCCGCCGCCGGCTGGGGCCGCCAGCCTCCGGCCGACGACGAGGAACTCTGGCTCCAAGCCACCGGCGCGCTGATCTCGATGAACGGCGAATCCGGCCTGGGCAGCCACGAAGAGAGCTCCCTGATGACGCTCCAACACGCCGACTGGGCGGGCGCGATCATCGGACTCGTCCGCAAGGGCGTCGGCACTCGAGCCTGGCCAGAGGACCTGTTCGAGCTAGCGGACAACTGCCCGGAGATCGAAGGCTCCTACGACCCCGACGACCGCGAACCCATCGTGTTCGCGTTCGGCCTGATGGTCCCGGTGTGGGAGGCCGTCGGCGCACTCGACGAACACCGCCGCCTCACCACTCTCGGCCACTGGGGCCTACCCCGAGCCCTCACCTGGGCCTGGGACGGTTCACTCGACGAAGACTGAGACGAGGGCCGCGCCCGTTGTGGCGCGGCCCTCCCAACATCCTCCAGACGACGGCAGCCCTCCCCGGAACCCCGCGACGCGCGGCTCCCTTCCAGGCCCCGCGACGCGCGGTTCCCAACCCCCTTGGACACACGGCGGCCTGGCTGACGGTCCGCGACCTACGGCGGCCCTCCCAACGCCCCCGCCGCACGGCGGCTCTTCCCACACCCAGCGGCATACGGCGGCCCTCTTAACATCCTCCGACGCACGGCAGCGCTTCCAACACCTCCGAAGCGCGGCGGTCCTCTCACCATCTCGTTCCCCGTGCTCAGCCCGACGGCCACGCCCACCCGCCCGTCGGAGCCGTTCCTGCGCTCGACCTCGGAGCCACAAGCGGCGCGTCGCGGACCGTTCTCGGCGCCAAGCTCTGCAGCCACTCGCGGGAATCTCATCCGGCACCCGCCACATCTGCTCGGCGGCCACGCCCTGCCTACTGCGATCGGCCCGCATAGACCGTCTGCCGGGCTCACGGGCTGCCGGGCTGCCGGGCTGCCGGGCTGCCAGGGTCACGGTCAGTCCTGGGGCGATCCGGCCCGTAAGCCTCCGGCCTTGAGTCTCGGGCAGGCGGCCTTCTTCGCCCGCGCGCAGGCGTGACGCTGTGGCCCGTACTCGGCTAGTCGGGTGGGCGTAGGTCGGTGAGGAGTTTCGGGAGGAGCCACTCTTCTCGGGAGGTTCGGGCCTCGCGGGTCATCGCGGTGGCGAGGGCAGGGTCCCAGGGGCTCGCGGCACGGGTGTCCTCGAGCGGCTGGAGCGGGCGGTCGGTGAGGGAGGTCAGGTAGTCGTCGACCGACATGTGCCAGGGGGTGGCGGCGTAGCGTTCGGTCGCGGCGGCGGTCGTGCGGAGGCCGGGCCAGTCGAAGTCGGTGTGCCAGCGGACCGGGGTTCCCTCGCGGGTCGCGGCGCTCAGCAGGCGGTGGCAGGCGGACGAGACGCGGCCTTCGGTACAGACGAGGGGGCGTGCCCCCGGCCCGAGGTCGGCCGCTGCGGCGCGGAGCACCGTGGGGTTCTCGCAGACGAAGAGCTCCGCGGCGTCCGGGGTCAGCGGGGCGGTGACGAGCTGGTGCAGGGTGAGCCGGAACGGGAGGCCCGCGGACGCGGCGTCGGCCAACCAGCCGGCGACGACATGGTCCTCACGGACGCGGAGATTCAACACGAGTACCTGGTCGGTCAGGTCGTCGACGAGCACGCCCGCATCGTTCCAGATCCGGTGTTCGTCCGCGCGGCGACTCGGCGGTGCCGCGCCCTGCCACAGCACGAGGGCCCGCAGAACCAGGTCGGCCAGCGGTGTGCCGGACAGCGCGGTCGCGTCGCCGGTCGACCATTCGGCGAGCACCGGAAGCGGCACATTCCTGGCGGGCAGCCGGTCGAGGACCGCCGCCGCCCAGCCGAGCAGTTCGCCCTCACCGGCACGTACGAGGCGATTGGCGGTACCGTCACGGGTCAGCGCGCCGAGCCAACCGGTGTACCAGCCCTCGCCCTCGTGGCGGCAGCGCATCGCGCCCTCGAGCACGGACTTGAGGTCCCCGGGCCGCCGGTCCGGCCCGTCGAGCCAGGCCAGCGCCCTGACCAGCCCGACACCGAACCCGCCGCGTACCGCCGTGTCGATCTCGCCAAGCCGCAGGACGAGCCGTCGCGGGTACGCGTCGCGGTAGCGGTCCGTGATCCGGTCGACGACCTGCCGCTCGGCCTGGGACGGATCCGCGAGCGCGACCGAACCGGTCGGCTCGCCGCCGGTCTTGACCAGCCTGCGGCGAGCGGCGGCCAGCAGTCGCCGCCACCCTTCTGCGCGCAGCTCGTCGAACTCGGCCATGGCCTTCAGTGTGCCCGCCCGCACCCGCGGAACGCTCGTGTTGACGGACACCATCATCAGATCGGGCGGCCCGGACGGCCGCAGGCGCAGGTTCGGCCCGGCCAGCCGTAACCAGAGAGCACGCCCGGCCCGCGCGGAGGGCGGATGCGGGCGGGTCCGCGGATGTCATCAGCGGATCGAGCAACTTGGACGGTCGCAGGCGCGGGGGCTGCCCGGCCAGCCGTTGGTGGTGAGAGCGTGGGCGACCTGGGCGGCGACGGCGCAGGGGCGGGCGGTGACGTCGTGCCAGCCGTAGCGGAGCGAACCTCCGACGACCGTGACGTCGCGCGGGTCGTGGCGGAGCGGGACTCCGCCGCCCGTGACGTCGCGTCGGCCGTCGCGGAGCGAGGTTTCGTCGGCCGTGGACTCCCCCGCCTCCGGGAGTTCTCCGGGGTCCGGCTCCCGTGGTCTCGTCTCGTGTACGCGTCCGTCGAGGTGCACCACTGTGGCGTACTCCTCGTAGGCGACGTCGTCGCAGCGGACCGCTTGGCCGTTGAGGCGCCCCGGCCGCGGGGTGCCGGCGGGTAGGCCATGGGCGCGTTCTACCTCGCGGCGGTAGCGGACCTCGAGCAGGGTGTGCGGGCCCTCGTCGTCGCGCAGGGCGTAGCGGAGTTCGGCACGCCAGCGCACCCGGTCTCGGGCGCCGACGGCCTCGGCGAGGCGGGCGGGTGTGGTCAGGCGGTGGCCGCAGGCTCGGCTCAGCCATTCGATGGCGGCGTCTAGGTCGCCGGCGGTCTGGGCCAGGTCGAGCACGGTGTCGTCGAGGCGGGTGCGCGGCGGCCACAGCACCGGATGCCGGGAACGTTCCAGACGCGCCGAGACGTGTATGCGTACGCCGGGATGCGACTTCGGCCGTCCGCGTCCACTTGGGATGGTGACGTGGATCAGCGGGTCGCTCCGGTCGGCGAACCCGTACAGCTCGGCTGCCGTGGCATGGCTGAGCACCGCGTCCGGCGCGTGCGTGGAGGGCGTCGCGGGGCCGGGACGGCGGCTGCAGTGCAGGATGGCGGCCCACAGGTCGGACTGGCGGGTCGGCGGCCCGGAGAAGGCCGCGTACACGCCCGGTGAGCGGACCTGCCAGCCGCCTCCGCGGAGCAGGGCACGTAAGACGTGGTCGGGCACTCCGTGCTCGCGTGTCTGCCAGCGCGCCACCATCCCCGACTGCGCGTCGACGAGCGTGGTGAGGTCCGGCGGGAGGTCCATCGCAAGTGTCGGCATGCGCTCAAGCCTCGCGAACGGTGAGGGCGGGCACGAGGTCCCGCAACACATGTGGACAACTCGGAAGATCCCTAGAGGTGGGCGCCGCGCTCGGTGGGATGGGGCCGTACGGTGACGGGCGTGACGGGTGACCTTGAAGAGCTCATGGTGCGGCTGCGGCAGTTCGTCGCCGCGCGGGACTGGGCGCAGTTCCACACGCCGAAGAACCTCGCGATGGCGGTGGCCGGTGAGGCGGGCGAGCTGCTCGCGGAGTTCCAGTGGCTGACACCCGGGGAGTCGGAGCGGGTCATGGAGGATCCTGGCGCGGGTGCCCGGGTACGGGCCGAGGTCGCCGACGTGACCATCTTCCTGATGCACCTGGCCGACCGGCTGGGCATCGACCTCATCGAGGCCGTGCACGCCAAGATGGACGACAGCGAGCGGCGCTACGACGCTGAGACGTACCGCGGATCCGCCCGCAAGGCTCCGCCCTTGGGGGACGCGCCGTAGGGCGGCAGGTCGAGGCGCCGCCCAGGGCCCCTCGACCTGGACCGCCGAAAGTCGGAGGGGACCCGGCACGCCGTAGGTGTAGTGGTCGAGCGAACCGCAGCCGGGCCGTACCGCCTGGTCGCGCTGCTCGGTGAGGGCGGGCGGAGCCGAGCCGCCGGTGCGCCACGTGGTAGACGCACGTGCCCATGACCATGCCCGTCGGCGCGTACCCCGCCTGGATGATCGAGGATCAGTGCCTCAAGCATGCGGAGGCACGTGGATCAGCGCCGCGAAGAGGCGTGGGCGCCTCCACTCGGCGTGGCGTCGTCAGAGGATGAGGACCTCGAGCGTGCGGGGGCCGTGGACGCCTTCGACGCGGTCGAGTTCGATGTCGCTGGTGGCGGACGGGCCGCTGATCCAGGTGAGGGGGCGGGTGGGGTCGAGGCGTTCCAGGGCCTCGGGGACCGTACGGACGATCTGGTCCTTCCGGACCACGCACAGGTGGTAATCGGGGACCAGGGTGAGGGCTCTGCGGCCCTGGTCGGGGCTCGTGTCGAGGATGATGGTGCCGGTCTCGGCGATGGCCACGGCGCAGCCGGTGACGACGCCGTCGAGCGCGTCGAGTTCGGGGGCGGTGAGGCCCCCGTCACGGACGAACTCCGCGGAACCCGACCACGTGTCCGGGATCCCCTCGGGGGCGGCCACACGGCGGGCCTCGCGGCGTGTCAGGCACTCGGCCACGGCGGTGGCAACGTCGGGGACCTCTCGCACCACGGCCTTGTAGTCCACGAGCCGGTCCACCAGGAGCTCGACGACGTCAGGAGGGCCCGTACGGGTCCGGTCGTAGTCGCGGGGCACCGGGACCTCATCGCCGGGCGGCACGTCCGCCAGCGCGGACCGTACGCGCGCCAGGATCAGGTCGCGGGAGCGAGAGCTCATCGGCCCTCCTCGCGGTGTGTCCACCAGTCGCGGAAGGACTCCTTCGGTGGGGTGGGGATGTCTCTGGTGTCGGTCCAGGCGGACAGGGGGCCGGGTAGGCGGCGGGGGGTCCAGCGTCTCAGGCGGGCGGCGGACCTCTGGGCCAGGGCCAGGAAGCGGGGCGAGTCCAGTACGCGGCGGGCGGCGCCCATGGTGAGGCGCTCGGCGTGGTGGCCGTGGATGACGGCCTTGGCGCGCAGGTCGAGCAGGACTTCGGGGATGTTGATGGCGACCGGGCAGACCTCGTAGCAGGCGCCGCAGAGGGTGGAGGCGTACGGGAGGGACTCCTCCAGCGGTCCGGTCATGCCGCGTAGCTGGGGTGTCAGGATCGCGCCGATCGGGCCCGGATAGACCGATCCGTACGCGTGGCCGCCGGCGCGTTCGTACACGGGGCAGACGTTGAGGCAGGCCGAGCAGCGGATGCAGCGCAGAGCCTGCCGGCCGACCGTGTCGGCGAGTGCCGAGGTACGGCCGTTGTCGAGCAGGACGAGGTGGAACTCCTGGCCTTCGGTGGCGCCGGTCCACATCGAGGTGTACGGGTTCATCCGCTCGCCGGTGGACGAACGAGGCAGCAACTGCATGAAGACCTCGAGGTCGGCCCAGGTCGGCACGAGCTTCTCGATGCCGACGACCGAGATCAGCGTCTCGGGCAGCGTCAGGCACATCCGCCCGTTGCCCTCGGACTCCAGGACGACGAGCGTGCCGGTCTCGGCGACCGCGAAGTTGGCGCCGGAGATGCCGACGCGAGCCGACAGGAAGCGTTCCCGCAGGTGCAGGCGGGCGGCCTCGGCCAAGGCTCGCGGGTCGTCGCGCAGATCGGCAGGTGCGGGCCGCCCCCACTCCGCCATGTGCGACAGGAAGATCTCCCGGATCTCCGACCGGTTGCGATGGATGGCCGGGACGAGGATGTGGGAGGGCAGGTCGTCGCCGAGCTGCACGATCAGCTCGGCGAGGTCGGTCTCGTACGCGCGGATGCCCGCGGCGTCCAGCGCGGAGTTCAGCTCGATCTCCTGCGTGGCCATCGACTTGACCTTCACGACCTCGGTCTCGCCGGTGGCGCGGACCAGGTCGACGACGATCTGGTTCGCCTCAAGTGCGTCCGACGCCCAGTGCACGTGTCCGCCGGCCGCGACGACGGCGGCCTCCAGCTCCACGAGGTAGGAGTCCAGTCGCCGCAGCGTACGGTCCTTGATCGCCGCCCCGGCCGCACGCAGGGCGGCCCAGTCGGGCACCTCGCCGACCACGGCGCCGCGCTTGGCGCGGATGGTGTGGGTGGCGTTGCGCAGGTTGTGGCGGAGCTGCGCGTCGGAGACCGCCGAGGACGACGATTCCGGGAAGGACGGCATTCCGACGAACGTGTTCACGAGCGGCCCTCCTCGGTCGAGGCGAGGATCTCCGCCAGGTGCATGACGCGGACGCCCGTACGCTGCCGCGAGAGCGTGCCGCCGATGTGCATCAGACAGGAGTTGTCGGCCGCGCACAGCACCTCGGCGCCGGTGGACAGGACGTTGCGCACCTTGTCGGCGCACATCGCGGCCGAGACGGCGGGGTTCTTCAGCGCGAACGTCCCGCCGAACCCGCAGCACTCCTCCGCGCCGCCGAGCGGCATCAGCGTCAGTCCGCGTACGGCCGACAGCAGGTCGGTCGGGCGCGACCCGAGGCCGAGCGAGCGCAGCGAGTGGCAGGTGGGGTGGTACGTCACGGTGTGCGGGAAGTATGCGCCGACGTCCGTAAGGCCTAGAACGTCGACGATGAACTCCGACAGCTCATAGACCCCCGACGGCGGCGTGATCCCGAGCGAGGGGTACCACTCGCGGACCATCGCGGCGCACGACCCGGACGGTACGACGATCGCGTCGTAACCCTCGAACGCGGACAGGAAGCGGCGGGCCAGCGGCAGCGCGTCGGCCCGGTATCCGGTGTTGAAGTGCATCTGCCCGCAGCAGGTCTGCTCGGCCGGGAATTCGACCGTGCAGCCGAGGCGTTCGAGCAGGCCGACCACGGCCTTCCCGGCGCCGGGGAAGAGCGTGTCGTTGACACAGGTGACGAAAAGCGCGACCCGCATGGTTCTCAACCTAGTCCGTAGGTCCGGGAGGCGGTCCCCCCGAGGACGGCGGCCTCGTCGCGGGGCGACAAAAGGGACCGGGCCAGCGCGTACACCTCGTCGTAGGAGGCGGCGAGCGTACAGACCGGCCAGTCCGAGCCGAACATCACCCGGTCGGCGCCGAAGGCGGCCAGCACGTGCGAGGCGTACGGCCGCACCTCGGCCGGCGTCCAGGACGGCGAGGCCTCGGTGACCAGGCCGGACAGTTTCACGGTGACGTTCGGCAGGGCGGCCAGCGAGGTGATCCATCCCGCCCACGGCTCCCACGCGCCACCGGCGATGTCCGGCTTTCCGGCATGGTCGAGGACGAACGCCACCGAGGGCAGCAGCCGTGCGAGCTCCAGCGCCGCGGCGGCCTGCGGCGGGCGTACGAGCAGGTCGTAGACCAGCCCGGCGGCGCCGACGGCGGCGACCCCGCGTACGACGGGCGGGCGGACCAGCCAGCCGGGGTCGGGCTCGTCCTGCGCCTGGTGGCGGATGCCGACCAGCGGCCCGAGCGCGCGCAGCTCCGCGAGCCGGTCGGCGACGTCGAGTGCGGTCAGGTCCGTCCAGCCGACCACGCCCGCGACCGGCGCCCCGGCCGTCCGCAGCAGCTCGGCCGTCTCCGGAGTGGAGTGGACCGCCTGCACGACGACGGACGACACGACGGACGCCGACGCCCCGCTCACGGAGGCGTAGCGGCCGGTGTCGAACCGCCCGCGCAGCGGGTCCGCCCACGGCCCGTCCATCCAGGGGTGGTCGCGTACGCCGGTGTCCCAGAGGTGGTGGTGGGCATCGACGACGTTCACAGGTCCTCCCACAGGGCGTCGGGGATGTCCAGGTCGAACAGGTCGACGTTCTCGTCGACCTCGGCGGCCGACCGGCAGCCGACCAGCACGCTCGTCACCGAGGGATGCAGCAGCGGGAACCGCAGGGCGGCGGCGCGCAGCGGCACGCCGTGGTCCGCGCACACGCGGGCGAGGTGGTCGACGCGCGCCCGCAGTTCCGGCGGCGCGGGCAGGTAGTCGTACGTGCCGCCGCCGGCGAGCAGCCCGGAGTTGTACGGCCCGCCGACGACGACCGACGTGCCGCGACGGGCGCAAGCGGGCAGCAGGTCCTCCTCCGCGGAGCGGTCGAGGAGGGTGTACCGGCCGGCGCACAGCACGACATCCAGGTCGAGACGTTCGACGAACCGCGTGAGCATCGCGGACTGGTTCATGCCGGCGCCGATCGCGCCGACGACGCCTTCGTCGCGCAGCGCGGCGAGCGCCGGGTACGCCGTGGCGTACACCTCCTCCTCGTGGTCGTCGGGGTCGTGCAGGTAGACGAGGTCGACGCGGTCGCGCCCCAGCCGCTCCAGGGACTCCGTCAGCGACCGCAGCACGCCCTCGGCGCTCCAGTCCCAGACGCGGCGGTACGGCGGCGGGTCGGCGAACCCGAGAGGCTCGGGCCGCTCGCCGGGCCCGAGCGGTACGAGGACGCGCCCGACCTTGGTGGACACCACGCAGTCGGCCGGCAGCGCGGCGCCGAGTCGTCGCTCGCCGCGCCCGGCGCCGTAGTGCGGCGCCGTGTCGAAGTAGCGGATGCCGCGGTCGAAGGCCCGGCGTACGGCCGCGGCGGCGTCCGCGTCCGTCACCGCCTTGTAGAGACCGCCGATGGCCGCGCCGCCGAACGCGAGCGCGCCGACCGCGACCGTGGACCGTCCGAGTACCTCCATACCTAGTCCTGTGCCCGTCCCGACGTGACCCGGCTGATGATCAGTGCGATCAAGATGATCGCGCCGTTCAGCGCCCCGATCCACTGCGCCGGTACGCCCGCGAGCGTCAGCACGTTCTGGATCAGATAGAGCAGCAGGATGCCGGTGAAGGCGCCGAACACCGTGCCGCGCCCGCCGTTCAGCGAGACGCCGCCGATGACCGCCGCGGCGAACACCGTGAAGATCGCGCCGTTGCCCTGGCTCGCGGCGACCGACGCGAGGCGGCCGGTCAGGAGCAGGCCGCCGAGGGCGGCGAGCACGCTGCCGATGACCAGCACGGCCCACAGGACGCGGTCGACGCGGATGCCGGCGGCGCGGGCGGCGTCGGGGTTGCCGCCGATGGCGTACAGCGACCGGCCGAAGCGCGTGTACCCGGTGACCGCGATCGCCACCGCGTACAGGACCAGGGAGATCCAGATGGAGGCGGGCAGGCCCACCCAGACCGCGTTGCCGAGGTAGATCATGGAGTCCGGCAGGTTGAAGAAGGTCTTCCCGCCGCTGATCCCGGTCAGCAGGCCGCGCAGCACGATCAGCATGCCGAGCGTGACGATGAAGCCGTTGAGCCGGAACCGTACGATCAGCAGGCCGTTGACCCACCCGATCGCGAGACCGCCGGCGAGCGTCAGCGGGATCGACCACGTTCCGGACAGCCAGCCGGCGCCGTGCGTGATGGCCCCGGGCGCCAGGACCAGCCAGGCGGCGACGCCCGGCGCGAGGCCGAACGTCGACTCCAGCGACAGGTCCATCCGCCCGCAGATCAGGACCAGCGCCTCGGCCAGGACGAGCAGCGAGATCTCCGACTGCTGCTGCAGGACGTTGACGAGGTTGTCCCAGTGCAGGAAGACCGGGTTGACGAGGTAGCCGACGACCGCGATCACGATGATGGCGGGTACCAGCGCCAGGTCGCGCAGGCGTGCGAGCCGTGGCGCGGCGACGCGGCGGCGAGCCGGGGCCGCCAGGGCTTCGGAGTCAGTCACGGATCCCCTCCATCGCGGCGATCAGGTCGTGGTCGTGCCAGCCCGACGGCATCTCGGCGACGATCGCACCCTTGAACAGCACGATCACCCGGTCGCACGGCCGCAGGTCCTCCAGATCGTCGGAGATGACCAGCACCCCGGCTCCGCTGGAGGCCGCCGAGGACGCCGCTCCGATGAGCGTCTCCTTGGCGCGTACGTCGACCCCGGCGGTGGGCTGCATCAGCACGAGGGCCCTCGGATCGTTCGCCAGGGCGCGCGCCATCACGACCTTCTGCTGGTTGCCGCCGGACAGCGCGGAGACCGGCTGCTCGGGCCCGGCGGCCTTGATCGCGAGGGCCTCGATGGCCTCGGCGCCCAGCGCGTCACGCCGGCGCGTTCGTATGAGACCGAGGCGTCCCAGCTTGGCAGGGACCGTGAGCGTGGTGTTCTCCGCGATCGACAGGTCGGGGACGAGTCCCTCGCGGTGCCGGTCCTGCGGGACGAACCCGACACCGGCCCGCAGCGCGTCGGGCACGCTGCCCGGCCTGGGCCGCCGGCCGCCCAGCTCGACGGTCCCGTACGCGGCGCGACGCAGGCCGACGACGCACTCGCCGACGGCCATCTTCCCCGAGCCGCCCGCGCCGGCCAGCCCGACGACCTCGCCGGTCTCGACCGCGAACGACACGTCCTCGAAGAGGCCCGGCAGCCCGAGACCGGCCACGCGCAGCGCGGGTACGTCCGTCTCCGGCGGCGCAGGGCGCGCCGGACCCGCGTCGATCAGGCTCGTGGCCTCGCCGGTCATCGCCGCGACCAGGCTCGGCTGGTCCAGCTCGGCGACGGGTTCGGTGACGATGTGCCGGGCGTCGCGGAGGACGGTCACGGTGTCGCACACCTCGTACACCTCGTCGAGGTGATGGCTGATGAACAGGAACGTCACGCCGGACTCGCGGAGCCCGCGCATCCGGGCGAAGAGCCGTTCGATGGCGTTGCCGTCGAGCTGCGCGGTCGGCTCGTCCAAGATGATGAGGCGCGAGCCATGCGACAGGGCCCGCGCGATCTCCACGAGCTGGCGCTGCTCGACCGTGAGCCGCTCGGCGGGCACCCGGACGTCGACGTCGACCTCCCAGGTGTCCAGCAGCTCGCGCGCGCGGCGGCGCAGGGCGCCCCAGGAGATCAGCCCGGAACCTTGGCGATTCAGGAAGAGGTTCTCCGCGACCGACAACGACGGGATGACCGTGGACCGCTGGTAGACACAGGCGACCCGGCCGCGCCACGCCTCGCGGTCGGCGACCGGCGGCGCGGGCTCGCCGCCGAACTTTACCGAGCCGGAGTCGGGCGCCTCGAGGCCGGTGAGGACCGACACGAGGGTCGACTTGCCGGCGCCGTTCCGCCCGACGAGCGCGTGCACGTCGCCGTCGGCCACCTCGAGCGACACCGCGTCGAGAGCGACCGTCACCCCGAACCGCTTACCGACCGCGCGAGCCGACACAACCGGAATGCTCACTTGATCTGGTTGCCCCACAGGGCGGGGTCGGTGTCCTTCAGCGAGCCCGGGTAGGCGCCGCTCTTGCTGACCAGGGGTGCTGGGAGCTGGTCCTCGAGTACGCCCGGCCGGGGGGCGACGATCATCGAGCCGTGGTCGGTCTTGCCCGGCGTGAACGTCTTGCCGTCCATGGCGGCTTTGACGTAGAAGAGCGCGTACTTGGCGTACAGGTCTGCGGGCTGCGACACGGTCGCGTCGATCTGGCCCTCGCCGATCGCCTTGAGCTCCTCCGGGATGCCGTCGTTGGAGACGATCGCGATGTGCTTGGGGTTTCCGGCGGGGACCAGCAGGCCCTTCTGCTTGAGCACGTTGATGGTCGGCGCGAGGAACACCCCGCCGGCCTGCATGTAGATCCCGTTGATGTCGGGGTTGGCGGCGAGCGCGGTCTGCAGTTTGTTCGCCCCGACGTCGCCCTTCCACTCGGTGGGCAGTCCGACCACCTTGATGTTCGGGTAGCCCTGGCGCATGCACTGGTTGAAGGCGTCGGTACGGTCGCGGCCGTTGATGGAGGCCAGGTCGCCCTCGAGCATCGCGACCTTGCCCTTTTGCCCTTCAGGGTGTCCCCGAGGAACTTGCAGGCCTTCTCGCCGTACGCGCGGTTGTCGGCGCGTACGACCATGTAGACGTCGCCGGTGTCGGGCCGGGTGTCGACGGTGACGACCGGGATCTTCTTCTTCTTGAGCCGGTCGAGGGTCGGCGCGACCGCGGCGGTGTCCTGCGGGGCGAGCACGACGCCCTTCACGCCCTGGCCGACGAGGGTCTGCACGTTGGCGGTGAGCTTGGCGACGTCGTTCTCGGAGTTGGAGGTCTTCAGGTCGAGCCCGAGCTGCTTGCCGAACTGCGGGACGTACTTGATATAGGAGTTCCAGAAGTCGGTGTCGGACCGGGGGTAGTCCACACCCACGGGCTTGGCGCCCGCGGCCGTGCTCGTGTTGCCCTTGCACCCGGCCACCAGCAGCGTCGCCACGGCGAACGCCGCTCCGGCCGCGACCGTCTTTCGCTTCATCGCGATCCTCTCAGGGTTTCTCTGGTCGAAGTCGCAGGCCGGCCATTCCCCCGTCGACCGCCAGCGCGGTTCCTGTCGTCGCGGACGCGTACGGGCCGGCCAGGTAGGCGATCGCCGCGGCGACCTCCTCCGCGGCGACCAGCCGTCCGCTCGGCTGGCGTGCCGCTAGCGCGATCCGCTCGGCCTCCGGATCGTCGGCCGCCGCGAGCAGGCGGCCGACCCAGGGTGTGTCGGCCGTGCCCGGGTTCACGCAGCAGACGCGGATGCCCTCGCGGAGATGGTCCGCGGCCATCGCGAGCGTGAGCGACTGCACGGCGCCCTTGGTCGCCGAGTACAGCGCGCGGCCGGGCAGACCGGCGGTGGCCGCGATCGAGCAGGTGTTGACGATCGCGGCGTGCTCGGAGCGGCGCAGGTGCGGCAGGGCCGCCCGGCTCATCCGGACCATGCCGAACACGTTGACGTCGAAGACGTTGCGCCACTCGTCGTCGTCGTTGTCCTCGACGGTGCCCTGCGCGCCGATGCCCGCGTTGTTGACCAGGACGTCCAGGCCGCCGAGGTGCTCCACCGCGCGCTCCACCGCCGCGCGTACCGAGGCGTCGTCGCGCACGTCGGCACGCACGCCGAAGAACGGCTCCGGCGGGTCGTCGACGTCGAGGCAGGCCACGGACGCGCCGCGCTCGGCGAACACCGTCGCGGTGGCGAGCCCGATGCCGGAGGCACCTCCGGTGACGAGCGCCCTGATTCCGGTGAACTCCACGTCATGACCTCCAGACGGGACCGTCGGGGAAGGCGTACTCGGCGCGGCTCGCCGCCTTGATCTCGGCGGACATGCCGGGGGCATGCGGCGCCAGGTAGTGGCCGTCACGGATGCGTACGGGGTCGGTGAAGTGCTCGTGGAGGTGGTCGACGTACTCGATCACCCGGTCCTCCTGGGAGGCGGCGACCGCGAGGTAGTCGAACATCGACAGGTGCTGGACCACCTCGCACAGCCCGACGCCGCCGGCGTGCGGGCAGACCGGCACGCCGTACTTGGCGGCGAGGAGCAGGATCGCGACGTTCTCCGTCACGCCGCCGACGCGGCAGGCGTCGATCTGGAGCACGTCGATCGCCCCGGCCTGGAGCATCTGCTTGAAGATCACCCGGTTGGCGACATGCTCGCCGGTCGCGACGCGTACCGGGCCGACCGCGCGGCGGATCGCGGCGTGCCCGAGCACGTCGTCGGGGCTGGTCGGCTCCTCGATCCACCACGGGTCGTACGGCTTCAGCGCGTCGACCCAGGCGATGGCCTGCGAAACGTCCCAGCGCTGGTTGGCGTCGATCGCGATCCGGATGTCCGGCCCGACCGCCTCGCGCGCGAGCCGCAGGCGGCGCCGGTCGTCGTCGAGATCGCCGCCGACCTTCAGCTTGATCAAGGTGAAGCCGTCCTCGACGGCCTCGCGCGCCAGCCGTACGAGCCGGTCGTCGGTGTAGCCGAGCCAGCCCGGCGTGGTCGTGTACGCGGGAAAGCCCGTGTCCAGCAGCGTGGCCTCGCGCTCGGCCCGGCCGGCGCTCGCCTCGCGCAGCAGGTCGGCCGCCTCGTCCGGTCCCAGGGCGTCCGTGAGGTAGCGCCAGTCGGCCAGGTCGACGACCTGGTCGGGCGTGAGGTCCGACAGCAGCCGCCAGACCGGGACGCCCGCGACGCGCCCGGCCAGGTCGAACGCCGCGTTGACGATCGCGGCGGCGGCCAGGTGCACGGCGCCCTTCTCCGGGCCGATCCAGCGCAGCTGCGAGTCGTGGACGAGCCGGCGCGAGAACCCGCCGAGGTCGGCGAGGTCGAGCTCGTGGCCGACGACGAGCGGCGCGTACGCCTCGATGGCGGCGACGCACACCTCGGTGCCGCGGCCGATCGTGAAGCAGAACCCGTGCCCCTCCCCGCCCGTGTCGGTGCGCAGGACGGCGTAGGCCACCGAGTAGTCGGGATCGGGGTTCATGGCGTCGGAGCCGTCGAGCCGCCGTGACGTGGGGAACCGCACGTCGTACGCGTCGAGCGAGACGACCTTCATATGAGCCTCTGCCGCTGGCGGCCCAGCCCGTCGATCTCGAGCTCCATGACGTCGCCGGCCCGGAGGTACGGGGTACCGGGGCGGCCGAGCGCGACACCGGCGGGCGTACCGGTGTTGATGACGTCGCCGGGCTCGAGCACCATGAACCGGCTGAGGTACCAGATCAGGTGGTCGACGCCGAAGATCATGTCCTTGGTGGTGCCGTCCTGGCGCGGCTCGCCGTTGACCCGGAGCCGCAGCCCGAGGTCCTGCGGGTCCTCGATCTCGTCGGCGGTGACCAGGTAGGGGCCCATCGGGTTGAACGTCTCGCAGGACTTGCCCTTGTCCCAGGTGCCGCCGCGCTCGAGCTGGAACTCCCGCTCGGAGACGTCGTTGCCGATCGTGTACCCGGCGACGAGGGCGAGCGCTTGGTCGGGCCCGTCGAGGTAGCGCGCGCGTCCGCCGAGGACGACGGCGAGCTCGATCTCGTAGTCGGTCTTCGCGCTGTCGCGCGGGATGAGCACGTCGTCGTCGGGGCCGACGACCGTGTTGACGGCCTTCATGAAGATGATCGGCTCGTCCGGGATCTGGGCCTTCGTCTCCTCGGCGTGGTCGCGGTAGTTCAGGCCGACGCACACGACCTTGCCGGGCCGCGCGACCGGCGGGCCGATCCGCGGAGTGCCCTCGATGACCGGGAGCTCGCCGGCGGCCCAGGCCGTACGTGCGCGCTCCAGGCCGGTGGCGAGAAAGTCGCCGTCGATGTCGCGGGTGACGCCGGAGAGGTCGAGGAGCGTTCCGTCCCCGGCCAGGGCCGCGGGCCGTTCGGCCCCTTGTGGTCCGACGCGCAACAGCTTCACGAGGCGGTACCTCCTCGACTCGGTTGGTCCGACCTCTCGTATTGATATGAGATCACTTTGGGGCGACATGCTGGCAATACCCTGTTATCAATTTGTTATCTAGGGCGATTGGTACGACCACTGGCGGTCGCGGACAATGAGTTTCCGCAGGCTTCGAAGGGCTCGAAGAGCTCGAAGGGGGAGAGAGCGTGCCGGACGAGATCGCAGCCAGGACCACGGTCACCCAGCGGGCGATCGAGGAGATCAAGGCCCGGATCGCCACGGGCGCGCTGGTGGCCGGCCAGCGGCTGCCGACCGAACGCGACCTCGCCGCCGACCTCGGCCTCTCACGCAGCTCGATGCGCGAGGCCATCCGCGCCCTGACCGTCATGGGGGTACTGGAGGCCCGGCACGGCGCCGGGATCTACGTCACCCGGCTCGAACCCGGCGACCTGCTCGAGACGTTCGGCGTCGTCGCGGAGATCTCCCGCGGGGCGACGCTCACCCACCTGGTCCAGGTGCGCAAGATCCTCGAACCGGCCGCGGCGGCGACGGCGGCGGCCCGCATCGACGAAGAGGGACTGAGCCGCCTACGCGCGGAGATGGCCGCGATGGAGCGCGGCACGACGTCCGAAGAGATCGTCGAGCACGACCTGGAGTTCCACCGCATCATCACCGAGGCCGCCGGCAACCCGGTCCTCGGCGCGATCCTCGGCGGCCTGAACAACCGAACCTTCCGCGCCCGCGTCTGGCGCGGCTACCGCGAGGACGACGTCTTCCCCCGCACCTTCGAGGAACACGACCGCATCTACCGAGCGCTGGCCGAACGCGACCCCGACGGCGCCCGCGTGGCCGCCGCCGTACACATCGGCGCAGTCGAGGAGTGGGCCCGCCGCCAGGCGGGCGAGGAGCCCGAAACGGTCCCAGAGGGCTGAGCCCCAGGTTGTCGCCGGCCGACCGAGGAGCCGGGTCAGAGCTCGACGGACCGGCCGGGTTCGAGGCGGCGGAAGTCGGCGTTCTGCCGTTCGGCTTCGCCGCTGAGCTGACTGTCCAGGAGGCCGAGGCCGAAGTCGTTCAGCAGGCCGTCGTGGATCGCGTACGCGCGGCGGGGGGCGACCGCTCTCAGGTACTGGATCATCTCGGGTGCCTTCATCCACGGGGCTTGGCCCGGGACCAGCAGGGTGGGTGCGCGGAGCACGGTGAACGCGTCACCCGGGTGGAACACCTCCCCGTCGAAGAGGAAACCGACGTTCTCCACCGGTGGGACGTCCGGGTGGACGATCTCGTGCTTCTCCCCCACGACGCCCACGTCGAAGCCGGCGATCTCCAGCCGGTCGCCGTCGCCGACCACGCGGACGCGGTCTCCTCCGAGGATCTGGGCGACCGCGCGACACGTGTACACCGTGAGCCGGGGGTTGTCGGACATGGCCTTGCGCAGCCGCTCGGCCTCCAAGTGATCGAAGTGCTCGTGCGTGACGAGTACGGCCTCGGCGCCCGTGATGGCGTCGGCCTCCGGCGTCAGCCCGCCGGGGTCGACGACGAGGGTGCGATCGTCCTTGCTCAGCCGCACGCAGGCGTGGCCCAGTTTGGTCAGGTGCATTCGTCTCACCTCTCCCATCTCCGCTCTTACGATCTTTTCACGCCCCTTCGAGCCGGTCGTGTGTCGTGGCCGACTCGGCGCCCGATCCACGAGTCGGACACGAGAATCAGCCGGTCACAGCCGCCCCACCCGTACCTCCGAAGAGATCACCAGCGTTTCCCGAGTGGTTGACGAGGGTGTGGCTGTTTGTTAGAAGACGTTCTAATGGCGGCATGCGATCCGCAAGGAGGCGGCGGCCATGTCGGTTCCCGACCAGCGTGACCACGATCTGACCCAGACCGCTCTGACGCGGTGGCTGACCGGGCGGCTTCCCGACGCCCGGGGTGTCGCCGTCCGCATGGTCGATAGTCCGAGAACCCATGGCTTCGCCTCGGAGACCCTGCTCTTCGACGCCGATTGGGACGGCCGTACGCAACGCCTCGTCGCGAAGGTCGCCCCCCATCGGTTTCAGGTCTTTCCCGACCCGATGCCCTACGCCGACCAGTACCGGCTGCTCACGATCCTCGACAAGACGACCTCGATCCCGGTGCCGCCCGTGCACTGGTACGAGCCCGACGCCGAGATCCTCGGGGCGCCGTTCTACGTCGTCGGCCGGGTCGACGGCGAGACGCCCGGCGACTTCCCGCCGTACCACCAGGGCGGCTGGGTCACCAAGGTCTCCGACACGACGCGCGGCCGGATGTGGTGGTCCGGCGTGGAGGTCCTCGCCGACGTGCATCGCCTCGACGCCTCGGCGTTCACCTTCCTCGACCGGCCCGCGTACGGCAGTACCGGGCTCGAGCAGCGGCTCGGCTACTACGGCCACTACCTGAGGTGGGCCTACGAGGGCCCGCAGCCGACCGCCGCGATGGCGCTGGAGTGGCTGCGCGAGAACCGGCCCGAGGAGCCCGACGAGCCCGTGCTGCTGTGGGGCGACGCGCGGATCGGCAACATCATCTACCGCGACGGTGAGGCGCACGCCGTACTGGACTGGGCGACGGCCACGCTCGGCGCGCCCGAAGAGGATCTGGCCTGGTACCTCTACCTGGACCGCCACCACTCGCAGGGCCTCGGCGTCCCCCGGCTGCCGGGCTTCCCACCGTACGAGCACACCGTACGGTTCTACGAGGCGATGTACGGGCGGCGGATGCGCCACCTCGCCTACTACGAGGTGCTCTCGGCCTTCAAGTTCACGGTGATCATGGCGCGGATGGGCCAGGCGTTCATCGACGCGGAGATGCTCGACCCCGACTGCGACTTTCCGTACAACAACACGGCGTCGCAGCTCCTGGCCAAGCTCCTGCACCTGCCGGCGCCCGGCCCTGCGCCGCACGCACCCTACGGAACGTTCTAAGAACGCCGATGGCCCCGGGCACAAGGTCCGGGGCCATCGGCGATGCCATGGGCTAGCCCGCCTTCTCGGCGAGCCGGAACGTCACGTCCCCCTGCTCGTCGACACTGGCGTCCAGCGTCATCTCGTCGAGAATCGATGCGGCGTCCGGCTCCAGGTAGACCCGGGCGCCCTGCTCCTCGACGACCGCGTCGCCGGTCTGCGGCCCCTCGGCGACGGCGAGAGCGAGCGTGCCCGCCTCGTCCGGCTGCGTCTGGGTCGCGATCCGGAGCCCGGTCTGCGGTGAAAGCTCGGGCTGGCTTGTGACGGTACGGATCACCTGAACCGCCGAGTCGGTCAGCGTGAGCACTGTCAACAGCTCCTTCAAGTCGATTCCAGGGTCGTACGGGTCACGGACCCGCGCTGGGGCCTGCCATGCCCCTGTTATGGCCCTACAAACATCATCGATCAATCCGATCCGAATGGGGCCCAGGGGTGTCCGGTGGGTCTTGGCCGCGCAGCAGGCTGAAGACCCATCGGACGCCCCCTACGCACGGGGAGCCAGCGCGCGTACCGCCTCGGTGACCGAGAGATCCCGCGCTGGGAGTATCCCGAGAACCGGTGTGTCCAGGCCGTTCTCGACGTACTCACTCACGCGTTCGCGGCAGGCCTCCGGCGAGCCGTGCACGAGCAGCTCGTCGATCACGTCGTCCGGTACGGCGTCCAGCGCGGCCTTGCGGTCGCCGGCCGCCCACGCCTCGTTCATCGCGGCGAGCCGCTCGCCACGGCCCAGCCACTCGTGGAAGGCCGCGTAGACCGGCACGGTCAGGTACGCCGCGATCATCCAGCGTCCGAGGGCACGCGCCTCCTCGGGGTCGGTGGTCGGGCAGACGAAGATCCGCGCGATCAGTTCCTTCTCGGTGCCGAACGCCTCGCGCACCGTACGGACGTCCTGCGGGGCGAGCCAGTTGGTGATCGCGCCGTCGGCCTCTCGCGCGGCGAGGCGCAGCATGCCCGGCCGGAGGGCGGCGAGCACGATCGGCGGCGGCGTGTCCGGCGGGTTGTCGAGCCGGAACCCCTTCACGCCGAGGGCCTCGTCGCTGACCTTCTCGCCGGCCAGCGCGCGGCGCAGGAAGCGCAGCGTGTCGCGGACCCGCTGGTACGGCTCGGTGAACGGGATGGCGTTCCAGCGCTCGACGATCGCCGGCGAGGACGTGCCGATGCCCAGCACGAACCGGCCCGGCGCGAGGCCTGCGATCGTGGCGGCCTGCTGCGCGAGCAGGCCGGGGCCACGCGTGTAGACCGGGACGATGGCGGGCCCGAGCCGCACCCCGGAGTCCCACTGTGAGGCGAGCGCGAGTGGCGTGAACGCGTCGGTGCCGTTGGTCTCGGCGGACCAGACGTCGGTGTATCCGAGGTCGCCGAGCCCCTCGACGACCTCACGGTGCCGCGCGAGCGGCACCCCGGTCAGCGGGATCGTGAGTCCCCATCGGGTCATGTGAGCCTCCTCAGGCGATGCTCGGACGGATGGTGGCTCCGCCGTCGACGACCACGGTCTGGCCGGTCAGCCAGCTCGACGCGTCACTCGCCAGGAAGACCACGGACCTGGCGATGTCCTCGGGTTCGCCGATCCGGCCGAGCGGCATGAACTCGGAGATGGCCTTCTCGTTCTCCTCCCACAGCGCCTTGGCGAGGTGGGTACGGACCAGGCCCGGCGCGACGCCGTTGACGCGTACGGAGGGCGCCAGCTCCATGGCGAACTGCCGGGTGAGGTGGATGACGGCGGCCTTCGTGGCGTTGTAGTAGCCGATGCCGTGCTCGGTCACCATGCCGCCGACCGACGCGATGTTGATGATCGCCCCGCCGCGCGCGGCCATCGACAGCTTCCAGGCGAGCTGGGTCCACAGCACGATGGCGAACTGGTTGACCTCGACGGTCTTGTTCGCCCGCGCGGCGTCCAGGTCGACCAGGGGGCCGAAGTACGGGCTCGTGGCGGCGTTGTTGACCAGCACGTCGACACCGCCGAACTCCGCGACGGCGGCCTCGACGCAGGCGCGGGCCGCGTCCTCGTCCGCGACGTGCGCGGCCTTGGGCAGCACGCCGACGCCCGGGTGCGCCTCGCGGATCTCCTTCGCGACCTCGTCGAGGGCGTCCTGCTTACGGGAGGACAGGACCACGTTGCAGCCCTGCGCGGCGAGCGCCACCGCGGTCGCCTTGCCGATCCCGCGCGACGCCCCGGTGATGAGAGCGGTCCTGCCGGCCAAGCCGGTCTCGAGTCCCATGCTCACGCCTTTCATTTCTGATACCCGAATCGGGTTCAGCTTAGTGACAGATGTTACGTTCCTGCCATGCAGGTGACTGGGAAGAACATCGTGATCACCGGAGCGGCCAGCGGGATCGGCGCCGCACTGGCCCAGAGGTTCGCCACCGAGGGTGCCGCGGGCATCTGCCTCGCCGACCTGGACGGCGACGCCGCGGCCAGGGTCGCGGCCGGGCTGGACTGTCCCACGGTCGTCACGCGTACCGACGTCGGCGACGAGGCGCAGGTCGTCGAGATGCTCGAGGCGGCGATCTCCGAACTCGGCCCCATCGGCCTGATGTGCTCCAACGCCGGCATCGGCACGGGCGCCGGGCTCGAGGCCACGCCCGAGCAGTGGGCGGCCACGTGGGCGGTCAACGTCCAGGCGCACGTGTACGCCGCGCGGGCCGTGCTGCCCGGCATGCTCGAGCGCGGCGAGGGTTATCTGCTGAACACCTGCTCGGCGGCCGGGCTGCTCACCCAGCCGGGCGACGCCCCGTACGCGGTGACCAAGCACGCCGCGGTGGCGTTCGCGGAGTGGCTGGCGCTGACCTACGGCGACCAGGGCATCAAGGTCAGCGCGCTGTGCCCGCAGGGCGTGCGCACTCCCCTGCTCACCGAGGGCATGGAGGGCCTGGCCGGCAAGGCCGTCGCGGCGGCCGGCACGCTCATCGAACCCGAAGAATGCGCCGACGCGGTCGTCGCCGGGCTGGCGGAGGAGCGCTTCCTGATCCTCCCTCACCCCGAGGTCGCCAAGCACGTACGCCGGAAGGCCGACGACCCCGACCGCTGGCTCTCGGGCCTGCGCAGGCTGCTGTCCGGCGTCCACTAGCACCTCGTTCCGTCACTCCCCGGAGGTCCTCCATGGCCATGGTCGAGACCGTTCGCGGGGCCGTCGACGTCAGCCGGCTCGGCCCCACCCTGATGCACGAGCACGTGTTCTTCATGAACACCGAATATCTCCAGAACTACGGCGACCGCTGGTGGGACGAGGAGAAGCGGGTCGCCGACGCGGTCGAGAGGCTGAGGTCGGTCGCGGCCCGAGGCGTACGGACCTTCGTCGACCCGACGGTCTGGGGCGGCGGGCGCTACATCCCCCGCATCCAGCGGATCAACGAGCAGGTCCCGGAGCTGAACATCGTCGTCGCCTCCGGCTACTACCACTACACCGATGCCCCGATGCCGTTCGTGAACCGCGGGCCCGGGCTGACCTTCGACCAGAACCCCGACCCGCTCGCCCTGGAGTTCGTCCGCGACCTCACCGAGGGCATCGCCGACACCGGGGTCAAGGCGGCGTTCCTCAAGTGCGCGGTCGAGCATCCGGACCCGTCCCCGGGCGTCGAGCGGGTCCTACGCGCGGTCGCGTACGCGCACCGGGAGACCGGCGCGCCGATCACGGTGCACACCAACGCCGCCGAGCAGACCGGCCGCCGGGTGCTCGAGGTGCTCCGGGCCGAGAACGTCGACCTCACCAAGGTGGTCGTGGGCCACAGCGGTGACTCCGGCGACCTGGACTACCTGACGTGGCTGGCCGACGCCGGGGCGATCCTCGGCATGGACCGGTTCGGCCTCGACCTGTTCCGTACGACGCCGGAGCGGGTCGAGACGATCGCCGCGCTGTGCGAGCGCGGTTACACCGACCGCATGGTGCTCAGCCACGACGCCATGTGCTGGATCGACTGGTTCGGCGACGACTACGACACACTGCGGCCGCAGGCCATGCCGAACTGGCATTACGAGCACATCCACGACGACGTGCTGCCCGCGCTGCGCGAGGCGGGCGTGTCGGAGGCCGATCTCGACACGATGCTGGTGGACAACCCGCGGCGCTACTTCACCGGCTGAGCCCGGCCGACCACGAACCTCCGGAAGTCCTCCACGACGGGCGGGCGCGCACGCTCGGCCACCCACACGAGGCCGAGCGTGCGCCGCGCCCCGGCGATCGCCACCTCGGTCACGCCCGGGACGCGCTCGCCCGGCGGCACGACCGCGATGCCGAGGCCCGCGGCGACCAGGCCGCGTAGCGTCGCGACCTCCTCGCCCTCGAACGCGATCTCCGGCTGGATGCCCTCGTCGCGGAACATCTCCTCGGTGATGGTCCGCAGGCCGTACCCGTGCCGCATCACGATGAACGTCTCGCCCGCCGCGTCGGCGAGGCGCACCTCCGCGCGCCCGGCGAGGCGGTGGCCAGCCGGCACCGCGAGGTACAGGTCCTCGGTCGTGAGCGGGTGCCACGCGAGCCCGTCGCCGGGCCTCGGGCTCGTGATCGCCATGTCCGCGCGGCCCTCCGCGACGTCGCGGAGGATGTGCTCGGCGCTGCCCTCGGTGAGCCGGAACCGTACGCGCGGGTGCCGCCGCCGGTAGTCGCGGAGCAGCTCCGGCACGTACACGGGGCCCTGCGTGTGCAGGAAGGCCAGCCCGATCTCGCCCTGTTCGGGGTCGGCGGCCTGGGCGAGCGCGCGGCGGCCCGCGTCCTCGGCGGCGATCAGGCGCTCGGCGTGCGCGCGGAAGATCTCGCCGTACCGGCTGAGCCGCAGCGTGCGCCCCTCGCGGTCGAAGAGCGGCACGCCCAGCTCGTGCTCGAGCCGCGCGATGGCGCGCGACAGGCCGGGCTGGGAGATCCGCAGCTCCGCCGAGGCCCGCGTGACGTGGCCGAGCCGCGCGACCGCGAGGAACCACCGCACCGTGACGAGATCCATGCTTATCAAGCATAGTTTCGAGGAGAACTTTTCATTGGACGCATCAGTACGGCCGGGCGCAGGCTGGAGGACGTGCTCCTTGACCCCGCCCTCGCCCCCGATACCCGCCACCGGCGCGGCTCCCGTGGCCTGCGACGCGTCAACCTGGCGCTGTTCGCGGCCGGGCTGACGACGTTCATGTCGCTCTACTGCACGCAGGCCCTGCTGCCGGGCCTCTCGGAGGTCTTCGGCGTCTCCCCGGCGACGTCCAGCCTGCTCGTGTCGCTCACCACGGGCACGCTGGCCCTGGCCGTCATCCCGGTCAGCTCGCTGTCCGAGCGCTTCGGCCGTACGCGCGTCATGCTGGTCTCGTCGCTGGCCGCCGCGGGGCTCGGCCTCCTCATGCCGCTCAGCCCGTCATTTCCGGCCCTCGCCGCCGTACGGGCCGTACAGGGGGTCGCCCTGGCCGGTGTGCCCGCCGTCGCGATGGCCTACCTCGCCGACGAGGTGCACCCCGAGGCCCTGGGCGGCGCGATGGGCCGCTACATCGCCGGGAACACCGTCGGCGGGCTGCTCGGGCGGCTCGTCCCCGGCCTGCTGACCGACGTGGCCGGCTGGCGCTGGGCGCTCGGCGCCACCGCGCTCCTCGCGCTGCTGATCACCCTGGGGTTCTGGGCCCTGCTGCCGCGCTCGCGGTTCTTCCGCCGGTCGCGGCCGGGCGCGCGTGCGCTGCGCGGCCACCTCGCCGACGGCGGCATGCGGCGCCTCTACCTGGTCGGGCTCGTCTTGATGGCGGCGTTCGTGACGGTCTACAACTACCTCGGCTACCGCCTCATCGCGGCGCCGTTCGGGCTGCCGCAGTCGCTCGCCTCGCTGGTCTTCCTGATGTACCTCGCCGGCACCGTCAGCTCACCGGCCGCCGGATCCCTCGCCGACCGCGTCGGGCGCCGGCCCGTCCTCGTCGGCGGCTGCCTCGTCACCGCCGCCGGGCTGCTGCTCACCCTGCCCGGCTCGCTGCCGGTCGTCGGCGTGGGCCTGCTGGTCATGACGGCCGGGTTCTTCGCCGCACACTCGGTGGCGAGCAGCTGGGTCGGGCGGCGCGCGGTCGCCGGCCGCGCACAGGCGTCCGGCATGTACTTGTTCTGCTACTACCTGGGCAGCAGCCTCGGAGGATCGGCGGGCGGCCTGGCGTACGAGCACGGCCGGTGGCCCGCCACGATCACGTACACCTTGGTCCTGGTCGCCGTCGCCCTCGCCGCTGCGCTCGGCGTACGGGCCCGCGGCCACGCATCGTGACGTACGTCACTCTTCGCCAGTAAGACCGCACTGACCTGCACGAATGCCGGAACGCACCCCGAGGTGCCGGTGACCACCCACGATCCGTCCTTGTCGTGCGAAAATACGCGTCAGTAGGGTGCTCAAACGCGATAAGGGCCCATAATGTGCCCGCGGCGTGAACCTCACGGCGCTGGTGCGAAGCCCTCGGCGCGTCGCACATCCCCCAAAATCTGACGCGAGGTAACCCCACTGATGCGTCCATTCCGGGAGCGCAACCCGCTACCGATCGGAATCGCCGGTCTGGCGACCGTCGGTCTGGCCGGCCTGCTCGCCTTCAACCTGCAGCACTTCGAGGGCGGCACCGCGTACTCGGCGGCGTTCAGCGAAGCGGCCGGGCTCAAGCCGGGCGAGGAGGTGCGCATCGCGGGCGTGAAGGTCGGTAAGGTCAACAACGTCGACCTCGAGGGCGACCACGTGAAGGTGTCGTTCACGAGCAGCTCGCCGTTCGGCACCGACACCCGCGCCCTGATCAAGATCAAGACGCTCCTGGGCTCGCACTACCTCGCACTCGAGCCGAAGGGCCCGGGCCACCAGTCGACCCACCGCGAGATCCCGGTCTCCCGCACCAACGCGCCGTACGACGTGGTGCCCGCGCTGCAGGACGCCAGCGCCCAGCTCGGGAAGATCGACACTCAGCAGCTCGCCAAGTCCTTCGACGTCCTGTCGCAGACCATGCAGGGCTCCTCGGAGAACGTCCGCGGCAGCCTCGCCGGGCTCCAGAAGATCTCGCGGGCCGTCGCGTCGCGCGACGACGAGCTGAACGCACTGCTCCAGCACTCCCGCAACGTCACCAAGCTGCTGGCCGACCGCAGCGGCGACCTGGCCGTACTGGTCAACGACGGCGGCCTGCTCCTCCAGGAGATCAACTCCCGCCGGGCGGCGATCAACCAGCTGCTGACCGGCACGATCTCGCTGTCCCAGCAGGTCACCGGGACGATCCAGGAGAACCAGGCGACGATCGGCCCGACGCTGAAGCACCTCCACCAGACGATCTCCATCCTGGAGCGCAACCAGGGCAACCTGGACAAGTCGTTCAAGCTGATGGGCCCGTTCGCGAGCGAGGTCTCCGACTTCACCGGCAACGGCCGCTGGTTCGACGTCTACCTGCAGAACCTCATCCCGCTGCCGACCGGCGTCAACCTGCCGGGATCGGCCACGCCGCCGGCCCCCAAGGCGCCGTCGACGCCGAAGAAGAAGGCCCCGAAGAACGGGAACCCGCTGCCCAACCTCCACTGAGAGGCCCCACCCGGTGATGCCGCCGTCCCGCGCGGACGGCACGATCGGGATATGGACGTTCGTGAGCTGACCACGACCGAAGAGCTGCGGGCGGCGTCCGAGCTGCTCGCGGAGATCTGGCGGCCGACCGACCCGATGCCGTACGAGATGCTGCGCGTACTGCGGCATATCGGGGGTTACATCTCCGGCGCGTACGACGAGGGCGACATGATCGGCGCCTGTGCGGCCTTCCCCACGGCCGACGGCGGCCTGCACTCCCACATCACCGGCGTCTCCGCGCGCGGGCGCGGGGTGGGCTTCGCGATCAAGCTGCACCAGCGCGAATGGGCGCTCGCCCACGGCATCACCACGATGACCTGGACCTTCGACCCTCTCGTACGCCGCAACGCGTACTTCAACCTGGCGAAGCTGGCGGCGCGCGCCGAGGAGTACCTCGAGGACTTCTACGGCGAGATGCCCGACGAGCTGAACGCCGGCGACCCGAGCGACCGCCTGCTCCTCGCGTGGGACCTGCGGGCCGGCCCGGTGGCCGCGGTCGCCGCGGGTGCGCGGCCGGGCGCCGCCGTGCCCGATCCGGCGACCGTGACCACCCTGACCTCGGATCCGGCCGGCCGGCCGGCCGGGAGCGAGCCGGGCGGCGCCGGGCGGCTCGCCGTCGGCACCCCCGAGGACATCGCCGCGCTGCGGCTCGGCGACCCGACGCTCGCGAACGCCTGGCGCCTCGCTCAGCGAGCCGCGCTCGGCGGCGCGCTCACCGCCGGATACCGCGTCACCGGGTTCACCCGGTCCGGCCACTACCTCCTGGAGGCCCGATGAGACTGTCCGGCGTCGAACTGCGGCGGATCCGCATCCCGCTGGTGTCGCCGTTCCGCACGTCGTTCGCGACCGAGACCGAGCGCGATGTGCTGCTCGTCCACGTCATCGGCGACGAAACGGAGGGCTGGGGCGAGTGCGTGGCCATCGGTGAGCCGCTCTACTCGGAGGAGTACGTCGACGGCGCCCAGCAGGTCATCGGCGACTTCCTGATCCCCCGGCTGCCCTCCGACGTGACCGCGCGGGCGCTCGGCCCGGCGTTCGCGCCGATCAAGGGCCACGCGATGGCGAGGGCCGCGGTGGAGATGGCGGTCCTGGACGCCGAGCTGCGCCTCGCCGGGCTGTCGTACGCGGCGTACCTCGGTGCGACCCGCGACCGGGTGCCGGCCGGCGTCTCCGTCGGCATCATGGATTCGGTCCCCGAGCTGCTGGACCACGTGGACGGCTACCTCGCCGAGGGGTACGCCCGCATCAAGCTCAAGATCCAGCCGGGCTGGGACATCGAGCCGGTACGCGCGGTGCGCGAGCGCTTCGGCGACGTCCTGCTCCAAGTCGACGCGAACACCGCCTACACACGGGCCGACGTGCGGCACCTGGCCGGGCTCGACCCGTTCGGGCTCCTGCTGATCGAGCAGCCCCTGCCGGAGGACGACATCCTCGGGCACGCGCAGCTCGCGCGCGCCGTGACGACGCCGATCTGCCTGGACGAGTCGATCGTGTCGGCGCGCGCCGCCGCCGACGCCCTGGCGCTGGGCGCGTGCTCGATCGTGAACGTCAAGGCCGGCCGGGTGGGCGGCTACCTGGAGGCCCGGCGGATCCACGACGTGTGCGCGGCGCACGACGTACCGGTGTGGTGCGGCGGGATGCTGGAGACCGGGCTCGGCCGCGCCGCCAACCTGGCCTTCGCGGCGCTGCCCGGCTGCACGCTGCCCGGCGACGTCTCGGCCTCCGACCGCTACTACACCCGTGACCTCACCGAGCCGTTCCGGCTGGAGGACGGCCTCATGCGGGTGCCGTCCGGCCCCGGCCTCGGCGTCGAGCCGATCCCGGAGATCCTCGACGAGCTCACGGAGTCCACGGCGTTCGTACGCCTGGGCGCTCCGTAGGATGAGTGATCAAGACTCGAGGGGAGCATCCGGATGGCGAGATCACGTAACAGCCTTCTCGGCCAGGGGGGCCAGCGGAAGAAGCTCGACCGCAGCGCCCTGCGTGGCGGGTACGGCCCGGCTCAGTCGGACCAGGACGACGCGGCCCGCCGCAAGGAGGAGCTGCTGAAGAAGCTCCGCGCCAAGACGGAGGAGCAGGCCGAGGCCGGCTCCGAAGAGGAGGAGACCGCCGCCAAGCCCGAGTAGGGCAGCGGGTTCAGCCCAGCACGGGAAGGTCGTAGACGCGCCGCACGCTCGAATCGATGCGTGAGATGTCGGTGCCGTACACGTGCAGGGAGATCGCGGTGTGCTCGCCGGCGTTGCGGACCCGGTGGATGTCGCCCGGCGGCGCGAAGCCGCTGACCTCGCCCACCAGGTTGTCGTTGACGCCGGCCCGCACGAGGTGGTCGCCGTCCTGTACGAACAGCTCCTCGTGCTCGACGCCCTGGAGCACTCCGAAGACGCACCAGGTCACGTGATCGTGAATCGGCGTGACCTGGCCGGGCCGCCAGACCAGGCCGACCATGGAGAAGGACCCGTCCGGCTCGACGTAGAGGGTGTGGCTCACGTAGCGGTCGGGGTCGCCGATCCGCTCGTCGGCGGTGAGCACGTCCGGAGTCGGCAGGTGCCGTCGCAGCTCCGTACCGACGAGCTCGGCGGTCTCACGCCAGCCGGCGTGCCGCCGTACGACCTCGCGTACCCCGTCCACCAGGTCGGACAGGCCTGGCCGCACGGTTCCGAGCAACAGTGACATCGCGCACCTCCCTCTCCCCTCCAGGGTGGCGCCTCCCGACGTATGGGTCTAATGCCAAAGGATCCAGTTATCCATCGATGAGATCGATATATTGGGTCTGTGCTGGACGTTTCCCGTCTCCGGGTCCTCGTCGCGATCGCCCGTACGGGCTCGGTGACGGCCGCGGCCAAGGAGTTGCACTACTCCCAGCCGTCGGTCAGCCACCACCTCGCCCGGCTTGAGGCCGAGACCGGCGCCAAGCTCGTGCAGCGCGCCGGACGCGGCATCCGGCTCACCGACGCGGGCCGTACGCTCGCCGAACGCGGCGCGGAGATCCTCGGACGCCTCGACGCGGCGGAGGCCGAGCTGTCGGCCCACGTCGGGCTCAGCCAGGGCCGCGTACGCCTCGCGGCCTTCCCCTCCGCCCTCGGCACGTTCGTGCCGCGCGCCGCGTCCCTGCTGTCGGAGCGCCATCCGGGCCTGCGGGTGAGCCTCACCGAGGCCGAGCCCCCGGAGGCGGTCCGGATGCTGCGCGCCGGCTACATCGACGTCGCGGTGATCTTCCGCTACGACACCGGCGGCGAGAACGACGGGGTGACCACCCGCCGCCTGCTGGACGAGCCGAGCTACCTGGTCACGCCCGAGCCGGCCGGCCCGGACCTGGCCGGCTGCGCCGACGCCGACTGGATCGCCGGCTGCGACCGTTGCCGCCGCCACCTGCTCGAGATGTGCGCGCAGGCCGGTTTCGAACCGCGGATCTCCTTCACCACCGACGACTTCGTGGCCGTACAGGCGCTCGTCGCGGCCGGGCTCGGCGTCACGACCCTGCCCGCGCTGACGCTGGAGGCCGCGCGCAACCCGTCGGTGCACGCCGTCGCGCTGCCCGGGTCGACGCGCTACGTGATGGCCGCGACGTACGGCGAGCCGCCCGAACCCCCGGCGACCGCGGCCCTGCTGACCGCCCTGTGCGAGACCACCGAGGCCTGATCAGTCGAGCTTCTTCACCTGCTCGATGACCATGGGCGATGCCTCGTTGTTGCTGGTCAGGTAGTCGAGGACCACGACGAGCTGCTCGTCGGAGTAGCCCTCGAGGACCTTCTCGTACAGCTCGGCGACGGGCCCGAACCTGCGCCCCAGCTCGGCGGTCGGCCCGTCTTCGGCTGCCTCGACCAGAACGCGGCGGCGGTCGGCCTGGTCGCGGCGCCGCCGGACCATCCCGGCCTTCTCGAGCCGGTCGATCACGGCCGTGATCGCGCCGCCGGTCGTGAGGAACATCGCGTCCGCGAGCTGCCCCGGCGTCATCGGGCCGCGGAGCTGGAGCAGGTTGATGCACTGCATGTCGGTGACGTTGATGCCGGACCGGCTCGCGATGGCGTGATGGAGCAGGACGGTCCACGTCGTGCTCACGCGGGCCTGCTGGCCGAGCTGCCGGATCAGCTCGGCGCGGTCGGTCGCCGCCATCGGCAACACTCCTCGTTAAAAGAGAGACTCTCCGACAGAGTTTCTCTGCGGATTCTAACCGCTGGACCGGTGGGTTCAGGAGTCCGCGGCGTCCTCGGCGATTCGCCTGGCCCAGCGGTAGTCGGCCTTGCCCGCGGGCGTGCGCTCCACCTCGGTGACGAACGCGTACGCGCGCGGGACCTTGTAGCCCGACAGCAGCCCGCGGCAGTGCGCGTCGAGGTCGGCGGCCGTCGGCGCCACGTCGTACGGCTGGACGACGGCGGCCACCCGGTTGCCGAACCGCGCGTCCGGGATGCCGGTCACCACCGCGTCGAAGACACCCGGGTGACCCTTCAGCACGGCCTCGACCTCTTCGGGGAAGACCTTCTCCCCGCCCGTGTTGACGCACTGCGAGCCGCGCCCGAATATCGCGATGGCGCCGTCGGCCTCGATGGTCGCGATGTCGCCGGTCAGCAGCCACCGGTCCCCGTCGACCTCGACGAACGTCGCCGCCGTCTTCTCCGGGTCGCGCCAGTAGCCGTACGCGATGTGCCCGCGCTTGGCGACCTGCCCGAGCGTCCCGGACCCGGGCTCGACGGGCTTCAGGTCGTCGTCGAGCACGGTCAGCCGCGCGGTCGTCGGCCGGTACCGCAGGCCGGACTCCGGCGTGGAGCCCTCGATTCCGGACGCGGTGAAGCCCGACTCCGAGGACCCGAAGTTGTCCATGACGATCAGGTCCGGCAGCAGCGCGTGCAGCCGGTCTCGTACGGCGCCGGACAGGATCGCGCCGGTCGAGCTGAGCACGCCGAGCGAGCCGAGGTCGTACGCGCCCGTGGCGATCTCCTCGGCCAGCGGGCGCGCCATGGCGTCGCCGGTGATGTTGATCGTGAGGACGTTCTCGCGGTCGATCGTCCGGAGCGCCTCGGCCGCGTCGAACCTCCGGTTGTAGACGATCGTTCCGCCCATCCACCAGGTGATGAACGTCGCCATCTGCGCGGCGCCGTGCATGAGCGGCGCCGCCGCCATCATCACGAGGGGGCCGGAGCCGAGGGCGGTCTCGATGACCTGCTCGGGCCGTTCGTGCGGCTCGCCGTACGGGTTGCCGCCGCCGAACGCCATGAACAGGTCCTCGGTGCGCCACATGGCACCCTTGGGCATACCGGTCGTGCCGCCCGTGTAGATGATGTAGACGTCGTCGCCGGAGCGTTCGGCGAATCCGCGCGTGTCCGGCGCGGCGGCCAGCGCGTCCGCGTAGCCGACCGCGTGCGGTGAGGTGCCGCCGGCCACGACGCGGTGCCGCAGCGAGGGCGTGTGCGCGGCGGCCTCGGCGACCTGGTCCTCGAACTCCGCGTCGTAGACCAGGGCGGCGAGGTCCGCGTCGCGGTAGAGGTAGGTCAGCTCGGCCGCGACGTAGCGGTGGTTGACGTTGATCGGCACGGCGCGGACCTTCATCGCGGCCAGCAGCGCCACGACGTACTCGACGCCGTTGTAGAGCTGGATCCCCACATGGCACCCGTGCCCGGCACCGGCGTCCTCGAGGTGGTGGGCGAGCCGGTTGGCCCGCGCGTCCAGCTCCGCGTACGTCAGCCGTTCGGTGCCGCCGGGCCCGGCGGCCACGATCGCCACCCGGTCCCCGACCGCGTCGGCGAGGCCCTCGAACAGGTCGGCGTGGTTGAACTCCATCCGCGCTCCTCAGGGTCGCTCGGAGCCGACGATCCACATCGCGAAGAACTGCGCGCCGCCGCCGTACGCGTGGCCGAGTGCGCGGCGGGCCCCCTCCACCTGGTGCTCCCCTGCCTGCCCGCGTACCTGCAGCGCTGCCTCCGCGAACCGGATCAGCCCCGACGCGCCGATGGGGTTGGAGGACAGCACGCCGCCCGAGGCGTTCCAGGGGATGTCGCCGTCGAGGGCGGTGGCGCCGCTCTCGGTGAGCTTCCAGCCCTCGCCCTCGCCGCAGAACCCGAGGTTCTCCAGCCACATCGGCTCGTACCAGGAGAACGGGACGTACACCTCGGCGCAGTCCAGCTCGCGGCGCGGGTCGGTGATGCCGGCCTGCCGGTAGACGTCGGCGGCGCAGTCGCGCCCGGCGCGCGGGCTCACGGTGTCGCGGCCGGCGAAGAAGATCGGCTCGGAGCGCATCGCGGTGCCGTGCACCCAGGCCGGCGGGTTCGGCGCGCTGCGCGCGGCGGGCTCGGACGCCAGCACCATCGCCGCCGCGCCGTCGCTGGACGGGCAGGTCTCCAGGTAGCGGATCGGCTCCCACAGCATCGGCGTGGACTCCACCATCTCGCGCGAGATGCCGGGGATCCGCAGGTGGGCGTACGGGTTCTTCAGCGCGTTGCGCCGGTCCTTGACGGCCACGACCGTACCGATGTGGTCGGGGCAGCCGGTACGCCGCATGTACGCGCGGATGTGCGGCGCGAAGTAGCCGCCCGCGCCGACCACGATCGTCGGGGTGAGCGGCGGGTGCGTGGACAGCGCCCACGTGGCGTTCGACTCCGACTGCTTCTCCCAGGCGACGACCAGGACCCGGTCGTGCACGCCGCCCTGGATGAGGCTCGCGGCGACGATCGCGGTCGAGCCGCCGACCGACCCGGCGGTGTGCACCCGCATGATCGGCTTACCGCGTGCGCCGAGCGCGTCCGCGAGGTAGGACTCGGGCATCATGACGCCCTCGAACAGGTCCGGCGCCTTGCCGATGACGACCGCGTCGATGTCGGCGAAGGTCAGCCCGGCGTCCTCCAGCGCGCGTACGGCGGCCTCGCGCACGAGACCGGCCATCGAGACGTCGGTGCGTCTCGTGCGGTAGGTGGTCTGCCCGACGCCGATGACCGCGCACGCGTTGCCCATGGTTCACGCCTCCAGCACGCAGACGAGGTTGTGTTGCAGGCACGGCCCGGAGGACGCGTGGCCGAGGGTGCGCCGCGCCTCGCCGCGATGGACCTGCGACGCGGCCTCGCCGATGCGGATCAGGCCCGTGGCCATCACCGGGTCGGCGGCGAGCGGCCCACCGGACGGGTTGACCCGCACGTCGGCGGAGAGCCCGAGCGCCTCGCGCAGGATCGGCTCCTCGTGGCTGAACCTGGCGTGCAGCTCGGCGACCTCGACGTCGCGCGCGCCGGCCCGCTCACCGGCGAGCGCGGCGGACGCGCAGCGGCCGAGGTCGCGGTCGCCGGGCGCGTGCGCCTCCACGCGATGGTCGATGCCGCGAATCCAGGCGGGCCGTTCGCACAGCTCGCGCGCCTTGTCGCCGGTGGCCAGCACGATCGCGGCGGCGCCGTCGGTGATCGGCGCGCAGTCGTAGGCGCGCAGCGGCGCGACCTCGTACTCCTCCTCCCCCGGATCGGGCAGGTCGAGGGCGTACGGGTTGGCGCGGCCCGCCGCGCGCGAGCGTGAGGCGACCGCGCGCAGCTCGTCCTCGGTGTGCCCGCGCTCGAGGTAGGCGCACGCCTGGAGTGCGGCCATGGACACCTGGTCGATGCCGAGCGGCGCCAGGTGGTACGGGTCGAGCTGCAACGTCATGATCTCCCGCAGCGACCCCTGCGACGGCTTGCCGAAGCCGTACACCAGCGCGGTGTCGACGTCGCCGTGCCGGAGCCGTACCCAGGCCTCGTACAGCGCCCACGCGGCGTCCATCTCGACGTGGCTCTCCGAGATCGGCGGCCACGCGCCGACGGCGTCCAGCGCGGAGACGAACGAGAACGGCGCCCCGGCCAGGTAGTCCAGCGACCCGGAGCAGGTGAACCCGAACTCATTCAGCCCGGTCCGCTCCTTGATCTCGGTGATGACCGGGGCGAGCAGCTCCACCTCGGTGAGGCCGACGTCCTCGCCCGTGTGCTCGGTCTGCGCGAACGCGACGACCGCGATGTCCGTCCTGATCACAGGTAGTCCTTGATGTCGTCGAACGGGACGTCCGGCTCACCGGTCGGCTCGAACCACCGGATGTTGGCCATCGTCCGGCCCCACTCCTCCCGCGGCCGCCACGACGCCCTGACCCTCATGCCCATGCGGACCTGGTCGGCGGGCACGCCCGCGACCAGCGCGAGCAGCGCGATGTCGGCGCCGTCGAGCAGGATGTACGCCGACACGAACGGCACCTCGGGCGCACGCGGGTCCGGGATGTTGTTCACCGCGAACGTCGTGACGGTGCCGACGTCGGGCACCTCGACCTCCTCGGTGGTGGACACGCCGCAGACCGGGCACAGCCCCTTCATCGGGACGTAGACCTTGCCGCACACCCCGCACCGGTGGCCGAGCAGGCGCCCCTCGGCGACGCCGCCGAGGAAACGGGTCAGCGCGCGCCCGGCGTTCAGGCGATACTCCGTGCGCACGTGCGCGGCGATCGACGTGACCTCGGGCCGGAAGGCCTCGATGTCCCCGATACCGCCCGTACGCTCGGCGCGCCACTTCGGGCGTACGCGCAGCCCGGCCTTCAGCGTCCGCGGCGGTTTCGCGCCGGGCTCGAACTCTCCGAGGTCCAGCGCGTGCAGCAGCGTGGTGTCCGCGCCGTCCAGCGCGATGAGCGCCCAGGCGAACGGCCGGTCCAGGGGGTGGCTCGGCAGCGGACGCGGCACCCAGGCGTACGTCCGCACCACCCCGGACGGGCCGACCTCGACGAACTCACCGGTGACCGCCTCGCCGTCCGCGTCGTACTCCACCGGCGGCACGAGCACCGCGCCCGAGACCGTGCGCACGCCGACGAGACGGCCGTCGCGCAGCTCGGTGAGGAACCGGCCGATGACCGGCCCGACCGACCGGGTGTACCCGCCGGGGAACTCCAGCGCGTGGTCGGCGACGAGCGGCTCATTCCTGTCAGCGTTCATGGTCGCGCTCCCCTCCTCACTCGCTCCGCCGACGGCTCGTTCCTCGCCGCCGACTCCACTCGCTCGTCGGCTCGCCGCTCAGATCGCGGTCCTCCCAAAACGGGTCGCGCAGCGTGCGCTTGAGCAGCTTTCCGTTGGGCTCGCGCGGCATCCGCTCGATGAAGTCCACGGTGCGCGGCCACTTCATGCGGGCCAGCCGGCCCTCGAGGGAGGCGAGGAGCTCCTCGGCCAGCTCCGGGCCGGGCGGCACGCCCTCGGCCGGTTCGACGACGGCCTTGATCTGCTCGCCCCACTCCTCGTCCGGCACGCCGAACACGGCCACGTCGGCGACCTTGGGGTGGATGAGGATCTCGTTCTCGATCTCGGCCGGGTAGATGTTGACCCCGCCGGAGATGATCATGTCGGCCTTGCGGTCGGACAGGAACAGGAAGCCGTCGTCGGTGAGGTAGCCGATGTCGCCGACCGTGAAATGGTCCCGCAGGATGCTCTCCCGCGTCTTGTCCGGGTCGCCCTTGTACTCGAAGGAGATGCCGGCCATCTTCATGTAGATCGTGCCGGGCGTACCGGCCGGGACCTCGGCGCCGTCGTCGTCGACGACCAGCAGTTCGCTGATCGGCCAGGCGCGGCCGACCGTACCCGGGTGCGCGCGCCAGTCCTCCGGGCTCGCGACCGTACCGCCGCCCTCGGTGGCGGCGTAGTACTCCCAGACGCAGTCGCCCCACCAGTCGAGCATCGCCCGCTTGATCGGGACCGGGCACGGAGCGGCGGCGTGGATCGCCCATCGCATCGAGGACACGTCGTACCGCTCGCGTACCTCGGGCGGGAGCGTGAGCAGGCGCTTGAAGTGGGTCGGCACCATGTGCGTGCTGGTGATCCGGTATCGCTCGATGAGGCGCAGCGTCTCCTCGGCGTCCCAGCGGTCCATGAAGACGAGCGTGTGGCCCATGTGCAGCGCCGAGCCGCCGAACTGCGTCACGGCCGTGTGGTAGTTCGGCGAGGTCACCAGGTGGGCGGCGGACGGCCCCGGCGTCATGCCGAAGAACGTCAGCAGGAACGTCATCAGCTCGGCGGCGTCGTCCGGGTCGATGCCGCCGAGCGCGCGGCGCACGCCCTTCGGGCGGCCGGTCGTACCGGACGTGTAGTGCATGGTCGCGCCGCTGGTGCGGTCGTCCGGGCGCGTGTCGGGCCGTCCCGCGACCAGTTCGTCGAAGGCGCGGAACCCCGGCACGTCGCCCCCGAGCCCGAAGCGTCGCCGCGGGTCCAGGTCGGCGGTGTCGGCCCCGCGAAGGCCCTCGTCGGCGTGACGCGGGTGCACGAAGAACGCCTTGGCCTCGCTGTCGGCCACAATGTAGCCGATCTCCGGGCCGGTCAGGTGCCAGTTGATCGGCGTGTAGTACCAGCCGGCGCGCAGCGCGGCGAGGTAGAGCACCAGGCCGTCGGCGCCGTTGGGCACCAGGCCGCAGATCCCGTCTCCCGGCCGCAGCCCCAGGTCGCGCAGGCCGTGTACGAGGCGGTCGCAGCGCGAGAGCAGCTCACCGGCGGTGTGCTCGGTGCCGTCCGGGTCCACGGCCGCGACCCAGCCGGGGTCCTTCTCCGCCAGCCGCCAGAAGCCCAACGCGCCCATGGAATCTCCCATCGGGGTGCCCTCAGCTCTGAGTAGATCACGTTCTCGTTTTGGCATGCAAGGCCTGTTCGAAGGCCGGGCATTTGCCTAGAATCTGTTCTCGTTCTGTGTCTCGCGGTTGCGGAGGAAGCCATGGCGGAACGACTCCCGATCAGCACCCCGCACTGCGTGGTCGAGCGCGACGGCCACGTCGTGACCGTGACGATGAGCCGCCCCGCGGCGCGCAACGCCCTGAGCACCGACATGCTCGTCGGGATGGCCGACGCGTGGGCCTACATCGCCGACACCCCCGACGTACGCGTCGGCATCCTGACCGGAGCCGACGGCCAGTTCTGCGCGGGCGCCGACCTGAAGGCCATGGGCGCCCCCTCCGAAGACGAGCGCGTACGCCGCCGGGCCGCCGAGATCGAGGACTTCCACTGGAAGGGCCTCCTGCGCGACGCCGTACCGGACAAGCCGCTCATCAGCGCAGTCGAGGGCTACGCCGTGGCCGGCGGGACCGAACTGCTGATCGGCACCGACATCCGGGTCGTCGCCTCGGGCGCGACCCTGGGCCTGTACGAGGCGCGGCGCGGTCTCTTCCCGATGGGCGGCTCCGCGATACGCCTGCCACACCAGATCCCGTACACGTTCGCGATGGACATCCTGCTCACCGGCCGCTCCGTCACACCGGACGAGGCCCTGCGGATGGGCCTGATCACCCGCGTCGTCCCGGACGGCGAGGCCCTGCGGACCGCTGGCGAGATCGCCGCCGAGATCGCCTCCTGCGGCCCGCTCGCCGTCCAGGCCATCCTGCGCGCCTACCGCCGCACCCAGGGCATGGACGAGGAGGCCGCCCTGAAGGTCTCCGACGAACTCGGCTGGCCCGTGCTCGCCTCGAACGACGCCAAGGAAGGCTCCCGCGCCTTCCGCGAGAAGCGCCCCGCCGTCTACCGCGGCGACTGATCCGCAAAACAGCCCGTTCCGCATCACACGGAACGGCCTCCAATGCGGAACACGCCCGGCGAGTGCATAGGCTCCTGCCCGGGAGGCGATGCGGCATGACGGAGGCGTCCTCTGGGGAGATGGGCCGTCGGCTGGGGCGGGGGATCAACTTCGGCAATGCGCTGGACGCGCCCGATGCGCCTGGGGTGCGGCTTGTGGCGCGGCATTTCGACCTCGTACGGCGGGCGGGGTTCGACACCGTGCGGCTGCCGGTGAAGTGGTCGGCGCGGGCCGACGCCGAGGCGCCGTACGCGATCGACGAGGCGTTCTTCGGCCAGGTCGACCGGGCCGTCGGGTTCGCGCTGGAGCGTGACCTGAACGTCGTGTTGAACGTCCACCACTACGACGCGCTGCACGAGGACGTCGGCGGGCAGGCGGCGCGGTTTCTCGGTCTCTGGCGCCAGGTCGCGGCGCGGTACGCGGACCGGCCCGACCGGCTCTACCTCGAGTTGCTCAACGAGCCGCGTGCGCCGATGACGGCCGGGGACTGGAACGGCCTGCTGGCGGAGGCGCTCGCCGTCGTACGCGCGTCGAACCCGCGGCGCATGGTGATCGTCGGGTCGGCGGAGATGAGCGACGTCGGGGCGCTGCCCCGGCTGGTCCTGCCGCGCGAGGACGACCGGCTGATCGTGACGGCGCACTACTACCACCCGTTCGCCTTCACGCACCAGGGCGCCGCGTGGACGCCGGGCTCGGACCGGTGGACGGGCACCACCTGGGGCACCGACGCGGACCGCGCCGCCGTACGCGCCGACCTCGACGCGGCCGCCGCGTGGGCGCGTGAGCACGGCCGCCCGCTGTTCGTCGGCGAGTTCGGCGCCTACGAGAAGGCCGATCTGGACTCGCGGGCGCGCTGGACCGCGTTCGTACGGTCCGAGCTGGAGCGGCACGGGATCAGCTGGTCCTACTGGGAGTTCGGTACGGACTTCGGCGCCTTCGACCAGAGCCGTGACGCCTGGCGCGAGCCACTCCTACGGGCACTGCTCGGCGGCGAGGACTGAGTTTCTACCGAATCCGTGTCAGCTTCGCCCGGCATGCCTGGCCGAGCTCGACCGTCCGCTGTTAGCTTCTGGCGCATGCCCGCCTCCGAAGCCTTCATCGCCGCCCTCCCCAAGGTCGAACTCCACGTTCACCTGGTCGGTTCCGCGTCCGTGCCCACCGTGCTGGAGCTCGCGCGCCGCCACTCCGGTCACAGCGTGCCGACGACCGAGGAGGAGCTGCGGAAGTTCTATGAGTTCAGCGACTTCACGCACTTCGTCGAGGTGTACTTCCTCGTCAGCGAGCTGGTGCGCGAGCCGGAGGACGTCGCGTCGCTCGTGGTGGGCGCGGCACGTGACCTCGCGGCGCAGAACGTCCGCTACTTCGAGCTGACCGTCACCCCGTTCACGCAGGTGATGGCGGGCATGCCGATGCCGGCCGTGACCGAGGCGCTCGACATCGCCGCGCGGCAGGTCGCCGACCAGATCCAGGTCGGGTACGTCTTCGACATCCCCGGGGAGTTCGGCGCCGAGGCGGCGCGCGGCACGATCGAGCACGCGCTCCAGCACCCGCCGGAGGCGCTCATCGGGTTCGGCATCGGCGGCATCGAGGACGACCGCATCGGCAACGAGGAGGCGAACCGCGACGCGTTCCGCGCGGCGATCGCCGCCGGGCTGCACAGCGTCCCGCACGCGGGTGAGATGTCCGGGCCCGCGATGATCTGGGAGGCGATCCGCGGCATGGGCGCCGAGCGGATCGGCCACGGCATCCGCTGCCTCGAGGACCCCGAGCTGGTCGCCTACCTCCGCGAGACGCAGATCCCGCTCGAGGTGTGCCCGACCTCCAACGTCTGCACCAAGCAGGTGGCCGACATCGCGTCGCACCCGCTGCCCCGCCTGATCGAAGAAGGCCTGTACGTCACGCTGAACAGCGACGACCCGCCGATGTTCGGCACGTCACTGACCAACGAGTACCGCGCCGTCGCCGATGGCCTCGGGTTCGGCCCGGCGCAGCTCGCCGACCTGGCGCGCAACGGCGTACGCGCGTCGTTCCTCGGCGAGGAGCGCAAGAAGGAGATCCTCGCCGAGATCGACGCGGTGCCCCTCAATCTGAGGTGATGGCGGCCAACCGGTCCATGGTCTCGACGTACTCCTCCATCAGGTCGTAGACGACCTGGGCGACGGACCGCACGTGGTTCATCGAGCCGACGATCTGGCCGACCGGGAAGGTCGTCAGCTCGCCGGCTCCGGCCCGGTTGATCCGCTGGAGGGCGTCGGAGATCAGCATGAACTGCATCGGCATCGGCAGCGTGCCCGGCGACTCCGGCGACTCCCACGCGTCGGTCCAGGCGGTCTTCAGCATCCGCGCGGGCTTGCCCGTCCAGGAGCGTGACCGCACGGTGTCGCGTGAGGTCGCGGCGAGCAGCCGGTCGCGCGAGGCCTCCGGGGTGTCCGCCTCCTCGACGGTCAGCCAGATCGACCCGGTCCAGACGCCCTCGGCGCCGAGGGCCATGCCCGCGGCGACCTGACGGCCACGGCCGATGCCGCCCGCGGCGAGCACGGCGATGTCCGGGCCGACGGCGTCGACGATCTCGGGGACCAGCACCATCGTCGACACGTCACCGGTGTGCCCGCCCGCCTCGGTGCCCTGGGCGACGATGAGGTCGACGCCCACCTCGGCCTGCTTGCGCGCGTGCCGGGCGTTGCTGGCGAGCCCGGCGACGCGTACACCGTGCCGGTGCGCCTGCTCGACGACGTCGGCGGGCGGTGGTCCGAGTGCGTTGGCCAGCAGCGCGATCGGGTGCTTGAGCGCCACCTCGACCTGGGGACGCGCGGTGGCGTCGGTCCAGCCGAGGAGGTAGTGGCCCGCGCCCTCCTCGGTGAGCGGGTCGATGCCGTGGCGCTCGAGCAGGTCGTTGACGAAGCGTCGGTGGCCCTCCGGGATCATCCCCTGGAGCCGGCCCAGCAGCTCGCCGGCATCGCCGAGGTCGGCGCCCTCGTACGTCGCTGGCATCACCACGTCGACGCCGTACGGCTTGCCGCCGACGTTGTCGTCGATCCAGGCGAGCTCCGTCTCGAGCTGCTCGGGCGTGAAGTAGAGCGCGCCGAGGACGCCCATGCCACCGGCGCGGCTCACCGCCGCGACCACGTCGCGGCAGTGACTGAACGCGAAAATCGGATATTCGAGGCCGAAGAGGTCCGTAACTCGGGTCCGCACATCCCGACCATACGCACGCTAACCACAAAACTGCAACGTGTTCTAGTCATCTTCCTCCATCTTCAGCGGCGATTCATCACGGTAAGGTGGAACGCGTATCAGAAAGCATCCTGATCCGGGGTGTTGACGTCGGTATGAGGCGTTGTTAATTTGCGCCGGGGCTCGCTGGTAGCGGGCGTCCGGAGGGCCGAGCGGATGACCGAAGCGTGCGGATCAGTCCGGCCGGTGGCCGTCGCGACGACGGGACCCGCCGCCCTGGTCGATCGCGGCCCGCTGCTCGCGAGCGCGCGCGGTCACCTCACCGCCGGCGGTAGCGTCCTGCTGACCGGACCGGCGGGCATCGGCAAGTCCACTCTGCTGGCCACGCTGGCCGACGAGTGCACCGGACACCAGGTGCTGCGCTGCTCGCTGTCCGAGGCCGAACGCCACCTGCCGTTCCTCGGCCTGATCGACCTGCTCGCCGACACCGGCGACGACATCCTGCAGACGCTGCCGACGCACCAGCGCGCGGCCCTCGAGTCGGCCCTGCTCCGCGGCAACGACCCGGTCGGCGAGCGCGACGTCCTCGGCCTGCGCATGGCCGTCCTGGCGACGTTCCGCGCGCTGTGCGCCACGCGGCCGGTGCTACTGGTGATGGACGACGCCCAGTGGCTCGACGCGCCCAGTGCGGAGCTGCTGGCGTTCATCGCGCGGCGGGCGGCCGGATTGCCGCTTCAGGCCCTCGTCGGGCTGCGCTCCGGTGTGGCCGAGCCGCGGCTGTGCCCGCCACCCGTACGTACGTTCGCGGTGCCGCCGATGACCGCACCGGAGATCACCGGGCTCCTCACCGGCCTCGGCCTGCCGCGCGCGGTCCTCGCCAAGGTGCACCGGGCCAGCGGCGGCAACCCGTTCTTCGCCGTCGAGCTGGGCCGCGCCCTGGCCGGTCACCACGATCCGCTCGACCCGTCGGCGCCGCTGCCCGTACCCGACAGCCTGCGCTCGCTCATGCTCGGCCGGCTGCTGGCGCTGTCGCCCGAGGCGCGTCTGACGCTGCTCACCGCCTGCGCGGCGGCACGGCCCACGCTCGCCCTACTGCGGGCCGCCGGACGGCACGACGCCGGCGCCGACATCGCCGAGGCGTGTGAGGCGGGCATCGTCGTGCCCGGCGAGGTCGTGCGGTTCACGCAGCCGCTGCTGTCGGCGGTGCTGTACGCCGACGCGTCCGAACGCGACCGGCTCGCCGCGCACGCGGCGCTCGCCGACGCCGTCACCGACCCGGTCGAGCGCGCGCACCACCTCGCGCTGGTCGCGCCCGGTCGCGACGCCGGGGTGGCCGCCACGCTGAGCGAGGCCGCGGCGGCCGCACGGCGGCGCGGCGCCCGCGCCTCCGCCGCACGCCTGGGACTGCTCGCCGCCGACCGTACCCCGCACGAGGAGGACGAGCCCGGCCTACGGCTGACGGCCGCCGAGGACGCGCTGTCCTCGGGGGAGTTCGCGATGGCACGGAGCATCGCCGAGGACGTCCTGGCGCGCGCGACGCGGCCCGCCGAGCGCGTACGCGCCTGGATCGTGCTGCTCGACTCCAGTGGCCAGGCCCTCGCCGAGCTCGACGACGTGTTCCCCCGCGCGCTCGACGACGCGCGTGATGACCCCGCGCTGCTCGCGCCCCTGCACTACCGGCTCGCCTGGCGCGCCTGGCTGGTCAAGGGCTCGGCGACACGGGCGCGCGAGGAGGCGGCCACCGCGGCGCGGCTCGCGGCCGAGGCCGGCGACCGGCGCACCGAGATCCTGTCGTTGACGAAACAGGCGCTCGCCGAGTTCAGCACCGGCGATCTGGAGGCCGAGCGCACCCTCACGCGCGCCCTGTCCGGCCCGCAGGACCCGGCGATCAGGTTCGACCACAACGGCCCGGTGTTCCTGCGCTACCGGCACCACCTGCTGCACGACCGGCTGGAGGAGGCGCGCGGCGAGCTGCGCTCGCTGACCTACGCCGTACGCCAGCGCGGCGCGGTCGAGAGCCTGTTCATGTGCCTGTACGGCTCGTCCCAGGTCGAGATCCTGCGTGGCCGCTGCGACCGCGCGCTGGACCTCGCCTACCAGTGCCTGCGGCTGGCCGAGGACAGCGAGCTGAGCCAGGGCCCGGCCTGGTGCGCGGTGGCCTTCGCCGAGGCCGCGGGAGGCTCGCTCGACGACGCCCTCGCCGCCGCCGAACGCGGCATCGCGCACAGCGAGGACGACGGCGACCTGCTGTTCCTGCCACCCACCCTGCACGCGGCCGGCCACGTACGCCTGATGCGCGGCGACCCGGCCGGCGCCGTCGGCGCGCTGACCCGCGTACGCCTCCTCGAGGCGGGCCAGGGCCTGGCCGAGCCCGCGATGCGGCGCTGGCACGCCGACCTCGCCGAGGCCCTCGCCGCGACCGGCGCGGTCGACGAGGCGGCCGAGCTGGTCGAGGAGACCCGGCGTGACGCCACGCGGCTCGGCCGGCGCAGCGTGCTGGCCGTGCTCGACCGCGCCGCCGCGCTGGTCGCCGCGGCGCGCGGGGAGACCGAGGTCGCCGCCGACGGCCTGCGGCGGGCCGTCGCGAAGCTGGCCATGCTGCCATACCCGCTCGAGGAGGGCCGGGCCCACCTGGACCTCGGGCGGCTGCTGCGGTCGCGGGGCGAGACCCGGCCCGCTCGCGAGTCACTGCGAGCCGCGCACCGCGCCTTCACCCGCGCCAAGGCCACGCCCTGGATCGAGGCCGCGACGGCGGAGCTCGACGGCCTCGACACGGACGTGCCGGTCATCTCCGCGGAGTCCGACCCGCTGCGCGAGCTCGCCGGTGTCGAACGCCGCGTCGCGGTCCTCGTCGCCGAGGGCGCCACCAACCGGGAGATCGCCGCACGGCTCTACATCTCCGTCAAGACGGTGGAGGCGGCCCTGACCAGGACGTACCGCAAGCTCGGCGTACGGTCCCGCGTCGACGTCGCGCGGATGGCCGCGTTCCGCCGCTCCGGCGGCCACCTCACCTGAGAGACTGCTGGGGAGCCCCATGCCCTACTGCGCGGCACCCAGGCGACACCTCGCCGCGTTGTCGTCGATCGCCGGCCGACACCGGGCCGACTCCCTCCTCCGCCTTGCGACGCGCCCCCTGGCCCGCCGCTCGCGACGGACGAGGACTCCCCAACAGTCTCTGAGGCCGGACATGGCCCTAGGGATTTCCCTATCGCTCGAGGCGGTGTCTTCTCTGGCTCGTTCCAGATCCGGAGACTCCTGTCCAAGAGGTGGCGAATATTCCGATTCGCTGGAGGGAGAGAACCGTCGGACGCGCGGGTCCTCGCGTGCCGGCTCGTCGCCCCGCCCCACTCGGAGGTCCTCCCCCGCCTAGGCCCACCGCAGTCGGTCGATAGATCTCAACGGCCCCCAGCCAGGGGGCCACCGACTCACCTGTCCCTTCCGCCTGTCCGCGTCACGTGGGCAGTGGCGAAAGGAATCCTCCGTAACATGTCCAGACGACGTATCGCGGCAACGGCCTCACTGGCCGTCGCGGCCGCGCTTCTGTCCGCCCCCGCCACGGCCGGCGCCGCACCCGCGCAGCCCAAGCCGACGAAGCAATCGGCGTTCACGCCGAGCGACTTCACCGCCAACCCCTCACCCGCCACGCGCAAGCAGGCGATCGCCGACGCGCGTACCGCGCTGTCGGCGCACAAGAGCGCCGCGCACGCGAAGTCGGGCGACGCCTTCGTCGCCCGCGACGTGGTGGTCGCCAAGAACGGCGCCACGGACGTGCGGTTCGACCGTACGTTCCGCGGCCTTCCCGTCTACGGTGGCGACCTCATCGTCCACCTCAAGCCGGGCGGCTCCTACAAGGCGCTGAACATCGCCACCCCGGCCGCGGCGGTCTCCACGACGCCGTCGATCGCCGCCGCGAGCGCCGCGCGCACCTCGCGCGGGCAGCTCAAGGGCACGATCTCCTCGGTCGGCACGCCGCACCTCGCGGTCTGGGCGACCGGACGCTCCTCCCAGCTCGTGTGGGAGACCGTCGTCCACGGCGTCCGCGCCGACCGTACGCCGAGCGTGCTGCACGTCCTCGTGGACGCGCGCAAGGGCAAGGTCGTCACCCAGCGCGACGAGATCGAGACCCTGCTCTCCCCGGCGCAGCAGCGCGCCGCCGAGCAGGCCGGCGGGGTATCGCCCCTGACCGCCGGTACGGGCAACACGATCTACAGCGGTTCGGTGCCGCTCGACTTCACCCAGTCGGGCAGCACGTGGACGATGAAGGACCCCTCGCACGGCAACGGGTTCACCACGAACCTGAACCACGCCACGAGCGGTACCGGCACGACCTTCAGCAACACCACCGGGACGTTCGGCAACGGCACCAACAGCGACCCCGCGTCAGCCGGCGCGGACGCTCACTACGGCGCCGCGAAGACGTTCGACTACTACAAGAACGTGCTGGGCCGTAACGGCATCTTCGGCGACGGCGCCGGGGTTCCGTCCCGCACCCACTACAGCAACGCGTACGTCAACGCCTTCTGGGACGGCTCCCAGATGACGTACGGCGACGGTTCGGGCAACGCCCGTCCGCTCGTCGAGATCGACGTGGCCGGCCACGAGATGAGCCACGGCGTCAGCGGCGCGCTCACCGGCTGGGACGAGACCGGCGAGACCGGTGGCATGAACGAGGGCACCAGCGACATCTTCGGCACGATGGTGGAGTTCTACGCCAACAACGCCAAGGACACGCCCGACTACACGATGGGCGAGCTGATCAACATCAACGGCGACAACACGCCGTTGCGCTACATGTACAACCCCTCGCTCGATGGCGCGTCGCCGAACTGCTACACCAGCAGCAACGGTTCGCTCGACCCGCACTACTCGCTCGGCCCGTTGACGCACTGGTTCTTCCTGCTGGCCGTCGGCAGCGGCGACCACGGGTACGGCAACAGCCCGACCTGCAACAGCTCGACGCTCACCGGCATCGGCAACGACAAGTCCGCCAAGATCTGGTACCGGGCGCTCGCGTCGTACGCCAGCAGCAGTGAGAACTACTCCCGCGCCCGTACGGACTCGCTGAAGGCCGCGGCCGACCTGTACGGCACGCACTGCACCGAGTACAACGCGGTCGACGCCGCCTGGGCGGCCGTCAGCGTCACCGGCGCCGACCCGGTCCCCGGTACCTGCCCCGGCCAGCCCGGCGCCCCGACGGTGACCAACCCCGGTAACCAGACGAGCACCGTCGGCACGGCGGCGAGCCTGCAGATCAATGCCACCGACCCGAACAACCAGGCGCTGACCTACAGCGCGACGGGCCTGCCCGCCGGACTGTCGATCAACGCCTCCTCCGGCCTGATCTCCGGTACGCCCTCCACCGCCGGCTCCTCGTCGGTGACGGTCACGGCGAAGAACACCTCCAACCTGACCGGGACGACGTCCTTCACCTGGACCGTCAACCCGGTCGGCGGCGGCTGCTCCTCGCCGGGCAACAAGGTGACCAACGGCGGGTTCGAGAGCGGGACCACCCCGTGGACGACGTCCTCGGGCGTCGTGTCGGCCAACGGCGACGGTGAGACCGCCAACAGCGGCACCCACTACGCCTGGTTCGACGGCTACGGCACCACCCACACCGACACCGCCAGCCAGTCGATCACGATCCCGGCCGGCTGCCACGCCAGCCTCAGCCTGGCGCTGCACATCGACACCAGTGAGTCGGGCAGCACGGTCTACGACACCTTCACGGTAAAGATTGGAAGCACCACTCTCGGCACCTACAGCAACGTCAACGCCGCCAGCGGCTACACGAACAAGACCTTCGACGTGTCGTCCTTCGCCGGCCAGACGGTGACGCTATCGTTCACCGGCACCGAGGACCCGGCCCTGCAGACCAGCTTCGTCCTTGACGACGTCGCCGTGAACGCATCCTGACCGTGGTCCATCTGGGCCCCGGGTGTCACCACCCGGGGCCCTCATCACCATCGGGAGTCCCCGCATGAAACGTACGATCGCCGTCCTCGCCCTCGCGGCGGCCGCGATGTCCCCGCTCGGCGCCGCGAGCGCCTCGCCCGGCCATCACGTCCCCGCGCGAAGGCCCGCCGCGACCGACGCGACGCGCACACCGGCGTCGCCGTCCTACACGGTGAACCTGAGCAGCGACTCCAGCGGGGTCACCTGGACCGGCCACGAGACGGCCGACTTCACCAACGCCTCGGCCGTACCTCTCACCGAGGTGTACCTGCGGCTGTGGGACAACTACCACGGAAGCTGCCCGTCCACCCCGATCACCGTCTCGAACGTCACCGGCGGTACGGCCGGCGCGCTCGAGGTGAACTGCACCGCTCTCAAGATCACGCTGCCGGCCGCGCTGAACCAGGGCCAGACCGGCTCGATCGGGTTCGACCTCAAGATCGTCGTGCCGAACGGCGCCGACCGGTTCGGCCACGACGGCGCCAACAACTTCATCGGCAACGCGCTGCCGGTGCTGGGCATCCGGGACGCCTCGGGCTGGCACCTGGACCCGTACACGAACAACGGTGAGGCCTTCTACAGCCTCGCCGCCGACTTCAAGGTCACCCTCGACCACCCGACCTCGCTGAAGGTTCCCGCGACCGGCACGTCCGTCGACACGCCCGGTTCGTCCGGCCGTACGGTGACGACGGCGACCGCGGCCAAGGTGCGCGACTTCGCGTGGGCGGCCGGGCCGTTCGCCGAGATCTCCGCCACCTCGCCCGGCGGCGTGAAGGTCAACGTCTACTCGGTGAGCGGGATCTCCGCCGGCTCGGCGCAGTCGATGATGAACGTCGCGACCTCCGCGATCGACGCCCACGGCCAGCGCTTCGGTGCCTTCCCGTACGGCGAGGTCGACGCGGTCCTGGACAACAACTTCTGGTTCGGCGGCATGGAGTACCCGGGCTTCATCCTCGACCTGGTCAGCTCCGGAGCCCTCGCGCACGAGCTGGCGCACCAGTGGTGGTACGGCATCGTCGGCGACGACGAGTACAACAGCCCCTGGCTGGACGAGTCCTTCGCCGACTACTCCACCGACCTGTACCAGGGCAGCACCGGCAGCGGCTGCTGGAACAGCGTCTCCTGGTCCTCCTCCGCGGAGAACATCACCAACTCGATGGCCTACTGGGACGCGCACTCCGGCCGCTACAGCACGGTCGTCTACTCCTACGGGAAGTGCGCGCTGCACGACCTGCAGCGGACCATCGGTGACACCGCCATGGCGAACCTCCTGCGCACCTACGCGCAGTCGCACTGGTACGGCGTCTCGACCACGGCCGAGTTCAAGGCCGCCGCACAGGCCGCGACCACGGTCGACCTGACGTCCTTCTGGACGACCCACCGCATCGTGGGCTGACCTACCCTCCAACCCGCCAGGCAGACGGCCCCCGCGCTCCGACACCTTCGTCGGGCCGGGGGCCGTCCGCCTTTGTACAGCCGGGCCTGGTCGTGTTCACTGGCGTCCGTGGGCAGCGGCGTCGGTGCCCACAACGACCGGATGGAGCGTGGTTGAGATGGCCGGATCGACGACCGTTTTGGTACCGATCGTCGCTCTCCTCGTACTTCTCGCGGCCGACCGCTGGGTCTACGTGGACGCCCAGGTCCGCGCCGAACGCGGCTCGCCCGTCGTCTTCTCGAGCGGCGACTTCAGAGTCGACACCCCCCGCGCCTGGGCCCTCGGCTGCCTGCTCCTGTTCGTCTTCTTCCTCCCCCTGTACCTCACCAGCAGGAAGCACCGAGCCTGAAGCCGCTCGCGGTCACGACCGGAACGTGGTGATTGGGGTGTCGGCCGTGGTCCAGTACCAGTTCGTCGGCTGGTTCTCTTTCTTCAGCCGCGACCGTTCCTTACGGAAGAGCGCGAGTGCGTCGGTGACGGTCTCCGGCAGGTCGGCCAGGTCGTCCGGTACGGGGATCGTCAGTACGAGGTTCTGCTTCTCGTGGACGAGGACCAGGTCACCGGCCGGGTCGAACTCTCGCAGCTGGAAATGCGCGAGCGGCTTGTACTCGCGGTCAGCCGTGGACAGCCACGCCGTTCGTGTGCCGGTGTCGTCGAAGGCGTACAGGCCGAAGGTGTTGAGGTGGAAGACGCGGCGCCGGGCCTGGTCCACGACGACGTCGTACCGTACGCCGCGGGCGGCCGCGTCGCGGTAGGTGTGCAGGTCCAGATGGCCGAGGAGCTTCCCGTCGGCGTCGACCAGGGCGAACATGAACTCGCTGCCGCGCTTGTAGGCGACTTTCTTCCAGCCGACCGTCACTACGACGAAGGTCGAGTCGTCGATCGCTACGGCGTCGTACAGCCACGCGGGGCGCGGCCCGCCCGGTCCTGGACGCTCCGCCCTGATCTGCTCGTCCAGTTCGGTGCGGGGTTCGCCCTCACCCAACGCGCCGGCCGGTGGACAGTACGCGGGCGAACGAGTGCTCCCCCTCGGCGTCCGCAAGAGTGCGGTCACCGCGGTCAGTGCGGGCAACGCCGTTCCGACCGACTCCGGCGAGACCGCGACGACGTTCTCGCCGAGCAGGCACAGCGCGCGGCCGGACGGGGTCAGCCGGGTACGGAACGCCCAGCGCGGTTCTCCGCCCGGGGCCGTGGCCTCCTCGACCGAGAGGAGCGCCGCGTCGAAGAGGTACGCCCGGTTGTCCTTCGTGGCGAACAGAACCCGCCCGTCCGGGAGGACGCTCAGTGAGACCGAGGGGTAGGTCTCGCCCGCGCAGGCGCGCGCCCACTCCAGGAAGACCTGGTTCCCCGGTCAGCCCTGGTAGTACTCGGCGTACCAGCGCGACCGTTCCCGTACCGAGAAGCCCGTGAAGTCGCCGGTCGCCTCGCAGGCGAGCAGGTAGTCCAGCGCCGCCGGGGCCTCCCCGAAGCCGTCGTCCGCCAGGTACGCCTTGGTCTCCCGCAGGCCGGCGCCGCACAGCAGCTGGACGTCGATCGAGCAGTGAGCGTCCCAGCTCGCCGACTTGGCCTGCCAGATCCTCGGTACGTCGCCCAGGTCGCCGACGTTGAACAGCTGCACGCAGCAGAGCTTCATCAGCTCGGTGTCGCCGTCGCCCTGACGCGTGCCTTCCAGTACGGCACGGGTCTCCAGCAGCCCGCGAATCTCCTCGAGGTCGGCCGCGGACGGCCGTAGACCGTAACGACGGAGGCTCTCGTCCTCGTTCACCACGCTCAGGAGGGCTGCTCCGGCTCTGCGGTGGTACGGGCGCGGCGGACGGTGAGGCCGAGGCCGACCGCCAGGAGCACGAGCCCGGCGAAGACGCCGCCGAACGGCACGTACGTGCGGGCCGCCGCGATCTTGAGGGCCTCGTGGCTCGATCGGTCGGCGAGGTCCTTCTGGCTGGCGGGGGTCATCTTCAGGTCCAGGTCGCCGACGACGAGGCGGTCCTTGCCGTCGCCGGTGCGCAGCATCGTCTTGACCTTCTGCTCCTGGCCGACCGGCGCGCCGGTGCGCGGGTCCACCAGCACCGTGACCGTCGCCTGGTAGACGCGGTTCACCGCGACGCTGCCGCTCTTACGGTCATAGCCCGGGACGCCGTCCGGCTTCTTCAGGCCGAGCAGTGACGGGGGTGCGCCACCCTTGACGGACTCGACCACGGTCGGCGGGATCTGCTGCACGAACCGGTACGCCGCGATGCCGTGCGTCCGCTGCTCGCCCTGGAAGACCATGGGCCAGGTCCGCTTCGTGGTGACGTCGAAGTACGGGTAGGTCTTCTTCTTCACGCCGATCGGCCAGAACAGCCCGATCCCCGACTGGCGTACGCCGGTGTCGTCGTCGACCGAGGCGCCGCGGGAGTTGCTCAACTCGGCGCTGCGCCGGTCGAAGGCCGCGCGCTGTGCCTGCACCTCGATTCTGGCCTTGGCGGCCGGGTCCTCGATCGAGGTGAACGAGTCCCAGACCGCGACCTTCCCGTCGCTCGCGCGTACGTCGCCGCGCGTGGTGTTGACGGCGCGTACGGTCGCGCCGTGACGGATCTTGACCTTGGCCTGGTCGAGGTACGTGGCGCCGTCGGCCTGCAGAGTCGTCTGCTGGTAGACGTTCAGCGGAGCCGCGATGAGGCGGCTCGCCACGTAGAAACGGACCAACGGCGCGAGCGCGAGGGAGAACGCTCCGATCGCCACGAGTATCAGGCCGACGTTGCGCCGCACCGTTACCTCCAGCGTGAGACAGACCCAGATTCTAGGGAAATGCGGCATTTGTGCACTGTTGGGATGATCACTTGTAATGATCATGTTACCTGCGAGTACCCTTCAGGCTCCATTTCCGGAGGTACATCGTGACGCACCGTGCGACGACCGCGCGCTCGGTCCGGCTGTTGCGCGCGTTCCGTGACGAGCCCGCCGACCCGGAGCGCTTCTACGGGCTGCTCGCCCGCGACACCGTCGCATACCTCCGCCGCCACACCGAACTGCGCGGGTCGCTCGTCGCCGACGTCGGCAGCGGACCCGGGTACCTCACCCGCGCCCTGCGTGAGGCCGGCGCGCGCTGCGTCGGCGTCGAGCACGACGCGGACGAGGCGGCCGGAGGGGTGCTGGGCAGCGCGCTCGCGCTGCCGCTCGCGACCGGTTCGGTCGACGTCTGCCTCTCCTCCAACGTGCTCGAACACGTCGCCGACCCGTGGCGGATGTGCGAGGAGATGGTGCGCGTCACGCGGGACGGCGGCCTGGTCTACCTCTCCTTCACCAACTGGCTGTCGCCGTGGGGCGGGCACGAGACCTCGCCCTGGCACTACCTCGGCGGCGACCGAGCCGCGCGCCGGTACGCGCGGCGCCACGGCGGCCCGCCCAAGAACCTCTTCGGGCACGGCCTGCACCCGGTCTCGGTCGGCGCGGCGCTGGCCTGGGCGCGCGGACGCCACGACCTCACCGTCGTACGCGCGGCGCCGCGCTACCACCCGTGGTGGGCCGTGCCGATCGTCCGCGTGCCCGGGCTGCGGGAGTTCCTGACCTGGAACCTCGTGCTGGTCCTGCGGGTGGCCCGTTGACCAGGACCCGCGAGCCGCCCCCGGTCTCGGGACACCAGGACGCGCTGGACGGCGTGCGCGCGGTCGCGGCCTTCGCGGTCCTGCTCTTCCACGTGGCCGCCGACACCGGGCACACGTTCCGCGCGGACGCGGCCGGGCGGCTGCTCACCGGCGGCGCGATCGGCGTCCCGGTCTTCTTCACGCTGTCCGGACTGCTGCTGTACCGCCCGTGGGCGGCCCGCGCGCTGGACGACGACCAAGCCTCGCCGCGCACCGGCGCGTACCTGCGCCGACGCGCGCTGCGGATCCTCCCGGCGTACTGGGCGGTCACCGCGTACGTGATGGCCGTGGTCCTGACGTCGCATCTCGGCGACCCGTGGACCTGGCTGAAACTGCTGACCCTCACCTACACCTACGACCCGCACCCCTGGTGGGGAACGGTCCTCGGCCCGCCGGGACTCGGGCAGATGTGGAGCCTGTCCGTCGAGGTCGCCTGGTACGCCCTCCTCCCGCTCACCGCGGCGCTCCTCGGCCGGTACGCGCGACGCGGCGGCCCGGACGTCGACGTGCGGGCCCGGCGGTTGCTGACCGGCATCGCGATGTACGGGGCGTCGTCGTTCGCGTTCACCGTCGTCATGTTCGTCCCGCGGTACGCGCCGCAGCTCGGCGTGTGGGCCCCGCGTTACTTCGCCTGGTTCGCGATCGGGATGGCCCTGTCGGTCGTGTCGGTCTGGGCGCGCGTCTCGGCGGTGCCGCGCCGCTTCTGCCGTACGCTGGTCGGCTCCTGGGGCACCTGCTGGGCCATCGCCGCGGTGCTGTACGGGATGGCGGCGTCGCCTCTCACCGGGCCGTCCGACCTGGTCAGCCCGGACGGCCCGTGGACGTCAGAGCTGCGGATCCTGCTGTACGGGCTGGTCGCCGCCTTCTTCGTCGCCCCCGTCGCGCTCGGCGGCGCCGTCCCGGTCCTCGGCGGCCGCGTCATGCGGTTCCTCGGGCGCGTCTCGTACGGAGTGTTCCTCTGGCAGGTCGCGGTCTCGGTCGGCTGGTACGACCTGACCGGCCACGTCGCCTTCACCGGCAGCCTCCTCGCGGAGTTCCCGGTGATCGCCCTGCTGACCCTCGCCGTCGCCACCGTCTCGTACCACGTCCTGGAACGGCCGCTGCTGCGGCTCCGGCGATCCCCCGAACAGCGCGACCACCAGGCGGGCGAGGACGACCATGCAGAGCAGCCGCGGGAGCGTCTCGACGGCGAAGAACCGTCCAGAGTCCAGGTGCGTGCCGACCGCGAGTGAGGCCGTCGCGGCGAGCATGAACGCCGCGGACCACGGCGACCGCGCCCGCCTCACCAGGGCGAAGACGGCGGCGGCGAACGCGCCGACCCCCGCGCCCACGACGCCGCCCGCCCAGAACCCGAGCGCCGCCACGACCGGAACGGCCACCACGACCCAGGCGAGTGAGCGTGCCCCGGCGCGCCCGTCGCCCGGGACCGGCCCGCCGTCGGGCGGTGCTCCGGCGGGAGCCGGGCTCGGGGCTCGCCGTCGTGTGCCGGGGCGGAACGGCACCGGCCAGGCGGCGGTGAGCAGCAGCAACGGCAGCAGTGCGAGGCCGCCGAGCACGGCGGCCCGGTAGACCCGTCCGGGCCCGTACGACAGGCGCACGGTGCCCTTCGTGCCCGCCGGAACGACCCAGGCCTGCCGCCAGCCGTCGAGACGTACCGGGCGTAGCGTCCGCCCGCCGATCCGCGCCCGCCAGCCGGGGTTGAGGTTCTCGTTGACGACCAGGTACGAGGCCTGTGGCGCGTCGACGGTCACCCGCCGCTCCTCCGCCGACCACCGGGTGACCGTCGCCGACGCCGCGGGAGCGTGCGCGTGGCCGCCCGCCGATCCGGTGGGCGCGATGACGGCCGAGTCGATGCGGAAGGCGTCGAACGGCGCGGGGGCCAGCGCGTTGTCGCCGGGCCTCACCGTGATCTTCCGGCAGGCGCGGAACCGGATCGCGCGGCCGGCGAGCAGGTCGCCGAACGTGCCCGTGGCCCGGGTGGGCACGAGCCTCCCGTTCAGCCGCAGCCGCGGCCCGTACCCGCACGGCAGCGGGACACGCGCCGACGGCGGTGACCGGAACGCCGTGACGCCGGGCACGATCACGTCGGTGACCTGCGGAATCGCGCCCGAGAACCGCAGCGTCAGCCCGGTGACCCGCATCGGCTTGAACGACAGCCGCCCGTCCGCGCCGAGGACCGCCTCGCGCCACCGGCCGCCGTCGCCCTCGACGCGTGCCGTCAGTGGGCCGCTCGCGCCCGGCGGCCGGCGTACGGTCAGGTGCCCGACGGTGACCTTCCGCCGCCAGGACAGCGCCAGCCATGGGGCGCGGTCCCCGTCCGCCGGGACCCACGTGGTCGTGGGGTCGTCGTCGAAGGCCGAGCGCGGCAGGCCTGCGGGTTCGCGCGTGTCGGCCGAGCTCGCGCGGACCGTGAGGCGGGGGTCCGTGGAGGTGTACCGCTCGATCAGATCAGGGTCGGTGAGCGCCGCGGTGCCCGACAGCCGCGCGGGCCCGGACGAGGCGGAGGGGAAGACCCGGTCGAAGCCGTACGGTTCCTCGCCGCCGCGGGCCAGCCCGCCCGAGCACACCCACCGCTCGGAGCCGCGCATGCAGCCCGGCAGCCCTCCCGGCGTGCGGGACACCACAACGGACGCGCCCGGCGGCGACGGCGGCAGCCGGTAGTGCCGCACCGCGCGTACGCCGTCGACGTGCAGCTCCGTGACGGCGACGCGGGCGGCGGCGGCCGGCCCGTCCGCGACGCCGAGGACGCGGATCCGCAGCCACCGGGTACGCCCGGCCGGCACCCGCAGCGGCTGCGCGGCGGACGTACGTGCGAGGTCCTGGACGGCCCGGCCGCCCTCGGTCTCGACCGCGACCCGGGTCGGCGGCGACCCGAGCCCGGCGTCCCGCGCGAACATCGCGGTGACGTTCGCGGGCGTCAGCGACCGGTCGAAGTCGACGCGGAGCCACTGCCCGACCGGCCCGTGCCGTCCGCCGCTCACCCACCGCGTCCACGTGCTGCCGTCGATCGCGGCGTACGGGATGCCGCCGGGATCCTGGAACGGCGCTTCGGCGTCCGACGCCGACGAGGAGGCGGTGACGTCCTTGACACCGGTGTAGGAGGCGACCGTCGCGTAGCGGTCCCAGCCGGGTTCGGCGATGTCGCGGCGCGAACCGGGGACGCCGCGGTCCTGGTTCGCGGTCATGGTCGGTGAGGTGTTGCCGCGGATCTCCCCGAAGTCGCGCTCCACGCGCCGCAGCGAGTCGGCCACGACGGGCTTCCCGCCCGTCCCATCGCCGTTCACGAGCACGGGCCGGTCGCCGAGCAGTCCGTCGTCGGCCATCGTGAGCAGCGCCTCCGGCGAGCCGTACAGCCGCAGCGCGCGGTCGGCATCGGCCATCCCTACGACGCCGCCCGCGTTCGCGACCTCGTAGACCTCCACGGGCGGGTACGGCTGGTCGATCGCGCCGACGGCGTCGCCCGGCACGGACGTCCCGGACGGCACATCGCCGAACCACGCGGCGCGGCGGATCCCCGGCGAGGCGGCCAGGGCCTCGTGCACACGTGACGGCCACGCGCCGCGCAGGTCGTCACGGCGCAGGTCGTTGCGTACGAGGATGTAGCGGACGCCCATGCGGGCGAGCACCGGGGCGAGCCCGGTCGAGCCGTGGCCGCTCGCGATCCGCTGGTCGACCGCGTCCATGAGCCGGGTGAACCCCGCCGACCCGGCGGGCACGAGCTGGCGTTCGGCCCAGCGTGCGCGCAGCAGCGGCTGGGTCAGCTCGTCCATGGGCCGGCCCCAGGTGTACTCGCCGAAGCGCGCGCCGGGGACCGCGATGACGCCCTGCTCACCGGCGCGGGCGTTGAGCCAGGAGGTCGCGTCCCGCCAGTACCCGGGCACGGCCGTGAAGTCGCCGTCCGGCGAGAGCCCGATGGTGAACGCGGGCACGGCCAGCCCGGCGAGCGCCGCCGCGACCGCTCCGGCGCGCCAGGGCCTTCGGCCGGGCACGAGCAGGTGCGCGATCCCCAGGGCGAGCGGCAGGCGTACCAGGCCGTCGAACTTGTACAGGTTCCGGAACGGCGCCAGCGGCCCGTCGAGCAGCTCGCGTACGGCGGGCGCGAGCGGTCCCGCGTGCCCGGCGGCCGTGACGGCGACGCCGGCCAGGAGGGTGAGCAGCAGGAACGTGCGCTCGGGCAGCCGCGACCGCAGCAGCCCCGCGATGCCGAGCGCGGCGACCACGCCGGTGACCAGCACGGGGAGGGTTCCGGTGGCGAACGTATGGCCGAGCGGCCACCACGGCCGGCCGTCCACGACGAGGTAGTCGACCCAGCGTTCGCCGCCGCGCAGCACGTCCGCCACCCCGGTCGTCGCGGTCGTGGTGTCCGCCTTCTCGGTGTAGAGCAGCCACGAGAACGCGTACCGGCCGAGCAGGACCAGCGGCACCGACCACCACGCGGTGGCCAGCGCGACGGCTGCGCACCACCAGGCCAGGAGCCGTACGCGCGCGGTCCCGCGCGGGCGCGTCAGGACGTACAGGACCGGGACGGCGAGCACCGCGACCGTGGCGGTGCCGTTGATCCCGCCGCAGCAGGCCACGGCGAGGCCCGACCGCGCCGCCGCCCGTACCCGGCCCGACGTGCCCTGCGCGGCCGCGACCAGGGGGATGACCATCCACGGGAGCAGCGCGGGCGGGAGGTACTCCGAGGAGTTGGTGCCCAGCGAAGCCAGCGCGTGCGGGCCGAGCGCGTACGCGAGACCGGCCGCCAGCCGCCCGGCCTCGGTGCCGATGCCGAGCCGCAGCGCCAGCCGCCGCGCGCCGAGGAACGCCGCGCACAGCAGCGCCCCGAACCACAGCCGCTGCGTGATCCAGGCCGGTACGCCCGTGAGGTGGCCGAGGGCGTAGAACGGCCCCATCGGGAACAGGTAGCCCGCGGCCTGGTTCTGCAGCTGCCCGAACTGCTCGACGTCCCACAGGCGCAGCGCCCGCCCGAGGAAGCCGACCGGGTTCAGCGCCATGTCGATCTTGGTGTCGGGCACGATGCGGCCGGGCCTGGTCGCGGTGGCGATCAGAACGAGGAAGAGGCAGCACAACAGCGCCCGCAGCCGCTCGCGCAGCCGCGGATCGAGCCCGTCCGGCCCGGCCACGGACCCGGCGGGCCGGGCGGCGGCGATCGGCCCGGCGGCGGTCATGCGAGCCATCGTCGCGTGCCGCCCCCGATGACGGCCAGGCGGGGCGGCCTCCCCGAAACGATCACGTCGGCGGTCGGACCCGGCGGTTGCGGATCGACTCACCCACGCCGAGGCGGGCGAGCAGGGCGGTCAGAAGCTCGCGGGTCTCGGCGATGCGGTCCGCGCCGAAATGCTCGGCGAGCTCCGCGTCGAGGGCCGCGCGGTGCACGCGTGCGGCGCGTACGGCCGCCTCGCCGCGCGAGGTGAGACGCAGCAGCTTGATCCGCGCGTCGTCGGGAGACGTCTCACGGGTGAGGAGCTCGCGGCGTTCGAGGTCGGCCACGGCCTTGGACGCGGCCTGCTGGGTCACGCCCATCCGCTCGGCGAGCGCGCTGATCGACAGCGGTCCCGCGAGGACGTGCTGGATCACCACGCCATCGTTGAAGCGCAGCTCACCGTGGCCGTCCGCGGCGAGCCGGCGCTGAACGTCGTCGGTCATGGCCCAGCCCGCGAAGAGGACGACCAGCGACAGATCCAGATTCTCCGGGCTAGGATTCACAACCATGGTTGTGAAATCTAGCAAACCCTCGGCGGACCTACTCACGGAGTTCGTCCGCGTCGCGCACCGCATCGTGTGGTGCACTCTGGCCACCGTCGACCGCCTGGAGCGCCCGCGTTCGCGGGTCGTGCACCCGTACTGGGAGCGCGTCGACGGCGAGGTCACCGGATGGGCGTTCGTCCGCTCGGCCACGCCCAAGGTCGCGCATCTGACACGCCGGCCGCACGTCTCGTGCTCGTACTGGGACCTGACGCACGAGATCGCGGTCGCGGAGTGCGACGCCGCCATCGCCGACGACGAGCCGACCCGGCTCAAGGTGTGGAACCTGTTCTCCTCCACCGACGAACCGCTCGGCTTCGACCCGCGCATCATGGGCGGCGAGGACCATCGCGACGAGAAGATCACCGTGCTCCGGATGACGCCGTGGCGGCTCAACACCGCGCGCGGCGCGTGGCAGCGCACGCCCTGACGGCGGGTCACCCCGGGCGGCCGAGCAATCGCTCGAGTTCGGTGGCGGGGCGCGCGTCCGGGTCCGGGTCGGCGCAGGGGGCCTCGACGACGTGTTCGACGCCGTTCCGGCGTATCACGAGCGCGCCGTCCGGGCCGGGGGCGCCTCGGCGTACGACGGCCTCCAGCAGCGCGGACATCCGCTCCGCGCTGCGGTCCCAGCCGAACGCCGCCGCCCAGTCCCGGCACGCGGCGGCGATCTCGTCCCGGCGCTCCGGGTCGGACAGCTCCTTCAAGGCGCGTTCGACGACGTCCTCCAGCTCCTCGCCGTCGTGGACGAGCCAGCCGGTCGCGCCGTCGCGTACCGCGTCGCGCAGCCCGTCGACGTCGTACGCGACGGTCGGTACACCGAGCGCGGCGGCCTCCGTCACGCTCAAACCCCAGCCCTCGCCCCGCGACGCGCTCAGGTGCAGGCGCGAGCCGGCGACCAGGGCGTTCTTGTCGGCCTCCGGCAGGTGGCCGTGCACGACGACCAGGTCACCGAGGCCGCGCGCGTCGACGTCGGCGCGCAGCGACGCCTCCTCCGGGCCGCGCCCCACGACGTGCAGCTGCAGGTGGAGCCGCTCGGCGAGGTCGAGCAGCCGCCCCACACGCTTGTGCGGCACAAGTCGGCTCACGCAGACGAGCGCGGGCCCGCCGGCGGCGTCGAGCGCGGACGCGGGTCGTACGCCGTTCGGGACCAGGTGGATCGGGCCGGTCCAGCGCAGGCGCTCGCGCATGGCGGTCACGGTCGACGGCGACACGGCCACGCAGGCGTGCCGCCCGTACGCCCGCCGGGCCACCGGGCCCTCGAGCAGCCCGCCGATCCGCGCGAGCCACGGCGGGAAGTGCATCCCGAACTGTTCGTCGTGGACGTGGTGCACGACGCAGAGCACCTGTACGCGGCGCGGCAGCACCCACGGAGTGAAGAAGGGGATGCCGTTCTGGCAGTCCAGCACGGCGTCGAACGCCCGGCGACGCGCCAGCATCCAGGCCAGCACCAGCGGGTACACCGTGAACCGCCCGCCGAGCCGGACGAACTCCACGCCCTCGACGCGCGACCGGCGCGCCTGGCCGGGCGCGCGAGCGGTGACGAAGCGGACCCGCGTACCGTTCGCGGCGAGCCGGCGGGCCAGCTCCCAGGCGTACCGTTCCGCGCCGCCCGCCGCCGGGTGCCACGGGTCGCGCCAGTTGACGATCGCCAGCCTCATGGCTTCATCCGGCGCGCAGCTCGTCGGCGATCGCGACGACCGGCGTGTGGACCGGCACGTGCCGCGCCATCAGGTGGATCCGCATGAGGTCACGGAAACAGCCTGCCGTGTGCCGGCTCACCGAGAACGTCGACCCCGGCACGTCGCGCCAGACCACCGGAACCTCGGACACCCGCGCGCCGCGGCTACGGCAGCGCATCAACAGCTCGACGTCGAACGCGAACCCCGGCGTACGCAGCTCGGCGACGACCGCGCGTACCAGCGGCCCGGCGAAGAACTTGAACCCGCACTGGGTGTCGCCGACGCCACCGGCCAGGTCACGGGTCAGCCGGTTGAAGACGAGCGCGCCGAGGCGGCGGAGCGGGTGGCCGTAGACCTCGACGGTGGACTCGGGGTGGCGGCGGGAACCCACGACGACCTGGCGCCCGCTCGCGAGGAGGGCCAGCACGCCCTCGAGCGCGGACAGGTCCGTGGCCATGTCCGTGTCGCAGAACCCGACGTACGGCGCGGTCGTCGCGAGCAGCCCGGCACGGACCGCGGCGCCCTTCCCGGGCCGCGAGCAGCGGAGCAGGCGCACCGGCACCGGCCCGGACCACCTGCGCACGATCTCGGCGGTCGCGTCGGTGCTGGCGTTGTCGACGACGAGGATCGCGGACGCCACGGGAAGCCGCGCCAGCGCGCGCGACAGCGTCATCAACCCACGCTCGAGCCGCCCGGCCTCGTTGCGCGCCGGAACGACGATGTCCAGGAACGCCTTGTCAGGCGAGCCTTCCGGACGCACCGGTCACCGGGAGCCGTAGTTGTACAGCGGCCTCGCCACCGGGTCCTTCTCCGATGTCGTCACGACCCGTACGACCCCGAACGAGGTCAGGAGGGCCAGCACGATTCCGGTCAGTGCCGCGGCGGCGATACGCATCATGACTCCTTTGGCAGTGATCGTTTTATGAGGCTACTGATGAGTACGGCCAATGACCAGCCGAACGCCACAAATGTGACGAACCATCCGATCTCGACCATCCAAGCGGACGGCTGCGGCTCGTTCGGCGGGCTGACGTCCGGCAGCTGGTAGAGCACGATATGCGCCCCAGAGACGACCTGTGTCGCCCCGGTCAGCCGACCGGTCTGGTTCAAGGGCCGGCCTAGGCGGGCGGGCTGGGCCGGGTCCGCGCCGGCGTCGACCGCGACGTAGCGGATGCCGCGCGCGGACAGGGCCTGGGTCAGCGGGGCCCCGGAGCGTACGAGCGCGTCGAGGTCACGGGCGCGCGGATCCTCGGCGGCCAGCGCGATGCCCCCTCCCCGCGGCGTGCCGACCCGCACGCCGTCGTTGACGACGACCCGGCCGGGAAGGAAGCGCGGGAGGGGGTCCAGAACCCGCCGCCCGCCGTTCCACGGGTAGCTCCGGTACGCCTCCCACGGCAGCACGAGAACCTCCCCGGGATCCGCCGCGACGACGGCGCGCGCCCACGCCCAGTCCTGCGGATAGCGGACGGAGGTCAGCCGTCCTGCGGCGCCCCAGGCCAGCCCCGGCAGCAGCACGAGCGGCAGAACGAGCGCGACGGAAACGGTGAACCCCTCGAACTCCCGTCGCGCGCCCGTGAGCCGGTCGACGGTCAGGCCGAAGCCGACCGCCACGGCGACGGCCAGCGGCGCGATGTACTGCTGACCGTCCCTGAGCACCGCGAACCCGGGCCACAGCCCGATCGCGCCGCGCGAGACGGCGGGCAGCAGGGCACCGAGCGCGGCCACCGTCAGGCCGATCCCGGCTGCCACGCCCAGGCCCCGTACGGGACGGCGGCACGCGTATACGGCCAGGGCGACGAACACCACGCAGGCCCACGGAAGGGCCATGACGAGGTCGCCGTACCCGGGCGGCACGGTCTCGGCGTTCCAGCCGCCGCCGAGCAGCAGCAGGCTGCCGAGCGTCCCGAACGGGGTGTCCGCGCGCGGCGCGAAGGCGGCCACGCCCGCCGGGTCGGCCGGGGCGCCGCGCAGCAGGCTCGGGATCAGCCACGGCAGCGCGACCACGATCAGCGCGAGAGCCGTCAGGACCAGGGAACGCACCGACCGCAGGCCGCTCACGGCCAGCGCGACGAGCCCGGACACCGCCCAGGCCGCGAAGCCGCCCACCGCCGCCGGCGCGAGCGCGAGCACCAGCCGTCCCCACGACCCCGACGCTCGCCCCCACGATCCGGGCCACGCCCCGCTCGCCCTGCCGCCCGCGGCCGCTGCGGCGGCCACCCATGGCAGGGCGGCGTAGCCGAAGAGGAAGGCCCACTGGCCGAGGAGGAGGCGTTCGGCGACGAAGGGGTTCCACGCGTACACGACGCCGGCGGCCAGCCTTGGGGCCAGGCGCTTCGACGGTACGAGGCTCGCCGCGGACACGGACGCCAGCACGAAGATCGACAGCAGGATCGCCTTCTGCACGACGTACGAGGGCACGACCTGCGACAGCGCGGCGACGACGGCGTCACTGGGCACGTGCCGGGGCAGCATGCCGGTCAGCCCGAACGTCGCCTTCGTGATCACCGGGTGGGGTACGAACACCATGTCGTACGCCAGCGTGAATCCCGGGGCGAGCGCCGGGCCGAGCGCCAGCCCGCCGAGTGCGAGCCCGATGGCCGTGGCGATGACCGTGTGCCGCATCAGGGCACGCACGCTACCGGACGCGGGATCAGGGGTCGCGGGGCAGGCCGAGCAGGCGTTCGCCGATGACGTTGAGGTTGACCTCGGTGGTCCCGCCGCCGATGGTCATGGCCCGCGAGGCCAGCAGCAGCCGGGTCCAGTGCCGTCGCAGCCCGTCGCCGGCGCGGCCGGTCAGCGCGCCGTCCGCGCCGAGCAGCTCGAAGCCGAACTCGCTGAGCCGCTGGCCGTACTCCATGCCGACGAGCTTGCCGACGTTCGCGGTCGCGCCGACGTCCACGCCCGACAGTCGCTTGAGCGTAGAACGCATCCCGAGCAGCGCGAACACGTGCGTGTCGGCGACGAACCCGCCGAGCCGGTCGCGTACGGCGGGGTCGTCGGCGAGCCCGAGGTCGGCGACGAGGGAGAGCAGTCCCGGCAGGTCGCCGCCGAGCTGCCAGCCGGTGGACAGGTTGACGCGTTCGGCGGTGAGCGTGCCGCGCGCCACCCTCCAGCCGCGGTTGATCTCGCCGACGACCATCTCGTCGGGCACGAACACCTCGTCGAGGAAGACCTCGTTGAAGATCTCCTCGCCGGTCAGCTCGCGCAGCGGCCGTACGTCGATGCCCGCGGACTTCATGTCGACGAGGAAGTAGGTGATCCCCTCGTGCTTGGGCGCGTCCGGGTCCGTACGTGCGACGCAGATCCCCCACTGGGCGTACTGGGCGAGGGAGGTCCAGATCTTCTGGCCGGTGATCGACCAGCCGCCCTCGACACGTACCGCCGAGGTGCGCAGGCCTGCCAGGTCGGAGCCCGCGCCCGGCTCGCTGAACAGCTGGCACCACACGATCTCGCCGCGCAGCGTGGGCGGCAGGAAGCGTTCTTGCTGCTCCGGTGTGCCGTGCGCGGTCAGCGACGGCACCACCCAGGCGCCGATCATCAGGTTGGGCGGCCGTACGCCCGCGGCCCGCAACTCCTGGTGGATGATCACCTGCTCGAGGGGCGAGGCGGCCTTGCCCCAGGGCTCGGGCAGGTGCGGCTGCACCCAGCCGCCGGCGGCCAGCTCCGCCACGCGTGCGCGGTCGTCGAGGGCCACGAGCGCGGTGACCTGCTCCCTGATCCGCAGCCGGAGCGGCTCGGCCTCGTCGGGCAGGTCGAGCTCGCGCTCCCGTGTCACGCCGGACAGCGCGAGACCCGCCAGTGACGCGCGCCATGTCGAGGCGCGGCCGAGCAGGGCGCGCAGGGTGAGCGCGCGCCGGTAGTACAGGTGCGCGTCGTGCTCGAAGGTGTACCCGATGCCGCCGTGCACCTGGATGCAGTCCTGGGTCCGCCCCACCGCGGTGTCCGGGGCCAGCACGGCCGCGATCGCGGTGGCGTAGGCGACCTGCTCGCCCGCGCCGAGCGCGCAGGCGGCGTCCCAGACGGCGGCGCGTGCGCGTTCGAGCTCGATGAGCATGCGGGCGCACTTGTGCTTGATGCCCTGGAACTGGCCGATCGGCCGGCCGAACTGCTCGCGGGTCCGCGCATAGCCCGCCGCCGTGTCGACCGCCCAGCCCGCGACGCCGCACGCCTCCGCGCCGAGGATCACCGCGGCGAGGCCGAGCACGTACGGGCGGTCGAGGCCGGTCAGGACCCGATCGGCGGGGACGGCCGCCTCCTGGACCGACACGCGGGAGACGCCACGGGTCAGGTCGAGCGCGTCCAGAGGTTCGGCGGTGACGGACGACCGCTCGAGCACGACCCACTCGCCGCTCTCGACCGGGAGCACCAGGACGTCGGCGGCGAGGCCGCCCAGCACCGGCCCGGTGGCGCCGGTCACGACGAGCCCGTCGCCGTCGCGCCGGCCGGTGAGCCCGGCCTCCAGGGACACCGCACCCGTACGGGCGCCGGTGGCGAGGTCGCGCAGGACCTTCTCGTTCCCGCCGGACGCGGCGTCGATGACCGCGCTCGCCAGCACCGTCGGGACGTACGGTCCCGGTGCCAGCGCGCGGCCCATCTCCTCGACCGCGACGGCCAGTTCCAGGAGCGAATACCCCTGGCCACCGCTGCGTTCGGGCAGGTGGAGGCCGAGCAGCTCCTGTGCGGCGAGCGCGTCCCAGAAGGGCGGCCTGCCGTCCGAACCGGAATCGCGCGTCACATGTCGCTCGGCGAAGCCCCGCACCGAGGCGGCCAGCGCCGCGTGTTCTTCGGTCAGCCCAATGCTCACGTCAGCCTCCACCCGCTCGCCGGTGCGCACACACCCTAGAGCAAAGCGAACGAGATTCGGTATTACCGGCCGCTCACTGCCACGTACGCGACGCGAGCGCCTCGCGTACGGCCGGGTCGTTGCGCGCGGTGGTCTGCAGGGCGGCGTCGAACAGCTCGCTCAGGATGCGTTCGAGCTCCGAGCGCGCCGGCTGACCGGTCTGGAGCCACTGCCGGCTGATCACCTCGACCAGGCCGATCCAGCCCTTGATGACCGACCGCAGCATCGGCGGCTCGCCCGCGGGCTGCAGCCCTTCGAGGAGGAGGTTGAGGATCTCCTCCCTCAGCCGCCCGGCGATCGTCTCGCCCTCGTCCCCGGCGGGGCTGGCCCCGTGCCCGACCAGGACGGTGAAGCTGATCGGGCTTTCCTGGACGTGGTCGAGGTAGGCCGCGAGACCAGAGGACAGCCAGGTCTCCGGCGAGCGCTCGGCGGCCACGCGGACCACCGTGAGCAGCTCGTCGGCGGCCTGGCGGAGCGCCGCGAGGAAGACCCCGAGCTTCCCGCCGTAGTAGTGGTAGAGCAGCGGGCGGGACATGTCGGCGGCGGCCGCGATGTCGTCGACCGAGACCTGGTCGTACGGCCGCGCGTTGAACAGCTCCAGCGCTGCCATCATCAGCGCGCGCCTGCGGTCGTCCGGCGCCATCCGCCGGCGCGGGCCACGGCCCGGAGGGACCTCCGCCACCGGCATTTCGGAAGCAACGCCCACGAGAGCCTCCCGCGAACCACTCTGATCAGTCATCGGGTCACCATGTGCGGTGCGTGATCAAGGTAGAGGGCATCGGCCCATTCGCGGGCAGCCCAAAATGGCTGCCCCACGATTGGGCACAGCTTCGCTGTCCCGCTCCCCACAATGGCTACCCTAAGTCGCTATTCGACATTCCGTCAATGATTGTGCGGACATGTTGTGAACCAACCCGGACCGGGAGTCGGCCCGCGCGCGGGCGGCGCGACGTACCCGCGCCGGAAAACGTCGACCGGTACGGAGATGAACCTCGGGCGGTACACGCTCACCTGCCGCAGGTTCTGCGGCACGCATTGCGCGTCCACCAGCGTCGAGTTGACGTTGTAGGACACGATCACCCGGCCGTTCGCGTCGAGCTGCGGATGCGTGCGCGCCTCGTAGACGTACCCGCCCGCCCGGGTCTCGGGCGTCTGATAGATGACGGCGCTGTCGGAGGCGCGGAACGGCCCGGCCGGCGTGTCCGCCAGGTAGGCGATCAGCGCGCCGTCCGTGAGGGTGCCCGACTGCCGGTGGGTGACCAGCGCGAACCTCCCGCCGGCGCGGAGCAGTCCGAACCCGGCGTCGACGCGCGCCGGCAGCTCGGCCGCGCGCGCCGGATCCGCCGACCAGGCGGTTCCCGTGTCGTAGCGCCAGGACGGCAGGTCGGTCATGTGGCCGCGCGGCGTACGGGCGATGGCGAGCTGCTTGGGGTGGCCTGGCAGGTCGAGCCGCGCCCGGTAGCCGTAGATATAGGTCCAGTCGCCGTCGTCGAACAGCGCCGACCCCCACATGACCGGGGTACGCCCCGGCGACACCGGGCCGACGGGCAGCTCGCGCACGCTCACCGGCCGCAGCGAGGGCAGCTCGAACGTCACCTGCGCGACGCCTGCTTCGGTGAAGTCCCAGCCGGAGGTGCCGGTGAGCCGGTGATAGAACTCCACCAGCCTTCCGTTCTCCAGGTGCCCGCCGCCGACCCAGTACCAGCCCGGCACGCCCGGCGGCGGCCGTACCGAGGTGCCGGCCACCACCGTGGTCAGGCGTGAGCCGTCCTGCACGACCATCGAGTTGCGCACAAAACCACGCCCGGACCGCGAGCCGTCCGGGTTCACCGGGCCGAGAAAGGTGTCGGAGAAGAACCACGCGACCCGACCGTCGGGGAGCACGGTCGAACTCGTCCCGTCCGCGCCGCTCCACTGCCCGGACTTGGAGGTGTCGCCCGCGTGCTGCCAGGCGGTGTTCATCGAGACGAACGGACCGGCCGCCCCAGGCGCCGTGTCGTTGCAGGCCACAGGGGTCAGGGCGACGAGAGCGACAAGGATCCGCGTGAACGGCCGAGCCCGGCCCGTCACGGTACGGTGCCACGTCATTACGCCATTACGCATTGATTATCACAAACAACATAAAGTTAACGTTTTTCAGCCCTATTGACCCCATGTCAAAACTCTTCCTAAGGTTGCCCGGGTGACCGACTCCCCGCCGGACACATGCCGCCGGCCCGTGGTCGCCACGGCCATGGAAATGTTCAACAGACAGTCCTACGACGAGATCTCGGTCGAGGACATCGCCGTCGCCGCAGGGGTGCCCGGACGTGAGTGCTACCGCCGATACGGCGGCAAGCTCGGCATCTACCTGGCGTCCCTTCACCAGGCGGTCGACGACGCGGTCGCCGATTTGGCCCGCGACGGGCCCGACGACGCACGCGGTCGCCTGCGCTATGGCCTGCGCGCCTACATGGACCACCTGACGACCCACCCGATCGGGCATCTCTACCTGTCCCCGGGGGCGTCCACCGGGAACGGCGTCGAGCAGCACTTCCGCGAGGAACTGCGGCGTACGGTGACCCGCGCACTGCTCAGGTGCGTGGGCCACGACCAGCCGGGACCGCTGCGGACGCTGGTGCCCGGATGGGTCGCGCTGGCCGAGAGCATGTTGTGTGACTGGGTTCGTCGCGGCGTCCCCAACCGTGAGGACTTCGAGACGGTGCTGTGCGACCTTTTCTTCGCCGTCGTCGAGACCGCGGACGGCGTGCGGAACTGACCGGAGTGCGCAGCCCGGCCGCGGTCCCGTGACCCGGGGCCGGGCCTCGTTAACCCTGTGGACGGCGGCTCCCATCTCCGCCGCGTCCCCGCGACGCTCCCGACACCGATGGAATCGGCTCGACGAGGTCCGTCACGTCCCGCCCGAGAGTCGCCTCGGCCTCGCCGAGGGCGGCGCGCTCGACCAGCTCCTGGTGCCGTTCGCCGGAGGCGGGCTCGGCCTGGTCGGCCAGCAGCACCGGGATCCCGGTCTCGACCCGGTACGCACGCCGGAGCCGCGGGTTGTACAGCACCTCGTCCTCGGGGAAGTGCAGGAGCGCCTGCTTGTCGATGGGGCAGGCCAGGATGCGGAGCAGTCGATCTTCGAGCATCGCGGGTCCTCTCAACTCGGGTACATGATCCGTACGGCCGGAGCTCATCTGCGCCTCACCGCGAGCGGTGTGAGCGCTGCGGCGAGCGCGATCAGCGCCGCCGCCTGTGCCGGTGCGCCGAAGGCGCCGGTTCCGTGGACGACCCCGGGGTGCACGCCGATCGCGGAGAACACACCGGCTGTCGTCATCGCGCCGAACGCCAGCCACGGCACCCAGCCGGGCCGCCATCGGCCGAACAGGGCGATCAGCGGCACCGTGAGGGCCAGGACACCGCCCACGACGGTGAGCAGCGCGGTCACCGCGACCAGCCCGGTCCAGAAGAGCACCGGGTCATCGCCGGAGGCGGGCTTCGCACGGCGTGTACGGGTGGCGCGCATCCGCCGTCCGGCGAGCACCGCCAGCAGGATCAGCCCGGCCACCGCCCCGGCGGCCACGAGGAGCGCCGCGTGGTAGCCGGTCGCCGGCGCGAACGAGAGCCGCACCGTGCCGCCGTTCCCGGCCGGCAGGACGAAGCCCTGCTGCCAGCCGTCGAGCGTCACGGGCTTGAGGCGCCGGCCGCCGATCGACGCGGTCCACCCGGGGTTCACGGCCTCGTGGACCTGGAGGTAGGACTCCCCGCCCGGCCCGACCGTGACGGTGCGCTTCTCCGCACCCCAGTCGCCGACCCGCATCGATCGCGGCGTCGCCGCGGCGGGTGCGTGCGCGGAGTCGAGGCTCAGGTCGGTGAGTGCGAGCGACCCGCCGCCCGGCGAGGTCAGCCGGTGTTCACCGGCCGCCAGATGGATCCGCCCGCCCCGCGTGCACGTACGTACCGGCAGCGGGTTGAACGAGGTCAGGTCGCCGATCGTGCCGGCGACCGACGTGGCGTACCGGTGGCCGTCGATGACGATCTCCGGCCCCTTTCCGCACGGCAGCCTGAACTTCGTCGACGGCGTCGACGCCCCGGTCCGCAGGCCCGAGAGGCCGGGGATCCGCAGCTCGGCGAGGCCGACGGGAAGCTGCTGCGGCGACCCGCTCATCGCGTTGTAGGCGGTCAGGTTCCGTGACTTCGGGAGGGCGATGTCCAGGTGATCGGTGACCATCGGCCTGAAGCGGACGTCGCCGTCGCGTGGCACGTCGGTCTCCTGGCCGTTGACGCCGATGCGGCTCGGCGCCGCCGCCATGCCCGAGGCGGGCGTGAGCCGGATCTCGTCGATGCGGCGGCGGCCCTTCCACGTCAGGCGCAGCGTGGCGGTCGACCGGTCGGCGAGCCAGCCGGTGGCGTCGCTGCCGTCGAGGAGGTTCTCCGGGCGCAGCGACGGCGCCGATCCGAACGTCGAGTCCGCCGAGATCCGCAGCGTCACCGGCGTACGGCCGACCGGGCGGCTCAGCATCCGGTCGAGCGCGGAACCCGGTACGGCGACGCCGGACGCGGTCACCCGCGCCGTACGTGCCCGGTCCGCGGTGAAGATCCGCCCGAGCGCACGCTCGGGCGCCGGTGGCATGCCGATCGGCGACCCGGGGTCACGGTGGAAGGAGTACACGGTCGAGGTCGCGCCGTGGCTCGCAGGGTCGTCGTCGGACCGCAGGTAGCGCTGGACGCGTACGCCGGGGATGGCGATGTCGGAGATGCCCGCGCCGGCCCCGCCCTGACCGCCGTGGACGTCGCCGAGCGTGACGCGCAGCGTGCGCGTGGTCCCCGCCGGGATGTTCAGCGGCTGCGGCGCGCCGGTCGCGCGCGTCGTCGTGATGGCGCGTCCCTTGTCCGTCTGGACGGTCAGCCGGCCGGCGATCGGCCGCGTGGAGCCGTCGGCGAGCAGCCGCGCCTGTAGCGGGCCGGAGAGGTTCACCGGGTGGTCGAAGGCCACCTCGACCCACTGGCCGTCCGGGGCGTCGGGCCGTCCCTCGGCCCACGCGGTCGACGGGTCGCCGTCGAAGGCGTTGACCGGGTCGTACTCCGGCATCTGCCACAGCCACGAGCCGTACGACGAGGCGGTCACGCGCGCGGCGCCGCTCAGCTCCGCGACGGTCTGGCGCCCGCCCGGCGGCAGGAGCTGCCTCGGCGGCTTCCCGCCGCCCCGGTGCGGGTCGTCGGGCGGGTTGGTCTCGTCGGCGGTGTAGGTGTACGAGGTGTTCCGGCCGACCAGCCCGAAGACCGTGTCGGCGCGGCGCAGGTCGTCCGTGACGTACGCGCGGGCGGGCGGGGTCGTGGCGCGCCCCCGCTGGTCGCCGGAGATGACCGCTCCGGGCGTGAGCAGTCCCTGGTCGGCGAGCTGGAGCAGCGCCGCCGGGCCCGAGCTGTTCACGGCCGTGCCCGCGGCGGGCAGAACCTGCGCCGGGGTGGCGGGGCGCAGACGCGGGTCGGCCGCCTGGAAGACCTCGACGGCCGGGTACCCGGGCATGATCGACTCCAGCTCCGGCGACGTGCCGCGGCCGAAGTCCGCGTTCAGCGTCGAAGGGCCGAAGGACGCCGCGCGCACGAAGCCGGACGTCTCCAGCGTCCGGTGCACGACCTGGGCCGGCACGTGGTCGAAGAGCGTCGAGTCGAGGTCGTTGCGCACGACCACGTAGCGGACGCCGGCGCGGTCGAGGAAGGCGGGCAGGCCCGGGGTCGCCACGCCGGACCCGACGGCCCGCTCGACCGCGTCGGTCAGGTCGCGTACGCCGCCGCCGGTGAACGGCACCAGGTCGCGCTGGGCCCACGGCGAGCGCGCGAGGGGTTCGAGTGGGTCGTCGATCGGCTCGCCCCAGGCGTACAGGCCGTGGGAGTCGGCGGGCACCACCAGCGCGGTATCGCGCGGCGAGTGCTGCTGAAGGAAGGCCGCGGTCTGCTTCCAGTACGCGGGGACGCGGTCGAAGGACCCGGGCTGGAGGATCGTGCCGCTCAGGTACGGCAGGCCGAGCCCGGCGAGGACGGCGAGCGCGGCGACGGCCGCGGCGATCGGCCGGACGCGCGGCCACGGCAGGCGTACGCGGCTGAGCGCGTGGGTCAGCGCCAGCGCGAGCGAGGCGGCCAGCGCGGGCTCGAACTTGTAGACGTTGCGCAGCGGCGCGAGCGGCCCGTCCAGCAGGTGGTGCACGGTGGCCTGGAACGGGCCGCCGAGCGGCCCCCAGTAACCCGCGAGCATGATCAGGGTCGCCAGCCCGGCGGTCAGCCGAAGCCACCGGCCCTCGGGCAGGTCGCGGCACGCCATCCCGGCGAGCCCGCCGGCCCCGGCCACAGCGGCGGCGATCATCGGCCACGGCGAGGTGACGAGCTGCCATCCCGCCGACAGCCACGGACCGCCCAGGCCCAGGTACGCGACCCAGTCGCCGCTGCCGCGCAGCGCGTTGGACGCGGAGGTGGTCTGCGTGGTGTTGACCGCCTGCTCGATGTAGGGCAGGAAGTTCGCGCCGTACTTGCCCTGGTAGAGCAGAGGGATGAGCCACCACAGGCTCGCCATCAGGACGGCGAGGCTCCACCAGGCGGTGAGCCGCCACCGGCGCGGGCCGGTCCGGGTCAGGATGTACATCCCGGGCAGCGCGAGGGCGGCGAGCGTCGACACGGCGTTCACGCCGCCCATGCACAGCACGACGACGCCGGACCGCGCCGCCGCGATGCGGGCCGACCGGCTCGGGTCGAGCAGAGGCAGGACCGCCCACGGCGCCATCACGCCGGGCACGATCGCGGCGGACGTCGAGCCGACCAGGATCGTGTACGTCGGCCAGAGCGCGAAGACCGCGCCGGCCAGCAGCCGGGTCCGCCGTGAGCCGAGGCCGAGCGCCTCGGAGAGGCGTACGAGACCGAGGAAGCCGGTCGTGATCAGCAGCGACATCCACAGGCGCTCGGTGAGCCAGATCGGCAGATGCACGAGGTGGCCGACCAGGTAGAAGGCGCCCATCGGGAAGACGTAGCCGATGTACTGGTCCTGGAGCCCGCCGAACCACTGGAGCGGGTTCCACAGGTGCCACAGGCGCGCGTAGAAGCCCACCGGGTCGATGTTGACGCCGAGCTTGGTGTCGAACGTCATCCGGCCGACGTCATGGCTCGCCAGCAGCGTGAACGCCACGACCCACACGATCAGCGGCCAGCGCCGGCCGACCCGGTCGGCCGCCATGTCACCGGTCCCGCCGGCGTACGGGGGCGGCGCTCCGCCGCCGTCCTCCGCCTCGGTCGCGGCTCCGAGCGTGATGGTCACCGCGCCACCCTCCGCGAGGTCCGGCTCACGAGTCGCGCCGCAGGACGAGCATGAGGTTCCACCCGAGCAGGTCGCGCAGCACGGGCAGCCGCATGAGGAAGCCGCACCAGCGCGGGTAGTAGCGCGGCCGGGCCTCCAGGACCGTCACGTCGTCGCGGGCGCGCGCCAGCCGCAGGACCGGGGTCGCGCCGAGCGCGAACATGCTCTCGCCGAACCGGTTCTTGGGCGGGCGCCCGTTGCGGCGCTCGTAGCGGCGCGCCGCGTACTCGCCGCCGAACAGGTGCCACGGCGAGGTCTCGTGCCCACCCCACGGCGAGTACCAGAGCGTGTAGGAGACGTAGACGACCCCGCCCGGCCGCGTCACCCGCACCATCTCGTCGATGAACCCGCCGGGGTCGCGCACGTGCTCGAGCACGTTGGAGGAGAAGCTGACGTCGACGCTCGCGTCCTGCAACGGGAGCCAGTAGCCGTCGCCGACGACCGAGTTGGCACCCGGCAGCCCGCGGCTGTGCAGCTCGGACGCGTCGGGCTCGACGAGCAGGCAGTGCGCGCCGCGGGCACCGAAGGCGGCCGTGAAGTAGCCGCCGCCACCGCCGACGTCGACGACGGTGCGGTCCGCGAGGTCGGTGTGGCGTTCGACCTGCTGGACGGCGTCGACCGCCAGCATCGAGTAGAAGTGCTCGGGGTCGGACTGTTCCTTGAGGAAGGCCCGGAACAGTCGCAGTGAGCGGAACCGCCCCGGGGTCACGAGGTCGGGCGACGGACGCGTTGCCGTCTCGGTCGACGAGGCGCTGGGAGCCATGCGGTCTCTCCTGAGTGGGAGCGGGCCGTGGATGACTCCGAAAGTTAGAGCACTCTTGACTGATCGTCAATAAGTCGGCGCCCAGTATTGACAGTTCATCAATAGCGCCCGGAGAATATCGGCGCGAAGATCCCTAAAGCCCCACGGATCCCGTCAAGCTCGACACGAGCCCTCTTTCTCGCATAACGCCGCAGGTAAGACCCGGCGTGACCGCGAGGCCCCGCGGAGGTGGGCCATGGAACCCGACCCGATTTTTCCGCTCCCCCGGTCCATGATGGCCGGACCGGCCGTCGATGAACTGGCGCCACCGGTACCCGACCGGCCGCCCGGCACAGGACGGCACGTGGTGATCGTCGCGGGCCGCGACATGGCCAACCCACTCGCCGGCGGCTCCGAGCTACTGATCGACCAGCTCGCGACCGGCCTGGTCGCTCGAGGCGACCGGGTCACGCTGCTGGCCGGCGGCCCGTCGGCCGAGCACGGCTACGAGGTCATGTGCAGCGGCGGCGCGTACTCGCAGTTCCTGCGCGCGCCCTGGACGTACAAGCGGCACCTCAGCGACTGCGACCTCGTCGTCGAGGTGTGCAACGGGCTGCCGTACCTGACACCGCTCTGGTCGGGTAAGCCGACGCTGTGCCTGGTCAACCACGTGCACACCGAGCTGTGGTCGATCCGGTTCCCGCCGCCGGTCTCGACGGTCGGCCGGTTCCTTGAGCGCCGCGTCATGCCGTGGGCTCACCGGAAGAACCTCGTGCTCGCCGTGTCGGGCTCGACCGCCGACGGGCTCGCCGCCATCGGCGTCGACCGTGAGCGGATCCGCCTGCTCTACAACGGCGTCGAACCCCCCGGCCCGCCGGAGCCGCGCTCGGAGGAGCCGATGTTCCTCGCGTTCGGGCGGCTCGCCGACTACAAGCGCATCGACCTGCTCCTGCGTCTGTGGGACCGGGTGCGTCCGGTCACCGGCGGGCGGCTCGTCATCGCCGGCGACGGCCCGGAGCGCGCGCGCCTCGAGGCGATGGCCGGCGAGGGCGTGACCTTCACGGGCCGCGTCAGCGAGGAGGAGAAGAACCGCCTGATGTTCTCCTCGTGGCTGCTGCTGCACCCCGCCCTCATCGAAGGCTGGGGCATCGTCGTCGCGGAGGCGGCGATCCGCGGCACCCCGACGATCGGCTTCGACGTACCTGGGCTCCGCGACTCGGTCGTGGACCTCGAGACCGGCCTGCTGGCCGGCAGCGAGAGCGCGTTCGCCTCCTCGTGGGCGTCGCTGGCCCTGGACGAGAGCCGCCGCGCCGCGATGGGCGAGGCCGCCCGGCAGCGCGCCATGCGACTCCACTGGGAGGGCTCCGTGCGGTGCTTCATCGAGGCCATCGACGAGGCCATCGCGCGTACCGAGGAAGGGATCTCGCAGTGACGATGGAAGCCCCGCCGACGACGGACGAACCGCTCCGGCACTTCTATGAGAACCCCGCGGTCCCGGTCGCCTCGGGCTCCGGCCGCGCGCACCGGCAGCTGCGGATGCTCTCCGACGTCCTGGCACGCGCCGAGGGTCCGCAGGTGATCCTCGACGTCGGCTGCGGCGACGGCGAGGCCACCGGCATGGTGCCGCGCGGCGAGCACACCGTCGTGGGCATCGACTGGTCGATGATGGCGCTGCGCCACGCGCGGAGCCTCGGCCTGTCGCTGATCCGCGGCGGCATCGACCCGCCCGGCCTGCCGATCGCCGACGGCGGCGCCGACGTGGTCATCCTCAGCGAGGTGATCGAGCATCTCGTGGACACCGACTCGGCGCTCGATGAGATCCGCCGGGTGCTGCGGCCCGGTGGCACGCTGCTGCTGTCCACGCCGAACCTCGCCGCCTGGTACAACCGCGGCCTGCTCGCGCTCGGCATCCAGCCGATCTTCTCCGAGGTCAGCCTGCGCGGGATCTACGGGCGGCCGGGCAGCCAGGTCGTCGGGCACCTGCACATGTTCACCAAGCGCGCGCTGACGGAGTTCCTGACCGACCGCGGCTTCGCCTGCGAACGCGTGATGGGCGCGCCGTACCACGACGTACCGCGTCCGATGCGCCCGCTGGACCGCCTGATCTGCCGCTGGCCTGCGGCGTCCAGCATTCTGCTCGTCGAGGCACGGCGCACGTGAACGAGCTCAGCACGGTGGATGAGATCGGCTGCTACTTCGACCGGCCGGCCGAGCCGAACGACATCCATCTGGAGGCGCACCTGCCGGGCCGGCTCGACCACGCGCGGCTGCGTGAGGCGATCACCGGCGCGCTGGCCGCCCATCCGCGCGCGCGGGTACGCCGCGCTCCGACGCGGCCGACCGACCGGCGCTACCGGTGGCAGGTCGCCGACGCACCGGACGTCGACCCGCTCAGCGTGACCCGCTGGGAGACCTCGGACGAACTGTCACGCGATCGCGAGGAGTTCCTGGCCGAGGCTCCCTCGATCGACATGTCGCCACCCGTACGGCTGCGTCTCGCCTCGGGCCCGGACGGCGACGTGCTGCTGCTGAGCGCGAACCACGCCGCGCTGGACGGGGTCTCCTGCATCCGGCTGATCCGCGCCATCGCCCGCGAGTACACGGGCGAGCCGGAGGCCACGGAGACCGTACGGCCCGCCGTACCGGACTCGGCCCCGGTGGATCCGCCCGCGCCCTCCGGCGGGGTACTGCCGGTGCGCCCGGCGCGCATCGCGGCGCGTACGACCGCCGACCGCCCCGGCTACGGCTTCCAGCTCGTGAGCCTGGCGCGACCCGCCCGCGAGGCGCGGAAGCGGCTGGACCCGTACGCCACGGTGAACGACCTGCTCATCGCGGCGTTCGGGCTCGCGGTCGCGCGGTGGAACACCTCCTGCGGCCGGCCCGCCGGCACCGTACAGGTCACCATGCCGATCAACGCCAGGACGCAGATCGGGGACGGGCTCGGCAACCTGTCGCGGCTCACCGCCGTGACGATCGCGCCGGAGGACCGCGTCGACCCCGCACGGCTGGTCGCGCGGGTCGCCGCGCAGACGCGGGCCGCCAAGAGCACGCCCGGCTCCCCCATCGGCCTGATGGGTCCGGTCATGGCCCCCGGCTGGCTGCCGGTCGCCGTCAAGCGGCGGATCGCCGGCCCACTCTGCCGTCTCGTCATCCCGTTCACCGACACCGCGAAGGTGTCCAACTGGGGGCACTTCCGCGACCCGCTGAGCTTCGGCGACGCCGGGGCCGCGCACGGGATCTGGGTGTCGGGACCGGCGCCGATGCCGCGCGGGCTCTCGCTGACGATCGTGACGGTCGGCGACCGGCTGCACCTGACGTTCCGGCACCGGCACGCACTGTTCGACACCGCCGCCGCCCAGGCCTTCACGGACACCTACCTCGCGGCGTACGACACGATCGTCCCGGCAGACGATCTGAGAGTGGCGGACGCCTCGTGATCCTCGGGGTAATCCTCGCCCTGCTGACCACGCTCGCCTACAACGCCGCGTTCGTCGTGGAGAAGCGCGCGCTGGCCACGCTTCCGCCGCTGAACGTCCGGATGCCGCTGCGCGTGGCACGCGTGCTGCTCACCAACCCGGGGTGGATGGTCGGGTTCGCCATGATGCTGGGCGGCCTGGCCAGCCAGCTCGTGGCGCTGACCCGGGTGCCGCTGACCGTCGCGCAGCCGGTCTTCTCCTCCGGCATCGCGTTCCTGCTGCTGCTGACGATGACCGTGCTCGGGGAGCGGCTGACCTTGCACGAGTGGGTGGGACTCGCGGGCATCACGGCCGGCGTGATCTTCGTCGTCATGTCGATGGACGCGCGCACCGACGCGGCGGGCGGCGGCGGCCACGTGCTGCCGGTGCTCGCGGTCGCGCTGCCGTCCACGCTCGCCGGTCTGGGGATCTTCGTGCTGGCCGGGCGTACCGGCACCGGGCGGCATCGGGCGCCGACCGGCGACGTGCCGTACGGCTTCGCCGCCGGCGTCGTGTACGGCGTCACAGGCGTGGTCACCAAGGGCCTGTCCGCCTCGATCGACTTCAGCGGGCCCGTCGAGATCATCCGGTCGTCGCTGGTCTCGCCCTACACCTACCTGCTCGCGCCGGTGACGATCGCGGGCTTCCTGGTCTTCCAGACGGCGCTCCAGCGCGGCCGCGCCTCGATCGTCGCGCCGGTCTCCAGCGTGATCTCCACGCTCTACACCGTGATCGCGGGCACGGTCGTGTTCGGCGAACACCTGCCGGCCGACCCGACGCGGCTCGGCCTGCGCGTGGCGGGTCTCGGCGCGATCACCGCCGCGCTGTTCTGGCTGCCGCGAAAGCGCAAGCAGCCGAGCCCGCCCGAGCCCAAGCCCAAGCCCGAACCCGTGGTTCGGCAAGAGGACCGCGAGGCTGTGTCGGCGGGCGTCTTCTGGTGACCCGGCGGGGGCCGGCGAACCGGCCCCCGCGATCGGCTACTTGCCGGGCTCCGGGTCGCGCGGCAGGCCCAGCATGCGCTCGGCGATCACGTTGAGCTGTACCTCCGTGGTGCCGCCGTAGATCGTCATCGAGCGGCTGAACAGCATGTAGCGCGCCCACAGGCCGGTCGCCCCGCCGTTGTCCTCGACGGCGGCGTCGGCGCCTTGGGACTCCCAGATGAAGTCGGCGACCTGCTGGTTGTACTGCACGCCCAGCAGCTTGCGCACGCTCGCCTCGGCGCCGGGCTCGTGCCCGGAGATCTGCTTCAGCGTGAGGCGGAGGCCCAGCAGGTCGATCGCCTGGCCCTCGCACAGGAACTCGCCCAGCTCGGCACGCCTGACGACGTCGAGGTCCTTGCCCTTGAAGAAGGCCAGCAGCTCCTTCGTGCCGGCGCCCAGGCCGCCCGAACCGCTGGACAGCTGCACCCGCTCGTTGCTGAGCGTGTTGCGCGCGACCTTCCAGCCCTGGCCGACCTCGCCCACGACACAGTCGTCGGGCACGAAGACGGCGTCGAGGAAGACCTCGTTGAACATCGCCTCGCCGGTCAGCTCGCGCAGCGGCCGCACGTCGACGCCCTTGGACTTCATGTCGACGAGGAAGTACGTGATGCCGTCGTGCTTCTTCGGCTCCGTCGCGGTGCGCGCGATGCAGATCGCCCACTCGGCGTACTGGGCCACGGAGGTCCAGATCTTCTGGCCGGTGAGGCTCCAGCCGCCCTCGACTCGCTCGGCCTTCATCTGCAGCGACGCCAGGTCCGAGCCCGCGCCGGGCTCGCTGAACAGCTGGCACCAGACCATCTCGCCGCGCAGCGTCGGCGCGAGGAAGCGTTCCTGCTGCTCGGGCGTGCCGTAGCTGACGAGCGAGGGCACCACCCAGGCGCCGATCCCGAGCGAGGGGCCCTTCACGTTCGCGGCGCGCAACTCCTGGAGGATCAGCACCTGCTCCATCGGCGTGGCGGCCTTGCCCCACGGCTTGGGCAGGTGCGTGAAGACCCAGCCGCCGTCGCCCATCGCGGCGTTCCGCTCGCGGTCCTCGGTGATGGCGCCGAGCTTCTCGACCTCGGCGCGGATCCGGTTCCGCAGCGGCTCGGTGTCCTCGTCCAGCTCGACCTCGACCGCGCGGCGTACGCCGTCGAGCGCGAGCTGCGCGACCGAGGCCGCCCAGTCGGTGGCCGGGCCGAGCAGCACCCGCAGCGTCGACGCGCGGCGGAGGTACAGGCCCGACTCGTGCTCCCAGGTGAACCCGATGCCGCCCAGCACCTGGATGCAGTCGCGGGCGCACAGCAGCGCGGCGTCCGGCGCGATCACGGCCGCGACCCCGGCGGCGAAGCCGGACTCCTCGGCAGGGTCGTCGGAGGCGCGCGCGGCGTCCCACACGACGGCGCGGGCCTTCTCCAGCGCGATCAGCATCCGGGAGCACTTGTGCTTGACGCCCTGGAACTGCCCGATCGGCCGCCCGAACTGCTCGCGCACCTTGGCGTAACTCGCGGCGGTGTCGACGCACCACGCGGCGATCCCGGCCGCCTCGGCGCCGAGCAGCAGCGCCGCGAGGTCGAGCACCTCGGTGCCCTCCAGGCCGGGCAGGATCCGGTCCACGGGGACCACGACGTCGTCGGCCGCGACGCGGGCCACCCGCCGGGTACGGTCCAGGCTCTTCAGCGGGGTGATGGTGAGCCCGTCCGTGTCGACGGCCGCCCAGATCTCGCCGTCGTCCGTCTCGACCGGGACCACGATCACGTCGGCGACGGCCGCGCCCAGCACGGGTTCGACCGTGCCGCTCAGCGTCAGGCCCGCCTCGGTACGCCGCCCGGTCAGGCCGGTCGCGAGTGACAGCGCGCCGATCGTGCCGCCGTCGGCGAGCCCCGGCAGCAGCTCGGCACGCGCCTTGGCGGACTCGTCGGCCTTCAGCAGCGCCGCGCTGGCGAGGACGGTCGGCAGGAACGGGCCGGGCACGACGGCCCGTCCGAGAGTCTCCAGCGCCACCGCGAGCTCCAGCAGGCCGGCGCCCTGGCCGCCGTACTCCTCCGGCACATGCAGGCCGAGCAACCCCTGCTCGGCGAGGCCGGCCCAGAAGTCGGGGCGGCTCTCCTCGTCGGCGTCGAGCGTCGCGCGTACGACGCCGACCGGCGCGTTCCGCTCCGCCCAGCCGCGGACGGCGTCGGCCAGTGCCTCGTGCTCGTCGGTCAGCCCGATCCCCATACCCACACCCCAATTCGCGACGGCATTTGCGGCCTACCCTACGGGCGATCCGATGCGAATTGGAATGGGATTCGGTGTGATACGCACCCCGGATACGGCGGCGTCCCGGTGGTCCGATCGGACCACCGGGACGCCGGTCGCGCGACCGGTCAGCCCACCCGCAGCGAGTGGATCACGTAGTTGAAGTCCGGCCAGAGCTTGCGCCTGTTGTTGGGCACCGACATGACCAGCACGCCCGGCGTCGGCTTGCCCGTGTCGACCACCGCCACGGTCATGACGTCGCCGGTGGCCGCCGAGCCCGCGCGCTGGTAGGTCAGGTAGTAGCCGACGAGCCAGCCCTTGTGCCCGCCGATGTCCAGCGGCTGGGAGGCGAGGAGCTTGCGCTTGTGCCGGAAGCCGTACAGGCGCGCCTCGTACGTCGTGGCGGCCTGCGTCGCCGCGGCGCGCTCGGTGCCCGGCCCGCCGTAGGCGGCCTTGTCCACGCCGGACAGCTGGGTGCTCATCAGCCGCGCCCAGCGCTTCGGCTGGCCGCCGGCCTTCTCCGTCACGGCGAACTGGCTCATGCTGAAGCCCAGCTCCGACATCGGGCTGCCCGTCGCGGGGAGCGACCACGGGCGGTTCAGGCGCGGGTACGACAGCCCGGACCGCGAGTCGGTGACCCGCCCGATCTGCGGCGTGTGCACGCCGCGGAACTGGGCGAGCGGCTTCTGCTGCTGCGGCTTGTTGTTCTGACGCGGCGGCGCGGTCTTGGCCGGCTGGGTCGGCGAGGAGGTGTGCGAGGCCGACTCGGCGCCGCCGCCCTTGAGGACGTAGACGCCGCCGACCGCGAGCAGACCGGCGACCAGCAGCCCGAAGCCCGCGTACAGGCCGCGCTTGGACCCGGCGTCATCGTCGTACTCGGAGGACCTGCCCTCGTGCGCGGCGGCCGCCTGCTCGTCGCGCATCCACTCGGGAAGGCGCAGGTTGCCGCTGCTCGGCTTGCCCGGCAGCGGCGGCGGGCCCGAGGGCGCGACCACCTTGTCCCACATCGGAGGGTGATCGTCTGAGGCGAAGAGCTCGTTCTCGGCCGCCTGCTCCTCGGCCGTCACCCATTGGCCGCCCGGACCCTGCTGCTCGTCGGCGGGCGGCGACGGCGTGCCGTAGGGAGACTCCTGCGCCTCGTACGGCCGCTCCTCGTACGAAGAGGCGTAGGAGGAGCTCTCATACGGCTTGTCCTCGTAGGAGGGCGCCTCGAACGGCTTGGTCTCGTACGGCGTTTCCCCGAACGAGGCGTCGCTGTAGGACTGCTCGCCGTGGGATTCGCCCGACTCGCCCAAGATCTTGGTGGAGAAGCCCTCGGCGTCGTCGTACGAGCCGGCGTCGAAGGCGCTCGCCTCGTACGGCTTGTCCTCGAAGGGCTTGTCCTCGTACGGGGCGGCCTCGCTGTAGAGCTGGTCGTCGAACCGGCTGTAGCCGAATCCGCCGGTCTCCTGCGCGTCGGCCTCGGGCTGCTCGGTGCCGTACGACGTGCTCAGGTCCGCGGCCGGCGCGCCGGGGTCGGCGGGCTCGGCGGGTTCGAAGGGCGCGCGATCTCCCCACGACGAGGTCTCGGCGGGCGGCACGCTCGGGAACCCGCCGGCCGAGGATTCGTCCTCACCGGCGGACCACGCCTCGGGTTCACCACCCAGGGAAGGGAAGCCCTGCACGGGCGGCTCGTCTCCGGACACCGCCGGGATCGGGCCGGTGGTGTCATCGGGCGCGGAGTTCTGCTCGTTGCTGGCCGGACGCCACTGCCCGGCGTCCCCCTGATCCGACATGCCGCACAGGTTACGTGAAGATCAACATTTCTCGCGTACGGTGCCGACCGATCGGTGGCCACCGATCGTCGACCGTGGACGTACCGAGAGTGAGACCGTCACCGGGACACATCGTTCACGGAGGCCTCCTGAGGTGCAGAAACCTCCTCTGTGACCAGCCTTTCACGCGCCAGCAGCGTGCCTCCGGCGACCGCACCGGGCATCGCCAATACGGCGCCGAGCGGAATGAGGAAGATTACAAAGACCGAGGCTCCGAAGCCGACGGACAGGGCACGGTGGCGCCGCAGCAGCGTGAGACGCTCCCGACGGCCCAGGCCGCGGCGTTCGAGAGCGATGGAGGTCATCTCCAGCGTGAGGAAGTATCCGGACACGCAGGCGGCGAGCACCGGCACGACGGTCTGCCCTACGGCGGGCACGAAGCCCAGGGCGAAGAACAGCACCGCGAACCCGGTGGTCACCAGGCCCACGACCACGGCGTCGCCGATGCCGCGCGTGATCTGCCGCAGCAGCGGAATCCGCGCCTCGGGCGGCAGGCCGCCCACACTGTCCTCGACCCGGCCGGAGATGCTCTCGTAGAACGGCGCGCCGACGGCGAGGGTGACCCCGGCGTACGTCACGATCGCGATCATCACGACCGCGGCGATCAGCAGGACCGCGATCAGGACACGTACGGTGTCGCGCAGGCCGTTCGACCAGTGGTCGGCGAAGGGGCTGAGGGTTCTCGCGAAGTCGGCGTCGTACACGCCGATCGCGGTCAGGGCGGCGATGTAGGCCACGAGGACGATCAGCGCCGGGACCAGTCCGAACAGCCACTGCCCGGGCCGACGCGCCGTCCATCCGATTCCACGGGCGAGGTACGCCGCCCCGGCGAAGAGATCCGTCACGCGCTCAGAGTAGGAGTACTCGGGCGAATCGCGCCGTGCTTCGGCCGGTCAGGAACCCGTGGACCGGTCGTGAACCGGGCGGTCATGTTCGGCCTCCGCCTCGGCCGCCCGGCGTACGCCGCGCTGCATCCCGCCGAAGACGATCCCGTGGAAGGGCCGTACGGACCACCAGTAGAGCCGGCCGAGGAGACCGCGCGGATGGAAGAGCGCCCGCTGGCGGAACCAGGTGCGCCCGTCCCGCCGTTCCACCGACAGGTCCAGCCAGGCGAGCCCGGGGAGCCGCATCTCGGCGCGCAGCCGCAGCAACCGGCCCGGGTCCAGCTCCTCCACGCGCCAGAAGTCCAGGGAATCGCCGACGCGCAGCCGGTACGGGTCGCGGCGGCCACGGCGCAGGCCGACCCCGCCGAGGAGCCGGTCGAGCAGGCCTCTCACGGTCCAGGCGAGCGGCCAGGAGTACCAGCCGTGCTCGCCGCCGATGCCCTCGATCACCGTCCAGACCGCCTCGGGCGACGCCGCGACCGGCGACTCGCGCACGTCGGTGTAGAGGGTGCCGCCGGCCCAGTCGGGGTCGGTCGGCAGCGGGTCGCTCGGTGCGCCCGGCACCGACGCGGACGACCAGCGGGTGGCGACGTCGTCGTGGCCGACGCGGGTCAGCGCCAGCCGTACGGCGCGGTCGAAGCCGATCGGGCCCTCGGGCGGGTCGGGCACGTACCGCGCGAGGTCGTGCTCGCGGCACACCATCTCGTGCCGCAGCGACTCGACCAGCGGCCGGGCCAGCGCGCCCGGTACAGGTGTGACGAGGCCGATCCACAGGCTGGACAGGCGGGGCGTCAGCACTCTCACGGGCAGGATGAGGCGTTTCGGCAGCCCGGCCACCGCCGCGTACCGGCGCATCATCTCCCCGTACGTCAGCACCTCGGGCCCGCCGATGTCGAAGGAGCGGTTGACGTCCGGCGGCAGCGTCGCGCAGCCGACGAGGTAGCGCAGCACGTCGCGTACCGCGATCGGCTGGATCCGGCTGCCCACCCAGCGGGGCGTGACCATCACCGGCAGGCGTTCGGTGAGGTGACGCATCATCTCGAACGACGCCGACCCCGAGCCGATCACCATGGCGGCGCGGAGCACGGCCGTCGGCACGTCCGAGGCCAGCAGGATGTCGGCGACCTCGCCGCGCGAGCGCAGGTGCTCGGAGAGCCTCTCGCCGCGGCCCTCGGACGGCCGCAGCCCGCCGAGGTAGATGAGCCGGCGCACCCCGGCGTCCGCGACGCAGGAGGAGAACACCCGCGCCGCGCGCCGGTCGGCCTCGCCGAAGTCCCGCCCGCCGGCCATCGAGTGGATCAGGTAGTAGACGACCTCGACGCCCTCGAGCGCCCGGCGTACCGCCGTCGCGTCGGCGGCGTCCGCGCGCACCGTCTCCACCCGGTCGCTCCACGGGTGGTCGCGCAGGCGTTCGGGCGAGCGCGCCATGCACCGCACCCGGTACCCGGCGTCCAGCAGCTCGGGCACGAGCCGCCCGCCGATGTACCCGGTCGCCCCCGTGACGAGGCACAGCGGGCCGTTCGCGGTCACCGGGCGCCCCTGGCGTCGCGGAACCGGGCGAGGCTCTCGGCCAGATCCACGATCGGCTCGGGGTAGCCGAGGCGGCGGCGCTCCCCGTCGGGCAGCAGCCACGGCCGGTGCACCGCGGGCCCGTCGACGCCGGCGAGCTCGGGCACCCACCGGCGTACGTAGTCGCCTCGCGGGTCGAACCTCCGCGCCTGTACGAGGGGGTTGAGCACCTGGCCCGGCCGGGTGGACGCGCCGGTGCCCGCGACCCACTGCCAGTTGAGCTGGTTGTTGGCCACGTCGCCGTCGACGAGCAGGTCGAGGAAGTGCCGCGCGCCGATCCGCCAGTCCGCGTACAGCGTCTTGCTGAGGAAGCTCGCGGTGATCAGCCGGCCCCGGTTGTGCATCCAGCCCTCGTCGGCGAGCTGGCGCATCGCTGCGTCCATGATCGGGTAGCCCGTGCGGCCGTCGCGCCAGGCGGCGATCTCGTCCTCGTCGGTACGCCACCGGTCGCCGTGGGTCCGGTAGTCCGTGTGCGCCGCATCGGGGCGGTCGGCGAGCATCTGCCGGTGGAAGTCACGCCAGGCGATCTGGCGTACGAACGCCTCGGGGCCCGCGCCGCCTCGGGCACGGGACCGGTGCACCAGCTCGGCCGCCGACAGGCAGCCGAAGTGCAGGTACGGAGACAGCCTCGACGTCCCGTCCGCGTGCAGGTCGTCATGCAGGCCGGCGTACCGGTCGATCGGCCCGTCGAGCCAGGCCGACAGCCGCCGTCGCGCCACGCCCTCGCCGCCGCGCGGCAGATCCGGCGACGGCCGCCCGGCCGCGAGCCGCGACGCGCGTGGCAGCGGCTCGGAGCGTACGCCGTCGGGGACGGTCACCCTTCGGGGCGCGTCGAGCGGTCTGCGCAGGCCGACGCCGCTCCACCGGCGAAAGTACGGGGTGAACACCGCGAAGTGGTCCCGGCCCGCGGGCGTCACCTCGCCGGGCGGTACCGCGACGACCGAGGCGTCGTGCACGCGCAGCCCGCGTCGCGCCGTGTCCAGCGCGGCGCGCAGCCGCTCCTCGCGCCGCTGCGCGAAGGCGCTGGCGTCGGCCGCGACGTGCACCTGCTCCGCGCCGGTCTCCTCCGCGACGCTGCAGGCCTCCTCGACGGCGTCACCGGAGCGCAGGACCAGCCGGCCGCCGCGCTCGCGCAGCGACGCGTCCAGGTCGGCGAGGCAGTCCGCGAGGAACGCCGCGCGGTTGGGCGTGACGAACCCGGCCTCGCGCATGCCCTCATCCAGCACGAACAGCGGGACGACCCGGTCCGCGGCGTCCATCGCGCCACACAGGACCGGGTTGTCATGCAGCCGAAGATCCCCGGTGAACAGGGCGATCGCCACGGACACGCTCTAGGCCTTCCCTGATCACCGGCGCCCGACCCCTTCAGAGACCGGTGGGAAACCCGCGACGGGCGGAGGCTCACTCAACGGTCTCAGCCGACCGCGGCCGCGAAGACGTGCATCGCGATCTGTCCGGTCGCCACCCCCTGGCTGACGTCGGGAAGCGTCACGTACCGCACCGCGCGGCCCGCCTGAAGCGGCACCGAGGCGTAGTAGACGCTGACGTTCTGGTCCTGCCGGCCCGTCTCCGTGTTCAGGTACGCGGCGGTGACGACCACGTCGCCGCCCGGCACCGGCGTGCTCCCCCACCAGTCCGCGAAGCCCAGCGAGAACGGCTGGGTGCCGCCGTCGGCGTAGGTGATCAGCCCGCCGCCGGAGGCGGATCCGTAGTCGCCGGTCCCGAGGAGCCCGAGCCGGGTCCCGGTGCCGGACAGCGCGATCGCCTGCCCGCCCGCGACGATGTTGTCCTTGCCCGCGGTCGGCCAGGTGAAGGTGAGCCCGCCGTGCTGGACCGTGCCCGCCGAGAGGCCCGCCGCGGCGAGGGCCTGCGCCGAGTAGCTGAGCCCGCCGCCGTCGAGGTCGCCGGCGTCCGGTTTGGCGTCGTCGCTGATGCCGGTGTTGTTCCGCGCGGCGTCGAACGACGCGTACGGCACGGAGGCCTGCGCGTCCGCGTGGCGGTCCGGGCCGCCCTGCGAGGTGGCCGTCGCCGAGAGCGCGTACGACCCCGGCTTCGTGCCCGCCGGGGCGGTCACCTCCCACGTCGTCCGCACCGTCGCGCCCGCGTCGACCTGGTCGAACGACGACGGCGAGGTGGCCTTGGCGGTCCAGCCGTCCGGGACGCCGAGCGTCACGCCGACCTGCTTCAGTGCGGTGTCTCCGCCGTTCGTGAGCGCCGTGGTCGCGGTCGCGGTGGAGTCCGCGGCGATCACCGGCGGGGCGGACAGCGTGAGCGAGTGCGCCACCACGATGGGCGCCGTGCCGGTCACGCCGCCGACCGTGACCTTGATCGTCGCGACGCCGTCGCCGACCGCCTTGACCAGCCCGGCCGCACTGACCGTGGCAACGGACGGGTCGCTGCTGGCGTACTGGACGTCGGAGTGGGCGAGGTCGACGAAGGACTGGTCGTCGTTGACCGCCTCGACGACGCCGTCCGCGGTGACGCCCCGGTCCCGGTGCTCTGCTGCGGGGTCGGTGTCGTCCTTGATCCAGCGATTCTTCCCGGTCAGGTCGAGGGTGTCGCCGGCCTTGAAGACGACGTCCTCCGGCTGGACCGTGACGTAGCGGACCTTCGGCGTCAGCCCGCCGGTGACCTGGACCGTCTTGGTGGCCACGACGTCGCTCGCGCTGCTCGCGACCTGGAACGCGTAGGCGCCGTCGTAGACGACGTCCTTCATCGCCTGCTGGTCCCAGAACGCCAGGTCGGCGACCTTCACGTCGAGCGTGACGTGCTCGGTGGCGCCCGGCTGGAGGACCGCGGTCTTGTGGAAGCCGGCCAGCCGCTTGTCCGGCAGCTCGACGCCGGACACGGTGAACGGCGTCGCCGCGTAGAGCTGGGCCACGGTCGCGCCGGGCACGTCACCGGTGTTGGTCACGTCGAAGGCGACCCGTACCGTGCCGTCGGCCGAGACCGAGGTCCGGTCGGCGCTGACGCCGGAGTAGCCGAACGTCGTGTAGCTGCCGCCGTACCCGAACGGGTAGGTCGGCGTGCCGGTGAAGTACTGGTATGTACGGCCGAGGCCGCCCGTTCCGCCGGGCGTGAGGTCGTAGTCGGCCATGGCCGGCAGCTGGGAGTCGTCGGCGTACCAGGTGAAGTCGAGGTGGCCGCTGGGGTTCTGCGCGCCCAGCAGCACGTCGGCGAGCGCGGTGCCCTGGCTCTCGCCGTTGTAGCCGCTGAACAGGATCGCGGGGAACCGGTCGCGTACGTCGCCGAGCTTGACCGGCCCGTCGGCCTGCAGGACCAGTGCGAGGTTCGGGTTGCCGAGCGCGGTGGTCTGGTCGATCAGGGACCGGTAGTTGCCGGGGATGGCCAGCCCGGTCCGGTCCATGCCCTCGTGCGCGACGGCGTCGTCGGTGCCGGCGAAGACCAGCACGAGGTCGGCGGCCTTGATGTCGGCCTGGGTCTGCGCGCTGAGCGTCGCCGCACCCGTGGCCGTCGTGGACGTGCCCGCGGCGTCGAAGACCACCGAGGCGCCCGGGTTCGCGGCCCTGACCGCGGACGTGATGCCCAGGACGGCGTTCACCGTGTGGGACGGCTCGCCGGAGTACCCGCCGAGGGTGACCGTGTTCGCCAGGTCCCCGAGGATGACGACCCTGCCGAGCTTCGCGCCGTCCGCGGGCAGCAGCGGCCGGTCCGCGCCGGCCGGCTTGTCGTTCTTGAGCAGGACCAGGGAGTTGGCGGCGACCTTCTCGGCCAGGTCCTGGTGCGCGCCGCTCTCGATCTCGGCCTTGGTGATCTTGGTGTACGCGACCTGGTCCGGCGGGTCGAACTCACCGGTCCGCATCCGGATCGTGAAGATCTTGACGAGCGCCGTGTCGACGACGCCCTCGCTCAGCACCCCGGCCTTGATCGCCTCTGCGATGTACTGCGGGGCGTTCTCACCGCCGGTGCAGTTGAGGCCCGTCCCGGCCCGCAGCGCGTACGCCTGGCCGCCGGCCCGGCCGCTGACCGTCCCGCCGGTGCCGGTGTTCGTCCACGTCGCGTTGTCGCCCTTGTGGTCGGTGGTCCAGCCCGGCGGCGCCCAGTCGTGGCCGCCCGGCGGCGTCCGGTACGTGGTGCCGACCGCGCCGCAGTCCGAGGTGATGTACCCGCCGAACCCGTCGGTGCGCTGGGCGAGCTGGTTCACCGTGTAGGTGTCGGCCACCGCGGGCGTGTCGTTGATCGCGTTGTAGGAGGTCATCAGGCCGGAGACGTGCGCGTCCTCGATGAGCGCGCGGAACTGCGCGGTGTAGTACTCGCGCAGGGTGCGGTCGTCGACGTTCGAGCTGATCCCGGTGCGGTCGTTCTCCACGTCGTTCAGCGCGTAGTGCTTGGCGGTCGCGGCCACCTTGAGGTAGCCCGTCATCGGCGTCCCGTCGGGCCTTTGCCCCTGGTACCCGTTGACGAAGGCGCCGGCGAGCTGCGCAACGAGGTACGGGTCCTCGCCGAACGCCTCGTCCGTACGGCCCCAGCGCGGGTCGCGGTCCAGGTTGACGGTCGGCGCCCAGAAGGTCAGCGAGCCGTAGTCGCTCGCCGACGGGCCGAGGTTGTTCTGCCCGGCGCCCCACAGCGACTTGTCGAGGAAGCCGCGCGCCTCGTCGGAGATCGCGGTGGTCTCGCGGTAGATCAGGTCGCGGTCCCAGCTCATCGCGGCCGCGAAGTTGGTGGGGAAGCTCGTCGCCCTGATCCCGCCGGACGCCGACCCGGGGTCGGTGTTCGCGCCGAGCGTGTTGACCCCGTGCTGGCCCTCGCTCCAGTAGGTGTACTGCTGGACGCCGAGGCGCGGGATGGCCGGCGCGCTGTTGGTACTGAGCTGCTGCGCCTTCTCCGTGAGCGTCAGGCGCGACACCAGGTCGGCGGCGCGCTCCTCGAAGGAGTAGTGCGTGTCGCGGAAGATCGGCGTATCGGCCGCGCGCGCCGCTCCGGCCGTCGTCACGATCCCGGCGCCGAACAGCCCCGAGCACAGCGCCATGGCCAGCGCACGGCGGCGCGCGAACCCTCTCACCACTGCGGACCTCCACGGTCACGGCCCGTCGACCGCGACGGCACACGTCACTTCGGTGTGCCGGCGTCACAGGGCGGATTGACTCACAGATACGCCGCATTTGACTTGATATCAAGGCATATTTCGGTATCCCCCGCTGCGTGCGCAGGTCACCGGTACGACTCTGTTCCGGATCCGGCCTCCGCCGTCACGACGCTCGGCGCCGTACCCCTGAGGAGGGCCGATGTGCGGTGGCCGTCGCGGCCGTCCCACGGTCCGATGCCCGCGAACCCCGTACGACCGCCGATTCGCGCCCCGACACCGGCCGACGCCGCTCTAGCCGAAGACGGGCGCGCGGGCGATCCTGACGATGGCCGTACTGGGGGTCGCCGCATCGGGGAGGCGGGATTGACGAGGCTCGTTCTCACGCCCAATGGCAGAAGGCTCACGGTGGAGGAAGTGGGGGATCAACGGGGAGTTCCGGTATTCCTGCTGCACGGCACGCCGGGCAGCAGGCTGGGGCCCTGCCCCCGCCCGATGGTGCTGTACCAGCTCGGCATCCGGCTGATCGCCTTCGACCGTCCCGGCTACGGCGGGTCCGACCGCCTGCCCGGCCGTACGGTCGCCGACGCCGCCGAGGACGTGGCCGCGATCGCGGACGCCCTGGGACTGGACCGCTTCGCCGTACTCGGCCGCTCGGGCGGCGGACCACACGCCCTGGCCTGCGCCGCGCTGCTCCCGGACCGTACGACGCGCGCCGCGGTCCTGGTCGGCCTGGCCCCCCGCCAGGCCGACGGCCTCGACTGGTTCGACGGGATGACCATCTCGAACATCAGGGCCTACACCGCGGCGCAGGAGGGCGGAAACGCGGTCGCCGACCGCCTGCTGCCCACCGCCGAGCGCGTGCGGACGGACCCGTCATGGGTGTTCGCCGGGATGCGCGACGGCCTCACCGAATCGGACCGGCGCGTGGTCGACGACCTCGGGATCCGGCGCATGCTGATCGACAACTTCACCGAGGGGCTACGTGACTCGGCGGACGGCTGGATCGACGACGTGCTGGCCCTCTCCAGTCCGTGGGGGTTCGATCCGGGCGACATCACCATCCCGACGCTGCTCTGGCACGGCAAGAACGACATGTTCTCGCCGGTGGGCCACTCCGTCTGGCTGGGTGCCAGGATCCGGACCGCCAGGGTGATCGTCCAACGCGGCGCGTCGCACTTCGCGGCCTTCGACGTGATGCCGAAGGTGCTGCCCTGGCTCGCGGCGGCCTGATCAGGTCGGCTGAGGTTCGAGGTCGCGGTTGAGCCGCTGGCTGGTCCGCGAGTCTTCGACGTTGGGGTGGTCCTCGCCGAAGCGCCGGATGAAGGCGTCGGTCACCTCCTGCCGGAGATCCTCCGCCTCCTGGGGACGCCCGAGCGCGTCCAGCGTGATCGCGTGGTTGGACCGGCAGGCGAGGGTGTCGGGATGGTTGCCGCGCAGCACGCTCGTCAGCTTGGCGATCGTGTCCACCTCGAGGTCGTCCGCCTCCGTGTACCGCTCCAGGTCGGCCAGGCAGTTGGCGACGTTGACGGCGCAGGACAGCGTGAACGGGTGGCTGTTGCCGACCGTGGCGCGCAGCTTGTCCAGGGTCCGCGCGCCGAGCTCGTACGCCTCGTCCGCGTCGCCCGCCGTACGCATCAGCACGACCAGGTTGCTGGCGATCCCCAGCGTGTACGGGTGGTCGGCGCCGAGGCTCTCACGATGGGTGATGAGGATCTGCTCGGTCCGGCCGAGCGCGGTGTTCTTGTCGCCGAGCGCGGACAGGCAGCAGGCCAGCTCGAGGTCGGCCGCGACGGCGTCCGGCGAGTCCGCGAAGTGGCGCGCGTACCGCGTGCTGGTGTCCACCGCGAGTTGCTTGGCCTCCTCGCGGAAGCCCGCCTTGCGCAGGGACACCGCCAGGCTCTTGGCGGTTCGCAGTGTCTCCAGCGCGTTGTCGCCCAGGACGTCCTGGTAGGCGCGGTAGGTGGCCCGCAGCATGTCGACGGACTGGACGAAGTCGCCCGCCTCCCGCATGTCGCGCGCCAGGTTGGCGGACGAGAACAGCGTGTACGGGTGGTTGCGCCCGAGGACCGACATCCGCCGCTCCAGCGTCTCCCGGTCCAGGTCGCGCGCCACGTAGCACGCGCCGACGAGCCGCAGCGAGACCGCGAGGTTGTTCGCGGCGACGAGCGTGCGCGGGTAGTCCTCGCCGAAGATCTCCTTGAGCCGGTCGTAGGTGTCCTGGTCCATGTCGAGGGCCTCGGTGAACCGGCCGAGCGCACGCAGGTCGGCGGCCAGGTTGCCGGCCGTCATCAGCGTGTGCGGGTGGTCCTCGCCGAGCGTGCGGCGCTGCCGGCCGAGGACGTCCTCGTCGATGACGAGGGCCTCGTCGGGACGGCCCAGCGAGCGCAGCACGTTGGCGAGCTGGGACCGCAGGAAGAGGAGTTGCCAGTGGTCCTCGCCGAGCTGGTCGACCCAGTACACCGCCATGCTCTCGCCGAAGGCCAGGGCCTCGTCGTAGTTGCCGCGTTTCCACTGGTAGCGCAGCAGTTCGACGAGAAGCTGCCGGACGTCCTCCTCGTCGCACTCGATCGCGCGGGAGGGCTGCACGTGCGGGGCGATCTGGTCGAAGATGGGCCAGCTCTCCGGGCTGTCCGGGTCCTCCTTGGGCCGCGCGCCGAGCAGGATCGTGTGCACGTCGTGGCACGCGTCGACCTGCTCCTCCTCGCTCATCCCCGCCTGGATCACCTTCTGCACGAGGCGGTGGACCTGCAGGGAGTTGTTGCCCTGGTCGACCTTTGCCAGCGAGTACCGGCTGATCCGCCGGATGATCCGCCCCAGCACCAGCTTCTCGCGCAGCGAGGGGTCGTAGGTCACCAGCAGGCGTGCGGTCTGGTCGCTGTAGATCAGGTCCATCGCGATCGGGTCCGCGGCGAAGAACGCGCAGAGCTGCAGCAGCCGTGCGGCGGCCGGCGACTCGGCGCGCAGCCGCTCGAATGACAGGTCCCACGTGATGGCGACCGGCCGTGGGTAGTCCGGCGGCGCCTCGAGGCTGAGCACCCTCGTCGTCTGGTGTTCCAGTTCCTGGAGGTACGTCTCCGTCGGCGTACCCGACACCTCGAGCCAGCCGGCCGCCTGCTCGACGGCGAGCGGCAGGAAGCCCAGCGCCGCACTGATCTTCAGGGCGTCCTCGTGGGACATGTTCGGCACCCGGCGCATCAGGTGCTCGACGCTCTCGGCGCTGGTGAAGACCTTCAGCTCACGCGACGCGGCGAGCTGCGCCCAGTCCTGGTGGTTGCGGGACGTGATCAGCACGTGCCCGCCGCCGGGCAGGTAGTTCGCCAGCTCCTTCGGCTCGTCGGCGTTGTCGAAGATCAGCATCCACCGGGAGAACGGCTCCTTGCGCCGCAACGCTTCGCACGCCGCCTCGGCGGCCTCGGTCACGCTGTCGCCGACCTTGAGCCCGAGCCGCCGCGCCAGCGTGGACAGCGCCGTCTTGATCTGGTCGGGCTGCTCGGCGGAGATCCACCAGACCAGGTCGTAGTCGGCCTTGAACCGGTGCGCGTACTCCAGCGCGACCTGGGTCTTGCCCACACCACCGAGCCCGTGCAGGACCTGCGGCCGAGGCCCGGTCTGCCCGCTGCCGGCGAGTTGGTCGCGCAGGCGCTCGAGCGCCTCGCCGCGGCCGGTGAAGGCGGCGTTGCGGGTGCCGACGTTCCAGATCTCGGGGACCGGACCGTCCGCGCCCGGGTAGCGCGGCCCGCCGGGGGCCTGCTCGGCGGGATGCTCGTTGATGTGGCCCGGCCGGTCGAAGGCGCGCAGGACCGACTCGGTCGTCTGGCGCTCGCTGAGCCCGACGAGGTCCACCAGCACACCGTCGGTGAACGGCGGCTCGAACGGGCTGTCCAGGATGCGCAGCACGGTGAGGCGCCGTTGCGGCGCCGGGCCGACGTTCACGAACGCCGACTCCCACAGCAGCGCCGATCCCTCGGCCTGGAGGTAGGCGGGCGACAGGAGCACCACGACGCGGCCCGTCGCGTCGGCCTGGTACCGCTCGTCGTCCACCGGGGCGACGTCGGCGTTGCGCGTGTGGACCCGGAGGCCGGCGCGCTCGAGAAGGGTCGAGATCCAGTCGGCCCACGGCCGGTCCTGCGAGATGTAGCTGAGCACCACCTCGGCCGTGTCCGTGGTGTCGCGCCGGGCGAACATCTCCAGCGTGGACAGCCGCACCGACTCGTCGATGCCCGGATAGGCGATGACCTCGCCCTTGGTGATCACCGAGGCCAGCCGTTCGTACGCGGCCAGCATCGAGTTGGGCGAGCCGGGCGCGTCGCCGAAGACGGCCAGCGTCTCCTCGAACGCGTAGAACGGGCGGTACGGGACCTCGGCGGCCAGCCAGTAGCGGTTCGCCTCTTCGGGCTCGAGCCCCTTCGGGAACCGGTCGAACCGGTGGCGCGCGTACGCCCGGCCGGCCTCCACCTTGGCGTTCTCCCCGTAGTCCACGCGCATCGGCACCGGCAGGATCCGGATGCCGCGCCCGCGGTACGTCTCGTCGATGTGGCGGGCCACGGCGGCGGCGCCCTCGATGCTCTGGTCGCTGAGCGTGAAGCAGTCGACCAGGACGTCCGGGAACTGGACGGTGCAGATATCGGCGATGTCGCTCAGCCCGGTCCGGCTGTCGATCAGCGCGTAGTCGTAGTTCTGCTTCATGTCGGCCTTGAGAGCGTCGAAGAAGACGCCGCCACCGAGCCGCTTGTAGAAGTTGTCCCAGTCCATGCTGGTGATCAGCGCGGAGTAGTCGCGGTTCTGGCGACCGGCGGACACGAAGTCCAGGGTGCCCTCACCGGGGAACTCCCAGTTCAGGGAGACCGCGTTCGGGAGGATCCGGGCGTAGTCGAGGTGCCAGTCGTGGCTGCGCGGGACGCTCTCGGTCGCGGCCAGCGCGTACTTGTTGATGAGCTCGATGATTCCCGGGGTGTCCGCCACGACGTCGTCGTCCAGGAACGGGTGGAAGAACTTGTGCAGGCCGGGCGATTCCAGGTCCCAGTCCAGGACCAGGACCTTCTTGCCGTTGCCCGCCAGGATCCACGCCGTGTTCGCCAGCGCCGTCGTCCGGCCCGTACCGCCCTTGTAGGAGTAGAAAGTGACGATCTTTCCTTCTGGCGAGCTGCTCATCGGTTCTCCGCCGCGTCCGGACCGATCAGGGTCGGCCGTTCCATACTGGGGGGATCTGTCGGGGGGTAGACCGGGGCGGTCTTCAGATGCTGGGTGACGGCCTCCGCGACGGCCTTCGGCAGCGCCGCGCGGAACGCCTCGATCGTCGTTAGATGCCGCGCCGACCCGTTCAGCGCGAGGCCGTTGGCCAGAGTGGTGTCGAGGCCGCCCTCCAGGTCGGCCTCCGCCCGGGTGGTCTCCTCGTTCCACGGCACGACCACGTGCCGTGGAACCTCGTCGATGCGCCGCAGCCGCTCACCGATCTCGGGGTCGACGGTGGCCCAGGGGTCGACGAGCAACACGCCGGGTGACGCGGGTTCTCCGTCCGAATACTCCTCGACCGTGTCGACGACCGGCACGTGGCCCAGCCCGGCGACGATCTGCTCGGCGTAGCGGGCGATCGGTGTGGCGTCCGTGCTGGTCCGGTAGGGCGCCCACTCCGACGCGGTCCGCCCGTAGTAGTAGGCGTACGGGCCCTGCGGAAGATGCCCGACGTCGCGGGCCGCGACCGTCAGCCGGATCGAGTGACGCGGCCCCTCCTGGTCGAGGAAGGCGCTCCGCAACGCCAGCAGGTCCAGCGGCTCGCAGGTCACCAGCGGCGTGCCGTTCGCGACCTCTCTGATCAGCCTCGCCAGCTTCAGCACGGTCTGGCGGTACGGGTCCCGGTACCGGTTCAGCTTCATGATCCCGTAAAGCCCCTCCGCCCGGTAAGCGGACGGAAAGTCGGCCTGGACGTACTGCGTATTGCGCACCGCGTGCGGCAACTCGTCATCGTCCACGGGCGTCCAGAGCGCCGGAATGATCAGGGGCGGCGCGGAGCCACCGGCCGCATGCATTTCGATACGGCGGGTGAAGGCCGCCCACTCCTTACCGCAGTAGTCGCTGTGAAAGTATCCAGGGGAATAAAGCGCGACAAAAACCCGACATGTGGCCAGGGCGTTCGACAGCTGAACGGGCCACTCCGTGCCCGCCGGCATCTCGCGGTCCATGAAACCCGGATGCGCGGACCCCGTGACCTGGGCAACGTCGTCGCAGAGGTCCTGGTAGAACTTGTTCACCCAGCGATCGGGATCGTTACGCCCCTCGCGGTGAAGCTTCGAACGGGCATAGCTCAGGAAAAAGTAGGGCCGTTGATCATCCTGCACCAAGGTGCGCGAGACGCCCATCCGCTCCCCTTCCCGGGACGACACACTATAGGGAAGAAGGCGAATAGGACATTGCTGCTATAGCAGTACTTCGGCGCGTTTTCGGTGAAGTACCAGCCAGCCGACGGCGAAGTCGACGGCGCGCGGGAGTGAGGTCAATCGACAATGGGCCGCGCCCACTGTGCCTTTTGCAACATAAGGCGAGCCGTCAAAGGCCGCCCCGAGCGCGACGAAGTCGCCGTCGTCGAGCGCCACGTCCTCGTACGACCACCAGCCGCGCTCGATGACGCACGAGTAGCGGCGCCGCGGCGGCTGCGGGGTGTAGCGGTATTCGGCCAGATGGAACGCGGTGCACACGTCGTAGCCGACGCCGAGAAGGAGGACCTTCGCGCCCTCGGCGTACATGGCGGCGAGCGGTGAGTCCTCGCCGAGATGGCAGTCCAGGGCGTGCCCGTCCATCAACGCCTTCGCACGCGGCCCGACGGCGGCGAACGACGTCTGCGGATGGGCGCTGCGCACGGCACCGGGCGTCGTCCGCAGGTGCTCGGCGAGCCGGCCCATTCCGGTCGACGGCGTCACGTCGGGGTCGAACGCCGGCATCGCGGCCCGGAACCGGCGCCGCTGCGCCTCGGTCATCCCCCGCGTGCGTTCGAGGTGGACGTCCGAGGTGTCGGAGTTGTCCGGCGTCAGGGCCGGCACCACGAGCGTCCCCGACGGGCCGACGCACGCGCGCAGCGCGTCGGCGACGGCCGCCGCTCCCCCGTCGACCCTGCCGAGGCTGCGCAGCGAGGCGTGCACGAGGACGATGTCGCCCGGCGTCACGCCCAGCCGGCGCAGGTCCTCGGCGAGCGCCTCACGGGTGAGGGTCATCGCGGGTTCCCTTCGCGGCCGACCACGCCTCCCGGTGCCGCCGCGCCGAACGCTCGGCCGCGCTCCGGGCCGCGTCGGGCACCGGCTCGTCGAGCCACGGGCGTACGGTCGCCCGCATCCCCGCGGCGAACCGCTCGCCCAGCGGCGTCAGCGATCCGGACGCGGCGAGCGTCTCGATCGCCTCGGCGGTCTGCCAGCGCCAGCGGGCGAAGGCCGCCGCCGCCTCGTCACCGGGGTCGGCCAGCCGACGCGCGCGCCAGAAGTCGGCGACCGCGATGTGCGCGTACGTGCCCTGCAGCAGCCCTTCCAGCGGCCTGGGGTCATCGCGCCAGGGCGCGTAGTACAGGTCGGTGTCGTCGGAGTCGTACAGGTCGAACAGGTCCAGCACCGCGCCGAGCTTGACGTGCTGGTACTCGTGGATCAGCAGCAGCGCCAGGGTCGCCGGGTCGGCGGGCAGCGCGATGGCGACCGCGCCGAACGCGTGCCGGGCCGTCGAGCTGACGTCGCTGCCGGGTGCGGCCGGGCGCAGCGGGACGATGGTCGACAGCCCCGCCGCCAGCCCCGGCGCGTACGCGGGGTGGTCCCGCTCGATCAGCCGCCACGCCTCGTCGAACCTCTTCTGCCAGGCGAGGATCTCGTCCTCGTCGAGCGGCGGCGCCGCGGGCCATTCGTGGCAGTCGCGGTAGGGGTCGGTGTCCTCCAGCGCGACGGTGACGTCGCCCGTCTCGATCGTGGGAACCGGCCGATGGCCGATCTCCCCGTCGATCGTGACCTTTCCCTGGCGGATCCGAATCGTGGTGCTGCCGGTCCGGTCGACCTCCCAGCAGCCCAGCGTGGGAAGGGGCACCCACCCGTCGAGCACCGGCACCGTGAGCTCGGCGTCCAGCCCGGCGCGTGCCGCCGCCGCCGCGGCGACCGCCGCGAGCCGGTCCGGGTCCGCCTCGCCGCGTACGCAGGCGACGGCCCACGCGCGGACGTACGGGTGGGCCAGCACCGCGTCCACCTGGTCCGGTGCCTGCTCGTCGGCGCGCGAGAGCAGGTCCCAGGCCGACGCCTGGCGCGGGATCGAGGCGATCAGCGCCCGCGTGATGGTGAGCTGGGAACCCGCGAGGCGCTCGACCTCGGCCGGGCCGCCGTAGCCGGCAGCGAGGGCGTCGAGCCCGTCGGCGGGCATCGTGTGCACGGGCGGCTTGACCGCCTCACGTACGTGGCCGATCAGCGCCATCAGGTCCGCGCAGTACACGCTGGGATTGTCGAAGCCGGACCCGGTGCGGTAGCGGTGGGCGTACAGGCCGCCACCGCAGCTCTCCAGGACGGGACACTCCCGGCAGGTCGTGCACAGGCCCTCGATGCCGCTCTGCCGGGCGACGATGCCCGGGTGGGCGGCCACCTCGTCGAACGTGTGCGCGGTGACGTCGAACCCGGTCGCGGGCGCGCCGTCGTACGCGGTCTTGAGCGAGTCGGCCTGCTCGAGGGTGCCATCGGTCTCGACGACCACCAGATCGCTGGGGACCAGGCCGAACGACTCGGTGAGGCTGCCGGCCCCGTGGAGGGTGCGCACGATCGAGTCGAAGGTACGGACCGGCGGCATCGCGCCGTCCTCGAGCCACCGGTCGAAGATCGCGGAGAGCCAGTCGGCATACGCCGTGCCGGTCGGCCTCGCCGGTGGGTGGTCCCAGGTGGCGTGCGGAAGCAGGAACTCGATCGCCGGCGGCCCGAGGGCCGTCAATGCCTCATAGACCGCGATCGGGTCGTTGGCGACGTCGATCGTGCACAGCAGCCCGATGTACAGCTCGGGGATCTCCCGGCGGGCCAGCTCGATCGCGGCGAGCACCTGGGCGTGGCTGCTGCGGCCGTTCGCGTAACGCCGGTGCCGGTCGTTGGCGACGCGGTCGCCGTCGAGCGAGAACCCGACGCGTACGCCGTGCTCGCGGAAGACCGCGCAGAACCGCTCGTCGAGCAGCACGCCGTTGGTCTGGATGGTCAGCTCGAGCCGGCCGACGCCTTCGACGGCGGACCGCAGGACGCGGATCACGGCGTCGAGATGCGAGGGCCCGGCGAGCAGGGGTTCGCCGCCGTGGAGCACGACGTTGACCTCGTCGAGCGCGTGCGCGGCCATGTGTTCGGCGATCCGCGCACCGGTCCGTGCCGCCGTGTCACACGACATGACGGCCGGACGGCCCCGCCAGCTCTGGTCGGCGTGCTCGTACATGTAGCAGTGGTCGCAGGCCAGGTCACATCGACTGTGGACCTTCACCACAAACTGACGGAAGGGGACAAGCGAGTCCATCTCGCCGCGCGACCTCTCAGAGACGCGAATTGAAGGCGGCGACCTGCACGGAGTTCGGATCGGCGAGCACCCTCTGGAGCAGACCCGCCACCGCGGGGCTCTCGGCCGACGAGCCGAGGGTGGAGAGAGGCACGCGTCTCAGATCGGCAACGGCCGACGACAGCGACTGCGAGTTATTGTTCATTAAATATCCCTTTTGGCGTGATTCATAGTGAATTTTAGAGGCATGTCCGATTGAAGCTGAAATAGACATCGCCTATTCACTCAGCGTAACGACTTGTGTACAAAATGCAGGGCATTGACGCGTCTCGGTATAGGTCCACGCGCCCGTCAACGGAGCACCAGGTCAGGCGACCTCCCACTACGCCACACTCGGCCACCAATACCGATATCTCAGTTTTGATGTGGCAATGTACCGAGAAAGACGTTTGGCGATACGCATAACTCAGCAAGAGGTATCGGAGACCTTCTGGAGGCTGCCTCGAGAGAGGCTCTGATCCCTGCCTTCGCTTCTTGGACGTTCGAAAAGAACCTCCGGTGTGCGACCCTCGCGTGGCCGGGAACGGCCATTCTCCAGCCCTTCGACCGGGGCAAGATGGCGGTGGAGGCCGAGTCGAGCGATGGCGGTGGTGGATGGATCCGCCTGACCGACGTCCCTCGTGGGGGACGGTGGTTTCGCCGGGTCGCGTGCTTGCCCGGACCATTCTCTGGATCAGCTTCAGCGCCGCCGCGATCGCCGCGCTGATCCTCGGTTACCTCGGGATGCGGACGTACCTTCACGCCCATGGCCACCCCGGAAACGCCCGGCTGGACGTCCTGTACTACGACCTTCAGCTGTTCGTCCTGGGCTCCGACCCGCTCAGCAACGGAGGACCCTACCCGGCGACGCTGGAGTTCGCCCGGTTCGCCGCCCCGGCCGTGACCGTCTACGCGGTCGCCGAGACCGCCCGGCTGGTCTTCGCGAGCGAGCTGGGCCGGCTGCGCGTCCAGTGGGCGCGCGGCCACGCGATCGTGTGCGGGGACGGACCGGTCGCGCAGAGTCTCGCCACGCGGCTCAAGAAGGCCGGCCGGTTCGTCGTCGTCGTGGGCCGCGAACCCGCCGAACGCCCCTTCGTGGCCGGCGACCCCCGGCGCGCGGAGGTCCTTCGCCGCGCGGGCATCGATCACGCGGCCGTCCTGTACGCCTGCACCGAGGACAGCGCGGTCAATACCACCGTGGCCCTCGCCGCCCGGCAGCGGATCGGGAGCCGTCCCCTCTCGGTGTACGTACGGGTGCGCGACACGCGGCTGTGCGCGGCACTGCGCGCCCGGCGGCTCGGCCTGCCCGAGCCCTCGGCGTTCCGGCTCGACTTCTTCAACCTCGAGGAGCTGGCCGCCAGAGAACTGCTCGCCGAGAAGCCGTACGAGGCCCCGGCCGACCGCCCGCACGGCGTGGTCATCATCGGGATGAGCGACTTCGGCGGCGCCGTGCTCGTCGAGCTCGCCCGGCGCTGGCGGCTGCGCGGCTCACCGTGCCCGCTGGCGGTCACCCTGGTCGACCCCGCCGCCGGCGAACGCCTCGCCGACCTGGTCGGCCGCTACGCCTTCCTGCCGGAGGCCTGCCGGATCAGCACGGCCACCGAACTGCCCGGTCTGGACCGCCCACCGCACCGCGTCTACGTGTGCCACGACGACGAGGAGCTCGCGCTCAAGACGGCGCTGACCGTGACCGGCCTGTGGCACGGCGGCCCCGGCTCGGTGATGGTGCGACTCGACCGGCTGGCGCCCCTGGCCGAGGCGTTCCACGGCGGCGACGCCCGGCTGCTGGACGAGGTGTCGGGCGTGCTCCACATGTTCGGCGTCGTGTCGCTGGCCTGCGTGCCGGATCTCATCGAGGAGGACCTCATCGAGTCACTGGCCCGGGTGATCCACGAGTACTACGTGCTCGACCGGATCCGCGGCGGAGACCCGGCCGTACCGGCCTGGGATCACCTGCCGGAGACCCTGAAACGCGCCAACCGGGCGGCGGCCGAGGACATCGGCCGCAAGCTCACCCTCCTGGGCTGCGTCATCGCCCCGCGCGGCGACGGCGAGGATCACTTCGCCTTCCACGACGGCGAGGTCGAGAAGCTGGCCCACCTCGAGCATCTCCGCTGGTCGGAGGAGCGCACCGCCGACGGCTGGACGCACGGGCCGGTACGCGACGACGCCGCCGGACGCCACCCCGACCTGGTCGACTGGAACCTCCTCCCCGACGGGGCGCAGGAGAAGGATCGCCAGCTGATCCGCAACCTCCCCGCCATCCTCGCCGACGCGGGCTTCCAGATCGTCCGGATCTGACCGGGTCACTCCGCCACCGGGTGGGGCTGTTCGGCCTCCCGGGATTTCGCCGCGGGCAGGGTGTGCATGTGCGGTACGGGTGAGGGGAGCAGCCAGGCGACGCCGGTGAGGGCTCCCGCGATGGCGATGCAGAGGGTCAGGCGGGTGCCGATGAGGGCGCCGAGGGCGCCGGCGGCAAGGGAGCCGAGGGGGCGGGCACCGAAGTTGACGGCTCGGTACGCGCCGGACACGCGGGCCCGTAGGGCGTTCGGGATGACGGCCGCGAAGATCGAGCCTGCCGTGATGTCCAAGATCATGACGCCGACGCCGGAGCCGAACTCGGCGAGGAAGAGCAGCGCCAGCACCGTGTTCCGGTCACCCCCAGCGGCGGGCACGAGGGCCAGCGGCGCGGGGAAGAGCAGGCACCCGGCCGTGAACGCGCGTCCGATGCCGTACCGCGCGGCCACTCGTGCGGTGACGAGGGACCCGAGCAGCCCGCCGACCGCACCGGCGCCGAGCACCGCGCCGAGCAGCCCCGGCGGTACGCGGAGGGCACCGGTCACGTAGAACACGAACAGCGCCGCGAACATGTAGTTGAAGAAGTTCAACGTCGCCGTCGCGCACAGGGCGGCGCGCATGACGGCCGATCCGGCGATGAACCGGATCCCGGCGGTCAGCGCACCCGGCGCCGACGGTTGGGTGGCCGGCTCGACCGGCCGCGTACGGAAGAGGCAGCACGCGGAGGCCGCGTACGAGACGGCGTCGGCGAGCAGGGCCGCCGGCGCGGACAGCACCTGGACGAGAGTGCCACCGAGGCCGGGCCCGCTCATGGACGCCATCGCGCGGCTGCCGTGTAAGAGGGAGTTCCCCGCAATGTACTGCGACTCCGGCACGAGCGAGACGAACAGCGTGCTGTCCGAGACGGCGAACAGCACGCTCAGCGTGCCGACGGCGAACGCCACCGCGTACAGCTGCACGGTCATGAGCGCGCCCGCCGCGAAGGCGATCGGAATGCTGGCCAGGAGCGCGGCCCGGCCGAGGTCCGCGACGATCATGATCTGCCGCCGGTGGCCGTGCCGGTCGACCAGGCTTCCCGCCGGCAGCGAGAACAGCAGGCTCGGCGCCAGCCAGGCCGCCATGAGGTACCCCATCTGGGCCGGCCCGGCGCGCATCACGAGTACGCCGGTGAGCGGCAACGCGATCAGCGACACCTCGTCGCCGAAGAGGGAGATCGTCTGTCCGGTCCAGTAACGCCGGAAGGGCGGGTCGGTCAGCAGGCCCGGCACCCGGACACGCCTAGCCCCGCGGACGCGCACCGATGTGGTCACGCGCCCGCACCCGTGCCGCGCAAATCCCGAGGATCCAGCAGCTCAACCGAACGTTCCCCCCTGTACACACCAACAACGTATTTTTCCAAAGATCCCTGTGTAAACAACATTGCCAACACGTAACGCACCGCAACCCAAAAACCCCGACCGTAACTCGAGCGGGGCCGGGCCGAGACGTGGAGAAGCCGCCGACCAGATGTGCTCTGATCGGCGGCTTCTCCACCGGCGGGCCTGACGGTCGCTTACTCCAACACGAACGCCGTCACACCGGTAGCGGCCAGGTCACTGACGGCTAGAGCAGAGTCCACCACTGCTCTTTGTGCTGATCCGCCCCCGGGGGGAAGCTAGGCGACGGGTTCGCACAGGTCCACACCTGGATCGGGAAGCTCTGGGTGTCATTTCCCTGGTCCTTGTCCAAGCACAGATTGTCGCCCAGCGCGGCATGGACCTGATACCAATTAGAGAGGCTCCCTCCAAGCGACTCGAAATGCCAGTACTGCCGAAGGTCATTTCCATCGCATGGCAGCCCATAGATGCGGCCGCCGACGAGCGGGGTCTGAGCCACGCCCATACACAGGCCGGTCCAGTAGTTCTTCAACAGGACATTATAAGCACCGGCGTTCGGCCCGACGTTGATCCTTAGGAACTCTTCACTCGGGGCGTTAAGGCAACGGTACTGCCGAAGAATGTTGGCGTCATCCGGGTTGAACATCAGACACTGGCCGCTATCCCAATTCTTGTAATGCAAGGTGCCAGGGTCGTTGGTGATGTCGGCGTGTGCGTTTCCCGCCAGCCCTACGGTCATCACTGCTGCCGTCAGGCCGGAAAGCGCCAGTTTGCGGAGTTTTCGTCGCATGAGATCTCCAGATTCAGTCGTGTTCAGATGGCATGCCAGTGCTTAGACGGAACCCCAGTACTGTTCCTTGTGGTAGTTGAACACCGGGTCGAGAGGATCGTGGTCCTGGCTCGCGCATCTCCACATCTGGATATGCGTGCCATCCGCATCGACATTATCGGGCTTGTCCAAACACATATCTCCATCGAGAACATTATGGAAGCGGTAGTAGCGCGTCCCGTTGAAGTTCTCCATGAATTCCATTCGCCACAACTGCTTGGCATCCTGCGCACTGCAGGGAACCTCAGTGAGAGGCGTACCGTTGGCCGGGTAGCCGGATGGCGCCAAGCAGTCATCGGTCCAGAAATTCACCAAGTTGACAGGGCCGCCGGGCGAGCCGGTGGCGGTCCATTCTTCGCTTGGCGCGTTCAGGCAGCGCCACGCCACAACGAAGCCCGAGCTCGGGTCGTTCGTCAGGCACAGCTGGTTGTCCCCCAAATTCTCCCAATGGATGGTTCCGGGGTCGTTGTGTATCGAGGCATTAGCGGTTCCGATCGTGCCCACGCTGATCGCCGCCGCCATCGCACAAGAAAACGACAGACCGAGCATCTTCCGTCGAAATTTCATTCGAGCTCCTCGCTCACTGTCCAAACAAGGCTTCATGCACATGCCAGATCAATACCGTCAGGCGGTGTCGGGAAGATTCCACATGTTCTGGGAAAGGCTGTCCGAGACCTCCAGGGACACCCCGTTATCGAACTTGTCGCCAGGGGCACGCAAAGCCTTCATTGCCGGAAAACTCCGCAGAGTCGTGTAATAACCTTCACCATTCCGAATCCACCACTGCTTAGGATCGGTCGGGTCGCACGTCTGCTGGAGGACATCAATGCGCGGGGCATCGGCGTCCGTCGCTACCGCCATGCAAAAATTGGTGGCCCGATTATTGAACATCCGCACCGCCGTGCAATGGCAATGATCATATTGGCTAGGGGGAATGTCAGTGACCATCGTGCGCCACTCTTCGAAATCCGTGTTGAGGCAGCGCCACATGACAATCTGAGTCCCCGGAGGGGCGGACCGAGCGTCGATACAGGTACCCGGCATATCACTGGTGAAATGGTAGTAGCCGGGCGGGTCGGTGATGGTGGCATTCGCCGGGCCGGCCAGGCCCAAGCTCGCCACGGCGACCAGCGCTCCCGAAAGGGCCAGGCCGACCCGCCTACGCGGGAACCATGCCATACGAACCTCCATGAAGTGGAATGTGTGGATCCGGTGCCCTGGCTGCCCGCGGAGGAGATCGTCATCCGGAGGTCGGCCACGGCTGCTGGCGTGCGACCGCACGCGAAAGGTGTAAATACGGCACGCGCGTATCGGATTTTGTCACAGTCCGGATTGAAAACCTGCAGGTCAACGGTCCGCAACCGGCCACCACCTGAGTGAACCATCGCGCCCAATCACTCGTCCGCACGGGTCGCGAGCCCAAAATCAAGCCTTCGGTATACGGATCGAGTCCGACGCACTACCGACAGCGACTAAAGCCTGAACAAACGCCCGCGTCCACGCCCCCGCGCCGACGGGGCGGCCCGGGCGACGGGTTGATGATCCCGGGGTGCGGCTCTGGGGCGCGGGCCCGGCGAGGGCGGCGAGCCTGCGCGGCCCGGCCGCCCTCGGACGAGTCCTTGTGCCGGACATGCGATAGCAGGCGAAGCTGCTCGGGTTGGATGCTCCGAAGAAGGCGGAGGTCGGCGGGAAGCTCAGTCACGAGATCGCGGGGGTGGACCTTGGCCGGCTCTGAGCCCGGCACGCTCGACCTTGCGGCCCGCCACGCCGACATCCGACCGCGCGCACCGAGGTCGGCGACATCGCAGACGACGGCAGGGACCGTTGGCGGATGAGCATCCCCGGCCGGCCGGACCGGGACAGCGACCTGCTCATCTCCACCGGCCCGGCTCGGGGAGAGCGCCTTACTGACGAGGTGGAGCGGCTGCGCGCCGAGTCGCCCGAGGCGCGGCAGGCTATCCAGGGCGTACGCGACCGCCACCACCGTCGTACCGAACGCCACGGGTCCGGGTGCGTCAGCTGTGGGCCGCCGCTCTAGCTATGCCCGGACTACCTTGACGCGGACGCCATGCTCCGAGCACACGCAGACCGCGTCCCCTCGATCTTAATAATGGACAACAAAAATGCCCAATAATTCTGCCCCATAAGCCGACCGAGACAAAAATCAGTAATTACCCGGATAGAGCGGAAGTCGACTGCAATATGACTATCTACCTATGAGATTCGGGAGGAAGTTAGCGCCGTGGGCGGCAATCGCCATTGCGGTTCGTCGTCTTCCGTTTCGGCCAGGTTAACGCCGACAATCCACGAACTCACCTGCAGCCGCACACCGGCCGCCCCCGTACGGACCCGCAGCCGCCACTAGTGCGGTCCGCAGTCGAAAGCCGAAACGACCTCATCCTGGAGACAACATGCGCACCGGTATCGCCGCCATCCTCACCGCCACCACACTAACCACAGGCACGCTCCTCGGCGCCCCGGCAGTCAGGGCCCACGCCACTGACTACCCTGTCAGCAACTTCGACGTCACCCTCGGAAATACGTACACCAGGGGGACGATCACGTGGTACAACCGATCGGTCACTGTGGCCGGCGAACACAAGTCGGTCGACACGGCAAGCTGCCGGGGCACCACGGCGTTCACCCTTGACAGCGCCGATCACGAACTGGGGAGGGGCTACAGCCCCGGGATCGTGTGCGGCACCAGCCAGGACTTCATTTTCGACGTCCCGGCGGACGTTTCCGGCGGAGCAGCCGTCGTGCGGGTATGCCTCGATGACGGATCTGTGGACAGTTTTCTGCTGTGTAAGCGCTACGGACACTGACTTCTGGGCTAGTCAGTGCGGGGTTCGTCTCGGCTCGCCGGAGGCGGCGGAGCTCCCGCGTACCGGAGTCATTGATATAGCCGGTCCACTGGAACTCGGGGGTTGCGGCAACGGAACGGTCAGTGGCGTTAGCGGGCTGACGCGGCCGGAGTTACCGCGATTCGGCGTTCCCATGCGGTTGGGTTTGCTGGATCCGTCGTCAGGGGGTGCGAGGGTCTCGTGGCGGTCACCGCCGGCGACGGACCATCCGGGCCTAAGCGTTCTGACCAGTACGGCTCAAGCCTCGGTCGCCGGTGAGAGGCGCCCACGGCTGCCTCGAACGTGTGGGACGCTGCGGTGAGCTGTCCTTTACAGTGACGCACAACAAAGAAGCCGCCGACCAGATGTGCTCTGATCAGCGGCTTCTATGTTCGTGGAGGTGGCGGGAATCGAACCCGCGTCCTTCGGTACCAAGACAGGACTTCTCCGGGCGCAGCCTGCTAGTCGTTTTCTCAGCCCCGGCGCTCACGCAGGCGTGTCGCCGACAGGCTCAGCCGCTGTTTGTTTTCCCTATCGTTCCCGCGGCCGGGACGTTAGGTGGAGTCTCCTAGCGATGCCAGGTCCCGGGTCGGAGACGCTCCCGGGCTGACAAGTTCGCTACTCGCCTCAGGCGGCGAGGGCGAACTGAGTGCGCTTAGAATTGGCACTTGTAAATTGCGATCACAGGATTAACGAGGTCACGATCGCAACCCTCGGCCCGCTTCCCCATATCTCGACATACCGAAGTCGAAGCCGGTCACCCCCTCTTGAGTTTTCAACCGGACACCGAAGTGCCCGTCATGTCGACCGTACACGTACAACGCACGTGTCGCCAACGGGATTCCCGGTGTCAGGAGATCACTGGAGAGAGCTGGGGGAACGCGAGAACCCCCGTGGGCGTGAACTAGGCACACCCACGGGGGCGACCGGCAGGGTCGGGCCGGTCCGGACGACAGAGCCTCCCCCGAGACGAGGCTCTGGTCTCATCACGGCGACTGAGTCCGCAACCCCCCAAGCGGAAGCTCAGTCACCCGGTAAGACGCCGCCGGGCCCCTGACGGGTTGAGGCGCTTGGGTCAAGAGATCACAAAGCTCGCAGGAACTTCTTGGCGACCGTCGCGGCGGGCACCTTGCCCTCGACGGCGAGCGCGAACGCCACGTTGCCGCGGAAGCCGACGAACCAGGAGACGTTCTTTCCCGACCCGTACGCGACGGTGGCGGCGACACCGCTCACCGGTGTGCCCGACAGGTTGGCGCCGCGTGCGGCGCCGCCCTTGACGGACGAGCGCATCAGCGACTGGAGGGCGCTGATCGAGTCGGAGTCGAGCGACTGCGGCTGGATCGACTGCGGTGAGCCGGGGTCCTTGAGCAGCGTCGGCGGCTTCCAGGTGCCGCTCTCGACGGTCGCGGCGGCCAGCGCCATCGTCAGCGGGCTGACCTCGATCTTGCCCTGTCCGACCATCGACGCGGCGCGTTCGGCGTCGTTGACGGGCGCCGGCACCGAGCCGGCGAACGAGGGCATCGGAAGCGTCCACGGGACGCCGATCCCGAAGCGCGCCGCGCTCGTCCGCAGGTCCTGGTACGCGAGAGAGCGGTACAGCGACGCGAACGCCGTCGAGCAGCCGCGCGCGAAGTTGCTCTGGAAGGTCGTGCCGCGCGCGGTGGTCTCGCGGAAGACCTGACCGCCGACGGTGAGGCTCTGCGGACACGGTACGGGGGCCGACAGCTTCTGGTGATAGCCGAGAAGCGCCTGCGTGGTGACGATGCTGAAGGTCATGCCCGGCGGGTAGTGGCCTTCGAGCGCCTGGTTCCTGCCCTGGGTGAGGTGGTCGGCGACGGCGCGGACCTCGCCGGTCGCCTGGTCCACCGCCGCGAGGGAGGCCGGCACCTTCAGGCCGCTCAGCGCGGTCTCGGCGGCCGCCTGCACGCCGCGGTCGATCGTGGTGCGCACGGGCTCGCTGAGCGAGCCCGGCGACTCGTACAGCACCTGGTTGATGGTCCCCGACGCGTCCTGAGCGGCGATCTTGACGGTGGGCGTGCCGGCCAGCCGTCGCTGCTGGAGGACCTGGAGACCGGACACGCCGATCGTGTCACCCGGCTGGTACGGGGCGCCGACCTGCTGGAGCCGCTCGGCCGTCGCCGGGCCGAGCTCGCCGACGACGTCGGTCGCCTCGGCCGGGGCGATCTGCAGGTAACGGGTGCGCGCCTGTACGCCGGGGACCTGCAGGAGCTGGGCGGCCGCACCGGCCTGGGCCGGGAGCTGCAGGGTGACCAGCGGCAGGAACTCCTGCGGCGGCGCCGAACGTACGCGGCCGAGCACCCGGTCGACGTCCAGATCCGTGATCTTGGCGAGTCGGCCGAGGGTCTGCGCGGGCTGCGTGAGCTGGCCGGGCAGCACCCCGAAGATCTGTACCTTCGTCTTTCGGGTCAGCGGCCGGCTCTTGACGTCCGTGATGTACGCGCGCTGCGGCGTCTCCGTCACGACCGCGAGCCGCTGGCCGGGGCCGAGCCGCGGATGGATGATCGACGGGCTCCAGACGACCTTCCACTTGCCGCCCGTACGGTGCAGGCGCATCTCGCTGCCGTAGTCCCAGGGCGGGCCGTTGTCGCCGAGGTCGATCTTCACCTCGAACTTGGCCGTCGCGTCGTTGTCGCGCTTGTGCACGTGGCCGAGGGCCAGGTGCAGGGAGGCGAGGTCCAGCTCGCCGGGGACGGCGCTGAGCGCCGACGCGACGGCCTTGCGGTCGCCGGTGGTCTGCTTGGCCGCACCCTGGTAGTCGCTGTTCTGCCAGGCGACGAGGAAATCGCGAATCGTCGGCAGCGGCGTGGGCTCGGCGAAGCAGGCCGAGCTCATCGTCGTGACCAGCAGTGTCGCTGCGAGAGCGGACGTCGCCCTACGGACCCGTACCTTGACCACTCTCAGCGCCTCCGCAGCCGGGCCGCGCGGGCGCGCTCGATCTCCCGGGCGGCGTCCCGCTTGGCGAGGGCCTGCCGCTTGTCGTAGGAGCGCTTGCCTCGCGCCACCCCGATCTCGACCTTGGCCTTGCCGTCCTTGAAGTACAGGGAGAGCGGCACCAGGGTCAAGCCCGGCTCGTTGGTCGAGCCGATCAGCTTCCCGATCTCACGCCGGTTGAGCAGCAGCTTGCGGGCGCGGCGGGCGGCGTGGTTGGTCCACGTCCCCATCGTGTACTGGGGAATGTGCACCCCTTCGAGCCAGACCTCACCGTCGCGGATCAGAGCGTATCCGTCGGTGAGATTGGCCCGCCCCGCGCGCAGCGACTTCACCTCGGTGCCGGTGAGTACCATCCCGGCCTCGTAGGTGTCCTCTACGTGGTAATCGTGGCGCGCGCGCTTGTTCTGGGCGACGACCTTGCGCCCTTCTTCGCGTGGCACTGGCTCAGCCTCGGTCCTTCATCGGCAGGGTGGCCGACGGCGTGCGCGCACGCCGTACGGCCTCCCGGGGTTTGCGATCGGCACCGATCGCGACGTCGGGATCGGTTCCGGAGCCGTCATGGCGAACTCCGTACGCGACGGACGGCCACAGCGGCTCCCACACCGGCCTCTCCCAGAAGGTACGCGATCCGGGGATCACCACGCGATCGCATTCCCGCGATGTCGGTCGGGGCATGGAGGGATTCTATGATCACGTCCGCCGCGGCTGCGGCACCGGTGACGCCGATCAGATCTTCAGATAGCGGCGCAGGGTGAGGAAGGACGCGAGGGCACAGAGCACCACGCCGAAACACATCGAAAAGACGATGACCTGGGTGACGTCGAGCCAGCCCAGCTCGGTCGCGAACTGGAGGTTCTTCTGCAGTCGTCCGAGGAGGAAGACCTTCGAGAAGCTCAGCAGCACGGCGGCGAAGATGCCACCGATCAGCCCCGCGATGGCGCCCTCGAGGACGAACGGCAACTGGATATAGAGGTTCGACGCACCGACGAGCCGCATGATGCCGGTCTCTCGACGGCGGTTGAACGCCGACAATCGGATCGTGTTGGCCACCAGGAGGACCGCGGCGACCACCTGGATCGCGGCGATGATCAGCGCGGCCCATTGCAGGCCGCCGAGGATCTTGAAGAACTTCTCCAGGATCGCCCGTTCGTTGATCACCTGGTCGACGCCCTGCCGACCCTGCATCTGCGCGACGACGGCCGCGTACTCCTTCGGGTTCTTCAGCTTCACCCGGAAGGAGTCGGGGATGTCACCGAGCTGGATCGTGTCGGAGAAGCCGGGAGTGTCCTTGAACCGCTCCCGCGCACGCTGGTACGCCTGCTCCTGCGTCTCCGGGATGACCCGCTCGACCTGCGGCATGGCCTTGAGCTGCTGCTCGATCGCGTCCTTGTCGGACTGCGCCGGCGCGGCCTTGTGGCACGCCGGGTTGGCGCTCATCCGGTTGCAGAGGTAGACGGAGACCTCGACCTTGTCGGACCAGTAGTTGTTCGACTTGTCGACCTGCATCTTGAGCAGCACGCCGGTGCCGAACAGCGCCATCGCGATCGCGACGGTGACGACGAGCGCGATCGTCATCGTGAGGTTCCGGCGGAGACCGATCCAGATCTCCTGAAGAACGAACTGTGCCCGCATGCCTCACTGTCCTTGGTCGTCCGGGTTGGGTGGTCTCGTGTCGAGCGGGTCGGTCAGACGCCGCCGTAGGCCTGGCCGTAGACGCCGCGCGACTGGTCGCGCACCACCCGGCCGTCCTCGAGCTCCACTACCCGCTTGCGGAACGCGTCGACGATCGCCGCGTCGTGGGTCGCCATGACCACGGTGGTACCGGTCCGGTTAATCCGGTCGAGCACCTTCATGATGCCGATACTGGTCGCCGGGTCGATGTTTCCCGTGGGCTCGTCGGCGAGCAGGATCATCGGCCGGTTGACGAACGCGCGGGCGATGGCCACCCGCTGCTGCTCGCCACCCGACAGCTCGTCCGGCATCCGGTGAGCCTTGCCCTCAAGGCCGACGAGGTCGATGACCTCGGGAACGACCTTGCGGATGAAGCGCCGCGGCTTCCCGATGACCTCGAGAGCGAAGGCGACGTTCTCGTAGACGTTCTTGTTGGGGAGCAACCGGAAGTCCTGGAACACGCAGCCGATGCGACGGCGCAGGTGCGGGACCTTCCAGTTGGTGAGCTTGCTGAGATCCTTGCCGGCAACGTGGATGCCCCCCTGCGACGGCCGCTCCTCTTTGAGGATCAGGCGCAGGAAGGTCGACTTGCCGGACCCGGAGGGACCGACGAGGAAGACGAACTCGCCCTTCTCGACGGCGACGTTGACACCCTGCAGGGCGGGACGACCCTGATGGGAATAGGCCTTGGTGACGTTATCGAAATGGATCACGGCTGCATCACGACGTGCCAGTCTAGGGGCTGGGGACGGAGACGGCTGCTTTTTGACCGACAGGGCGGCCGAACAGGCGCTCTACCGTGGCTTCACGGCTTGGCGTGCCGGTTGGCCAAGCAGCAGTCTAAGGGGGAGACTGGCATGGATAGTCCAACTTGGGTACACCCATAGAAGCAATCGGGCATCACACGCCCCGGTGGTTCGAGCGATTCGCCGGAGTAGTGTCAAGGGTGGCGGACATGGCCGCCTCGGCCGGGTCGACCTCCCAACGCCTGCCGACGACACCTGGGAGAGGAGTCAGATGAGCTGCGAACATCTGATCTGTGCTCGGTGTGCGGGGCCCGTCGTCGAAGGACGCTGTGCCACGTGCCGAGCGGCACGGGCCGAAGTTCACCACCCGGGCCCGCTGGGAGTGTCACCGATCCTGATCGGCGCACTCCTCATCGCGTTGACCCTGCTCATCGCGTTGAAGCTGGGCCTGCACTAGGTCGCGAGCCCGCCGCGCCGGCGCGGCGCCCCGCCTCGCCACCTGCCGCCGGCCGAGAACGGGCCGGCGCCCCTCACACGGCCTGCTGGCCGGCCTCCTGCTGGCGCATCCACCGGATCTCCGCCTCGATGAACTCGTCGATCTCGCCGTCGAGGACCGCGCTGGGGTTGCCGGCCTCCGTGCCCGTACGCAGGTCCTTGACGATCTGGTACGGGTGCAGCACGTAGTTGCGGATCTGGGTGCCCCACGAGCTCGTCGACTCGCCGCGCAGCTCGTTCATCCGATCGGCCTCCTCCTTGCGCTTGCGCTCGAGGAGCTTGGCCTGGAGGACCGTCATCGCGGTCGCGCGGTTCTGGAGCTGGCTGCGTTCGTTCTGGCAGGACACCACGATGCCGGACGGCAGGTGGGTGATCCGCACCGCCGAGTCGGTGGTGTTGACGCCCTGGCCACCCGGACCGCTGGACCGGTAGACGTCGACCCGCAGCTCGTCCTCGGGGATGTCGACGTGGTCGGTCTGCTCGACGACCGGGACGACGTCGACGCCCGCGAACGAGGTCTGCCGCCGGCCCTGGTTGTCGAACGGTGAGATGCGGACGAGGCGGTGGGTGCCGTGCTCGCCGCGCAGCGTGCCGTAGGCGTAGGGCGAACGCACCGTGAAGGTCGTCGACTTGATGCCGGCCTCTTCGGCGAAGGACGTCTCGTAGATCTCGGTCGGGTAGCCGTGCCGCTCCGCCCACCGGAGGTACATCCGCTGCACCATCTGCGCGAAGTCGGCGGCGTCGACGCCGCCCGCCTGCGAGTTGATGGTGACGAGCGCCTCGCGGGAGTCGTACTCGCCCGACATCAGCGTGCGGACCTCGATCTGCTCGATGTCCTTGCGGAGCCCGGTCAGCTCGCGCTCGGCCTCGCCGCGCGCGTCCTCGTCGCTCTCCTCGGAGGCCAGCTCGAGCAGCACGGTGGCGTCGTCGAGCCGGTTGCGCAGGCCCTCGACCTTGCCGAGCTCGCCCTCCAGGTAGGACAGCCGCCGGGTCACCTGCTGCGCGCGCTCCTGGTCGTTCCACAACTCGGGATCGGCAGCCTGCTCTCGAAGCTCCGCGATGTCTCGACGCATGCCGTCGAGGTCGAGTACGGCCTCGACGCCGCTGAGCGTCGCGTCGAGTTCCTTGATCTCTTCAGACGGATCGATGGCTGCCACGACCGAAAGCCTACCTGGGGCGTACTAAACCGGTGTACCGGCGCGGCGACCTCATCGACCTGTTGTCCTTACCGCTGGACATGCCTGGCATACTCGGCCCCGAAAGCGGTAACGAAGATCGGCCGGGGAGCATGAAGAAAGCGGTTGCGACTGCGCTGGCGACGGCGTTCGCCCTCGCCGGGGTGACGAGCTGTTCACAGACCCGGCACCGGGCCAAGACCACACCCGCGGCAGCGGTGTCCAGCCCCGCGCCCGAACCCCTCACGCCACAGGTCGCGTCGGCGGCGTTCCGCACGTTCGTCAGCAACGACGACGTGGCGCGGACCAGCGGCGACGAGCGTCTCGGGCTGTGGTGGACCAGCGAGGGGCAGTCGCAGCTCGCGGCGGCGGCCTTCCGTGAGGCGGTGGCGGGTGGCACCCCGGTCCCCCGCTATCGGTACGACTCTCCGGTCCTCTACGTTCCGCGCCTGCTCCCCGAGGGACCCCAGTGGTTCGTGGCGAGCGCCTGGCGTACGACGGCGGACGGCAAGGACCCGCAGAACGTGCTCATGGGCTTCGTGCAGAGCAAGCCCAACCAGCGCTGGCGGCTCAGCCTGAGCGCGCTGCTGGACAAGAAGCAGAAGCCGCCGAAGATCGCGGTCGACGCCCAGGGGTACGCGAAGGCGCTGGCGACGTTCGACGCGAAGCTGCGGATCGCGCCGCGCGACGTGCCCGGCATCCAGGCGACGCTCGCCGAGGAGGGGCCGCAGAACGTCGCGGCCGACGTCATGTCCACGGGCAAGCACACCACCGACTACTACACCGCGGACCAGAAGGCCACGAAGTCCAAGGCGGCCAAGAAGACCAAGAAGTCTCCTGGCCTGCGGATCGACACGGTGTACGCGGCGACGTCCTTCCCGATCTTCCCGCTGGCCACGGTCGACGGCGGCGGCATCGTGCTGTACGCGCTGAGCCGTGACACGGTGACGGCCAAGCCCAACAAGAAGAAGTCGGGCGGCCCGCCGCTGCCGGTGCCGGTGCCCAAGGAGGCACTGCCGTTCATCAACCCGGAGCGGGTGCAGAGCGAGATCGACGTGACCGAGACGCTGCAGTTCGCGGCGCTGGTCCCGCCCAAGGCCGACAAGGACGAACACCAGGCCAAGGCCACGATCATCGCTTCTGACGGCGGCATCATCAGGGTCAGCGCCCCCACGCGCTGACGTCGGCCGCGGCCAGTGGCCAGGAGCGGCCATATACGAGGCCATGAGCCCTGCTCGAGGGCGATCAGGCCCAGGTCGAGACCCGTATGAGGGTCGGGGAGTTCGCAGGCGTACGGACCGTTCTGGCGACCGGCTGCACACCGGCCGCCAGAACGGCCAGGAGCGAATGAGCTGCGCTATGACGTGGTGGCCTGCACGGCCTTGCGGTAGCTGCCGATCACCTGCGGACTGCCGTGGGCCGGCACCTGGGCGAGGTACTGGATGAGCGCCGTGGTGTCGAGATGGTGGCCCACCCGCCCGTTGACCAGGCCGGTGAGGTCACCGCCGCTGCCGACGGCCCCCGCCGTGGACATGTCGTACTTCTCGGTCTGGCGCAGGACGTACCAGACCAGGGTGCCGCCGCCCGTGGTGCGAAGGGCGTAGGCCTGCTGGCGGTCGGGCGTGAAGTCCGCCGCGAGGGTCACGCCACGGCGCTGGAGCCCGGACTGCACCCGGACCAGGGCGTTACGCGAGTCGGACGTGTAGGGGCCGGGCGCCATGCCGGTCGCCCCGGTGGTGAGCACCGCGGCGTGCGCGCTGGCGACCCGCTCCGGCGACAGCGCGGAGTGCGCGTCGTCGGGCGACACGGCCTTGGCGTAGCCGTCGCCGTCGAGCTCGACGTTGGAGAGGCCGGCCGAGGGGAACGGGTCGGAGGCGAGCAGCCAGGGGCCGCCCGACCGGTCCTGCACGAAGAGCAGGGCGTGGCGGGTGCGTCCCGACGTGGCATCGACCGCGAACCACTTCGGGAAGTCGCTCTGGCGCGGTATGTAGTAGGTCGGCGCGCTGTAGTCGAACGGCTCGGACTTGTCCCCCTTCGCATGCCGTAGCTGGTATCCGGCGCGGTCCATCTCGAGCTGCGCGCCGGTCTCCACCGTGGCCAGCAGGTTGCCGTCGAGCGAGCCGTTGGCCTGGTTGTTGACGGACTGGTAGTGCGCCAGGACCTGCTCGGCCTGGCTTCTTGAGAGGGCCGGCGCCGCGGAAGAGGCGCCGCACGCGGACAGTGGGAGGGCGAGTGCCGCAAGAGCGGCCAGATGTCGACGCATGCAGTCAGATTCGCACAGTGACGGCTCGACTACAGTACGAATTCTTGAACCGTTCGGAGACACCTCCAGGACTCCCGGTTACCCTCGGCTGCCCTTAGTCACGCGACGGGTCGTCGGCGCGGTACCATGCCGCGCACCAGGCGATATGCGACCGACGGGGACGATCCGGATCTCCGGACCGCCCCCGTCGGGTGGACATCTCAGCCGAACTCCCGTCAGTCGGGCAGCGTGCTGGCCGTCACGAGCGTACGGATCGCGCGCAGCGCCACCGACAGGGTCGCGAGGTCGAAGCTGTCGCTCTCCCAGATCTCACCGAGCGTCTGCCCGGCGCGGGCGACGGCCGCGCTGTTCTTCTCCGACCAGGTGGCCAGGCGCTCCTCCGGGTCGGCCCCCGGCTCGCTGGTGACCAGGACGTCGCGGGCGAGCGCGGCGTGCGCGGCGTACAGGTCGTCGCGCAGTGCCGAGCGTGCCAGCGACTTCCAGCGGTCGTCTCGCGCCAGCAGGATGATGCGCTCGCGCAGCCGTGAGATCTGGAGCCGGTCGGCCAGGTCGAAGTAGACCTCGGCGACCTCCGAGAGCGGCCGTCCCGTACTCCGCGCGATCTCCACCAGGTCGAACGTGGAGTAGGCCGGCACCATCATCGAGACCTGCTCGGCGAGCCGGTCGGGCACGCCCTGCTCGGCGAACCGGTCGCGGCGCTCTTCGAAGCCCTCCATGTCGGGGCCGACCAGCAGCTTCGGCAGCAGCGACGTGAGCGCGGCCGCGCCCTCGGTGAAGAAGTCCACCGTGTCGCGGATGTCGAACGGCATGCGGCGGTTGTGCAGCAGCCACCGCGCGCCCCGCTCGGTCAGCTTGCGCGCCTCGAGCCGCATGGAGATCTGCGTCGCCGTGTCGACCTGGTCGTCCAGCTCGTCCACCGAGCTCCAGAACGCCGGCATGTGGAAGACCTCGCGCGCCACGAGGTAGGCGCGGGCGACGTCGGAGGCCGAGGCACCGGTCTCCTCGCTCATCCGGAACGCGAAGGTCGTGCCGCTGTCGTTGACCATGCTGTTGACGACGGAGGTGGCGATGATCTCCCGGCGCAGCGGGTGGCGGTCCATGTACGTGCGGAACCGCTCGCGCAGCGGGGTCGGGAAGTACTCCACCAGCCGGCTGGCCAGGTCGGGGTCGTCCGGCAGGTCCGACCCGCGGATCTCCTCGTCCAGGGTCAGCTTCGCGTACGCCAGCAGCGTGGCGAACTCCGGACCGGCCAGGCCGAGGCCGGCCTGGCGGCGCTCGGCGAGGGCCTTGTCGTCGGGCAGGAACTCCAGCCGGCGCTTCAGCTTGCCCTCGCGCTCGAGCTTGCGGAGGTAGCGCGCGTGCAGGTGCAGCATCGCGGGCGCCTGCGCGCGTGCCGCGGCGAGCACGACGTTCTGCGCGTAGTTGTCGCGCAGAACGAGCTGGGCGACCTCGTCGGTCATGTCGAGGAACAGCGCGTCGCGCTGCTCGTCGGTCAGCTCGCCGTCGCGTACGGCCTGGTCGAGCAGGATCTTGATGTTGACCTCGTGGTCGGAGGTGTCCACACCGGCGGAGTTGTCGATGAAGTCGGTGTTGACCAGGCCACCGCCGAGGGCGAACTCGATGCGGGCCCGCTGGGTCAGGCCCAGGTTGCCGCCCTCACCGACGACGCGGCACCGCAGGTCGGTCGCGTCGGCCCGCAGCACGTCGTTGGCCCGGTCGCCGACGTCGGCGTGGGTCTCGCCCGAGGCCTTGACGTAAGTGCCGATGCCGCCGTTCCACATCAGGTCGACCGGCGCGCACAGGATCGCGTGGATCAGGTCGTCCGGCGTCATCGCGCCGACGGCGCCCTCGATGCCGAGCACCTCGCGTACCTGCGGCGTCAGCGTGATCTTCTTGGCGGAGCGTGGGTGCACGCCGCCGCCCCTGGAGATCAGCGAGGCGTCGTAGTCGGCCCAGGAGCTGCGCGGCAGCGCGAACATCCGCTTGCGCTCGCGGAACGAGGCCGCCGCGTCCGGCGTGGGGTCGAGGAAGATGTGCCGGTGGTCGAAGGCGGCGACGAGCCGGATGTGCTCCGACAGGAGCATGCCGTTGCCGAAGACGTCTCCGGACATGTCGCCGACGCCGACGACGGTGAAGTCCGTGTTCTGCACGTCGATGCCGAGCGAGCGGAAGTGGTACTCCACCGACTCCCACGCGCCGCGGGCGGTGATTCCCATGCCCTTGTGGTCGTAGCCGACCGAGCCGCCCGAGGCGAACGCGTCGCCGAGCCAGAACCCGTAGGACTTGGCGACCTCGTTGGCGATGTCGGAGAAGGTCGCGGTGCCCTTGTCCGCGGCGACGACCAGGTAGGTGTCGTCTGCGTCGTGGCGCACCACGTCGGTGGCGGGCACGACCTCGCCGCCGACCAGGTTGTCGGTGATGTCGAGCAGTCCGCTGATGAACTGCTTGTACGACGCGACGCCCTCGGCGAGGAACGCCTCGCGGTCACCCGGGTCGGGCAGCTTCTTGCAGACGAACCCGCCCTTGGCGCCGGCCGGCACGATGACGGTGTTCTTGACCGCCTGCGCCTTGACCAGGCCGAGGATCTCGGTACGGAAGTCCTCCCGCCGGTCGGACCAGCGCAGGCCGCCACGTGCCACCGAGCCGAAGCGCAGGTGCACGCCCTCGAGCCGCGGCGAGTACACGAAGATCTCGAACTTCGGCTTGGGCAGCGGCAGGTCCGGGATCGCCTCGGGGTCGAACTTCAGCGACAGGTACGGCTTCGGCGCGCCGCTCTCGGCCCGCTGGTAGTAGTTCGTGCGCAGCGTCGCGCGGATCATCGCCAGGTAGCTGCGGAGGATCCGGTCCTCGTCGAGGCTGGTGACGGCGTCGAGCGCGCCCTCGATCTCCTCGGTGATCGCCGAGCCGAGCTCCTCGTGGGTGTCGGCGTCGCCGCGGCTGAGGCGCGGGTCGAAGCGCGACTGGAACAGCCGGACGAGCAGGCGCGCCACTCGCGGGTTGGCGACCAGCACCTGCTCGATGTAGCGCTCGCCGAACGTCGTGCCGGTCTGCCGCAGGTAGTGCGCGTACGCGCGGAGCACCATGACGGGGCGCCAGGCGAGCCCGGCGTGCAGCACCAGGGTGTTGAACGCGTCGCTCTCCACGTCGCCGAGCCACAGCGCGGTGAAGGCGTCCTGGAAGAGCTCCTTGACTTCGGCGTCGGCGACGCCGGGCGTCGGCTCGTAGCGGAGCCCGAGGTCATAGATCCACGACCGGCGGTTGCCTGCGTCGACCGGGTAGGGCCGCTCGTCGACGACCTCGACACCCATGTTCTGCAGCAGCGGCAGCACGTGCGACAGCGAGATCGGCGGGCCGTACCGGTAGATCTTGAGGCGGCGCTCGCCGGGCTCGGCGTCGGACGGCTCGTAGAGGTTGATCGAGATCTGGCCCGGCTCGGTCAGGTCCTCGAGGCGCTTGAGGTCGGCGCAGGCGGTGCCGGCCGGGAAGTCGGCCTTGTAGCCCTCGGAGAACGCGTCGGCGTAGCGGCGGATGAGCATGCTCGACCGCTCCTCGCCGCACTGGTCGACGATCGCGTCGGCGAGGTCGTCCTCCCACGACCGGGTGGCGGCGACGAGCCGTGCCTCCAGGTCGGCGACGTCGATCTCGGGCAGCGGACGGCCGCGCTCGCCGCGTACGACGACGTGCAGGCGCGCCAGCGCGGAGTCGCCGACCATCGCGCTGTAGTCGACGGTGACGCCGTCGAACGCGGTGCGCAGGATCTCCTGGATGCGCAGCCGGATCTGCGTGGTGTAGCGGTCACGCGGCAGGAAGACCAGGCACGACATGTAGCGGCCGTACTCGTCCTTGCGCACGAACAGCCGGAGCACCTTGCGTTCGCGCAGCCGCAGGACGCCCATGGCGATCGGGAACAGCTCGTCGACCGAGATCTGGAACAGCTCGTCGCGCGGGTAGGTCTCGAGGATCTCGATGAGGTCCTTGCCGTCGTAGCTGTCTTCGGCGAGGCCCGCGCGGTCCAGCACGGCATCGAGCTTGCGGTCCAGCAGCGGGATGTCCTCGATGCTCTCGCTGTAGGCAGAGTGGGTGAACAACCCGAGGAAGCGGCGCTCGCCGACCACCTGGCCGGCGTCGCCGAAGCTCTTCACGCCGACGTAGTCGAGGTACGCGGGCCGGTGCACGGTCGCGCGCGAGTTGGCCTTGGTCAGCACGAGCAGGCGGGGCTCGCGGGCGCGGGCGCGCACCTCGGGCGGCAGCGCGGCGAAGCTCGTCGACTCGGTGCGGTCGGAGCGCAGGATGCCCAGGCCGGTGCCGGGCACCGCGCGCAGTCGCTCGTCGCCCTCGCCCTCGCCGTGGTCGAGGGAGTACTCGCGGTAGCCGAGGAAGGTGAAGTGATCGTCGGCGAGCCAGTCGAGCAGCTCGGCGCCCTCGGAGATCTCCGAGTCCGGGAGCGGCGGGCGCTTGTCCTCGAGCTCCCGCGCGATCACCGTGGCCATCGCACGGGCCTTGTCCTCGTCCTCGATGGCGGCCCGCACGTCGTGCAGGACGCGGCGCAGGTCGTCCTCGAGCCGGTCGAGGAGGTCGCGGTCGGACTGCCGGTCGATCTCGACGTGGATCCAGGACTCTTCGAGGACGATCCCGTCGCCGTCGCCCAGGCCCAGGAGGCGGCCGGTCACGTCGCGGCGGACCTTGAGCTGCGGGTGGACGATCAGGTGAGTGGACAGCTCGTGCCGGTTGAGCTCCATCGTCACCGAGTCGACCAGGAACGGCATGTCGTCGGTGACGACCTGCACGACGCTGTGGCCGGGGTCCCAGCCGTGCTCGTCGAGCGTCGGAGTGTAGGCGCAGACCTTTGCGCGGCCCTGCGGGCGCTCCTCGCCCAGCCGCCGGTGGAACATCGCCGGGCCGCAGACGTCCGTGGGGTCGCGGTCGAGGAGATCTTCGAGAACGACGTGGCGGTAATAGAGCCGCAGGTAGGCCTGCAGATCGTCGACCTCGCTCTGCACGCCATGGGCGTGGTTCGCGCAAGCCTGTGCCGCACGGCGCAGCAACTCGTCCTTTGCCTCGTCGAGGCCCTCGGTCCCGCCCATGGCGGCGCTCACCCTTTCACCAGATCCACAACTCGCCGGGCCGGACGGCCGGACGGCCGCCCGTACCGCTCGCGCGTCGGTTCGCCGTTCATCTCTACTCTCCCTCGATGCCTTCTCACAGCAGAGTGCGCAATTCCCACAGCAACGGGTAGTACCGCAGGTCAAGCCTGCTGCGGAGGTACGGCGCGCCGGTCGAGCCACCCGTGCCCGACTTCGTGCCGATCTGACGCTCGACCATCCGGACATGGCGCTGGCGCCACAGCGCGGCCATCTCGTCGTGCGTCAGCAGGTCCTCGGCGAGTTGCCAGAGGTCGTCGTGCTGTTCACGATCGTGCGCGACCGTCACGAGGGACCGTCTGATCTCATCATCGTCGGCGGTCGCCAGGCCGTGCTTCCCGAGAAGCGTGACGAACGCGTCCCAGAGCGTCGGCTCGGAGAGTCTTCGGTCCAGGCGCTCACGCTCGTCGTCGGTGAGGCCCCTGAACCTCTTCACGAAGGACGGATCCTGGGCGCCGGAGAGGAACTCGATCTCACGGAACTGCACCGACTGGAAGCCACTGGCCGGCGCCAGCTTCTCCCGGAACTCCAGGAAGTCCTGCGGTGTCATGGTCTCGAGGACCTGGACCTGGTCGACCAGGATGCGTTCGACCGAGTGGACCCGCCGGAACAGGTGGCGGGCCAGCCACACCTCGTCCGAGATCATCGCCTGCCGGATCTCGCCCAGCTCGTGGAGCAGAAGCTTGAACCAGAGTTCGTAGACCTGGTGGATCGAGATGAAGAGAAGCTCGTCCCTGGCTGGAGGATCAGATTCGAGTACCTGCTGGTCAAGCAGGGTCGGCAGCCTAAGGTAGGCGCCGTAGGTGAGGCGCCCCCCTTCTTCACCGAAGCTACGTCCGGGTGCGCCGTTTCCGTGTCCGGGCATGCCAGAGGCGGAGGCGGTCGCACCACGCCGTTGTGGTGTTGCGCTCACGGCGGCCAGGCTAACGCGAAATCGGTTTTTATCCGACCCGGACCGGGGAAAACGTCGAGTTTCCCCGGTCCGAAACCGGTGTTACCCGACCGGCCTGAAGTGCCGCAGAACCTCCGGATTGGCCATGGCGTCGGGGTTCGCGGCCTTCTCGACGGGCGTGCCGAGCAGGATCTTGCGGACCGGAACCTCCAGCTTCTTGCCCGACAGCGTGCGCGGGATTCCCGGCACGGCGAGGATCTCGTCCGGGACGTGCCGGGGCGACAGCGTCGTCCGCAGCGCCGTGCGGATCCGGCCCACGAGCTCGTCCGACAGCGACGTGCCCTCGGCCGGCTGCACGTACAGCAGGAGGCGCCCCTCCTCCCCCAGCTGCCCCGTGTCCACCACGAGGGAGTCGGCGACCTCGTCGAACGCCTCGACGACCCGGTAGAAGTCCGAGGTGCCCATCCGTACGCCGCCGCGGTTCAGCGTCGAGTCGGACCGGCCGTAGATCACCGACCCGCCGTCGGGAAGGATCTTGATCCAGTCGCCGTGCCGCCACACGCCCCGGTACATCCCGAAGTAGGACTCGCGGTAGCGGTCGCCGGTCTCGTCGTTCCAGAAGTAGATCGGCATCGAGGGCATCGGCTCGGTGAGGACCAGCTCGCCGACCTCGTCGATCACCGGCTCGCCGTCGTCGCCGTACGCCTCGATCTTCGCGCCCAGGCTGCGGCACTGGATGACGCCGGCGCGCAGCGGCATGAGCGGGCACGGGCCGAGGAAGCCCGTCGCGACGTCGGTGCCGCCGGAGAACGACCCGACGAGCAGGTCACGCCCGACGGCCTCGTACACCCAGCCGAAGCCCTCGGGCGGCAGCGGCGAGCCGGTCGAGCCGATCCCCCGCATCCGGGACAGGTCGTGCCGCGCGCCGGGCTCCAGGCCCTCCTTCATCGAGGCCAGGACGTACGGCGCGCCGACCCCGAAGTAGGTCACGCCGGTCTCGGCGGCGAGCCGCCAGAGCGTGTCGCCGTTGGGCGCGCCGTCGTACATCACGATCGTCGAGCCGACCAGCAGGCCGCCGACGAGGTAGTTCCACATCATCCAGCCGGTCGTGGTGAACCAGAAGAACACGTCGCCGGGGCCGAGGTCCTGGTGGAAGCTGAGCGACTTGAGGTGTTCCAGGACGATCCCGCCGTGCCCGTGCACGATCGGCTTGGGCAGGCCGGTGGTGCCCGAGGAGTACAGGATCCACAGCGGATGCCCGAACGGCACCGGCTCGAACTCCAGCGGCTCACCGATGCGGCGCAGGTCGGCGTACCGTAGGCCGGTCCCGTGCGCGGTCACCGGCGCCTCGGCCTCGGCGTCGAGGTACGGGATGAGCACGGTCGCCCGCAGCGTGGGCAGCGACGCCTCGATGTCGCGTACGACGTCGCGGCGGTCGTACCGCTTGCCGTTGTAGCCGTAGCCGTCGACCGCGAGGAGCACGGTCGGCTCGATCTGGGTGAACCGGTCGATCACGCTGGGCGCCCCGAAGTCGGGCGAGCAGGACGACCAGACCGCGCCGAGGGAGGCCGTGGCGAGGAGGGCGACGAGCGCCTCGGGGATGTTCGGCACGTAGGCGGCGACGCGGTCGCCCTTCGTCACGCCCAGGGCGCGCAGGCCGGCGCGTACCTCGGCGACCTCGGCGGTCAGCTCGCCGAAGGTCATCGCGCGCGACCGCTCGGGGTCCTCGGAGCGGAAGATCACCGCGGTGGCGTCCGGGTCGTGGTCGGGCCGCAGGACGTTGCGTGCGTAGTTGAGCGTCGCGCCGGGGAACCAGGTGACGCCGGGCATCGGCGTCACGCCGTCCGCGGCGACGCCCCACTGCCCGTCGGCGCCCTCGCGTACCGGGCCGTCACCGCGCTCGCCGATCACCCCGAAGTGGGTCCACACCGCGTCCCAGAAGCCGTCCACGTCGTCGACCGACCACTGCCACAGCTCGTCGTAGGTCCCGAACCCGCGCTCGGCCATGAACCGGGCGACGCGGGCGTTGGCCCGGGCCTCCTCGGACGGCTCCCACAGCAGGTCACCCTCGGCGATCGACACGTCACAAACCTCCTGGCTCCTCGTTACGGCACCACCCAGCATCGGCATGACGGCCGCTGTCCGCAATGTAGGCCCGCACCATAGTCACGCGGGTGACCGGGGGCCGCCGGTGGTCAGATATGCGACCGGTGGTACGCCCGTGACCTGGCGGAACACCGCGACGAAGGCGCTGGGAGTGGCGTAGCCGACGCGCCGCGCGACGGCCGAGACCGGCAGGCCGTCGGCGAGCAGGGGCAGCGCGGCGCGCAGGCGGGCGTGCGTGCGCCAGCGGCCGAAGGTCATCCCGGTCTCGGCCGTGAACAGGCGCGCCAGCGTACGCGGGCTCGCCCCGGACCGCCGGGCCCAGACGTCCAGCGTCGCCCGGTCCGAGGGGTCGGCGACCACGGCTCGCGCGACGCGGAGGGCGCGCGGGTCGCGGGGCATCGGCACCGCGATCGTCGTGACCGGCACCGGCGTGAGCTGGTCCAGCAGGACGACCTCGGCGCGCCTGCGCGCGACCGGGGCGACCGCCGTGCCGGCCAGGTGCAGGATCAGCTCGCGTGCCAGCGCCGTGACCGCGACCGCGGTCGGCTCGGTCCAGCGGGGCCCTCGGTCGGCGCCGAAGTAGGGCGAGCAGACCGTGGTGTTGCGCTCCGCGTCCGTGACGTGCGGCGTACCGGCCGGGACCCACAGCGCGAGCGAGGGCGGCAGCACCCACGTGCGGTCCGCCGAGGACACCGCGAGGACGCCGGCGGAGGCCCAGGCGAGCTGGTTCTCCCTGTGCCGGTGCAGGTCGAAGCGGCCCCCGTCGAGGCGGAACGCGGCGACGAGGATCGCCCCGTCCCCGTACGAGCGCAGCGGAACCCTGCCCGTACCCTGACCGTTTCTCGACATCGCCTGGCCGTCTGGTTCGTTTACGCCATCTCCCGCTGCTCCTAATGTGCACGAGCATGAACCTGCTCCACAATCGGATCTGCTCCTCCGTGAAATGGGCGAACTACGTGCGGACCGGGCTGTTCCCCGCGGTACTCGACGACGTGGACCTGGGGGACGCCGTACTGGAGGTCGGCCCCGGGCTGGGCGTCACGACCCGTCAGCTCGACGAACGGGTGCCACGGCTCACGGCCCTGGAGATCGACGAGAAGTACGTCAGGCGGCTGCGGAACGACCCCGGCCTGGCGAACGTGGAGATCGTGCACGGCGACGCCGCGGCGATGCCGTTCGACGACAAGTCGTTCACCGGTGTGGCGTGCTTCACAATGCTGCACCACGTGCCGGACGCGGCGTCACAGGACCGGGTGTTCTCCGAGGCGCGCCGCGTGCTGCGGCCGGGTGGGGTGTTCGCCGGGAGCGACGGGCAGCCGACGCTGCGCTTCCGCCTGGTCCATCTGGGCGACACGCTCGTCCCCGTCGCCCCCGAGACCCTGCCCGCGCGGCTCACCGCCGCCGGCTTCGTCGACGTACGGGTGTCAACGGTGCCCGGGCGCGTGCACTTCACGGCACGCGCGCCGGGTCAGACCTGACCGGGGCGGGTGAGGCTCTCGATGGCGCGTACGACCTGCTCGGTCTCTGCCAGGGTCGGCAGGACGACGTCCGCGCCCGCGTTCCGCAGCTCCGCCTGAGTGGCGTTGCCGGTGGCGACCGCGACGGTCTTGGCCTTGCTGATCTGCGCGGCGCGTACGTCGTTGGGCGAGTCGGCGATGAGGACGGTGGCGGACTCCTCGATCACGGCGCCGTACTTCTTGGCGGCACGGGTGCGGGCCAGCTCCACCAGCGCGGCCTTCGGGTAGGTCTCCGAGCCGTAGCCGCCGACTTTGAAGTCGACGTACTTGTCCAGCCCGAGCGCGGTCAGCTTGGCGATCGCGTTGGGCTCGATCGAGCCGGTGAGGACGGACTGGATCACGTCGGGCAGCCGGCCGACGGCGGCGAGCGCCTCGCGTGCCCCCGGCAGGGCGCGCCCGTCCTTGCGGATCGACTTGCGCCGCGCCCCGAACGCCTGCCCCAGCGCCTCCATGAACTCGCCCAGGTGGTGCTCGGTGGTCACGACGTCGTTGAAGGCGAGCGTCTCGAAGATGATCTCGGACTCGGTGCGTCCGGCGGTGGGCGCGAGACGGACCAGCGGGCGGCCCGTCACCTTCTGGAAGGCCTCCGCGTACGCCTCGCGGGTCACCCGGCCGACGTCGACCAACGTGTGATCAACGTTCCACAGCACCAGACGGGGCATGGCGGACTCCTGCACAGGTGGGATCGACGACTAATCGTCGTGGTTCAGGGCACGTCGGCGCAAACCCGGCGCAAAAACGGGTCCCAGGCCCGGCAGGCCTGGGACCCGTGTCGTGCGACCGCGGTCAGGAACCCATGTGCGGGTAGCGGTGGTCGGTCGGGGGCACCAGCGTCTCCTTGATCGAGCGCGCGCTGACCCAGCGGGTCAGGTTGAGCATCGATCCGGCCTTGTCGTTGGTGCCGCTCGCCCGGCCGCCACCGAACGGCTGCTGGCCGACGACCGCGCCGGTCGGCTTGTCGTTGATGTAGAAGTTGCCGGCGGCGTAGCGCAGCTTGTCGGCCGCCGCGGCGACGGCCTGGCGGTCGCGCGCGACGATCGAGCCGGTCAGGCCGTACGGCGCCGCGCTCTCCATCTGGGTGAGCATGGCGTCGTAGTCCGCGTCGTCGTAGACGTGGACGCCGAGGATCGGGCCGAAGTACTCCTTGGTGAAGATCTCGTCGGCCGGGTCGGAGCTCTCCAGCACCGTCGGCTGGACGAAGTAGCCCTCGGAGTCGTCGGTGCCGCCGCCGACGTGGACCGTGATGCCGTCGTGGGCCTTCGCGCGCTCCAGCGCCTCACGGTGCTTGGCGAACGCCCGGTCATCGATCACCGCGCCCATGAATGCCGACAGGTCCTCGGCGACGTTGCCCATGGTCAGCGACTCGACCGTGCCGAGCAGCTCGTCGCGGATGCCGCCCCACAGCGAGCGCGGGACGTAGGCGCGGGACGCGGCCGAGCACTTCTGCCCCTGGTACTCGAACGCGCCGCGTACCAGGATCGTGGCGAGCGCCCGCGGGTCGGCGGACGCATGGGCGACGACGAAGTCCTTGCCGCCCGTCTCGCCGACGAGCCGCGGGTACGTGCGGTAGCCGGCGATGTTCTCGCCGACCGTGCGCCACAGGTGCTGGAAGGTCGCCGTGGAGCCGGTGAAGTGGATGCCGGCGAGGTCCGGCTCGCGCAGGGCGATCTCGGACACGGCGTGGCCGTTGCCGGTGACCATGTTGATGACGCCCGGCGGCAGCCCGGCCTCCTCGAGCAGGCGCATCGTGAAGTGCGCCGAGAGCTGCTGCGTCGGCGACGGCTTCCACAGAATGACGTTGCCCATGAGGGCCGCGGCGGTCGGCAGGTTGGCCGCGATCGCGGTGAAGTTGAACGGCGTGATCGCGACGACGAAGCCCTCGAGCGCTCGGTACTCCGTCCGGTTCCACACGCCGGGCGAGGAGATCGGCTGCTGGGTCATCAGCTCGCGCGCGAAGGAGACGTTGAACCGGAAGAAGTCGATCAGCTCGCACGCCGCGTCGATCTCGGCCTGCTGGACCGACTTGGACTGGCCGAGGATCGTGGCGGCGTTCAGCGTCGAACGCCACGGACCGGCCAGCAGCTCGGCGGCGCGCAGGAAGATCGCCGCCCGGTCGTCGAAGGACATCGCGCGCCAGGCCGGCGCCGCCGCGCGCGCCGCGGCGATGGCCGCGCGCACGTCGTCACCCTCGGCGTCGTGCATCCGGCCGAGTACGTGCGCGTGGTTGTGCGGTTCCACGACGTCGATCGGCGCGCCGCGGCCGAGCCGTCGCTCGTCGCCGATGGTCATCGTGAGGTCGATCTGCTCGCCGGCGATCTCCTTGATCTTCGCCTCGAGCGCGGTCCGGTCCTGACTGCCGGGGGCGTACGCCCTGACCGGCTCGTTGACCGGGACCGGTACGTTCGTGACAGCGTCCATACGCAGGCTCCCCGCAGATTCTCGACGTCATCGTCGTCAGCATCGTCGCATGCGTTGCCTTACCCGACAAAACGCGCGTCCATCCAGGTCAGATGTGCATCGATACCTCGGACAGCCGGTCGATCACCGGCACGCCGATGCGGTCGAGGTCGGCCCGTGCCTGCATACCGCCGGTGTAGAGGATCGCGCGGGCACCCGCCTGCTGGGCCGCGACCGCGTCGTCGATGCTGTCTCCGACCATGACCACGTCCGACGCGTCGACCCGCATCTCGGCGAGGTGCCGCACCATGAACTCGGCCTTCGGCCCGCCGGCCTCCTCGGGGCGCAGCCCGTCGACGCGGCGGAACGTCGCCTCGATGCCGTGCTCGCGCACCGCGACGGCCAGCCGGTCGTGCCGCCACATCGACAGCAGCGACTGGGTGTGCCCGGCGTCGGCGAGCGCGTCGAGCGTGTGCCGGGCATCCGCGGCGAGTCGGCAGCGTTCCATCAGCCGGTGGTAGGAGTCGTGGAACGCGACGTCGAGCCGCGGCCACTCCCCCTCGGTGAGCGGGCGGCCGAGCATGCGCTCGTAGGAGGTCCAGATGGGCCGGGTGTAGGCCGCGCGGAAGGCCACGAGCCCGACGGGCGGCAGGCCGTAGGAGGCGAAGACCTCGTTGGTCGCTTCGACGACGGCGTCGATGTCGTTGAACAGCGTGCCGTTCCAGTCCCAGACGATGTGCGTCACGAGGCCCAGAGCATAGGTCCCCGCCCGCGGAATCGGCTAGAAGAGGTGCTGGAGCTCCTGTGTGGCGTACCACATGAGCTCGTGACCGGCCGCGCCGTCGACGGCGAAGCGCGCGTCGTCGTCCCCCGCCTCCGCGAGGGTGACCGCGGCGCGCGCGGCGCGTACGTCGGACTCGGCCTCGGCGTCGTCGACGTGGCCGGAGGCGATCCGGTCGAAGCCGATCGGCTGGACCAGCTGCACGAGGGCGCGCTGCTCGGAGCCGATCTCGTCGCCCGGGCCGTACGCGATCGCGTCCTCGGGGACGTCGGCGGCGATGACGACGCGCCGCGAGGGTGCGTCGGGGTCGTCGGCGAGCAGCCGGAGTGACTCCTTCGCGGCATCGGACAGCGCCGAGTACTCCAGCTCTTCCAGATCCGCGGAGGAATACCACTCGCGCAATGCCGGCGTGACCGCGTACGCGGTGAGCGGAACCGGCCCCAGCTTGCGATCACGCAGGATGTGGGCCAGCTCGTTGAGTGTGGACGGAAGATAGACGCGCATGACCCTGCCGAGTGTGCCAGTACGGCTTGGAGAATGGTTGGACTAGCCGAGCGACACCCCGAGGAGCTCCTCGAGCCGCGACACCGTGCTGTCCGCGTCGACGTAGTGTACGCCGGTGATCCCGAGCTCCTCGGCGGCACGTACGTTGTGCTCGATGTCGTCGACGAACGCGCACTCCTGCGCCGGGAGCGCGATCAGCTCGAGCGCGTGCTGGAAGATCGCCGGGTCGGGCTTACGGAGCCCGACCTCCGAGGAGATCACCACGCCGTCGAACAGCTCCGCGAACAGCTCACGCGGGTAGGCGTTGCCCCAGGAGTTCGACAGGAGGCAGGTGCGTACGCCGGCGGCACGCGCCTTGCGCAGCGCGTCGTACATCGGCAGCACCGGCTCGAACCCCATGAACATGCGGGTGAGCAGGCCCTCGGCCACGATGGGCTCCCCGGTACGGCTGCGCAGGCGTGCCGCGAGCAGCCGCTCGAACTCCGCCGGGTCGAGCGTGCCGTCCTCCAGGCCGTGGATCGGGTTGTCGCCGTCGCTTGCCGCGTACGCCTGCTCGAACCACTCGCGCATCACCCCCCGATAGCCGCCGGCGTCGATGGCGTCCGCCTCGATCCACGAGGCGATCGCTTCCTTCAGCGGCGTGGTCAGCACGCCGCCCCAGTCGGTGATGAGTCCGCGCACAGTCACGCGTCGATGGTAAAGGCACCCACGAGTGACTACCGAATCGGGTTCTGCCAAACTGGCGACCATGGACTTCGATCTCAGTCCCACGGCGCAGGAGTACCTCGCGAACCTCCAGGAGTTCATGGACGGTCACGTGTACCCCGCCGAGCCCGTGTACGCCGCCTGGCGGGCCGCGAACGACCCTCACGAGCCGCCACCGGTCCTCGAGGACCTCAAGGCCGAGGCTCGCCGCCGCGGGCTGTGGAACCTCTTCCTGCCGGACGAGGGCGGCCTGTCCGTCCTGGACTACGCCCCGCTGGCCGAGCTGACCGGACGCTCCCCCGACCTGGCCCCCGAGGCGCTCAACTGCGCCGCGCCGGACACCGGGAACATGGAGGTCCTGCACATGTTCGGCACCGAGGAGCAGAAGAAGCGGTGGTTGGAGCCGCTCCTCGATGGAACGATCCGATCCGGCTTCGCGATGACCGAACCGGCCGTGGCCTCCTCCGACGCCACCAACATCTCGACCTCGATCACCCGCGACGGCGACTCGTACGTGATCAACGGCCGCAAGTGGTGGACCAGCGGCGCCGCCGACCCGCGCTGCGCCGTCTTCATCGTGATGGGCAAGACGGACCCGTCCGCGCCGACGCACCGCCAGCAGTCGCAGATCCTCGTCCCCCGCGACACACCGGGCGTCGAGGTCGTACGCCACCTGCCGGTCTTCGGCTACCAGGAGCAGCACGGCCACTCGGAGGTCGTCTTCGACCACGTGCGGGTGCCGGCGACCAACCTGATCGCGGGCGAGGGCGACGGGTTCATGATCGCTCAGGCGCGGCTCGGACCCGGCCGCATCCACCACTGCATGCGGGCCCTCGGCATGGCCGAGCGCGCGCTGGAGCTGATGTGCCGGCGGGCGGTCTCACGCGTGGCCTTCGGCCGCCCCCTCGCCGACCAGGGCGTCGTCCAGCAGCAGATCGCAGAGTCCCGCATGGCGATCGAGCAGACGCGGCTGATGGTGCTCAAGACCGCCTGGCTGATCGACAACAAGGGCGTGAAGGAGGCCAGGACCGAGATCTCCGCGATCAAGGTGCTCGCGCCGCGCGTGGCGTTCGAGGTCATCGACCGCGCCATCCAGGTGCACGGCGGCATGGGCGTCTCCGACGACGTACCACTCGCGATGATGTGGACGCAGGCCCGCGCGATGCGGATCTTCGACGGGCCGGACGAGGTGCACGTACGCTCCGTCGCCCGGCGCGAGATCAAGCCGTACCTGGCGTAGGGCGTGTCCGGTGGGTCTTGGTCGTCGCGAGCGGTGTCCAGCCCCTGGGGACCTACTTCGACATCCCGGCGGTCAGACCGGCGACGATCTGCTTGGTCGCCAGCAGGAACAGCAGGACGAGCGGGATCGTCGTGATGACGAGCCCGGCGTACAGCTCCGAGTGCGACGACTCGAACTCCGCCACGAACCGGGTCAGGCCGACCGGCAGCGTGTACTTGTCGTCCTCGACCAGCACCAGCGGGAAAAAGAAGTCGTTCCACAGTGGGATGAACTGGAAGAGCGCCACCGTCGTCAGCGCCGGCCGCACCATCGGCACCATGATCCGCGCGAAGATGCGGAACTCACCGGCGCCGTCGATGCGCGCGGCCTCTTCCAGGTCCATCGGCAGGGCACGGAAGAACGCCGTCAGGACGAAGATCGAGAACGGCACGCCGCTGGCGGCGTACACGCAGATCAGGCCGATCCGCGAGTCGATCAGGCCGATGGAGTTCAGCAGGTAGAACACCGGCACGATGCCGAGCCGGATCGGCAGCATCAGGCCGGCCAGGAAGAAGGCCGTGAGGAAGCCGCGCCCGTGGAACCGGTAGCGGGCCAGCGGGTAGGCGGCCAGCACGGAGACGCCCGCGCCGAGCAGCACCGACCCGACCGTCACCGTGATCGAGTTGACGAAGTACGCGCTGAAGCCACCCTCCGACCAGGCCTTCGCGTAGTTCTCGAAGGCCGGGTGCAGGGGCAGGCCGAGCGGCTTGTCGGCCAGGTCGCGCTCGCTGCGCAGCGAGCCCAGCGCCATCAGCACGAGCGGGGCGAGCGCCACGATGGCGTACAGCCAGAGCAGGATCGCCGACGCGGCCGCGCCACCGCGGCCCTTCTTGCGGCCCGGCGGCCGGTCCAGCTCGCGGACGGCCGGCGCCTTCTGGGCGGTCATGGTGCTCATTTCAGGCGGTCCTCCATCCGGCGGAAGAAGCGGTTGGCCGCGACGGAGACCCCAAAGATCAGGACGAACATGCACACGGCGAGCGCCGACGACTGGCCGATCGCGTTGAGGTCGGGGTTCTGGAAGGCCGTCCGGTAGAACAGCAGCCCGAGCACGTCCGTCGAGAAGCCGGGGTTGCCCTGCGAGCCCTGCAACGCGTAGATCAGGTCGAGGACGTTGAAGTTGCCGATGAAGGTCAGCACCGTGACGATGCCCAGCACCGGCGTCAGGAGCGGGAACGTCACCCGCCGGAAGACCTGCCAGGACGACGCGCCGTCGACGCGTGCGGCCTGCTCGTACTCGTCCGGGATGCCGGCCAGCGCGGCCGCGAACAGCAGCATCGGGAAGCCGACCCACTGCCAGGCGTTGACCACGATCGCCACCGGCAGCGCCAGGTGGGGGTCGCCGCGCCACGGCTGGGCGAGGGAGCCGAGCCCGACGTCCTTCAGCGCGGCGTTGACCGCGCCGAACTGCGGGTTCAGCATCAGCGACCACAGGTAGCCGACGACGATCGGGCTGACCAGGTGCGGCAGCGTGAACGCGGTCTGCAGGAACCGCTTGCCGCGCCGCGACCGGTGCAACAGCACCGCGAACGTCATGCCCGCGGTGGTCTGGATCAGCATCGTGCCGACGAAGAACAGGCAGTTGTGGGCGAGCGCCCGCCAGACCTGCTCGCTCAGCGGGTACTTGGTCAGCAGGTCGCGGAAGTTGGACAGGCCGGCGAAGCCGCCCTGGGCCGTACCCGACCAGCGGAACAGGCTGTACTGCAGGGCCGAGCCGAGCGGGTACACGATGAACACCGTGTACAGCGCGAGCGCCGGCAACAGGAATGTGAGCAGCAGGAACAGTCGCCGCAACGCTTGCGGCGACACCCGGCGGCGGGTCGCCCCGCCGCCGGAGACGTTCGTCAGCCGCCGCTGGGCTTGAACCACGCCGAGATGCCCTTCTGAACCAGTTTGCCCGCGTCCGCGGCCGAGTCGCCGCCCAGCATCTTCTGCAGGGCCAGTCCCTCCTGGTCACGGCCGAGCGGGTTTCCGTAGCCGAAGTCGACCACCATCATGTAGGTCGCTCCGTGGTCCTTGTAGTTCTGGTACGACTGCGCGAGCAGCGGGTCACCGGGCGTCGTGCCGGGCACCAGCGAGATCTGCTTGAGCTGGTTCGCGTACAGCTGGCCGAACTCCGGCGTCGCCATCCACTTCACCAGCTCCATCGCCTCGGCCTTGTGCGCGGAGTGCGCGTTCACGCCGTAGGAGCCGTCGACGTAGCCCGAGGTGAGCGCGTGGTTCACCTTGGCGCCCGGGGCGGGCGGCGCGTCGAAGAAGCCGATCTGCAGGTCCGGGGACGTCTTGGTGAACGGCCCGACCTCGTACGAGCCACCCGGGTACATGGCGGCCTTACCGCTGGTGAACAGCGTCTGCGCGTCCGGGTAGTCGACCGCGGAGACCTTGTCCGGGTAGTAGGACTTCAGGCCCGCGGTGGTGTCGAGCGAGGCCGTGTAGTCCGGGTCGGTGAAGGTCTTCTGCCCTGCCAGGGCCGCCTTCTCGAAGTCGTCGCCGCCGTAGCGGGTCGCGCCGAAGATCTGGTGGTCGATGGCGAGCACCCACGGCTGGAGGCCGCTCGTCGCCAGCGGCGTGATACCGGCCTTCTTCAGCTTGTCGCACGCGGCCGTGAACTCGGCCCACGTCGTCGGCGGCTGGATCCCCTGCGCGGCGAAGATCTTCTTGTTGTAGAGCACCTGGAGGGTCTGGAGCGCGTACGGGACGCCGTACAGCTTGCCGTCCTGCTTGCCCTTCGCGGCCTTCAGGATGGCGGGGTCCCACTTGCTGGTGTCGACCTGCCCGTCCAGCGGCGCCAGGTTGCCCGCCGAGATGAGCGACTGCACCGGGCCGTACGGCTTGAGCTGTACGACGTCGGGGCCGCCCTGGGACTTCTTCAGCTCGGTCGGCAGCACCGTGAGGTACTCCGTGGCCTTGATCGGCTTGAAGTCGATCGAGACCTTCGGGTGGCTCTTCTCGTACGGAGCGAAGATCTTCTTGTATCCCGCGGTGTCCTCTGGGCGCCACGAGAGCACGGTGAGGTGAACCTTGCCACCGCTGCTGCTCTTGGTACTCGGCGCGCACGCCGGGAGGGCGAGAGCGACGCTGAGCGTCGCGACAAGCGTGCAGAACTTACGCATTGGGAGGTGAACCCTTTCTCTGACCCCCGGACTAGTGATCTCCATCGATCGCACGCATCGCCGCGCGCACGGAACCGCAGGAGCCCTCGAGGGCTTCGGCGGCCCGGTCGGGAGACACGTCGCACAGCAGCGAGACCAGGGCGGCGCGGGTGTCGCCGCCCGAGTCGGCCAACGCGGCCGCACAGGAGTCCGCGTCCATGCCGGTCGCCTCGACGAGGATCTTGACCACACGGCCGCGGAGCTTGGAGTTGAGCGCGTTCATACTCACCATGAGGTTGGAGTACGTGCGCCCGAGGCGGACCATCGTCGCCGTGGACATCGCGTTGAGCACGAGCTTGGCGGCCGTACCGGCCTTCATCCGCGTCGACCCGGTGACCGCCTCCGGCCCGGTGTCGACCGAGATGTGCACGTCGACGTCGGCACCGGCCGCCGCCGACGGGTTGGAGCTGATCAGCACCGTGTGCGCGCCGGCCCCGGCCGCCGCGCGCAGCGCCGCGATCACGTACGGGGTGCGGCCGCTCGCGGTGACCCCGACGGCCAGGTCGCCGCGCCGCAGCACGGACGCCTCGCGCGCGCCCGCGCGTACGTCGTCCTCGACGTCCTCGGCGGCGTTGGAGATGGCGCCGGAGCCGCCCGCGTGGTGCGCGACCACGAGGTCCGGGTCGACGCCGTACGTCGGGGGCAGCTCCGCGGCGTCCAGGACGGCCAGCCGCCCGGACGTGCCGGCGCCGAAGTAGTGCACGCGTCCGCCGCCGCTCAGCGCCTCGACCGCGAGGTCGACCGCGACCGCGATCTGCGGGAGGCGCTCGCCCACCGCGTGCGGCACACGCTCGTCCTCGGCGTTGATGAGGCGGAGCACGTCGATCGTCGGCAGGACGTCTATGTCGGTCGTGCGCGGGTTGCGCACCTCGGTGGGTACGTCGCTCAGGACCGCCAGGGGCGTGACCTCGGTCACCGGCGTCTCCGCTCGGGACGTACGCGCCGGACGCGCACCGCGTCGCGGGTGGCCTCGAGGTGGCCGCGGGTCGGCTCGTACGTGCGCTGGGCCACGCCGACGAACACGCAGTCGATCACGGTGAGCTGGGCCAGCCGGCTCGCGGTCGCGCCGGAGCGGAAGGTCGTCTCCCGTGCCGCCGTGGTCAGCACGAGGTCGGCGGCCTCGGCGATCGGCGAGCGGGGGAAGTTGGTCAGCGCGACGGTCGTCGCCCCGCGACGCCGGGCGACGCTCAGGGCGTCGATCGTCTCCACCGTGGTCCCCGTGTGGGAGATTCCGACGGCGACGTCTGCCGATTCGAGTACCGCTGCGCTGGTGAGCATGATGTGAGCGTCGGACCACGCGTACGAGGTCCGACCGATTCGATGCATTTTCTGCTGGAAGTCACAGGCCACGAAGGCGCTCGCGCCTACGCCGTAGATGTCGACCCGCCGGGCGTTCACGATCGCCGTGACGACCTCGTCGAGGGTCGGGATGTCGAGCTGGTTGGCCGTCTCCTCCACCGCACGTGCGTCGGCGAAGGCGATCTTCTCGACCACCTGTTCGAGCGTGTCGTCCACGCTGATATCGCTGCCGACGACCTTGCCCCTGGTCACGCCCTGGGCACGGCCGGCCTCGGTGGCCAGCGTCAGCCTCAGCTCAGGGTACCCGGAGAAGCCGATGGCCCGGCAGAACCGGATGACCGTGGTCTCCGAGGTGCCGCAGGCCTGCGCCAGCTCGGTGATGGTGGAGTTGGCGACGGCTTCGGGGTCATCGATGACCCGCTGGGCGACGCGTGCCTCGGCGGGCGGCAATGATGGCAACAGCGAGCGAACGCGGACGACCGTGCTGAGTGGAGATGCACCTGCGGCGTCGGCCCCCGGCCCGGACTCGGGCGCGACCTTCCTCATGGCGGAAAGTTTCTTACGGAACGAATGCGATGTCAACGTCGGATGGCCTATCGTCACCATGTGTGTTCTGACATGGCCGGTCCCTACGTGGTCGGCGTCGACGCCGGGGGCACCAACACCCGGGCCGCGATCGTCACGCTCGACGGCGTTACCGCAGGTTACGGCGTTGGCCCAGGTGCCAACCCCAACTCCGGCGGCGGCACCGAGAACGAGCTGACCGACGCGCTGACCACCGCCCTGACCTCGGCGCTCAAGGGCCTGGACCCGCGACTCGTCGTCGGTGGCGTCTTCGGCATCGCCGGGGCGGGAGCCGCCAACCGGCCCCGCGCGGTCGCCTCCGCCAGTGCCGCCTGGAAGTCGGCGGGCATCGCCGGTGAGCCCTCCGTCGTCACCGACATCCCGGTGGCGTTCGCCTCCGGGAGCACCGAGCCCGTCGGCATCGTGATCTTCGCGGGCACCGGCGCGGGCGCGGCCGTGATCGACGACGGCGAGATCGAGCGCCGCGCCGACGCCAACGGTTACCTGATCGGCGACGAGGGCTCCGCGGTGTGGATCGGGCGTGAGGCCGTACGCGCCGTCATGCGCGCCTACGACGGCCGTGGCCGGGCGACCGTCCTCGCCGAGACCGTGCCGCTCGCCCTGCTCGGCGACGAGGCCGGGGCGCTCCTCGCGGACCTGGACCCGGACATCGCCGCGCCGAGCGGTGCGCCGACCGCGGGCCGTACCTGGTCCGGGCCCGATCTGCCCCAGGCGATCATCAAGCGGGTCTACGGCGAGCGGCCCGCCGCGATCGGCAAGGTCGCCCCGTTGGTCGGGGCGGCGGCCGAGGCGGGCGACCCGGTGGCCCTCGGCATCGTCGAGGAGGCCGCGGAGCGCCTGCTGGAGAACGTCGACGCCGTACGCCCCGCGCTGTCCGGCCTGCTCGCCGCGCGCGGGGAGACCGGGCACGGCCTGGTGGTCGCCGGGTCCCTGCTCGAGCAGGGACCGGTCGCCGACGCCGTGCGGCGCGGCCTGGTGAGCCGGTTCGGCACCGAGCCCGTACAGGCCGGTGACGGAGCGCTGGGCGCGGCCCGGCTCGCCGTGCACCGCCTGGAGCGTTAGGGCCTGTCTCGAAGTCTGGGAACGCGGACGCGGGACGACGGTCGTGCCGTCGCCCCGCGTCCGGTCGTTCACTTCGTGAGGCTCAGCCCGAAGCCGTACGGGTAGAGCGTCTGGTCGGGGTGACCCGCGATCGGGATCATGACCGGCAGCTTGCCCGTCGGGTTCAGCTCGCCGAACAGGACCTTCGTCAACGACTCCAGCGACGCTGGCGTATAGCCGTACGTCACCAGGTACGTCGACGCGTCGGTGAAGTACCCGATGTCGTACGCGTCGCGCACCGACGCCACCACGACCGGTTTACCGGTCGCGAGCAGCGACTTGACGAGGGTCTGCTGGGCGGTGCTGTTCCACGCGGCGTTGGTCAGCACGACCGTCAGGTCGTTGTCCTTCGCCTGGGCCACCGCCTGGTCGATGGTGGCCTGCGTCGGGCTCGTCCCGGTCTGGAAGACCGTCGTGGCCGGCCCGCGCTTGTGGATGTCGCCCGCGAGCGTCTGGGTCGTCGTGACCCCGTAGCCCGTGACCAGGACCTTGCGGCCGTCCTTCGGCAGCGGCAGAAGGGCGTTCTTGACCAGGGTGGTGGTCGTGTCGGTGATCTTCTGCTCGGTCGCGGCCTGCTCGGGCGTGCCCACCCGGTCGGCGACCTTGCTCTCGTCGACGTACGGGTTCTTGAACAGGTCGTGCTTCTTCTTCAGTGCGAGGATCCGGTAGACGGACTCGTCGATGCGCGACTCGGTGAGCTCACCGGACTTCACCGCGTTCAGCACGGCGTTGTACTGCACGCCGAACAGGCCGGCGCCGGTCGTGTTGTCCGTCGGCGGCTTGAGCAGTTCGTCCACGCCGGCCTTGAGGGCCAGGACGGGCACGCGCTCGTCGCCGTACTTGTCGCGGACGCCCTGCATGCCGAGCGCGTCGGTGACCACGACCCCGTTGTAGTGGAGCTGGTCGCGCAGGATGCCGGTGAGGATCGGCTTGGACAGCGTCGCCGGGTCACCGGACGGGTCCAACGCGGGCACGATGATGTGCGCCGTCATGATCGAGTCGACGCCGTGCGCGATGTCGGCCTTGAACGGCGGCAGGTCGAGCTGCTGCCACTGTTCCTTGGTGTGGTTGATGATCGGCACGCCGGTGTGGCTGTCGGTGTCGGTGTCGCCGTGGCCCGGGAAGTGCTTGGCCGTCGGGATGACACCGGCGGCCTGGTAGCCGTCGACCTGCTCCGAGGCGAACTTGGCGACCAGCGACGGGTCCGAGCCGAAGGACCGTACGCCGATGACCGGGTTGGCCGGGTTCACGTTGACGTCGGAGTCCGGGGCGTAGTCGGTGTTGATCCCGATCGCCTTGAGCTCCTGGCCCGTGATCTTGGAGGTCGTGTACGCGGCCTTGGCGTCGCGGCCGGCCGCGAGGGCCTGGCTGCCCGGGAACTGCGTGAACGGGAGCGGGAGGCGCGCGACGACGCTGCCCTGCTCCTCGTCGGTGGCGATGGTGGCCGGGATCGGCACCCGACCACTCATCGACGCCTTCTGGATGCCGTTGGACAGGTGCGCGACCTGCGCCGGGCTGCTGATGTTCGGCGGGTCCACCGAGTAGTAGATGATCCCGCCCGGGTGGTACTTGGCGATGAGCTGGTCGGCGTTGTCCAGGCCGTACAGCTTCTGGTTGGCCGCGACCGCCGTTGGGTCGGTCGTGTCCGAGCTGGTGCCGTACACCTGGAGCACGAACAGCTGAGCGACCTTCTCCTCAAGCGTCATCTTGTGGAGAATGCGCAGGACGCTTGGGTCCTTGCCGGCCTTGGACTGTGCGGCCTGCGCGGTGCCTGCGCCCAGACCGGCCATGGCCACGAACGACGCCGCACTGATCGCGACGAGCCGTCTGCGACGTGACATCGAGAACTCCTTCCGCCCCCGGATGACATGCGAAAGAAAATGACTGGCTGAGGCCAGCCTCTGAAACTTAGTCACGACAAGAGATGCGCGTCAACGCTTACAACGGACGTCAGCCGCCAGTTCGGACATCGGCGGCGACCTTGCGCGCCGCCTCCTGGTGCTCCTTCGAGCCCACCACCTGGTCGGCCTTTGCCGCGTCGACGTACGGCGAGCGGAAGAGGCCACGTTCGGTCTTCAACCGCACGATGCGGGTCACGGCCTGGTCAAGGCGGCTTTTCGGGATGCGGCCGGAGTGCACGGCGGACAGCACCGTGGCGTAGACGCGGCCGATGTTGGGCGGCATGAGCAGCATGTCGGCGCCCGCGCGTACCGCGCGTACGGCGGCCTCCGGGGCGCCGTACTTCATGATCGCGCCGGCCATCTGGAGCGAGTCGGTGATCACCACGCCGTCGTAGCCCAGCCTGTCGCGGAGCAGCCCGGTCAGGACCGCCTTCGACATCGTCGCCGGGTCGCCGGACTTGTCCAGGCCCGGTACCACGATGTGCGCCGTCATGATCACGTCGACGTGGTGCGCGATCGCGGTCTGGAACGGCGGCGCGTCCAGCCGCTCCCAGGTCGTCATCGAGTGCGTGATGACCGGAAGGCCGGTGTGGCTGTCGGTGGCGGTGTCGCCGTGGCCCGGGAAGTGCTTGGCGACCACCGCGACGCCTGTGGCGCGGTAGGCGTCGATCGCCACGCCTACGAGGTGGGCGACCTTCTTCGGGTCGGCGCCGAACGACCGTACGCCGATCACCGGGTTGCGCGGGTTGACGTTGACGTCGGCGTCCGGCGCGTTGTCCTGGTTGATGCCGACCGCGCGAAGCTCCTCGCCGGTGACCCGTGCCGCGGTGCGTACGTCCTCGTCGGGGTGTTCGGTCGAGGCGAGCGACTTGTTGGCCGCGAAGCGCGTGATGTAGGGCAGCCGCGAGACCGGGCCCTGTTCCTCGTCGGTGCTGATCAGCAGCGGCACGCCGGTCTTCATCGCGGCCTTCTGCAGGCCGTTGGACAGCTCGGCGGTCTGACGCGGGGTGCGGAGGTTCTCCGGGAAGTAGATGACGCCGCCCAGGTGGTACCGCTTGATCATGGCCGCGCCCCGGGAGGCCTCGGCGCCCTGGACCGTCGGCATGAACAGCTGGCCGATCTTCTCCTCGGTGCTCATCCGGCCCACGATCGCGGCGACCGGGTCGATCGTCGGTGTGGGCCGCGCGGACGAGGAGGTGGGCGCGGGCGGGTGCGTGGCGGAGCGCGCGCCGGGGGTCGCGCATGCCGCGGACGCCATCGCGGCGGCCGCGACGACGGAGAAGAGCCTCACGCGGGCGTCCGTACGCATCGGAACGAAGGTAGTTACCGGTTCGCGATCAGGCAAACATCCGCCTGGGCGTGGCCTCAAAGGCCCAGCTCGTCGAGGCCGGGAAGCTCCGCCCTGGCCGCCCGGCGGGCGCCCTCGGCGTCGGTCGCGGTACGGGCCGCGCGCGCGGCCCGCTCGCACCGGTCCAGGGTGTGCGCGGCCAGCGCGGCGCGTACGGGGGGCAGCGCGGGCGGGCTCATCGACAGGGACGTGACGCCCAGGCCGGTCAGCACGCACGCCAGCGCGGGGTCGGCGGCGGCCTCGCCGCACACGCCGCAGGGCCGTCCCGCCGCGGCCGTGAGGGCGACCAGGTCGAGGAGGGCGGGCTGCCAGGGGTCCTGCGCGCTGGCCAGGGCGCCGAGCTGGCGGTCGGCGGCGAAGGCGTACTGGGCCAGGTCGTTGGTGCCGATGCTGAAGAAGCCGGTCTCGGCCGCCAGGTCGCGGGCCCGCAGCGCCGCAGCGGGGATCTCGATCATCACGCCGGCGTCGTCGATACCGGCCTCGCGGCAGGCCTCGGTGAAGTCGCGCGCGTCGCGTACGTCGGCCACCATCGGCGCCATCACCTGGAGGCTGACGTTCACTCCGGTGGCGGCGCGTGCGAGCGCGCGGAGCTGGCCCGCGAGGATCTCGGGGTGACGGCGCAGCGCCCGCAGGCCGCGCTCGCCGAGCGCCGGGTTGGGTTCGTCCGGCGGGTTCCGCAGGAAGGCCAGCGGCTTGTCCGCGCCCGCGTCCAGGATCCGCACCACAACGCGGGGGAACGCCTCCAGCACGGCGCGGTACGCCGACTCCTGCTCCTCCTCCGTCGGCGGCGTCGTACGCCCCAGGAAAAGGAACTCCGTCCGGAACAGCCCGATGCCCTCGGCCCCATGCTCCAGCGCGGCCGGCACGTCCTGCGGGCCGCCGACGTTGGCCAGCAGCGGCACGGCGTGGCCGTCGGCGGTCGCGCCCGGGCCGGTGGTCGTTCGTAGGGTCGCGGTGCGTGCGGCGGCCCGCGCGAGCTCCTCCTGCGGCGGGTCGGGCACGACGGCGCCGGAGACCCCGTCGACCAGCACGAACGTGCCGTCGGCGAGGCCGGTGCAGCCGGGACAGGCGACCACGGCGGGTACGCCGATCGCGCGGGCGAGGATCGCGGTGTGGCTGGTCGGGCCGCCCTCCTCCGTGACGAAGGCGACGACCATCGCGGGGTCCAGCAGGGCGGTGTCGGCCGGCGCCAGGTCCCGTGCCACCAGGACGAAGGGTTCGCTGGAGTCGGGAACGCCGGGCATCGCCACACCGAGAAGCTCCGCCACGACCCGGTCGCGCAGGTCGTCGAGGTCGGCGACGCGCGCGGCCAGGTAGTCGCCCGCGCCGGCCAGCAGCTCGCGGTAGACCCCGAACGAGGTGTGGACCGCGCGTTCGGCGAAGAGCCCGTTGCCGATGTGCCCGCTCACGAGCTCGGCCAGGCCCGGGTCACGGACCATCATGGCCTGCGCCTCCAGCACGTCACGCGCGTCGCCACCCGCGCGCTCGCCGCGACCGTCCAGGTCGGCGGCGACCGTCTCGAGGGCGCTCGCGGCACGTGCCCGCTCCGCGTCGGCGACGGCACCGTCGTGCTCGTCGGCCGGAGGCTCGGGGACCCGGCCCGCCATCACGCGTACCGGACCCGCCCCGGAACCCGGGCCGACCCCGAGGCCGCGTAGGGCGTCAGGCACCGGCGGCGGTCACCACCGCGACCAGCCCGTCGAGCGCCTCGTCCGCGCCATCGCCCTCGGCGGCGATGACGATCTCCTCGCCCCCGCGTACGTCCAGCCCGATCACGGACAGGATGCTCTTCGCGTTGACCGGCTCGTCACCGGGCTTGCCCACGGTGACGTCCATCGGCGCCTTCGTGGCGGCCTGGACGAACAGCGCCGCCGGCCGGGCGTGCAGGCCCACCTGGTTCTCGACCTTGACACGGCGTTCGGCCATCTGGGTACTCCCCGTCATTGATCCGTCTGGGTGACCTTACCGAGGCCGCGCGGAACGTCGGGGTCGATCCCGAGCCTTCTGGCCAGGGCCTCGGTCAGCAGCTGGCCCGGCACTATCAGGGCCAGCGGTGCGACCCACTCTGGCAGATCCGTACCGGGCAGCGCACCTGTGGAGGCCTCGGCGAGCGCCGGACCTCCGCCGATGCCGTACGCCCTGGCCCCCGCCTCGGTCACCCGGCGGGCCAGCGCGATGGTGCCCGGCAGGGTCGGTCCGTCGTTGGCGGCGACGAGGATCGCCGGGGTGTCGTCGTCGACGACCGCGATCGGTCCGTGCAGCAGGTCGGCGTAGGACAGGCCCATGGCGTGCAGGTAGCACGCCTCCTTCAGCTTGATGGCGAGCTCGAGCGCGGTGCCGTACGCGATGCCGCGCCCTGACACGACCGCGCCCGGCACGCCCGCCAAGTCCTCGACGATCTCCGGGAACGTCGCCGACTCCTCGGTCGCGGCGATGAGCCGGTCGATCTCGTCGGGCGCGCGCCGCAGGTCTGCGATGTCCACCTCGGCGCCGAGCCCGATCCCGATCACGGCGAGCGCCGCGAGCTGGGTGGTGTAGGTCTTGGTGGCCGGCACCGCCAGCTCCTCGCCGGCCTGGGTGACCAGCGCGAGCTGGGCGGACTCGGCGAGCGGCGACCCCTCGCCGTTGGTCACCGCGATGGTGCGCGCGCCGCAGCGCGTCGCCCAGTCGAGCGTCTCGACGATCTCCTCGGTACGGCCGGACTGGCTGATGGCGACCGCGAGCACGCCGGACAGGTCGATCGACTTCTTGTAGGTGGTCGCGATCGAGGGTGACGCCAGCGTGGCGAGTCGCCCGGCGTGCGTCTGGGCCAGGTAGCTGCCGTAGACGGCGGCGTTGTCCGAGGATCCGCGGGCGATGAAGAGCACCTGGCGGGTCTCGCGGCCCAGCAGCCCGACCTCGGCCACGCGGGGCAGGAGGTGGTCGAGAGTGGCGCGCAGCGCGGTGGCCTGTTCACCGATCTCGGCACGCATGCGGGATGTGGTCACTGGGGTTTTCCCATCTCTGCGGCTGTGATCGCGTTGTTACGTCTTCGTAGTCCTGACCTGCATTGACATGCTCTTCTGACCTGTGGTCTAGTCCGGACTAGACCAGTATGAACCATACTTCACTCCCCGACTCCGCTGCCAGAGGTACCCCATGGGCCAGATCGATCCGACCAGCCCCGTACCCAAGTACTTCCAGCTCCGGGAGATCCTCCTCGACCTGATCGAGGACTCCGAGCTGCCGGTCGACGCCCCGATCCCGTCCGAGCGGGAGCTGTGCCAGCGGTTCGGGCTGTCAAGGATGACCGTGCGCCAGGCCGTCGACCACCTGGTCACGGAAGGGCGGCTGTACCGGGTCCCGGGCAAGGGCACGTTCGTGGCCCGGCCGAAGATCGAGATGCCGCTGCGCCTCGTCTCGTTCACCGAGGACATGCGCGCCCGCGGCCTCGAGCCCGGAGCGCGCGACCTCGACCGCCGCACCACTCCGGCCAACGCCCACCTCGCACGCGTCTTCGACGTACCGGCCGGGTCCGGCGTGCACGTCATCGAACGCCTCCGCACCGCCGACGGCGAACCGATGGCCGTCGAGCGCTCCCACATCCCCGCGACCGTCGCCCCCGACCTGCTGGACACGCCGCTGAGCGACGCCTCGCTGTACGACGTGCTGGAGAAGCGCTTCGGCGTCATCTTCGACGCGGGCGAACAGACCATCGAGGCCGGCGTCGCCGACACCGCCGACGCACGCCTGCTCGACCTCGCCCGCGGCAGCGCCGTACTCCTCCTGCAACGCCGCTCCTTCATGAACGGCGCCTGCGTCGAACTCGCCGTCTCGACCTACCGCGCGGACCGCTACCAGCTCCACAGCGCCCTGGAGATCCCCCGCCGCAACCGCCGCCAGTAGCCGTTTTTGGAGTGGCCGCATCCGGCCACGATGTATCAGCGCACCCCTCTCATGCCTCTTGTTCTCCGCCGCCAGATGTGGCGGCCGAGCAACAGGAGGTTCGAGATGCGCAGACGTACACCCTCGCGGCGATCGGCGCCGATCCGGCTCATCACGTACGGGACCAGGCCGTCGACGGGGATCGCCGTGCACGGCTCACTGGCGGTCGCCCTGGACTCCGGCCCGCCGACGCGGTTTCCACGCCCGATCCTCGGCGTCGTACGCGACGGTCCACCGGGCGTGCGTGCCGAGGCGTACCTCATCGCCCGGATGGTCTTCGAGGTTCTGGCCGGCGAGCGGCCGTACCACCACCTGGCCGGCCGTACGACGCCGCGTGTCTTCGAGCTGCTGGATTCCCTGGCAGCGCGAATGCCGGGGCGCGTCACGCCGAGACTGCGCGGCGTACGGGTCTGCGAACCGGCGCCCGGCGTCGCCGAGGTCGCCGCGACGGCGGCCTTCGGGCCGCGGGTCCAGGCCCTGGCACTGAGGCTCGAACACGACCGCGGCCGTGGCCGCTGGCAATGCGCCGCGATCGAGACCACCGTGCCACCCGCCTAGGGCGTGGCCGGTGGATCTCGGCCGTCGCGAGCGGCGTCCAGGTGGATGCCTCGCAAGGCGGAGGAGGGAGCCGACCTGGTTCGGTCGGCGACCGACGACAACGCGGCGAGGCGCCGCATGGGCGTCGCGCAGCAGGCTGACGATCCACCGGCCACGCCCTGGCCCCGGCCTCGGGGCTCGGACTCGACCGCTGCGGCCCTGATCGCCGGCGTCGCACCGTGATCAGCCGATCGCGGCGCCGGGTCCGGGAGGCGGGCCTGAAAAACGGAACGGCCCGGACGAGATCGTCCGGGCCGTTCCGTGGTGTTGGTGCTAGCTGGCGCCGCCGTGGCAGCGCTTGTACTTCTTGCCGGAGCCGCAGGGGCACGGGTCGTTGCGCGACGCGTTGGCGAACTTGTCGTCGGCCTTGTCGCCGTGGGTCTCGACGCCGCCCTCACCGTCGATGCTCGGCGCGCTGTAGCTCAGACCCTGCGGACGGGAGCCGTCCTCAAGGCCCTTGGCGACGATCTCCGGGGAGTCGTCGGCGCTCGCCGCGACCGTGACCGGGGCCTCGCCGACGCCCGCGACGGCGGGTTCTTCCTCGGCGACCTCGACCTCGAGGTTGAAGAGGTAGCCGACCGACTCCTCCTTGATGCCCTCGAGCATCGCGTTGAACATGTCGAAGCCCTCGCGCTGGTACTCGACCAGCGGGTCGCGCTGCGCCATGGCCCGCAGGCCGATGCCCTCCTGGAGGTAGTCCATCTCGTAGAGGTGCTCACGCCATTTGCGGTCGAGGACCGACAGGATGACGCGGCGCTCGAGCTCGCGCAGGACCTCGTCGCCGAGCTCCTCCTCGCGCGAGGCGTACGCGGTCTGGGCGTCGGCGCTGATCTGCTCGGTGAGCATCTCGGCGGTCAGGCCGGCCTGACCGCCCGCCTCCTCCACGACCTCGCCGGTCTTGAGCGAAATCGGGTAGAGCTGCTTGAACGCCTTCCACAGCTTGTCGAGGTCCCACTCCTCCGGGAAGCCCTCGGCGGTGGCGGCGGTGACGTAGCCCGCGACGACCTCGTTGATCATCCGCTCGATCTGGTCGTGCAGGTCGGCGCCCTCGAGGACCCGGCGGCGCTCGGCGTAGATCACCTTGCGCTGGCGGTTGAGCACCTCGTCGTACTTCAGGACGTTCTTGCGGATCTCGAAGTTCTGCTGCTCTACCTGGTGCTGCGCCGACCGGATGGCGTTAGAGACGATCTTCGACTCGATCGGCACGTCGTCCGGGATGTTGAGGCGGGTCATGATCGCCTCGACGCGCGCCGAGTTGAACAGGCGCATCAGGTCGTCCTCGAGCGAGAGGTAGAACCGGGACTCGCCCGGGTCGCCCTGACGGCCGGAACGTCCGCGCAGCTGGTTGTCGATGCGACGCGACTCGTGGCGCTCGGTGGCCAGGACGTAGAGACCGCCGGCCTCGACGACCTCCTCGTGCTCCTCCTTGACCGCCTGCTTGGCCTTCTCGATCGCCTCGGGCCAGGCCTTCTCGTACTCCTCCGGAGTCTCGAGCGGCGACAGGCCCGCGGTGTGCAGCTCCTTGTCGGCGATGTGGTCCGGGTTACCGCCGAGCGTGATGTCGGTGCCTCGGCCGGCCATGTTGGTGGCGACCGTGACGGCGCCCTTGCGGCCCGCCTCGGCGATGATCATCGCCTCACGCTCGTGCTGCTTGGCGTTCAGCACCTCGTGCGCGATGCCGCGCCGCTTGAGCATCCGCGACAGCTTCTCGGACTTCTCGACGGAGGTGGTGCCGACCAGGACCGGCTGGCCCTTCTCGTTCTTCTCCTTGATGTCCTCGACCACGGCCTCGAACTTGGCCTGCTCCGTCTTGTAGACGACGTCGGAGACGTCCTGACGGATCATCGGCTTGTTCGTGGGGATCGGGATGACACCCAGCTTGTAGATCTTGTTGAACTCGGCCGCCTCGGTCTGCGCGGTACCGGTCATGCCGCCGAGCTTGTCGTACAGGCGGAAGAAGTTCTGCAGGGTGATCGTGGCGAGAGTCTGGTTCTCGTCCTTGATCGTCACGCCCTCTTTGGCCTCGATGGCCTGGTGCATGCCCTCGTTGTAGCGACGGCCGTGCAGGACGCGACCGGTGAACTCGTCGACGATCAGGACCTCGCCCGCGTTGACGATGTAGTCCTTGTCCTTCCGGTAAAGCTCCTTGGCCTTCAGCGCGTTGTTCAGGAAGCTGACCAGCGGCGTGTTGACCGAGTCGTACAGGTTGTCGATGCCGAGCCAGTCCTCGACCTTCTCGACGCCGGACTCAAGGATACCGACCGTGCGCTTCTTCTCGTCGACCTGGTAGTCGCCGTCCTCGCCCTCAGGGCCGTCGGAGGCGCGGCGCAGCCGGGGCACGATCTTGGCGAACTCGACGTACCACTTGGAGTTCTGCTCGGCCGGGCCAGAGATGATCAGCGGGGTCCGCGCCTCGTCGATGAGGATCGAGTCGACCTCGTCCACGATCGCGAAGTTGTGACCGCGCTGCACGCACTCTTCAAGGCTCCAGGCCATGTTGTCGCGCAGGTAGTCGAAGCCGAACTCGTTGTTCGTGCCGTACGTGATGTCGGCCTCGTACGCCTTGCGGCGCTCCTCCGGCGTCATGTCGGCCAGGATCACGCCGACCTCGAGGCCGAGGAACTGGTGCACGCGGCCCATCCACTCGGCGTCACGCTTGGCCAGGTAGTCGTTGACGGTGACGACGTGCACGCCACCGCCGGCCAAGGCGTTGAGGTACGCGGGGAGGACGCAGGTGAGGGTCTTGCCCTCACCGGTGCGCATCTCGGCGATGTTGCCCATGTGCAGGGTCGCGCCGCCCATGACCTGCACGTCGAAATGACGCTGGCCCAGCGTGCGCTTGGCCGCCTCACGGGCCGTGGCGAACGCCTCCGGAAGCAGATCGTCGAGGGTCTCACCCTCGGCGAGACGCTCCTTGTACGACGCGGTGAGTGCGCGGAGGTCCGCGTCACTCATGTCGACGAAGTCTTCCTCGATGGAGTTGACCTGGTCGGCGATCCGCTTGAGCTTACGCAGAACTTTGCCCTCGCCAGCGCGAAGGATCTTGTCGATGACTACTGGCACCTTCGGGAGCTCCTCGAACCGTTCGTGGAATCGCCGGGGGTCATGTCTGCCGGCGCATGCACGACCCGTACGGTGTCATCGTAGGCGAGACCGACCGTACCGCGAGACAGGGTCACTATCACGGGGCCCGGCATGGCGGCGACACTGTCGCCGTTAATCGTGACCGTACGCAGGAATCAACGACAAAGTGGCAGAATGAGCGCGCAATTGCGTGCTCGCAGGAACAGCGCGTAACCCGCGCGGGGAGGAACCGATGGCCCAGAACTCACACGGCGGCCGACCCAGCTCATGGCTGGCGGTCATCGTGATCTGGATCGGGTTCGGCGTCGGTGGCGCGGCGATGGTGCCGTCCCCGAAGTGGTGGATGTTCTGGACGGGCGCCGGCATCGTCGTCCTCGGCGGGATCATCGCCATGGTCGTCCACATCTTCGACGACGTGATCATCGACGGTCCGCGTCTGTTCCCCGAGGAGCGCCACCACTCCGAGCTGGCCGCCGCGCGCGGCTCGCTGGGCGGCCCGGCCACGGCGACCGACCCGGCCACCACCAAGCACCACGGCTGAGGACCCTTCCCTCTCCCGGACGTACGGGATCGCGTGACCTTCTGGAACACGCCCTGTCGCGAACCGCCATCGACCTGCGAGTGAGCCGGACCTGACCTGTTCGGCTGAGCGCGGCGTGGCCGAGCCGCGTCTCCGCCGTCACCGAGCGGTCTCGTGAGGGCGCGGTCTCGGAGCACGGTCTCGTACAAGCGTGGTCCGGCGGTCGTGTCCGAGCCGATGGTGACGTCGGTTTCCGTCCTGTTCTGTCGGTGTGGGTCCCTACCATCGGTCCATGCCGACCCTAGAGCTGAGCGCCGACGAGGCACGACGACTCCAACTTCGCGCCCAGGGTCTGCTCGGGCGTGTCGCGACCGGACCGCAGGTCACCGGCCTTGGCCGCGATCCCGGGGCTCGGCGCGCGTACGGCACGTTGCGTCATCTCGGCGCGGTGCAGCTCGACACGATCTCGGTCCTCGCGCGCTCGCACGAGCTGGTCGCGTACGCGCGCTTCGGGGCACTCGGCCGCAGCAGCGTCGAGCGCGCCTACTGGAACGGCACGGCGGCCTTCGAGTACTGGTCGCACGCCGCCTGCATACTCCCGATCGAGGACTGGCCGCTCTACGCGTTCCGGCGGCGCGACTACCTCCGGCGCGGCTACCACTGGCACAACACTCCCGAACAGGCGTGCGCGGACGTCCTCGCGCGGCTCCGCGCCGAGGGCCCGCTGACCGCAACCGGCCTCGGCGGCGCCAAAAAGGGCGGCGAATGGTTCGACCGCACCGACCACAAGATCGCCGCGGAGTACCTCCTGGCGACCGGTGAGGTCGTGTGCACCCGCCGCACCGGCTGGCGGCGCGTCTATGACCTCGCCGAGCGTGCCATCCCCGAGCACCTGCGCGCCCAGGACCTCGACGACGACGAGTGCGTCACCACCCTCGTACGCCGCGCCGGCCGCGCGATGGGCGTGGCGACCCGCGCCGACCTGGCCGACTACGTACGCGTCAAGGGCGAGCAGGTGGACAAGGCCGTCGCGGCGGCCGGGCTGATCCCGGTCGAGGTCGGCAAGTGGCACAACGGCACCGCCTGGGCCGACCCGGAGGCCCTGGAGACCCCGCCACGCGGACGGCACCGTACGACGCTGCTGTCACCGTTCGACTCGCTGGTGTGGGACCGCAAACGCACCCAGCGCACGTTCGGCTTCGACCACCGCCTCGAGGCGTACGTCCCCCGCGACAAGCGCGTACACGGCTACTTCACGATGCCCCTGCTCGCCGGCGGCCACCTGATCGGCCGCGTCGACCCGGCCCGCGAGGGGACCACCCTCGTCGCGCGCAAGGCCTCACTCGAACCCTCCGCCGTGACGACCCGAGCCCGCGCGGAACGCGCCGTCGAACACCTGGCGGAAGCCCTGTGGGAAGCCGCCGACTGGGTCGGCTGCGACTCCGTCCGCGTCGAACGCCTCGACCCACCAGAGCTCACCGCCCCCCTGCAAGCCGCCCTCGCCTGACCCCGACCGACCCGGCCGCTGCGGAACCCGCCTCACGCCCGGACGGTGATGTGCGACCCGAGGCGGCACACAGAGCCAAGCCCGTACGCGGGCCGACGCGGCATGCGTTGCGCGGGCCGACACGGTGGGCTGCGGCGCGCACTACCCCGCGCCTCTACGGTTCGCTCAGCGTGGCACGCCGCGCATCCGGGGTACTGCCGCGTGGCGCGGGCGGTGGCGCTCGCCGCACACGCTGCTCGTGCGGCACGGCGCACTCGGTCGACCGTGCTCTGCTGTGCCGCGTGGCGCGCTCAGTCGACAGGTCGTATCCGGCTCACTCGCCGGTCGGCGACCGTAGGCCATGGTCGGCTCACGGCCATACCGCGGCGGGCAGCGGCTCAACGCTCGTACCACGTGCCTGGCTCACGGGCGTACTGCGGTGGCCGTCGTGACATGGCACGCGAGATGGCTCACCGCCCGGACAGTGGTGTTCGGGCGGCGGCGGGGTGTGCGTGTGCTCAGCTGATCTCGAGGAGCTTCTCGCGTACCGCGTAGACCACGGCTTCCATGCGCGAGTGGAGCTGGAGTTTCTCGAGGATGTTGCGGATGTGGTTCTTGACGGTGTTCTCGGAGATGAACAGCTCTTTGGCGATCTCGCGGTTGCCCATGCCTCTGGCGACGAGGCGGAGGACTTCCATCTCGCGGTCGGTGAGGCGGGGAGCGGGCACCTGTTGCTGCCGCTCTTCACCGCGCTTGGCCATCACGGCGAACTCCGTGATGAGTTTCGAGGCCATCGATGGGCTGATGAACGACTGGCCGTCGTGCACGGCGCGGACGACGTCGGCCACCTCGTCGATCGAGACGTCCTTCAGCAGGTAGCCGGTGGCACCCGCCTTGATCGCCTCGAACAGGTCCTCCTCCTCGTCGCTGATCGTCAACATCACGATCTTGACGCTGGGGACCTGGTCCTTGATGGCCGTGCATGCCTCGATGCCGCCGCGCCGGGGCATCCGGATGTCCATGAGGACGACGTCCGGTACGAGGTCACCCACCTGCTCGACCGCCTCTTGGCCATCGCCGCACTGACCCACGACCTCGACGCCGTCTTCGTCGTCGAGCACCATCTCCAAGCCACGGCGGAACAGGGCATGGTCGTCGACGATGAGGACGCGAATGGGGTCGCCGGCCGAAGTGCGCCGAGACTCGGGGGTCTCGCTCAACTCCTCCTCCAAACGGTGCGCCGGCCCATGGCTGGAGCCAGGGCGTGTCGCGGGGGTGAGATCAACCACCTTTGTGGTTCTCGAAAGCGCCCCGGCTTCGGGGCGCTTCCGAGAACAAGACTGGTCGAGCCGATGGCGCGGCGCAAGCGCAGCGTTAGGGCTCGACGAGACGTATCACTCCATAATCCCAGCCGCGCCGCCGGTAGACGACGCTCGGCCGCCCGCTTTCCTTGTCCCGGAACAGATAGAAGTCGTGGCCGACCAGCTCCATCTCGAACAGAGCCTGGTCGAGCGTCATGGGATCGGCCTGGTGGGATTTCTCCCGCAAGACGACGGGTCCGTCGCCCTCCATCGCGATGGGCACGATGCCCTCGGGCGTAGCCGGTCCCGCGGATACCTTGCCCTTGCCCTGAGTGGGCAGCGTGGGCGGTTCCGGGCGTTCCTGGATTTCGGTGAGCGTCGCGGTGTTCCCCTCATCGGCCGCCAGGGCGGACGCGAGTCTCGCTCTGCCGTGGTTGCCGTGGTGAACCTTGCGGCGGTCGCACATGCGCCTCAGCCGCGACTCGAGCTTTCCGATGGCGACGTCGAGTGCCGCGTAGCGGTCGTCCGCGGCGGCCTCGGCTCTGATCACCGGACCACGAGAGACGATGGTGAGCTCGATGCGCTCGCGGGTGTCGGCCTGGCGGGGATTATGTTCTTCGGACACCTCCACGTCGACCCGGATGACCTTGGGATCCAGCTTTTCGATCTTCGCGACCTTGGTGCCGACGTGTCGGCGGAACCGATCGCTGACGTCCGTGTGGCGGCCCTTCACGATGATGTCCACGGGAACCCCTCCTTCCGGCTATCTAAGAGCATCCGGCACGGGGATGCCGGGCTCGACACTCCCGGTACACAACACTCGAGCACCAGGGAACAGGGGAAACACCCGCCCGGCCGACCTGGTCTTCGTCCCCACATCCGCCTGCTGAGAGGCTCGCGGCGCTTTCGCCACTACTGCTCTTCTCCCGGTCCGGAGGACATCTGATCCCCCGGTGGGGCAGGACTTACCTCTAAGCCGCACCGTGATCGGTCGACGAGAAGTCGCCTTACGTGGGCCGTTTCGCCTGCGGCTGGCATCGGCTTGCCGGGCCGGTTGAGACTCGGCGCAACCACGGACCCGGGCGGGTGTCATGTCAGGAACGCTAACCCCTTACGCCACGAATGTCAGGTGGAGACCCAGAGAAAAAACCACGGATAGTCATTGAGCCTCGAGATTTCGGGTGGACCGTTGCGCGTCCCGGCGCGGCGCGACCATCGCCGGAGACCCGCGCCCGCTACCTGGCGTGCCCGGTGACGGCCGCTTACCGATCTCGCTCAGCGCGCAGGCGCCGACACGGAAAGCGATCATGTCGCGAACCGGAGTCGTTCGAGGTCGAGCGGTAATCCACTACCGACAGTGATCACCTAGCGAGCCCATCGCGCGGTCGCGGCGACGACCGCGGCGGCGGGCACCTCGGCACCCGCCGCGCGCAGCGCGCGTGCCGCCTCCGCGAGGGTCGCGCCGGTCGTCACCACATCGTCCACGACGATCACACGCGCACCTCGCAGATCACGTCTCGCCCGCAGCGCGCCCTCGAGGTTGGCGGTACGGTCCGCCGCCGTCAGCCCGGCCTGGTCGGCGACCCGCCGCCGGTGCCGCAGGACCGGTACGCACGACGCCTCCACGCCGCGAAGCGTCAGCTCGCGCACCGCCGCGCGGGCGATCCTCAGCGTCGGGTCCTCACCCCGGCGGCGTACGGACGCCCGTGAGGACGGCACAGGCACCAGGAGGAGCGGAACCACCGCGACCGGAACCGCGAGCACCGCGCGCGCCAGAGCGGCGCCCAGCGGCCGTGTGAGCCCGGCCAGGCCGCGCTCCTTGTGCGCGACGATCGCCTCCCGCACCGGCCCCGCGTACGCCGCGACGGCCCACGGCGGCGGAAGACCGCTCGGCACCGGACACGGCAGACGAACCCGCGCCTGACCGCGCAACCCCACGTCGCAGACGGCGCACAACAACCCGCTCGCCACACCGCAACCCGCGCAGCGCTGCGGCAACACCAGATCCAGAACCGCCGTGAGAACCCCCATGACCCCGACCCTGCCAAGGACCGGAGACGGGCACCAGCCACATCACGACCTGTGGATAACCGGCCTCGGAGATCCTCGGAGTCCGGGCCCGGAGGCGGCCACCGGACAGGCGCGCGGCGGAGACGCGGCACCGCCGAACGGGCCGATCAGCGGAAATGGGCAGGGTTAAGTGCTCCGCCGAATCAGCGCCCCCGAATCAAGCCTGACGAGGTCCGGGCACGGGCACCAGCCCGCGTCGCGGCCTGTGGACAACCAGCCCAGGCGCGACCTCGGCCGTCGGCTCCGTCGTCGCCGCATTCGGCCTCGGCGACGGAATGAGCGTCGTCGCCGTCGCATGGCTGGCGAGCGGCCCTGCGCCGGGCCGGGGTTCGCTTGCTCGGGCACGGGAAAGGTGGCGACCGCTTCGCAGGCCGCAGCGCTTGTCCGCGCGGGATGGCGACGGCTTCTCCGGCCAGAGCGCTTGCACGTGCGCGCGTCAGCCGAACGGCTCGAGCGACCCGGCGAGCGGCCCTGCGCCGGGTCGGAGCCCGCGCGCAGGTGCCTTCGGGGTGCGTCAGCCGGGGTAGGCGGGGTCGGAGGCCGGGTTGAAACAGGTCCAGTCGCCGTACATGTCGCTGAGGCGGCAGACGTTGTCCTGGGCCTTGTTCGAGACGTGCTGGGTGACGAGCAGCGGCGCGCCGGGGTAGGCGGCGATGGACATCATGTCGCCGCCCGGGCCGACCATGGGCTGGATGGGCGCGCCGCTGACCGGTACGTCGTACAGCAGGGGTGAGAGGTTGCCCTGGGAGACGCCCAGCACCGCGAGGTGATCGGCGTCGCGCCAGGCGAGGTCGAGGGCGTTCTCCAGTTCGGAGCTGATCGCGATGAAACCCTCCGCCTGGAGGCCGCCGCTCGGGGCGGGGTCGACGCGGCCGAGTTGGACCTGGGACTTGCCGCCGACCTGGACGATGGCGGCGGCTCTGGTGCCGTCGCGCGAGATGCGCAGGGCCTTGACCGGGTACGGCGAGAGGGTCCAGGCGTTGACGGGGACGGTCTTCGTGCCGCCCTCGATCTCCCACAGCCGTGAGCCGCTGTCGTTGTACTCGACGACCCACACGTTGCCGCGGGTGTCCCAGGAGGGCCGGGTGAACCGGCCGTTCTTCATGTTGGCGTGCAGCGTGGCGCGTACGGAGTTGATCGTGAGGGCGGTGACGGTGACGGTGTCGCCCTTGTCGTCGAGCGAGGCCACCTGGCGGAGGTCGTAGGAGATCGCGGGGTGGGTCACCTGGAGCTTCGGCCAGACCTGCTGGGTGGACTGGTAGAACTTCGCGAGCGTACCGTCGCCGGCGCGTACGTATCCGGGTGGTGGGTCGCCGGTGCCGTCGGGGTCGAAGTCGGCCCAGTCGGCGGGTGACTGCACGACGCCGTTGACGCCGTGGACCTGCACCGGGCGGCCTTCGATCTCGAGCTTGAGCCGGCCCACCTCGCGCAGTTGCCGCAGCGTCCACATGAGCTGGATCGACATGTTCGCGAGGTCGCCGCCGCGCGCCTGGCGGCTGAGGTCGACGGTCGCGATGCCGCCGGAGATGTCCAGGCGGCGCAGCGTGGTGCCGGTGGGGAAGCTGTTGCGGACCAGGGCGCCCCTGAGCCAGGTGGTGGCGCCGCCGAGGAGCTGCTTCACGAGCTGCCGGGACAGCCAGGGGCGGCTGACCAACGGGATGAAGACCGGGTTGGGCACGAGGACCTGCGCGTCGCGTGCGAAGAAGTACAGGTCCATCGTGCGGAAGGCGCGGTTGACGTCGTCGCGGCTGAGCAGCAGCTCCTGCGGCGGGTCGGTGATGCGCCACTGCTTCTGGGCGTTGCGGCGCAGGTGCATGGTCAGGTCGATGCCACGCGGGTCGGCGAGGTACTGCCCGTCGGAGCCGATCCTGCCGAGCTGGGTGCCCTTCAGGTCGACCGATGCGTGGTCGCCGTTGATCTCCGGTGCCGAGGCGGTGAGCTCCTGGTACACGATCGCGGCGACGCCGGGCCGCCAGCAGCTTCCGCAGTCGAGGTACTGGCGTGCGACCTGGTGCTCGCCGTTGGAGCCGTCAAAGCTCGCCGACGAGGTGCGGAACGCGGTGACGATCGTGGCGGGGTCCATGTTGGGCTCCGGCCCGACCGGGATGATCCGGACGTACGGGTCGTCGATCGGGGCCTCGTGGTCACCGACCCGGCCGCTCACGACCTGGCTGCCGGAGGGCACGCCGGCGCAGCCGGTCAGCAGCGCGAGGACGGCGGCCCCCACGGCGAGGGCGGCACGCCTCATACGTCGGCCTCCAGTTCGAGCTCGGCGTACGGCGCGCGGCGCAGCTCGAGCTCGGGCGGTACGAGCGGCAGCGGCGATCCGCGCAGTTCGGCGCCCGCGACGCGCGGCAGCGACAGCCGGAACAGCGAGCCCTTGCCGGGCTCGCCCCAGGCCTGGAGCCAGCCGCCGTGCAGCCGGGCGTCCTCCTTGGAGATCGACAGCCCGAGGCCGGTGCCGCCGGTCGTACGGGCCCGCGCGGGGTCGGCACGCCAGAACCGGTCGAAGACCATGTGCGACTCGCCGGGCCGCAGGCCGCAGCCGTGGTCGCGTACGGCGATGGCGAGGGCGTCACGGTCGGAGGCGACGCTCACGACGATGTCCTTGCCGTCGCCGTGCTCGACGGCGTTTACGAGGAGGTTGCGCAGGATGCGCTCGACGCGGCGGCGGTCGACCTCGGCCATCGCCGCCTCGCCGGGAAGCTGCTGAATGATCTTGCTGCCCTTGCGCTCGGCGAGGTCCTCGGTGTCGCCGACCGCGCGCAGCACCAGCTCGCGTACGTCGATCGACTCGGCGTCGAGCGTGGCCGCGCCGGCGTCGTAGCGGCTGATCTCCAGGAGGTCGGCGAGGAGCCCCTCGAAGCGTTCGAGCTGGCTCTGCAGCAGCTCGGCGGAGCGCGACACGAGCGGTTCGAAGTCCTCGCGCGACTCGTACAGCACGTCGGCGGCGATCCGGATCGTGGTGAGGGGCGTGCGCAGCTCGTGCGAGACGTCGGACACGAAGGTCCGCTGGACCTTCGACAGCTCCTCGAGCTGGACGATCTTCTCCTGGAGGTTGGCGGCCATGTCGTTGAAGGACGTGGCGAGCCGGGCGAGGTCGTCCTCGCCGCGGACCTTCATCCGCTCCTCGAGGCGCCCGGCGGCCAGCCGCTCGGCGGACTGGGCGGCCAGGCGTACCGGGATCACCACCTGGCGGGTCACCAGCGAGGCGATCGCGGCGAGCAGCAGCACCAGCGCCGCGCCCACCCCGAACAGCGTGCGCTGCACGACCGTCAGGCTTTGCCGCTCCTGCCGGAGCGGGAAGAGGTAGTAGAGCTGGTAGCTGTTCAGCTTGGTGCCGACGATCAGGCCGGACGTCGAGGAGCCGTCGTCGTAGGACAGCCGGCCGTACGTGCGATACGGCGTGCTGGCGGGCGACCGCTCGACCTGCTCGGTCAGGCGGGACGGCACGCTCTCGGGCCGGATCGAGTTGGAGCTGAAGCCGGCCAGGCCCGGGTCGTTCTGATCGAGGATGATGACCTCGTAGAGCCCCGAGGGCCCGCTGCGGCGCGCCAGCGTCGTGACGATCTCGTTCAGCCGGCTGTTGGTCGCCTCGGGGTCGCTCGACCCGACGGCCAGGCGGCCCTGGGCCACGCCGACGCCCTCGTCGAGCTGGAGCAGCGCGGCGCGTTCCTTGGCCTCCAGCAGCGCGCTCGTGATCTGCTGCATCAGGAACACCCCGAGCACCGCCACGACGAGGCCCGAGACCAGCAGCGTCGTCGTGACGACGCGCACGCTGATCGACCGGCGCCATCGCGTCTGCCCGGTGCGCAGCACCGCACTCAGGGTGCGGCGGACCACGCGCAGGCCGCGACGGGCCGGCGTCCTGAGTGCGCTGCGAGCGGCCATGGCCTGATCCGGGGGCTCAGGCCGGCGTTACGCCGGGCCGGCCTTGTATCCGACGCCCCGTACCGTGACCACGATCTCCGGATGCTCGGGATCCTTCTCGATCTTGGCCCGGAGTCGCTGCACGTGCACGTTGACCAGCCGCGTGTCCGCGGCGTGCCGGTAGCCCCACACCTGCTCCAGCAGGACCTCGCGGGTGAAGACCTGGCGCGGCTTGCGGGCCAGCGCCACCAGCAGGTCGAACTCCAGCGGGGTCAGCGGGATGTGCCGGTCGCCGCGCTTGACCGAGTGACCCGCGACGTCGATCGCGATGTCACCGATCTGGAGCAGCTCGGGCGTTGGGTCGTCGGTGCGGCGGAGCCGAGCGCGTACGCGCGCGACCAGCTCCTTGGGCTTGAACGGCTTGACGATGTAGTCGTCGGCGCCCGACTCGAGTCCGAGTACGACGTCGACGGTGTCGCTCTTCGCGGTGAGCATGACGATCGGCACGCCCGTCTCGGCCCGGATCTGGCGGCATACGTCGATGCCGTCGATTCCGGGCAGCATGAGGTCGAGCAGCACGAGGTCCGGACGGGTCTCCCGGAACGCCTCGAGCGCCTTGTCACCGTCGTGCACGAACGACGGCTCGAAGCCTTCGCCACGCAGCACGATGCCGAGCATCTCGGCCAAAGCCAGGTCGTCATCGACGACCAGCACGCGTCCCTTCATGTACCCTCATCGCCGGTTAGTCAGGGGGCGGTCCGCCCAGGCGAGCCAAGGCTACCTTCGTTTGCCTGCGTAATGACCCCCTGCTCGGTGACGATCGCAGTCACCAGGCGTCCGGGAGTCACGTCGAAGGCCGGATTGTAGACCGGTGTTCCCGTCGGCGCCATGGGCCGCCCGGCGATCACGCTCACCTCTTCGGCGTCACGCTGCTCGATCGGGATGTCGTTTCCGGTGGCCGCGTTGAGGTCGACGGTGCTGTTCGGGGCCACCACGACGAACGGAACCCCGTGGTGGTGGGCCAGTACGGCCAGCGGGTAGGTCCCGACCTTGTTGGCGACGCTGCGGTCACGCGCGATGCGGTCGGCGCCGACGACGACGAGGTCGACCTCGCCCGCGGCGAACAGACTGCCCGCGGCGTTGTCCGGCAGCAGCGTGTGCGGCAGGCCGTGGCGGCGCGCCTCGTACGCGGTGAGCCGCGCGCCCTGCAGCAGCGGACGGGTCTCATCGACCCACAGGTGCTTGAGCTTGCCGGCCCGGTGCGCGGACACGACCAGAGACAGGGCCGTGCCGTCACCGCCCGCCGCGAGCGCGCCGGCGTTGCAGTGTGTGAGGATCCGCGCACCGTCCGGCACCAGCGTCAGGCCGTGCTCGCCCATGCGGGCGCTGGCCTCGGCCTCTTCCTTGGCGATGGCGTGCGCCTCGGCGAGGGGGTCGCGACCCTCCTGGTACGCGGTGAGGACCCGGTGGGCGCCCCAGCTGAGGTTGATCGCGGTCGGGCGCGCGTCGGCGATCGCGTGGGCCGAGGCGGTCACATCGCCGCCGATGGCCGCGGCGAGCGCCACGCCGTAGCCGCCGGCGATGCCGAGCAGCGGCGCGCCGCGTACCGCCAGGCTCTTGATCGCCGCGATGAGGTCGGAGACCTCGCGGCAGACGAGGGTGACCTCCTCGTGCGGGAGCCGCGTCTGGTCGAGCAGTGCGACCGCGGGGCCTTCGGGCAAGTCGATCCAGCGCAGCACGTCCATGCCTCCATTCTGCCGGGACGCGCTCGACGTTCCCTCGACGCCCGTCGGCCCCGTACGGGTGATCACCCGGGTATCGGCACCGTGACAGGATGAACGGAGGATTTCGGTTGCGCGGGGACCCGGGGAGCGCTGCATGACGGACTCACGGAGCTGGGCGTCACCAGGCTCCGTCGCGCCCGAAACCGGCCGCGCACCGGCGCGTACGCCGGAGCCCGCCGCGCCCGCGGACCAGGACGCGATCGAGAAGGAGATCCCGTTCCGCCCGCTCGGGGTCTCGGAGATCCTCGACGGGTCGGTCACCTACATCCGCCGCAGCCCGCGCGCCGCGTTGGGCATGTCGGCCGCGCTCACGGTCACCGTCCAGGTGATCATCACGCTGGTCCAGTACTTCCTCATCGGTGCGCGGGCCCGTGCCGAGATCACCCCGACCGCGGTGCAGCAGACTCTCGGCGGCGGCGCCGTCGTGTTCATCAGCGGCCTGCTGCTGACCGGCCTGGTCGTGATGCTGCTGGGCGGGCTGCTCGCGCCGGTCATGGCGCGCACTCTGGTGGGCCGTTCGACCTCGCTCGACCGCGCCTGGCGCGACGCGCGGCCCAACCTGGGGAGGCTCGCCGGCGCCGCGGCGGCCGTCGTGGGGGCCGTGCTGCTGGGCGCGGTGCTGCCGTTCGCCCCCGTCTTCCTCGCCCTCGTGACGCACGCGCCGGACAGCGCAATGGCGCTGGCCTGGGTGATCGCGGTACCCGTCTCGGCGGTGCTGACGATCTCGGCGTACGTCTGGTTCGCGCTCGCCACGCCGATCCTCGTCCTCGAACAGCGTGGGGTCTTCGCGGCGCTGCGCCGCTCGGCGGAGATCGTCCGTGGGCACTGGTGGCGGACGTTCGGCACCCTCGTACTGACCTTGACGATCACGATCCTGGCCCAGTTCGTCGTGCTGCCGATGCCGTTCGTCGTCGTGCAGAAGCTCGTGCTGTCGGCGCGCCCGGACCCGACCGGCTGGACGCTCGTGGCCTTCGTCGCCATCGGCATGGTCGCCCGGATCATCGCCGGCACCCTGCTCAACCCGTTCAACGCGGGCGTCATGACCCTCCTGTACGCCGACCGGCGCATGCGGCGTGAGGCCTTCGACCTGGAGCTTCAGATGGAACCCCCGGCCGACCCGCTCACCGCCTGGCTGCCCGGGCCGCTCACCGCGGCGGGTTCGGGCCGCCAACCGCGAATGCCGCGCCCGGGATTCGTCCCGCCGCCGGGCCCGCAGCCGGGTCCTCCGCCGGGATGGCGCCCGTGATCTTCCTGACCACCCCCGGCCCGATCGGCCGCGACCAGGCACGCGAGCTGGCCCGGCACGAGCTGCACCGGTCGATCTACCACCGCGACGAGCCGTCCGTCCTCGACCGCGTCCTGCAGAAGATCACGGACTGGCTGGACTCCCTGCTCAACCGGCTGCCGGGCAACCACACCGGAGGCGGCGGGAGCTGGGAGGCGCTGGTCGTCCTGCTCGTGCTGCTGGTCCTCGTGGCGGCGGCGGTCTGGTGGCGCGCCGGCAACATCCGCCGCAACGCCGCCGAGCGCGGCGGGCTGCTCGAGGACCGGCCCACCAACGCCGGCGACCACCGCGCCCAGGCCGAGCTGCACGCGGCGGCCGGCGAGTGGGCGCACGCCATCCGTGAGCGACTGCGCGCCATAGCGCGTGACCTGGAGGAACGCGCCATCCTCGAACCCCGCCCGGGCCGTACCGCCGACGAGCTCGCGGCCGAGGCGGGTGACGCGCTGCCCGGCCACGCCGACGACCTGACGGCGGGCGTACGCGTCTTCGACGACGTCTGGTACGGCGGGCATGCGGCCGACGCCGATGGCTACCGGCGGCTCTCCGAGCTCGACGACCGGCTGCGCACCGCGCGCCCGGCGCCCCTCGCCTCCGCGGAGGCGAGGTGACCCTGACGGCGACCCCGGCCGGCGCGACGGCCACCGAACCGACCGCGGGACAGGTCGCGCGCGGCCGCTGGCGGCGGTCGCGGGGCATCCTGCTCGTGGTGCTGGCGCTCGCCGTGGTGGCCGTGGTGCTGGCCTCGCTCCGGCCCAAGGAGCGCCCCGACTTCCTCGACCCGGACTCGGCCGGACGGCAGGGCACCCGCGCCCTCGCCGAGATCGTGCGGCACCGCGGCACCCCGGTCACGGTGGTGCGCAGCGCGTCGGCCGCCGCCGACCGGATGCGTGCGGCGCCCGACGCGGTCCTCGTCGTCGCGCGGTCCGAGCGGCTGCCGGCCGATGACCTGGAGACGCTGCGGAACCTCCCCGGAGACCGGCTCCTGCTCGCACCCTCCCCCGGCACGCTGCGGGCGCTCGCCCCGGGCGTCGACCAGGCCGGTGCGAGCGCGGGCACGTACGGCCCGGGCTGCTCGCTGCCCGAGGCGACCGGCGCCGGCAGCGTGGAGTTCGTCGACTCGGAGATCTACAACGCCCCCTCGAACGCCACGAGCTGCTATCTCAGCGGTGCGCAGGGCAACCTCGTACGGCTCCCGGTGGCAGGCGGAACGGTCACGGTGCTCGGCTCGGGCCACCCGCTCACCAACGAGCGCCTGACCGACGAGGGCAACGCCGCGCTCGGCATGAACCTCCTGTCCACCCGCGCAGGCGTCGTCTGGCTGCTGCCGGACCCGCCGCAGCCGGGCAGCGTGCACCAGAAGTCCTTCGGCGACCTGGTCCCGTTCGGCGTACGGCTCGCGGTGCTGCAGGCGTTCATCGCGGTCGGCCTGGTCGCGCTGTGGCGGTCCCGCCGCCTCGGCCCGATCGTGGTCGAGCCGCTGCCGGTCGTCGTACGCTCCGCCGAGGCCGTGGAGGGCCGCGCACGGCTCTACCGCGCGCGGCGGGCGGGCGACCGCGCGTCCCAGGCGCTGCGCACCGGCGCGCTCGAGCGGCTGACGGCGCTGCTCGGCATGCCGAGGAGCGCCGCCGCCGACCCGGGCATGGCCTCCGAGATCGTCGCCACGATCGCGCAGCGCACCGGGCAGGAGCAGGCGATGATCGGCGCCGCGCTGTACGGTCCTCCACCAGTGGACGACGCCGAGCTGGTCCGGCTCGCCGGCTTCCTCGACGACCTGGAAAGGCAGGTTCGCAACTCGTGACCGACCCAGTGAACGAGGCTCCGCAGGAGCCCGGGGCGCAGGACACCCGCGAGGCGCTGACGGCGCTGCGCGGCGAGGTGGCCAAGGCGGTGGTCGGGCAGGACGCCGTGGTGACCGGGCTGGTCATCGCGCTGCTGTGCCGGGGGCACGTCCTCCTCGAAGGCGTGCCGGGCGTCGCCAAGACCCTCCTGATCCGGACCCTGGCGCAAGCCTTGAAGCTCGACTTCAAGCGGGTCCAGTTCACCCCCGACCTCATGCCGGGCGACGTCACGGGCTCGCTCGTGTACGACAACCGCACCTCGGAGTTCGAGTTCCGCGAGGGTCCGGTCTTCACCAACCTCCTGCTCGCCGACGAGATCAACCGCACGCCGCCCAAGACGCAGGCCTCGCTCCTGGAGTCGATGGAGGAGCGGCAGGTGTCGGTCGAGGGCATGCCGCGCGCGCTGCCCGACCCGTTCGTGGTGTGCGCGACGCAGAACCCGATCGAGTACGAGGGCACGTACCCGCTGCCGGAGGCCCAGCTCGACCGGTTCCTGGTGAAGCTGAACGTCACGGTGCCCTCGCGCGAGGACGAGATCGCGGTGCTGCAGCGGCACGCCGCCGGTTTCGACCCGCGCGACCTCGAGGCCGCCGGCGTACGCGCCGTCGCGGGCCCGCAGGACCTGGCCGCCGGGCGCGAGGCCGTACGCCAGGTACGGGTCGACCCGAAGGTCAGCGGCTACGTCGTCGACCTGTGCCGCGCGACGCGGCAGTCGCCGTCCCTGCAGCTCGGGGTCTCCCCGCGTGGCGCGACGGCCCTGCTGGCGACGGCGCGCGCGTGGGCGTGGCTGTCGGGCCGCGGCTACGTGCGCCCCGACGACGTGAAGGCGCTCGCCCGCCCGACGCTGCGGCACCGGATCCAGCTGCGGCCCGAGGCCGAGCTGGAGGGCGCGACGGCCGACGGCGTACTGGACGGCGTCCTCACGACCGTGCCGGCGCCTCGCTGAGATGGCGCTGACCGGACGTACGGGGCTGCTTGCGCTGCTGGGCGCGGCCGTACTCGTCCTGGTGCCGAGCTGGTGGGCGCTGCTCGCGGTGGACGCCGTCGTGGTCGCGCTGGTCGTGGTCGACCTGGCGCTGGCCGCCAACGTCCGCGGCCTCGGCCTGCACCGGTCCGGCGACACGAACGTCCGGCTCGGCGAGGAGGCCTCGGTCGCGCTGATCGTGGAGAACCTCGGCACCCGGAGGCTACGGGCGCGGCTGCGCGACGCGTGGCCGCCCAGCGCGGGCGCGTCGCCGCGCGTCGTGAACCTCACCGTGCCGCCGGGCGAGCGCCGCCGGGTCGACCTGCGGCTCGTGCCCACGCGCCGCGGCGACCGCCGGGCCGTCAGCGTCACGATCCGCTCGTTCGGGCCGCTGGGGCTGGCCGCGCGGCAGCTCTCCCGTCCCGCGCCGTGGTCGGTCCGCGTACTGCCGGCGTTCCCGTCGCGCCGTCACCTGCCCGCCAAGCTCGCCCGGCTGCGCGAGCTGACCGGCCAGCACGTCGCGCTGATCCGCGGGCAGGGCACGGAGTTCGACTCGCTGCGGGAGTACGTCGACGGCGACGACGTGCGCTCGATCGACTGGCGCGCCACCGCCCGCCGCCGCGACATGGTCGTCCGCACGTGGCGCCCGGAACGCGACCGGCGGATCTACCTGGTCATGGACACCGGCCGTACGGCGGCGGGACGCGTCGGCGACATCCCGCGCCTCGACTGCTCGATGGACGCCGCGCTGCTCCTGGCCGCACTGGCCTCGCGCGCGGGCGACCGCGTCGACCTGCTCGCCTACGACCGCCGGGTACGCGCCCGCGTCGAGGGCAGCGCGCGCAACGAGATCCTGACCGCGATGGTCCGCGCCATGGCGCCGCTCGAGCCGGAACTGATCGAGGCGGACGCGGCCGGCATGGTCTCGACCCTGCTCGCCCGCGTACGCCAGCGGTGCCTCGTGGTGCTGCTCACCGACCTCAACACCACCGCGCTCGAGGAGGGCCTCATCCCCCTCCTCCCCCAGCTCACCGCCAAACACCTCGTGATGATCGCGGCGGTCAGCGACCCGCGCGTGACCGAGATGGCCGCCTCGCGCGGCGACGCGGCGGCCGTCTACGACGCCGCCGCCGCCGAACGCCACCGCGCCGACCGCCGCCGCCTCACCGCCGAGCTGCGCAAGTACGGCGTCGAGGTCGTCGACGAGCCGCCGGAGGAGCTCGCACCCAAGCTGGCCGACGCGTACCTGTCCCTGAAGGCCGCCGGCCGCCTCTGACGCTCAGGTACGCGCCAGTCCCACGGCGGCGGTGAAAAGCGCGGCGGCGAAGATCAGGGGTCCGGCGGTCTGCGCGGCCCGATGGCCCAGCTCGACCTGGCGCGCCTGCTCGGCGTGACGCCCAGCGTGATCGTGGACATGGTCGACGAGCTCCAGCCGCTCGACGCGGTACGGCGGGTCCGCGACACCGCCGACCGGCGCCGTCAGCTCGTCGAGCTCACCCCCGGGGGACGCGAGCTGTCACGCCGGGCCGCACGGCTGTCGCACGAGACGGGACGCCGAACTGCTGGCCACCCTCGACGCGCCACGGCTCGCGGCGCTCCGCGACGCTCTCACGGCCGTCGCGGCGGGCACTCAGGCGGAGACCGGCGCGGTGTCCGGGACCAGCTCCGCGTCGCCGATGTCGCCCTCGAGGACCGCGCGGCGGCCGAAGACCACGACGTAGGCCAGGAAGACCGTCTCGGCGAGCACGCCGATCGCGATGCGCAGCCAGGTGATGTGCACGTGGCCGGTGACGAAGCCCTCGATCATGCCCGAGACGGCCAGCACGACGATCAGGCCGAGCGCGATGCTCATGGCGGCGCGGCCCTCCTCCGCGAGGGCCTGACCGCGTCGGCGCGGGCCGGGGTCGATGACGGTCCAGCCGAGCCGCAGACCGGCCGCCGCGGCCAGGTAGACCGCGGTCAGCTCCAGCAGGCCGTGCGGCAGGATCAGGCCGAAGAAGATCGCGCCCTTGCCGTGCGCGAACATCAGGCCGGCCGACAGCCCGAGGTTCAGCTGGTTGCCCCAGAGCGCCAGCACGGTCGGGATGCCCAGCAGGATGCCGAAGATCAGGGCCTGCGCCGAGACCCAGACGTTGTTCACCCACACCTGGAAGGCGAACGCGCCCGCGGCGTGCTCGGTGTAGTAGTTGGCGAAGTCGTGGTCGACCAGCTCGCGGATCTGCGTGGGCGACAGCAGGGCCGTCTGCACGTCCGGGTTGCGCGCCACCCACACGGCCAGCACGAGCGAGACGAGGTTGGAGATCACCGCCGCGCCCAGCCACCACCGGCGCATCCGGTACGCGGTCGCCGGGAACGACACGGTGGCGAACCTCGTCACGTCGCGCCACATCGGCGCGTGCCCGCCGGTCACCGCGGCGCGACCGCGCGCGACCAGTGACGACAACCGGCCGACGAGCGCGGGCTCGGGTGAGGCGGAGCGTACGGCCGACAGGTGCGTGGCGGCGCGCTGGTACAGCTCCACCAGCTCGTCGATCTCCGCGCCGTTGAGCCGGCGCGTACCCCGGTTGACGAGCTGCTCGAGTCGGCGCCACTCGGCGTTGTGCGCGGCTACGAAGGCGTCGACGTCCACAGACGGGCACACTACCCTCAAGCGGAGATCTGGACGGGAGGGCACGTGCCCATCGAACTCGTGACCGGTGAGGCCGTCGCACTCGACATCCGGGTGGCGCGGCTGCCCAGTCGCGCCCTCGCGCTGTTCGTCGACATGGTGGCGCAGCTTTTCCTGCTCTACGTCGGCTTCGTGATCGTCGGCCTGTCGGTCGGCGTGTACGACTCGGCGCTCACCGTGGGCCTGTCGATCGTGGTGACGGTCGCGGTGCTCGTCGGCTACCCGACGCTGACCGAGACGCTGACGCGCGGCCGTACGCTCGGCAAGCTCGCGGTCGGCCTGCGGGTCGTGGGCGACGACGGCGGGCCTGAGCGGTTCCGGCAGGCCCTCGTACGCGCGCTCGCGCAGTTCGTGGAGGTCTGGGCGCTGCTCGGCTCGCCCGCACTGATCACCTCGCTGCTCAACTCGCGTGGCAAGCGGCTCGGCGACGTGTTCGCGGGCACCATCGTGATCCAGGACCGGGTCCCGGTGAACGTCTTCCTCGGCCCGGTCGCGATCATGCCGCAGCAGCTCGCGCCGTGGGCGGCCTCGATCGAGCTGTCGATGCTGCCGGACAACGTCGCGATGGCCGCGCGCCAGTACCTCACGCGGTTCTGGGAGCTGGCCCCGCGCGTACGCGACGAGATGGGGCGGCGGCTCACGGACGAGATCCTGCGCTACGTCAGCCCGCCCCCGCCCGCCGGGTTCCGCCCCGAGATCTACCTGTCGGCCGTCCTCGCCGAGCGCCGCCACCGTGAGGAGCGCCGGCTGGCCGAGCGTGCCGCACGCCGCGCCGCCGTCGGACGGCGCGGGCTACCGGCCGTCGCCGAGCCGCCCGTCATGGTCGCGCCGCCGCCACCGCCCCCGCCGCAGTACGGTCCCGGCCCCGCGCCCGGCCCGGAATGGCTCGGGGGCGCCCAGGATCACGGCCACCACCCGCGGTTCCTGCCGCCGACGCGCTGACGCCTCAGGCGAGGTTCGGCGGGTCCTCCAGGTCGGTCAGCTCGACCCCGGGCGCCGACAGGACGACGTCCCCGGCGAGGTGGAACTCCGAGATCTCGCCGGTCTCCAGGTCGGTGACCTCGTAGCGCTCGACCGGCAGCCGCCCGTCGTCGGCCTCGTGCCAGACGGTCTCGGTGAGCACCCAGCGCTGCGGCACCGTGCGTACGGCGAGCGAGGGTTCGGTGAGCACGAGCAGCCGCACGTCGGCGCGCTGCCCGTCCTCCAGCCCCAGCGACCGCGCGACCGCCACGAGCAGGCCCGGGGAGTCGCCCACGAACCCGGTCGCGCGCGCGGACCGCTCGCGGCCCGACGTCACCCAGAGCAGCTCGCCGCCCGCGACCCCGCCCTTCAGCCAGTGGTCGCCGAGGGTGACCTGGAGCCGGGCCGGCCGCCACCGCCCGTCGACGACCAGCTCGATCGTGCCGCCGTCGGAGCGCGTCGCGGAATAACGCCATCCGCCACCGTCGGGCGCGCAGGTGAAGCGCTCCTCGACCTCGGAGTCGTGAACGTACGTTCCGCGCGGCATGGACCTAACTTAAAGGGCCCCGGACTCGGTCGGAGTCCGGGGCCCTTCGAGACGTGGGGTCAGTAACGGTAGTGGTCCGACTTGTACGGGCCCTCGACGTCGACGCCGATGTAGGCCGCCTGCTCCTTGGTCAGCTCGGTGAGCTTCACGCCGAGCGCGTCCAGGTGGAGGCGCGCGACCTTCTCGTCGAGGTGCTTCGGCAGCGTGTACACGCCGATCGGGTAGTCCTCGGTCTTGGTGAACAGCTCGATCTGGGCGATCACCTGGTTGGTGAAGGAGTTCGACATCACGAAGCTCGGGTGCCCGGTGGCGCACCCGAGGTTCATCAGCCGGCCCTCGGCCAGCAGGATGATGGAGTGGCCGTCGGGGAAGGTCCAGGTGTGGACCTGCGGCTTGAGCTCGTCCTTGACGATGCCCGGGTACCGGGCCAGACCGGCCATGTCGATCTCGTTGTCGAAGTGGCCGATGTTGGCGACGATCGCCTGGTGCTTCATCCGCGACATCTGGTCGGCGCTGATGATGTTGAAGTTGCCGGTGGTGGTCACGAAGATGTCGGAGGTCTCGAGCACGTCCTCGAGCGTGGTGACCTGGAAGCCGTCCATCGCCGCCTGGAGGGCGCAGATCGGGTCGATCTCGGTGACGATGACGCGGGCGCCCTGGCCGCGCAGCGCGTCGGCGCAGCCCTTGCCCACGTCGCCGTAGCCGCAGACGACCGCGACCTTGCCGCCGATCAGCGTGTCGGTGGCGCGGTTGATGCCGTCGATGACGCTGTGCCGGCAGCCGTACTTGTTGTCGAACTTCGACTTGGTCACCGAGTCGTTGACGTTGATGGCGGGGAAGGCGAGCGTGCCTGCCTTGGCCATCTCGTAGAGGCGGTGGACGCCGGTGGTGGTCTCCTCGCTCACGCCCTTGACCCGCTCGGCGATCGCGGTCCACTTGCCGGAGCCGACCGTACGGCGGAGCAGCTCGAGGACGACCTGCCACTCCTCGGGGTCGTCCTCGGCGGTCGAGGGAACGGCGCCGGCCTTCTCGTACTCGGCGCCCTTGTGCACGAGCAGGGTCGCGTCGCCGCCGTCATCGAGGATCATGTTCGGGCCGTCGCCGCCGGGCCAGGTGAGCGCCTGGTCGGTGCACCACCAGTACTCCTCGAGCGTCTCGCCCTTCCAGGCGTAGACGGGGATGCCTCGCGGGTCCTCCGGCGTGCCGTCCGGACCGACGACGACCGCCGCGGCGGCGTGGTCCTGGGTGGAGAAGATGTTGCAGCTCACCCAGCGCACGTCGGCGCCCAGCGCGACGAGCGTCTCGATGAGCACAGCGGTCTGGATCGTCATGTGCAGCGAGCCCATGATCTTGGCTCCGCGCAACGGCTGGGACTTGGCGAACTCCTCGCGTACGGCCATGAGTCCCGGCATTTCGTGCTCGGCGAGCCGGATCTCCTTGCGCCCGAACGCCGCCAGCGACAGATCGGCGACCTTGTAATCCATTCACAGCTCCTCAGTCGGTGTTCCCGAGCGAGTGTAGGTCGATCGATCGGGCCGATGCCCGCCCGAGGGCCACTTTCTGACACGGATTTGTCAGAATAGGACCATGCGCATCACGGAGGCCGCCCAGCGGCTCGGTACCTCGCCCCGCATGCTCCGCTATCGCGAGGCCCTCGGACTGCTCCCGGCGACACGCGAACGCCAGGGCCACCGGAAGTTCGGCGAGGACGAACTCCGGGCGGTCGCACTCGCGCTGACCCTCGAGAAGCGTTACGACATCAGCCCCGCGGAGCTCGCCTTCGGGCTGCGAGTACTGGCCGAGCCGGCCGTACGCGCCACGGTACGTGAGCTCGGAGAGCGGATCGGGCGCCTGCCCGCCTCGCCGGCGCGCGCGCTGGACTTCGAGAAGGAGAAGGCGATGCGCCTGCTGTGGGCCCGCCGGGGATGACGAGGCCCTCGTCGAGGTGGCCGGATCGGGAGAACCCCAGCCCAAGGTAGGCCCGATCACGGCGTCCGGCGGGACGTGTGTCCCGCAGGAGACTCAGGACGGCCGTACGGCCACCCCGGCGAGGGACGAACCGCCCCGTCATCCGAACCCCCGAGGCCGGATGACGGGCCGGACACCGGCGCCTTAGGCCCCTTTACCGGCAGAACCCCCAGCGTCGCTCGTCACCTCCCAAAAGGTACGCGGCGGATCGGCGCGGGGCGTCCCCCCTAAGGAGGGACCTCGCATCGTCCTGGAGGTGGATGTCCGGTTCCACCCAAGAAGCGGAAATAGCTCTCCACGGTGAGGCGAGCACGGGCAAGTTCAGGTCAAGATGAAGGGTGCCCAGCGACAAGCCTGACTTTCTTCACGAGGCCGGCCCGGCAGCCTGGCGGATGGCCGCGCAGGTCGTCGCGGCGGTGGGTCAGGTCCTCCTATGGATCCTCACCGCCGTCGGCCGCGTGCTGCGCCCGATCACGAACCGCCTCGTCGCGGCCCTGTACGGCCGGAGCGCGCCACCGCCGACACCGCCGCACGCACCCGTACCACCGGGGTACGCCTCTCCGGGCGGCACGCTCTACACGCGGCAGCCGCCCGTGGGACCGCCGGTCGGCCGGCCGGGCGGACCTCCCGCCGGGCCGCCGGTCGGGCCACGGGGCGGGCCTCCCGGACCACCTGGTGGGCAGCCCGGCGCTCCGCGGCCCCCGATGCCCAGGGCACCGAAGACGCCGCCGCTGCTGCGCTGGGCGCACGCGTGGCGCGGCTTCGGCACCCGCTGGACGTACGGCCCGGTCACCGGGGCGATGCTCGCGCTCGCCGCCCTCCTGGAGCTCCCCCTGCACGACCTGGCGGTGGTGAGCCTGCCCGGCGGGTTCGCGCTCGCCGCCACGCTGCCGATGATGTTCCGGCGCGAGTCGCTGCGGCCCGCCGCGGCCATCTCGCTCGGCGCGCTCGCCGCGAGCCTGCTGTCCGGCCAGCAGCTCATGGTCACGACGGCGTTCGCCGGGATGTACACGCTCTTCCTGCTCGCCCAGCAGCTCCCGCGCCAGTCCACCGGCGTGCTCGGCGTGGGCAGCGTCGTCACGGTCGGCGTCGTCTACCTCGCCTCGGGCAGCCTCGACGAGATCCCCTGGCCGGTCGCGATCGTCGCGGTCCTGGCCGCCCTCGGGCTCGGCGACGCGCGGCGTACCGCGGAGACCGCCGAGGCCAGCATGGACGAGGAGCGCGAGCGCACCAGCGAGACGCTGACGCGGCTCAACGCCATCCAGCGAGAACAGGCCGTGCTCCGCGAACGCGCCCGCATCGCGCGCGAGCTGCACGACGTCGTCGCCCACTCGGTGTCGATGATCGCCGTACAGGCGGAGACCGCGCCGTACACGATGCGCGAGCTGTCCCCCGAGGCCAAGAAGGGGTACTCCGAGATCGCGGGCGCCGCGCGCGAGGCCCTTGAGGAGATGCGGCGGCTGCTCACCGTGCTGCGCGCCGAGCCCGGCAGCCAGCCCGAGGTGACCCCGCAGCCGCGCCTGGACCGGCTGCCCGAGCTGATCGACAGCCATCGCGGCGCCGGCGGAGAGGCCCTGCTGAGCGTCCACGGCGCCGCACGGCCGCTGTCGACCACGATCGAGCTGTCGGCGTACCGGATCGTCCAGGAGGCCCTGACGAACGCGCGCAGGCACGCTCCCGGCTCACGGGTGCGCGTCGAGCTCGACTATCTCGGCGACCGCCTCGCCGTGCGCGTGACCGACGACGGCAGCACCGCGCCCGCGACGATGGCCGACAGCCGGACCAAGGTCATGGGCCACGGGCTCGTCGGAATGCGCGAGCGCGCGACCATGCTCGGCGGCCGGTTCGACGCCGGTCCGCGTGCGGAGGGCGGATTCGCCGTGCGGGCCGAGCTTCCGGTAGGCAAGAATCGGCCTTCATGATCCGAGTGCTGATCGCCGACGACCAGACGATCGTGCGCGCCGGTTTCGCCGCCCTGCTCGCCGCGCAGCCCGACATCGACGTGGTCGCCCAGGGCGGTGACGGCAGGGAAGCCGTACGACTGGCCGAGCTCCACCGCCCCGACGTCGTCCTGATGGACATCCGCATGCCCGGCATGGACGGCATCGACGCGACCAAGCGCATCCTCGCCGACCCCGCCAACGGCTCCACCCGCGTCCTCGTGCTCACGACGTTCGACGTCGACGAGTACGTCTACGAGGCGCTGACCTCGGGTGCCAGCGGCTTCCTGCTCAAGGACGCCACCGCCGAGGACCTCGTGTCCGCCGTACGCGTCGTCGCGCGCGGCGACGCGCTGCTCGCCCCCCAGGTGACGGGACGGCTGATCCGGGAGTTCGCGCGCCAGCGGCGCATGCGCCCGCAGGCCGCGCCGGAGCTGGCCAGCCTGACCGCACGCGAGACGGAGGTACTGGGGCTGATCGCCGGCGGCCTGTCGAACGCCGAGATCGCCGCGCGGCTCGTGGTCAGCGAGCACACGGTCAAGACCCACGTGGCACGGGTGTTCACCAAGCTCAGCCTGCGCGACCGCGCGCAGGCCGTCGTGCTCGCCTACGAGTCCGGCCTCGTCACCCCGGGCGGCTCCGAAGACTAAGGCGCGGTGATGGAGCGGTCGAGGTCGGGCTCGAGGTAGATGTGGCGCGCCATCGGCACGGCGTCGCGGATGCGTTTCTCGGCGGCGTTGATGGCGCGGGCCACCTCGGCGGCCGTGTCGTCGTGGGTGACCGCGATCTTGGCCGCGACCAGCAGCTCCTCCGGCCCGACGTGCAGGGTGCGCAGGTGGATGACGCGGTCGACCTCGTCCACCGAGTCGAGCTCGGCCCTGATCAGCTGCTCGACCTCGCCGATCGCGGACTCGCCGATCAGCATGCTCTTGGTCTCGATGGCCAGCACGACGGCGACGAACGCCAGCAGGAGGCCGATGGCGATCGAGCCCACGCCGTCCCAGACGCCCTTGCCGGTGATGACCGCGAGCCCGACGCAGATCAGCGCCACGACGAGCCCGATGAGCGCCGCGAAGTCCTCCAGGATTACGACCGGCAGCTCCGGCGCCCTGGCCCGGCGGATGTAGGACACCCAGCTCTGCCGCCCGCGGACGCGATTGGACTCCTTGATCGCGGTACGGAAGGAGTAGCCCTCGAGCAGGATGCCGAGGAGAAGCACGCCGAAGGCCCAGATCGGGTCATCGACGGTGTGCGGCTCGCGTACCTTGTGCCAGCCCTCGTACAGCGAGAACAGCGAGCCGACCGTGAACAGGACGACGGCGACGACGAACGCGTAGAAGTAGCGTTCCCTGCCGTAGCCGAACGGGTGCTCGCGCGTCTCGGCGCGCTTGGCGCGGCTGCCGCCGAGGATGAGCAGCCCCTGGTTGCCGGAGTCGGCGATCGAGTGGACGCCCTCGGCCATCATCGAGGCCGAGCCGGTGAAGGCGAACGCCACGAACTTGGCCACCGCGATGCCGAGGTTGGCGCCGAGCGCCGCGGCGATGGCCTTGCTTCCGCCCTCGGCGCTCACGGTCGCTCCTGGTCTCTGGCGGTGTTCACGAAAGCCTCGCTTCGAGTTCTGAGATCGTCGCCGTCGGCGCCGGGTTCGTCCCGATGGCGACGGCGAGGTAGACGCTGGTGTAGTCGATGTGCGCTACGAGCCCGGCGAGGCGTTCGAGGGGGTGATCGCCCTGCGCGACCAGCTCGGTCACGCGTACGCCGCGCTCGTCGGCGAGTTCGGTGGAGATCTCACGCCGCCGGGTGACCTGCGGGTGCTCCTCGGTGTCGCGCAGGATGACCAGCCGCAGGCGGGTGGCCTCGGGCTCGTCGACGCGGTCGCGGAAGAGGTCGTCCCCGCCGCTCCCGGTCGCGAACGGCCCGTCGAAGGCCATCAGCTGGTTGTGGTTGACCTCCGGCAGCTCACCCGAGATAGCGGGATATTTCGCGTTTCTGGCGAGCTGGGCGGCGAACCGGTACGCCACCGTCCCGGTCAGCGGCGAGGTCCCCCAGATCATCGGGATCGACCCGGCGAGCTCCTCGGCGGTCAGCTTGGCGGGGTTGACGAACAGCTCACTGGCCGGGCGGCACTGGTGGCTGATCTCCTCGAGCCGCTCCGCGACCCGCTCGAGCAGGTCGTCGGGGATGTCGGTGAGGCCGAACGCCCGCGCGACCAACAGGGTCGGGACGGTCAGCCCCCACAGCGGCGTCCTCGGCAGCCCGGCCGGTGACACCGGGACGAACGGCGCGCCCGCCTGCACCGCGATCTCGGTGAGGGGCGAGCCCGCCGCGGCGACGCACACCAGGTGGCATCCACGGCGTACGGCCTCGGTGGCGACGCTCACGGTCGCCTCGGTCGAGCCCGAGGCGGACACCGCGATCACCAGGTCGGCGGCGCCGACCCAGCCGGGCAGCCGGTAGCCGCGCACGGTCGTGATCGGCGCGCGACAGCCGACGCCGCAGATCGCGGCGAGCATGTCACCGGCGATGCCCGCGTCGCCGGTGCCGGCGACCACGACCGCTCGTGGACGGCCGCCGGCGTACCTTTCGAGGCCCGCCTCCGCCGAGAGCAGCTGCGCCTCGCGCACCTGCGCGGCGGCCGAGGCCACCTGACGGAGCAGGGCCTCCGTCTCGGCCTCGGCCAGCGCGTCGGGATCGTCGAGGCGACCGGGGTCCGCCTCGGGGACGCTCACGGTCGCGTCCGGGTCGTGGCTCGGATCACGCAGGCGTCCGCGCCTCGTCGACCAGGAGGACGGGGATGTCGTCGCGCACCGGGTAGGCGTACTTGCACGTGCCGGTGCAGACCAGCTCGTCGGAGGCCTCTTCGGCCGTCAGCTCGCCCCGGCAGTTGGGGCAGGCCAGGATCTCCAGCAGCCAAGAGTCGATCTTCATGCGTTTCCCTTTCGTACGATCTTGAGCACCTCGTCGCGCAGCGCGGCCATGGTGTCGTGATCGATGGCTTCGGCGTTGAGCCGCAGGAGCGGCTCGGTGTTGGACGCGCGCAGGTTGAACCACCAGTCCGCGTGGCCGACCGTGAGCCCGTCGAGCTCGTCGACGGTGACGCCCGTACGGCCCTCGAACTCCGAGCGCACGAGCTCCACGGTCGCGTCCTGGTCCTCCACCCGGCTGTTGATCTCGCCCGAGGCGGCGTAGCGGGTGAACTCCTCGAGCAGCTCCGAGAGCGGGCGCTCCTGGCCGCCCAGGGCGGCCAGGACGTGCATCGCGGCGAGCATGCCCGAGTCGGCGAACCAGAAGTCGCGGAAGTAGTAGTGGCCGGAGTGCTCCCCGCCGAACATCGCGTCGGTCTCGGCCATCGTCTGCTTGATGAACGAGTGGCCGACCCGGGTGCGCACCGGCTCGCCGCCGCGCTCGCGGACGATCTCCGGTACGGCGCGTGAGGTGATCAGGTTGTGCACGATCCGGCCCGCCCCGTGCTTGGCGAGCTCGCGCACGGCCACCAGCGCCGTGACGGTCGAGGGCGTCACCGGCTCGCCGCGCTCGTCCACGACGAAACAGCGGTCGGCGTCGCCGTCGAAGGCCAGCCCGATGTCGGCGCCGTGCTCGCGCACCGCGGCTTGGAGGTCGCGGATGTTCTCCGGCTCGATCGGGTTGGCCTCGTGGTTGGGGAAGCTGCCGTCCAGCTCGAAGTAGAGCGGGACCACGTCGATGGGCAGGCCATCGAACACCACCGGGACCGTGTGGCCGCCCATGCCGTTGCCCGCGTCGACGACCGCCTTGAGCGGCCGGATCGACGACAGGTCGACGAGGGTCTTCAGGTGGTCGGCGTAGCCGGACAGCAGGTCCTGCCGGCTGACCGTGCCGGCCGGGCCGTCGTGCGCGGGAACGCCCTCGTCCACGAGGTCGCGGATCTCGGTCAGCCCGGTGTCGCGGCCGACCGGCTTGGCGCCCTCGCGGCAGAGCTTGATGCCGTTGTACTGCGCCGGGTTGTGGCTCGCCGTGAACATCGCGCCCGGCAGCCCGAGGCTGCCGCTGGCGTAGTAGAGCATGTCGGTGGAGCCGAGCCCGGCCTCGACGACGTCGGCGCCCTGGGCGGTGGCACCGCGCGCGAAGGCGGCGGCGAGAGGCACCGAAGAGTCGCGCATGTCATGACCGGTGACGATCGCGGAGGCGCCCGTCACCCTTACGAAGGCCGCACCGACCGCCTCGGCGACCTGCTCGTCGAGCTCGTCGGGGACCACCCCTCGGATGTCGTACGCCTTGAAGATCCTGGCGAGGTCACGCATGTGTACTCCTGCTCACGGCACGGTCGGCGCAAGGACGTGAATGAGCCTACCGGGACCGCGTCAGGGCTTGCGGGGCGTGTCCGAGCGCAGAACCCTGAGATGGCCGCGCCTGCCGACCTCCACGCCTTGGCCGACCGGCTCCTGCCGGGGGCCGGCGGGTTTGGCGGCCTCGCGCACGGCATTGGCCAGCGCCTCGAGGTCGTCACTACTCGGCTCGGACTCCCCCGCGGGCAGGCGGACGAGCTCCCAGCCGACGGGTGCGGTGAGACGCTCCGCGTGCTCGGCGCACAGGTCATAACAGTGCGGCTCGACGTACGCCGCCAGCGGGCCGAGTACAGCGGTCGAGTCGGCATAGACGTACGTGAGCGTGTAGACAGCAGACTGCTTGCACGCGGTGCGGGAGCAGATGCGGACGGGGCTCACGACGGGAACGTATCCCCTCCCCCCACGCCTGCGCCACTATCCTCACTTCGTGTCGCCGTATTTCAGGCGCCCGAGCGCATAACGGATCTTTGTCGGGCGACCCGGTGAACGAGCGGAGCGCAGGCCTTTGAGCCAAGCCCGTACGCCTGGCCTGCGGAAAGACCGCGCGTACCGGTAATACGCCGCAGTTGGCCACGGTCTGCCGCCCCCGGATCCCCCGAAACCAGAATCATCCGCTCTGCCTGCGTGAAGTCGGCGCGTCGCCGAAGCCGGATGCGGCCACCGGCATTCTCGACGGAGCCCAGACTCCGGATCGGGACGACTATGCTCGAAGATGTGCGATCTCGCGTGACAGGCTCGGCAACCCGCCGCCGTGACCGCCGCGGCCGTGGAATGCGCGGGCCGCTCGCGCCACCTGAGGCGCCGTTGTCGCGTAGTCGCGCCGAACGCTTCGATGATCTGGTCCGCGACGAGGCCCGCCGCCTCGAACACCGCTGGGGCCGTGAGCTAGCCGGTGTGGAGTTCGCCGTCGAAGAGGTACCCGTGGTCGAGCCCTGGGCCGTAACGGGCGACCCGGTCCCCCTCAGCCGCCTGGTCGAGGCCACTGACGGCCGGCCACCCCGGATCGTCGTCTACCGCCGCCCGGTCGAGGCCCGCGGCGGCGATGACGAGCGCGACCGCGCCCGCCTCGTACGCGACGTCATCGTCGAGCAGGTCGCCGATCTCCTCGGGCTCTCACCCGAGTCCATCGACCCCACTTACGACACCCCGGACGACTAAACCCTCAGGGGAACGGCACGTCCGTGACGGGTGGCAGGAACGCCGAGGTGTGGGCGGGGTCGATCGGGAGCACCGTGATGCCCTGGCCCTTGATCTTCAGCTGCCGCGCGGCGTAGACCGGCCCGGAGCCCGGTCGCGGCACGAGGGTGACGCCATAGTCGTCCGCCCCGGCCGGGGGCGGCATCGTGACCTCGACCGTACGTCCCGCCGGGATCTTGACGTCCTTGCTGGTCCCGGTCGGGCCCTGCGCCGTGATCTGGGTTACGCGCACGACGGCGGCGCGCTCGGGCGCGGTGAAGATCAGCGTCGTCTTCTCCCGGTCGTCGGCGACCAGCCCGCCTTGGCCGAGTCCGGCCACTCCGGCGGTGACCGCGAAGTCGTCGCCCTGCTCGGCGACGAGCGCCGCGACGATCGGCCGTCGGGAGACGAGGCTGATCCCGGCGGGCTTGCCGCCCAGCCCGAGGTCGAACCCGGTCACGGCCAGCGCGGCGGCCTGGAGGGTGTGCTGCCCGCCGGGGGCGAGGGCGCCGTCCGGCGAGATCACCTGGGCGGACACGGCGGCCTCGTCACGGCCCGGTACCGCGATCAGCAGGCGGCGAAGGCCCTTGCCCGACGGGACGCCGGGCACCACCACGTGTGTGGACGGGGTGCTCGCGGGCAGCCAGTCGGCGCCCTTCCCCCGCTGGACGCGCACCGCGGCGACGACCCGGCCGGGGATGGCGCGTACGTGCAGCGCGAGGAGCTTCACGCCCGCCGCGATGACGCCGAGGCCGCCGGGGTCGCGGCCGACGCGGACGACCTGGGTGGCGTGGGGCGCGACCGTGACGTCGTGTCCGTCGGGGGTCTCGATCGACCCGTCCTCGCCGAGCCCTTCGATGTAGACGCCGACCGGGCGCCCGTCGACGTTCGTGAGCGAGATCTCGACCTTGTCGGCGTCCGCCGGGCCGGGCCCGACGAACCACCGGTCGGAGATCGGCTCGGGGCAGCGGGTGCCGGCCAGCCCGCCCTTCGACGTGGTCTGCTCGGCGGTCAGCCCGGGTGCCAGCGCACCGGAGGCGCCGAGCGTCCACGCGCTCGTGCCCTTCTTGGCCTTGGTGGACAGCGAGGTACCCGGTGCGGTCAGCGCGACGTTCGTGCCGGCGACCTGTGCGCGGCCCGTGCCGCGTGCGCCGGGCGGGGTGACCGCGCTCACCTGCGCCTCGGACGGCGCGGGGCAGACCGCGGTCATCGCGGTCAGCGGGACCGCGACCGGGCGCGCCGCCACCGGCGCGCCGGGCCGGGCGAACGACGCGACGCCGTACAGCGCCAGCAGGGCGAGCGCGACCATGCCGGCGAGCGCGAACCGGTTGCCGGGGAGGCGGTTCAGCCACGCCGGCCGCGTCTCGGCCGATGACATGCGGGCGGCGAAGGCGCGTACGTGCCGCCCCGCCCACCGGCAGGCCGCCCAGAGGGCCCGCAGGACGGGGCTCAGGGCCGAGCGCAGCGTGGCGAGCATCGACTTGGCGTTCATGACTCGACCCCGCTCAGCACCGGGCGCTCCTCCGTACGCTCGCCGCCTCCCGCGTGGCGGCCTCGGCTACGGCGCGGGAGCTCGACCCACTGCGCGGACGGCAGCGCGAGCAGCATCACGGCCAGCAGGCCCAGGGCCTGCACGGACACCCACAGGTGCCGCAGGAACATCCCGCGGCTCAGCGTGAGGTCCCCGCCCGACGGCGGTACGTCGAAGGCCTGCGCCCAGCCGTCGACCGTACGCGCCCGTGGCGTGTGGCCGTCGATCGTCGCGTGCCAGCCGCCGCTCGCGGGCTCGGCCAGCAGGATCGTGCGCCCGCCGGGCCCCGGCGGGATGTGCACGGTGGCGTCGACCACGCCGGTGCCGAGCGGGGTGACCGTTCCCCCGTCGACCAGCATGAGGCGCCCGGTCGGTACGGCCAGCTCCCACAGCCCGAAGGCGCGCGTACGGCTCAGCCGATTCAGGTCGGGTACGGCGTCGAGCTGGGCGGCGAGCGGGTCGTGGTCGGGCCGTGGCACGTAGATGTAGCGCACGCCGAAGGGCGCCAGCGCGGACGCGCCACCGGTGCCGGAGGTGAGGCCGGCGACGGCCGTGCGCAGGTGTCGGCGCGCGGGCTCGGGCGGCTGCGTCTCCTCCTCGCCCGGCAGCGGCACCCGGTCCCGCAGGACCGAGGCGAGCACCGAGCCGCCGGGCCGGTGGGACAGGACGAGCATCCGGGGGCGCGCCGTACGGGACTCGACGACCAGCGGGTACGCGTCCGGCTTCGCGCGTACGATCACGCCCTTCGTGCCGTGCAGGACCCAGGTGCCCGCGGCGACCAGCGGCGTCGACACCGCCACGGCCACGACGGCGCCCGCGACGATCCGCCGTACGACACCGGCGCCGGACAGCACCCCGACCGCGCGGCGCAGCCCGCCGGCCGCGGCCAGGACGACGCCGGCGGCGGCGACCATGAGCGCGACGCCGGGCCAGGCCGGCTTCACGACGACCAGGATCGAGAACAGCAGCCCGGCCAGTGCGATCAGCCAGCCGGCCAGCACGGCCGTGCGCCGCCGCGGCAGCAGCAGCGCCGCGAGCGCGGTCAGCGCCAGCCCCGCGGTCGCCCAGAACACGGGCACACCGGGGCCACCTGGCCCGAGCAGCAGAAGCGTCGACGGCGCCGGGCGCGTGAAGGCCGGCGTGATGCCGGCCTCGCGCAGCAGGCCCGACGGGTGCGCGACGAGGTGAATCGTCCAGGGCGCGAGCAGGAGCGGCGGGACGCCGAGGGCGACCACGAGTCGCGACAGGCGGCCGGAGAGCGCGTACGCGGCGGGCGCGATGAGGAGCGCGGCGAGCACCCAGGCCAGCGGCGCGAACGCCATCGCGATCGTGAGCAGCAGCGCGACCGTCCAGGCCGCGTGCCGCGTGCGGCCGGTGATCATGTCGTACGCGGCGGCGCCGATCGGCGGGAGCAGGACGACGGCCACGACCGTGCCGACGCGCCCGCCGGTGACCGCGCCCGTCGCGACCGGCAGCAGCGCGTACGTGACCCCGGCCCAGATCGAGACGGGGATGTTCGCGCGCAGGACGCGGCGCGCGGCGGTGTACGCGGTGAGGCCGGCCAGCGGTACGCCGCACACGAGGATCGCCATGACCGCGAGCCACGGCTTGCCGAGCAGCACCGTCGACAGCAGGGCGAGCGCCCCGGTGTACGGCGGCGACCCGGCGCTCGAGCCGAGGCCGACCGGATGCCAGCCGGTGAGGTACTGCGCCCACAGGTCGCTCGCGCCACCCCACGCGGGCAGCAGCGCGCCCCCGCCGAGCCGCCCACCGGTGGCGAGCAGGTCGCGATCGGCCACGAGCGCCAGGGCCGCGAGCGCGATCACCATCAGCACGGCGGGGCGGCGGACCCAGCGCCGCAGCGCACCGCTCTCGGGCACCGTCACCGGAAGACGGCGGCCCCCGAGGAGTTCCGGTAGCCGCCGTAGGGTCGGCCAGCGCGGCTGGAACCGCCTGACCCCGCTGTGGGTAAGCCCCTGAGTTCGGGTCCCGCGCATCCGGGGCGTGCGCAGCAGCGCGCCGCGCAGCGCGCGCATCTCCGCGCGCGCTCCGTCCGGCCGCTTGACGCCGATGAGGACCAGCGCCCTGACCAGTGACAGGACGATGTTGGCCAGGACCGAGGGCAGCAGCTTGGACAGCGGCAGGTTCGCGAACAGCACCAGGAGCGCGCTGCGCCGGTCGTCGGCGGGCACGGTCACCTCGCGCTCGCCCCGCGCCGCGGCCTCCGCGTGGTACGTCACGGCGTCGGGCGCCAGCAGCACGCGGTGGCCGGCGGCGTAGGCGCGCCAGCCGAAGTCGACGTCGTCGCGGAACAGGCCGAACTCCGGGTCGAGCCCGCCGAGTTCGTCCCAGACGTCGCGGCGTACGAGCATGCCGGCCGTGCTGACGGCCATCACCTCGCGGATGGTGTCGTGCTGGCCCTGGTCGAACTCCAGGCCGTCCAGCCCGGTGTCGCGACGGCCCGCGCGGTCGATGGCCACGCCGGTCTCGAGCAGGACGCGCCGGTCGTTCCAGTCGCGGAGTTTGGGCCCGAGAATGGCGGCGGGCGGATGGGACTCGGCGGTCAGCAGCAGCCGCTCCAGCGCGTCCGGTGCGGGCGCGGAGTCGTCGTGCAGAAGCCAGATCCACTCGACGCGATCGGCGCCCGAAACGCCCTCTGGGACCGGAATGTCCGTGCTCGAAGCCGGATGCGCGAGCGCCTTGGCGACCGCCTCGGCGTACGACGTCCGCTCCGGAAGCCTGATCAGATTGCCATCGCCGACGACCCCGGTCAGCAGGCCGGGGCCGGCATCGCCGCTCCCCGTATCCGCCGCGACCAGGCGATCGATCTCATGGGACTGCGTCAACAACGCCTTGAGTGTCTCGGGCAGCCAGCGCGCACCGTCATGTGCGACGAGTACTGCCGTGACAACGTGGCGATCGATGTGGGGCGCCAAATTTTCACCCAGAAGATGGTCAGCCGGACCGGGCTCACCTGCCCGGCACGGCTGACCACAATACGCGAAGCCGCCCCTCCCGTCCGCGATGTCCGTATGTCGGATGACGCGGCGGGTGACTCACGGCGAGGCTTCGGCGGGTCTAACCCGCGGCGCGCTTGAGCTTCCTACGCTCACGTTCGGACAAACCACCCCAGATACCGAAACGTTCATCGTGACCGAGCGCATATTCCAAACATTCAGCACGTACGTCGCAAGCGCGGCACACTTTTTTGGCCTCGCGAGTGGAGCCGCCCTTTTCCGGAAAAAACGCTTCCGGGTCCGTCTGCGCGCACAAGGCGCGCTCCTGCCAGCCCAACTCTTCACCGTCTGTGCCGTGCGCCAGCGGGATCAACACCTCACTCACAGCGCACCTCCTCGCCCCCTGATCACCTTCCCCGTCTCCGTCCCCCGGGAAGGTGTGAACTACACCCATGAAATTACACGCGTGTGTGACCGCAGACGTCAAGCGGAATCGGAGGTGAAAGGTGTGCTGGAGCTAAAAAAACGGGGTTGACCTGCAGGAACTCGATCCCTGAGGTATGCCTTCGGAGTTATGGGTTTCTCCGGAGGCCGTCCGATGAGCAGCCCGGTAACAGGTGCTCCGCGGCGTTTCTCCGTACGGGCTACTCCGGCGGGCGGTAGGGATCGCCCGCCGACTGGTCGTCCGGTGCGCCGTCATCCTCGCGCTCGGGGTGGACGGGTTTGTCGTTCGACCCGTAGGCGCGCGTCCAGTCACCCTCGCTCTGCTGGGACTGCGCCGGGGGCTGCTGCGGCGGCTGCGGGGCAGGTCCCTGCGGAGGGGGCTGCTGCGGGGGCGGACCCTGCGGAGCGCCGCCCTGCGGCGGCTGACCCGGGTGGCCCGGACCCGGCTGGCCCGGCTGGCCCGGTGCCGGGTACGGGGGCTGCTGCGGGCCCTGCTGGTACGGCTGGCCGTAGGCGGGCGGGGCGTAGGGCTGGCGGGGCTGGGCGTAGCCCTGCTGCGCGTACTGCTGCTGCTGGGGCGCGCCGTAGGGCTGCTGCGGAGCGCCGTAGCCCGGGGCGCCGTACGGAGGCTGGCCCTGGCCGTACATCTGCTGCTGGTACTGCGGGCCGCCGGCCACGGCCGGACCGAACGTCTGGAAGATCGAGTAGACGTAGTAGCCGCCGACGCCGACCACCGCGATCTTGGCGATGCCGTAGAGGAACATGCCGATCTTGGCGCTGAGCCCGCCGTCCAGCACGATGCCCTCGTGGCTGCCCGCGGCGAGGCCGGCCAGCATGCACACCACGTCGAGCAGGGCGACGACGCCGAGCAGGATCGTGGCGGCCAGGGCGACCGTGCGCGCCTGCGGCGTCGCGGCGCCGCCGAGCCGCGCGGTCACCAGCACCGCGAGCACGACCAGGCCGACCAGGGTCACGCTCGTGAAGAACTGGTCACCGTTCACGTAGCCGTAGGCACGGTAGGTGAACGGCGGTGAGCCGCTGCCACCGAAGAGCAGGCCGATCAGCCCGGAGAGGATCTGAAGAGTGACCGAACCGAGGAGAACCCAGGCTCCGGGCTCTCGCAGCCGCTGCACGGCGTCGTTGTTCACGGGCTAACTCCAGTGGGTGATCGGTTTGACACCAGCTTGGCATAAGCGGGCAAGGCCCGTCGCATCCGAGGCGATCCGTGGTGCCAGACTTGTCCGCATGCGCATCGTGGCACTGGCGGGGGGAATCGGGGGAGCCCGTTTCCTGCGTGGACTGAGGCAGGCCGCCCCTGAGGCGGACATCACCGTCATCGGAAACACCGGCGACGACATCTCACTTTTCGGGCTGCGGATCTGCCCCGATCTCGACACCGTGATGTACACGCTCGGTGGCGGCATCAACGAGGACCAGGGCTGGGGGCGCGCGAACGAGACCTTCACGCTGCGCGAGGAGCTCGCGGCGTACGAGATCGGGCCGGACTGGTTCACTCTCGGCGACCGCGACTTCGCGACGCACATCGTGCGGACGCAGATGCTGGACGCCGGGTACCCGCTGTCGGCGGTGACCGAGGCCCTGTGCGACCGCTGGCGGCCGGGCGTACGCCTGCTGCCGATGACCGACGACCGGGTCGAGACGCACGTCGTCGTCGAGGACCGTGACGGCCGCCGGGCGATCCACTTCCAGGAGTGGTGGGTGCGCCTGCACGCGGAGGTCCCCGCCCTGGACATCGCCGGGGTCGGGTCGGCGGACGCCAAGCCCGCACCGGGCGTCATCGAGGCGCTCGAGGCGGCCGACGTCGTGATCCTGCCGCCGTCCAACCCGGTGGTCAGCATCGGCACGATCCTGTCCATCCCGGGTGTGCGCGCCGCGGTCGCGGCCAACACCGTCATCGGCGTGTCCCCGATCATCGGCGGCGCGCCGGTCCGCGGCATGGCCGACGCCTGCCTGACCGCGATCGGCGTACCGACGACGGCCGCGGCGGTCGCCGGGCACTACGGCGCCGACCTGCTCGACGGCTGGCTCGTGGACACCGCGGACGAGGGCACGAGCGTCGAGGGCATCGAGACACGCGCCCGCCCGCTGCTGATGACCGACCTCGAGGCCACCACGGCGATCGCCCGCGCGGCGCTGGACCTGGCCGGGGAGTCACGCGCATGAGCCCGGCGTACGAGGTGTTCGGCGTTCCCGGCCTGCCCGAGGTACGTGCGGGCGACGACATCGCCGCGCTGATCGCACCGGCCGGTCTGCGGGACGGCGACATCGTCGTCGTCACCTCGAAGATCGTCAGCAAGGCCGAGGGACGGGTGCTGGTCGCCGACGACCGGGAGAAGGCGATCGATGCCGAGACCGTACGCGTCGTCGCGCGGCGCGGGCCGACCCGTATCGTGCAGACCCGCCAGGGACTGGTCCTCGCCGCCGCGGGCGTGGACGCCTCCAACACCGAGCGCGGCACCGTGCTCCTGCTGCCCGTCGACTCCGACGCGTCCGCGCGCGCGATCCGCGCCCGGCTACGTGAGCTGACCGGCGTACGCGTGGGGGTGATCGTCTCCGACACGCTGGGCCGCCCGTGGCGCCTCGGCCTCACCGACGCCGCGATCGGCGCGGCCGGCCTGCGGCCTCTCGATGACCTGCGGGGCCGCACCGACGCGTACGGCAACCGGCTCGACGCCACGATGACCTCGGTGGCCGACGAGGTCGCCTCGGCGGCCGAACTGGTCAAGGGCAAGCTGTCCGGGGTGCCGGTCGCGGTCGTGCGCGGCCTGGACGCCCTGGTGACCGACGAGGACGGCCCCGGCGCCGCGGCGCTGGTCCGCTCGCCCGACGAGGACATGTTCCGATACGGCTCCGCGGACGTCCTCGGCGCGCGGCGCACGATCCGCGAGTTCGGCCCCGAGCCCGTCGACCCGGCCGCCGTACGCCGCGCGGTGGCCGCGGCGATCACCGCGCCGGCGCCGCACCACACGACGCCGTGGCGGTTCGTGCTGGTCGAGCGGGCCAAGGACCGTCTGCTCGACGCCATGCGCGACGCCTGGGCCGCCGACCTGCGCGCCGACGGATTCTCCGAGGAGTCGATCGCCCGCCGGCTGAAGCGCGGTGGGGTCCTGCGCCGCGCGCCGTACCTCGTCGTGCCCTGCCTGGTCATGGACGGCTCGCACGACTACCCCGACCCGCGCCGCTCCCGCGCCGAACGCGAGATGTTCCTGGTCGCGATGGGCGCGGGCGTGGAGAACCTCCTCGTCGCCCTGGCCGTCGAGGGCCTCGGCTCGTGCTGGGTGTCCAGCACGATGTTCTGCGCCGACGTCGTACGCGACGCCCTGGACCTGCCGGCCGGCTGGGACCCGATGGGCGCGGTCGGCATCGGTCACCCGGCCGCTCCCCCGGCCGACCGCCCGCCCCGCGACCCGGAGGCGTTCATCGAGCTCCGCTGAGTGCTCGCGGCGGCGGTGAGGAGTTCGGGAAGCGTTCCGCCGAACTCCGGTAGCAGCCGCAGCAGTGCGACCAGAACCCCACGGGCGCCGGCCGCGCGGCGAGGTCGAGCAGCCGGGTGATCCGATGCGAGTCCCACGGCGTGAGCAGGGGGCCGCCCACCACACCAGCCGCTCCGCCCAGGCCATCCGGCGGCCCGGCGCAGGCCTCCCGCACATGCGCCGGGTCGCTCAGCCGACGATCGGGAGGAAGTGGCCGACGCCGTCGGTGGCGCGGGCGGCTCGGAGGCGTTCGGCGGGGACCTCGCCGTACGTCGTGGTGCGCTGGCGGGCCGGGCGGCCGGCGCGGGTGGCGAGTTCCTCGAGGGCCGACATCGTCTTGAACGAGCCGTTCTCCGAACCGGCCATGCGGCTGATGGTCTCCTCCATCAGCGTGCCGCCGAGGTCGTTGACGCCGCCCTGCAGGACCTGCGCGCAGAGTTCGTCCTCGAGCTTGACCCACGAGCACTGGATGTTGGGGATCGCGTCGTGCAGCAGGATGCGCGCGAGGGCGTGTACCGCGCGGTTCTCGCGGCGCGTCGGTCCCGTACGCGCCAGCCCGGCAAGGTAGATCGGCGCGTTGTGGTGCACGAACGGCAGCAGTACGAACTCCGTGAAGCCGCCGGTCCGCTCCTGGATGGAGCGGAGGAGCTTCAGGTGCGCGACCCAGTGCGCGGGCGTGTCCACGTGCCCGTACATCATCGTGGACGTGGTCGGGAGGCCGATCTCGTGCGCGGTGGTGACCACCTCGACCCACGCCGACGTCGGCAGCTTGCCCTTGGTGAGCACCCAGCGCACGTCGTCGTCGAGGATCTCGGCGGCGGTTCCGGGCAGGGAGTCGACACCGGCCGCCTTGGCCTCGGTGAGCCAGTCGCGGATCGACATGTCGGTACGCGAGGCGCCGTTCACGACCTCCATCGGGCTGTAGGAGTGCAGGTGAATGTCCGGCGCCCGGCGCTTCACCTCGCGCGCGAGGTCGAAGTAGGCCGTGCCGGGCAGCTCCGGGTGGATGCCGCCCTGCATGCAGACCTCGGTCGCGCCGGCCGCCCACGCCTGCTCGACGCGGTCCCCGACCTGGGAGAGCGAGAGCGTGTACGCGTCGGCGTCGGTGCGCCGCTGGGCGAACGCGCAGAACCGGCAGCCGGTGTAACAGACGTTGGTGAAGTTGATGTTGCGCGTGACGACGTAGGTCACGTCGTCGCCGACGGCGTCGCGCCGCAGGTCGTCGGCCAGCCGGGTCAGCGCGTCCAGCGACGGCCCGTCGGCGTGCAGCAGTGCGAGCGCCTCGTCGTCGGACAGGCCGCCGGGGTTGCGCTCGGCGGCGCGCAGCGCGGCGGCGACGTCCGCGTCCAGACGCGCGGGCACGGCCGGCAGGCGGTCCTTCAGCGCCGCCCAGTCGCCGTACACCTCGTCGAAGTCCTCGCGCCGGTCCGAGGTACGGCCCTCGGTGTCGACGGTGACATGCAGGTCGGTACGGCCCTGGTCGGCCCATCCGCCGTCGGGCTCCTGCCAGGGCAGCCCCGTGGGCAGGGCGTCCTCGCGCGCGAGGCCGTCGGGCCCGGCCAGCGCCGCGACGTGCGCGTCGAGGCGCGGGTCCAGCCAGGGCGCGCCGCGCCGGATGTACTCGGGGTAGATCGTCAGCCGCTCGCGCAGCGCGAACCCGCTGTCGGCGGTGCGCGCGGCCAGTTCCTCGATCTGCGGCCAGGGGCGCTCGGGGTTGACGTGGTCGGGCGTGAGCGGCGAGACGCCGCCCCAGTCGTCGATGCCGGCCCGCAGCATCAGGTCGTACTCGGAGTCGACGAGGTTGGGCGGCGCCTGCACGCGCGCCTTCGGGCCGAGCACGAGCCGCGTGACGGCGATCGTGGCGGCCAGTTCCTCCAGGTCGGCGTCGGGCATGCCCCGCATCTTGGTGTCCGGCTTGGCGCGGAAGTTCTGCACGATCACCTCCTGCACCCCGCCGTACTCGCGCGCGACGCCACGGATCGCGAAGATCGACTCGGCGCGCTCGCGCACGGTCTCCCCGATCCCGATCAGGATGCCGGTCGTGAACGGGACGTTGGAGCGCCCGGCGTCCTCCAGCACCCGGAGGCGTACCGCCGGGTCCTTGTCCGGGGAGCCGAAGTGCGGCTGTCCCTTGACCTCGAACAGCCGCCGTGAGGTCGTCTCGAGCATCATGCCCATCGACGGCGCGACCGGCTTGAGCCGCTGGAGGTCCTGCCAGCTCAGCACGCCCGGGTTCAGGTGCGGCAGCAGCCCGGTCTCCTCCAGGACCCGGATCGCCATCGCCCGCACGTACGAGAGCGTGTCGTCGTAGCCGTGCGCGTGCAGCCACTCCTCGGCCTGGTGCCAGCGGTCCTCGGGCCGGTCGCCGAGGGTGAACAGCGCCTCCTTGCAGCCGAGTGCGGCGCCCTGCCGGGCGATCTCCAGGACCTCGTCGGGTCCGAGGTACGGCGCGTCGAGCCGGCCGGGCACGGTCGCGAACGTGCAGTAGCCGCAGCGGTCCCGACACAGCCGCGTCAGCGGGATGAAGACCTTGCGGCTGTAGGTGATCACGCCGGGCCGCCCCGCCGCATCGAGGCCGGCGTCGCGTACCCGTCCCGCGTGGTCGAGCAGCGTGGCGAGATCGTCGCCCCGGGCACCGAGGAGGACCTCGGCCTCGGTGGTGTCGAGTGGCTTCCCGTCCCGCGCGCGGGCGAGAGCCCGGCGAAGAGCGGCCGGCGAGGGCATGGCGTCGGCGAGATCACTCATGCCCGCAACATACGCCGGAGACCTGCCGCTTATTCCCGACACCCCCTGGCGGGCGTTCAGGATGCTTCAGCGGTACTTACCTGTTCTCTACAGAAACATTCGCTGGACCTGAACGATGATGAGGCGGAAACTCAGGGGTGAAAGCGAAGACGCTCCTTACCTGGAGGATCTCATGGCATGGATCATGCTCGGCGTCCTGGTCGCGCTCGCGATCCTCGGACCCCTGTACGGCGCGGACAGCCGCGACGGACGCGACTGGAGCCGCCGCCCTTTCGGCCGCCGGCTCAGAAGCGCCGGTAGTCCCGCACAGGCATCCGAGGACCACGCCTCGGCGGACCGCCACCGGACAGCTCCAGCATGCGGGTGACGCGGTAGCGGTGCCCGGCGTACGGCTCGAGGAGCTCGAGCATCCCCGCGTCGTCGACCTTCCGGCCGGTCAGCGCCCAGCCGACGATGCCGGGGATGTGGTAGTCGCCGACCGACACCGCGTCCGCGTCGCCGAGGGCGCGCTGGCGCACCTCGGCCGACGTCCAGACCCCGATGCCGGGCAGTGAGCGCAGCCGCCGGTCGGCGTCCGCCGTGTCCTCGACCTCCAGGCGGCTCGCCACCCGCGCGGCGCCGATGATCGTACGGGCCCGTACCGCCTCGATACCGGAGCGGTGCCACTCCCAGGACGGGATGCCCACCCAGACCCGCGGCGGCGGTGGCACGTGCAGGGGCTGCGGCCCCGGCGCGACCTCGCCGAACCCGCGTACGAGGTGGCGCCAGGCCCGCCAGGCCTCCTTGCCCACGACCTTCTGCTCCAGCACGGCGGGGACGAGCGCCTCGAAGACGTTGCGGGTACGGCCGACGCGGAAATGCCCGAACCGGGCCGCGGCCTCGCGCAGCACGTCGTGCGCGGGCCGGAACGACTCCGGGTCGTCGGAGGCGCCGAGCAGGTCGGGCAGGCCGTCGAGCAGCCACGCGGCGCCCGGCCCCCAGGCCTGGCCCTCGATCGTGTCGCCGCACCGCAGGACCCGGAGCGTGCCGGGCCCCTCAGGGGTCATCGACGCGCGCCACACCGACCCGTCGGGAGTGATCGTGCAGGCGGGATCCCCCGTGCCGCGCCGGTGCGGCCCCAGCGCGAGGTGGACGTCCACCGGCCACGGAGGCCGCCACTCACGGGTGAGCACGGCCACCGACCGGTCCCGCACCGCGCCCCGGTGAACGGCGGACGCCGGTGACCGGGGGCTGCGCGGGGACCGCTCGGGCGGCCGGCACGGCGAGGAGCCACCCGGGCGCCTCGCGGTGGGACGCGGACATGAACTCAGGTCTCAGAGACTGTTGGGGAGCCCTCGTCCGTCGCGAGCGGCGGGCCAGGGGGCGCGTCGCGAGGCGGAGGAGGGAGTCGGCCTGGTGTCGGCCGGCGACCGACGACAACGCGGCAAGGTCGCCTGGGTGCCGCGCAGTAGGGCATGGGGCTCCCCAACAGTCTCTCAGACGTCCGAGGAGAAGCGCACGGCCGTGGGCGGGAGCTGCGTGCCCGGCCACAGGCGCAGGCCGCCGCGGAGCTCGTTGCCGGCCCCGACCATCGCGCCGTCGCCGATCACGGTCTCGTCCAGCACGGCGCCCGCGCAGATGCGCGCGCCGCGGCCGATGACGGACCGGGATACCCGCGCGCCCTGCTCGACGACGGCGCCGTCGAAGAGCACGCTCGACTCGACCGTCGCACCGGACTCCACGACGGCTCCGGCGCCGACGGCCGTACCGCCGGAGACCGCGGCCTCCGGGGCCACCGCCGAACCGTTCAGGAAGAGCACCCCGCCGCCCGGACGGACCGCGGGCGAGACCATGCGGCCGAGCACGAGGTCGCACGAGCCCTGCACGAACGTGCCCGGCGTGCCGACGTCGAGCCAGTAGGCGCCCTCGACGTACCCCATGATCGTGGAGCCGGAGGCGAGCAGGCCGGGGAAGGTCTCGTACTCCACCGAGACCGGGCGGCCGACCGGGATCGCGTCGATCGCGGACCGGCGGAACACGTAGCAGCCGGCGTTCACCTGGTTGGTCGGTGGATTCGGCGACTTCTCGACGAACTCGATGACCTTGCCCTCGGACGTCGTCGGCACGGCGCCGTAGCGGCGCGCGTCGCTGACGAGCGTGAGGTGCATCGTGACGGCGGCGTCCGACTTCTCGTGCATGGCGATCTGGGCCGCGAGATCGTGGCCGGACAGGATGTCGCCGTTCAGCACGACGACCGGGCCGTCGCGGTCGCAGGTCAGCTCGTCGGCGGCGTTGCGGATGGCACCCGCCGTGCCGAGCGGCTCGTCCTCGGTGACGTAGACGAGCTCAAGGCCGAACTGCGAACCATCGCCGAACGCCTCGGTGAACATCGACGCGCGGTATGAGGTCGCGAACACGATCCGGCGAATGCCGGCCGCGCTGGCCTTTCTGAGCTGGTGTTCGAGTAGCGGAACGCCCGCGGTGGGCAGCAGCGGCTTCGGGGTCGAGATGGTCAACGGCCGTAGCCGCGTGCCCTTTCCTCCGACCAGCAGAATCGCTTCCAGCGTGGCCCTCCCTCATCGGCGTGGCCGCCTACCTTACTGGTCCACGGCCTTCTGGTAGGTCGCGAGATGAGCCTCCGCCGACGCCGTCCAGGTGAACTCCTTCGCACGGGCGGCCGCGGCGTTCGCCAGGACCTGCCGCTGCGGAGCGTCCTCGATCAGCGTGCGCAGCATCGTGCCGATGCTCTCGACGTCCGGCTCGGTGTAGGCGACCGCGTCGCCGCCGACCTCCGGCAGCGACGAGCGGCGGGTGGTCAGGACGGCCGAGCCGCAGGACATCGCCTCCAGCACGGGCAGCCCGAACCCCTCGCCGCGGCTCGGCAGCGCGACCACGAGCGCGCCCCCGAAGTATCCCGGCAGTACGGACCAGCGCAGATAGCCCGGCCGGATCACCCGCAGGTTGCGCGGGACGTCGGCCAGCGCCGCGTCGACCTCGTCGTCCCAGCCTCCGCTGCCCGCGAGGACGAGCGCTGGCGGGTCGCTCAGGTCGCCCACGGCGCGCACCCAGCCCCGGATCAGGCTCGGGACGTTCTTTCTCGGCTCCAGCGCGCCGAGGAAGGCGATGTAGGGCGTGCCGTGCAGGCCGAGCCGGTCGGAGACACGGCGGCACTCCTCCTCGCCGGGCGGGTGGAAGACCGTGTGGTCGACGCCGTGGTAGGCGACGTCGATCCGCGAGGAGTCGGCGCCCAGCAGGCGGACCATCTCGTCGCGCGTGGCGTTGGACGGCACGATCAGCCGGGTGGCCCGGCGTACGGCCGTGCGCGTCGCGGACTTGATGTAGGTCGCGCGTACCGGGTTGTGCACCTCGGGCTCGGAGAAGAACGTCACGTCGTGGATCGTGACGACGGTCGGCACCCCTGGCCGCAGCGGAATCGAGTAGTACGGCACGTGGATCACGTCCGCACCGACCTGCTGGGCGACGAAGGGCAGCCCGGTCTGCTCCCAGGCGAGCCGTGCCGGCCGATGCGCGATCGCCGTCGGACCGGCGACGACGCGCGCCTTCGGCGCGAGCGTGGCGTAGCGCTCTTCGTCGGAACGCTGGCACGCGACGGCCAGGTCTGCGTCCGCGCGGTACAGCGCGGCGATCAATCCGTCGACGTATCGGCCCAGCGCGCCGCGGTCGGCGGGCACGCCGGTGGCGTCGACGAGGACCCGAGGCACCACGTTGTCAGTCGCCCCCTCGATAGGTGCCGAAGTGGTGGGGATCACTCCCCGATCGGAAGCCTACGCCGATCAGTCCCGAACAGGGGGACGTCATCCTTTCTTGCGCGCCCTGATCAGCACGATGCTGCCGCGGTCGTTCGGGTTGCGCTTGTCGGCGAGGGCGACCAGCGGCGTCAGCGGTGCCGCGGCGTTGAAGCCCATACGGCCTCCGTACGCGGAGAGCGAGAGGTAGAGGCGCTCGGTGCTGCGGCTGCGGAACTGGTAGGAGTGGTCGACCAGCTCCATGCCGCGCGCGTCCAGCAGCTCCGACAGGCTCTCGTGCGTGTAGGTGTGCTGCACGTGGTACTTGGCGCAGTGCGCGTCGCGGAGCTTCGGCCAGTCGCGTGACCGGCTGAGGACATCGGCCGACATGAACAGCTCGCCGCCCGGCTTGAGGATGCGCGACATCTCGTCGAGCGCCTCACCGCCGTCGTCGAAGTGCTCGATGGCGCACACCGACAGCACGGCGTCGAAGCCGCCGTCGGTGAAAGGCAGCTTCAGCGCGTCGCACTCGATCAGCGCGGGCGAGTGCTTGAGGGTGCGGCCGTAGAGCATCTTGCCGCGAGCGAGGTCGATCGAGACGGCGTACGCGCCGCGCTTACGCGCCTGCCCGGCCCAGTAGCCGTCGCCGCCCGCGACGTCGAGAACCCGCTTGCCGCGCAGGTCGTCGCCCATCCAGCGGAGCAGGGTCCCGGCCTCGCGAAAGCGGCACACATGGATTTGGTGGCCGACGAAGGCCTTTGCGTCATTGAATTTCATGGCGACCCCACTCTACGGGCGCGGCCGGGTGCACACCCGCTGATCACCGACTGTTCACCAGCGCGTACCGACTACCCTGACCGGGTGATCTCCCGGCTACGAGCGAGCCGCCTCCCCCGTGTGGCTCTCCTCGTCCTCGCCCTGGTGTTCTGCGGCTATGGGCTCTTCTCCCGATGGGATGAGACCCGCCATGCGGTGACGGAGCTGTCCTGGCCCTACATCGGGGCGGCCCTGCTCGCGGGCCTGCTCGGGCTCGGCGCCTGGATGCTGGCCTGGCGCTCGATTCTGGCCGGGCTGGGCTCGCCGCTGCCGATCCGCGCCTCGGTACGGATCTACTTCGTCTCCATGCTCGGCAAGTACATCCCCGGCTCGGTATGGGCGTTCGTCGCCCAGATGGAGATGGCCAAGGAGCATCACGTGCCACGCGAGCGCGGCGGATCCGCCGCGCTGCTCGCGGTGGTCACGACCCTCGCCAACGGCCTGGCCGTGGCGGCCGTCACACTGCCGCTGACCTCCGATGACGCCACCGCGCGCTACTGGTGGCTGCTGGTGCTGGCGCCGATCTTCATCGCGGCGCTCCACCCGCGCGTGGTCGCGTCCGCGCTGAACCTCGCGCTCCGGGTGGCACGGCGGCCACCGCTGACCCGCGTGGCGAGCCTGGCCACGATGGTCCGCGCGCTCGCCTGGACCACTCTGGGCTGGCTCCTGTTCGGCGCGCACGCCTGGCTGCTGGTGCGCGCGGCCGGCGGATCGGGCTTCTTCCTGGCCACCGGCGCGTACGCGCTGGCCTTCACCGCCGGCCTTCTGGTCGTGATCGCCCCGGGCGGCGTCGGCGTACGTGAGGCCGCCCTGACCGTGGCGCTCGGCCCGGTGCTGCCGGCGGGCGCGCCGCTGGTCGTGGCGCTCGCCTCCCGCGTCGTGATGACGGTGGCCGACCTCCTGTGGGCGGGCGGCGCCGTGCTGCTGGGCTCCCGCCATCCGGTCGTCGATCCGGACGCCGAGGCCATGGAGGCCCGCCCCGTCGAGTGACTTCGGGCACGTGCCGGTGCTGGTCGGGAACGAGCGGGAACAAGGAGCGCTCCGTCCGGCTTGTCACCGACATGCCAAGACGCCGCATCGGCGGCGGGAAGGAGACACGATGGCGGACGTGGCCACCGCACCCATCACCGTGACCGACACGACGTTCGACGAGGCCGTCCTGGCCAGCGAGACGCCGGTACTGGTCGATTTCTGGGCGGCCTGGTGCGGCCCCTGCCGCATGATCGCGCCGATCCTGGACCAGGTCGCCGTCGAGTACGCCGGCAAGCTGAAGATCGCCAAGATGGATTACGACGCCAACCCGAACGTGCCGGCGCGCTTCGGCGTGCTCGGTCTGCCGACCCTCCTGCTGTTCAAGAACGGCGAGGTGGTCCAGCAGATCGTCGGAGCGAAGCCGAAGCGCGCCCTGCTCAAGGACATCACTCCGCACCTGTGACGATGATCAATCGATGAGGAGTTGCTCCAGGTAGGCGGCCCAGTGCGGCTCGGCGTCGATCGGCTTGACCCCGGCGCGGAGCCGGGCCGGCTCTCCTGGAGCGTAGAACCGGCGCAGCGCGTCGGTCAGCGAGTCGACGTCGCCGGCCTCGCACAGCACCCCGTCGATGCCCTCGCGCACATTGTCGCCGAGGGTGCCGGCGCGGGTGGCGATGACCGGGACGCCGTGCTCGTAGGCCATGAAGACGTTCTGCGACGCCGTCGCGGTGCGGTAGGGCAGCACGAGCGCGTCGGCGCTCGCGAACAGGCCGGGCACGTCCGCCGCCGGGACGTAGCCCGGCCGCAGCTCCACCCTGGACTCCAGGCCCAGCGAGGCGATCAGCGTCCGCGTCTCCTCGACGCCGCCCCAGAACTCCCCCGCCACCGTCAGCGACACACCATCGATCTTCGCCAACGCGGTCAGCAGGACGTCGAGCCCCTTGTAGGGGCGGACGATCCCGAAGAAGAGCAGCCGGTCGCGCGGCTCGTCGGCCTCGCCTCCGGACTCCGTGGCCGGCGGACCGGCGGGCGTCGGCAGGTGCGCGGGCAGCGCCGCGGTGCGCACCGGTGTGCCGGGCGCCAGGTCGCGCGCGAGCTGCGCCTGCTGCGCCGAGTGCACCAGCGCGCCGTTGACCCGACGGAGCAGCCGCCGCGTCAGCGGCACGTCGTACGGCTTGCGCTCGTGCGGCAGGACGTTGTGGCACAGCGCGAGCACGCGCGGGCCCGTACCGCCCTCGCGCCTGCGGCCGACCCCGTAGAGCATCCCGAGGTAGGCGGGGATCTGCACGGGCGACAGCAACACCAGCACCACGAGGTCGTAGGAGCGCAGCCGACGCCCGGTGCGGAACCAGCCGTCCGGCCGGTACCACGCCAGCTTGCGGCGCGTACCGGGGAACGGCGGGCCCTCCGGCGTGGAGATCGTCTGCTCGCCCGGGTAGAGGAAGGACGGGTACTGCGCCTTCCACGACTCGAGCGTGACCTCGTGCCCGGCGTCGGACAGCCGGCGCGCGAGCTCGGTGGTGTGGTGGGCGCCGCCTCCCTTGTACGGGAAGGCAGGCCCGACGATCGCGATCTTCATGCCCCGGGACGCGGCCTCGCTCACGTGTCTCCCCGCGAGCGCACGATCAGGTCCGCGAGGAGCGCCAGCGAAGCGATGATCAACCCGGTCACGAACACCATGACGGTGTTGTTGGCGAACCGCAGGGGGTGCACGACCATGTCGAAGACGCCCTTGGCGATGCCCAGCCCGATCAGCCACAGCGCGGGCGGCATCAGGACCTTCAGCGGGTTGAAGTACATCACCATCCGCAGCACCTGAAGGATGTAGCGGTAGGCGTCGTGCACGAAGTGGAACTTCGAGCTGCCGGCGCGCTTGGCGTAGTCGATCGGCACGTAACGGATGTCGTGCTGGTTGGACAGGAACGCCAGCGTGATGGTGGTGACGCAGGAGAACCCGGGCGGCAGCAGCTTGAGGTACGGCGCGGCGACGTCCTTGCGGAAGGCCCGCAGGCCGGAGTTCAGGTCCGGGATCTTCTGGCCGGCGAGGCGCTCCGCGGTCTTGCGGATGAACCACTTGGCCGGCACGCGCAGGATCTTGTGCGTGCCCTCCTCCGTGGTCCGCGCGCCCACGACCTGGTCCACCGTCGGGTCGGTGTCGAGGATGTCGACGAGCTCGGGAATGCGGTCGTTGGGATAGGTCATGTCGGCGTCGGTCCACACGACGATGTCACCGTTGGCCTGCTGCGAGCCGATGCGACGTACGGTGCCCGAGCCTCCGTTGCGGTGGAACGGCACTACCTGCATGTTCGGGAAGTGCGGTGCCGCCGCCTCGAGGCGGGCGAGAGTCTCATCGGTCGAGCAGTCATCGACGGCCAGCAGTTCGTACGTCTGGCCGCTGGCGTCCATCGCCTTGCATATGCGTTCGACCTCGTCGACGACATGGTCCTGCTCGTTGTAGCAGGGCAACACGATCGTCACATGGGGCGTGGTAGTCACGCCCGGGGAGGATAGTCGTCCGGGAGCGTGCACAACGCCAAGCGTACGCAGAGTTCACCCCACGTACACGGGTTCGGTCATCCAGACGTCGATCGTGAGTGACCAGGTGCCCCTGGGGGGGCCTGTGAGGTTGCCCGAGTCTCGGCGGGTGAACACATGGAAAACATGCCTGGGCTGGCCGTACTTGGCGACGTCCTCGGCCTTGGTGCCGAGAACGACGGGCCGGCGCCCGGTCGAGATGATCTTCTTCGTGAGCCGTGAGACGTCCTCGGCCCGCGCGGTGTCGAACCCGGACCGCACCTTGACGCGCCCCGTCGGCACCCCGCACGTGCCACGGATGAGCTGGCTGAACCGGTCGGCCGTCACGCGCTCGATCAGCAGCACGGTCGCGCGCGGGCCGATCTGGTCGCACATCGCACGCGCCTGGGCGACCTCGCCCTGCTCGGTCCTGGTGAACGCCATCCCGGCCGACGTCGCCGCGGCCGGGACCGTGACCAGCAGCGCGCCGGTGGCCACGACGCACCCGGCGACCTGGCGCCCGTACCCGAGCCGACGCGCGCGGCGCATCGCCCACGCGACCGTCCACAGCGCGAACAGCAGCATGCCGGGGATCACCACGACGATCAGGCGGCGGCTGGCCCAGGGGTGGTCGGGCGTGATCCCGGGACGCCACAGCGTGGTGAGCGTGGTCCAGGCGATCACCGCGTACGGGAGCAGCCAGTCGGTGCGCCTGCGACGCAGGAGCTTGCGGATCAGCAGCCCGGCGCCGATCGTGCCGAGCAGCGCGGCCGGCACGCCGATGTACCAGCCGACCCAGTGCAGGCTCAGCTCGGAGTACTGCCGGTCGGGATCGAAGGGCAGCCGCAGCGACCGCTGCAGCGCGCCGACGTAGGCGGCGTTGGCCTGATCGTCGGGGTTGTGCGGCACCCTGCGGACGATCTGCAGGTCCGGACGCGCGGCGAAGAAGGCCATCACCGCGAACGTCGCCGGCACGGCCAGCTCGGGCACGCGGAACCGCGAGAGGTCGGGGACCCCCCACCGGCGTACGGCGAGGCACGCCAGCGCGGTCGCCACGATCACGGCGGTGCCGATGTAGAGCAGTGGGAACAGCGAGCCGCGGATGTAGTGGAGGTAGGGCCGTGACATGACGAAGCCCTCGAGGACCCCGGCGCCGACGCCGGCGAGCAGGCCGACGCTCAGCGCCGGACCGGGACGCTTCCGCAGCGCCACCAGGAGCCCGGCGTACGCGATGACGGGCAGGACGTCGCGCAGCCCGTCGATGCGCACGAGGATCGTCAGCCCGAGCGCGAGGCCGCCGAACAGCGCGGGCAGCCGCCGGTCGGCGCGCACCGCGTCGAGGATCAGGGCCAGCCCGCCGCACATCAGCACCATCGCGGACGTCTCGCTGTAGATCGACCGCGAGATCATCATCATCGGCCAGGTCAGCGCGAGCGCGAGCGCGCCGAGCGGGGCCCAGCGGGGGCCGACGAGGCGTGCCGTCAGCCCGCCGAACGACAGGACGGCCAGCGCGCCGAGGACCGGCATCATGCCGAGCATGGCGTACGGGCCGCCGATGGCCGCCGCGGGCGCCAGGATGATCGGGGTACCGGCCATGAACTGCGGGACCAGCACGCCGCCGGTCTGGTAGAACGCCGGGCTGCCGAAGGTCAGCGCGCGGTCCGGACCGCCGAACGCACCGAGCGACTCGGGGATCGGGAGCGACCCGTGGCCGGCCAGCCAGGTGGTGAAGTTGAAGTACGAGGCGGGGTCGCGACGCACCACGATCTGCTCGGAGAACATCACGAGCTGGGCCACGCAGAAGAGCGCGCTGACCCCGAGCAGGCCACCGAGCGTCCACCACGAGCCCCAGCGTCCGCCGGTGTCCTCGAGGCGCTCGGGCGGCCGTACGGCGCGCAGACCGAATCTCAGCGCGACCGCCGCGACCGGCACGAACAAGATGATCGCCAGAAGTGGGGTGAACACTCCCGCCATCAGCAGTGGCAACCCGACTGCCAGCCAGCAGACCAGCAACAACGCCGGGACCACGGTGATGCGGGCCAGCAGGACACCCGGGCGGATCGCCCTTGGATCTTCGCTTGTCATGTCGTCCATCGGATTCGGAGAGTAGCGGGCTCGCGCAAGTCGGGGCCGGGTGGCTCTAGTCTTCACTTCCATGCCGCATCCCGTTGATCTGCTGCGCCGGGCCCTGTCCACCGAGCCGTCCCGGCCGCTCGTCACGTTCTATGACGACGCGACCGGCGAACGCGTGGAATTCTCGGCGAAGACATTCGACAACTGGGTGTCCAAGACGGCGAACCTCCTGGTCGACGGCCTGGGCACCGCTCCGGGCGCCCGCGTGGCACTCGCCCTGCCGCTGCACTGGCAGACCGCGGTCTGGCTGTTCGCGTGCTGGTCGGCGGGGCTGACCGTACTGCCGGCCGGCGACGGCGAGATCCCCGGCGACGCCGACGTCGTCGCGGCGGGACCGGACCGGCTGGAGGCCGCGCTCGCGACGAAGGCCGAGGTGGTGGGCCTGTCTCTGCACTCGCTCGGAGCGCCTCTCGCCGACTGCCCGCCCGGTGTGACCGACTTCGCACTCGAGGTACGGGCCTACGGCGATCACTTCACCCCCGAGTCAGGAGGGGGAGATACCCCGGCGGTGGAGTTCGACGGCGAACCCCTGTCCGGGGAGCGGCTCGTCGAGGAGGCGAAGGCCTTCGCGACGGGGCCTACGGCCCGCATGCTCACCACCGTGCCCTTCGATACGCGGGAGGGACTGCTCGCCGGACTGCTGGCACCATTGACGTCCGGCGGATCAGTAATAATCTGTCAAAACCTTGAGCAAAAGGGACTTGAACGGCGTATATCCCTAGAGCATGTGACGGCCACGCTTCCCCCGCGCTCCACGCACCCCAGCTCTTGACCTAGCCTTTAGGGCCAATGATCAGCGATTACGAGTACTCCGACTACGGCGAACCCGACGGCTTCGACGAGCCCAAGCGGGGCGTCGCATGGCGCGTGCTCGGGTGGGTCTCCATCGGGATGGCCGTGGTCCTCGTCGGGACCAGCCTGGTCGCCTACGGTGCCTACCGGAAGCTCCAGGCGAACATCAGCCACGAGGACGTCAGCAACCAGCTCGGTGCGAACCGGCCGGCAAAGCTCAACCAGGCCCTCAACGTCCTGCTGATCGGGTCCGACCAGCGTGACGGCGCCAACGCCAAGTACGGCAAGGCGGTCGGCGAGCGGTCGGACACGATCATCTTGTTGCACTTCTCCCCCGGCGGGAAGAAGGCCATGGGCATCAGCTTCCCCCGTGACTCGATGGTGCAGCTCCCGCAGTGCAAGTCGCGGACCGGCTCGACCATCCCCGCCCATCTCGGGATGATCAACGAGTCGTTCAACAACGGTGGCCCGGGCTGCACGTGGCGCACCATCGAGTCGCTCACCAGGATCCGGATCGACCATTTCGCGAAGGTCGACTTCTCCGGCTTCAAGCGCGTCGTCGACGCCCTCGACGGCGTGGACATCTGCCTGCCGCAGCGGGTCGACGACCAGGACAGCAAGCTGCACCTGTCCGCCGGCCGCCACACCGTACGGGGCGACCAGGCCCTCGCCTACGTCCGCAACCGGCACGGTCTCGGCGACGGCTCCGACCTCGGCCGGATCAAGCGTCAGCAGAAGTTCCTCGGCGCGGTGGTCAAGAAGGCCACCAGCAACGGCACGCTGACCAACCCGTCCCGGCTCTACAGCTTCCTCACCGCGGCCACCAAGTCGGTCACCACCGACAACGACTTCACCGTGGACGAGATGAAGAAGGTCGCCGGCAGCGTGCAGGGCATGTCGGCGGGCAAGGTGCAGTTCGTCACGGTGCCGTGGACGACGTACGTGCCCGACCCCAACCGCATCGCGTGGAAGCAGCCGGACGCCAACAACCTGTTCTCCGCGGTTCGCAGCGACAACCAGGTCCAGGCCCCGTCAAAGGCCACCCAGGTCAAGCTCCCGCCGGCGCAGGTGAAGGTCAACGTGCTCAACGGCACCTCTACCCCCGGTCTCGCGCAGCGCGCCGGCGACCAGCTCACCGCGCGCGGCTACTCCGTGCTCAAGGTGGCCACCGCGACCGGCGCGCCGCCGAGCCACACCGAGGTGCGCTTCGGCACCGGCGCCGACCAGCAGGCCGCCGCACTGGCGCAGGTCGTGCCGGACGGCAAGCCGGTCGCGGACCAGAGCGCCGCCGCCGGCACGGTCGACCTGGTCCTCGGGCCCGACTGGCAGGGGCTCAAGAGCGCCCAGCCCTCGTCGATCCCGAAGAGCCCCGACGCGGTCAACGCCGGTGACGACGTGTGCAAGGCGGCGTAGCCAGAACGGCCGTCCGGCGAGATCGGACGGCGTGGGGCGACTGAGAGGTTTCTGAGAGTTTTCCGGCACGCGACTGCGTGCTGCACTAGGGATGTATGGTCGTTCGCGGCCCCGATTGGCCGGGCAACTCCACCGTCTCCCCTTACGGAACCGATGACCTCGCCGACCACGCCTTCCGCGCCATCCGCATCGCCGACCGACGTCCCGACCCAAGCGTCCTCCGCCACGCTGACCGCGACGCCGAACACTCAGGTCGCCGAAACCGCAGGTCCGCCCCGTCGCGGACGCGACCCGTACTTCGACAACGCCAAGTTCATGGCGATCCTGCTCGTGGTCTCCGGTCACTCCATCGTCGACCTGCGCGACGTGCGGCTGGCCCACGCGCTCTACCTGTTCGTCTACACCTTCCACATGCCGGTGTTCATCGTGATCACCGGCTACTTCTCCCGCAACTTCACGTTCAGCGGGGGCAAGGCACGCAAGCTCATCACCAACCTCGGTGTGCCGTACGTCATCTTCGAGACGGCGTACTCCACCTACCACTGGGCGGTGGGCAGCTCCGCCTTCCAGATCAGCCTTCTCGACCCGTACTACCTGACGTGGTTCCTGATGGCGCTCTTCCTGTGGCGCCTGTCCACGCCGGTCTGGCAGCAGATCCGGTGGCCGGTCGCGATGGCCGTGGTCATCTCGATGCTGGCCGGCATGAGCACGCTGCCGCCCGTCCTCGAGATGAACCGCGTGTTCGGCCTGGTGCCGTTCTACGTGCTCGGCCTGATGCTCAAGCCGGCCCACTTCGAGCTGCTGAAGCACCCCCGCGCGCGGGTGCTCGGCGCGCTCACGCTGGTCGCGGCGTTCGCGTTCACCCTCTTCGTCGCCGACCCGCACATGACGACCGAGTGGGTCTACTGGCGCACCGGCAACGCGGGCATGCACGTCAACAACCTCGTCGGTACGGGCATGCGCCTCGGCCTGATGACCGGCGCGACGATCCTGGTCGGGGCGTTCCTCGCGCTCGTGCCGGCCCACCGCACGTGGTTCACCGGGCTGGGCGGCGCCACGCTCTACGCCTACCTGCTACACGGCTTCTTCACCAAGCTCATGGAGTACATGGGCTGGTTCGACGCGCCGTTCCTGCACACGCTGGGCGGTGTGCTGGGCACGGCGATGGTCGGCGCCGTACTCGCGACCCTGCTGTGCACACCGCCCGTGCGCAAGATCATGCACTGGGCGCTTGAGCCGGATATGTCGTGGGCGTTCGTTCCGCTGCGCCGTCCGAAGAAGGCCTGATCAGCGCCGACCACTGGTCGCAGACGAGATCGAGGGCGTAGGCCTGCCCGACTTCCGCGCGGGCCTGCGTCCTCTCCTCTTCCCAGCGCCCCTCGGCGACGATCCGCGCGATCGCGTCCGCCATGTCCGACGGCTTCTCGTGGATCCAGTGCCGGTCATAGATCGTCTCCGAGCCGGGCCAGCCGAGCAGCGCGGGCACCGCGCCGGAGGCCATGCCCTCCGCGGGCGCGAGGTGGAAGCTCTCGTCGTCGCTGGTGGACAGCACGAAGCCCACACGTCGCAGCCACGAGGCCACGTCGGGGCCGGACGGGTCGAAGACCACCGACGAGGCGAGCAGCGGCGACCGCCGGATGCGGCGGAACAGCGCCTCGAAGCTCTCCCGCTCCTGCTTGCGGTTCCAGATCCAGGCCAGTTCCCAGGGCAGCTTCGACTTCACGAACAGCGTGAACCTCGGGTCCCTGCGCCGTAGCTCCTCCAGCACGTCGATGGCGAGGTCGAACCGCTTGCGCCACGGCGCCATGCCGATCAGGCCCAGGTGATATTCGGCGCCGGGCAGCTTGGCCCGCCCGAACTGCGCGACGTCCACCCAGTTGGGGATGACGACGATCTTCTCGGCGGGCCAGCCCGTCGTCTTCTTCGTCAGCTCCGCGTAGTGCGGGCTGACGCAGATGACCCGGTCGATCACGTCCATGTCGAGCCGGCCCGGCCACGCGCCGTACAGCTCGAACCGGTGCAGGCGTACGACCATGCGCTGGTCGGGACGGCCGTGGCGCTTCAGCCACTCGCTGTACCAGACCGCGTTGGGACCGCACCACTCGCAGACGATCACATCGGCCCACTCCGCGAGCTCGTGGCTCGCCTCGGGGTCGTGGACGCCGAGCGAGGGCCACTTGTCCACCCGGACCTCCAGGTCCGGCAGCGAGCGCAGGTGGTCCAGCATCCGGCCGAAGAACTTCAGGTCGTGCCCGGCCACGACGACCCGCGTCTTGCGCGCGCCCTCCGGCGCGGGCGGGAACGCCTGCCCCAGGTAGTCGCGGAGCCGGCCGGCCGCCGCCTCGAGCGTGTAGTTCGCCGCCGCCTCCAGGCAACGGCGCCGGGCCAGCGCGTACGTCTCGGGGTCGGTCGCCGCCGCCAGGACGTCGACCACGTCGCCCTCGCCGGCCGCGAACAGCGGGTAGTCCGCGCCGAGGAGGTTCTCGTGCATCGGGGTGCGGTTCAGCACGACCGGCAGCCCGAGCGCGCCCATCTCGAGGACCTTCGTCGACATCTCGAGGCTCGCGTCGAGCCCGGGGTGCCGCCAGGACAGCCCGACATCGCAGCGGGCCGAGACCCGCATGGCCTCGGCGCGCGGGTGCCCGCCGTGCCAGATCAGACCGGGCGTCGACTCCAGCGCCACGCGCATGCGGCGCGAGAAGCCCGGGTCCTTGCGGTCGTGGTGGATCTTGTCGCCGATCATGTGCAGCTCGGCGTCCACACCGCGTGCGGCGAGACGCCGCGGCAGACCCGCCATCTCATAGGTGTTCCAGCGCGGCGCGAACTTGCCCGTGTAGACGAGCTTGAGCGGGCGGCCGGGCTCGCGGCTCTCGGCCGGCTCCAGGCCCTCGGGCAGCGCGACGACCGGCGGGAAGAGCACGCACTTGCCCGCGGCCTTGTGCAGCACGCCTTCGAGGAAGCAGCGCAGCTCCTCGGTCTGGCAGAGCAGGAAGCGCGACGCCTTGGCGACCGCCGCGAGCTCGCCGCGTACCGCGCCGGTCAGCTCGCCGACGTTCTGCGGCACGTCCGTGAGGTAGGTCCACAGCCGTCCGGCCAGCGGCGTCGCGGTCATGCGCACCGCGAGGCGCTTGCCCCGTACGACGGCCAGGTCGTACGGCTCGGCGGCGTCGAGCTCGGTGAGCAGTTGCGCGGCCTCCTCGACGATCAGTGACGTCGTCACGTCGTCGGGACGCCGGTGGACGGTGACCCCGGGCAGCTTCTCCAGCGGCTCGACGAGCCGGTCCGTACGTACGGGGGCCTTCAGGACGAACGTGACCTCGACGCCGGCCTCATGCAGCGTCTGCACCATCGCCTGGGCCCAGATCGCCGACCCGTCGATGATGTTGAGGTCGACGTCGCCGTACACGAGAGCGCGCACGCGGTCTCCTTTCACGATCAGGTGAGTGGATCGATGCCGAACCGGGCGCACAGCCGGGTCAGATCGTCCTCAGTCGGGGTGCCGCTCTCGAGGGTCGCGTCCCAGTCGAGCCCGGAGAGTCCGGGCGACGAGCCGAGGAGCACGACCGGGTGGCCACGGCCCCACGCGACCTCCATCAGGGCGAGCAGGGCGCGCTCGCGGTCCGGCACGCCGGGCACCCCGAGGTAGGCCCACGGCCCGCCGGGCTCGCCGGCGGCGGCGTCCACGAACACCAGGTCGACGTCCGTCGTGTCCAGGACGAGCCCGGCGTCGTGCGGCATCAGCGGAACGATCTGCGCGAGCCCGTCCAGGGCCTCGGCCGTACGGCGGCTCAGCACACCGGCCACGACGAGGCCCCTGGCGCTCGTGCCGGCGATCAGCCGGTCCTCGTCGCGCGCGCTGAACATCGGGCGTTCGCGCGCGTCGACCGAGGTGACGACGTTCGGGGCGCCGCGGTGGCGCCACATGCGGTACAGCTCCTTGGGCAGCCGTACGACGCCCTTGCTCGGCTTGCGCGCGGCGTTGGTGACGGCCCGGCCGACCCGCAGCGAGGTGGAGGTCTCCAGCGCGGCGACGCGCGCCTCGAGGATCTTCACCCGCGCCTCGCGGTCGGCCAGCGCCGCCTTCAGCCGTGCGGCCTGCCGATCAGCCATCGAGCCATCCCTCCACGACGCGCGCGATGCGGGGTCCGGCGTTCCCGTCCCACAGCGGCGGCGTCTCCTTCTTGTCGCGCGTGTCGGCCAGCGCCTCGCCGACCGCGGCGACCAGCTCGTCCGGGGTGACGAGCCGGTTGGTGCCGTGCGTGATCGTGATCGGCCGCTCGGTGTTGGGCCGTACGGTCAGGCACGGGACACCGAGGATCGTCGTCTCCTCCTGCACGCCGCCCGAGTCGGTGACCACGGCGGCGGCGCCGCGTACGGCGGCCACGAAGTCGACGTAGCCGAGCGGCTCGAGCAGCCGCACCCGCGGGTGGTCGTCCAGCCCGGCCTCGGTCAGGGTACGGCGCCCGCGCGGATGCACCGGCATGACGACGTCGGCCAGGTCGGCGATCTCGTGCAGGCGCTTGACCAGCCCGGCCGCGATCTCGGGGTCGTCGACGTTGGCCGGCCGGTGCAGCGTCGCGACGACGTAGCGCTCCGGCAGGTCGTGCGCCGCCCGCACCGCGTCGGTGTCGAACGAGTCGAGGTGCGCGAGCAGCGTGTCGATCATGGGGTTGCCCACGAGGTGCACGCGTGAGACGTCGACGCCCTCGGCCGCCAGGTGGCCGACCGCCTCCGGGCTCGTGACGAAGCACAGGTCGGAGAGCTGGTCGACGAGGCGGCGGTTCACCTCCTCCGGCATCGTCATGTCGAAGCTCCGCAGCCCCGCCTCGACATGCGCGACGGGGATGTGCAGCTTGGCCGCGACGAGGGCGGCGGCGATGGTGGAGTTCACGTCGCCGTACACCATGACGAGGTCGGGTGAACGCTCGATGAACTCCCGCTCCAGCTCGATCATGATCGCCGCGGTCTGCGCGGCGTGGCTGCCGGAGCCGACGCCGAGATTGGCGTCCGGCTCGGGCAGGCCGAGCTCGCGGAAGAAGATCTCCGACATCCGCTCGTCGTAGTGCTGGCCCGTGTGGATCACCCGCTGTCCGCCGCCCGTCCCCGCGAGCGCTGCGATGACGGGTGCCGCCTTGACGAAGTTCGGCCGGGCGCCGAGGACATGCGTGATCATGTTCGCCTTTCGTTCATCGGGAATGCTTAGCCTCGCCTGCCATGCAGGTGGCCAAGATGATCTTTTTCAGCGTGGCGCTGGCCTGGCGGCACGTGCGTGCTGATCCACGACGGGCGTTCCGGCTGGCCATGAGGCTGGCGCCCCGGTTCATACGCAGCAGGTTCGCGGTGTCCGCGACGCCTCGGCGCGACGAGACGACCGCACTGCGCGCGCTGCTCGCCGCGCCGCCCTCCGGTTCGGAGCGCCGGCCCATACCGGCGCCGGGCCGCAATGACCAGGTCGTTCTTCACCTCGTCACGAACGCGCTGCCCGCCACCCAGGCCGGATACACGGTACGCACGCACCGGATCGTGTCCGCACAGCGGCAGCTCGGGCTGGAGCCGCACGTGGTGACGCGTCTCGGGCACCCCGTCGCGCAGGGCGTCAGGGACGCGCGGCCGCGGTGCACCGTGGACGGCATCGCGTACCACCGCCTGCTGCCCTGGCGTCCGCCGGCCGACGCCGTGGCGGAGATCCGCCAGGCCGCCCGGCTGGCGGGCCGCCTCGTCGAGGAGCTGCGGCCGTCCGTGCTGCACGCGGCCAGCAACCACCTGAACGCCGCGGTGGCGCTGGAGCTGCGGGAACGGTACGGCCTGCCGGTCGCGTACGAGGTGCGCGGCTTCCTCGAGGACTCCTGGCTCTCCCGCGACCCGGCGCGTACGACCTCCGACGAGTTCTACCGGCTCACCCGCGAGCTGGAGACGTCGCGGATGCGCGCCGCCGACCTCGTCGTCACGCTGGGCGAGGCGATGCGGGAGGAGATCGAGAGCCGCGGCGTGCCGAACGTGCTCGTCGTGCCGAACGCCGTCGACGAGTCCTTCCTCGAGCCCCTGCCGGACGGCGGGAAGCTGCGGGCGGAGCTGGGCATCGCGGAGAGCGACGTGGTGGTCGGCCTGACCTCGACGTTCTACGGCTTCGAGGGCATCGGCACGCTGATCGAGGCGGCGGCGCTGCGGCGCGACTTCACGCTCCTGCTCGTCGGTGACGGACCCGAGCGGCCGGCCCTGGAACGCCAGGCCGCCGAACTCGGTGTTTCCGCGGTGTTCACCGGGAGGGTGCCGGTCGATCAGGTACGTCGGTATCACGCCGTCCTCGATATCTTCGCTGTCCCGCGTACGGCGGACCGCGTGTGCCAATTGGTGACCCCGCTCAAGCCGCTCGAGGCGATGGCAGGGGGAATTCCAGTAATAGCAAGTGATGTCAGAGCCCTCCGCGAAATCATCGAACCAGGCGTGACGGGGACGTTAACACTTCCGGAAGAGCCGGAAGCATGGGCCAATTGCCTGGACCAGCTCATTTACAGTCCCAAGCGACGCAGCGAAATCGGACAGGCAGCCCGAGAGTGGGTCGCGGCACACCGCACGTGGCGAACCGTGACAACCCGCTATCTCGCGCCCTACCGAGACATCGCCTCCTCCGCACTGTGAAGGGAGCCACCCCTTGGACCTGGTGGTCATCGGACTCGGATACGTCGGCCTCCCGCTGGCACGGGAGGCCTGCAGAGCCGGTCTCAAAGTCGCAGGACTGGACCGTGACCCTCGCGTCGTCGCGGGGCTGAAGGCCGGGTTGTCGCACGTCGACGACGTCTCACCGGCCGAGGTCGAGGAAATGCTCGCCGCGGGCTTCACGCCCTCACGCGACGAGTCGATCCTCGACGGCGCGCGTACCGTCGTGATCTGCGTGCCAACACCGCTGTCGACCGACGGCGGGCCCGACCTCACCGCCGTGCAGAAGGCATCGCAGACGGTGTCCCGTCACCTCGACCCCGGCACCCTGGTCGTCCTGGAGTCGACGACGTACCCGGGCACCACCGAGGAGATCGTCGGGCCGATCCTCTCCGAGTGCGGTCTCACCGCGGGCGAGGACTTCCACCTGGCCTTCTCCCCGGAGCGGATCGACCCGGGCAATCCGGTGTACGGCGTACGGAACACGCCCAAGATCGTTGGTGGGCTGACCCCGTCGTGCGCCGCCGCGGCCGCGTCGTTCTACGGCAAGTTCGTGGACAACGTCGTGCAGGCCAAGGGCACCCGCGAGGCCGAGATGGCCAAGCTCCTGGAGAACACCTACCGGCACGTCAACATCGCGCTGGTCAACGAGATGGCGGTGTTCTGCCACGAGCTCGGCATCGACCTGTGGGACGCGATCGAGTGCGCCGCCACCAAGCCGTTCGGGTTCCAGGCGTTCTACCCGGGCCCCGGCGTCGGCGGGCACTGCATCCCGATCGACCCGAACTACCTGTCCTACAAGGTCCGGTCGCTCGGGTACCCGTTCCGGTTCGTCGAGCTCGCGCAGGAGATCAACGACCGGATGCCGCGCTACGTCGTCGAGCGCGCGCAGGCGCTGCTCAACCGCGAGGGCCTGGCGATGAGGCGCGCCAAGGTGCTCCTGCTCGGCGTGACGTACAAGGCCGACATCGCCGACCAGCGTGAGTCGCCGGCCCGTCCGGTCGCACGCCGGCTGCGCAAGATGGGCGCCGACCTGACCTTCCACGACCCGCACGTGGAGGAGTGGGACGTCGACGGCGAGCCGGTGGCGCGTGCCCGCGTGCTGTACACCGCGCTGGCCGACGCCGACCTGGTGGTCGTGCTCACCGACCACGCCGAGTACGACGCGGAGAGCCTGACGCGTCACGCACGGCTGCTGTTCGACACCCGTGGTCTCACCCGTGCCTCCGAGGACACCGTGGCCGAACGTGTCGAATTGTTGTGAGCGGATGGTCGCCGGGAATTCACCTTGAATTCTCTTCCTCCCGTCAGGATCTCGGGGAAGTGAACACAATGCGGGTTTTCGTGTGCACGATCGTCCACCATCCTGAGGACGCGCGAATTCTGCATCGGCAGATTCGCGCGCTTCTCGATGCCGGGCACGACGTCACATATATGGCACCGTTTCGCGCGTGCAATGCCGCGCCGTGGGCGAACATCGTCCCGGTGGATGTGCCGCGCGCCGTGGGGCGCCGCCGGATTCACGCTCTGCGTGCCGCGCGGCGTGCCCTCGCGGCGCGCGCGCGTGACGCCGACATCGTGCTCCTGCACGATCCGGAGCTGCTGCTCGCGGTCCCGCACCGGCTCCGCTCGCGTACGGTCTGGGACGTCCACGAGGACACCGCGGCGGCGCTCGGCGCCAAGGGATGGCTTCCCGCGCCGCTGCGCGTGCCCCTGGGGCTCGCCGTACGCGGCATGGAGCGCCGGGCGGAGCGCCGGCTCAAGCTCCTCCTCGCCGAGGAGGGCTACCGGAAGCGGTTCCGCAACCCGCACCCCGTCGTGCCGAACACCACGCACGTCCCGGCGACGCCCGCCGCACCGCCGGGCGACGACCGCGTCGTCTACGTGGGGCAGCTCTCCCTCGCGCGCGGCGCCGCCGACCTGATCGCGCTGGCCCACATGCTGCACCAGGACGGCATCATGCTCGACCTGGTGGGCGCCGCCGACGCCGACGTACGCCCGATGCTGCGCGACGCCCAGCGGGCCGGCGTCCTGCGCTGGTACGGGTTCGTGCCCAACGACAGCGCCCTGCGCATCGCCGAGGGCGCCCTCGCGGGCCTGGCCCTGCTGCACGACTCACCCAACTACCGCCACTCGATGCCCACGAAGGTCGTCGAGTACATGGCCCGCGGGCTGCCGGTCATCACCACGCCCAACCCGATCGCCGCGGAGATCGTCACCGAGGCGGCCTGCGGCCTGGTCGTCCCCTTCCAGGACCCCGAGGCCACGGCCGCGGCGGTCCGGCGCCTGCGGGACGACGCCCCGCTGCGCCTCGACTTCGGCAAGCGCGGCCACGAGGCCGCCCTCGCCCGCTACCACTGGCCCGAGCAGGCCCGTCTCTTCGTGGCCCAGCTCGAGGCCTGGGCACGGGCCGCCGCCAACTGACCGTCTCCTCTCAAGAGTCCTGCCGGCCGAGGGTTTCCACGGGGCCCGCGCCGGGGCGGGTCCACTGTGGCACGGGGCGGCCGGTCGGGCCCCTGACCGGCTCGTTGCCATGGCCCGTCGTGGAGTAGGTGAGGAACAGCCGGTCGCCGTCGCGCAGGCGCCGGTCACCAGGTCAGGCTCTCGACCCGGCTGGAATTCATCGGGCCGACACGCTCAGAGACACGCCCTCAGATGCGGCTGCGGAGGTGGGCGGCGACGGCGACGGCCAGATGGGTCGCCGCGCCGGGGATGCCCGACGTGACGGTGACGATGATGCGGCCGACGCGCATCATGACGCCTCCCGATGGAACGCCCAGGGCGTATGCGGCGTCGCCGACCTTGACCGAGTCGCGCACGCTGCCCTGGGTGTCGCGGGCCGCGGCGAACAGGATCGAGGCCGAGCCCGGGTCGGTGGCCACCCACTGGACGGTCACCGACAGTGTGCCGGCCTCGCGCTGCGGGCCGTCGGGGGTGCCGCGCCGCCGGTGTTTCGGCCGGTAGGTGCAGCCCACCGGCAGGCGCACGCCCTCGACCGACGCGTCCGCCGGGTCGTGGGAGTAGCCGCTCGGCAGGTCGTGCTCGGACAGCAGCGAGCAGGCGTCGGGCCAGTCCTTGGCGCGTACGCCGGCGAGCTCGGGCGGGCCGAGGCCGCGGATGCCGCCGCGCAGGGCGACGAGGCGCGCGGCGCCGAACGGCCGTGGGCGGGCCGCGGGCAGGGCGATGTACAGGAGCCCGCCGCCGGCGCCGAGCCACGGGCGTACGCCGTCCAGGCCGGGCCGCACGACAAGCGGCGCGGGCACCGTCGTACCGACGCCCGTACGAGGGTCGATGACGTCGATCCCGGCGGGCAGCAGCGGGTCGGCGAGGTGGGAGCGCAGGCCGTACACGGCACCGCCGGACACCGACAGCGCGGTGTACCCGGTCAGGTCGCGGTGCCAGGCGAGCGCGCCACTCGCGATGTCGACGGAGTCGAGGCGCCGCGTCGCCGTGGCGTTCTCGGGGCCCTGCGCCGGGCCGTACGCGACGAGCAGGTGCCCGTCTGTCACCGCCATCGGGCACATGTCGCGGCACACGTCGGCGCCCTCGCGCGCGAGGAACCGCCGTCCCCTGCGGTCATAGGCGTACAGGCCGCTGCCGTCGAAGACCGCCGTCACGCCGCCGTCGACGGCCACGGCCGAGTGCGTGGCCGAGTGCGCGGAGTTCACGTTGAACAGCAGGTGCCCGGTGCGCGGGTCGATGGTCACGACGCGGTCCCGCGTGCCGCAGTCCAGGCTGAACGCGGCGATGTCGTCGCCCGCGCCGGAGGCGTACGGCATCGCCTCGGGCAGCAGGCAGCCGTGCGCCAGGTGCCGGGTCCAGATCCGGCCACCGGTCGCGACCGAGCGGCCGTACAGGGTGTGCCGGCCGTCGTCGGTCACGATCACCACGCCGTCGCCGGCCGGCCAGCGCAGCGTGGTCCGTTCGGTCGCCGCCGGCACGTTGCCGCGCTGCCGCCACAGCAGCGTGCCGCTGACCGCGTCGAGCCCGACCATGAGGCGGTTGCCGCGATGCCCGTTGCGCTCGAGGTAGGCCATGAGGACCTGCCCGGTACGCGCCCAGCCGAGCAGCGACCACTGCCCGCGGCGGTAGTGCCAGCGCTCCCGTCCGGTGCGCGCGTCGCGTACGTCGAGGCCATGGCCGGAGACGACGACGAGCTCGCCGTCGATGACGGTGTAGGCCACCCGGTCATAGGCCGGCAGGTCGCTGTCGCGTACCGGGGTGTTGAGCTGCCAGCTCGTCGTGACCGGCCCGGCCGGCGGGCCGAAGTCGGCCAGCGGGGGCTGCGGCGCGTGCGTGACGGTGCGATCGACCTGCCACCACTCCGCCTGCAGGATGAAATGGTCGGTCAGCACGCCGCACATGATCAGGCTGAGCACGGTCGCCAAGACACCTGACGCGACACGCCAACGGCTCCGCGCCGAGTCGATCGTGCTCACCTCATCTCATCCTCGACTGGAGAGGGTACGGGTTCGGGCCGCGCGCCATCGATAATTGACACATGGCGCCGATGGTCAAGGATGAGGAGATCGCCGCGGAACAGCTCCGCGTCGATCTGGCATACGCACGGCTCGAGGAGATGCGAGCCGGTGCGCGGCGCATGATCGAGGAAGGTCACCGCCAGGCTCTGGCCGGTACGAAGGGCTCTCTCGTCGATCGTGACGCGATGGTCTACCAGGCCTCCGCGCGGGTCCACGCGCTGGACGTGGCCGAGGAGGGACTCGTCTTCGGGCGCCTCGACCTGGCCGGTGGAGAGACGCTGTACGTCGGGCGCGTCGGTGTCCGTACGAGCGAGCACGACTCCCTGGTGATCGACTGGCGGGCGCCGGCCGCGGAGGCGTTCTACCGCGCGACTCCGGAGGAGCCGCACGGCGTCGTACGCCGCCGGGTGCTGCACTGCCGGGGGCGCAAGGTCGTCGACATCGAGGACGACCTGCTGATGCCGGCCGCGGGCGAGGACCTGACGATCGTCGGCGACGGCGCGTTCCTCGCGTCGCTGGCGCGTACCCGCGAGGGCACCATGCGCGACATCGTCGCCACGATCCAGCGCGAGCAGGACGAGGTGATCCGCGCTCCCGCCGACGGCACGGTCGTCGTACGCGGCGGGCCCGGCACAGGCAAGACCGCGGTCGCGCTGCACCGGGTGGCGTACCTCATGTTCCGGCACCGGCGGAGGTTCGGCTCGCGCGGCGTGCTGGTCGTCGGACCCAACCCGCGGTTCACCTCCTACATCGAGCGCGTCCTGCCGTCGCTCGGCGAGGGCGGCGCGACCCTGCGCTCGCTCGGCGACCTCGTGGCGGGCGCGGAGGCATCCGCGCACGACGCGCCCGAGCTCGCCCGGGTGAAGGGCGCGTCGTCGATGACCCGGCTCCTGCGCCGCGCCGTGCAGGACGCTCCTCCGGGCGCCCCGGAGGAGCTGCGCGTGGTCTACCGCGGCGTGGTCGTGGCGCTCGACCGCGAGACACTCGACGCCGTGCGCCAGGAGGTCCACCGCCGGGCGGGCGGGCCGGTAAACCTCGCCTACCCGCGCGCCGCCGAGGCGCTCCTGGCCGCCCTGTGGAAGCGCTTCATCCGGATCGGTGGCCTCGACGACGCACCCGGCACCGGCCAAGGGGAGTTCTCCGACCGCGTACGTGACGAGCGCGACTTCGTGGCGTTCCTGCGGGCGTGGTGGCCGGTACGACGGCCCGCGGACGTCCTGAACGCCCTCGGCGACCCCGAGCGGCTGCGCCGCGCCGCCGGCCGCTCGATGCACGACCGTACGCTCCGGAGACTGGCCGCGTCCTGGCGAGGGCCCTGGTCCTACCTCGACATCGCGCTGCTCGACGAGGTCGGCGCGATCCTGGGCCCGCCGCCGCGGCCCGCGCGCGGCCGCAGGCGCAAGGCGGAGGACCCCTTCGTCATCGACGGCGTCAACGTCTTCACCGGCGAGCAGGTCGAGGTCGAGGAGGAGCCCGAGCTCCGCGAGCTGACGACCTACATGGAGCGCCGGGACCTCGCCGCGCGCCGCGACGACGACGACGAGGACGACGGCCGCCCCGCGGAGTACGGCCACATCGTCATCGACGAGGCACAGGACCTGTCCCCCATGCAGTGGCGGATGCTCGGCCGCCGTGGCCGGCACGCCACCTGGACGGTCGTCGCGGACGCCGCACAGAGCGCCTGGGAGGACCTGGACGCGTCGCGCAAGGCCATGGAGTCCGCGATCGGCCGGCGTCGCCGGCACGACTTCGAGCTGACCACCAACTACCGCAACACCGTGGAGATCGCCGCCGTCGCGGCCCGCGTGCTGCGCCGTGCCGTACCGGACGCGGTGCCCGCGCGCGCCGTGCGCGCATCAGACCGCCTCCCGCTGATCCGGCACGTGGCCGACCTCGAGGCCGAGGTACGCGCCGAGGCCGAGACGCTGGTGGAGTCGGTCGAGGGCACGATCGGGATCATCCTCCCGGTCGGCCATCCGGCACCGGACCTGCCCGGGCTGCCGGCCCGCGCTCAGGTGCTCGACGCCCTGGAGGCCAAGGGCCTGGAGTTCGACGCCGCGCTGATCGTCGAGCCCGGCGAGATCGCGGAGTACTCCAGCACGGGCCTGCGCACGCTGTACGTCGCGGTCTCCCGCGCCACCCAGCGGCTCACCGTGCTGACCACGGCCGCCGGATGGGGTGCGTTCCTGTCCGAGTGATCATCAACCACAGCGTCTTCCACAACCTGTGGATAACTCTGTCGAAAACGTCACAGCCAGGGGATGTCCGGTGGGTCTTGGCGCCACGCAGCAGGCCGAAGACCCGCTGGACATGCTCTAGATGACGGGCGGGCGTCCGAGCCGGGTCATGCGCGCGACCGTGCGCCATGAGATCGGGCGCCGGGGCCCGGCGGGCCGTCGCCAGCCCTCACGGAAGCCGCCGAACCACGGCCGCAGCGCGGCTCGGTTGCGCTCCCGCAGGACCGTCATCCCGACCCAGACGCCCAGGTAGACGAGTGCGACCGGCCACGGCAGGTTGCGCCGCGCCAGCCAGACCCGGTTGCGGGCGTTGAGCCGGTAGAACATCTCGTGCCGCGTGGGCGACAGCGCCGGGTGGAACATCACCGACTCGGCGTCGTACACGATGCGGTAGCCGGCGTTCAGAGCCTGCCAGGCGAGGTCGGTCTCCTCGTGGGCGTAGAAGAAGTCCTCCGGCAGGCCGCCCGCGGCGTCGAAGGCCGCGCGGCGGACCGCGCACGCGCCGCCGAGGAACGTCGTCACCTCCGAGGAGCGCAGCGGGTCGCCCGCGCGGAGCCGCGGGACGTGCCGCCGCTCGCCCGGCCCGCCCTCGGGGTCGCGCACGCGGAACGAGACGATGCCGAGGTTCGCGTCGGCGGTGAAAAGGTCCCGCAGGTGCGCGCCGAGCTTCGCCGACTCGTACCAGCCGTCGTCGTCGAGGAAGATGATGATCTCGCCGGACGAGGCCTCGGCGCCGCGGTTGCGGCCGGCCGGGATGCCGACGTTCTCCGGCAGGCGCATCACCTTGACGGTGTCGGGCCAGGTGCCGGGCACGTCCGCGCCGTTGCCGACGAGGACGACCTCGATGTCGAGCCCGTCGGCCCGCTGGTTCAGCGCGCTGTGCACGGCGCGTTCGAGCTCCACCGGGCGGTTGCCCATGGTGAGAACTACCACGGACAACTTCACTTGAGCCTCCGGGACGCGACGATGCTGACGAAGTGCAGCCCGGTCTGCAGGACCGCCACGGCCGCCACGGCGATGGCCAGGCCGCGCGTCGCGGTCAGCGTCTGTGTGACGTGGTCCACGACGGCGGCGGCCACGATGAGCAGCGAGAGCTCGACCGCGCCGATGATGCGGTGGAGCTTCAGCAGCGAGGCCGCCTCACGCGCCAGCGCGAGCTTGGTGGACTCGGGCCGCAGCGCGCGGTCGCCCGTCGGCGGGTCGGCGGACAGGCCCGACTTGGCCCGCGCCACCACGACGTTGTCGGTCTCCGCCTTGATCAGCGCGGCGCCGAGCGCGGCGAGCAGGCCCAGTTCGACGTAGCCGCCGTTCTGGATTGCGCCCTGCGCACGTACGCCGAGGCCGATCAGCAGCGCGACCTCGGACATGTAGTGCCCGATCCGGTCGAGGTAGACCCCAGTGACGGAGGTGCGCTTGCGGAACCGCGCGACCTCGCCGTCCGAGCAGTCCAGCAGCAGGTAGGCCTGGATCAGCACGGCTCCGGCGATCGCCCAGACCAGCCCGGCGGTGCCGTGCGCGGTCACCGCCACGGCGGCGCCGCCCAGGATGCCGCACGCGATCATCATGTAGGTGAGCTGGTTCGGGCTGAACCCGACCTTGATGAACAACAGGGTGAAGACGGGCGAGATGCGGCGCATGTAGAGCCGCCCCGCCCAGTGTTCTTCGTTGCGCCGATCTTTCAGGCCGGGGGGCTGCCCACCGGCCCGAACGTCAGCCAGCGAAGGTGACATATTCACGTACCGCTTTCAGCACGGCGACCTCGTCGAGTGCGAGGTGCTCCAAGATGGTGTACCGGCCAGGCCGGGTCTGCGGAGCGTAGACCACCGCTCGCGCGAACTGCTCGTCGGTCAGACCGATGTCGGACGGAAACTTGGGGAGCCCATGACGATCCAGGCACACGACGATCTCCTCCAGGCGGTCCGCGCCCTCGCCGAGATGCGTCGATCTGAGGTGGTAGCAGAACGCCGCCCCGATGCCGGCCAGCTCGCCGTGGTTGGCCGTGCCCGGGTACAGGTGGTCGATCGCGTGCATGATCTCGTGGTCGCCACCGCTCGCCGGGCGTGAGGAGCCCGCGAAGGACATCGCCATCCCGGACAGCACGAGCCCTTCGGCGAGCACCGTGAGGAACTCATCGGACTCGATCGACCTCGGCTGGTGGACCAGCGCCTCGGCCGCCGTACGCGCCAGGGTCAGCGCGAGCCGGTCGATCGGGTCGGCCTGCTCGCGGTGCGACAGCAGCCAGTCGTCGACGGCGGAGAAGTTGCTCAGCACGTCGCCGACGCCCGCGCGTACGAGCCGCTCGGGCGCGGCACGTACGTAGTCCAGGTCCACGATCATCGCGAGGGGCATCGTGACGCCGAACGTGGCCTTGCCCTGCTCGTGCTCCAGCGACGCGGTCGGCGAGCAGATCCCGTCGTGAGACAGGTTGGTGGCCACCGAGACCATCGGCACGCCGGCGAGCGTCGCGGCGTACTTCGTCGCGTCGATCGTCCGCCCGCCGCCGATCCCGACGACCGCCTCGTACGATCCGGCGCGGAGCCGGGAGCCGAGCTCCACGGCCCCGTCGACGGAACCGCCCGCGACGTGGAAGACCTCGCAGGCCTGCAGGCCCGGCCGTACGTGCTCGGCGATCTGGACGCCCTGGCCGGGGCCGACCACGATGGCAACCCGTCCCTCGGTCGCGATGCGCCGGTCGGCGAGCAGCTCACCGAGGTGGGCGATCGCGCCGCGCCGCACGTCGATCGACAGCGGCGCGGGCAGCATCCGCGTCAGCAGCGGCATCAGTATCCCTTGGCGATCCGGCGCGCCTTCTCCAGATCGTCGTGGTTGTCGACCTCGACCCAGTCGACCTCGCCGATCGGGGCGACCGCGATCCGGCCGCCGCGATTGACCAGCTCCTGGTAGCCGTCCTCGTAGTACAGGTTGGGGTCGCGCTCGAAGGTGGTCTTCAGCGCGTCGGCGAGGGACTCGGCCGCGGCCGGCTCCAGCAGGGTCGCGCCGATGTACTCGCCACCCGCCTCGGACGGGTCCATCAGCTTCGTGATGCGCTTCAGGTGGCCGTCGTCACCGAGGATGACCTTCATCTCCTCCTCGGCGAGCCGCTTCACGTCGTCGACCGCGAGCAGTACGTCGGCGGCGCCGCGGCCCTCGAGCAGCGTGCGCTCGATGCTCACGGGGTGGACCGTGTCGCCGTTGACCATGAGGACGCCCTTGGCGAAGTGCTCGCGGGCCATCCACATGGAGTAGGCGTTGTTCCACTCCTCGGCCTTGTCGTTGTACACAAGGGTGATGTCGACGCCGTAGCGGCGCTCGAGGTCGGCCTTGCGCGCCTCGACGGCGCCGGCGCAGTAGCCCACGACGATGACGACATCGGTCAGCTCGACCTCGGCGAAGTTGCGTAGGGCGATGTCCAGGATCGTCGTGTCACCGTCGACGGGCACGAGCGCCTTGGGCAGCGTGTCCGTGTACGGACGGAGCCGGCGTCCAGCGCCGGCGGCGAGAACCATGCCGATCATGATCCGGCCTCCTCTTCTTCCTCAAGGTTGATCATGACTCCGCTGCCCGTGCCGGTACGCGTCCAGGTGTAGATGCTCTCGATCCCGAACAGCAGGCCCAGGTAGACGGCGAGCACGGCGAACGTCACCGGCAGCACGCCCGCGATGGCCGCGATGGCCACGATGAGCATGCGGGTCTCCCAGCCGAGGCCGGCCAGGAAGACCCAGCGGGCCGGCCAGAGCCGCTGCCGGGTGCGGTAGACGGTGTCGTAGTGGTGGTAGGCCAGCACGCCGAGGAAGGCGTACACCAGCGGCTTCGACACGTCGTGGGAGAACCCGAGCGTGGCCAGGTAGCCGTACTCGAGCGCCCTCATCAGCGGGGGCACCAGCCAGTCGAGACGCCCGCTGTGCTGGTGCGTCGAGCCGGGGCCGACGAACAGCAGGAGCAGCACCGGCGCGAAGATCGCCGGGCTGGTCTGGCCGTTCACGCCGGCGATCAGCAGGACGCCGGTGACGAGGCCGGCCACCAGTAGCGGGAGCAGCGGCGGGAGCTGGCCCCTGGTCAGCTTGCCGAGCGCCAGCGCGAGCGGGCCGTCGTCGCGGTAGGCGACCAGCCGGTTGGTCTGGTAGGCCAGTTCGTCGGGGACGGGGGTCGCGGGGGTGCCCGGCGCCATCCCGCCGGGAAGCACTGTGCTCATCGGTCGCTCATCCTCTTCGTTCGCAGCGCGTTTCCCGTCACTTCGCGACCGACCGCGCCTGCGTCAGGGAGCGGAGGAAACGCCCGCTCACCGTGTAGCTCATGGCGATGCCGCCCCAGATGAGCAGCGCGAGGAACGTCACCTGCGCGTTGAACACCGCGGCGGTGATCGCGATCAGCGCGAAGCGCTCACCGATCGGCAACACGATGATCTTCTTGAACCAGTGGAAGACCCGGATCTTCTCCGAGCGCGCCGACAGCCACACGGCGAGGTGGCTGAGGCCGCCGCCCTTGGGACGGCTGCGGCCCGGCTCGGGCTCGTCGATCACGCGGTCGTCGGTCATCGCCAGCGGCAGGACCGGGATCGGCACCGGCGGGATCCGGCGCTTGGAGGCGCCGAACGCGAAGTCCACCATGTGCCGGCAGGTCTGCACGGTCATCGCGGCGACGGCGAGGTACCAGACGTCGCCGCCGTGCACGGCGCTCCCGGCCACGGCGGCCGTGGAACCCACCGCGAGACCGGCGAAGACGGTGTACTCCTTGGCACGGTCGAATGTCGCGTCCAGCCACGCCCCCAACGTGCTGAACTGCCTGCTGTAGCGGGCGAGCTGCCCGTCCACGCAGTCGAAGACGAACGCGAAGTACAGCGAGATCGCCCCGGCCACCATGCCCCAGCGCGCCCCCTGCGCGAAGAACACGGCGGCCACGACCGAGATGGCCATGGAGATCGCGGTGACGCCGTTGGGCGTCATGCCGCGCTTGGCGCACCAGCGTGCGATGTAACGGGAATAGGTGCTGACCGCGTAGGTCGTGAAGAACCCGTCGTTGTTCTTCACCGCGGCCGCGAGCCGGACCCCGTCCTCATCGATGGAGTCGAGGACGCACTGGGCCTTGTCGGCCTGCTCCTGGTCCAGGACCCGCTCGGTGAGCAGGGAGTTCAGCGGTCGGCCGGTGACCTTGACGCCCGCACGCACCATGCCGACCAGCAGCAGGGCGGGCGCGTCGTCGCCGGTCGCCGGCGTGGTGCCGAACAGCTCGTCCTCGTTGCCCGTCTCCGTGGCGTCCACGTCGTTCGGGTCGGCGCCGGGCTCCTCGAGGAGGTTCCACAGCCGACGGACGGGGTTGACCTCGGCGAGCCCGCTCGGTGTGTCGAGCAGCGCGGCGAACTCCTCCGCGACGTCGGCCAGCGTGTCGGTCTGGTCCTCGGCGACGCGCAGCGCGCCGTGGAAGATGGCGTTGGGGTCGGTCACCTGATGATAGGGGCTGCCCGCGGAGACGATGCGTCCCTTGCGGATCCTCATCACGGAGCGTGTCGGCTCGTCGGTCTCCACGCGACCGCGCCTGACCAGGGCGCTCGCGGGGGCCTTGGAGTTCAGTACGAGCTGGAGAAGTGCCTCGTGGTTGACCGCGAGGTCGCCTTGGACGACCAGCATCGGTTCCGTGGCCGCGCGGGCCACCCGAGCGATCTCGCGGAGGTCGTCGGCGAGCCCTTTGGACTCGAACACCTCACAACCGTGCTCGCGCAGATCGGCTGCCAGCTCGGGCCGCGCGATCACGCGGCGGTCTCCCACGTCAAGGCCCTCGAGCCCGCGGAGCAGATGGCCGACGACCGTGTCGCTTCTCAGCGCCAGGCTCGCCGTCGGCGTGGACCCGGACGCGACCGTCTCGGTCGCGACTACCACTGCCAACGTCATCGGCGCCCTCCGAACGTCATCTCAAAGTCCTTCAGTTTGGGGGGGTGGGGGTCTCCGGCGAACGCCGTGAAACGCGAGCGCCGACCATACCGCGACCTTCATCGGCTCGCCGCCTCGCCTTAAACATCCGTTCAGCCTATGGATCGGCGAAAGTCCCCATAGGTTACAGCCGACGCTCTCCGGCCTTGACAGTAGAGTGCGGGCCCATGAACAGCGTCGCTGTCGTTCTGGCCGGTGGTACGGGTCAGCGGCTCGGTCTCGCCGCACCCAAGCAGCTCGCCGCGGTCGGCGGGCGACCGATCCTCGCCCGCGCCATCGAGGCGTTCGACGCGAGCCCGGTGATCGAGGAGGTCATCGTGGTGATGGCCCCCGGTCACCTCGCCGACGCGGAACTGATCGCGAAGCCGTTCGCGAAGGTCACGCGCGTCATCGAGGGCGGCGCGACCCGTACGGAGTCGACGCTGCGGGCGCTGTCCGCGCTGGCCGGGCTGCCGGGCGAGTGCCGCGTGCTCTTCCATGACGCGGCACGGCCGTTCGTGGACGGGCGGATCATCGCCGACTGCGTCTCGGCCCTCGAGACGGCGCACGTGGTCGCGGTCGCGGTGCCGTCGTCCGACACCGTCGTCGTCGTGGAGGGCGACCGCGTGGTGGAGATGCCACGCCGCGACCGGCTCCGGAGGTTCCAGACGCCGCAGGGCTTCCGGCTGGCCACGATCCGCACCGCGTACGAGCACGCGCTGGCCGACCCGGGGTTCGGCGCGAGCGCGCCGACCGACGACTGCGGAGTGGTCCACCGCTATCTGCCCGAGATCCCCATCGTGGTGGTCCCGGGCAGCGAGCAGAACATCAAGGTGACGCATCCGGTCGACCTGCTCATCGCCGAGCAGATCACGTCTCGCGAGAGCGCCCCAGGCTCGGCGGGCTGACCAGGAAGCCGACGCCCCACGCGAGGTGCATGGTGGCGTACACGACCGGCAGGCGCAGCCAGGCCGAGAACGGCAGGCCGCGCCCGGTCGGCACCGATCCACCGACCATGGCGAGGGCGTAGCCGCCGGGCACGATCCAGCCCGGCCAGAAGCCGACGGCACCCACCACGGCACCGGCGACGATCGCCAGTACGGCCATCGGCGGCGCGAGGTAGCGCAGGCTGAGGGTGCCCGCGTGCTCGCGGCCCACGACGCGGCGCCACTTGCCGGTATGGAAGAACTGCTTGGCCAGCGCGCGTACGTCGGGCCGGGGGCGGTAGGTCACCCGCATCCGAGGCGTGAACCAGACGCGGCCGCCGGTCTGGCGGATGCGGTGGTTCATCTCCCAGTCCTGGGCGCGGACGAACGTCTCGTCGTAGCCGCCGACGCGGTCGAGGGCGCTGCGGCGGAACGATCCGAGGTAGACCGTCTCCGCCTCGCCCGAGCCGCCTCCGGTGTGGAACGGCGCGTTGCCGATGCCGATCTTGGAGGTCATCGCACGCGCCACGGCCTTCTCGAACGGCGTGACGCCCTCGGCGGCCATCAGGCCGCCGACGTTGTCGGCACCGGTCTCCTCCAGGGTCTCCACCGCGGCGCGCACGTAGTCCGACGGCAGCAGCGAGTGCCCGTCGACGCGTACGACGATGGAGTACTGGGACGACTTGATGGCGGCGTTGAGGCCGTGCGGGGTGCGGCCCGTCGGGTTCGGTACGAGGATGACGCGCTGGTCGTCGGCCGCGAGCTTCTCGGCGATCTCGGCCGTACGGTCGCGCGAGGGGCCGACCGCGAGCACGAGCTCCAGCTCACCCGGGTAGTCCTGGGCGAGGATGGCCTGGACCGCCTCGGCAAGGTGCCGCTCCTCATTGAGCACGGGCATGATCACTGACACCGCTGGCCAGGCACGGTTTCCGGCAATGGGTGTGTTAGGCGAGGGATTCATGACGGCGCCACGGTACTGTACGAACGCGAGGAACGCCGCAATGTAGGCAACACTTCGCACCCTCGGGGAGGCTAGGGCGGGTCATGGCAGACGACATGGAGTCCGACCCGCAGGAGCGTTACTTCCGGCGGCGTCCGGGCGCTCCGGGTGAGGACGAGGCCCATCAGGCCGAGGGGGTCGCGCTCGGCGACCCGGAGTCCACCCGTGTGAAGGTCGACCGGCCGGTCCGCAGCATGTCCGGGCAGGGGGCACGCCGTCGGCGCCGCGCGCTCGTGACGGCGGCCGCGATGTCCGCCACGGTGCTGATGTTCTCCGGCGGCGGATGGGTCTTCCAGGACTACGTCCTCAGCAGCGTCCGCCGGGTCGACGCGTTCGAGGGGCTGAAGAACCGCCCAGACTCCGGACCCGAGGGCTCGATGAACATCCTGCTCGCCGGCGTCGACCGGCGTGAGGGGCTCACCACGCGCCAGATCAACGACCTGCACCTCGGCAGGGTCGGCGGACAGCGCTCCGACACGATGATGCTGGTGCACATCTCGTCGAAGCACGACAAGGTAACCGTCGTCAGCCTGCCGCGCGACTCCCTGGTGACGATCCCCTCGCACCACTCGAACGGCTCGGAGGGCGCGAAGGGCGCCTCCGTCGGCGACCGCCAGGGCAAGCTCAACTGGGCGTACATGTACGGCGGGCCGACGCTGACGGTGCAGACCGTCGAGCGCGCCACCGGCGTGCACGTCGACCACTACATCGAGGTCAACTTCCTCGGCTTCCTGAAGGTCGTGGACGCGCTCGGCGGGGTGACCGTCTGCACCCCGCAGGCGATCAACGACCCGAAGAGCGGGCTGCGGCTGCCCGCGGGCACGAGCAACGTGGACGGCCCGACCGCGCTCGCCTACTCCCGCGCCCGCTACACGCTGACGGGCGGCAGCGACCTCGGCCGGATCACCCGGCAGCAGCAGTTCATGTCGGCGGTGGTGCACAAGGCGCTGACGGAGCCGACCCGGTTCCCGGGGTTCCTCAGCGCGTCGCTGGGCGCCATCCGCGCGGACAAGGGCCTGTCGAAGGGCACCCTGAGCTCGCTGGCGATGCAGATGCGGGGCATGAGCACCGACAGCATCGCGTTCGCGACGGTGCCCCTGGCCGACTCCAACCACATGACCCCGATCAACGGCGGGCCCCAGCAGTCCACCGTGCTGTGGGACCAGCGGGCGAGCGGGCAACTGTTCCGCGAGGTCGAGGGCGACCAGCCGATCATCCAGCCGGCCAAGCCGTCGGCGAGCGCCTCCGCGAGCCGTACACCGCCGGGCACGCTCACCGTGCCCCCGGACAAGATCGACGTCCGCGTGATCAACGGTGTCGGCACGGTCGGGCTCGCCGCGAAGGCGGCCGGCCAGCTCCACAAGGCCGGCTTCGGCACGACGGTCGTGCCCGGCGCGCGGCAGGGCGTGGCGACCACGGTGATCCAGTACGGGCCGGGCCGCGAGGACTCCGCGCGGACGCTCAAGGCCGCGATCCCCGGGGCCAAGATGCGGCTCGTCACCTCGCTCGGCGCGCGGGTCCAGGTCGTCGTCGGCTCGTCGTGGTCCGGGGCCAAGCAGGTCAAGGTCAGCACGCCGGACGGCACCGCCACGGGTACGAACCAGCAGATCAACGCCAGGACCGCTACAGAGAATCTCTGCAAGTGACTCTGTGCTAACCCGGCGAATCAAACCCCCATACGGGGCAATTGCCCACTAGCCTGACGTACAACGCCCTGTTCGGGGCATGGTCACTCGGTGACGGGAGTAGCGATGTCCAACGGCGCTCGCCACACCTGGGGGATCCTCGCGGGAGTGGTGCTGACCGCCGCTCTCGCCGGGCTCTTGATATTCGGCAGCTACCGGCTGCAACACGGCTACGCGATCCAGTTCCACAAGCAGGACAAGTGGATCGGGGGCGGCCTGCTGGCCGCCGCGGCCATCGTCTTCGCCCTCCTCGCGTCCTCGCGCATCTCCCCGCTCGGCTCCTTGATCGGCGGCCTCGCGCTCACCGGAGCGGGCGTGCTCTTCTTCGTGTCGCAGAAGACGACCGCCGACCTGATCAACCGGTTCCCGTTCAAGCAGCAGCGCGTCACCCTCGCCGGGCTCGAGGAGGAGGGGTTCATCCTCTTCGCCGGCGTCGCCCTGCTCTTCGCCTCGTTCTTCCCGTCCCGGTGGCGGGGACACGCCCGAGACGAGGACTACAACTCCGGCTCTGGCTCCGGCTACGAGTACGGCGTGCCGGACTCCACGCCGAGCTACCGGGACCAGCAGGGCGCGACGGACCCGGTGATCGGTGGCCGTCACGTACGCGACGAGTCCTCGTACGGCGGATCGCAGGCGAACGCCTCGCAGACCAACTACGACGTGCCGCTGTACGAGCAGCAGCGCCAGCAGCCGTTCGCGGGCCGGTCGCCGTTCATGCCGCCGGAAGAGGGCGGCAACACGCGTGAGATGCGCCGCGAGTAGGGCGGTCTCCGCCCTCTTCGGGAGATCCTGAGGGCACCGCGGCCGTCATCGCACGCCGGGGTCCTCAGACGCCGGCGCGCTCGGTCACGGTGGTGAGACGCCGCTCGAGGTGGGCACGCGCCTCCTCGGGGTCGCCGCCGGCGACCCCGCACATGGCGACGGCCGCGGTGACGATCACGTCCGCGAGTTCGGCGAGGATGTCCTCGCGGGTGCGGCAGACGCCCTTGCGCGGGTTGAGCCCGTGCGTGCCGATGTAGGCCTCGGCCACCTCACCGACCTCCTCGGACAGCTTGAGGATGAGCGTCTGCTCGTCGAGGTCGCCGAGGTAGCCGTACAGGCGGCTGATCTGGTCCCACATGCGCCGATCATCCCGCGCGTTCGCCCGAACGCGCGTCACCCCTCGGCACGGTCGTCGTTCCGAGGGGTGATGGCACAGGTCATCGGTCTACTTGAGGAGCTGGCGTGCCATGACGACGCGCTGGATCTGGTTGGTGCCCTCGTAAATCTGGGTGATCTTGGCGTCGCGCATCATGCGCTCGACCGGGTAGTCCCTCACGTAGCCGTAGCCACCGAGGAGCTGGACGGCGTCGGTGGTGATCTCCATCGCGGCGTCGGAGGCGAAGCACTTGGCGGCCGAGGACACGAACGTCAGGTCCGCGATCTTGGCGCCCTCCATGGCGCGCTCGGACTTGGCGGCGGCGGCGTACGTGAGCTGCCGCGCGGCCTCGAGCTTCATCGCCATGTCGGCGAGCATGAACTGGACGCCCTGGAACTCCGCGATGGCCTTGCCGAACTGCTTGCGCTCCTTGACGTAGCCGATGGCGTAGTCGAGCGCGCCCTGGGCGATGCCGAGGGCTTGGGCCGCGATGGTGACACGGGTGTGGTCGAGGGTGGCCAGCGCGGTCTTGAACCCGGTGCCCTCCTCGCCGATCATCCGGTCGGCGGGGATCCGCACGTCGTCCATGATGACCTCGCGCGTCGGCGAGCCCTTGATGCCGAGCTTCTTCTCCGGGGCGCCGAAGCTCACGCCGGTGTCGTTCTTCTCGACGACGAAGGCGGAGATGCCACGGGAACCCTGGCCGGGGTCTGTGACGGCCATCACCGTGTAGTAGTCCGAGACGCCCGCGTTGGTGATCCAGCGCTTGGTGCCGTTGAGCACCCAGTGATCCCCATCACGTACGGCCTTGGTCCTCATCGCCGCGGCGTCACTGCCGGCCTCGGGCTCGGACAGCGCGTACGAGAACATCGCTTCGCCGCGTGCCACGGGGCTGAGGTACCGTTTCTTGAGATCTTCCGATCCTGAGAGCAGGAGCGGGACGGTGCCGAGTTTGTTCACCGCTGGAATCAGCGAGGAGGAGGCGCACGCCCGCGCGACCTCTTCGATGACGATCACTGTGGCGAGGGCGTCCGCACCGACACCCTCGTACACCTCAGGGACATGGACGGCATGCAGGTCAGCCTGGATCAGTGACTCGTAGACGGCCTGGGGAAACTCCGAGGTCTCGTCGGTCTCCGCGGCTCTCGGAGCGATCTTGTCGTCCGCGACGGCACGCACCGTTTCCCGGAGCATCGCGTGCTCCTCGGAGAGTTCGTACAGGGGAAAGTCTGGGGTCATGTGCCGATCGTACGCTGTCCACCTACTCGCAAGTAGGGCCGGTAGCATGCCGAGCGGCCCGGTGGGGACGTCAGTGGGGTCGGGCATCAATTTCTTAGGAAGGGAGGCAGGGCCTTGGCACAACGCTTGACCGTTATCGGCACCGGCTACCTGGGCGCCACCCACGCGGCATGCATGGCCGACCTGGGCTTCGAGGTGCTCGGCATCGACGTTGACGCCGACAAGATCGCGCGGCTGGCAGCCGGCGAGTTGCCGTTCTACGAACCGGACCTCGAACCGATCCTGCGCCGCAATCTGGCGAACGGGCGGCTCCGCTTCACCACGTCCTACGACGAGGCGGCCGAGTTCGGCGACGTGCACTTCGTGTGCGTCGGCACGCCGCAAAAGCCCGGCGAGTACGCCGCCGACATGAGCTACGTCGACGACACCATCACCGCACTGGCGCCGCGCCTGACCCGCGCGTGCCTCGTGGTGGGCAAGTCCACGGTGCCCGTCGGCACCGCCGAACGCCTCGCCAAACGGCTGGCCCGGCTGTCCCCCGCGGGCGAGCTGGCCGAGCTGGCGTGGAACCCCGAGTTCCTCCGCGAGGGCTACGCCGTACAGGACACGCTGCACCCGGACCGCATCGTGATCGGAGTGCAGTCCGACCGCGCGGAGAAGGTCATGCGCGAGGTCTACGCGCCGATGATCGCCAACGAGGTACCCATGGTCGTCACGGACTACCCCACGTCCGAGCTGGTCAAGGTCTCCGCGAACGCCTTCCTCGCCACCAAGATCTCCTTCATCAACGCGATGGCCGAGGTCTGCGAGGCCGCACACGCCGATGTGACGAAGCTCTCCGAGGCGCTGTCACACGACGACCGGATCGGTGGCAAGTTCCTCGGCGCGGGGCTCGGCTTCGGCGGCGGGTGCCTGCCCAAGGACATCCGCGCGTTCATGGCGCGCGCCGGCGAACTCGGCGTCGACCAGGCCCTGTCGTTCCTGCGCGAGGTCGACGCGATCAACATCCGCCGCCGCATCCGCATGGTGGACCTGGCGCGCGAGCTGCTCGGCGGCTCGTTCATCGGCCGTACGGTCGGCGTGCTGGGCGCGGCGTTCAAGCCCAACTCCGACGACATCCGCGACTCGCCCGCGCTCGACGTGGCGACCTCGATACGCGGACAGGGCGGCCTGGTCACGGTCTATGACCCCCAGGCGCTGGACAACGCCCGCCGCGCGCACCCGGAGCTGATGTACGGCTCGTCCGCCCAGGACGCCGCCGGAGGCGCGCACGTGGTGCTTCTGCTCACCGAGTGGAAGGACTTCCGCGAGATGGACCCCGACGCGCTCGGGGCCGTGGTCGCCGAACGCAACATCGTCGACGGCCGCAACGCGCTCGACCCCGAACGCTGGCGGTCCGCGGGCTGGCACTACCGCGCGCTGGGAAGGCCCTGAGAGACTGTTGGGGAGCCCCATGCCCTACTGCGCGGCACCGCTCGCGACGGACGAGGGCTCCCCAACAGTCTCTGAGGCCGAGTCCCCGGTGAGCCCGGCATCGCCTCCCTGGAGGCGATGCCGGGCGCCGTCGACGTCGTGAGTGGACCCGCCTCGGGCTGCCGGGTTGAGACGTGTCTCGCCCGGCAGGACAGCGACTCCTAGTCGGAGACGCCCTGGCGGCGCAGGCGCTCACCCTTGGCCTTCGCGCTGGCGTGCAGGTCGCGCTGGAACTCCTCCATGCGCTCGCGCAGCTCCGGGTCGGACGCCGCGAGGATCCGTACGGCGAGCAGGCCGGCGTTGCGCGCGTTGCCGACGGCGACGGTCGCGACCGGCACCCCGGCGGGCATCTGCACGATCGACAGCAGGGAGTCGATGCCGTCGAGGTACTTCAGGGGTACGGGCACGCCGATGACCGGCAGCGGCGTGACGGCGGCGAGCATGCCCGGCAGGTGGGCGGCGCCGCCCGCGCCCGCGATGATGACGCTCAGCCCGCGGCCGGCCGCCTCGGTGCCGTACGCGATCATCTCGTGCGGCATGCGGTGCGCCGAGACCACGTCGGCCTCGTACGCCACGTCGAACTCCTCCAGCGCCTCGCCTGCGGCCTTCATCACCGGCCAGTCCGAGTCGCTGCCCATCACGACGCCGACGCGCGTGCTCATGTGATCTTCCCTGCCAGGTAGTCGGCCGCGTGACGGGCCCGCTCGAGCACCTCGTCGAGGTCGTCGCCGAGGGCGGTGACGTGGCCGATCTTGCGGCCGGGCCGGACGTCCTTGCCGTAGAAGTGCACCTTCACGGCGGGGTCGTGGGCCATCACGTGGATGTAGCGGCGGTAGACCAGCGGGTCGCCGCCGAGGACGTTGGCCATCACGGTGTACGGGGCGGTCGGCGTGGTGTCGCCGAGCGGGAGGTCGAGCACGGCACGCAGGTGCTGCTCGAACTGTGAGGTCCGCGCGCCCTCGATGGTCCAGTGGCCGGAGTTGTGCGGCCGCATGGCCAGCTCGTTGACCAGGAGCCCGTCGACGGTCTCGAACAGCTCCACCGCGAGCAGTCCGGTGACGCCGAGCGTGTCGGCGATCCCGAGGGCGAGCCGCTGGGCCTCCTCGGCCCTCTCGCCGTCGAGGCCTGGCGCGGGCGCGATGACCTCGTGGCAGATCCCGCCGCGCTGGACGGTCTCCACGATCGGGTACGCCGCGCCCTGGCCGTACGGCGAGCGTGCGACGAGGGCGGCGAGCTCGCGCCGGAACGGCACATGCTCCTCGGCGAGCAGGGCGATGCCCTCGGCGGAGGCGCGCTCGACCACGTCACGCGCCTCGGCGGCCGACTCGCAGACCCACACGCCCTTGCCGTCATAGCCGCCGCGTACGGCCTTCAGCACGACCGGCCAGGCGCCGAACTCCTCGACGTCGCCGAGGGTCTTGACCGGCGCGAACCTCGGGACCGGCACGCCGAGGCCGGCGAGCCGCTCCCGCATCACGCGTTTGTCCTGGGCGTGCAGCAGTGCCGCGGAACCGGGTCGGCACGGGGTGCCCGCGTCCTCGAGCGCCTGGATGTACTCGCCCGGCACGTGCTCGTGGTCGAACGTCACCACGTCGCTGTCCTTGGCGAAGGCGCGCAGGTCGTCGAGCGAGCGGTCATCGCCGACACGCGTGTCGGCGATGACCCGGGCGGCGGACGCGTCGGCGCTGTCACTCAGCACCCGCAACCGCACACCCAGGCCGATCGCCGCCTGCTGCGTCATCCGGGCGAGCTGGCCGCCACCCACCATGCCGACAGTGGGAAAGTCCTGGCTGTCCGTCACCCTGGAAGCCTATCGCCGAGCTCAGACGCCCAGTTCACGCGCGATGAGCATGCGCTGGACCTCGGACGTGCCCTCGCCGATCTCAAGGATCTTGGAGTCACGCCAGTGGCGGGCGACGGGGAACTCGTTCATGAAGCCGTAGCCGCCGTGGATCTGCGTCGCCTCGCGGGCGTTGGTCACCGCGATCTCCGAGGAGTGCAGCTTGGCGATCGCGGCCTCCTTCTTGAACGGCTCGCCGCGCATCATCTTCTCCGCGGCCCGATACCAGGCGAGTCGCGCGGTGTGCGTGCGAACCTCCATGTCGGCGATCTTGAAGGCGATGGCCTGGTTCTTGCCGATCGGCGTGCCGAACGCCTCGCGCTCCTTGGCGTACTTGATCGACTCGTCGAGGCAGCCCTGGGCCAGCCCGGTGGCGAGCGCGGAGATCGCGATGCGGCCCTCGTCGAGGATCGACAGGAAGTTGGCGTAGCCGCGGCCCTTCTCGCCCAAGAGGTTCTCGGCCGGCACCCGGCAGTCGCTGAAGGACAGCTCACGGGTGTCGGAGGCGTGCCAGCCCACCTTGGAGTACTTCGGCGCGACCGTGAGGCCGTCGTTGGGCGTCGGCACGACGATCGAGGAGATCCGGCGCGGCTCACCCTCACCGCTCGTCACCGCCGTCACGGTGACAAGGCGGGTGATGTCGGTCCCCGAGTTGGTGATGAAGCACTTCGTCCCATTGATCACCCACTCGCCGTCGACCAGGCGCGCGGTGGTCCGCGTCGCACCGGCGTCGGTACCGCCACCCGGCTCGGTCAGGCCGAAGGCGCCGAGGCCGCGGCCCGCGGTCAGCTCGGGGAGCCACTTCTGCTTCTGCTCCTCGGTGCCGAAACGGTAGATCGGCATCGCCCCGAGGGACACGGCGGCCTCAAGCGTGATCGCCACGGAGGAGTCGACGCGCGCGAGCTCCTCGAGGGCGAGGCACAGGGCGAAGTAGTCGCCGCCCATGCCGCCGTACTCCTCGGGGAAAGGAAGCCCGAAGAGTCCCATGTCGCCCATCTGGCGCACGATCCCGTAGGGGAACTCCTCCGCCTCGTCGAGTTTCGCGGCCTGTGGCGCCACGACCTCGTGGGCGAACTCCTCGACGGTCTTGCGCAGGGTCTCGTGCTCGTCGTCGAGCCGGTAGTCCATGATCACCTCGGTCGGAGAGACATGAGTGGGACCCCTCGTGTTCCCGGCGGCCATGGTCGGAGGCTGCCAGAATCGAGGACCTCAGGCACATGCTGCCACGAAAGCCGTCTATCCTCGTCATGCCGGGGGTATGCAGAGTTGCGGACCTGCCGAGGATGCGCGATAAGCCGCGACCCGAACGAAAGGTCTCCCTTCGTGAGAATCGCCGTAGGTCTGTACCGAAAGTTCGCCCATCTCTTCCATGAGCTGGCGAAATTCGGGGTGATCGGCGTCCTCAACTTCATCATCACGATCGCGATCTCGGACACGCTGCACCTCGTCGTCGGCCTGGGACCGCTGACGTCCTTCGGGATCGGCACCGCCGTCGCGACGACGTTCTCCTACTTCGCGAACCGCTACTGGACCTTCCGGCACCGCGACACGACCGGCCTCGGCCGCGAATACGTGCTCTTCTTCGTCTTCAACGGCGTCGGCCTGGTCATCACCTGGGTCTTCATCGGCATCACCCACTACGTCATGGGCATCCAGAGCGGCGTCGCCTACAACGTCTCGCAGGTCGTCGGCACCGGAGTGGCGACCCTGTTCCGCTACTGGGCGTACAAGAAGTGGGTGTTCCTGCCCACGACCGCGCCGCCCGTCGACCCGCACACCGGTCTGCCCGAGGCGGACGCCACGGAGGACGAGGCACCGGCGGACCCAGATCCTGCGGAAACACAGCCCGACGCTGCGGCCGGCGACCGGATGCAGATGGCGGGCCAGTCCTCGGCAGGGTCCGCCCGGCCGGTCTGCTAGGCCGGTCCGCTGACCACGCGCTCCTTGGCGAGCAGCGCCTCTTCACGCTTTCGTAGGAAGACCGCGAAGACCGCGGGCCGCGACCGGATCAGCTCCAGCCTCCCGCCGTCGGCAGTGGCCAGCGACCGGGCCAGATAGAGCCCCAGCCCCGTACCCTGACGGCCGCTGACGTTGCGGTCGAAGACCCGGCGCTCGAGGTCGGGCGGTACGCCGGACCCCTCATCACCGACCTCCACGACGATCGACGTCGCGGTCTCCTTCGTGTGGATCGTGACCCGGCCGTCGCCGTGCACCAGGGAGTTGTCGAGCAGGGTCGCGATAATCTGCGACAGCCCGCCGGGGCTGACGACGGCGGTCAGGCCGCGCGCGCCCGACATGCCCAGCCTGCGGCCCTCGCGCCGGAACACCGGCTTCCACTCCTCCACCTGCTGGGCCACGATCTCGTCGACACCGATCGGGATCGCGTCACCGGTCGGGTCGTGCCGTGCCCTGGCGAGGAGCTGCTCGACGACCGCGGCGAGCCGCTCGACCTGGACGGCCGCGGCCACGCCCTCCTCGCGTACGACGTCGGGGTACTCGGCCGCCTCGATCATCTCCTCGAGCCGCATGGACAGCGCGGTCAGCGGCGTACGGAGCTGGTGGCTGGCGTCGGCGGCGAACTCCCGGCTGGCCGCGAGCAGGTCGGCGATGCGCACCGCGCTGCCGTCGAGGACCTCGGCCACCCGGTCCACCTCGGCGACGCCGTAGCGCCGTCGACGTGGCCGCGCGTTGCCGGAGCCGAGCCGCTCGGCGGTCTCGGCCAGGTCGATCAGCGGCAGCGTGAGCTTGCGGGCCTGTACGACGGCCAGCCCGACGGCCACGCCCACGCCGAGCACGACGAGGCTGCCGATCAGCAAGAACGTGCGGAAGACCTCGGACTCCACGTCGTTCGCGTCCCGTGTCACCTGGACGTGAATGCCACGGTCGTTCGCCGACATCTTGGTGATCACGTGATCGCCCTTGGCCGGCGAGGTCCCGGCCGTGATCGCCGTGCCGTCGGCCAGGGTCACCACGATGTAGCGGCTGGGGAACTCCTTGGCGATCTGGTCGCCGGTGATCGACTGGCGCATCTCCTCACGGAGGTTGACGCCCGCGACGACCGTCGCCGCCTCCCGCTCGACCTGCTGTTGCGCCTCGTCGTAGATCAGACGCTCGGTGGAGTACGCCAGCGGGATACCGAGCAGGAGTACGGACACGACCGCAACGGCGAGCGTCGAAAGCAGCAGACGTCGCCTCATGGGGGTGCCTCTCTTCCGACCGTGACGTGATGCCGTGGTTCACGTCACGGTCCGCCTGACCAAGGGTCGCCCCCTAGTCTCCGCGTTCGAACCGGAATCCGACTCCGCGGACGGTCGTGATGTAGCGGGGACTCCCCGCGTCGTCCCCGAGCTTTCGGCGCAACCAGGAGATGTGCATGTCGAGGGTCTTCGTGGAACCCCACCAGTTGGTGTCCCACACCTCGCGCATGATCTGCTCACGGGTGACCACCTTGCCGGCGTCGCGAACGAGCACCCGCAGGAGGTCGAACTCCTTGGTCGTGAGCTGTAGCTCCTGGTCGCCCATCCACGCTCGGCGGGACTCCGCGTCGATCCGCACGCCCTGCACGATCGGCGTCTCGGTGCTGCCCCGCCGAAGCAGGGCGCGCACGCGAGCGAGGAGTTCCGCCAGGCGGAACGGCTTGGTGACATAGTCGTCGGCGCCGGCATCGAGCCCGACCACGGTGTCCACCTCGTCGGCACGGGCCGTGAGGATGAGGATCGGGACGCCGTGACCTTCGGCACGGACCCGACGGGCCACCTCCAGCCCGTCGAGCTCGGGCAGGCCGAGGTCGAGCACGATCAGATCCACCCCACCGCCCAGAGCCCGTTCAAGGGCCTGCGGACCGTCGGGACTGACTTCGACGTTGTATCCCTCCCGCCGCAATGCTCTGGCGAGAGGCTCGGAGATGGACGTGTCGTCCTCGGCGAGCAGTACTGAGGTCATGAGCCGATCGTAGAGCCATTCAAGAACGTTTCCCCCTCACTAGAGGGGGCTTGACCTGCGATTTGCCACTCGTAGAACTCCTACGAATATGCCAAACCGGCGCTAATGACAGGTAAATACCCCTACTTTGGACCGACTTTCAGACAGGGGTCACTCCGTGCCTTCGGTTCGAGAACGTCCGGTCCTTGTCCCGCGACGCGTCGAAGCGCGCGATGAGCTCCGAACGGAGGTCCTCCGGCTCGACGATCGTGTCGACGACGAGCTCGCCGGCGAGGCGGACGATGTCGATGTCCTCCTCGTACTCCGAGCGGAGCTTCTCGATGTACGCCTCGCCCTCCTGCTCGTCCTCGATCGCGACGATCTTGTTGTAGTAGACGGCGTTGATCGCGGCCTTGGCGCCCATGACGGCGATCTTGGCCGTGGGCAGGGCGAGCGTGGCATCGGGCTCGAACCCGGGACCGGCCATCGCGTACAGCCCGGCGCCGTACGCCTTGCGCACGACGACGCAGATCTTCGGCACGGTCGCCTCGGACACGGCGCTGATCATCTTGGCGCCGTGCCGGATGATGCCCTCCCGCTCGACGGCCGTACCGACCATGAAGCCGGGCACGTCGCACAGGAACAGCAGCGGGACGTTGAACGCGTCGCAGAGCTGGATGAACCGCGTCGCCTTGTCCGCGGAGTCGACGAACAGCACGCCGCCCTTGAACATCGGGTTGTTGGCGACCACGCCGACGACCTCGCCGTTGAGGCGGCCGAAGCCGACGACCAGCTCGCGCGCCCACAGGCTGTGGATCTCGAAGAAGGACTCCGCGTCGAGCAGGCCCTTGACGTAGCGGCGCACGTCGAAGGCGACGCGCTCGCTGGCGGGCACGAGCTTGCGCAGGTCGACCGGCTTGGGCTCGCGCGGCTCGATGTTCGGGGTTCGCCGCTCCCAGTTGGAGGGCAGGTAGGACAGGAAGGACCGTACGGCGCCGAGGGCCTGCGGCTCGTCCTTGGCCAGGAAGTGCCCGCAGCCGGAGACCGAGCAGTGCATCTTCGCGCCGCCCATCTCCTCCAGGGTCGTCTTCTCCTTGATCACCATCTCGACCATGCGCGGGCTGCCGAGGTACATCGAGGCGTTGCCGTCGACCATCGCCACGAAGTCGCAGAAGGCGGGGATGTAGGCGCCACCGGCCGCGCTCGGCCCGAACAGCGCGCACACCTGCGGGATCGACCCGCTCGCCTTCACCTGCGTGTGGAAGATCTTGCCCGCGCCACGGCGGCCCGGGAACATCTCCACCTGGTCGGTGATCCGCGCCCCGGCCGAGTCGACCAGGTAGACCATCGGCACCCGCGTCCGGTAGGCGCGCTCGATGATCCGGATGATCTTCTCGACCGTCCGCGCTCCCCAGGACCCGGCCTTGACCGTCGAGTCGTTGGCCATCAGGGCGACCGGGCGGCCGTCGATCGTCGCGGTCCCGGTGATCACTCCGTCGGCCGGCAGGTCGCGGGCGAGGGCGTTGGCGTAGACGCCGTCCTCGACGAACGATCCGGTGTCGACCAGGAGTCCGATGCGCTCACGCGCGAAGAGCTTGCCCTTCGCGGCGTTGGCCTCGTGATACTTCTGTGCTCCGCCGCGCTCGATGTTCTCGCGAAGTTCCGCCAGGTGAGGGTGGCCCGGCTCGTCCTGTGCTGGCTGCATTATGTGCTCCGTCACGCTCGGGACTGTACCTGGTCAGATCTGGGCGTCCACGTGCAGCATCAGTGGACGCAGCAGGTCGGCCAGCAGCTCTTGGTCGTCCGCCTTCATGGCGGCGAAAAGGTCCTTTTCGGTCAGGTCGAGGCCGTCCATCGTCTCCTCCCAGGTGACGTGCCCGTCACGGGTGAGTTCGACGAGGAGACGGCGGCGGTCATGGGGGTCGTGCACCCGGCGTACGAGGCCACGCTCCTCAAGGCGCCCCAGCCGGCTGGTCATCGTAGTGGCGGGTACCCCGGTCTCTTCCGCCAGTGTGGTCGGTGTCACCCGGTACGGTTCGCCGGCGTGGCGCAGCGCGTGCAGCAGCTCCCACTCCCAGATCTGCATGCCACGCTCCCTGAGCAGGCGATCCTTCTCGCGGCGCAGGTGGCGGACGATGAAATACATTCGAGTGACGATCGCCTCGATGCGCGGGTCCAGATCCGGCAGCTCGGGCAGCCATCGCTCGACGTGCAGGTCGACCGAGTCCCTCTCCATGTCATCCAGTATCCCTCGTTCTCGGATATTTCGATATCGGATAGTACGAACTCGTAGTATCGTGCCCGATATGTTCTCCGCCCTTGCCGATCGCCGGTTCCGCCTGCTCTGGAGCGGTCAGACCCTCTCCGGGCTCGGCGACTCGATCACGCCGATCGCCCTCACGCTCACCGTCGTCAAGGCCACCGGCTCGGCCACCGACCTGGGGCTGGTCCTCGCGGCGGCGGCCGTACCCCGCCTGATCTTCGTCCTCGTCGGCGGCGTCTGGGCCGACCGGCTCCCCCGCCAGCGCGTGATGCTCGGCGCCGACCTGGTGAACCTCCTCGTGCAGACGGCCATCGGCCTCCAACTGCTCGGCGGCACGATGGGAATCGGACGGCTCGCGGCGCTGTCCGCCCTGTCCGGCGTCGCGTCGGCGTTCTTCATGCCGGCCGCCGACGGGCTGATCCCCGCCACGGTCGACGAGGCCCACCTAGGCCAGGCCAACGCCCTCACGCAGTTCTCCCAGCAGGCCGCGCGCGTGCTCGGACCGATGGTCGCGACGACGCTGGTGCTCACCGCGGGTGCCGGATGGGCCTTCCTGCTCGACGCCGCGACCTTCGCGGTCAGCGTCGTCACCCTCGCCCTGCTCCGCGTACGGCACGAGCCCGCGCCGCGCGAGGGGTTCTGGGCCGAGCTGGCCGGGGGCTGGACCGAGATGCGCCGCCACCGCTGGTACTGGACCAACCTGATCGCGCACGCGGTCTGGAACCTGATCAGCGCCTGCTACCTGACGCTGGGCCCGCTCGTGGCCGTGACCGCGCTCGGCGGCGAGTTCGCCTGGGGGATCATCACCCAGGGCGCGGCCGTCGGCGCGGTGGCCGGCGCCGTCCTGGCGATGCGCGTGCACCCACGCCGCCCGCTCGTCGCGTGCAACCTGGCGCTGACCATCGTCGGCCTGCCGCTCGTCCTGCTGGCCGCGCACGCGCCCGCGGCCCTGATCGCGGTGACGGCCGGTGCGGCCTTCGGCGGCCTGACCTTCATGAACACCATCTGGCTCACCGTGGTGCAGCAGCGCATCCCGGCACGCGCCCTGTCACGGGTGATGTCCTATGACTGGCTGACCTCGCTCGCGCTGGCCCCGGCCGGACTGGCGGTGGCGGGCCCGCTCGGCGCCGCCGCGGGCGTGTCCGCGACGCTGATCGGCGCGGCCGTCCTCGTCGTGACCGCCTGCCTGCTCGTGCTGTTCGTACCCGAGGTACGCCGGCTGTCCGCCACGCCCGAGCCCCGCGAAGACGTGCCCGTCCCCGCCTGACGAGCCGTGCTCCGTATGTTCGTTGGCGGGTATAAGTAGGGACGCGGCCGGCAGGCCGGGCCCCTACACTTTTGCGGACGGTCAGTCGACGACGGCGACCTCGACGCACTCTCCCGTGGCGGTGCTACGGGCGGCTTTCCGCCAGTCGACGTCGTTCAGCTCATCAGGGGACATAGGTACTCCGCGCGGATGGGTCAAGTACAGGCCGCCAAGGCGGTGGCCCATTTCACCGTATCCGCAGGACTGAGCGCAGCTCCAATGAGATGTCGATGCGCGACATGGAACTGGTCCACCTGGCGAACCTCCTCAACGAACAGCTCGCCCGCAACGTTGTCGGCGTGCACGGCGTCGCGATCCGCCTCATGAGGAAACTGGAGGATCGTGAACGATGGCATTCCCGCGCCACGGTGAGCACCGACGTCGAATGGGATGACCTGCATGGTGATGCCCGGCCGGCGCGCTAGCGTCAGGAGTCGCTCAAGCTGTTCCTGCATCACCTCGGGTCCACCGACCTGCCGCCGGACCGCGGCTTCGTCAAGAACGGCCCATACGCGCACGGCATCACGGCCTTCAAGAACCTCCTCTTGGCGCTTCATTCGGATGCGGACGCGGTCCTCTATTGCGGCAGCATCCACGTCGGCGACGGCCTGTGCGAGCGATCGGGCGTACGCCTCCGTCTGAAACAGGCCAGGGACGATCGTCTGGTACATGAGCAGCATCTCCGCCTCGGCCTCGAGGCCGTGGTGACGAGCCGTTCGCGTACGGGGCTCCAGCCAGCCTGGTGTTGGCCGGCGACCAAGGACAACGCCGCGAGTCGCCCCCTAAGCACCGCGCAGCAGGACAGGGATCTGTCAGCCACGTCCTAGGCGCCAGACGATCTCGCCGTCGTGCCACTGGCCGGTGGGGGTGAGACCCGCGGCGGTGGCGACGGCGGCGGACGCCTGGTGGTCCGGGTGGATGCGGGCGGTGATGGTGCGTACGGCACAACGGGCGAGCCAGGCGACGAGCCCCCGTGCGGCCTCGGCGGCGATGCCCCGGCGCTGCCAGGGCGTTCCGACGACCCAGGCGATCTCGGCGGAGCGGTCGCCGCCGCCGGTGGTGATCGTCGCCTGGACGGTGCCGGTCAGGCAGGCCTCGTCCCGCAGCCGGATCACCCAGTTGCACCAGGACACGGCCGGGTCGGGCGAGCCGGCGAGCAGGCGGGCGTAGCGCGTCCGCAGCGCGTCGAGTGCGGCCGGAGCCCCGCCGATGAACGTGTGCAGCCCGGGGTCGGCCAGCACCTCCGCCATCTCCGCGGCGTGCCGGGCCTCGAGCGGCAGCAGGTCGAGCCGGTCGGTACGGATGGGCTCGGCGCCTACGGCCGTCCGCCCTTCGGTCGAGGTCATCGGGCGTCCTCCATGCGCTGGATCGCGAGCGAGGCGCCGGGCAGCGCGCCGCCCGGGCGTACGGACGGGTCAGAGGCGAGCAGGAGCGTGCCCTCGGGCAGCCGGATCGGGCCGGTGCCGAGGTTCGCGGCGATCCGCACCGAGCCCCGGTACAGCACGAACCAGGCGTCGTCGTGCTCCACCGACACCTCGGTAAGGCGCGGGTCGGTCAGCTCGGGGCACGAGCGGCGCAGGGCGATCAGCGCGCGGTACCAGTCGAGCAGCTCGCGGTGGAGCGGCTTCTCCCGCTCGTCCCAGTCGAGGACGGACGCCCGGTACGTCGCCGGGTCCTGCGGGTCGGGCACGTCCTCGGCGTCCCAGCCGTGCTCGGCGAACTCCCTCCGGCGGCCCTCGCTGACCGCGCGTGCCAGCTCGGGTTCGCCGTGATCGGTGAAGAAGCGCCACGGCGTCGCTGCGCCCCACTCCTCGCCCATGAACAACATCGGCGTGCACGGCGCGGTGAGCAGCAGGCCCGCGCCGACCTTGAGGAGCCCCGGGGACAGGGCGGCGGAGATCCGGTCGCCGGTGGCGCGGTTGCCGACCTGGTCGTGGTTCTGCAGGAACCCGACGAACCGGTGGCCCGGCGTACGCGTCCGGTCGACGGGGCGGCCGTGCGAGCGCCCGCGGAACGACGACCAGGTGCCGTCGTGGAAGAACACCCTGGTCAGCGTCTTGACGAGCGCCTCGGGCGAGCCGAAGTCGCGGTAGTAGCCCTGGTGTTCGCCGGTGAGCGTCGCATGGAGCGCGTGGTGGAGGTCGTCGTTCCACTGCGCGTCGAGGCCGTACCCGCCGGCCTCGCGGGGCGTGACCAGCCGCGGGTCGGCCAGGTCGGACTCGGCGATCAGGTACGCCTGGCGGCCGGTGCTCGCCCGCAGCCCGGCGACGGCGACGGCGAGCTCCTCGAGGATGTGCGTCGCGCGCGAGTCCCGCATCGCGTGCACGGCGTCCAGCCGCAGCCCGTCCAGGTGGTAGTCGCGGAGCCACATCAGCGCGTTGCCGACGATGAACGCGCGCACCTCGTCCGAGCCGGGGCCATCGAGGTTGACCGCGGCCCCCCAGGGCGTGCGGTAGGCGTCGGTGAAGTACGGCCCGAAGCGGCCGAGGTAGTTCCCGCTGGGCCCGAGGTGGTTGTAGACGACGTCGAGGACCACGCCCAGCCCGCGCCGGTGGCAGGCGTCCACGAAGCGCTTGAACCCGTCCGGCCCGCCGTACGGCTCGTGCACCGCCCACAGGCCGACGCCGTCGTACCCCCAGCCCTGGCGCCCGGGGAAGGCCGCGACCGGCATCACCTCGACCGCGTCCACGCCCAGCTCTGCGAGGTGGTCGAGGCGTTCGACGGCGGCGTCGAACGTCCCCTCCGGCGTGAAGGTTCCGATGTGCAGCTCGTACAGCACGCCGCCCGGCAGCGGGCGCCCGCGCCAGCCGTCGTCCGTCCACGCGAACCCGTCGTGGTCATGGACGCGGCTCGGCCCGTGCACCCCATCGGGCTGCCGCGGAGAGCGCGGGTCGGGGAAGGGGCCCTCGCCGTCGACCACGAACCCGTAGTCGCTCCCTTCGGCCTCGGCCGTCCACCAGCCGGGCCGCACGGCGCGCGCCATCGCGTGGCGTTCGCCTCCGGCCTGGACCTCGACGGCCTCCGCGTACGGGGCCCATACGTCGAACCTCATTCCGATTCGACCAGCAATGCGACCGGCAGCATGGACAACAGCCCGCCCAGCGCGACGTCCGAGGCGTACGACTGACCGGTGAGCAGGTCCTGCCGCGGGCCGTCGGGCAGCACGACGTGCGTGCTCTCCCAGCCGCCGCGGCGTTCGAGGCCGGCCGGCAGCCGTGTCACGACGACGACGGCGCCGCCCCTGCGGTACGCCAGCGCGTGCTCGGCTGCGGGCCCGGTGACCTCCAGCGGCCGGTACTCACCGGTGAACCAGTCCGGGTGCTCGCCGCGCAGCCGCAGGGCGCGCGAGGTGACGAGGAGCTTCTCGCCGTCGAGATCGGCCGGGACCGTACCGGCGTCGAGGCAGGCGAGCAGGTCGCGGCAGCGCGCGTAGTCGACCGGCCGCCGGTTGTCCGGGTCGACCAGGGACAGCCCGGTCAGCTCGCAGCCCTGGTACACGTCGGGCACGCCGGGCATGGTGAGCTGCACGAGCTTCTGGCCCAGGGAGTTGGCCCGCGCGTACGGCGCGATCCGCTCGACGAAGCGGCTGAGGTCGTCGGCCAGCGTGGGGTCGGCCAGGACCGCGTCCGCGTGGGCCAGCACCGCCTCCTCGTACGACTGGTCCTGATCGATCCAGGAGGTACGGGTCTTGGCCTCGCGCATGGCCTTCAGGAGGTACTCCCTGAGCCGCTCGCCGGTCAGCGGCCAGGCACCGACGAGGGTCTGCCACATCAGGTAGTCCAGGTCGGCGTCCAGCGGCCCGCCGCGCGCGCGGTCACGCCACCGGCCGACCGCCGCGATCCACTCTTCGGGTAGCTCGGTCAGGACGTTCAGCCGCGCGCGCACGTCCTCCTGGCGCTTCGTGTCGTGCGTCGACAGCGTGGTCATCGTCGCGGGCCGGTCCCGCGCCGTGCGCTCGCAGTAGGCGTGGAACTCCTCCGGCGCCACCGCGAACCGCAACGGGTCGCCGCCGACCTCGTTCAGCGACACCAGCCGCGACCAGCGGTAGAACGCGGTGTCCTCGACGCCCTTGGCCATCATCGGCGCGGAGGTCTGCTGGAACCGTACGAGGAACTCGTCGCGCAGCGGGTCGCGCCCGGCCAGGCCGAGCAGAAGCGGCACGACCGCGTCGAGGGGCGCGTCCGGCGGCAGGGCGGCACGCGCCTCGGCGGCGGTCTGGGCGACGACCTCCAGGTCCTGGGCGGAGGCCTCCTCGCCGGGGACGAGATAGGTCCGGTAGACGGGCATCGCGACGAGCAGCTCGACGAGGACGCGGTGCAGCGCTTCGGGGTCCTCATCCGGCAGGACGCGGGCCAGCAGCGCCGCCAGCCGGCGTACCTCGGGGCCCAGCAGGCGCTCGGCGGCGAACCGCTTGGCCTCCCGCTCGATCCCGGTGAAGTCGCCGGGCCCGCCGGTCAGGCGCGTGTACGCCTCGGTCAGCGGCTTGTCGCCGGACGGGTCGGCGAACAGCCCGCCGACCATGCCGAGGGCGTCGTAGCCGGTCGTGCCGGCGCACGGCCAGTCCGTCGGAAGCTCCTCGTCGTCGGTGAGGATCTTCTCGGCCACCACCCAGATCGGGTGTTCGGCGAGCTTGCGCAGGTAGCCGCGCGGGTCGGCGAGGCCGTCCGGATGGTCCACCCGCAGGCCCTCGACCAGCCCCTTGCGTACGAGCCGGAGCGTCAGGGCGTGGGTGCGGTCGAAGACCTCCTGGTCCTCGGGGCACAGCGCGATGAGGGAGGAGATGTCGAAGAACCGCCGGTAGTTGGGGTCCTCCTCGCGCCAGTACCCCAGCCGGTAGTGCCCGCCGGACGGGAACACGTGCTCGTGGTAGCGCATGACGTCGCCGTCGGGCCGCGCCTCGTCGCCGGGCGAGCCGAGCACGGGCAGCACCACGTCGCCGTCGGCCCAGTCGATGTCGAACCACCGGGCGAACGCCGAGTCCGGGCCCTCGCGCAGGACGTCCCAGAAGGCGGTGTTGAGCGACTCCGGCGCCGGGATCGCCATGTGGTTGGGCACGATGTCGAGGACGATCGACAGGCCGTGCTCGCGGAACCGGGCGGCCATCGCGCGGAACGCCTCGTCGCCGCCGAGCTCCTCCGACACGCTCCGGTGGTCGACGACGTCGTAGCCGTGCGCGGAGCCGGGCGCGGCCTGCAGGATCGGCGACAGGTAGACGTGGGAGACGCCGAGCGCGGCCAGGTAGCCGGCGAGCTCGGCGGCCTCGGCGAACCCGAAGCCCTCGCGTAGTTGCAGCCGGTACGTCGCGGCCGGTGGCTTAGGCACGGCCGAGCACCTGCATCGAATGCGCCTCGACCATCGGTTTGTCCCCTGCCATCACTGCGGTCTCCTCACCGTCCAGTGCGTAGCTGGTCGTGGTGTCCAGCACGCAGGTCCACATCCCCCGATGCTCGTCCGGCAGCGCGAAGGTCAGGTCCTCGTTCGAGGCGTTGACCAGCAGCAGGAACGACTCGTCGCGTACGGTCTCGCCGCGCCGGTCCGGCTCGGTGATCGCGTCGCCGTTGAAGAAGATCATGAGCGCCTTGGCGTAGCCGGTGTGCCAGTCGCCGTCGGTCATCTCGGCGCCTCCGGCCGTGTACCAGGTCACGCCGCTGCCGGTCAGGAACCGGCGGCGCCGGAAGACCGGATGGTCGCGGCGCAGCGTCGTCAGGCGCCGTACGAACTCCCGCAGCGCGCCGCCCTCCGCCGTGTCGGTCCAGTCCATCCAGCTCAGCTCGTTGTCCTGGCAGTAGGCGTTGTTGTTGCCGAGCTGGGTGCGGCCCATCTCGTCGCCGTGCGACAGCATCGGCACGCCCTGCGAGAGCAGCAGCGTGGTCAGCAGGTTGCGCTTCTGCCGCTCGCGTACGGCGAGGACGTCCCCGTTCTCGGTCTCGCCCTCGGTGCCGTGGTTCCACGAGCGGTTGTCGTCGGTGCCGTCGCGGTTGTCCTCGCCGTTGGCCTCGTTGTGCTTGTGGTCGTAGGAGACGAGGTCGTGCAGGGTGAACCCGTCGTGGCAGGTGACGAAGTTGATCGAGGCGAGCGGCCGTCGGCCGTCGTTCGCGTACAGGTCGCTGGAGCCGGAGAGCCGGTGCGCGAACTCTGGCAGCATGCCCTCGCGGCCTCGCCAGAAGTCCCGCATAGAGTCGCGGTACTTGCCGTTCCACTCGGTCCACAGGGGTGGGAAGTTGCCGACCTGGTAGCCGCCCTCGCCGACGTCCCAGGGCTCGGCGACCAGCTTGACCTGCGAGACCACCGGGTCCTGCTGGACGAGGTCGAAGAAGGCCGCCAGCCGGTCGACGGCGTGCAGCTCGCGGGCCAGTGTGGAGGCCAGGTCGAACCGGAACCCGTCCACGTGCATCTCGAGCACCCAGTAGCGCAGCGAGTCCATGATCATCTGGAGCGCGTGCGGGTGCTGGACGTTGAGGCTGTTCCCGGTGCCCGTGGTGTCCATGTAGAACCGCGGGTCGTCGTCGACGAGGCGGTAGTAGCCACGGTTGTCGATGCCGCGCAGACCGAGGGTCGGACCGAGGTGGTTGCCCTCGGCCGTGTGGTTGTAGACGACGTCCAGAATCACTTCGATACCGGCCTCGTGCAGGGTCCGCACCATGAGCTTGAACTCCTGCACCTGCTCGCCGCGCCGCCCACCGGCGGCGTAGTCGGCATGCGGCGCGAAGAAGCCGATCGTGTTGTAGCCCCAGTAGTTGGACAGGCCACGCTGGGTCAGCACGTCGTCATGGACGAAGTGGTGCACCGGCATCAGCTCGACCGCGGTGACACCGAGGTCGCGCAGGTAGTCGATCATGCTCGGGTCGGCCAGGCCCGCGTACGTGCCGCGCTGCGACTCCATCACCGACGGGTTGAGCTTCGTGAGGCCCTTCACGTGCGCCTCGTAGATCACGGTCTCGTGGTACGGCGTCCGCGGGGACCGGTCGTCGCCCCAGTCGAAGTAGGGGTTGATCACCACGCTCTTCGGCACGTACGGCGCGCTGTCGTCGTCGTTGCGCGCCTCCGGGTCCGCGAACCGGTAGGCGAACAGGGCCTCGTTCCACTCGACGTCGCCGTCGATCGCCTTGGCGTACGGGTCGAGCAGCAGCTTGTTCGGGTTGCAGCGCAGGCCCGCCGCGGGCTCGTACGGCCCGTGCACGCGGTAGCCGTACCGCTGGCCGGGGCCCACCCAGGGCACGTATCCGTGCCAGACGAACCCGTCGACCTCGGTCAGCTCGACCCGGGTCTCCACCCCGTCGTCGTCGAACAGGCAGAGCTCCACCCGCGTCGCCGCCTCGGAGAACAGCGAGAAGTTCGTACCGGCACCGTCGTACTGCGCTCCGAGGGGATAGGGGTCGCCCGGCCATATACGCATCACATCGGTGAATTTCCCCCGGATGATCCGGTCACACGCGTCAGGCGCCACAGGTTGTGAGGTAGCCGACAACTCCGACACCTGCGCCGACTAGGCAAAACGCGCTCAGTCGGTTAACTTAGGAGAGCCTTACCTTATCGATCAGCACCGATCCCGACCGCGAGAGGCCCCCCGGATGTACGTCTGCGTCTGCCACGGTGTCACCGAAGGTGACGTACGCGATCATGTGGCGGCCGGCGCCTGCTCGACCAAGCAGGTCCGCGCCGCGTGCGGGATGCGTCCCGGATGCGGCGCATGCGTCAACCGGATCCGTGCCCTGATCGAGGAGCGGGACGTGCCCGAGGCCGTCTCCGCGGCCTGACCGCGCGCCGATTGCCCACACTTTGCGCTTGACGTGCCACGATTGGGAGGCATGGAAGGCGACATCGACGTTATCAATCTGCTGAACGAGCAGTTGACCGCGGAGCTCACTGCGATCAACCAGTACTTCCTGCACGCCAAGATGCAGGAACACTGGGGTTTCACCGGGCTCGCCAAGCACACCAGGTCCGAGTCCTTCGACGAGATGCGTCACGCCGAGCTGCTCACCGACCGGATCCTTTTCCTCGAGGCGCTCCCCAACTACCAGCGACTCGACCCGCTGCGCATCGGCCAGACGGTGCCCGAACAGCTCCGTGCCGACATGGCCGTCGAGATGGACGCGATCGCGCGGCTGCGGGGCGGGATCGAGCTGATGCGCTCCCGCGGTGACGTCACCTCCGCGCGCATCTTCGAGAAGATCCTCGAAGACGAGGAAGAGCACGTCGACTACCTCGAGACCGAGCTCGACCTCCTCGAGAAGCTCGGTGAGCCGCTCTACCTCCAGCGCTACGTCGAGACCCCCGAAGACTGACCCAGACGCGGGACGGCCATCGGCGGGAGGCGCCGCCGGTCAGCGATCCTCCGCGTGCCGGCGAATCCATTCGTCAAGGTGCGGTGCTTCGTCGCCGATGGTCGTACCGTCCCCGTGACCGGTCCACACAATGGTCTCCGGCGGCAGCGTGAGCAGCCGGCCGCGGATCGACTCGATGATCACGTCGAAGTCGGAGTAGGACCGCCCGGTCGCCCCGGGACCGCCGTTGAACAGCGTGTCGCCCGAGAAGACCACGCCGAGATCGGGCGCGTGGAGACAGACCGCGCCCGGCGCGTGGCCCGGCGTGTGCAGCACCCGTAGCGTCGTACCGGCCACGGTCAGCTCGTCGCCGTCGGCGAGGGCGCCGTCCGGCTCACGGTCGGGATAGACCATCCGCCACAGCACCGCGTCGTCCGGGTGGAGCAGGATCGGCGCGTCGGTACGGTCGGCCAGCGCGGCGGCGGCGTTGATGTGGTCGTTGTGCCCGTGGGTGCACACGATCGCGGCCAGCCGACGGCCACCGACCGCGGCGGCGATCGACGCCGCGTCGTGCGCGGCGTCGATCACGATTACCTCGTCGTCGTCGCCGACCATCCAGACGTTGTTGTCGACCTCCCAGGTGCCGCCGTCGAGGCTGAAGGTCCCCGAGGTCGTGAGGTGCTCGATCACAGGTTCACCACCGAGCGCAGCACCTCGCCGCGGTGCATCTTGGCGAAGGCCTCCTCGACGTCGTCCAGGCCGATCGTCTCGGAGACGAACCCGTCGAGGTCGAGCCGGCCCTGGAGGTAGAGGTCGACCAGCATCGGGAAGTCCCTCGACGGCAGGCAGTCGCCGTACCAGGAGGACTTGAGCGCCCCGCCGCGGCCGAACACGTCGAGCAGCGGCAGCTCGATCTTCATGTCCGGGGTCGGCACGCCGACCAGGACGACCGTGCCGGCCAGGTCGCGGGCGTAGAACGCCTGCTCGTAGGTCTCCGGGCGGCCGATCGCCTCGACCACGACGTCTGCGCCGTTGCCGCCGGTGAGCGCGCGTACGGCCTCGACCGGGTCGGTCCGGCCCGAGTTGATCGTGTCGGTGGCGCCGAAGCCGCGCGCCCACTCGAGCTTCCGGTCGTCGATGTCGATCGCGATGATCTTGGCGGCCCCGGCCAGCCGGGCGCCCGCGATCGCGGCGTCTCCGACACCGCCGCAGCCGATGACGGCCACCGAGTCGCCACGCGTCACGCCGCCGGTGTTGATCGCCGCGCCGAGGCCGGCCATGATGCCGCAGCCGAGGAGGCCCGCGGCGGCCGGTGAGGCGGCCGGGTCGACCTTGGTGCACTGGCCCGCGTGGACGAGGGTCTTGTCGGCGAACGCGCCGATGCCCAGGGCCGGGGACAGCTCCGTGCCGTCCTGGAGGGTCATCTTCTGCGTGGCGTTGTGGGTGGCGAAGCAGTACTGCGAGCGGCCACGGCGGCAGGCGCGGCACTGGCCGCAGACGGCACGCCAGTTGAGGATGACGAAGTCGCCCGGTGCGACGTCGGTGACGTCCGAGCCGACCTCCTCGACGATGCCGGCCGCCTCGTGGCCGAGCAGGAACGGGAAGTCGTCGTTGATGCCGCCCTCGCGGTAGTGCAGGTCGGTGTGGCACACGCCGCACGACTGCACCCTGACCAGCGCCTCACCCGGCCCGGGATCGGGCACCACGATCGTCTCGACGGAGACCTTCGCACCCCGGGATCGCGCGACGACCCCTCGGACCTCGTGCGGCATCCGATCACTCACCCTTCATCCGTGTGGCAGATACGAGAACTATCACACGATCATGACGGCTACGAGTGGTGCCGCTCCACCGACACGAGAACACCGTTCGCGGTGTGCAGCACCCAGAATCCGCCCTTCGGCAACCGCGGGTCCGGTACCGGGTCGGCGCCCAGCTCTTCGCAGGCGCGGGCGATCAGCTCGGGCACCAGCTCACCGTGGGTGCACACGATCGCCGGGATCCGGTCGGCGATCAGCTCGGAGAGACGGCCGCCCGCGCCCTTGGCCGTGCCCACCGTGAACGCCCAGTCGGTGTGGACGTCCACGCCCATCCGGCTCGCGTACGGCAGCACGGTCTCGACGCACCGCGCGGTGGCCGAGGAGAACACCCGCGCGGGGCCGAACGAGGCCAGCGCGTCCGCGAGGCCCATCGCGGACGTACGGCCGCGCGAGTCCAGCGGCCGCAGGAGGTCGTCCTCCTCCCAGTCGCGCTTGTCACCCGCCGAGGTGTGCCGCAGGACGATGAAGGGCGTCGTGCGCTGCGGGCGTACGGCGAACTCCCGCAGCAGCTCGGCATCGTGCGCGTGGCTGAGCCGTTCCTCCGCCTCGGGCAACGGCAGCCAGTCGAGGCGGTCGACCTCGTCGTTCGGCCGGAACCCTCCGTCGGTGCCGGTCGCCGCCCAGTAGTCGACCAGCTTGGGACGGCCCTCCTTCTCGTACTCGCGCGGGGGGAACCTCCGTCCGAGGACCGGCCACACGCCGGTCTCCTCCCAGACCTCGCGTACCGCCGTGTGCAGGACGTGCTCGCCGTTCTTCGCCTTGCCCTTCGGGAAGGACCAGTCGTCGTACTTGGGCCGGTGTATGAGTGCCACCTCGGGACCGTCCGCACCGGACCGCCACAGAATGGCGCCGGCGGCGTGGATCGGATCCGGGGATTCAGCCATCGACGGTCCTCCAGCGCCGTGTCCGCATCAGGTGGTTCTGGACGTGCATCGAGCCGTCCTGGCGGCTCCACACACCATCCTCGTTGAGCAGCCAGCACTGCGTGTCCATCCCCATCGCCAGCTCGAACCTGCCGACGAGATCGGCGGTGTGGCTCGGGTCCGACACGCGTACGAGGGCCTCCACACGCCGGTCGAGGTTGCGGTGCATGAGGTCGGCGCTGCCGATCCACACCTCGGGATCGCCGCCGTTCTCGAACGCGTACACGCGCGAGTGCTCCAGGAACCGGCCCAGGACGCTGCGCACCTGGATCGTCTCCGACAGCCCGGTGACGCCGGGTCTCAGCGCGCAGATGCCGCGCACCCAGACGTCCACCGGCACGCCCGCCTGCGACGCGAGGTACAGCGCGTCGATGAGCACCTCGTCGACGAGCGCGTTGCACTTGATCCGGATGCCCGCCCTGCGGCCCGCGTGATGCTCCGCGGTCTCCCGCTCGATGCGGCGTACGAGACCCCTGCGGAGGGAGTCGGGCGCGACCAGCAGCCGGCGGTACTCGGTGTCCCGCGAGTAGCCGGTGAGGTGGTTGAACAGGTCCGTGACGTCCTCGCCCACCTGGGAGTCGGCGGTGAGCAGGCCGTAGTCCTCATAGACGCGCGCGGTCTTGGGGTTGTAGTTGCCGGTGCCGATGTGGCAGTAGCGGCGCAGCGACCCGTCGGACTCCTCGCGGACGACCAGGGCCAGCTTGCAGTGCGTCTTCAGGCCGACGAAGCCGTAGACGACGTGGCAGCCGGCCTGCTCCAGCTTGCGCGCCCAGGTGATGTTGGCCCGCTCGTCGAACCTCGCCTTGATCTCCACCACCACGACGACCTGCTTGCCCGCCTCGGCGGCGTCGATGAGGGCGTCGATGATCGGCGAGTCGCCGCTCGTACGGTAGAGGGTCTGCTTGATCGCCAGGACCTGCGGGTCGGCGGCCGCGTCCTCGATGAGCCGCTCGACGCTCGTCGTGAACGAGTCGTACGGGTGGTGCACGAGGACGTCGTGGTCGCGCAGGGTCGCGAAGATGTCGACGTCGTGCGGCAGCGCGGCCTCCGACGGCACGAACGGCGGGTACTTCAGCTCGCTGCGGTCGAGGTCGGCGATGGCGGCCAGGCCTCCGAGGTCGAGCGGTCCGGGCACCCGGTAGATCGCGCGCTCGTCCAGGCCGAGCTCGGTCATCAACAGGTCGAGCACCTCGGGCGTGATCGACTCCTCCACCTCGAGCCGGACCACCGGCCCGAACCGGCGGCGCAGGAGCTCGCGTTCGAGGGCCTGGAGCAGGTCCTCCGCGATGTCCTCGTCGACCTCCAGGTCCTGGTTGCGGGTCACGCGGAACGCGTGGTGCTGGATGATCTCGGTGCCGGTGAACAGCTGGGGAAGGTTCTCCGCGATCACGTCCTCGAGGGGGACGAACCGGGACGGCGACGCCTCCAGGAACCTCGGCAGCAGCGGCGGGACCTTGACCCGCGCGAAGAGCGTCTCCTCGGTCTCGGGGTCACGCACGAGCACCGCGAGGTTGAGGGAGAGTCCTGAGATGTACGGGAACGGATGGGCCGGGTCGACCACCAGCGGGGTCAGCACCGGGTACACGCGCCGCCGGAACAGGCGGTTCAGCCCATCCTTCTCGGCGTCGGCGAGATCGTCCCACCGGAGGATCTCCACGCCCTCCTTCGCCAGTGCGGGCAGGATGTCGTCGTGGAAGCACGCGGCGTGCTTCAGCATCAGGTCGTGGGCCACGGCCGAGGTACGGGCGAGCACCTCGCGAGGCTGCTGCCCGCTCGCGCTCTGCAGGGCGATGCCGGTGGCCATCCGGCGGGCCAGGCCGGCGACCCGGACCATGAAGAACTCATCGAGGTTGCTCGCGAAGATCGAGAGGAACCTCACCCGCTCGAGCAGCGGGAGGCCCGTGTCGCCTGCCAGGTCGAGAACGCGCTCGTTGAATCGCAGCCAGCTCTCTTCGCGATCGAGGTATCGGTCTTCCGGAAGGCCGTCGCCATCGCTGGCGAAATGACCGGCTTCGACGCTCATGGGGTATATGGTCCCCACTCCGGGTGAACGTCAAGCCAACGCGGCATTACCGTCCCAAAGCCTCGTCCATCCCATAGAGACTGCTGGGGAGCCCCATGCCCTGCTGCGAGGGCTCCCCGGCAGTCTCTTAGACAGAGATCGTCCGGCTCCGCGGACCGGCCCGCAGTACCTGTGATGGCAGCGTGTGCCCGACCATGCGCTCCGCGCGAGCGGCCACGTCCACGAGCGCCTCGAGATCGACCCCGGTGGCGACGCCCATGTCCTCGACCATGTGCACGAGCTCCTCCGACGCGATGTTGCCGGTGGCCCCGGGAGCGTACGGGCAGCCGCCGAGGCCGCCGACGCTCGCGTCGAAGTCGGACACGCCGAGCTGGAGTGCGGCCAGCACATTGGCCAGCCCCGTACCGCGCGTGTTGTGGAAGTGGAGGTTCAGCGACGTCTCGGGGTTGGCCATCCGGAAGTCGCCGACCAGCCGCGTCACGCGCGTCGGGGTGGCCATTCCGGTCGTGTCGCCGAACGAGGCGCTGTCGGCGCCGTCCCGCACCGCGCGCGACGCGACCGAGACCACGCGCTCGGTGGGCACGTCGCCCTCGTACGGGCAGCCCCACGCCGTCGAAACGATCACCTGGCAGGTGGCCCCGTTGCCGTGGGCCAGCTCGATGATCTTGGCGATCTCGTCGAGCGACTCCTCGGTGGAGCGGTTGACGTTCTTGCGGTTGTGGGTGTCGGAGGCCGACACGACCACCTCGAGCTCGGCGAACCCCGCGTCGATGGCGCGCTCGGCGCCGCGCAGATTGGGCACCAGCGCCGAGTAGCGCACGTCGTCGGCGCGCCGGACGCGGTCCCACACCTCGGTCGCGTCGGCCATCTGCGGGATGGCCTTCGGATGCACGAACGACACGGCCTCGATGCGGCTGACTCCGGTCAGCGACAGTGCGTCGATCAGTTCGACCTTGGCCTCGGTCGGTACCGGCTCCTCGTTCTGCAGGCCGTCACGCGGCCCCACCTCGCGCAGCGAGATCCGATCGGGCAGATCACCCATGTGCCACCTCCTGCCGACAATCTAACCTTCGCGCGAAGGCCGGAGTACGTACGGCTGCACCATGCCCAGCCCGCGCGCCCGGTGGCGGGGGATGCGCACCAGGTCATAGGCCTGGTCGCCGCGGAGCGCGTCGGCCATCCCGGTGTCGACCAGCGTGGTGCCGGGGCGCGCCATCGAGGTCAGCCGGCTCGCGAGGTTCACGGTCGTGCCGAACACGTCGCCCATGAGCGAGAGCACCGGGCCGAACGCGATTCCCACGCGTACGTCGGGGATCTCGGGATCCTCGCCCACCGCGTCGGCGACGGCCAGGCCGATGTCGGCGCCGAGGCGCGGTGACTCCGCGCTGAACAGCACCTCGTCGCCCAGGGTCTTCACCAGGCGCCCGCCGTGCTCGGCGATCACGTCGGAGGCGGTCTCCTCGAAGCGCTCGACGAGCTGGGCCAGTCCGCGCTCGTCGAGCTCCCGGCTGGTACGAGTGAACGACACCAGGTCGGCGAAGCCCACCGCCGCGTGCGACCGACCCGCCTCGGAGCCGTCGGAGGCGTCCGTGACCAGCACGCGGGTACCCGCGGCGGACAGCTGCCGCCGCCAGGCGTGCACGAGCAGCGGCTCCAGCTCGGAGAGCCGCCCCTCGGCGTGCTCCAGGATGAGCGCGACCGCCTCCGGCGGCGGAGGCTCGAGCGGGTCCGAGAACGCCCCGGCGAGCAGGTCGATCTGCCACTTGGCCAGCCGCGCCGTCGTCTGGCCGACGGCGCGGACCATGCGCAGGATCAGCTCCTCGTCGAGGACGCCGTCCTTGGCCAGCTCCGCGACCTTGGCCAGCGCGACGACGTCGCCCTCGGTGAAGGCGACGGTGTCGTCGGCCAGGTGCGGAAAGCCGAGCGCGCGCCACAGCCGCTGTGCGAACGCGTCTGTGACGCCCGCGCGGCGTACCGCCTCCACCCGGGTGAACCGCAGCTCTCCCCCGAGGAGCAGTTCCTCGATCCGCTTGGGGTCGGGCAGGTCGCTCATCGGACTACGGGCGGATGTCGTCGCCGTCCGTCAGCTCCTCGACGAGCTGGTAGAGCTGGTTCTGGACGTACTCGACCTTGGGGATGGTCTTGAGGACGAGCTGGCCGTGCTCGCCGCCCGACTCGACGATGAGCGTGCCGGTGCCCAGCATCCGCTGGATCAGGCTGTGCTCGAACGACACGTCGTTGACGCGCGTCAGCGGGATGTCGCGGCCGGACCGCGACAGGATGCCGCGGCGCATCACGAAGCGGCGGTTCGTCAGCGTGTACGACGTCGTCGCCCAGCGCAGGAACGGGATGAACCCGACGATCAGCACCGCGAGCACGCCCACGCCACCGACGACGAGGCGGATGATCATCTGTGAGCCGCCGTCCGGGATGAAGAAGATGATCGCGCCGGCGACGACCACGGAAACGATGGCCCAGAAGATCGTGGAGACCAGCGTTGACCAGTGCGGATGAAACTCAAGGATGATTTTCTCGTCGTTGGTCAACGAGTTCTTCGGAAGACCCATGGCGCATATCCTGACAGAGGACGCCACATCGCATCGATCTCTGTGACCATCACGTGACCAGGCGCACGATCACGACGATCAGCGCGATGATCCAGACGCCTCCCCCGCCGAGGGTGCCGCCGATCGCGGTGTCGACCGCGTACTCCTTCTCCTCGTGCGCGGTACGGAATCGGATCCAGGCCGTCGCCGCCATGTGCCCGACGTAGGGCGCCACCGCCACCGGGCCGTACGCGGCGAGCATCCGCGTCCGTCCGATCTCGCCCAGCAGGCTCGACAGCGCCAGGCCCAGCAGGCTCACCACGGCCGCGGCGGCGAAGCCGAGCAGGGCCATCCGCACGTACCGCGAGGTCAGCGTGTGGTCGACCGGCTCGCGTACCTGCCGGTGCGCCTCGCGCAGCAGCGCCTCCGCGTCCTCACCCCGCTTGGCGTGCTCGGCGGGTTCGGGCAGCGGCCCGACGGCGGGCCCGAACCTGGTGGTGAGCTCCCGCCAGATCCCGTTGGCGCGCTCCTCGAACGCGTCCAGGCGCGCCCACTCCGCCTCCACCGACGCGTACGCCGCGGTCCGCTCCTCCTCCGACTCGGCGAGACGCCGCCGCGCCGAATCGGTGGCGTGCAGCAGCCGGCCCGCCTCGGCCGCCTGTTCCTTGTAGGCACGCCGGGCGGACTCCGGATCCATCATCGGCTCACTCCTGATCGTCGCCGACTTCGAACGGGATGATCGGCTGAGGGGGGTTGCCCGTGCGCTGGTCGTAGAAGAGCGCGCGCCTGCGTCTCGGGGTCCAGGACTGCATCTGCCCGCCGGGCAGCGGCGACAGCTCGCTGTCGCGTACGTCCAGGGCCACCCACGCGTCGATGGTGCGCACCGGTCCGCTCCGCTCGACGACGTCGGCCTTCATCCGGTCGACCGTGCGCCACCAGCCGAGCACGTGCATGTGGTTGTCGGGGCCGAACTCGGCGAGCCGCCGCAGCGCGGTCCGCATCTGCGGGTTCCGCGCGGTGGCCGCGTCCACCGCGAACAGCGCCAGGTAGACCGGGCCCGTACGCTCGTCCGGCTCGGGCAGGTCCTCGACGACGGAGACGTTGTGGCCGTCGTCGGCGAGACGGCGCGCCAGGCGTCCGACGCGCGGGCTCTTCTCGCCGTCGAACAGCAGGAACTCCGCCGACCCCGGCGCGTGGCCTGCGGCCAGTGACAGGACCGCGGAGGCGAGCACGTCGTACGCCTCGCCGGCGCGGGTGCCCACCACCGCGAGGTTGCGGCCGGGGTTGGGATCGAAGCGCACGGTCGCCGGGCTGCCCGCCAGGTCGATGAGCTGCCCGACCGCGGCCTCGCCGGGCCCGAGCGCGGGGACGCTCATCAGCTCCGGCACGTGGGCGCCGTCGAAGATCCGCGGGGGTTCCAGGTGCTCGGGGCGGCGCTTCCACAGCTCCTGCTGCAACGCGTCGAACGTGCCCGCCACGCCCGCGTCGGGCAGCCGGGCGATCCGGTTGGCCTGCCGCGCGCCCGACTCGGCGTTCACCACCGCGCAGAAGCGCGCGACCTGCTGGGCGGCGGTGTTGTCATCGGCGAGGATGCGGCGTGCCTTGGGCAGCGCCACCCGCAGCGTGAACTGCTCGAGGATCGCGCCCTGCCCCCACAGGGCCTGGACGCCGCCGACGTTCTGGCTGGCCAGGACGAGATGGATGCCCTGCGACCGGCCACGGCGCGCGAGGTCGTTCAGGAGGTACAGCGACTCCTCGGTGATCCGGTCCCGCTGCTGGATCAGCACCTGGAACTCGTCGATCACCGCGACGATGCGCGGCCAGCGCCCGTCCGGGTCGGCGACCCGCAGCTCCTCGAGCTTGGTCACCTCGTGCTCGCGCGCCGCGGCGCCGCGGCGCTCCAGCTCACGACCGAGGAACCGCAGCAGTGCCAGACCGAACTCCCGGTCGTTGTTGATGTTCACGCCGATGAGCCGCGCGTGCGGGAGCCACGTCTTGTCCGTACGCCCGCTCGCGAGCCGCGCGAACGACACGCCCTCCTTGAAGTCGAGGAGGTAGAACTCCAGCTCGTCCGGGCTGTAGCGGGCCGCGAGGGATCCGATCAGGGCGTACAGGAAGTTGGTCTTGCCCGAGCCCGGAGGCCCCCCGACGAGCGCGTGCACCGGGTCGTCGCCGAGCAGGACCTCCACGGGCTCGTACCGGTCGACGTCCTCGCCGATGGGCGCGCGGACGCCGGGTCCCGAGGACTCGCTCCACATGCGGTGCGGGACCAGCTCGGCGAAGCGCGGCGGGTCGCGTTCGATGCCCACCCAGCGCGCGGCGCGCTCGCACACGGCACGCACCAGCTCCGGCGGCGGCGGCTCGGCCGCCACCGCCAGCTCGCCGGTCATCGACGTGAGGATGTAGCCGTCGGCCCGTACGTGGACGGTCTCGATGCCCGGGGCGTCCTCCACCGGGGCGTCACGGCAGATCACGTGGATGCCGCAAGCCGCGCCCGCGTGCATCACGCTCTCCAGGTGGGCGACCTCGTCGTCGCGCAGGCCGCGCACCGGGCTCTGCACGATCACGACCTGCCAGGGCTCGGGCCGACGTCCGGTCGCCGCGGCCAGCGCCGCCAGCGACGAGTGGCCGCCGCCCAGCACGTCGCGCTGGATCCGGCGGATGTCGCGGTCGAGCGCGCCGAGCAGGTCCTTCAGTTCGTCCACGCCGTACACCGTGAGCAGGCCGGGCCGGGACAGCGCGTGGAACCCGCCGAGCCCGGCGCCGAGCCGGCGCGGGTCATAGAGGCTGATCCGTACGGACCCGGGCCGCGTGGTCGCCACGACGCGGACCAGCAGGGAGTCCAGGACGGCGTCGGTGACGTCGGTCTGCTCGTCGGTGATCCGCAGGTGGCCGGCGTCCAGCAGCGGCACCAGAGCCGGGACCTCGCTGGTCACCGACCCGATGCGGTAGAGGGAGGACCCGGCGTCGCTCGGCTCGAGCTCGGCCGGCCAGTGCGTCCAGGGCACGGACGCCGCGCCGGGCGCCGCCTCGTCGGCGATACGCCGCCAGCGGTCCAGGGACGCGTCGGTCTCGGGCCCGGCCGTCGCCGCGAGCTCGGCGCGTGCGCGCTCGACCGCGGCCTCGGCCTGCGCGATGGGCTCGTCCGAACCACCGCGACGCGCGCGAATGAGGGCACGCGCCTGCTGAATGCCCTCCCGCACGTTCGCGACGAGGTCATCGGGTTTGAGGGTCATCTGTGGGTGCTTTGTCAGACCGGCCTAGAGCCCTTCGGCGTACTTGGAAGCCTCGTCGAGTGCGACGCCGATCTGACCCTGGCACTCGCCGATGCCCTCGACGGCCTGTCCCATGGCACCCACCGAACCGCCCAGCGCGTCGTGGTCGCTGCCATCCGCCGCCGCGATGAGGAACTGCAACGCGGCCTCGGCTCGCTCCGCGGCCTGGACGAGCAGTTGCACCGCCTGCTCGGCCTCTTCGCCGGCTTGGGCGAGCACGCCCTTGAGCTCTGCCACACTGGCCATTCAACGACCTCCGGGGGGATGGATAGCCCAATTAAACCGGCGTGCGTCGGACCGGTCCAGTTGGGATCCAACTACCGGACATGGACGACATCACCCGCGCTGAGCAGATGGTCGCCATCGTCCGCACGAACCACCAGGCGGCCCGCGTCCTCGATGTCGCGTGCCTTTCCCGTGAGCGTCGTGCCGCCCGGCAGCTCGACCCGCACCTGCCTGCCCAGCGTCGAGCAGAAGCCCTTGTACGTCTCGCGCAGCGCCTCTACGCCGCCCACCTGGAACTCCATGTACCAGCGGTCCAGCTCGCGCAGGATGGCGCGCAGCACCGGGTCACGGTCGGCCGGTGCACCTTCGATCGCCAGCGACGTGGCGGTCGGCACGGGCAGCTCGGACTCGCGCAGGCTCACGTTGAGGCCGATGCCGACGACGACCCCCGTCTCCACCCGCTCCGCCAGGATCCCGGCGAGCTTGCGGTCGCCGATCAGTACGTCGTTGGGCCACTTCAGGGCCGCCTCGCGCATCCGGCCCGCCGGAACGCCCTCGATGTCGGAGAACCCCCGCAGCGCGGACACCACGGCGATCCCGGCCAGCAGTGGCAGCCAGCCCAGCCGGGCCGGGTCCTGCTCCCCCGGAAGCAGGAACGAGAACGCCAGCCCCGAACGCGCGGGCGCGGTCCACGTACGTCCCATCCGGCCACGGCCCGCCGTCTGCGTCTCGGCGACCAGCACCAGCCCCGGCGCGGCACCCCCACGCGCCAGCTCCGCCAGGTCGGCGTTTGTCGAACCGGCCTCCCGTACGACCCGGATCTCGCGCCACAGGCCTTCGGACCGTACCAGCGCGCGGTTCAGCGCCCGCTCGTTCAGGGGCGGACGGTCCAGATCGCTGTACGGGGAGTCTCTCACCCGTTCAGCCTACGGCGGCGGTGGTCAGTGAGGCTTGCCGGAGACGCCCACGCCGAACTCGAACTCGCGGTAGACCCGGGCCCAGAAGCCCTCGCGAAGCCAGTCGCGGGCTTCCTTGTAGGGGCGGAGCGAGTGGCCGAGCTCCTTTTCGCCCTCGATCAGGAGGTCCTTGTCGATGACCGTGGGCAGGATCGGGCCGGGCAGCAGGTCGCGGATGTTGTCGCGGCCACGAGTGAGGATCCACTTGTGCGCGATGTGCTCGCCGATCTCCTCCATGCGGCCGCGCGCGGGGCCGAGCTTGGCCACCGAGCCGCCGGCGGGATGAGGCCGCGTGGGCGGAGGCGTCGGCGCGGGCGCGGGCCTCGGCCGGGCGCCGAACACGGCGGTCGGCGACGGGACCGGTGCCGCCGGCGCCCCAGGCGTCTCGGCGGAGTCGGTCTCGCGCGAGGTGTCGAGGGCGAAGTAGGGCTTGACGAAGTCGGCGTGGACGACGTCGACGGTGTCGGACTCCCAGATGAGGCGCTCGGCCTGGTTGGTGCCATAGGGCGGCTCGATGCCCCACAGGTGGATCCGTACGCCGTAGGTCTGCGCCGCCTCGACGGCGGGGACCATGTCCTCGTCACCGGCGATGAGGATCGCGTCGGTGACCGCGCCGTGCCGCGCGAGCGTCTCCAGGTCCTCGCGGATCTGCGCGTCGACGCCCTTCTGCTGGTTGTGCTTGTTGAGGTTGCCAAGGCGCAGCTTGACGCGCGGAAGCGGCGCGACCATGCGCTGGTCGATGGTGGGGACTCGGTCGCGGGCGGCGTCGAACCAGTACACGCGCAGCAGCTCGCCGCGCATGCAGGCGCCGGCTCGTGCCTCGAGTGCCTTGATCAGCCCTTCGGCGTCGACCCGGTAGGAACGCCGAGAGGACACGCCGAACAGCAGATCACCCGCTGCCGCGTAGAGGTATCCGACATCCACGAGGATGGCGAACCGCGGGAGCGGTGTGGGGTGCGACACAGGCTCGCGAACAGTCATCACCTATGACTTTAGGTCAAGATCGGCTCGCCGTCCCGTGTTGCCCCCTTTTCCAGGCCCGTCAGAGGTCTTTACGCATGTGTACGGCGTGTCTGCCACGAATGTCCTCACGATCGGTCTGTCGGTAGCCCAGTGATTCGTACAGGCCGATATTGGAGATCATCTTCTCGTTCGTATAGAGCCGGAGCGCGGAAAGATCCAGCGATCGCGCGCGGAACTCCGCGAACGCCATCAGCCGCCGGCCGAGGCCGCGTCCCTGCCGATCGGGACGTACGGCGAGGTTCTCCACCACCAGGACGTTCTCCTCATACTCCAGCACGATCAGCGCGTCGACCTCGCCGTTCTCCAGCACGTAGACGCGCTCGGACGCGATGAGCGCGCCGTAGTCCGCGACCATCGGCAGTGGCTTGATGCCGATGACCGGTACCCATGGTTCGTACGCCGCGCGCACGATCGCCTCCACCGCCGCGAGGTCGGCGGATCCGGCAAGCCTGATCCCCATGCCCTCAGTAAACCGCCCGATCTGCGGAGTTCATCCGGTGTTCTGGAGGCCCGCCGCCACGCCCGCCGCGGCGAGCAGAAGAAGATCCTCGACGCGCTCGCTCTGCGCGTCGTCCTCCACGCCGTCCCGCAGCTCCTGCAGCGCACGTAGCTGCAGGTGGGACAGCGCGTCGACGTACGGGTTGCGCAGCTCGACCGCGCGCGAGAGCACCTTGCGGTTCTCCAGCAGGCGGGTGTGGCCGGTGAGATCGAGCACGAGTTCGCGGGTGCGGTCGTACTCCTCGAGCACCGTCCGGGTGAGGTCGGGCCGGTCGCCCAGCGCGAGATAGCGCTCCGCGATGGCGCGGTCGGTCTTGGCCAGGCTCATCTCGGCGTTGTCCAGCAGCGAGGCGAACAGCGGCCAGGACCGGTACGCCTCGCGCAGCTCGTCGGTGTCCTTGACCGCGGCGAGGCCGCTGCCCAGGCCGTACCAGCCGGGCAGGTTGACCCGCGTCTGCGTCCAGGAGAACACCCACGGGATGGCCCGCAGGTCCTCCAGCGAGGCGGTCGCCTTGCGCCGTGACGGCCGCGAGCCGAGCCGCAGGTTGGAGATCTCGTTCAGCGGGCTGACGCGCGCGAACCACTCGGCGAAGCCCTGAGCCTCCACGAACGAGCGGTACGTGCGCTCGGCCGCGGCGCTGATCCGGTCGGCCAGCGGCCGGAACCGCTCCGCCGCCTCGAGGGCGCGCTCCTCCACGGCGGGCGTGGAGGCCAGCAGGACGGCGCTGGTGACCTGCTCGATGTGCCGCTGGGCGATCTCGGCGTGCCCGTAGCGCGCGAAGATCACCTCGCCCTGCTCGGTGACCTTGAACCGGCCCGCCACCGAACCCGGCGCCTGCGCGAGCACCGCGCGGTTGGCCGGGCCACCACCGCGGCCGAGCGCGCCGCCGCGACCGTGGAACAGCGTCAGCCGGATGTCGTGACGCGCGGCCCAGGACGCGAGCGCGGCCTGCGTGTCGTACAACTTCAGCGTCGCGGTCGTCGGGCCGAGTTGCTTGGCCGAGTCGGAGTAGCCGAGCATCGCCTCCAGCCGTCGGCCGGTCTCCAGCAGCCGTCGGCGTACCGGCTTGAGCTTGAGCATGCCCTCCAGCACCGACGGCGAGCGGTCGAGGTCCTCGCCGGTCTCGAACAGCGGCACGACGTCCAGCACCGGCGGGCGTCCGCCGAGAGCGGCGTGCTCGGCCAGCTCGTAGACGGCGGCGATGTCCTCCGCCGTACGGGTGAAAGAGATCACGTAGCGGCGGCAGGCGTCCGCGCCGAACCGCTCCTGCACCCACGCGACGACCCGGAGCGTGTCGAGCACCTCTTCGGTCTGCTCGCTGAGCGGGCCGCCGGCGCGTACCTCGGCGAGGGCCTTCTCGTGCACGGCGGAGTGCTGGCGGATCTCCAGCTCGGCCAGGTGGAATCCGAACGTCTCGACCTGCCAGATCAGGTGCTGGAGCTCGCCGTACGCCTGGCGGGTGGCGCCCGCCTCGACCAGGGAGTCCTGCACGACGCGCAGGTCCTCGAGCAGCTCGTCCGGGTTCTCGTAGGCGAGGTCGGCGTCGCGCAGGCGGGTCGCCTGCACTCGCTCGGCGGCGTACAGCAGGAGCTGGCGGTGCGGCTCACCCGGCGAGCGCTTGGCGATGCCGCCGTACAGCTCCGGCTGGCCCGCGCGTGCGGCGGCCAGGGCGCCGCGCAGCTTCTCGGAGGCGGGCGTGGTGCTCTCGTCCGCGGTCAGCGTGCGGCCGACGCGCGAGCAGGCGTTGCCGAGGGCGCGCAGCAGGTGCTCGGCCTGCACGCCGATGGCCTCCCTGGTGATCTGCGCGGTGACGTACGGGTTGCCGTCGCGGTCGCCACCGATCCAGGACCCGAACCTCAGGTACGACGGGGCCAGCGGCGGCCGCGTGCCGGTGCCGGGCGCCAGCGCGGTGTCGAGGGAGCGGTAGATCGCCGGCACGACGCGGAACAGCGTCTCGTCGAAGATCGCCATCGCGGTGCGGACCTCGTCGAGCGGGTCCGGCTTGGTCCGGCGGAGCTGAGAGGTGCGCCACAGCAGGTCGATCTCCTCGACCAGCCGCCGGGTCGTCGCGTCCTGCTCGCCGCTGCTCGCACGCGCGTCGTCGAGGGCGGTCAGCAGCTTGCTGATGCGCAGGATCGCGGTGACGACGGCGCGGCGCCGCGCCTCGGTGGGGTGCGCGGTGAGCACCGGGTGCAGCTCGAGATCCTCCAGCAGCCCGCCGATGCGCTCCTCGCCGATCTCGGCGACCGCGGCGGCCACCGAGTCGCGCGGCGACGCGTGGTCGGTGTCGCGCTCGCGCAGCGTACGGATCCGCTGGTGTTCTTCGGCGAGGTTGGTCAGGTGGAAGTAGACGGTGAAGGCACGGGCGACCAGTTCGGCTCGCTCCAGCGGCCAGCCGCTGACGATCGCGGCGACGTCGTCGGCCCCGGTCTCGTCCCGGCGGGCCGCGATGACGGCGTGCCTGAGGGCCTCGACATCGTCGAGGAGTTCTCGGCCGCCGTACTCGACGAGGACCTGGCCGAGCAGGGAACCCAGCAGCCGGACGTCACGGCGCAGCGGCTCGGGCATCTCCTGCCGAGCGGAGTTTCGAGTGGACACGCGTTTCAATCTAGTTCGTGCACCCGCCCAGTCCGGAAGCGCCGTCTCGCGTACTGAGATCCCCCCGTCGCGAGCGCCCCGAGGCGCCTGGCTACGCTGATCGCATGGCCATGCAAGCGCCCGAGCCCCTCCCCGCCGTCGAGATCGACATCCACACCACGGCCGGCAAGATCGCCGACCTGGAGCGCCGGCGTTACGAGGCCGTCCACGCCGGATCCGAGCGAGCGGTCGAAAAGCAGCACGCCAAGGGCAAGATGACCGCGCGCGAACGCATCGACGCGTTCCTCGACGAAGGCTCCTTCGTCGAGTTCGACGAGCTGGCACAGCACCGCGCCCACGGCTTCGGCGTCGAGAAGAACCGCCCGTACGGCGACGGCGTCGTCACCGGCCACGGCACGGTCGACGGCCGGCCCGTGGCGGTCTTCTCTCAGGACTTCACCGTCGCCGGTGGCTCTCTCGGCGAGGTGTTCGGCGAGAAGATCATCAAGGTGATGGACCACGCGCTGCGGACCGGCTGCCCGATGGTCGGTATCAACGACTCCGGTGGCGCGCGCATCCAGGAGGGCGTGGTCGCGCTCGGCCTGTACGCCGAGATCTTCAAGCGCAACACCCACGCCTCGGGCGTCATCCCGCAGATCTCGCTGGTCATGGGGCCGTGCGCCGGCGGCGCCGTGTACTCCCCCGCGCTGACCGACTTCATCGTCATGGTCGACCAGACCTCGCACATGTTCATCACCGGCCCCGACGTGATCAAGACCGTCACCGGTGAGGAGGTCACGTTCGAGGATCTCGGCGGCGCGCACGCGCACAACACCCGCTCCGGCGTAGCGCACTACCAGGCCGCCGACGAGCAGGACGCGATCGACTACGTCAAAGAGCTGCTGTCGTACCTGCCGTCGAACAACATGTCCGACCCGCCGTCGTACGACGTCCCCGCCTCGCTCGAGATCAGCGACGAGGACCTCGAGCTCGACACGCTGATCCCGGACTCGCCGAACCAGCCGTACGACATGCACACCGTCCTCGAGCACGTCCTGGACGACGGCGAGTTCCTCGAGGTGCACGCCCTGTTCGCGCCGAACATGGTGTGCGGCTACGGCCGCGTCGAAGGACGCCCGGTCGGCATCGTGGCCAATCAGCCCAGCCACTTCGCCGGCACGCTCGACATCCACGCCTCCGAGAAGGCCGCGCGCTTCGTACGCACCTGCGACGCCTTCAACGTCCCGGTGCTGACCTTCGTGGACGTACCCGGCTTCCTGCCCGGCACCGACCAGGAGTGGAACGGCATCATCCGGCGCGGCGCCAAGCTCCTGTACGCCTACGCCGAGGCCACCGTCCCGCTCGTCACGGTCATCACCCGCAAGGCGTACGGCGGCGCGTACGACGTCATGGGCTCCAAGCACCTCGGCGCCGACGTCAACCTCGCGTGGCCGACGGCGCAGATCGCGGTGATGGGCGCGCAGGGCGCGGTCAACATCCTCTACCGGCGTGAACTCGCCGCCGCCGACGACCCGGACACCCGGCGGGCCGAGCTCGTCACCGAGTACGAGGACACGCTCGCCAACCCCTACATCGCCGCCTCACGCGGCTATGTCGACGCCGTCATCAAGCCGTCGGAGACCCGCGCCCAGATCGTGAAGGCCCTCCGTGCCCTCCGCGAGAAGCGCAAGACCCTGCCGCCGAAGAAGCACGGGAACATCCCCCTGTGACCTGCGAGACGACCGCCCGCCGTAGGCCGGGAACCCGGCCGAGCAGGGCGGACCGGACCGGGTGTTGGGACGTGCCCGGCGGCCGCCCGGCCCGAGGAGCCGGATGCCGAGTGCCCGGGAGCCGAGAGGCCGGAGGCCCGAATGGAGCGGAGGCACCATGAGCGGTGATGAAGGCGGTGCGGCGGAACGCCCGTACCTGCGGATCGTACGCGGGAGCCCGACCCCGGAAGAGATCGCCGCGCTGGTCACCGTCCTGACCACCCGCGCGCGCACGTCGGCGCCACCACCGAAGCCCCGCTCGGCCTGGTCCGACCCGGCCCGCCGCCTGCGCCGCCCGCTGACCCACGGCCCCGGAGCCTGGCGCTCCGGCGCCCTCCCCGGCGGCCACTGACCGCCAGCCGCCGCGCGACCCCGGCCACCACCTGGACGCGGCACCCCGGCACCTCGCCCGCCGGCCGCCTCCCCGTGATCGTTCACCTCATCGACCGCGACCGGCGGCGCTGCGGCCGTCGCTCGTCGGCCGTGCTGGTGACGGAGGGGCACCTCAGCTCTTAGTGATTGTTCGCTCACGAACCGTCGCCGAAAAGGGTAGAGTCCCGCCCTTGTGGGGAGTTGCCGACGAGCGTCCGGCGGCAGGGCCGTGATCGCCGTGCCGCTCGCCGTCCTGACCATGTTCACCGCCGGGTGTGGGTCGTCCGTGCCGTTCCGCGGCCGGCCGGGCCCGGAGTCTCCTGTGCTCGCGCTCGGCGGTCCCGCACCCTACGTACGGCCGTCGTTCACGCCCGCGCATCGGCCGGCACCGGTCGTCGACCAGCGTGGCGACCTGCCGGCCGCGCCGCCCGACGTGTACGCCGCCACGCAGCCCGGCATGCTCAGCCCGGTCGCCCGCCGGTTGCCGCCGCGCGTCTACGTGCCGGTCGAGGCCGGGATCGACGTGATCGACCCGAGGACCTCCGTGGTGGTCGGCCAGATCCCGGTCGGGGTCGCGCCGCGGCGGGTCGTCCCGTCGTGGGACCTCAAGACGCTCTGGGTCACCGAGCGGGACGGGCTCGTACCGATCAACGCGCGCACCGGCGCGCGGGGGCGGGCCGTGCCGATCGCGGCCTCCGCCGACCTCTATTTCTCCGTCGACGGCCGCCAGGCATTCGTCCTGGACGCGCGGCGCGGCCGGATCGAGATACGCGACCCGCGTACGATGCGGGCCCGGTCGGCGGTACGTGTGCCCTGTGCCGGCCTGACCCACGCCGATCTGTCCGCCGACGGCTCGACGCTGGTCGCCGGATGCGCGGGCGCTCCGCGGCTCGTCCGGATCGACCTCGCGGGCCATCTCCTCACCGGCACGCTGCGGCTGCCCGCGGGCAGCCGGCCGCAGGACGTCCGGCTGTCACCGGACGGCTCGACGTTCTACGTCGCCGACTCCGGCCACGGCGGCGTATGGCTGATCGACGCGGTGCGGTTCCGTCCGGTCGGGTTCATCCGTACCGGCCACGGCGCGCAGGGCCTCTACCTCGGCCGTGACGCCGGCGAGTTGTACGTCACCAACGGCGGCGAGCGCAGCGTGTCGGTGATCTCCCTGCCCCGCCATCGCGTCGTGCACCGCTGGCCACTCCCGGCCGCTCCCGGCGCGGGCGGCGTCTCTCCCGACGGGCGGCTGCTGTGGCTCTCCGCGCGCCACGCCGACCTGGTCTTCGCCGTCTCCACGCGCACCGGGCGCACGGTCCACCGCGTCCCCGCCGGCCCAGCCCCGCGTGACCTGTGCGTTCACCCCCAGCCCGGCCGGTTCTCGCTGGGCCACAACGGCATCTACCGCTAGCGGCCTCATTCGCGAAATCGCGCAAAACCACTATCCCTACCCCTGGGCCGCGATCACGAAACCCATGTCCCGCGTGACCCGCGCGTCGGGGGCCGTATCCCCCACATCGCTTGCTCGTTGACCGAGCGTGATGACCTTTATGTCGGGTTACGCGTTACTCCGACCCGTCCCGTGGCCGTCGGCGCGAGTGCCAGGCCGACCACCGGGCGGGTTGCGGCCGGCCTACGCCGGCGATGTTGCGGCAAGCGCCCAGAGCACGGGTTTCGACGTGTGTTTCGGGCTTGTGAGGTGGCGGCCGGTTTGCGGTCCCGCGATTTCTCCCAAGTCCCCCGCCAGGAAGACATGACGCAAGGAGTTGCTGTGTTCATTTTGAGGTCTGTGCTGGAAAAACGCGTGCGTGCGCGCGGGTATGGGGTGGTCTCACGCACGGTGGCGTTGGCCGGAGTGGTGGCGATGGCGGTGGCCGGCGGCGCCGTCACCTCCGCGCACGCCGCGGGTACGGTAACGATCACCGGGAACGATCAGGCTGATGCCTTCGTCCAGGCGGTGGGCAGCGCGGGCACGGTCGTGCAGATCGCCCCGAACGTCGATCTGGATCTGAGCGGCAGGGCCGACATCACGATCGCGTCCGGCGTCCAGATCATCGGCCAGACCGATGGGAATTTCCCGAACGGGCCCCGGATCTTCACCACCACCTTCCCGGCCCGCCTGCTGGACGTCGGTAGTACAGCGGCGCCCAGCGACAACGTCCGGATCAGCAGGCTGCGCATCGACGGCAGCCTCGGCGATGCCATCGCCGACGGCGACGCCCCGGGCGCCAGCGGCATCACCGCCTGGTCCGCCACCAACCTTGAGATCGACCACGACGAGGTCTATGGATGGCGCGGCGCCGCCATCAGCATTCGCGACGACGCAGAGCGCATCGCCCTGAACGTCAATGACTCCACCGTGCACATCCACGACAACTGGATCCACCACAACCAGCACTACTCCGAGAACGGCTACGGCGTCGAGCTCTCCTACGGCGCCTATGCCCTCATCGAGAAGAACGCCTTTGACTTCAACCGCCATGACATCGCGGGCGACGGCCGGCCCGGCACCGGGTACCGGCTGTACCGCAACCTGCTCCTCTATCACGGCGGCATCAACGCCAGCACTCTCGGTATCGTCACCCACACCCACATCATCGACATGCACGGCCGCGACAGCTGCTGGGGATTCAGCTACTACTGCGGCCCCGCCGGCGAGTACATCGACATCGAGTTCAACTCGATCATGTACAACCAGGGCACCGGCTTCAAGCTCCGCGGCACGCCCTCCGTCGTCGCCGACGTCCACAACAACGCCTTCAGGTGGGACAAGACCTGGGGTGGCCTGACCATCGTCGATGACGCGGCCATGGTCCAGACCAACGACAGCGACCACAATTCCATCAACCAGGGCAGCAACCTGTTCAACGTCAACGACTACGGCACCTACAACGAGACCTGCGACTTCAACGGTGACGGCGCGGCGGACCGCTTCATGCCCACCGGTGTCACCTGGTGGCTGTTCTCCAGCCACACCGGCCGCTGGACCTACATGACCGACAGCCGTACGAACCTGTCGGGCGTCTCCGTGGGCGACGCCAATGGCGATGGCTACTGCGACGCCAGCGTCGGCGGCACCATCGTCTACGCGGGCCATCCGGACAGTTGATCCACCCTTTTCGCCGATCGGAGGCGTGACGCCGTGAGTTGAGGCGTCCACGTGGCGAAGGAGGCATCCAGGCCGCCCGGGCGTACGGCGAACATCGCCGGCCCGGGCGGTCTTCGCTTCACCCGGCCTCGACACCTCGCCAGCGCGGGACGAGCTCCTCCACGAGGGCCTCGGTCTCGGGCTGCATCTGCTCGGCGTACGGGTCGGCGTCGACGCGGGCGCGCAGTTCGTCGACGACCCCGCGGACCTGGCCGGCGTCGCCCGTCGCGTGCGTGGCTCGGAGGAGATCGCGCCACAGGCCCTCGTCGCCGGTGGCCAGCCGCAGCCCGGCACGCGCGGCGGCGACGGCGCCGCGCGCGTCACCGTCGTCGAGCCGCATCAGGACGAGCCGGTGCGCGACGTCGGCGACCCGCGCGGTGACCTCGTACTCGAAGTCCTCGGCGGCCAGCCAGCCGTAGCGTCCTCGCGGCCGGTCGGCCAGGAGCGCGCCGCGTACGAGCTCGACGGCGTAGGTGAGGTAGGCCGTCTCGGACGCGGGCTCGGCGGCGGACCGCCAGATCAGCCAGCGGAACACCTCCCAGTCGACGCGCACCTCCGAGCCGAGCCGGATCCGGCCGCGCTCGTCGTAGTACAGGTTGGGGCGACCACGCGAGTCGCGGCCGAGCCAGTCGGCGACGCGCGCGACCGTCGCGTCGCGGACGCCGGCCGACACACCGCGCGGCCAGATCGCGCCGCCGAGCACGGTCGGGTGCACGCCCTCCGGATGCGTGGCGAGGTAGACGAGCAGCTCGGTGCAGAGGGCGCGTCGGCTCTCGTCGATCGGCTCCGGTGCATCGACCTCGATCGGGCCGAGCAGCCGGATGTCCACCGCGGGCTGTGCCTCGCCGCTCGCGGTCGGGACCGCGGGCTCGTCCTCGAGCCCGTCGTACGGGACGCCCTCGACGCGCCCGGCCGTGCGGAACAGCTCCACGACCGCGCGGTAGTGGTGATCGGGGACGAGCTGGGCGTCGACGTCGAACCCGAGCACCCCGGCGCGCAGCCGCCCGTCAGCGTCGACGTCCCAGGTCCAGGTCGCCCCGGGCGTCTCGCCGGCGACGATGTAGCCGGCCGCCATGCGCTGTCCGGTACGGGCGAGGGCGACGAGCCGCTCGGCCTCTTCCGGCGTGGGCGGGTCGGCCATGATCAGGTAGTGCGGCATCCAGGCCTCGCCGAACACACCGCGGCAGCGGCCGGTCAGCACGGAATCGGCGCCGGACGCGGCGAGCGCCTGGCGTACCTCCTCGCTCCGCCCCTCGAGCTCGGGCAGCGCCTCGGCGAGGGAGCCGACGGCGCGGATCCGGTCCGGCGCGATCAGCGACAGCTCCTCGTGGAACCCGACCAGCGTGATCCGCATGTGGTCGGACCAGCGGTTGGTGGCCAGCTCGACCGCGACGGCGGCGAGCACCGCGCGGCGCGTCTCGTCGGGTCCGTGCAGCGCGATCAGGCCGTGCGCGGCCTCCAGGTCGACCAGGATGCGGCCGGTGTCGTTGGTCCCGATCGACACGAGGCCGGGGTAGGGCGCCAGCACGTCGGCGAGGCCCGCGGTGGCCGGGCCATCGAGGGCGCTCGCGGTGAGCCGCCACACCTGCCCGTTGTCGTACTCCTGCCAGGGCGCGGGCGGGTTGCGGTCGGCCGGGGCGATCCACAGGTCGAGGCTGTCGGCCCCCAGGTGCACGCCGTACACGGTCGGGAGCGTACGGCCCTCGGCGTCCAGGGCCTTGGACAGTTGCCGCAACCCGAGGTCGAGCAGGCGGGTGGCCTCGGTGTCGGCGCCGATGCGCAACGCCTGCTCGACGACGGCCGCGGCGCCGTCGGGCCGCTTGATCATCGTGCCGAACGCACGGCTCCAGAGCTGCTCGCGGCGCCTGCGGCCGAGCCCGGCGAGCAGGCCGGCGGCCAGCAAGGACGCGAGGGAGAGCTGCTCCGGCCAGCCGAACGCGGAGGTGCCCGGCTGCGGCTGCGCCGGCGATTCCTGTCCGGGCGGGCGCGGCGCCTCCTCGGACCGGCCCGGTGCCTGCTCCGAGCGGCCCGGCGTCTGCTCTGCGGCGGGCGGCTGTTCCGCGACGGGTGGCTGCTCGGCGGGCGGCTGGACCGGGGCCTCTGGTGCCGCGGTCACGTCGGGCCCGTGGTCGATCGGGGGGCGGCCGGCCTCGCGGTCGGCCCGGTCGTCCTGGGCCTCCTGCTGCGCGGCGCGGCGCGCGGCGTCGACGGCCTGCCGCTGCGTGTCGACCGAGCCGTGCGGCTGGCCCGCGACCTGGGAGTGCGGCACGCCGTACTCGCGCCCGCCGTCGTGCGGGCCCTTCTCGATGATCTCGACGTGGGTCGCGTCGGTGGGCATGTCGAGCACCCAGCCCGGCCGCAGCAGGCTCGCCATGGTCAGACGGGTGCCGTCCGGCTGCACCTTGCCCTTGTTGAGGGAGTAGATCTCGCGGTAGCGGCGGCCGTCGCCGAGGCACTTTTCGGCGATCTCCCAGAGGCTCTCGTGGTGACGTCCGGCCGGCGGGCGTACGCGGTAGATCTTGCGGACCGCGTTCTTCTCCATGAGCGTCGGCGCGTCGGGGCTCGGGGTGGTCGTGGTGGTGCGCTGCATGGCCGGCTCCGCGTGCGCCTGGACCGGCTCCACGCGATCGGGCGGGCCGAGCCGCTGGACGTGCGTCGCGCGGGGCGCGGTCAGCGCCGGCATCACGGCCGTGGTCGCGGTGAACAGCAGCAGCGCCGCGACGACCAACCGGTGCGCGACCGCCTGCGGCCCCCCGGCGAGCGGCACCCTGACCGGCATGCCCACGCCGCGGATGCCGGCGTACGCCTCGACCAGCACGCACGCGGACAGCTGCGCCCAGGCCAGCCACACGATGATCACCAGAATGCGCATCAGCGCGCTGGTGTCGAGCCGCCGCGAGAGGGTGTCGGCCGACGGCATCGCGTGTGGAACCGGTGAGCCGAAGAATGTGAGCAGCGCGAAGGGTACGCCCAGGACCAGGGCGGCGAGTGCGGTCAGCGCGAGAACACCGGCGACCACGTCGCCGGCGCTGCGTCCGCGGTCGACCCGCACCGGCTCCCGACGGATCGTGCTCATATCCCCTCCTGCGGATGCGCCGAAGCCGCCGACGTCATCGTGAAGTCACCAAAGCCGGGCACGATGCTCAGCAACTGGAGTCGTACCGTGATCTGTACGACGACACGCGCCGTACGCAGGCCCTCGATCTGGCACTGCGGACGCCCCGTCACCTCCGAATAGGCCGCGATGAGCCGCTGGGCCCGCATGCATGCGGCGCGCGGGTCGTCGATCCGCGCCCGGCCGGTGCGGCGCAGCTCGTCCACGTCGACGTTGTCGGCGGCGGCACGCGCGCCCTGCTCGGCGATGTCGGCGGCGCGCTGGCGCGCGTGGATGGCCAGGCCTCCGTCGACGAGCAGCCCGGCCAGGACGACGACGAAGAGCGCGAAGATCGTGGTGAACATCGCCACCGTGCCGCGGTCGCGCTCCTCGCGCGCGAGCCGCGCCCTCACTGGACCCTCCGCAGGGTGTCGATCGGGGCGGTGGCCGTGCCGGTCATCGTCTTCGAGGGCGTCAGCCCGATCAACGACAGGCCGCCGAGGTCGACCACGCACGTGACGGAGGTGGTGACCTGGCCGCCGCGGCGCCAGTCGGTACGGCCCCACTCGACGGCGGCGCGCGGTCCGCCCTGGCACCATTCCTTCGTGCCGGTCAGCGTGCCGCCGGCGGCGTCGCTCGCGGCGGCCTGCGCGGCGGGGCGGGTACGCGCGATCGAGGCGGCGCGCGCGGCGTCCCTGGCCGCGCCGTCGACCTGGCTCTGGGCCTCCACGACCCGGCCGAGGCCGACCATCAGCATCATGAACGCCACCAGGAGCGGCGCCAGCAGCGCCAGCTCCAGCGACATCGTGCCCGCGTCTCGTCTCATGGCCCCGTCGGCCCCTCGCACGCGGTGCCGGCGCCGACGTCGGGCCGGTAGCACTCGATCGGGCCGCTGGACCGCTGGCTGACGTGGAACTTCAGGAACGGCACGACGCGTACGGCGGTGCCGCTCACGGTGACCCAGCGCTGGTCGCGGTCGCCGCCGGCGCTGGCGCTCGCGCCGGGCAGCAGCTCCGGGCCGATCTGCTGGACGTACTCGCGCGCCTTCTCCTCCGACGCGCCCTTCCAGTCACCGCCGTTCTGGCCCCGTGCCACGCGCGCGCCGGACTGGGCTGCGGCGAGCGCGACGTGCCGGGCGTGGAAGACCATCGCGAACTGGATGACCAGCATGATGACGAGCAGCAGGATCGGGGTCAGCAGGGCGAGTTCCAGCGTGCTCGCGCCTCGATCCGCCCGCCTGTCCATCGGGTCACTTGGTCTTGATGTTGTTCGCCGCGGACCTGACCTTGCGGTAGATGACCACGCCGACGCCGAGCGCGATCATCGCCAGGAGACCGGTGATGATCGCCCACTCGATCGCCGACGCGCCGCGCGACCTGTCCTCGTCGCCGCGCAGCCGCTCGAAGCGGACCTGGACGGATGACCATACGTAGGCGACGAACGGATCGTTCATCGGATTCAGCGACTGCATGGAACTCCTCGGACTGAGCGGTACAGGTGGAGTGTCGACGTCATGCGGCCATCACCCGCATCACCGCCGGATAGGCGAGGAAGATCAGGAAGCCCGCGCACAGCAGGAGCTGCGCGACGAGCATGGACTGCGAGCGTTCACCGGCCTTTCCCTCGACGTCGGACAGCTCGCGGCTGCGCATGCTCGCCGCGCGTGCGGCGAGAGATTGGCGCACCTTGGCTCCGTCGTCGGCGACCAGCGCGAGGGCCGCGGACAGGTCGCGCAGCTCATCGACGTTGATGTCCTCGCCGAGGCGGCCGAGGGCCTGCCAGGGCGTGATCCCGGTGATGCGGGCGTTGGACAGCGCGTCGCGGATGCGGCGGACGGCCCAGCCGTCGCCGACGTTGGCGGCGGTCATCAGCGCCTCGGGTACGCCGCGGCCGCCGGCGAGGTTCATCGCGACGAGGTCGAGGAACGCGCTGACGGCGTGCCGGAAGTCACGGCGCCGCGACGCCGCCTCCTGCCGGAGCTGGAGGTCTGGCAGCAGGAAGAAGATCAGGGCGAAGAAGATCCCGAGCCAGACCGGGATCGCGATCGCGACGCCGAGGCCCAGCAGCGCGAGATAGCCGACCAGGATCGGGATGAAGATGATGGCCGCCGCCGCGAGCAGGAACTTCGTGGCGAGGAAGGCCTCGAAGGAGCGGTCGAGCAACGCCAGGTCGGCGCGTACCGAACGCTGCTGCCAGCCGCGCGCCTCGTAGAAGGCCGCGAGCGAGCGGCCCGCCTGGGCGCGCAGCCCCGAGACGCGCTCGGCGGAGAGCGTGGAACGGCCGCCGGTCGGCTCGGCCTCGCCGCGCCTGCGGACCGCGTCGAAGGCCGCGAGCCGGGCCGACAGGCCCGGACGCGGCGGGAAGAGTGCACGGAAGAGCAGGTATCCGCCGAGTCCGAAGACGGCCCCGGCCAGCAATGCGGCATTCATCGCGCGCCCCCTTTCGCGCCCGTGGTCTGGCCCTGCCAGCGGGCGACGGTCTCCGGCACCTCGCCCGGGATCCCGGGCCGCTCCTGCGCCTCGGCCTCGCCGGAGGACAGGAAGCGCTCGGGCAGGTCGTAGCGGGCGAGGCGCCGCAGCCAGACGAAGCCGCACGCGAACAGGCCGACGACGACCGCGAGCACCATCTGGCCGATGAAGGTGTCGTACATCTGGACGTAGGAGCGGTTGAAGACGGCGAGCAGCAGCGCCGTACCGACCGAGACGCCCACGACGATCTGGACGCTGCGGCGCGTGGTGCGGCGGTTGGCCTCGACGCGGCGGCGCATGTCGAGCTCGGCGCGCGCCGAGGTGGACAGTGCCCCGAGCATGTCGCGCAGGCCCGGCCCGCGCAGGCGCGCGTTGAGGATGAGCGCGGCCACGACCAGGTCGGCCGAGGCGTCGTCGAGGTCGTCACCGAAGCTGCGCAGCGCGTCCGCGAGCGGTACGCGGGTGTGGAGGCGGTCGACCAGCGCGCGTACGTGCGGCTGAAGCACCGGTGCCACGGCCCGGAGCGAGGACGGGATCGCCTGCTCGAGGCCGACGGCTCCGGCGATGGTGTCGCGCAGCGACTCGGTCCACGCGGCGAGGGCCTCAAGGCGCGCCATCGACCGGCGTTCTTCGCCCGCGCCGCCACCGATGGAGTTCCAGCCCAGGACGAGCAGGCCCGCGCCGATGCCGGCGACCGGCCACCGGGTGATGACCAGGACCACCAGGCCGCCGATGACGGCCAGCGCGGTGCGGGTGGTGAAGGTGCGGACCAGTTCCTCACGGCTGCGTCCGGCCGGCCTGCCGGGCCGCGGGCGTACGCCGCGCAGCGCCGCGACGAACAGGAACACGCCACCGCCGGACAGCGCACCCGCCGTGATCGCGAGCAGCACGGTGAGGTCGCCGGTGAGCAGGCCGGTCACCAGACCGCTCCGTGCGACGGGTCGTAGCCGTGCGGGAGGAGGTCCTGTACGCAGGCGATGGGCGCGGCGGGCACCGCGGAACCGTCGTTCCCGGGCTCGAAGACCTCGCTGGACAGGACCCGCTCGTCGCACCCGGTGACCTCGCGGATGCTCGAGACGTAGCGGCGCAGCCGCCCGCCCCGCGCGTAGTCGTTGCGCTTCTCGATGAAGACGACGAAGTCGATGGCCCCGGCGATCAGCATGTGGGTGGCCTCGATCGGCAGCCGCTCCTCGGACTGCAGAGCGTAGGTGCCGATCCGGTTGAAGACCTCCCAGGAGGAGTTGGCGTGGATCGTGGACAGCGACCCGTCGTTGCCCTGCGTCATCGCGTTGAGCATCGTGACGATCTCGTCGCCCAGGACCTCACCGACGATCACGCGTGAGGGGTTCATGCGCAGCGAGCGCCGGACCAGCTCGGCCATGGTGATCGTGCCCTGGCCCTCGGAGTTGGGCAGCCGCTCCTCCAGGGCCACGACGTTGGGGTGCAGCTCGGGAAACTGGTCGAGCCCCAGCTCGAGGGCGCGTTCGACGGTGATGAGCCGCTCGCCGCCCGGGATCTCGTTGGCGATGGCCCGCAGCAGCGTCGTCTTCCCCGCGTTGGTCGCCCCGGCGATCATGATGTTCTTGCGGGCGTTCACCGCCGCGCGGAGGAAGAAGCCGACCTCGGTGGTGAGGGTGCCGTTGCCGACGAGGTCGGACAGGAACACCTTGCCGAGGCGCGCCCGCCGGATCGACAGCGCGGGCCGGATCGTGACGTCCATGACCGCCGACAGCCGGGAGCCGTCGGGCAGGCGCAGGTCGAGCTGGGGGTTGGCCGAGTCGAAGGGCCGGCTGGACAGGCCGCTGTAGGCGGCCAGGATCTGGATCAGCTCGACCAGCTCGTCGTCGGACTCGGCGACCGGCTCGGCCATCACCTCGCGGCCGTCGGCGTAGCCGATGAAAACCCGGTCGCAGCCGTTGACGTCGATGTTCTCGATCTCGGAGTCCTCGAGCAGCGGCTGGAGGCGTCCGACGCCGAACAGGGCCGCGTGCACGCCGGCGGCGAGCTGCTCCTCCTCTTCGGCGCCCGGTGGGCGGCGTCCGCCGGCGATCTCGGCGCGGGCGTACTCCTCCAGGACCTGGCCGATGAGCGCGCGGGCGTACTGGCGCTCGTCCTCGGGCCCCATCGGCGGGATGCCGCCGGCGGCGTCGAGACGGCGCTGGTCGGCGAGTCTGCCGCCGACCTCCTGCCGGAGTCGCTTAACCAGGCTGTGGTCCACTTACCACTCCCTGCGCCTCGCGGTCCGCCCCGGGGCCGCTCGCGGTGTGCGCCGCGAGTTCGCCCGCGATCTGCCGTGCCGAACGGATCAACAGTGATCTGTCGAGCCGTCCGCCCCACTGGCCCCTCAGCATTTCAGCACCCTTGGGGTCGAGGGCGAAACCGCCGAGAACATTCGCCGGGAGTTTCGCGTTTGAAATGATCCGCCCGACTTCTGTGATGGACGTGCGGTATTCGCGTGGATCGGCGACGACCACGATGCCGATCGGCGGCGGGGCGTGACCGCCCAGTTCTGTTGCGAGGGAATTGATGCGTTCGCGCAGGTGGGCGACGTGTTCGAGGGTCGCCCGGGTGAACAGGACGATCGTCGACGCCTCGCGTAGAAGATCGGTGACCGCGGAACCCGCGCCGAGGCGGCCACAATCGGCCACCACATCGGCGCCCGGAAGATTGGCGAATGCCCGGCCAAGGGGGCTCCACAACCAGGTGAGTCCCTGCGCCTGCTCGGCATTTGTGAGGCCGACGAGCACGTCGAGCCCGCCGCTGAGCCGTTGCGTGTGCTCCCACACCTGCTCGGCGCGCAGGCCACGGCGCGCCGTGGCGGCGAGGCTGAGCAGGCCGTGCGCCGGGTTGAGCATGCCACCGTCCTCGCCGGGCAGCCGGTAGACGAGGTCTCCCCCGGCCTGGTCGCACTCGGCGAGCAGCGCGGGACGCGGCCAGACGGCCGACAGCGCGACGGCGGCGGTCGTGACCCCCGGCGCCCCCTTGTCCGCGGCGAGGACGATCAGCCCCATCAGGGACGACCCGTCGTTCCGGTACGCGGCGTGGGATTGCCGGACTTGCCGGCCGGCGGCCGGCTGTTGGGCTGGGTCGCGGGCGGCTGCGAGCCGGACGGGGGCGTACGCGGCTTGGCCGGCGGCTGCGCGGCCTCCTCGCCCGCCGGCAGCAGCGCCACCGCGACCCCGCCGGAGGAGGCCGCCGCGGTGACCTGCGGCCCCTGGTCGGCCGGCACCGTCACCGACACCTGGACCTGGTCGCTCTGGACGTCGTTCTGGCCCGGCCGTTCCACGTCGTACACGGTGGCCACAGGGGCGAGCAGCGAGCCGCCCTGGCCACTCGCACCACCCTCCGCGGCGACGGCGTACAGCGCGACACGGTCGCCGGGTTGCAGGCCGCCCGCCGGCAGCTGGCCGGGCTTGAGCGCGAGACCGACGACGACGGTGCCCTTGGCCACCGACGCCGACGTACTGATCATGCCGTTGGTGAGCAGCGAGCCCTTCACCAGCGTGACGGTCGCGAACGTCTGGGCGACCCTGCCCCGGTCGGTCCACGGGATGATGTCGAGGTCGGCGCTGGCCGAGACCTGCACCTCCTCCAGCGCGTCCGCCGGGATCTGCTGGCCCGCCGCGATCTGGCGGCCGACCCGAATCACCGGGACCCGCTGCCCGCTGACCATCACGAGATAGGCGCTGACCAGCGCACCTCCCACGATGAGCAGGACGGCGAGGGCCGCCATGGCCGGCTTGCGCTCCCGACGCGGAACGGGAATGCGGTGGCCGGCCGACACACCGAGCGAGGGACGCCCGGAAGTGTCGGCAACGCTCTTACGATCACTGCTCGTCGTCACAGGTTGCTCCGCCATTTCGGGGGATTCCGGACTCAATGCGTTGACGGGACGCGGCGAACCATCGTTCCGCCCTTACCTCCTGGCGTCAATGCGACCGCCGGAGATTGTTTCGGCGACGAATCTCACAACTTGTCAAGCGATCAAGACAAGACTCCGGCCAAGGCGCTGGAGACCACAACGCCCCATCTCTATCCTGGTCCGGCAGTCCGCAGAACCGGAGGGGCGAATGCGAATCTCGCTCACGGCGCTGACCGATCAAGGTCCCCGTGACGTTGTGGTCAACGGCGATTCCGATATGACGGTCGGAAGCGTTGCGAGATCACTTATTGCCACTTTGAACGCCGAGTCGGCCAAAGAGCCACTCGCTGAAGTCGTGCGCCTGCCGAGCGCACGCTGGGTGGAGGATCCACCGGCGCCGCTGTGGGCCGGCGGCCGCATGCTCGACCCCACGGCCGTCGCGGCGCGCTTCCTGCGTGACGGCGCGGTCGTCGCGGTCAACCCGGGCGGCGCGCCCGCGACCGTGCTCGCGGAGCCGACCGGGATCGCCGAGATCCGGGTGAGCGGCGGTCCCGCCGCCGGGGCCGTACACCGCCTGGGCATCGGCCAGACCACCTTCGGCACCGCCCCTGACGTGGACGTACGCCTCGCCGACCCGTCCGTTCCGGCCCGCGCCCTCACGGTCACGGTAGAGTCCCGGCGCGTCACCGTCGCCGGCCAGGGCGTCCTGGACCAGCGGCCGATCGACGGCGTCGTCGAATGGCCGCCCGGCGGCGTCCTGGTCACCGGCGCCAGCGTGCTGACGCTCGCGCCCTCCAGCGCGCCCGACGCCCACCTGTCACCGCTCGAGGACGGCGGCCTGGCCTACAACCGGCCGCCGCGCATCCGCCCGCACTCCTCGCCGCGCCGGATCGAGGTGCCGCAGGAGCCGGAGAAGGGACAGCGGGAGCGCCTGCGGCTGCTCGGCTCGCTGCTGTTCGCGGCGACCGGTGTCGCCATGGTCGTCTTCACCGGCCAGTGGTACTGGGCGCTGATGGCGCTCGCGTACCCGGTCATCCAGGTCGGCGAGTGGATCGCCGACCGGGTCTACGGCCGCAAGTCCTACGCGCGGGCGATGAAGGAGTTCCGCGAGCGGAAGGCCGGGTTCGACGGCTCCCTCGAGGCGATGCGCCGGGCCGACCAGGCCGAATGGCGCGCGCTCGCGCCCGACCCAGCCGAGGTGCTGCTCACCGCGACCGGCCCGCGCCGCCGCCTGTGGGAGCGCCGCGTCACCGACTCCGACACGCTGCACCTGCGGGTCGGCCTGGCCGACCTGCCCGCGCACATCGAGCTGGCGCCGGGACGCGGCGGCGGCGACGATCCGGTGCTGCCGGCCGCACCGATCGCGCACGCGGTCCCCGTACCGCTCCCGCTGGCCGAGCTCGGCGTGGTCGGGCTCTCGGGCCCCCGCGACCGTTCGCGCGCCCTGGCCCGCTGGCTCGTGGCCCAGGCCGCGGCGCTGCACAGCCCGCGCGACCTGGCCATCGTGGTGCTGTCGGCCGACCCGGCCGGCGGCGAGCACTGGAACTGGGTGCGCTGGCTGCCGCACTGCGCGCCGCGCGAGGGCGAGGACTGCGTCGCGCTGATCGGCTCGGACCCCGAGACGGTCGCGCGGCGCGTGACCGAGCTGGCGATCCGCATCACCGAGCGCCGTCGCTCCGCCGACCCGGTGCACGGGCTTCTCGGCGAGGCGCCGGCCACCGGCGCGTACAACATTTTGCTGGTCCTGGACGGCGCGCGGCAGCTCCGGCGGGTGCCCGGCATGCCGCAGGTGCTGTCCGGCGGACCGGGCGTCGGGCTGCGTGCGATCTGCATCGACGACGACGAGCGGCTGCTGCCCGAGGAGTGCGCGGCCGTCGGCGTGTGGGACTGGGACCGCGACACGCACATCCGGCTGCGCGGCAACGGCCTCGACTCGGTCGGCCCGGTGCTGGCCGACCAGGTCTCCGCGGCCTGGTGCGACCGGCTCGCGCGCGCCCTCGCGCCGGTCCGCGACGTCTCGCGTGACGACGCCGAGGCCGCGATCCCCCGTGAGGCGCGGCTGCTGGAGATCCTCGAGATGCCGTCGCCGTCCGCCGCGCGGATCCAGGCGATCTGGGAGTCCGGCGGGCGTACGACGTCGGTGCCGATCGGCGTCTCCGCCGACGGGGTGTTCTCGGTCGACCTGCGGCTCGACGGGCCGCACGGGCTGATCGCCGGTACGACCGGCGCGGGCAAGTCCGAGCTGCTCCAGACCATGATCGCGTCGTTGGCGGTGGCCAACCGGCCCGACGAGCTGACGTTCGTCCTGATCGATTACAAGGGCGGCGCGGCGTTCAAGGACTGCGCGTCGCTGCCGCACGTGGTCGGCATGGTGACCGACCTGGACGGACACCTCACCGAGCGCGCCCTGGAGTCCCTCGGCGCGGAGCTGCGGCGGCGCGAGGCCCTCCTCCTGCGCGCCGGTGCCAAGGACATCGAGGACTACCACCGCCTGCTCGACTCCGGCGACGGCCGCGCGAGCGCGCGGATGCCGCGGCTCGTACTGGTCATCGACGAGTTCGCGACGCTGGCGGGCGAGCTGCCCGACTTCGTCGAGGGGCTCGTCGACATCGGCCGCCGCGGCCGGTCGCTGGGCGTACACCTGCTGCTCGCCACCCAGCGCCCCGCCGGCGTCGTCACCGGCGACATCCGCGCCAACACCAACCTGCGCATCGCGCTGCGCGTGACCGGCGCCGACGAGTCCTCCGACGTGATCGACGACCCCGCCGCCGCTCGCATCGCCAAGTCCACGCCGGGCCGCTGCTTCGTACGCTCGGGCGCCGGGTCGCCACAGGCCGTACAGGCCGCGCGGATCGGCGGCCGACGCCCCGGCGACGCCGTCGCCATGCCCGCGCAGGTCGTCCCGCTGCCCTGGCCCGGCCTGGGACGGCCGCTCGCCGTCGCCGCCGCTTCTTCCGAGTCCTCGCACGTGACGGACCTGAAGCTCCTGGTCGCCGCGGTCCGTGAGGCGGCCGACCGCTCCGGCATCCGCGACCAGCCGTCGCCGTGGCTCGAGCCGCTGCCCGCCACCGTGACGCTGGACGACCTGCCCGCCGTCTTCGCGGACGAGGACGACGTGGCACCGCTGGCGTTCGGGCTCACCGACCTGCCCTCGGCCCAGTCGCGCTCGGCGCTGACCCTGGACCTCGTACGCGGCGGCCACCTGTACGTCGCGGGTTCGGCGCGGTCGGGCCGCTCGACCGTCCTCCGTACGCTGGCGGGCTCGTTGGCCTCCTCCTGTTCCCCGTCGGACGTCCACCTCTACGCGATCGACTGCGGCGCGGGCGCCCTGCTGCCTCTCGTCGCGCTGCCGCACTGCGGCGCCGTCGTGAGCCGCGACCAGATCGAACGCGTCGAACGCCTGCTCGCCCGGCTCCTCGAGGAGGTCGGGCGCCGCCAGCAGGTGCTGGCCGCCACCGGGTTCGCCTCGCTCGCCGAACAGCGCGCCGCGGTCACGCCGTCCGAGCGTCTGCCCTGGATGCTGCTGTTCCTCGACCGGTGGGAGGGGTTCGCCGCCGCGTTCGAGCACTACGACTACGGCCGTCTGGTCGATACCGTCCTGCGCCTGCTGCGCGAGGGTTCCGCCGTCGGCCTGCGCGCGGTCTTCACCGGGGACCGCTCCGGGCTCGGCGGGCAGGTGTCCACGGTCTTCGAGGACCGCCTCATCCTGCGGATGGCCGACCCCAACGACTATACCTACGCCGGTCTCAACGAACGCCACGTGCCCTCGGAGATGCGACCGGGCCGCGCCATCGAGGCCGTCGGCCCCGGCGGCGGCACGCTGCGGGAGTCCCAGATCGCCCTGCTCGACCGCGACCCGTACGGCACGACGCAGGTCGCCGCCCTGCAGTCCCTGGCCCGCGAGGCCGCCCGCGCGCCACGTGGCCCCGGCGGCCCCTTCCACGTCGACGAGCTGCCGGTACGCGTCACGTACAGCGAGGCCCTGGCCCTGGACGCGGACTTCTCGGCCCCGTCACCGCTGTGGGTCCTGGTCGGCGCGGGCGGCGACGAACTCTCCCCGGTGGGCGTCGACCTCCTGGCCGAAGGCCCCGGCTGTACGGTCGCCGGTCCGCCGCGCTCCGGCCGGTCCACGGTCCTGATGACGATGGTCCGGTCCCTGCTGGACCCCGAACTGGGCGCCGGAGAGGTCCCCGTCGTACTCGTCTGCCCTCGCCGCTCGCCCCTCCGCGACCTGGACGGCACGCCCGGCGTCCTGGCCGTCCTCGACGCCCAGTCCCCCGAGGAGGCCCTGTCTTCGGCGGTGGCAGGCCATGATCGCTACGTCATCGTCGTCGACGACGCGGAGCTCCTCGACCGTACGGACCTGGAAGACCCCTTGACCGAAGCCGTCCGCACCGCCCGCGACGGCGAACACGCCGTCATCATCGCCGGCACCAACGAGGACCTGAGCCGCACGTACAACGGCTTCATCGCCGACTGCCGCCGCTCCCGCACCGGCATCCTCCTGCGCGTCGAGTCTCCGGACGACGGCGAACTCCTCGGCCTACGCCTCCCCAGAAACGCCACCCCCACCAACACCGTCGGCCGAGCCCTGGCGGTCCGGCTCGGCGTCGCCGTGCCGGTCCACATCGCCGTCACCCCGTGAGCCCCTACGCCGGCTTGCCGACCTCCTTGGGCGTGACCGCGAGCTCCGCCTCGACCTCCGCGATCGCCCTGGAGACCAACTGCCGCACCTGCGCGTCATAGGCGGCCATCTTCGCCTCCCACGCCCGCGCGGACGGCCCGACCCACACGTCACCCGAGCCCATCCGCCGACACGTCTCCCTGAACGTACGCCGAAGCGTCGTCTCCTCCCGCTGAAGCTGTGCGAGGAGAGCCTTCAACTGCCCGTAGCGCGGGTTCGGCGTGGTCGTGGGTGCCATGTCACCTACTGAACTCGTCGCCGGACGACCGCAGGAAGCCTCGTGAGGCCGTCCCCACCTGAAAACACGGGCTGAAGCCGTTCGCGTCGATCGAAGGCTTCCCCTTCAGGCCGACCACCTCGATCCTGATCGGCCCCTTGCTGATCACGCGGCGTTCGGCATCCGATCCGGGGGCAACGGACCAGCCGTTCTTGGAGAGGAAGAGCGCCACGTCCGTCAGCAACGCCGGGTTGTTGTAGTCGCGTTTCAGGCTGGTCCAGCTCGTACCGGATACGTAGCGCAACGCGTTGTCCGCGGTGCACGGCCGGTAGTCGCCGAAAAGGTAGTTGATGGGCTCCAGATTCGGGAGCCGCTGCGCGCGAAGCTGACGCATGTCGGCGAGCACGCTGCTCCGCGACCGGCGCAGGGAGTCGGATGCCGCCTTGTCGCTCGCGCCGCCGCATGCCGTCACGACCAGTACGAGACCGACCGCCGTCACCGGCGCACGCCGTCCAACGCCCATCAGTCGCTGCCAGAGCCATGGACGGAGTTGGCGACTGCCGGATCCCGCAGCCAGGCATTGAAGGCGGCCAATTTTTTCCAGTCCCCTCGAATATCTTCAACATCCAGCAAACGAAGCTTGTGGTGGCCATCGGTACGGGTGAAGCGCGTACCGTACTGCTCCTCGTACGTGCGGGGATCGCCGTTCCAAGACCGCCCGTCATACTTCACCGAGCTCAGACCTGTATAGCCCGAGTTGACCGCGGCGTTCCAATTCTTGACGGCCTGCCGACGCCAGTCCTTGCGGTACTCGAACGGCGTGTCGTTCAGGACGTCGCCGACCGCATGCTCGTCGGAGTCTCCGAAGTTCTTCCTGATCAGCCGCTTGGAGTAGTCCTCCAGGTGCGCCGCCTGCGAGTCGAGCCAGATCTTCCCGACGTCCTTCTCGTAGCCGAACAGGTTGATGTTGTTCTTCCGAACCTCGCTGGTCACGAGCTTGACGCCGCTGATCCAGCCCTCCACCATCGCGGAATTCTTGGACTTGAGCTGGGCGAGTGCGTCGGCACCGCTTGCGTTCATCAGCGCTTCCACTCGATCGATGTTCTGCGCCTCCCAGAAGTTGGGCTTCTGGCCGTCGGGCGTACGCATCGTGTGGTTCATCGGCATGCGTTTGCGGTCGATGTCTTCTTCGGCGCTTTCGACCCAGGAGAGCGACTGGAAGAAGAGCCGGGCCGCCGACGGACCGTGCCGCATGGTGTCCGTGAGGTAGTTCTTCCATGCGTTCGGTGGGAGTTCGACGCCTTCTCGGGTGGGGTCGTCGCCGGAGTTCGTCAAGAGGTCGACGGGTGAGCCGATGCTGTAGACGAGGTCGGCCCAGCGGTCCGTGATGATGCCGGCGTTGACGTTACGCATGGAGTCGTACGTGTGGTACTCGGGGTGAGCATTGAAGTAATCAATGATCGCCTTCACATTGGTGTCCGCCGCCCGCGGATCGGTACGGCGAACGTCGATGGTGGCCGCCTGTTCCAAGCGGGCGAATGCCGCGATGGCCCGGCCCTCATGGGGGCCGAGCGGGCGGCTTTCGTCGGCGTACTGCATGATCTCCGGCAGGCTCGTGCCGTACAGGAGCGCGGCTGCCTTCGGGTCGTTCGCGATCGCGTTCCAGATCTCCGACGAGCGCAACGGGTCCGGGTGGAGGGTCGTGGTGGCGAGTTCGGCGCGTCCGACCTCGGCCAGGAAGCGGAAGTCGAAGCCGCCCTGGGACAGGAACGGTGCGACCAGGGCCGTGGTCGGTCCGGGCTGGCCCGCGTAGACGGACTTGGCAAGCCAGATCCCCGGGTTCGGTAGGTGATGGCTGGCCGTGGCGAGGGCTCCCCCGACGCTGGTGCGGACGAGCCGCGCGTGCTCGTGGTCGCCGTTGCCGTTGCCGTTGCCGTTGCCGTCCAGGCTGAGCCCCAGGGCGCCCAGGTGCGCGGTCAATGACGGACCCAGGCGGTCGATGAGGGCGTCGGCGTAGGCGGGGTCTCCGTTGTTGACCGCGATGTGGCGCAGGATCGCGGTCAGCCCGTCGACGGCGGGCATGAGCGCACCGCCGGCGTCGAAGGTCTTCGCGATGGCGTCCGCGTCGGCGGTGCCGGCTCTGGCGGCGGTCGCGTCGTCGCCGTACGTCAGCGGGCCCGCGCCGGCGACGACCATTCCTCGTGGGCGCCCCTTCATCCCGGCGAACGGGTCGGAGGCGTCTGCGTCGATCGCTAAGGCAAGCCGGTGACGCCGGTACAGCATGGGTATCTCGTCGGCGGCGAGGCCCAGGATCCGGTAGATGGCGTCCACGTTCCGCGGGTCCGCGTTCGCGCGGGCGAAGGCCGTTCGCAGGGCGGAGGCCGCGTCGGTGGACGCGTTGAGGCTCCGCCGGAGCGCGCCGGTCATGGCGTCGAGCCCGCTCGGGCTCACTGCGACGACATCGGGGTCGACCATTCGGGGGCCTTCTCGTACACCGGCTCGGGGAGAGACCGGGGATCGGGCCGGGCGAACGCGGTCGCGCTCGCCCGGCTCGGAGCTAGCTGGTGGCGCGTTCGATGTTCTGGGCGGACTTCTTGACGTCCTGGCCGGCCTCTTCGAGGGCGTGGGCCATCTTGTCGAAGGAGCTCTTCGCCTCCTGCCACGCCTGGCGGAAACGGTCGGCGCCGGGGCCCCACCAGTCGTTCTGGCTGTTGGCGGTCTTGCCGTTCAGATCACGGATGATCTGATCGAGGTTCTTGGAGTTCTTGTTGAACATGGTCGACAGGTCGTGCAGCGCGCCGAGGTTGCCACCACGCTTGTCTCCGGCCATCTGAGCTTCCCTTCGTGGAAGGAACTTCAATGCGGCGCCGTCCGCAGGAAGACGAAGCGGCGGATGTGGGGCGTCAGCCTAACGAGGCTTGCCATTCCTTTCTAGATTGGCCGACCAATTGAGCGTACGAGGCGAGGCTCCGTGATCACATCGGCACGTCTCAACCTGCGTAAGTGTCATATGACCGGCAGGTGACGGTGCAATACGCGGACCGTCCGATATCTCGCATTTCGTCGCCGGATCGGGGTCCGATACCTGGATTCGTATTCCGTGGCGCGGCTTCCGGGAACCACCCGTCGTTTCGCGAAGTCGAACAGATTGATGGAGCAGGCACCCCGCATGGCCGGGGCCTGATCGGGACGGAATATGCCCGGCAGGCCCTGAACGGGAGACGCGATGACCAGCTTTCCCTCGGCGGCGCGCCGGGTCCGCGACGACGAACTGCCCGTCGGGTGGCGGCTTTGGGCGTTACGCGAGTGCGCCCTGCGCTTCGGGCCGTACGGATTCCGCGCGACCTGGCACCACCTGGTCGTGAGCAGCCGGATTCCGGAGGACCTGGACGCCGATCCGTGCTCACTGATCCGCGCGGTGGACGAGCTCGAGGAGGCGCGCGAGCTGTGGCTGCCGATCCTGCGGGCCTACGAGAGGCGGCGGCGCCTCGAGAAGGCCTACCGGCGGGTGCCCGAGCGCGGCAAGGCGCCCCGGCTCGACCTTTACTGCCCGGATCCGGAGGTACACCCACGGGAGCGCCTCGCGGTCGTGGTCGGGCGTGCCATCGGCCGGGTCCACCCCGGCGAGGACGTCTGCGCGGGCTGCGCCGGACCACGGAGATACGTCGGTACGTGCCCCGCGTGCGGCATCTGCGAGAGCCGGATGGCGCGCCCCGGCGCCGAGGAACGCTGGAGGGCGATCTGGCGCCGCCGCGTCGAGCTCCCGGGCACCCGTCTCGCGGGCTGAGGCCACAGATATCCAGCAAGTCGGTAAAGTCCCGCTCCGAGCAAGCAGTCGCTTATCTGGGTAAACATGACAACACGGTGGCCCTTGACAGGCCGCGACGGTGACTTGCCTAGACTCTGTGGCGATCAGCAAGAGCGAGGAGCGTACGTTGCGTAAGGTCCTGATCGCCAACCGAGGTGAGATCGCCGTCCGGATCGCGCGTGCGTGCAGGGATGCGGGTCTCGGGAGCGTTGCCGTCTACTCCGAGCCGGACCTCGACGGGCTGCACGTACGGGTCGCCGATGAGGCGTTCGCGCTGGGCGGTACCACCGCCGCCGAGAGTTACCTCGACATCGAGAAGCTCCTGAAGATCGCCAAGGACAGTGGCGCCGACGCCGTGCACCCTGGGTACGGGTTCCTCGCGGAGAACGCCGACTTCGCCGAAGCCGTCATCAACGCGGGCCTGACCTGGATCGGCCCGCCGCCGAGCGCGATCGTCGCGCTGGGCGACAAGGTGCAGGCGCGGCATATCGCGCAGAAGGTCGGTGCGCCGCTGGTCGCGGGCACCAAGGACCCGGTCAAGGACGCCGACGAGGTCGTGGCGTTCGCGCGCGAGAACGGCCTGCCGATCGCGATCAAGGCGGCCTTCGGCGGTGGTGGGCGCGGCCTGAAGGTGGCGCGCACGCTCGAGGAGATCCCTGAGCTGTACGACTCGGCGGTCCGCGAGGCGGTCTCGGCGTTCGGCCGTGGCGAGTGCTTCGTCGAGCGTTACCTCGACCGGCCACGGCACGTCGAGACGCAGTGCCTGGCCGACCGGAACGGCGACGTCGTCGTGGTCTCCACGCGTGACTGCTCGCTCCAGCGCCGCCACCAGAAGCTCGTCGAGGAGGCGCCCGCGCCGTTCCTGTCCGACGAGCAGCTCACCACGCTCTACGACAGCTCCAAGGCCATCCTGCGGGAGGCCGGGTACGTCGGCGCGGGCACCTGCGAGTTCCTCGTCGGCCAGGACGGCACGATCTCCTTCCTCGAGGTCAACACGCGGCTGCAGGTCGAGCACCCGGTGACCGAGGAGGTCGCCGGCATCGACCTCGTACGCGAGCAGTTCCGTGTCGCCGAGGGCGAGGCCCTGGGCTATGGCGACCCCGAGCTGCGCGGACACTCGTTCGAGTTCCGGATCAACGCCGAGGACGCGGGGCGCGGCTTCCTGCCCGCACCGGGGACGATCAGCCGCTGGAGCCCGCCGAGCGGGCCCGGCGTACGGCTCGACACCGGGTTCGAGCAGGGCATGACCGTGCCGCAGATGTACGACTCCATGATCGCGAAGCTGGTCGTGACCGGCGCGAACCGCACCGAGGCGTTGCAGCGGGCGCGGCGGGCGCTCGCCGAGTTCGAGATCGAGGGCATGCCGACGGTCATACCGTTCCACCGGATGGTCATCGAGGACCCCGCGTTCACCGACGCTCCGTTCCGCGTGCACACCCGCTGGATCGAGACGGAGTTCGACAACACGATCGAGCCGTACGACGCCGGGGCCGAGGCCGCGGAGCCGGGTGCGCGCGAGAGCGTCACGGTCGAGGTCGGCGGTCGCCGGATCGAGGTCGTGCTGCCCGCCGGGCTGGGCGCGTCGACGGCGCAGGACCCGGCCCCGCGCGCCAAGCGCCGGGCCGGCAAGGCGTCGGGTGCCGCCAAGGCGGGCGGTGACGCGCTGGTCAGCCCGATGCAGGGCACGATCGTCAAGATCATCGCTGAGGACGGCGCGACGGTCGAGGCCGGCGAGCCGATCGTGGTGCTGGAGGCGATGAAGATGGAGCAGCCCCTCACCGCGCACAAGGCCGGCACCATCACCGGACTGTCCGCGGAGGTCGGCCAGACCGTGACGAACGGCGCGGTCATCTGCGAGATCAAGGACGCTTGAGCCTCGGCCGTGCCGTCCTGGCGGCGGCGATCATCGCAGTGCCGACTCCGGCCCCCCGCGTGGTGACCAGGGCGGAGTTCATCGCCGAACGCCTGGCGCACGACCCGGTGTTCGTCAGCGACGCCGTGCCGCGCGAGGTGTCTCCGGCCGACACCGCGAAGATCCGCGCCGCGATCCGGCGGATGCCCGCGCCGACGTACATCGCGGTCGTGCCGGACATCGACGTGGCGGAGGACCCGGACGGCGCGCCGGAACGGCTCATCGCGCTGCTGCACGACCGGCTGGACCGCGACGGCGTCTACATCGTCATCCCCTCGAGCGGCATCGGCCTGACGGCCTCGCAGTTCGGGGAGAGCCTCCCGATCCACCCGGCGTCGTCCGAGGTCGTCTACTCGCAGCCGTACGACGCGGGTCCGGTACGCGTCGTCGCGCGCTTCGTGGACGACATCCGGTCCGGGCACGCGCAGCAGCGCTACGACGAGGTGTACGCCAGGAGCAAGACCGGCTGGGAGGCCAAGCCGTACGGCGACGCCGCCGACCTCGGCGACACGTTCGACGAGGCCGGGGCGCTGTCGGGCCTCGGCGCGGCCGTGCTTCTCGGCGCCGTATTCCTCGTACGGCGGCGGCGGCGCGGGCGGGCCCGATGAGGCGCCTCCTGCTCGTCGCGGGCCTGCTCGTCCTCACGGCGCAGGCTCCCGCGTACGCGGCGGACCGGGTGGACCGGGTCGCGACCGCGCTGCGGCAGTCGCCGGTGTTCGTCGACCCCGACGTCTCCTACCTTCTCGACGCGCGCCAGCGGGCGGACCTCGAGACGCAGATCCGCGGTGTGGGCGTGCCGGTCTACCTGGCCGCCGTGCCGCTCGTGTCGCAGGACGAGTCGGGTGGTGACGGCGAATACCTCGCCTACCTGCTCCACCGGCGGCTCGGCCGGCCCGGGATCTACCTGGTCGTCGGGTCGCGCGACAACGTCGACTGGATGTCCTATCAGGTCCCGCGCAGCGACGACATCGACGTCGACCTGGTGACGCGCGACGAGCCGGTGCCGAAGAAGCTGCACGACGTCCTCGACGCGTTCCGCCGCGCGCCCTCCGCGCGCCCGCTCGACCCGGCGACGCCTCGCGCGCCCGAGCCGGACCGGAATCAACGGCCGTCCAACGTGGCCCTGGCCGGGCACTTCACGCGGAGCTTCGCCCTCGCCCTCGCGCTGGGCGGGGTCGCGCTGTCACTGCTCTGGCTGGTGGCCTCGGCCGTCCTCACCAGGGTACGGGCGGTCCGCGGGGCGTCCACGCGGACGCTCGGCGCCCGTAAAGTGCGCCGTACCGCGACCGCGCAGCTCGTACGCCTCGCCGAGGCGATCGGCGCGGCCGAGGACGACGGCGAGGGGAAGGCCCGCGCGATGGCCGACTACGACGCCGCGCGGATCCTCTACGACGAACAGCACGATCCGGGCAGCCTGTTCGGCGTGGTCGTGCTGGCGCTCGACGGCCAGGACGCGCTGCGCGAGAACACCGGTGAGCCGAAGCCCCGCTGCCTGCTCGACCCCTTCCACGGGCCGGCCGGCCGGAAGGTGCGGACCCTGCTGCCCGGCCTGCCGCGCGCCGACCGGCCGCTGTGCGACGCATGCCGCCGGGCCCGCGAACGCGACCGCCGCCCGCTCACCTTGAAGATCGACGGACGGAAGGTCCCGTACTACCGGGCGCCCGGCCTGTGGGAACGGCTGAAGGGCACCACCAAGAACCTGCCCGCACGCGTGCTGGAGTACCTCGGTGTCGGCTGAGGCGGACCGGATCGCCGCCGCGCTGCGCCGCTCGCCGGTCTACGTCGACCCCGCGTACGCGAAGGCGCTGCCGGCGGCCGACCGCGACGCGCTGGTGCGGCGGATCCGCCGGTCACCGACGCCGGTCTACGTGGTGCTGGCGCCGATCGTCGCGGGCGGCACCTGGCAGAGCTCCGAGCAGCTCACCACCGTCGTACGGTCCCACCTGAACCGCGACGGCGCGTACGTCACGCTGAACGCCGACTTCGGCGACGTGTTCGACGTCGTGATGTGGGGCGGCACCGAGGCGACGCGGCGGTCCGCGCACGACGCGGGCTTGGCGGTCTCCTACGAGAAGCGCTACGACAAGGCGCCGCTCGCCGCGCGTCTGGGCCGGTGCGTCGAGCTGATCGCGAACGGCCAGGGGACGCGAGCGTACGAGAAGGAGAGCCGTCAGGTCCTCGGACCGGACCGGCCCTCGAGCCCGTCCCCGACGGCGCGGCCCTCCGCGCACGGCGACGGCCTGCCGCTCGGCGTCCCGATCGCGGTGGCCGCGGTCGCCGCCGCGGCCGGCGCGCTGGTGTGGCTACGCCACCGCCGGGCCCGTGTCGCCGTCGAACGCCTGCGCCTGCCCCGTACGGTGTTCGGCACGGCGCGCGAGGCGGATCTCGAGGAACTGCGGGCGCGTGCCGAGCGCGAGCTGGTGGCGTTCGGCGAGTCTCTCGACGACCGGCCGGCGAGCCTGGCCCTCGACGCCTACGCCGCGGCCGGCCGTACGCTCGACGGCGCGCTGACCGCCGCGGACCTCGCGGGCGTGCTGGCGCTGGTGAACCTCGGGCGCGGGGCGGCGCCGCTCTGCTACTTCGACCCGAGGCACGGCGAGGGCACGATCACGGTCGGCTGGCGTGCCCCGGGCACCCGCGCGAAACGTACGGTCAAGGCCTGCCCGGCCTGTGCGGGCACGGTGCGCGACCGCCGCGCCCCCGAGGTCCTCCTGGACGGCGGGCGTCCCTACTACGAACGTGCGGGGCTGTGGGCGGAGACCGGCTTCGGCCAGTTCGGCGACGTGGTCGGGAGGATCCTTGACGAGTGAGGCCGCGCGGATCGCGGCGGCGCTGCGGCGGTCCCCGGTGTACGTCGACCCGTCGCTGGCCGCGGCGCTGCCGGGCCCCGAACGCCTCGTGCGGGCGATCGAGTCCGCCCCGATGCCCGTGTACGCGATCGTCCTGCCACTCGTACGGGGAGGCGAGTGGAGCGACGCCGAGCATCTCGCCGCCGACGTCCACCGGTCCCTGCGGCGCGACGGCGTCTACCTGACGCTCGGCGAGGACTCCACCGACTCCATCAAGGCGACAGAGTTCGGCGTGGACCGCGACGCGATCGAGGCCGCCGGCGCGGTCGGCCTCGACCCGGCCATGGACGAGGTCTCCCTGACGGACCGGCTGATCCGCTGTATCCGGCTGATGGCATCCGGGCAGGCGCACGCCGCGTACAAGACGCAGACGGACCGGCTCGACCACGTCGACCGCCCGCACGAACCCGCGCGGACCGACCACACGCCGTATGCGATCGGCGGTGGCGCGGCCGTCGCCGTGGCGGGCCTCGGGGCCCTCCTCGTCTGGCGGCACCGGCGGATGGCGCGGGCGCCCGGCCCGCGCCCGGCGCGTACCTCCGCGCGGTCGGCCGCCGAGCTGCGCCACCGGGCCGAGGCCGCGCTGCTGGCCCTCGGCGAGTCGCTCGAGGACGCGCAGGGCGGCACCGACCTGCTCCAGCGGGCCCTGGACGCGTACGCGGCGGCGGGCAAGGCCCTGGATGCCGCGCGTACCGTGCCCGACCTCGCGGGGGTCCTGGTCCTCGTCGACATGGGCGACGACGCGTCGCGGGGGCGCGGGCCGAGCCCGCTGTGTTTCTTCAACCCGCTGCACGGCGGCGGACGGCTCACGGTGACCTGGCGCGCCGTCGGCGGCCGGGACCGGCTGAAGGTGGCCGCCTGCGCCGAGTGCGCCCGCGCGGTGCGCACCCGCACCGCGCCTGACGTGCTGCTCGACGGCACGGTCCCGTACTACGAGGTGGATCCGGACCGCAGCGTCTGGGCGGCGACCGGTTACGGTCAGATCAGGGGCGACCTCGTCCAGCGGGTGCTCCGCGGCGATCTCCGTCGCGCCTGAACGGAACCATACCGAGTGCTGGTTCGTCGCTGTAGGAACAGCAACGAACGGGCAAAATCGACGATATGAAGGCCGCCATGAAGATTCGCCGTCTGACGATTTCCGCCCTGATGGCGGCCGTCGCCGCGCTGCTTTTCGGCTTTGTGTCCCCGGCGAGCGCCGACTCTTTGAACGACCTCGTCAAGGGCCTCAAGAGCCAGGGTGTGTACGTCTCGAGCGACGCGGGCGCCACGCTGTCCCCATCCGACCAGCAAGAAGTCATCAATAGCGTTAAGTCCGACAAGTCCACGATCCGGATCGCGGTGGTGACCGGCTCCCGTGTGACCAGCGCCAACCTGGTGACGCTCGACCGCGCGCTGGGCCGCAAGGGCACCCTGATCCTGGTCGACGGTAAGGGCGACCACATCAAGGCCGGGTCCCACGACGGCCTCGACAACAGCAAGGTCGACGACCTCGTCGCGCAGGCGCGCGGTGCCTCGTCCAACGAGAAGGACCTGCTGCTCAACCTCAACGACCGGTTCGAGAAGGCCGTACAGGACAAGAAGTCCGGCTCGGCCATCGGCGCGTTCGTGGTCCTGATCGTGATCATCCTGATCGTGGGCGGCATCATCGGGCTCGTCCTCGTCTCCCGACGCCGGCGCCGCGACCGCGAGGCCAAGCAGCTCGCCGAGCTGAAGGACAGCGTGTACGAGGACGTCACGCACCTCGGTGAGGACGTCTCGGCGCTCAACCTCGACGTGCGCGACCCCAACCTCGACCCGGCGGCCCGCGAGGACTACCAGCGGGCCATGGACTCCTACGACCAGGCCAAGGCCGCCGCCGACGGCGCCCGGAAGCCCGACGACATGCGCAAGGTCACCACGTCGCTCGAGGACGGCCGCTACTACATGACCGCCGTACGCGCGCGGCTCAGCGGGCAGCCGGTGCCCGAGCGCCGGGCGCCCTGCTTCTTCAACCCGCAGCACGGCCCGTCCGTCCAGGACGTCTCGTGGGCCCCGGCCGGCGGCGCGCCGCGCTCGGTCCCCGCGTGCGCGGCCGACGCACAGCGCGTGCTGTCCGGCCAGGACCCCGACTCCCGGCTCGTCACCGTCGGCGGACACCGCAGGCCCTACTGGGAAGCCGGACCGGCGTACGCCCCCTACGCGGGCGGCTACTACTCCGGCTTCGGCGGCGGCGACATGCTCGGCGGCATCCTCATCGGTACGGCCCTGGGCTCGATGTTCGGCGGCGGAGGCTGGGGTGGCGGCTGGGGCGGCGGCGGTTACGACGCCGGCTACAACGCGGGCTTCGACGCCGGCAACGACGGCAACGACTGGAGCGGCGGCGGCGGAGACAGCGGCTTCGACATCGGAGGTGGCGACTTCGGCGGCTTCGACGGCGGGGGCGACTTCGGCGGCGGAGGCGACTGGTAGTGGAGGACGTCCCTGACCCGGCTGCCCGGTGACCCGGGGCCCGTGCGGCGACTGCGGTACGCCCTCGGGTTCCGGCTGCCGGCCGACAACCTCGGCTGGGTCCGGCACGACCTGACCGACGCGGGGTGGCGTGGCCGGATGATGGCCCGCCACCTCGTGCTCATGGTGCCCCTGTGCGCGTTCTTCGCCCTGCTGCCCGGCGGCTGGGGCATCCGGCTGGCCACGGCGCTGCTCGCCCTCATGGGCAGCGTCTTCGTGGTCGCCGTCAGCGCCGGTGACATCCGGCGGGCACGCCTGCGCCAGCACGGCCTGCCCATGCCCGGCGATCCCCCTTCGTACTGACTTCTCCGGAGTGGTCATGAAGCATCTCGGCATCCTCGCGCACAGCACGGAAGGGGCTGCGCTGTGCTTCACGGCGTTCTGCCAGGAGGGGTTCGCCGAACTCGGGGCGTACGACCATCCGGACGTGACGCTCGACTGCATCTCGATGGCGCGCAACATGCCCGCCTGGGACGCCGGGGAGCACGCCTCGATCCGCGAGACTCTGGCCGAGAGCGTACGGCGGCTCGCCAAGGCGGGCGCGGACTTCTTCGTGTGCCCGGACAACACGGCGCACCTCGCGTTGGAGCTGCCGGGTGAGGAGTTCGCGCTGCCCGGCCTGCACATCGCCGAGGTCGTCGCCGACCGTGCCGCCGACGAGGGCCGTACCCGGGTGGGTGTGCTCGGCACCCGCTACACGATGGAGGGCCCCGTCTACCCGAGAGCCCTCGCCGCACACGGGATGGCCGTGGAGATACCGGACCAGGACGACCGGGACGCCGTCCACGGGATCATCTTTTCCGAGCTGGTGAACGGCGTTTTCACCGACGACTCGCGCCGGGAGTACACGCGGATCATCGAGCGGCTGGCCGGGCGCGGCTGCGACGCCGTCGCACTCGTCTGCACGGAGATCCCGCTCCTGGTCACGCCGGACGTCTCCCCGCTGCCGACGCTCGACTCCACGCGCCTGCTGGCACGCGCGGCCTTCGAGGCCGCCGCCGGGCACCGCCCACTGCCGACCTGGCGCGGCGGCCCTGTCGGCGACTGAGCCGGCCGGACAGGGGCCTGCAGCCACGCTCTAGTAGGCGGACTCCTGCATGAGGCGGCGGCCGGCCTCGGTGATGCTGCCGGACACCGACGGGTAGACCGCGAACGAGTGCGCCACCTGGTCGACGGTCAGGTGCTGCTGCACGGCCATGGACAGGCCGAGGATCAGCTCGCTGGCGCGCGGCGCGACGATGACGCCGCCGAGCACGATTCCCGTCGCCGGGCGGCAGAACAGCTTCACGAAGCCGTCCAGGAAGTTCTGCATCTTCGCGCGCGGGTTGGTCGCGAGGGGCAGCTTCACGATCCGGGCCGGTACCTCGCCCGAGTCGATCTGCGCCTGCGAGACGCCGACGGTGGCGACCTCGGGGTCGGTGAAGATGTTGGCGGCGACCCAGCCGAGCTTCAGCGGCTGCACGGCCTCGCCGAGCGCGTGCCACATGGCGATGCGGCCCTGCATGGCGGCGACGGAGGCGAGCATCAGCACGCCCGTGCAATCGCCCGCGGCGTACACGTGCGGCGCCGACGTGCGGGAGACCTTGTCGACCCGTACGAAGCCGCGGTCGTCGAGGCGGATCCCGGCCTCCTCGAGGCCGAGGCCGTGCGTGTTGGGCACCATGCCGACGGTCATGAGGCAGTGCGAGCCCTGGACCTTGCGGCCGTCGGTGAGGGTGACCTCGACGCCGCCCTTGATCCGCCGTACGCCGGCCGCGCGCGAGCGGGCCAGGAGGTTCATCCCGCGGCGCTGGAAGACCTCTTCGAGCACGCGCGCGGCGTCCTCGTCCTCGTTGGGCAACACGTGGTCGCGCGATGAGACAAGCGTCACACGTGACCCGAGGGCCTGGTAGGCGGCGGCGAACTCGGCGCCCGTCACCCCGGAGCCGACCACGATGAGGTCCTCGGGCAGCTCGGGCAGGTCATAGAGCTGGCGCCAGTTGAGGATGCGCTCGCCGTCGGGCTCGGACCCGGGCAGCACGCGCGGGGTCGCGCCGGTGGCGATGAGGATCACGTCGGCCTGGATCCGCTCGTCGCCGACCGCGATGATCTGCGGGTCGACGAGGCGGGCGTCGCCGCGCAGGACCCGTACGCCCTCGGCCGCGACCCGCTCCTCGACGTCGGCGGACTGCGCCCAGGCCAGCTCTTTGACCCGCTTGTTGACGAGCGGCAGGTCGACCTGAAGGCCGCCGACCACGCCGTCTCCGCCGCCGGAGAACCGCACCCCGAGGGATGCCGACTCCGACAGCGTCGCCATGCGGGTCGAGGTCGCGATGAGCGTCTTGGAGGGGACACAGTCGGTCAGCACGCACGCCCCACCGGGGCCGTCGCGTTCGATGACGGTCACGTCGGCGCCGAGCTGCGCGGCGACGAGGGCGGCTTCATAGCCGCCGGGGCCTCCTCCGATGATGGCTATGCGTGTCACATGCTTCATTGTCCCGTACTCCCGGGGTTAACGTGCCGCGGCACCCACTCAGGACGTACGCTGAGCGATCGTGGCCTTGTACGCGGCGTATGCCTCCAACATGGATCCTGATCAGATGGCGCAGCGGGCTCCGCACTCGCCCCTGCGCACTACCGGCTGGTTGCAGGGGTGGCGGCTGACCTTCGGCGGTGAGAACGTCGGCTTCGAGGGCGCGCTCGCCACGGTCGTCGAGGACTCCTCCGACCATGTCTTCCTCGTCCTCTACGACGTCCCGGACTGTGACGAACAGGCCCTGGACGGCTGGGAGGGCGCCGCTCTCGGCGTCTACCGCAAGACCCGGGTGCGAGTGGCAACGCTGGACGGCGACGTCCTGGCGTGGCTCTACGTGCTCGACGACTACGAGGGTGGGCTGCCGTCGGCACGCTACCTCGGCATCCTCGCCGACGCGGCGGAGAAGGCCGGCGCGCCCGACGACTATGTCAAGGACCTGCGCGACCGCCCCTGCAAGTCGCTCGGGGACTGATCAAGGCCGTCGCACGGGTGGGTAATCTGGGCGCTTGTGAGCAAAGACGCCTACGACGTTGCCCGCACCGCAGCCGATGTGCTGCGGGAGCGCGCCGCCGCCGACTCCTTCGACGTCGCCCTGGTCATGGGCTCCGGCTGGGTGCCGGCCGCCGACATGCTGGGCGCGCCCTCGGCCGAGCTGACCGTCAGCGAGGTCCCCGGGTTCGCCCCGCCCGCGGTGCCGGGCCACGCGGGCCGCATCCGCGTCATCGAGATCGGTACGAAACGCGCACTGGTCTTCCTCGGGCGCACCCACCTGTACGAGGGCCGTGGTGTCGCGCCCGTCGTCCACGGCGTCCGTACGGCCCTGGCCGCGGGCGTCAAGACGGTCGTGCTGACCAACGCCGCCGGCGGCACCCGGCCTGAGTGGCAGAACGTCGGCGACCCCGTGCTCATCTCCGACCACCTCAACCTCACGGGCCACAACCCGATCAGCGGCGCCACCTTCATCGACCTGACCGACGCGTACTCACCGGCCCTGCGCGCGGCGGCCAAGGAGATCGACCCGAGCTTGGCCGAGGGCGTGTACGCCGGCCTCCCGGGCCCCACGTACGAGACGCCGGCCGAGGTCCGCATGCTGCGCACGCTGGGCGCCGACATGGTCGGGATGTCGACCGTGCCGGAGACCATCGCGGCGCGTGAGGGCGGAGCCGACGTCCTGGGTATCTCTCTCGTGACCAACATCGCCGCCGGCCTCTCCGGGCAGCCCCTCGACCACGAGGAGGTGCTCGCCGCCGGCCGCGCCGCCGCCGAGCGCATGGGCACGCTGCTCGAGAAAGTGGTGAGGACTCTGTGAGTGCGGAGACGCATCGGGCACGCGCCGAGCAGTGGCTCGACCAGGATCCGGACCCGGACACCCGCGCGGAGCTGCGGGCGATCCTCGACGACCCCGAGGCACTGAAGGACCGGTTCGGGGCGAAGCTGGAGTTCGGCACGGCGGGCCTGCGCGGCGAGCTGGGCGCCGGCCCCAACCGGATGAACCGCGTGACCGTGATGCGCGCGGCGGCCGGGCTGGCCGCCGTCCTGACGGGCGACGGTGAGCCGGCCGACGGGCCTCCGGTCGTCGTGATCGGCTTTGACGCGCGCCACAAGTCCGATGTGTTCGCCGAGGACTCCGCGGCGGTGCTGACCGGCGCCGGCGTGAAGGTGCACCTGATGCCTCGGCCGCTGCCGACCCCGGTGCTCGCCTACGCCGTCCGCCATCTCGGCGCGGACGCGGGCGTGATGGTGACGGCCAGCCACAACCCGCCCCGCGACAACGGCTACAAGGTCTACTGGGGCGACGGCGCCCAGATCATCCCGCCGCTCGACCAGGAGATCTCCGACGCGATCGACCTGGTCGGCCGGGTGGACGAGCTGCCGCGCGGCGACGAGTGGCACGCCCTCGACGACGGGATCGTCGAGGCCTACCTGCGGTCGCTCTCGCACCTGCCGCTGGGCACCGCGCGCGACGTCACGGTCGCGTACACGCCGCTGCACGGCGTCGGCGGCGCGGTGATGCGCCGGGCGTTCGACTGGACCGGGTTCGCGGCGCCGGAGGTCGTACCCGAGCAGGCCGAGCCCGACCCGGACTTCCCGACGGTCTCCTTCCCCAACCCGGAGGAGCCCGGGGCGATGGACCTGGCACTCGCGCTCGGCAAGGGCCGCGACCTGGTGATCGCCAACGACCCCGACGCCGACCGGTGCGCGGTCGCGACCGGCGGGCGCATGCTGACCGGTGACGAGGTGGGCGGGCTGCTCGCCGAGTACGTGCTGCGTCACACGAGCGGGTCCGACCGGCTGGTCGTCACGACGATCGTGTCGTCGTCGCTGCTCGGCAAGGTCGCCGCCGAGCACGGTGTGCGCTACGCCGAGTCCCTCACCGGCTTCAAATGGATCATGAAGGCGGGCCGCGACAAGGACCGGCTCGTGTACGGCTACGAGGAGGCGCTGGGCTACTGCGTCGGCGGCGACGACGGCGTCCCGGTACGCGACAAGGACGGCATCGGCGCGGCTCTGACCGTGTCCGCGATGGCGGCCGAGGCCAAGGCCGGCGGCCGTACGCTGCTGGACCTGCTCGACGACCAGGCCCGCCGGTACGGCCTGCACGCGACCGCGCAGCTCTCGGTACGTGTGGAGGACCTCACGGTCATCTCCGACGCGATGCGGCGGCTGCGGACCACCCCGCCGGCCACGCTCGCGGGCCGTACGGTCACCCGGATCGACGACCTGGCCGACGGCTCCGGCGGTCTGCCGCCCTCCGACGTGCTGCGCCTCCGCCTGTCCGGCGACGGCCGCGTCATCGTCCGCCCGTCCGGCACCGAGCCGAAGCTCAAGTGCTACCTCGAGGTCGTCGTCCCCGTGGACGGCTCACCGGAGGAGGCACGCGCGACCGCGGCCGCCGAACTCACCGCGCTGCGCGAGGGCGTCTCCGAGGCGCTGGGGCTCGCCTGACGACCCTCATCGGTCTGTAGCCGGACGGCCTCGGTCGACCGACGTCTAGGTCACAGTCGACTTTGGTCGCTATCCGGTCCCGACCTGGCCCACCTACCGTTGGGCACCATGAGCGGTATCGCGGCGCCACGGCCTGACCATCCGTCACTGCTACCTGCGCTGCTCGCCGCCGACGCCTCCGACGACCAGGTCCACCGTTCGCCGCGCGACTGGGCGATCGACATCGTCTGCTTCCTGATCGCGATCGCCCTCGGCGGCGTCATGCTGTGGATCACCGCTCACGGGCCGAGGGCGACGCACCATCCCTCGCGTCCGCTCGACATCACGCTGGGCGTGCTGGGCTGCCTGGCGATATGGGAGCGGCGCCGCAGGCCGGTGCAGGTCGCGGTCGCGTTGGCGGTGGCCGGCATCTTCTCGGTGTCGCTCCTGGGCGCGGCGTGCATCTCGGTGTTCACGGTCGCGGTACACCGGAGGTTCCGGACGGTGGCGCTGGTCGCCGTGCTCCACATCGCCACCGGCATGCTCTCCTCCGCGCTCTACCCCGACCCGAAGCAGTCGTACTGGACCGCGGTGCTGTGGTCCTCGATCGTGATGGCGGCGATCGTCGCGTGGGGCATGTTCGCCCGCGCCCGCCGGCAGCTCGTCATCTCCTTCCGCGACCGGGCGCTGCGTGCCGAGTCCGAGCAGCAGCTCCGGGTGGAGCAGGCGCGCCACCAGGAGCGGGCCCGGATCGCGCGCGAGATGCACGACGTACTGGCCCACCGGATCTCACTGCTGAGCGTCCATGCGGGCGCGCTGGAGTTCCGGCCCGACGCGCCTCCCGGCGAGGTCGCGCGAGCGGCGGGCGTCATCCGCGCCAGCGCGCACCAGGCGCTGCAGGACCTCCGCGAGGTGATCGGGGTGCTGCGCGACGACTCGGGCGACGGCGCGCCCGAACGCCCGCAGCCCAGCCTCTCCGACCTGCCCGCGCTCATCGACGAGTCGCGTCGCGCCGGGATGACGGTCAAGCTGGAGAACCGCCTGGAGGACGTGGCCGTGGTGCCCTCGAGCATCGGCCGCAGCGCCTACCGTACGGTCCAGGAAGGGCTCACCAACGCCCGCAAGCACGCGCCGGGCGCGACGGTACGCGTACGGGTCGACGGTTCGGCCGGAGCCGGCCTGACCGTCGAGGTGCGCAACCCGCTCGTCCGGCGGACCACGCCGGAGATCCCCGGCTCGGGCTCGGGCCTGATCGGGCTCACCGAGCGTGCCCTGCTGGCGGGCGGCAAGCTGGAGCACGGCCGCACCGGACAGGGCGATTTCCGGGTGCACGCCTGGCTTCCCTGGCCCGCCTGAGCGTCCCCGTCCGTTTACGGCTCATCCGACCGAGACCGGCGAAACAGGCTCTAGGGTGGTCCGCGTGACCATCCGCGTGCTGATCGTCGACGACGACGCGCTCGTACGGGCCGGACTCTCGATGATGCTGGCCGGCGCCGACGACCTCCAGATCGTGGCCGAGGCCGACGACGGCAGTGTGGTCGCCGAGCTGGTCGCCGAGCACTCCCCCGACGTGGTGCTGATGGACATCCGGATGCCGCGGATGGACGGGCTGGCCGCCACCGAGTTGATCCGCGCCCGCGGGGGCGCTCCCGAGATCATCATCTTGACGACGTTCGACGCGGACGAGCACGTGGTGCGCGCGCTGCGGGCCGGGGCCGGCGGCTTCCTGCTCAAGGACACCCCGCCCGCCGAGATCATCAACGCCATCAGGCGGGTCGCGGCCGGCGAGCCGATCCTGTCCCCGAGCGTCACGCGCCGCCTGATCGCACAGGTCACGGAGTCGCGGCGGAGCCCGGCCGAGGATCTGCTCGCACAGCTCAGCGAGCGCGAGCGCCAGGTCGTGATCGCGATCGGCCAGGGCAAGTCCAACGCCCAGATCAGTGCCGAGCTCTACATGAGCGTCGCGACGGTCAAGGCGCACGTCTCGCGGTTGCTCACCAAGCTCGGTCTGAACAACCGGGTTCAGGTCGCGCTCGTCGCCCATGACGCCGGACTCGTTTGAGACTGCGGGGGGATCCCACAGTCTCGGAGATCCGGTATCCTTACGAAGTCACGCGGACGTGGCTCAGTGGTAGAGCATCACCTTGCCAAGGTGAGGGTCGCGGGTTCAAATCCCGTCGTCCGCTCCAAGGAACGGCCCGGTCAACCGGGCCGTTTTTTCATGTCAGCGCGAGGATGATGCCCACCAGCGTGAGCAGGGCGGGCACGGCCACGGCGGCGATCGGCGGCCAGGCCCACGCGACGGTCGGTGCGGGCGCCGTCTCCGGCTTCGTGTGGTTCTTCTCGAGCAGCTCACGGAGTTGCTCGACGGTGAAGTCGGTCGCGGTACGCCCGCGCAGGTAGTCGGCGACGGCGCCGTGCACCCCTTCGTCCGCCGCCGACTTGCGGCGGCTCTTCACCTCGGCCCTGGCCCGGGTACGCGGCGAGGTCTGCAGCACGAACGCGCGGTACCGGCGATCACCGTGGTGCAGGTAGACGGCGTCGCCGCCCTCGACGCGCTCCACGGAGCCCCACGGCGCGCGTACGTCGCGGACCAGGTTGTAGAGGCGTACGCCGTCGTCGTCGGCCACGATGCGGGGCCGCAGCGCCACGAGGTACGCGACGCCGCAGCCGAGCAGGATGACGCCCGTCGCGATCAGCGACGCCACGTCGCGCCCACGCCAGGCCAGGTCGGCGAGGTTGGCGGCGGCGAAGACCATCCACGCCCAGCCGAAGAACCGCGCGGCGCCGGAGCGGAAGAGCCGGGCGCCGGGCGGGGTCTTTGGGAACACCGCGGCCGTCACGGGTGCGAACGCCACTTCAGCTGCGCGAATCCGGGCTTGATCACACCGTTGATCAGCTCGAGGCGCTCGTCGAAGCCGATGAAGGCCGACTTCATCGCGTTGACCGTGAACCACTGCAGGTCGTCCCAGTCGTAGTCGAACGCCTCGACGAGCTTGGCGAACTCCTCCGACAGCGTGGTGCCGCTCATCAGCCGGTTGTCGGTGTTGACCGTCACGCGGAAGGAGAGCGGGCGCAGCAGCCCGATGGGGTGCTCGGCGATCGAGTTGGCGGCGCCGGTCTGGACGTTGGAGCTCGGGCACATCTCCAGCGGGATGCGCTTGTCGCGTACGTACGCGGCGAGGCGGCCGAGCTTGGGCGCCTCGTCCTCGCGGCCCGCGATGTCGTCGATGATGCGGACGCCGTGGCCTAGGCGATCGGCGCCACACCACTGGATCGCCTGCCAGATCGACGGGAGGCCGAAGCCCTCACCGGCGTGGATGGTGAAGTGGGCGTTCTCGCGCTGGAGGTACTCGAACGCGTCGAGGTGCCGGGTGGGCGGGTAGCCGGCCTCGGCACCGGCGATGTCGAAGCCGACCACGCCCGCGTCGCGATAGCGGACCGACAGCTCGGCGATCTCCATGCTGCGGGCCTGATGGCGCATCGCGGTCAGCAGCGTGCCGACCCTGATGCCGTGGTCGCGGCCGCCCTCGGAGAAGCCCTTGAGGACGGCCTCGACCACCTGCTCGAGCGACAGGCCGCCCGAGCCGTTGCCCGACACCCCGCGGGTGTGCTGCTCGGGCGCGTAGCGGACCTCCGCGTAGACCACGCCGTCCTTGGCGAGGTCCTCGGCGCATTCGTAGGCGACGCGGGTGAGCGCCTCCTCCGTCTGCATGACGCCGACGGTGTGGTCGAACGTCTCGAGGTATCGCTCCAGCGAGCCGGAGTCGGCCGCCTCGGCGAACCACGTGCGCAGATTGTCCGGATCGCTCGCGGGCAGCCGGTCGTAGCCGGTGTCGCGGGCGATGTCGACTATGGTCTCCGTGCGCAGGCCGCCGTCAAGGTGATCGTGGAGCAGCACCTTGGGGGCCTGCCGGATGTCATCGAGCACAGGCCGGTTCGTCACGCAACGCAGATTACCCGCAGCCGGACCGCCCGCGACCCTCAGCCGCCCGAGATCGGCAACCGCAGATCACTCTCGCCCGCCCGTACGCTCACCTGCGTACCCGCGGGGTAACGCAGCGTGTAGTCGTGGTCGGTGGACAGCACCACGAGGCCGATCCGGTGCCCCGGCTTGAACACGTAGTCGTACGGCACGAGCTTCCAGTCGAAGGTGTAAGCCTTGCCCGGCCGCACCGCCTCCGTCCTCGCCGCCGAGTCGCGGTTGCGCACGTCCATCCAGCCGCGCGTCACGATCTGGTACGGCGTCGACTTCAGCACGTACTTCTTGGTCGGCCGGCAACCGGTGTCGGTCGGGATGCCGTCGCCGAAGCAGGACTGCTCGCCGGTCATGACGAAGTCGGCGAAGCGCGTGTCGGTCCCGTAGTCGACGAGCAGCGCTGTCAGGTACGGCGAGCGGCCGTTCACGGAGGCCCGCACCTTCACCTCGGGCGTCCCGCTGAGGCGTACCGCCTTATCGAGCTTCGGCGTGAGGTAGATGAGACGGTTCGGGTCGGCCTGGTCCGGCTGCGCGGTGAGCTGGTCGGCGGTACGCGCGGGCGCGTCGACGAAGCTCTGCTCGCCCGCCGCCCGCTCGTCGCCGAGCATGCCGGGCTGGCCGCCGCCGAGGTGGAACGTGGTCGTGCGCGCGGCCGGGTCCGGCCAGTCCGTCGCGGTGGTCCACTGCCCCGGGCTGCGCTCGAGGTCGACCTTCGGCTGGGACATGACGCCGTTGTCCACGCCGTACAGCCAGTGCGCGAACCAGTGGTCGAGGGTGTCCAGCCAGGCCTGCTGCCGGACGTCGATCGGGTCGTCGTGCTTGCCCTGGTGGATCCAGAGCTTGCGCGGCACCCCGGCGCGTCCGAGCGCCTGCCAGAGGCTGAGGAACTCGCTGGGCTTGACGTTCCAGTCGTTGAGGCCGCCGGCCGCCAGGACGCTCGCCTTGAACCGTCCGACGTCCTTCGCGAAGTTGCGCTCGTCCCAGAACCGGTTGTAGTCGCCGCTGACGCGGTCCATGCCGCGTTCGAGCCGGTGCATGGTGGACGTGCACACGACCGGGTTCTTGCGGGTGAGCACGACCTTGGCGTGCAGGTCGGCGTCCTCGCCCTGGTAGCCGTCGGGCGCGACGACGCCGCCGTTGCTGCGGTAGTAGTCGTACCAATTGGCGACGGCGGACAGCGACACGATCGTCTTCAGCCCGTCGACGCCGGTGCCGGCGGTGGCCAGCGGGAGCGTGCCGTCGTAGGACTTGCCGGCCATCGCGACGCTGTGGGTGGACCAGTCGGCCCTGATCTCGTGGCCGTTCGCGTCGTAGGCCTTGGCCTTGCCGGTGAGCCACTGGACCACGGTCTTCATGGCGGTCGTCTCGGCCGGGCTGGTCGCGCCGGGACAGCCTTCGGAGTCGCCGGTGCCGAGCGTCGCCGCGGCGAGGAACGCGTAGCCGCGCGAGACGAAGTAGTTGTCGTAGTAGGAGAAGGCCGAACTCGGCGCCGGTATCGGTCCGGTCGGCGGCGACCAGGGCGCCAGACGCGGCCGGTCGGTCACGTCGACCGGGTGGTACGGAGTGTCGACCAGGCCGCTGAAGTACGGGCTGCCCTCGAGGATCGAGGCGACCTTGAGCCCGGCGTCGGTCTCCTTGGGACGGGTCACGTCGACCGCGACCCGGTCCGGCCGTCCGTCGTGGTCGGTGTCGACGGATACGGGCACGTAGACCCGCTGGCGGATCGCGTCCTGGTAGGAGAAGGTCGGCTGCGTCACACCGCCCTTCACGACCACGTGGGGACGGTCTGCGGCTGCGTCCGCCGGCAGGACCCCGGCGAGCGCTCCGGCCAGACCTAAGCTCGCCGCCAATGACAACATGCGTGACTTTCGCATCTATTTCCTCACCCTTAATTGACGATCATGAACCACGATTTCGGTTCGTCCGCGTGTGCGTCAAGGGTGACGGAGCGGGCCGGGGCGTGTCACCGGCCCGCTACAGGGAGTTGATCAGGCGATGCGGTCGATGATCAAGGGAAGAGAATTCCGCTCGCCGCCGACGGCGTAGGCGCCCTCCAGGGCCCGCAGCGCGTGCTCGATGCGCGTGGGGTCGTCGGTGTGCAGGGTCAGCAGCGGGTCGCCCTCGCGTACGGTGTCGCCGGGCTTGGCGTGCAGCGTGATGCCTGCGGTCGGCGAGACCGGGTCCTCCTTGCGGGCCCGCCCGGCGCCGAGCCGCCAGGCGGCCACCCCGACGCCGTACGCGTCGAGGCGGGTGAGCAGGCCGGATGCCGGCGCGGCGACCGCGTGGGACTCCTTCGCGACGGGCAGCGTCGCGTCCGGGTCGCCCCCCTGAGCCGAGATCATGCGCCGCCAGACGTCCATCGCCGAGCCGTCGCGCAGCGCGTCCGCAGGGTCCTTGCCGGACACGCCGGCGGCCTCGAGCATCTCGCGCGCCAACGCGATCGTCAGCTCCACGACGTCGGACGGGCCGCCGCCGCGCAGCACCTCGAGGGACTCCTCGACCTCCACCGCGTGGCCGACCGCGAGACCCAGCGGCGTGTCCATCGCGGTCAGCAGCGCGACGGTGCGCACGCCGTTGTCCGTACCGATGTCGACCATCGTGCGGGCCAGCTCGCGCGCGTCGTCGACGTTCTTCATGAACGCCCCGTTGCCCGCCTTGACGTCGAGGACCAGCGCTCCGGTGCCCTCGGCGATCTTCTTCGACATGATCGAGCTGGCGATCAGCGGGATCGACTCGACGGTGCTGGTGACGTCGCGCAACGAGTACAGCTTGCGGTCGGCCGGCGCCAGGCCGGAGCCCGCGGCGCAGACCACCGCGCCGGCGCTGGTGAGGACGCCCAGCATCTCCTCGTTGGACAGCGACGCGCGCCAGCCCGGGATGGACTCCAGCTTGTCGAGCGTGCCGCCGCTGTGACCGAGGCCTCGGCCGGAAAGCTGCGGCACCGCCGCGCCGCACGCGGCGACGGTCGGGGCCAGCGGCAGCGTGATCTTGTCCCCGACGCCGCCCGTGGAGTGCTTGTCCGTGGTCGGCCGGTCGAGTCCGGACCAGTCCATCCGCTCGCCGGACCGGATCATCGCGTCGGTCCAGCTCGCGATCTCACGGCGCGTCATCCCGTTGAGGAAGATCGCCATCGCGAGGGCCGACATCTGCTCCTCGGCGATCGCGCCATGCGTGTAGGCGTCGACCGCCCAGTCGATCTGCTCGTCGGTGAGCTCGCCACCATCGCGCTTGGTCCGGATGACGTCGACGGCGTCGATGGTCACGGTCACCTCTCCAGATCCTCCGGCCCGAAGGCGTCGGGCAGTATCTCGCGCAACGGCCGGATGCCGCGCGCGGTCTCCAACAGCATGTCCGCGCCGCCGTGCTCCCACAGGAGCTGGCGGCAGCGCCCGCACGGCATCACCGGGTCGCCGTGGCCCTCGACCACCGAGACCGCGACGAGGCGGCCTCCGCCGCTGCCGTGCAGCGCCGAGACCAGGCCGCACTCCGCGCACAGCCCGAGGCCGTACGAGGCGTTCTCCACGTTGCAGCCCGAGACGATCCGTCCGTCGTCGGTGAGACCGGCGGCGCCGACCGGGAAGTCGGAGTACGGCGCGTAGGCATGCCTCATCGCGGCCCGCGCGGCGTCGCGCAACGCGGACCAGTCGACGTCCGTCATCAGTGTCCCCCACCCTTGCGGTAACGCAGCCCGTCGGCGGCCGGCATCCGCAGCCGCTGCGCCGCGAACGCCAGCACCAGCAGCGTCGTGATGTGCGGGCTGTAGGTCACGATCTCCCGCGGCAGCTCGTCGGTCAGGAAGAACCAGGCGAGCAGGCCGACCGCGACCACGCCGGAGACGACCGACGTGCCGAGGCGGCGGCGGTAGCCGTGCCAGCAGGCCCCCACGAGCAGGCCGATGCCCATGAGCAGCAGCATCGCATGGACCGCGCCGGTACCACCGCGCAACTGCAGCGCGTCGGTGTATCCGAACAGGCCGGCGCCGCTGGCGACCATGCCAGGCCGCCAGTTACCGAAGATCATCGCGGCGAGGCCGATGTAGCCACGGCCGTTGACCTGGCCCTCCTGGTAGTTCGACGACGCCACCATGGCCAGGAACGTCCCGCCGATGCCCGCGAGGGCGCCGGAGATGATCACCGCGGCGTACTTCATCGAGTAGACCTTGACGCCGAGCGACTCGGCGGCGACCGGGTTCTCGCCGCACGCCCGCAGCCGCAGGCCGAACGGCGTGTGCCACAGGATGTAGTACGAGATCGGGACGAGCGCGATGCCCAGAAGCGTGACCGGCGAGAGGTTCGTCAGCAGCCCGCGGACCAGGCCCGCCAGGTCGGAGACCAGGATCCAGTGGTGCTTCTCGATCGAGCCGAGCGAGCTTCCGACACCGGGCACGCTCCACGTCGGGAACTCCGGCAGCGGCGGCGACTGGGTCGCGCCACCGCCCGTCTCGTTGGTGAAGAGCATGGCCGACAGGTAGCGCGTGACGCCGGGGGCGAGGATCGTGATGGCGACGCCGGACACGATGTGGTCGACGCCGAACGTCACCGTCGTCACCGCGTGCAGCAGACCGCCCAGCGCGCCGGCCACGATGCCTCCGACCAGGCCCAGCCAGGGACTGTGACCGAAGTACGCCGCGAACGCCGCACCCCAGGTGCCGAACATCATCATGCCTTCGAGGCCGATGTTGACGACGCCGGAGCGCTCGGACCACAGCCCGCCCAGCGCCGCCATGCCGATCGGTACGGCCAGCGCCAGCGCGGCGCTCATGGTGCCGCTGGAGGTGATGTCGGTCTGGCCGGTGATCAGCCGCAGCAGGATCAGCGCGGCGAAGACACCGAGCCCGACGGCCAGCGCCCGCACGGTACGCCGGTCGCGCCCACCGGTGTCGGCGCGGGGTGCGGGGGTGCGGATCTCCTGCTCGATCATGCGATCACCTCATGCGACGGCGCGGAACCACGGACCGGCTCGCTCACGCTGGTACCTCTCCGAGCTGCGCGGCGACGTGCCGCTGGTCGACCCGCTGGCCGACCCGGCTGATGACCTCGTAGACCACGACGACCGACAGCAGCACCGCCGCCTGGGTGATCGCCACGATCTCCTTCGGGATGTCGTTGAAGTCCAGGATCTGGGAGGACTGGTCGAGGAACGCCCAGAGCAGGGACGCGAACGCGATGCCCACCGGGTTGTTCCGGCCGAGCAGCGCGATGCCGATCCCGGTGAAGCCGATGCCGGTCGGGAAGTCGAGCGAGTAGGAGTAGGAGCCGCCGAGGAGCTGCGGCATGCCCACCAGGCCGGCCATCGCGCCGGACATCACCATCGCGATGACGACCATCCGCTTGGCGTCGACGCCGCTGGCCACCGCCGCGCTCTGGGACAGCCCGGTCGCCCGGAGGTCGAAGCCGAACCTCGTGCGGTTGATCATGAACCAGAAGGCGACGCCGGCCAGCGCCGCGACGATCACGAAGCTGTAGAGCTGCAGGTCGCTACCCGGGTACGGGATGCCGGGCAGGCGGCCGGACTTGGAGATCGGCCGGGTGCCGATGTTGTCGCTGCCGGCCGTACGGACCGCGAGCCGCTTGGGGCTCAGCAGGAACGCGATGATCCCGGTCGCGATGAAGTTCAGCATGATCGTCGAGATGACCTCGCTGACGCCGCGGGTCACCTTCAGGGTCGCGGCGATGCCGGCCCACAGCCCGCCGACGGCGACCGCCACGACGATGATCACTACCTGGTGCAGGACGCCCGGCAGCGCCCACGCGCCGCCGGCCGCGGCGGCGAGCATGGCCGCGAGCCGGTACTGCCCGTCGACGCCGATGTTGAAGAGGTTCATCCGGAACCCGATCGCCACCGCGAGCGCGGACAGGTAGTACGTCGAGGCGCGGTTCACGGTGTTGACGATGCTGTCCGGCTCCTTGCCGAACTCGAACATCGCCTGGAACGTCGACGGCGGGTTGAACCCGCTGATCGTCAGCACGATCGAGGTGAGGGCGACGGCGAACACCAGCGCGACGAGTGCCGCGATGATGGTCCGTACCCAGGCCTTGGCGAACAGCGTGTACGTCACGCGGCGCTCCCCTCTCCGGCACCGGTCATGAGGGAGCCGAGCTGGTCGGGTGTGATGGTGGCCGGATCGGCCTCGCCGACCAGGCGACCCCGCAGGATCACGCGCAGCGTGTCGGACATGCCGATCAGCTCGTCCAGGTCCGCGGAGATGAGCAGGACCGCGAGGCCCTCGGCGCGGGCGTTCCGCAGGTGGTCCCAGATCGCGGACTGCGCACCGATGTCGACGCCGCGCGTCGGGTGGGCGGCGATCAGCAGGCGCGGCTCGCCGGACATCTCACGGCCGACGATCAGCTTCTGCTGGTTGCCGCCGGACAGCGACGCCGCACTGACGTCGATTCCGGGCGTGCGGACGTCGTAGTCCTTGACGATCCGCTCGGTGTCGCGGCGCGCGCCGTTCCGGTCGATCAGGCCGCGCTTGACGTTCGGCGGCCGAGTCTGGTGTCCGAGGATGCGGTTCTCCCACAGCGGGGACTCCAGGAGGAGGCCGTGGCGGTGCCGGTCCTCGGGGATGAAGCCGATCCCCTCGTCGCGCCGCCGCCGGGTCGGCAGCCCGGCCAGGTCCGTCTCACCGAGGCGTATCTCGCCGGAGCCGGCGGGCAGCATGCCCATGATCGCCTCGACCAGCTCGGCCTGGCCGTTGCCCTCGACGCCGGCGATGCCGAGGATCTCGCCCTCGTGGATCGAGAGGGACACGTCGTCGACGACGGCACGCCCGGCGCCGTCCCGCACCGTGAGGTTGCGCAGCGTCAGCACGGAGATGTCGGTCACGGTCGACTCGCGCAGCTCCGGCACGGGCAGCTCGGTGCCGACCATCAGCTCGGCGAGCTGCCGCGCGGTGACCTCGCCCGGGTCGACCGTGCCGACGGTGGTGCCGCGTCTGATGACCGTGATGGTGTCGGCCACCGACAGCACCTCGTCCAGCTTGTGTGAGATGAAGATGACGGTGAGGCCCTCGCGTTTGAGCTCGCGGAGGTTCGTGAAGAGCTCCTCGACCTCCTGCGGCACGAGCACGGCCGTCGGCTCGTCGAGGATGAGGGTCTTGGCGCCGCGGTACAGCACCTTGAGGATCTCGACGCGCTGGCGGGCGCCGACGCCCAACTCCTCGACCAGCCGGTCGGGCTCGACGCCCAGGCCGTACTGGTCGGAGATCTCCATGATCCTGCGCCGCGCTCTGCTGCCGATGCCGTGGAGCTTCTCCGCGCCGAGAACGACGTTCTCCAGGACGCTGAGGTTGTCGGCGAGCATGAAGTGCTGGTGCACCATGCCGATGCCACGCGCGATCGCGTCGGCCGGGCTGTGGAGGGTGACCTCCGCGCCGTCCACCTCGATCGTGCCCTCGTCCGGCCGTTGCATGCCGTAGAGGATCTTCATCAGGGTGGACTTGCCGGCGCCGTTCTCACCGACGATCGCGTGCACCGTGCTCGCCGCGACCGTGATGTCGATGTCGTGGTTGGCGACGACGCCGGGAAAGCGCTTGGTGATGCCGTGCAGCTCTACGGCCGGCTCAGTGGTGGACATGACCTGCTCCTACGCCAGTGAGCCCGGAAGGGAGGCCGCGTACGACCGCCCTACCGGGCCCGAACACTGCGCCGTCACTTCTCGGGCGGCGTGATCTTTCCGTCGATGATCTGCTGCTTCAGATCGTCCAGCGTGGTCGGCAGGTCGGCCAGCGCCTCCGGGTTCGACTTCGCGTAGTCGATGCCGTCGTTCTTCAGACTGAAGCGCACGTCGCCCTTCTGGACGGTGCCGTCTGAGACGCTCTTGACGAACTGGAACACCGCGGTGTCCACGCGCTTGAGCATCGAGGTCATCACGTACGGCTTCTCGGCGGCCGAGGCGCTCTGGTACTGGTCGGAGTCGACGCCGATGAACCACTTCTTGACGGCCGTGGCCGACTCGAGCGATCCGGCGCCGGACAGGCCGGCCGCGGCGTAGACGACGTCGGCGCCCTGGTCGTACATGCCCTGGGCGATCGTCTTGCCCTTGGCCGGGTCCTTGAAGCCGCTGAAGTCCGGCGGCTGGGAGATGTACTTGATCTGGATGTCGACCTTCGGGTTGATCTTCTTGGCACCCGCGACGTAGCCGACCTCGAACTTCTTGATCAGCGGGGTCTCGACACCGCCGACGAAGCCGATCTTGCCGGTCTTCGACTTCTTCGCGGCGGCGGCACCGACGAGGTAGGAGCCCTCCTGCTCGGCGAAGAGCAGGTCGGTCACGTTCGCCGCCTGGATCGAGTTGTCGTCCACGATGGCGAACTTCGTGGTCGGGTACTTGGGCGCGACCTTGCCCAGCGCTGCGGCGTAGGAGAAGCCGACCGCGACGACCGGGTTGTAGCCCGACTTGGCCAGCAGGTCGAGGCGCTGGATCTTGTCGTTGTCGCTCTCGCCCTCCTTGGCCTCAAGGTCCTTGACGTCGAGCTTCAGCTCGCCCTTGACCTTTTGCAGACCTGCGTAGGCGGCGTCGTTGAACGACTTGTCACCGCGCCCACCGATGTCATAGGCGAGCCCGACCTTCAGGGTCTTCTTACCCTCGGTGCTGCCACCGCCGGTGCTCGCTTTCTTCCCGCCGCAGCCGGCGGCGCTCAGCGCCAGGACGGCGCTCACCGCCACGGCGGTCGTCTTCATTGCACGGCGCAAGGTAGCTCCTCCATCTTCCAGCATCGCCCGAAATGTGCTTATCGGCACGAATCTTCTGGACCCTAGTCGGAGCGAGGAGCGCAACGAAAGAAAGCTACCGTGTCGCAATGTGTCCGTTATCAATGCGAGAGCGCGTCGCTACAGGTCAGGCCGCTGAGCGGCGGCCCGACCTGCGTCAGGCCGGCTCTCCCACCGGCTCGGCGGCAGTTGCGCGCCGGCTTTCCCACAATGCGGTGAGGGCCGTCGCGACCATGACCCGAACCCCGACGCCGATGCATCGTTCGTCCACGTCGAAGGTGCCCCGGTGTAGGTCGTACGCGCCGGCCATGCCGGGTGCCGCGACGCCGAGCCGGGCGAGCGCGCCCGGGATCGACTCGAGGTACCAGCCGAAGTCCTCGCCGCCGAGGCTCTGCGGGGTGCCGGTGACGCCCCGCTCGCCCAGCACGCTGGTGACCGCGGTACGGAACATGTCGACGCTGATCTTCTCGTTGACCGTGGGCGGCACGCCGCGGACGTAGTCCATCTCGGCCTTGACGTCGTAGGCGCCGGCGACCGAGTCGAGCAGCGCCTTCATCAGGTCCGGCGCGGAGTGCCAGGCTTCGTCGTCCAGGCAGCGCACGGTGCCCTGCGCGACGCCCTCGTCGGGAATCGCGTTGGCCACCGAACCGGCCGCCACACGGCCCCAGACCAGACTCAGGCTGGAACGCGGGTCGACGCGGCGCGACAGCGCGGCCGGAAGCTCAGTGATGATCTTGGCGAGGGCGTACACGAGGTCGGCGGTCAGGTGCGGCCGCGCGGTGTGCCCGCCCGGACCGGTCACCCGGACGTTGACCTTGTCGCACGCGGCCGTGATCGGCCCGGCGCGCAGGCCGAGCTGGCCGACCTCGACCCGCGGGTCGCAGTGCAGCGCGAAGATGCGGTCGACGCCGGCGATGCCGCCGGCCGCCATGACGTCCAGCGCGCCGCCGGGGCTCTCCTCGGCGGGCTGGAAGATCAGGCGTACGCGTCCCGGCACCAGACCGGCGGCGGCCTGCTGGGCGAAGAAGCGCGCCGCGCCGACCAGGATCGTGGTGTGCACGTCGTGCCCGCAGGCGTGGCAGACACCGGGCACCGTCGAGCGAAACGGTGAGTCCTTCTCGTCCGCCAGCGGCAACGCGTCGATGTCGGCCCGCAACGCGACGACCGGCCCGTCACCGCAGCCGACCTCGCAGGTCAGGCCGGTGCCCTTGGGCAGGGGTACGGGCTTGAGCCCGACCTCGGTGAGCTGCTCGGCGATGCGAGCGGTCGTGCGGTGCTCGGCGTAGCCGAGCTCGGGGTGCATGTGCAGGTCGCGGCGGAAGGAGATCAGCCGGTCTTCCTGACCGGCGAGAAAGGAGTCGAGCTGCGCCTGCAGCCCTCCTCCCGCTGGCTCACTGCCGCGGAGTTCAGGACCCCGCATGTGTCACCTCCCGTGGATTGACGAATCTGTCCTCACGGAACTCCGTGATGCTCGCGCTCACGACGTCCTCGATGGAGCCGCCGGCGGCCATGATGGCCCGCTGTCGTTCGTAGGGTGCGCCGTGATCGAGGACCTCGGTGACCATCTTGAGATCCTCGGCGCAGCTCAGCCGGTCCGCGATCGGCTCCAGCTCGTGCACCAGCTCGTACAGCTCGTCGCGGAGCGGCGCGGTGGTGCCCTGGTCGTCGGTGATCACGATCGCGTCCAGGCCGTAGCGGGTGGCGCGCCACTTGTTGTCGCGTACGACCCAGGCGGCCGGGCTCGGCAGCGTGTAGCCGCGGTCGAGCTGGTGGTCGAACAGTTCCACCAGCGACTGGCACAGCGCGGCGACCATACCGACCTCACGCAGGGTCGGGATGCCGTCGAACATCCGGACCTCGATGGTGCCGAAGTCGGGGTGCGGCCGGATGTCCCACCACACCTCCTTGATGCTGCGGATGGTGCCGGCCCGCAGCAGCGTGTCCATGTACGTCTCGAACTCCGCCCAGTCGGCCAGCAGGTGCGGCGGGCCGGCCGTGGGCAGCGAGCCGAAGACGATCGCCCGGCTCGACGCGAGCCCGGTGTCGCCGCCGCTCCAGAAGGGGCTCGAGGCGGTCAGCGCGAGGAAGTGCGGCAGGTAGGCGGCGAGCGCGTTGACCATCGGGATGGCCTTCTCGGCCGCGCGCACGCCGACGTGGACGTGGACGCCGAAGGTCTGGATGCGCCGCGCGAGCCATTGCATCTGCTCGACGAGCTCGGCGTAGCGCTGGACCGGGGCCATCTGGGCGTCGCGCCAGTCGCTGATCGGATGGGTGCCGGTGCACGCGAGCGCGGTGCCCCGCGCGTCGACGATCGGACGCAGCTCGGCGACGGTGGCGGCGAGGTCCGCACGTGCCTCGGAGACCGTGTGGCAGACGTCGGTGACGATCTCCACGGTCGACTCCATCAGCTCATGGCGGATTTTCGGATTTTCCTGCACCTTGCTCAACCGGGGCAGCGCGGCAAGCACCTCGCGCGCATCCTGGCGAAGGCGCTTGGTTTCGGCATCGACGAGCTGAAGCTCCCACTCGATGCCAAGGGTCGCCCCTCGTGATGCGTTGAACTTGATGGCCACGGCCAACCTCCGTCCCTCAATCCTTGCAGGTTAATGCCGCGCACGTGGCGCAATTCGGCCAGCACGTCGGTCACATGCCCGCTCGGACCCGGCGACCATGATGCCGCCGGCGGCGTGCCCGCCTCGCGTGGTCTTTGCCCCACGATGTGCGGTTGGCTCTTCCGAGGTATCCGTCCGTCAAAGACGGTCACCCGTTTCGGCTATGCGCAATCCCCAGTAATGACCAGATTGATCATTTGGGGCGCTGATCGCCTACGGCGTTACGGTCATGCGCGCGAGCACGCGCTCCGCGAGATCGACATCGCCTTCGATCTTCACCTCGACGTCCGGGGCTCCGACCCGGCCTCCGACGAGCCGCAGGAGCGTCTCCCACTCCATTGTGAGAAGGACGGTCGGCGCCGCCGCCTCCGGTACGAGCCGTGCCTGCCCGTCGGCGCCCACCTCGACGCTCCAGGTACGGTCCGGCGTACGGACCACCACGCTCTGGCCGGGCGCGGCCTCCGCGCGCCGGCCGACGATCGTGCACAGCACGCCGTTCGCGATCCGCGCCGCGACGTCGGCCGCAGCGCCGTCCAGGTTGCCCCGGCGCCCCACCGCGCGGCGTACGTCCTGTTCGTGCATCCAGATGTCGAACGCACGGAACGCCATCGCGTTCCCGTAGGGCATCTTCACGCCGAAGGGCGTCTCGACCGGCTCGGCCAGGTCGACGGCGCCGGAGCGCAGCGCCGCCACCCGCCGGTCGATCACCCCGGCCAGCTCGGCGAGGAGCTCGGCCGGAGGACGCCCGCGGGACGCCTCGACGTCGAGGTGGGTATTGGCCGCGCTGCGGCGCACACCGTCGTCGGTATCGCCGGCCATCCACCGCTCGATGCCCAGGACGTGGGCGTACTGGTCGGCTACCGACCAATCCGGGCACTCGGTCGGACGCGCCCAGTCGCCTCCGGCCAGCTCACCGCCCAGCGCGAGCATCGAGCGAGCCGTCTGCTCGTACCCGTCGATGTTGCCCTGCCACTCGTCACTCATGCCGTGCCTCCCATCGTCGCCGGGCCGCCCGCCCGGCCGACTCATCGTGCGGGATGCGGGCGCCACCGGCAATGGGCGCGGGCCAGGGGGTGTCCGGTGGGTCTTGGCCGTTGCGAGCGGTGTCCAGGTGGATGCACCGCAAGGCGGAGGAGGGAGTCAGCCCGGGTTTGGCTGTCGACCGACGACAACGCGGCGGGGCGCCGCCTGGGCGCCGTGCAGCAGGCCGAAGATCCACCGGATACCCCCTAATACGCGTCCGGCGGGACGTACACGCCCCACACCTCGCGCAGCGCGTCGCAGACCTCTCCAACGGTCGCCCGGGCGCGCAGCGCCTCCTTGAGCGGGTACAGGAGATTCGCGTTCCCGGCGGACATGTCGCCGGTCTCGGCCTGCGCCCCCTCCTTCTCCGCGAGACGGCGCAGCTCGTCGAGCCGGCGGCGTACCTCCTCGCCGTCACGCTCGTCGCGGAGCCTCGCGAGCTTGGCCGCCTGCGCCTCGCCGATCGACGGGTCGACGCGCAGCGGCTCGTACGGCTCGTCGCCGTCGGTGCGGTACTTGTTCACGCCCACGACGACACGCTCGCCGCCATCGATCTCCAGGGCGGTCCGGTACGCCGAGCGCTCGATCTCGGCCTTCTGGAAGCCCTTCTCGATCGCGTTCACCGACCCGCCGAACTCCTCGACCTGGTCGATGAGGGCGCGGGCGGCCTCCTCGATCTCGCCGGTCATCGACTCGACGACGTACGAGCCCGCGAACGGGTCGACCGTACGCGTCAGGTCGGACTCGTTGGCGATCACCTGCTGGGTGCGCAGCGCCAGCCGGGCGGCCTTCTCGGTGGGCAGCGCGATGGCCTCGTCAAAGGAGTTGGTGTGCAGCGACTGGGTGCCGCCCATCACGGCGCCGAGGGCCTGGATCGCGACGCGTACAAGGTTGACCTCGGGCTGCTGCGCGGTGAGCTGCACACCCGCCGTCTGCGTGTGGAACCGCAGCATCTGCGACTTGGGGTTCTTCGCCCCGAACTCGTCGCGCATGATGTGCGCCCAGATCCGCCGGGCCGCGCGGAACTTGGCGATCTCCTCCAGCAGGGTCGTACGGGCCACGAAGAAGAAGGAGAGCCGCGGCGCGAAGTCGTCGACGTCGAGGCCGGACTCGATCGCCGCGCGCACGTACTCCTTGGCGTTGGCCAGCGTGAAGGCGATCTCCTGTACGGGCGTCGCCCCCGCCTCGGCCATGTGGTAGCCGGAGATCGAGATCGTGTTCCACTTGGGGATCTCGTCCTTGCAGTAGCGGAAGGTGTCGGCGACCATCCGCAGGCTGGGCTTGGGCGGGAAGATGTAGGTCCCCCGCGCGATGTACTCCTTGAGGATGTCGTTCTGGATCGTGCCGGTGAGCCGGTCGCCCGGCACCCCCTGCTCCTCGGCGACGAGCTGGTAGAGCAGCAGGAGCACCGCGGCCGGGGCGTTGATCGTCATCGAAGTCGACACCTCGCCCAGCGGGATGCCGTCGAACAGCAGGCGCATGTCCTCGATGGAGTCGATCGCGACGCCGACCTTGCCGACCTCGCCGAGCGCCATCGTCGCGTCGGAGTCGTAGCCCATCTGCGTGGGCAGGTCGAACGCCACGGAGAGGCCGGCGGTGCCCGCCTCGATCAGCTGGTGGTAACGCCGGTTGGACTCGGTGGCCGTGCCGAACCCGGCGTACTGCCGCATGGTCCAGGGCCGGCTGGTGTACATCGTGGGGTAGACGCCGCGGGTGTACGGGAACTCCCCGGGCGCCCCGAGCTCACCGGCGGGGTCGAACCCGGAGAGGGCGTCCGGCCCGTAGACCGGCTCGATCGGCAGTCCCGACTCGGACTTCATGGTCTTCGTCACCTCTCACTCGCCCCACCGCCGACCGGTCCGCGTACGGAGCGTGTCGCTTTTGTGCGATGTTACGGATGACCTGCGCCCGCCGTCGCCACCGACCCGCGTCTAGGGCCGACGGGACGCCTGCCAGGCCCGCCAGCCGATGGTCCCGAGGACGACGGCGAGGACGACGTTGACGCAGACCAAGATCCCGTGAACGACGTAGAAGGCGGTCGGCCGAGCGGGTCCGCTGCCGAGATTTTTCGCCAACATGAGCCATTCAAAGATCATGAATGCGGCAAGTCCGAGTATGAATCCTGATGCAAGGCGGGAGATCTTCATCAACGACCATTATCCGGGGTAGACCCACCTGGTCATACAAGGACCCGTCGTCTAGCGTGGGGCCGCCATGCGAAAATTAGTGACTATCCTCGCCTTCTCCGTCTTCGCGGCGTGCCTGGTTGATACACCTGCACATGCCGATGAAACGGTGGGGGGTTCACGACTTGCCGGTCGCGGCTATATATGGGACCACTCCAGCGGGGTCGATGAGCCCCCGCACATTCAGGCGTCGTCCTATGTCATCGCCGATCTGGAGACCGGCGCGGTACTGGCGGCCAAGGACCCTCACGGGCACTACCGCCCCGCCAGCACGCTCAAGACGCTCACGTCGATCACCCTGATCCCGAAGCTCGACCCGGCCAAGAAGATCAAACCGTCGTTGAACGCGGTCAACGCCTCGGGGTCGGCCGTCGGCATGGACGTCAAGTGGACCTACACGGTCAATGACCTGTTCCATGGCCTGCTCATGCAGTCCGGCAACGACGCCGCGATCGCGCTCGCCGAGGCGGGTGGCGGGATGCCCGTCACGCTCGCGGCGATGAACGCCGAGGCACACCGGATCCAGGCGAACGACACGGTCGCCCGCACGCCGAACGGCCTCGACGACGACCCGCCGCTGACGCTCAAGGAGCAGCACAGCTCGGCGTACGACCTGGCGCTGATCATGAAGCAGGGTCTGACCCTGCCCGACTTCCGCAAGTACGTCGGTGCGGAGCTGTACCAGTGGCCGGCGCCGCCGGACAAGGAGCAGCGCAAGAAGGGCAAGAAGACCGGCGGCTACGAGATCGGCACCCACGACCACCTGCTCGTCGGCAACCACTACCGCGGCATGGTCGGCGGTAAGAACGGCTGGACCAGCCACGCCCTCGGCAGCTTCGTGGGCGCGGCCACGCGCGACGGCCACACCATCGTCATCGCGCTGATGCACGCCCAGTCCGATTTCTGGGGCGACGCGCGGTCGCTGCTCGACTGGGGCTTCGCCGAGCGCGCCAAGGCCACGCCGGTCGGCACGCTGGTCAACCCGATCCCGCCGCCCGCCAAGCCCACGCCGAAGCCGCTCGCCAAGCCGGTCGCCAAGGACACCGACGACCCGTCCGGCGGGCTGACCTGGTGGAAGATGGGCCTGCCCGCAGCCGTCGCCCTCGCGATCCTGGGCGGCATCGTGCTCGGCCTGCGCCGCCGGCGCTCCGGTGACGGCGCGCTCGCGGAGTCCGGCGACGCGTACTCAAACGGGCCACCCGACGACGACGAGGACACCGGCGATCCGCCGGAGGACGTGAAGGTCGCGGGCGCACCGCCGGACGCGGACGGAAACGGGCGGCCGGCCTCGTGGTCGACCGTGCCGAACCCGGTCTCGCAGGGAGACAAGGACGAAGACTCGCCGCGCGCGAAGGCGGAACGAACCGCGCCGGACGAGCACGAGGATCAGGGGAAAGAGCCCAGCACGTAGGGGCTTCAGGTGCCGTCGGCGGCCTGGTCGTCGGCGTCGAGGATCACCCGCCGCGTGGCCGTCCACGCGGCGGTGAAGAGGATGTACCTCGACACCAGGTTGATCCACACGAGCAGGCCGACGAGCACCGCGAACGACGTGTACACGGGGTTCCGCATGGTGTGGCCGATGAGGTAGGTGCCGACCAGCTTCAGCGCCTCGAAGCCGATCGCGCCGAACACGCAGCCGCGCGCGAGCTGCAGCGATGACGCACGGGTCCCCGCGAGCCCCGTGAACAGCACGAAGAAGATCAGAGTGTTGGCGCCGATGGCGGTCGCCACCGCGACGAGCCGCAGGAGCGCGCCCGCGCCGAACACCCCCGCCAGGCCGAGGCCGCCGAGCACCGCCTGGGTGGCCGAGGTGGCCAGGCTGGAGAGGGTGACCGACAGGAGCAGGACCAGGCCGAGCAGGAGCAGTACGGCCAGGTCCCGCAGCTTGTTCACGACCGGGTTGCCGTCGTCGCCGTCGTTCTTCCAGATCAGGCGCAGCGACTCGCGCCAGACCCCGATCCAGGCCAGGCCGGACCACGCCAGGCCGACGAGGGCGAACGCGCCCGCGCCCGCCTTGGCCGTGGCGATCTCGTGGACGGGCAGCCGGTCGGCGAAGCCGGGCAGGATCTCCTTGATCACCTTGCCGACGGCCGCACGCGCCTGCGCGTTGAGGGCCACGGCGTAGCCGGTCACCGCGAACGCCAGGGCCACCAGCGGGAAGAAGGACAGGAAGCCGTAGAAGCTCAGCGCCGCGGCGAGCCGGTCGCCGCGCTCGCCGCGGTAGCGGACGTACGCCCGGCCGAGGTGGTCGAACCACCGCCACCGGGCGCGGCCGGCGCGCAGCACCTCGAGTCCGCAATCCCGTACGGAGGTGATCCACCGCTGCAAACCGCTGATCACCGGCGCCATGGGGACGCACTACCCGCAGGTGGGGAGAAGATTCACGCGGGGTCGGGCCGTGGCAGCCCGGCGCCGAAGGCGAAGTCGCGCTGTGGCCGCCACACGCCGTCCTGACCGTGCTCGTACAGCGAGAATCCCCAGACGGGGAACTCCGCCTCGTACTCCGACAGCTCCTTGAAGGCCTGGTCGAGCAGGTCGTCGGCCAGGTGGTGGGCGACCGTCACGTGCGGGTGGTAGGGGAAGTTCAGCGTGCGCTCGAGCGGCCCCTGGCGTACGCGCCGCTCGAGGTCCTCGCAGTCGCTGATGCCGATGGCCAGCGCGATGAAGACCACCGGCGAGACGGGCCGGAACGTTCCGGTCCCGCGCAGGTGGATGGGGAACGGGCGTTCGTTCTCGGCGATCTCCCGCAGATGCCGCTCGATGTCCGCCACGGCCGGTGCGGGCACGCGCATGGGCGGTACCAGCGTGAGGTGCGTCGGGATCGACCGGGCCAGCGGGTCACCGAACGATTCGCGGCACCGCTGCAGCTCGAGGCCGTACGGGTCGGGGATGGGAATGGCCACCCCGATCGTGTGCTCCGCTGGGTCAGGCACGGTCCAGGAACCCCACCCGAGAGCGCACGAGCTCCATGGTCTCGCGGGCGACCGCGCCCGCGCGCTCCGCGCCACGGGCCAGCAGCCGGTCGAGCTGTGCCTCGTCGGCGAGGAGCTTCTCGGTGCGTTCCCGGATCGGGGTGAAGGTGCCCAGCACGCTCTCGGCGAGCTCCTTCTTCAGCGTGCCGTAGCCCTGCCCCTGGAAGTGACGCTCGAGGTCCTCGATCGAGGTGCCGGTCAGCGCGGCGTGGATCCGCAGCAGGTTGGTGACGCCCGGCTTGTTCTCCTCGTCGGCGACGATCTCGCTGCCCGTGTCGGTGACCGCGCGCATGATCTTCTTGCGGAGCGGGCCGGGCTCCTCGAGCAGGTCGAGGATGCCCTGGGGCGAGGACGAGGACTTACTCATCTTGGCCGTGGGGTCCTGAAGATCGGTGATCTTCGCGGTGGCCTTCGGGATGTAGGCCTCCGGGATGACGAACGTCTCGCCGTACCGGTGGTTGAAGCGCTGGGCGAGGGTCCGGGTCAGCTCGAGGTGCTGCCGCTGGTCCTCGCCGACCGGCACCTGGTCGGCCTGGTAGAGGAGGATGTCGGCGGCCTGGAGGACCGGGTAGGTGAACAGCCCCACCGTGGTCCCGGAGGCGCCCTGCTTGGCCGACTTGTCCTTGAACTGCGTCATCCGGCTCGCCTCACCGAACCCGGTGAGGCAGCCCATCACCCATGTCAGCTCCGTGTGCTCGCGCACGTGGCTCTGCACGAAGAGCGTGCTGCGCTCGGGGTCGACCCCCAACGCGAAGAGCTGGGCCGCGGCCACCCGCGTACGCCTCCGCAGCACCGCCGGGTCCTGCTCGACCGTGATCGCGTGCAGGTCGACGACGCAGTAGAACGCGTCGTGGGTGTCCTGCATGACGACCCACTGGCGCAGCGCGCCGAGGTAGTTGCCGAGGTGGAAGGAGTCGGCGGTCGGCTGGATCCCGGACAGTACCCGCGAACGCGGGGCCCCTCCAGACGGATTGGACTCGGTGGGCATACGTGGATTCTCTCAGGAGTCGTCGTGTTCCGGCTCAGGGACCGGTGGCGTGACGCGCACGCGGGCGACCCGCCTGCCGTCCACCTCGGTGACAGAGAGACGATGCCCACTCACGTCGACGCTCTCCCCCACCTGCGGGAGATGGCCGAGAACGGCCATCAGGTAGCCGGCCACCGTCTCGTACGGCCCCTCGGGCAGTTCGACGCCCGTCTCGTCGGCGAACGCGTCGAGGTTGACCAGGCCGTCGATCTCCAGGGCGCCGCCGTGCAGGCGGCGGTACTGGGCGTCCTCCACGTCGTACTCGTCGCGGATGTCGCCGATCAGCTCCTCGAGAAGATCCTCGAGGGTGACGATGCCGGCCGTGCCGCCGTACTCGTCGACCACGATCGCCAGGTGGTGGCCCTCACGCCGCATCTCCGACAGGACGGCCAGCACCCGCTTGCTCGCGGGCAGGTAGAGCACCGGCCGCACCAGCTCGCCGATCGGCGTGGACCGCCCTGAGAGCTGGGGATCGAGCAGGTCGCGAACGTGCACGAACCCGACGACCTCGTCGTGGGAGTCCCGGTAGACCGGGTAGCGGGAATGCGGGCTGCCCGCCGCGGCCTTGGCGGCCTCGGACACCGGCATGCCCGCGTCGAGGAACTCCACCTCGGTACGCGGCACCAGAACCTCGCGGAGCTGCCGCTCACCGGCCGAGAAGACCTCCTCGATCAGGTTCCGCTCGTCCGGGGCGATCTCGGTGTTGCCGGCGACGAGCGCCCGCACCTCCTCGGCGGTGATCGCCTCACGGGAGGTGGCCGGGTCGCCGCCGAGCAGCCGTACGACGACGTTGGTCGACCTCGACAGCAGCCAGATGACCGGCCGGGAGACCGTCGCCATCCGGTCGAGGAACGGCCCGACCAGCAGCGCGGCGCCCTCGGCCCGCTGGAGCGCGAGCCGCTTGGGCGCCAGCTCGCCGATCACGAGCGTGACGTAGGAGATGATCAGCGTGACGCCGACGACGCCGATGAACCCGGCCAGGCCCTCGGACAGCCCGACGTGCTCGATCAGCGCCTCCTTGGCCGTCTCCGACAGCGTGATCGCGCCGTACGCCGAGGACAGCAGGGCGGTGAGGGTGACGCCGATCTGCACGACGGCCAGGAAGCGGTTAGGGTCGCTGACCAGGCGTGCGACGGCAATGCCGCGTTGTCCGTGGTCGCTGAGCCGTCGGACCTGGCTGTCCCGTAGGGACACCAGGGCGATCTCGGAGGCGACGAACAGCCCCTCGATCATGATCAGCGCCAACACGATTGCGGCACTCGCGAGCGTCCCCGTCATGGGAGACGCCGATGACTATGTGAGTCGTCCATGTCCTGGTGGCTTGTTCGGAAAGACTAGAACCGTAAGCGTACCCGTTCATGAATACAGGAGGTCCTATGCAGCTTCTCGTCACGGGGGGCGCCGGATACATCGGAAGTGTCGTCTCAGCGCGTCTGCTGGAGGCCGGCCACGAGGTCGTCGTGCTCGACGACTGCTCGACCGGCCACGCCGACGCGGTGCCGGACGGCGCCCGGCTCGTACGCGCGACGCTGCGCGAGGCCGCCCATGAGGTCCTCGGCGAAGGGTTCGATGGGGTCCTGCACTTCGCGGCCCGGTCGCTGGTCGGCGAGTCGGTGAAGAATCCCGGGCTGTACTGGGACAAGAACCTCGGCGAGTCGCTCGCCCTGCTGGACGCCGTACGGGTCCACCAGGTGCCGCGCATGGTCTTCTCCTCCACCGCCGCGACGTACGGCGAGCCGGAGCGCACCCCGATCGCCGAGACCGACCCGACGCGCCCGACCAACCCGTACGGGGCGACGAAGCTGGCCATCGACACCACGCTGGCCGAGCACGCACGCATGTACGGCCTCGGCGCCGTGAGCCTGCGTTACTTCAACGTCGCGGGCGCCTACGGGCGCTACGGCGAGCGGCACACGGTCGAGACCCACATCATCCCCAACGTGCTCAAGGTGCCCCTGGGCGAGCGCGAGGCGGTCAACGTCTTCGGTACCGACTACCCGACGCCCGACGGCACCTGCGTCCGCGACTACATCCACGTCGTCGACCTCGCGGAGGCGCACCTGCTGGCCCTGTACGCCTGCGCTCCCGGCACCCACGACGTCTTCAACCTGGGCAGCGGGTCGGGCTACTCGGTGCGCGAGGTGATCGAGGTCTGCCGCGAGGTGACCGGGCACGACGTCCCCATCGTCGAAAGCCCGCGGCGCCCCGGCGACCCGGCCGTGCTGATCGCCTCCTCGGCGAAGATCGGCGAGCGCCTCGGCTGGAAGCCGCAGCGCGACCTGCGGGCGATGGTCGCCGACGCCTGGGCCTTCGCGCAGCGCTGATCAACCAGTGGTCAGTGGCCCGAGCTTGGCCTGGAGGCCGGCCAGCGCCTGGCGGGCGCTCATATCGCCGTTCAGGGCGGCGTACGCTGCCTCCTGGACGGCCGCGGTGACGTCGCCGTAGCGGACCGCCTCCGGGCGCGGCCGGGCGCTCTTGATCGCCTCGAGCATGGTGGGCAGGTACGGCTGGGCGCGTACGAGGTCGGCGTCGGAGTAGAGCCAGGTGCGTGACATCGGGTACGCGCTGCCCAGGGCGTACGTCTTCTCCGCGCCGGCGCCCGTCACGTAGGCGAGGAAGTCGCGGGCCGTCCTCTTGTGCCGGGAGAAGGCCGAGAGGGCGACGTTGTTGCCGCCCAGCGTCGACGTGCCGGGGCCGTTCAGGCCCGGCAGCCGAGCGACGTCGAACCGGCCGGCGACCTTGCTGGATCCGTCGCGCTTGCCGGCGAGGGAGTAGACGTAACCCCAGTTGCGGTGGAAGAGCAGCCGGCCGGCCTCGAAGTCGCGCCGGCCGTTCTCCTCCTCGTAGGTGATGGCCGCCTTCGGGATGGTCTTGTCGGCGAAGCCTCCGGTGAGGAACTCCAGGCCGGCGAGGGCCTGCGGGGTGTTGACGTTCGGCCGGCCCGAGGCGTCGAGGACCTGGCCGCCGGCGCTGTCCACCGCCTCGGTGAAGTTGACCGTGAGGCCCTCGTACTTGTCGAACTGCCCGGCGTAGCACCCGATGTCGGCGAACTTCTTGACCTTGGCGCAGTCGGCGGTCAGCTCGGCCCAGGTCGTCGGGGGCTCCGTGACGCCCGCCTTCTTCAGCAGGTCCGTGCGGTAGTAGAGCAGCCCGGCGCCGGTGAGCCACGGCGCGGCGTACAGCTTCCCCCGGTACTGGCCGGTCTTCAACGCGGGTTCGACGAACCCTCCGGTGCTCAGGCCCTTGATCTCGTCCACCCAGCGGTTCGCGGCGAACTCGGCGGTCCATACGGCGTCGAGCGTCACCACGTCGAACGCGGTGGACTTGATCCGGGCGTTCTGGACGAGCTGCTGGCGCTGGACGTCGGCGGCCTCCGGCAGGTCGACCACGTTGACCTTGGTGTCCGGGTGCGCGGTGTTCCAGCCGTCGACGATCTTGTTCAGCGTGCCGGTGGGGTCCTTGGGCGTCGCCCACGTGATCGGCCCGCGCGCCGCGGCGTCCTTGGACGGGCCGCTCGAGCAGCCGGTGGACACTCCGATGATCAAGGTCGCGGCGAGCATGCCCCAGCGCGGCGGACGGGGGTGGTTCATGGTCACTCCGTGGGTCGGGCCGGAAGGTGAACGGTGACGACCGTCCCGGTGCGCCGCGCTCGCTCGGCGGCCCAGACGAGCCGGTGGCTCGCGAGGGAGGTGTGGGCGTCGGAGAGCAGGAGAGACGGATCGCCCCGGTCCAGGGCGGCGACGAACGCGTCCACGAGTGCCTCGTCGGCGCCTCCGTGGTCGCCCGCGAGCCGGTCGACCGTGCCGTCGTCGGTGTCGATGACCTCACGGGTCCCGTCGGTGAAGTCCGTGACCGCCAGCCGTATGCCGTCGCCCTCGATGGAGCCGTGGGTGCCGAAGACGCGGGTCTGGCGGAAGCCCATCGGCGTGAAGGCCGTCGCGGTGAACGACGCGGTCACGCCGCCCTCGTACTCGACGGTCACGACCTGCTGGTCGGCGACGTCGTTGTCGCAGGCGTAGACGCACCGGCCGTACGGCCCGTCGCGCAGGGCCGTGAGGACGTTCTCCCGCGTCGGGTCGTGCGCGAGGGCGCTCAGCGGCCAGTGGCGGCGTCCGAGGTCACCCACGAGGGGCAGGTAGGTCCGTGGAGCCGAGTACGGGCAGTCCGGCTCGACCGCGCAGTCGAGGCAGCGGTCGGCGGCGCCGGCCGGGCGGTTCTCCGGGCGGAAGTGCGTGAGGCCGCCAAAGGAGGAGACCCGCGCGGCGGGCCGCCCGATCACGTACGCGAGCCAGTCGATGTCGTGGCAGCACTTGGCGAGCAGCATCGGGGAGGACTGATCGGCGCGCCGCCAGTTGCCGCGCACGTACGAGTGGGCGAAGTGCCACCAGCCGATCGGCTCGAGATGCTGGACGCTGACGATCTCGCCGACGCGCCCCGCGTCGAGCAGACCCTTGAGGACGCGCGTGTAGGCGGAGTAGCGCATCACGTGGCAGACGGCGAGCATGACCCCGGCGCGGTCGGCGGCCGCGGCGATCGCCGCGGACTCCTCCTCGGTCGGCGCCATCGGCTTCTCGAGCAGCAGGTGGTAACCCATCCCGGCGAAGGCCTGCGCGGGCTCGGCGTGCTGGGCGTCCTGGGTCGCCACGACCACGGCGTCGGCGAGCTTCGGCAGCGCGGCGAGCTCGCGCCAGTCGGTGAAGATCCGGTCCGGCGCGAGGCCGTGCTCGGCGGCGACCTCGGCGCGGCGATCGGCACGTGGCTCGGCGACGGCCACCAGGCGGGCCCGGCCCTCGCGCACCGCGTGGCGCGCGTAGTCCGAACCGCGCATACCCGCTCCCACCAGCGCCAATGTGACCGGCATTCATCCCGCCCGGATATTAAAGAACGTTTGTTTAATATATGGACGATCCATGGTTCGCTGGCCGGTTGTCAAGGGGGTGACGATTGAGGCAGGGCGGGGACCCGTCGCGGCTGCGACGGCTGAACTCTGGCGACGTACTGGCCGCCCTCTACGCATGCGGCCCGCGGACTCTCAGCGAGGTCAGCGCGGTCACCGGCCTCTCGCGGCCCACGGTCGAGGACGTCATCGAGGACTTCGTACGCCTGCGGATCGTGCGCGAGCTACCGCCCGAACCCGGCGGTGCCGGGCGACCCGCGCGGCGGTTCCGGTTCAACGCCGACGAGGGGTTCGTGGCCGGCATCGACCTCGGCGTGCACACGGTCCTCGTCATGCTGGCGAACCTCGAGGGCGAGGTCCGCCACGTCGTACGCACCACGGTCGACCCCGCCCTGGACGGCCACGGGCGTCTCGCCGTGACCCGCTCGGCCCTCGAGCGGTGCCTCGAGGAGAGCGGCGCGCCCGCCGGACGGCTGCGCGCCGTCGGCGCCGGCACACCCGGCATCGTGCGGGACGGGACCGTCACGCTGTGCACCGTGCTGCCGGACTGGACCGGCCTGGACCTGTCACGCGCCCTCGCGGCATTCCTGCCGGTGCCCGTGACGGTCGAGAACGACGCCAACGCCGCCACCATCGCCGAGCACTGGCGCGGCGCGGCCCGGCACGTCCAGGACGCGGTGTGCCTGCTCGCCGGCCACCGCATCGCGGCCGGCATCCTCATCGGCGGACGGCTCCACCGCGGTCACCACGGCGGTGCGAGCGAGCTCGGCCTGCTCCACGTGCTCCGCTGGGACGACGCGCCCGCGCGGCTCCTCGCCGCCCATCCCGGAGGCGGCGACCTGGCCGGCGTCTTCGCCGCGGCCCGTTCCGGCGACGCACGCGCGACCGCCGCCGTCGAGGGCTTCACCGACGACCTCGCGACCGGTGCCGCCGCCCTGCTGCTGGCGATCGACCCCGCGCTGCTGGTCCTCGCCGGTGGCCTCTCCCGCGCCGGCGACCTCATCATCGGGCGGCTGCGGGAACACCTGACCACGCTGTGCCCGTACGCCCCCGAGATCACCGCGTCCACGCTCGGCGATGAGGCGGTCGCCACCGGCGCCGTACGCATCGCGCTCGAACGCGCCACGGCCCCCCTGTTCCCCGGCGGCCTCCCGCTATGATCACCCACTCCCATCAGAGGCTCGGTGCGATGAACTTCCGACAGATCTACGGGCGCGACCCGGAGGGCGTCTGGCACGCGCCGGGCCGGGTCAACCTGATCGGCGAGCACACCGACTACAACGACGGCCTCGTGCTGCCGTTCGCGCTCGCGCAGGGGATCACGGTCGCCGCCGCCCGGCGCGACGACGGCGTCCTGGAGCTGGCCTCCCGCCAGTCACCCGACGCCGTACAGGTCACGGACCCGATACCGGGCTCGGTGACCGGCTGGGCCGCGTACGCCGCCGGGGTCGTCTGGGCGCTACGCGACGCCGGGCATAACCTCGGCGGCGCGTCGCTGCTCATCGACGCCGACCTGCCGCAGGGCGCGGGCCTGTCCTCGTCGGCGGCCCTGGAGTGCGCGGTCGCGGTGGCCCTGCGCGACCTGTACGACCTGTCGATCCCGCCACCCGACCTCGCACGCCTCGCCCAGCGCGCGGAGAACGACTTCGTCGGCATGCCGTGCGGCATCCTCGACCAGTCGGCCTCGTTGCTGTGCGCCGAGGGCCACGCGCTGCTCCTCGACTGCCGCAGCGGCCTGTCCGCGCAGGTCCCGCTCGACCTGACCGGCTTCACCGTGCTGGTCATCGACACCCGCGCCGAGCACGAGCTGCTCGACGGCGGGTACGCGAGCCGCCGTACATCCTGCGAGAAGGCCGCCGAGCTGCTCGGCGTGCCCGCGCTGCGCGACGTCGGCGACCTGGCCGGCGCGCTGAAGAGGCTGCCGGACCCGATCCTGCGCCGCCGCACCCAGCACGTCGTCACCGAGAACCACCGCGTCGAGGCCACCGTCGGCCTGCTGCGCGCCGGTGCCGTGGCCGAGGTCGGCGCGATGCTCACCGCCTCACACCTGTCCCTGCGCGACCAGTTCGAGGTGTCCTGGCCCGAGGCCGACGTCGCGGTCCAGGAGGCCGTACGCGCCGGGGCGCGCGGCGCCCGCATGGTCGGCGGCGGTTTCGGCGGATCGGTGATCGCGCTGGTCGCCGAGGACCGCGCGGCGAAGGTACGTGACGCCGTGACGGCGGCGTACACCGCGCGCGGCTGGGCCGAACCGCGCTTCCTCGACGCCGCACCCTCGGCCGGGGCACGACGCGTGTCCTGACCGCGATCTTAAGATCGGCGAAAGGCTGTCACGCGCGCGTCCGGCCCGCCATGCTTGGGGCATGCGGCGTTATGACGCGATAACGGTATTCCTGCTCCTGGTGGGAGGCGTGATCCTCCCGGTGGTCGGCTGGCTGCTCGGTGCGGTGATGCTGCTCGCCTCTCGCACCTGGACCCTGCGCGACAAGCTCATCGGCCTGCTCGTCTGGCCCGGCGGGCTGGCGGTCCTCGTCGGAATCGTGGTGTTCGCGCCCACGCGCGAGTGCGTCTACGTCGACGACACGCCAGGACACCACCAGAGCGGCTCGTGCACCGGCACGTCCATCCCGTCCTGGATCGGCGTGCCGCTGATCGTCCTGGCATTGCTCGGGCCGATCGTGACCGCGTTCTACCTGCGGTTCCGCGCCCGGCGCAGCACGGTCGTCGTGGTCGTGGAGGAAGTGGAATAGACGAACGCGCCGCACCCTTCCGGGGACGGCGCGTTCGGGAGCTCAGGTTCAGATCAGGCCGAGCCCGCGCACCGCGTCGCGTTCCTCGGTCAGCTCGCGCACCGAGGCGTCGATGCGCTCGCGCGAGAACCCGTTGATCTCCAGGCCCTGCACGATCTCCCAGGCGCCGTCCTTGCAGACGACCGGGAACGAGGACACGAGGCCCTCCGGCACGCCGTAGGAGCCGTCGGAGACGACGGCCATCGAGGTCCAGTCGCCCTCCGGGGTGCCGTTCACCCAGGTGTGCACGTGGTCGATGGCCGCGCTCGCCGCCGACGCCGCGGAGGACGCGCCGCGCGCCTCGATGATGGCCGCGCCGCGCTTGGCCACGGTCGGGATGAAGGTGTCCCGCAGCCAGTCCGCGTCGTTCACGGCCTGGGCGGCGTTACGGCCGCCGACCTCGGCGTGGAAGATGTCCGGGTACTGCGTCGCGGAGTGGTTGCCCCAGATCGTGAGCTTCTTGATGTCGGCGACCGCGGCGTCGAGCCGCTTCGACAGCTGCGCGATGGCGCGGTTGTGGTCGAGGCGGGTCATCGCGGTGAAGCGCTCCGCCGGGACATCGGGGGCGTGCGACCGCGCGATGAGCGCGTTGGTGTTGGCCGGGTTGCCGACCACCAGCACGCGTACGTCGCTCGCGGCGCCGGCGTTGATCGCCTCACCCTGCGGCTTGAAGATCCCGCCGTTGGCCTCGAGAAGATCGCCGCGCTCCATGCCCTTCGTACGCGGGCGGGCGCCGACGAGCAGCGCGACATTGGTGCCGTCGAACGCGCGCTTGGCGTCATCGGTCACGTCGACGCCGTCGAGCAGCGGGAACGCGCAGTCGTCCAGCTCCATGGCGGTGCCCTCCGCGGCCTTGACGGCCGGGGGGATCTCCAGCAGGCGCAGGCGCACGGGCACGTCGGGGCCGAGAAGCTGCCCGGAGGCGATGCGGAAGAGCAGCGCGTAGCCGATCTGGCCGGCGGCGCCGGTCACGGTCACATTGACGGGTGTGCGGGTCATCGTGGGTCTCCTGCTGGTACGAGGTCCTCGTCGAGCGCCGAGCGGAACTCCGAGGAGGTCTCTCGCCGTCGAGATATTCCACCCGTCAGGCTACCGAACACCCGCACCGCGCCACCCGCCGGGTACGCGAACGGGGACGCCGGGCGAACCCGTCGCGTCCCCGTTCAGCGAAGGCTCTGGTCAGGCCAGTGCCTTCTGGAGGTTCTCGTCCAGTGCGGCGAGGAACTCCTGCGTGGTCAGCCAGCCCTGGTCCGGGCCGACGAGCAGTGCCAGGTCCTTGGTCATCTGACCGCTCTCGACGGTCTCGATGCAGACCCGCTCCAGCGTGTTGGCGAAGCCGGTCACCGCGGGGGCGTTGTCGAGCTTGCCGCGGTGAGCCAGGCCACGGCTCCAGGCGAAGATCGACGCGATCGGGTTCGTCGACGTCGGCTTGCCCTGCTGGTGCTGGCGGTAGTGGCGCGTGACGGTGCCGTGCGCGGCCTCCGCCTCGACCGTACGGCCGTCCGGGGTCATCAGGACCGAGGTCATGAGGCCGAGCGAGCCGAAGCCCTGCGCGACGACGTCGGACTGCACGTCACCGTCGTAGTTCTTGGCCGCCCAGACGAAGCCGCCCTCCCACTTGAGAGCCTGCGCCACCATGTCGTCGATGAGCCGGTGCTCGTAGGTGATCCCGGCGGCCTCGAAGTCGGCCTTGAACTCCGACTCGAAGACCTCGGCGAACAGGTCCTTGAAACGGCCGTCGTAGGCCTTCAGGATCGTGTTCTTGGTCGACAGGTAGAGGGGGAATCGCCGGTCGAGCGCGTAACGCATCGTCGCGCGCGCGAAGTCGCGGATCGACTCGTCGTAGTTGTACATCCCCATCGCGACACCGCCGCCGGGGAACTCCGCGACCTGGAACTCCATCGGCTCCGAGCCGTCGGCCGGCTCGAAGGTGACCGTCAGCTTCCCGGGGCCGGGAACGACGAAGTCGGTGGCGCGGTACTGGTCGCCGTGGGCGTGACGGCCGATGATGATCGGCTGCGTCCAGCCCGGCACCAGGCGGGGGATGTTGGAGACGACGATCGGCTCACGGAACACGACGCCGCCGAGGATGTTGCGGATGGTGCCGTTCGGCGACCGCCACATCTTCTTCAGGCCGAACTCCTCGACCCGGTCCTCATCGGGGGTGATCGTCGCGCACTTGACGCCGACGCCGTGCTCCTTGATGGCGTTGGCGGCGTCGATGGTGACCTGGTCGTCGGTCTGGTCCCGGTATTCCATCCCCAGGTCGTAGTACTTCAGGTCGACGTCCAGGTACGGCAGGATCAGCTGATCCTTGATGAACTTCCAGATGATCCGAGTCATCTCGTCGCCGTCGAGTTCGACGACGGGGCCCGCTACCTTGATCTTGGGCATGCTGTAGCTGTCCCTTCCTGCCTCGTGGTAGCGACGGCCCGGTCGGCTCGCCGGCTCCACACTGGTCAGCAGTCCTTCGTTAGGCTCAACGCCGAGGCTATCGGAGGACGGACAGCGCTCAGCCCGTGGTCCCCTTCGCGACAAACGCGACAAGGGTGATCCCAACCGCGGCCAACGCCATGAGCAGCACATCCAGCCACCGCCGCCGTACGGCCAGCATGCCGACCTGGCTTTCAGGCAACACAAGACGAGCCAGCGCACCGATGAACACCGCCGCGGCGATCAGCATGCTCCCGCGCCGGAAATGGTTGGTCGCCACCACCGCGAGACCGGCCCCGACCCCGCACAGTACGAAGGCGTACGGGAGCTGACCCAGCCAGCGCGGCGCCACCGGCCGCGACTGCTTGGGGGTCGCTCCTCGCTGGGGGGAGGGGGCGTCCGAGGCCCCGGCACGACCGGGTGGGCCTCCGTCGACGGCGCCCCTTGGGACTCCGAGGAGCCGTACTCCTGTGACATGCCCTCTATCTTGTCAGCGCTCGGCCGCTGGCTCACATCAGAAGCGGAACCTCGGATCTGGAGCCCTTGGATCCGGAGCCCCGCTCCGCTCGTTCGGTTCGTTCCGCCGAGGCACTCGGCGGCGTACTTCTCGCCCGGCTCTCGACCCACTCTCGCCGCACGTGTGGTTGCACGCGACGCGTTAGCCTCCATTGAGTCCCAGATAGCCCCATCGGCGACTTCTCCCCCATGCATTCACAAATGCACCATCAGCCACAGATGTGGGCCGTCCAAAATGCTCGTCATGTCACAGAAATCCCGGTGTACTAGGCCCTACCGACGGGTAGGAGGGTGTGACCATGGCCGCTCCGGGTAACCCGCCAGACAGGGGTCGCTAACTAGCTTGGAGGACCGCGGTGGAGGGCCCGTTCATTCGGATCGAGGAAAGCGGCACAGTTCTACCATTGCGGCCCGAGGTGACGACGATCGGACGCGGGCGGGGAGTCGATATCAGACTCGATGAGCCCAGCGTCTCCCGGCTGCACGCCGAGCTGGTCAGACGTGGCCCGTACGTCTACGTCGTAGATCTCGGTCTGTCGCGCAACGGAACGCGGGTCAACGGGCGTCCCATCGCCCGCCGCGTCCTGGAAGACGGCGACGTGGTGAGCTTCGGCGCCGCCCGCTGTCGCATGGGTGGCATCCCGCGCGAGGACGTCGATCCCGACGTCGAGCTGCGGCGTGCCGTCGCACCGGAGCTGACACGGCGTGAGATCGACGTTCTCACGTCGCTGTGTCGTCCAGCCCTGTCGGACGAGGCGTTCGTGGCCCCGGCCACCGCGCGTGAGATCGCGACGGACCTCGTCGTGACGGAGGCCGCGGTCAAGCAACACCTGCTGCGGCTCTACCAGAAGTTCCGCATCCCGGAGGGCGCCAACCGACGCACCCGGCTGGCCAACGAGGTCATCGCACTAGGCCTCGTACGCCCGCTGCCACCGGTCCACGTCCCACCCCAGGGCGGCCGCACCCCAGAGGGCGCGCGACGACCAGGAGCCCCAGGCGCCCCGGGAACGGCTCCCGGCGCCCCCGGCCCAGGCACCGGCCGCCAACCAGCCCCACCCCGCCAACCGAGCACCCCCGGCCGCCGCGCAAGCTGACCCTGTGCCGCGGTCCTGAGCATCAGCATGCCCAGGACCGCCGCGCGGGTCAGAGCCGAGGTACGAAGTTATCCACAGACCGACTTCGCCGCCCCGCGGGGCGGCGCCCCGCTGGACAATGGAAGTGGGCTGATGCCCCCCGGGCGGGCGGGGACTGCCTCCCGGCCAGGACTGCCTCCGGGCGGGGGCTGCGGGTCAGGAGAGGCGTTCGGCGGATTCGACGACGTTGGCCAGCAGCATCGCGCGGGTCATGGGGCCTACGCCTCCCGGCATCGGGGCGATCCAGCCTGCGACCTCGTGGACGCCTGGGTCGACGTCTCCGGCAAGGCCGGCGTCGGTGCGGGTGATGCCGACGTCGAGGACGGCCGCGCCCGGCTTGACCATGTCGGCCGTCAGCAGCCCGGGTACTCCGGCCGCGACCACGATGATGTCGGCGCCGCGCGTGTGTGCGGCGAGGTCCTTGGTGCCGGTGTGGCAGGTGGTCACGGTGGCGTTCTCCGACCGGCGGGTGAGCAGGAGGCCGAGTGAGCGGCCGACCGTGATGCCGCGGCCGATCACGGTGACGTCGGCGCCGCGCAGCGGGACGTCGAACCTCCGCAGCAGGTCGACGATGCCGCGTGGCGTGCACGGGAGTGCGCCCGGCTGCATGAGGACGAGGCGGCCGAGGTTGACCGGGTGCAGGCCGTCGGCGTCCTTGAGCGGGTCGATCCGTTCGAGGACGCGCTGCTCGTCGAGGCCCTTGGGCAGCGGGAGCTGGACGATGTAGCCGGTGCAGGTCGGGTCGGCGTTGAGCTCGTCGACGACCGCCTCGACCTCGTCCTGCGTGGCGGTGGCGGGCAGGTCGCGCCGGATGCTCGAGATCCCGACCTCGGCGCAGTCGCGGTGCTTGCCGGCGACGTACGCGTGGCTTCCCGGGTCGTCGCCGACGAGCACGGTGCCCAGCCCCGGCGTGATGCCCCGCGCGCGCAGTGCGTCGACGCGCACCTTCAGCTCGGTGCGGATCGCCGCTGCGGTCGCCTTGCCATCGAGAATCTGTGCCGTCACGCGTACTCCTTCGCCGGCGGCCACTGACGAGCCGCCCGGCCGTTGTCTCGGTTGCTGCACTCCCGGCTCATTCTCTCAGCCGCCCTCCGAGCACGCCCACAAGCGGGCGGCCGCCGAAACCCGGCAGGCCGCCCGCGTGAGTCAAGTGCCGGTCAGTGGAAGAAGTGACGGACGCCGGTGAAGTAGAGCGTGACTCCGGCCTTCTCCGCCGCCTCGATGACCTCGTCGTCGCGCACCGAGCCGCCGGGCTCGACGATCGCGCGTACGCCGGCGTCGGCGAGGACCTGGAGCCCGTCGGGGAACGGGAAGAAGGCGTCCGAGGCGCCCACCGCGCCGCTCGCGCGCTCGCCCGCGCGTGAGACCGCCAGGCGGGCCGAGTCGACCCGGTTGACCTGTCCCATGCCGACGCCGACGGTGGCGCCGCCGGAGGCCAGCAGGATCGCGTTGGACTTCACGGAACGGCAGGCGCGCCAGGCGAAGGCGAGGTCGCGCAGCGTCTCCTCGTCGGCGGCCGTGCCGGTCTTCAGCTCCCAGGCGGCCGGGTCGTCGCCGGGAGCGTCGATCCGGTCGACGGTCTGGGTCAGCAGGCCGCCGTCGATACGCCGGTACTCCGTGGTGCCGGCCGGGCCCTCGGGGCAGACCAGGAGCCGGATGTTCTTCTTCACGGTCAGCAGGCTCAGGGCCTCGTCCTCGAAGCCCGGGGCCACGACGACCTCGGTGAAGACGTCGGCGACCTGGCGCGCCATCTCGGCCGTCACCGGCCGGTTGGTCGCGATCACGCCGCCGAACGCCGACAGCGGGTCGCAGGCGTGCGCCTTGCGGTGCGCCTCGGCCAGGTCGGCGCCGATCGCGATCCCGCACGGGTTGGCGTGCTTGATGATCGCCACGCACGGCTCGTCGAAGTCGTACGCGGAGCGGTGCGCCGCGTCGGCGTCGACGTAGTTGTTGTAGGACATCTCCTTGCCGTGCAGCTGCTCGGCCCTGGCGAGGCCGTCGCCGCCGGAGGTGTAGAGCGCGGCGCGCTGGTGGGGGTTCTCCCCGTATCGCAGCACGGCCTTGCGCTCCCACACGGCGCCGAGGTCCTTCGGCCAGCCGCTCTCGGTCCCGACCTCGTCGGGCGCGTAGGCGTTGGCGAACCAGCCGGCCACCGCGACGTCGTACGCGGCGGTGTGCCCGTACGCCGCCGCCGCCAGCCGCTTGCGCTCCTCCAGGTCGAACCCGCCCCGGCGTACGGCCTCGAGCACCGCGTCATAGCCGCGCGGGTCGACGACGACCGCGACGCTCTGGTGGTTCTTCGCGGCGCCGCGCACCATCGCGGGCCCGCCGATGTCGATCTGCTCGACGATCTCGTCGGGACCGGCGCCGGAGGCCACGGTCCGCTCGAACGGGTAGAGGTTCGAGATCAGTAGGTCGAACGGCTCGACGTGCAGGTCCTCGAGCTGCTGCACGTGGTCGGGGTTGCGTCGGTCGGCGAGCAGGCCGGCGTGCACCTTGGGGTGCAGGGTCTTGACCCGGCCGTCCAGGCATTCGGGGAAGCCGGTGAGCTTCTCCACCTTCATGACGGGGACGCCGGCGTCGGCGATGCGGGCCGCCGTCGAGCCGGTGGAGACGATCTCCACGCCGGCCGCGTGCAGTCCCTTGGCGAGCCCTTCCAGACCCGCCTTGTCGTAGACACTGATGAGCGCACGCTTGATCGCGATGCGGGTCACCCGATCCTCACTTTCCTGCTGTCGATGGTCCATCCCTCGCGGACCAGGCGGCCCACGGTCCGCACGAGCAGCGGCCGCTCGGCGGCCTTGATGCGCTCGTGCAGCGAGTCTTCGTCGTCGTCGTCGAGGACGGGCACGGCCTCCTGCGCGATGATCGGGCCGGTGTCCACCCCCGCGTCGACGAAATGCGCCGTGCACCCGGTCACCTTGGCGCCGTGCTCGAGGGCGTCGCGCGCGGCGTGCGTACCGGGGAACGAGGGCAGCAGCGCGGGGTGTGTGTTGATCACTCGGCCGCCGTACCGGTCGAGGAAGCGCTTGCCGAGGATCTTCATGAATCCGGCGGAGACCACCAGGTCGGGCGCATGTTCGGCGACCGCCTCGGTGAGCGCTGCGTCCCAGGCGTCGCGGCTGTCATGGTCCTTGACGCGGGTGATGAAGGTCGGCACTGCGGCGCGGGTGGCGCGGGCCAGCCCCTCGATCCCGTCGCGATCCGCGCCCACGGCGGCCACGTGGGCTCCGTAGGCCGGGTCGGCACACGCGTCGAGAAGCGCCTGTAGGTTGGTCCCCGCACCGGAGACGAGGACGACGAGCCGGGCGGACACCGTGACTCCCAGGAGATAACGACTGGTGGCGGGCCGTCCCAGCCTATCGGCCGTCGGCCCGCCCGGTTCAGCCAACACCAGGAGGATCTGTGAGCGACGCCCCAGGCCCGGGCGAAAGCGGGCCGCAGACGCAGGTTCCCGCGCCTCCCCCGCCCCCGCCGTTGCCCCCGACCGCCGCCGAGCGCGGCGGCATGCGCGCGCTGTTCCTCGGGATGGCCGGGCTGGTCTTCACGTTTCTGTTCCTGCCGGTCGGGGTCGTGCTGTGCGTCGCCGCCATCGTCAGCGGGGTGCGCGCGCGGCGCCGCGCGCGGCGGGTCCTGGCGCCGGCACCCGGCGCGGTGCCCGGCGCCGTCCTCGGTGCGATCGGCGTGGCGCTGTCGTGCGTGTCGATCGCGCTCGCGGCCGTCGTGTGGAACGACCTGAACCACTACACGCAGTGCCGCGAGTCGGCGATCACCATCGACGACCGGCAGTCCTGCCAGGACCAGTACTTCCCCCGCATGGAGCGCCGCCTGCACATCCCGCAGGGCTCGCTCGAGCGTCACCGCACCTGGTTCTAGGGTCTGTCGCGCTTCCGCCGCAGCGGTGAGACCGAGCCCGGCTCGGTGCGCGGCGGCGGCACGCCCGGAAGTCCGCCGTCGTTGATGGGGATGACCCCGTCCGGAAGCGGCTGCTCCACCGACGCGAGCACCGGCTCCGGGTCCACGAACTCCAGCTGGTCGGGGATCCGGGGCACGGGCTTGCCGGGCGCCTTCTCGTCGCGGGTCGGCGCCTCGGCGGCCACCGGTGCCCGGCGCAGTAGCTGCCAGTTGGCGGCCCAGGCGGCGATGGCCGCCGAGACGCCCACCTCCAGCGCGGCCATCAGGCCGGTCTGCCACGCCGACGGACCCATCACGGCCATGCGCTGGCCGCCCAGGGGCCCGCCCGACAGTGCGGCCAGAATCGCGATCACGCCGCCGGTCAGCACGCCGCACACGAAGCCCCACAGCGGCGCGGCCTCGCTCACCGCGCTCGGCAGCGCCCGTACGGTCATGATCCCGCCGACGATGCCGGCCGCGAACGGCGCGGCGAGCGCCAGCAGGGAGACCAGCGGCGCCGGGCCCGGCGCGGGCAGCGCGGCGAACGGCGGGAACGACGGGATCATCCCGATGAACACCCCGGTCGGTGACACGCTCGTGCCCGCCCCGACCGCGAACCCGGGCCCGACCGCGTACGACACGGCCCACAGCACGGCGTTCGGCAGGTACGCCACCGCGACCAGCGACAGCAGGATGCCGCCGATGATGCCGGGCTTGAGCACCTCGTAGAGGTTCGCGACCTCCGTCGGGTGGAACGCCATCGACGCCAGGAAGATCAACAGTCCGAAGCCGAGCAGCACGCCGGTCGCGCCGGTGACGCCCACGGCGAGCGAACGGGTCCGGAGCGGGAGCAGGCCCAGCATGGCCTTCCACGGCGAGCCCTCGTTCGTGGTGGCGACCAGGGCGCGCGCGGCGCCGAGGCCACCCGCGACCATCGCCAGCAGGAAGCACACCAGCAGCGCCTGCCAGGCCGACGGTGCGACGACGGTCGACCGGACCAGAAGCGAGAGCAGGCACGCGAGCACGGCGTACGGGAGGGCGAGCGACAGCGAGGCGTGCACCACGCCGACCCGGTAGCGGCCCTTCAGCCGCCCCGTACGCGCGATCCACCCGCCGCCGCGGAACAGCAGCGCGCCCGGCAGCACGATCAGGCCGAGGGGCAGCAGCCCGACCCGGCCATGCGGCACGGAGAAGCCCGCGTGGTGGGCGACGAGCCAGAAGCTGACCGCGGTACGGAACACCCCCGGCAGGCCGGTACCGAGCGCCGTGCGCGGCGCGGCGATCCAGCCGATGAGCGTGACCGTCGTGAGCGTCGTGAGGCCCAATCCGGCGCACCACGCGGCCGCGACGAACCCCGTGACGGCGAGCGGCCGGGTCTGCGGCTCGGAGGCGTGATGGGGCTCGGTCACCTCGTCGAGATCCTCGGTGGCGTGCGACGCGGGCGGTCGTGGCCGCTTGGCACCCGCCGGCCTCGCGGCGGGCGGTCGCGTCGGCCGAACACGGTCGGCCGCGTCGGCCGGGTCAGAAGGGAGCCGTCGGGCACCGCTGTGCGGCCCGCTCCGCTCGCTCCGTCGGGGTCGCTCCCGGCCCATCGGTCACTCACCGTTCCTCGCTGCTGGCGGGCATACGGAGGCCATGCTGGCAGCACCGAGGCGTACGACACCGGCGCCCTTCCGGCGTGTCGCGGGTTCGGCGCGCGAACGAGGACGCCCCGGCGACCGATGGTGCGGTGCCGGGGCGTCAGCGTCGTACGGTCAGCGCGACATGATCTCGCGCATCAGGCGTGCGGTCTCGCTCGGAGTCTTGCCGACGCGGACGCCGACCTTCTCCAGGGCTTCCTTCTTGGCCTGGGCGGTACCGGACGAACCGGAGACGATCGCGCCGGCGTGGCCCATCGTCTTGCCCTCGGGCGCGGTGAACCCGGCGACGTAGCCGACGACCGGCTTGCTGACGTGCTGCTCGATGTAGGCCGCGGCACGCTCCTCGGCGTCGCCGCCGATCTCACCGATCATCACGATCGCGTCGGTGCCCGGGTCGGCCTCGAACGCCTCGAGGGCGTCGATGTGGGTGGTGCCGATGACCGGGTCGCCACCGATGCCGACGCAGGTCGAGAAGCCGATGTCCCGCAGCTCGTACATCATCTGGTAGGTCAGCGTGCCGGACTTCGACACCAGGCCGATGCGGCCGGGCGTCGTGATGTCGGCCGGGATGATGCCGGCGTTGGACGCGCCGGGCGACGCGACACCGGGGCAGTTGGGGCCGATGATCCGGGTCTTGCCGCCCTTGGCCACCGCGTGGCCCCAGGCATAGGTGCTGTCGTGCACCGGGATGCCCTCGGTGATCACGATGCACAGCGGGATCTCGGCGTCGATCGCCTCGATCATCGCGTCCTTGCTGAACTTCGGCGGCACGAAGACCACGGAGACGTCGGCGCCGGTCTGGGCCATCGCCTCGGCGACGGTGCCGAAGACCGGGAGCTCCTTGCCCTCGTGGGTGACGGTCTGCCCGGCCTTACGGGCGTTGACGCCACCGACGACGTTGGTGCCCGCGCGCAGCATCCGCGCGGTGTGCTTGGAGCCCTCGGAACCGGTCATCCCCTGGACGATGACCTTGCTGTTCTCTGTCAGCCAGATCGCCATCTCAAACTCCCTGCGAAGCCAGCTCGGCGGCGCGACGCGCCGCTTCGTCCATCGTCTCTACCTGCTCGATGACCGGGATCGCGGCCTCATTGAGGATGCGGCGGCCCTCTTCGGCGTTGTTGCCGTCGAGCCGCACCACGATCGGCCGGTCGACGGTCTCACCACGGTCGCCCAGCAGCTTGACGGCCTGGACGATGCCGTTCGCGACGGCGTCACCGGAGGTGATGCCGCCGAAGACGTTGATGAAGACGCTCTTGACGGAGGGGTCGCCGAGCACGACCTCCATGCCGTTGGCCATGACCTCGGCCGACGCGCCACCACCGATGTCGAGGAAGTTGGCGGGCTTCTGTCCGCCGTACTGCTCACCGGCGTAGGCGACGACGTCCAGCGTCGACATGACCAGGCCGGCACCGTTGCCGATGATCCCGACCGTGCCGTCGAGCTTGACGTAGTTGAGGCCCTTCTCCTTGGCCTTGGCCTCGAGCGGGTCGGCCGCGGCCTTGTCCTCCAGCGCCTCGTGCTCGGGCTGGCGGAAGTCGGCGTTGGTGTCCAGGGTCACCTTGCCGTCGAGCGCGACGACCCTGCCGTCCTGGGTGAGGATCAGCGGGTTGACCTCGACCAGCGTGGCGTCCTCGTCGACGAAGACCGCCCAGAGACGCTCGATGAGCTCGGCGGCGCCGTCGAGGGCCTCCTCGGGCAGCCGGCCGGTCTTCGCGATCTCGCGGGCCTGGGCGCGGTCCACGCCGTTCAGCGCCGCGACGGGCACCTTGGCCACCGCGTCGGGCTTGGTCGCGGCGACCTCTTCGATCTCCATGCCGCCCTCGACCGAGCAGATCGAGAGGAACGTGCGGTTCGCACGGTCGAGGAGGAACGAGAAGTAGTACTCCTGGGCGATGGCGCTCGCCTCTTCGACCAGGACCTTGTGGACCGTGTGGCCCTTGATGTCCATGCCGAGGATCTGGCCGGCCTTCTCCTGGGCGTCGGCGGGTGAGTCCACCACCTTCACGCCACCGGCCTTACCGCGGCCACCGGCCTTCACCTGCGCCTTGACGACGACGCGCGAGGTGCCGGCCGCGGCGAACTCCTCCGCGATGGCCCGGGCCTCCTCCGGCGTCGTGGCGATCTTGCCGGCAGGGACCGGAACGCCGTACTCCGCGAAGAGCTCCTTCGCCTGATGTTCGAACAGGTCCACGGGGGTCCGTCCTTAACGGGATCGACAGATAACGACCGCGTCGAGCGGTCCACTCCGACCTGGCAGCCTAGTCCCAGTCGAGTCGGCCCCAGACCGTCGGGTCCGATCGGACGCTTCACGATGGTGACGCTCGGGTAATCAGCACATGACGTCGAGGTGTTTGCCGTTGTTTGGTGTACTAGCTGTCGTGGTCATGGGAGTGACAGGTGAGTCGTAGCAGGGCGCGGGCCGTACGCCGCGTCACCCTGCTGCTTCTCGCCGCCGCGATCACCGCGACGTGCGCGGCGGGCCTGCCCGACGGCGACGAGGCCGGCTGGCAGAGCCCCGGCCTGATCGGCAACGGCGGCTGGCCGTTCGCCCGTGACGCCGTCGGCGCCGACGAGGCCGAGGGCGCCTCGTACATCCCGGGCAGCTCCGTCCTCGCCCTGCCGGGTGGCAGGGCCCGCCTGATCCCCTTCGGCCTGACCAAGCCCGTGACGTTGCGGCGAAATGACCCGCGCGTGACCGAGGCCGTACGCGCCGACCAGGTCTGGACCGCCTCAGGTACGGTGCCCGGCGTCACCCCTGCCGAGCGCGACGCGGCCGGGCGCGCACTGCTCGACCTGCGCATGCTGACCCAGCCGAACGGCGCCTCGACGGCCTCCTGGTACGGCGCCTGGAACTACATGTGGCCGCGTGACGGCGCCTTCGCGGCCGTCGCGTTCGCGGCCACCGGGCACGGCGAGGAGGCACGGCGCGTCCTGTACTTCCTGGCCCGAGCGCAGACGAGCAGCGGCCTGTGGGCGGCGCGGTACCGGCCGGACGGCACGGCGGTCGCCGACGGCCGCGAGGTCCAGCTCGACAGCCTCGGCTGGGTGCTGTGGGCGACCTGGTTCCTGCACCAGGAGGCGCCGAACGCCGCCAGCCTGGACACACTGTGGCCGATGGTCCGCCGGGCCGCCGACCGTACGGTGTCCTCGCTGCGCTCCGACGGGCTGCCTCCGCCGTCGCCGGACTACTGGGAACGCCAGGCCTCCAGCGAGCAGGCGCCGCACGCCCCGACCCTCGGCGTGTGCGCGCCGATGCTGTCCGGGCTGCGCGCGGCTGCCGCGCTGGCCACCGCGCGCGGCGACAGCGGCCACGCGCAGCAGTGGGCGCGCGCCGCGGGCCGGCTCCAGCGGGGCATCGAGCGGCGGTTCGCGCCGTACGGCTATCCGCGCTCGCCGGTCCCCGGCGGCCGACTGGACTCCTCGATCACGTTCCTCGCGCCGCCGTTCGCCCCGCCGTCGGCGGACGTGCTCTCCTCGGTCACCCGGGTCGGCGAACGCCTGCGCCTCCCGACCGGCGGAGTGGTGCCGGGCGAGGGCTACGGGGCGAACGTCGCGTGGACACCGGAGACCGGGCTGTTCGCGCTGGCCGCCGCCGCGTCCGGGGACACCGGGGCGGCCGGCGACTGGCTCGGCTGGCTGATCGGGCACCGCACGTCGCTCGGGTCGTTCCCGGAGAAGGTCGACACGCGCGGCCACCAGGCGGGCGTGGCCCCACTGGGCTGGACGTCCGCGCTGGTCGTACTCGCCCTCACCGCCGAGGAACGCGCCCTACCGGTGCCGCCCGCCTAGGAGGGGGCTAGGCGTTCGCGCCGGCGCCGAGGTGTCCGCGGACCCACTCGACGATCTCCGTCGTGGTCGCGCCCGGCGTGAAGATCCCCGCCACGCCGAGCCGCTCGAGCTCCGCGATGTCGCCGTCCGGGATGATCCCGCCGACGAAGACGGCGATGTCGAGCGCGTCGCGCTCCTTGAGCAGCTCCAGGACCTTGGCACATAGCGTCATGTGCGCGCCGGACAGAATCGACAGGCCGATGCCGTCGGCGTCCTCCTGGAGCGACGCCTCGACGATCTGCTCGGGCGTCTGGTGCAGGCCGGTGTAGATGACCTCCATGCCGGCGTCGCGCAACGCCCGTGCGACGACCTTCGCCCCTCGATCGTGGCCGTCCAGGCCGGGCTTGGCGACGACGACGCGGATGGGACCCGCCATTTACTGCCTCCTACCGGGATGCCTCAGACTCTCCGCAGAGTAGCCGTTGGGCTCGAGGGGCGGTCCGAGCGGGTCCGTCACTCCGCTGGTCTCGCCGGTGCGCGCAGCCAGTCGCAGCCCTTCGGGTCGGGCGTGCCTGGCCGGTAGGCGGCACAGGCCGTCACCACCCCGGTCTTGACCGGATTGCCCAGCTGGACGTACGGCCCGCCGGACGACGGGCGGTCACAGGTCGGCAGGACGACCGGGTCGTTGCGCAGGGTGCCCGCCGACGAGGCGTTGTTCTGCCAGCAGTTGCGCTCGCCCTGTTCGTCCCACCAGAAGTCGACGCCGTTGGGCGCGGGTACGCCCGAGGGCGTGACGCCCATCAGGTTGCCGACGTAGCGGTTGCCGTGCGAGGTGTCGCGGAGCTTGGCGGGGTCGCGCACGCCACGCCGGTCCGCCGGGACCCAGTACTGGGCGACGCCGTAACGCCAGTTGTCATAGACGATGTTGCTCGCGTAGGTGTTCTCGTCGCCGCCCGCGAGCAGCAGGCCCGTACCGACCGGCACCGCGCGAGTCGGGCAGACGGCGTGGCAGCCGTGGTAGAGGTCGGCGTTGTTGTCGAACACCCGGTTGGCGACGAACATCGCGTGGTTCTGCGGCGTCGCGGTCGCCTGGACGCCGCTGTCGAGCATCGCGCCGGTGGAGTTGCCGCTGAACTCGTTGTCGTGGACGTAGACGGAGTCGCCCGCCGTACCCGCGTAGCCGATCAGGTTGCCGTAGGACCGGCAGCGGCGGATCTCGACGGACAGCCGGTGGCCGCGCTGGTCGACCGCCGAGACGGTCGCGATGCCCGCGTCGCCGTTGCCGGACGCCGCGCAGTCGGTGACCAGGCCGTGGTCGGCGCCGTACGCGGCGAGGCCGTGCGTGCCGTTGCCCAGTCCGGTGACCCGGTCGAGGACGAACCCGTCGGTCTCGACGATCCCGACGCCGTCCTCGGCGAAGCCGCGCACGGTGACGTTGCGGAGGTAGAAGCCGTCGGCGCGGTCGGCGAGGATCCCGACGCGCTTGCCGCCCTCGACGACGACCGGACCGCCGACGCCCTCGATCTGCAGGTCGTCGATGCCCGCGACGCTGATCAGGCTCTGCAGGTGCGGACAGGCGCGCTGCTGGTCGAAGGACAGGTCCTGCCGGGTGGAGAGCTTCGCGCACGCGCCCGTCGGCGCGGCCTGGCTCGGCTCCTCGCGGTAGGTGCCCGGCAGCACGTAGATCGTGGTGCCGCGCTGGCGCACGGCGTCCACCGCCTGCTGGATGTGGTGGTAGGCGCACTCACCCTGGAGCGCGCGCGCCTCACCGGTCAGATGCGCGCCAGTGGCGCACACGACCAGGCGCGGCGAGGCCACCACCGGCCGATACGGGGGAACGTGGTAGGTGCCGACGGGGAGCGCCACCGTACGTACGCCATCGGCGAACGCCGGAGACACGAACCCGACCGTGGTGACAATGAAGACGACTGCGACGAGGAGACGCCGCGCGAACCGCCTCATTTTCCTCCCAACGGGCCGCAGGTGCTCCCTCCGTGCATCATGCAGTCCCATACGCCTCATGTCGATGCCCGCAATCGGCCACCTTGAGCGTGCAACCGTTTCAGAGCTTCTGAATCGGTGCATAGCGGAGAACGAAGCGTTTGACCCCGTAGTCGCCCCCGAAATCGACGGTCGCGGCGGCCTTCTCGCCGACGCCGTCGACCGTGATGACCGTGCCGAGCCCGAACGCGTCGTGGCAGACCCGGTCGCCGGTCGCCAGGGCCGGCACCTCACGGTTGCCGGGCGAGCGTACGCCGGGCCGCTGCGACAGCGAGGCCATCGCCGGAGTGCTCTTCGCGCTCGCCTCGGCGCGCTCCCACTCGACGAGCTTCTCGGGGATCTCGGCGAGGAATCTCGACGCGGGGTTGTACGACGGGGCGCCCCACGAGCTGCGCATCATCGCGCGCGAGACGTAGAGGCGCCGGCGGGCGCGCGTGATGCCGACGTACGCGAGCCGCCGCTCCTCCTCGAGCTGCTTGGGGTCGCCGAGCGAGCGCAGGTGCGGGAAGACGCCGTCCTCCATGCCGGTGAGGAACACCACGGGGAACTCCAGGCCCTTCGCGGTGTGCAACGTCATCAGCGTGACCACGCCGTCGCCGCCCTCGGGGCTGCGCTCGCCGGGCGGTACGACGCCCTGCTGCCCGCCGGGGAGCTGGTCGGCGTCCGCGACGAGCGCGACCTGCTCGAGGAACTGGACGAGCCGTCCCTCGGCGATGCGGTCGTCGCCGGTCTGCTCGCTCTCCTCGGTCTCCTCGGTCTCCTCGGTCTCCTCGGTCTCCTGGTGCGGCAGCAGGCCGGCCGCCAGCCGCTCCTCGAACTCGGCGGCCACCGACTCGAGCTCCCGAAGGTTCTCGATGCGGGTCTCGTCCTGCGGGTCGCGTGAGGCCTCGAGCTCGGCGAGGTAGCCGCTCTTGGTCAGGATGGCCTCGACGAGCTCGGCGGGCGTCGAGGTCGGCACCAGCTCCCCCAGCTCGTCGAGCAGGGCGACGAAGTCCTTGATCTGGTTGAGCGAACGGGTGGCGATGCCGGGCGCCTCTTCGGCGCGCCGGAGCCCCTGCCAGAACGACACGCGCTCGCGGCTCGCGAACGCCTCGACACACGCCTCGGCCCGGTCGCCGATGCCGCGCTTGGGGACGTTGAGGACGCGCCGGAGGCTCACGGTGTCCTCGGGGTTGCCCAGCACCCTGAGGTAGGCGAGCAGGTCGCGGATCTCCTTGCGCTCGTAGAAGCGGACACCCCCGACGACCTTGTACGGCAGGCCGACGCGGATGAAGACCTCTTCGAACACACGCGACTGCGCGTTGGTCCGGTAGAACACCGCGACCTCGCCGGCCGCCACGTCCTCGTCGTCGTTGAGCCGGTCGATCTCCTGGGCGACGAACGCCGCCTCGTCGTGCTCGTTGTCGGCGACGTAGCCACTCACCTGCGGGCCGTCGCCCTGGTCCGACCACAGCCGCTTCGGCTTACGGTCGGCGTTGCGCTCGATCACGGCGTTGGCCGCCGACAGGATCGTCTGGGTCGAGCGGTAGTTCTGCTCGAGGAGGATCACGCTCGCGTTGGGATAGTCGCGCTCGAACTCCAGGATGTTGCGGATCGTCGCACCCCGGAACGCGTAGATCGACTGGTCGGCGTCACCCACCACGCACAGCTCGGCGGGCGGCAGCTCCTCCGTGTCGCCGGCCTGCCCGACCAGCTCACGCACCAGGACGTACTGGGCGTGGTTGGTGTCCTGGTATTCGTCGACCATGACGTGCCGGAACCGCCTGCGGTAGTACTCGGCCACGTCCGGGAACGCCTGCAGCAGGTTGACCGTCGTCATGATCAGATCGTCGAAGTCCACCGCGCCGGCCTGCTGGAGCCGCGCCTGGTACATCTCGTACGCCTCGGCGAGCGTCTTCTCCATGTGGCTCGAGGCCTGCGACTTGAAGCTCTCGTAGTCGATCAGCTCGTTCTTCAGGTTGGAGACCTGAGCCGAGAAGCTCCGCGGTGGGTAACGCTTCGGGTCGAGGTCGAGCTCGCGGCACACCAGCGCCATCAACCTCTGTGAGTCGGCCTGGTCATAGATCGAGAAACTCGTCGGGAAACCCAGCCGCTTCGCCTCGCGACGCAGGATCCGCACGCACGCCGAGTGGAACGTCATGACCCACATCGCCCGCGAACGCGGGCCGACGAGGGCATCGACGCGCTCCCGCATCTCACCGGCGGCCTTGTTGGTGAACGTGATCGCGAGGATCTCGCCGGGCGCCACCTGCCGCTCGCCCAGCAAATAGGCGATCCGGTGGGTCAGCACGCGGGTCTTACCCGAACCCGCCCCCGCCACGATCAGGAGCGGGCCGCCTCTGTGCACCACCGCCGCGCGCTGGGCGTCGTTGAGGCCGTCAAGAAGGGGATGGTTTACGAGCGTCGACACTCAAAGAAGCCTACGGCCTACGGCCGACACCGCGCGGCGAGCCGCCCGATCACGTCCGCCCAAACCCGCCGCACGGGGCGGACCGAGGGTGTCAGGGCGAGGGTTGTCAGGGCCTTGATAGGTCACTGAGAAGGCAGCCTCGCCTCGCGCAGGTCCGCACCGCCCAGATACGCACCGCCCAGAAGCGCACCGCACAGTCCATGGACGCCATCGACGTACCGCAGTACCCAGCCGGCGCCGGGACCGAGCGTCGACGCGGGGATCCCCGACCTGATACGCGTCCCGTCACGACTCGGCTCTCGGCGGGTCACTGCGGCCACAGGCCCGCCGGGGGCGGTGGAGCGGTCACGTCTTGCGGAAGGTGTAGGCATCGGTGGCGGCGGCCACGACGTCGGAGACGTTCGCGCCGGCGGCGGCCGCTGAGGCTGCGGCGACGGCGCCTTCGACGAACGGGGCGTCGGCCAGGACGACCTCGCCGGCCGCGCCGTCTTCCTCGCGGTCTTCCAGGTACATCTTCGTGGTCAGTATCGAGCTGCCCAGGTCCGCGATGACCACGACGCCCGCGCCGCCGTCGGCGGCTTGTACGGCGGACTCCAGTAGTTCGACGCTGGTGCCCAGGCCGCCGTCGGCGGTGCCGCCCGCCGGTTCGACGGTCACCTCGCCGACGCCCATCTGGCGGGCCAGTTCGGCGGCGCCCTCCGCGAGGGCGCGGCTGTGCGAGATGAGCACGATGCCCACGTTGGCCATGCGGTCTCCCCCTGTCATCCGGCCGTCGCGTCGGCGAGTGCGCGGAAGAGCAGGACCGTCGAGGCGGCGCCGGGGTCCAGGTGGCCCTCGCTTCGCGCGCCGAGGTAGCTGGCGCGGCCCTTGCGGGCGCGCAGCGGTACGGTCGCCTCCGCGCCCTTCTCGGCGGCCTCCAGCGCGGCACGCGCCGCCGAAGGAAGGCCATCCCCCGCGGCGCCCTCGTACGCGGCCACCGCGGGCAGCAACGCGTCGATCATGGTCTTGTCGCCCTCCTCCGCGTGGCCCAGGTCGCGTACGGCGTCGAGTGCGGTGCGCAGGGCGGTGGCGATCTCCGGCGCGCCCACCTCGGGGGCGTCGCCGAGGGCCTTGCCCGCGCGGCGCAGGGCGGTGCCGTACAGCGGGCCGGACGCGCCGCCGGTCTTGGACACCAGTGCCCGGCCGGCCGTCATCAATACCTTGCCGGGCGGCAGGTCGTCGCCGTCGAGCGCGGCGACCGCGGCCCGCAGTCCGCGGTTCAGGTTGGTGCCGTGGTCGCCGTCGCCGATCGCGGAGTCCAGCCGCGTCAGGCGTTCGGCGTCGGCCTCCACCAGCTCGGCGAACCGCGCGACCCAGGCACGTACGTCCAGCGACCCCATCAGCGCCCCCACCGCAGGCCGGGCGTCTCCACCGGCGCGTCCCAGAGTTCGGTGAGGCGCGGCGTCAGGCGGCAGACGGAGATCATGCAGCCGGCCATGTCCAGGCTCGTCACGTAGTTGCCGACGAGGCGGCGCGTGACCGTCGCGCCGTGGCCGGCCACCCACTTCTCCGCCGCGGCGTACGCGGTGTACAGCTCCATCAGTGGCGTGCCGCCCATGCCGTTGACCATCACCAGGAGTTCGGCGCCGGACAGCGGCATGTCGTCGTCGATGGCCGACAGGGCCACGTCGACGATCTCCGAGGCGGTGCGCAGCGTCGTACGCTCGCGGCCCGGCTCGCCGTGGATGCCGATGCCCAACTCGATCTCGTCGTCGCCCAGCTCGAACGTTGGCCGTCCGGCGGCCGGGACCGTGCAGGCGGTGAGCGCGACGCCGAACGACCGGCTCCGCTCGTTCACCTCCGTGGCGACGGCGGCGACCTCCTGCAGCGAGCCGCCGGCCTCGGCGAGCGCGCCCGCGGTCTTCTCGACGAACAGGGTCGCGCCCGTGCCGCGCCGGCCGGCCGTGAACGTGCTGTCCTGCACCGCCACGTCGTCGTCGATGACGACCGGGACGACCTCGATGTCCTCGTCCTCGGCCAGCTCGGCGGCCAGCTGGAAGTTCAGCACGTCGCCGGTGTAGTTCTTCACGATGTGCACGACGCCGGCCCCGCCGGAGGCTGCGGTCGTGGCCGCCAGGATCTGGTCGGGCACCGGCGAGGTGAAGACCTCGCCCGGGCAGGCCGCGTCGAGCATGCCGTGGCCGACGAATCCGCCGTGCAGCGGCTCGTGTCCCGAGCCGCCGCCGGAGACCAGCCCGACCTTGCCCTGACGTGGGGCGTCGGCCCGTACGATGATCCGCTCATCGAGGTCGACCCGCAGGGAAGGGTGTGCCGCCGCCATGCCGCGCAGCGCGTCCAGGACGGCGTCGTCGACGGCATCAATGAGTTTCTTCATCTGTCCGGAATACTCCCCATGAGGGCAAAATGCCAGTGGTGCCCTCCAGGCTTCCTAGGATGAGCACGTGATCGAAGACGTGACGCGCGCACTCGCGGTGATGGCCCATCCGGACGACGTCGACTTCTCCGCCTCCGGGACGATCGCGACGTGGACCGACGCGGGTATCGAGGTCGGCTACCTGATCGTGACCGATGGCGACGCGGGCGGGTTCGACGACGACACGCCACGCTCGGAGATCGCCCCGCTCCGCCGCGCCGAGCAGATCGCGGCGGCCAAGTGCGTGGGCGTGACGGACGTACGGTTCCTCGGCTACCCGGACGGGCGCGTCGAGGCCGACCTCGGCCTGCGCCGCGACATCGCCCGGGTGATCCGCCAGGTCCGGCCCGATCGGGTGATCATCTCGAGCCCCGAGCGGAACTACCAGCGGATCTATCCCAGCCACCCCGACCACCGGGCCGTGGGGTCGGCCGCGCTCGACGCGGTGTACCCGGACGCGCGCAACCCGTACGCCTTCCCCGAGCTGCGCGCCGAGGGCCACGAGGCGTGGACCGCCCGCGAGGTGTGGATCTCGGGCGGCCCGGCACTCGACCACTTCGTCGACATCACGGGCGTCTTCGATCGCAAGCTCGCCGCCCTGCGGGCCCACGTCAGCCAGACCGCCCACCACGACGACCTCGAGGGCATGCTGCGCGGCTGGCACTCGGCCAACGCCGTACGGGGCGGGCTCGGCTCGGACCGGCTGGCCGAGGCCTTCCAGATCGTCCCGACCGCCTAGACGAGGCGGCGCGCGGCGGCCCAGCGGGACAGTTCGTGCCGGTTGGACAGCTGGAGCTTGCGCAGCACGCTGCTGACGTGCGTCTCAACGGTCTTCACCGAGATGAACAGCTCCTTGGCGATCTCCTTGTACGCGTAGCCGCGGGCGATCAGGCGCAGGACCTCGCGTTCGCGCTGGGTGAGCTGGTCGAGCTCGGGGTCGATCGACGGCACGTCCGCCGCGGCGAAGGCGTCCAGCACGAACCCCGCCAGCCGCGGGGAGAACACCGCGTCGCCGTCGGCCACCCGCCCGATCGCGGCGGTCAGCTCCGGGCCCGAGATCGTCTTGGTGACGTAGCCGCGCGCGCCGCCGCGTACGACGCCGATGACGTCCTCGGCGGCGTCGGACACCGACAGGGCCAGGAATCGCGGCGAGCCGTCCCCGGGGCCGCGTGCGACGGCTCCGGTGATCTGGCGCAGCACCTCGACGCCGCCTCCGCCCGGGAGGTGCACGTCGAGCAGGACCACGTCCGGCGTGGTCGCCCTGATCACCTCGACCGCCTCGTCGACGTCGCCCGCCTCGCCGACGATCTCCACGGAGTCGCCCAGCTCGGCCTTCACGCCGCTGCGGAACATCTGGTGGTCATCGACCAGCACCACACGTCTCATGACCACATCATCGCGAGTCACGCGTCATTTCCAATCTCACGTCGGTGCCCTCACCCGGAGCGGTCCGGATCGTCACCTTGCCACCGTTGCGCTCCATGCGCCCGATGATGGACTGCCGGACCCCCATCCGGTCATCCGGTACGGCGTCCAGGTCGAACCCCTTGCCACGGTCGCGTACGAAGATCGCGACGTCCTGGCCGACCACCTCCGCGTACACCGAGAGCGACGGCGTCTCCGCGTACTTGGCGGCGTTGACCATGGCCTCGCGCGCCGCCTGGAGCATCGCGCTCAGCCGGTCATCCAGCGGGCAGTCGCCGACGCATACGACCTCGATCGGTACGCCGTGGTGGTCCTCGACCTCGGCGGAGGCCTTGCGCACGGCGGCGGCGAGGTCCTGCTCGGCGTCGGCCTTCGGCTGGTAGAGCCAGGCGCGCAGGTCGCGTTCCTGGGCACGCGCGAGCCGCTGGACCTCCCGCGGATCGCCCGCGTTTCGCTGGATGAGCGTCAGGGTGTGCAGCACAGAGTCGTGTACGTGCGCCGCGACCTCGGCGCGTTCTTGTGAGCGGATGCGCTCGCGGCGCTCCACGTCCAGGTCGCGCCACATCCGCAGCAGCCACGGCGCGACGACCACGGCGACACCGGCCAGGACGACGGTCGAGCCCAGGAGCACCTGGCCCGCCTGCCCGGGATGGATCTTCTGGGCCAGGAACGCCACCAGGCCGCCGATCACCAGCAGCGCGCCGACGATGCTGCGCAGCCACATCGCCTGGCTGTTGCGCACCCACCGCTGCCGGCGCTCCGGGTCGGCCTGCTGCCAGATGATCCCGACGCCGATGCCGCCCGCCACGATCGGCCACACGGCCCAGTTCAGCGCGCCGGAGCCCCAGGTGAACAGCGACAGCCCGAAGACGAGCCCCCCGTACGCGAACAGCTGGCCCCGGTCACGGCGGTCCTCGGTCCCCGGACGTCGGGGCACGAGCAGCCACAGCGCCACGTACGCGACGACGCCGACGCCCGCCGAGAACAGCACCGCGAACGCCAGGCGTACGACGATCGGCTCCAGGCCGAGGTGCACGGCGAGACCACGGCAGACGCCGCCGATGAGCTGGCCGTCGGCGCGTCGTTCGAGGCGCGGAGGGGCCGTCTCCGTCGGGGGCGCGTCACCTACGCCGGTCTGTTCGGACACCCACCGATCGTCACACGTTCGGGGCGCTGCCGCATCGGGGTCCACCCCGGCCCGTCCCGGAGATCCTCAGGGGCGAGTCAGGGGTCTCCCCGATGGCAGGGGCACCCGGCGACCGACACGATGAGTCCATGAGCGAGGAGAGTGTCACGATGCCGCGGCGGCTGAGCCGTTCCGACGACGGCCGGCTGATCACCGGAGTGTGCGCGGGGCTCGCCCGCTACACCCGCATCGACGCCGTGGTGTTCCGGGTCGGGTTCGCGCTGCTGGTGATCGCCACCGGCGTCGGCGTCGCCCTGTACATCGGCGCGTTCCTGCTCATGGCCGCAACCGACGGGGGCCCGTCGAAGTTCGAGCGGATGCGCCATCGCCTCCTCGACGGCGACACCGTGCTCGCGCTGCTCGGCGCGGGGATGGCCTGCGGGGTGCTGTTCGCCGTCATCGGCAACTGGGCGTCGGGAAACGGCCTGGCCGTGGTCGTGGTGTTCGGGCTCACGATGCTGGTGGCCCGGTCGCGCGGCGTCGACCTGTTCGCACTCGCCCGCAGCATGCCCGAGCGCGTGAAGGGCCGCCCGATGTCGTCCTGGACGCCACCGGCCCCGGCGCCCCGGCCGTCGGTGATCCACCCGTCCGAGGGCATGGTCGACCTCGGACGGCTGGGCCGGCCCGAACCTCCGCCGTACGGCCTGGACGACGTCGACGACCGCCGTCCCATCACTCCGCAGCCCCGCCCGTACGAGCCCAAGCCCTACGAGCCCAAGCCGTACGTGGCCAGGCCGCGGCGCAGGTCGTACCTGACCCCGGTCACGCTGGTCATCGCGCTGGTGACGGCGGGCGTCCTGTTCGGCGTCACGGGCGGCCACCAGGAATTCGCTCGCATCCAGATCGTCCTCGGTGGGACACTCTGTGCCATCGCCGCCGGACTCTTCCTCGGCGCGTGGTTCGGCCGGGACCGCCTGCTCATGACTCTTGGAGCGCTCATGTCCCTCGCGTTGGCGACGACCTCGATCGCCGGTGACCCCGGCATCGCCAGAAGCATGCAACACGCCCTGTGGCGGCCGGCAGGCGTCACGGAGGCCGACCAGACACACAGCTTCCTCATCGGCGAGGGCATCGTGGACCTCACCACGGTTCCCCTGCAGCCCGGCCAGCGCCTTCAGGTGAACGCCAAGATCGCGCTCGGAGTGCTGAAGCTCCGGGTGCCGAGCACCGCGCGCGTCGAGGTGGACGGCCAGGCCGTCATCGGCGACATCACGGTGGACCGGCACGTCACCAGCGGTCCCGGCGCACGGGTCCGTCAGGTCCTCGAGCCCGAGACGCGCAACGGCAAGCCCGCCCCGACGATCGCCCTGCGGATCCGCAGCAAGGTCGGCGACATGGAGGTCACGCGTGTTCCGGCATAGGTTCGACGTGTCGTCGCTGCTGGCCGCCATCCTGTTCATGTGGCTGGCCGTGCGCTACATCGTCCTCGGCCTCGGCGGCGGGCAGCCGTCCCCCGCCTGGACGCTCCCACCGATCGTCGTCGGCCTGGTGATCGTCAAGATCATGCGCCGCCTGACCCGCTCCCGCCGCCTGTTGCCCTAGCCCCGTCGTGTGCAGGCTGATCGCGAAGCCCGGCCCCGGGTTGACCAGCTCGCGTGGGGAGCCCCCGCCGTAGACCTGGACCCGGTTGGCCCGCAGCGTACGCTCGGCGACGCCCCGCTCGGTGATCGTCTGCTCGGCCAGCTCACCCGCGAGGACGGCCAGCAGGCCGGCGTGCGGGTCGGCCCGGTGCCCCGGAGGCCACGCGGTGAGCCAGAGCCCGCATTCGACGGCCAGCCGCACCGGCACGCCGTCGAAGCTCACCAGGTGCCACCAGTCGGCGGGGCGGGAGGCGAGTTCGCGGACCAGCCCGGCGAGCCGCCCCACGGTGAGGGCGCGCGCGGAGGCGTACGGGCTGGAGTCGCCCTGCATGGTCAGATCTGGGACTGCGGAGAGATCCACAACGGTCCTTCGGGAGGCGGCCTGAACGCCGCGAGGCTGAGACTTCGGATGGAAGGGTCAGCGACAACGACACGAAGGACACAGCGCGGCGACCGCGTGGGAGATCCCCACGAGGGCGGTCGGTGCGGTACGCGCTGGCATGCGGAAAGTCTGCGGGCGACCACGGGGCACTGTCAAGCCGGGCGAGCCCGCCACCAGGCACGGAACGCGGACAAGGCTTGGGCATAGCATGGAGAACGTCGCGACGACCGGCGCCGAATAGCGCAATAAAGCCGCCGAATAACGGCGAAACGCGCGTTTCGCCGGACCGTTCGGGCCCTCATCTCGACACCGTTCATCGACTGGCCATCTCCCGGCTCTGGCTCCGGTCGCCACCATCGGCCAGCATCAATGCTGCTTACCGAGACGGGAGTGGAAAATGGCACTGGACCGGCGTTCGTTCCTTCGCGATGGCGCTCTCGTCGGCGGCGGGGCGGTGCTGTTCGGGGGTGGTTCCCGAGCCGCCGCGCTGGTGCGTTCCGGCCGTCCGGCCATCACTCACGGCGTGCAGAGCGGTGACGCGACCGCCCACGGCGGCATCGTGTGGACGCGCGCCGACCAGCCCTCGCGGATGCTCGTCGACGTCAGTACCCGCCCCGACTTCCGGCATTTCTCCACCGTGCGGGGGCCGGTGCTCACGCCCGACACCGACTTCACCGGAAAGGTGCACCTGGACGGGCTGCCGGCCGGCGAACAGATCCACTACCGGGTACGCGTCGCCGACCTGCACGACTCCTCCCTCGTCTCCGCGACCGTGCCCGGAGGGTTCCGTACGGCTCCGCGTACGCGCCGCGACGTCCGTTTCACCTGGTCGGGCGACCTCGCCGGGCAGGGATTCGGCATCAACCCCGACATCGGCGGCTACCGGATCTTCAAGGCGATCAAGGCGATCGACCCCGACTTCTTCCTGTGCAACGGCGACCACTGGTACGCCGACGACCCGATCCTGCCGACGGTGACGCTCCCCGACGGCCGGATCTACCGCAACCTCACGACGCCGGAGAAGTCCAAGGTCGCCGAGACGCTGGCGGAGTTTCGCGGCCAGCATCGCTACAACCTGCTGGACGACAACCTGCGTGCGCTGGCCGCGGACATCCCGCAGATCAACCAGTGGGACGACCACGAGACGCACAACAACTGGTCGCCCGGCCAGATCCTGGACGACCCCGCGTACACCGAGAAGCGGATCGACGTGCTGGCCCTACGGGCGAAGCAGGCGCTCTTCGAGTACCTCCCGATCACCCGGCAGGAGTCCGCCGACGGGCGCGTCTACCGGAAGATCTCCTACGGGCCGCTGCTGGACGTGTTCGTGCTCGACATGCGGACCTACCGCGACCCGAACGGCTCGGACGACTACACGAGCGACGACAAGGGCATTCTCGGCACCCGGCAGACGGAGTGGCTGAAGCGCTCACTCGCCGGCTCGACGGCCGTCTGGAAGGTCGTCTCGGCCGACATGCCGCTGTCGCTGGTGGTCCCGGATGCCGACCGGATCGAGGCGGTCGCCCAGGGCGACAACGGCCTGCCGCTGGGCCGTGAGCTCGAGATCGCCGGCGTGCTGGCCTCCATCAAGCGGAACCACGTGCGCAACATCGTCTGGATCACCAGCGACGTGCACTACACGGCCGCCCACTACTACGACCCCGCGAAGGCGGCCTTCCAGAACTTCGACCCGTTCTGGGAGTTCGTCTCAGGTCCGCTGAACGCGGGCGCCTTCGGGCCCAACACGCTCGACTCGACGTTCGGCCCGCAGGTGCGGTTCCAGCAGGTCGCCCCGCACGCGAACACCTCGCCGCTGGAGGGCTCGCAGTTCTTCGGCGAGATCGCCATCGATGGTGCGACGGAGCGGCTGACCGTACGCCTGCGCGACCAGGCCGGCACGATTCTGCACACCGAGAATCTCGATTCGCACCGCTGACCAGGCACGATCCAGCGACGCTTCGCGGGTGGCCTCGTGGAGTAGAGGGCTCAGGTCCATCGCTCGTCCGCGACCGTCTGGATGAGCTCGGTGGAGTCGCGTTGGGAGAGTGCGAAGGTGCGGACGGCCTCCCATGCGGCGGTGAGTGCGGCGATGTCTTCGCGGCTGTTGGTGACGATGTCGCGTACGGGGGTTTGGATCTGTCCGGCTTCGCCGTCGTCGACGGTGGCGAGGGAGAACGGCCCGAAGGGGTAGGGGTTGTCGGCGGAGCGCAGGATCTGGACGGTCAGGCGGGGCGGTGCGACGACTTTGATCAGGTGCAGGAGTTGTTCGCGCATGACGGCGGGTCCGCCCTGTTCGCGGTGCAGGACGGCCTCGTCGATGACGCAGTGGAACATCGGGGCTTGGGGGTCTTCGCGGGTGAGGACCCGTTGGCGTTCCAGTCGCGCGGCCACGGCCTTGTCGTCGCCGGGCAGCAGCGCGCGGGCGTAGTCCTCGGTCTGGAGCAGGTCGGGGACCAGCGCGATCTGGAAGCTGCGGATGACGGTCGCCAGCCACTCCTCCCCAGGCCAGGGGCGCAGGTGGCCCGGCAGGCTCTCGGCGTCGTGCTGCTTCTGGATGGTCAGTAACACCCCGGACGGGATGCCGAGGATCTCCTCGATGGCGTCGAGCTGGTCCTGGCGCGGGCGGATCTGCCCGGTCTCGATGTTGGACAGCCAGGCATTCGTGTAGCCGAGCTGCTTGGCCAGCTCTATCTGGATCATCCCGGCGGACTCCCGGAACGCCCGGATCGTACGCCCGAGCGTGATCAACGTCGGACTCCGATGCTGACGCGACATGGTGACCTCCTTTGTTGACTTCGTGCCGATCAGCGGGTGGTTTCCCGCTTGGAGCATTCGCTCGTAGTCGCTCACCGGATCGTCCGCTCGATGAGCTGGTCCTGTTCATCCGCGGTGAGCATCACGCCCATGTACGGGACGACGACCTGGATGGTCTTGCCCCAGGCGCCGGCCGTGGGCCATCGGAGCCCGGTGGGGCCCTTGTACGCGTCGACGATCGTCAAGCCGCGTCCCCGTACGGACATCGGGTCCTGCGGCTTCCGGTCGATCGGGCCCGGGTCGGGGTCGCTGACCCACAGATGTGACCAGCGTGGGCGGGATAGAACGCGGAACCCGACGGGCCGGTCGTACGGCGTCCACCGGACACCGCGCGCCGCCGCGTACTCCCACGCGGTCTCGATGGCGTTGGTGACCAGTTCGCTCACGATCTGGACGATGTCGCCGATGTGCTCGGCGGTCGCCAGCCCCTCGAGCCGCATGGCGTTGCCCGCCCAGTCTCGGGCGGTCTTCACCTGTGATGCCTCTGCGGGCATGTGGAGCCATCCGTGGTGCTCTGGCTGCGCAGGTGCCGGCGGCCCGTCAGACACCCGTCGGAGCCACCGTGCGGCCACCATCGTGCACTCGTCCTCAGTCACGACCATCACCGAGCCTCTCCCCGCGATGCGGGGGCGACGACGACGCAGTGGTTCCCCGGGGAGGGATTGGATGCTGCGCCGCCGTCGGCGTTTTGTACAGAGCACAGCGGAGCACTGCATAGCTCGGCATAGATGATGGGTGCTCGGCGCGCCTCTACCGTGATCCCGTGCGAGACGAGGACATCCCCGAATTCGACCCTGCTGGGCCTGACCTGGTGTACGTTCTCGTCGCCGACCATATCGAGCAGCAGATCCGCGCCGGCCTTCTGAGACCGGGGGCGCGCCTGCGAGCCGAGCGGGACCTCGCCGAGGACTACGGGGTTTCGTATGACACCGTGCGCCGGGCGACGGCAGAGCTGCGCAAGCGGCAGCTCATCCGCACGATTCACGGCAAGGGCACTTACGCCCTGGCGCCTCCGCCGCTGGAAGAGTAGGTCCATCTCACACCGCCACCAGGTCAATGCCGGGCCGGGCAAGCAGTCGGCGAGTCCGTCGAGTGAGTCGGCGCTGATGATCATTGGTCCGGCGGTCGGGTCAGTGAGCGGCCGGGTACGCGCCGCCCACCAGCGGCCCGCTGGGGAACGCCAGATATGCCAGTCACCATGCGTAGCCCGCAGACGTCGCAGGGCTGAACGCAGTGTTGCGCTCGGTGCCATACTCATCACTCCCAGGTGGGGTAGCTATACGATCCCTCGATACAGCTCTAGTTTCAAGCATTGATTTCAAAACTTGAAAAATCGGCGGCATTTGTCCCTATAAGTCCGAGGTCAAGGGCTCGCTCGAACCTAGGGTGGCTACGATCTCCGCACCGATCGAGAGGAGGATGGATGCCCGGGAGCCGTGGACCCAGCCCGACCGTCCGTCGGTGGCGTCTCGCCAAGGCGCTGCGGGAAGCGCGCGAGGAGCGCGAGATACCCGCCGTCGAGGTCGCAAAGGCCCTTGGCTGGGGCAGCACCAAGCCTGGCTATCTGGAGAATCGGCACGCCGAACGCCCGAAGCCAGCCGACGTAGCCGCGTTGTGCGAGTACTACGGGCTTCCTGGCGACGAGCGTGAGGAACTCGTCCAGCTCGCCGTCGACAGCGGGATCCGCGGCTGGTGGGAGCCGTACAAGAAGAGCCTGTCCCGGGACTACACGACCTTCATCGGTCTCGAAGCCGAGACGTCAAAAATCGAAACTTTCGAGACGTCGATCCTCCCAGGCCTCCTCCAGACCAAGCGGTACGCCGAAGCCTGCCTCTCGCGCGGCCGTGCGCAGCACGACCCCAAGGCCGTCGCCAAGCGCGTCGCGGTCCGCGTGGAAAGGCAGAAGATCCTCACTGCGGCCGATCCCGCCCAGCTCCACGCCATCGTGGACGAGGCTGCGATCCGCCGTCTCGTCGGCGGCCCGGAGGTAATGCGTGCCCAGCTCGAGCACCTCCTTGAGCTGGCGACCCTGCCGCACATCACTCTGCGGGTGGTGCCCTTCAACCGCGGCGAGCACGCGGGGACGGGCGGGTCATTCGCAATCTTGCATTTCCCGGATGCCCGCGACGACTCCATCGCCTATCTGGAGACGGTCGCCGGCCAGCTCTTCGTTGAGGAGGAATCCGAGGTCGCCGACTATACGGCGGCGTTCTCGCGGCTACAGAATGACGCCCTTGGCGTGGCGGATACGATCGCAGTGATGGCCGCAGCAGCGGCCACCATCTAGTCCCCGTCCCCTGTCAGTGAGGTCTGTTCCCGATGGCCACCACCACCGACACCGCCGCCTGGCGCACGTCCAGTTGGAGCGGCGACGAGGGCAACTGCGTCGAAGTCACGGAAATAGACAATTCGCAGCAGTAGCCACCACGAAACAGAGGGGGCACCAGAGCGCTCTGGTGCCCCCGATCCGTTCCGTATTACCCACAGTGCGCTCGATTCACCTTCGGAGCAGATCTCCCTGCCGTTGCCGTCCGATTCCGCCAACGCCGGCGGGTTGCGCAGCTGAGGCTCGGCGAGATCGCGATCGCGGGTGCGACGGAGCGCCTGACCGTACGCCTGCGCGACCAGGCCAGCACGATTCTGCACACCGAGAATCTCGATTCGCGCCGCTGACCAGGCGCGATCCGGCGCGGTACCGACCCGAAGGTGTGATCAGGGTCTGGTCCGACGGGGCGTTCGAGGCATACGTTGGCATCAAATGCCTCTCCTCGCCTCAGGAGATCGCGATGCCACGAAGTCGCTCGAAACGGATACGCCAGGCGTCGGCCCGGATTCGGCGCAAGCACCGATCAGGCTCCCGGCGTAGTCACAAAGTTAACACACACCACCGATTCAACAAGGCCTGACGCGGCCCGGATGAGGCCGCGGTCCAGGGTCGGCGCGTTCCTCGCGCGGACCCGAATTCGTGATGCCGTCCCTCCGCCTCGGAGCGGACGCGCCATGGGGTCGGCCATGCGCCGGCCCGGCAGCCGCGCGCCTCCCCTCGCACGACGCGCCCCGAATCCGATCCACACCTTCAGGGAGGACCAATGCCGCGCGTGTCCGTAGAGGTCGACGGTGTTCGATACGACGATGACGTCGAGCCGCGTCTTCTGCTTACGCACTACCTTCGTGAGCGCATCGGCAAGGTGGGCACGCCCATCGGGTGCGACACGTCCAACTGCGGCGCCTGCACCGTGCTGCTGGACGGGCTGAGCGTCAAGAGCTGCTCCGTCCTCGCCGTACAGGCCGATGGCCAGGACATCACCACGATCGAGGGCCTGGGAGACGGCCGGAACCTGCATCCGATGCAGCGCGCGTTCCACGAGGAGCACGCCCTGCAGTGCGGTTACTGCACGCCCGGCATGATCCTCGCCGCGATCGATCTGCTGCGGGAGAACCCCGACCCCTCCGATGAGGAGATCCGCGAGGGGCTCGAGGGCAACCTGTGCCGGTGCACCGGCTACCAGAACATCGTGAACGCCGTACGCCGCGCGGCCGCCGAGATGCGCGACCCGGCGCGGCCGGAGGTGACGTCATGACCGCCGCTCCCGAGATCGGGAACGCGCGAAAGCGCAGTGAGGACGCGCGGCTGATCACCGGGCGGACCAACTGGACCGACAACATCCAGCTTCCCGGCCTGCTGCACGCGGCGTTCCTGCGCAGCCCGGTCGCGCACGCGCGCATCTCCTCGATCGACGCCTCGGCCGCGCTCGAACGCCCCGGCGTGATCGCGGTCTTCACCGGCGCGGACCTGGCCGACGAGCAGGGCAGCCTGCCGTGCGCGTGGCCGGTCACCGAGGACATGGTGCTGCCGGACCACCCGCCGGTGGCGGTCACCGAGGTACGCCACGTCGGCGAGCCGGTCGCCGTCGTCGTGGCCCGCGACCGGTACGCCGCCCAGGACGCGCTCGAGGCGATCGACGTCGACTACGAGCCGCTCCCCGCCGTCACCGACATGGAGGAGGCCATCAAGGAGGGCGCCGACCTGGTCCACTCCGACAAGGGCACCAACACGTCGTACAAGTGGGTCTTCGAGGCCGGCGACCTCGACGCGGCGTTCCGCGACGCACCCGTCGTCATCGAACGCCGCTACGTCCAGCAACGCCTCATCCCGACCGCGATGGAGCCCCGCGCGGTGGTCTGCTCCGCGGTCGGCGACGAGTACACGATGTGGTCGGCCACCCAGATCCCCCACATCCTGCGGCTCATGCTGGCCATGGTCACCGGCATCCCCGAACACCGCCTCCGGGTCATCGCGCCCGACGTGGGCGGCGGGTTCGGGTCCAAGCTCCAGGTGTACGGCGAGGAGGTCGCCTGCCTGCTGCTGACCAAGCGGCTCGGCCGGCCGATCAAGTGGACGGAGTCCCGCAGCGAGGGCAACATGGCCGTCCACCACGGCCGTGACCAGATCCAGCGCCTCGCCCTCGCGGCCGACCGCGAGGGCCGCATCCGTGGCCTCAAGGTCGACCTGCTCGCCGACATGGGCGCCTACCTCATGCTGGTCACGCCGGGCGTCCCCATCCTCGGCGCGTTCATGTTCAACGGCATCTACAAGATGGACGCCTACTCCTTCGCGTGCACCGGCGTCTTCACGACCAAGACGCCGACCGACGCGTACCGCGGCGCGGGCCGTCCCGAGGCGACGTTCGGCATCGAGCGGATGATGGACGAGCTCGCCGCCGAGCTCGCCCTGGACCCGCTGGAGGTACGCCGCCGCAACTGGATCAAGCACGAGGAGTTCCCCTACGACACGATCGCCGGGCTGACGTACGACTCGGGCAACTACGAGGCCGCGACCGCGAAGGCCGTGGAGCTGTTCGACTACGAGAAGCTCCGCGCCGAGCAGGCCGACCGCCGCGAGCGCGGCGACACCGTCCAGCTCGGCATCGGCGTCTCGACCTTCACCGAGATGTGTGGGCTGGCGCCGTCGCGGGTGCTGGGCGCGCTGTCGTACGGCGCGGGCGGCTGGGAGCACGCCTCCGTACGCATGCTGCCGACCGGCAAGGTCGAGGTCGTCACGGGCTCGTCCGCGCACGGGCAGGGGCACGAGACCGCGTGGGCGCAGATCGCCGCCGACCGGCTCGGCGTGCCGTTCGAGGACGTCCGCGTCCTGCACGGCGACACGAGCATCTCGCCCAAGGGCATGGACACCTACGGCTCGCGGTCGCTCGCGGTCGGCGGCGTCGCGCTCTACAACGCCTGCGACAAGGTGATCGACAAGGCCCGCCGGATGGCCGCCCACCTGCTGGAGGCCGACGAACAGGACCTCGAGTTCGCGGGCGGCGCGTTCAACGTGCGCGGCGTACCGGACCAGTCGCGGACCATCCAGGAGGTGTCGCTGGCCGCGTTCGCGGCGCACGACCTGCCGGAGGGGTTCGAGCCGTCGCTCGACTCCGACGCCACCCACGACCCGGACAACTTCTCCTTCCCGCACGGCACGCACCTGTGCGCCGCCGAGGTGGACACCGAGACCGGGTTCGTGAAGCTCCGCTCGTACGTGGCCGTCGACGATATCGGCAAGGTCGTGAACCCGCTGATCGTCGAGGGCCAGGTGCACGGCGGCCTCGCCCAGGGCATCGCGCAGGCCCTGTACGAGGAGGCGGTCTACGACACCGAGGGCAACCTGACGACCACCACGATGGCGGACTACCTGGTGCCGTCGGCCGTCGACCTTCCCACGTTCACGACCGACCGTACCGAGACGCCCGCGACCACCAACCCGCTCGGCGTCAAGGGGGTCGGCGAGGCGGGCACGATCGCCTCCACACCGGCCGTGGTGAACGCGATCGTCGACGCGCTACGCCCGTACGGGGTCGCCGACGTCCCGATGCCCTGTACGCCCGAGCGCGTGTGGCGGGCCATGACCGGCGCCACCGCCGAACGCTCCGCCGAACCCGGCGCCGGCGGCGGGCTCGGATCCGCAGGAGGTGAAGCATGATTCCGGCATCGTTCGACTACGTCCGGCCATCGTCGCTGTCCGAGGCAGTCACCGCGCTTCGCGACGCGGGCGAGGAGGGCAAGGTCCTCGCCGGTGGGCAGAGCCTCATGCCGCTGCTGCGGCTGCGGCTCGCCTACCCCGAGGTCCTCGTGGACATCGGCGGGCTGCCGGAGCTGCACGGCGTACGCGACGAGGGCTCCTCGCTGCTGATCGGCGCCAGCACCACGCACTACGAGGTCATGCGCGACCCGCTGATCCGCGAGCACGCGCCGCTGCTGGCCGCCACGACCTCGACCGTGGCCGACCCCGCCGTACGCCACCGTGGCACGTTCGGCGGCTCCCTCGCGCACGCCGACCCGGCCGGTGACCTGCCGGCGGTGGCGGTCGCGATGGACGCCGTCCTCGTCACGTCGACGCGCGAGATCCCGGCCGGGGAGTTCTTCTCCGACTACCTGACGTCCGCGCTCGAACCCGACGAGATCCTCGTCGGCGTACGCCTGCCGAAGGCGTACACGGGCTGGGGCTTCCACTACGAGAAGTTCCACCGGACCGCACAGGCCTGGGCCATCGTCGGCGTCGCGTGCCTCGTGCACCGCTCGAACGGCGAGGTCACGGAGGCGCGGGTCGGGCTCACCAACATGGGCTCGACCCCGGTACGCGCGTCTGCCGTCGAGGCGGCCGTCGCCGGAACGGCGGCCGACCGCGCCGCGCTGCGGGCCGCCGCCGAGAACGCCGCCGAGGGCACCAGCCCGCCCAGCGACCTCCACGGGTCCGCCGACTACCGGCGGCACCTGGCCACGGTCCTGACGGCACGCGCCCTGGCCACCGCGGCAGGCGTGTAAAACCGATGTTCGCTCCGCTGACGCCGGGTATGGACGAGATCATGCCGAATCCGGCGTCAGCAGAGCGGCCGGTCGGCCGTACCGCGCCGCCGTCATAGCCGTCGTCGTAGTCGTACAGGAGGTAAGGGCATGGAGCTCGAGCACGACTTCACCGTTCCCGTCCCGGTGGACCAGGCATGGGGGGTCCTGCTCGACGTCGAACGCATCGCCCCGTGCATGCCCGGCGCCACCCTCGACTCGATCGACGGCGACGAGTTCACCGGCCGGCTGAAGGTGCGGCTCGGCGCGATGACGATCACCTACCGGGGTGCCGCTCGCATCACCTCGCGCGACGAGAAGACCCACACCGTGACCATCGAGGGCTCCGGCAAGGAGGCCCGCGGGTCCGGCACCGCCAACGCCACCGTACGGGCGACCCTGCACGACGAGGGCGACCAGACCCGCGTGACCGTGCACACCACGCTGAACGTCACCGGCCGCCCCGCACAGTTCGGCCGCAACATCCTGTCCGAGGTCGGCGGCCGCCTCATCGGCCGGTTCGCCGGCAACCTGGCCGACGAGATCACCCGCGAGGAAGCGCCCGCCAAGCCCGAGCCCGCGGAGAGCGCCGCCACTCCCGCCACCGACACCGCCGCGCCGACCGGAGATGGGACCCCTCAGACTCCCGCGCCCCAGGCCGAGCCCACCGAAGCCGAGGCCGCACCCGCCGCGTCCGCGGAGAGCGCCACCGCTCCCGCCACCGACACCGCCGCGCCGACCGGGGACGGGGCCCCTCAGGTGCCCGCGCCCGAAGCCGAGCTCGCGCCCGAGGGCAAGGCCGCGGCGCGGCCCAGTGCGGAGGCGATCGATCTGCTGGAGGTCGCCGGGCCCTCGATCGCCAAGCGTGCGGCGCCGCTGTTCGCGGCGCTGGCCGCGATCTGGGCCCTGCGCCGCCTGATCCGCCGCCGTGGACGTCGCTGAGGCGGCACGGGACGGCGCGGACCGTCCGTCTTACAGTGAGCCCTATGACGTCTCGAGTGCGCCCTGAGTCCCCCGACGACGCGGTATCCGGCTGGTCACTCACGCGCGAGTACGCGGCGTCACTGGACGCCGCCGACCCCCTCGCCCGATTCCGTGACGCCTTCGTCGACGACGACCCCGAACTGATCTACCTGGACGGCAACTCGCTGGGCCGGCTGCCGAAGGCGAGCGCGGACCGGCTCGCGACCGTCGTACGGGACGAGTGGGGCACGGGCCTCATCCGGTCCTGGTCGCACTGGGTGGACCTGCCGGCCCGCGTCGGCGACCTCATCGGCTCCGCCCTCATCGGCGCGGCCGGCGGGCAGACCACGGTCTCCGACTCGACGACCGTCAACCTCTACAAGCTGGCCGTGGCCGCGCTCGACGCCCGCCCGGACCGTACGGTGATCGTCACCGACGACGACAACTTCCCCACCGACCGGTATGTCTTCGAGGGCCTGGCCGCGCAGCGGGGCCTGGAGCTGCGCGTCGTGCACAGCGACCCGGACGAGGGCCTCGACCTGGACGTTCTCAGGGACGCCGTCGACGGGGACACCGCGCTGGTCAGCCTGTCCCACGTCGCGTACCGGTCCGGCGCCCTGCTCGATATGGGCCGGGTCAACGGGCTCGTGCACGACGCGGGCGCGCTCGTCCTGTGGGACCTGTGCCACTCCGCGGGGTCCGTGCCGGTCGAGCTGGACGCGACGGGTACCGACCTCGCGGTCGGGTGCACGTACAAGTACCTGAACGCCGGCCCGGGTGCCCCGGCGTTCCTGTACGTCCGGCGCGGGCTGCAGGAGGGGCTCCGCCAGCCGATCTGGGGCTGGTTCGGGCAGCGCGGGCAGTTCGGGATGGGCCCGTCGTACGACCCGGTGCCCGGGATCGAGCGGTTCCTGGCCGGTACGCCCGCGATCCTCGGGGTGGCGGCCGTCGAGGAGGGCGTACGCCTGCTCGCGGAGGCGGGCATCGGCCGGCTGCGGGCCAAGGCCGTCGCGCTCACCGAATACCTGATCAGCCTGGTCCGCGCCTGGCTGCCCGAGCTGACACTGGCGACGCCCGCCGACCCGCGGCGGCGCGGCTCCCACGTCTCGCTGCACCACCCGGACGCCTGGCGGTTCACCCAGGCGCTGATCGACGCCAAGGTGATCCCCGACTACCGGACGCCCGACCGGCTACGGCTCGGTCCGGCGCCCATCACGGCCCGCTTCACCGACGTCTGGGACGCGCTGACCCGGCTGAGGCGGATCATCGACGAGAAGGCCTACGAGCGGTATCCGGTGGCGCAGGGGCGCGTGACCTGAGCTACTCCCACTCGATCGTGCCGGGCGGCTTGCTGGTGATGTCGACGACGACCCGGTTGACCTCGCGCACCTCGTTGGTGATGCGGGTGGAGATCTTCTGCAGGACGTCGTAGGGCAGCCGCGCCCAGTCGGCCGTCATGGCGTCCTCGCTGGTCACCGGGCGCAGCACGACGGGATGCCCGTACGTACGGCCGTCGCCCTGCACGCCGACCGAGCGGACGTCGGCGAGCAGCACGACCGGGAACTGCCAGATGTCGCGGTCGAGACCGGCGCGGGTCAGCTCCTCGCGGGCGATCGCGTCGGCCTCGCGGAGCAGGTCGAGCCGGTCGCGCGTCACGGCGCCGATGATCCGGATGCCGAGGCCGGGGCCGGGGAAGGGCTGGCGCCACACGATGTCCGCGGGCAGGCCGAGCTCCTCGCCGAGCCGGCGTACCTCGTCCTTGAAGAGCGTGCGCAACGGCTCGACCAGTGAGAACTGAAGATCGTCGGGCAGCCCGCCGACGTTGTGGTGCGACTTGATGTTGGCCGCGCCGGTGCCGCCGCCGGACTCGACCACGTCGGGGTAGAGCGTGCCCTGCACGAGGAACTCCACGGCCTCGCCATGCTCGTCGACGACCTCGCGCGCCGCCTGCTCGAAGACCCGGATGAACTCCCGGCCGATGATCTTCCGCTTGGACTCGGGGTCGGTGACGCCGTCCAGCGCCTCGAGGAACCGGCCGGACGCGTCGACGACCTTCAGGTCGACGCCGGTGGCCGCGACGAAGTCCTTCTCGACCTGCTCGGCCTCGCCCTTGCGCAGCAGCCCGTGGTCGACGAACACGCAGGTCAGCCGGGAGCCGATGGCCCGCTGGACCAGCGCCGCCGCGACCGCCGAGTCGACGCCGCCGGACAGCCCGCAGACGGCGCGCTTGCCGCCGACCTGGGCGCGGACCGCCTCGACCGACTCCTCGACGATGTTGACCATCGTCCAGGACGGCCGGCAGCCCGCCTCGGTCAGGAAGTGCCTCAGCACCGTGAGGCCGTGCTCGGTGTGCATGACCTCCGGGTGGAACTGCACGCCGTACAGGCCGCGTCCGGGGTCCTCCATGGCGGCGACCGGGGCGCTCTCCGTACGCGCGGTCACCGCGAACCCGGCGGGCGGCACGCTGCAGGTGACGCGGTGGGACATCCACACCGACTGCTCCGCGGGCAGGCCCGCCAGCAGGCGGCCCTCCTGGAGGACCGTGAGCGTGGTGCCGCCGTATTCGGCGATGTCGGAGTTGGCGACCGTGCCGCCGAGCTCCTGGGCCATCGCCTGGAAGCCGTAGCAGATCCCCAGGGTCGGCACCCCTGCCTCGAAGAGGCCGGAGGGCACCGCGGGTGCGCCCGGTTCGTACACCGAGGCGGGGCCGCCGGACAGGATGATCGCCTTCGGCCGTTTGGCCAGCATCTCGGCGACCGGCATGGTCGACGGCACGATCTCGCTGAACACGTGACACTCACGCACGCGTCGCGCGATGAGTTGCGCGTACTGCGCGCCGAAATCGACAACGAGGACCGTGTCGAAGGACTGCTCGACTGACTCGACGGACACCAAGAACGCCTTTCGGAGTCGCGGGATCCTCCCAGTCTAGGGCCCTCCTGCCTGGGTGAACGCCCACAATGGACGAGTGGATCATGTGGAGGCCATCGACGCCGCGCTGCGCGAGCTGGCCGACCCCGTACGCGCCAGGAGCGAGAAGCGTTACCTGAAGAGCGACCTGACGCATCTGGGCGTTCCGGTACGCGCCATCCGCAGGGTCGCCGTCGCGTCGTCGCGCGGGCTGGGCCGCGAGGAGACCCTCACGCTCGCCACCGCACTCAGGGACGGGGTCCCCGAGCGCCGGATGGCCGCCATCGAGGTACTGATCCGGAACGTACGCTCGCTGGATGCCAGCGATCTCGCCGTCGTCGAGCGCCTGATCCGCGACTCGGCGACCTGGGCGTACGTGGACGCCCTGGCCGTGAAGGCCGCCGGCGCGCTGGTCGTGCGTTACCCGCCGCCGGCCACGACCCTCGACCGCTGGGTGGCCGACGAGAACTTCTGGATCCGGCGTACGGCGCTGCCGGCCCTCGTGCCGGGCATCCGCGCGGGCGACGGCGACCTCACGCGGCTGTCCGCGTACGGCGACCAGCTGATCGGCGAGACGGAGTTCTTCATCCGCAAGGCGCTGGGCTGGGTGCTGCGCGAGCTCGCCAAGTCCGACCCGGAGTGGGTCGCACGCTGGGTGTGGCCGCGCGTCGGCCTGGTCTCGGGCGTGACGATCCGCGAGGCGGTGCGCCGCCTGCCCGACACCGAGCGCGAAGCCCTGATGGCCGCCTACCGCGCCCGCTGAGTCACTCCATCCGCAGCGCCGCCGGGGCCTCGGCGGGGACGACCGGGTTCTTCGGCGTCACCGGGGTCAGCCGCGTGTACGCGGAGCCGAGGTCCGGTCGCGTGTCCGCCTCGCCGCGGTTGGGCCAGAACGCCATCGCGCGCTCGGCCTGGGCGGTGATCGTCAGCGACGGGTTCACACCGAGGTTGGCCGAGACCGTCGAACCGTCCACGACGTGCAGGCCGGGGTGGCCGTATACCCGGTGGTAGGCGTCGATCACGCCGTCCTCCGGTGATGCCCCGATCGTGCAGCCGCCGATGAAGTGCGCGGTCATCGGAATGTTGAACAGGTCGAGCCACGAGCCGCCCGCGATGCCGCCCATGTCCTCGGCCAGCTTCCGTACGACGTTGTGGGCCTGCGGGATCCATGTCGGGCTCGGCTCGCCGTGACCACGGCGTACCCGCATGCCGCGCCCGGACGACGACGGCTCGACGGTGATCGAGTTGTCGCGGGTCTGCATGACCAGGGCGACGATCGTCCGCCGCGACCAGTTGCGGAGGTTCGGCAGGCGTACGAGGTCCCACGGGCGTCGGATCGCGTGGCCGAGGAACTTCACCCAGCGGGGCACCCGCCCGCCGCCGTCGATGAGCAGCGAACGCAGCGCACCCATCGCGTTGGAGCCGGGGCCGTAGCGCGTGGGCTCGACGTGGGTGTCCTCATCCGGGTGGAACGACGAGGTGATCGCCACCCCGCGCGAGTGGTCCTCGCCCTTCGAACCGAACCGCTCGACGCCCAGGATGGCCTCGGAGTTGGTACGGGTGCGCACGCCGAGGCGGTCCGACAGGCCGGGCAGGACGCCGCGCGCCTTCATCCGGTGCAGCAGCCGCTGCGTGCCGTACGTGCCCGCGGCGAAGACCACGTGCTCGGCGGTCAGTGTGCGGCGCCCGCGGCGGCCCGTACGCCGGGTCTCGACCGTGTAGCCGCCGCCGTCGCGGGGGCGTACGGCGGTGACGGTGGTCATCGGCAACACGTCGGCGCCCGCGTGCTCGGCGAGGTAGAGGTAGTTCTCGGTGAGCATGTTCTTGGCGCCGACCCGGCAGCCGGTCATGCACGAGCCGCACTCGGTGCAGGTCTTGCGGCGCGGTCCGGCGCCGCCGAAGTACGGGTCGTCGGTCTCGGCGCCGGGCTTGTCGCCGAACAGCACGCCGACCGGGGTCAGGTGGAACGTCTCGCCGCGGCCCATCCGCTCCGCCACCCGCTTGACCGCCTGGTCGGCGGCGGTCATCGTCGGGTTCTGCTGGACGCCGAGCATCCGCGTGGCCTGCGCGTAGAACGGCGCCAGCTCGGACTTCCAGTCGGTGATGTGGCGCCACTGCGGGTCGTCGTAGAACGGCTGCGGCGGCTGGTACAGGGTGTTCGCGTACACGAGCGAGCCCCCGCCGACGCCGGCGCCCGCGAGGACGAGGACGCGTGAGCCCTTCTCGCCGCGCAGCAGGTGGATCCGCTGGATGCCGGTCATGCCCAAGCCCGGCGCCCAGACGTAGCGCCGGGCCCGCCACGAGGTCTTGGGCAGGTCGCGGTGGCGTTCGCCCGGCGCTCCGTCCGGGTCGTCGAACCGGCGGCCGGCCTCGAGCACCCCCACCCGGTAACCCTTTTCGGTGAGGCGCAGCGCGGTCACGCTGCCGCCGAAGCCCGAGCCGATCACGAGAACGTCGTAGTCCATGGGGGGCTCCTACTTGATGCGGAGGCGCTTCATCGTCTTCAGGCCACTGGCGATCATCGCGGTGTACTTCTCGTACGACATGCCCATCACCGGCTCGAACGCGAACCAGCGCTGGCTGGCGATCGTCTGGACCTCCGTGTACTTCAGCAGGCCCTCCGAGCCGTGGCGCCGGCCGACGCCCGAGTCCTTCATACCGCCCATCGGCGCGTCGTAGGAGGCGTACGCGGACGCGTATCCCTCGTTGACGTTGACCGTGCCCGCACGTACCCGTGCCGCGAGGCGACGGCCGCGGGCTAGGTCGGCGGTCCAGACGCTCGCGTTGAGGCCGTAGTCGGAGTCGTTGGCGAGCTCGACCGCCTCGTCGTCGGAGACGAACCGGTACAGCGCGACGACCGGGCCGAACGTCTCGCCCCGGCACAGCTCCATCTCTTCCGTGACGTCGGCCAGCACGGTCGGCTCGAAGAAGTACGGTCCGGCGTCCGGCCTCGGCTTGCCGCCGGCGAGGACCTTCGCGCCCTTGGCCACGGCGTCCTCGACGTGCCGGGTGACGGTGTCGAGCTGCCGCTGCGAGGTCAGCGAGCCCATGTCGGCGTCGTAGCCGGCGCCGAGCCGCATGTTCCGCGCCCGGTGCGCGAAGCGCTCGGCGAAGCGGTCGTAGATCTTCGCGTCGACGTACAGCCGCTCGATCGAGATGCACAGCTGGCCGGCGTTGGTGAAGCAGGCGCGTACGGCGCCCTGCGCGGCCTTCTCGATGTCGGCGTCGTCGAGCACGATCATCGGGTTCTTACCGCCGAGCTCCAGCGAGTAGCCGATCAGCCGTGAGGCGGCCTTCTCCGCGATCGCCCGGCCGCCCGCGGTCGAGCCGGTGAACGCCACGTAGTCGGCCCCGGCGATCAGCGGGTCGCCGATCTCGGCCGGCTCTCCGACGACGATCTGCCACAGATCGGCCGGCAGCCCGCACTCGACCATCAGGTCGGCGGCCCACAGCGCGGACAGCGCGGTCTGCGTGTCGGGCTTGTGCACGATCGCGTTGCCGGCCAGCAGGGCCGGCGCGGCGTCGGTGACGCTCAGGGCCAGCGGGTAGTTCCACGGCGAGATCAGGCCGACGACGCCCTTGGGCCGGCGCAGCTCACGGGCCTGGGTCGCGAACGGCAGGAGGCCCTGCCTGCGGTGGTCTCCGAGCAGGCCCGGGGCGCGGCGCGCGTGGTAGAGCGTGCAGCCGGCCGCGTCCATGACCTCCTCGAACGCGTGCCGTCGCGCCTTCCCGGTCTCCGCCTGGACGATGTCGAGGATCTCGTCACGCCGGTCGAGGATCGCGTCGTGGAAGCGCAGGAAGGGTTCGGCGCGTGCGGCCGGCGAGAGCCGCGCCCAGGCGCGCTGGGCCGTACGGGCCCGCTCGTACGCGGCCTCGACGTCCTCGGCGCCGGACACCGGCAGCTCGGCGAGCGGCTCACCGGTGAGCGGCCGGATGATCTGGGTGGTCGCCCCGCTGGACACCACGTGTCCGGACAGCCTCTCGATGGCCTCCGGGACGCGTGTTCCGGCGGTGGAGGGCGCTCCGGCGGGGGACGCGGCGGTTGGACTCATGGACAGAAGCGTAGAACCTCGTTCGGTCTATGGCTACTACCCGGTAACCGAGGACGGCCTGGTCTCCGGCTCCCGGACCTTCCCCAAATGCCATTTCGGCGCGTTCCATAGCCACCATGTTGTGTATTTGCTGGTGCGCATTGAGAATTCCGGTGTATTCCGGTGTTGGAGGGGTGAAGGGCCTATGACGGAAGAGGACGTATGATCGCCGATCCGGATGAGTCTGCTGATACCGAAGGCGAAGAACGTACACCTCGTCAGGAGAAGCGGGCTCAGACGCGCGCCGCACTTCTTGACGCCGCGGAACGCCTCTGGGCCGAACGCGGCATCCGGGGAGCGTCGCTGGACGAGATCGCCGCACAAGCGGGAATGACGAAGGGCGCGGTCTATTCCAACTTCGCAGGCAAGACCGACCTCGTGCTCGCGCTGCTCGAGCGCTACACCCAGGCCGAGACGGGAGAGGAGATGCTAGCGAGCCTCCAGGACACCGACCGGCCGGGCGCCGACCGGTGCGCCGACGCGGGCCGCCGGTACGCCCGCAGCCTGACCGTCGAAGAGTCGCGTATGAAGGCGATGCTCCAGGTGGAGCTGTGGCTCTTCGGCATGCGCGACTTCTCCGCCGGATGGCGGATCGCCGACTGGTACCAGAACAACCGCGAGGTCCTCGCCGCCGAGCTCGCACCCGGGGCGGACGAGCTGTCCGCGAACGACCGGGCCTCGCTGGCCATGGCGATCGAGTTCGGGCTGGCGCTCCAGCACCTGCTCGACCCCGACCGGGTGCCGGCCGAGCTCTACGGCTCGGGGATGAACCTCATTCTCGGACCGGCACTCCCCTAGCGGCCTAGTCGTCCCGCTCGGAGGTGTCGTCGGCCCCGTCCCTCTCCACGATGGTCGGGGGCAGGGTGATGGCATCGCCGGGCGTCAGGGCGCTACCGCGCTTGAACACCGCGTCGAAGTTGGTCGCGTACCGGCCCTCGAGGCCCGCGTCGGCGACCGTGATCATCGCCTCGTCATGGCCGTGGAAGCCGACGTCGGTGTAGTTGTTGCTCCCCGCGAAGACGACCTTCTGCGCCCTGCCCTGGTACCCGCCGTCGATCAGCAGGTACTTCGAGTGCTCGTACGGGTGGTGGCCGTCCTCGGGCAGGTAGCGCGCCGCGGGGTCGCCGTTGCGCCCACCCGCCTTGAGGAGGTCACGGACCACGGTCTTGCCGACGTGGCTGAAGAAGACCTGCACCCGGCAGCCCTGGTCGTCCAGCGACCACAGCCGCTGCGCGACCGGCCCCCAGGTGAAGTGGCCGAGCATGAGCCGGACCCGGGTGCCGCCCGCGCACGACACCGAGTCGAGCGCCGCGCTGACCGGGTCGCTCGACGACCACGGGAAGAAGTCCAGCCGGTACTTCCCGGCGTTCACGACGCGGTGGTAGTCGGCGACCGGCTTCCGCTTGGCGAGGTCGTAGAAGTAGTGCCGGTACCCGGCGTAGACGGCGGCGTTCTTGATGGTCAGCGCGTCGTTCCACTGCATGTCGCGTGCGTAGTACGTGGCGTTCGCCGACGTCTGGACGACGACCTTCTTCGAGTGCAGCGTCGTGGAGAACAGGAAGAACTTGTTGTGGTTGAACCGCGGCCCGATGCAGCCGTGGCCCTTACCGCACAGGATCACGTACGAGGACTTCTTCGTACTCCCGCCGAGCGCGGCGTGCAGCGTCCGGTACGCCTTGTACTGCGCCGACTCGTGGTCCAGGATCACCCGGACCTGGACCTTGCGCTTCTTGGCCGACGCGAGCTGGACGGCCATGTCCTGCGTGGAGAAGTGGTACATCGCCACGTAGATGACCGAGCCCTTGGGCGCCCCGGCGATCAGCGTGCCGATCTGCGCGGAGATCGCGTGCTGGCTGGTCGACGTGCCGACCGGGCTGTTGAAGATCGGACCGGTCCGCAGCGTCGTGGCCGCGGGCGTACGGGCCTGCGCAGGCGTCGCGCCCGTGACCAGCAGGCACGCCGCGAGCAGTCCGCCCGCGGGGATCAGCGACTTCGGCAACGTTGACTCCTGCACCCCGGGGGAACTCAACCAAGAAATCCAACAAATATGTCGGAAGCCCGTTAAGGGTACAGGTAACGGTTATTAGCCGGATAGGGGTATTTCAGGCGGTAAATAAGGCAGTGAGGCGGGCATGGCACCGCCGGCCGCCTTCCTTAAACGCGGCCGGCGGTGCTTTCTTGGGTCAGGGCCTCATCGTCGGGACGATGTCGGGTGCGCCGCGGCGGGTCGCGTCGGCCTCCTGGTCGCCCTCCTGCGTCTGCGAGACGCGCTCGGCCTCGATGCGCTTCTCGTAGTACTCGATCTCCCGCTCGGTCTGCTCCTTCGACCAGCCGAGCTCCGGCGCCAGCAGCTCCGCGGCCTCACGCGCGACGCCGAGCCCGCGGTCCCAGGTCTCGATCGAGATCCGAGTACGCCGGGCCAGCACGTCGTTCACGTGCCGGGCGCCCTCATGGCTGGCCGCATAGACGATCTCGGCGCGCAGGTAGTCATCGGCGCCCTCGATCGGACGACCCAGGTCCGGACGCTCCCGGATCAACCCGAGCAGATCCTCGACGAGGGTGCCATACCGATGCAACAGATGCTCGACCCGCGCCACATGCAACCCCGAGGACTCCGCGAGCCGCTGCCGAGCATTCCACAACGCGTGATAACCATCACCACCGACCAAAGCGATGCGGTCCGTACACGAGGGCGGAACCTTCCCGTCGAGACCATGCGCCACCGCGTCGACCGCGTCCTTGGCCATCACCCGATACGTCGTGTACTTGCCGCCCGCCACCACCACCAGGCCCGGAACAGGATGAGCGACCACGTGCTCGCGCGACAGCTTGGACGTCTCCTCCGACTCCCCCGACAGCAGCGGACGCAGGCCCGCGTACACACCCTCCACGTCGTCATGGGTCAGCGGGACGTTCAGCACCGCGTTGACATGCTCGAGGACATAATCGATATCGGCCTTCGAAGCCGCCGGATGATCCTTGTTCAGATCCCACGGCGTGTCGGTCGTCCCAATGATCCAGTGGCGACCCCACGGAATCACGAACAACACCGACTTCTCCGTACGCAGAATGATGCCGCTCGCCGAATGGATCCGGTCCTTGGGCACCACCAGGTGCACACCCTTGGACGCACGCACGTGGATCTGCCCACGACCACCCACCAACTCCTGGATGTCATCGGTCCACACACCCGTGGCGTTCACGACCTGCTTGGCACGCACCTCGCTCTCGCGCTCGGTCTCCAGGTCACGGACCCGCACCCCGGTCACCCGCTCACCCTCACGCAGAAACCCCACCGCCTGCGCACGCGAGACGATCTGAGTGCCGTACCCGGCGGCCGTGCGCAGCAGCATCGTGACATAGCGCGCGTCGTCCACCTGAGCATCCCAGTACTGGATCGCGCCGACGAAGGAGTTGCGCTTCAGCGACGGCGCGACCCTCAACGCCTTCGTACGACTCAAGTGCCGGTGACGCGGAACCCCACGCGAAGTGCCCATCGACAGGGACAACCCGTCGTAGAGCGCCACACCCGCACCGATGTAAGCCCGCTCCCAGACCCGATGCGTCATCGGGAACAAGAACGGCACCGGACGCACGAGATGCGGCGCGATCCGACCCAGCAACAACCCACGCTCGGTCAACGCCTCCCTCACCAACTCGAAATCCCGCTGCTCCAGATAACGCAACCCACCATGAATCAACTTCGACGAACGCGAAGACGTCCCCGAAGCGAAATCACGCGCCTCCACCAACGCCACGCTCAGGCCACGGGTGGCCGCGTCCAGCGCGACACCCGCACCAACGATGCCACCGCCGACCACGACGACGTCGAACTCCTCGGTGCTCATCCGGCTCAGCGCGGTCTCGCGTTCGGCGGGACCGAGCCGCGAGTTTCCGAGACCGTTCACGGACTCCCCATCTGCCATTGCCCAACTCCCTCGCGTGTCTGGGGCCACGCTATGCCGACGCCACTGCGGTCACAAAACACTTACCCCGGGCCGCAGTGCCAGAAAAAGGGGTGGTATTCAGATGAGTGCGTCACGAGAGCCGATGCTGGTCAGAACCGCAGGTCAGTGCGGTGCGACGACGACCTGAACCCGCTGGAATTCCTTGAGATCGGAATATCCCGAGGTGGCCATCGCGCGCCGAAGCGCGCCGATGAGGTTCATCGAACCGTCGGCCACATTCGACGGGCCGTGCAGGATCTGTTCAAGCGTGCCGATCGGTCCGAGGTCCAAACGCGTGCCGCGCGGGAGCTCTTCGTGATGTGCCTCACTGCCCCAGTGGTAGCCGCCGCCGGGGGCCTCGGCGGCCCGCGCGAACGGCGAGCCGACCATGACCGCGTCGGAGCCGACCGCGAACGCCTTGGCGATGTCGCCGGACTGGCGCATCCCGCCGTCGGCGATCACGTGGACGTAGCGGCCACCGGACTCGTCCAGGTAGTCGCGCCGGGCCGCGGCGACGTCGGAGATGGCGGTCGCCATCGGCACCGCGACCCCTAGGACGTTGCGGGTCGTGTGCCCCGAACCACCGCCGAAGCCGACCAGCACCCCCGCCGCACCGGTCCGCATGAGGTGCAGCGCGGCGGTGTACGTCGCGCAGCCACCGACGATCACCGGCACGTCGAGGTCGTAGATGAACTGCTTGAGGTTGAGCGGCTCGGCCCGCCCGGAGACGTGCTCGGCGCTCACCGTGGTGCCGCGGATGACGAAGAGGTCGACGCCGGCGTCGATGACCGCCTTGTGGTACTGCGCGGTGCGCTGCGGCGACAGCCGGGCCGCCACGGTCACACCGGCGGCGCGGATCTCCTTGATCCGGCGGCCGATCAGCTCTTCCTTGATCGGCTCGGCGTACAGCTCCTGCAGCCGACGGGTCGCCGTGTCGTCGTCCAGCGTGGTGATCTCGGCCAGCAGCGGCGCGGGCTGCTCGTAGCGGGTCCACAGGCCCTCGAGGTCGAGCACGGCCAGCCCGCCGAGACGCCCGATCGCGATCGCGATCTCGGGGCTCACCACGCTGTCCATGGGGGCCACGACCAGCGGCATCTCGAACCGGTACGCGTCGATCTGCCAGGTGACGCTGACCTCTTCGGGGTCGCGCGTACGCCGGGACGGGACGATGCCGATCTCGTCGAGCTCGTACGCCCTCCGGCCGCTCTTCCCGCGCCCGATCTCAACCTCAGCCATCTACGTCCCTTTCCATGGCTCAGCCGTGACCACGATCGTGGTCACGGCTGAAGAGTCTCTCAGCGGACCTGGTAGTTGGGCGCCTCGACCGTCATCTGGATGTCGTGCGGGTGGCTCTCCCGCAAGCCCGCTCCGGTGATCGGCATGAGTACGGCGCCCGTCTGCAGGTCCGCGATGGTCCGTGAGCCGGTGTACCACATCGCCTGGCGAAGCCCGCCGACGAGCTGGTGGGCGACGGCCGCGATCGGACCACGGTAGGGCACCTGGCCCTCGATGCCCTCGGGGATCAGCTTGTCCTCGCTCGCGACCGCGTCCTGGGAGTAGCGGTCCTTGCTGTAGGACCCGCCACGCTCGCGATTCTTCATCGCGCCGAGCGACCCCATGCCGCGGTAGGTCTTGTACTGCTTGCCGTTGATGAAGATCAGCTCGCCGGGGCTCTCCTCGCAACCGGCGAGCAGCGATCCGAGCATCACCGTGTCGGCCCCGGCCGCGATCGCCTTGGCGATGTCGCCGGAGTACTGCAGGCCGCCGTCGCCGATCACCGGCACTCCGGCCGGGCGGCAGGCCTGCGCGGCCTCGTAGATCGCGGTCACCTGGGGGGCGCCCACGCCCGCCACGACGCGCGTCGTACAGATCGACCCGGGGCCGACGCCGACCTTGACCGCGTCGGCGCCCGCGTCGACCAGGGCCTGGGCCCCCGCGCGGGTGGCGACGTTGCCGGCGATGATGTCGGCGCGGGTGTTGGCCTTGAGCTTGGCCACCATCTCCAGCATCCCGCGGGAGTGGCCGTGTGCGGTGTCGACGACGATCACGTCCACGCCGGCGTCGACCAGCCCCTTGGCGCGCAGCTCGGCCTCCTCGCCGATGCCGACGCCCGCGCCGACCACGAGCCGTCCGGCCGCGTCCTTGGTGGCCAGCGGGTACTGCTCGCTCTTCGTGAAGTCCTTCACGGTGATCAGCCCGCGCAGCCGGTCGCCCGAGTCGACCAGCGGGAGCTTCTCCACCTTGTTGGCCCGCAGCCGCGCGAACGCCTCCTCGCGCGAGACCCCGACCGGCGCGGTGACCAGCGGCATCTGCGTCATGACCTCGCGTACGGCGCGCGAGGCGTCGGCCTCGAACCGCATGTCGCGGTTGGTCACGATGCCGACCAGGACGCCGTCGGCGTTGGTCACCGGCACGCCCGAGATCCGATAGTGCGCGCACAGCGCCTCGACGTCGGCGAGGGTGTCGTCCGGCGAGCACGTCACGGGGTTGCTGACCATGCCGGCCTCGGACCGCTTCACGAGGTCGACCTGTTGTGCCTGCTCGTCGATCGGCAGGTTGCGGTGCAGCACGCCCAGGCCGCCCTGGCGGGCCATGGCCACCGCCATCCGCGCCTCCGTCACCGTGTCCATCGCCGCGGACACGAGCGGGATATGCAAGGTCACCGACCGTGACAGCCGTGTCGTCGTCTCGGCGTCACCCGGCCCGAGATCGGAGTACGCGGGCACGAGCAGCACGTCGTCGTACGTGTAGCCCTGCTGGGCGAACTTGGCGGGCTCGGGCGCGTAAGTCATGGGCATCATCCGATTGAGTCGCGGTGTCAGGCCAGGTCAGCCGTATCTGCGATACATCCTAGGGCGCCACCCCGACCGCGGAGACGGCTTTGCACGGCCCCGGCCCCTTGTCGGAATGAACACCTTGGCCGCCCGGGATATGCCCGGTCGCCCGACGACACTGCCCGAGGCTGCTGCCCTGACTTGCGCCGGGCAGTAGCGTGGGTTTGTGCACGATGATGCCCCGCTCGATCCCTTCGCGGACGATCCCGAAGACCCGGCCGCCGCGCTGGGCGACCTGACCGATGAGGTCGAGCCGTTGAGCGTCACCGAACGCGAAGACGTGCTGGCCGACCTCTCCGACCTTGAGGTCTTTCGTGCCCTACTGGAACCTCTGGGCATCAAGGGCCTCACAGTCGACTGTGGCGACTGCGGCAAACCGCACCACATCGACTGGGACCTGCTCTACGGCAACCTGCGTCACCTGCTCGATCGCGGACTCGCGAGGGTCCACGAACCCGCCATCTCCGCCGAACCCAGCGACTACGTCAGCTGGGAGTACGCCCGAGGCTACGTCGACGGCGTGATCGACAGCGAGGAAGGCCAGTCCGGCTAAGGCCTGCCTCCATTCCCACGCCCGGCCGGCTCTGACCCGCCGGGCGTAGCGGTCGTGTGGCGGCCGGATCCGATGGGGGTAGTGCGCGGTCTACCCCACGCCACCCGCTGGCTCCACCCCACGAACGGCAGCGTGCACCATCGCGCCGGCCTGGGGTGATCAATAGCGTCGATCCTCATCGACGGCCGGGGACGGCCCCGGCCACGACTGAGGAGATTTCGTGCATGGACGAATAACGGCCATCGCCGCCGCCGCGGTGCTGGCGGCCGGTGGAGCCTTTGCCGCGGTCCAGGCGTCGGCGGGTGGAACCGCCCGTACCGCCTCCGCCGACCTGGCCCGCTTCCAGGACCAGTCGATCGGCTGGCACGGCTGCCAGACCGGCCCGGATGACAAACTCGGCAAGGGGTTGGACTCCGTCGGAGCCCAGTGCGGCGAGGTGCGCGTCCCGCTGGACTACAGCCGCCCGGACGGGCGGAGCATCACCGTCGCGATGTCCCGGATCAAGGCCACCGACCCCGCGCACCGGCGGGGCGTGCTGCTGATCAATCCCGGCGGCCCCGGCGTCCCGGGCATGGAGCAGGTGGCCCTCGGCCAGGCGATCCCCGACGTGGCGGCCCGCTACGACCTGATCGGGATGGACCCCCGCTTCGTCGGGCGCAGCACGCCGCTGACCTGCGCGTGGAAGACCGACACGTTCCTGCGGTCGGCCGGCCCCACGCGGGAGACCTTCGACGAGAGCGCGGCCCTGGCGAAGGACCTGGCGGACGGCTGCGTACGTAGTAACCGAGAGCTGCTGCCGTACGCCTCCACCCGCAACACCGCGCGCGACATGGACGTGATCCGTGCCGCGCTCGGCGAGCAGCGGATCTCCTACCTCGGCGTGTCGTACGGCACGTACCTGGGCGCCGTCTACCTGCAGATGTTCGGTTCGCACGCCGACCGGGTCGTGCTGGACGCCGCGGTCGACCCGCGCTTCTTCGGCCCCGGCCTGATCGCCCGTACCGCCCCGGCCGCCGCCACCGCCCTGGAGCACTGGGCCGCCTGGGCCGCAGGCCACGACGCCCAGTACGGGCTGGGCGCCACGACGGCGGGCGTCCTCGCCACGGTGAACCGGATCAACCAGGATGCCGCCCGTCACCCCCTGCGGGTCGGCGAGTACACGGTCGACGAGCACCTCCTGCCGTACTTCCTGTTCGCCTCACTCGCCCAGGACGGCGAGGAGGCCTACGCGAGCCTCGCCGCGGACGTACGGGTGCTCGACGAGGCCGCACACGGCGCCAAGGCCGATCCGCCGCAGTCGATGGAACAGTTCCTCGCCGGTGTCTCGACCGGGTCGGGCGCGGCCACCGACCGCGCCGGGACCCCGATCGTGTGCGCCGACCGCGCCGCCTCCCACGACCCGGAGACCTACCTCCGCGACATCGAGGCGCACCGCGCGGACGAGCCGCTGTTCGGGCCGCTGGCCCGCGACATCACCCCGTGCGCGTACTGGCCGAGCGCCCCGGCGGAGCCGCCCACCGTGGTCCACAACGACGTCCCGGTGCTGATGGTGGGCGCCGCCGGCGACCCCGTGGCCCCGTACACGGGCCAGCGGGCCATGCACCGGGCACTGGCCGGATCGCGCCTGGTCACGCTGCGCGGCTCGTACCGCCACACCGTGTACCTCGCCGCCGGCAGTGCCTGCGTCGACGGCACGGTGAACCGCTACCTGGTCGACGGCGTCCTGCCCGGACACGACACCACCTGCCGCTGAGGCCGGTGACCCGCGGGCCGTCCGAGACGGTCCGCGGGTCACCGGCGCAGGTAGGTGAGGACGGCCAGGACCCGCCGGTGGCCGTCCTCGGCGGGCAGGTCCAGCTTCGTGAAGATGTTCCCGATGTGCTTGGCGACCGCGGCGTCACTGATGGACAGGACCCGGGCGATCGAGGGGTTGGAGCGGCCCTCGGCCATCAGGCCGAGCACCTCCCGTTCGCGTGGGGTCAGCCGGTCGAGCGGGTCCGTGGTCCGCTGCCGTGCCAGCAGTTGCCGGACCACATCGGGGTCGATGACGGTCTCGCCGGCCGCGACCCGGGTGACCACGTCCGCGAAGTCGGCGACCTCGCCGATCCGGTCCTTGAGCAGGTACCCGACGCCGGCCCGGCCGGTCGGGCCGAGGAGCTCCGCCGCGTACGCGGTCGCGGTGTACTGCGACAGCACCAGCACGGCCGTACCGGGATCTCCGGCGCGGAGCGTCACGGCGGCGCGCAGGCCCTCGTCGGTGTAGCCGGGAGGCATCCGGACATCGGTGATGACCAGGTCGGGGCGGTGGGCGGTGACGGCCGCGATCAGGGACTCGGCGTCGCCGACGTCGGCCACGATGGTGTGGCCGAAGCGTTCGAGCAGGCCGACGAGTCCGGCGCGCATGAGCACGGCGTCCTCGGCGAGCACTATTCGCAACGACAAGGGAGTTCCATCCGCAGCGTCGTGGGTCCTCCATCGGGACTGGTGACGTCCAGGGTGCCATCGATCACGGCCGCCCGGTCCGCGAGGCCTCGCAGACCGCTGCCGCGCGAGGCGTCGGCGCCGCCTCGGCCGTTGTCGGCGACGGCGATGAGCAGCCGGTCGTCCGCGATCCGGCCGCTCACGGTCACACGGTCGGCCTGGGCGTGCCTGGCCGCGTTGGTCACCGCCTCGGAGACGAAGAAGTACGCGGTGGACTCCACCGCGGCCGGCAGGCGTCGTTCCACGGCGAGGTCGAGCCGTACCGGGATCAGGCAGCGTTCGGCGAGTTCCTCCACGGCGGCCGTCAGCCCGAAGTCGGACAGGACCTGCGGATGGATGCCGTGGATCTGCTCCCGGATCGCGGCGAGCGCCCGCCGGGCCTGCTGATGGGCCTCGCTGACCAACTCGCCCGCCCGCCGGTCGTCGTCGCCGAGCTCGAGTTCGGCCAGACCCAGCTTCATCGACAGGAGCACCAGATGCTGTTGCGCCCCGTCGTGCAGGTCCCGCTCGATGCGACGGCGCTCGGCCTCGAACGCGTTGACGAGCCGCGTACGTGAAGCCGCGAGCTCGTCCACCCGCTCGGCGTCGGTGGGTGTGAGCAGCCACCGGGCGAATGCCGCCTGGGCCCCGGCGAGAACGCACAGCGCGTAGATCGTGACGATCGTGGCCGGCAGCCCCACCCCACCGGCGGCGAGCAACGCCTTTCCGGGCGAATCGATGATCATGGATCCCAGCCGGAGGTGCAGTTGGACCATGCCGTGAAGCATGCCGAACAGCGGAAGGCACAGCAGGAGGAGAGCGACGAACAACGCGAAGAGGCCGATGAGATCGACGACGAGCAGCACCGACAGGAGGCACAGCGTGTAGCCGAACTCCCGCCACGTCGCGCCCTCACACAGCCGGCGCCGCAGCCAGCCGGAGGGCGCCGCGGCATGAGGACTGCCCGCCGGCACCCTGTTGAGCAGGCCGAGCCGGCGGCGCTCCAGCGCCCCGACCGGCAGACCGGCGAGGACGAGCGCCGGCGGGAAGAGCATCACCGGCAGCATCGCGAACCCCACCACCGTGGCGACCACGACCGTGCCGGCCAGGTACGCCAGCGACCGCCAGGGCCACCTGGAGAGGAAGAACCGGAACGGGTTGCCCGCCATGGCCCGCCAGAGAGAACCGCTGTTCGCCACCCTGGACAGCCTACGTACGGCGGGTTCCCCCCGAACGGGTGCGCACTGGAGGTTCGCCGGTAGACCTGGCACTACCGTCCCACGCGCCCGAGCCCGCCGCGGTCCCGCGCGCTGCCCGGAGCCAGGCCGTCCGCGTCAGCGGGGCTGGGTGTTCGGTGTGGTGGTGGGACGGCCACCAAGACCCGTGTGAGGGTCCGTGCTTCCGCTGGTGCCCTCGCCGGGGTGGTGTCCCGTGCTGGGAAGCTGCCAGCCGGGCTGATGTGGGGCGCGGGGGCGACCCTCGCCGGTACGGCCGTCGGTCGGGTTGTCGTCTCCGAGGCCGCTGGTCGGGCCCGAGGTGGGTCCCTCGTCCGGAGGCGGGGACGGCGAGTGCGGGGTGCCCGGTGCACCCGGCCCGGATCCGGATCCGCCGCCCGAACCGTCGCCCGTGCCGTCACCCGGGGTCGGGCTCTGGCCCGGGTCCGTAGGCGTCGGTGTCGGTGTCGGCGTCGCGCCCGTGCCGTCGCCCGGGTCGGAGCCGGACGGGGGGTCGCCGATCGGCGCCGTAACCGGCACCACGATCTCCGAGACGTGCTTCACCGGGCGTGGGGGCTGTGGTTCGAGCGGCCGGGGTGCCTCGACGCTCGGCCGGTCGGGCGTACGCTGCTGGAGGTTCGCGTTGGAACGTTCCGAGACCCCGTGCCTCGCCGGTCCGTTCGCATTGGCCCCACCGTCGTTGCCACCCGCGGCGGCCGCGCCTGCGGAGGCCAGCATGATCACGGCGGCGCCGAACGTCGCGAAGGCGACGACTCCCCGGCGCCGTGAACCCGGCGTGGCACACGCGACACGGGCCGAGGCGGGGATCGGCGGAGCGCCGGCATCGACGTCGACGGCCAGCGCGGCGAGCAGCCGCACGGCCGGGTCGTCGGCCAGGCCTGCCAGATCCGCCGCGTTGCGGCAGGACAGCGCGTCGAAGATCTCATCACTGCGACTGACCACACTCAGATCGAACGGATCAGGTGTGGCGGCACGACCACGAGTCAAGCGATCGACTCCTCACTTGCCATCGCTCGAAGCCGGGCGATAGCCCGATGCTGCGCGACGCGTACGGCCCCCGCGGACATGCCAAGTACATTACCGGTCTCCTCCGCCGAAAGACCCGCTACTACCCGCAACAACACCAGCTCTCGCTGATGGTCAGGCAGCCTGTCAAGAAGATCCCGCGCGCGACCGGCCTCCATGTAGCGCACGACGGTCTCCTCGGGGCCCGGTCGTTCGTCGGGCCCGTCGGGCAGGTCTTCGGTTGGAACCGCGGCTCGTATGGCGCTGCGCAGTGCGTCGGCGATCTTATGCGAGGCGATGCCGAAGACGAATGAGGCGAATGGCCGCCCCATGTCGCGATAGCGAGGAAGCGCGCCGAGTACGGCGATGCATACTTCCTGCGCCACATCGTCGGCGATGTGGTACTGCCCTGATACGCGGCCCAGTCTTGCGCGGCAATACCTAACGATCATCGGACGCACGCATCCGATCAGGGATTCGACCGCCGCCGGATCTCCCTGGACGGCGAGAGCCGTCAATTCACGGAGATCGTTTTCGTCTCCCCTCGCCTGACGTCCCGCTCGTAGATCGTCGGCAGCACCCCGAAACGTGGCCCCGGCGATTGCTCCCTCGGTCACCACTGCATGATGCCCACCGAGATCGCACCTGTCTGCCTCGTTGATGACAACGGAATGGTCACAGTGCACATTCACGCTATTCGTTACTACACAGAGTAATGTTCCGTCACAACGCGTATCGGAATTTGGCCTTTCACGCCATGTCGTCTGACGAAAACAGCAGGAGGCCCCCGCCGCGTGACGCGGCGGGGGCCTCCTCAGGCGAATCGATCAGTGGCCGTGGCCGTGCCCGTGGCCGCCGGCGGCCTCGGGCTCCTCCTCGGGCTTGTCAGCGACAAGCACCTCGGTGGTGAGCAGCATGCCGGCGATCGACGCGGCGTTGGTGACCGCGGACCGGGTCACCTTCACCGGGTCGATGACGCCCTGGGCGATCAGGTCGCCGTACTCGCCGGTCGCGGCGTTGAAGCCGGAACCCGGGGGCAGCGCCTCGACCTTGGCGACGACGACGTAGCCCTCGTTGCCACCGTTCTCGGCGATCCAGCGCAGCGGCTCGACCAGCGCGCGGCGTACGGCCTCGGCGCCGGTGGCCTCGTCGCCGGACAGGCCGAGCGCGTCGAAGCCGTTCTTGGCGACGTGCACGAGCGCGCTGCCGCCACCGGAGACGATGCCCTCTTCGATGGCCGCGCGAGTCGCGGAGATGGCGTCCTCGAGGCGGTGCTTCTTCTCCTTCAGCTCCACCTCTGTGGCGGCGCCGACGCGCAGCACGCTGACACCGCCGGCCAGCTTCGCGAGCCGCTCCTGCAGCTTCTCGCGGTCCCAGTCGGAGTCGCTGTTCTCGATCTCCAGACGGATCTGGCGGACGCGGTCCTCGATCGCGGACGCGTCACCGGCGCCGTCGACGATCGTCGTGGCGTCCTTCTTGACGGTCACGCGGCGGGCCTGGCCGAGCATGTCGAGCTCGACACCCTCGAGCTTGAGGCCGACGGCCTCGGTGATGACCTGGCCACCGGTGAGGGTCGCGATGTCCTCGAGCATGGCCTTGCGGCGGTCGCCGAAGCCCGGCGCCTTGACGCCGACGCTCACGAACGTGCCACGGATCTTGTTCTGCACGAGGAGCGCGAGGGCCTCGCCCTCGATGTCCTCGGCGACGATCAGCAGCGGCTTACGGGTCTGCGCGACCTTCTCGGCCAGCGGCAGGAAGTCGTTGACGCTCGAGATCTTGCCGTCGTGGATGAGGATGTAGGCGTCCTCGAGGACGGCCTCCATGCGCTCGGGGTCGGTCACCATGTACGGCGACAGGTAGCCCTTGTCGAACTGGAGACCCTCGGTGAACTCCACCTCGAGGCCCATCGTGTGGGCTTCCTCGACGGTGATGACGCCGTCCTTGCCGACCTTGTCGAAAGCCTCGGCGATCAGCTCGCCGATCTTCGGGTCCTGGGCGGAGATGGTGGCGACGTGCGCGATGGCGGACTTGTCGTCGACCTCACGAGCCGACTTGAGCAGCTCGTTGGAGACGTAGGCCGCGGCGGCGTCGATGCCACGCTTGAGGCCGATCGGGGAGGCGCCGGCGGCCACGTTGCGAAGGCCCTGGTGGACCATCGCCTGCGCCAGCACGGTCGCGGTCGTGGTGCCGTCACCGGCGACGTCGTTGGTCTTGGTGGCGACCTCCTTGGCGAGCTGGGCCCCGAGGTTCTCGAACGGGTCCTCCAGGTCCACCTCCCGGGCGATCGTCACACCGTCGTTCGTGATCGTGGGGGCGCCCCACTTCTTGTCGATGACGACGTTGCGGCCTCGAGGACCGATCGTCACCTTCACCGCGTTGGCGAGGGCGTCGACGCCGCGCTCGAGAGCCCGGCGCGCGTCGTCGTCGAAATCCAGGATCTTCGGCATTTGAGAAGCTCCAAGTATCGATATGCGTTAGACGCACACAGCCCCGGCCGCCCTTGCGGGGCATGACCGGGGCGGTGCATCGCGGTTCAGTTGTTACTTCTCGACGACGGCGAGCACGTCGCGCGCGGACAACACGAGGTAGTCCTCGTTGTTGTACTTGACCTCGGTGCCGCCGTACTTGCTGTAGAGGACGACGTCCCCGACCTTGACGTCGAGCGGCACGCGCTTCTCGCCCTTGTCGTCGAAGCGTCCCGGACCCACGGCAAGGACGGTGCCCTCCTGGGGCTTCTCCTTGGCGGTGTCGGGAATCACCAGACCCGACGCAGTTGTCTGCTCGGCCTCGAGGGGCTGCACGACAATGCGGTCCTCGAGCGGCTTGAGAACAACCTTGGTGGCGGTCGACACGATCTGACCTTCCCCTTCGATTGCGTATCCTCGGCCGACCAGATCGGCCAGCCGCATATTGGAGACGCGACCACGGCGGCCTGCCGTCGCGGGTGCCAGACCAGCCTGTCGCTTCGTTGATTGGCACTCGCATGTCGAGAGTGCCAATCGTGAGGTTATTCCGTGGCCGGGACCCCGTCAACATGAGCGCCCTCGAGTCGCGCCGCAGAGCCATGACCTGGGCTGATATGTCGGGCCCAGCGTAGGCGGCCGAGACGGGGGTCCGGGCTCGCTACCGTCTTCGGGTGGACATCGCCGCATTCACCGGGCTGCTGACCCCCGCGGGCCAGGCCGTGCTGGAGGAGGTGGGCGCCGCCGACGTGAGCGAGCCGTCGCTGCTCGCGACGGCCACACGCCTGCGCGCCCGGCACGCCCCCGACCTGGTCGCCGCCGCCCTCACGCAGGTACGCCTGCGGGTACGGGCGCGCGCCAAGTTCGGCGAGGACGCCGACCGCATGTACTTCACCCCCGCCGGCCTGGAGCAGTCCACCCGCGCCAGCGTCGCGCGGCACCGCGCCCGGCGTTTCGCCGCCTACCTGGCCGGCACCGCCGAGGGCACCGTGCTCGACCTGGGCTGCGGGATCGGCGGCGACCTGACCGCGCGCGGCCGTGCCGGCTGTCACGGGCTCGGGGTCGACCTGGACCCGCTGACCGCCGCGGTCGCGCGGGCGAACCTCCGCGCGCTCGGCGTGGACGCCCTGGCGGCCGTACGGGAGGGTGACGCGGCGGCCCAGGACCCGTCCGGGTTCGCCGCGGTGTTCGCCGACCCGGGCCGCCGCACCGCGCGGGGACGGATCTTCGACCCGGACGCGTACGAGCCACCGCTGACGACCGTGCTGGGTCTGGCCGAGATCGCGCCGGCGGGCTGCGTGAAGGTCGCGCCGGGCATCCCGCACGACGCGATCCCCGGCGGGATCGAGGCGGAATGGATCTCGGACGGCGGCGAGGTCAAGGAGGCCGCGCTGTGGCTCGGCGGGCTGGCAGGCACGACGGGCCGGCGCGCGACCGTGCTGCGCACGGGCGCCGAGTCCGCGACGCTGGTCACGGATCCGCGGATCGGCCCGCCGCCGGTGTCGGGCTGGCGCCGCTACCTGTACGAACCGGACGGGGCCGTGATCCGCGCCCATCTCGTCGCCGAGGTCGCGGCGGAGGTCGAGGGCGCGCTGGCCGACCCGCGCATCGCCTACATCACCTCGGACGAGCTCCACGCCACCCCGTTCGCGCGGGCGTACGAGATCGACGCGGTGATGCCCTTCTCGCTGAAGAAGCTGCGCGCCGCGCTGCGCGAACGCGACATCGGCGTCCTCACCATCAAGAAGCGCGGGTTCGCCGCCGATATCGACCGGTTGCGGCGCGATCTACGGCCAGGTGGCTCAAAGGAGTGCGTTCTGGTCCTCACCCGCGTGGGCGACGCGCCGTCCGCGCTCATCTGCCGCGCGCTCTGAACCGGAATCGTGCCGAGAGAGGATCGGCTCCGGGACAAGAACGACTCTCGGACACCACGTTCCGGCAGAAGACACGCCAGTGTCCGGTAAAGGCTGCGACTATTGCAGTATTGCGCTGACTACTCTTGCTCAGGGAAAACCGCGCCACCGGCGCGATGCTCGGCGCGCGTCCGGCGGGGGCGCATGGGGGAATGGGGAACGACGATGTCCAACGCCGTACTGCGATGTCCCAGGTGCGGCGCCGGAATGGTCGGTTCGCAGCGCGGCGGCATCGCGTTCGAGGAGTGCAGGGCCTGCCGGGGCGCCTTCCTCGGCCGCGTTGACATGGAGCGGCTTCTCGTACGCGGCTCGGGCGGGCCGATGGTGAACGGGCTCCCTTACGAGGGCCGTCATCGCCGCGACTAAAACGGCATTCCGCTTCTCCGGGATAATGATCTCTTTTCCCTGAATTTCTTTGCTTACGCTCGATGACCATGGTCGGCTCATTAGAGTGGCCCTTCGCGATCCAAGCCCATGCCATTTCCTTGAGCAGGGGCGGCGACCCGGCAAACGAAGGAGCTCCCCGGGTGGACACCAATCACAACTTCCTGCAGACAGGAGGTCAGCCGGTCTCGGACCGAATGCGGGAATTGCTAGCCCGCGCCGCACAAGATCATGTTTACGAGCAGCGTTCGACGGGCCAGCTCCTGGATGAGATCCATCAGCGGCTCGAGGGCATTGAGTGGCTTCTGCGCGAGGTCCGCGAGCGTGAGCTGAGCGGTTTGACGACTCAGCTCGACAGCGTCCGTGGACAGGTCGACGAGCTGTACGGCAAGCCTCCCGAGTGGGCAGAGGGGCTGGCCGAGCACATCGAGCTGGTCGGCGAGAAGGTCAAACCCGTCGCCGAGTTGCCGTCGCTCTGGGCCGACGTGGGGGTGATCGCGGAGAACGTCGACGAAGGCCTCTCCCGCATCCAGACCGTGCTCGACTCGAACCGCAGCATCACCGACGCGACATTGCAGGCCGCCCGCCAGATGGACGACCTCACGAAGCGTCTCGACCGGCTGGCCGGCACGATGGAGGCCGCGTCCGTCCGGTTCAACCGGCTGGACAAGACCCTCGCGGACCTCGGACACCGGTCGGAGAAGCTCGAACATCAGATCAACGGTGTGGCCGGCAAGGTCGACCAGTCCCTCAGCGACATGGCCGAGCGCGTCGAGCAGGGGCTCGACGCCGTCAACGGCAGGGTCGAGGGCGTCGGCGGACGACTCAACGGCATCGACGGACGGATCGAAGGTCTGTCCGGCAAGCTGAAGGGCGTCGAGGGGCATTTCCAGGGCATCGAGGCCAAGGTCGAAGGCGTCGACGACCGCATCGAGTCGGTCAACCAGCGTATCGGCCAGCTACCGGCGACCTTGGAGATCACCGATTTGCACCGCGCGCTCACCACGATCGGCGAGCGCCCGTTCATCGATCCGACAGACCGCTTCGACGCACTCGAGAAACGACTCACTGAGGCCGTTGATCCACTCATCGACGAGTTGCGGGCCCGGCCAGACCGCGACGAGGCCGAAGAGACCTTCACAAAGATCATCGAGGCCTCTCGAGTCGACCTGACGAAGCACATGGAGATCCTCCGCGAGGATCTCCTTCGGCATGTCGGCGGCGTACAGGAGGACGTCAGCAAGAAGGTCAACGGCGTCCAGCACGACGTGACCAAGCAGGTCACAACGGTCCACGAGGACCTGATGAAGCGGCTCATCACCCTCGAAGAGACCATGCTCGCACTGGCCGAGGCACTGCTCCGGCCACGGCGGGAGAGCAAGGACTGATCGCGATGGCCGCTCCGGAATGTCCCGGAGCGGCCATTACGTTCGACTTCTTACGTTCGCCGATATTTGCGGGTATTTGCCATTAATATCGACGCCAAGCGGATCGCCGCGCCGCAATGACATGCCGTTTACTCCGCCTTGGATTGACAAAATCACTCCCGATACCGCTCGGCATCCGTTTGGATGGAGCGGTGACGTTCCCCGAATTCTCCGATCCGCCGAGCGAGGCCACGCTGCGCTGGGTCGAAGACTGCCTGGGACCCGGCAGCGAGGTGAAGATGGTCCGGCCGCTCGTCGGCGGCCTGGCCCACGTCAACCACGCCCTCCTCGCCGAGAGCCGCTCCGGCACCGTGCACCGGCTGGTGCTTCGCCGGTGGGCCTCCGCCGGCTGGCCCGTTCTCGACATCGACTTCTCGCCCGAGCGGGAGATCGCCGCGCTGACCCTGCTCACCGGCTGCGGGATCCCCACGCCCTCGCTCGTCGCCGCCGACCCCTCGGGCGCGCACTGCGACGTCCCCGCGTTATTGATCACCCGGCTGCTCGGCCATCCGCCCCGCCCGGCAAATCACGAGCTGCCCGAATACCTCGTCCAGCTCGCCGCCGGCCTCGTGCAGGTGCACTCGGTGGCGGGCGGCGCGTCCACGATGCCGCCCTACCGCCCCTACAACCACCTCGACGTACGGGTCGCGCCCGTGCACGCACGCCGCCCCGCGCTGTGGGAGCAGGCCCTCGACATCGCCGCCGGCCCCGCTCCCGGCGCTGCGCCGCACTTCATCCACCGCGACTACCACCCGGACAACACGCTGTGGGCGTACGGCAGGCTCACCGGCGTCGTCGACTGGTCCAACGCCTCGCACGGGCCGGTCGCGGTCGACGTCGCCCACATGCGCTGGAACCTCGCGCTGCGCTACGGCACCGACGTCGCCGACGTCTTCCTCAACTCCTTCGACCAGGTGTCCGGCGGATACCGGCACGACCCCTACTGGGACCTGCGCACCGTGCTCGACCTGCTGCCCGAGCAGTCCGGCCGGTGCATCGGCGCGTCCGAGATGCCCGCGCTGGAGGACTTCGTGGAGAGCGCCCTCGTCGAGCTCGGCGCCCCCGCACGTTTCTGAGCGATCAGACGAGGATCTCCGTCACCGGGAGCGAGGAGTCGGCCGGCAGGTCGAGCGTGGAGGGTTGAAGACCGGCGCCGACCAGCTCGGCGCCGAGGGCGGCCACCATCGCGCCGTTGTCGGTGCACAGCTTCGGCCGGGGCACCCGCAGCCGGATCCCGGCCGCGTCGCAGCGCTCCTGGGCCATCGCCCGCAGCCGGGAGTTGGCGGCCACGCCGCCGCCGATCAGCAGGTACTCGACGCCCTTGTCCTTGCAGGCCGCGATGGCCTTCTTGGTGAGGACGTCGACGACCGCCTCCTGGAACGCCGCCGCGACGTCGGCGACCGGCACCGGCTCCCCGGCGCGTTCGCGCGACTCCACCCAGCGGGCCACCGCGGTCTTCAGACCGGAGAAGGAGAAGTCGTACGTTCCGTCGTCGTACTTGCCGCGCGGGAAGGCCACCGAGCGCGGGTCACCCGTACGCGCCGCGCGGTCGATGTAGGGCCCGCCGGGGAATCCCAGGTCGAGCACCCGGGCGACCTTGTCGAACGCCTCTCCGGCCGCGTCGTCGACGGTCGCGCCCAGCGGGCGTACGTCGGAGGCGACGTCGGGCACGAGAAGCAGCGAGGAGTGCCCGCCGGACACGAGGAGGGCCACGCACGGCTTCGGCAGCGGCCCGTGCTCGAGCTGGTCGACGGCGACGTGCGCGGCGAGGTGGTTGACCCCGTACAGCGGCTTGCCGAGACCGGCGGCGTACGCCTTGGCGGCGGCCACGCCGACGAGCAGCGCGCCGGCCAACCCCGGGCCGGCGGTGACCGCGATCGCGTCGAGGTCCGCGAAGCTCACGCCGGCCTCGGCGAGGGCGCGGTCGACGGTCGGCGTCATCGCCTCCAGGTGGGCGCGCGAGGCCACCTCGGGCACGACGCCGCCGAACCGCGCGTGCTCGTCGACGCTCGAGGCGATCGCGTCGGCCAGGAGGGTGTGCCCCCGGACCACGCCCACGCCGGTCTCGTCGCAGGACGTCTCGATCCCGAGGACCAGTGGTTCGTTCGTCATGTTCCCGTTCACCCGTGTGCCTCCCGCACCATGACGATCGCGTCGACGCCGGACGGCTGGTAGTAGCGCTTGCGTACGCCGATGGGCATGAACCCGAACCGCTCGTAGAGCCGCCGGGCCCGGTCGTTGTCGGCGCGTACTTCGAGGAAGACCTCACGGCAGCCGCGCGCGCTCGCCTCCTCGATCAGGGCGGTCAGCAGCTGCGCGCCGACGCCCTTGCCCTGTAGGTCGGGCCGTACGCCGATGGTGAGCACGTCGCCCTGGTCTGCCGTCACGGCCAGCCCGGCCCAGCCGGCGAGCCGGTCGGCGTCCTCGACCAGGACGTAGTGGCGGGTGCCGGCCGGATCGGCCAGCTCGTCGCGGTAGGTCTGCTCCGACCAGGCGTCCTCGATGAACAGCGCGCGCTCCAGATCGAGCACGTCCGGCAGGTCGCCCACCGTCATCTCGCGGAGCTTCATCGCGGTGTCACCCGTTTGCGGGGCCCGGGCTCTCGCGCGTCGGGCTTGCGGAGGTAGAGGGGTACGGGCTCGAGCAGCTCGGGTCCCTCACCGCCGGACAGCCGCCTCGCGACGACCTCGGCCAGGGCCCCGGCGGCCGGCATGTCGGGTGCCTGGCCACCGAGCACGTCCGCGTAGAGCAGGCCGCCCTCGCCGATGACCGGCAGCCCCGGCTCGGCGGCCTCGCGCGGGGGCCCCACGTGGGGCCCCGAGAGGCGGACGCCCGCAGAGGCGTACCGCGCCCAGTAGACCTCCTTGCGCCGCGCGTCGGTCGCCACGATGAAGGGTTCGGTGCGTCTGGACTCCCAGGCGAGGACGTCGAGCGTGCAGACGCCATGGACCGGGATCGTGAGCACGGAGCCGAGGGCACGAGCGGTCACCAGGCCGACCCGCAGGCCGGTGTAGGGACCCGGGCCGACGCCCACGGCGATGGCGGACAGCTCCGAACGGTCCACTTGGGCGTCGCCGAGCACGGTCGTGATCGCGGGCACGAGTACTTCCGCGTGCCGGCGCCGATCAACGATCTTGGATTCGGCGCGCAGGCGTACGCCGTCGCCGGGCGTCCACTCCGTCAGGGCGACGGTGACGGCGGCTGTCGCGGTGTCAAAGGCCAAGACCAGCACGACCCCAGAGCGTAGTCGCCATGGCGACCGTTACGCGCGCCCTCCGCCGGGCGAGCCGATCATTGGCGGGCCGCGCTGGGGCGTGTCTGACAGCTCGCGTTCGTAGCGAGCGGCGCGCGCTAGGACAGGGGTTTGCCAGACACGCCCTACGCGTGGGACTCGAGCTTGGAGATGACGTCGCGCGCGGCGGACAGCGCGCCGTCCGTGGCGTCGCCCGAGGGCAGCGGACGGCCGGCGGTGTCGCGGTCGTCGCCACCCGAGTAGTGGACGGTGACGAGCACATTGGCGAGCCGCGCGTTGGCGACCGCCTCGCCGATCTCGTCGTTGGCGTCGACGGTGTACACGACGTACGCCTGCTCGCCGACGCCGGTCACGCCCCTGCTGTCCTTCACCTTGGCCGTGTCGGCGAGATTCTTGCCGTCGCGGTCGGACTGCCACTCACCCTGGAACGTACGCGTCGCGACGTCGGTCGCCGGGGTGCTCCCCTCGGCGGGGATGGCACGCAACTCGACGGTGAGCTGGCGGCTGCGCACGGAGCCGTACAGGCTCCAGGCGCACTCGGTGTGCTGGTCGGACTGGGCCGCGTGGCTCATCGCGGTACGGTCCGCGCCGGAGGCCAGCCGGTCGGCGACGGCGGCCGTGAGCGTCTGGCAGGCGTCGGGGACGCTGTCGCGCTCGGAGCCGTGCAGCGAGCTCATGGGCGAGTTCTCGGTCACCGCGCCACCGTGCGAACCCGACGCCGACGACCGCTGCCGCGTGTGGAGGGCGTAGGCCACCGTGACGGCGCACACCGCCACGACGAGCACGGCCACGCACCCGGCGAAGACCGCGCGACCGCGGTGCCGGACCGGACGTGCGGCATGTCGACGACCGCTCATTGAGCCCTCCCCTCGCCCCAAACGCCGGTATTCACCGGAAATCAGATTTAAGGGTTGAGAGTACGGCAAGATCATCGGTCCGTCTCGACCTGCGCAGGCCTTGATCGGCCACTTCCCGCAGCGCGCCCCCTGCAGGGCGCGGAAAACGCGCACGGCCGCAGCGGCCGGTGGCCGTTACGTCAGGTGGTCGAGAGGCGTGTTCGCCCAGCGGGGGCCGACCGTGGTCAGGGTGACGAGGCGTTCCTCGGTGTCCTCGCGGTCGATCACGACCTCCAGGCGGTCCTCGGAGAGGCTCTCGGCCAGGCCCTCGCCCCATTCGACGACCGTCACCGCGCCGTCGAGGTCGAGATCGAGGTCGTCCATCTCGTCCAGGCCGCCGATGCGGTAGGCGTCCGCGTGGACCAGGGACGGGCCCCCGGCCAGCGACGGGTGCACGCGGGCGATCACGAAGGTGGGCGAGGTGATCGGGCCGCGGACCTTCAGGCCGTCGCCCAGCCCCTGGGTGAGGGTGGTCTTCCCGGCGCCGAGCGGCCCGGAGAGGACGACCAGGTCACCGGCGCGCAGCAGCCCGGCCAGCCGCCGGCCGAGCTCACGCATCGCCCCGTCCGTCGGAACCCTGATGACCCGCGCGGGCTCGGGCCCTTCCTGCTCGGGGCTCATGCGGTGCGCTCCTGGGCTGCTGGGCGGGCCCGGTCGACGAGGTCGGCGAGCGCGTCCGTGACGATCTCGGGGTGTTCGAGCATGACGACGTGACCGCCTTCGGTCACCTCGATCAGCTCCGACTCCGGCAGGGCCGCGGCGATGGCGCGGCCGTGGGCGGCGGGTGTGAGCCGGTCCTCGTCGCCGATCACCACGAGGACCGGAAGGTCCCGCAGGACCTCGAGGGCCGCGAGCTTGTCGTGGGCGGCGAGCGTCGGGTAGAACTCCGCGATCACGTCGGCCGGGGTGTCCCTGATCATCCGCTCGAGGAAGTCCACGACGGTGGGGCTCACGCTCTTGTCCGCGAACGCGAACCTGCGGGTGGCGACGAACGCGATGTCCGCGCCGATCCGCCGGCCGCGGTCGACGATCCCGGCGCTCTTGCCGATCCCGCGTACGACGCTGGGCGCCGCGGCGCGGAAGACCTTGCCGAGGGCCATCGGCAGGCCGAGGGTCAGCTCGGCCAGCTCGCCCGAGGAGGTGTTGATGAAGGCGACACCGATGACCCGCTCGCCGACCAGCTCGGGGTACCGGTCGGCCAGCGCCATGATCGTCATGCCGCCCATGGAATGGCCGGCCAGGATGACCGGCTGGTCGGGGTCGGTCGTGGCCTCGAGTACGGCGAGGAGGTCGTCGCCGCACTGGTCGATGGTGGCGTGCGTGAGGTCGCTGCGTCCGGAACGCCCGTGGCTGCGCTGGTCCCAGAAGACCATCCGGACGTCGTCCAGCCGCCCGAGGTCGCGGCGCTGGTAGTGCCAGGAGTCCTGGGTAAGGCAGTAGCCGTGGCTGAAGATCACCGTGATCGAGGCGTCGTCGGGCCCGTCGACCTCGACGTGCAGCGGTACACCGTCGGTGGCGATGACGGTCTTCGCCCGGCCCCGCAGCAGGCCGAACGGCTCGTTGCAGTCGGGGTCGGGGCGCAGCCGGGCGCGGCCGACGGCGTACCTGCGCGCCGCCACGGCGGTGCCGACGCCGATCGCGCCGGCCGTGCCGATCGCGGCGCCGACCAGGCCGGCGCGCTTCCTGTTCATCCGTTCTCTCCGTGGTAAGTCCGTGGGATACGGGAACCGATTCTGGTGACGATCTCATACGTGATCGTCTCGAGCAGGTCGGCCCAGTCCTGCGCGGTGGGTTCGCCCAGGTCACCCGGCCCGAAGAGGATCACCTCGTCGCCTGCCTCGATCTCGTCGTCCGCGACGTCGATGACGAACTGGTCCATGCAGACGGTTCCCGCGATGCGCCGTCGCCGTCCCGCCGCCCAGACCTCGAGGAGGTTCGTCCCCTTGCGGGGGATCCCGTCCGCGTACCCGAGGGGTACGAGGCCGAGCGTGGTCTCCCGCGCGGTGACGTAGCGGTGGCCGTAGGAGACGCCCGTGCCCGCGCCGACGCGCTTGGCCAGTGCGAGCCGGCCCGTGAGGGTCATCGCGGGCCGCAGCCCGATCGGGCCGAGGGTGGGAATCGGGTTGAGGCCGTAGATCGCGATTCCGGCTCTGACCAGGTCATATCGTGCTTCCGGAAGGGTGAGTGTAGCCGCTGAGTTGGACAGATGCCGAACCTCGGGACGTACGCCGGCCTTCTCCGCGAACTCCACCGCGTCGTCGAACCCGCGCACCTGCGCGGCGATCGAGGGATGGCCGGGCTCGTCGGCGCACGCCATGTGCGACCACAGGCCGACGACCTTCAGGTGGCCGTCCGCCTCTGCCCGCAGCGCGGCGTCAACCACGGCGGGCCAGTCGGCGAGGGTCGCGCCGCTGCGAGAGAGCCCGGTGTCGGCCTTCAGGTGCAGCCGGACCCGGCGGCCGGTACGTGCGCCGGCCGCCGCGATCTCGCGTACCTGGCCGACGGAGCCCGCCGACACATCGACGTCGGCCTCGACGACCTCGTCGAAGGATTCGCCCGGCGCGTAGAGCCAGCACATGAGCCGAGTGTCGATGCCGGCCCGACGCAGGACCATCGCCTCGGCGAGGGTGGCGACGCCCAGCCAGGTCGCGCCCGCCGAGAGCGCGGCGCGTGCGACCGGCACCATGCCGTGCCCGTAGCCGTCGGCCTTGACGACCGCCATCAGGTCCGCGCCCGTGGCGCTGTCACGCAGGAGACCGACGTTGTGGCGGATGGCGTCCAGGTCGACGCGCGCCTCTGTGGTGACGCTCATGAAACAAGTCTGTCAGCGATGAACCCCGGATATGGCGGTCGGCACGGGATCCGCCGCGTTCAAATGATCAAGAGCCGACCTGACGGAACGCCCGCGGAAGCGCGTCCACGACGTCGTGCGCGGAGATCGGCGCCTCGCCGTCGCCGTGGGGGTCGGCGGCCAGCCGCGCGGCGAGCCCGTGGAGGTACGCGCCGGCCACGGCGGCGTCGATCGCGGTCACGCCGCCCGCCAGAAGGGTGCCGATCAGGCCGGACAGGACGTCGCCGCTGCCGGCCGTGGCGAGCCAGGACGAGCCGGTCGGGTTGATCATGATGGGCCGCCCGGCCTCGGCGACGACCGTGGTCGAGCCCTTGAGCAGCACGGTCGCCCCGAGCTCCTCGGCGGCCCAGCGGGCGTGCTCGACGCGCCGCGCCTCGACCTCGTCCGGCTCGGTGTGCAGCAGCCGGGCCAGCTCCCCCGCGTGCGGGGTGAGGACGGTCGGCGCGCTCCGCTTCAGCAGGTCACGCCGTCGCGCCAGCACGGTGAGCCCGTCCGCGTCGATGAGGACCGGCAGGTCTCCGCGGAGCACCTCGGCGAGGAGCGCCTCGGCCGTGTCGCCGGTGCCGAGCCCCGGCCCGGCGACCCAGGTGTTCACCCGCCCGAGGTCTGCCAGCGTGTCGTCGACGACGGTGACGACGGCCTCGGGCCAGCGGTTCCGCACGATCTCGACCGCGTGCTCGGACGAGGCGAAGCGCACCATGCCGGCCCCGCCGCGTACGGCGCCGCCGACGGACAGGACGGCCGCGCCGGTGAACCTCTCGCTGCCGGCCACCACCCCGGGCACGCCCCTGCGGTACTTGTTCGACTCGCGCGACGGCCGGGGCAGCCACGCGCCGACGTCGCCCGCCTGCGGCACGCACGCGTCCGCGTCGTCGAGGTACGGCTCGAGCCCGATGTCGACGAGCTCGACCACCCCGGCGTGCCCGGCGCCGGGGTCGACGAACAGCCCCGGCTTGTACGTCCCGAAGGTGACCGTCACGTCGGCGCGCACCGCCGTGCCCGCCACGGTCCCGGTGTTCGCGTCGACGCCGCTCGGCAGGTCGCAGGCCACCACGATCGCCGGGGTGTCCTCCACCAGCCCGGCCAGGGTCGCGTACGGCTCGCGCAGGCCGCCGCGTCCGCCGATGCCGAGCATGCCGTCGATGACCAGGTCGGCCCGCTCGACGGCGTCCTTCGCGCCGGCCGGGTCCGTGGCGTGTCCGCCCGACGACCGCAGCGCCGCGAGGCCGCCTTCGTGCGTACGTGACCCGGCGAGGACCGCGGTCACGCGCGCCCCCCGACGCGCCAGGCCGGCCCCGGCGTACAGGGCGTCGCCGCCGTTGTCGCCGCTGCCCACCAGGAGCACGACGCGCGCGCCGTACACGGAGCGGAGCAGGCCGGCGCAGACCGACGCGAGGCCGGTCGCGGCCCGCCGCATGAGCGCGCCGTCGGGCAGGCGCGCCATCAGCGCCCGCTCCGCGTCGCGGACCTTGTCCACCTCGTGCGCGTACCGCATGGTCGGTCCCCTCGTCAGTCCAGGTTCTCCGCGATCACCACGGCGACGGCGACGCCGCCGTCGTGGCTCAGTGAAATGTGCCAGTTCGCGACGCCGAGACGGCCGGCCGCCTCCGCGACCGTGCCGTCGACGTGCAGCGTGGGGCGGCCGCCGGGAGCGGTGCGCACCTCCGCGTCGGTCCACTTCAGGCCGGGCGGCGCGCCCAGAGCCTTGGCGAGGGCCTCCTTGGCCGCGAACCGCGCGGCGAGGGAACGCGGGCGCAGGCCGCGCTCGAGCTCGGTGAAGAGCCGGTCGGCGAGGCCGGGCGTGCGTTCCAGCGAGGCGGTGAACCGGGCGACGTCCACGACGTCGATGCCCACTCCGACGATCACGTGCTCAGGTTAACGTCGCGGTCAGCTCGCCGGTTCGGAGGGTGACAGCCGCTTCGCCTCGGTGACCAAGTCACCGGCCAGCAGCCTCGCGCCCGAGGCCTCGGTGTTCTCCGGTGTCGCGCCGAGCCCGCCCAGGGCCAGGGGCGCGGCGCGGGCGAGCCGCTCCAGGTCGGGGACCACGTCATCGAAGCGGTCCGGGGTGACCGCCGACAGCACGACCATCTTCGGCCTCTCGGCGGCCGCCGCGATGATCACGTCGGCGACGGGCGTGTTCGCGCCGAGATAGGTGACGCGCCACCCGTCGCGGTGCAGGACCACGCCGAACGCCAGCAACGGGATGTCGTGTTCCTCCCCCGGCGCGCAGGCGAGGAGCACGCGCGGGCCGTGCCCACGGCCCCAGCCACGGCCGAGGCTCGCCAGCCGCGCGCGGAGCATGTTGCTCGCGAAGTGCTCCTGTGCCACCGAGATCTCACCGCGCTCCCAGCCGTCGCCGAGGCCATGGAGGTAGGGCAGCAGAACCTCGCAGAGGGCGGTCTCGATGGTGAAGTCGGACAGCAGCCGGTCGAGCGCGGTTTCGGCCGCGGGTTCGTCGAAACTCTCCAGCGCACGGCCCAGGGCGGTACGGATGCCGATCAGGGTCTTGCACGACCGCGCGTCCGGTGGAGCACCGCCGGACTCCTGGCCGGCGCGTTCGCCGTCGTCGGGCGTCTGCCCGAGCGCGGCGCGTGCCGCCTCCGCCGTGGACAACCCGCAGGCCAGGTAGGCCTGCATGGTCCGTACGCGCTCCTCGTCGGCCTCGGAGTAGAGCCGGTACCCGCCCGAGGACCGTACGGGCCGCAGCAGCCCGTACCGGCGCTCCCAGGCCCGGAGGACGTGGGCGCTCATGCCGAGGCGCCTGCTCACCTCGCCGATGCGGACCAGTCCCGGCTCTGGATTCATATGGTTCCTTATACGACCATTAGACACACACTTGACAGTCTCTCATTATGCCTCCTACCTTGGGAAACGTGGCCTAGAGGCCCTCAGGTGGACAACTCGACATCGTCGGACCGGCGGCCTTCTCGCATCGGTTACCCAGTCGCCTTGCGCGACGTGGAGCGGACGGTACGAATCTCGGCGGACGGTGGCATCTGAAGGGCGTCAGGCCTGGGGAATGGGGGGACGCAGGCGGGCGGTTCATGAGCCGCCCGTCTCGCGTTCACCGGCGACCGGCCGACGGGCCGGCTCAGATCCGGCGCAACCGCACCCGGCCGACGCGATGATCACGATCCTTGTTCAGGACCAGGGTGGCGCGTGCCCGGGTGGGCAGGATGTTGGCCACCAGGTTGATCTCGTTGATCTCGCGCCAGAGCCGTTCGGCCTGCGCGGCGGCCTCGTCCTCGTCGACCAGCGCGTACGGGTGGAAGTAGGAGCGCTCGTCCTTGAAGATCGTGCGCCGCAGCGCGAAGAACCGGTCGACGTACCACTCCCGGATGTCCTTCACCCGCGCGTCGACGTAGATCGAGAAGTCGAACAGGTCCGACAGCGCCAGCCCACCCGGCTTGGCGCTCTGCAGCACGTTGAGGCCTTCGACGATGAGGATGTCGGGCCGCCGCACCACGCGTACGGCCTCGGGCACGATGTCGTACGTCAGGGGGTCATAGACGGGCATCGACGCCTCCGGCGCCCCCGCCTTGATCTCGGACACGAAGCGCAGCAGCGCGCGCCGGTCGTAGGACTCAGGGAAGCCCTTGCGCTGCATGAGGCCGCGCTCGCCGAGGACCGCGTTGGGGTACAGGAAGCCGTCGGTGGTGACCAGCTCCACCCGCGGGCGCTCCGCCCCGTAGGAGAGCAGGCTCCGCAGCAGCCTCGCGACCGTCGACTTGCCCACGGCGACGCTGCCCGCGATGCCGATGATGAACGGCGTGGGCGCCGGCGACTCGCCGAGGAAGGCCCCGACCGTGTCGCGCAGCCGGGCGTCGCCGGCCACGAACAGCTCGATCAGCCGGGCCAGCGGCAGGTAGACGTCCGCCACCTCGGTCAGGTCGATCGAGTCGCCCAGACCGCGCAGGGCCTCGAGCTCGCCTGCGGTGAGCGACAGCGCCCGGTTCGCGCGCAGCGCACGCCAGGACTCCCGGCCGAGCTCGACGTACGGGCTGGGCGCGCTCTCGCCGGCGACACCTCTACCGGCACTCCCACCGACCGTGGTCATGACCGAAGAGCCTATCCGCGAGGCCGGTCTTTCCGGCATTTTGCCGCGTTAAGGGATGGTGACCGGCATCGATACAGCACGGATCCGCTTTGCGCTGCGGTGGTCTACCCGTTCACCTGGACCCATTAATGTGGCGCGCATGTGCGGAATCGTGGGGTACGTCGGCTCGCAGTCCGCCCTCGACGTGGTCGTCGAAGGGCTCGCCAGGCTCGAATACCGGGGTTACGACTCGGCGGGCACGGCAATTCTGACCGACGGCAAGCTCTCGGTGACGAAGCGTGCCGGCAAACTCGTGAACCTCCGTGACGCGCTGGCGGAGGCCTCGCCGGGCTGGCAGGACGGCCACGGCGACGCCGACGGGCCGCTCAGCTCGGGGATCGGTCACACCCGCTGGGCCACGCACGGTCCGCCGAACGACCGCAACGCCCACCCGCACACCGACTGCACCGGCGCGGTCGCGGTGGTGCACAACGGGATCATCGAGAACTTCGCCTCGCTCCGCATGGAGCTCGAGCGCCGTGGCCACGAGCTGACCTCCGACACCGACACCGAGGCCGTCGCGCACCTCCTCGAGGAGGAGGTCGCCAAGGGCGTGAGCCTGGCCGACGCGATGCGGCACGTCTGCGGGCGCCTCGACGGCGCGTTCACCCTCGTCGCGGTCTACTCCGGCGAGCCCGACCTGGTCGTGGGCGCGCGCCGCAACTCCCCGCTCGTCGTCGGTGTCGGCGACGGCGAGAATTTCCTGGCCAGCGACGTCGCAGCGTTCATCGCGCACACCCGCGACGCGATCGAGCTGGGCCAGGACCAGGTCGTCGAGCTGCGCTCGACCGGCGTCACCGTGACCGACTTCTTCGGCACGGCCGCACCGGTGAAGGAGTACCACGTCGACTGGGACGTGTCCGCCGCGGAAAAGGGTGGTCACGACTACTTCATGCTCAAGGAGATCGCCGAGCAGCCGAACGCCGTCGCCGACACCCTGCTCGGCCGGATCGGCACCGACGGCCGGCTCACGCTCGACGAGATGCGCCTGTCCGACGAGGACCTGCGCGACGTCGAGAAGATCATCATCGTGGCCTGCGGCACCGCGTACCACGCGGGGATGATCGCCAAGTACGCCATCGAGCACTGGGCGCAGATCCCGTGCGAGGTGGAGCTGGCCAGCGAGTTCCGCTACCGGGACCCGATCCTCACCCGGTCGACGCTGGTGATCGCGATCTCGCAGTCGGGCGAGACGATGGACACGCTGATGGCCGTCCGGCACGCGCGCGAGCAGCGCGCCAGCGTCCTCGGCATCTGCAACGTCAACGGCTCGACCATCCCGCGCGAGTGCGACGGCGTGCTCTACACGCACGCCGGGCCCGAGATCGCGGTCGCCTCCACCAAGGCGTTCCTCACCCAGCTGATCGCCGTCTACGTGATCGCGCTGTACCTCGCGCAGGTCCGTGGCACCAAGTGGGGCGACGAGGTCTTCGCCATGATCCAGCTTCTCGGCACGATGCCGAAGAAGGTGGAGCAGGTCCTGGAGACCATCGAGCCCGTACGCGAGCTGGCCCGGTCCCTGTCCGGCGAGCGCTGCGTGCTCTTCCTCGGCCGTCACGTGGGCTACCCGGTCGCCCTCGAGGGCGCGCTGAAGCTCAAGGAGCTGGCGTACATGCACGCCGAGGGGTTCGCCGCCGGCGAGCTCAAGCACGGCCCGATCGCCCTGATCGAGCAGGGCCTGCCGGTCGTGGTCGTCGTACCGCCCCGCGCACGGCCGCTCCTGCACGACAAGATCGTGTCCAACATCCAGGAGATCCGCGCCCGCGGCGCCCGCACGATCGTGATCGCCGAGGAGGGCGACGAGTCGGTAGCCCCGTACGCCGACACGCTGATCCCGGTGCCGGCCGTGCCGACGCTCCTGCAGCCGCTGGTGACGACCGTGCCCCTGCAGGTGTTCGCCTGCGAGCTGGCCACCGCCAAGGGCCACGACGTCGACCAGCCCCGCAACCTCGCCAAGTCCGTCACCGTCGAGTAGCACGTGACGCGCTACGTGGCGCTGCTTCGCGCCGTCAACCTCGGGAGCCACAAGAAGCTCGCCATGCCCGCGCTCCGCGAGCTCCTGGAGGGCCTCGGGTACACCGGCGTGGCGACCTACCTGCAGAGCGGCAACGCCGTGTTCACCGCGCCGGACCGTACGCCGGACCAGGTCACGGCCGAGGTCGAGGACCGGCTCGCCCGCGACCTCGGCCTGACCACGGAGGTGATCGTCCGCAGCTCCGAGGAGCTGGCCGGGGTCATCGAGCGCAATCCGCTGACGGTGGGCGACCCGGCCAGGTTCGTCGTGATGTTCCTGGCCGGCGCCCTGCCCCCGGGCGGGCCGGACGGCCTCGACCCGGGCGCGTACGCCCCGGAGGTCATGGCCGCCGGCGAGCGCGAGCTGTACCTGGACCTGCCGAACGGCATCGGCCGGGCCAAGCTCCCGCCCGCCCTGACACGGCGGCTCCCGATGCCGTCCACGGCGCGCAACTGGCGGACCGTCCTGGCCCTGCTGGAGCTGGCGGGCTGATCAGCCCCCGCACTGCTCCAGCATCACCTGCTTGTCGGCGTCCGTCACCGGGAGGTCGTACTTCAGCGACACCTGGGCGACGCGCACCGCGTAGGAACAGCGGATCCGCTTGTTCGGCGGCAGCCAGGAGGCCGGCCCCGAGTCGCTCTTCGCCCCGTTGGACGGGCCGTCGACCGGGATGAGGTTGAGCGGGTCGTTGGCGATGTCCTCACGCTTGTCCTTGCTCCAGCGAGAGGCGCCCATCTGCCAGTCGTAGGACAGCGGCATCACGTGATCGATCTGCACGATCGTGGCGCGAGCCTTGGTCCACTCGATGGTCTTTCCGGTGTACGGGTCGTGCAGCGTCATGGAGGAGACGACGCAGTCCGAACCAGCGCGGAAATGGACGTCTTCCCCATCGCGCTTGATGAGATCGTTCCGGGAGTCACAGCCGTTGTGCGAGTACGGGATGCCGCCGGGCGCCGAGTCCATCCAGGCGTAGCCGAACTGATCGCGGCTGTAGCCCGTCTTCGGGCCGCGGCCCTTCGTCTCGACCTTCTTGATGATGGTCCTGGCCTTCGCCTTGTCGCCGTCCGAGGTGATGGCCGCGAGCCCCGGCTTCGTACCGTCGGGGTTGTCCAGGGGGCTGACCGCCCGGCCCGAGCCGGCCTTGGGGCCCGATCCCGACGAGTCGGCGTCCGTAGGAACATCGACGCTCTTGCAGCCGGTGAGCAGAAGTGCCGCGCCGAGCAGCGCGACGGTACCCGCGGCGAAGCGTTCTCCGTACCACTCAGTACGCATGATCCCGCACCTCCGTCGAAAGCTGCGAGATCGTGACCGCCGAGGCGAGCTCGAGGGATTCCCGCCACACCGCCATGTCGCCTCCACCAAGATTTTTTGGCAACGATATGCCCTCAATATCGCGGTGCATGCGGTTATGCCGGTTAGTAGGCGTACAGGGGGGTGTCGTCCGTTGGTCGAAGCCCGAAACGCCCCGGCTCATCCCCCAGGTGGGGCGTGCCTACTGCCCTGGAGTGACGACGCGCCGGTCAGAGCGGCACTAGGTTCGGACCATGTCCATCATCGCCACCCGGGGACTCGGCATGCGGTTCCCAGGCGTGCTCGCCCTGGACGACCTGACCATCGACGTCCAACCTGGGGTCGTCGGGCTGGTCGGGGCCAACGGCGCGGGCAAGTCGACCCTTATCAAGATCCTCTTGGGGCTCCTCCAGCCGACGAGCGGTCAGGCCAGCGTGCTCGGCCTCGACGTCCGTCAGTCCATGAAGATCCGCGAGCTCGTCGGCTACATGCCCGAGCACGACTGCCTGCCCCCCGATGTCTCCGCCACCGAGTTCATCGTCCACTCCGCCCGCATGTCCGGGCTCCCCGCCACCGCCGCGCGCGAGCGCGCGGCCGACACACTCCGCCATGTCGGGCTCTACGAAGAGCGCTACCGGCCGATCGGCGGCTACTCCACGGGCATGCGGCAGCGCGTCAAGCTCGCCCAGGCCCTGGTCCACGACCCGAAGCTGGTCTTCCTCGACGAGCCCACCAACGGCCTGGACCCGGCCGGGCGCGACGACATGCTGGCGCTGATCAAGCGGATCGGCGGCCAGTTCGGCATCAGCGTCCTGGTCACCTCCCACCTCCTCGGCGAGCTCGAACGCGTCGCCGATCACCTCGTGATCATCGACGGCGGCCGGCTACTGCGTTCGCAACCCGTCGCGTCGTTCACCGAGGCCAGCGGCGTGCTGGCGGTCGAGGTCGCCGACGAGATGGACAAGCTCGGCAACCGGATCGCCCAGACCGGTCTGCGCGTCTACCCCGACGGCCGCCTGCTGCTCATCGACATCGCCGACGAGACCACCTACGACGTCGTACGCGACTGCGTCGCCGAGCTCGGCCTGGCGCTGGTCCGCATGGAGAACCGCCGCCACCGGATCGAGGAGGTCTTCTCCACATGACCAGCGTCATCCATGACATCGGCTACCGGCACTACGACGGGCCGCGCCTCGGCCGGGCGTACGCCGTCCGGTCGCTGTTCCTGCACAACCTGCGGGCCGTGTACGGCTTGGGCCGTCCCGGCAAGACGAAGATCATGCCGTTCCTGCTGTTCACGATCATGGTGCTGCCCGCCGCGATCAGCGTGGCGATCACCGCGATCGCGGCCTCGATGGCGAACGCGCGCGGCATCCCATTGATCCGCTACTCCGCGTACGCGATCTACCTGCAGCCGCTCATCGCGATCTTCCTCGCCGCGCAGTCGCCGGTGGTCGCCTCGCGTGACCTGCGCTTCCACGTCACGCCGCTGTACTTCTCCCGGCCGCTGACCCGGTTCGACTACGTGCTGGCCAAGTACTTCGCGTTCGTGACCGCGCTGATGATCCTGCTGGCCACGCCGGTCACCGTCCTGTTCATCGGCGCGCTGACCACGCAGCAGCAGCACCTCGACACCCACGCCCTGCACTACCTGGGCGGCCTGGGCGGCTGCGTGGTCTTCGCGCTGGTGCTCGCCGCGATCGGCCTGGTCGTCTCCGCGTTCACACCGCGGCGCGGCTTCGGCGTCACCGCCGTCATGGCCGTCTACCTGCTCAGCAGCGCGGCGGTCGCCGCCGTCCAGGGCATCGCCGAGAGCCAGACGCGGTTCGGCGTCGCCCGCTGGGCCGGCGCGTTCACCCCGTTCGACCTCGTCGACGGCGTGCAGGTGTGGGCCTTCCGCGCGCAGCACTCCTCTCCGGAGCTGCCGCCCTCCGGCATCGGCGGCCCGGCCTTCGCATTCATCTGCATCGCGATCGTCGCGGGCTCGCTGGCCGTCCTGTACGCCCGGTTCCGCAAGGCGGGCGCCCAATGACCATCGCAACTCAGCTGATCCAGGAGGCGGCGTGAGCGTCCTCGAGCTCAAGGACGTGTCCCGCTGGTACGGCAACGTCGTCGCCGTCAACGGGGTCACGATGACCATCGGACCGGGCGTCACCGGCCTGCTCGGCCCCAACGGCGCCGGCAAGTCCACGCTCATCCACATGATGGGCGGCTTCCTCGCGCCCTCCAGCGGCCAGATCGGCATCGACGGCGCCCCGATCTGGAAGAACCCGTCCATCTACCGCCACATCGGGCTCGTGCCCGAGCGTGAGGCGGCGTACGACTTCCTGACCGGGCGGGAGTTCGTCCGCGCCATGGCCAAGCTGCACCGGCTCCCCGAGCCGGGCGCCGCCGCCGAGCGCGCGCTCGCCATGGTCGAGATGACCGACCCCGCGGACCGCACCATCGGCACCTACTCCAAGGGCATGAAGCAGCGCATCAAGATGGCCTCGGCCCTCGTGCACGACCCGCCGGTGCTGCTGCTCGACGAGCCCTTCAACGGCATGGACCCGCGGCAGCGGCTCCAGCTCATGGACCTGATCCGCCACATGGCCGCGGAGGGCCGTACGGTCCTGTTCAGCTCGCACATCCTCGAGGAGGTCGAGCGCCTCGCCCACCACATCGAGGTGGTCGTCGCGGGCCGTCACGCCGCCTCCGGCGACTTCCGGGCCATCCGGCGGCTGATGACCGACCGTCCCCACATGTTCCTGGTCCGCTCCAGCGACGACCGCAAGCTCGCCGCCGCGCTGATCGCGGACGCCTCGACCCGTGGCGTCGAGCTGACCACCGGGGGGCTGGAGATCGAGGCCATCGACTTCCAGCGGTTCGCCCTGCTGCTGCCGAAGGCCGCGCGCGACGCCGGAATCCGGCTGTGGGAGGTCTCACCGGCCGACGAGTCCCTCGAAAGTGTCTTCTCCTACCTGGTGGCCTCCTGATGAACACCGTCATCGCCTACATCACGTTCCGTGGGATGCTCGGCCGGCGGCGGGCGTTCCTGCTGTTCCTGCTGCCGGTCGTCCTGCTGGTGCTCAGCGTCGGGCTGCGGGTCACCGACACCAGCGACCTCGACACGGCCACGGCCCTGCTCACGCAGTTCGGGCTCGGCGCGCTGCTGCCGCTGCTCGCGCTGCTCGCCGGCACCGGCGTGATCTCCCCGGAGATCGACGACGGCCAGATCATGTACATCATGACCAAGCCGATCGCCCGCCCGGTCATCTCGACGACCAAGTTCCTCGTGGCGGTCGCGCTGATCATCGCCTTCGGCGTGGTGCCGATCTTCATCGCGGGCGTGATCATGAACGGCATGACGGCCGGGCTGCCGATCGCGTTCGCGGCGGGCGCCCTGGTCTCCGGGATCGCCTACTGCGCCCTCTTCCTCGCCATCGCGGTGATCAGCAGGTTCGCCGTCACGATCGGGCTGATCTACGCCCTGGTCTGGGAGAACCTCATCGCGCGCTGGGCCTCCGGCGCCAAGACCCTGTCGATCCGGCAGTGGGGCATCTCGGTGACCAACCTGCTCACGGACGCGAGCTCGGTGACGTCGACCGTCGGCACGGCCACGTCGGTGTCGCTGCTGGTCGTGGTCACGGCCGTCGGTGTGGTCTTCGCCGGCTGGAAGCTGCGCACCCTGTCGATCACCGGAACGGACTGACCCGCACCAACGAGCGCGGCCCGTACCCGGAAGTGCCGGGTACGGGCCGCGTTCGTCGTCTGCGCCTACAGGTGCGTGCGTACGACCTCGGCGAGGCGCTCGGCCATCGCGGCGGCCTGCTCCTCCTCGGCCGCCTCGACCATGACGCGGACCATCGGCTCCGTGCCGCTGGGCCGGATCAGGACGCGGCCGGTGTCGCCGAGCTCGTCCTCGACGACGCGAACGGCCTCGGACAGCTCCGGAGAGGTCTTCGCCCGGGACTTGTCGACGCCCTTGACGTTGATGAGGACCTGCGGCAGGCGGGTCATGACCTTGGCCAGCTCGTCGAGCGGACGCCCGCGGTGGGCCATCGTGGCGAGGAGGTGGAGGCCGGTCAGCACGCCGTCGCCGGTGGTGGCGTGGTCCAGCATGATCACGTGGCCGGACTGCTCGCCGCCGAACGCGTAGCCACCGGCCTTCATGGCCTCCAGCACGTAGCGGTCACCGACGGCCGTCTCGACGACGTTGAGGCCCTCGTCGCGCATGGCGAGCTTGAACCCGAGGTTCGACATGACCGTGGCCACGACCGTGTCGCTCGGCAGCTTGCCGGCGTCGCGCAGCTCGACCGCGAGGATCGACATGATCTGGTCGCCGTCGATCGTCTCGCCCGAGGCGGTGACCGCGAGGCAGCGGTCGGCGTCGCCGTCGTGTGCGATACCGATGTCGGCGCCGTGCTCGCTCACCGCGCGCCGCAGCGCCTGGAGGTGCGTCGAGCCGCAGCCGTCGTTGATGTTCAGGCCGTCCGGCGACGCGCCGATCGCGACGACGGAGGCCCCGGCGCGGCGCATCACCTCGGGTGAGACGCCGGAGGCGGCGCCGTGCGCGCAGTCGACGACGACCCGCAGGCCGTCGAGCGACATTGGCAGCGTCGACAGCAGGTGCGCGATGTAGCTCTCGACCTCGCCGTACGCCTCGCGTACGCGTCCGACGCCGGCGCCGATCGGGCCGGCCCAGTCCTCGCCGAGGTGCGCCTCGATCTGGTCCTCGATCTCGTCGGCGAGCTTGTGCCCCCCGCGCCCGAAGAACTTGATGCCGTTGTCCGGCGCGGGGTTGTGCGAGGCGGACAACATGACGCCGAGGTCGGCGCCGAGCGACTGGGTGAGGTAGGCGACGGCGGGCGTCGGCAGGACGCCGAGGCGCAGCACGTCGACACCGGCCGAGGCCAGGCCGGCGACGACGGCGGCCTCGAGGAACTCCCCCGACGCGCGCGGGTCGCGGCCCACGACGGCGACGGGCCGGTGCCCCTCGAATGCGCCGGCCTCACCGAGGACGCGGGCCGCCGCGACCGACAGGTCGAGCGCGAGCCGGGAGGTGAGATCGCGGTTGGCGACCCCCCGGACACCATCGGTTCCGAACAGACGCGCCACCGCTAACACCCCACCCGCACTGGATTGGACTCCCGGGATACGTCACCGGGAGCTCGGCCGCGAAACGACCCGGAACAAACAACGGGCGGTCCCGCCATGGAGCGGAACCGCCGAAATCCTGCCGGCGACCCGCTCGTCGTCTGCACGACGGGCGGATCGCCGGAGGGGTCGATCAACGCTTGCTGTACTGCGGCGCCTTACGCGCCTTCTTCAGACCGTACTTCTTGCGCTCCTTGGCCCGTGCGTCACGAGTAAGGAAGCCGGCCTTCTTGAGCGGCGGACGGTTGTCCGGGTCGACGAGCTGCAGCGCGCGGGCGATGCCCAGGCGCAGGGCGCCGGCCTGACCGGTCACGCCACCGCCGTTGATCCGGGCGATCACGTCGAACTGGTCCTCGAGACCCAGCGTCACGAACGGCTCTTTCACGATCTGCTGGTGGACCTTGTTGGGGAAGTACGCGTCCAGCGGACGGCCGTTGATCGTCCACGTCCCGGTACCCGGGATGATGCGGACGCGCGCGATGGCCTCCTTGCGGCGGCCGGTGGCGGCGGCCGGGCCGGTCAGCGCCGGACGGGGGGCCTCTTCTGCCACGGCCTCCGTGGACTCGGAGGTGTAGTCCCCCACGTACTCTTCGAACTCGGCGCCCTCGAGGGGCGTCTCGACACCGGTGGACTCAGCCACGGTACTCCTCAGGATCTTTTTCGACGGGCGCGCTACTGCGCGATCTGCTTGATGTCGTAGGACGCGGGCTGCTGCGCCTGGTGCGGGTGCTCGGGTCCGGCGTAGACCTTCAGCTTGCCGAACATCTTCCGGCCGAGCGAGTTCTTGGGAAGCATGCCCTTGATCGCCTTCTCGACGGCACGCTCAGGGTGCTTGGCCATCAGGTCGGAGTACGCCATGGCGCGAAGACCGCCCGGATATCCGGAGTGACGATAGGCCTTCTTCTGCTCGAGCTTCTTGCCCGACAGCGCCACCTTGCCCGCGTTGATGACGATGACGAAGTCACCCGTGTCGAGGTGCGGCGCATAGATCGGCTTGTGCTTACCCCTCAGCAGTGTCGCGACCTGGCTGGCGAGCCGTCCCAGCACTACATCGGTCGCGTCGATGACGTGCCACTGACGCTCAACGTCAGCGGGCTTTGGGGTAAAGGTGCGCACGGTCGTAAGCCTTCGTTTCGAGTCTGACAACAGAGACAGGACCCTCCGGACGGCTTGATGCCGGTCGCAGGCCCGGTGGTCGAGCGGCTTGTAAAACGGGCACGCTGACACACACAACGAACTGGCAGGATACCGGCCCACTCGTGCGCGGGTCAAAGCGGGCGGCCACAGCCGCCTCCTGCCATCGCTCAGAGCGATCTTACGCTCGTCTCTTTTGCAGCGTATACGAGGGATTAGAGCAGAACAGCATGCTTATCGCGGGTAACGCCCCTATAGTGCTGGTCCTCCGCAGCCCCCTGGAGGACCCCCTGTCCGCCAAGCATGAGATCCCGACCAAGCGTCGCGTCCAGGCCTTCGTGCTCCTGGCCATAGCGGTGTTCGTCGCCGGCGGGATCGCGGCCAACCGCTACGTCACGGCCGCCCACGTCTCCCCCCCGACCGCTCCTGTCACCGACGCCGTCGTGCCGCCCAGCCCGGAGAGTTCGGTCGTCCGCCCGGCCCCGCCGAGTGTCGAGACCACCCCGACGCTGATCGCCAAGAGCATGCCGCGACGGCCCTCTCCGCATCCGTCGACGCCGAAGGCCGCGACCGGCCCCGTCAGCGTGTCGAGCAGCGTGGCCGCCGCCGAGGCGCTCGCCGTACGCCTCACGAACGCCCAGCGCGCCCAACACGGCTGCTCCGCGCTGCGCGTCGACTCGCGGCTGCGCACCGCCGCGCGCGGGCACTCGAAGGACATGCACGTCCAGCACTACTTCGACCACGACTCCAAGGACGGCACGAGCCCCTGGGACCGGATCAAGGCCGCCGGGTACACCTCGCCGGGTGCCGAGAACATCGCCCAGGGATACGCCACCGCGCAGGCGGTCGTACAGGGCTGGATGAAGAGTCCCGGGCATCGCGCCAACATCCTCAACTGCAGCCTGAAGGCCATCGGAATCGGCGCCGACTACGGCCAGGGAGGCCCCTGGTGGACGCAGGACTTCGGGTTCAAGTAACCGGCTGATCACCAAATATGAGCCGGTAGGGTCGCTTTCATGGGTTATCCGGGTGATCAGCAGCAACCCGGCGGCTGGGCTCCTCGCCGGCCGCCGCAGTCGCCGTACCCCCCGGCCGACGACCAGGCCACACAGGTCGGCCGATCCTCCTACGGCGGTGGTCGCGACGACTCCCCGTACGGCATGCCCCCGAGCGGGTCTCCGTACGAGGGCGCGCCGGCCGAGCCCTCGTACGGCGGCGGTTCCCCGTACGAGGACCAGTACCCGACGGAGTCCCCTTACGGCGAGTACGGCCAAAACCCGTACGAATACGACCAGGACGGGTACGACGGGTACGACCAGGGCTCCTACGGCTCGGGTCCGTCCTACGGCGACGACGGCCATGACGGACATGGCGGGCGTGGCCGCCATGGCGACGACGGCTCGGGGTCCGGCTCCGGCAAGAAGCGTCTGATCATCGGCGCGTCCGTGGTGGCCGGCCTCATCGTGGTCGGCGGCACCGCCGTGGCCCTCACCTCGGGGGGCGACGAGAAGCCGTCGCCCGGCACGGCCGCGAAGGCCAAGGCGACCCCGACCGTGAGCCCGACGCCGACGGCGACCGCGACCGGCAAGGGCGACCGCCTGCAGAGCAGGACGACCGACCCCCACCTGCTCACGCTCAACGAGGTCTTCAAGGCGCGGACGTTCAAGGCCGGCGGCCGCAGCTACCTGATGACGATGCGGCGCCACGACCGCAAGTGCTCGAGCGGCGCGCACGGCACGTCGTTCCGCAAGGCCCTGGCCCGCGGCCGCTGCGACCAAGTGCTGCGGGCGACCTTCAGCAACGGCAAGCTGATCGGAACCATCGGCATCATCAACCTGGAGAGCCAGAGCGCGGCCATCGCGGCGCAGACGGCCTCGCGCCCGAAGGACGCGTTCATCGTCCCGCTGCCCGGCTCCTCCGGCGTGACGAAGAAGATCGGCCAGGGCCTGTCCCTCACGACCGCCGAGGCGGACGGCCACTACCTGATCATGAGCTGGGTGCAGTACCCGGACGGCAAGAAGATCACCAAGAGTGACTACTCGGCCGTCACCTCGTTCGTACGGAACACGACCCTCGGCAGCAATCTGCGACCGGCCCTGAACTATCGGTCAATGGAGGGCAAACCGTCATGAACATGGCTATCTGCTAATACTCTGGTGACCCATGTCTGGCCGTGACGACACCTCCATGCCTCCCGACAAGGACGGCGTGGAACCCGAGCCGCACCCGCCGACACCTGCTCCTCCGAGCTTCGGACGGGGCGCGTCGGGCGCGGAACCGTCCGTCGTTTTCCAGGCCGCCGACGCACCGCCGGACGCCCGGGCCAACCCCGGACCGTCCGTGGCGCACGACGCCGAGGAGACCATGACCCCGCCACCACAGCACCCGGGCGCGTCCGTGCCGGATGCCGAGAAGACGATGACGGCCCCTCCGTCGTACGACCCGACGGCAGGTGGCCGGCCACAGCGCGTGACGTACGAGGCCGCGCCTCCGCACACGCAGGAATCCGTACCGGACGCCGAGCGCACGGTGACCGATCCGCGGCCCGCCACCGGCGGCCACCGGATCGACCCGCGGCTGACCGGCACCTACCAGGGCACCGCACACCCGACCGAGGCCGAGTCCACCCGCGTCGACGTGGAGAAGACCATGGCGGTCGCGCGGTTCTACGCGTCCGCGCGGGGCTCCTCGGCCTCGTCCGGCCCGGAGCTGACCCCCGACGCGATCCTGCCGCCCGGCACCCAGCCCGAGGAGCCTCCGGAGCAGCCGCACGACCTCGGTGGCACCTCCACCGGGCCGATCCCGCGCCTCAGCTCCGGCAACCCGCCGTTCAACGTTCACGGCATGCCCCCGCACGGCCCCGGCGCCGGGCATCACCCTGGAGAGCCCTCAGGGGCCCGCAGAGCGCTTCTGGTGGGCGGAGGGCTCCTCGGTGTACTGATCCTGGGTGGCATGGTCGTACTCGGCGTCACCGAGCTCTCCTCCGGCCCGCCCAAGCACCACCCGGTCGCGCGATCGGCGCCGCCCGTGCCGCCGAAGCCCTCGCCGAGCCCCACCCACGCGAAACACAAGCCGAAGCCCAAGCCGCAGCCGATCGACATCCGTGACGAGAAGAAGGACCCGAAGCCGCTGACCATCAGCGAGGTCTTCCCGAGTCACCGGGTCAAGATCGCCGGGCACACCTTCGTCCTGGCCAAGACGGTCATCAACGACCGTTGCAGCCTGACCGCCAACCGGCCCTTCTCCGACGAGCTGACGCGCGAGCACTGCCGCCGAGTGGTGCGCGCGACGTTCGTCTCCACGGACAAGAAGCTCGCGGTGACGACCGGGATCGCGGTCATGCCCACGGACGCGGCCGCCGCCGCGACGCTCAAGACCCAGGACCCCGCGCACTACAAGTGGTTCCGCGGCATGACGGCCCCCGGCGCGTCAAAGATCGACCACGCCGGCGGGTACGCCGCGAGCACGCTGCGCGGCCGCTACATCTCGTACGCGTACGCGACCTACGCCGACGGGCACAAGCCCTCGTCGAAGGACAAGACGCTGAAGAGCATCGGCACGGCGTTCCGCGACTACACGGTCCGCCCGATCGTGAAGCGCGCCAAGCACCACTAGGGCGTTGTCTGGCAGATCCGTTCGCTACGAACGCGATCTATCAGCCACGCCCTAGCTGGCGTGCCGCGCCTCGGGGGCCATCCCGCCGAGCACCCGGACCCGCCGGGTCTCCTGGGCACGCGCGGCGAGATGCGCGGCCTCCGGGTAGCAGACCTCTTCGAGCGAGAGCCCGTGCGCCGGCATCACCTGCACCGCCGAGTCGCGTACGCCTGCGGCGAGCACCTCGGCGGGCCAGTCGATCGGGCGGCGGCTGTCGCCGACCGCGATCAGGCTGCCGACGAGCGCCCGGACCATCGAGTGGCAGAACGCGTCCGCCTCGATGGTGCCGACGGCGATGCCGGTCGCGTCGCGCGCCCAGTCGCAGCGCAGCAGGCGGCGGATCGTCGTCGCGCCCTCACGCCGGCGGCAGTACGCGGCGAAGTCGTTCTCGCCGAGCAGCAGCGCCGAAGCGGCGTTCATCCGGTCGAGGTCGAGCGGTCGCGGATGCGACAGCACCTCGTGGCGGCGCATCGGGTCGACGCCCACGACGTTGTCGCACACCCGGTAGGCGTAGCGGCGTGACAGCGCAGAGAAGCGCGCGTCGAAGCCCTCCGGCGCCTGCGCGATGCTCCAGACACGTACGTCGGGCGGCAACATGCCGGCGAGCCGCCGCGGCAGCGTCCCGTTGACCGGTGAGTAGGCCGCGACGGGGAGGACGACGTGCGCGACCTGGCCGCGCGCGTGCACACCCGCGTCCGTACGGCCCGCCACGGTCAGCACCGGTGGCGGGTCGAGCCGGAGTACGCGGCCGAGGGCCTGTTCGATGACTCCCTGCACGGTCCGCTGGTTCGGCTGGCGGGCCCAGCCCGCGAAGTCCGACCCGTCGTAGCCGAGGTCGATCCGGAGTCGTACAAGTGCGGTCATGGGAGTACGGGCAGACCCGACCGCTCGATCATCGGTGCTCTCCGCCCCGTCGTTTCGTCCTGACGCCGGCTGCGCCGAATCCATGCTCTCCATGTCCTGACCATTGGATAAGTGTCCCAAAGAACAAGCCCGCCGTCCCCGAGGGCACGGCGGGCTCGTGTCAAGCCTGATGACAAGTAGTGTCTACTTCTCGTCCTCAGCCGTGCTCTCGTCCGCCGTCTCCTCGGCCACGGGCTCCTCCGCCGGGGCCTCAGCGGCCTTCTCCGACTTCTTCGCCTTCTTGGCCGGGGCCGGAGCCTCCGCCGGGGCGGTCGTCGCCGTCGGCGCCGACGCCTCGACCAGCTCGATCAGCGCCATCGGGGCGTTGTCGCCCTTACGCGGGCCGATCTTGGTGATGCGGGTGTAGCCACCCGGACGGGTCTCGAACCGCGGGCCGATCTCCGTGAACAGGGTGTGGACGACGCTCTTGTCCTGCACCACGCTGAGAACCTGGCGGCGAGCCGCGAGGTCACCCCGCTTCGCCTTGGTGATCAGCTTCTCCGCGAGCGGACGCAGCCGCCGGGCCTTGGCCTCGGTGGTCGTGATGCGGCCGTGCTCGAACAGCGCCGTGGCAAGGTTCGCCAGGATCAGGCGCTGGTGAGCCGGGCTACCGCCGAGGCGGGGACCCTTGGTGGGCGTAGGCATTGATTACTCCTTTTTCCCGCGCCGGCCGTATCAGGTACCGGCGTCGGTCCGGCGGTGTCGTGCTCCCGCCGAGTGTTGATGATCGTGTGCGACCCGGGATGGGCCGCCCACGTCCGAATTAGTACTGCTCGGTCTCGGCGTAGCTCTGGTCCTCGTCGCCGTAGTTGTCCGCCGCAGCCGTCGGGTCGAACCCGGGCGGGGAGTCCTTCAGCGTGAGGCCCATGTCGTTGAGCTTCTGCTTGACCTCTTCGATCGACTTGGCGCCGAAATTCCTTATGTCGAGGAGGTCCTGCTCGCTGCGCGCCACGAGCTCACCCACGGTGTGGATGCCCTCGCGCTTGAGGCAGTTGTAGGACCGAACCGTGAGGTTCAGCTCCTCGATCGGCAGCGCCAGGTCGGCCGCGAGCGCGGCGTCCGTCGGCGACGGGCCCATGTCGATGCCCTCGGCCTCGACGTTGAGCTCGCGCGCCAGGCCGAACAACTCGACCAGGGTCTTACCGGCGCTCGCCACCGCGTCGCGCGGCAGCATCGAGGGCTTGGTCTCGACGTCGACGATCAGCCGGTCGAAGTCGGTCCGCTGCTCGACACGCGTCGCCTCGACCTTGTAGGTCACCTTCATGACCGGCGAGTAGATCGAGTCGATGGGCACCCGACCGATCTCCTGGCCCGGCTGCTTGTTCTGCGCCGCGGAGACGTAGCCACGGCCACGCTCGACGGTGAGCTCCATCTCGAGCTTCGCCTTGTTGTTCAGCGTGGCGATGCGCAGCTCGGGGTTGTGCACCTCGACACCGGCCGGAGGCGCGATGTCGGCGGCGGTGACCTCACCCGGGCCCTGCTTGCGGAGGTACATCACGACCGGCTCGTCGTGCTCGGAAGAGACGACGAGCTCCTTGAGGTTCAGGATGATGTCGGTGACATCCTCCTTCACGCCCGGGATCGTGGAGAACTCGTGCAGCACGCCCTCGATGCGGATGCTGGTGACCGCGGCACCGGGGATCGAGGACAGGAGCGTACGGCGGAGCGAGTTGCCGATCGTGTAGCCGAAACCCGGCTCCAGCGGCTCGATGGTGAACCGCGATCGGAACTCGTCGACCTGCTCTTCGGTGAGAGTGGGTCGCTGTGCGATGAGCATTGTTGAACTTCCTTCCCGCGGCGCCCGCTATTTGACTGCCGCGATCTTGCGCTCACGGGCGCACGCCAGGAGGCGTGCGCCCGCAGGAGTGGTCAGCGCTTGGCGTACCACTCGACGATGAGCTGCTCCTGGACCGGCGCGTCGATGTGCTGACGGACCGGGAGGGAGTGCACGAGGATGCGCAGCTTGTCGGGCGCGACCTCGAGCCAGGCCGGAACCTGACGCTCGCCGACCTCGGCACGAGCCACGACGAACGGGGTCTGCTCCAGCGACTTTCCGCGGACCTCGATGATGTCGCGCTCGCTCACGCGGTACGACGGGATGTCGACCTTCCGGCCGTTGACCGTGAAGTGGCCGTGGCGGACGAGCTGGCGAGCCATGTCGCGGCTCTTCGCGTAACCCGCACGGTAGACCACGTTGTCGAGGCGGCGCTCGAGCAGGCTGAGAAGGTTCTCACCCGTCTTGCCCGTACGGCGGTTCGCCTCTTTGTAGTAGTTGACGAACTGAGCCTCGAGGACCCCGTAGATGCGACGAGCCTTCTGCTTCTCGCGAAGCTGAAGCATGTGCTCGCTCTCCTTGGGACGACCGCGGCCATGCTCACCCGGAGGGTAGGGCCGGATCTCGATCGGGCACTTCGGCCCGTCGCACTTGCTGCCCTTGAGGAACAGCTTCATCTTCTCGCGGCGGCACAGCTTGCAGTCCGCGCCGGTGTATCGAGCCATCTCTCTCTTCCCTAACTCAGACGCGCCGGCGCTTGGGCGGGCGGCAGCCGTTGTGCGGCACGGGGGTGACGTCCTGGATGGAACCGACCTCGAGGCCGGTCGCCTGCAGCGACCGGATCGCGGTCTCTCGGCCCGAACCCGGGCCCTTCACGAAGACATCGACCTTGCGCATCCCGTGCTCCATGGCGCGGCGCGCGGCGGCCTCGGCCGCCATCTGAGCGGCGAACGGCGTCGACTTACGCGAGCCCTTGAAGCCCACGTGACCGGCGCTGGCCCATGCGATCACGGCGCCCACCGGGTCCGTGATCGTGACGATCGTGTTGTTGAACGTGCTCTTGATGTGGGCGTGCCCATGAGCGACGTTTTTCTTTTCCTTGCGGCGCACCTTCTTGGCGCCTGCACGGCTCTTTGGCGGCATCTGCTCTCAAGTCTCCTGGAGGTCGTCGGTCCGTGGGCCCGGTCACCGGTCACCCGCTGAGCGGGGACGGCGCCCCTGCGGCCGGGGACTACTACTTCTTGCCGGTCTTCTTCTTGCCGGCGACGGTCTTCTTCTTGCCCTTGCGCGTACGTGCGTTGGTCTGCGTGCGCTGACCGTGCACCGGCAGGCCGCGGCGATGCCGGATGCCCTGGTAGCAACCGATCTCGATCTTGCGGCGGATGTCCGCCTGGACCTCACGACGGAGGTCACCTTCGATCTTGTAGTTCGCCTCGATCCAGTCACGGAGCTGGACGAGTTCGTCGTCACCCAGCTCGTGGACCCGGCGGTCACCGCTGATACCGGTTTCCTTCAGCGTCTCGAGCGCGCGAGTGCGGCCGATGCCGAAGATGTAGGTGAGAGCGACCTCTAGGCGCTTTTCGCGCGGGAGGTCGACGCCGACAAGGCGTGCCATCGAGGGCAGTTCCCTTCTGTTTCACGGAGGTCTGCGCTCCGCCTCCCCCAGCCCCTGCCCGGGTGGGGCCCCGGCCTCCGACCGGGGGTCGCTCTCTCAGAGAGCGGCGGAACGTATCTGTTGTGTCCGGTCACGCGGTAACGCGACCGGTCGGCGTCAGCCCTGACGCTGCTTGTGGCGCGGGTCGTCACAGATGACCATGACCCGGCCATGCCGGCGAATGACGCGGCACTTGCTGCAGATCTTCTTGACGCTCGGCTTGACCTTCACTGGGTCTCCTCAAGACAGGGTCACCCCCGCGCTGCCAGCACGGGGAAGGCAACCCCAGTGGGTATTGCGTGGATTTGAGTCCTACTTGTAGCGGTAGACGATCCGACCGCGAGTCAGGTCGTACGGACTCAGCTCAACAACCACGCGGTCATCGGGCAGGATCCGGATGTAGTGCATCCGCATCTTCCCGCTGATGTGGGCGAGGACCTTGTGCCCGTTGTCGAGTTCAACCCGGAACATGGCGTTCGGGAGAGATTCGACGACGGTGCCTTCGATCTCGATGGCCCCTTCTTTTTTGGGCATGTCCTCCGCGCTTCGCTGATCGGTTCGTCAGGAGAACGGCCCTCGTCCGGGCACCCAGCTACAGCAACGGCATGGGCGTATGCGCCGACACGGGACCGACAAAGAAGTCTACGTCACCGAGCCCGGGAATGTGAAATCCCTGGGGATTCGCCAGCGAAGCCTGCCACTCGTCACCCGGTCCAACGTGCTAGTGGCCATGGTGGTTCCCCGGCCCTCCGTGGTGGGCTGGGACACCATGACGACCATCGCGCAGCTCAGCGACCTCCACCTTTCCGACGACGACCCGTACCCGCTCGAGGCCCTGCGCGCCGCCGTGGCCGCCCTGCTGGATCTGCCGGCGCCGCCCGACTGCGTCGTCCTCACCGGTGACCTCGCCGACCACGGGAGACCCTCCGAGTACGCACAGCTGCGCGAGGCGCTCACGCCACTGCCGATGCCGGTCCATCCCCTACCGGGCAACCACGACGACGTCACAGCCCTTCTCACGGCCTTCCCGTCCGTCCCGTCGGCGAACTACGCGGTGGCCGCCGGCGACGTACGCCTCGTCTGCTGCGACTCGACCATCCCCGGCGAGAACGGCGGAAGGCTCTCGGACCCGGCGTGGCTCGACGCCACCCTCTCCGAGGCGCCCGACACGCCGACGGTCGTCGCGATGCACCATCCGCCGTTCCGCCTGGGCGTGGAGTGGGTCGACGCCATGGGCCACGCGCGCCCCGAGACCCTCGCCGGCGTGATCTCCGGCCACCCCCAGGTCGTACGCGTGATCGCCGGGCACGTGCACACGGGGTCGGTCACCGGATTCGCCGGCACGGTCGCCACGAGCTGTCCCAGCACGTGGCGGCAGATCTACCTGGACCCGGACGGCCCGCCCGCGCTGTCCACGGCACCGCCCGGAATGGCGCTGCACGTCATCGACGGGATGCGGGCGGTCACCCATTTCCGCCCGATCGGAGATCGCCCGCTCGGGGGTGTCCGACCGATCCGTACGTGAGGTTCAGCGCCGGTCGTCGCCGTTGCCGAAGAGACGGCCGGCGAGCAGTACGGCACCCCAGGGCCCCGCGACCCACAGCCACCACGGGTACCAGGCGCCGGAGGCCACGGACGTGACCAGCCACACGACGATGCACACGAGGTTGATGGAGGCGTACGACGCCCAGTTCACCGCCCAGGCCGACGGCCGGGAGAGCGCCGCCGAGGGGCGGCGGGCGGGCGTCGAGTGCCGCGACGCCGGGACCGGCAGCTCGTACATGTCCTCTTCGGGCAGGTCCTCGGTGACCTTCTGGAGATCGCCGATGGTCCGGGCGGCGTAGACGGCCTCGAGGCGGCCGTCGAGCTCGCCGACGCTGATCCGCCCCTGAGCGCAGTGTTCCCG
>CAWKKD010000007.1:0-310851 GCA_963850195.1 uncultured Actinomycetota bacterium
AGCTATCACTTCGTCTGGTCGAGGGGAGTAGCACGCTCGACTAATTCGGGAAGAGGAGGAAGGTGCAGGTCCAGGGCCAACCCACCCTGCACCATCGGTCGATGGCGCGGATGACCTGCTGAATCCGGGCAGGCAACTGCAGAGGCAGGCTTGGGAGTGGGCTCTGGCGAAAGGCTTGGAGGATGGTCAGTCGCCTGTGGGAGCGGTTATCGCGCGACACTTTAACCGGAGCCCCCGGTGGGGGCGCCTTGTCAAGAGTGCTGGTCTTGCGGTGAACTTGGTGCTGATTGACCAATCCTAAACTTGGCGAATTGTGCTGAGGTTACGATTTAAATTTGGCATGCCTTCCGTGTCCCTCCTGTCCCAGAAATGCCTTGAATTGGCCGAGTTGATAGGCCGTCAGATTATCGCGCATCTCAGTCTTCAAGTCAAAGTCGCGCGAAATGTGTATTATGTGTCGTTCTATGGTTGCAGTGTCGATCGTGAATCCAAGTGCTCTACGGATTTGCGGGATAGTCATGTACCGTGTTTCTTTTCTTAGTATTGCGAGCACGGCTTCTTACTCCATCGACTCTCTCCTTTAGAAAGTCAGCTCTTTCCTGGCGTAGTAGTGCGGCCCTAATGTGGACGCCGACCGCTCTTGCTACTGGAGGGGGAAACGCGTTGGCGATCTGGCGGTACATGGCTGTCTTTTTGCCGGCAAAGAGCCATGGAACCTCCTATTGTTCCAGCCTTGGATTCGGGCGGCCATGGAGCAAGTGAGCTTTGGTCGGTGATATATCGGGGCGTCCGGACCCGGTGGAGAATTACCAAGAGAGCTGGCATCTACTCCCAAGCTAGCCCATTTGTCTTTTGCCCAAGTCGGCCCGAGGTCGGGCCCCACCGTGCTTCTTGGAGCCGCCGACCAGTGTCGGGGCAATATCGTTGGCCTTAGCTGCCCAGAGGCTGGCGCCAGCCCAGCCGCCGGACGCCATGAGGTCTTCCAGGCTTCACCAACCGCGGGCGCCAGACCTGGCGCTGGCGTCGGCCAAGAGAAGTAGCTGAAGTCTTCCGGCCGCATCGCAACGAGGACGAATCGGGGCCGCAGCTGAAGTACACCGAAGTCCGACGCCCGTAGGAGTCGCCATTCCGAGAAGACCCGATGGATCGCAGGCGTTCAACAACATGCTGTCGGTAGGCGGCGAAACGAGGCATATTCAGACCCGGTACGTTCTCCAGGAGCAGCGCGCGAGGGTGTATGACTCCGCATAGCTCGATGGACCACGCGAACAGATCACGTTCGTCCGTGGCGCCCAACTGCTTGCCAGCGGTTGTGAAGGGCGGACGGGGACGCCACCGGCAAGCAAATCGATGCCGCTGTACGTGGTGGGTTCCCAGAGCCGTGGGTCTGCCACGTCGCCCTGGAGTACGGTCCACTCGGGACGGTTATGCCGAAGCGTATTGCAGGCGTTCTGGTCAAGTTCGAGGGCAAGTGCGTGCTCGAATCCCGCGAGTTCCAAGCCTAATGCTTGCCCACCTGCGCCGGCGCAGATCTCGACGACTGCCAGTCCCATCGGCGAGCCCCCCATCTTGTGCTAGTTGTGGTGTCTGGTGACGCTAACCGAATGGCTCCTGGAATTCATTCCAATCTAAAGTCGCATCGCTATCATTGATTTCATTCACTACGACAGCGGCATCAGAGTGTCACCACTCATGTGAGCAGACCGTCGTAATCACGGAGTCGCCCTTGATCGCAGAGCCGGTAGAACGTATCGCGAGTCTTCCGCCTTGCCTTGGTCGTACAGACCTGATCGATGGCGGTAGCCAACATCGGGAGGTTGAGGTGATAAATGCAGTCGATCTCTCCGGAGCCCACGACCGAGGATGGCCAGGAAGTAGGGGCGAGGCTCCATTGTGACGGCCGCGAAGTGTGGCATACGTCCCCTACGGAGGGTAGCCATTTTCACCCCTTGTGACCTACAGTCCTGAGCTCGGTCGGTTCGTAGCGACCATTTCAGTGAGAGGCCCGCCGCCAAGTGTGGCAGGGTCGAACCTAAATAGGGGCGAGATACGGCTGACGGTCACGTCCAGGCCGAGCACGGACTCCTCTCCGAGTGTTTCAAGCAGGAGACGGCGCTGGGTAGTGGAGTGGCGTGCTCCGACCTCAAAATCGTGGATTAGAGTCGCGAGTAGACCACTCGATGTACCAGGCGGGTGGGCGGCGAAGGTCTCCAAAGCCGAGATGGGTCTTCTCGACGTCGGCCCCGGACGGGTCCTTGCTGAGTTCTCGAACGGCTCCGAGGTGCGCATACTGCTCGAATTCGGCGAGTTTACATTCTTGGTTCACGGTGAGATGAGGGGCGGGGATGCTGAGCTTCTGTTGTAGGTCGTCCACGATCTTGTCGCGCATGAGGTCGCCGACTGAATTCGGCGCCGGGGCACTCTTGGGGATGCCCATGGCATCGAAGAAGGCCTGCCCTGAGCTCGACGGAGATGTACTGGCTGCTGCCGCTGGTATCCGGCTGGCCGCGGGCAGCCAGGCCGAAGAGCCGGGACGCTACCGGCGCAAGCATCGTGATCTTGAGGGAGGTGGTGCGGAAGCTGAATGAATCATGTCATTCCGTACGGGGGAACCGGATGCACGGCCTCGTCATCATCGGCGATGACATAGTTAACTCCGGCGATCACAGTTGATGGTCGCGGGTCCTCCCGGTGGCTGCGGCACCACACGGACGCTGATCCATTCGCCTTTGCAAAGGGCCGAAAGCGCCAGGGCATTGGCGATCAGCGCATGAGGCTCTGCTATGGCCGAAGTAGTTGATGACGGCTTCGCCGCACAGGGCATGGCGCGGGGCATCGCGAGCGCGTTTGGGCGCGTCGAGCTGTCGAGCTGCCGTTATCACGGTTCGGCGGTCGAGGATCCGCCGTTGCACCAAGCGGAAGAGTTGGTTGACTCGTGCCTGCCCACTGAGGCCGCGAGCGAAGATCGCCGCGACGGATGCCTCGGCAGTGCCAGAAGCCGGTTCTCTGGAAGAGGTCCGTGCTGGATCAGCCTGCGGACCTTTGTCCGGCCATATTGGCTGAGAGTCCTCTTGCCGTCCTGATTGGCACCCGCGTTGAGCAGGTCGGCCGAAGTACGAACCAGTCCGATGTTGAACAGGCTTTTGCGGTCATCAGCGTGCATCAGTAGGCAATATTCTGGTCGACAGCTTCCTTCGGGATCGCTTGTCCGAATACCGAAGACATGGAGAACTTTGCGTCGACCTCGTGTCCGGCTATCAGATAGTCCATCTTCTGGTTACGTCCGAGATCGAATTCGTCCTGGCAGACGATTTCTACCTTCGTGCCAAGGTAGGTTCGCTCTGTCTTGGCGACGTCGGCCGCGTAGATGTCGAAGCGGCCGGTCCGCTGGCCATCAAGAACCTCATCGATCGACTGGCGAAGGACGTTGCCGAACCGTTCTACCAACGTGGCTGAGCGTGGAACCAGGCTTCCACCGCATCGAGTTCGGAACCTACGGGGCCCGTAGGAGCCAAGTGGGCGCACTGGCCAGGCTGAGGGCAGAGGGCTGGGGGTGTCGGTCGCAGTAGGGGAGGCTAGAGCCTCCGTCGTGAACGACAATCGAGAGACTTTATCCCTGTGGCAAATATTCGGGCATTCAGAACAGGCGGCTAGGCTGCGATTTCTGCCCGATCGGGCGCAAACGCCAGGGCGCAGATGTATTCGGCGATAGCCTTTCCCAGCCCTGGAGGGACAGCGTTACCGATCTGCCTGCCCACTTGGATTTTGCTGCCTTCAAAGATGAAGTCATCGGGGAAGCTTTGAAGACGAGCAGCCTCACGATGTGTGATGGGTCTGTTCCAGGTTGGGTGAAGGTAGCGACCCTTCTCCGGCTTGTAGAACTCGGTTCGGATTGTAAATGAGGGTTTGTCCCACCACATGCGACCCATTACATCGGTCGTCCCGCGTCGGCTTATTCTTCCAGCAATCGGGTAGTAGGTCCGGTCGATTTCGCGCCAAGTCGAACCGATTGCCGCCCTCGGGTATGGCGCGATATCGAGCCAGGGATTTTTCCGTCGGATTGCGGCGAAAGTGCAGGTGCTGGCGGCCGTCGTCGTCGAACTCGATTCCGTCGCGTTCTGGGTAAGGGGCGAGGTCGTCGATGGTGTCGCGCAACGTAACATAAGGTCTTCCGCTCGGGAGACTCAGGGCCGTGTGTAGGTGGCGGAGGCCAGGGAACGTCGGCCACCCCGCGAACAGCGATAAAAATGCCGCGCCGACGCCGCTGAGGGACTCCATAGTCGGCCGCATTGAGGACGCCGTAGCCGTAGCCATATTTCCTGAGATCAGGATCGGTGTCCATAAGTTCTAGGAGTTTTACGAATTGGGCAGAGCGTTGAAATTCTGGCACGTTTTCGATTACGAATACCTGCGGCTTGATCTATGGACGGCCCGTAGATACTGCTGCCAGAGCTCGTTGAGCGAGGCACGACTCACATCGTCACGGTCGCGTCCAAGCGGGCTAAAGCCCTGGCAGGGCGGCCCCCCGATGATCACGTCGGCCGCCGGAAAGGACTGGAGGTCCTCAATTGGGCCAGCATGCACAGTGACAGTCGAAGTTGCGCTTGAAGGTACGGGCCGCCGCATCGTCGATCTCGACGGCGAAGACCGGCTCGAAACCCTTGTTCGGCGAGCCTGAAGCCAAGGCTCAGCCCACCCGCCCCGGCGAACAGGTCGAGCGTCCGGATGACCCCCCTGGCCATGTCACCTCCGTGACCGAATTACAGCGACGTAACTATAGCTTTCGCAAGCATGGTCCACCCGACTTGCCGATACGCTCTGCGGCGTGAGTGACGGTCGACGAAAGCAAACCTCATGGGTACGACAGATCGGGGCGCACGTTCGAATCGCTCGCCTCGTCGTCCCCGGTCATGTCTGAACCGGACGTGTTGACCATACTGGCGGACGGTCCCGCCGGGCGCGACCTTCTCACGAGTTGCACTGCGTCCCTCCACTCGTCGCAAGACACCGCCGTCGGCAAATCCCGGACCAGGCGGGCTGCGGCGCAGATCGTCCGTAGTGTTGGGACATGATGGTTGAGCGTCCGACCAAAGCCTCCAGTGACGGTGTGCGCAGGAGCATGCAGGCAAACAAGGGAAGGGACACCAAACCAGAGCTGGCCCTGCGTCGCGCCGTCCACGCTCTGGGGCTTCGCTATCGCGTATCGATTCGTCCGCTGCCTACGATCCGACGCACGGCTGATTTGGTGTTCAGCCGTGCGAAGGTGGCTGTGTTCCTCGACGGATGCTTCTGGCACGGCTGTTCGGAACATCACACCAAGTCGGTCACGAATGCCGCCTATTGGGCGGACAAGGTCGAGCGGAACCGTGCCAGGGACGCCGACACCGACCTGCTGCTCGCGGCGGCTGGTTGGTCGGTTATCCGGGTTTGGGAGCACGAGGACCCCGAAGCGGCGGCCAAACGTGTCGCGCAGCTCGTGACTGAGCGACGAGCCCTCAATGGGCATCAACCAGCCGATAGGTCGAAATAAGACTGCAGGTGTAGCCTGGCGGCCCAGTGACTCGATCTTTTGTGGATTGAGGAGTCTCGTTGCTCACCACCATCACAATTGCATGAGGCATCAGCCGTTTTAAAGTCACTGTTACTGTCAGCTGCCGTGCTGTCATGTTTGAAGCGTCGCTAGCGTGCCGAATCTCGGGACCTTCTATGGGTTCGGATGTTCGTTGAGCACACTATCGACGCACATGACCGAGCGGCGCCTGCTTACATTACCTGCTGCTTTTCGACCGCTGGTTCTGCCTCCGCAGTCTTCACTCTGACCGCCCATCGGATAGATCTCGTTTCCTGGGCGTTGCCTGCTCAGGCATTGCCAGGGAGAAGAGTACGACCAAGGCTCCGGGGTCTTTGAGCGTGCCAACCCGTGCACCTGTTGACGTACTCAACGGCCGGTCGTCCACCAGATATCGCGAGTATCGGGCCACGCGTCGGCGAAGCTCCTAGGCGCGCGAGGTTCTCGCCGCGAGTAGCGGGCAGTGCTGCCGCACGATGCGTTGCGTCGCTTCCGATGAAGTCGATGCGCCCTTGGCGTCGCCTTCGAGTGATGACGGGTGCAGACTTGTGATGCAATTCCGGCAGCGTGATCTCCTCAGCACTCTTACTTGCCTGCGGCCAGACGACTATCCAGTCCTCGATACGACCCTCCTCGACCGCTCTATCCATAAATCGCATGACAGGCCTTATTCGCTCTTGGTATTCCGGATGCCACTGCATCTTCGCGAACAGTGCGCGAGCCGTGATCGCGTCGAGCAGGCCACATCGCGCCTCGATGCGTCCCTTGGAACCGCCGGGGATCTGATAGGGCAAATTTGCCGAGAGGGTAGTGCTATTGAGGAGTGGGATGCCGACCACGTTGAAGTTGCTATCCAGGGCCTTCGTGTCGCCATGCCGAGGCAGTCCGTAGAAGTCCTGGAATTGCAAAGCCGTGGCCTTCGACTCGATGACGGCGTTCCACATCTTGTTCCTGGCAGTCGGACGAAGCCACGGCAGGTGCTGGCTCACGAGCGGTGGAATCTGACGCGGCTCGACGATGGGTATTCCCTCCTCGTCGAACCCCTCATACTGACGAAGTTCCTCGCGAAATGCCTCTTCGTCCATCAGCAAGGCCTCAAAGGCGTTATAGAGATCAACGACCTCATCACGCCGGATATAGAGGCGGACGAGGTCTTGGTATCCTGTACGGAATCCGAACCAGCGTCCAGCTTGCATCAGCGTGTCACCTTGAAGTGTCTTCCGGCGAAAGTACGAGACTGTCAGTCCTTCTACGGTAAAGCCTCGCGATAGCTGTGTTCCGCCCACCAGGATCCGCCAGACATCGTCCTTTTCGAAATCTAGTTTGCGCTGCTGATCGGTGATCTGCTTGTTCGAGTTAACGATCAGGACGGGATCGCCGTCGACGGTCATTTCTGCATATGCTTCTGCGATGTACTGACGAAGCGTTACGAAGTCTGGTGGAACAGCCTCATCACCAGCGCGGGCCCGCATTACGGGATCGAAGTCCTTGCTCCACAGCTTTTCCAGCCGTGCCGGCCAGCGCAGAGGTGAACTGAGACGAAGCCCAGAGTGTTCGGATATCTTCTGCGGTTTCGCTATGGGTGACTTGTTTAACCGATTCGTGCACCAACATCGTGTGATGCCGGTACCGAGTGCCGGAGATGACCTCGCGGTACTTTTTCACGGCCCCGCTCAGGACCCATGCGTCCAGTGCATCCTGAAGTTCCATATCCCGCTTCTTCGGATCCGTATCGCCCGCACCAACGAGACCACGGACGTGCGCCAACTCATTAGAATTTGCCAGGGTCCTTTCTTCGTCGTCCCAACGCTTGCCGACGTCATGGAACTCTTGGACGCCCATGTAGTTTGGTGGTCGGTGCAAAGAGAGAAGGAAGTCCGACGGAAACAGGTCTCGCTCATCATCGGGGTCGATGAAGACGTTGGCGAAGGGCGTCGCCGTGTATCCTACGTACTGTGCTCGCGGACAGAGGTTTAGGAGTTCCGAGATCAGCTTGTTGATTGTGGTGCGTTCGCGTGCTTCGGCGCTCTGGCCGTTCCACTTCTTCGGATTGGTTGTGTCAACGGAAGCCTGGTCGGACTCGTCATCGATGATCAGAACCGGAAGTTCGCCCAGTTGATTCTTGATCGGCGTCAGATCTTGGATTAGTTTGGAAAGTGGCTGCTTGTGTTTCTTTACTATGGCGACATAAGCATCCGACCTAAAGAGATTGTCGGGGTGATTGAGAGCTTTACTCTTATCGTATCTTTGGAATCGGAGCCGTGTGAGTCCCTGCGGAAGACGCGTATAGTCGCTACTGTGCGTCGTGACGCGGCGAATGTGGACGACGTTTGGCTGGTCGAGAGCGGCGCCGTGTCGGAGAAAGTGGTCTTTTATCCAGTCTTCATCTTCCTGGTAGTCGAGCTCTCGGCGACCGCGGGATCGGTCGGGTCGAGACCATCCAGAATGTTTTCCCGACCGATAAGCTCCATATCAATACGACGCTGGGTCTGCGCCCGAAGGATCTCGATAGTCCCCGTCAGAACGATAATGAGGCGGTAGCCGGCATCGATGGCCTTAGCCATGACTCCGGTGAAGTTGGCCGTCTTGCCGCTTTGCACGTAGCCGACCACGAGGCCCTTCGACTTCTTCGCGGTGAACCTCGTCGGGTCGCTCAGTCGTTCCACAACCTCGGTCGTCGTCTCATCGAGCGACGCGATCGACTCGGCGGGCCAGCCTTTGGTGTCGCGGAGGTGAGCCTCGTAATGTTTCCAGTAGACGCTGCTGCGCTCGGTCCGCGAGTTCCGGTACCAGGGCTCGAAACTCTTTGAGATTACCGTGGTGGGGACCTCGAACACCGGACACCGGCGATCGAGTGCCTTCCGCAGGGCACCGTCTACCTGTAGAAGCGTGTACAAACGCTCTCGACGCGCGTGGCTGCGCGGGTCAGTGCCGGCGGCGTCGAAGCCGGGTGCGTCGTCTGAGTCCCAGCTGGCGAGTGTAAGCCGGACCTGGATGAGCGCGGCATCGTTGTCCGATGCTTCGTTGATGAATGAGGTCAGCTCGAAGTCTGTAACCTCAGCGTCAGCGAATATCTTCAGGGTGGGTACAAGCCGGACCGGTCCCTGGTTAGCGAGACCTGCCATGACGGCAGTCAGTGAGTCCGCCCAAACGGGTCGATCGATCACAGCATCCCCTTCTGCGGTGTCTCAACGAATTTATCGATTGGGCTGGGTACATCATCGGCTACCCGATCGGTCAGGTCGATCCTGTATGACACGTCCGACACGAGTCCAAAGTTTGGAACGACGTGTTCAAGCTGTATCGGTGTCATCGCCGGAAAGTCGTTCCCCACGCGGTAGGCTCGTGGCTGCGACCGCAGGGTCCACGGTGTGCGAAAAAGGTCAGCGTTTTCCGGTTCCCAGCCGTGCATCGCCAGCCGTCGGTCCAGCTCAACCACGTGACCTTCGGCCAGTTCACGGACGTCGGCTACCAGCTGGGGCAACGTCCGGCCTTCGGATTCGGAGAGCGCGTGACTTGGATGGACATGACGCTGAGCGGCGTGCCTCGGAGCGGCACGAGCTGAGTAAGGCCGTGCACGGTGTGCTTGCGGCGCTCGCGCTGGTGGTCTTCACCTCGAAATGCGTCACCGTCGAGCACGTAGTCGTGCTCCTCGGACAGCGGCTCTTGCCACGATGCGAGCTGCGTTCTTGGCCCCATTGCTCCCATAAGGAACTCCAAGAAGAGTAGCTCGCCGTGAAAACCGACTTCCTTCTCGGGCGTGAGTGCGGCTCGTGAAGCAAAGATATTCCGATGTCGGGCCACAGCCGTCGCTACGGCGGCCGCGAGTGGCGCTCGTGTGACCTGAAGTTCATCCGCGACGGTGGCCAGCAGTCCGTACGCTCCGTGGACGGTCCTTTCAACCCTGACCGTGAGTTCCGCGAGTGTCTTTCTCGCCAGCGACCGAGGTACTGAATGAGACGTTTCTAAGCTTCGACACGTCCGGCTCTGGACTGTCGTAGTCGGAGATCAGCTGCAACGTTGCATGTTGCCGGGTCGAGTCGGAGCCTGCAGAGGGGTAACCCATGAAGCGGCGGATGTCTATCGGCAGACCCGACGCCCAGAGATCGTCGAGGGTTGAAATCGTCAAGTGCCGGCCGCGTGATGTCACTGTTCCTGTCATTTGGTCACGCATTGCAGACTTCAGCCTTCACTGCCGCGCCGAGAACGCTCTTCCACAGCGCGATATCGTCCTTATCCTTACGTCCCAGATACTGGCCCTCCATGATGTGATGAGCCAACAGATAGACGAGGGCCTTTACCACTGGCGCATCGTTCAGGCTACCGCCCTGCAGGTGCAAAGAGTGAGCGATACCGGCTGTTGAGCAGCACAGGGCCTTCGCCTGCATGTCGACTTCGAGGAACTCACCCTCGGGCAACCACGCGTCCAACTCACCCGCATGGTTTCGCCGCCCAGCATTGGAAGCTCAGATCCGATACGTCTTACGGACTACGGGTGCAGAAACCTTGTCTGGGCGGGATGGGCAGGCTTCCGGAGCGCGGACATCGTCTCTGGCCCTCGGAGTACGCGAGCTCGGCGGCAGCGGGAATGTCATCAAACGTCGTGCCATCCTTCAGCGCGTACGCGTGCAAGCGTATCGAGGAAACACCGGTTCGAAGCGCACGACCCCTGCTTCTCCGAGTTCATCGTTTAGAAGCGGACCTATCGCCTTCGAGTTTCGAGTACGACTCGCGCGAGCTGACGGTTCGTGGAAGCCGTGGTCGCACACCCCGACCAGCCGCCCATCTGAAGCAGGCGGTCGTTGCGGTAGCAAAAAGCCCTGATGCTCCTCTCCCTTGGCTCCCCCCGATGCGGAATCCTGTGACGTCTGACTTCGCGGGCCAAACGTGGCAACACGAGAGAACCTCATCACCATCAACAGCGGAAACGAGCGTCTTCGGATAAGCTGGATGGCCGCTCTGCGCGTAGCCGAAGGGGTCAACCGGCTGTACAACTACCCCTAGGGCCATATCCGCTCGCGCGGCATCTTCAACGGCGATCTCCAGGCGCAATGAGCCCGCCGCGATCAGCCGGTGGAAAACGACTCCTAGGTGTGCCCGGAGTTTGGTCTCGGCAATCGACAGCCAAGTTTGTGCCTCGACGATGCTCCTGCCCCGGTAGGTCCCGCGGACGCCTCCCATACGACAGTTGTGCCGCTGTCAGCGTCCAATACCTGCTTACGCTGGCTGGATGCCTCCTCGGCAGCCGCGGGCGACAGCACCTCGCATGTGAAGTCGCGGGAGAAGTCAGCACGTCGAATGCGACGCCCGACAGGAGCCGACCCGAAAGCATGGGACCAGACAGTCAAGACGTCAGCATGGCCGAAGGATGCCGCTTTGAGGCCCATCCCGAAGTGCCCGAGATCGCTCTCCCCGTACTCCCTCTGGTGCCCGATCGTCATGGCTTGGTCAATTCGGTTGTCGTTAATTCCACGACCGTTGTCGACGACCTCGACACGGGCCAAACGACCCTCGGTGGTCAGCAGCCTGATCACGACACGCGACGCATCCGCGTCGATGCTGTTGTCAACAAGATCGGCGAGCGCCGACTCAAGACTGTGGTGTGCGCCCAGGCTCCTTACGAGTCCGGCATCCGGCGCGAGACGGATCCTGCCGACCACGTCCTCTGGTGCGGTCATGGTTCAACGCTTTGGAAGGAGCCCTCATCGGAGCTGGGCCTCCGACTTTTCTCCCGTACTGTACGAGCTGGCGGAACAAGACCGCGCGAGCGGCCGTGAGGGGTCGGCGCGCCCGCTACAGGTGCAAGGCGTAGCCCCTGCTTATCGATCTGTCCTAGCGCTGGCGAGGACTCGATCAGCTTTCGGCTGGTCACTACAACCCCTTCGCCTTGCCGTTAGGCGCACGCTGAGATTTCGACGTGCCCGAACCGCGTATCAATCCATCGAGATATCAAGTAGAGGACGCGCGAACTGGAACGAACGGTTACCTGGGCGGTCCTGCACCGGCAATCGTCCGCTTCGTCCACGCCAGCGGATCGATTGCCCCATCCGATGCTGATCCTTGCACGAGGCGGCCAGAGCCCCTGGCGTCAGCGTCAACTGCGCTGGCCTGGGTGCACGCGATCTCGTCTCAGACCACGGTTGCCGCTGCAGCGCTGGACGGCTCCCGTTTTTCGCCGGAGTTGGTACCTCGCTGTCACTGAGGCTGAATACGGTATGTCGTTAGACGACGGGGCGGGTGGCGCGGCAAGGATGATGCCTGATGACGGCTTATCTGATCATGGCGGACGTGTCGATCTTGGACGACGAGGTCGCTTCGTTCACGCGGGCGATTACCGAGACGGTCAAATTCTGGTCCAACGTCTGCTGGGTATTCCAGCGTGACCAGTTAGGGGTCCGGATGATCGCGGTGGGCCAAGACCCAGACCGGCGTCGACGACCCAGCGGGTTGTGAGTGTGACTCGCACAGATGAAGCTGCTGTGAAGTGCCTGTTCATTCGCATACGGCTGAGGTGGCAAAGGCCAGAGTCCCTGCGGCTTTTTTGAGGTGTCGCGGGTCGGGGCGATTGATCGTCAGTGGCGCTCGCCGCCGCGGGGCCGTGAACGGGTCTTGAGCTGGGGGAGCCAGTAGTCCGGTGGCTGGGGGTGGTCAGCGACGGGTGACCAGCCGTCAGCGGCGTCGGGCACCCGCGGTGCCCAGGAACGGGGTCGTGGCAGGCGCAGTGCGGCGCGCAGAACGCGGGTTACGCTTGGCGGCGGCTCATAGGTGAGGTCGTTCAGTAGGACCGGCAGTCTGTTCGGACTGAGCTGGCAGTCCCATGTTCTGCTGATCACCTGGCAGTGTCCTTCATCTCGAAGAACGCCACCTTGCACGCGTCGGCATCCGGAACTGGTGATAGCCATACCAGGCGTTCGCCGGGGACGAGTCGTTCTCGTCCGTTGATGTTTCCGTTGGGCGCGGTTCCCGCTCGATCGAGGTACGGGACCGGATCACGGTCGCCTCCCGGGTCACCGTCGCTGAACCCTGCGACATGACCTGGGCTGCGGGTTCCCATCAGCTCCAGGAGATCACCGTCGGTGTGGGCCTGCCAGACATCGACGACGTCAGGTGCCTTCGAGAGAAAATCGGAATAGTGCAGGCGGGCGAAGATCTGGCCTGCCTCCAGTATGAGCGCGAGACGATCACTGTGCTTGACGAAGTTTGGCTCGCCAGCCGTCCAGGCGTCGATTCCGGCGACATCCAGCAACGCTGCCCTGACGGCGTGAATCGCCTCTGGCTGTGGCACCTTGAAGAACTCTCGGTTCTGCGCCACCCGGTATCTCTTCAAGAGGTCATGAGCCCGTCGTTCCACGTTGCTCGGATGAGAGGTGGCCGACCTGAATTCGACCTCGAAGGGGAGCGGGACACCGGTGTTGTGAAGCTGCTTGGCGCGGTCCTCTGCGAGCTTCGTCGTCATCCCAACTTTGACGATGTTCGGCATCGCCTCATTGCTCAACACGTAGACGAAACCGACCGTGTGCACGGGAAGCCCACCTCTTTCGGGGATGGTTCGGTGGTCTGAGGCGGGGATGGGTTCACCGGGTCGGCCGCCATGGTTGACCAAGCTGCCGATGGCCGACGGCGCGGCACACTATCGCAGCATCTCTTGACAAGCCGGTATCTGCTGGGGGCATGTTCACGGGATCGCACAGAACGGGGTAACGGTCGGGGTCGGGCAGGTCGCCGGCTAGGAGCCGTGTCGCGCCACGTACGACGGCGATCGTGTCGGCTCCTTGAACACCAAGCTGGGCCCGGGCGACCCGCACCGGGATCAACCATCGCGGCATCCCGGGCAGCGCGTTTCCGGGCACGCCGAGCGCGTTCCGCGGCAACGAGGTCCTGTTTGGTGGGCATGTTCAGCTATCGGCGGTAGGAGACCAGGCGTCGGCGAATGTCTCGAGTTGGCGGATGACCTTTTCGATGGCGTCCCTCTCCTCCTCGGGCGGGTAGCCGTGTATGGCGAGCAGGCGCTTGATGGTGGAGCGGAGCTTGGCCTGGACGTCGTCGCGGGCGGTCCAGTCGGTGGAGAGGCTGTTGCGTACGGCCTTGACCAGGTCGCGGGCGATGTCGGCGAGCTTCCCTTCGCCCATCAGGGCCTTGACGGAGTCCTTGGCGGCTACCGCGTCGTAAAAAGCGAGCTCGTCGATGCTGAGCTTCGGGTCGAACCGGTTGCCGCGGTCGGCGTCGGCGGCGACCTCCTTGGCCATGGCGACTAGCTCAGCGATGATCTCTGCGGCGGTGAGGTTCTGGTTGGTGTACTTGCGCATCAGCGCGATCAGCCGGTCAGAGAAGCTTTGCTGCCGGACGACGTTGTGCCGGGTGACCTTGCGCATCTCCTGTTGAACCAGCCGGCGCAACGCCTCGATCGCGAGGGCAGGGTTCTTGGCCTCTTGCATTCGCTTGATGTACGCCTCGTCGAGGTGTGACAGGTCAGGGCGGTCCAAGCCGGCCGCAGTAAACAGGTCGGTCACGTCACCGGCCTCGATGGCACCTGCGGTGAGCTGTTTGAGATACAGCTCAACGTCGGCGGGGATCGGCCTCCCGCCGGCTTGGCGCTCGGCGGCATCGAACTTGACCACCCACACCCGTACGTCACGGAAGAAGGCGATATCATCGCGTACGTCGTTCAGCTCACCGCTGCTGGAGCACAGCGCGAAGAACCGGGCCAGCCGCGAGGCTTGCGTTGTGAACCGTTCTTTGAGAGTCGGCTCGTCGTCGGGGACCTGGTTGAGCGGGTTCTTAGGATCGCGTAGGTAGTTGGTCACGCCCAGCGCCGTGTCCCGGTACGCATGCGGGCTCTTGGCCCGCAGTTCCTCCCGCCACGGGTAGCCAGCCAGCAGGGTGTTGCCGAGTACGTCGAGGAGGTCGCGGACCTTGGCCAGCGCGTCATCCAGATCCTTGCCCATCGGCTTGGACTGCTGGTCATCAGTGGTGTACTCGGCCAATGCCGCGAGCAGGTTCTCGTGCAACGGCGCGTACCCGACCATCAGGCCGTCCTGCTTGTTGCGGAAGGTACGGTTGACCCGTGCCAGGGTCTGCATGAGCTGCGCGCCGCGCATCGACCGGTCGAGGTACAGCGTGTGCAGCGGAGGAGCGTCGAACCCGGTGAGCAGCATGTCCTTGACGATGATCAGCTCAAGTTCGTCGTCCTCCTCCTTCATCCGGCGCTGCACTGCCTTTTGCTGCGACGGCCGGAGTCGATGCTTGAGGATGTTCTTCGAGTCTCCGTTGGTCGTGCTGTAGACGACCTTGATCTTGCCCTTGTCGACGGCGTCGGCGTGCCAGTCGGGCCGCAGGTCGATGATCTGCCGGTACAGGTTCGCGCAGATCTCGCGCGTACTGCACACGATCATGCCCTTGCCGGGTGCGTCGATGAACTCCTTCATCGCAGCCGATCGAGCTTCCCAGTGCTCGACGATGTCGGCGGCCAGCTTCTCCAGCCGGGCTGGCGCGCCGTACACGGCGTTGAGCACGGCGGCGGCCTGCTCGACCCGCCTACGTTCGGAATCGTCCAGGCCCTCGGTGGCCTTGTCGGCTCGTTCGTCGAGATCTTCCGGATCGGTGTCGGAGGGCAAGCTGACCGGGATCAGCCGGCTCTCGTAGTAGACCGGCACGGTCGCGCCGTCGTTGACGGCCCGGGTGAGGTCGTAGATGTCGATGTAGTCGCCGAACACCTGCCGGGTGTCGCGCTCGGCCCCGGAGATCGGCGTGCCGGTGAAGGCGATCATCGTCGCGTACGGGAGAGCGTCGCGCAGGTGCCGGGCGTACCCGTTGAGACTGTCGTAGTGGCTGCGGTGCGCCTCGTCGACGATCACGATGATGTTCCGCCGGTCCGACAGCAGCGGGTGGGCGTGGCCGGCGTCCTTTTCCTTCTGCGTCCTGCTGAACTTCTGCAGAGTGGTGAAGTAGATACCGCCGGTACGTCGGTTGGTCAGCTCGGTACGCAGGTGGTCGCGGCTGGTCACCGGCACCGGCTTCTCCGGCAGCAGCTCGCTGGCGTTGAAGCCGTCGAAGAGTTGGTCGTCCAGGTCCGTACGGTCGGTGAGCACCACGATGGTGGGGTTGCCGAGCGCCGGGTGCTTGAGCACCTGGTTGGCGTACAGCTCCATCTCCATCGACTTGCCGGACCCCTGTGTGTGCCAGACAACCCCGGCCTTGCCGTTGCTGCGCACCGCTTCGACGGTCTTCCCGACCGCCTTGGAGACCGCGAAATACTGGTGCGGCTTGGCGACCCGCTTCAGCAGCCCGTCCTCGGACTGCGCGAACGCGACGTAGCCGTCCAGCAGATCCACGAACCGCCGCGCATCGAATAGACCGTGCAGTGTTAATACCAGCTCCGATTCCTCCCACGTGGGCGAGGGCTGCTCGATCGGCTCGCCCACGTCGTCAACGTTCCACGGTGCGAAGTGGTTGTACGGAGTGAACGCCGTGCCGTATTGAGCGCGCAGGCCATCGGAGGCCAGGCACACCACGTTGCAGCGGAACGCCTGCCACACGTCCCGTGCGTAAGCCATGAGCTGGGCGTGCGCGGTCTCCGGGGTGGCATGTTCGTCGCCGGCCTTCTTTAATTCGAAGATCGCCACGGGCAGGCCGTTGAGGTAGAGCACCACGTCGAAGCGGCGCCGGGTGACCCCGTCGATGACCGCGACCTGCCGGACCGCTAGGAAATCGTTGCAGTACGGGTCTGCGCGATCGAGCAGATGCACGGTCGGGTTCTGCTCGGCCCTGTACTCGTCGGTGAAGCTGATCCCGCGGATGCCCCGCGTCAGGTATTCGTGAATCCGGAAGTTCTCGCTCCTGGCATCCTGCGACCGCGGCGACAGGATGAGATCCACGCACCTCATCGACCGACGCCGAAGGTAGCTTGGGATTGATCCTCGCGACCGCATCACGAAGCCGACCCGGGATGATCAGCTCCGCCCACGACTCTCGCTCACCGGACCCTTTGGCGATCTGTTTCCCTTCGAGGGGCTGCCAGCCAAGCTCTTCCAAGATCTCGAGGACATCGTGCTCCAGGTCCGCCTCGCTGTACCCACTCACGCGGCATCCTCCACAGCCTTCTTCGCGTCCCGAACCCTGATCTCCCCCGACATCAACTTCGGCAGCAGCGTGTCTCGTAGTTCCGTGAGCACCTGCGATTCCTCATTACGGAGGGCCGCAATGCAGGATAGTTTTGCCAACCTTTCTTCGATTTGACCTTTCTTAAATGGGCGGGGCAGGATGATCTCTATCATGGATCCGAAGACCTGTGCTTTCTAGTCGCCCCGTCCCATGGCCGGCTTCGTCCACTAGCTTGAGTATCTCTCGGCGTCGGGATCTCAATGCATATGCGAAGGAGTACAAGCCGATGTCGTCGCGGGGGATGAAGGCTTTGCAGTCGCTGCCCGAAGGCGACTTGTCGAGTTGTAATGCCGACACGAAATTCAGTCTTCAGGCTCATCCCTCGAACTATGCAGAGCGTTGTTCCCGGAGGGACAAGCTTCGTCCCGTTGGTAGCGCCAAGCTCGGTCACCTTGCGAATCGGAGTTGCCCTCTAGATCTGAAGAAACTCTTCAGGCTTGCCGCTGAGATCCAAGGAATATTTCCGGACCAATAGCTTAGGTTCACTAGTCTTGGGGGTTCCGCCGGATAGCCACGTTAGCGGCGTCCTTGAGTCAACCTTTTGGCATGTAGTGGAGATCGAGTTCGTAATTTAGGCGATTTTCAGCGAGTTCGATGCAGGAGTCGGCGATACGGTCGTTGACGGCTATCTTCTCGTAGAGCGCTCGAGGACTTCCTAGCGATATCCCTGATGGTCGAGATAGCTCGGTGCAGCGAATGCGGATCTTAGTCAGTTCCGACTGGCGAATACCAAGAACGGTAGTTCTGGTAGCGCGCCCGAGAAGCTCATTTTGAACCGGCTTCGTCTACAGTGCATAGACCAGCCGAATCGGCTGTCGAGCACGCAGACTTCCCGCGGAGTCCGTAAACGCGTTGCCCCAACACCAAGGGTATTACCTGCATTGGGAACCAAGGTCAACCACGTCCGAAGATGGGGCCTCCGGGACGATAAGGGAAATTACGTCATGTAGCTGAGTCTGTGTATTCGCATCCAGCGTTGATACATCTCTGAAGGATATCGAATAGCGAAGTTTCATCGGGAGTTGATAGCCGATCCTGGACCTGGCCGAGGCTACTGAGAACACCGTCATCAATGAAATCTCCGCCTAGCTTTAACGGATCTTTCCTGGTGATCATCAGAGTTCAAGGCTATTTCCGAGATAAGCTCAGACATCGAGGTGCTCCAGATGAGTCACGGATTATCTGCTCGAGGCGGGCGGACTCGTCGAAGTGGGCGAAGAGCTTCCTTGGTGAGGCGGTCGATTTTGTCGGCGATGGGCTCGTCGTCGCTGTCGTCGAGTCTCGGCGGCACCGACGTAGCGGCCGGGGGTGAGGATGTGGTCGTGGATGCGGATCTCGTCCTGGGTGGCCGAGTAGCAGAAGCCAGGTTCGTCGGCGTACGTCAGGCCGGCGTCGCGGGCGCTGGTCGTACCTCGCCAGGCGTGGTAGGTGCCGGCGATCTTGGCGATGTCGTCGTCGGTGAGGACCCGCTCGGTGCGGTCGAGCATCGTGCCCATGCTCCGGGCGTCGATGAAGAGCACCTGGCCCTGGCGGTCCGTGCGGCCGCCGCGTGAGCTCTTGTCCTTGGCGAAGAACCACAGGCAGGCCGGGATCTGGGTGGTACGGAACAGCTGCGGCGGCAGGGCGACCATGCAGGCGACCAGGTCCGCTTCGACCATCGCGGCGCGGATCTCGCCCTCGCCGGACTGCTTGGAGGACATCGAGCCGTTGGCCATGACGACGCCGGCGCTGCCGCGGGTGCCGAGCTTGGAGATGATGTGCTGCATCCAGGCGAAGTTGGCGTTGCCGGCCGGAGGAGTGCCGAAGCGCCAGCGCGGGTCGTCGGTCTTGCGGTACCAGTCCGACATGTTGAACGGCGGGTTGGCCATCACGTAGTCGGCCTTAAGATCGGGGTGCTTGTCCTCGTAGAAGGTGTCGGCCCACTTGGCGGACAGGTCGCCGGTGACGCCGTGGATCGCGAGGTTCATCTTGGCTAGCCGCCAGGTGCGCTCGTTGGCCTCCTGGCCGTACACCGCGATGTCGTCGCGTCGGCCCCGGTGGCTGAGGACGAACTTCTCGGCCTGCACGAACATGCCGCCCGAGCCGCAGCACGGGTCGTACACCCGGCCCTTGTACGGTTCGAGAACCTCTACGAGGACCTTGACCACGCTGGACGGCGTGTAGAACTCCCCGCCGCGCTTGCCCTCGGCGCGGGCGAACTTCTCCAGGAAGTACTCGTAGACCTCGCCGAGGACGTCGCGGGCGGATTTGCCGTCGTGGCCGGTGAAGCGGGCGTCGCTGATCAGGTCGACGAGCTCGCTGAGGCGGCGCTGGTCGACGTTGTCCCGGTTGAAGATCTTCGGGAGGACGCCGGTCAGCGACGCGTTCGCCTTCATGATGGCGTCCATCGCGCCGTCGATCAGCATGCCGATCCGCGCCGGACTTGGCGTTGGCGGCCAGGTCGGCCCAGCGGGCGCCGTCGGGCACCCAGAAGACGCCCTCGCGGTCGTACTCGTCCTTGTCGTCGAGGAAGCGACTCGTGGCGTGACTCGGGCACGCCGTCGGCGATCAGCTCGTCGCGGATCTGCGCGCGGCGTTCCGCGAAGGCGTCCGAGACGTACTTGAGGAAGACCAGGCCGAGGACGAAGTCCTTGTACTGCGCGGCGTCCATCGAGCCGCGGAGCTTGTCGGCGGACTTCCACAGGATGTCCTTGAGCTCGGCCATCGTCGAGATGCCGGGCAGCTCGCCTTGGCCTGCGGGGGTTTTCTTTCGGGGGGGCATGCGTTCTCCGTCGTATGGAATTGTTAGTTGTTTTAGTCGGCGAATGTGAGGGTGCCGTCGGCTAGGCCGGTGGCGGCGATGCGGTGCAGTTCGCGGGTGGCGGTCGGTCTCCTCCGAGGCCAGCCGTCGCCGTGCCTCCAACTCGGTTAGTAGCCGGTCGAAGTGCGCCAGCTCGGTGGCGACAGGAGCGGCAGGCGTAGCTCTTCGAGCCGCTGGACAGGGCGGATCGCGTGTTCGGCCCGGCTGGATGCGGTGAGTAGCGCGGCGAGCACGCGGGGGGTGAAATGCTCGGTGCCGCGTTCGGTGATGCGCAGGATGCGGGCGGGGAACTCCATCACCGAGTAACCCTCGTGGTCGACGAGCGCGGCCGGTTCGGGCGCCGTGGTGATGACGACGTCGCCGGGCAGGCTGCGCTGCGCGTTCGGGTAGGTGGACTCGTATGCGACCCGGTCGATGCGCCTGCTTCGCCCAGCGGCCGTCCGAGCACCTCGGCGGGCCGAGCACCCGGTATGAGGAAGTATGGTCACCGTCGTCGGGCTGATGAGGTCGGCGGCGACGCGGGTGCCCTTCCGCAGGGAGAGCCGGTTGGTCCGTGCCCGGCCGTCGTAGATGAGCTCGGCGATGGTCGCGGTACGGCGGCGGCACCGGGTTGGCCCGGACGGCGAGGTCGCTGTGCAGCATCGGGCGCTCCGGCCGTACGTCCCGGAGCACGCGTTCCAGCTCCAGGGCGCGGGCGACGCGTTCGGAGAGTGTGCTGGAGCTCTCGCTCGGTCGGCAGGTAGCGGGGGGTGAGTGGGTGCGGCGACTTCGCCAGGGTGGCAACCGGCGTCATGACCGCGTACGCCCGGCTGCGCGCGTTGGGGTCGAAGCCCTCCTGCCGCCAGGTGAGTCACGTCCGTGGTGAGCGCGTCGATCACCGTTGGGGTCAGTTCGCGGTCAGAGACGTCGGCGAGCAGCACCCGGCCGCGCAGCGGTGTGCGGTAGTCGATGTTGAGGACCCACAGCGCCACCTCGTAGCCGGGGCGGTACGGCACTAAGCCGCCGGGGAGGCGGATGATTGCTTTGACCGATCCCGAGGTGAGCAGCTCGGCGCGCAGCGTGCCGGCGGGGCTCACCGGATCGAGCCCGGTAATGGCGTCCGCAGGCGCCACGACGACCGCGGTCGTGCCCCCGGCGAGCTGGAGCGAGATGTCGTTCAGCGCCTCCAGCGTGTCCGCGGCGGTGCGCTCCTCGCCCGGGCGGTACGGCTGCTGGGTGACGATGATGTTCGCCGCATCTAAGGCCGCGGATCGGATCGGCGTGCACCTCGAAGTCGCCGTCGTTCAGGTCACGAACGGTCAGGCGGCGCCGGGTGAGGCGAGCCAGGTACGGATCGGAGCAGCACGCGGCGAGGTGAACGTGCTGGTCCTCGCGGAGCGAGTCGGCCACGGCGAGGAGGAGATCGGCGGGACCGGCGTTGGAGTCGGCGATCCGGGCCGTGCCGTCTCGGTCGGCCTGGCCGGTAGCGTCGGCGAGCTCTGCGATTAGCCGGAGCAGAGCGGGATCGAGCCGGTCGGCCGACAGCTCGGCCGCGCCCAGCCGGTCCCGGACCTGCATCACTCGTTCAAAGGCGCCGTGGTCACTCCACGCGGCTTCAACGAGCTCGTCGGCGGCGCGCGGCAGCCAAGTAGCGCGCAGCGCCGTGATCTCCGACAACAGCAGGCGGTCGTCTGGGTCGACCTCGCATGCGAGCCGCTGGAGCCGGGTGATCAGACCCGGCGTCCCGTCATCGAGGACTTCGCCGTCGTTCAGGTGGCGCAGGCAGATCAGCGCGGTGAGTGTGGCGATCAGCGTCCGGGGCGGCATCTGTGCGCTGAGCCGGGTGAGCGTGTAGATCCGCAGGTCACCTTCGATGTCGCGGCCCTTGCCGCGTCCAGTCTCGATCAGCCAGTGCGGCGATCTCCTTACCGTCGAACAGCGGGCGTGCCTGATCGCCCGCTACCGGGTGGGGAAAGGAGTCATACCGCCGTCGCCAGTTGGTGACCACGGGACGCTGAACACCCGCCAGCTCGGCGATCTCCCTCATCGACATTAGCTGCGTGTCCTCGTGTGGAGCCGTCATCTCAACACCTCCTTTCATTGACGGCGGGTTCCCGACTTTAGACGCCTTTTAGCTGCAAAGTCGTATGAAACTGTTGATAACCCCCTTTGTCAGGCAATCTCCATGTCATTCGAAGGCGTCGGAGTCGGGCAAGGCTCGAACCATTCGTTCCTCTTCGGCCGACGCCACCAATTCGGCGCTACTCAGTGAACGCACTGCTTGTTCTGCCGGTTTGATCGGCTTGAGCTCGCTCTCGGCGACCTTGAGGGTCTGAAACTTGCGGGCCGTGACGAGCACTCGGCCCTCCAGCGAGCCGATGGCCTTGTTGTAGGAGCTGACCGAACGGTCCAGGCCGGCGCCGAGCGCGCTCAGATGGCCGCCCATGGTGCCGAGCCGGTCGTACAGCTCCACGCCCAGCTCGTAGACCTGCCGCATGTTGTCCTGGAGCGCGGCCTGAGTCCAGGCGAACGCGATCACGCGCAGCATCGCGATCAGGGTGGTCGGCCCGGCGATGTACACACGCTTGCGCGCCGCGTACTCCAGTAGATCAGGGCTGCGTTCGAGTGCCGGCTGCAGCAGCGACTCGCCCGGCAGGAACATCACCACGAACTCCGGGCTGCCGGTGACCTTGCGGAAGTACTCTTTGCCAGCGAGGACGTCGACGTGCTTACGGAGCTGCTTGGCGTGCTCGGCCCAGTGCCGCTCGCGCTCGGCCTCGTCGCTCGCCTCGGTGGCCGACAGGAACGCCACCAACGAGCACCTTGGCGTCCACGACGACGTTCTTGCCGCCCGCCAGGTGCACGATCATGTCCGGGCGGAGCCGACCCTCGTCGCCGTCGATCGAGACCTGCAGATCGAAGTCGCAGCGTTCCTGCATGCCGGCCAGCTCGACGGTGCGCTTGAGCTGCATCTCGCCCCAGTTGCCGCGAACGTGCGGCTTCCGCAGGGCCTCGGCCAGTGCCCGGGTCTGTGCGCGGCCCTCGGCGTTGTCCTGGGTGAGCCGCGCGATCTGCGTCTTGAGTTCGGCGTCGGCCGTCGTCCGCTTGTGATCGAGCTGCTTGAGGTACGTGTCCAGCTGTTCCAGCCGTTCGCGTACGGCGGCACCGGTCGCGTTGAACTTGCCGTCCGCGGCGCTGACCAGTTTCTGCTCGGAGGTGGCGAGCATGTCGGCGGCCAGGGCCTTGAAGCTTTCGGCCTGGAGCCGGTTGTTCTCCTCTCGGGACTCCTCGAGAGCCTTCCGCGCCGCTTCCACGGCCGCGCTCTGTTCACGAACGGCCTGCCGCTCCGAATGAAGCTCGGCCAGCCGCCTCGTGCAGTCCTCCAGCTCCCGGCGGTACTGCTCGGCGGTGGCGCGCGTGCTCGTCAGCTCGGAGTCGAGCCGGCCCATCTGCTCGTCCCGGCCGCGTGCCTCGGCTGACTGCTCGGTGATGGTCTGCTCGAGCCGGTCCGCACGTGCCTTGAGTTCGTCGCGTTCGGTACGCAGCTGGCTGGCCTGCTGGTCGAACTGGCGGGCCCGTTCTTCAGCGACTTTCAGGTCCGCCTCCCGTTTTCCGTTCTCACCCCCTACAAGGCTTCGCGCGACCAAAAAGCCGAGCCCACCCGAGAGGACGCATAGGAGGACGAGAACGATTACGTACAGGGAGTTCATGGTCAAAACCTCCAGGGGAAGGCGCATTGGACGTCGAAACGGCCGATGCGAGGGAAGGCGAGGTCACCGCGACTACCGCGTTACGCGAGCCAGCTGATGACCTGCGAAATGACCATAAGACGCCGAGACATGGTCGGCGCGCCTATTTCCTGATATCCCCGGTTATCAGGTGACCTCATCCGAAATGCCCTTACCGCCCTTAAAGTCCTCCCCTTGGCGCGGAGCATCACTTGGTGCCGCAACACCGCACTCCGTCCGCATGGACTTCCATTCCCGAAGAGCAGAAGATGAAGAAGATCAGCACTGTCGTGACGGCCCTGCTCACGCTCACCCTCGCGGCGTGCACCACGAGCGAGGTGACCAGCAACCCGGCTGGCGCAGTGCTCTTTCGTAGTCGGACGCTGTGGGTGACGATGATGTGGTGGCCGAGCTGATCGGGGAAAGTGACGGCGTCCGGGTGCGGAGGTTCCGGCGGCGTGTGGGTCTGAGCCAGACGGAATTCGGGCAGCTGATCGGCCGTACGCAGGGTTGGGTATCGATGTTGGAGTCCGACCAGGTGGTGTTGGACTCGGTCAGGATGATCAACTCTGTTGCCAAGGCGCTGAAGGTCGATCCGAACGAGCTGCTAGGCCGGCCGAACCGGGTGGGCCAGAAGCCTTCGGAGGATCGAGGGCATGCCTCGATCGGGGAGATTCGTCGGCAGGCGCAGCGGTTCGACTTGGCGCCGGACTGGGACGGGCCGGTACGGCAGGTCGATGAGCTCGGCGTCGTGGTGGCGGGCATGACTGAGCTTCGGAAGAAGGCGGCCTACCTGCAACTGGCCGAGCGGATCCCCGCGGTGCTCGCCGAGCTTCAGTCGGCGGTTCATACTACGGCCGACGGGGATCGGGAGCGGTGTTTCGGATTGCTGTCGGTGGCCTATCGGGAGGCCGATGCGGTCGCCTATGCGCGGGGGTATGGGGACCTGTCGATGTTGTTGACCGATCGGGTCCGTTGGGCCGCGACGCGGTCGGCCGATCCATACCAGGTCGCGGTCGGTGACTACCTGCGAGTGCGTCAGCTGTGGTCGTCGGCATCCTGGGACGACTCGCTCGTCGTACTCGACCAGATCGCCTTGGACCTCGATGCGTCCTTCGGAGCAGGGGACCCGCGGGCGATCGCGGTCTGGGGTGCTGTTCAGTTGCGTGCGGCCATCACCGCCGCTCGAAGACTCGACGCCGACGATGCGTACTCCCGGCTCGACCTGGCGCACGAGGCTCTGGATCGACTGGGCGATGAGGAACGGCACGACCACTACAAGTTGGTGTTCACTCAGGGGAACGTCGCCATCCACGGCGTCGCCGTCGCAGTGGAGCTCGGTGATGGCGTCGAGGCGGTCAAGCGCGGCGCGAAACTACGGCTGCCAGCCGATCTGCCGCCGTCTCGCGCTGGTCATCACTACCTCGACATGGCGCGCGGCTGGCTGTGGTGTGGAGACCGGACGCGGTCGCTGGCCGCGATGGAGAAGGCCGAGAAGATCGCCCCGTCTCTTGTGCGCAACCACCCGCTCGCGCAGAAGGCCGTTCGTTCCCTTCTCGATGGGGAGAATCGCATCTACCGGACAGACTGCGTGGCCTGGGCGTCCGGATGAACGTGCTCTGAACCGGCGCGGTCACATGGCGTGATGTGGCCAACCCGTCCCGATATCAACGCCGCTGATGTCTGAGGCCCTTGCCCGGCGTACGGTCCGGAACATCAGCAGAACCGGATGAGGGGCGAACGCTCATGGTGCCGACGAAGCCTTCCCGCTGTGTGATTCTCGACTGCTACACCGTTGAGCCGTCCGGGCTCGGTGTCCCTCCGTACCTGTCGACGTACGCGCGGACGGCGTACGGGGCGTTACGCACGGCGCATCCGGACGCGACGGTGACGTACCTGACGATCGATGACGTGCGATGGTGTCTCAACTCCGGTCGGCCGTTCACCGAGCAGCCTCTAACGGATCGACTCACCTATTCAGCGACCACCAACCGGGACCAGGCACTACAACATCTCGCGGACGCCGACGTCACGGTCGTCATCGGCGGCGACGCGGTCCCGTCGGTGCACCTGCAGGCGGTCAACGGGTCGCCGGAGGAGATCGCCCGGGCTCTGGCGTGCACGCGGGGGAGGAGGATTCTTCTCGGCCCGTTGTCCTCCTACGTACAGGCGGACCCGGCGAGCTACGGCGGCCTGTTCGACGCCGTCCACACCCATACCGTCACCTCCGGTGACCTGCGGTCAGGCACGCGGCAGGCCGCCGCCTACGCCACCTTGGCCGCGGACCGTGTACCGATGGGCGATCTCATCGGCCAGCTCACCTGGACACCAGTCGCCGAGGTCGAGCTGTACCGGGGCTGTACCCGGCGGCGGTTCTGCGACTTCTGCAACGAGCCCGTGAAAGCCGCCCAAGTCGACTTCCGCCCCGTCAACGACGTCATCGCCGAGATCGCCGGATTACACGCGGCCGGGGTGCGCCATGTACGGCTGGGGCAGCAGACCTGCTTCTTCTCCTACGCCAACCGTGACGCCGCGGCCATCGAGCGGCTACTGGCCGGAATCCGTGACGCTGCGCCCGAGCTCGCGGTGCTGCACATCGACAACGCCGATCCGCTCGCCGTCGCCTCCCGATCCGGTGCCAAGATCGCCCGACTCGTCGCCGAGTACTGCAGCGAAGGCAACTGCGCGCCGATGGGCATCGAGTCCTTCGATCCCGCAGTGATCGAAGCCAACACCCTGACCTGCACACCGGCCGTGCTGATGCGCGCGATCGAGAACGTCAACGAGGCCGGCGCGCAGATCGGTACGGGTGGGCTGCCGATGCTGCTTCCCGGACTGAACCTGATCTACGGGCTGCCCGGTGAGACCCACCGCACCCACTATGAGAACCTCGCCGGCCTCACCACGATCCTCGACCAGGGATTCCTGTGTCACCGGATCAACGTCCGGCAGGCACGCGCCTATCCCGGCACCCCGCTCGCCGCGATGAACGATCAGCAGGCCCCTCCATCGGCTGAGCACTTCGCCACCTGGAACGCAGACATCGCGCACATCTTCGACGCCCCGATGAAGGAGCGCGTCTACCCGGCCGGCCGGGCGATCAGCGGCACGCATGCCTTCTTCGTCAACGAGCTCGGCACCTGGCACCGGCGGCTCGGCTCCTACTCGATCCAGATCGTCGAACGCGACACCCATCGGCGCCTGTACGAGCCAGGTGACATGTTCGTCACCGAACACGGTCCCCGCTTCATCTTCGGCCGCCGGCGCACGGAGGCACGTGATGCTGCGGCTTAGCAGCAAGTCCGGCTTTCCGCGCGACGGCCAGGGCGAGCATGTGGGAGTGCTTGTTCCGTGGGCGAACACCGTCGTCGAGACTGAACTGCCCATCTGGGGAGAAGGCCAGGTCGTGTGGCACTACTCCCGTCTTGTCCCGCCCACCGGTGGCACCGCACTTACCGAGGACTTCTTGAGCGGGTTGGTCGACGCGATGCCCGCTGCGCTCTTCCAGCTCTCCCCGTTGCCGCTGAGTAGGGTCTATCTCGCGTGTACCTCAGCCGCGTTCACTCAGCAGGTCGCGGTGAAGGAAGCCACCGCCGGTGCAGGGGTCGAGGTGGTGACGGCGTTCGACGCGATCACCAACACGCTGAACCGCCTCGGACACCGATCCATCGCCCTGGCCACTCCCTATCCCGATCCGGTCACCGCCGTCGAGGTCGAGGCATTCGAATCCCGCGGCATCGCCGTGACCGCCTCTGCCGGACTCGACCTGGCCGACGGGTACCCCGCCATCACCGACGACCAGATCGATGAAATGGTTACTGGTATCGGCCGCCAAGCCATCAAGGAAGCGGACGCGGTGGTGCTGTCGTGCACCGGCTGGCCGACCCGCACAGCGATCCGACGGCTCCGCCGCAGATGCGGACGCCCGACGATCTCATCGAACCTCGCGATCTGCATGCACGCCCGCAGGAGCCCATGATGATCGAACACGAACTCACTGCCTTCTCCGGCGGTCTCGCCGCCCGAATCAACGCCCTGGTCGCGGTCGCCGCCGCTCAACCCGACGTGAAGGCCTCGGTAGAGGCCAATCACGACGACAACAGGTGGTGGCCGCTGTTCGTGTCCGACTGGCGGATCCGGATGGCCGTCGCCGGATGGAGCAGCCGTGTCTCCTACTCGATGATCGGCACGTACGCGTCCGTGGTGAAGACCGCCGACGCCTACGGGTGGGATCAGCTCACCGAGATGGACGACACCCGGCTCGCCGCGGTCGTCCGGCCGCTCGGCCTGACCGAGGCCCGGATCCGCTACCTGCGCTCCCTCCAGGACTTTCTTTTGGACCGGCCGTCCGCGGCACTACTGACCATGCCAGCCGAGAAATTCATTGCCGAGTTCGCGGCCCACGTCAGCGGGGCATCGTTCAAGATCGCCCAATGCGCCGCCCTGTACGCCCGTGGCTACCACTGCGGGATCATCCCCATCGATTCCGGCATGGTCACCTTGCTCGCCCCGCTGCTCGGGATACGCCTGGACACCGGCGCCAAGGGCCACGAGCGGATGCGGTCCTTGATGGAAGCCTGCGCGGCCGCCAACGCCGACGACTATCAGAACCTGATCGACCGACATCACTACGCCATCACCATCCCCGATGACGCCACGCCCACCTGGTGGATGCACCTGGTGCTCATCTACTTCAAACGCCATTACCTCAATCAGCCGACCAGCCCGCGCCTGTGCGGCCAACGACCAGTCTGTCCCGAGCTGCTGGACTGCCCGCATGCCGATACACCGGCATGAACGGCCTCGGCTGTCATCGGGAACATCTCCATCGACACCGCCCGCTACCCCGCACGGTATCCAGCACGAGCTCCTGGGCGGCGCCGCTCTCCACCACGCCCTCGCCGCCGGCCGGGCCGGGCTGACCGCCTGGCCCATCTCGGTGATCGGCGACGACCTGAGCGGTATCCGTGCCGATCCCCGGTTGGGCTCGATCGCACTTCAGCCACGTCCTGTCGGTCTCCGGTCCCTCCTGCCGGTTCACCCTCACCTACGACAGCGAAGGACACATCGCGAAGGTGGAGAGCGACTACGGAGTGGCCGAGGCGCTGACCGAGCACGCCATCACAGTCCTGGACAAGCGGGACTTCGACCACTGGCACGTCGCATGCCGTCACCCGCTCGACGTTCAACGCGTCCTGCACCCGCCTGATCGCCGACGAACGACCGTTCAGCGTTGACTTCCACCTGGCCAGTGCCACCAAGCAGATCAAAGCCGCGCATCCCGCTCTACCCCGGGCAGACCGTCGTATTCGTCAACGCCGCCGAGCACGACCTGCTTCGAGCGGCATGTCCCACCCGAAACCCTTCCTGCCGTCGTCGTCTCTGACGGTGCCGGCGAAGCCACCCTCTTCCGCTACGGCGCATCCGTCGCATCCGCAGTTCCCCCGCACGTCACGGCACAGGAAGTGACCGGCGCGGGGGACACCCTGGCCGGAACCTTCCTCGCCTGCACCCTGCGAGGCGCCTCGGACGAGCAAGCCCTCACCGCGGCGGTGGCCGCCGCCTCCCACCACGTCGCCTTACCCGGCCTTCGGCATCGCCTCAAGACCTGAAGGACTCACGTGGCTCTGTACTACGTCGCCCATCGGCTGTTCGCCGCCCACGACCGAGCCTTAGCCGCCTACCTCGCCCATCGAATCGCCCGCGTCCACGGGCCCGACTCGGTGTTCCTTCCCTTCTGCGACACCGATGAGGAGAACCTGGTCGCCGACTGCAAAGGCCGGCGGCTGTACGAACTCGACACCCAGCGCCTCGACCGGATCACCGCGATCGCCGCGATCCTGCACGGCCCCAGCCTCGACGACGGCGTCTGCATGGAACTCGGCTACGCCGCCGCCCGCGGCATCCCGGCCATCGCCATGACGACCGACTTCCAGAACTACGGACCCACCTCCGACGGCGGCCAACGTGTCCTGTTCCCCGACCCGCTCCTGCCCGTGATCCTCAGCGGCTCGGTGCAGGCCTTCCGGCTCGGTGCCACCACGGGCCCTCACACCGATCGGTACGCCGACTTCCTCGCCCAGAATCTCGCCACCCTGGAGGAAGCCACCGAGCAGGCTCGTCCAGGTCCCTCGACGGCCCGCTGCCGTCGATCAGCCCATTCCTCCCGGCAGCCATGAACGGCGCGATTGCCTATCTCGAGCCCTCCCCGTACGGGAGCGACGAGCGCATGTCCGAGGTCGGTGCCCGGCTCCGTACGGCAGGCTGGGACGTCCACGTCGCAGGCCGGTTCGTCGGCGAGGACGTGCTCGGCAGCGCCGACGCCGACTGGACCGCCCTGTCTCAAGCCTCCATCGCCGTCATCGACGTCCGCGGACCGGAGACACCCCCAGGCGCGGCAATGACGATCGGAGCCTGCGCCGCCACAGACCGCCCGGTCTACGCCCTGGACCCACACGGCTGGTGGACCTTCGCCGACGGCCGGGAACCCAACTACCGCAACCTCATGATCCAATACGGGCTCACCGGCACGTTCAGCCGACCCGGACAGCTCCTCGATCTGCTGGGCGTACGGTGATGACGGCGCCCGACCTCGCCGCATGGGCGGATCGTCACGAGGTGATCGTGCTCGAGGGCTGCGACGGCGTCGGCAAGACCACCCTCGCGCTCCAACTCGCGCGACAACATGGCTTCCAACTGGTCCACGCCACCCGTACCCCGGACGGTATCGACCTCGCCGAGCGGTATCGGACGATCCTCGCTCGGCCGGGCCGACTCGTGCTCGACCGCTGCTTCATCAGCGAACTCGTGTACGGGCCTCTCCTCCACGGCCGTTCCCGGCTCACCCTCGAACAGGCCATCGAGCTCGCCGCCATCGTGGCCGACCGCCGCGGACTCCTGGTCCACCTGACCGCATCACCCGAGCTCGTCGCCGCTCGCCTCCAGCAACGCGACGGGATCGACCCCGGATCCTCACCAGATCACCGCGATCATCAACGCCTACCACGACGTCTTTGCCGAACTCGCCCAACGGATCCCAGCCGCCGCCATCCAGATCTGCCAGCCGACCTGACCGGCTCTGTCGTCTCCCGTACGCCTCACGAGCCGCCTCGCTAAAGTCTGTTCCCGACCGCATCGAAGACACCAGGAGTGTCACAAGAGTCGGGACAGGCCGTTATGCAGCTACGCGAAATCCAGAAGCTGGCGTGGGAGAACAAGGTCGCCAAGGGGTTCAACACCACCGACCTGCCGCTGGAGTTCGCGCTCGCGCACGCTGAACTGTCCGAGGCGTTCGAAGCCGCCCGCAAGGACCCGGACCACCTTGGTGAGGAACTGGCCGACACCCTGCTGTTCCTGGCGAGCATCGCCGAGATGCGCGGCATCGACCTGGACGACGCCGTCGAGGCCAAAATCGCCAAGAACGCCGCCCGCACCTACCGGCGCAACAAGGACGGAGTCCTGGTCAAGACCGACCAGACGCTCGCCGCCGAACAGCACACCCGTTGAGCCGGGTGCTGTACGCGGTCCTCAGCGCCGCACCACCCACACACCACGTCCGTGACCTCGTCACCGCGGCGCACGCACGCGACTTCGACCTCTGCCTGATCGCTACACCGACCGCCGCCCAGTGGCTGGCCGACGACATCCCCGACCTCGAGGCTCTGACCGGGCACCCGGTCCGCTCCACGTACAAGAAGCCCACCGACCCCGACGTCCTCCCACCCGCCGACGCCATGCTGGTCGCTCCGGCCACCTTCAACACCATCAACAAGTGGGCAGCCGGGATCAGCGACACCCTCGCCCTCGGCCTGATCAACGAAGCCATCGGCCTGCCGATCCCCATCGTCGCCATGCCCTATACGAACGACGCGCTTTCCGCGCATCCCGCCCTCGCGACCAGCCTGAACACCCTGAGCTCGGCCGGAGTCGAGATCTGGCGACCAAAGAAACAGCCGACACCCCAGGACTTCCCATGGGACACGGCCTTGGATCTCCTCGGCCAAGAGCGCTAGAAGACCTCGCCGCTACACGAGTCCTTCCGGGCCGGGTCGATGCGACCTCGCGCTTCTCAGGCCCACCTTTCGTCGGCGATCTGTTGAATGAGCTCGATGGATTCTCGTTGTGAGAGGGCGAATGTTCTGGTCGCTTCCCAGGCGGTGGTGAGCGCGGTGAGGTCGTCGCGGTTGCTGGTGACGATGTCGCGGACGGCGGTTTGGATGACGCCGACTTCGCCGTCGTCGACGGTCGCGATCCCGAAGGTGCCGAAGGAGTAGGGGTTGTCGGCCGCACGCAGGATCTGGACGGTCAGGCGGGGTGGCGCGATGGTTTTGATCAGATGCTGGAGCTGGTCGTGCATGGTCGTCTGGGTTCCGCGGATGCGGAAGAGGACGGCTTCGTCGAGCACGCAGTGCAGCATGGGTGGTGCGGGTTCTTCCCGGGTCAGAATGCCTTGCCGCGCCAGGCGTGCTTGCACGGAGGCTTCGTCGTTGGGATGCAGCGTGCGGGTGTAGTCCTCGGTCTGGAGTAGTTCGGGGATGACGGTGGTCTGGTAGGTGCGGACGACGGATGCCTGCTGTACCTCGTCCGGCCAGGAGCGGTCGTAGCCGGGCAGGCTCTCCTTGTCGAGCTGGGCATAGATCACGAACAGCACGCCCGGTGGGATGGCGAGCATTTCTTCGATCGCGGTCAGCTGGTCCTGACGCGGACGCAGTTGCCCGGTCTCGAGGTTGCTCAGCCAGGCATTGGTGTAGCCGAGCTTGTTCGCCATCTCTTTCTGGATCATTCCGGTGGCCTCGCGGAAGATGCGTATCGCCCGTCCGAGCGTGACGAGAGTCGGGTTTTGATGTCTTGCCACTATGAGGTTCCTTGTCCAGTCGATTGATCGGAGCGAGAGCACGGTCAACGCGGGTCCTCTTGGCGGAGTTCGCTCCAGCCGTGCTGGTAGCCGCCGCGGCCGAGGTAGGGGCTGGTGAGGGTGCGACGGTCAGATCGGACGGTCCTCGATACGGGCGATGAGGCTGTTGGCGGCGCGGCGGGACCTGACGATGTGCACCTGGGCGTGGCCGGCGTGTTCGGCGATCAGCGCGCGTACGCGCGGGGCCATGGTGCGGCGGTAGTTCCACACGTACGTGATGAAGCTCCACGTGATGCGGTCGTAGACGCCGGTCTGGTCGTCCTGGCCGCCGCGGTGCCGTCGCCGGCGTTGGGCGATGCCCCACAGGCAGGTGAGTGGTGGCAGGTCCAGGAAGATGACGGTGTCGGCGCGCTTGAGCCGGATCGGCAGCGTGGAGGCGTAGTTCCCGTCGATCACCCACCGGTCGGCGGAGACGAGGTCTTCCTGCAGCGCGGCGAACTTCTCCTGCGGCAGCGCGTTCCACTCGCTGTCGTAGTAGACGACGTCAAGGTGGGTGACCGGTACGTCGAGCGCTGCCGCGAGCCTGTTCGCGACGGTGGTCTTGCCGCTGCCACCGCAGCCGATGATGGCGATCCTGTCCATGTCGCCGCGGGCTAGCGGCAGGTGCGTACGGTGCCGCCGACCCTTCATGGTCTCTCCAGCAGGGCATTCAGAGCTGTGAGCTGGCGGGGCAGCGCGAACGGCGCCAGGTGTTCCAGGCACCAGCGGATCAGCGATGCGTGCGCGGGCGTGCCGACCAGCTGGTCATCCGCTATCAGCGCTGCGGAGGAGTCGTGCGTGCTGGAGCACGGCCCGAGTACGTTCACGCGGCTCTCCCTGCTGTGAGCCGTTCGAACCAGGTACGAAGCGCGCCGTAGAGCGGTCCGTCGGTCCCTTCGGCGATCTCGACGGCCTGAGCGCGACGTCCGGTCTTCCAGACGCGGTAAGCCCGCATCACCTCGCCGAACTCCCGCCAGCCCGGGTGCTCGACCGCATCGCCTGCGATGACCTGCTGGAGCATCGGATCGAAGTCGTTCCAGTCGATGTCGAGCCGGGGCATCTCATGGCCAGGGGCGACGACCTCGGGGAGGTCGGCGGCCGGTTCGAGGTGCTCCTCGTACAGGTGCAGCGAGTCGACGTGCAGGTGGTACGTCCCGAGCTCGGCGCCGACCCATCCGGCCATGAGCTCGTGAATCACCGTCGCGGCGAAGATGTCGTAGCCGAACCCGAGCCACAGGTCCTGGCTGCGCATGGACGTATGCATGTCCAGCCGGCCGTGACGCAGGTAGAAGCGGTACCCGAGGGTGCAGGGAACGTCGTGGTGCGCGTTGCGGTCCAGGCCGGGGTCGTACAGCTGGACGACCGCCCGGCGGGTGTCCGGGTCGGCCTCGAGAATGCGGCTGACCCGGTCGAGCTGATCCAGGCTTCCGCCCCAGGCACGCAGGCGAGGTCCGTACGCACCCCGCAGTACGCCGTCATCGGCGAAGTCGGTCAGCCGCTGGTTGTAGGTGTAGATCCAGGGGGCGTCCGAGCCGGAGAGGATCCACACCGTCTCAGCCGCGGCGAACGCCGGATTTAACGCTCGGACCGGTGGTACGGCGACCAGCCGGCGCCGAGGGTGCATGAGCCGGAGGTCAACGCCCATCAGCTCGCGCGTGGTCATGCCGCGTGGTGCGACGGTGCGGCCCTCGCGGAGGACCATCGAGCACGCGATCGCGAACAGCTCGCTGGCCGAGTCGGCGGAGAGGTAGTTCATCAGTTGCTCCTGGAAGCCGGGAGAAGATCGGCGAGCCACGCCCACTGGCGTCGCAGGCCGTCGAGGAGGTGGACACGCGGCCGGTAGCCGAGCAGGGCGGCGGCGTGCGAGAGGTCGGCGGCGGTGGCGTCCACGTCACCGGGATGCCGATCGCGCCCGACCTGCGGGACCGCTCGGCCCGTCACGGTCTCGACCAGGCCGATGAGATCCGCGAGCGCGACGCTGGCGGGGCCGGCGACGTTGACCACCTCGGCGGTCGCCGCACAGCCCTCGGCCAGATGCGAGCCGATGAACCCGGCGACCCCGTGATGACCGCCCGTCTCATCGCCCGTCCCGCTGGGGAAGCGGCGCTGCGGAGCCGACGGCGACGGTCTCGCCGAGCGAGTGGAGGGCTTGCATCGACGCTAACGCTTGCTTGTTCATACGTCTCCTTCGGGCAAGCAGATTCGCGAGGCGAAGTCGTGAGGAGCGCCGGGGAGCTGTTCGCGGCCCGTCAAGGACGAACCAGACGGCGACTCCGGCCGCTCGTTGACGAGTGATCCCCCACCGATTGGCGAGTTGATCGACGAGACGCATGCCGCGTCCGTTGACGTTGTCGGGGTGTGGGGTGCACAGGTGCGGCGTTGTCTCGGCGCTTCCGTTGTCAGCGACGGTGATCTGGAGGGCCTTGTCCGGCGTTTCCAAGACCGACACGGTGAACTGGCGCGCCCCTGAGTGACGAATGACGTTCGTGGCCAGCTCGCTCACGAGCAAGACCGCGTCGTCGCAGCTCGGATGAGCACCAACGGCTCGTGCCGTGAAGCGGCGTGCGCGGAGCAACCTGATCAACGGTCGCCCGGTACGTCCTGTGCCTGCGCAGGGTCACGCCTGCCACGTCGTTCGGTGTGTCAGCCATGGGCCATCACTCCCGTCTGATTCGGCATGCCACCCTGCGTCGTCCTGGTGTCACATTTCCGTCACCTGTGAGGCGTTGGCCTGGCATGCTGGACGCTAGTAGCATGCAGCCGGTCGGCTTTAAATGCAAGCTTCTATTTAAAAGCATTCAAGATCGTTTGGACAGTGGGGTGTGACTGTGGCCAAGGGGCGACACGTACCGACCGTCGCGAGCGCGCGCTTGGCGAGCGAACTCCGGAGCAAGCGCGCTGACGCCGGCCTGAGTCAGGAAGCCGTCGCCGAGCAGATGGGTTGGGCAGAGAGCAAGCTGTACCGGATCGAGAACGACAAGAGCCGCGTGCTCATCCGGGATGTCAAACGACTGCTCGACCTCTACGGCGTGACAGGCCGGGAGGAGCAGGCTCTCCTCGAACTCGCCCGCCAGGCGCGAGAACCGGACTGGTGGCATCAGTACTCTGGCGCCATCCCCGAGTGGTTCCAGGTCTACGTGATGCTGGAATCAGCTGCATCGCACCTGTTCGGTTACGAGTCCGAATTTGTTCCCGGCTTCATGCAGACCGATGGCTACACGCGAGCGATCATGTCCACCGCGCCGACTCGTGATGACGACGAAGAAATCGAGAACAAGATCAAGGTCCGAGCGAACCGTCGGGTGCGACTCACGGGCGATAACCCGCTGAACGTATGGCTCGTGCTCAACGAAGCCGTCATCCGGCGGATGGTGGGCGGACGGCAGGTCATGCGCGAGCAGATCGAGCACCTGATCAGCCTCGCGAGGCGGCGCAACGTGACCTTGCAGGTACTTCCCTTCGATACCGGCGAACACGCGGCGATGCACGGGATGTTCTATCTGCTGAAGTTCCCGACGCCCGGAGACCCGGACAAGGTCTATCTGGAGCAGCAGATAGGGGCGCTCTACACCCAGAAGCCGCACGAAGTGGAGAGGTATGCGCTCAGCTTCGATCACCTGCGCGCCCGCGCGCTCGGCCCAGACCAGACGATCGAGATGTTGCGAAGCGTCGCGGTAGAGTTGGCCTAAATGGGCACGAACCTCGCGGAAGGCGGTCCGCAGTGGACCTGACCAGCGCCGTTTGGCGCAAGAGCACCCGCAGCGGCAACAACGGTGGTGCGTGTGTCGAGGTGGCGCGCCTTGATCACGTGGTTGCCGAGAGTGACAATGCCGGGCTATGGATATCGTAGATCGCCTGCTGGGGGAGTGTCTAATCAACGGCGGATCTGATGATCAAGGAGATTCCCCTGATGATGGAGATCGCCGTGGAGAACGAGCAGGCCGAGCAGGTTCAGGCATCGTCGAGTGTGGTGTCGGACGAGCAACTCGTTGTGATGCTGGTTGACCGGGCCCGGAACGAGGGGCTGCAACTGACCGGCGAGGGCGGGCTGTTGCAGCAGCTGACCAAGCGGGTGCTGGAGTCGCCCTGGAGGCGAGATCACCGACCATGTCGGCTATGAGAAGCACGATCCGGCCGGGAAGAACACCGGCAACAGCCGCAACGGCACCCGGGCCAAGACCGTGCTGACCGACGTCGGCCCGGTCGAGGTGAGAGTGCCCCGCGACACCGCCGGCACCTTCGAGCCGCAGCTCGTCAAGAAGCGGCAACGCCGCCTGACCGGCGTCGATGAGATGGTGCTGTCGCTGTCGGCGAAGGGGCTGACCCACGGGGAGATCTCCGCGCATCTGGCCGAGGTCTACGGGGCCGAGGTGTCCAAGCAGACCATCTCCACCATCACCGACAAGGTCATGGACGGCATGGCCGAATGGCAGAACCGGCCGCTGGACCGCGGTCTACCCCGTCCTGTTCGTCGACGCCATCAACGTCAAGATCAGGGACGGGCAGGTCGCGAACCGGCCCGATCTACGTGGTGATGGCCGTGACCGTGGAGGGCACCCGCGACATCCTCGGCATCTGGGCCGGCGACGGCGGCGAGGGCGCCAAGTACTGGCTGCACGTGTTCACCGAACTGAAGAACCGCGGCGTGAACGACGTCCTGATGCTGGTCTGCGACGGGCTCAAGGGACTTCCCGAGGCCGTCGAGACCGTCTGGCCTCGAACAATTGTCCAGACGTGTGTGGTTCACCTGCTGCGGAACTCGTTCCGTTACGCGGCCCGCCAAGACTGGGACAAGATCGCCAAGGCCCTCAAGCCCGTCTACACCGCACCGAGTGAGGACGCCGCCACTGGAGCGGTTCTTGGAGTTCCAGAGAGCCTGGGGCGCCAAGTATCCGGCGATCGTGAAGCTGTGGTCGGACGCCTGGGCCGAGTTCGTGCCCTTCCTGTCCTTCGACGTCGAGATCCGCAAGGTCATCTGCTAGCACGAACGCCATCGAGAGCGTCAACGCCCGCATCCGCAAGGCCGTCCGCGCCCGCGGACACTTCCCCAACGAGGCACGCCGCACTCAAGTGCGTCTACATGGCGCTGATGAGCCTGGACCCGACGGGCAAGGGCCGCAAGCGGTGGACCATGCGCTGGAAGGCACCTCTGAACGCCTTCCAGATCGCCTTCGAGGGCCGCCTGACCCCGAACAACACACTGACCACTCAACAACCAAGATCAGCCGTTAAATTGACACACCCGTTGCTGGAGATGGGTAATTAAAAAATCGGCGAGTTCGGTATAGGCATTGATCTCATTCTCGCGTTTGGTGAAGCCATGCCCTTCGTCGGCGTAGATGCTGTAGCGGACGTCCACTCCGCGGCTGCGGAGCTTGTCGACGACCTGGTCGGCCTCGTCTTTGGGGACGCGCGGGTCGTGGGCGCCTTGAATGACGAACAGCGGAGCCGTGAGCTGGTCGACGTAGGTGATGGGTGAGTTCTCGGTCAGGCGTTCGGCGTCGGTGTCGGGGTTGCCGAGGACGGTGTCGACGAAGGTGCGCCAGGTAGGTGGGCAGGCGGCGGCGAGGGTGACCAGGTTGGACGGCCCGCAGATGGAGACGCCGGCCGCCCAGAGGTCGGGTAGGCGGGTGAGGCAGGACAGGGCGGCGAATCCGCCGTACGAGGCGCCGACCACGCCGAGGCGGTCGGTGTCGATCCAGGCGATCGACCGCAGATAGACCGCGGCGTCTTCGAAGTCTCGCAGGTCGATGCCGCCCCAGTCGCGGTACAGCAGAGTCCGGAACCTCATCCCGTACCCGGTCGAGCCCGCGACGTTCGGTGCGTAGATCGCGATGCCGCGCGCGAGCAGGTACTGGTAGAGGCCGGAGCGCTCGTACGTCGGGCGTTCTTGCGCCTCGGGTCCGCCGTGGATCCACATGACGGTGGGGAAGGGGCCCTCGCCGTGTGGGCGGTAGAGGAGCCCGTGGACCGAACGACCATCGCGGGCGGTGAATGTGACCGCCTGCGGGTCGATCGGGTCGATGGCGGTCAGTCCGGACGGTCGGGTGTCCGTGAGGTAGGTCAGCGTGCCGCCGAGCAGATTGAGGACGGCGATCTCGGCGGGGCGTACGGCGGTTTCGAGCTGGAGCGCGATCGTGGTGCCATCGCGGGAGAGCTCGAGTGCGTTGATCACCCCTGCCGGTAAGGGGCGCCACCACCGGGTCGGCGTCTCCGCGGCGTACGCGCAGAACGGAGCAGCCATTCTCGTTCGTTGTCCAGATCAGAGTGTCGCCGGCCTCGCGGATCGTCTCGGTGTCCCAGTCGGCGCTGACGACCGGCCGGAGCTTCTCGTCGACCAGGGAGTAGTGCGCTCCGTCGAGGTGGTCGCCCCACGCGCTGGTGAGCAGGTAGAAGCCGGTCGAGTCCGGGGCCCAGCCGATGGGGTCGAAGTGGGCGCTGCCGTCGGTGACCCGTACGAGCTCGGCATCGGGCGTGGTGAGGTCGAGCAGGTAGCAGTCCGAGTCGATGTTCCCGCTGAAGCCCTCGACCAAGAGCCAGCGGCCATCCGGTGAGGTGCAGACGGGCTTGAGCGACGCCTTGTCGACCGGGACGTGGCGCCGTTCGGCGCCGTTCACGAGGTCGTGGATGACCAGGTCCTGGACGGTCTTGTCGCGGTCGTTCGCAGCGAAGATGAGGTAGCGGCCGGTCGGGTCGTACGGGTCCGAGGCCAGGAAGTGCTGGCGGTCGTCGGCCGTGGTGACCTTCTCCGGCTGTCCGCCCGCGGTCGGGATTCGGTAGATCTGGTACTGCTCGTCGCCGTTGTGGTCGGCGGTGAAGACCAGCGACGCGCCGTCCGGTGCCCACCCGATCTGGCGGACGGTACGGTCGGCGAACTCCAGTAAGCAGTACGGTTCGCCGCCATCGATCGGGGCGAGCCACAGGCCGAACTGGCGCGCGACGTTGCTGGAGTAGGCGACCGTCGTACCGTCCGGCGACAGGGCCAGCCCGCGCTGGAATCGAGCCTTGGGGACGAAGGAGCGTAGGTCGAGCATCACGGTCCCTGGGGGTCGGAACACCGGCTCTGCCGGCGTCAGTGGGTCACTGGATCCAGCCGCGGCGCATGGCGGCCACGACGATGGCGACACGGGTGTCGACGGCGAGACGTTTCTTCAGGTCGGCGAGGCGTCGCTGTACGGTCGGCAGGCTCACGTCGAGTCGATGCGCGATCGCCTCATCGGTGAGTCCTTGGGCGAGCAACGGCAGGATCCGTTCCTCGACCGGCGGCAGGCCGGTACGCGATTCCCGCGTGGTGCCCACGGGCTGCGCGCGCTCCCACAACAGCTCGAAGTACTCCCGCAGGGCGCCGGCGATGACGGCCGAGCGGATGACCATCGCGCCTTCCATCCCGGTCGGCGTGAGGGGAAGCATGGCCAGGGACTCGTCGGCGAGCTTCATCTTCATGCCGATGCGGGGCAGCAGACGCGCTTCTTCGCCGTGGCTCATCGCCTCCTCGATCGTGCGCGCTCCGATCGGGTTCTCCATCAGCGTCGTCTCGTAGATGGCCCGGCAGCGGACGCTGTTCGCGAACGCGGGAGGTGGCGTGTACCCGGTCGCCTCGTCCAAAGGCGTCTCGAGCCGGGAGTTCTCCAGACTCATCCAGTCGTCCCGCGCCGTGTTGACCAGTGCGTGCGACAGCCGACTGATCTCCGTGCGGTCGCTGACGACCTCGACCAGACGGTGACGGACTTCGTTGACGCTCGGCTGCGCTCGCTCCATGCGGGACAGCCGGCGGTGGCCGTCCATCAGCTGTTCGCAGTCGGTGAGGAGCCGCTGTTGCTTCTTCCGCAGGATGCCCTGGAGCGCCAGCTCGGGCGGTGCCGGAACCAGGTTGGGCGGGTCCGGGCTGGCGGACCCGACATGGGCCATCCCGCAGTCGAGTAACTCGTCCATCAGCGCGGATCCGCCGACGAACTCCTCGGCCTGCGAGAGCAGGCAACCATCGGCGGCGACCAGCTTCTCGAACGCGGTCAGTAGGTCTTCACGTACGAGTCCGTCGAAGAGCCGACGGACGGTGCTCGGGTCGGAGGGGTTCAGGTTCGCGATGTGATCACCTCAATGAGAACTATCCGTCATCCTATGCTCGCTCTCTGTGATTGATCCATGGCCATGTACGGCCGTGTGCTGTGGACCGCCGTATTTGCAGCACCCCTGGGCTGCCGCGCCACCGGCTCGTCGGCGGATTCCCGTCGTCCTGTGCGCGTTCGGGTGCTGATGGGATCTGCTCAGTGCGCAGAATTCCATCTGTTGCGCTGGCCGTACGCGCGCTTCCCTGTTATGGCGGCCCACCCGAGGCCATGACGACCAGGGAGGCGATGCGGATGACCACAGGGGACCACGGCGTCATGGAGCGGCAAGGGCGATCGCGGCGCACCTGGCTGCCTCCCTTTCGCCGTCGGGAGCCGGCGGAGCGCGGCGGCCAGCCCGCCTTCCACGACGCCGCGCCGCGCACTCCGAAGGGCGGAGCGGTCCAGCGCCTCGAGCGCCTGCCGGATCCGGGAGAGCCGATCAAGGGCTGGTCGCAGACAGGGCCGGTCGTGGTCGACGTCCCCGCTGCGGGTGGAGCCATCGGGGTCTCGGGCCATGGCGTGGTGAGGGCCGCTGCCGCGGCCTTGGCATCCGAGCGAGGGCACACGCTCGTCATGACCACTCGCTGCGCGGTGGAGCTCTACAAGTCCGGGCTCCCACCGGCCGGAGTGAACGTCGTGGCGACGTTGGACGAAGCGATCGCGACCGTGCACGCCGAACTCTGCGAACGCATCCGCGCGCGTGCCGACGTCGGCGCGGTCAGGGACTTCCAGCGAATGTGGCTGTTCGTCCACGCCGACACTCAGCAGCACCGCCTACGCTCCCTGCTCAACGAGGCGGCCGGGTACGCGATCTATGCGATCTTGCTGGGGCACTGGCCCTTCGGGCTGTCCTTGACCACGGACGAAGACGGCCGGGTGCTGTCCGCATCTCCTCCCGTCGAAGAACTGGCTGGCGCGCAGTTGGTCGGTCGCCCGCTCGAAGCGACGCACGCCGACGCTCCGCACGCGGCGTACGAGACCCAGCGACACGACTACTCCCACGCGGCGAGTCGGTGGCCTCAGCGCGAACGACCACGGCTGCAGATCCTCGGCGTCGCCACTATCAGCGTTGCGGGAAGAGGGGCTTCTGGGCTCCTCTCGCGTCGGTTCTCCTGGGAGATCGCTACCTACCTGGCATGCCATCCAGAAGGCGCCACTGCCGACGCCATCATCGAGGACTTGTGGCCCTCGGAGCCGCTCATGTGCGCCCGCAAGCGCTTCAGCGACGCGGTCTACTACCTACGCCGAGCGCTCCGGGAAACGGCCGACGGGTCAACGGCGAAGTTCGTGCAGCTGAGGATGGACCGGTACGTGCTCGACCGGGACCTCCTGGACACGGATCTGTGGGACTTCGAGCACACGATGAACCTCGGCCGCACCGCCACCGACGACACTGCCCGGCGAGAGCAGCTTCAGCGGGCCGTCGACCTCTACCAGGGCGAGTTCATCCATGTCGGTGACGGCGCTTGGGCCGAGCCATTCCGGCAGGATCTCCGACGCAAGGCGATCAGTGCTCTGATGGAGGTCGCACGGCTCGTCGAACACGACAACCCCGGGACGGCCATCACGACCCTCGAGCGAGTCCTCAAGCTGGCTCCGTATGATGAGGAAGCCGATCGCGCCATCATGCGGATCCATCACAGACTGCGCCGCGACGACGCCATCAGGATCACGTACAGAGCGCTGGTCGAGAGGCTCGCAGGTCTTGGTGAAGAGCCATCATCTGAAACGGTCTCCCTGCTGAATTCGCTCATTACGTAGACCATCGGATCGGCTCCCGAATCGCCCATCGGGCTGGCTACCGGTGCGGCCATCACTCCACAATCGGTGCCACGACGTGGTGCGTATCGCCAGTTCAGGAGGGTCTTGCCCTCGCGGATGAGTGCCCCGACATGTGACCAAGCACAGCTGAGAAGACGCCTCCGGCGGGCGGACATGCCGTATCCATGTCGTATGCAGACAACGATGTCTTGTCGCATCCAAGGACGTCTATTCGACACTGCGTCTGACTGTGAAACGACACGCGCTCATGCCGATGAGCGGATGCTGGTGGCGGTTACCGGCTTGTGGAATCGGAGTAGGCGCCGTTGCGTGGCCGGGCCCGCGCACGACCCCGTCGGGCTTTCAGCTCGAGGAGCGGGCCGCCTATACGAAGGTGCCATCGCCGATCGGATGGGCGGGCCGATCCTGCTCAACGGGATGGACCGGTACGCGGCGACCCGCCGACTCACGCGCGAGTGCGCCGCCTGGCGACCCGAAGCACAGGAGCCGGACCAAGTCGGCCAGCGTAAGCCAGCGGATCCCCATCCGGGCGACCTGCTCGGACTCGGTGCTCTTGCGCCAGTGCGATAGTCACTCCTGAAAAGCGGAAGGTCGGCGGTTCGATCCCGCCCCTGCCTCACCATCGCTCAACAGCAAAAAGACGCCAAAGAATTCGCCCGGGGTCGTTCGGGCGGCAACGTCCTTACCCGGATGCGTCTCCCACTTTACCTATTGAGGTGGATAGGTGAGCATGCGGCCATCTCCTAGATTCAGCCGCCATGTTTGGTCCGGGCCAGGCTTTATTTTCAGGAGCCATGTGTTGGAGAACATGATTCGCTGGGTTCCTGAGTTGAACACTACCCAGGAGAGCGGCGTTGCTGAGAGCAAGGTGGGGAGATCTTCGGCTGGGAGGGCAGTGAGTGGTCGACGCGGGGCGTCCACGCGGGCGCCGAAGGAATGTATCACCGTACCGTTGAATTCGAGCGTTGCTCCGTTGGAAACGCGTAGGTAAAAGTCTGGGGTGGCGTGGAACTCGACCACCTGGGTCTCTCTGGCCTGGAGAATCTTCCGATCTTCCTTCTCGATATACTCCATCATCGCCCTCGGTTAATCTTCCAGGTGGTCGAGTATGTTGCCAATACTGCTTTCGCCGATTCCATCCGCGGTCTTCGGATACACTTCGCCCGATATTAGATCGATAGTGATATCTGGATTTCGATTACTGCCGATCCCGCGCCAGTCGGCTTGATTTTTTACTTCATGGATCGCATCGTTGATCTCTTTTTGTGTATAGCCAAGTTCCTCGGCGATCCTACGTGGGTTCGATTCTAGATCCTGCTCGTCCGGGTTGCCGCTTGCAGGGTCTTTCCACTCGCGTAGTACGGCGTCGAAATCCTCCCCTTCGGTCGCGGCTTGCATGATGCGGACGTTGGGGGCATTGACCACACTGATGTTGATCGCCGTGATCAACTGGTCAGCGAGTGCACCACCGGCGATCACGCTGACCGTCTGGAGCAGGCTGCCGGCTGCTTCGGCGAGGGCGGCACGGAGGGCTGCGACTTCGATGAGGGCTGAGATGGGGTTGGCGGCGGCGTCGCCGACTTGAAGTTGGGCGTTGTTGACGGCGGCGCCGTAGTCGCCGCAGGCTTTGGAGATGCTGGCGCACAGTTGCGGCAGCCCCTCGTACAGCGTGTTGTCCGCGCCGGGCTTGTAGAGCTTGTTCCAAAAGCCGCCGAACGCCTCCAGGTCGGGTGCGTCACCCTGACTGGTGACCGTATGGACCTCGGCCGCGATGTGCCCGCGTATCTCGATCAGCGCGTCATGGGTGTTCTTCCAGGCGCTGGCCGCGCTTTGGAGCGCGAAGGGGTCTGCGGTGGGCCAGTACTTGGAGATGTCGATCAGCTCGATGCCGGTCAGTGATCCCAGCAGCGAATGGGGCAACTCTTGCCTGGTCCGGAAGCAGAAGGCGGCGCGGATAGGTTGAGCGGTCCGGACACCTCGTAGCCGAGCAACTGGTCCCGAAAAGAGGGCTGGCGGGGCACCATCGAGAACCTGCCCCTGATCACCGAATCGTGATCGGCCTTGGCATGGTTTTCGGCGGTCTGGGTAAGACCGCGAGACATGTACCCGGTCAACCGGTGCATGGTGGCAAAGCCCCGCCAGACGGCCTGCACGGCGGGGGTGTAGGCGGCCACGAACTTGGCGGCCGCCGGATCCTTGCCGGGATTTCCTCCCATCCCCTTGGCGAGGTCGAGCGCTCCGGCCAGGGTCTTCCAAGTGTTGCCGACTCCGTTTTGCGCGGCGGCGACGTGTTTGGCGGAGCCGTCCACCAGTTCGGTGTTGATGTGTACCTGGCTCATTCCGACCACATCCGCACATTGGTGTCGCTCGCGCTGCGGAAGTTATGGTGCGTGCGTTTGATGGCTTTGTGCAGCCGGGCCAGTTCAGCGTGCAGGTCACGGGCCGCCTGGTCCCACGTCGTGCGCGCCTCTGCATAAGCGCTCTGCGCGTCGCCCGTCCATTCGGCGAGAGTTTCCTCTAGCTTCGCTTTCAGCGAATCCAGCACGGACTCGAACGCCCACAGAACCTGTTGAAAGCCGTCCTCGGCATCCGCGAACGATGTGAAGTTCGCGCGGATCTCCACGTCGCCCACCCCTGAAAACAGATGTAACACCCCGAAAACGACCGCCACCATACCTGATAGCGGCCTAGACGAGTCAAGATCATTTACGGTGAGGGTTTGTCGGTGAGCACGAGACGGCTGGCGTGGCGCGGGGCGTTGACAGGGCGGTCGCCTTCAGCACGGCCCTGGTTGAGGTAGCGGTGCAGCAGGTTGAGGCTGCCGGTGTGGCCACGTTCCTTGATCTCATGGAACGGGTGCAGGACGGGCACGGCGGGGTCGGCCTGACGTCGTTCGCGGAGGTGGTCGCGGTAGGGGTCGACGAGGGCGGGCCGGTAGGCGGGAGCGATGCGCAGGGCCTGAGGTTCGGGCATGCGGGCGTAGCGTTTGACGGTGTTCATGGCCAGTGGCTAGCGGACGTCGACGTAGTCGCTCGGGGATGTCTCGTGGTCGAAGTTGGAGGTGCCGGCGAAGTAGGCGCGCCAGGTGCCGTCTTTGTGTGCGGTCAGGTGTTTGCGGAAGCGGCCGTCGCTTCCGGTGGTGGTGGTGCCCATTGAGGTCCAGGTCGTGGTTCCTGCGGCTTTGAAGTCCACGCGGATGGTCTTGCCGGCGTAGGAGATGTACCAGGGCGGGTTGTCGTACTTGATGTGTTCGAGGCGGCCGGCGACGGTGATGGTGCTTCCGGCGTGTACGGGTTCGGGGGAGGCGTTGAACTCCTTGATCTGGGTGTTGCCCTTCTGCTCGTACCAGTCGGAGCTGCGCGCGAGGATGTGGCCGGACTTGTCGTAGGCGGTGACGCGTACGGTCCATTTGCCGAACTCGGCCCGGTCGCACATCCGACGCCGAGGCCGTGGGGTTCGCCGGGCTTGGCGGTCTCGGTGTAGACCGTCTCGCCGGAGGGGTCGATGCGGTTCATGACCACTTTGGTGACCCCGGTGCCTTCGCCTTTCCAGTCGACCTCGCCGTCCGGGACGCATTCGTTGAGGTAGTTGACGATGAGCCGGTTCGAGACGGTGATGGTCACGCTCGGGGTCGCCGCGTTGGCGGAGGCGGGGAGGGCGAGGAGGCCGGCTCCGGCCGCTGAGAGGGCCAGCGCTATTCGGCGAAGAGGCATGTGCTCCCGATTCTTGGATGGAAACGATCGAAGGATCCAAAGAGTGATCTTCTTCCGGTGGTCGGCGTTACAAACGACGAGCCGGACGATGAGGATCGTCCGGCTCGTGGTCAGCGATAGGTCAGCCCGACCACCACATCGGCATAGGGCGTATGGCGATGCGATGGACTGGCGGTGGGACGGCGGATTCCGGCGTGGTGGACACGGTGACGGCGACCACCACCGATATGGCGGCGCCAAGGCGGATCCAGCTGATTCCTCGAGAGGACTTCATTTCGGTGACCTCTTTCTCTTCGTGGCCGGTGCCGACCGGGAAATTGGTCTTGACGAAAACGGTTCTCAGCGGGGACGGGGGCGAGTGGTCCATGCACTGGGCTCGAGTTCTGCTTCGGAGGACGCCGACCGGCCATGCCCTCCGGCGGCTGGCCGGGCGAAGTCGGCCAGCGGCCGGCGCCCGTCGTCGCCGATGCGAGCCCAGGTGGGACCGGCTGGATCTGCGTCGGCGTTGGCGGTCAGCACGGGGACGCCCATCGGCGGACAGGTCTGGCGGAAATTCCGCTCTCGGCGGGGCGATGTGAATGAGAAGAGCACCGGTGTGGTGATCCCGGTTGCCTGAGCGAGGCGCGTGTAGGCGTCGGTCTTGGCCGCGACGCGGCCGAGGCTCTCGGTGCCGTTGTCGTACTCGAGGAAGAAGTCGAGGTGGCGATCACCGGTGGTCCACCGGCCGTAGCCGTCGGGTTGGACGAACTTCTTCCAGGTCGCGGCGCAGCGGGCTTCGGGCCACCACTCGGTGAGCTGGCTTGGCCCGTTCTGGGCGGCGAGGCGGGTGAAGAAGCCGTTGACGCCGAGCAGGTGGCCGAGCTTGGCGGAGAGCATGACGGCGGTGGCGCGGTCTCGTCGCCAGCCGAGTTCTTTCAGGGTCAGGCCTCGTTCCGCCGCGACGGCCTCGGCGCCCAAGGTGTCGAGGAGCCAGTGGCAGGGTGCGGATCCGCCGCCGGGACGTAGCGGCCGGATCTTGTGGAGGACGCCGAGCCGGTGCAGGACGAGGAGCCGGTGGTCGGCGGTGTCGAGGTTGCCGGCGAAGGCGAGGTCGGCGACGTGCCGCGTGGTGAAGACCTTGTGTTCGTGCAGCATCCGCAGGAGCCAGCGGTCGCGTGCGGTCAGCCGGGATGACAGCAGGCCGAGTACCGCGGTCGTCCGGCGGGCGGGTTTCTGGATCTCGGTGGACATGAACGAGCCTCCGATCTCAGGCGATGAATCGCGGGTCACCGGGAAGCGGTCCTTCGGGTGCGTCGGCGACGGTCTTCGGGCCGAAGCGCTCGCGGGAGGCTTTGCGTACGGCGGTCGCTCTGCCCGGTACGCCGGGTGGCAACGGCTTGGTCCGGAAGGTGAAGGCCGGTGTGAGCGTGCCGTGGTCCATCAGCCGCGCGGCGGCCTGGAACGCGCTGAGGTTGGCGAGGTCGTGCGCGCTCAGGTTCGGGCTCATGTGGCGTTCGAGGACGCGTGCGTCGTTCGGCGAGACGGTGAAGAAGATCTTGTTGCGGGCGTTCGCGGCGAGCGACTCGCGGAGTTCGGTGGGGAGCTGGGTGAGGTTCTGGTGGGCGAGGACGAGGCCGGCGCGGTAGGAGCGGGCCTCGGCGAGCATGTCGTCCAGGCCGTGCGGGAGCGTGAGGAAGTTCTGGCACTCGTCCACGTAGATCGCGCAGTCGGGCCGATCGGCGTCCGGCCGGCTGGCGCGGGCCTGGATGGCCTGCCAGGTCTTGGCGAGGACGAGCGACCCGAGGAGACGGGCGGTGTCCTCGCCGAGTACGCCTTTCGGGAGGCGAGCGATGAGCAGCCCTCCGGTGTCGAGGATCTTGCCGATGTCGAGGCTCGTCGGGCCTGCGGCCAGGACGTCGCGGGCGAATCCGCGCAGCAGGACGGCGCGGAGCTTGTTCATCACGGGTCCGGTCACCTGGGCGCGCTGGGCGGCGGACAGCTCCTCGTACCAGTTCCAGAAGTCGATCAGGAACGGGTTCCTGACCTGGGCGACCAGCTGTGCCCGGTAGGTGTCGTTGCCGAGCAACCGGGGGATGTCCGCCAGCGTCGCTCCGGGCTTGGCCGTGGCGGTGAGGACCGCGGAGCGGAGGACGTCGTCGGTACGGGGTCCCCAGAAGTCGGAGTAGATGCGGCGGAAGATCCCCACCACGACGTCGGCGGTCAGCTCCGGCGTGGCGCCGTCGAGGATGTTGACGCACGGTGGCGGCGCGCTGTCGGCGGGATCGATCAGCGCGACCTTGCCGACGAGATCCTCTGGCAGCCGGGAGAGGATCAGCGTCGAGTCGCCCTTCGGCTCGATGGAGACGACGCCTCGGCCGGCCTGGAGGTCGTCGAGCTGCATGGACAGCAGGCCGGTGGTCTTGCCGGCGCCGGTCTCGCCGATCACGTGGGTGTGGTGGCGGGCGTCGGCGACCCGTACGCCCACGGGTCTGCGGGTGCCGGAGTCGGCGTGGCCGAGGATTCGGACGCCGGGACCGCCGGAGGGTACGGCCGGTGGCGGTGGGGTCGGTCTGGCGCCGGCACGCGTCAGGCCGGGCACGGTCTCGTCGACCGGTAGGTGGCAGACGGCGGCGAGCTCGGGCACCGACAGCAGGTCGCCGTGGCACATCCGACGCGAACCGACCGCCTCGCCGCATCGGCGAAGGCGTCGGCGACGAAGGTGGTTCGCTCCGGTGTAGGCGGCGTAGGCCGAGGCGACCGCATGGGCGCGACCGCGCAGAAGCGCCCGCCCACGCGTACTGGTGTCGTCCGTGGCGACCGCGTACCGGACGACCGTCTCCAGCCGTGGCAGGGACGCCTTGGCCAGGATGGCGCGTACCTGCGCGGGCGTCTCGGCGGGAAGCGTCGCGCCACCACCGCGACGATGGTCATGGGCGCCCACCGGCAGCAGCTCGAAGAGACCCGCTCGGAAACCGGCGCGTCGCCAGGTGAGCGCAGGCCCGTCGCGTACCGTCCGGCCTGTCGTAGCCGTCGGCCGGTCACGGGTCGCGCGAGGATCTGGACGACCACGCTCTCCCGGCCGGTGAGAGCCCCGGCGGCGGCCAGGAGCCCGCGGAGCGGATCGGCGTCGAAGTCGGTGCGTAGCGGGAAGTGGTCCGGTCGCGCGAGCCTCAGGCGTCCACCCACGACGGCCTGGCCCAACGCGAAGACGGAGTCATTCGCGGCTCGCGCCGTTCGGGCGGTCGCGCCCGGCCAGGCACCCTCGATCGCGCGCTCGATCAGACCGGGTGGGATCACACCCGGAACCCACATCCGGATGCGGACACCGGCCTCGGTGAAGACGTACTCCCAGGCGACGTGGGGAACGCCGGTGATCCGCCGCGGCCAGCGAGGCCGGAGCAGCCCGAGAAGCTGGACCCACAGTGCCTCCGCACCCGCCATGTCCACCGACGGAGGCGGGAGGATCTCGATGACGCGGGCTCGCGCGGCCAGCCGGGCATGCCTCCAGCGGAGCACCGCCGTACGCGCGAGCACGACGGTGCCGAACGTCCCGAGGGCTGCGGCGATCACGACCGGGGCGTGCGGGACGAAGAACTCCCACACGCGGCGTACGGCGTCCATGGGGTCCTCGAGGAACCGCTCCGCAGGCGACGGGTGGACGCTCATGCCGGGCCGCCGTCGCGTTCGGCGAGTTCGGCCGGGTCCGTCGTGCAGATCCCGTGCTCGGTGGGCGAGGCCAGGCTGCGGAACGCGACGCGCCGGGATCCGCAGCTGAGGAGGGCCTCGCCCCGGTCCGCCGAGAGCAGGAAGGCCCGCTCGCCGTCGGACAGGCGGAAGGCGTCGCATACCTGGTCGATCGCCTGTGGGGCCTGCCGGAGCAGGATCTGGGTGGCGCTGTTGCTGACCACCGCCCGTCCGAGGTCGGAGGCGAGGACGTCGGCGGCGTCCTGGGTGACGACGGTGAGGCCGGCCCAGTGCTTCCGCGCGGACTTGGCGAGCCGGTACAGGAACTTGGCGCCCTCGCCGTCGCGCAGCAGGAGCCACGCCTCGTCGACGATGACGAACCGTCGTTTGCGGTCGTATGGATTGCTGATCCGGCGCCAGGTCGCGTCGAGGGTCAGGAGCGTGGCGACGGTCTTCAGCTCATCGGGGACGTCCCGCAGCGAGAACACGACCAGGTGGCCCGCTGGCTCGGTTGTCGTCGGGCCGTTGAACAGGTCGCGGAAGCTTCCGGTGACGTACGGGGTGAGGCGCGCGGCGAGTTCCGGGCCTTCGGGTCTTCGCTGGCCTGGAGTCTGGCGGAGAGGTCCCGCAGCAGCGGTGCGGGCCGGGACCAGGTGCGCGGGTCCTCGGTGATGCCCTTGAAGTAGTAGGTGGCGAACAGGGCGTTGTCGAGCGCCGCCCGCGATGCCGGGTCGAGCGACTCGCCGAGCAGTACGGCGATCAGGGTGTGCAGGAACAGCACCCGCCGGGTGAGAGCGTCCGCGGTCTGCGGCGCCGGGTGGCAGGTCGAAGGGGTTGAGACGTACGCCGGGGGAGCCGAGGGCGATGCGGGCGCCGCCGACCGCCGCCGAGAGCGGGGCGTACTCGTCCTCGGGATCGATGATGGCGATCTCGACTCCGGCGTACATCGAGCGCAACGCCTCGAGCTTGGTGAAGTAGGACTTGCCCGCGCCGGAGCGGGCGATGACGACGGCGTTGTGGTTGTCCAGCGCCCACCGGTCCCAGGTCACGAGGGACGAGGAGGACACGTTGGCCCCGTACAGGACCGAGGTGTCCGATGGCGGGCAGGCCAGGTCGGGGGAGGTGAACGGGAACGCCGCGGCGAGAGCGTGGGTGTCCATCGTCCGGCGGGCGCCGATGGCGTCGATCCCGAACGGGAGGGTGGACGTCCAGCCCTGCAGCGTGCGGAACGTCGTGGGCCGGGCGTCCAGCAGCAGCGAGGACGCCAGCGTACGAACGCGCCGCACCTCGCGGCTCAGCTCGGCCTCACCGGTGGCATGGACCGTGATGTAGAGCGCCGCGCGGAAGAGCTTGGCGCGGCCGCGGGCGAGTCCGGCGGCGAGCGCGTGGGCGTCGTCGGCCGCGGCGTCCGCCTCGAAGTCGAGCAACCGGCCCTTCTCGAGGTCGGATCGGGCCGAGGATTCGAGGCGTGCGAGGCGCTTGCGCAGGCGGTCGGCCGCGACCTGGTTCGGGATCGGCTCGATGTGGAGCGCGACGTCGATGCGGCCCGGGTCGCACAGCAGCGGTTCGAGCCAGCCCGGACCGACCTCGGCGGGGTAGCCGGTGATGGCGAAGGTCGCGCAGACGCCGTCGCCGAGCGTCAGCGTCCGGGTGCCGACTTCGACGCTGTCGGGACCGAGCGGCAGCGGCGGCGACGTGACGCGTCGGCCTGGGAAGAGTCGTTCGATGGTCTTCATCGGCTCGTGATCACCTCGTCGGGGTGCGTGACGGGACAGGGCATCGGGTTGTTGGGATCGCAGGCCGCCGCCAGCACCGAGGCGACGGCCGGGCCGTCCAGTACGCGTGCGTCGATGCCGGTGGCCGTCAGTGCTCCGGCGATCTGCTCGGCCTGGCGCAGCGCCGGTGTGCTGTCGGCGTCGGTACGGTCGGCCGGGTCGTCGCGCACGATGACGAGGACCTGCCGCCACAGCAGCTCCGACCGGGTGGCGAGGTCGGCGAGGAACCGCGCGTGCTCCCGTGCGGCCTCCGCGACGTACGCGTCCGGCAGGGCGGCAGCGGCGTCGAAGACCCGGGCTGCCATCGGCGTCAGGTCCATGCGTTCGGCGCGTACGAGGATCTGGACGGGCGCCGACAGGCCGTGGAGGCAGCGGGCGAACCCGGCCACGAGGGCTTCCTGTTCGCCGTACGTGGCGAGCGCGAAGCTGACCGTGCCGCAGGAGACGATCGCCGCGCACCCTTGGCCGGCCAGTTCGATCAGCCCGTCGGACCGGATGCCGGTGACCGGCAGTGAGAGTCGCGCCGGAGCGGGCCCGGCGTCCGACAGCGAGGTACGGCGGGGTCTCCGGTACGTCGCCGGGAACGTATCGGCGGGGCGCCAGCCGCTGCCGTACGGCGGCGAAGGCGAGCCGGTCGAGGCTCAGGCCGTCGCGTCGCACCAGCGCGAACGCCGCAGGCCGCCGCGGCCACCGGTGCGGCGCAGATCAGGAACACCAGCGGCGGGATGAGATGCCGGGTGGCCATGTACGCCGCCCACAGCACGGCGGCGGCGCCACCGAGGATGGCGACCTGCCGGGCGGTCAGGTTCGCGAGGACGCGGTCCTCGCGGTCGACGTCGGCGGGGATGCGAATCGCATACCGCCCGCCGTACGAGTCACGACTCATCTGTGATCACCTCGCGGGTTGTCGTGGCCGCCCGGTCGGGGTGGTGGAGAGTCCTGGGCATGAGGGCGGCGGCCGTCGGTGAACAGCGGTGGCTGCACCGGTCGACTCGGAAGACGCAGCGGCAGGCTGAGCTGCTCGGCGTGGACATCGACCGGCAATTCGCTCTGCCGCCACCGGCGAGGCGGGTCGGCGGCAGGCCGTAGCGGCAGCTGAAGCTGGACGCCGCGATTCGACGCCGGCCGCTGCGGCGGCATGTTCGGTATCTCCAGCTGCTCCCCGCGCGGAGACGGCCACTGGAGCGGGAGCTCCGGCTGTACCCAGGAACGCGGGCGCGTCGGTTGCGGCCGTGGCCCGGGTGTTGGCCCTGGTGGAGTCACGGGACCAGGTGGCGGAGTGAATGGACGGTTGTTGCTTCGCGGCGACAGACCACGAGTGATCCGGCGGAGGACGAGGGCGGAGAACAGGAACCGCCCCGCGCCGCCGACCGGGTTTCCGCCGAGTAGTCCTCGCCAGACGGCCCTGGAGACCCATGACGGGATGCGGGCCAGGATGTAGAGCAGGCAGACCACCAGAAGCAGGGCGACGATGCCCTTCTTCCCGGGGAGACCGAGGACGGGCGCGACTTTCCCGCCCTCGCCAGAGAAGACGACGACCGCCGTGGCGAACACCAGCGACTGCGCCACCTGAATCGCGAGCATCCCCGCGAGCGCCCGCCACCACAGCCGGGCCAGCCCGTCGGTCTGCGGCAGCGCATGGAAGATCAACGCGAGCGGTGCGGCGACGATCAGCAGCATGGTGACGGTGACGCGCATGATGTAGCCGCAGGCCACGATCAGTGCCAGGACGACCGCGACGAGGGTGACCAGGCCGGACAACGCTCCTAACGTGGCGACGTTGTCGACGAGCCAGCTCTTCATCACCTCGGCCGCACCGTGCGGGTCGGCGTGGGTGGCCCCGTGCTCGACGAACGCCCGCGCGAGCGCGTTCGCGAACGTGATCGCCTGCTCGATGACGAGCTTGCTGCAGTTCGCCGCCAGGAACGCGAGCAGCAGGCGCGCGACGATGTCCTTGGTGGCCACGCCCGGTGCGACGGCATGGCCGGACATGAGGAGCATGCCGCCGATGACGACCAGCAGGACGAAGCAGGCGTTGGCGATCGTCTCGCTGGTGGACCAGAGGGACCGGACCCGCGCCATGGACGAGCTGTCCAGCTCCGGCGTGGTCAGCATCGTGTCGCCGAACAGGCCCATGACCGGTGGGACCGCCGTCATCGCCAGCCCGGTGAACCAGACGCCGATCGCGTCGCCGAGCTGGCACTTGATCTCCCACGGTGCGCAGCCTCCGCCGGTCGACGGCGGGCTGACCACGGGCGTCGGCGTGGTGTCGCAGTGCGGCACCGGCTCACCAGGGACGACTTGCGTGCTGGGGCATGGGTGCGGCGTTTCGCTGTGCCGTACGGGAGAAGCGTGTGGGTGCGGTGATGGCGTCGGCGAAGGGCGCGCTTGTGCCGTCCCGGAGCCTGCTGCGATCAGCGCGGCCACGATGACCAGGAGCGCGCACGCCCAGCGAGTGCCGCGTGAGTATCGCCGTCGCATGTCACGCCCCGACGATCTGCTTGAGGATCTCGACGAGTCCTGGGGCGAGCGCGGCGATGCCGTAGCCGATCGCCGCGTACTTCAGCGTCTCCTTCGCCTTGCTGACCTCGCCCGGGTCACCGGCGGCGAGCAGGTAGCGAAGCCCGCCGATCGTCAGGCACAAGGTGGCCAGTGCCACCAGCAGGCCGATGAGCCAGGTCCGCAGGTTGTTGATCACGGTGTTGAGGTCGGTGGGCGCGGCCACGACCCCCTTCGCGGCGGCGTACCCGGCCGCAGCGGTGACCCCGATGGCGATGCCCGTCGCGGCGACGACGATCGTGGTGCGTACCAGGTGCTTTAACAAGGCCATCCGTCTCCCTCCTCTCAGGCGAGGCTTTCGCCCGCCATCTGCCCTTTTTGTGTATTCGGTGAGAGCGTCGCCGTCCGAGGCCGGGAATCGGGCCGGTCTCCTTTCCCGTGAGTGGGCGAGATTGTGGCGAAGCGGCCGGTGGCCTTCTTCCCGGTAACCCGGACGGCGTCTATTCGCGCTCACTACGAACTGCGAATGTGAGGAGGTGGATTTTCGAAGATCATGACGATGATTGGTTTTCTTTGATCCAGGCGATGAGCCGTGTCTCGGCGTTCTTACGGCGGCACCAGGCGGTAGTGATCGCCATCCCGAGGTCGTTCGCGACGGTGCTCAGCGGTGTGTTCTGAAGGCGGGTCGCGCCGATCAGCTCGGCTTCGCGTCGGTCGATGACCCTGGCGCGGATGGCGTCAGCGAGCACGAAGTCGGGGTGCCGGTACGGCGTCGAAGCGGCGGGTTCGGGCAGGGCGCCCAGATCGGCGGTTCGCCTGGCGTACCTGGTGGCGTCGTACCGCATCCGCCGGACCTGGTTGTAGGCCTTCGCCCGCAGAGTGGCCAGGACCATGGGGCCGCTGACGTGGGCGCTCATGAGCGCCTCGTAGAACGCGGTGACCAGCTCGGCGTCCAGGTCTTCCGGGTCTCGGGCGCAGTCGCGGGTGAGCTTGGCCGCGGCGGTGCGCAGCCCGGGCAGCGCGACACCGATCGCGATGGTGGGCCACGGCTCGCCCTGTTCGCGCGCGAGCCGGGTGAGCTCGCGCCAGACCGCGTCCCGGCCCGCGACGTCGAGCAGCGGCAACAGCTCAACGAGCTCGCGGACGCTCACCCGGCGGGTCGGCACGCCATGGCCCAGATGGTGGCCGTTCAGGCGTGGCGCGTCGAGTTCGGGAGCAGATCTGGTCGAACGCTTGCGCGACCCGATCGAGCGGCGTCGGACGGTGCGCAGAAGGGAACGCGGCGTCATTTTCGATGGTCATGATGGGCTCCTTCCGCTCCGGTGAATTCCGGAGCGGGCCCATATACACATCTGCCATTCGCCGGGCAACCGTAGGATTTACGTTCGGCCTTCGTTTTGACTTCGCCTGAGGGTGAACGGCTCTCGCGCGAAGATCGAGCGAACGTCTTTCTGGCGGATACTTCGAAAATCGGCTGGGGTTGGATCGCAGTTCGTAGGTGAAGCGACCGGTGGCCGGGCCGGAAACGCCTATGGCCGCGCCATCAGCTGTATCCGCACACGAAGAAGATCCCGGACGAGCGAGACCGCGCATCGGCTCGATGTGCACCGGCTACGGAGGCCTCGACCTGGCCGCACGAGCCGTCTACGGCGGCGAACTCGGCTGGTGCGCCGACAACGACCCGCACGCGTCGGTGCTGCTGGCCCGGCGCTTCCCCGAGGTGCCGAACCTGGGTGACCTGACCGCCGTCGACTGGACCCGCGTCCCGGCCGTGGACATCGTCACGGCCGGCTTCCCCTGCCAGGACATCAGCTTCGCCGGCCGCGGCGCCGGCATACAGGAGGGAACCCGCAGTGGACTGTGGCTCACCATCGCCGACGCCCTTCGCGTACTACGACCGCGCCTCGTCCTGCTGGAGAACGTGGCCGCGCTCCGTTCACGCGGACTCGGCACGGTTCTCGGGGATCTGGCCGCGCTCGGGTACGACGTGGCATGGACGTGCCTACGCGCGTCCGGCGTCGGAGCACCGCACCGCCGCGACCGCATGTTCATCGCCGCAGCCAACTCGCCGCTGCCACGAATGCGACTGCCTGCGGCACCGCACGGCAGCGCGGCAACGCGAGTGCGGCACTACCTGCCCCGTGCTGTTGCCGACCCCGACGGCATGCAATGCCAACGACAGCGAACGGGTGAGTTCTTGGCTTGCTCGTGCCGCGCGGCAGCAGCCGAACCGCGCGATGCCGCTCAGTGTTGCCGTGCGCCTGCTGCCGACGCCGCGCGCCGGCGACGGTGCCAAGGGCAGCCCGAACCAGCGCGGCTCCAAGGGCGATCTGACGTTGCCGTCCGCGGCATACCGGATCGGCAGGGCGCTGCCAGCGTCGAGTGGGGACCCTACGGACCCGCCATCCGCCGATGGGAGGCGATCCTCGGACGCCCCGCACCCCAACCCACCGAGCCAGGGACCAAGGGACAACCCCGCCTGAGCGCCCGTTTCGTCGAATGGATGATGGGCCTGCCCGACGGCTGGGTCACCGACCTGCCCATCGCGCGCAACCCTCAGATGCGCATCCTCGGCAACGGCGTCGTCCCGCTTCAAGCGGTCGTGGCCTTCCGCGATCTCGACGGACTTCTGCGCGGCCGCATGTCCGGCGAGGAGGCGAGTTCGTGATCGGCCGACATGGAGATCGCGTGGCTGCCGGACAGCGGCAGCAAGATCACGAGATGATCATCATGCCGACCGGGCACCGGCGCCGACCGGTGGTGCCAGTGCGGCAACCCGAGAACGGCAGCCTGACCGGCCAGGAGCTGCCATGGGTTTCCTGCGGAAGCCGCTGCTATCCACAGCCTGTGGACAGCGGCGGTCGCGGTCCCACGCAGCGGCACCGGACGCTGCCGAGCGGCAACGGCTCTCGGCAACCCGCGGCAGGCATCTCCGGATGTGGCACAGGAGTTGCCGCATGACTTCCAGGTCACAAGAGGGCTGCTCAGGGGCTCCTGAATCCGGTTCACCGCCGTACGGTCACAGGCGCGAGGCAGATGCGACGGATCGCGAGATCCGCGTGCTGATGCCGGATCGGCCACCGATGCTGACTCCGGCAGCGGCTCGGGTCCTCCTGCGAATCCTGGTCAAGTGCCGCGACCGCCTCGCCCGAGATCGGGAGGAGAACGGATGACGACCGAAGCTGTCCGAGGTCAGGGCTCCGGCAAGCCGATGCGGTTCGCGTTCTACGGGCGGGTCTCGACCGAGGACAACCAGGATCCGGAGGCATCGCGCGCCTGGCAGCTCAGCCGTGCCTGTGCGCTCATCGGCCCGCGTGGCGGCGAGATCGTCGTCGAGTACTTCGACGTGGACAAGTCGCGTTCGATCCCCTGGTCACGGCGCCCGCAGGCCACGGCACTGCTCGCCGAGTTGAAGAACCCGAACCGCGGCTTCGACGCGGTCGTGATCGGTGAGCCCCATCGGGCGTTCTACGGGAACCAGTACGGGCTGACCTTTCCTCTCTTCGAGCACTTCCGGGTGGGGATGTGGGTTCCGGAAGTAGGCGGTCCGATCGATCCGGCCAACGAGGCCCACGACATGATCATGGGAGTCTTCGGGGGCCTCAGTAAGGGCGAGCGGAACCGCATCAAGATCCGGGTCCGCGCCGCCATGGCGGCCATCACCGCGACGGAGGGCCGCTACCTCGGCGGCCGCCCGCCGTACGGGTACCGGCTGGCCGACGCGGGCCCGCATCCGAACCCGTCCAAGGCCGCCGACGGCAAGCGGCTTCATCGGCTGGAACCCGACCCGCAAGCCGCCCCAGTGATTCGGAGGATTTTCGCGGAATACCTCGAAGGCCGGGGGCAGTTCGCCATCGCCGATGGTCTGACGGCGGACGGGATCCCCTCACCGTCGGCGCATGACCGTGCCCGCAACAAGCATCGCTCTGGTGTCGCGTGGGCCAAGTCCGCCGTACGGGCCATCCTGCGGAACCCGCGCTACACGGGCCGGCAGGTCTGGAACAAGCAGCGCAAGGACGAGGTCCTGATCGATATCGATGATGTCGCGCTCGGCCACACCACGAAGATGCGCTGGAACCACGCCGACCAGTGGGTGTGGTCCGAGCACGCCGCCCATGAACCGCTCATCAGCGTGGCCGAGTTCGAGCAGGCACAAGCGATCATGGCGCGCCGTGGCCGGAGCCGCGTCGGGGTCCCGCACCGTCCACACCCCACCCGGCGTCCGTACGCTTACCGGGGCGTTCTGTTCTGCGGCTACTGCGACCGCCGGATGCAGGGCAACTGGAACAACGACCAGGCCTACTACCGGTGCCGCTTCCCCGCCGAATACGCTCTGGCCAATCGGGTCGACCACCCGAAGATCGTCTATCTGCGCGAAGCCGCGATCCTCGACGATGTCGATGCCTGGCTCGCCGAGCTGTTCGCGCCCACCCAAATAGAAACGACCATCGACGCCCTCGCCGATCATGGTCTGGACCCGGACGAAGGCAAAGCCGACGCGATCAGAACTACGATCGCCGACTGTGACCGGCGGCTGGCGCGTTACAAGGCAGCCCTGGACGCCGATGCCGATCCCGTCGAGGTCACCCGATGGATCAACGAAGCCAAGGCCGACCGGGCCCGCGCCGAGGGACAGCTACAGGGTCTCGGCGGCAGCAAGCGCATGACGAGACAGGAGATCACCGCGATGATGGCCGAACTCGGGAACCTCGCACACGTCGTCGTCCACGCGGACCCGGGCGACAAGGCCGATCTCTACCGTGAACTCGGACTCAGGCTGACCTATCGGCCCCAGAAACGACTAGTCGAGGCCAAGATGATTCCTGGCCTCGACATGTGCGATCGGTATGTGTCCGAGGGGGGACTTGAACCCCCATGCCCCGTAAAGGGCACTAGCACCTCAAGCTAGCGCGTCTGCCTATTCCGCCACCCGGACGAGGTGTGTGACGCAGTCTCCTGCGTCGGCTGCCACACGATAGCAAATCCCCGCTGGCGTCGCGAAGTGGAAAGTTCACGGGGTGACCGGGCCGGTATGGGGGAAGGTGCTGCGGGAGGATGGAATCTGGATCAACCTGGGCGAAGTGCTCGGGACTCGAGGAGGCAGCGTGAGCAATCCTTCGGCGGAAGACGAGGTCGTCGACCTGTGCAGCGAGCTCATCCGCATCGATACGTCCAACCCCGGGGACCACAGTGGGCCCGGTGAGCGGGCGGCGGCGGAGTACGTCGCGGAGAAGCTCGCCGAGGTGGGGCTCGAGCCCGAGATCTATGAGTCGCACGCGAAGCGGTCCAATGTGGTCGTACGGGTCGAGGGGACCAACCCGGAGCGGGACGCGTTGCTGATCCACGGGCATCTGGACGTGGTCCCGGCGCAGAAGGAGGACTGGAGCCGCGACCCGTTCGGCGGGGAGATCGCGGACGGCTGCGTGTGGGGGCGTGGCGCGGTCGACATGAAGGACATGGACGCGATGGTCCTGGCGGTGATCCGGGAACGGCTCCGGCAGGGCCGCAGGCCGGAGCGGGACGTCGTGCTCGCCTTCGTGGCCGATGAGGAGGCCGGCGGCAAGTGGGGCGCGCACTGGCTGGTCGACGAGCACCGGGAGTTGTTCGAGGGCTGTACGGAGGCGATCGGCGAGGTCGGCGGCTTCAGCCTGACGCTGCCCGACGAGAAGCGCCTGTACCTGATCGAGACGGCGGAGAAGGGCCTGGCGTGGATGCGGCTGACCGCCGACGGTACGGCGGGGCACGGCTCGATGGTGCACCGCGACAATGCGGTGACGGCGCTGGCGGCGGCGGTGGCGCGGCTGGGCGAGCACGAGTTCCCGGTACGCCTGACGAAGACGGTGCGGGCGTTCCTGGAGGCGGTCTGTGAGGCGACCGGTGTCGAGTTCGACCCGGAGAACGTGGAGAAGACGGTCGAGAGTCTCGGCCCACTTTCCCGGATGATCGGTGCGACTCTCCGAAATACCCTTAATCCCTCTGTTCTTGACGCGGGATACAAGGCGAACGTCATTCCGCAGAGCGCGACGGCTCAGGTCGACGGGCGTTTTCTGCCGGGTCACGAGGAGGAGTTCTTCGCGACCGTGGACGATCTTCTCGGCGAACACGTGAGCCGGGAGTTCATCCATCACGACATCGCGGTGGAGACGGAGTTCGACGGGCCGCTCGCGACCGCGATGGCGGAGGCGCTGCGGGCGCACGACCCGCAGGCGCGCCCGGTGCCGTACTGCCTCTCGGGCGGTACGGACGCGAAATCCTTTTCCACGCTCGGTATCCGATGCTTCGGTTTTGCACCCTTGAAGCTACCTGCAGATCTGGATTTTTCCGGAATGTTTCACGGTATCGACGAACGCGTTCCCCTAGACGGACTCCGCTTCGGCGTACGCGTCCTCGACCATTTCCTTGATCACGCTTAAATCCATTCACCGATTATCAGTTTGATCGCTCTCCGTGGTGCTACGGTGACTGGCCGTACGGAACTTTTTGCGTTCCGTGGTGGGTCAATGCCAAGGAGAGCGCGTGGTTTCTGGACGGTCGCGGATACGGAGGCTCGCCTCCGTCGTCATGCGCTGCCCGGCTGCTCTCGCCCGGCCGGCGACGAGGCGCCTGCTGCTGACAGCGGGCATCGCGTTCGCCGGCTGGCTGCTCGGCGCCGCCGGGCAGGCACATGCCGACACCGCTTCTGGAGCACGCCTTCCCAGCGTCGCCGCGTACACCGGCGCGCCCGTGGCCACGGTCACGGGCGACATGCCACTCGTACGCCGCGTCGTCCCGGCCGTGCGCACCTCTGAGGCGGCTCTCCGGCCCTCCCGTCCGCCGGCGATCCTCGCCTTGCCACCCGCGGCGGCACCGGTCCTCTCCGGTATCCCGCGGCCCCGCACGTCGGTGGACACGGGTGGTCCTTCTCGGACACGACGGCACGCCGATCCCGATGCCCATGCGGCGATCGGCGGCGGACCGCTGACCCACACCGGGCCCCACGCCGTAACGGGGGCGTCCGAGAAGGCCTCCACCGCAGCACACGCGGCCCGTTCGACGGTGCCCGCGCCCGTCCTGCCCCGGCTGCCGCGGCCATTGCCGCACCGGGCACAGACGCTGCCCCCGCCGGTCGCGGGTGGCATCGACCAGCCGGGGCTCTGCCGCACCATCCGCTTGGGTGCGGCATGTCGTCGTGCGCTCATCTCCGCGCTGCTCACCGGGGCCGTTCCCCCGGTCGTTCGCACCGCGGCCGACGAGCCGACCTTCTCGCCTGACTAGCACGCACGTCGCACGTCGTACGACGACACGAGGCGCACCGCGTTCCAGCGGTCGCGCCGGCAAACCCCCCTTCAGAACCATTCAGCACAACCCTTCAACACGAGGAGTACTCCCATGCGTATGTGGGCTATGGGCACCGCGCGTGCCACCCTGCTGACCGCAAGCTTCGTCGCGCTCGGAGCCGGACCGGCTCTCGCCGACGTGACCGACGGCCGCGGCAGCGTCCTCGGCGGCAACCAGGTCCAGGCGCCGATCAGCGCACCGATCAACGCCTGCGGCAACTCCGTCGCGATCATCGGTCACGCGCTCTCCGGCTGCGAGGGCGGCGCCAAGGCCTCCGGCGGCGCCGGCCACGGCGTCGCACGTACGTCCGGTACGCACAGCATCGGCGGCGGCAACCAGATTCAGGCGCCGATCAGCGCCCCGATCAACGCCTGCGGCAACTCCGTCGCGATCATCGGTCACGCGCTCTCCGGCTGCAAGGGCGGCGCCAAGGCCTCCGGCGGAGCGGGCCACGGGAGCGCGCGCACCTCCGGACACGGCAGCGTCCTCGGCGGCAACCAGGTTCAGGCGCCGGTGAACGCCCCGATCGAGATCTGCGGCAACGCGGTCGGCAACGCCGTCGCCGGCTGTGAGGGTGGCGCCACGGTCCACGGCGGCGCCGGTCACGGCGTCGCGCGTACGTCCGGTACGCACAGCGTCCTCGGCGGCAACCAGGTCCAGGCGCCGATCAGCGCCCCGATCGAGATCTGCGGCAACGCCGTGGCCCTCCTCGGCCGCGGCCAGGCTGGCTGCCAGGGACGCAGCGAGATCCACGGCGGCTCCGTCGCGGGCGGCCCCACCTCCGGGCGGGGCAGCGTGGGCGGCGGCAACCAGGTCACCGCGCCGATCACCGTGCCGATCGACGTCTGCGGTAACGCTGCCGCCGTGATCGGGCGGGCGTACGGGAGCTGCGGCGCCGACGACTGCATCGAGCCGTCGAGCGCCCCGGCGCCGAGCCGACTCGGCGACCTGTCCCGCCTGCCGGTGGACGCCTCCGCGCTGCGCAACGGCGCTCTGCCGGTGACGATGGGCGCGATGCCCGCGCTGCCGAAGTTCCCGATCGGCCGCGCGCCGATCGCGCCGATGTCCGCGCCGATCGTGCCGGGCACGCCCGGCGGGCTGACCGACGTCCTGCCGGTCACGCCCGGTGGGCTCACCGACGCGGTGTCGGGCACGCTCTCCGGCACGCGTCGCATGACGCCGCAGTCCGCGTCGGACGGCCTCCCGGTCTCGCTGTCGGACGCGACCCGCAACCTGCCGGTCTCGGCCCGCAACCTGCCGGTCTCGACCGGCGACCTGCCCGTCTCGCCGGGGAACCTGCCCATCTCAACCGGCAACCTGCCCATGTCGAACGGGAACCTGCCCGTGTCGACCGGCACGCTGCCCGTCTCGACCGGCGACCTGCCGGTGTCCGCCTCCGACCCGACCGCCAGGCTGCCGCTCTCGGCGTCCGACGCGACCGACGCGACCGGCAACCTCCCCATCGTGGGCGGCCTGCCGAAGCAGCTCCCGCCGGTCCGGCTCGTCGCCGCGGAGTCGAAGGTTCAGGGTGGCGCGCTGGTCGCGCTGGCGCTGGGCGGACTGCTCGCCGCCTCGTCCGCGGTGCTCGGCGAGGCCCGTCGGCTGCGCCGCCGCTGAACGTCTGCGGCGTCAGCCGATGGTTGACGCAGTGTGACGCTTCGTGATGTGAAGTAGGAGACGTTTTGCCTGCCCCGGAGATACCGTCCGGGGCAGGCAAAAGCCTATTAAAGGGAAGACGGCTACATCACCCGCTGGTCGCGCGTACGGAACATTGATGTAGCGTCGGAGAGAACAAGGAGTGGCGGGCCGTCAGAAGGTGCGTCGCACGCGAATCACCTTGCGGCGCAGCTGGATTCGCCGCCTACCGTCGGGGTAGACCCGCACCCGGACGAGCTCCCACCCACCGCGCTCGGCGTGCTCGACCAGGATTTGCCTCGCAGCGTCACGGGTGGTGCCGCGGGGCAGACGCAGTACTAGGTAGGAGTACTCGAGCATTGCCCTTATTCTGCTCCGTCTAGGGTCCTCACGGGGAGTGTGTGACCCTCTTCCGCGGAACCGGTCTACTGTCATTCAACGTTGATCGGAAGCGGGACGGCACCAATAGCTCCCGCCGAAGTCGAGACTTGTGAGGTTCAGGCACCGTGCCCGACAGCAACGGCACAACGAAGTCCGGCGGTAACCGTCTGGTGATCGTCGAGTCGCCCGCGAAGGCGAAGACCATCGCGGGCTATCTCGGCCGCGGGTACACCGTCGAGTCCAGTATTGGTCATATCCGTGATCTGCCGGAGCGAGCCGCGGACATTCCCGCCAAGTACAAGGGCGAGGCGTGGGCTCGCCTGGGCGTGAACGTCGACAGTGACTTCGAACCCCTCTACGTCATCAACGCTGACAAGAAGCAGCAGGTCGCGAAGCTGAAGAAGCTGCTTCAGGACGCCGACGAGCTCTTCCTCGCGACGGATGAGGACCGTGAGGGCGAGGCCATCGCCTGGCACCTGCAAGAGGTTCTCAAGCCCAAGGTGCCGGTGCACCGCATGGTGTTCCACGAGATCACCGCGGACGCCATCCGCGCCGCGGCGCAGAGCCCGCGCGAACTGAACATCAAGCTCGTCGACGCACAGGAGACCCGCCGCATCCTCGACCGCCTCTACGGCTACGAGGTCAGCCCGGTCCTGTGGAAGAAGGTCATGCCGAAGCTGTCGGCGGGCCGCGTCCAGAGCGTCGCCACCCGCCTGGTCGTCGAGCGGGAGCGCGAGCGCATCGCGTTCGTGCCGGCCGGCTACTGGGACCTGGCCGCGATGTTCGACACCGGCAAGCCCGAGGAGCCCTCCAACTTCAAGGCGACGCTCGTCGCCGTCGACGGCAAGCGCGTCGCGCAGGGCCGTGACTTCAGCTCGCTCGGCCGGCTCAAGTCCGAGGAGATCCTGCACCTGGACGAGGCCGCCGCGCGTGGCCTCGCCGAGCGGCTCGACGGCCGTTCGTACGCGGTCAAGTCCGTCGAGCGCAAGCCGTACAAGCGCAGCCCGTACGCCCCGTTCCGTACGACGACGCTGCAGCAGGAGGCCAGCCGCAAGCTGGGCTTCTCCGCCAAGTACACGATGCAGGTCGCGCAGAAGCTGTACGAGAACGGCTTCATCACCTATATGCGTACCGACAGCATCCAGCTGTCCGAGACCGCCATCAACGCCGCCCGCAACCAGGCGCGGACGCTGTACGGCGCCGACTACGTGCCGGACAAGCCGCGCGTCTACCAGAGCAAGGTCAAGAACGCCCAGGAGGCGCACGAGGCGATCCGGCCGTCCGGTGAGACCTTCCGTACGCCCGGCGAGACCGGCCTGTCCGCCGACCAGTTCCGGCTCTACGAGCTGATCTGGAAGCGCACGGTCGCCAGCCAGATGAAGGACGCCGCAGGCAATTCGGTCTCGGTACGCGTGGCCGGCGAGTCCAGCTCGGGCGAGGCCGTCGAGTTCGGCGCCTCTGGCAAGATCATCACCTTCCACGGCTTCCTCAAGGCCTACGTCGAGGGCGCGGACGACCCGTCGTCCGACCGCGACGACCAGGAGCGCCGCCTGCCCACGCTGGAGGAGGCCGACCCGCTCACCGCGAGCGAACTGTCCGCCGACGGCCACTCGACGCGCCCGCCCGCCCGCTACACCGAGGCGAGCCTGGTCAAGGAGATGGAAGACCGGGAGATCGGCCGGCCGTCGACGTACGCCACGATCCTCGGCACCATCCTCGACCGCGGCTACGTGTTCAAGAAGGGCACCGCGCTGGTGCCCTCGTTCCTGGCGTTCGCCGTGGTCAACCTCCTCGAGCGTCACTTCGGCCATCTGGTCGACTACGACTTCACCGCCAACATGGAGGACGGTCTCGACGACATCGCGCGCGGCGACGCCGAGCGCGTGCGGTGGCTGCACCGCTTCTACTTCGGCGAGAACGGCGACGAGGGCCTCAAGGAGCTGGTCAGCGACCTCGGCGACATCGACGCCAAGGAGGTCAGCTCCTTCCCGATCGCCGACAGCGACATCATGATCCGGGTCGGGCGCTACGGCCCGTACCTCGACCGTGGCGGCGAGCGGGTCAACATCCCCGAGGACATCGCGCCGGACGAGCTGACCAAGGAGAAGGCCGAGGAGCTGTTCGCGCAGCCGAGCGGCGACCGCGAGCTCGGGCCCGACCCCGGGAACGGCAACCTCATCGTGGCCAAGACCGGCAGGTTCGGTCCGTACGTCACCGAGGTCCTGCCGGAGGACGCCCCGAAGTCGGCCAAGCCGCGCACCGGATCGCTGCTGAAGTCGATGACGCTCGACACGGTCACGCTCGAGGACGCGCTGAAGCTGCTGTCCCTGCCGCGCGCGCTGGGTGAGATCGACGGCGAGCCGGTCACGGCGCAGAACGGCCGGTTCGGGCCGTACCTGAAGAAGGGCACCGACAGCCGTTCGCTGGAGAGCGAGGCGCAGCTGTTCTCGGTCACGATCGAGGAGGCCATCGCGATCTTCGCGCAGCCCAAGCAGCGTGGCCGGCGGGCCGCCGCGGCGCCTCCGCTGCGCGAGCTGGGCAAGGACCCGGCGAGTGGGGAGAACGTCGTCGTCAAGGAGGGACGTTTCGGGCCCTACGTGACGGATGGTGAGACGAACGCCAGCCTTCGCAAGGGTGACGAAGTGGAGTCCATCACCATCGCTCGGGCGGCTGAGCTGCTCGCGGAGCGTCGCGAGAAGGTGGCCGCAGGTGGCGGGAAGAAGACGACCAAGCAACGAACCGCGAAGTCACGCTCCTGACGCTCCAGGGTCGATACTCTGACACAATGACCAGAACGGGCAGCCCTCCCGGCGTGCTTTCGATCAAGCCGTTCAGGCGGCTGTGGATCGCCCTGTCGTTGTCCAGTTTCGGTGACTGGCTGAGCATCCTCGCGCTGACCGCGCTGGCCGGATCTCTGACCAAGGGGACGGCGGAGAACTACGCCATCGGCGGTGTTCTCGTCGTGAAGCTCCTGCCGGCACTGATCTTCGGTCCGCTCGCGGGCGCGGTGGCCGACCGCTTCGATCGCCGCATCACGATGGTGGTCGCGGACATCATGCGGTTCGCACTGTTCCTGTCGATACCGTTGGTCGGGCGCCTTGACTGGCTTTACATCGCGACCTTCCTGATCGAGGTCGTCACGCTGTTCTGGATCCCGGCCAAAGAGGCCACGGTCCCGAACCTCGTGCCCAAGGACCAGCTCGAGCGCGCCAACCAGATCAGCCTGACCTCGACGTACGGCTCGGCGCCGGTCGCGGCGGGCATGTTCTCGGTGCTGGCCCTGATCGCCGGTCTGCTCTTCAAGGATCAGCAACAGCAGGCCAACCTCGCGCTGTACATCAACGCCGTGACGTTCCTGATCTCCGCCGCGACCATCTTCACGCTCCGTGAGATCCCGAAGCAGCGCGGCGCCGTCTCGGTGCCCTCGATCCTCAAGCAGATCGGGCAGGGCTGGCGGTTCGTCGGCTCGACCTCGCTCGTACGCGGCCTGACCATCGGCATCCTCGGCGCGTTCGCCGCCGGCGGCGCGGTGATCGGTATGGCCAAGGTCTACGTCAAGCAGCTCGGCGGCGGCGACGCCGCGTACGGCGTGGTCTTCGGCATGGTCTTCGTCGGCATGGCCGTCGGCATGTTCCTCGCGCCGCGCATCCTGCAGGAGTTCAGCCGGCGACGGCTCTTCGGCCTGGGCATCATCGGCGCCGGCTTCGCGCTCGCGCTGATCGGCATCGTCCCCAACCTGGTGATCGTCTCCCTGCTGACCGCGCTGTGCGGCGCGGGCGCGGGAATCGCCTGGGTGACCGGCTACACGCTGGTCGGCCTGGAGGTCGAGGACAGCCTGCGCGGCCGTACCTGGGCGTTCCTGCAGTCGCTGGTCCGCGTGGTCCTGCTGCTCGTGGTCGCCTCGGTGCCGTTCGTCGCGGGCGCGCTCGGCAACCACCGGGTCACGCTGCCCGGCCACAACGTCTACAGCTTCGACGGGCCCAACGCCGTACTGCTGATCGCGGCCGTCCTCGCCGTGATCGTCGGCGTGGTCGCCTACCGGCAGATGGACGACCGCCGGGGCATCCCGCTGGTACGCGACCTGTCGGCCGCACTGCGCGGAGAGAAGTACGTCGTCGACGAGGCCGGCAACGAGCACGGCGTGTTCGTGGCGTTCGAGGGCGGCGAGGGCGCGGGCAAGACCACCCAGGCCCGGCTGCTGTCGATCTGGCTGCGCGACCAGGGCTTCGACGTGGTGATGACCCGCGAGCCCGGCTCCACGAAGATCGGCATGCGGCTGCGCGCCCTGCTGCTCGACAAGGAGAGCTCCGGGCTGTCCTCACGCGCCGAGACGCTGCTGTACGCCGCCGACCGCGCCCAGCACGTCGCCGAGGTCATCGAGCCGTCGCTGCAGCGCGGTGCGATCGTCGTGACCGACCGCTATGTCGACTCGTCGCTGGCCTACCAGGGCGCGGGCCGCGAGCTGAAGGTCGGCGAGATCGCCGACGTCAACCGATGGGCCACCAGCGCGCTCGTGCCCGACCTGACGATCATCCTGGACGTGCCGGCCGAGGTGGGCCTGGGCCGGTTCGCCTCGCCCGCCGACCGCATCGAGTCCGAGCCGAGGGAGTTCCACGAGCGGGTACGCCGTGGGTTCCGACGCCTCGCCGACGCCGAGCCGCACCGTTACCTCGTCGTCGACGCGACCGAGTCGCAGGCCGAGATCTCGCGGAAGATCCACGACCGGGTCCGTTCGATCCTGCCCGACCCGATCCCGGCCGGAGCCGAGGCCGTGACCAGCACGATGCCCGCCATCACCGACTGATTCGCCGGTAGGGTCTCCTCACGTGACGGTCTATGACGACCTGGTCGGCCAAGGCACGGTCATCGAGCAGCTCGAGACCGCCGTACGAGCCGGTGGCCAGGTGCTGGCCGGTGAGGGCGGCGCGGGCATGACGCACGCGTGGCTGTTCACCGGGCCGCCCGGGTCCGGGCGTTCGGTGGCGGCGCGCGCGTTCGCGGCGGCGCTGCTCTGCCCCGACCGGGGGTGCGGCCACTGCGCCTCCTGCCACCACGTGCTGTCCGGTACGCACGCCGACGTCGAGGTCGTACGGCCCGCGGGCCTGTCCTACGGCGTACGGGAGACCCGCGCGCTGGTGCTGCGCGCGGCGTCCTCGCCGACCGCCGGCCGGTGGCGGATCGTGCTGTTCGAGGACGCCGACCGTTCAACGGAGCAGGCCGCCAACGCGCTGCTCAAGGCGATCGAGGAGCCGCCCTCGCGTACCGTGTGGCTGCTGTGCGCGCCCTCGCCCGACGACCTCGTGGTGACGATCCGGTCCCGCTGCCGGCTGGTGACGCTGCGTACACCCCCGGCGGCCGCCGTCGCCGACGTGCTGGTCCGCCGTGACGGCATCGACCCGCGGGTGGCGGACGAGGCGGCGCGCGCCGCGCAGGGCCACATCGGCCGCGCCCGGCGGCTCGCCACCGACGAGGAGGCGCGCCGCCGACGCGCCGACGTGCTGGCCGTACCCTCCCGCCTCACCGGCGTGGGGCCCGCCGTGATGGCCGCCGAGACGCTCGTACGCGCCGCCGAGGCCGAGGCGAAGACCTCCAGCGCGGAGCTGGACTCCGGGGAGACCGCGGCGTTTCGCCAGGCACTGGGCGAGAGCGCCAAGGGCCGCATGCCACGCGGCACGGCCGGGGCAATGAAGGAGCTGGAGGACCGCCAGAAGTCCCGCGCGACCCGGATGAAGCGCGACGCGCTCGACCGGGCCCTGCTGGACCTGGCGTCCTACTACCGCGACGCGCTGGTGGTGCAGCTCGGAGCGGACGTCGAGCTGGTCAACGCCGACCGGGCACGCGAGCTGCGTTCGGCCTCAGGCGCCCCCGAGACCACGCTGCGCCGGCTCGAGGCGATCATGGCGTGCCGCGAGCGCATCGCGGCCAACGTCAATCCGCTGCTCGCCGTCGAGGCGATGGCGATGGCCCTGCGTACGGGCTGAGTGTTACTGGCCGTAGTCGGCCACGGAACTCACTGGCCACAGCTCTAGACAGCGACCACGCTAAACATCTCTTATGTCTCCATTGCCAGATTTTTACTGGCACCCAGGGATTCATATGGAGGTGTGCATGCGGCGCGCCATCGCTTTCGCCGCCTGCGTCGCGGTCACCGCGGCGCTCGCGGCCCCCGCACAGGCGGGACCCAGCAGCAAGACGACGACGTCCACGCCACGTGAGTACGTCGTCCTCTACAAGGACGGCGCCTCACTGGACCAGGCCCACGCGGCCATCCGGGCGGCCGGCGGCACCATCGTCACCGAGAACAAGGCCGTCGGCGTCGCGACCGTACGCTCGAGCCGTACCGACTTCGCCGCCGACGCGCGGAGTGAGTCGGCGGTCGACGGCGTCGCGACCAACCGGGTCGTCGGTGAGGCCCCGAAGGTCACGCACGCCGCCGTCCGCCGCGGCAACGCGGTCGAGAAGGAAGGCCGCGACGGCCAGGGCAAGGTCACCGCGAAGGCGTCCGGAGAGCCCCTCTCCGGCAGCCAGTGGGACATGAAGCTGATCCACGCCACGGCCAAGGGCTCCTACAAGACCGAGCCCGGCGACCACCGCGTACTGGTCGGCGTCATCGACACCGGCATCGACGGGACCCACCCGGACATCGCGCCGAACTTCGACCGCGCGCTGAGCCGGAACTTCACCAAGGACATCCCGGTCGACGCCAACGGCACCGAGGTCGACGGGCCGTGCGAGCACCCGTCGTGCGTCGACCCGGTCGACGAGGACGACAACGAGCACGGCACCCACGTCGCATCGACGATCGCCTCGCCCATCAACAAGCTGGGCATCGCGGGCGTGGCGCCGGGCGTACGGCTGGTCAACGTCCGCGCCGGCCAGGACTCGGGATTCTTCTTCCTGCAGCCGGTCGTCGACGCCCTCACGTACGCGGGCGACGCGGGCATCGACGTCGTGAACATGAGCTTCTACACCGACCCGTGGCTGTTCAACTGCGCGAACAACCCGGCCGACTCGCCGGAGCTGCAGGCCGAGCAGCGCACCGTCATCAAGGCGTCGGAGCGGGCCCTGGCCTACGCCAACCGGCACGGCGTCACGCTCGTCTCGGCGGCCGGCAACGGCGCGACCGACTACACCAAGACCATCATCGACTCCTCCAGCCCGGACTACCCGGCCGTGGCCGGTGAGGCGCCGTACGACCGCACCATCGCGCCGGGGACCTGCACCTCCGAGCCCAGCCAGGGCAAGAACGTCCTCTCGGTGTCCGCCGTCGGCAGCAGCACCCGCAAGTCGTACTACTCCGACTACGGCAACGGCTACGTGGACATCTCCGCCCCCGGCGGTGACGCCTACGACACCGCGGACGGTAAGGCCGACCCGACCAAGGAGATCCTCGCGGCGTACCCGAAGTCGCTGGCGGTGGCCCGTGGCGAGCTCAACGCCGACGGTACGCCGAACGTCCCGTACGTCGTCCGCGACTGCAAGGGTGCGACCTGCGCGTACTACCAGTACCTGCAGGGCACCTCGATGGCCTCGCCGCACGCCACCGGCGTCGCCGCGCTGATCGTCAGCCGGTACGGCCACCGCGACGCCGCGCACGGCGGGCTCACGCTCGACCCGAGCGTCGTCCAGGCCGTCATCGAGTCGTCGGCGACGAAGCAGCCCTGCCCGTCGCCGCGCAACTTCGTGTACACCCGCCAGGTCAAGCAGGCCGACGGGACGTACCGGACGGTGACGACCACGCACACCTGTGAGGGTGGGACCGCGCGTAACGGGTTCTACGGTCACGGGATCATCGACGCGCTCCACGCCGTGGGGCACTAGGTTCCGGCGAACGGCCGCTCCCGCTTCGGCGGGGGCGGCCGTTCTCGTGTCACAGGTTGATGCCGCCGCTGACCTCGATGGTGTCGCCGGTGATCCAGCGGGCGTCCTCGGAGGCGAGGAAGGCGACCACGTCGGCGACGTCGCGCGGCTCCCCGACGCGGCCCAGCGCCGCGCGCCGTGCGGCGGCCGCGGAGACCTCGGGGTACTGCAGCCAGACGGCGTTCGCGTCGGTGGCGATGACGCCGGGGGCCACGGTGTTGACGGTGATGCCGCGCGGCCCGAGCATCTTGGCCAGCGTGCGCCCGAGCACGTCCAGCGCGCCCTTGCTCATCGCGTACGTGATCAGCTCCGGCGACGCGACGTGCGTGGACACCACGGAGCCGATGTTGATGATCCGGCCGCCGTCGCGCATCCGGGGCAGCGCCTGCTGGATCAGGAAGAACGGCGCGCGGACGTTCACCGCGAAGATCCGGTCGAACTCCTCGGTCGTGGCCCGCTCCAGGTCGCCCGAGGTCGGGATCGCGGCGTTGTTGACCAGGATGTCCAGGCCGTCGAACTCCTCGTCCACCCGGGCGAGCAACGTCTCCACCGCATCGGGCTCGCTGAGTTCGGCGCCGACCGCGAACGCCCGGTCCGCGCCGATCGCGGCCACGCACTCCTCGGCCGCCTTGTCGTTGGTCCCGTAGTGCACCGCCACCCGCGCGCCGTCCGCGGCCAGGCGCTGGGCGATCGCCCGCCCGATGCCACGGCTCGCCCCGGTCACCAGTGCGGTCCTGCCCGTCAGATCGGCCATCACCCCATTGTGGCGGTACGGCGACGAGGGGACCTCGATCGCCCGTCTCGTAGGCTGACCGCATGCCGTACCGCGTCACGTTCGTCTGCACGGGCAACATCTGCCGTTCGCCGATGGCCGAGCACATCCTGCGCCGGCACGCCGAGGAGGCCGGCCTCGACGTCGAGGTCGACAGCTCGGGCACCGGCCACTGGCACGTGGGCGACGCCGCGGACGAACGCACCGTCGCGACGCTGCACCGCGCCGGGTACGGCTCCGCGCACCGGGCGCGGAGGTTCGAGGACGCCTGGTTCGGCCACTACGACCTGATCATCGCGCTCGACCAGGGACACCGTCGTGACCTGCGGCGCGTGGCGCCCGACGACGAGGCGCGGGGCAAGATCCGGCTGCTGCGGGAGTTCGACCCGGACGCGAACGACCTGGACGTCCCCGACCCGTACTACGGGCACGCCGCGGACTTCGACGAGGTGCGCGTGCAGATCGAGGCCGCCGTACCCGGCCTGCTCGACCACATCCGCGGCGACCTCAAGAACCCGTGAGGCGCCTGCTGGACACCGCGGTCACCGAGGAGACCGACCTCGGGACCTCACACGCGTGGAGCCTGCGCCGGGTCACGCTCGCCGACGGCCGCCGCCTCTTCGTCAAAGAGGCGGCCGACGGGCTGTTCGCCGCCGAGGCGGCCGGTCTGCGCTGGCTGCGCCAGGGCTGGCCGGGTCCCGGACCCGCGCCGGTGCCCGAGCCGCTCGGCGCCGACGACCGTACGCTCGTACTGCCCTGGATCGAGACCGGTCCGCCGACGCGTGAGGCCGCCGAGCGTCTCGGCCGCGACCTGGCCGCCCTGCACGGCGCCGGGGCCGGCGCGTACGGTGCGCCCTGGCCCGGGTCCATCGCCTCGCTGCCGCTCGACAACGGCGACGGGACGTCCTGGCCGGAGTGGTACGTACGCCGCCGGGTCCTGCCCTACCTCCGCCTCGCGGTCGACCGCGGCGGGATGTCCGCGGGCGACGCCGCGCAGGTCGAGCGCGCCGCCGGCCGGATCGCCGACGTCGCCGGGCCGCCGGAGCCGCCCGCCCGGATCCACGGCGACCTGTGGTCCGGCAACGTCCTGTGGAGCGGCGGGCGCGCCTGGCTGATCGACCCGGCCGCGCACGGCGGCCACCGCGAGACCGACCTGGCCATGCTGGAGCTGTTCGGAGCGCCGTACCTGGCCCGGATCATCGCCGCGTACGACGAGGTGTCTCCGCTCGCGGACGGCCGGCGGGCACGCGTACCGCTGCACCGGCTCCACCCGCTGCTCGTGCACGTCGTGCTGTACGGCGGCGCGTACCGCGACCAGGCCCTGGCCGCGGCACGCGCCATCGCGTGAGTTAGGGCAGTGTCCACTGCTGGGCGGTGGATCCGTTGCAGGTGTAGATCTGCAGCTGGGTGCCGTCCGTCGTGCTGCCGTTCGGGTCGTCGAGGCACTTTCCGGACTCGGGGTTGGTCAGCGACTTCGCCGTGGCGTTGTAGGTCCACTTCTGCGCGCCCGAGGTGTTGCAGTCCCACAGCTGCACCTTGGAACCATCGGCGGTACCGCTGTTGCTGACGTCCAGGCACTTGCCGAACGCCGTCAGCGTGCCGTCACCGGGCACCGTCCACTTCTGAGCGTTGGTGGTGTTGCACCCGTAGATCTCGACGGGCGTGCCGTTGCTCGTGCCGCTCTGCTTCACGTCGACGCACTTCCCGGCGACGCCGGAGGTGATCGGTGCACCGTGGGCGCCGGACCCGCCGGAGCCGTTGTACGACGGCGGCGCCGAGGACGCGGCCGTCGCCCAGGAGGTGTTGGCCGTCGTGCCGAGCGTCAGCGCGAGCGTGCCGCCCGAGTTGACCGCCGAGGGCGGCAGGTAGGCGTTGTTCCACGAGCCGCCGTTCCACGTCGCGCTCTGCACGTACGGCGCGTTGGTCGCCGCCTGCGGTGCGTTGATCGTCAGCGTGTTGCCGGTGCTGAGCGTGATGACGACCTGCGTGAACTGCGGGCTGCCCAGCGCCAGGTCGGCCGTACCCGGGCTCTCGGGGAACGCCCCGATCGCCGACCAGACGTACCAGGCGCTCATCGTGCCCAGGTCGTCGTTGCCGACGCCCCAGCCGGTCGGCGAGTCCGGCCACAGCTGGTTCTGCACGTCGCGGATCACCGACTGTGTCTTCCACGGCTGGCCGACGTAGTCGTACTCCCAGGGCAGCTCGACGCTGGGCTCGTTGCCGAGATCGGCGTGGTCGCCGCCGCTGCCGTTGAACGTGCCGAGCACGTGGTCGAGGTAGCCGACCAGGCCCGCGTTGCCGCCCTTGGCGTCCGCGAGCCCCCGTACGTTGAACGGCACCATGCCGGTGTACTGCCAGGACGTCCCCTCGACCATGTCGGTTCCGCTGGTGGGGCTGAACCCGCCGGCCCACGTGCCGGTGGCCATGCGCGGCTGGACGAAGCCGCTCGAGGTGTTCAGGACGTTCTTCCAGTTCTGGGCGCGGTCGACGAACCTCTTCTGGTTCGCGGAGTCACCGAGCGCCTCGGCGAACGCGCCGAGCGCGAAGTCGGCCGTGGCGTACTCGAGCGTCGTCGACACCGAGCCGTAGTAGTTGCAGCAGCCGTAGGACCCGTCGCTGGGCAGGTAGCCGATGCTGTCGAGGAAGTTCAGGCCCGGCCGGTCGTCGTTGGCGACGGTGGCCTGGTGGATCATGGCGTTCTTGGCCGACGTGGTGTCGAAGTCCCGGCCGCCGAACGCGTAGATGCCGGCGATGATCGGGGCCGCCGGGTCGCCGACCATGACGTACGACTCGCCGTTGGCCTCGGCCCACTTCGGCAACCCGCCGCCCTGCGCGTAGTCGTTGACCGCCGACTGCGCGACGTCACTCGCCTGCGCCGGAGCGATCATGCCGATGAGCTGCGCCTGGCTGCGGTAGATGTCCCAGCCGGAGTAGTTCGCGTACTGCGCGTGGCCCGACGCGACCGTGTGCACGGCGTTGTCGAACCCCACGTACTGGCCGTTGGTGTCGCTGAACACGTTCGGGTGCAGCAGCGCGTGGTAGAGCGCGGTGTAGAAGACGTGCTGCTGCGCGGCCGTACCGCCCGAGGTCTGGATCTTGCCGAGCGCGGCGTTCCACGCGTTGTGCGCCGCCGTACGCGTGCCGTCGAAGGCGAAGTTCGGCACTTCGGCGTCGCGGTTGGCCTTGGCGTTCGCGTCCGAGGTGTACGAGATGCCGATCCGGGCGTCGACCACCTGGTTCGCGGTCGTGTCGAACGTCACGTACCCGCCGTTCGCGGTCGCGAGCGGCGTGGCCTGGGCGCGCTGCGTGCCGTGCAGCTCCGGTGCCCTCTCGGCGGCGTGCGGGGAGACCGCCTTGCGGGTCGTACGTGCCGTGGACCTGGCCGTGGTCGTCTTCGCCCCGGGCCGTACGGCTCCGGCGAGCCACGTCCCGGTGCTGAACGGGTGGTCGAACATGACGGAGAAGTGCACGGTGTAGGTGTTGGAGGCGCCGCAGAAGTGGCCGCTCGTGACCGACCCGACGACCTCGGTGTTGCTCACCGCCTGCCAGGAGTTCGCGAAGTCGCCGTTCTGGCTGCCCGTCAGCTTGAACAGGAGGTTCGCCTGCGTCGTCGCCGGGAACGTGAAGCGCCCGATGCCGCCGCGCGTGGTCGTCGTGAGCTCGGTCTTGACGCCGTTGCCGAGGGTCACGCCGTAGTAGCCGGGCGAGGCGGACTCGTTCGCGTGGGAGTAGGACGAACTGGCCGTACCCGGACCGCTGATCGCGCCGGTGGTCGGCATGATCGGCACGTCGCCGTACGCGCCGCAGCCCGGGCCCGCGATGTGGGTCAGGCTGAAGCCCGTGATGGTCGAGCTGTTGTAGGAGTACCCGCCGCCGTCGGCGCGGCTGGAGGTGTCGGGACTCCACTGGGTCATGCCGAACGGCACGTCGGCACCGGGGAAGTCGTTGGCACCGTTCGTGGTGCCGAGGAGCGGGTTGACCAGCGAGGCGGGGTCGGAGACGAGCGCGGACGCGTCTGCTGAGGCGGGGGTCAGCAGCGCGCCGATGATCGCGCCCGCTGTGACCAGCAGGCCGAGAGATCGGGGGAGTGCCATGGGAGGGGTGCGCCCTTTCACGGAGGGAGGACAGGGCTCGAGCTGGGGCTCATGACAACGTTGTCAAAACACTCGTACGATGAGTGAGGCCATCGGTCAAGTGCTCTGACTGCACCCGGCCAACCGGTGATCCGGACGCGTAGGCTGGCCGTCGGCGCACCCCGACTGCGGACGGAGCGAGGCAATGGGCATGATGATGGCCGTCAGCTTCACGCGATACGGCCGGCTCTACTACCTCGACCCCGGCCCGTACTCCCCGAAAGTCGGCGATCGGGTGCTGGTGCCGACCGACGGCGGCGCCGAGGTCGCCGAGTGCATCTGGGCCCCGCAGTACGTCTCCGAGGACGTCGATGGGCTGCCGGTCTGTGCGGGTATCGCCGGTGACGAGGAGCTCGCGCGTGACGAGGCCAACCGGCGCCGCCGCGCGGAGTCACGCTCGATCGCCAAGAAGCTGATCCGCAAGCACGAGCTGCCGATGAAGGTGATCGGGGTCGACTACCTCGACCACGACAACGTCTTCAAGATCTACTTCTCCGCGCCGCACCGCGTCGACTTCCGTGCGCTGGTCCGTGACCTGGCACGGTCCATGAAGGCCCGCGTCGAGCTCCGCCAGGTCGGGCCGCGCGACGAGGCGCGCCTCCAGGGCGGCATCGGCCCGTGCGGGCGCGACCTGTGCTGCGCGACGTTCCTGAAGGACTTCGAGCCGGTGTCGGTACGGATGGCCAAGGAGCAGGACCTTCCGGTCAACCCGCTGCGCATCGCCGGCGCGTGCGGACGGCTCATGTGCTGCCTGAAGTACGAGCACCCGCTCTACATCGAGGCCAAGGAACGCATGCCCAAGCTCGGCGAACGCGTCGAAACGCCCTCGGGCACCGGCCAGGTCGTCGGCCACAACGTCCCCTCCGACTCGGTCAGCGTCCGCCTCGACGGAGGCCGCCGCTGCGCCTGTCCGGTGGCGTCGGTCTGCTCGCCCAGACAGCAGCACGACAAACACTATGGCGACAATCAGGATGACTCGCCGCACGCTGGGTAGCGCCGTTGTTGCAGGCCGTTACGCATAGGCTGCCTGCGAAAACAGTCGGCGACAAGAACGGTGACGGCGTGAAGAAGCTCCGGACGGGGACCGCGTTGGCGGTTGCCGCCTTCGTGGCGGCAGCCTGCACGGGAACACCGAATTCCAAGGCGGCACCGTCACCGAGAGGAAGCTCGCCGTACTACTCGCAGCGGGTCTCCTGGCACGACTGCGGCGGCGGCTTCCAGTGCGGCACCATCCACGCCCCGCTCGACTACGCCCACCCGGACGGCCCGAAGGTCACTCTGTCCGTCATCCGCCTGCCCGCCGATGGCCCCCGCAAGGGCTCCCTGCTGATCAACCCCGGTGGCCCGGGCGGCTCCGGCGTCGACTTCGTCCGCGACGCCGCCCGCCAGTTCGGCGCCGACCTGCGCAAGAACTACGACCTCGTCGGCTTCGACCCGCGCGGCGTCAACCAGAGCAAGCCGGCCGTACGCTGCCTCAGCAGCAAGGAGCTCGACCGCTTCTTCGCCACGGACACCTCGCCCGACACCTCGGCCGAGCTGAACGACCTGGTCAAGATCTCCAAGGAGTGGGCGGACGACTGCAAGACCCGCATCCCTTCAGTGCTCCCGTACGTCGGCACCATCAACGCCGCCAAGGACATGGACGTCCTGCGCGCCGCCGTCGGTGACCGAGGCCTGACCTACTACGGCGCCTCGTACGGCACCTACCTCGGCGCCTACTACGCGGAGCTGTTCCCCAAGCACGTACGCGCCATGGTCCTCGACGGCGCCGTCGACCCCAAGCTGTCCGCCGACGCCGTCAACATCGAGCAGGCCAAGGGCTTCGACACCGCCGTCCAGGCCTTCGCCGCCGACTGCGTCAAGGCCGCCGACTGCCCGCTGGGCACCGGCAGCACCAAGAGCGCCCTCACCCGCCTCGCGCGGCTGTTCGCCCAGACCGACCGCCACCCGCTGAAGAACAGCCTCGGCGACGGCCGCATCGTCGACGAGTCCCTGGTCGAACTCGGCGTCGCCGCCGCGCTCTACAACAAGCAGACGTGGCCGATCCTCCGCCTCGCCCTCAAGAGCGCCATCGAACAGAACGACGGCACCACCCTCCTGCGTCTCGGCGACCTGCTCGTCGAGCGCAACAAGGACGGCTCCTACTCCAACCAGAGCGAAGCCAACATGGCCGTGAACTGCGTCGACAAGCCGTACGCCCGTACCCTCGGGCCGTGGCAGGACGAGGCGGCACGTGCGAAGAAGGCGGCCCCGCTCTTCGGCCAGTTCGTGGTCTGGGGCACCCTGCCCTGCGCCTACTGGCCCGTCCAGGCCACCGAACAACCCCGCGCCCTGCACGCCGACGGCTCAAAGCCCATCGTCGTCGTCGGCACCACCCGCGACCCGGCCACCCCGTACAAGTGGGCCCAGAGCCTGGCCACCCAGCTCAAGGCCGGCGTACTGCTCAGCCTCGACGGCGACGGCCACACCGCCTACCTGCAGGGCAACCCCTGCATCACCAGCGCCGTCGACCACTACCTCGTCGCCGGTACCCCACCCAAGAAGAACACCATGTGCCACTGACGCGAGAACCCCGGAGAACCGGTAGACTCATCGCCGTCGCACCTCTGGTGCGGCAGGCCGCCTTAGCTCAGTCGGCAGAGCGATTCACTCGTAATGAATAGGTCATCGGTTCAATTCCGATAGGCGGCTCCAGCTCAAAGGCCCCTTCCGATCACTCGGAAGGGGCCTTTTTCGTGAGTGCATGACCAACTGCGTGACTAGGCGCTGCCGTTCGAGCCGGAGAGCACGTCGTCCATGGCCTCGGCATCGGCGAGCAGGACGGGCCGGATCTGGTGCGGTCTTGGTCTCAGAGCTGGTCTCATTCGCCGCAGAGGTCAGGCGCAGCCCATGGACGTGCGCCGAGGTCCGGCGGTGTCCGGTGAACAGCCATTGACCTGCACTGATACGGACACCGCCGGACCTCGGCGATCATCGTAACGACGACGGACTAACTGCTAATGCGGTTTGGGGCCATCGCTCGTCCGGGGCTCAAATCCCCGAGCTCTCGCACAGTCTGCGATATCCCGGCGTCACGTCTACCAGAGAGACTGTCTTGGCATCTGGCTTCCCGCGGTCCTCATGGCGCAGTGATGATGGCCAAGCGCGGCGGTTGTGGAATGTGGCGGGACTGTGGTGTGGGCCACCCGTCGGCGTGGAGACCGTGGTACGGCGCTTGCCAGCCGGGTCGGTTACGGGCGTAGACCGTGGCCCAGTCCGCGTCGAAGTAGCAGGGAAGCAGACCGCCCGTGTTGGGGACTGGTTGCGGTGGAGGGGCACTGTCGGCGAGGCGGGCACGGATCTCTTCTGCGCGGCCGGCGTGTCTACGGCAGAACCAGTGGGCGTGTTGCCATCCAGTGCGCGGGTCGTACTCGACGACTTTGATGGTGGCGTTGGCGCCGCAGAACCTCCCGTCGGGAGGCGAGGGTTCAGCGAAGCCGGGTGTTACGTACACCGTGCAGTCGCTCGGCGGGACGTACGGTCGGGTCGGACGAATACGGGGGCCGACGCACACCCCGCGATTCATGCGGACCTGGCGCGCTGGTACGTAGCGTGGCGCATCATCCGCGAGGAGGACAGCCACGCGAGGGCCTCGGTAGTCTCCCGGCCCCAGCAAATCGGTGAGACGAGTCCAGAAGGCGTCTCTCCGTGGATCGTTCTCGGCGCTCTCGCCCGCGTTCGTGAGCCACGCCATCGCCAACGCGACCTCGCGGGTCGCGGAGGGCATTCGGTGATCTGCGTAGATACGACCCGTCAGATCGTGGAAGACGTGCAGGCGAGTGCTGTCTCCCATCAGGCCGTGTCGTCCAAGTCGATCGCCCCGAGCATGATCCGCTCCCGCCACTCGCTGATCTGCTTGCCAGCCTCCATTGAAGCAGGGCGTGATAGCTCTGCTCGCAGCTCTCCGGTGAATGCGTTGTAGTGGTACAGGAGGCACCACACTTCCCGGTTCCCGTCTTCGGCGAGCACGACATGGGACATCTCCTTGGCAAGCTCGTCGTGGAGCAGGTTCATGATCGATAGTTGGATGTCCCTGTCGGCGTCGACGGTGGCCTTGGTAGCGCTTCCCTTGGAGTACTGGGTCTTCGGCGTGTCGTACTGATAGCCCGTGGCGCCGTCGCCCGTCGTAGTGATGATCGAAATGTCTCCCGAGGGACTCACGATCAGCGGCAGGTTCTGAGGGTCTTCCGGGGTCCAGCCCAACTCGTGGAGTCGTCGACGTAGGAGACCGACAGTGCGGGCCCAGCGCACCAGCCCGGATGCGTTCTTCGCGTCGCTCTCGGACTGATATCGGATCGCTTCGGCATCGGCGCCGGCCAACGCCTGGGTTAGGTCCTCACGGCATAATCCGATCTCTGCCAGCCGATCGACGGCCTCGCTACCTTCGTGGATCGATTCGCTGCCCGCCATGCCGCCACCTCTCGTAGGCCCCCAACGCATCGTGAGACGCCTATACGGATTCGACAAGAGGGCATTCGGCCGACAGATGATCAACATCGGATCCGCGGCACGGTGCTCGACTCCGTGGACCCCGCTCTAGCGGTGTCTCAAACGTCGTCTCATTCGGCTCAAGGTAAGCCTCGATACACGTATGTCCGCCGAGGTACGCCACTAGCCGCCTGAGCTGGCCAAACGTACCCCGGCGGACGCTGCCGAACGGGTCCTACCGGAACTCGTAATGAATTAGGTCATCGGTTCAATTCCGATAGGCGGCGCGGCTGCGACGAAGGGTGCCTCTCCGCGGGAGGGGCGCCCTTCGCCGTTCGTGGCATCGCCGATGCGATGAATCCGCCTGAGCGGACCAGCTGGTCGCTGCGGAGGCCTTCTTGCGTGCGAGGGCCGTCTGGTAGCGTCGCCGTGTACGTGACCGGCCTTGGGAGGTGAGACCCATTACCGCTGTATCAGGATGGGTGCTCCCCTCCCTCTCGGCTGCGCGGTTCATCTGACATAGGTGGCCCTGGGAGTGCCCACAGGCATCCCGAAAGGCAAGGCACCTATGCGCTTCAACCCGGAAACGGTCTCGAACGGCACCTCCGAATGCCTCTTCTCCGCGTACGACGGAACCCGGCTCTCCTACCGCGTGTTCGGTGAGGGCTACCCGCTGATCTGCCTGCCGGGTGGGCCGATGCAGGACTCCGACTACTTCGGCGAGCTCGGTGGTCTGTCGGCGCACCGGCGGCTGATCATGGTGGACCCTCGGGGCACCGGGCGGTCCGCTACACCGGAGGACGCCGCCTCGTACCGCTGCGACCGGCTCGTCGACGACGTCGAGGCCCTGCGCGAGCATCTCGGACTCGACCGGATCGACCTGCTCGGTCACTCGGCGGGTACGAACCTCGCGGTGCTGTACGCGGCCCGGTACCCCGTGCGCGTCGGCCGGCTCGCGCTCATCACTCCGAGTATCGCGGCGGTCGGCATCGAGGTCACCGGGCAGGCTCGGCTCGAGGTCGCGCGGCTCCGCGAGGGTGAGCCCTGGTTCGACGACGCCTTCGCGGCTCTGGAGACGATCATGGCCGGCGGCGACGCACGTACGGCCATCGACCCCTTCTTCTATGGACGATGGGACGCGGCGGCCCGAGCCCACCAGAAGGCCCAGGACGGCCATCGCAATGAGGGGGCCGCGGCGGCGTTCGGGGCCGAGGGTGCTTACGACCCGCCGGTCACGCGGGCGGCGCTCGCCGCGTTCGAGGCGCCCGTACTGGTGCTCGCCGGACAGACCGACCTGAACACGCCGCCGAGCGTCGCCGCCGAGTTCGCCGCGCTTTTCCCGAACGCCGAATTCGTCGTCCAACCGGGAGCGGGCCACTTTCCGTGGGTCGACGATGCCGAGCAGTTCGCGGCGACCATTGCGACGTTCCTGGGCTGACGGCCGGGGGTCAGTGGAGCCACGTGAGCATGTCGGGCGGCGCCAGCTCGGCGACGCGAGCGTTGTACGCGGCGAACTCCTCGTCGGTGAGGATCTCGCGTCCCGCGCCCGAGGTGCCGCGGCGGAAGAAGGCGGCATTGCTCTTGAGGATCTCGGGTGAGGGCGCGAGCGTCTCGGCGCTGCCCTTCATGCTCTCGAACGTGGCCGCTCGTACGAGCGTCGGCCAGGTCTGCTCGTCGACGGCCACGCCCAGCCGTTCGGCGATCCGGCGCATCTGGCCTTCGAGGTCGGTGGACAGGTCGTCGTAGTGCACCAGCAGGACGTTCGGCTCGTCGCGCCTGGACCAGGCGTCGGAAAGATGCCATATGACGCCGGGCAGCGAGTCGAGGCTCTCGCGTGGATCGTCGTCATCGGCGATCCACGCGAGAAGCCATTCACGCAGCGGCTCGGGCGGGGGCGGCGGTTCGGCCGGCTCGGGCCGGCCGACGAGCGCCCGGAACCGTACGCGGTCGATGTTGCGGCTGTGGTGGTAGAGCGACACGGCCATGTCGAGCGGATGGCGGGCCGTCACGATGTAGGTGGCACGGGAGTCGAGGGGGATCCCGTCCAGCGGCGTGTGCGTCTTGATGAACCGCCGATGCTCCTGCGCGGCGAGCCGGGCGTACACGTCCTCGCACGGCGCGACCAGGTGATCCAGCCACGGTGAGAGTCGCCCGAGCGGAGCGGGGAGTTCTGATGTCTGGAAGATCAGCAGCGCGCAGATCATCTGTACCCATGTCGTCCCGGTCTTGGCCCGGGTACTGATCACGATGTCGCCGTCCCGTAACGGGAAGTCGAGCCACCGGGCGCTGTCCTCGTCAGAGGATTGATAACGGTACGGGAGGACGGTCACTCTGCGAGCGTAACGCGGCCTAGCGGAAATTCGGTTGATCGCCGCGGACAGATCCGTACGATGGAGATCAGAAAGCAACAAGGAAGGGTTTCCACAGTGATGTGCGCACCTATCGAGTGGTCACGCGGCTATGCGCGTGACCTGTACGAAGGGCGCAATGCGCGCGGGGAGACCTCTGGGTAGGGGCGTTCGGTTCCGATCCAGAGGCCGCCGGAGGAGACATCCTCAGCGGCCTTTTCGTATGGGTGAGCCAACGGATAGGCGGCCGACCTCCAAAGTCGGCGGGAAGCAGGTTCGACTCCTGCCGCCCATGCGAGCCCCCCTTTTGGGCGGGGCATGGGAATTGATAATTCCACAGCGGAAAACACCGATGAAGGCGCGATGCGCGCCTGGGCCGATGGTGACAACGGAATCACGCCTCGTTCGCACCGAGGAGTTCCAGGGTTCGAATCCCGGTTGGTCCACTGCAGTGAAGTCTCCGAGCCTCCGTAGCTCAACGGACAGAGCACCCGGCTACGAACCGGGAGGTTCCAGGTTCGACTCCTGGTGGAGGTACGACGCCGTACAGGCCAAAGCGGTTGAGGCACCTGTCTTCCAAACAGGGGAACCGGGTTCGACTCCCGGGTACGGCTCTTCGTCCGACTGGAACAAGGACAAGGCGCAGTAGGCGAACGGGTACAGCCGCCGGACTTTCAATCCGGTGCTTGCGGGTTCGATTCCCGTCTGCGCTGCCAAGGCGGAGTGGAGCAGCTCGGAGTGCTCGGCGGTCTCATAAGCCGCAGGTCGCCGGTTCGAATCCGGCCTCCGCTACTTCGCATGGGCCTGGTCACTGGTGAGACCAAGCGGCTGTAAACCGCCCGCTTCGGCTGTGCAGGTTCGACTCCTGCCCCATGCACATCCGTGTTTTCCGCAGTGGAAATCACCCGGAGTGCGGCGCCACGGAGACCCCCGTGGCGCCGCACGGACCTTTCTACGAGCGGGGCCGGACGCCGGCCCCGCTCAGGTCAGCCGGCGACCGCGCAGGTGGCGGTCGCCTTCTTCGTCGGGTCGCTCTCCGAGGTGGCGGTCAGCTTCATCGTGCCGAGATGGGCCGCGCCCGCGGTGTGCTTGGCGTACACCTGCACCGTCGTACGCTGCCCGGCCTTCGCCGTGGCGAGGGCGTTGGGCAGCCAGGCCGACCAGCCCTTGCCCGAGGAGGCCGCGGACAGCCGGTAGACGTCGGAGTCGCTGTACGGTGCGGTCCCGGCCGTACCGGTGTTGACCAGCGGAATCGTGCACTTCGACCACCCCTGCTGGGGGGCGGCGACGCCGGCGCTCGGCGACAGCCGTACGCCGCGGTGCTGTGAGCCCGCGCCGTCCAGCGAGCGGACCGCAACGGTGTACGACAGGACGCCGGTCTTGTCGCGCTTGATGTCGAGCACGTAGAAGTGCAGCCGGTTGGCCTGGTCGACGTACTCGTACTGGCTGCCCGAGTCCGTACCGGCGTGGAACAGCGCGTCCGAGAGCTGGCGGTAGTCGCCGATCGTCATCTTCTGCGGGGTGCCGTTGGGCAGGACGAAGTCGACCTTGTCGATGTCCTCGGGGTGGGCGTCGACGACCCAGACGAACGGGGCCGCGTCGGCGTTCTTGGTCTTGGACAGCAGCACGCCGCTGTCCGGGGTGAACGAGTCGGTCCCCATCCGGTCGACGACCTCGAGCGTGTAGTTGTCGTACTTGCCGCCGTCGCAGTAAGGGTCCTTCGCGACGTCACAGGCCGGATCGTGGTCGCCGCCGTCCATCGCCAGGTTGACCCCGGACAGCCGGCCGGCCGGGGCCTGTACGGCGCGGGCGTCCACGGTGGCCACCACGACTCCCGAGGAGGCGACGCCGCCGCGGGTCAGGTTCAGCACGCTCGCCGGGTCGACGATGCCGAGCTTCATCTTGTCGCGGAGCATCTGCCCGGACCCCATCGAGCTGCCGCCGACGGCCGGAACCACCCAGCGGCTGTGCGGGCCGCCGGGACCGTTGAACGTGCCGCGGCTCAACATGTCCCATGGGCCGGAGTAGTCGCGGCGCTGCGGGTTCGCGTACGGGTTTCCGTAGTTGTCGCCGATGCCCAGGATGTGGCTGAACTCGTGGGCGAACGTGCTCATCCCGGAGCTCTCCGCCTGGATCGAGGTCCCGTTGGAGGCGTTCGGCCAGATGTTCGAGGAGGCCTGCCAGGAGGTCCAGTCGACGTACCGGGTCTTGTTCCAGTTCGGCAGCGCCGGGTCCGGCGGGCCCCACTGGTCCGTGACGTCGTTCATGGTGTTGAACTTCATCTGGCCGAACTCCTGCCAGGTGGACGACTCGTCCTGCCCGGCGCTGAGGAAGAACACGAAGTCGTACTGCTTCGCGACGTCCTCACCGACGTCCGCCACCCACGCGGCGTGGGCGTCCGTCCGGAAGTCCCGGTCGCACGTGTCACCGGCGGGGCAGCCCGTGCTGCCCTGGAAGTCCGACTCGATGCCGTACTCGTGGCTCTTGGCCGGCATCTGGTACGGGCCGAAGCCCTTCAGGTCGATGCCGTAACGCCCGCCGGACTGCTCCATCCAGTACTCGTGGATGGTGTGGCCCCGGTTGAGATCCTCCGGCGTGTTGAGGAAGTCCTGGTAGAACTGCGGCACCTGGGCGCGCGGAACGTCGCTGACCGAGCTCGGGTTGCCGTAGAGGGTGGAGTTCTTCGGCTGGCTCACGATGAACGACGCGTTCGGGTAGTCCACCAGGACGAGCGCGCCCTTGAAGTTCTTGATGGACCCCTTCTTGGTCGGGTCGTTCCACTTGGTGTTCGGGATCGCCTTGTAGTCGTCCCAGGTCATCGTGTCCGGCAGCTCGTAGTTCTGCGGGTCGATCGGCCGAGGCGCGTTCTGCGCGAACGACCGTACCGACTGCGGTCGCTGCCACGGCTGCGTACGCGGCCAGTGCCGCATCTGCCAGGGATTCGGGGTCGGCTTCGGTGGTCCTCCGGTCGCCGCCGTGGCGGGCATCACCGACAGCAGCAGCGCCGCCGCCGCGACCAATGCGCCGAACACGCTCCGAGAGCGCCTCGTGGTCATGACATGTCCTCTTTCGCGGGGGGCCCAAGGGGGTCCACGTCGTCCGCTCCGAGCGCGCAGTAATACGTCGCAGTGAAAGTCTCAAAGCGTCTCAAAGCGGACTGAACAGTCGATGATCTCCTGCGACCCCGCTTCGCGCCAGAGGGCCCGCCCGCGCTCGTGGCGCGCACGGGGGAGAGACGGACGTCGCGTCCGCCGTACGCACGTCGCCCGTGTCCGGGGTCGGCTTGATCGCCACCAGGGGGAGGTTCGCCGACAGGCCGTACGCGCGGCCCGACACGTACGCGAGCTTGGCCGTGGCCGAGGTCTTCGACGCCTTGTACGCGTCGTCACCCGCGAACGCCGCGGTCACCGGCACCGTGGCGTCCGACGTGAGCGGCTGCTTCACCGAGGTGATCCCGCAGCTCGCCGCGCCCTGCCTTGTCGCCGCCGTACGTGGCGGTGACCGCGATCCGGCTCGCGGTCCCCGTTTACGTGTGCGCGGCGTCGTTCTCGGTCACGCGTGCGGGGCCGACGGCGGCGCCCGCGGGCTCGACCAGCAGTGCCTCGGTACGGCCGACGGCGCGCGCCGGGCAGTTCTGCTCGGCGCCCGGCGTCCCCGGGTAGACCGCGTGCCGGTCGAACCGCACGCAGGCGGTGGGGTCGTTCGTTAAGTCGATGATCTTCCAGGTGACGGGAACGGCGAACGTGTGCCCTCGGTAGGACACGTTCTTGGCCGGCGCGGCGGCGGCATGGGCGGTGCCCATGGAGCCGATCGCGAGCGCCGCCGCGGTCATGGCGGGCAGCGCGCGTCGGGTGAAGGACAGCGGGGAAATGGGGACCTCCTCAGGCCGTCGGCCTCTGCGATTGGCGGCAGGGTGTCCCCAAGTGTGCTGACGGCCCGGTCGGAGGTCATTGGCGCTCAGCGCCGTGCTCGTTGACGATTCGTGCCAGGCCCTACTTCGCCGGGATGCCGAGTTCCTCGCGCCATTTCCAGGCGAGTTTCAGGCAGGCGCGGGCGGTCGGGAGGGTGGTCGGTTCACCGGCGTAGGCGAGGATGTTCTCGGCGGTGAAGCGCACCCCGCGATCGCCGTCCTCGCCGGTGATGAGGAGCCCTTCCTCGTTGTGCCCGACCATCGCGCGGAAGATCTCGTCGAAGGCCGGGGCGTCCCATACGCAGACGAGGCAGAGTTCCGGCTTCCAGGTCAGCGGGTCGAGGCCGATCCCGAGAAAGTGGACCCGTACGTCGCCGTTCCGGCGGGCGTTCGTGAAGTGCCTGTAGGGGACGTCGTCGGCGTAGTCGACGGACCCGCCGCTCCCGGTGATCTCCGGCAGGCCGAGGAATTCCTCGGCGTACTCGCGCATCACGCTGTGCCAGAGCCTGAGGTCGCTCTTCAACACCGCCGGTGCGTCGCTGTACGGCTGGAACTCACCGGCCGGGGTGACATGCGTGGTGTTCATGGCCGTCGCCACCTGCGCGGGGTCGCGGCGGTGCATGAAGAAGAACGCGTCGCCGGGTGAGCGCCGTACGGTCAGCGCGCTGATCCCGGTGAGCCCGCACCGACGGCCGAGGTCGAAGGGGTCGCCCAGCCAGGTCCGGTAGGGGCCGGCGGTGATCTGGGCCTCGCCGCGAGCGTGCCGGTCCGCGAGCTCGTACTCGAGGTACGCCGTGGTGTCCTGGCCGTCGAAGTAGCGGGCCAGCGCGAACTCCAGGCGCATCCCGTCCGTGGTCGGCTCCACGTCCATGAGGCGGTACGAGGGGCTGTCGAACCAGATGTTGGGCGGGTCGAAGCGCCCGATCGCCTCGGAGTAGCTCGCCACCTGCGGCAGCCCGGCCCGTACCTGGGCGCGGGCGGGATCGAGCGACTCGCCGGCGGTCGCCTCGCGCAGCCGCAGCTCCACCGAGTCGAGGGGCAGCGGCCGGCCGGGGATCCACCCCGCCTTCGTCAGCAGGGCGAGATCGTCATGCGCGCGAGCGTCCTTCTGCTCTGCCGCGGCCTGCTCGACGAGGTCCCCGACGCGGCCCTTCAGATGCCGCCGGGTCGCCTTGAAATTCTCCACCGCGCGAATTCTAGCCAGCGGAGTCCTGATCGACGATCTCGGCGCGGACGAGCTACGAACCGTACGGCCTCGTGATGAGCTCCATGCCGTGGCCGGCGGGGTCGAGGAAGTAGACGCCACGGCCGCCGTGGTTGTGGTTGATCTCGCCGACCTGCTTGCCGGCGGGGTCGGCGAAGTACGTCACGCCGGCCTCCTTGAGGCGGGCGAAGGCGGCGTCGAACTCCTCGTCGGAGATGAGGAACGCGTAGTGCTGCGGGGTGATGTGCTCCTGCGGGATGGCGGCGAAGTCGAGGGTGACCCCGTTGGCGGTGGCGACCGGCACGAACGGGCCCCACTCGGTGCCGACCTCGAGGCCGAGAATGCTCGCCAGGAACTCCGCGGACGCGCGGTTGTCGTGGGCGTGGACGATGGTGTGGTTCAGTTCGACAGGCATGGTGAAACGCTCTCTAGACGTGGAAATGACAAGTGGCTGATAAAACCATTCACATTCATCCCGATACGCTACTCCCGCGCCGCGTGTCATTGCCGCGTCGCGATCCCCGATACGGCGTGTCTGGAGAATGAGCATGTCCACCGAAAAGGCCTGCGTGCTGACCACCGATGCCGGAATGCTCGCGCTGTGGAGTCCGGAGGCGTTCGCGGGCGTCCACGACTACGACACGTGGGAGGCCGAGCTCCTCGAGGACGAGGACCTCGTGCGGCACATCGCGGCGGCGGCGTTCGTCCCGGTGAACATCGGTTCCGACGGCGCGTACCAGGTGCTCGTGCGTACGGGCGGCGACGGTGACGCGGCCCGGCTGACCGAGCGCGAGGAGACCTACCGGCAGGCCTCGTCGGAGCCGTACGTGTTCGCGTCGCGCGGGCAGGCGTACGTGAGCGGGATCGAGCACGTCGCGGCGTCGCCGGGCGAGGACTGGACGCAGCCGGTCGAGGTGCCCGAGGGCCGGTACGACGTCACCGTGCACCTCATCGAGTGGGACGCCGAGCCGGGCGCGATCGACGACGAGGGGGAGCAGAGCGACGACGCGCTGCCGGACTTCGTCGTCCTCATGAACCCGGCGGCCGGCGGAACCGCCTACCGCATGGACCCGGCGACGTTCGAGCGGTGACCGCCTAGATCACGTCCCAGGGCACGTCCTCGTACGCCCGGGTGAGCGTCGTCATGAACGCCTCGTCGACCGGCAGCGACCGGTCGTCGACCCGGCCGACGGGGGCGACGCCGCGGGAGTTCGTCACGAAGACGCTCGCGTAGGACGGCAGGTCGGTCAGGTGCACCGGCGCGCGCCGCGAGGGGGCGCCGAGCGCGGTGGAGACGAGCTGCATCGTGATCCCGATCAGGCACGGCGCGTCCGGCCAGGTGACCGCGGTGCCGTCGTAGCAGCCGAGGTTGGTGAGCGCGCCCTCGGAGACCACTCCGCCGGGTCCGGTGAGCAGCGCGTCGTCGAACCCCTCGCGCTCGGCGGCCCGGCCGAAGTGGATCTGGCCGAACGTCCCCGTGTGCTTGATGTGGGCGAGCGGGCGCTGGTACTCGACCGACATCAGGCTCTGCGGCTCACGGGGCGGCGAGGACGGCGGGCGTACGACGACCATGAGGGACGTCCGGTCGTCCGGCTGGAAGGCGCTGAGACGTACCGTGGCGTCCCGTACGTCGCCCAGCGCGTGCCGGATGCGGTCGCGCACCAGGTCGCCGTCCAGGCGGGTGCCGTACAGCTCGCGGTTGGCGGCGTCGAGCCGCGAGAGGTGCAGGTCCAGGCCGCGGGTCCGCCCGTCGCGCACCTGCATGACGGTGAGGTGGCCGTAGTTGAAGACCGCCGGGAACGCCAGGTCCTCGGCGGTCGCCGGGTGGCCGTCGATCTCGATGCGAGGCAGCGCGCTCATACGACCCCACCGTAGTGACGGCCCGCCCGGCGGGACGTGGCGCCCGCACTGCGACAATCGGACCTGATGTATCGACTCCTCTTCTCCCTGGTGCTGCGCCGGATTCCGGCCGAGACCGTCCACCGCATGAGCTTCGCGGGCCTGCGGCTCCTCACCGCGGTCCCCGGCGCGCTGCCGCTCATGCGGCGCCTGCTCGCCCCACACGATCCGGAACTGCGGGTACGGGCGCTCGGGCTGGACTTCCCGAGCCCGCTCGGCCTCGCGGCGGGCTTCGACAAGGACGCCGAGGCGTACGAGGCGCTGGGCGCGTTCGGGTTCGGTTTCGTCGAGATCGGCACCGTCACGGCGCAGGCACAGCCGGGCAATCCGAAGCCGCGGCTGGCGCGGCTGCCTCGGGACCGGGCGATCGTCAACCGGATGGGCTTCAACAACCACGGTGCGGACGCGGCGGCCCGGCGCCTGGTGGGCCGCCGAACCTCCATCGTCGGCGTGAACATCGGCAAGACCAAGGTCGTCCCGGAGGACGAGGCGGTCGGGGACTACGTCGCGAGTACCGAGCGCCTCGCCGCGCTCGCGGACTACCTGGTCGTCAACGTCAGCTCCCCGAACACCCCCGGCCTGCGAAACCTCCAGGCCGTCGAGCACCTTCGCCCGCTGCTGTCGGCCGTACGCGAGGCGGCGGACCGGGTCACCGACCGGCGGGTGCCGCTCCTCGTGAAGATCGCTCCGGACCTCGCGGACGCCGACATCGACGCCGTCGCGGACCTGGCGCTCGACCTCGGGCTCGACGGCGTGATCGCCACCAACACGACGATCGGCCGCGACGGGCTGGCGAGCGGTACGGACGAGATCGCCGAGGCCGGCGCAGGTGGCCTGTCCGGCGCGCCGCTGAAGGCCCGCTCGCTGGAGGTCCTGCGGCGGCTGCGCGAGCGCGTCGGCGACCGGATCGCGCTGATCTCGGTCGGCGGCATCGAGAACGCCGACGACGCCTGGGAGCGTCTGAGCGCCGGCGCGACCCTCGTCCAGGGGTACACCGGCCTGGTCTACGGCGGGCCGCTCTGGCCGCGCGCGATCAACCGAGAACTCGCCGTCCGGCTGCGGAACGACGCCCGCCGCCGTCCATGACTCGGTCGAAGGCTCGTCAAGTGCCTTGAACCCGTCGTCGGGCGGGCGCACGCTTCTCCGTGAGGAGGCGTGGTGTCTGGACGAGGTGCGTCTGTGGCCGGCGCGTCGGCGCAGGCCAGGTACCGGACCATGCGGGCCGCGCATCGGCCGGAACGGGTCGTCGCACGGTTCGCGCTGGCGGGTGTCATCGGTTCGATGACGGCTGGGCTGACCGGCTGGCTTCCGGGGTTGGTGGTCGGGATCACCGTGCTGCTCGCGCACACGTTCTACCTGCGGGTCAGGCCCGATCCCGTCACGCACTGGCGGCGCGGCGCCGCCGCGGAGCGCCGGACCGGACGGCGGCTGTCACGGCTCGACCCGGCGTACTTCCACGTCCTGCACGACCGCGCGCTGCCCGACGCGTCGCGGACGAACCTCGACCATCTCGTCGTCGGCATCACCGGCGTGTACGCGATCGCCTCACGCCGATGGCCGCCGCTGACCCGGCTGCGCGCCGACGAACGCATCTGGGCCGGACACCGGCCGATCACCCGCCTGCTCGGCAGGACACGCGGCGCCGCGCGTACGGTCGAGCGGCGCCTGACGGACGAGTTCGGCGACCGGACGCCGGTCACCGCGATCATCGCGGTGCACGGCAGCCGCCTGCCGCACGCGGGGATCCTGTTCGAGGGCGTCACGCTGCACCGCGCCAAGCGGGTGCACCGGCTCATCCAGCGCCAGCCGGCGGTGTTCACCACGGCTCAGGTGGCCGCCATCGCCGCCGCGGCGGAACGGATACTTCCCCCGATGATCGACCTCTGACGAAAAACCGGCACGCTTCGTGACGGATTAGTACGCTCAGCGCGACACTGGAGCCGAGTCGCAGCTGGGGAGATCGCCATGGGGGGCCGCATCGTCGTCTTCGGCGCCACCGGCTACACGGGCGGGCTGACCGCACGGGCCCTCGTCGCCCAGGGTGACCGGCCGGTCCTGGCCGGGCGCGACGCCGAGGCGCTCCGCGTACTGTCCGGTGAGCTCGGCGGCCTGGAGACGGCGTACGCCGACGTCACGGATCCGCCCAGCGTGCGCGCCCTGGTCGAGCGGGACGACGTGCTCGTCACCACGGTCGGCCCCTACCAGCGGTACGGGCGGCCCGCCCTGGACGCCGCGGTCGACGCGGGCGCGCACTACCTCGACTGCGCCGGCGAGCCGCCGTTCATCCGCGAGGTCTTCCAGACCCACGGCGGCGGCGCGTGGTCCACGCTGCTCCCGGCGTTCGGCTACGACTTCGTGCCGGGCAACCTGGCGGGCGCGCTGGCCCTCGACCGCGTCGGCGAGGAGGGCTTCCGCATCGACATCGGCTACTTCGTCGGCGGCGGTGAGCTCGTACGCGGGCTGTCGGCCGGGACCATCGACTCGGTCGCGGACATGGCCTCCGCGCCGATGTACACGTTCCGCGGACGCGTCATGGACGAGCCGCGGCCGCGGGTACGGGACTTCGAGATGGGCGGCCGGTCGCGCGCGGGCCTGTCGATCGGCGCGTCGGAGCACTTCGCGCTGCCCGAGACCTACCCTGCGCTGTACGAGGTCAACGTCTACCTGGGCTGGTTCGGCCGCGCGACGCGCCTCGTCGCGCGCATGCCGCGCGGGCGCCTGACCGCCGCCGGCGCACGGCTGGGCGCGGGCCCGATGGCCCGTCTCGCCCGGCGACGCAACGGCAAGGGCACGCTGACCTCGCGCATCGTCGCGGCGGCGTACGACTCCGGCGGGGCGCTGCTGACCGAGGTGCACCTTTCGGGCGGCGACCCGTACGAGTTCACCGGGAACATTCTCGCGTGGGGCGCCCGCCGGGCCGCGTGCGGAATGACCGAGGTCGGCGCCGTCGGGCCAGTACGAGCGTTCGGCCTTTCCGAGCTCGAGGCGGCCTGCGCGACGGCCGGAATCGCGCGCGTCACCGGCTAAAACGGCCTTTGAGGGAGAAAGTACTGCTCAAGCCGCATGTTCGGCAAGTGGAGCTAAAGGTAAATCTGCCGATAAGGAATGGCAATTAGCCTGCCTCCGAGAACAATCTTCTATTGGTTCTTGTGAAATCGTTGAAGCCGACCCGGAAAAGGCTTTACGTTCGGCCGCATGAGAGACCGGCTTCTGGTCGAGGCGCTGAGATCCGGCGATCCGGCCGCGATCGGCGCGGTCTATGACGAATACGCCGATCGGCTCTACGGCTACTGCTGGTTCCAGCTCCGCACCGCCGACGCGGCGTCGGCGGCGCTCCGCGACGCGCTGATCTGCGCCCAGGCGCACATCGCCGAGTTACGCGACCCCGAGCGGTTCGCGCCCTGGCTCTACACCCTCGCGCGGATCGAGTGCCGTCGCCGTCGCCCGGTCGAGGCCGCGCAGCCCGACCTCCCGATCGCCCGCCACGACCAGGACGACGTCGACCTGCGGCTCATGGCCTGGCGCGCCGTCACCGCGCTGCCCGCGCTCAGCCGGGAGATCCTCGACCTCCGCTACCGCCACGAACTGTCCGAGGAGGACCTCCCGCTCGTGGTCGCGTTGCCCGGCCGCGAGGTCAGGGAGCTGCTGACCCAGGCACGCGTGCTCCTCGAGGCGGCGCTGATCGCCGAGATCCTCGTGCACGAGGGACCGTTCTCCTGCCCCGAGCGCGTCGCGATCCTGCGCGGACGCACCGACCGGATCGACGACGACCTGCGCGAGGCGCTCGTCCGGCACTCCCTCGAGTGCCGCCAGTGCGTACGCCGGCTGCCGAGCGGCATCGCGCCGGCCAAGGTGTACGCCCTGCTGCCGGAGGCCGCGGCCCCCGAGGCGCTGCGGGCCCAAATCCTGCGCCGCTTCACCGACGCCGACCCGGCCGGGCGCCGCCGCTCCACCGCCGCCCGGATCACGAGGTTCGGCTGGCACGGCTTTCCCGAACAGCCCTGGGCCGGACGCACGGCCGCCCGCCACCGCGCCACGCACCGCTGGCCGCGTGCGCTGGCCGCGCTGTCCGGCGCCGCGCTCGCCGCCGTCGCGGCGGGCGTCGCGTCCCGCTGGTTCGGCGAGGGGCCCTCGCACGGACCGGACCGGATCTTCGCCGCGTCCGCCGCACCGCGAGAGCCGCGGCCGAGCCCGGCACCGCCCGTCCCGAGCGCCGTGGCGCGCCCGATCGCGGCCACCTACCCGCTCGTCGCGCACGACCCCGCGAGCCCCGCCTCCGCCCTCGACGGTGATCTCCCCGGTTCCTACCTCCGCGCGCCCCGCACTGCGCGCCTGGAGGCCACCCCGGCCCGGCTCACGGTCGGGGCGGGCGGCACCGGCACGCTCACCCTCCGCGCGGCCGGAAACACCGCCGACTGGCGAGCCACGGCCGGCGGCCCGCTGCGGCTCTCGCCCGCCGCCGGCACGCTCCCCATGGGCGCCGCGCGGACCATCGAGGTACGGGTCCACGCCGACCACCCGGGCACCGGGCTGATCACGTTCGAGCCTGGCGGCGTACGCGTCGCGGTGACCTGGACCGGAACGCCGCCGGACAGCCCGCCGCCGACCACGCCACCACCGACGTCGCCCCCGCCGACGAGCCCGCCCCCGACGAGCCCGCCCCCGACGCCGACCACCCCACCCCCGACGACCCCGCCTACCACGCCCCCGCCGAGTAGCCCGACCACGGCGGGCCCGGCGCCCACGCCCAGCCGCGAGCGCCCGCCCGAGGCCCCCGAGCGCCCATGACCACCTTTCTCGCTTCATGATCGTCGTGTCGTCGCAGGTCACAACGGTTTTTTAGGGAGGGTGGGAGAGTGACCGCGTACACCGTCCGTGACGGCGACCTCCGTGGCGATCTGGTCGCGCCGGGCGCCGTACGGCCCGCGCTGGCCGAGCTGGTCGGGCTGATCCAGCGCGTGCCGTGGCCGCAGTACCTCGAGCCCGGCGTCCGCATGCGCAGAGAGGTCGCCGAGCTGTGCCGCCTCCAGGCGGCGCGCGGGCTGACCGTGTTGTCCTGGCTCGCCGAGGGCAGCGGCCCCGGCGACGTCGAGTGGCTGCTCAACACCCAGCGCCTGAGCGGGCCACGGCAGCAGCGGATGTACGGCGCGGCCGAGCGGCTGGCCGATCCGGTACGCGGCCTGGTCGTCGCCAACTGGACCTGGGTGCTGTCGACGCCGCACGGCGGCCGGGTGACCGCGCCGTTCTTCGCGAGCCGGGCCTACCCCGACGACGGCTATGCCGCCGCGCACGCCACAGTGACGCTGACGCAGCTCTGGGAGCGGGTCCCGGAGGTACGCCAGGCGCTCGCCGCCGCCTGGGCCGCGACCCGTACCCCGGCCGACTGGTGCAAGGCGGCCGAGCTGCGGGGCCGCTACGGCAGCGACGTCCCGATCTTCACGTATCCGCACGGCCCGATCCCGCCGAGGTCCGAGCTGCGCCCATGGATCAGCAGGCTGCTGAGGTGTGAGTGATTCCGGCACACTCCTGATACCTGTGTTTTCGCAGCGTCACGAGTGGTTACCCTTCGTGATAGCCCGATCATGGCGGGCCTACATGGGGGGCGAGGGTGTCAGGTTCCAGGCGGCGCCTCGGCGCCATCGCGTTCGGGACGGTCACGGCGGTGGTGCTGCTCGCCGCCCCGTGCGGGGCCGACCCGTCGCCCAGCGCGCGTGACGTGGCGCGCGGCGCCGCGCAGGTACACGACAGGGCCGCCGAGATCGGCCGGCTCGACGCGGCCCTCGCGCAGGCGGGCGGCAGGCTGGGCGACCTCAACAACGACGCCGAGCTGGCCATCGAGCGCTACAACGGCGCGCGGGTCCGGCTCGACCAGGCGGAGAAGGACTACCAGGCCGCGCTCCAGCGGTCCGGCACGGCGCACGGGCGGCTGGACCAGGCGCGTCACCAGCTCGCGGTCTTCGCCGCCAACGCCTACCGCAGCGACAACACGTTCCCGTCGGCGATGGCCGTGCTCGGCGGGCGCGGCGGGCCCTCCGGGTTCCTGGAGCGCGCCACGTTCATGCAGGTGCTGGCCAACCGGCAGCACGCGGTGATGCAGCAGGAGAAGGCCGCCGACACCGTCGCGGGCATGTTCCAGCACCAGGCGCAGCAGGCGCTGAAAAACCAGCGTGACGCGATACGTGGCGCCGCGTCGGCGCGGCAGGCGGCCGTCGCGGCGGTCGCGCGCCAGAAGACCGGCGTACGCCAGATCGCGCAGCAGAAGGCGGGCATCTCGGCGGCCCTCGTACGTGCCAAGGCCAACTACGCCGGGTTGCAGCGGCGGCGAGCGGCGGCGCTCGCGCACCCGCCGGCGGCCGTACGCGCGGTCCCACGCGCTCCGATGCCCCGCGCACCGGCGCCCCGCGAGATCTCACGGAACCTGGCGCGCGGCTCCGGCCTCGGCGTGTCCGTCGCGCAGGCCGCGCTGCGCTGGCTCGGCACGCCGTACTCCTGGGGCGGCGGCAACGCGAGCGGCCCGTCACTCGGCATCGAACAGGGCGCGCACACGGTGGGCTTCGACTGCTCGGGCCTCGTGACGTACGCCTGGGCGCGGGCCGGGATCCGCCTCGTGCACTACGCGACCACCCAGTACAACTCCGGGCCGCATCCAGCGCGCAACCAGCTACGTCCCGGCGATCTGGTGTTCTTCGCCCACGATCCGTCGAACCCGGCCACCATCCACCATGTGGGCATCTACGTCGGCCACGACCAGATGGTCGAGGCCCCGTTCACCGGGGCGCGGGTGCGGCTGTCCTACGCGTTCCGGCCGGACTACGCGGGAGCGACACGCCCGGCCGGCTGACGCCGTCAGCCGAACCGGGCCAGACGCTTCTTCAGTGGTGGGGGCTCTGCGCCGCCCGCTTGATCGACCTCTCGATCTCGGCCTCGGCCTCGGTACGGCCGGTCCAGCTCGCGCCCTCGACCGACTTACCGGGCTCGAGGTCCTTGTAGACCTCGAAGAAGTGCTGGATCTCCAGGCGGTCGAACTCCGCCACGTGGTGGATGTCCCGCAGGTGTTCCATGCGCGGGTCGGTGGCCGGGACGCACAGCACCTTGTCGTCGCCGCCGGCCTCGTCCGTCATTCGGAACATGCCGACGGTGCGGCACCGGATCAGGCATCCGGGAAAGGTCGGCTCCTGGAGCAGGACGAGCGCGTCAAGGGGGTCGCCGTCCTCTCCGAGGGTGTTGTCGATGAACCCGTAGTCGGCCGGATACTGGGTCGAGGTGAAGAGCATCCGGTCCAGCCGGATCCGTCCGGTCTCGTGATCCATCTCGTACTTGTTGCGTTGTCCCTTAGGGATCTCGATCGTGACGTCGAACTGCACAATGTCCTCCGCTCCCCGGGGCGGGCCGAGGCGGTTCTGGTTGGATGTTGGCCTGTACAAGAATGTCGCACGTCACAAGTGCTGCGGCGATGAGAGGGGCCCGTTAAGTGCCGAGGCCAGAGCGCGCAGTGGCCATGATCACACTCGCGCTCCTGAACGTTTTCCTTGTCGCTGCCGCGCTGTCGGTGGTGAAGCTCACACCAGACCGTTCCCTGGCCCTGAGACCGCCAACCGTGGCGGCCCGTTCGCTGATCACATCGGAACCCCCGGTGCTGGGCGCGGCGTCCGCGACGGCGCCGCTGCCGTCGGCGAGTTCCCTCGCCGCGCGGCTGGCCGGTCCGATGCAGGCGTCCGGGCTCGGAGCCAACCTGACCGGCATCGTCATCGACGCCGCGACGCGCCGCCCGCTGTTCGCCAGCCACGCCGACGTACCGGCGGTGCCCGCCTCGACGACCAAGCTGGCCACGTCGGTGGCCGTGCTGGCCTCGGTGGGCCCGGAGCACCGGATCACCACGAGCGTCGTGCGCGGCGCCGGGAACGCCGTCGTGCTCGTCGGCGGCGGCGACTTCACGCTGACGACGGTCGCCCAGAGGGACGCCTACCCGAAGCCGGCGACGCTGAGCGACCTGGCCAGGCAGACCGCAGCGGCGCTCAAGAAGGCGGGCACCACGCAGGTACGGGTCGACTACGACGCCTCGGCCTTCCAGGGCAGCCGGTCAGCCCCGGGCTGGAAGCCCAACTACATCCCCGACGGTGAGGTCAGCCCGGTTTCGGCGCTGGAGCTGAACGAGGGCCGGGTCGCGCCGGGCGCCCGGCAGCGGGTGATGGACCCGCCGGCCACCACGGCCGGGGCGTTCGCGACGATGCTCGCGAAGTACGGCGTGAGCGCGCAGGTCGGCAACCGCGCGAGCGCGCCCGCGGGCGCGGCGCGCCTCGGCGCCGTGCAGTCGCCGCCGATCTCCGCCCTGGTCGAGCAGCTCCTCACCAACAGCGACAACGACCTCGCCGAGGCGATGGCCCGCCAGATCGCGATCAAGCTGCACAAGCCGCCGACGTTCGAGGGCGGCACGGCCGGGGTGCGCGAGACCCTCGCCCGGCTGGGCATCACCTCGGGCGTGAACACCTCCGACGGCAGCGGGCTGTCGCCGCGCAACCAGATCACCCCGTCGGCCCTGGCGCGGCTGCTCTCGCTGGCGTCCTCCCCGGCCCATCCCGAACTGCGCTCGGTCGTGTCGGGCATGCCCATCGCGGGCTTCTCCGGCACGCTCGCCGCGCGCTACGGCCTGGGCATCGCCACGGCGGGCCGCGGCGTCGTACGCGCCAAGACCGGCACGCTCGACGGCGTGAACACCCTGGCCGGAGTCGTCTACGACGTGGACGGCCGCCTGCTGGCGTTCGCGTTCATGGCCAACAACGTGCAGTCTCCCCCCGCCGCCCTCGCGGCCCTCGACTCCTTGGCCGGCACTCTGGCCGGCTGCGGTTGCCGATGACAGGGAGTTCATCGCGCGTATCCAGGCGTTGGAGCATGTGAGGCATGCCGCCCGGGAGGAACGGGGACGTACGGTATGTGATGGAGCTCGGCCGGAGAGGGTTGTGATGCCAGCATCCATGATCGACTGGAATGTCGCCGTTCAGACGGGGACACGGCTCGTTCGGCCCGGACCGCAGGTCAGCCCGGCGGAAGCTCGTCAGGTCGTGACCGAGCTGCGGGAACTCTCGGGGGTGGCGCAGGTCCACGTGCGTGACTTCACCGGCATGGACGGCGGGCTCGACTCGTCGCCCGCCAAGGTCGTCGACCGGCCGGGCTGGATTCAGGCCAACGTCGACGGCTTCCGCGTCGTGCTCGAGCCGCTGATGGAGCAGCTCCAGCAGCGCCGCGGCACCGGCCTCCTCGGAGGCGGCGCGAGCGGCGCGGTCATGCAGGCGGTCGGCTCGCGCGTGACCGGCATGCAGGTCGGGGCGATCCTCGCGTACATGGCGAGCCGGGTCCTCGGCCAGTACGAGCTGTTCCTGCCGCCGGACCCGACGGGACGCGCGCCGACGGGGCGGCTGACCCTCGTCGCGCCCAACATCGTGAGCGCCGAGCAGGAGCTGAAGGTCGACCCGCACGACTTCCGGCTGTGGGTGTGCCTGCACGAGGAGACCCACCGGGCGCAGTTCGCGTCGGTGTCGTGGCTGCGGGCCTACGTCCAGGACCAGATGACCGCGTTCCTGCTGGCCTCCGACCTGGACCCCGGCGCGCTGCTCGACCGGCTGCGAGGCGTGGGCGAGGCGGTCGCCGACGTCGTACGCGGCGGCGACGCCAACCTGATCGACGCGATCCAGACCCCGGAGCAGCGGGAGATCCTCGACCGTCTCACCGCGGTGATGACGCTGGCCGAGGGCCACGGCGACTTCGTGATGGACGCGGTCGGGCCCGAGGTCGTGCCGAGCGTGGCCGACATCCGGTCCAAGTTCCAGCATCGCCGTGAGGGCGGCTCACAGGTGGACCGCACGATCCGTCGCCTGCTGGGCCTGGACATGAAGATGAAGCAGTATGCCGAGGGCTCGCGCTTCGTCACCGAGGTGATCGGGCGCGTCGGGATGCAGGGCTTCAACCGCGTCTGGACCTCGCCCAACACCCTGCCCACCCACCGTGAGATCAAGGACCCGGCGCTGTGGATCGGCCGGGTGATCGGCACACCCGAGCTGCCGCAGGCCGAGACGGAGTGACGTCCGCCACCTGAGGACGGGAGACGTGGGACCAGATCCGTCGGTCGCGGCGGTGCGCCTCGCCGTGCGCGCGGCGCTGCGGCCGCTCGCGCCCGGCGCACTCGTGCTGGTCGCGTGCAGCGGCGGCGCCGACTCGCTCGCGCTGGCCGGCGCCCTGGCGTTCGAGGCGGCCAGGTCCGGCCACCGCGCGGGCGGGATCACCGTCGACCACGGACTCCAGGAGGGTTCGGCCGTACGCGCCGAGGGCGTCGTCGCCACGATGACCGCCCTCGGCCTCGCGCCGGCCGAGGCGTACGCCGTCACGGTGGGCTCCGCCGGCGGGCCCGAGGCCGCCGCGCGCGACGCCCGGTACGCCGCCCTGGACGACGCCGCCGCACGTCACGGGGCCGACGCGGTGTTCCTGGGCCACACGCTGGACGACCAGGCCGAGACCGTCCTGCTGCGGCTGGCCCGCGGTTCGGGCGCGCGCTCGCTCGCGGGCATGCCGGCCTCGGCGGGGGTCTACCTGCGTCCGCTGCTCGAGCTGGACCGCGCCCAGACCCGGCGCGCCTGTCTCGCGATGGGCCTGACCCCGTGGGACGACCCGCACAACCAGGACCCCGCCTACGCACGTACGCGGGTCCGTGGCGAGGTCCTGCCCGTCCTGGAGAAGGAGCTGGGACCCGGCGTCACGGCCGCGCTGGCGCGGACCGCACGGCTGCTCCGCGACGACGCGGACGCCCTCGACGCCTGGGCCGACCGGGCCCTGAACGAGGCCACGTGCAAGGAGGGCGAGGTCATGGCCCTGGACGTACGGGTCCTGGCGGATCTGCCACGCGCGGTACGGACCCGGATGATCCGTCGTACGGCCATCGCGGCGGGCAGTCCGGCGGGCACACTGGCGGCCGTGCACGTCGACGAGGTGGACGCGCTGGTCACCGCCTGGCGTGGCCAATCGCACATCGACCTGCCCGGCCGCGTACGGGCCTGGCGTGGGTATGAAAAGCTGCTCTTCGGGCCGTCCGAATATCGGTGATTTCCCCTAATTGGTGACTCAGGTGCCCTCCGACCATGCAGGGGGCACGATGTTGAAAGGCTCTGCGGTGGACGAAACGGACATGCGAGCGGATCTCGAGAAGGTCCTCATCCCCGAGGATGAGCTCCAGGCGAAGGTGCGTGAGCTCGCGGCGCAGGTCGACGCGGACTACACGGGCCGTGACCTGCTTCTCGTCGGCGTTCTGAAGGGTGCGGTCATGGTCATGGCCGACCTCGCACGCGCACTGCACTCGCCGGTCTCAATGGACTGGATGGCGGTCTCCTCGTACGGCTCGGGCACCAAGTCATCGGGCGTCGTCCGCATCCTCAAGGACCTCGACGCCGACATCACGGACCGGCACGTTCTGATCGTCGAGGACATCGTGGACTCCGGTCTCACGCTCTCCTGGCTGAAGAGCAATCTCGAGTCGCGTGGGCCCGCGTCGCTGGAGATCTGCACGCTGTTGCGCAAGCCGGACGCTGCCAAGATTGAGATCGACGTACGGTATGTCGGCTTCGATATCCCCAACGAGTTCGTGATCGGTTACGGCCTCGACTACGACGAGCGGTACCGCAACCTGCCCTTCGTGGGCACACTTGCCCCGCACGTCTACGGTGGGAGTGGGGAACAAGAAGGTTAGCCTCGCACGTTGCACGTTGCGAAGTAGGGCGCCGGTGTCGTGCTGCGGTCTTCCGTGACACCGGTGTACCTTCGGGACCCCGGCTCCGCTAGCGGGGCCGCCAAAACTCAGGAAGACCGCCTCGACGGGCGTTCGCGCACGGCGAGGTCAGAAGACGCTGGTCAGGAGGGACGGGCCCCATCACGGGGTACCGCATAAATGGATCTGAAGCGCTATTTTCGCGGGCCATTGCTCTGGATTCTGGCCTTCGGGGCGCTGGTGCTCCTCGTCATGTACGGGATCAATCCCGGGGGCTCGTACGAGAAGGCCGACACCTCGACGGTCATAGAGGCCATCCAGAACGACCAGGTGACCTCCGCCCAGATCATCGACAAAGATCAGCGGATCGAGGTCAAGCTCAACAACGGCAAGCAGCTCCAGGCGTCGTGGGTGGACGGCCAGGGGCTCGACATCGCCAAGCTCCTGCAGTCGAAGGCCCATGAGCACAAGCTCAAGAGCTACACGGTCTCGGTGCCGAAGCAGAACGTCTTCCTGAGCCTGCTGTTCAGCTTCCTGCCGATCGTCGTCGTCGTACTGATCTTCTTGTTCATAATGAACCAGATGCAGGGCGGCGGCTCCCGGGTGATGAACTTCGGCAAGTCCAAGGCCAAACTGGTCACGAAGGACACTCCCAAGACGACCTTCGCCGACGTCGCCGGTGCGGACGAGGCCATCGAGGAGCTGCAGGAGATCAAGGAGTTCCTGCAGAACCCGGCCAAGTTCCAGGCCATCGGGGCCAAGATCCCCAAGGGCGTGCTGCTGTACGGCTCTCCGGGTACCGGCAAGACGCTTCTCGCGCGCGCCGTGGCCGGCGAGGCGGGCGTGCCCTTCTACTCGATCTCCGGTTCGGACTTCGTCGAGATGTTCGTCGGTGTCGGCGCCTCCCGGGTGCGCGACCTGTTCGAGCAGGCCAAGGCCAACGCCCCGTCGATCATCTTCGTCGATGAGATCGACGCGGTCGGCCGGCACCGTGGTGCCGGGCTCGGCGGCGGTCACGACGAGCGGGAGCAGACGCTCAACCAGCTGCTCGTCGAGATGGACGGGTTCGACGTCAAGGGCGGCGTGATCCTGATCGCGGCGACCAACCGGCCCGACATCCTCGACCCGGCGCTGCTGCGTCCGGGCCGATTCGACCGGCAGATCGTCATCGACCGTCCCGACCTCGAGGGCCGCAAGGGCATCCTGCGCGTCCACGGGCGCGGCAAGCCGTTCGCGCCCGACGTCGAGCTGGACACGATCGCGCGGCGTACGCCGGGCTTCACCGGTGCCGACCTCGCGAACGTGATCAACGAGGCCGCGCTGCTGACCGCCCGTATGGACCGCAAGCAGATCGACATGGACACTCTCGAGGAGTCCATCGACCGGGTCATGGCCGGGCCCGAGCGCAAGAGCCGGGTCATGTCCGACCGGGAGAAGAAGACCATCGCCTACCACGAGGGTGGTCACGCGCTCGTGGCGCACGCGTTGCCGAACGCCGACCCGGTGCACAAGATCACGATCTTGTCCCGTGGCCAGGCGCTGGGCTACACGATGACGCTGCCGATGGAGGACAAGTTCCTCGCGAGCCGGTCCGAGATGCTGGACCAGCTCGCGATGCTCCTGGGCGGCCGTACCGCCGAGGAGCTCGTCTTCCACGAGCCGACGACCGGCGCGGCCAACGACATCGAGAAGGCCACGTCGATCGCCCGCAAGATGATCACCGAGTACGGCATGAGCGAGCGCCTCGGCGCCCGCAAGTTCGGCGAGGGCAACGGTGAGCCGTTCCTTGGCCGTGACATGTCGCACAGTCGGGACTACTCCGAGGAGATCGCGTCCGCGATCGACGACGAGGTCCGGCGCCTGATCGAGGCCGCCCACGACATCGCGTGGGAGATCCTCGTCGAGTACCGCGACGTCCTGGACGACCTCGTGCTCCACCTCATGGACAAGGAGACCTTGTCCAAGAACCAGGTGATCGAGATCTTCGCCCCGATCGAGAAGCGGCCTGCCGCGCCGTCCTACAGCGGCTACGGCAAGCGGCTTCCGTCGGACCGGCCGCCGGTGCTGACGCCCAAGGAGCTCGCGCTCATGGGGCCGAAGGACGTCGATGGCCTGGCGCAGGGCAACGGCAGCGGTACGGCCCGCCCGGCCGACCAGGAAGAGCAGGACGACCACGAAGGTCACGCGTGACGGAGACATCTGATCTGCACGGACCGCCGATCGATCACGCAAGGATCGAGAAGGCGGTCCGTGAGATCCTCATCGCGGTCGGGGAGGACCCCGACCGCGATGGTCTCGTGGACACCCCCTCGCGGGTCGCCCGCGCGTACGCCGAGCAGCTCGCAGGCCTCCGCCAGCGACCCGAGGACGTGCTGAACACCGTCTTCGACGCCGACCACGACGAGATGGTGATCGTCAAGGACATCGAGGTCTACAGCCTCTGCGAGCACCATCTGGTCCCCTTCCACGGTGTGGCCCACGTCGGCTACACCCCCAACGTCCGCGGCCAGATCACCGGGCTGTCCAAGCTGGCCCGCCTGGTCGACGTGTACGCGCGCCGACCGCAGGTGCAGGAGCGGATGACCTCGCAGGTCGCCGACGCCCTCATGGACGTGCTCGAGCCGCGCGGCGTGATCGTCGTCGTCGAGGCGGAGCACCTGTGCATGACCATGCGCGGCGTGCGCAAGCCCGGCGCGAAGACCGTCACCTCCGCGGTGCGCGGTGACTTCCGCGAGTGCCCGAGCACTCGCGCCGAGGCGATGAGCCTCATTCTCGGGCGCTGAGGGACGCATCGCCCGGTGTTACGTTGGCAGAGGGAGCGGGCCCCTCGCCGGCCGACGGTGTGATGGCACGTACGTGGGGTGGCATGGCGGGTTCCCGCGCTACCCACACTGACTACGCTGTGGGGCCGTGATCGTGGAGACGAGACAGGAGACGTCCGGCCGTTCCGAGTCCGACGAGCGCCGGACGGAGTTCGACCGTCGCAGCCGCCGTCGCTGGGTGCCGGCGCTCGCGGGCTGGCTCACCTTCCTCGTAGGGCTGCACGACGTCGTCGGCGCGCTGCTGCCGGAGTGGCATCGGCGCATGGTGGCCATCGACGAGTTCGTGCCCGGATCGGTGAACAACGCGGCCAGGACCGCGACGCTCGTCGCCGGCCTGCTGCTGCTCCTGCTGTCGCACGGGCTGAGACGGCGCAAGCGCCGCGCGTGGCGCGCGGTCGTGTGCCTGCTGGCCTTCACGATCGTGTCGCACGCCGTGAAGGACTTCGCGCTGGCGGCGATCGTCGCGGCCGTCATGCTCACCGTGCTGGTCATCTACCGCGCGGAGTTCTACGCCACCGGCGATCCGCGGACTCGATGGCGCGCGCTGTGGGTCGGGTCGTTCCTCGCCGCCGTGAGCGTGCTGATCGGACTGCTGTTCATCGCGCTCAACTCCCAGGGGCTCCCGCACGACTACTCCCTCGCCGACCGGCTGCGGCACGTCGTCGAGGGGATGTTCGGCGCCAGCGGGCCGGTGACCTTCGACTCCGACCGCAAGAACGACCTGTTCAGCCTGATCCTGGGCACGCTGGGGCTGTTCACCGGCCTGACCACGGCCTTCCTCTTCCTGCGACCCGCCGAGCCCGCGCCGTCGCTGTCCGCCGAGGACGAGGAGCGGATCCGCGACCTGCTGGACAGCCAGGGCGCGCGCGACTCGCTCGGCTACTTCTCGCTGCGCCGCGACAAGAGCGTCATCTGGTCGCCCACCGGCAAGGCCTGCATCACGTTCCGCGTGGTTTCTGGGGTGATGCTGGCCGGAGGCGATCCGATCGGTGATCCGGAGGCGTGGCCCGGCGCGATCCAGGCATTCCTGGAGGAGGCCGCCCGCCACGCCTGGGCGCCCGCCGTGATGGGCTGCAGCGAGCTCGCCGCGGAGGTCTGGTGCCGCGACACCGGGCTGTCCGCCCTCGAGCTCGGCGACGAGGCGATCATCGACGCCGCGGAGTTCTCCCTCGACGGCCGTACGATGCGCAACGTCCGGCAGATGGTCAACCGGGTGGCGCGGCAGGGCTACGTCGCCGAGGTCCGGCGTGAGAAGGACTACACGGCCGAGGAGCTCAAGGCCCTGTGGGACCGGGCCGGCGCCTGGCGCGGCACCGACCACGAGCGCGGCTTCTCGATGGCGCTCGGCCGGGTCGGCGAGCCCGGCGACGAGGACTGCGTGCTCGCCACCGCCACCAAGGACGGCGAACTGCACGCGATCCTGCACTTCGTGCCCTGGGGCGCCGACGGGCTCTCCCTCGACCTCATGCGGCGCGACCGGTCCGCCCAGCCCGGCCTGAACGACTTCCTCATCGTCGAGGCGATCAAGGCGGCGTCCGACCTGAGCGTCAAGCGGATCTCGCTCAACTTCGCGGTCTTCCGCGCGGCGCTGGCCCGCGGCGAGCGGATCGGCGCGGGCCCGGTCCTGAAGGCCTGGCGCGGGCTGCTCGTGTTCCTGTCCCGCTGGTTCCAGATCGAGTCGCTGTACAAGTTCAACGCCAAGTTCCAGCCGGTCTGGCAGCCGAGGTTCTGCGTCTACCCGAGCCTCAACGACACCCCGCGCATCGCGCTGGCGGCCCTGGAGGCCGAGGCGTTCATCGTCTGGCCACGGCTGAGGGTTCCCGGCCTCAAACGCCCGCCGAAGCGCGTACTGCCGGCGCCCTGATCGGGCCGCTCCCGACGGGCGCGGTCACGCGCCGACACCATAGGCTGACCGGTATGACCATGAGCATCGCCGGCATCCCCGCTCCCGGGCGTTGTCTCGTCATGGGCGTCGTCAACGTCACTCCTGACTCGTTCTCCGACGGCGGGACCTGGTTCGACCACGACGCGGCGATCCGGCATGGGCTGGCCCTCGTCGCCGAGGGCGCCGACATCGTCGACGTGGGCGGTGAGTCCACCCGCCCCGGAGCGCAGCGGGTCTCACCGCACGAGGAGGTACGCCGCGTCATCCCGGTGATCAAGGCGCTCGCCGAAGAGGGCGTGCCGGTCAGCGTGGACACGATGCGCGCCGAGGTGGCCGGGCTCGCGGTCGCGGCCGGCGCACGCCTCGTCAACGACGTCAGCGGCGGCCTCGCCGACCCGGCGATGGCCCGGCTGGTGGCCAAGGCCAACGTGCCGTACGTCGTCATGCACTGGCGTGGGCATAGTCACGACATGCACACCCGCGCCGTCTACCAGGACGTCGTACGCGAGGTCACCGACGAGCTGCGGGCCCGCATCGACGCCATCGTCGAGGACGGCGTCGACCCGTCCCTGCTCATCGTGGATCCCGGCCTCGGCTTCGCGAAGCGGCCGGAGGACAACCACAACTGGAGCCTGCTCGCCCATCTCCCGGCGCTGACCGCGCTCGGCCACCCGGTGCTGGTCGCCGCGTCGCGCAAGCGCTTCCTCGGCCGGCTGCTCGCCGCACCCGACGGCACACCGCGCCCGTTCGCCGAGTCCGACGACGCCACCGTGGCGATCACTACGCTGGCGGCCGCCGCCGGCGCCTGGTGCGTACGCGTCCACCGCGTACGCCCGAACGCCGACGCCGTGCGCACCGCCGCGGCCTGGGGCGCCGCGCTGTGAGCGTGGCGGACGAAGGAGGCTCCGTGACCGAGGCCGACGTCAGCGCCGTGGAGACGGTCAACGCCGAGTTCTACGCGGCGTTCGAGTCCGCCGACCTGGATCGCATGGGCAGCGTCTGGGCCGACGGCGTCCACGCCGAAGACGTGGTCTGCGTGCACCCTGGCTGGCCGTTGCTGCGCGGGCGTGGCACGGTTCTGCGCTCCTGGGCGTTGATCATGGCGAACACTCCCTACATCCAGTTCGTCCTCACCGACACCCAGACCCGCGTCTCGGGAGACCAGGCCGTCATCACCTGCTCGGAGAACATCATCACCGCCACCGAGGAGACCGCGAGCGCGTTCACCTCGGGGGGAAGCGTGGTGACCACCAACGCGTTCCTTCGTACCGACGGAGGCTGGCGGATGTGGCTGCACCACGGATCGCCGGTGTTGAACAGCCAGGACGAGGACGACGAACAATGAGTGACGATCGCATCGAGCTGCGCGGCCTGCGGGCGCGCGGACGGCACGGGTGCCTGCCGGCAGAACGCGAGCTCGGGCAGGAGTTCATCGTCGACGTGGTCCTCACGCTCGACCTGAAGCCCGCCGCCGAAGGGGACGATCTATTGCGTACGGTGGACTACGGAGCGCTGGCCGACCGGCTGGTGGCCGTCGTCGAGGGGGAGCCCCTCAACCTCATCGAGACGCTGGCCGAACGGCTGGCGGCGGTCTGTCTCGAGCCGTCGCCGGTCGAGAAGGCCGCGGTCACCGTGCATAAACCGAGCGCGCCGGTGCCCCATCCGTTCACCGACGTGGCCGTGACGATTCACCGGAGCCGCCCATGACGACATCATCGGCAAAACGCCGGACCGTGCTGTCCCTCGGCAGCAACCTCGGCGACCGCCTCGACAACCTGCAAGGAGCGATCGACGCGCTGTTCGACGCGCCTGGCCTGGACTTCGTCGCGATCTCACCCGTGTACGAGACCGCGCCGGTCGGCGGCCCCGAGCAGGGCGACTTCCTCAACGTCGTCATCGTGGCCAACAGCCGGGTCGCGCCCGAGTCGCTGCTCGAACGCGTCCTGAACATCGAGGACGCGATGGCCCGTGAGCGCCGCGTCCGCTGGGGACCGCGCACCCTCGACATCGACATCGTCGTGATGGGCGACGTGACCTCCGAGGACCCGACGCTGCTGCTGCCGCACCCGCGCGCACACGAGCGCGCGTTCGTGCTGGTGCCGTGGTGCGACGTCGACCCCGAGGCCTCCCTACCCGGGTGGGGGCCGCTCTCGGACCTGCTGCCCTCGGTGGCCGACCAGGGGCTGCGTCGCCGTGACGACCTCGAGCTCCAGCCCCCCGCGTGAAACCGACCCGTGTCCCGGTCATCGCGATCATCCTGATCGCGGTGGCCGCCGTCACGTGGGCGGTGGTGCGGCTCCTCTACACCTCGCTGCCGCCGCTGCCGTGGACGATGGTGCCGTCCCTGCTGCTGCTCGGGCTCGGTGAGCTGTACACCGCCCTGGTCACCCGTGCCCGCATCCAGCGCAAGCCGAACACCAAGCCGATGGAGCCGCTCGTCGCCGCCCGGCTGGCGGCGCTGGCCAAGGCCAGTTCGCATGCCGCGGCGGTGCTCGCGGGCGTCTTCGCCGGCCTCGCGATCTACCTCGCCTCGTCCCTGGACAAGCCCACCCCGAGGCACGACTTCTTCGTCAGCGGCGGCACCGTTCTCGCCGCCGCGCTCCTCATCGGCGCGGCGGTGTTCCTGGAGTTCTGCTGCCGGGTTCCGAAGGGCCCGGAGGACAAGAGCGACGAGCGTCCCGCCTCCCGGCGGTGAACGCGTCGGGAAAGGGCCTCTCGTCGATTGACGAGGGGCCCTTCCCGTGTCAGCCCGCGGCGAGGTCCGGGTCGAAGGCCGCGGCGGCGATCTTCATCACGTACGGCATCTCCGAGCCGTCCTTGTCGCCCGTCGGGTTGAGCGAGTAGACGAGCACGCGGCGCCGGTCGCGGGTGGCGAACATCCCGCTCGTGTAGCCGGGGCGCGAGCCGGTCTTGCCCCAGACGGTGACGCCGTTGGGCAGCGTGGTCCGCATCAGGCCGGCGCTGAAGCAGGCCTGGCCGGCGTCGGGGCCGATGACGCAGTTGTTCGTGCCGAGGTACCTGACCTTCGGGACGGTGAACATCTCGTCCAGCTCGCCGGCGGGCACGACGCGGCCCTGGAGGATCGCGTTGATGAGCCGCGTCAGGTCGGCGGCGCTGGAGATGATGCCGCCCTCGGCCCACGGCCAGGGGCTCTGCTCGGAGACGTCGTGCAGCGTGGTCGCGCCGTCCTCGGTGATCGCGACGTAGCCGTGGGCGTGCGGGCCGGGCAGGCGCGGGTCATGGCGGTCGAGGACGTACGTGTCGCGGAGCCGCAGCGGCTCGATGATCCGCCGCGCGACCTCGTGGGCGTACGTGTGGCCGGTGACGCGTTCGACGAGCAGGCCGGCGACGAAGTAGTTCGTGCCGTTGTACTGCTGTTCGGTGCCGGGCGCGAAGCTCATGGGGTGGGTGACGGCGTCCGCGACGATCTGCCGCGGTGTCCAGCTCTCGAGCCGGTGGTCGAGGAACCACTGGGCGTCGCCGGATCCGAGGCCGCCGCCGGGCAGGCCGCTGGTGTGGTCGAGGAGCTGCCGGACCGTGATCGCGGGGTAGGACGCGGGCAGCAGCCCCGGCAGGTAGTGCTGGACCGGCCGCCCGAGGTCGATCCGGTGCTCGGCGGCGAGCTGCAGGACGACGACCGCGGTGAACACCTTGGAGATGCTGCCGGCGCGGAACCGGCCGTCGGCGGGTACCGGCCGCCCGGTGGCCACGTCGCCGACCCCGGACGTGCCGCTCCACCGCCCGGCCGGCCCGCTCACGGCGGCCAGCGCGCCGGTCACGGTGGCGTTCGGCAGTCCGGAGATGGCCGCCGCCATCGCGGCCGGGTCCAGCGGCGGCAGCGCGGCCCCGCTCGCGGGGGCGGTGCTCGCGACGCGGGTGCCCGCCGGGGGGCTGCTCGCGGCGGGGGCGTTCGCCGAGGCGGTGCCGGTGCTCGCGGTCGCCAGGGCGGCGACGACCGCCCCGGCGATGGTCAGGTGTCTTCTCATGGTCCACAGCCTGTGGCCGGTGGCCCGTCCGGCGGATCGCCGCGGCCACCGATCTTCGGCCTCACCCGTACGACCGAGACAGGGGCGTCGGGCTCGGCCGGGCGGAGGAGGCGCGGCCGTACCGGATCGGCCGCGCCGGCGAGGCGCCGGCGCACCGTACCGGCGGATACTCGGGGGGTGCGCAGCCCAACGTGGAACCGCCTCGACCCGTACGTCGCCGACGGCGTGGTCGCCCTGGTCGTGCTGGCGATCGTCTACACGCCGTTCGTGATCACGCGGGCCGACCAGCCTGGGCCGTTCTCGCCGTGGGCGTGGCTCTTCATCGCGGGCTCGGGCCTGCCGCTCGTCTGGCGGAGGCGGTTCCCGGTCCTGTGCTTCCTGGTCATCTTCGCCGCGCTCGTCGCCTACAACACGGTGCCCCGCGCGGCGAGCGAGCCGATCGCGTGGGGGTTCCTGGTCGCGGTCTACTCGATCGCCTGGGGAGGCGCGCGCTGGCAGCAGGCGGTGGTGATGTCGGTGGCGGTCGTGACCGCCGTCGCGACGGCCCGTAGCGAGACGACCACCGTGATCGGGCTGCTCACCACGACCGGCGCGTACATCCTGGGCATTCTGGCGAAGCGGCGTGAGGCGCGCCTGCGGGAGCTCGCGCACCGGGCGGGCGAGCTCGAACGCGAGCGCGAGCTGGAGGCGGCGCGCGCGGTGACCGCCGAGCGGGCCCGGATCGCGCGCGACATGCACGACATCCTCGCCCACGCGGTCAGCCTCATGGTCGTGCAGGCCGAGGCGGGGCCGGTCGTCGTACGTACCGACCCGGAACGGGCCGCGAAGGCCTTCGACGCGATCGCCGGGGCGGGCCGTGACGCGATGGTCCAGCTCCGGGGGATGCTCGGCGTGCTGGGCGAGGGGACGGACGCCGGGACGCGTACGCCGCAGCCCACGCTGGCGGCCCTGTCGGTCCTGGTCGAGCAGGTCGCCGGCGCCGCCGGCCTGCGCGTCGGCCTCGAGACGTCCGGAGAGCCGCGCCCGCTGCCCGCCGACGCCGAGCTGGCCGCGTACCGGATCACGCAGGAGGCGCTGACCAACACCGTGAAGCACGCCGGAGCGGAGCACGCGACCGTACGGCTGGAGTGGACGGAGACCGCACTGGTGATCACGGTACGGGACGACGGGACGCCGGGGCGGGTACCCGGCCAGGGGCACGGGCTGATCGGGATCCACGAGCGCGCCGCGGCGTGCGGCGGGACCGCCGAGGCCGGTCCGGGGCCAGGCGGCTACCGGGTCACCGCGACCCTGCCGTACGCGCGCGCGGCGGTGCGGTCATGACCGTCCGCGTCGTCGTCGCGGACGACCAGGAGCTGGTCCGCAGCGGATTCGCCATGATCCTGGACGCCCAGCCCGACCTCGAGGTCGTCGCCGAGGCGGCCGACGGGCACCAGGCCGTCGCGGCCGTACGCGAGCTGGCGCCGGACGTCGTCCTGCTCGACGTCCGGATGCCGAACATGGACGGCATCGAGGCCGCCCGCGTGATCTGCGCGAGTACGCCCTGCCGGGCGCTCATGCTGACCACCTTCGACCAGGACGACTACGTCTACGACGCCCTGTACGGCGGGGCGAGCGGGTTCCTGCTGAAGGACGTGCGCCGCGACGACCTCGTTCACGCGGTACGCGTCGTGGCGGCCGGGGAGTCGCTCCTTGCCCCGACCGTCACCCGGCGGCTGATCTCGGACCTGACCGCGCGCCGCCCGCGCTCGTCGCCCGCGACCGGCCTGGACGTCCTCACCGCGCGCGAGCGGGAGACCCTGCGGCTCCTGGGCCGCGGCCTGTCCAACGTGGAGATCGCCACGGCCATGGTGATCAGCGAGCACACGGTGAAGACCCACGTCAGCAACGTGCTCGCCAAGCTCGGGCTGCGCGACCGCATGCAGGCCGTCATCGCCGCGTACGAGTCGGGCCTGATCGCTCCGGGCGCCCCGTAGGGGCGTGTCCGACAGGCCCCTACTTGTCGATGTCGCTGACGACGAAGAACATCGAGCCGAGGATGGCGATCATGTCGGCGACGAGCTGGCCGGGCAGCATCTCGGTGAGCACCTGGATGTTGTTGAACGACGCGGAGCGGAGCTTCAGCCGCCACGGCGTCTTCTCGCCGCGCGAGACGACCTCGCCTCGTCGCTGGACAAGCCCACCCCGAGACACGACTTCTACGTCAGCGGCGGCACCGCCCTCATCGGCTGCGCGACGTTCCTGGAGTTCTCTCGCCGGGTCCCGAAGGGCCCGGAGGACAAGAACGACGAGCGTCCCGCCTCCCGGCGGTGAGGGAGTACGTCGGCGGCGGAGCGCTTGCCCGGTTCAGACGGTCGTCGGCCGGTGAGTGCGGAGGGCGGCGATGAGCAGGTTGAGCGTGGCGGTGAGCTGACCGATCGCGGTGGCCATCTCGACCTCATTCATGTCGGGGACCGTGGACATGTCGAACTCCCGGGCGGTCGCCTGGGCGGTGTCGAGCATGGCTTCCGCCTGGTCGGTCAGGATCGGTGCGGTCGAGTTCAGGTTTGTCATCACTTCATCACTCTCGGTCGTCGAAATCGGCCGCACGGCGGCCGGATCGGTGGGATGCTTACGCCATCATCGTCGTTGTATTCTCCATATGCAACTCCCATTACAGGAATCCCAATTTAGGAGGGATCATTGGTCGTCAGTGGTGGCAACTACAGCTCGACACTGAGGGGGCGCAGGCTCGCGAGGATGCTGGTGCAACTCCGGGACGCCGCCGGAATGACCGCCGAGCAGGTGGCCGACGAGCTGCGGAAGGAGGGCGGGCGCTGGTCGAAGTCGAAGATCAGCCGGATTGAGGATCCCCGCTATGCCGCGCCGAGCCCTCGTGACGTCCGCGACATGCTCGATGTGTACGGAGTGAAGGACGAGGGTCAGCGGGAAGCACTGATCCAGCTCGCCGCGCAGGCCCGGCAGCGCGGCTGGTGGACCGCCTACGACGACGTGTTGCGCGGCTCGCACATCGTCGGGTTGGAGGCGGAGGCGTCCGTGATGCACAGTTTCGAGTCGATGTTCGTTCCCGGGCTGCTCCAGACCGAGGCGTACGCCCATGCCGTCACCCGTGCGGCGCTGGTCACCGAGCCGGAGCGGGCAGTCAGTGAGATCGACCGCCGGATCGAGGCGCGGATGAAGCGCCAGGAGTTGCTCGATCGCGCGCGGCCCCCGCAGTTCTGGACGGTGATCGAGGAAGCCGCGCTCCGCCGCCCGGTCGGTGGTGACGTGACCATGCGGGAGCAGATCGATCGGCTTGCCGAGCTCGGCGAGCGGCCGAACATCACCCTTCAGGTGATCCAGACGTCGGCGGGCGCTCATCCGGGAATGAGCGGAGCCTTCGTGATCCTGGAGTTCCCGGACCCCGATGACGCGCCGGTCGTCTTCCTGGAGACTGCCGCAGGGGGCATGTATCTGGAGGAACCCGAGCAGCTCCGCCGTTATACGCTGAGGTTCGACCATCTGCGGGCGAACGCCCTGGGACCGGACGAGTCCGTCCGCTTCATGAACACGATCCGAGGGCAGCTCGGATGACGGGCGAAAGGAGTCGTGTCATGGCTGGTAGGGAAGGCGTCGACCTGTCCGGCGCGGCCTGGCGCAAGAGCAGGCGCAGTTCGGGCGACGGCAGCAACTGCGTTGAGGTCGCACGCGTGCTCCCCGCCGATGACCCCACGAGCCAGGTGGCCGATCACGCGCGTTGAGGCGCTATTTGTCGATGTCGCCGACGACGAAGAACATCGAGCCGAGGATGGCGATCATGTCGGCGACGAGCTGCCCGGGCAGCATCTCGGTGAGCACCTGGATGTTGTTGAACGACGCGGAGCGGAGCTTCAGCCGCCACGGCGTCTTCTCGCCGCGCGAGACGAGGTAGTAGCCGTTGATGCCGAGAGGGTTCTCGGTCCAGGCGTACGTGTGACCCTCGGGCACCTTGAGGACCTTCGGCAGCCGGGTGTTGATCGGGCCGGGGGGCAGCTCGGCCAGGCGCGCCACGCAGGCGTCTGCGAGGTCCAGGGACACGTGCACCTGGTCGAGCAGGCACTCGAACCGGGCCAGGCAGTCGCCCTCGGTGCGTGTCACGACGCGCAGGACGTCGGACAGCTCGCCGTACGCGAGGTACGGCTCGTCGCGGCGCAGGTCGAAGTCGACGCCGGCGGCGCGGGCGATCGGCCCGGACACGCCGTACTGCTCGATCTGCTCGCGGGTCAGGACGCCCACGCCGCGGGTACGGGCGCGGAAGATCTCGTTGCCGCTGATCAGCCGGTCGAGGTCGCCGACGCCCTTGCGTACGGCGGTGATCGCTTCGGTCACGCGGCCGAGCCAGCCGGCGGGCAGGTCCTCCTTGAGGCCGCCCACCCGGTTGAACATGTAGTGCATCCGGCCGCCGGAGATCTCCTCCATGACCCGCTGGAGCTGCTCGCGCTCGCGGAAGGAGTAGAAGATCGGGGTGATCGCGCCGATCTCGAGCGGGTAGGAGCCGAGGAACATCAGGTGGTTGAGCACGCGGTTCAGCTCGGCCAGCAGGGTGCGCGCCCACACGGCGCGTACCGGTACCTCCATGCCGAGCATGCGCTCGACGGCGAGGACGACGCCGAGCTCGCTCGCGAACGCCGACAGCCAGTCGTGGCGGTTGGCCAGCACGATGATCTGCCGGTAGTCGCGGACCTCGAAGAGCTTCTCCGCACCGCGGTGCATGTACCCGATGATCGGCTCGGCGGCGGAGATGCGCTCGCCGTCGAGGGTGAGCCGCAGGCGCAACACGCCGTGCGTCGACGGGTGTTGTGGCCCGATATTGAGCGTCATGTCCTCCGTGGCGAGGTCCTTGACCCCGGCCCCTACGCCCACGATCCGCTCGGTGCTCACAGAATGTCCGCCTTGATACTCACACCGACCATCGTGCCACGGGGGTCTCGCGGAAGGTCACCCTGTTGGGGTTGACTTGTCGCGATGAACGCTGGCGAACCTCAACACGACCACGGCGCCGGGCCGGGAATGCCCCAGGGCAGCCCGAGCATCCTGCCGCACGGCGCACCCGTGGCTCCCGCGGTGCCGCAGCGTGTCCCGCTGCCTCCGCCACCCGCACCGATGGGCCCGCAGGTGCCGTCGCCGGTGCCCATCGGCGGCCGTGCCGAGCAGGCCTTCGACCCGCCCTCCGGCATGGTGTGGGCCCGGGTCTCACCGAGGCTCACCTGGCACCGCCGCATCGCGGTGCTGCTGTGGGCGCTGCCCGTCACCATCGTCGGGGCCTTCGCGCTCTCGCGCATGCTGGGCCTGGCCGGCGGCCTGATCTGGCTCGCCGTGATCTTCGTCTCGTGCGCGATGGGCTGGATCGTGGCCGAGCTGGGCTACCGGGCCTGGGGTTTCGCCGAGCGCGCCGACGACCTCCTGGTCACCCACGGATTCTTCGTGCGGCACCTCGTCGTCGTACCGTACGGACGCATGCAGTACGTGGACGTGACGGCGGGCCTGCTCGAGCAGTGGCTGGGCGTGGCGACCGTACGCCTGCACACCGCCTCGGCGGCCACCGACGCCCGCATCCCCGGCCTGCCGGCGCGTGACGCCGCGGTCCTGCGGGATCGGCTCGCGCAGAAGGGCGAATCGAGGTCGATCGGGCTGTGAACCACGGACCGGGCCACCCGGGCTACGGGCCGCCGCCCCCACCCGGGTACCGCCCGCCGGGCCCCTACTTCGGCCCACCGCAGTACGGCCCGCCGTACCCGCCGGTGCCGTACGGCCCGCCGCGCCGGCCGCCGGTGCACTTCTCCCAGGGCGTGCACCGCCTGCACGGCGCCACCGCCGTGATCAACGCGCTCGGCGTCATGGTCATCGTCTTCGTGCTCGGCGGTTACTCGCTGCTGATCGAGCAGACGCCGACCGGCGTCGCGCTGAACCTCACCCCGCACGCCGTCGCGCGCTTCGTGGTGATCATGCTGCCGGTCGGGGTGCTCGCCGCGGTCGCCGGCTTCTGGACCTGGTGGTCGCTCAAGTTCTGGATCGCCGGCGACGACCTCGTGGTCGAGACCGGGATCCTGCGCCGCCGCAACCGCCGGGTGCCGCTGTCCCACATGCAGGCGGTCGACGTCGTACGGCCGCTGATCGGCCGGATGTTCGGGCTCGCCGAGGTGCGCCTCGAACTCGCGGGCGGCGACCGGGCCGAGACCAAGTTTCGCTTCCTGGGCCGTCCGCAGGCCGAACAGCTCCGCGCCGAGCTGCTGGCGCGGGCCGCCGGGCTGCCCGGCCACACGCCCGAGGCCCCCGAGCAGCCGTACTGGCGCGTGCGGTTCGGCACCCTGCTCGGCTCGCAGCTGCTGAAGCTCCCCGTCATCGGCGCGCTGATGCTGTTCGTCGCGCTGCTGGCGTTCGGCGTGGTCTTCGGCGAGCCCGCGGTGCTGGCCGGCGCGCTGCCGATCCTGCTCGGCCTGGCGCGTGGCGTGGTCGCGCCGCTGGTCATGCACACGAAGTTCACCGCCGCGCTGTCACCGGATGGCCTGCGGCTGCGCTACGGGCTGATGGAGACCCGGATGCAGACCGTCCCGCCGGGACGCGTCCAGGCCGTACGCGTGGTCGAGCCGCTGTTCTGGCGCGGCTACGGCTGGGCGCGCGTCGACGTCACGGTCGCCGGCTACGTCGGCGAGCGGCAGGCCCTGTCGTCCGTGCTGCTACCGGTCGCGCCGCGCCAGGTCGCCTTCCAGCTGGTCGGCCTGGTCTTCCCCGGTACGAACGCCGAGGCGGTCGGCCTGCTGCCGGCCCCGCGGTCGTGGCTGCGCGCCCCGTTCGGCAAGGGCGCGGCCGGCACCGACGACGCCCTGTTCGTCACCCAGCGCGGCCGGGTGTGCCGGAGGCTCGACGTGATCGCGCACGCGCGGGCGCAGAGCGTACGCCTGACGGCCGGGCCGCTCCAGCGCCTGCTGAACCTCGGCACCGTGCACGTCGACGCGCCGTCGGGCCCGGTTCAGGTGGCCGCGGAGAACCGTGAGCTCGCCGAGGCGCGGGCGATCGTCGAGTCGGCGGCCGCACGCGCGCACCGGGCGCGTGCCACCGACGCGCGTACCGATCGATGGGCGACCTGAGATGTACGACCCCTGGTCACCGGAGTTCGTCGCCGATCCCTACCCGGCGTACGAGGTGCTGCGCCGCGAGGCGCCGGTCTTCTTCCACGAGCCGACCGGGCAGTGGGTGATCTCCCGCTACTCCGACGTCAACGCGCTTCTGCGCGACCGCCGGCTCGGCCGGTCCTACCTGCACGTCTCCACGCACGAGGACTTCGGGCAGGAGCCGGAGCCGGACTTCCTCGCGCCGTTCTGGAACCTCGTCCGCGCCGGCATGCTCGACGTCGAGCCCCCGGACCACACGCGGCTGCGCCGCCTCGTGTCCAAGGCGTTCACGCCGCGCATGGCCGAGGGCCTGCGTGCCAGGATCCGCGCGCTCGCCGAGGGGCTCGTGGCCAAGCTCGTCGCCGAGGGCGGCGGTGACCTGCTCGCGGACGTCGCCGAGCCGCTGCCGGTGACCGTGATCGCCGAGATGCTCGGCATCCCCGAGAGCGACCGCGGGCTGCTGCGGCCCTGGTCGGCCGGGATCTGCGGCATGTACGAGCTCGACCCGTCGCCGGAGACGCAGCACACGGCGGTGCGCGCGGCGGTGGAGTTCTCCGGCTACCTGCGCGAGCTGGCGCGCGCCCGGCGCACTGATCCGGGCGAGGACCTGGTCAGCGCGCTCGGCCGGGTCGAGGGCCTGAGCGAGGACGAGCTGGTCGGCACCTGCGTGCTGCTGCTCAACGCCGGCCACGAGGCGACCGTCAACGCCACCGGCAACTCCTGGTGGGCGCTTTTCCGCAACCCGGGCGAGCTGGCCCGGCTGCGCGCGGACCACGGTCTCATCCCGACCGCCGTCGAGGAGCTGCTGCGCTACGACACCCCGGCGCCGATGTTCGAGCGCTGGGTGCTGGCGGACGCCGAGGTCGCCGGGGTGGTCGTCCCGCGCGGCGCCGAGGTCGCGCTGCAGTTCGCGTCCGCCGACCGCGACCCGGAGGTGTTCGCCCGGCCGAACACCCTCGACCTGGCACGCGACCCGAACCCGCACATCGGCTTCGGGGCCGGTATCCACTTCTGCCTCGGCGCCCCGCTGGCCCGCATCGAGCTCGCGGAGTCGCTCGGCGCGCTCCTGCGCGGCGCGCCGAGCCTGAAACTGCACGCGGAGCCGGCCTGGAAGCCGGGCTTCGTCCTGCGCGGCCTGCACTCGCTCGAGGTCGTCCTCTAACTCGCTGCTTCGTGTGCGAAAGGCGTTTTGTCGGGTACGTGTCACTACTCACCCGACACCTCGGAGGTCAGTTTCATGCGTACTCGCCGGATCGGCGACGTCCAGGTCGGTGCGATCGGCCTGGGCGGGATGCCCATGTCGATCGAAGGACGCCCCGACGAGAGCCGTTCCCTCGCCACCGTCCACGCGGCGCTGGACGCGGGCGTGACCCTGATCGACACGGCGGACGCCTACCACCTGAACGCCGGAGAAGAAGGCCACAACGAGGCGCTCATCGCCAAGGCGCTGGCCACGTACGGCGGTGACACCTCACAGGTGCTCGTCGCGACCAAGGGCGGCCACCTGCGCCCGGGCGACGGCTCGTGGACGCAGGACGGCTCGCCGGCCCACCTCAAGCGGGCCTGTGAGGATTCGATCAAGCGCCTCGGCGTCGAAGCGATCGGGCTCTACCAGTTCCACCGGCCGGACCCGGCCGTGCCCTACGCCGACTCCGTCGGCGCGATCCGCGGCCTCCTGGACGAGGGCAAGATCCAGATGGCCGGCATCTCCAACGCGGACCCCGGCCAGATCCGGGAGGCGTACGAGATCCTCGGCGGGCGGCTGGTCTCGGTGCAGAACCAGTTCTCGCCTGCCTTCCGCAGCAGCGAGCCGGAGCTGCGGCTGTGCGAGGCGCTCGGCGTCGCGTTCCTGCCGTGGAGCCCGCTGGGCGGGATCGCCAGGGCCGGTGACCTCGGCGGCGCCCACGCCGCCTTCGACCGGGTCGCCCAGGCGCACGGCGTCAGCCCGCAGCGCGTCTGCCTGGCCTGGATGCTCGCCAAGGCACCCATCGTCGTCCCGATCCCCGGCTCGAGCCGGCCGGAGACGATCCGCGACTCGGCGGCGGCCCCCGACCTGGAGCTCACCACGGAGGAGATCGCCCAGCTCGACGCAGCCTAGGGGGAGAGGGCCGCGGGGACCTCGATGCCGACGGTCTGGACCAGCCAGCCGAAGCCGCCCAGGCCCTCCCCGTCGATCAGCTCGGCGTCCTCACCGGCCGCGCGCAGCGCGTGGATGTAGGCGCGCGGGTCGGTGCGGGCCAGCTCCAGCGGCGGTCGCGCGCCGCGGAGGCCGAGTGCGCGCAGGGCGGCGCGCTGCGTGGTCATGAGCGTCGCGGAGGCACCGGCGGCGGTACCTGCCTCCGCGCAGGCGTCGAGGGCGACATGGGCGGTGATGTCGCAGGAGCCGTCGGGCACCGGGGCGACGCAGTGGCCGTCGCGGTAGCCGGTCAGCGTGCCGTACGCCGGGCGGCGGTCGCGGTCATGGGCGTAGTCGATGGCCAGCGCGGCCCCGCCGCGCAGCCGCTCGATGACCGAGGCCCACGCGAGGCAGTGCGGCCGGCCGATCTCCGCGCGGTCGCCGGGCTCGCGCAGCGGCCACCAGCGCGCCAGCCACGCGGCGTCCTCGGGGCCTGGCGGCGGGCCCGGCAGCTCGTCGCCGGTGCCGGGGTCCACGACCAGGAGCTGCGGGCCGTCGACGGTCAGCTCCACCACGTCGATCGGGACGTTGTCGAGCCATTCGTTCGCGATGACGAGCCCGATGATCGTCTCCGGCAGGGTGTCACGCCACTCGATCGTGTCCGGCAGTCCGTCGGGCCGCGGCGCGACCTCCACGGCGACCGGGCGTACGCGGTCGGCCAGGCCGGTCGCGGGCAGGATCTCGGTGAGCAGCTCGCCCGAACCCGCACCGACGTCGACGATGTCGAAGCGCTCCGGGTGGCCGAGGGCGGCGTCCACCTCGACGGCGAGGCGGGCCAGCGCCTGGGCGAACCGGTGCGACGCGTGGACGGACGTGCGGAAATGGGTGGCCGGCCGCTCACCGCGAACGTAGAAACCGCCCGGTCCGTACAGCGCCCGCTGCATCGCCGTCCGCCATCCGACCTGACTCACCACTCGACCGTATCGCGTGCTCCCTGAGTCGTACGCGGCTTCCGACCTGCGACCGACGCGCACTGACCTCCCCGAACGTACGCTGACCCCATGTTCGCCCGTTTGTCGGCGTGGTTGCGGCGGCATCCGCAGTTCGTCGACCTCATCTGGACGCTGCCGGTCATCGCGATCGCGCAGCTGACGACGCCCACCTACGTGGCCCACACCGGCGACGGATACCACGCGACGGTTCCGCTGGCCACGCACGAGCTGCTGATCGTGACGTCCTGCGTGCCGCTCATCTGGCGCCGCCGGTGGCCGCGTGCCGTCTTCATGATCGTCGCGCTGGTGGCGTTCACGCAGTGGACCTTCGGGATCGGCCTCGCCGCCTACGACCTGGCCGTGATGATCGCGATGTACACGGTCGCCGCGGAGTGCGCGTTCCGCTGGGCGTTCGCGGCCGGTCTCGTCGCCGAGCTGGGCGCGGGCCTGGCGGTGTTCAGCGAGTGGCGCGACGATCCGGGCCGTGCCTCGTGGAAGACGATGATCCCGTTCTCGGTGTTCATCTGCGCGATCTGGCTCTGCGGCCTCTACCTCAACACACGGCGCAAGTACACCCGCAGCCTGGAGGAGCGCGCCACGCGGCTCGAGCGTGAGCGGGACGCACAGGTGCAGGTCGCGGCCGCCGCCGAGCGCGCCCGCATCGCGCGCGAGATGCACGACGTCATCGCGCACAGCATCAGCGTGATGGTGGTGCAGGCCGACGGCGCCGCGTACACCGTGGAGGCCGACGCGAAACGCGCCAAGCTCGCGATGGAGGCCATCGGCTCGACGGGGCGGCAGGCGCTCATGGAGATGCGGCGCATGCTCGGCGTGCTCCGCGACGGCGGCGACGCCACCCTCGCGCCGCAGCCGGGCGTCGATCAGATCAACGAGCTGCTCGAGCAGATCCGGTCGGCCGGTCTGAGCGTCGACCTGACGATCCAGGGCGTGCCCGCCGAACTGACCGCGGGCATGCAGCTCACCATCTACCGGATCGTGCAGGAGGCCCTGACCAACACCCGCAAGCACGCCGGGCCGGGCGCCTCCGCACACGTCGGGCTCTACTACGGTGATCACGCGATCGAGATCCGGATCCGTGACGACGGGCGTGGCGTCACCCGCGACGACGGGCGCGGCCACGGCCTGGTCGGCATGCGCGAGCGCGTCGCCGTCTACGGAGGTTCGGTCAGCGCCGAGCCCGCTACGGGCGGCGGCTTCGAGGTCGTCGCACGGCTCCCCCTGAAAGAAGAGGTCAAGGCATGAGCATCCGGGTGCTGCTCGTCGACGATCAAGAGCTGGTACGCGCGGGCTTCCGCATGGTGCTCGACGCCCAGCCGGACATCGACGTGGCCGGGGAGGCCGGCGACGGGCTGCGCGCCATCGAGGTGCTGCGCTCCATCACGGCCGACGTCGTCCTGATGGACGTCCGCATGCCGCGGATGGACGGCATCGAGGCGACGCGGCGGATCTGCGCGTCCCCCGACGGGCCGAAAGTGATCATCCTGACGACGTTCGACCTGGACGAGTACGCCTTCTCCGCGCTGAAGGCGGGCGCGGCCGGGTTCCTGCTCAAGGACGCCGGTCCGGAGCAGCTCATCGAGGCGATCCGGGCGGTGCGGTCGGGCGACGCCGTGGTCGCGCCGAGCACGACGCGGCGCCTCATCGACCGTTTCGTGCAGCACATCCCCGACCAGGGCGAGGCGGAGACCGGTGCGCTCGACACGCTCACCGCGCGCGAGCGCGAGGTTCTCCAGCTCGTCGCGCGCGGCCTGTCGAACAACGAGATCGCAGGACAGCTCTTCGTCTCCGAGGCGACCGTTAAGACCCATGTCGGGCGCGTCCTGAGCAAGCTGGACCTGCGCGATCGGGTGCAGGCGGTGGTGTTCGCATATGAGACGGGGCTCATCAGAAGCGGGCAGAACAATCACACTGAGTAACGATTGCATCACGCGATCCGGCGTTCGCCGACCGTGATCAGATCGCGTCTGGATAACTACCGTACGTGTCGGCCGCTCTTCGGGGCGGCCGCGAACGCTCCACGTACGGGAGGAATCACGTGCTCAAGAAGCTCACTGCCGCCGGTGTCCTGGCTGCCGCCGCGTCCGGCGTCATGCTGCTCGCCGCCCCCGCCAACGCCGGCACGAACGGCCGTGGCGGAGTGCTCTCCGGCAACCAGGTCGTCGTCCCCATCTCCATTCCGGTCGACGCGTGCGGAAACTCCGTGGGCATCCTCGGCATCGCCGGTTCGGGCTGCCGCGGTGGCGCCTCGACGGGCGAGGGCCACGGCGGCTACTGAGGTCTTCGGCGGTCGCTGAACCGCTGAGCGCAGGCCCCCGTACGGACTACCGTGCGGGGGCCTTTCGTACTCCTCAGGTCGGATACGCGTCATCGCGAAGGGCGATCAAAGCTTGTCCGGTGGGCTGATGGCAGGCGAGTCCGCCGTCTCTAGGTTTGGTGACATTCCGCCAGATCTCGAGGAGTCAGGCCCGTGACCAGCGCTACCATCATCAACGCCCCGCCCGCCGTCGTCGCCACCGAGGTGACCAAGGTGTACGGCTCCGGCGACGCCGCCGTGCACGCCCTCCGCGGCGTCAGCGTGCAGTTCGCCAAGGGGGCCTTCACCGCGATCATGGGGCCGTCCGGCTCCGGCAAGTCCACGCTCATGCACTGCCTCGCGGGCCTCGACACCGTCGACGCGGGCGCCGTCGGCATCGGCGACGTGGAGATCACCCGGCTGTCCGACAAGCAGCTCACCCACCTGCGCCGCGACCGGATCGGCTTCATCTTTCAGGCGTTCAACCTGCTGCCGACGCTCACCGCCGAGCAGAACATCCTGCTCCCGCTGGAGCTGGCCGGCCGCAAGCCCGACCGCGCGTGGATGGACCACGTCATCGAGGCCGTCGGCCTGCGCGACCGGCTGTCGCACCGGCCGAGCGAGCTGTCCGGCGGCCAGCAGCAGCGGGTGGCCTGCGCACGCGCGCTGGTCCACCGCCCCGAGGTGATCTTCGCGGACGAGCCGACCGGCAACCTCGACTCGAAGTCCGGCAGCGAGGTGCTCGGCTTCCTGCGCTCCTCGGTCCGCGAGCTGGGCCAGACCATCGTCATGGTCACCCACGACCCGGTCGCCGCGTCGTACGCCGACCGCGTGGTGTTCCTGCGGGACGGCGCGATCACCGCCGAGATGCACCAGCCGACCCCCGAGACCGTGCTGGACGCGTTGAAGAAGCTGGAGTCCTGACGTGCTGAGGACGACTCTGGCCGGCCTGCGCGCGCACCTGCTCCGGCTACTGCTGACCGGGCTGGCCATCACCCTCGGCGTCGGCTTCGTGGCGGGCACCTTCGTGCTCACCGACACGATGGAGGCCGGGTTCAACCAGCAGTTCACCGCGTCCGCCGACAAGGTCTCGGTCGCGGTCCTGCCCAAGGACGTCACGCCGGTGAAGGAGGACGGGACCGGTGGGGAGACCGGCCTGACGACGTCCGTGCTGGCCCGTCTGCGCGGCCTGCCCGGCGTCAGCGACGCCCAGGGTCAGGTACGCGGCGACGCCCCGCTGATCGACCAGAACGGCAAGGCCTACGGCGACTCGCCGACCCTCGGGCTGGGGATCGCGTCCGGCCCGCTGCAGCGGTACCTGCTCAAGAGCGGCCACCTGCCGGCCGCCGCGAACGAGGTCGTGCTCGACACGACGGTCGCCCGCCGTACGCACTTCAAGGTCGGCGACACCGTCAAGGTGCTCGACCGCCAGAGCCGGGCCCGGGCGTTCCGCGTCGCGGGCCTGATGGACTTCGGCGTCGACCAGGAGATCGCCTTCCGCGGCGGCGTCGGCTTCACGCCCGCCACCGCCGCCGAGATCACCGGCCGCCCCGACTTCGTGGAGATCGACCTGAAGGCCGCGCCCGGCACGACCGACGCGCGGCTCCGCGACGCCGTCGCCTCGTCCGTGGGCGGGTCGGCCGAGGTGCTCACCAGCAAGCAGCTGGCCGACCGCCTCGCCAAGAGCTCCGGCGTCGACACCGCGCAGATCGGCCTGTTCTTCCTGGCCTTCGCCCTCGTCGCCCTGTTCGTCGCCGGGCTGGTCATCTACAACACCTTCAACATCCTGATCGCGCAGCGGATGCGCGAGATGGCGCTGCTGCGCTGCGTCGGCGCCACGCGGGCCCAGGTGTTCCGCAGCGTCCTCCTCGAGTCGCTGGTCGTCGGGTTCGTCGCCTCGGTGGCCGGGGTGTTCGTCGGCATCGGCCTGGGCGCGGGCGGCGCGGCCTTCTTCGCCTCCGCCGGCCACGTCTCGCTCGGCCCGCTGGTCGTGACGCCGACCCCGATCATCCTCGGCGTCGTCGTGGGCATGGCCGTGACGTTCCTGTCCGCGCTGCTCCCCGCGCGTACCGCGACGCGGGTCCCGCCGATCGCCGCGCTGCGCCGCCAGACGGAGGGGCCGGTCACCGGCAAGGCGAGCGTGGTGCGCGTCATCATCGGCGCGGTGCTCGGGCTCGGCGGTCTCGGGCTGAGCGCGCTCGCGCTGGCCTCCAAGGCCGGGCAGGTGCCCTTGCTCATGGTGCTGGCCGGCGGGGCGCTGATCTTCCTCGGCATCATCGCGCTCAGCCCGCTGATCGTACGCTGGCTCAGCGGCGTGGTCGGCTGGCTGCCGGCGCGCCTCATGGGCGTGCCCGGCCGTCTCGCCAGGGAGAACGCCCGCCGCAACCCCAAGCGGGCCGCGATCACCACGATCGCGCTCACCGTGGGCGTCACGCTCATGACGATGTTCTCGGTCGCGCTGGCCTCCGCGCAGGCCACCACGGACGCCAAGCTCTCCGAGCAGTTCCCGGTCGACTACCAGCTCTCCACCCAGTACGGCAGCGACCGGCTGATCCCGCTCAAGGCGGCGGCCGACCTGCGGTCCAGGCTCGAGCTGTCCGAGGTCACCGAGGTACGCGAGGCGTCCGGGCGGCTCGGTGACCGCAAGACCGACGTCGACTCGATCAGCGAGGCCGCGCTCGGGCACTCCATCCGCCCCGACCTCGTCGCCGGGTCGCTCGACGGCCTGCGGCCGGGCACCATCGCGCTGGAGGAGGACCGCGCGGAGAGCCTCGGCGTCGGCGTGGGCCGGCAGCTGGACCTGCGGACCGCCACCGGCGTCCTGCCGCTCAAGGTCGCCGCGATCTTCACCGGGGACACCCCGATGCCGCCCGTCACGATCACCGAGGCCGACTTCCGGCGCGCCTTCGGCGTGAAGAACGACACGAAGGTCTACATCGTGGCCCGCAAGGGTGTGTCGGCGGACGCGTCGCGCAAGGCCGTCGAGGACGTGACCGCGGCGTACCCGATGGTCAAGGTGGGCAGCGCCGCCGACGTGAAGGCCCAGATCACCAAGGCGATCGACCAACTGCTCGTGCTGGTCGGCTCGCTTCTGGGGCTCGCGATCGTCATCTCGCTGATCGGCATCGCCAACACCCTGACGCTGTCGGTCGTCGAGCGCACCCGCGAGTCGGCGCTGCTGCGGGCGCTCGGCCTGACCAAGCGCGGCCTGCGCCGGATGCTGTCGATCGAGGCGGTCATCATGGCCGTGATCGGCGCGCTGATCGGCGTGGTCGTCGGCACCGCCTGCGGCTGGGCGGCGCTGATCGCCGGGATCGACGGCGCGGTCCTGGGCTTCCCGGCGCTGCGGGTGATCGCCTTCGTCCTCGTCGCCGCGCTGGCCGGGATGCTCGCCGCGGTCCTGCCGGGCCGCCGGGCCGCCAGGGCGTCCATCGTGGAGTCCATCGCCTCCGAATGAGGCCGGCCACCGGCTCCGGCCCGCAGGAGTCCGGAGCCGGTGGTCAGAGCGGTCGTACGGCGGGTCCCCGGGTAGGCTGTGGCCCCACCGTCCGGTACCCCCAAAGGACTGGAACGTATGACTGCCTCACACCAGCGCCCGGGGCGCCTTGCCGTGGGAGTGGTGGGCGCGGGCCGGGTCGGCTCCGCGCTCGGCCGCGCACTCGGCCTCGCAGGTCACCGCCTGGTCGCGGTATCCGCCGTGTCCGAGGCCTCGCGCGAACGCGCGCGCGAGCACCTGCCCGGCGTCCCGCTGCTCCCGGTTCAGGACGTGGTCGCAGCCGCCGACCTCGTCCTCCTCAGCGTCCCCGACGATGCCCTGCCGTCGCTGGTCACCGGTCTGGTGGCCACCGAGGTCGGCGTCCAGGGCAAGCTGATCGCGCACACCAGCGGCCGTTACGGCGCAGGTGTCCTGGACCCGGTCACCCGCGCCGGCGCCCTTCCACTGGCGCTGCACCCGGTCATGACCTTCACCGGGCGGCCCGACGACGTGGACCGCCTCGCCGGGATCAGCTTCGGGGTCACCGCGCCCGAGCCGCTGCGGCCGGTCGGCGAGGCCCTCGTCGTCGAGATGGGCGGCGAGCCCGTATGGATCCCCGAGGAGAGCCGCACGCTTTACCACGCGGCCCTCGCGGGCGGCGCCAATCACCTGGTCACGCTCGTCGTCGAGTCGATGGACCTGCTGGGCCGGGTCGGCGTCGAGGACCCGGGCCGGATGCTCGGGCCGCTGCTCGGCGCCGCGCTCGACAACGCCCTGCGGCTCGGCGTGAAGGGCCTGACCGGACCGGTAGCCCGCGGCGACGCCGGCACCGTGGCGGGCCACGTCGCGGAGCTGGGCCGCGTCTCACCCGAGGCGCGCGGCGCGTACGTCGCGCTGGCCCGGCTCACCGCCGACCGTGCGCTGGCCGCCGGACTGCTCAAGTCCGACGTCGCCGAGCGGCTGCTCGACGTGCTCGCCGAGCGTCCTAACGAAGGGACCGAACAGTGACGATCGTCATCGCCCGCACCCGTGAAGAACTCGCGGCGGTCCGGCCGACACTCGGCACCGTCGCGCTCGTCCCGACCATGGGCGCCCTGCATGAGGGCCATCGTTCGCTGCTGCGCCAGGCCCGCGAGATGGCCGACACACTCGCGGTGAGCATCTTCGTCAATCCGCTGCAGTTCGGGCCGGACGAGGACCTCGACCGTTACCCGCGTACGTTCCCCGACGACCTGGCGATGTGCGCCGACGAAGGCGTCGGCCTGGTGTTCGCGCCGACGGTCGAGACCATGTACCCCGGCGGCGAGGCCCCGCACGTCAGCATCTGGTCCGGGGAGATGGGCGCGCGCGTCGAGGGCGCCTGCCGCCCCGGCCACTTCGACGGCGTGCTGACCGTCGTCATGAAGCTGTTCAACCTGATCCAGCCGGACGCCGCCGTCTTCGGGGAGAAGGACGCCCAGCAGCTCGCCATGATCCGCCGCATGGTGCTGGACCTGAACATCCCCGTCCACGTCGAGGGCGCGCCGACCGTACGCGAGGAGGACGGGCTCGCCCTGTCGAGCCGCAACCGCTACCTGTCCGCGTCGGAGCGGGTGACCGCGCTGTCCCTGTCGCTCGCGCTGCGCCGCGGCGAGCGCGTGGTGTCCGAGGGCCCGGTCCGCGTACGTGAGGCCGCGCGTGCCGTGCTGGACGAGGCGGGCTCGGCCGACCCCGCCCTCGCCGTGGACTACCTCGCGTTGGTCGACCCGACGACGTTCCGCGAGGTCCGCGACGACCACCTCGGCCCGGCGGTCCTCGCCGTCGCCGGCCGCGTCGGATCCACCCACCTGATCGACAACGTCCCGCTGTACTTCACCTCGGTGTTCGCGCCGAAGGCCGACTCGGAGGCACGCCGATGATGCGCACGATGTTCAAGTCCAAGATCCACCGCGCCACCGTCACGCAGGCCGACCTGCACTACGTCGGCTCGATCACGGTCGACGAGGATCTGATGGACGCCGCCGACCTGCTGCCCGGCGAGCAGGTCCACATCGTCGACATCGACAACGGCGCCCGCCTGGAGACCTACCTCATCGCCGGGCCGCGCGGCTCGGGCGTGATCGGCATCAACGGTGCCGCCGCGCGCCTCGTGCAGACCGGCGACCTGGTGATCATCATGAGCTACGCGGCGATGAGCGACGAGGAGGCCCGTTCCTTCGAGCCGAGCGTCGTGCACGTCGACCGCGCCAACGCGATCATCGGCCTGGGCTCCGACCCGGCCGAACCCGTACCGGGCGCCGACACCGTACGCGGCGACGTCGTCCTCGACGCCAAGGTCTCCGACGACCGCTGACCTCCGTCGCGACGAACGCCCTCGGTGAGGTTCACCCGGGGGCGTTCGCGTTTCGCCACGACACCCCCGGACGAACCGGGCAATCGGTACGCCAGTTATAGTCAGACTGACGAAAACCGCCTCCCGAGGAGGACGCGTGATCCCTCAGCGTCTTACCGCCGCCGCCCCCGGCTGGACCCACGACGTGGACGTCGTTGTGGTCGGCTCCGGCATCGCCGGTCTCGTGGCGGCCCTCCGCGCCCGTACGGCCGGCCGGGTCCTGCTCGTGACCAAGGCGCTCCTGGACGACGGGTCCACGCGCTGGGCGCAGGGCGGCATCGCCGCCGCGCTGCACCCCGAGGACTCGCCGGAGGAGCACCTGCGCGACACCCTCACCGCGGGCGTCGGGATCTGCGACACCGAGGCCGTGCGTGCGCTCACCGACGAAGGCCCCGAGGCCGTACGCGGGCTGATCGCCCTCGGCGCGAACTTCGACCGGGGCGCCGACGGCGCCATCGCGCTGACCCGCGAGGGCGGCCACCACCGGCGCCGGATCGCGCACGCCGGCGGCGACGCCACCGGTGCCGAGGTCAGCCGCGCGCTGCTGGCCGCGATCAAGGACGCCGGCATCGAGATCATCGAACACGCCCTGGTCATCGACCTGATCGTGACGGACGGCCGGGCCGCCGGCGTGACGCTGCACGTGATGGGGGAAGGCCAGCGCGACGGCGTCGGCGCCGTACGCGCCCGCGCGGTGATCCTCGCGACCGGCGGGCTCGGCCAGGTGTTCGAGGCGACCACCAACCCGGAGGTGTCCACCGGAGACGGGGCCGCGCTCGCCCTGCGCGCCGGGGCCGCGCTGGCGGACCTGGAGTTCGTGCAGTTCCACCCGACGGTGATGTGGCTGGGCCCGGACGCCAAGGGCCGCCAGCCGCTGATCTCCGAGGCCGTACGCGGCGAGGGCGCGTTCCTCGTCGACGGGTCGGGCGAGCGGTTCATGCTCGGCAGCCACCCGATGGCCGACCTCGCGCCGCGCGACGTCGTCGCCAAGCAGATCATGAAGAGGATGCGTGAGACCGGCGAGCCGTGCGCGTACCTCGACGGCCGCAACCTCGGCCCGCGCACCTGGGCGCACCGCTTCCCGACCATCCTCGCCGCCTGCGAACACCACGGCGTCGACCCGGTCACCCAGCTCATCCCGGTCGTACCGGCCGCGCACTACGCGAGCGGCGGCGTACGCACCGACCTGTACGGACGTACCTCGGTCCCGGGCCTGTACGCCTGCGGCGAGGTCGCCTGCACCGGCGTGCACGGCGCGAACCGCCTCGCCTCCAACTCCCTGCTGGAAGGGCTCGTCTTCGCCCACCGGATCGCGGATGTGCTGCCCGGCGACCTGGCGGGGGCCGGCGAGGTGGGGACGGTCAGTGACGTGGGGGCGGTCGGTGGCGTCGCGGCGCCGATGTTGCTGGAGCCCGGCGTACGCGCCGAGGTCCAGCGGATCATGAGCGCCAACGCCGGTGTCCTGCGCAACGGGCCCGGCCTCGACCGGGCCGCCGAGGCGCTCGACGCGCTCACGTCCCGTACGACGGAACGGCCGTGCACCGAGGCGTGGGAGGCCACCAACCTGCACAGCGTCGCGACACTGATCGTCGACGCGGCCCGCCGCCGTACGGAGACGCGGGGCAGCCACTGGCGCGAGGACTACCCGGACACCGACGAGGACTGGCGCGGCCACCTCGTCTCTTCGCTTGACGACGGAACGCTGACCAGCACCTTCGATCGGAGATCCGCATGAACGCCGAGCTGATGACGCGCCTGCGCGAGGCCGGGCTCGATCCACAGGCTGTGGATGTCATCGTCCGTGCCGCGCTCGCCGAGGACGGCGCCGAAGACGTCACCAGCGAGCCGATCTTCGACGCGGACGCGTGGGCGAGCGGTGACCTGGTCGCGCGCCGTCCCGGCGTGGCCGGCGGCGTCCCCGTCGCCGAGGCCGTGTTCGCGGCGGTCGGCGACCTCGGGCCCTGGAAGGCCATCGAGGTCGTGTACCGGGTCGCGGACGGTACGCGCGTCCGGCCCGGCGACGTCCTGATCTCCGTCGAGGGTCCCCTGGTCCCGCTGCTGCGCGCCGAACGTACCGCCCTGAACTTCCTCACCCACCTGTCCGGGATCGCCTCCCTCACCCGCAGCTGGGTCGACGCGGTCGCCGGGACGAACGCGAAGGTCCGCGACACCCGCAAGACCCTCCCCGGCCTGCGGTCCCTGCAGAAGTACGCCGTCCGCTGTGGCGGCGGGGTCAACCACCGGATGTCCCTCGCCGACTCGGCGCTGATCAAGGACAACCACGTCGCGGCGGCCGGCTCGGTCACCGCGGCGTTCACCGCCGTACAGGCGCCCGGCCGGCACGTACAGGTCGAATGCGACACCCTTGACCAGGTACGCGAGGCGCTCGAGGCGGGGGCACGGTCGATCCTGCTGGACAACATGGCGCCGGACCGGCTCACCGAGGCCGTACGCCTCACGGCCGGCCGCGCCGAGCTCGAGGCCAGCGGTGGTCTCACGTTGGACGGGGCCCGAGATGTGGCCGAGACCGGTGTGGACTACCTTGCCGTGGGAGCGCTGACACACTCGGCGCCCACCCTGGACATCGGCCTTGACCTCTCACAGCGGGGACCTGATGCTGCTCACGATCGACGTCGGTAACACCCACACCGTCCTCGGCCTGTTCGAGGGCGAGGACGTGATCGAGCACTGGCGGATCAACACGGACTCGCGCCGTACCGCCGACGAGATCGCGGTGGTCCTCCAGGGTCTGGTCACGCAGAGCTCGCTGCTCCAGGACACCGACATCAGCGGCATCGCGCTGTGCTCCACGGTTCCGTCCGTCCTGCATGAGATGCGTGAGATGTGCCGCCGCTACTACGGCGACGTCTCCGCCGTGATCGTCGAGCCGGGCGTCAAGACGGGCGTCCCGGTGCGGATGGACAACCCCAAAGAGGTCGGCTCCGACCGCATCATCAACGCGCTCGCCACCACCCACATCTACGGCGGCCCGGCGGTCGTCGTCGACTTCGGCACCGCCACGACGTTCGACGCCGTCTCCTCCAAGGGCGAGTACGTCGGCGGCGCGATCGCCCCGGGCATCGAGATCTCGGTCGACGCCCTGTCGGCGCGCGGCGCCCAGCTCCACAAGGTCGAGCTCGTACGGCCCCGCAACGTGATCGGCAAGAGCACCGTCGAGGCCCTGCAGTCCGGAATCATCTTCGGGTTCGCCGGCCAGGTGGACGGCGTCGTCGAGCGCATGTCGGAGGAGCTCTCCGACAACCCCGAGGAGGTCACCGTCGTGGCGACCGGCGGCCTCGCGCCGCTCGTCCTCGACGAGGCCCGGAGCATCGACGTCTACGAGCCCTGGCTCACCCTGATCGGGCTGCGGCTCGTCTACGAGCGCAACATCGCGGTGTCCGGGACGGCCTGAGCCGCTACCAGCTCAGAATCGTCGTGAACCGGCACTGCGCGTTGCCGACCTTGTCGAACCAGACCATCATCGTGTGACCCTCGTGGTCGTAATGTCCATAGGGGCCGGGTCCGCTCTGGACCGGCGGGTCCGAGGGTTCCGGCGGAAGCGAGGGCGGTCCGGAAGGGGGCGGCGCGCTCATGGCGGCAGAGCGTAGCGGGTCGTCACGCCAATGCGTTCGCGAGGCACCCCGCCCGGTCGGTAGCCTTCGGTTCCGTGACTGAGGCTTACGAGGACCTTCCTGAGCAGATGCGGATCCGCCGGGAGAAGGTCGACCGGCTGCGCGAGAGCGGTGTGGACCCGTACGCGCTCGGCTTCCCGCGTACGACCACCATCGCGCAGGTCCGCGAGGACCACCCCGACCTGGAGCCCGGCACATCGACCGGGCAGCGCGTCGGCATCACCGGACGCGTCATGCTGGCCCGCAACACCGGCAAGCTGTGCTTCGCGACGATCCGCGACGGCAGCGGTGACATCCAGGTGATGTTGTCCCTGGCCAACGTCGGTGAGGAGGCCCTCGAGTCCTGGAAGCGCGACATCGACCTCGGCGACCACGTCGGCGTCGAAGGCGAGGTCATCACCTCCAAGCGCGGCGAACTGTCCGTGATGGCCGACCGGTACGCGCTCACGTCCAAGTGCCTGCGCCCGCTGCCCGAAAAGCACGCCGGGCTCACCGACCCCGAGCAGCGCGTACGCCTCCGCTACGTCGACCTCATCGTCAACGACGAGGCCCGCCGCATGGCACGGCTGCGCAGCGACACGGTCCGGGGCATCCGCGACTACCTGACCGGCCGCGACTTCCTCGAGGTCGAGACGCCGATGCTGCAACCGATCCACGGCGGCGCCACGGCACGGCCCTTCGCCACGCACATCAACGCGTACGACATGGACCTCTACCTGCGCATCGCGATCGAGCTGTACCTCAAGCGCCTCGTCGTCGGCGGCATGGAGAAGGTTTTCGAGATCAACCGCAACTTCCGCAACGAGGGCGCGGACTCCACGCACAACCCCGAGTTCACGATGCTCGAGGCGTACGAGGCGTACGGCGACTACAACACGATGGCCACCCTCACCCGTGAGCTGTACCAGGCCGCCGTCGTCGCCGCCCTCGGCACGACCGTCGTCGTCCACGACGGCCACGAGGTCGACCTGGGCGGCCCCGAATGGCCGCAGGTCACCCTCTACGGCGCCGTCTCCGAGGCGGTCGGTGAGGAGATCACCACCGAGACGCCCATCGACCAGGTCCGCAAGCACTTCGACCTGCGCGAACTCCCGTACGACCGCGCGTGGGGCCAGGGCAAGCTCGTGCAGGAACTCTTCGAGGAGCTCGTCGAGCACAGTCTCATCCAGCCGACGTTCGTCCGCGACTACCCGCTCGAGACCTCCCCGCTCACCCGCCAGCACCGCGACAACCCGCTGCTCACGGAGAAGTGGGACCTCATCGGCTTCGGCACCGAACTCGGCACCGCCTACTCCGAGCTCATCGACCCGATCGAACAACGCCGCCGCCTGACCGAACAGTCCCTCCTCGCCGCGGGCGGTGACCCCGAGGCGATGCAGCTCGACGAGGACTTCCTCCGCGCCCTCGAATACGCCATGCCCCCCACCGGCGGCGTAGGCATCGGCATCGATCGGATGATCATGGCCTTCACCGGCAAGAACATCCGCGAAACGATCCTGTTCCCCCTGGTCAAGCCCGAGTAGCAACGCCCGCTCCCAACCCGCCCGGCGCCTCAACCCTGTTGAGCCGCCGGGCAGGTTCGTCTTCGGGCCGTGGCGGTCGTCCGGTCAGCGCCGGCGTCCATTCGCCCCGTGCGGTCGAGTCAGGTCACGCGGACGGTGAGGCTCTTCAGGTCGCGGAGGATCAGGTTGTCGCGGTACTCCAGGGTGCCGGGCAGCAGGGCGACCTTCCGCTGGAAGAGCCGGCCCAGCGCGAGCCGGCCTTCCATCCGAGCCAGCGGCGCGCCCAGGCAGAAGTGGATTCCCTGTCCGAACGCCAGGTGGCGCGGTGCGGCGTCGGAGGTCCAGCGGGTCAGGTCGAGGCGGTCCGGATCGGCGTACTCCTCCGGGTCGCGGTGGGCCGCGCCGAGCAGGAGCAGGATCACCTCGCCGCGCCGGATCCGCTGTCCGCCGATCTCGACGTCCTCCAACGCGACGCGGGCGCTGAGGAGGTCCTCCCTGGATCCGCACGCCGTCGCGCCGCCAACTGGGACAGGTACGCCGCGAACTCCGCCCTGGCCTGGTCACGACGGTCCAGGTCCTCGGCGGGGACGAGAAAGTCCGGGTGCCAGGGCGTCGGACCAGGCGATGAAGCGTTCCCGGTCCGCCGGCACATCGAGCATCTCGCTGATCACGATCACCGGCATGGCGGTCTCGAGCGGGCGCGTGTCTGCGTGTCAGGGGTGGAGGAGGTGGTGCGCGGAGTACTCGATGCGTTCGCGGGCCTGCATGAGGAGGGCGGGGATCTCGCGTTCGCCGGTGGGGTCGAGGCGGGAGACCGGGATCGAGACGCTGATCGCGTCGCGCGCGGGGCGTTGGAGGCGCAGGGCTACGCCGAAGCAGCAGACGCCGGGGCTGTTCTCTTCGCGGTCGATCGCGTAGCCGCGTTCGCGTACGCGTCGGAGGTCGGTGCGGAGGGCTTCGGGGTCGACGAGAGTGTGCTCGGTCATGGGCTCGAGCTCGTCCGGGAGCGCCGGCGCCGGATTGTCCGCCAGGAGCGCCTTGCCGAGCGCCGTACTGTGCGCCGGCATGCGGCGGCCGACGCGGACGACGGGGCGTAGGTGGTGGCGGGACGGGCGGGAGGAGAGGTCGACGACGTCGGTGTCGTCGAGCCGGCCGAAGTGGACGGTTTCGCCGGTGACCTCGGCGAGCCATTCGAGGGTCTCGTGCGCCATGCCGACCACGGGGTCGCCATCGATGTAGGAGGCGCCGACGAGCAGCGCGCGCATGCCGATCCGGTACAGCGTGCCGGTGGGGTCGGTCTCCACCCAGCCGAGCTGTACGAGCGTGCGCAGCAGTGCGTACAGGCTGCTCTTGGGGTAGCCGAGCTCTTGCTGGATCTGTGTGAGGCTGTACATGCCGCCCTGACGGGCGAAGAAGTCGAGCAGCGCGACCGTCCGCATCGCGGACTTGACGCCAGCCCCGGTTGTTTCGGGTGCGTCCATCCCAGCCCCTCTGGCGCGTGGGCGCGCCGACACGTGATCCGGCGACCACGCCGGAGCCACCGGACAGCCTAGTCGAATTAGGTCTTGTTCATATATGAGAACAGTGGCTATGGTTGTGCACAATTTTCGGGCAACTATCGGAGGACCCCCCATGGCCAAGATCGTTCTCGACCAGGTCGACAAGGCCTACTCGAACGAGGCGAAGGCGGTGAACGGCCTCAGCCTTGAAATCGCGGATGGGGAGTTCATGGTGCTGGTCGGCCCGTCCGGCTGCGGCAAGTCGACGGCGCTCCGAATGATCGCCGGCCTGGAGGACATCACCGGCGGCGAGATCTCGATCGGCGACCGGGTGGTCAACAACCTGGCCCCCAAGGACCGCGACATCGCCATGGTCTTCCAGAACTACGCGCTCTACCCGCACATGACGGTCGAGCAGAACCTCGCGTTCGGCCTCCAGCTCCGCGGCACCGCCAAGGCGGAGATCAAGAAGCGCGTGACCGAGGCGGCCAAGATGCTGGGCCTCGAGCAGTTCCTCAAGCGCAAGCCCGCCGCGCTGTCCGGTGGTCAGCGGCAGCGTGTCGCGATGGGCCGCGCGATCGTCCGTGAGCCGCAGGCGTTCCTGATGGACGAGCCGCTGTCGAACCTCGACGCCAAGCTCCGTGTCTCCATGCGCGCCTCGCTGAACCAGCTCCACGAGCGCCTCGGCGTCACCACCGTCTACGTCACGCACGACCAGGTCGAGGCCATGACCCTCGGCGACCGCGTCTGCGTGCTCCGCGAGGGCTTCCTCCAGCAGGTCGACACCCCGCAGAACCTCTTCGACAACCCGGTGAACCTCTTCGTCGCCGGCTTCATCGGCTCGCCCGCGATGAACTTCGTCACCGCCGAGCTCACCAACGACGGCGGCGGCAAGGTCGCCTTCGCCGGGTACGAGCTGCAGGTGCCGGCCTCGGTCTTCGAGAACAAGCCGGGCCTGGACGAGTACTTCGGCAAGCAGATCATCCTGGGCATCCGCCCGTCCGACTTCGAGGACTCCGGCCACAGCGGTCAGGACTGGCCGACCGTGGCGGTCCACGCGGACGTCACCGAGGAGCTCGGCAGCGAGATCAACGTCATCTTCACGATCGACGCCCCGCCGGTCGAGCACAAGGACACCGCCGACCTCGCGAACGACGCCGACGAGGACGACGCCGCGATCCCCCTGGCCGACAACAAGGCCCTGTGGACCGCCCGCGTGAACGCGCGTTCCCACGTGCGCCCCGGTCAGGACCTCAGCCTCGCCGTCGACACCAGCCGCCTGCACTTCTTCGACCCGGAGAGCGGTCTGGCCATCGGTCACCCCGAGGCCGCCAAGACCACGGTCGACGCCTAGGACGTCCCGCTGCGAGGCGCCCAAGGCGGCGCCTCGCAGCGTGCTCCTCAGGACCGGAGGCGCACGAGCACTGGCGGCCACGAAAATGTATGGCCGCGCCGCGCGCTCCTCAGGGTCGGACGCACGCGGGTGTCGGGCGACTACGAGAGCGCGGGTCCCCAGGGCGGCGTCTCGCCGGGTGGTCCTCAGGGCCGGATGTACACAGGTACCGGCGGCCACGAAAGCCTGGTGCCCGAGCCGTGCCTCGCGGCGCACTCCTCCGGAACCGGAGGCGCGCGGGTCCCGGCAGCCGCGAAAACGCGATGCTCAGGCGGACTCGCGTACGACGAGGGTCGGTGACAGGACCAACTGGCGGTGTTCGTGTTCGCCGGGGGTCGTCGCCTCCGCGAGGGCGAGTTCGGCGGCGGTCCAGCCGAGCTCGCGCCGGGGCTGGCGGACGGTCGTCAGGGGTACGGCCGCGGCGGCCGCGACCTCGATGTCGTCATAGCCGACCACGGACACGTCGTCCGGTACGCGTACGCCCTGGCGCAGCAGTTCGTTGACGAGCCCGACGGCCAGGAGGTCGTTGGCGCAGAACACCCCGGTCGGCAGCGGATCGAGCTTGAGCAGCCGCCGCGCGGCCTCCTTGCCCTCCGACAGGGTCATCTCCTCGTGCACGAGGGTCGTCAGCGCGTCCTCGCCCATGCCGGAGCGGCGCGCGACGTCCAGCGCGCCCGTGTAGCGGTCCTGGATCGGCCCGGCCTTCAGCGGACCTGTGACGCACGCGATCCGGCGGTGCCGGCGCTCCAGCAGGTGTCCCAGCGCGATCTCGCCACCGGCGACGTGGTCGACGCGTACGGAGCACACACCGCCCTCGGAGCGGCGGTCGAGGAGTACGACGGCCAGGCCGCGGTCGTGGAGCTCGGCGACGCCGTGCCGGTCCAGCCCGACCGGCGTGATCAGCACGCCGCTGACGTGTTGCTTTTCCAGGAAGTCGAGGCAGCGCTGCTCTTTGTCGGCGGAACCGTCGCTCGTACACCAGAGGGCGTCGAAGCCGTCGGTGTTCATGGCCGCCTCGGCGCCGTGCGCGAGGTCGGTGAAGTAGGGGTTGGCCACGCTCTCCAGGACGACGCCGAGAGTGCGGCTCTGCCCCTGGCGGAGTTGCCGGGCGCTCTCGTTGCGAACGAACCCGAGTTCGCCGATGACCGCTCGTACGCGCTCGCGGGTGGCTTCGGCCACGAGATTTGGCCGATTTAGGACATTCGAAACTGTCCCAACTGAGACACCCGCGCGTGTTGCCACTTCGCGAATGCTGGTGCGCGGCAAGCCTCTCTCCTCCTGAATGGCACGTTTTCGCAGGTTGACAGGCACAAACAACTGTGTCCGATGTGTTACGTAGCAATGTGAATCCGCGCGCGTACGCGGCGTAACATGCGAACGCTTGACGGTCCGGATCCGGCCGCCTAGCGTTCCGGATCGAAGCGTAGCTTGAAACGATTCACGATCTTTGCCGGGATCGCTGCTCGAAGGGATGGGGGCGAGAGGCGCACCGATGACCCCTCCCGGATACGTGGATTCCGGCCCCGGCAAGGTCGCCGGGACGTTTCCTCGCGCACCCGAGGTGATGTCCCTTCTCGCAACTGCAACGAATGAATCGTTACCCGGAGTTCCCGTGCCGCGCAGCCCGATGGGTCAGGCGGCCAACTCCGGTCAAGCGCGTTCAGGCCTACCCGTGCCCATGCGGCCTATCGCCGCATCCCCGCAGTCATCATCAGGGACGAGGGAGGACGGAGTGGAACAGGCCACACTCGCACGCCGTGGCACCACCGACGATCCGCATCTGAGTGAGGACGAGCTCCGCTTGCTCGCGCAGATCGCCACCGGTGTCACCGCAGATGTGGCGGCGCGCAAGCTCGAACTCAGCGCGCGCACACTGCGGAGGCGGCTGCGATCGATCTGTGACCGACTCGACGTTAACACCCCCATTGAGGCCGTGGTCTGGGCGGCACGGCGTCAGTTGATCTGAGGGCTGGTACCCGGCCGCCCGCGATGCCCCCACGGGTTCTCGCGGGCTAAGGTCAGCTGTTTGTGGAGACAGCGATCCGCCGCGCTCGCGCGACCGACGTCAGGGCGATCCGGCGGTTGGTGGACATGTACGCCGGTCCCGGCCGGCTGCTGGCCAAACCGACCGTCACGCTCTTCGAAGACGTGCAGGAGTTCTGGGTCGCGGAGGATCGTGAGACGCGTGACGTGATGGGTTGTGGCGCCCTGCACGTCATGTGGGAGGACCTCGCCGAGGTCCGTACGGTGGCCGTCGATGAGGCCTGCCGTGGTCACGGGGTCGGCCACCGCATCGTGGAGCGACTCCTCGAGACCGCGCGCGAACTCGGCGTACGACGGGTGTTCTGTCTTACCTTCGAGGTGACGTTCTTCTCGCGGCATGGGTTCCGGCCGCTGCAGGGCACCCCGGTGGCTCCCGAGGTCTATGAGGAACTGCTGCGCTCCTACGACGACGGCGTGGCGGAGTTCCTCGGCCTCGACCGGGTCAAGCCGAACACCCTGGGCAACACCAGGATGCTGCTTCATCTGGAGGGTGACCGATGAGCGCCTACGGGCGGGCCATGGAGTACCAGGAACCGGTCGAGGAGCTCGACCTCGCCCCCATCATGCGCCGGGCCGGCGCCCGGGTGATCGACGCCGGGCTGCTGGGCATCGTCGGCTTCGCGCTGATCCTGCCGTTCATGGTGGCCGCCGTGGGCCTGGACGGGCCGGGCAGCAAGGCGGAGGAGAGCGGCTCGGTCTGGTCCGGGCCGGCCCTCGTCGGCTGGATCCTCGTCGTGGCGATCCTGCCGTTCGGCTACGAGGCGCTCCAACTCGCGCTGTGGGGACAGACGCTGGGAAAGCGGATCCTCGGATTGCGGGTGCTCACCGAGACCGGCGAGACGATGCCTCCCGCGCGTGCGGTCGCACGCGCGGCGGTGAACAACGTCGTCTATCTCCTCGGCTGCGGCATCGGCACCGTACTGGCCTATCTGTGGGCGATCTGGGACGAGCCGCTGCACCAGTCGCTGCACGACCGCCTCGCGGGCACCGTCGTGGTCGACGACCGAGAGTACGCCGACGAATGACCGACGAGATCACGGCCGTGATCGCGGAGCCGTCGCAGCGTCTCGTCGCGCGGCTCGTGGACACGCTGATCGTCGGTGTCCCCATCGCCACGGCCGCCGCGGAGATGTTCCCGCGGCCGACCGCGCAGACCGTGGTCGCGCCGATCGGCTTCGCGCTGGTCTTCTTCGTGTACGAGGTCGTCCAGCTCGCACTCTGGGGACGTACGGTCGGCAAGCGCCTCACCGGCATCGCGGTGGTCGCCCTCGACGGGACGCCGCTGCGGCCGGACCAGGCGCTCGTCCGCGCGGCGATCTACGCACTGCCGCCGGCCGCGCGCCCCGTACCCGTACTCAACGTCCTTCTCGCGATCGGCTGGGTCGTCGGCGTCGGCCTCCTCTTCGAGGGCGATCACCGGCAGGCCCTGCACGACCGGGCGGCGGGCACCCTCGTGATCGACACCCGCCCGCAGGTCTCAGAGCAGCCGTAGCTGACGGTCGCGCGGCCGGCGCCGCGCCACCTCGGGCCTGACCACGAACCGGTCGGGGATCGTCCGCAGGAACGGCGACGGCTCGCGCCGCCGCGAACCGCACAGGTAGAGGGACGACCGCGCGCGGGTCATGCCCACGAAGAACAGGCGGCGCTCCTCGGCCTCCTGGCTGTCCGGCATCCGCAGCGGCAGCAGGCCGTCCTCGCAGCCGACGATGAACACCACGGGGAACTCCAGTCCCTTCGCGGCGTGCAGGGTCAGCAGCGCGATCCGATCCGCCCTCGGGTCGTACGCGTCGACCTCGGCGCCCAGCGCCAGCTCGGCGAGGAACGCCTCCAGGTCCTCGCCGCAGCGTTGTGCCAGCGGCGTCAGCAGCTCGGCCGCCGTACGCAGCACCACCTCGTCATGTGAGGCGCACAGCGTGCCCACCGCGGCGCGTACCCGGGCCGTGAGGACGCCTCCGTGGTGGCGCAGCTCATGCGCGATCTCACGGACGCCCGGCCGCCGGACGAGCCGGTCGTGCGAGCGTTTCTGGTACGGCATGCCGGCGCGGGTGAGTGCCTCGATGATCGGTTCGGACTGGGCGTCGGTGCGGTAGAGAACGGCGATATCGGAGAAGTCGAAATGCTCGGCGTGGTGGCCGTCGGCCCGCCCGGAGTCCAGCGAATGGAACGACGAGCCGCCCAGGAGCCGGTCGATGCTCGAGGCCACGAACTCCGCCTCCGCCTGCGCGTCGGCGCTCTCGTGCACCCGGATCAGTTCCTCGCCCCCGCGCTGCGGGATCAGCTCGCGCCCGGGAACAAGGCTGCCGACCGCGATGGCGCCGGCCGCACCGTGCACGATCGCGGGCGCGGACCGGTAGTTGCGGGTGAGCTGCACCGTGGTCGCGGACGGGAAATCCTCCTGGAAGCGCAGGAAGAATCCGACGTCGGCGCCGCGGAACGAGTAGATCGCCTGATCCGGGTCGCCGATCGCGGTGAGGCGGCCGTCCGGGCCGGTCAGGAGCCTGAGCAGGGAGTACTGCGTCTCGTCGACGTCCTGGTACTCGTCGACGCTGATCCAGCGCCACCTGTCACGGTAGTGCGCGGCCAGCGCGGGGTCCTCGCTCAGAAGGTGGAGCGGCAGCCGGAGCAGGTCGGTGAAGTCGGCCAGGTCGCGCTCGCGCAGGCGCTTCTCGAACGCACTGCGGTCCTCGTCGCTCTCCAGATCGGCGAGCAGCCTGCGCGCCTCCTTGTCGGACCCGGTCATCTCCCGCGCGATCTCGAACCGCTCGGCCTCGTCGGCGATGCGGAACCCGGCCGGCAGCCCGGCACGCTCGTGCTGCTCGCGCAGGATCTGCGCGCCCAGGGCGTGGAACGTCGCCACGGTGAGGCGCGCGGCCTTGCCCGGCAGCAGCGCGTCCAGCCGCTCGCGCATCTCGTCGGCGGCACGCCGGGTGAACGTGATCGCGAGGCATTCCTCCGGCGCGACGCCACGCTCCGCGACGAGGTGGGCGATCCGGTGCGTGAGGGTGCGCGTCTTGCCGGTCCCGGGCCCCGCGATGATCAGTAGCGGGCCGTCGGGGTGAGAGGCCGCCACACACTGGTTGGGATCCAATCCGTCCAGAATCGACGATCTTCCGGTCTGTGAGGCGGACTCTCCAGAGGCCGGGCCCGCACGGCCGCGATCCCCGCCCGCGACGGGCTCCAGGAGCCCCGAACCCGGTCCCGGCGCGTGCCGGTCGGCGTCGGGGTCCGAAATCGCGTCTGCGGGCTCCCCGAGCCCCGATGTGGGTGCGGGACGGTCGGCGGCGGAAAGCGCCTCCACGGCCTCCAAGATGTCCTGCTGGCCCTCGATCGGCGGGTCCACGTCCCCCGTACGGGCCGGTGTGGCGTCCTGGGCCGTACGGGGCGCGGGTACGACCCCTCGAGCCGGGACCTGCGACGCTGCGGCTGCCGGTGCCTGGGCGGCGTTCCGCGGCTCGGCCTTCGGCGCGGGCAGGTCGAAGAGGCCGGTGTCGTCGGGCGCGCCGAGCAGGCCGACCGCCTGTTTGCCCTCGCGCCGGAGCTCTCCGGGCTCGAAGAGCTTGATCACGCCGTACTCGCCGTCGTACCCGGCGTCCCGGATCACGATGCCGCGCCGGAGCCTGCCGATGGCCTCGGCGAGGAGCTCGCCGCCCGCCTTGCGTACGTCGTCGAGCGGTACGGCGTCGAGGATGTCCAGCTCGGAGCCCAGCGTGGAGACGAGCTCGGCAACGTGCCCGAGCACGGACTTCGACCGTGGGCCGACGCCGCGGATCTCGCTGACGATCTCGGGCAGCGGGATGAGGTTGCGGAAGCCCGCGGCGCCCTCCGGCCGGCGGCCCTCCGGGTGTTCGGCGAGATCTTCGACACGGCTGAGGACGCCGACGGTCAGCGGGCGCCCGCACGACGGGCAGCGCCCGTCGCGCTCCCGGGTCTCCTCGGGCTCGAGCCGTACGTTGCACTTGCGGTGCCCGTCGAGGTGATATTTGCCTTCTTCCGGAAAGAACTCGACGCTGCCGTCATATCCATCGCCCGTCTCCAGAGCGGCACGAAGGGCGTAATAGTCCATCTCCGTCGAGAACATCGACGCCTCGCGCGCAAGTGCGGGTGGGGAGTGCGCGTCCGAGTTGCTCACGAGCCGATAGCGGTCGAGTGAGGGCACCCGCCAGTTCATGAGCGGGTCGGAGGAGAGCCCGGTCTCGACGGCGAAGATGTGGTCCGCGAGATCGGCGTAGCAGTCGGCGACGGCGTCGAATCCGGACTTCGAGCCGAGTACCGAGAACCACGGAGTCCATACGTGCGCGGGAACAAGGTAGGAACCCGGGTCGCTCTGCAACGTGATCTCAAGGAGATGGCGGGAGTCGAGTCCGAGTATCGGCCGCCCGTCGGAGGCCAGGTTGCCGATCTTCGCGAGGGCCGCGGTGATACGTTCGGCGGCCTCGATGGAGGGCGCATAAAGAAGGTGGTGCACCTTCCGCGTGCGTTCACCCTTTTTGTAGATGGTCGAGATCTCGACCGAGAGCAGAAAGCGAACCGGGCGCCTGCACGCGGGCGGTAGTGTGCGGCTCACGCGGCGCTCGAGGTCGGGCCGCAGGCGGAACAGTCCGGGTTCTGCGGGCACCAGGTTCTCGCGGAGCTCCTCCATCCAAGCCGGGTGTGTGAAATCACCGGTGCCTACGACCGATACGCCTTTGCGGCCGGCCCACCACGCGAGGTGCTCGAGGTCACAGTCCTTGCTGCAGGCGCGGGAGTACTTCGAATGGATATGAAGGTCCGCGTAGAACGTCACGTCGTCGCCCGTCGTCTCTCGGATCGTCCAGCCTGGCCACATTGGATCCTGTCACGACCCGGGACTTATGATCGCGGGTTCGTCCGAGCCGGTGGATTCCGGGCATGACTTGCCTGCTCGTGATCATGGGAACAGGGCAAGCCGGGTCAGAGCCGTGCATTCCGCAGCCGCCGACAGCTGGTAAGTGCAGGTATTGGGTCGCTGAATGAGGTGGGAGGGGCGTTTTTCCTGCGGCGGGCCGTCTGATCAGCGCGGGTTCGTACGGGAGACCGTGCATCCGTGCCACGCGAGAGCCCGCCCAGGGTAGCGGCTCGGCGACGGCATGGTGCGATGTCTGTGCACCCCGCCCCGACCGCATGGGCGGCCCAGCCGTAATGAGGGCCGGTGTACGGCCGTCGACGTGCTGCGGGACAATTCTCACGCAGGGGAGGCGCCCAAGCCCAGTTGGCTTGGGCGATCCCTCGATAACACGGAGAACGGACGGTGGTGGGCTCATGTGGAACGACCTAGCCGCGCTCCTGCCCCCTCTCACGGTGGCCGCAGTGTTCTGCGCAGGCGTGTTCTGGGTGGTGCGACGAGAGATGGGCGGTAAGCGGCGGCGTGAAGACACTCGTGAGAAGCGTCCTCGCGACCAGTAACCTCGCGGCGACCGGATCGATTGCGGGGGATTACGCTCCGTAACACGCGTGTTAAACTTCTGCAGTGTGTTGAATTGTCATCGGGAGCCGAGCAGGTATATCTTTGGCAACCGAATGCAGTTTGCTCCGGTGAAAGGTCAGTCTCCATGGCAGAGCAGATCATTAAGCGCCTCATCGATGACCTCGATGGTGGCGAGGCGGAGGAGACCGTTCAGTTCTCACTGGACGGTGTCCCCTATGAGATCGATCTGAGCAGCGCCAACGCTAAGAAGGTGCGCGATTCTCTGGCGCCCTTCGTGGAGCACGCACGGCGAGCCGGCAGTGGGGGCGCCGGCAACCGTAGGCGCCGCAGCCGTGCTGCTTCGAGCCGTGAGCGCAGTGCGGACATCCGTGCTTGGGCGAAGGCGCGTGGCATCAAGGTCAACGAGCGTGGGCGTATCCCGGCGACTGTCGTCGAGGAGTATGAGCGCGCGCACTGATCAGCATCAGCGACAGCGAGCCGGCCCGTCGTCCGAAGTTTCGGGACGACGGGCCGTTCGCTTGCGGCGTACGGGGAACATCGCGGGCCCGTGCGGTAGTTGGATGAGGATGAACAGCCATAGCCCGGGGAACGTCTTCTGATGGGAGCACACCGAGGCGGCGTCTGCCGGGCGGGCTAGCATGCGGAAGGACAGAGTCGGACATCCCGGCTACTGCCCAACCGCTCTGTGAGGAGCGACGAGATGTTCGAGAGGTTTACGGACCGCGCGCGGCGGGTTGTCGTCCTGGCTCAAGAAGAGGCCAGGATGCTCAATCACAACTACATCGGCACCGAGCACATCCTCTTGGGCCTCATCCACGAGGGCGAGGGGGTGGCCGCCAAGGCTCTGGAGAGTCTTGGCATCAGCCTCGAGGCCGTGCGCCAGCAGGTCGAAGAGATCATCGGCCAGGGACAGCAGGCGCCTTCGGGACATATCCCGTTCACTCCGCGGGCGAAGAAGGTCTTGGAGCTGTCGCTGCGCGAGGCACTTCAGCTCGGCCACAACTACATCGGGACCGAGCACATCCTGCTCGGCCTGATCCGCGAGGGTGAAGGCGTTGCCGCCCAGGTCCTCGTGAAGTTGGGCGCCGACCTGAACCGCGTACGCCAGCAGGTGATCCAGCTGCTGCACGGTTACCAGGGCAAGGAGCCTGCGGCTTCGGGAGGGCCGTCGGAGGCCGCCCCGTCGACGTCGCTCGTGCTGGACCAGTTCGGGCGAAACCTGACGCAGGCCGCGCGTGAGGGCAAGCTCGACCCGGTGATCGGGCGCGAGAAAGAGATCGAGCGGGTCATGCAGGTGCTGTCCCGCCGTACGAAGAACAACCCGGTGCTGATCGGTGAGCCCGGCGTCGGTAAGACCGCCGTCGTCGAGGGCCTGTCCCAGAAGATCGTCAAGGGCGAGGTTCCCGAGACGCTGAAGGACAAGCAGCTCTACACGCTCGACCTGGGTGCGCTCGTGGCGGGCTCCCGCTACCGAGGCGACTTCGAAGAGCGCCTGAAGAAGGTCCTCAAGGAGATCCGCACCCGCGGCGACATCATCCTGTTCATCGACGAGCTGCACACGCTGGTCGGAGCGGGCGCCGCCGAGGGCGCGATCGACGCCGCCAGCATCCTCAAGCCGATGCTGGCCCGCGGCGAGCTGCAGACCATTGGCGCGACCACCCTCGACGAATACCGCAAGTACCTCGAGAAGGACGCGGCGCTCGAGCGCCGGTTCCAGCCCATCCAGGTGGCGGAGCCCTCACTCAGCCACACCATCGAGATCCTCAAGGGCCTGCGCGACCGGTACGAAGCGCACCACCGTGTCTCGATCACCGACGGCGCCCTCGTCGCCGCCGCTCAGCTTGCCGACCGCTACATCAGCGACCGGTTCCTGCCGGACAAGGCGATCGACCTCATCGACGAGGCCGGCTCGCGAATGCGCATCCGCCGCATGACCGCACCCCCGGACCTGCGAGAGTACGACGAGAAGATCGCCGACGTACGCCGCGACAAGGAGTCCGCGATAGACGCGCAGGACTTCGAGAAGGCAGCGGCGCTGCGCGATCGGGAGAAGCAGCTCCTCCAGGCGAAGGCCCAGCGGGAGAAGGAGTGGAAGGCCGGCGACATGGACGTCGTCGCCGAGGTCACCGAGGAGCTGATCGCGGAGGTTCTCGCGACGGCCACCGGCATTCCGGTCTTCAAGCTGACCGAGGAGGAGAGCGCTCGTCTGCTCCGCATGGAGGACGAGCTGCACCAGCGGGTCATCGGCCAGAACGACGCCATTAAGGCGCTGTCCCAGTCGATCCGGCGTACCCGCGCCGGCCTGAAGGACCCCAAGCGCCCCGGCGGCTCGTTCATCTTCGCCGGCCCGTCCGGTGTCGGTAAGACCGAACTCTCCAAGACGCTCGCCGCGTTCCTGTTCGGCGACGAGGACGCGCTGATCCAGCTCGACATGAGCGAGTTCATGGAGAAGCACACCGTCTCGCGGCTGTTCGGTTCTCCGCCCGGATATGTCGGCTACGAAGAGGGCGGCCAGCTCACCGAGAAGGTCCGCCGCAAGCCGTTCTCCGTGGTCCTGTTCGACGAGATCGAGAAGGCCCACCCCGACATCTTCAACTCCCTGTTGCAGATCCTGGAAGACGGTCGCCTGACCGACGCCCAGGGCCGGGTGGTCGACTTCAAGAACACCGTCGTCATCATGACCACCAACCTCGGCACCCGAGACATCTCCAAGGGCCTGTCCGTCGGCTTCGCGCGTGAGAACGACGTGCAGGGCTCGTACGACCGGATGAAGTCCAAGGTCAACGAAGAGCTCAAGCAGCACTTCCGCCCCGAGTTCCTCAACCGTGTCGACGACACCGTCGTCTTCCACCAGCTCACGCCGAAGGAGATCATCCAGATCGTCGATCTGATGATCGCCAAGGTCGACGACCGGCTGAAGGACCGCGACATGGGGATCGAGCTCCGTCAGGACGCCAAGGACCTGCTGGCCGAGCGCGGCTACGACCCGGTGCTCGGCGCCCGGCCGCTGCGCCGCACGATCCAGCGGGAGATCGAGGACAACCTGTCCGAGAAGATCCTCTACGGCGAGCTGCACGCCGGCGAGATCGTCATGGTCGGCGTCGAAGGCACCGGCGAGACGGCGAAGTTCACCTTCGTCGGCGAGCCGAAGCCCGAGTCCGTAATGGACACCCCCCCGTCCACCGAGACGGTCAACCACCCCTGACCGCCCGCGACGACCGATCGAGGCCCCGCATCCCGGCAACGGGACCGCGGGGCTTCGTCGTGTCGGCCGCCGTGGCCGGCTGTGGGCTCGCCGCGGAGTTTTCCACAGCCCTCGACGCCGCTCCCCCCGTGACCAGGGGCGCTGGACAATAGAAGTGGGGTCGTCCCCCTGGGCGGGCGGGGACCCTGCGCGGGCGGGTGGGTGTTTGTTAGGCGGGGAGGGCGTAGCGGCCGTCGTCCAGGGGGTCGACGAGGCCGTCCTCGATCAGGCCCGCTAGGGACCGCTCTCGCTGGAGTACATCGGCCCAGGCGTCATCCAGTGCGGCCTTCTCTACCGGGCCGCTGGAGTGGCGCAGAACGGCGAGGAGGCGCCCTCGGCACTGGCGGTCGGTGCCCGCGTACGTCTGGCCCTTGCGGGGTGGGCCTTCGTGGGCGGGTTTGCCGGCCAGGCGCCAGGTGCAGTCGGTGGCGACGGGGCAGTCGGCGCAGCGGGGGGAGCGTGCCGTGCAGACGAGAGCGCCGAGCTCCATCACGGCCACGCCCCACGTTGCGGCCTCAGACGGCTCCAGGGGCAGGAGTGACTCCGCCAGCTTCAGCTCCGCGCTCGTCTGCGCCTTGGGCGGGTACTGGACGCCCGTGACGAGACGGGCCAGCACGCGCCGGACGTTGGTGTCCAGGATGGCGTGCCGGCGGCCGTAGGCGAAGCTCGCGACGGCCGCGGCCGTGTACGCGCCGACGCCTGGCAGGGCGCGCAGCTCGTCGTAGTCGGCGGGGACGGCCCCGCCGTGACGCTCGACGATCGCGCGGGCGCTCGCGTGGAGGTTGAGGGCGCGGCGGGGGTAGCCGAGCCGGTCCCAGGCGCGTACGGCCTCGCCGGGCGGCTCCGCGGCGAGCGCGGCGGGGGTCGGCCAGCGGGCCAGCCAGGACGCGTAGGCGGGCAGTACGCGGACCACCGGGGTCTGCTGGAGCATGATCTCGCTGACCAGGACGGCCCACGGGGAGGCGTCGGGCCGTCGCCAGGGCAGATCTCGGGCGTTCGCGGCGTACCAGGTCAGGATGGGTTCGGCATATGTGGGTTGGTGCATGACGGAATCGATCCTGGCACGGCGGGTCGCGGCATCTCACGATGATCGAAAAAGGATACTGCCCGTATGGACTCCGATACCGAGAGTGCTGAGCGTCTGGACGCCGAGCTCGACCACGACACCGACGCCTACTGGCGGCGGCGCGTGTACGTCCTGGCCGGCGGGATCGCCGTCATCGGGCTCATGGCGTGGGCCTGCTCGAGCTCCGGCCACAAGAAGTCGACCGCGCAGGTGCGCAACGCCGCCGCGATGAGCCCGGCGGTCACCGCGCCGACGCCGCCCGCGGCCTCCGGAGGCACCAGCCCCGTGCCCACGGTGACGGTCACCGTCACGCCGACCGTGACGCCGGCGGTGCCCAAGCGCAGCGGCGACCGGTGTGACGACGGCACGGTCGTCGTCGGCCTGATGCCGACCAGCACGGTCTACTCCGGCAAGGTGCACCCGAGGTTCGGGCTGAGCGTGGTCAACACCGGGCGACGCACCTGCACGTACGACGTGGGGCCGAAGTCGCTGCAGGTCACCATCGCCTCGGGCCCGGACCGCGTCTGGTCATCCGCGCGATGCGCAGGCGGGCCGGGGTCGAACGTCCAGATGCTCCGCCGCGGCGTGCCCTACCTGGCGACGCTGGACTGGAACCGCAAGCGTTGTGAAGGGGATTCCCGCGCGGCCGCGGGCACGTACGTGATCTCGGCGAGAGGTGCCGGCATCAAGACCAAGCGCGAGATCTTCCGCCTCCGCTGAGGCTGCTGCAGAAGGGGGCGCCAGATCCGGCTGGGCGCGAGGTCGGGCGGGCCGCTGGGCCAGGCCGGGCGCGAGGTCGGGCAGGGTGCCAGGTCGCGGGTTGGCGCGAGGATCACACGGGGCGCCACGTCACACGGAGCGTGAGGTCAGACCGGGCGCCGGGCACACCGGGCGTTAGGTCAGACGTAGCGTTCGAGGATGGATGACTCGGCGAGGCGGGAGAGGCCTTCGCGGACGCTGCGGGCTCGGGACTCGTCTACGCCGCCGACGGTCTGGAGGTCGTCGATGCTGGCGGCGAGGAGCTTCTGCAGGCCGCCGAAGTGCTCCACGAGCCGCTCGACGACGAGGCTCGGCATGCGGGGGACCTTGGCGAGCAGGCGGTAGCCCTTGGGGCTGACCGGGATGTCGAGCGGGTCGTTCCCGGAGAAGTCGAGGACCTCCGCGACTGTGGGCAGGTCGAGGAGTTCGGTGGCGGACAGCCGGTTGAGCGAGGCGAGGACCGCGGAGACCTGGCGGCGGGCGCGGTCGTCGGGCTGGTAGTCGCGGACGATCAGCTCGCGGTCGATGTCGACGCCGGAGACCAGTTCGTCGAGCTGGAGCGACAGCAGGCGTCCGTCGGTCCCGAGCTCGACGACGTAGCCGTTGATCTCGTCCGCGATGCGCCGGACCATCTCCAGGCGCTGCACGACGGCGCTGACGTCGCGGACGGTCACGAGGTCTTCGATCTCGAGTGCGGACAGCGTGCCGGACACCTCGTCGAGGCGCAGCTTGTAGCGCTCGAGCGTGGCGAGGGCCTGGTTGGCGCGGGAGAGGATCGCGGCGGAGTCCTCGAGGACGTAGCGCTGGCCGTCGAGGTAGAGCGCGATGATCCGCATCGACTGGCTGACGGACAGGACGGGGTAGCCGGTCTGGCGGGCGACCCGCTCGGCGGTGCGGTGGCGGGTGCCGGACTCTTCGGTGGGGATGGTCGGGTCGGGCATCAGGTGAACGCCGGCGCGGACGATGCGGGTGCAGGTGCTGTCGATGACGATCGCGCCGTCCATCTTGGCGAGCTCGCGCAGCCGCGTGGAGGAGAACTCCACGTCGAGCTGGAACCCGCCGGTCGACAGGCCGGCGACGATCTTGTCGTAGCCGAGGACGATCAGAGCACCCGTGTGACCACGAAGGATGCGTTCCAGCCCGTCTCGGAGCTGCGTCCCCGGAGCGATGGCGGCAAGGGCTGCGCGGCGTCGCTCGTCTTTACCGTTGTCATGTGCTGGCACGTGACCCCCGGAGGTCGCTGGACGGCGGTCAGTTTATCGGTGAACGCGGTCGCCAGCCTCCTCCCTTCGTCCCATCGTGGACCGCTTACGGTCATGCTCCAGGACCATGCGCTGGGAAGGCCACGTCGATGGCTGACCAGACGGCGTCGACCTCCACCACATGCATACCCTCATCCGTGACAATCGTGCCTGTCTGCTGTTTGGCCGGATCGAAGGATCCGGCCGGCACGACGGCCCGCCGGTAGCCCAGCCGCGCGGCTTCGGACAGGCGCCGTTTCGCCGCTTGCACACCGCGGACCTCACCGGCGAGGCCGACCTCGCCGAAGGCCACCAGATCGGACGGGAGCGCGCGGTCGCCCGCCGCTCCGGTCACCGCGAGGGCGACGGCCAGGTCGACCGACGGCTCGCTGAGGCGTACGCCACCGACCGTAGCAGCGTAGACGTCGCGATCGTGCAGCTTGACCCCGCATCTGCGCTGGAGGACCGCGAGCATCATGGCGACCCGCGAGGAGTCCAGGCCCGAGGTCATCCGCCGGGGGTTGGCGAGCGGCGAGGGCGCGACGAGTGACTGAACCTCGGCGACGAGCGGCCGACGGCCCTCGAGCGTGACGGTCACGCAGGTGCCGGGCGAGGGCTTCTCCTGCCGGGTCAGGAACAGCCCGCTGGGGTCCTGGAGCCCCACGATGCCCGTCTCGGACAGGTCGAAGCAGCCCAGCTCGTCGGTCGGGCCGTAGCGGTTTTTCACCGCGCGGATCATGCGGAGCCGGCTGTGCCGGTCACCGTCGAAGTAGAGCACCACGTCGACGAGGTGCTCCAGCACGCGAGGCCCGGCGATCGAGCCGTCCTTGGTGACGTGGCCGACGACGACCGTCGTGATGCCGCGCTCCTTGGCCACCCGGATGAGGTTGGCCGCGACCTCGCGGACCTGGCTCACTCCGCCCGGGGCGCCGTCGATCTCGGCGGAGCCGATCGTCTGGACCGAGTCGACCACGATCAGCTCGGGTGCCACGGCGTCGATCTGCCCGAGCACGGCCGCCAGGTCGGTCTCGGCGGCGAGGTAGAGCTTGGCCGCGACCGCGCCGACACGGTCGGCGCGCAGGCGTACCTGCTCGGCGGACTCCTCGCCGGTGACGTAGAGCACGGGGCCCCGCGCGGCGTGCAGCGCGGCGACCTCCAGCAGCAGGGTCGACTTGCCGATGCCGGGCTCGCCGGCCAGCAGCAGCACCGCGCCGGGCACCAGGCCGCCGCCGAGGACCCGGTCGAACTCGTCCAGCCCGGTGGCGACGGTCTGCGAGGCCTGCACGTCGACCTCGGTGATCGGGCGGGCCGGTGCGCTCACCGGTCCGGCCGAGACCACGCGCGCGGGCTTGGCGGCGCCCGCCACGTCGACCGTGCCCCATGCCTGGCACTCACCGCAGCGCCCCACCCATTTGGAGGTCTGCCAGCCGCACTCGGCACAGCGGTAGGCCTGTTTCACCGTCTTCGCCATGGCGGTGACTGTACGCAACGGGGCCGACAGACCAGAGTGGCGCCCGTTGCGCTGGGTAAACCCGTGACTGCGACCGGCATCGCCTGCCGTCCGCGAGTTCTCAGGGGGAGGCTCGGATGCGCAGACTGGTGGCGCTGGCGGCCGTCGTGCCGTTGATGCTGCTCGGTGGCCCCGCGAGGGCCGCCGTTGGACGTTACGTCGCGCTCGGCGACTCGTTCACGGCCGGACCGCTCATCCCACGGCAGCACGGCTCGCCCTTCGCGTGCCTGCGGTCGGACCACAACTACCCATCGCTGATCGCCCGCACGCTCCACCCGGTGGGGTTCGCCGACGTGAGCTGCAGCGCGGCCACCACGGCCGACATGAGCCGTCCACAGCAGGTGCTCTTCGGCCACAACCCGCCGCAGCTCGACGCCGTGACCCCCGACACCGCGCTGGTGACGGTCGGCATCGGCGGCAACGACATCGGCTTCAGCAAGACGCTCTACACCTGCGCGGGCCTCAGCCTGTCCGCGCCGACCGGCGCGCCGTGCCTGAAGCACTTCGGCACCACGCTCGACCGCCGCGCCGCCGAGACCGCGCCGCGGATCGGGGCCGTGCTGCGGAGCATCCGCGAGCGCGCGCCGCGCGCCCGGATCCTGGTCGTGGGCTACCTGCGGCTGCTGCCCACGCGCGTCGGCTGCTGGCCCGCGGTGCCGACGTCGGCCGGCGACGTCCCGTACCTCGACCGGGTCGAACGCTCGGTCAACGCCATGCTGGCCGCCGAGGCGCGGTCGCACGGCGCGGAGTTCGTGGACACGTACCGGGGCGGGGCGGGCCACGACATGTGCAGTACGCACCGCTGGGTGGAGGGCCTGCTGCTCACGCACGCGGCGATGCCGGTGCACCCGAACGCCACCGGCATGCGGGTGGTGGCCGCGCGGGTCCTCGGCGTCCTCAGTAGTGCCTCCACCAGACGTTGACCGCGTAGTCGACCTCGCAGCCCTCGAAGCCCGCCAGGAACTCCGTGGCCAGCTCGCCCGGGAACTCGATCCGCAGTACGGCCTCCAGGTCGGCGCGGCTCTCGAAGCGCCAGCCCATGTCCACCGGCGTACGCGTGAAGCCGTGCAGGGACCAGAACCGCTCGACCGCGTCCGAGTCGTAGGCCGGCAGCCAGCGTCGGAACCACGTGCCGAACGTCGAACGCGTCGCGTCGTTGTCGATCACGAACGCCGTGCCGCCACGGCGTACGACACGCCGTAGCTCCGCGAGACCGGGCTCGCAGCCGGGGCCGAAGAAGTACGCCCAGCGCGCGTGCACGACGTCGACGGAGGCGTCCGGCAGCGGCAGGGCCTGCGCGGCGCCCACGCGTACGGTGACGTCCGGCAGCGACGCGACCCTGCGACGCGCCAGACCGGCGAGGCGCTCGTGCGGTTCGACCCCGACCACCTTGCCGGCCGTACGCGCGAAGGCCGGGAGGTGGAAGCCGGTGCCGCAGCCGACGTCGAGCACGGTCGCCCGATCCCAGTCGCGTACGGCGCGCATCGCCCGCTCGACGCGGCCACCGGGGTCGGCCGCGCGGTTCTCGAGCTCGTAGATCTCGGGGGTCTTCCAGATGTTGGGACTGGGCTGGGCTCCGGCGGCGATCACTATTCCACGGTAAACGGGTGGGGGATCCCACATGGTTCCGGGCCACGGAACGCATAGGCTTGCCGATTGTGGAAGAAGTGCTCCAGGTCCCCGACGCGCCGATCGCGCTCTCGTCGGCGTCGGTGTACCCGGAGAAGACCCCCGCGGCGTTCGAGCTGGCCAGCCAGCTCGGGTACGACGGCATCGAGATCATGGTGACCACCGACCCGGCGAGCCAGGACATCGACGTGCTGCGCAGGCTCTCCGACTATCACCAGGTCCCGATCCTCTCGATCCACGCGCCCTGCCTGCTGCTGACGCAGCGCGTGTGGGGCCGCGAGCCGTGGGGCAAGCTCCAGCGCTCCAAGGACACCGCCGAGAAGCTCGGCGCCCGTGTCGTGGTGGTGCACCCACCGTTCCGCTGGCAGCGGGAGTACGCACGGGAGTTCGAGGAGGGCCTCGCCCGCATGCAGGAGGAGACCGACGTGGTCTTCGCCGTGGAGAACATGTTCCCCGTACGCGCGCGCGGCGCCGAGGTCGGCATGTACTCCCCGCACTGGAACCCGGTCGACCAGCCCTACCCCAACGTCACGATCGACCTGTCGCACACGGCGGTGTCCGGATCGGACCCGCTCGCGATGGCCGACGCGCTCGGCGACCGGCTCGCCCACCTCCACCTCGCCGACGGCATCGGCGTCGTCAACCGCGACGAGCACCTCGTCCCGGGGCGCGGCAACCAGCCGGCCGGCGAGATGCTGGAGCGCCTTGCCGCGAGCCACTACACCGGTCAGGTCGTCGTGGAGATCAACACGCGCCGCGCGGTCGGCCGCGAGCAGCGTGTCGACGACCTCGCCGAGTCGCTGGCGTTCACGCGCCTGCACCTGGCCGCGGCGCGCTCGGGTCCCTGGCGGGTGAACTCCGAGGGCGAGGTCTCGCCGTCGTGAGCGCTTCGGTACAGGTCTGATGGTCACGAACACACGCCGCCCCGGGAGGCGGCCCGGCCCTTCGTCGTCACGTGAGGACATCCTCGCGGCGGCACGCGTCCTGTTCGGCGACCGCGGCTACGACAAGGCCTCGATCCGTGCCATCGCCAACCAGGCGGGCGTGGACCCGGCGCTGGTCCATCACTTCTTCGGGACGAAGGAGGAGCTGTTCGGCGCCGCGATGGAGTTCCCGATCGACCCGGCCGTGTTCCTGCCCGCGATCCTCATGGGCCCGCGCGACCAGCTCGGTGAGCGGCTCGCCCGTACCTTCCTGGGCATCTGGGCCGACCCGCGGCTGCGCCCGCAGTTCCTCGGCATCGTCCGGTCCGCGACGACGAGCGAGCAGGGCGCGGCGCTGCTGCGCGACTTCGTCTCGTCGCGGATCCTGAGCCACGTCGCCGACGAGGTGGGCGTGCCGAAGCTCAACCTCTCCGCCGCCGCCGCGCAGATGGTCGGCGTCGTCATGCTCCGTTACGTCATCCAGGTCGAGCCGATGGCGTCGGCGACCGAGGACGAGCTCGTGGCCGTCCTCGGCCCCACGCTGCAGCGCTACCTCGCCGTCTGACAGGTACGAACACTCGCATCACCTTGACGGCGCACGCGTGCGACCCTAAATTCACCATATGATGAATTGCGCAATCGAGGCCGAGGATCTCAAGGTCGTGCGAGGCGGCCGCGAAGTCGTGCACGGCCTGACGTTCTCGGTGCCGCGCGGCAGCGTCGTGGGCCTTCTGGGCCCGAGCGGCTGCGGCAAGACCACGCTGATGCGGTCCGTCGTCGGAGTCCAGATCGTCAAGAGCGGCACCGTCACGGTGCTCGGACACCCCGCCGGCAGCCGTCCGCTGCGCCGCCTGGTCGGCTACGCCACCCAGAACCCGGCCGTGTACGCGGACCTGAGCGTCCGCGAGAACCTCCGCTACTTCGGGTCGGTTCTCGGTGCGCCGAAGAACGACGCGGACCGGGTCATCGAGGAGGTCGGGCTCGGGAGCTCGCGCGACCGCCTCGCCTCCGGGCTGTCGGGCGGGCAGCTCCACCGCGCGAGCCTGGCCGTGGCGCTGCTGGGCGCGCCGGAGCTGCTCGTGCTCGACGAGCCGACGGTCGGGCTCGACCCGGTACTGCGCAGCGAGCTGTGGGAGCTGTTCCACGAACTCGCCTCCCGCGGCACGACGCTGCTGGTCTCCAGCCACGTCATGGACGAGGCGGCGCGCTGCGAGCGACTCCTGTTGATGCGCGAGGGCCGGCTGCTCGCCGACGACACCCCCGACGCGTTGCGCGCCCGTACCGGCTCGCAAGACCTCGAGGAAGCGTTCCTCACCCTCATCCAGGGCCAGGAGGCCGCGGCATGAACCTCACGATCACGCTGGCCACGATGCGCCGCATCCTCGCCCAGCTCCGCCACGACCGCCGTACGCTCGGGCTGCTCATCGCCGTGCCGAGCCTGCTGATGATCCTGCTGCGCTACGTCCTGGACCAGCCGCAGGCCTTCGACCGGTACGGGCCGGTGCTCCTCGGGGTGTTCCCGTTCATCGTGATGTTCATCGTCACGAGCATCGGCACGCTGCGCGAGCGCACCAGCGGCACGCTCGAGCGCCTCATGACCACGCCGCTCGGCAAGCTCGACCTCCTGCTCGGCTACGCCCTGGCGTTCGGCATCACCGCGCTGGTGCAGGCGACGGTCGTCGGTGTGATCGCCCTCACCTGGCTGGGCCTGGACCTGCAGGGGCCGACCTGGGGACTGTTCGTCGTCACGCTGCTGGACGCGCTGCTGGGCATGGCGCTGGGCCTGTTCGCGAGCGCCTTCGCGCGCACGGAGTTCCAGGCGGTGCAGTTCATGCCGGCGTTCGTGCTGCCGCAGATGCTGCTCGCCGGCCTGTTCGTCCCGCGTGAGCAGATGTCGACCGGGCTGCGGTGGGTCGCCGACGTGATGCCCCTCTCGTACGCCGTCGAGGCGATGAAGGAGCTGAGCACGCACAGTGAGGTGACCGGCACGATGGGACGTGACATCGCGGTCATCGCCGGATGCGCGCTGCTCGCCCTGGTCCTCGGCGCCGCGACACTGCGCAGAAGGACCGACTGAAACGGTGCCTTAGCCTGGGGAGGATCGGGACAGAGTGGTCCCATGGGAGAGGGGGAAGGTTGCTCCGCCAGTTCCTCTTGGCCGCATCGCGCAGCGGCGGTGTACGCAGACTCGTCGAGACCGCGCCATACACCAGAAGCGTCGTCCGAAGGTTCGTCGCGGGAGAGTCGGTGACCGACGCCCTCTCGGTCACCGAACACCTCATCTCCGACGGCCTGCTCACCACGCTCGACCATCTCGGTGAGGACACCGTCGAGATGGCCCAGGCCGAAACGATCACCACGAAGTACGAGGAGCTGCTGTCGCGGCTCGCCGACCAGGGCGCCGGCTCGCGCGCCGAGGTCTCGGTCAAGCTCACCGCGCTCGGCCAGCTCCTGGACGACGGCGAGAAGGTCGCGCTCGAGAACGCCCGGCGGATCTGCGCGGCCGCGCGCAACGCGCGTACGACGGTCACCCTCGACATGGAGGACCACACCACGGTCGACTCGACGCTGCGCATCCTGCGTGAGCTGCGTCAGGACTTCCCCGACACCGGGGCCGTGATCCAGTCCTACCTCCGCCGCGCCGAGGACTACTGCGGGCTGCTGGCCGACGAGGGGTCGCGGGTACGCCTGTGCAAGGGCGCCTACAACGCGCCCGACTCGGTCGCCTTCACCGGCAAGGCCGAGGTCGACCGGTCCTACGTCCGGTGCATGAAGGTGCTGATGGCCGGGCGCGGCTACCCGATGCTGGCCACCCACGACCCGCGGCTCATCGAGATCGGCGGCTCGCTGGCGGTCCTGCACGACCGCGACCAGGACGCCTTCGAGTACCAGATGCTCTACGGCATCCGGCCGGCCGAGCAGCGACGCCTCGCCGGGCTCGGCGCGCAGGTGCGCGTGTACGTCCCCTATGGTCAGGAGTGGTACGGCTACCTCATGCGCCGGCTGGCCGAGCGCCCGGCCAACCTCGGTTTCTTCCTGAGGGCGCTCGCCTCCAAGTCCTGAGAGCGGGGCCGGTCCGGGCGGTACACCGCCTGGACCGGCGAACGCTCGATAGCCTTCGTGGTGACGGGGAGGGATGGAAATGATCGCGATTCTCGGTGCCGGAAAGATGGGCGAGGCGCTCCTGTCCGGAGTGCTGCGCGCCGGACGGCGGCCGTCCGAGCTGATCGTCACCACGCGGCGCGAGGAGCACGGCGCGAAGCTGCGCGAGCGGTACGGCGTCGAGGCCGTCACCAACGTCGAGGCGGCTCGCACCGCCGACACCCTGGTCCTCGCGGTCAAGCCACAGGACATGGCGGGCCTGCTCGAGGAGCTGAACGGCCACGTGCCGGCGGGCCACCTGGTCATCTCGATGGCCGCGGGCATCCCGACGGCCTTCATCGAGGAGCGGCTGCCCGCCGACGTACCGGTCGTCCGCGTGATGTCCAACACGCCGGTGCACGTCGACGAGGCGATGAGCGTGATCTCGGCCGGCACGCACGCGGGTGAGGAGCACCTCAAGATCACCGAGGAGCTGCTGTCGCCCGTCGGCAAGGTGCTGCGCATCCCCGAGTCCCTGCAGGACGCCGCGACCGCGCTGTCCGGCAGCGGACCGGCCTACTTCTACTACCTCGTCGAGGCGATGGTCGACGCGGGCATCCTGCTCGGCATGCCGCGCGCGGCGGCGCTGGAGATGGTGATCCAGTCGGCGGTCGGCGCCGCGGTGATGCTGCGCGACTCCGGCGACCACCCGGTGATGCTGCGCGAGGCGGTCACCTCGCCGGCCGGCACGACCATCTCGGCCATCCGCGAGCTCGAGCGGCACGGCGTACGCGCCGCCGTCATCGAGGCCATCGAGGCGGCCCGCGACCGCGGCCGTGAGCTCGGCGGCGGCTGACCGCGCAAAATCTTCTTGGCCGGAGCTTGAACCATCGGGGCGGCGGAGACGTAACTCCGATATGGGCCTCATACTTCGCCTGGTCGTCGTCGTGGGTCTGGCCGTCGACGCTTATGTGCACTTCCACCTGGCCGGGGACGTCTCCTCGGACGGCACTCTCAGCGAGGCGAACCTCTTCCTGATCCAGGGTGCCGTCGCGGCCGTCATCGCGGTTCTCGTGCTCGTACGGCCGCGTCGCGTGCCGTACCTGATCGCGTTCCTCGTGGCGGCGAGCGCGTTCGGCGCGGTGATGATCTACCGGTACGTCGACCTCGGCGGCATCGGCCCGGTGCCGGACATGTACGAGCCGGTCTGGTACACGGAGAAGGTCATCACGGCGGTGGCCGAGGGCGTCGCGGCGCTCGGCGCGGCGGCGGGCGTCTGGTACGCCTCGACGGCCGCGCGCACGCGCGGCCGTCGTCGGGCTGCCTCATCCGTCTGAGCGGTCGCACTCACGGGGCCGGCAGGCCCATCGCGAGTTCGGCCGCGCGCGGCGTCGGCGCGGCCAGGTCGCGGGCCCGCTCCGAGCCCTCGCGGGGTCGTCGGCCAGCTCGGCGTAGCGCCGCTGCAGCGGCTCGAGCACGGCGACGACCGCGTCCGCGGTGTCCTTCTTCAGCCGTCAGCGCCGGATAGGTGAACAGCGACAGCAGCACGGTCTTCTGCCGCGCGGACTTCTCCTTGAACTGGATCATCCGCTGCGTCTCGACGTAGTACGCGGCGCTCTCCAGGACGTACGCCGGATCGGCGTGTGCCGGCACCGCGCTCTGCAGGAAGAACGTGCACCGCGCGGGGTCGATTCCGGACGCGATGGCCGGCTCGGCGAGCTCGGGCGATCGTTCGCGCAGCCGCTTCGGATCGTACCCGCCGGTGAGGGCGTGCAGGTCGGAGACGCCGTACACGCACTCGCCGGTCTCCATCAGCTCGTACGGGCGGGCGCAGCGCGCCGAGCAGGTTGCCGAGCGTGCGCGGGCCGGAGGGGGTGAAGAGGCTGAGCACGCGGGTCATGAGGACTCCCTGTGGACAGGGCCGTCTCGCCGGCGCGCATACGAAACGGCCGCCGAGGCGGCGGCCGTTGGTGAAGCGAGAACCGGGCGACCGCCGTCAGGCGGCGCGCCGGCTGGTGAGTGGTCCTCGCATGGTCTGGGTGTACCCAGGGGGCAGGGGATTCAGGCGGCCTCGGTGACCGCGGCGATGCCCGCGACGTCGCGGATGAACCGCGCGGCCTCGCGCATCGCCCGGTCGGCCTCGGGGAGGAGGCGGTTGAAGATCTGGAAGACGTGCATCTGTCCCGGCCACACCTGGAGGTCGAATCGCGTGCCGGCCTCCGCGAGCACCTCGGCCAGGCGTTCGGCCTCCTCGCGCAGTACCTCGATGCCGCCCACCTGGATCAGGAACGGGGGCAGGTCGGCGTCGTCGCAGTCGAGTAGCGACAGGCGTGGATCGCTCCAATCGCCCGCCCCAACGTACATCCGACCGAAGCGGCTGGCGACCGTCGGCTCGATGTAGGGGTCGCGGTAGCGCAGCGCGGCGGCCTTGGCCAGCTCGCCGGTGAGGTCCACCCAGGGGGAGAACAGGACGACGCCGGCCGGTGAGGGAAGGCCCGTACGGCAGGCCTCGGCGGTGAGGGCGGTGGCGAGGTGGCCGCCGGAGGAGTCGCCGGCGATGATGATCCGGTCGTGGGGGACGCCACGCGCCAGCAGCAGCCGGTAGGCGTCGAGCGTGTCCTCGAACGCCGCGGGGAACGGGTGCTCGGGCGCGAGCCGGTAGTCGGGGGCGAGGACCGGCAGCCCGGTGTCCATCGCGAGCCGGGTGGTGATCACGCGATGGGTCTTGGGCGAGCAGATGGCGTAGCCGCCGCCGTGGAGGTAGAGGATCGCGCCGTCCCTGGCCGAGCCGCCGGGCGGGCGCAGCCACTCGCCCCTCACGGGCCGCCTGACCTCGGGGTCCTCGATGCAGGGGTCGATGATCGGCTGGACGATGACCCGTGGGTCGGGTCTCAGACATCGGGAGCTGGCGCCCAGGAGCGAGCGCCACAGACGGATGCTCGCCGATCTGCCCTTGATACGGCCCGCGAACGGACGTACCCCGAGTCTCACCGCCGTTGCCAGTGCCCGGCTCTGTGAGCTCGGGCTCTGTACGAACGGCGGTTCGTTCACTTCCTGCGTCACATCCACCGCTATCGCCTCCTGGCCCAGGAGTCACCTGTCTAGTAAGATGCCCCGACTTTCCGGAATATTCACGTCACAACTATGTAGCTTTGACAAATGTCTAATCGCTTAACATGCCTGACATCTGGCATGATCACAAGACGTGACAGCGCTACAACCGGTCCCACGCCCCTCAGCGGTCGAAGCCGTGCTCGAGCAGTTGCAGCGGCAACTCGTGTCCGGGGCGTGGCAGGTCGGGGACCGGATCCCCGGCGAGTACGATCTTTCGGCTCAACTGCAGGTCAGCCGCCCTGCCGTACGTGAGGCACTTCGCGCGCTGAGCCATGTGGGGGTGCTGGACGTACGCCGCGGCGACGGCACGTACGTCCGCAGCACCGTCGACCCGCGTCCGCTCCTGCGCCGGGTCGAGCTCGCCACGCTGCGTGACGTCTTCGAGGTTCAGCTCGCCTACGACGTACAGGCGGCACGGCTCGCCGCGCGGCGCCGTACCAAGGACGACGTCCGGCGCCTGGAGGATCTGCTGGCCGACCGCGACGCGGCCGAGGTCGCCGACGCGTTCGGCGACGCGGACGCCCGCTTCCACCTGGGGGTCGCGGAGGCGTCGCACAACTCGCTGCTCGTCGAGGCGTTCCGCTACTTCCACGGCCGGCTGCGCGAGTCGCTCTCCGCGCTGCGGCTGGACCGCAGCCTGCCGGAGTCCGGGTCGGCCGCCCACCGCGCCGTCGCCGACGCCATCGAGGCGCAGGACGTCGAGCTGGCCGGCAAGGCGGCGGCGCAGGTCGTCGAGCCCACGCTGGACGCCCTGGAGGCCCTCCTTTGAGGCGCCATCTGGGCATCGTCGCGATCGTCCTGGTCGCGCTCAACCTGCGGCCCGCCGTGGTCGCGATCGGCCCGCTGCTCAGCCAGATCAGTGCTGACCTGGGGCTGACCGCCACGACGGCGGGTGCCCTGACCACCCTCCCGGTCCTGTTCTTCGGGGCCTTCGGCCTCGTGGCGCCGTTCCTGCGGCGTGTACCGCCCGGCGAGACACTGCTCGTCGCGAGCATGGTCCTGCTCGTCGTCTCGCTGCTGGCGAGGGTGATCCCGTCGGTGCCGGCGCTGTTCGCCGGGTCCCTGCTGGCGGGCGTCGCCATCAGCATCGGCAACATCGCCGTTCCCTCGATCATCAAGCGGGACCACCCGGACACGATCACCAGCGTCACGGCCCTGTACACGGTCGCGGTGACGGCCGGCGCCGCGGTGTCCGCCAGCGTCGTCGTGCCGCTCGAGCACGTCGCGCACGCGAGCTGGCGCCTGCCCCTCGCGCTGCTGGCGATCCCGGCCGCGGTGGCGGGGTTCGTCTGGCTGGCGCGCGTGCGCTCGGCCCCGGTGACCGCCTCCGCCGACGGCTCGCCGCAGGTCTGGCGGTCGGCGCTCGCGTGGCAGGTCACCGGCTTCATGGGGTTGCAGTCGATGCTGGCGTACGTGACGAACGCCTGGCTGCCCACGATCTGCCAGGACCGCGGGCTGAGCGAGGTCGCCGGCGGCTACGCGCTGGGGCTGACGAGCCTGGTCCAGGCCATCGGGGCGTTCGCGGTACCGGCCATCGAACGTCGGCTGCGCGACCAGCGGCCGCTCGTGGGCCTGGTCGGCGCGGTGACCCTGGTCGGCTTCGCGGGCGTCACGTGGGCGCCCGCCGGCACGATCTGGGTGTGGGTCGTCGTGCTCGGCTTCGGCCAGGGCGTCGGCTTCGCCACCGCGCTGTCCTTCATCGGCCTGCGGGCCTCCGACGCCCAGTCCGCAGCGCGGCTGTCCGGCATGGCCCAGGGCGTCGGCTACGTGATCGCCGCGCTCGGGCCGCTCGCGGTCGGCGCCGTGCACGACGCCACGGACGGCTGGAGCGTGCCAACGCTGATGCTGCTGGGCGTGTCCGTCCTGATGGTGCCGCCCGGGCTCGGCGCCGGGCGCAGGAGGATCGTCGGCGAGGTCGAACGCGAGGTCGTACGTACGCCGTCGTGAGGTCAGACGCGTGTGGGGCGTCTGACCAGCTCACCGCCGCAGTTCGGACACTTGTGGGCGAATTGCCGCGTGCACACGGCGCAGAACGTGCACTCGTAGCTGCAGATATAGGCAAGACCGTTGACGTGCAGCTCGTCGTCGCACCGTTCGCAGGTGGGGCGCATCTCCAGACCCATGGCCGCGGAGCCTACCGGTAGCGTGACGGACATGGACGAACGGAGCGAGCGCACCGACCGAAGCGACGCGGACGCCGCACTCCGCGTCTTCTGGGACGACCGGCTGACCTCCTACGATTTCGGCCCCCAGCATCCGATGAACCCGATACGCGTCGACCTGACCATGGCTCTCGCACGTGAGCTGGGCGTGCTCGACGCGCCCGGGGTCTCCGTCAAGGGATTCGAACCCGCCGACGACGCGCTGCTGCGGCTCGTGCACGACGCGGACTACCTCGACGCGGTCCGCCGCGAGGAGCTCGACGTCGCGCGCGGTCTCGGCCTCGACGACAACCCGGTCTTCCCTGGCATGCACGACGCGTCGGCGCTGGTGGCCGGCGCGTCCGTGGCGGCCGCACGCGCCGTCTGGACCGGCGAGGCGCGCCACGCCGCCAACATCGCCGGCGGCCTCCACCACGCCATGCGCGGCGCGGCGTCCGGCTTCTGCGTCTACAACGACCCGGCCATCGCGATCGCCTGGCTGCTCGAGCAGGGCGCGCAGCGCGTCGCGTACGTCGACGTCGACGTGCACCACGGCGACGGCGTCCAGGCGGCCTTCTACGACGACCCGAGGGTCCTCACGATCAGCCTGCACGAGTCGCCGCGCACGCTCTTTCCCGGCACCGGGCTGCCGAACGAGACCGGCGCGGAGGGCACGGCGGTCAACGTCGCGCTGCCGCCGGGCACCGGCGACCGGCACTGGCTGCGGGCCTTCGACGCCATCGTGCCGCCGCTCCTGCGCCGCTTCGAGCCGGAGATCCTCCTGACCCAGCACGGCTGCGACAGCCACGAGCTGGACCCGCTGGCCCACCTCATGCTGAGCGTGGACGGCCAGCGCGCGGCGTACGAGGCGCTGCACCGGCTGGCGCACGAGACCGCGGGCGGACGCTGGATCCTCACCGGCGGCGGCGGGTACGAGCTGGTGCACGTCGTGCCGCGTGCCTGGACCCACCTGCTCGCGGAGGCGTCCGGGCACCCGATCGGGCCCGGCACGCCGACACCACAGCCCTGGCGCGACTACGTACGGGAACGCACCGGGGTGGCCGCTCCGGAACTCATGACGGACGGGGCGGACACGACGGAGGTACGCACGTGGGAGAGCGGGTACGACCCGGAGGATCCGGTGGACCGGGCGGTGCTGGCGACGCGGAAGGCGATCTTCCCGGAGCACGGACTGGACCCGATGCAGTGAGCGGCACGGACCCCGCGGGCGAGGGACCCCCGCCGACCCGCGAGGAGCTGCGCGAGCACCTGGTCCGCACGATGATCTCCGGCGAGGTGGCGACGCCGCGCCAGAACAACCTGCTGCACTACCGCCGGATGGCGGCGGGACGGCCGTATTACCAGTTCGGCCTGGATCTCCAGCGCGAGTGGACCTTCGGCGACATCTTCGCGCTCATGGTGAAGCGGTGCGGCATCGATCCGGACCCCTCGCACCTCTACGGCGACGACACGATCGACCCCGATCTGACGATCGACGCCCTGGAGGCGATGGCCGAGCGGATCGGGCAGGCCGCGGAGCACCAGGAGACGGTCCTCCTGGCCACGGGGCACCCGTCGGGGCTGCTCCCGGTCTACCTCGCGCTGGCAAGGGCTCTGCGGGCGCGTGGCTGCCCGGTCCTGACGCCCGCCGCAGGGTGGACGTACGAGGTCGACACGGCACAGGGGCCGAGTCCACGGCACATCCGATATATCGACGATGTGGCGGTACTGAGCGGCCACGGGGCCTTGCATCACACCCATGACCCGCATCCGATGCGGGCGATTCTGGAAGAACTCTCTGAGAACGCCCTGGCCTGGCCGCATCTGGTCATCGCCGACCACGGCTGGGCGGGCGCGGCCGGCGAGGCCGGCATCACCACGGTGGGGTTCGCGGACTGCAACGATCCGGCGCTGTTCGCGGGGGAGGCAGAGGGCAAAGTGCACGCTGTGGTACCGCTTGACGACAACGTGCCGCCGCATCACTACACGCCGCTCACTCTGTATCTTTTGGCACATTCAAGCCTGATTGATTGAACTCCCCTCTTGCGACTCCAGATTCACGATTTACGCTGGAGGAAAGTACACGGCCGTGATCAAAGTCACCGCAAAGGTCTGACGCGCGGCGTGTGGAAGAGGGCGTCCGATGAGCTCAGGCGAGCGGCCTCTGAGTGAGGTCAGGTTCCTGACTGTGGCCGAGGTGGCTGCGGTGATGCGGGTGTCCAAGATGACCGTATACCGCCTCGTTCACTCAGGAGAGCTTCCAGCCATACGCGTGGGACGTTCGTTCCGCGTACCGGAACAGGCAGTCCACGACTATTTGAGGGACGCGTTCATCGAGGCAGGCTGACCTCCGACCGCATGGGGGTTTGGTAGCCCGCGACCGACGGGCGTGCTGGCGGCGGTACCCTTGGGGATCCGGGCTGTGCCCGCCAAGGGTGCTGATCGTCTGTCTCGTGCTGACCACTGTGAGGGTTCCGTGGGCTCTGTCATCAAGAAGCGTCGTAAGCGCATGGCCAAGAAGAAGCACCGCAAGCTGCTGAAGAAGACCCGCGTTCAGCGCCGTAACAAGAAGTAACGCCCTGGTGAGGTAGCCGTAAGAGGTGGGGGACATCGTGTCTTCCATGCGTTCCTCAGTGAGTGGCACACGTTCACCGGGCGCGACCCGGGTGGTTCTGGTCACCGGAGTGTCCCGTTTCCTCGGGGCACGGGTCGCGGCTGCCCTCCAGGCGGATCCGGACATCGAGCGCGTCATCGGCGTGGACACCGTGCCTCCGGCGATGCCGCTGGGACGAACCGAGTTCGTCGGCATCGACATCCGGACGCCGAGCATCGCCAAGGTCATCGCCGCAGCCGAGGTGGACACGGTGGTCCATCTCAACCTCGTGACGATGACGGCTGCGGCGCGCGTGAAGGTCAAGGAGATCAACGTCATCGGGACGATGCAGCTCCTGGCCGCGTGCCAGCGCTCATCGGCGATGCGAAAGATCGTGGTCCGCTCGTCCGCAGCCGTCTACGGCTCGTCCGGGCACGATCCGGCGGTCTTCACCGAGGACGACGAGCCGGTCACGCCGCCGACGTCCGGCTATGCCAAGGACGCGGTCGAGGTCGAGAACTACGTGCGTGGCCTGGCCAGGCGCCGTTCCGACCTGGCCGTCTCCGTGCTGCGCTTCGCCAACTTCCTCGGGCCCAACGTCGACTCGCCGCTCAGCCGCTACTTCCACATGCCCGTCGCCTCAACGGTGCTGGGCTTCGACCCGCGCCTGCAGTTCGTGCACGAGGACGATGGCGTGGAGGTGCTGCGCCGGATGGCGGTCGAGGACCATCCCGGCACCTTCAACGTGGCCGGCGACGGCGTCGTGTTGCTCTCGCAGGCGCTGCGCCGCGCCGGGCGGCCGATTCTGCGGATGCCCGCGCCCGCCGTGCAGACCCTCGGAGACCTGGGGCGCCGGTTCGGCGGGCTCAAGGGATTCTCGCCCGAGCTGCTGCGCTGGCTGACGTACGGCCGGGTGATCGACACCGAGCGGATCTCCGCCGAGCTCGACTGGCGTCCGGACTTCAGTTCCGAGGAGGCGTTCGCCGATTTCGCGGTCTCGCAAGGTCTTGGTCAGAGTCTTCCGATGGAACTCTTCGACCGGTTGACCAGCGTCGTAGGGGGCAGAAGGTGAGTCACGAGCCCTTGGCGGAGGAGACAAGACCGAAGATGCGGCCAGAAGCGCAGGTCATACCCCTGAACACGGACGCCGCTGACCGCCTTGCCCGCGATACCGCTGGTCTGGACTACAAGGTGGCCTCGGCGCTGCGCTTCGTACGCCGACGGCTGAGCGGCGAGTACGAGATCGACGAGTTCGGCTTCGACCAGGAGCTCAACGACCGGCTGCTGCTGCCGCTGATCCGCCCGCTGTACGAGCGCTGGTTCCGCGTCGAGATGCTCGGGATGGAGCACGTGCCCGATAAGGGGCCCGCGCTCATCGTCGGCAACCACTCCGGCACCCTGCCCATCGACGGCGTGATGCTCCAGGTCGGGTTGCACGACCACCACCCGGCGCACCGTAACCTCCGGCTGCTCGGCGCCGACCTCGTCTACCAGATCCCGGTGCTGGCGCACCTGGCGCGCAAGAGCGGGCACACCCTTGCCTGCCAGGCCGACGCCGCACGGCTCCTCGCCAAGGACGAGGTGGTCGGGGTCTTCCCCGAGGGCTTCAAGGGCGTCGGCAAGCCCTTCAGCGAGCGCTACAAGCTGCAGAGGTTCGGCCGCGGCGGGTTCGTGGCCACCGCGCTGCGCGCCCAGGTGCCGATCGTGCCATGCGCGATCGTCGGCGCCGAGGAGATCTATCCCAAGATCGCCGACCTCAAGCCGCTGGCCCGGCTGCTCGGCTTTCCCTACTTCCCGGTCACGCCGACGTGGCCGCTGCTCGGCGCGCTCGGCCTGGTACCGCTGCCCTCGAAATGGATCATCGCCTTCGGCGAGCCGATCGAGACCGACCAGTACGACCCGGCGCAGGCCGACGACCACATGACCGTCTTCAACCTCACCGACCAGGTGCGCGAGACGATCCAGAACATGCTGTACGACCTGCTGCGCCGCCGGGGGTCCGCGTTCTTCCGCGCTTGACTTCGAGCGCACTCGAAGGTGCAGCCTGGTCCGCATGGAGAAGAGAACACTAGGAAGCCAGGGGCTGCGCACCTCCGCGCTCGGACTGGGCTGCATGGGGATGAGCTGGGCGTACGGCGCGACGGACGACGACGAGTCGATCGCCACCATCCACCGCGCCCTCGAACTCGGCTGTGACTTCTTCGACACGGCCGAGATCTACGGCCCGTTCGTCAACGAGGAACTCGTCGGCCGTGCGCTGCGCGACCGTCGCGACGAGGCGATCATCGCCACGAAGTTCGGCTTCGACGTGAGCCCGGAGGGCGACCGCCGCGGGCTGGACAGCCGCCCTGAACACATCCGCGAGGTGCTGGAACAGCAGCTCCGGCGGCTCGGCACCGACCACGTCGACCTGCTCTACCAGCACCGGGTCGACCCGAACGTCCCGATCGAGGACGTCGCGGGCACCGTCGGCGAGTTGGTCGAGGCCGGCAAGGTGCGTTACTTCGGCCTGTCGGAGGCGGGCGCGGACACCATCCGCCGCGCGCACGCCGCCTTCCCGGTCACGGCGCTCCAGTCGGAGTACTCGCTGTGGGAGCGGGACCTGGAGAACGAGATCCTGCCGACCGTACGCGAGCTGGGCATCGGCCTCGTGCCGTACTCCCCGCTCGGCCGCGGGTTCCTGACCGGCACGGCGAAGCGCGCCGAGGACTACCCGGACGACGACTACCGGCGCGGCGACCCGCGCTTCCAGGGCGAGAACTTCGACGCCAACACGAAGGCGGCCGACGACGTACGCGCGTTGGCCGAGCGCAAGGACGTCACGCCGGGTCAGGTCGCTCTGGCCTGGCTGCTGCACCAGGGCGAGGACGTCGTGCCCATCCCGGGCACGAAGCGCCGCACGAGGCTCGAGGAGAACCTCGCGGCGACCGAGGTCACGCTGTCCGAGGCGGAGCTGGCCGAGCTGCGGCTGCCGGTCTCGGGCGACCGCTACCCGGAGCAGATGATGCGGATGGTACGCCGCTGATCGAACGGGGGAGGTCCGCCGTCGCGGGCTTCCCCTTCGGGGTGCCAGGGCGCGTCTGACAGATCGCGTCGCGCGACCGGACAGGGGCGCGCCGGACGCGTCCTAAGGCGTGTCTGACAGGCCGCGCAGCCGGACAGGGATCTGTCAGACGCGCCCTAGCGACGGTGGTGGCGGCGGAGTGCCATGCCGGCGGCGACGCCGCCGACCAGGGCTCCGGTGCCCGCGGCGGCGGGCAGCGCGACCATGGTGACCTTGCGGCCGGTGCGGAAGTCGTGCACCGGCCAGCCGTGCTCCTTGGCGTGGTCGCGCAGGTCACCGTCGGGGTTGACGGCGTGCGGGTGGCCGACCGCGCTGAGCATCGGCAGGTCGTTGCTGGAGTCGCTGTAGGCCGAGCAGCGGGACAGATCGAGGCCCTCACGCTTGGCCAGCGCGCGTACGGCGCCGGCCTTGGCCGGGCCGTGCAGCAGGTTGCCGACGAGCCGACCGGTGTAGACGCCGTCCTCGGTCTCGGCGACCGTGCCGAGCGCGCCGGTCAGGCCGAGCCGGTGGGAGATGATGCGGGCCAGCTCGACCGGGGTCGCGGTGACGAGCCACACCTGCTGGCCGGCGTCGAGGTGCTTGAGCGCCAGGGATCGGGTGCCGTGCCAGATGCGGTCCGCCATCTTGTCGTCGTAGATCTCTTCGCACAGGCTGACCAGCTCGTCGACGCGGCGGCCCGCGACGAACGCCAGCGCCGCCTCTTGCGCCGTGCTGATGTGCTCGGCGTTCTCCGACCCTCGCATCCGGAAGGACACCTGGCCGAGCGCGAACATCCCCAGGTCGCGGAAGGTAAAGAGTTTGCGCGACGCCAGGCCGCGGGCGAAGTGGTAGATCGAGGCGCCCCGGATCAGCGTGTTGTCGACGTCGAAGAACGCCGCGGCCGTCGGGTCGGGGTCGGCGACCGGAAGGTCGAGGGCGGCAGCGGCGGCCGCCGCCTCACCCGCGTGCTCGGTGTCTTCGGGCCCGTCGTCACCGCTCCATGGCCACAATCGACGCATGAGACGAGACTAACGAGCATCGGGCGGTCGCGTGCGCTCCGGGTGGCGTCGTTCGCTCAGCGGATGTCGGCCGGACAGATGCGTGCCAGCGAACGGACCGCCCGGTACTGGAGCGCCTTGATCGCCCCGGTGTTCTTGCCCATCACCAGCGCGGTCTCCGCGACCGACAGGCCGTGGAGGAAGCGCAGCACCACGCACTCCCGCTGTTCGGTGCCCAGCTCGAGTACCGCGGAGAAAAGAGCGCGGTGGGTGAAGGACTCGAGTACGGCACGTTCGGGCCCCTCCTCCCAGCGGTCGGTCTCGGCCAGCTCGGGCGTGCAGACCTCGAGGCGGTACCGGCTCGACTTAAAGTGGTCGAGCACGAGGTTGCGGGCGATGGTGACGAGCCAGGCGCCGAAGTCCTTGCCCTGCCAGGTGAACACGCTCATCCGGCGCAGGGCGCGCAGGAAGGTCTCGCTGGTGAGGTCCTCGGCGAGGGCGTGCGTGCCGACGCGGTAGTAGACGAAGCGGTAGACCAGGTCGACATAGCGGTCGTACAGGGCACCGAACGCCTCGGCGTCGCCCGCACGTGCTCGCAGGACCAGTTCACGCAGGGCGTCCTGCTCGTCGACGGGGGTACGCCGGGACGCTCCCGCGGGCCCCGCTGAGGGGGCTGGGGGGTCGAGGGTAAGGCTGCGCATGCAGTACTCCTCGGGGCAGACGCGACCACCGGGCGTGTCGAAACATGCTAGATACCAGCGAGTAGGCTGGCAATGGCCGCAAATAACTAATAGGGCTCATATCCGCTCATCGAGGCACTTCGCGCCTGCTCGCATTACCGGTCACGTAGCCGGATCGGGCACCATGGGGCCGATGGTCAACGTCGCTTTGGCGCTTCTGGCGACCCTTGCCGCCCTGGGAGGCGCAGGGTTGCTGATTTATCGCACCCTCCCGGACCGGCAGATCCCCCTCGTCGCCTGGTGCGCGACCCTGGCCCTGCTGGGACTCGCGCTCGCCGCGATGACGACCGGCTTCGCCACGGGCTTCGGCCCCACGCTGCTGCGAGTGCTCGAGCTGTTCGGTTCCCTGCTCGCGCCGATGACGCTCGCCGTGGGCGTGGTCGAGCTCGTCGCCCGTACGGTGCAGGCGCGCTTCGCGACCCGTCTGGTGTCGGCGTCGTACGCGATCGTGGCCGTCGTCATCATCCTGCTCGACCCGATCATCGGGACCTTCGGCAAGAGCCTGCCGGACGTGGGCGGCCACTACTCGTCGCTGCCCGGCCTGATCCTCGACGGCGCGCACGTCTTCGCCATCGTGGCGCTGGTCTCGTGCGTGGCGGTCACGGCGGTGCGCTCCAACCAGCACGACCGGGAGGCGGCCGCGCTGATGGCCGGCCTCGCGATGGTGGCGGGCTCCGGGGTCCTGATCGTCGTGGCGATGCGCGGCTTCCTGCCCGACCCTCTCGCTCCGCTCGCGCTGGGCGGCGCGTCGGCACTCGTGTGGTTCGGCGTCGACCGGCTCCCGAACGGACCGCACGAGGACGACAACGACGATCAGGAATACGAGGACATGTCGCGCTACCCCCAGCAGCCCTACCAGGACGACCCTCGCTACGGCCGCCAGCCTGACGAGGCGCCGCGGGGTGGTCAGTCCGGGTTCGCGCCCCCGCCGATGCCGTTCGGCCTGCCCGGACAGTACGGCCGGATCACGATCTACACGCTGCTCGACGGCCACGCCGAGGAGTTCGACCGGCTGGCCTCCGAGGTCGCGTACGCGGTGCGTGAGAACGAGCCCGGCATCGTCGTCTACTCGTGCCACAGCGTCGACAACTCGCCGGAGCAGCGGCTCTTCTACCAGCTGTTCCGCGACGGCCGCGCGGTCGAGGAGCACAGCTGGCAGCCGCACGTGCAGCGGTTCGCGCAGGAGGCACGCGCCCATGTCGCGGGCACCAACGTGATCGAACTCACCGTCAACGCGGGAAACGTGGCCCTGCCCCCCGGCCCGCCGGAGGGCATGCGCACCGGCCCGCAACAGCCTCCCGCGCCCGGCTACCCGCAGGACGGGCGCACCGGACCCCGTCCGCAGCCCGGATACCAGCCCGGACCCCCGCAGGACGGTCGGACCGGGCCCCGCCCGATGCCCCAGTCCGACGGGCACACCGGCCCGAGACCGATGCCCCATCCGGACGGGCACACCGGGCCGCGACCGATGCCACGGCCGGGTCAGGGCCCGGGACCGGGTCCGCGGCAGCCCGGCCCGCCGCCGGACGGCCGCACCGGCCCGCACCCCGGGCGCTGGTCGAATGGCTGACGCACCCCGGATTCTGCTGCTCGGCAAGCCCGGCTGTCACCTGTGCGACGACGCGCGCGAGGTGATCGTCCGCGTCTCCGGCGAGCTGGGTGTGGCGTGGACGGAGCGCGACATCACGGCCTCGGAGGAGGACATGCGCCTCTACGGGGAGCAGATTCCGGTCACGTTCGTCGACGGCGTACAGCACGACTTCTGGCGGGTCGACGAGAGCCGCCTGCGCGCCTCCCTGACCCGCTGAGGGGGCGCGGCCGGCCCCATCGACGGCCGACGCCCCGGCGGCCCCACATGCCGTCAGCCGGTGCGCCCCGGCGGCGTCCGCCCCTCCCGTACGGGGTGTCGCCGGCCGTCCCGAATGTCTTTTCGGTCACATCTGCCGCCTTGTGATCAGTGGCTCGGGTGACATGCGCGGCCCTGCGGAGAGCCTGGTGAGTGGGTTGATCCGGTCCGCGGACGGCGCGGTTTCGGCCGCCGTGCCGCGCACCCCGACTTTGTGCGTACGTTCACAAGGGCTTAATCTGGAGAAAGTCCAGGCGACCGGCCCACGGACGCTTGAGGACCGGCCGCGAGTCGAGTCCCCGAAGAGCAGGCCTGTGACCCGTCGATCCACCCTCGGTGAGCGGAACCGGGGTATCCCAGAGGCGACCGTTGCGCGCCTGCCGGTCTACCTCCGCGCACTACACGGACTGGCCGAGCGAGGCACCGCGACCGTGTCGTCGGAGGAGCTCGCCGCAGCCGCGGGAGTCAACTCCGCGAAGCTCCGCAAAGACCTGTCCCACCTGGGGTCCTACGGCACGCGAGGCGTCGGCTACGAGGTCGAGTACCTCGTCTATCAGATCTCACGCGAGCTGGGCCTGACCCAGGACTGGCCCGTCGCCATCATCGGCCTCGGTAACCTCGGGCGCGCGCTCGCCGGGTACGGCGGGTTCGCCTCGCGCGGATTCCGCATGGCGGCGCTGCTCGACGCCGAGCCCGGCATCGTCGGAGAGCCGATTGGCGGCCTAACGGTCGAACACATCGATAAGCTCGAAACGGTCATCAAGGATAATGGGGTCTCCATAGCCGTCCTGGCCGTGCCCGCGACAGCGGCGCAGGCGGTCTGCGACAGAGTGGTGGCATCCGGAGTGACGAGCATCCTCAACTTCGCGCCCGTTGTGCTTTCCGTACCGGACGGCGTCGACGTGCGTAAGGTCGACCTTTCCATTGAGCTGCAGATCCTCGCGTTCCACGAGCAGCGCAAGGCCGGCGGGCCGAGCGTCGTGGAGCAGGAGTACCTCGAGGCGGTAGAAGGCCAATGAGCGGAACGCGCACCACAGCACGGCGGTCATCCCCTGACCGCCCGGCGCCCCAGCGTGAGGAGGTCGCGTGAGCATCCTCGTCGTCGGGCTCAGCCATCGAAGCGCCCCGGTCACGCTGCTCGAACGCACCGTCGTCACGGCGGACGAGCTGGTCAAGCTCCTCAACGACGTCCACCATGCCACCAGTGTGAACGGCGCCGCGGTCGTCTCGACGTGCAACCGCATCGAGGTCTACGCCGACGTGGAGAAGTTCCACGCCGCGGTCTCGTCGATCTCCGAGTTGCTGTCGCGGCACTCCGGCGTCCCGCTGGAGGAGCTGTCCCGCCACCTGTACGTGCACTACGAGGAGCGCGCGGTCCAGCACGTCTTCTCGGTGGCCTGTGGTCTCGACTCGATGGTCATCGGCGAGGGCCAGATCGCCGGCCAGCTCCGCAGCGCCCTCCGGGTCGCCCAGGAGAACGGCACGGTCGACCGGGCGCTGAACGAGGTCGTGCAGCAGGCCCTGCGGGTCGGCAAGCGCGCCCGCAACGAGACCGGCATCGACCGTGCCGGCGCGTCGCTGGTCAGCGTCGGGCTGAGCCGGGCCGGCGCGCTCGAGGGCCGTCGCGCGCTGGTCGTCGGTGCGGGCTCGATGAGCGCCCTGGCCGTCGCGACGCTCGCCCGCGAGGGCATCGGCGAGATCGTCATCGCCAACCGGACCTACGAGCGCGGCGCTCACCTGGCACGCTCCACCGAGGCGTCCGCCCGCGCGGTCCGGCTCGAGGACCTGCGCAGCGCGGTGGCCGAGGCCGACATCGTCGTCTCCTGCACCGGCGCCACCGGCCTCGTGATCACCCCCGACATGATCGACGCGCCGGTGTTCCTGCTGGACCTGGCGCTGCCGCACGACGTCGACCCCGCCGTACGCGAGATTCCCGGCGTGACGCTGGTCGGCCTCGCCGACCTGCGCGACGCCGACGGTGCTCCGGCCGAGGCCGACACCGAGGCCGTACGCAGGATCGTCAGCGACGAGGTGAGGGCCTTCCAGCTCGGCCTGATCGCCGCTACGGTCGCTCCGACCGTGGTGGCGCTGCGCAGCAAGGCCGCCGACGTGGTCGACGCCGAGCTGGGCCGGCTCGGCGGGCGGCTCCCCGAACTGGACGACCGGGCGCGCGGCGAGATCGCCCAGACCGTACGCCGGGTCGTCGACAAGCTGCTGCACGCGCCGACCGTGCGAGTGAAGGAACTCGCCGCCTCCCCCGGCGGCGACACGTACACCGAGGCGCTGCGCGAGCTGTTCGACCTCGATCCCAAGGCGCCGGAGTCGGTCATCCGGGCGGAGGACGTTCTGTGAAACTCACACTGGGTACCCGGCGCAGCCTGATGGCCATGACGCAGTCGGGTCTGGTCGCGGACGTGCTGAGGGCGCGTACCGGCCATGAGGTCGAGCTCGTGGGGGTCACCACCACGGGTGACGTCTCCAAGGCCAACGTGGCCCAGATGGGCGGCACCGGGGTCTTCGTCAACGCGCTGCGCGACAAGCTCCTCGCGGGCGAGGTGGACTTCGCCGTCCACTCGCTGAAGGACCTGCCGACCCTGCCGGCCGAGGGGATCGTCCTCGCCGCCGTGCCGACCCGCGACGACCCGCGCGACGCCCTGTGCGGCGAGCGCAAGCTCGCGGACCTGCCGTCCGGCGCCCGCATCGGCACCGGTTCGGCGCGCCGTATGGCCCAGCTACGGTCGCTCCGGCACGACCTGGAGGTCGTGCCGATCCGCGGCAACGCCGACACGCGGCTGCGGAAGATCGCCGATGGCGACGTGGACGCGGTCGTCCTCGCCTACGCCGGTCTGGTGAGAATCTCCAGGCTTGAGGCTGTTTCGGAGGTCTTCGACCCCGGGCAGATGCTTCCCGCGCCGGGCCAGGGTGCCCTCGCCATCGAGTGCCGCGCCGACCGCGCCGACCTCATCGAGACCCTCGCGACTCTCGATGACGCGGCGACCAGGGCCGCGGTGACCGCCGAACGCACCCTTCTGTCGACCCTCGAGGGAGGGTGTTCGGCCCCGATCGGCGCATACGCTGCGCTGGAAGACGGAACATTGCATCTGATCGGGGTCGTTGCCGGGTACGACGGTGAACGACAGATTCGGATGTCCGAAAGCGGCCACCCAGAGGAGGCCGAGCGGCTGGGACGCGATCTCGCGACCCGGATGCTCGCCGAGGGGGCCGACCAGCTGATGGGGGAGAGCACATCGTGAGCCCCAAGAACGCGGCCGCGGCGAAAGACGCGGCCGGCGGAGCCGCCACCGGGAGGCGACCCGGCAGCGTGGTCTTCGTCGGCGTGGGTCCGGGAGATCCAGAGCTGATCACGGTGCGGGCCTCGCGCCTGCTCGGCGCGGCCGACGTCATCGTGGCGCACGAGGCCACCGCCGAGACGTTCGGTTCGCTGTTCAACCCCGCCGCGCAGATCGTCGCCCCGGGCGCGGTCAACCCCGCGACGCCGGCGAAGTCGGGCAAGCTCGTCGCCCGGGTGTTCCTCGGCGATCCCGGGCTCGGGACCGTACTGGCCGACGAGGCCAAGGCCTGCGTCAAGGCGCGCGTGCCGTTCGAGATCGTCCCCGGCATCTCCGCGGTCACCGGCGTGCCCGCCTACACCGGCATCCCGCTGACCGACGGCAAGCACCGCGAGGTCACGGTCGTCGACGCGCAGGAGGGTGGCGTCGACTGGAGCGCCCACGTCGGCGCCACGACCCTCGTGATCCTCGGGGCCGAGAACACCATGGGCGAGGTGGCCAAGGGCCTGCTCGCCGCCGGCCGTGCCGACTCGACGCCCGTCGCGATCACCTCCCTGGGCACCACGACCGAGCAGTACACGGTGGGCTCGACGCTGGCACGCGCCGCCGCCGATACCAAGCACCTCGACGCGCCGTTCCTCGTGATCGTCGGCGACGTCGTGGGCTGGCGCGACAAGCTCTCCTGGTTCGAGACCAAGCCCCTGTTCGGCTGGCGCGTGCTCGTACCCCGTACCAAGGAGCAGGCGGCGTCGCTGTCGGACCAGCTCCGCTCGTACGGCGCCGTGCCCGAGGAGGTGCCGACGATCTCCGTCGAGCCCCCGCGCACGCCCCAGCAGATGGAGCGCGCCGTCAAGGGCCTCGTCACCGGGCGCTACGAGTGGGTGGTCTTCACCTCGGCCAACGCCGTGCGCGCCGTACGCGAGCGGTTCGAGCAGTACGGCCTGGACGCCCGCGCGTTCGCCGGGCTCAAGGTCGCCGCCGTCGGCGAGCAGACCGCCGCCTCTCTCGTGGAGTTCGGCGTCAAGCCCGACCTGATGCCCAGCGGCCAGCAGTCCTCCGAGGGGCTCCTCGAGGTCTGGCCGCCGTACGACAAGGACCTCGACCCGATCAACCGGGTGCTGCTGCCCCGCGCCGACATCGCGACCGAGACGCTCGTGGCCGGCCTCACCGAGCTCGGCTGGGAGTGCGACGACGTCACCGCCTACCGGACCGTACGCGCCGCGCCGCCGCCCCAGCCGATCCGCGAGGCGATCAAGGGCGGCGGGTTCGACGCGGTGCTCTTCACCTCGTCCTCGACGGTCCGCAACCTCATCGGGATCGCCGGCAAGCCGCACAACGTGACGGTCATCGCGGTGATCGGACCGCAGACCGCCAAGACGGCCGAGGAATATGGCCTGCGGGTGGACGTCATGGCCGAGAAGCCCTCGGCGAGCGCCCTCGCGGAGGCCCTTTCCGAATACGGTGCCAACCGCCGGGCCGCGCAGGCCGAGGCGGGTGACCCGCTCCGCAAGCCCAGTGAGATGCGCCGCGGCGCACGTCGGCGCAGATAGCGAAAAGAGAGTCCGTCCGTGAGCGCGCAGTTCCCTGTCGTACGTCCCCGGCGGCTCCGCCGCACCCCCGCGATGCGCCGGCTCGTCGCCGAGACGCACCTGCATCCCCAGGATCTCGTCCTGCCGCTGTTCGTCAAGGAAGGGATCACGGAGCCGCAGCCGATCGGGTCGATGCCGGGCGTGGTCCAGCACACGCGCGAGTCGCTCCGCAAGGCGGCGCACGACGCCGCCGAGGCCGGCGTCGGCGGCCTGATCCTGTTCGGCATCCCCGCGGTCAAGGACGGGCGCGGCTCGGGCGCCGACGACCCGGCCGGGATCGTGCAGAAGGCCCTGCGTGACCTGTCCGGCGAGGTCGGCGACGCGACGGTCATCATGGCCGACCTCTGCCTCGACGAGTACACCGACCACGGGCACTGCGGCATCCTGACCTCCTCCGGCGAGGTCGACAACGACGCCACGCTCGAGCGCTACGCCGCCATCGCCGTGGCGCAGGCCGCGGCCGGCGCCGACGTCGTCGGCCCGAGCGGCATGATGGACGGTCAGGTCGGGGCGATCCGCACCGCGCTCGACCAGGCCGGCTACTCCGGCGTCTCGATCATCTCGTACGCCGTGAAGTACGCCTCCGCGTTCTACGGGCCGTTCCGCGAGGCCGCCGAGTGCGCGCCGCGGTTCGGTGACCGGGCGGCGTACCAGCAGGACCCGGGCAATGCCAGGGAGGCGCTGCACGAGGTCGCGCTCGACCTCGACGAGGGCGCCGACATGGTCATGGTCAAGCCGGCGCTGACCTACCTCGACGTCGTGCGCCAGGTCCGCGACGCCGTACGGGTGCCGGTGGCCGCCTATCAGGTCAGCGGCGAGTACGCGATGGTCGAGGCGGCGGCGGCGCAGGGCTGGATCGACCGCGAGCGGATCATCAACGAGACGCTGCTCTCGATCCGGCGCGCGGGCGCCGACATCATCCTCACCTACTGGGCCACCGAGGTCGCACGCTCGCTCACTCGCTGAGGTCACACCCACCTCACCACATCACCGACGCCACAGGGGTTCGCGCCGGTGATTGGGTCACGCCTTCGCGGCTATTCGGGGGTTGTTGCAATCGCCCGACAGGGCGGGCGTCATCATCGGTAGAAAGAGGGTGGAGGGGGAGCGGACATGTTGGAAGTACCAGTTACAAAACGCCATAAACCCCGCGAGCCGATGGTGAACGCCGCGCGTCAGTACGCCGCGCTCGGCTGGCCGTGCTGTCCCGGCTCGCACTCGACCACGGACGGGACGCGTGCCTGCTCCTGCGACCGGATCGGCTGCCCGGCGCCGGGCGCCCACCCGGCCTCGCACGTGTGGCAGCACCAGGCGACCGTCGACGCCGAGCGGCTCGGGCATCTGTGGGCGGGCATGCCGTCGGCCAACATCATCCTGCCGACCGGCCGGGTCTTCGACGTCTTCGACGTGCCGGCCGCCGCCGGACGGCTCGCACTGGCCCGCATGGAGCGCGACCGCGTCCCGGTCGGCCCGGTGGCCGCGCAGGGCGACGAGCGCTACCTGTTCTTCGTCGCGACCCGCGGCGCGCCGGTGGACGAGGACGAGTGGTGGTCCTGCCACCTCGACACCGTCCCTGAGAGTGTCGTCGAGACCCCGGGAATGCGCTGGCACTGCCGTGACAGCTACGTCGTGGCGCCCCCGTCGGTGCTGCCCCTGGGCCGTGAGGTGACCTGGGTCAACGGCCCGCATGACGCCCCGCTGCCCGACCCCGTACGCCTCCTGGAGATCCTCTCGGACGTCTGCGTCTGACGTCTGCGAGACTCGGCAATGTGACTTCCAGCAGCATCCAGCGTTCGCAGGCACTGTTCGAGCGGGCCGAGGCGGTCGTTCCGGGCGGGGTGAACTCACCGGTGCGCGCCTTCGGCGCCGTGGGTGGTACCCCCCGATTCGTCGCCGCGGGCCGCGGCCCCTACCTCGTCGACGCCGACGGCAACCGCTACGTCGATCTCATCTGCTCGTGGGGGCCGATGATCCTCGGCCACGCGCATCCCTCGGTCACCGAGGCGGTGCACCGCGCCGCCGAGGCCGGCACCTCCTACGGCGCCCCCACCGAGGGCGAGGTGCTGCTCGCCGAGGAGATCGTCGCGCGTACCCCGGTCGACCAGGTTCGCCTCGTCAGCTCGGGCACCGAGGCCACCATGTCGGCCATCCGGCTGGCCCGCGGCTTCACCGGCCGCTCCAAGATCGTCAAGTTCGCCGGCTGCTACCACGGCCACTCCGACGCGCTGCTCGCCGCTGCGGGCTCCGGGCTGGCGACGTTCGGGCTGCCCGACTCGCCCGGCGTGACCGGCGCGTCCACGGCCGACACGATCGTGCTGCCCTACAACGACCTGGCCGCGGTCGAGGAGGCGTTCGGCGCGCACGGCGACGAGGTCGCCTGCGTGATCACCGAGGCGTGCCCGGCCAACATGGGCATCGTCCCGCCGGGCGAGGGCTTCAACGCCGCGCTGAAGGCGCTCTGCGAGCGGCACGGCGCACTGCTGATCATGGACGAGGTGCTCACCGGGTTCCGCGTCTCGCGGTCCGGCTGGTACGGCGTCGAGGGCGTGGCCGGCGACCTGGTGACGTTCGGGAAGGTCATGGGCGGCGGGCTGCCCGCCGCGGCCTTCGGCGGGCGCGCCGACATCATGGCGAGGCTGGCCCCCGCCGGTCCCGTCTACCAGGCGGGCACGCTGTCCGGTAACCCGCTCGCGACCGCCGCCGGGCTCGCGACGCTGCTCAACGCGACCGACGACGTCTACTCCCACATCGACCGCGCCGCCGCGACGGTGGCGGAGCTGGCCTCCGAGGCGCTGACCAAGGAGGGCGTGGCGCACCGGCTCCAGACCGCGGGCAACCTGTTCTCGATCTTCTTCGCGCCCGACGAGGTCCGTGACTTCGACGGGGCGCGCAAGCAGGACAGCACACGCTACGCGGCGTTCTTCCACGCCGCGCTTGAGCACGGCGTCTACCTGCCGCCGTCCGCCTACGAGGCGTGGTTCCTGTCGTCCGCGCACGACGGCGCCGCGATGGAGCGCATCGCCGACGCGCTGCCGCACGCCGCGCGCGCCGCCGCAGAGGCGGGCTGACCGGTCTTGCCGTGAGAGGGGCCCAGGCGGCGCCTGAGCCCCTCTCAGCGACCTACGGGGCGAGGGCCTCGAGGATCTCGTTCGCGCGCGCGGTGGCCGCCTCCGGCGTGACGTCGGGCGAGCCGACCCGCGGGTCCCAGTTCAGGTCGTAGAACAGCTCCGTGACGCCCAGCTCGCCGAGCCAGGCGGCGTCCTCGCGGATCTGCTCGTAGGAGCCGGACAGCCGCACGCGCTCGCCGGACTCGTCGCGCGCCTCGGCGCCCGCGCGTACGACGCCGCGCACGACGACGCGTACCGCCTCGGGGTCCTTGCCCGCCTCCTCCGCGGCGGCGCGCACGACGGCGATCTGCTCGTGGATCTTGGACAGGTCGGTGGCGCTGCGGCTGATCCAGCCGGCGGCGAGGCGCCCGGCGCGCTTCAGCGCCGCGTCGGCGACCCCGCCGAGCAGCACCGGCGGGCCCGGCCGCCGTACGGGCTTGGGCGCCATCCGGCTCGGCGCGATCGTGTAGAACTCGCCCTCGAACGAGCTGACCTCGTCCGTCCACAGGGTGTGGAGGGCCGCGAGGAACTCCTCGGCCCGCGGTCCACGGCGCGCCGTCGTCACGCCGCTGGCGGTGAACTCCTCCTGCTGCCAGCCGATGCCCAGGCCCAGGTCGAACCGGCCGCCGGACAGGACGTCCAGCGTCGAGGCCTGCTTGGCGAGGTGGACCGGCGTGACGAACGGCAGGTTGATCACCGCGACACCGAGCCGGATCCGCGAGGTACGCGCGGCGGCGAAGCCCAGCGCGACGAGCGGGTCGAGCACGCTGCGGTAGACCGGCGCCATCGCCTCCGGGTCTTCCGGCGTCAGCAGGCGCTGGAACGCCCACAGCGAGTCGTACCCGAGCTCCTCCGCACGCGCGGCGAAATGACCGAGGTGGTCCGGGCCTGCCCATGCGCCCGCCACCGGAGCGCCGAATCCGATCTTCATGGCGCTCAATCTATGCAAGCGGCGAAAAGTTAAGAAGCACAGCGCCTTTTCGCGCCCGTAATCGTAGAATTCCTTCATGCTTGATCTGGATCGGCTGCGGGCGCTGAGCGCGGTCGCCACGTACGGCTCGGTCAGCGCCGCCGCCGACGTGTTGCACGTCACGACGTCGGCCGTCTCGCAGCAGATGGCCAAGCTCGAGCGCGAGACCGGCCAGAAGCTCCTCGAGCGCAACGGCCGCGGCGTCCGCCTCACCGACGCGGCCGCCCTGCTCGCCGGGCACGCCGAGCGCATCCTCGCGATGGTCGAGGAGGCCGAGTCCGACCTGGAGGCCCAGCGCGGCGCCGTGGTGGGCGCGCTCACGATCGCGGCCTTCCCGACCGCGGCGCGCGGCCTCCTGCCGCGTGCGCTGCGCGATCTCGCCCGGGAGCATCCGCGCCTGCGGGTGTGCCTGCGCGAGCAGGAGCCGCACGCGGCGGTCCCGCTCACCGTGCGCGGAGAGATCGACCTCGGCATCGTGCAGGACTGGTTCAACGTGCCGCTGGCCATCCCCGACGGGCTCGTCAAGGCGCCGCTGGCAGAGGACGTCGTGGACGTGGCGCTGCCGAGCGGCCACCCGCTCGCCGGCCGTGACGTGATCGACCTCGGCGAGCTGCACGACGAGGCGTGGATCGCCCAGTCGCCCGGCGCGATCTGCCGCGACTGGCTCGTCCACACGCTGCGCTCGGCCGGCCTCGAGCCGCGGATCGCGCACACCGCCGACGAGTACGCCACCCAGCTCGCCCTCGTCGCGGTCGGCCTCGGTGCCGCCCTGGTGCCGAGGCTCGGCCGCTGCGACGTCCCCGACGACGTACGGGTGATCCCCGTACGCCCGGCGCTGACGCGTCACATCTACGCGATCTGGCGGGCCGAGGCCGCCCGCCGGCCCGCGATCCGCGCCGCCGTCACCGCCCTGCGCGGCGCCGACCTCGGGTGACACCCATCCCGACCAGGTGAGCCGGTCATCCGCCGCGCCCCGGTCGGTGCCGTCACGCGCGGCGCCCGGTATCGTGGTCGGCGCTATGAAGACCATCGTTCATCTGCTGCGCCACGGTGAGGTTCACAACCCCGAGGGCGTCCTCTACGGACGCCTGCCGGGCTACCACCTCAGCGATGACGGCCGGCTGATGGCCGATGCCGCCGCCAAGTGGTTCGACGGGCGCGACATCACCGCCCTCTACTGCTCGCCGATGGAGCGCGCGCAGGAGACCGCCGCGCCGATCTCGGCGACGCTCGAGCTCCCGGTCACGACCGATGACCGGCTCATCGAGGCCGCCAACCACTTCGAGGGCCTGACCTTCGGCGTCGGCGATGGTTCGCTGCGCAAGGTGCGCCACTGGCCCTACCTGTGGAACCCGTTCCGCCCGTCCTGGGGTGAGCCCTACGAGGTCATCTCCCACCGGATGCTCGCCGTCATGGCCGACGCGCGTGACGCGGCACGGGGACACGAGGTGGTGTGCGTGAGCCACCAGCTGCCGATCTGGGTGACCCGCCGGAAGGTCGAGGGCCGCCCGATGTGGCACAACCCGGCCCGCCGGGAATGCGCCCTGGCCAGCGTCACGAGCGTGACCTACGACGACGACCGAATCGTCAAGGTCGACTACGCCGAGCCCGCGGGCGAGCTGTCACGCCGCCCCAGTGTGCCGGGCGCCTGACCCCTCGGGCACAATGGTTCGCAAGTACTACGCCATGTAGTAGTGGGAGTGTCGCCGTGATCCGCCCTGTCCTTGCCGTACCCGCCCTGTTCCTCGCCGGTGGCGTGCTCGCCGGTTGCGGGGGTGCCGGGGCGGTGCAGAGCGGCCCCGGCGGCAGTGACTCGCGCTACATCGCCGGCAACGGCGTCAGCCAGGTGATCAAGGACCGCAAGCCGGCCCCGCCGTTCCAGGGCACCACGCTCGACGGCAAGAAGCTCAGCCTCGCCGACTACAAGGGCAAGATCGTCGTCGTGAACTTCTGGGCGGCCTGGTGCGCGCCCTGCCGCGCCGAGGCGCCGACGATGGAGAAGATCTACGAGGAGACCAAGGCGTCCGGGGTGCAGTTCGTCGGCATCGACATCAAGGACGGCCAGGACAACGCGCGGGCCTTCGTACGCAGCTTCAAGATCACCTACCCGAGCCTCTACGACCAGGCCGGGCAGATCGCGCTGTCCTTCCGCGGCATCCCGCCGAACGCCGTGCCCTCCACGCTCGTCATCGACCGCAACGGCGACATCGCCGCGCGAGCCATCGGCAGCGTGCCGTACGCCGCGCTGAAGGAGCTCCTCACCAAGCTCACGGCCGAGAAATGACCCCATGATGAGCACCGTCACGAGCGGCTCACTGATCCTGGCCTTCCCCGTCGCGGCGGCGGCCGGGCTGGTGTCGTTCCTGTCGCCGTGCGTACTCCCGCTGGTCCCCGGCTACCTCTCGTACGTCACCGGGATGAGCGGCGCGGACCTCGCCACGCAGCGGCGCGGGCGACTGCTGCTGGGCGTCGCGCTGTTCGTCCTCGGCTTCACGATCGTCTTCGTCAGCGCCGGGCTCGCGTTCGGCGGGTTCGGGGCGCTCCTGCAGCGCCACAGCGTCGTCCTGACGAAGATCCTCGGTGCCGTCACCATCGTGCTCGGCCTGGCGTTCATGGGGTTCGTGCCCGGCCTCCAGCGCACGTTCAAGCCGAGCCGGCTGCCCGCCGCGGGCGTGGCCGGCGCGCCGCTGCTCGGCATGCTCTTCGGCCTCGGCTGGACCCCGTGCATCGGGCCGACGCTGGCCGCCGTCCAGGCCATGGCCTACACCGAGGCCAGCGCCACGCGCGGCGCGCTGCTGTCGTTCGCGTACTGCCTCGGGCTGGGTGTGCCCTTTCTGCTCACCGCCCTCGCGTACCGTAGGGCGCTGGGCGCCTTCGGCGTCGTCAAGCGGCACTACCGGGCCGTCATGCGGATCGGCGGAGGCATGCTGGTCGCGATCGGTGTGCTGCTGGTCACCGGCGCCTGGACCGACCTCACCATCGACATGCAGGCCTGGGTCTCAGGCTTCAAAACGGTGATCTGATGCAACCGACCAGCTCTGGAGGAGCGCGGCGTTGAGTGTGGACGCTCCCGAGACGGAGGCCTCCCCCCAGGCTCCCGAGGACCGACCCGTGGGGATGGGCGTCGTCGGCTGGCTGCGCTGGGGGTGGCGCCAGCTCACCTCGATGCGCACCGCCCTCGTCCTGCTGTTCCTGACGGCGCTCGGCACGGTGCCCGGGTCGTTCCTGCCGCAGCGCGGGCTCGCGCCGGAGAAGGTCACCACCTTCTTCGACCACCACAAGACGCTCGCGCCGTGGCTCGACCGGCTCTCGCTGTTCGACGTCTTCTCCGCGCCCTGGTTCGCGGCCGTCTACATCCTGCTGTTCGTCTCGCTGTCCGGCTGCGTACTGCCGCGGTCCTGGCAGCACTTCCAGCACATCCGGTCCCGTCCGCCCAAGGCGCCGCACAACCTCGACCGGCTGCCGCAGGCGGCGTCGTACGAGACCGAGACCGCGCCCGCCGACGCTCTGGCCGAGGCGCACAAGATCCTCAAGGGCCGCCGGTTCCGCGTCGACGAGCACGACGGCTCGCTCGCGGCCGAGAAGGGCTACCTGCGCGAGACCGGCAACCTCGTGTTCCACCTGGCGCTGCTGATCCTGCTGTTCGCGGTGGGATCCGGCACGGCCTTCGGCTACAAGGGCAACGTCCTGGTGACCGAGGGCGAGGGCTTCTCCAACACGCTGACCTCCTACGACGCGTTCAAGGGCGGGCGTGAGGTCTCGACGTCCAACCTGCCGCCGTTCACGGTCTGGCTCGACTCGTTCAAGGCCGGCTACCTGCCGAACGGGCCCAACCGCGGCCAGCCCACGTCCTTCGCCGCCAAGATCCGCTACCAGGACGGGCTCAAGGCGCCGGTACGCCCGTACGACCTGCAGGTCAACCATCCGCTCGTCATCGGCGGCGCGCGCCTCTACCTGCTCGGCCACGGCTACGCCCCGCAGTTCACGGTGCGGGACGGCCACGGGCAGGTGGCCTACCAGGGCGCAGTGCCGTTCCTGGCGACCAACGAGGCGACGTACACCTCCGAGGGCGTCATCAAGGTCCCCGATGCCCAGCCCGAGCAGCTCGGCTTCATCGGGCTGTTCTGGCCCACCGCGGCGCCCGACGCGCAGGGCAAGGTCGTCTCGGTCTTCCCGGCGGCCTGGAACCCCGAGGTGGCGCTCTTCGCGTTCAAGGGCGATCTCGGGCTCTCCAACGGCGCACCGCAGTCGGTGTACAAGCTGGAGACCGGCAAGCTCAAGCCGCTGCTGATGGGATCGGCGGTCAAGCCGCTGGCGGTCGGCCAGACCCAGAAGCTGCCGGGAGGCGCCGGCTCGGTGACCTTCAACGGCTACAAGCAGTGGATCAGCCTCCAGGTCAACCACGACCCCGGACGCGTGCCCGCGCTCACCGCAGGCATCATCGCGATCATGGGCATCGTCACCTCCTTCCTCGTACGGCGCCGCCGCGTCTGGGTCCGCGCGAGCGAGGGCGAGGGCGGGCGTACGGTGGTCGAGGTCGGAGGGCTGACCCTCGGCGGTGCCACGCCGGAGTTCGACGCGATCGTCGAGCGGCTCGAAGAGGCCGTGCCGAAGACCGAAACCAGTAACGAGGAGTGACGACGGTGGTCGACACCCACATGGCGAACCTGAGCAACCAGTTGATGCTCGGCGCCGTCCTGCTCTACGTCGTGACCATGGTCGGGTACGCGGGTGACATCGCCTTCGGGCGCCGCCGCGCCGAGGCGGCCGTGCCCGAGGAGGCCAGGGTGCTGGCCGGAGCGGGCGGCCCGGAGACGGTCGACGAGGGCGATGCCAAACCGCCCAAGCCGGTCGAGGTCCGTACGGTCGGCTGGGTCATCCTCATGAACGTCCTGGCCTGGGCCGTGCACGGCGCCGAGATCGTCACCCGCGGCATGGCCGCCGGGCGCGTGCCGTGGGGCAACATGTACGAGTTCGTGTCCGCGATCACGTTCGCCGCGGTCACCGTCTACCTCGTGATGCTGTGGCGCTACCGGATCGGCTGGCTCGGGCCGTTCCTGATGGTCGCCGTCGTGATCGCGCTCGGCATCGGCACGATCTGGCTCTACAACGATCCCGGGCCGCTGCGCCCGGCGCTGCACTCGTACTGGATCGCCATCCACGTGACCGCCGCGGTGACCGCCACCGGCGTCTTCACGGTGGCCGGCGTCGCCACGGTGCTGTATCTCCTCAAGTCACGTCCCGGCGCCGACCGGCCGGGCAGCCTCCTGGAGCGCGTGCCGGACGCCGAGACGCTGGACACCGTCGCGCACCGCACGCTGATGTTCGGCTTCCCGATCTGGACGTTCGCCATCATCGCCGGGGCGATCTGGGCGGACTCCGCCTGGGGCCGGTACTGGGGCTGGGACCCCAAGGAGACCTGGTCGTTCATCACCTGGGTGGTCTACGCCGGCTACCTGCACGCGCGCGCCACCGCGGGCTGGCGAGGCCGGAAGGCCGCCGTGATCTCGCTCATCGCGTTCGGCTGCTTGCTGTTCAACTTTTTCGGAATCAACTACCTTGTGTCAGGGTTGCACTCATACGCTGGTTGATTGATTAACGAGAAGTTGCAACATTTTGCACACTCGTGGCGTCTCATCCGCTGTGGGTAAATCTTGGAGGACTCGGGTGAGTAAGAGGCGGTCGGCCGCCGGTTCGTTGATCGTGGTGGCTCTGCTGGCGGCCGCGTGCGGGTGTTCGAACAGTCAGGCCGGCACGAACGGCAAGAACGGTACGAAAACCCCCGACACGCAGATCCGGATCACTCCGGCGAACGGCACCGGTAAGGCCCGACCTGACCAGGGTGTCGCGATCGCCGCCTCGGGCGGCAGACTCGACCAGGTCAGCGTCGCGCAGAACGGCGCGCAGGTGCCCGGCGACTTCACCCCCGACCACACGCAGTGGAAGACGAAGTGGACGCTGAAGCCCGGCGCGTCCTACACGGTCAACGCCACGGCCAAGGACCCCAAGGGCAAGTCCTCCACCGCGACGAGCACCTTCACGACCGAGCGGTCGTCGATGCCCTTCGCGATCAGTGACGTCACCCCGATGCCGGGCGAGAAGGTCGGCGTGGGCATGCCGATCATCGTGACCTTCGACCACGCCGTGGCCAACCGCGACTTCGTCGAGAAGTCCCTCGAGGTCCACTCCGACAAGGGCGACGTCGGCGCCTGGCACTGGATCTCGGACCAGCAGGTCGTCTTCCGCACCCAGAAGTACTGGCAGCCGCACCAGAACGTCACGTTCACCGCGCACCTCACCGGCGTACGGGCGTTGCGCGGCGTCTACGGCAGCGCGGACGTCACCAAGCAGTTCCAGATCGGCGCGTCCAACATCTCCGTCGCCAACGCCAAGACCCACTACATGAAGGTCGACCACGACGGCGTCGTGAAGAAGTTCCCGATCAGCACGGGAAACGGGTCGACCACGGAGTACACCACCACGAGCGGCATCCACCTGACGAAGGAGAAGTCGCCGGAGGTGACGATGGAATCGCCCAACCGGAAGAAGGGCGACCCGGGCTACTACAAGGAGAAGGTCTCGCTGGCGGTGCGGATCACCGATCGCGGTGAGTACGTCCACCAGAGCGTCGGGGAGTACTACTACCTCGGCAAGCAGAACGCCAGCCACGGCTGCGTGCGCACCTCACCCACCGGGGCGCACTACTTCTACAACATCGCCCAGCGGGGCGACGTCGTCAACGTCACCGGCACCAGCCGCAAGCTGGTCAATGAGCAGGGCAACGGCTGGACCTTCTGGACCCTCTCCTGGGACAAGTGGCTCAAGGGCAGCGCCCTCCCGCACTAGTCGTCGCTCTAGTCGTCCTCGCCGCGGAGCCGCCGGTCGAGCCTGCGGAGGAACTCCGGGTCGTCGTCCGGCCCCATCGGGGCCGGTTCCGGCCGTTCCGCGGCCGGCCCGTCGCCGTCACCCTCGGAGGACAGCAGGTAGTCCGGTGGCCACGCGGTCACGCCGGCGGTCACGAAGCCGCCCGGCCGGCCGAACAACAGCCAGGCCAGCGCGCCTAGGTCGAAGCCGAACAGCACGATGACGAACCATACGAACTTCGGCAGGTGGCGGATATCGCCTTCGTCGGTCGACAGCACCTCGAAGAGGCAGAAGAGCCAGATGCCGAGTGCGACCAGGATGAGCACGGCGGCAAGGACGAGCATGCTCGCAGCGTAACCCGCCCGGGAGACCAGAACGGGGGTCGAGGCCGCCGGGACCGCTTCGTCCGCCTGGTGCCGAGATGACTCCATCGCGGGCTCCGGCTTACGCTACGGCTTCGGGCCTGTCCCGTAGGCCGGCCGCGCGGCAGAACGGCGGGCCCACGAGGCGGGCTCCTGGGTCCGGGGGCCACCACGGGCACTGAGGGCGCTGAGAGGTCGTTTGATGCGTTACCGGGGGAACCGCCGCCACCCGCTCGAGGCGCCGGTCGGCGACGCCCGTACGGGCCGTCACCGCAGGCCCAAGGAGGCGCTCGACGCCGCCGGGCACAGCGCGGAGGCCGACCGGTCCGCGGGACGCCCGCGACGCCTCCAGCCCAGAGACGCTCTGGGCCGGTTCCGGCGGCTCGAGCCCGGCGACGGGCAGGCACCCGCGGACCACGCCGGTGACGCCGACGCGAGCCCGGCCGGAGCCCCGGACAAGCCGCGCTACACGTGGCGCGACTTCGAGCTCGACGAGGATCTGCCGCGCGCGGCGCCGCATCCGGCCGACGCGGTGGACCTGCGCGACGGACGGCGCCACTGTGGGGCCTTGGAGGCCGTCCTGTACCGCCAGTGGGCCGCGGACGGGCGTTCGGCGCCTGCGGACGCCGTACGCGCCGTGGACAGCCTCGCGGAGCTGCCCGAGGCTCTCAAGGAGAAGCTCGCCGAGGGACTCGACGGCATCTACGTGGGTTCCGGGGGCGTCCCGGACCTTGACGACATGCAGTACCTGCGCGGTGCGCCACTGCCCTCAGGAAAGGCGACCTGGGACATCTGTGCCGGCGCCTACGGCGACCGTACGGTGGTCGTAGGAGACCGCCCTTCGCCCACTCCTGACGTGATGTTGCACGAGATCGGCCACGCACTCGATGACATCGACGGCATCATGTCGGAGGACGGTCCACGGCAATGGCAGTCCGACGGTCCGGAGTTCCGCGAGCTATACCACCAATGTCTTCCCTATTTGCAGAGTGACTTTCATCGACAAGCATCGGATCTCGGTCGTCACGAGTTCTTCGCTGACGCGTTCGCGGCCATCGCGTCGCGTCAGCGACCGGCGCTTGTCGACATGCTCGGTGGTGACACTCGAGTCGCACTCAATGTGATGCTTTTCTTCAATCGGAGATATGGGATTTAGGTGATAGGCGATGTATGTGATCCGGCTCCCCGACGGGAACCTTTGGGTTCCCGAGGGGGTGGTGGGGCCCGGCCGTGAGTCAAAGTCGCCCGACGACACCGGAACAGGCGTGATCGGCCAGGCATATGTGGAGATCCGTCCCGATGATCCCGACTATCAGCGGCTTCTCGCGCAGTCGATCACCATGGAGGAGATGGCGGACAAACGTCGGCGCTGGCGTGCGGACGACGAGGCGCTTCGCCGGGAGTTCGAGGAGTTCAAGGCCCAGCAGGCCGAGGAATGAGGGATAGCGGGGTCGAACGGAACCGCCTAATGGCCGAGATCGCCTCGCGATACGGCCTCGACGGGCTCCTCGCCGCGCAGTAGCGCGTGCACCTCTGACTCCCGAAATCGCCGATGGCCGCCAGGGGTCCGTATGCTGCTGATCCGGCCGGCTGCGGCCCAACGCGTCACGGTCTTTGGATCGACCCGGAACAGGGCGGCGACCTCACCCGGGGTCAGCAGGCGCTCGCTCGTGCTCTCCACGTTTTCTCTCCCCCTTTGTCCCGCTCTCAGTGCGGGTGGACTGTTTCCAAGTCTGCCGCCTGAAGACCGTTTTCTCCCTTGTTTTAGCAAAAGATCACGCTACGTAGTTTTGTGACATGCAGTAATAACCATATGTGACCGTTCGATTGCAGGACATGTGGTTCGTGGCAGAATCTGCGGTCTGTCGGGTGCCCGCTTCGCGCCGAAGTCGCCCCGGCCCATAAGGTGCTGCCCATGTCCGATCTGGTGAGCCTGAGGGAGATCGAGGACGCCGCGCGGCGGCTGTCCGGCGTCGCGATCCGCACCCCGCTGCTGCCGTTGCCGGGAACCCCCTCACTCCTGCTGAAGCCCGAATCGCTCCAGCCCGTCGGGTCGTTCAAGCTTCGAGGCGCCTACGCCGCGATCACCGCGGTCCCCGAGTTCGAGCGCAAGAACGGCGTCATCGCCCATTCCAGTGGCAATCACGCCCAGGCCGTCGCGTACGCCGCCAAGGTCCTCGGTGTCCCGGTCGTGCTCGTCGTTCCCCGCACCACGCCGACCATCAAGGTCGACGCCTGCCGGGCGCTCGGCGCCGAGATCGTCTATGTGGAGCCGAACCTCGAGGCGCGCGTCGAGACGGCGGAGCGCCTGGCCGTCGCGCACGGCTACCTGCTCGTCCCGCCGTTCGACGACCCGCGCGTCATCGCCGGTCAGGGCACGATCGGTCTGGAGATCCTCTCGGACGCCCCCGACGTCGACACGGTGTTCGTCCCGGTGAGCGGCGGCGGGCTGATCTCCGGCATCGCCACGGCGGTCAAGTCGCGGCTGCCCGGCGTGCGGGTGATCGGCGTCGAGCCCGAGCTGGCCGCCGACGCGCAGGAGTCCTTCAATGCCGGCCGTCGCGTCGCCTGGTCCGCGGAGGAGACGGCCCGGACGATCGCCGACGGCCTGCGCGTCGAGTGCGTGGGGGAGCTCCCCTTCCGGCACATGAACGCGTACGTCGACGACATCGTGACCGTGACCGAGGACGAGATCCGCGACGCCATGCGGCTGATCGCGCGGCGCGGGCGCCTCATCGCCGAGCCGGCCGGCGCCACGGCGGCCGCCGGCTACCTCGCGCGGTTCGCGAGCGCCGAACGCGGCCGTCCGGGCCGCAACGTCGCGGTCGTCTCCGGCGGCAACATCGACCCTGTCCTGCTGGGTGAGGTTCTGGCCACCGGCCAGGAGGGATAGCCTCAAGGCGTCATGGGCACCGTACTCAAATACACCGCCGCCCGGCTGGCGCTCTTCGCCGCCACCGCCGGAGTGCTGTTCCTGGTCGGTGCGCGCGGCTTCCTGCTGCTCGCGCTGTCGATCCTGATCAGCGGCATCGTCAGCTTCGTCCTGCTGTCACGTCAGCGCGACGCGGTCTCCGCCTCGGTGACCGAGCGCGCGTCCCGCATGCGGGAGAACCTCGCCGAGGCCGCCGCCCGCGAGGACGTCGACTGACGTCCTAGGGCGACGCCCTAGCGCCGTGCGTCGTGCAGGGCGACCGCGCCGAAGGTCAGGTTGCGGTAGCGGACCGACGTCCAGCCGGCCGTGCGCATCAGCTCTGCCAGGGACTCCTGGTCGTGCCATGCCGCCGTGGACTCCGCCAGGTAGTGGTAGGAGTCCGGGTTCGAGCTGAACCTCGCCATCAGCGGCAGGCCGACCCGCAGGTGCAGGCCGTGCAGGCTCCGCAGCACCGGGTTCGGCGGCCGGCTGACCTCGCAGACGAGCAGCCGCCCGCCCGGCTTGGTCACCCGGTGCATCTCCGCCAGTGCCGCGGCCGTGTCGCTGACGTTGCGGATGCCGAAGGAGATCGTCACCGCGTCGAAGGACTCGTCGCCGAACGGCAGCCGCAGGGCGTCGCCGGCCGTGAAGCCCAGCCGCTCCATGCCCGCCTGGCGGCGCACGCCCTCGCGGAGCATGCCGAGGGAGAAGTCACAGGCGACGGTGTGGGCGCCGGCCTCGGCGAAGGGCACCGAGGAGGTGCCGGTGCCGGCGGCCAGGTCGAGTACCAGCTCACTTGGCCGCGCGCCGATGGCGCGTACGACCTCGCGCCGCCATCGGCGGTCCAGCCCGCCGGTCATCAGGTCGTTCAACAGGTCATAGCGCGCGGCCGTACGGTCGAACATGGCCGCGACCTCGGCCGGTCGCTTGTCCAGTGATGCGCGCGTCATGTTCGGTGAGCCTACGCACAGTGGCGCGAGGCGTCGCATCGGCCCCGCCGGAGACGATCGAGTGAGCGCCGGGGTTCCCGAGCAGCCCCCGAAAAGGTTTAGACTCGCCGTGTAGCACGCTTGTGAAGTGCTTCACAAATGAACAAGACCCGAAGATCGCACCCCGGGTCGCACCGGGCCTCGCAGGAGGCCGTACGATCCGGCGCGGCAGCGCTCCCCGTTTCTGGGCGGTTCCTGGGCGGGGCGGCATCCATTCCGTGTCCACTTGAGGATTCTCGTGACCGAGCAACCCGCCGTAGTTCAGCAGGACTCCTCCGCGACGGAGGCCGACGTCATCATCGTCGGCGCCGGTCCGGCGGGCTCGGCCACCGCCTACCACCTGGCACAGACGGGCCTCGACGTTCTGCTGCTGGAGAAGACGACCTTCCCTAGGGAGAAGGTCTGCGGCGACGGCCTGACACCCCGCGCGACCAAGCAGCTGATCAAGATGGGCGTTGACATCGACGCGCCCGGCTGGATTCGTAACAAGGGCCTTCGCATCATCGGCGGCGGCGTACGCCTCGAGCTGCCCTGGCCCGACCTCGCGAGCTACCCGGACTACGGCCTGGTGCGCACGCGGATGGACTTCGACCAGATCCTCGTCGAGCGCGCGGTCGCCGCCGGCGCCAAGCTGCGCATGAACACCTCCGTGACCGAGCCGATCATCGACGAGCGCACGGATCGCATCGTCGGCGTCAGGGCCAAGACCACCGATGGCGAGGTCGCCTTCAAGGCGCCGCTCGTGGTCGCCGCCGACGGCAACTCCACCCGGCTCTCGCTCAGCATGGGCCTGCGCAAGCGCGACGACCGCCCGATGGGCGTGGCCGTACGCCGCTACTACACGAGCCCGCGCCACGACGACGACTACCTCGAGTCCTGGCTGGAGCTGTGGGACGGCGAGCGCCTGCTGCCCGGCTACGGCTGGGTCTTCGGCGTGGGCGACGGCACCTCCAACGTCGGCCTCGGGCTGCTCAACACGAGCGAGGCCTTCAAGAACGTCGACTACCGCGGGCTGCTCAAGCGCTGGCTGGCCGGCATGCCCGAGGAGTGGGGCTACGTCGAGGAGAACGCCACCGGGCCCGTACGCGGCGCGGCGCTCCCGATGGGCTTCAACCGGACCCCGCACTACACGCGCGGGCTGCTGCTCGTCGGCGACGCCGGCGGCATGATCAACCCGTTCAACGGCGAGGGCATCGCCTACGCGATGGAGTCCGGCGAGATGGCGGCCGAGGTCATCATCCAGGCCCTGGGCCGGCCGACGCCCGCCCAGCGCGAGCGCGCGCTGCACGACTACCCGCGTGTGCTCAAAGAGGCCTACGGTGGCTACTACACCGTCGGGCGGATCTTCGTGAAGGCGATCGGGGACCCGCGCGTGATGAAGTTCGCGACGCGCCACGGCCTCCCGCATCCGACTCTGATGAGATTCACGCTCAAGCTCCTCGCGAATCTCACGGACCCGCGAGGCGGCGACGCGATGGATCGCGTGATCAACGCGATGTCAAAACTGGCGCCCGCGGCGTGACACCCCGAGAGAAGAAGTGATGATCGCCTTGCCTAGGATGGAAATCCCGGTCGTGCTCGACGGCCGTGCGGCGCAGCGCGCTCGAAGGCACTCACCGAGAAGGGGGGAGTAGAGCGTTGAACCTCTACATTCCTATTGTCGTACTTGGCGTGCTCGCGCTCGGGTTCGCCGTCTTCTCGGTGCTCATGGGCTCGCTGACCGGCCCGAAGCGGTGGAACCGCGCGCGCCTCGAGGCGTACGAGTGCGGCATCGAGCCGACGCCGCAGCCGGTCGGCGGCGGCCGGTTCCCGGTGAAGTACTACCTGACCGCGATGCTGTTCATCGTCTTCGACATCGAGATCATCTTCCTCTACCCGTGGGCCGTCGCATTCGACCACCTCGGCATGTTCGGTCTCGTCGAAATGGTGCTCTTCATCGTCACCGTTCTCATCGCGTACGCCTATGTCTGGCGGCGCGGCGGTCTGGAGTGGGACTAGATGGGTCTAGAAGAAAAACTCCCCAGCGGTGTCGTGCTGACCACGGTCGAGCAGGTCATCGGGCTGGCGCGAAAGAGTTCGGTGTGGCCGGCGACGTTCGGTCTCGCCTGCTGCGCCATCGAGATGATGGCGACGGGCGACCCGCGTCACGACTTCTCCCGATGGGGCATGGAACGTGCCTCCGGCTCGCCGCGGCAGGCCGACCTGATGATCGTCGCGGGCCGGGTGAGCCAGAAGATGGCGCCGGTGCTGCGGCAGATCTATGACCAGATGGCCTCGCCCAAGTGGGTCATCGCGATGGGCGTGTGCGCCTCGTCGGGCGGCATGTTCAACAACTACGCGATCGTCCAGGGCGTCGACCACATCGTGCCGGTCGACATCTACCTGCCCGGCTGCCCGCCGCGGCCCGAGATGCTCCTGGACGCGATCCTGAAGCTGCACGACAAGATCCAGAACACCAAGATGGGCGCGCATCGCAAGAAGGAGATCGAGGAGCTCGAGCGGGCCAGGCTCCGGCAGCTTCCGCTCCTCGAACAGCCACAGGTGATCTCATGAGCGAGCGCAGCGAGCGAATCAGTGAGCATGGCGCTCTGAGGGTCGCTCTGCCGACGAAGGAGGCCTCATGAGCTCAGACCATCCCGAGCAGAAGGCCGAGCAGGCCGCCGACCGGCTCCCCGCGCAGCGCGAGGAGGAGCGGGCCGAGCAGCCGATCGCCCGCCTTGGCATGTTCGGCGCCCGCACGACCGGTGACACGTCCGGGTTCGGGCGGCTCGTCGTCCGGCAGTCGCCGAAGATGACGAGCGCGCGCCCGTACGGTGGCCCGCGCACGACCGGCGCCGAGGGAGAGTTCGACGAGGTCGCCGACCAGCTCGAGCGCGCGTACCCCGACTTCGGTGACGCCATCGAGCGCGTGGTCGTCGACCGCGGCGAGCTGACCTTCGTCGTACGCCGCGAGCACCTCCTCGAGGTCGTCCGCGTGCTGCGCGACGACCCTAAGCTGCGCTTCGAGCTGTGCACCGGCGTGTCCGGCGTGCACTACCCGGAGGACACCGGCGCCGAGCTGCACGCGGTCTACCCGCTGCTGTCGATGACGCACAACCGGCGCGTACGGCTCGAGGTGACCTGCCCCGATGCCGACCCGCACATCCCGTCGATCGTCTCGGTCTACCCGACCAACGACTGGCACGAGCGGGAGACCTACGACTTCTTCGGCCTCATCTTCGACGGCCATCCGGCGCTGACCCGGATCATGATGCCGGACGACTGGAAGGGCCACCCGCAGCGCAAGGACTACCCCCTCGGCGGAATCCCCGTCGAGTACCGCGGGGCAACGGTGCCGCCGCCGGATGAGCGGAGGTCGTACGTATGACCACCACCTATGACGCCTACGGCGCGGGTGAGGCGACCGAGGGCACGGTGTTCAACGTCTCCGGCCAGGACTGGGACGACGTCGTCCAGGGTGCCGCGGAGAGCGACGACGACCGCCTGGTCGTGAACATGGGCCCGCAGCACCCGTCGACGCACGGCGTGCTCCGGCTGATCCTCACGCTCGACGGTGAGACGGTCGACGAGGCCCGCGTGGGCATCGGCTACCTCCACACCGGCATCGAGAAGAACATGGAGTACCGGACGTGGACCCAGGGGACCACGTTCTGCACCCGCATGGACTACCTCGCGCCGATCTTCAACGAGACGTCGTACTGCCTGGCCGTCGAGAAGCTGCTCGGCATCACCGACCAGATCCCCGAGCGGGCCGAGGTCATCCGGGTCATGATGATGGAGGTCAACCGGATCTCCTCGCACCTGGTCGCGATCGCGACGTTCGGCCTGGAGCTGGGCGCGACCACGGTCATGCTCAACGGCTTCCTCGAGCGTGAGTACGCCCTCGACATCTTCGAGATGGTCGCCGGGCTGCGCATGAACATGGCCTACATCCGGCCGGGCGGCGTCGCACAGGACCTGCCCCCGGGCGCGATCGACAAGATCGGCGACTTCGTCAAGCGCGAGCGCTACCGGCTCGGCCAGCTGCGCAAGCTGCTCGACGCCAACCCGGTGTACGTCGCGCGTACCAAGGACATCGCCTACCTCGACCTCACCGCCTGCATGGCGCTCGGGGTCACCGGCCCGGTGCTGCGCAGCACCGGCCTGCCGTGGGACCTGCGCAAGTCGCAGCCCTACTGCGGCTACGAGACCTACGACTTCGACGTCGCGACGCAGGACACCTGCGACGTGTACGGCCGCTATCTCGTGCGCATGCAGGAGATGGAGGAGTCGCTGAAGATCATCGAGCAGTGCCTCGACCGGCTGAGCTCCGGTTCGGCCAAGTCCGGCCCGGTGATGATCCAGGACAAGAAGATCGGCTGGCCGGCGCAGCTCGCGCTCGGCCCCGACGGCATGGGCAACTCGCCGAACCACATCGCGCACATCATGGGCCAGTCCATGGAGGCCCTCATCCACCACTTCAAGCTGGTGACCGAGGGATTCCGCGTACCGGCCGGCCAGGTCTACGCCGCGGTGGAGTCCCCGCGCGGCGAGCTCGGCTGCCATGCGGTGAGCGAGGGCGGCACCCGGCCGTACCGCGTGCACTTCCGCGACCCGTCGTTCACCAACCTGCAGGCCATCCCTGCGGCGTCCGAGGGCGCGATGGTCGCCGACATCATCGCCGCGGTCGCGAGTATCGACCCTGTGATGGGGGGAGTGGACCGTTGAGCTTCGAGCCCGAGGTTCTTGAGCGTCTCGAGCAGGACGCCAAGGAGATCATCGCGCGCTACCCGAAACCGCGTTCGGCGCTGCTCCCGCTGCTGCACCTGGTGCAGTCGGTGGAGGGCTACGTCTCCGACGACGGGATCGCGTTCTGCGCGGACACGCTCGGCATCACCCCGGCGCAGGTCACCGGCGTCGTGACGTTCTACACGCAGTACAAGCAGCACCCGGTCGGCGAGTTCCACGTCGGCGTCTGCATCAACAGCCTGTGCGCGATCATGGGCGGCGACCAGATCTGGCGGGAGCTCAGCGAGTACGTCGGCGTCGGCCACGACGAGGCGACCGAGGACGGCCGGGTCAGCCTCGAGCGGATCGAGTGCAACGCGGCCTGCGACTACGCCCCGGTGATGATGGTCAACTGGGAGTTCTTCGACGACATGACGCCGGAGAAGGCCAAGGCGCTCGTCGATGACCTGCGCGCCGGCAAGACGGTCGCGCCGACCCGTGGCGCCGACTCCGTCTGCGACTGGAAGCAGGCCTCCCGGGTGCTGGCCGGATTCAACGACGGCCGCGCCGGCGAGGGCAACACCGCCGGTACGGCAACGCTGCGCGGGCTGAAGCTCGCCCAGGAGTCCGGCTGGACGGCCCCTGAGCCCGAGAGAGGTGCCGAGTGACCACCCTTACGCCGATCCTGACGAAGCACTGGGACCGGTCCGACTCCTTCACCCGCGCCGGGTACGAGGACGACGGCGGCTACCAGGCGCTGCGTACGGCACTGGGCATGGCGCAGGACGACATCATCCAGGCGGTCAAGGACTCCGGGCTGCGCGGCCGTGGCGGTGCGGGCTTCCCCACCGGCATGAAGTGGGGCTTCATCCCGCAGGGCGACGGCAAGCCGCACTACCTGGTGGTCAACGCGGACGAGTCCGAGCCGGGCACGTGCAAGGACATCCCGTTGATGATGGCCAACCCGCACGCGCTCGTCGAGGGCGTGATCATCAGCGCCTTCGCGATCCGTGCCAACATCGCGTTCATCTACGTACGCGGCGAGGTGCTGCACGTCATCCGCCGCCTCCAGCAGGCGGTCGCCGAGGCGTACGAGGCGGGCTACCTCGGGGCGGACATCCTCGGCTCCGGCTTCGACCTCGAACTCGTCGTGCACAGCGGCGCGGGCGCCTACATCTGCGGCGAGGAGACGGCGCTGCTGGACTCCCTCGAGGGGTTCCGCGGCCAGCCGCGGCTCAAGCCGCCGTTCCCCGCCGTCGCGGGCCTGTACGGCGGCCCCACCGTGATCAACAACGTCGAGTCGATCGCGAGCGTTCCGGCGATCATCGCCAACGGCGCCGACTGGTTCTCCGCGATGGGCACCGAGAAGTCCAAGGGCTTCGGGATCTTCAGCCTCTCCGGCCACGTGACCCGGCCCGGCCAGTACGAGGCGCCGCTGGGCATCACGCTCCGCGAGCTGCTCGACATGGCCGGCGGAATCCGCGCGGGCCACCGGCTGAAGTTCTGGACCCCGGGCGGCTCCTCGACCCCGCTGTTCACGGACCAGCACCTCGACATCCCGCTCGATTTCGAGTCGGTCGGGGCCGCGGGTTCGATGCTCGGCACGCGGGCCCTGCAGATCTTCGACGAGACGACCTGCGTCCTGCGGGCGGTGCTGCGCTGGAGCGAGTTCTACGCGCACGAGTCCTGCGGGAAGTGCACGCCGTGCCGTGAGGGCACCTACTGGTACAAGCTCATGCTGAAGCGTCTCGAGCAGGGCGACGGTAGCGAGGCCGACCTCGACACCCTCCTGGACCTGTCCGAGAACATCCTCGGCCGGTCGTTCTGCGCGCTGGGCGACGGAGCCACCAGCCCGGTCACCTCCAGCATCCAGTACTTCCGCGACGAGTACATCAAGCACTTCGAGACGGGCGGCTGTCCCTTCGACCAGGCCGCCTCCACCGTGTGGGCAGGTGAAAAGTGACCGTCACCGACAGCACCGAGGTCGAGAAGCGCGAGGACTTGATCTCCGTCAGCATCGACGGCTTCGAGATCAGTGTGCCGAAGGGCACTCTGATCATTCGGGCCGCCGAGCTGCTCGGCATCCAGATCCCGCGGTTCTGCGACCACCCGCTGCTCGACCCGGTGGCGGCCTGCCGCCAGTGTCTGGTGGAGGTCCCCGACGCCGGCAACGGCCGCGGGATGCCCAAGCCGCAGCCGGCCTGCGCCGTCACCGTGATGCCGGGCATGGTCATCCAGACCCAGCTCACGTCCGAGGTCGCCGACAAGGCCCAGCACGGTGTGATGGAGCTGCTGCTCATCAACCACCCGCTGGACTGTCCGGTCTGCGACAAGGGTGGCGAGTGCCCGCTGCAGAACCAGGCCATGTCCAACGGCCGGGGCGAGTCGCGCTTCGTCGAGAAGAAGCGGACCTTCCCCAAGCCGGTGGCGCTGTCGAGCCAGGTGCTGCTGGACCGCGAGCGCTGCATCCAGTGCGCGCGCTGCACGCGGTTCTCCGACGAGATCGCCGGTGACGCGTTCATCGACCTGTTCGAGCGCGGCGCCAAGGAGCAGGTCGGCGTCGCCGCCGGCAACGAGTTCCAGTCCTACTTCTCCGGCAACACCGTGCAGATCTGCCCGGTGGGCGCGCTGACCGGTTCGGCGTACCGCTTCCGGTCCCGCCCCTTCGACCTGGTCTCGACGCCGAGCGTCTGCGAGCACTGCGCCTCGGGCTGCGCGCAGCGAACCGACCACCGGCGCGGCAAGGTCACTCGCCGGCTCGCGGGCGACGACCCGCAGGTCAACGAGGAGTGGAACTGCGACAAGGGCCGGTGGGCGTTCACGTACACCACAGCTCCCGAGCGGCTCACGCACCCGCTGGTCCGTAACGAGGACGGCGTGCTGGAGACGGCCTCCTGGCCGGAGGCGCTGAGCATCGCGGCCGAGGGCCTCGCGCGGGCGCGCGGGCGGGCGGGCGTGCTGACCGGCGGCCGGGTCACGCTCGAGGACGCCTACGCGTACTCCAAGTTCGCCCGGCTCGCGCTGGGCACCAACGACATCGACTTCCGTGCTCGCGCGCACTCGCGCGAGGAGGCCGACTTCATCGCCTCGTCCGTCGCGGGCAGGCCGATCACGGTCTCCTACGACGAACTGGAGAAGGCCCCGACGGTCCTGCTCGCCGGCTTCGAGCCGGAGGAGGAGTCGCCGATCGTCTTCCTGCGGCTCCGCAAGGCGGCGCGCAAGCACGGCCTGAAGGTCTACTCCGTCGCGCCGTTCGCCAGCCGCGGTCTGGGCAAGCTGTCCGGCACGCTGCTGGCGACCGCACCCGGCGGCGAGGCCGAGACCCTGGGCAACCTGGTCACCGGCACCAGCCTGGACGACGCGGGCAAGGCCGCCGCGGGGCTGCTCAAGGCCGAAGGCGCGGTCATCGTGCTCGGCGAGCGACTCGCCTCGGTGCCCGGCGCGCTGTCGGCCGCGGGCCGGCTGGCCGCCGCCACCGGCGCACGGCTCGTCTGGGTGCCGCGCCGCGCGGGCGAGCGCGGCGCCATCGAGGCGGGCGCGCTGCCGACGCTGCTGCCGATCGGTCGTCCCGTCACGGACTCGGGCGCACGCGCCGAGGTCGCACGCGCCTGGGGCGTGAGCGACCTGCCGGAGGGGCCGGGCCGCGACACGGCCGGCATCCTCGAGGCCGCGCGCGCGGAGAACATCGACGCGCTGCTGATCGGCGGTGTCGACCCGTACGACCTGCCGGACCCGGCCGGTGCGCTGGCCGCCCTGGAGGCCACGCCGTTCATCGTCAGCCTGGAGCAGCGGGCCAGCGCGGTCACGGACCGCGCCGACGTCGTGCTCCCGGTCGCGGTGATCACTGAGAAGGCCGGCACGTTCGTCAACTGGGAGGGCCGCGGCCGTCCCTTCGAGGCCGTGCTCAAGGTGCCGCAGGTGATGTCGGACCTGAAGGTCCTCTCCGCGATCGCCGACCTGATGGACGTCCACCTCGGCCTGCCCGACTCCGCGTCGGCCCGCCGCGAGCTGGGGAGCCTCGGCGGATTCCGCGGTACGCGGCCGAGCGCCCCGAGCCTGTCGGCCGCCGTGGTGGCCGAGCCCGGCGCGGGCGAGGCGGTCCTGGCCACCTGGCGGATGTTGCTCGACGCCGGCACCCTGCAGGGTGGCGAGCCGTTCCTCGCGGGCACCGCCAAAACCCCGGTCGCGCGGCTGAGCGCCGCGACCGCACGGGAGATCGGCGCGGATGGGAAGGTCACCGTGGCCAGCGGCCACGGCGAGATCACCCTCCCGCTGGAGATCACCGACATGCCGGACCGCGTGGTCTGGCTGCCCTCCAACTCACCGGGGTCCGCGATCCACCGCGACCTCGGGGTCCAGGCAGGAGGGATCGTGAAGATCCAGAACGGAAGCGACGCATGAGCACGACTCACGTCCTCGCAGCGGCGCACGTGGACACGTGCTCCGCGAAGCCGTACGGGCTCGGGGCCTTCGGCTGCGACCCGTGGTGGCTGGTGCTCGGCAAGGCCCTGGTCATCTTCGTCTTCCTCCTGCTGACGGTGCTGATGGCCGTCTGGGCGGAACGCCGGATCATCGCGCGGATGCAGCTGCGCCCGGGCCCCAACCGCGCGGGCCCGTTCGGCCTGCTGCAGTCGCTGCTCGACGGCGTCAAGGGCGCGCTCAAGGAGGACATCGTCCCCCGCGGCGTGGACAAGGTGGTGTTCTTCCTCGCCCCGGTGCTCGCCGCGGCCCCGGCGCTGGTGTCGTTCGCGATCATCCCGTTCGGCGGCGTGGTCTCGATCGCCGGTCACAAGACGCCCCTGCAGCTCACCGACCTGCCGGTCGCGGTGCTGCTGGTCCTGGCGATGTCCTCGGTCGGCGTGTACGGCTTCGTGCTGGCCGGCTGGTCGTCGATGTCGCCGTACTCCCTGCTGGGCGGCATGCGCTCCAGCGCCCAGGTGATCTCCTACGAGATCGCGATGGGCCTGTCGTTCGTTGCGGTGTTCCTGTTCGCCGGGTCACTGTCCACGTCGGAGATCGTGGCCGCGCAGGCGCACGGCAGCGCGTTCCACTTCCTGGGCATGACGCTGCACACGCCGTCCTGGTACGTCGTGCTGCTGCTGCCGTCCTTCATCATCTACGTGTTCACGATGATGGGGGAGTCGGGCCGCATCCCGTTCGACCTGCCCGAGGGCGAAGGCGAGCTGGTCGCCGGCTACCACACCGAGTACTCCTCGCTGAAGTTCCTGATGTTCTACCTCGCCGAGTACATCAACATGGCGACCCTCTCGGCGCTGTGCACGACGCTGTTCCTCGGCGGTTACCGTGCGCCCTGGCCGATCACCGGCATCTGGTCGGGTGCCAACTCCGGTTGGTGGCCGATCCTGTGGTTCCTCATCAAGCTCTGGATGTTCATCTTCTTCTTCGTCTGGGTGCGCGCCTCGCTGCCGCGTGTCCGCTACGACCAGCTGATGAAGCTCGGCTGGAAGGTGCTCATCCCGGTCTCGCTGGGCTGGATCCTGTTCGTGTCGACGGTGCGCGCGCTGCGCAACGAGCAGCACGACACGCGCCCGGTGATGCTGGTCGCGGCGGCGCTGATCGTGGTGCTGCTGCTGGCCTCGGTGATCTGGGAGAAGGCCGCCGGCAAGGACGAGACCTCGGAGGAGCCGGCCGAGGCCGACGAGGAGCCGGACCCGATGGCGGGCGGGTTCCCGGTACCCCCGCTCGACGCACCGCACTACCACGGTGCCGGAACCGCGAACGCGAACAACTCCGCGGAGGCCACCCGTGCTTGATTTTCTGAACCCCATCAAGGGGTTCGGGGTCACCTTCCACCAGATGCTCATGAAGGTGGAGACGGTCGAATACCCCGAGGTCAAAAAGCCCACCGCGCCACGGTTCCACGGCCGCCACCAGCTCAACCGCTGGCCGGACGGCCTGGAGAAGTGCGTCGGCTGTGAGCTGTGCGCGTGGGCGTGCCCCGCGGACGCGATCTACGTGGAGGGCGCCGACAACACCGAGGAGGCGAGGTTCTCCCCGGGTGAGCGGTTCGGCCGCGTCTACCAGATCAACTATCTGCGGTGCATCCTCTGCGGCCTCTGCATCGAGGCGTGCCCGACGCGGGCGCTGACGATGACCAACGAGTACGAGCTGGCCAACGACAGCCGCGAGAGCCTCATCTACACCAAGGAGATGCTGCTCGCACCGCTGACGGAGGGCATGGAGGTCCCGCCGCACGAGATGCGTCTCGGCGAGACCGAAGAGGACTACTACCGCCTCGGTGCCTCCAGCGACTCTGAGGAGGGCACCAAATGACCGGGATCGTGGCCGCCGGCGCGCACCACACCGGTGAGTCGGTGCTCTTCTGGTTCCTGTCCGTCGTCTCGGTGCTCGCCGCGCTCGGCATGATCTTCGTGCGGAAGGCCGTGTACTCCGCGCTGCTGCTCGCCGTGGTGATGTTCTCCCTGGCGGTGTTCTACGCGGCCAACGACGCGCCGTTCCTGGCCTTCGTGCAGGTGATCGTCTACACCGGCGCGGTGCTGATGCTCTTCCTGTTCGTCGTCATGATCGTGGGCGTGAGCTCGACCGAGTCGATGGTCGAGACCATCCGCGGTCAGCGTGCGGCCGCGGCCGTGGCCGGCATCGCGTTCGTCGTGCTGCTCGTGCTCGGGCTGGGCCACGCCACGCTCCCGGCGGAGGCGGGCCTGAAGGACGCCAACGGCAGTGGCGGCAACGTCATGGGCCTGGCCAAGCTCATCTTCACCAAGTACGTCTTCGCCTTCGAGGTGACCAGCGCCCTGCTGATCACCGCGGCGCTGGGCGCGATGGTGCTGGCGCACCGCGAACGGCTCACGCCGAAGCCGACGCAGCGCGAGCTGTCGCAGGCGCGGATCAGGAGCGACCAGGTGTCGCCGCTGCCGCCGCCCGGCACGTACGCCCGGCACAACTCGGTGGACATGCCGGCCCTGCTGCCGGACGGCACCGTGTCCGAGCTGTCGGTCAGCCCGGTCATCGCCCGCCGCCGTGGCGGGTCGCACCCGGACCTGCGCGGTGAGGGGCCCGAGGCGGCCGTTCGCCGCGAGACCGCGGCGCTCAAGGCCGTGCTCGAAGGACAGGTCGAGGTCGAGTCCCAGGTCGAGGAGGAAAAGTGACCGGGCACTACCTGGCGCTCTCCGCCATCCTGTTCACGATCGGCGCGGTCGGAGTGCTCATCCGCCGCAACGCGATCGTGGTCTTCATGTGCGTCGAGCTCATGCTGAACGCCACCAACCTGGCGTTCGTCGCCTTCTCCCGGATGCACGGGGCCCTGGACGGGCAGATCATCGCGTTCTTCGTGATGGTCGTCGCCGCGGCGGAGGTGGTCGTCGGCCTGGCGATCATCATGGCGATCTTCCGAAGCCGCAAGTCCTCGTCGGTCGACGACGCGAACCTGCTGAAGTACTGAGGACATCTCGATGACGACTCTTCTCGCCGCCTCCGATCCGCAGCTGCACACGCAGGCGGCCCAGGGTGTGCAGTCCGCTGCCTGGCTGCTGATCGCCTTCCCCCTCGTGGGCGCGGCGATCCTGCTGCTCGGCGGGCGCCGCACCGACAAGTGGGGCCACCTGCTGGGCGTGGCGATGTCCCTGGCCTCGTTCGTCGTGGGCGTCGTGACGTTCGTGGCGATGCTCGGCCAGTCGGGCGACGAGCGCAGCCGCCTCGTGCACGTGTTCCAGTGGATCTCGGCCGGTACGTTCAAGGCCGACCTGAACCTCCTGATCGACCCACTGTCGATCAGCTTCGTGCTGCTGATCACGGGTGTCGGGTCGCTGATCCACATCTACTCGATCGGCTACATGGCGCACGACCCCGGCCGGCGGCGGTTCTTCGCGTACCTGAACCTCTTCATCGCGGCGATGCTGCTGCTGGTGCTGGCCGACAACTTCCTGAGCCTGTACGTCGGCTGGGAGGGCGTGGGTCTCGCCTCGTACCTGCTGATCGGGTTCTGGCAGCACAAGCCGAGCGCGGCCACGGCGGCCAAGAAGGCGTTCATCGTCAACCGGGTCGGTGACTTCGGCCTGTCCGTGGCGATCATGCTGATGTTCGCGACCTTCGGGTCGGTCGGCTTCGAGGACGTCTTCGGCCACGCGTCGCAGGCCTCGCACGGCACGATCACCGCGATCGGCCTGCTGCTCCTGCTCGGCGCCTGCGGTAAGTCCGCACAGCTCCCGCTGCAGTCCTGGCTCCTGGACGCGATGGAGGGCCCGACCCCGGTGTCGGCCCTGATCCACGCCGCGACGATGGTGACCGCGGGCGTCTACCTGGTGGTCCGCTCGCATGCGATCTTCGAGCTGTCGCCCGAGGCGCGGCTGGCGGTCATGATCGTCGGTGCGGCGACGCTGATCGCCGGTGCGCTCATCGGTTGCGCGAAGGACGACATCAAGAAGGCCCTCGCGGGTTCGACGATGTCGCAGATCGGCTACATGATGCTGGCCGCCGGCATCGGCAAGGCGGGCTACGTCTTCGCCATCGCGCACCTCATCGCGCACGGCTTCTTCAAGGCCGGCCTGTTCCTCGGCGCCGGCTCGGTCATGCACGGCATGAACGACGACGTGAACATGCGCAAGTACGGAGGCCTGCGAAAGGCCATGCCGATCACGTTCGCGACGTTCGGCCTGGGCTACCTGGCGATCATCGGCTTCCCCGGCCTGTCGGGCTGGTGGACCAAGGACGGGATCATCGACTCCGCCTTCGAGAAGGGCGGCACGTCGGGCCAGATCCTCGGCTGGACGGCGCTGATCGGCGCGGGCATCACCGCGTACTACATGTCGCGCGTCATGTTCATGACGTTCTTCGGCGAGAAGCGCTGGGACGACGGCGTCGACCCGCACGAGTCGCCGTCGGTCATGACGATCCCGCTGATCCTGCTGGCCGTCGGCTCCCTCGCCGCCGGTGCGTTCCTGATCGAGGGCAACCGGTTCGCGAACTTCCTCGCCCCCGTCGTGGGCAAGCCCGAGGGGTCGCTGAAGCTGATCACCCCGTACACGGGAATCGTGTTCGGCCTGATGGTGGTCGGCGTGCTCGGCGCGTACGTCCAGTACCTCCGGCGCCCGGTGCCCCGCACCGCGCCCGCGGGCAGCTTCCCGGTAGTGGCGGCCCGCAAGGACCTGTACGGCGACGCGCTCAACGAGTCGCTGCTCATGCGGCCCGGCCAGTGGCTGACCCGGCTGACGGTCTTCTTCGACAGCCGGACCGTCGACGGCCTCGTCAACGGCGTCGCGGCCTTCGTCGGCGGATCCTCGGGGCGGCTCAGGCGGCTGCAGACCGGGTTCGTCCGCTCGTACGCCCTGTCCATGTTCTTCGGTGCCGCGCTGGTCGTCGGTGCCCTGCTCCTGGTGAGGCTCTAACACATGCTGACAGCCCTCATCGCGATCCCCGCAGTCGGGGCGCTGCTGGTGGCGCTCCTGCCCAAAGGCAAGGACGAGCTGGCCAAGCGCGTCGCCCTGGTCGTCACGCTCGTCGTGGCGGCTCTGACCGTGGTGATGGCGGTCCAGTTCAAGAGCGGCGGCGCGCGGTTCCAGTTCACCGAGAAGTACTGGTGGATCAAGCAGTTCGGTGTGCACTACGCGGTCGGCGTCGACGGCGTCGCGCTGGTGCTGATTCTGCTGTCGGCGATCCTGCTGCCGCTGGTGGTCCTGGCGTCCTGGCACGACGCGGAGCGCAACGGCGGCGTCGACGAGCCGCCGAAGCGCTCGGTGAAGACCTACTTCGCGCTGCTGCTCGGCCTCGAGGCCATGATGATCGGCGTCTTCGCGGCGACCGACATCTTCCTGTTCTACGTGTTCTTCGAGGCCATGCTGATCCCGATGTACTTCATCATCGGGTCCTACGGCGGCCCGCAGCGCTCGTACGCCGCGGTCAAGTTCCTGCTGTACTCGCTGTTCGGCGGGCTGCTGATGCTCGCCGCGGTGATCTACCTGTACGTCGTGTCGGCGCGGCAGGGTCAGGGCACGTTCCTGTTCGACGAGCTGACCCGGCTGCACATCGAGCCGACCACGGCCAAATGGCTGTTCCTCGGCTTCTTCATCGCGTTCGCCATCAAGGCGCCGCTGGTGCCGTTCCACACCTGGCTGCCGGACGCCGCGGGCCAGGCGCCCGCGGGCGCCGCGGTGCTGCTGGTCGGCGTGCTGGACAAGGTCGGCACGTACGGCATGCTGCGCTTCTGCCTGGAGCTGTTCCCCGGCGCGGCCAAGTGGTTCACGCCGGTGGTGCTCACGCTGTCGGTGGTCGGCATCGTCTACGGCGCGATCCTGGCGATCGGCCAGATCGACATCAAGCGCCTGATCGCGTACACGTCGATCTCCCACTTCGGGTTCATCACGCTGGGCATCTTCGCGATGACCGCGCAGGGGCAGGCCGGCGCGACGCTCTACATGGTCAACCACGGCTTCTCGACCGGCGCGCTGTTCCTGGTCGCCGGCTTCCTGATCGCCCGTCGTGGCTCGGCGCGCATCGACGCGTTCGGCGGCGTGCGCAACGTCGCACCGCTGCTGGCCGGTACGTTCCTGGTCGCCGGCCTGTCCGGTGTCGCACTGCCCGGCCTGTCAACGTTCGTGTCGGAGTTCCTGGTGCTGGTGGGGACGTTCACCCGCTACAAGGTGCCGGCGGTCATCGCGACCAGCGGCATCATCCTGGCCGCGATCTACATCCTGTGGATGTACCAGCGCACGATGACCGGGCCGACGGCCGAGTCGGTCAAGGACATGCGTGACCTGTCGAAGCGAGAGATCCTCGTGATCGCACCGGTCCTCGCGATCATCGTGGCGCTCGGGTTCTACCCGCAGCCCGTGCTGAACATGATCAACCCGTCGGTGAAGCAGACGATGGTCCGGGTCGACAAGAAGGACCCGAAGCCGACCATCGCGGAGAAGGGAACCCGTCCGTGACCATGAACATCGCGGCAGGGGAAATTCCGGCCCCGCACCTCGAGTACGGTCGGATCGCCCCGATCCTCATCGTGCTGGGCGCGGCGTCCATCGGCGTTCTCATCGAGGCGTTCGCGTCGCGTGAGAACCGCTATTGGGCGCAGGTGCAGGTGACGCTGCTCGGCCTGGTCGGAGCGTTCGCCTGGACCGTCGCGCTCGGGATCTCCAGCACGCCGCACCACGTCTCGGCGATGGGCGCGCTCGGCATCGACGGGCCCACGCTCTTCATCCAGGGCACGATCCTCGTGCTCGCGCTGCTGTCGCTGCTGCTCATCGCCGAACGCCGGCACGAGCCCAGCCCGTTCACCGCGCAGGCGTCGTCGGTGCCGGGCAGTGCGGAGGAGAGCGAGAGCCTGCTCGCGGGCGTCATGCAGACCGAGGTCTTCCCGCTGATGCTGTTCGCGGTCGGCGGCATGCTGATCTTCCCGGCGGCCAACGACCTGCTGACCATGTTCGTCGCCCTCGAGGTTCTGTCGCTGCCGCTGTACCTCCTGTGCGGCCTGGCGCGCCGTCGCCGCCTGCTCTCGCAGGAGGCCGCGGTCAAGTACTTCCTGCTCGGCGCGTTCTCCTCGGCGTTCTTCCTCTACGGAACCGCGCTGCTGTACGGCTACGCCGGCTCGGTGCGGCTGTCCGACATCTCGGCCGCCATCACGAAGCAGGCGGGCACCGAGCCGCTGCTCCTCGCGGGCGTCGCGCTGCTGTCGGTCGGCCTGCTGTTCAAGATGGGCGCCGCGCCGTTCCAGGTGTGGAAGCCGGACGTCTACCAGGGCGCCCCGACGGCGATCACCGCGCTGATGGCCTCCTGCACGCTCGTCTCGGCGGTCGGCGGCATCCTGCGCGTCTTCTACGTCGGCTTCGAGACGCTGCGCTGGGACTGGCGGCCGATGATGTGGGCCGTGGCCATCCTCACCATGCTCCTCGGTGCGATCATCGCGATCACGCAGACGGACGTGAAGCGGATGCTCGCCTACTCCTCGATCGCGCACGGCGGGTTCCTGCTGACCGGCGTCATCGCCACCAACAAGGCCGGCCTGTCGAGCACGCTGTTCTACCTGGCCGCCTACGGCTTCACCACGGTCGGCGCGTTCGCCGTCATCACGATGGTCCGCGACGCCGGCGGCGAGGCCTGGCACCTGTCCCGGTGGGCGGGGCTCGGCAAGCGTGAGCCGGTACTCGCCGGAACGTTCGCGCTGTTCCTGCTCGCGTTCGCCGGTATCCCGCTGACCAGTGGCTTCACCGGAAAGTTCGCGGTGTTCCAGGCGGCGGTCGCCGGGGGCGCGACTCCGCTGGTCATCGTGGGCGTGTTGTCCTCGGCCATCGCGGCGTTCTTCTACGTCCGCGTCATCGTGCTGATGTTCTTCAGCGACCCCGCCGCGGACGGGCCGTCGGTGGTGTTCAGCCCGACGAGCACGACTGCGGTCGCGGTCGGCGCGTTGGCTACTGTGGTACTCGGCGTCGTGCCCGGCCCTGCGCTGCATCTGGCGCAGTCAGCCGCCAACCAGCTGTTCGTCCGCTGATCCACGGGGAGAGTCTGTGAGTAGTGCCCTGCTTGGCCTTCCGGCCGTCGACGACACACTCGCAGCGGATATTCAAAAGAGGCTGACCGCGGTCGAGGACCTCTTGCGGATGTCGGTGAAGAGCGATCACCCGCTCCTCACCGACGCCTCGCGCCACCTGGCCGAGGCCGGCGGCAAGAGGTTCCGGCCGATGCTGGTGCTGTTGGCGGCGCAGTTCGGCGACGTCGACGCACGGGGGGTCATCCCGTCCGCCGCCGTCGTCGAGCTGACGCACCTGGCGACGCTGTACCACGATGACGTCATGGACGAGGCCGTGATCCGCCGCGGCCAGGACTCGGCCAACTCCCGCTGGGACAACACGGTCGCGATCCTCACCGGCGACTACCTGTTCGCGCGCGCCTCCGACCTGCTGGCCGACCTCGGCACCGAGGCCGTACGCATCCAGGCCCGCACGTTCGCCCGGCTCGTCGAGGGGCAGATCCTCGAGACGACCGGCCCGGCCGAGGGCGCCGACGCGCTGACGCACTACCTCGACGTCGTGGCGGGCAAGACCGGATCGCTGATCGCGGCCTCCGGGCACCTGGGCGCGCTGCTGGCCGGCGCCTCGCCGCAGGCCGTCCGTACGCTGACGTCCGCGTGCGAGAAGATCGGCATCGCGTTCCAGCTGTCCGACGACATCCTCGACGTCGCGTCGGAGTCGGAGGAGTCGGGCAAGACGCCCGGCACGGACCTGCGCGAGGGCGTGCGTACGCTGCCCGTGCTGCACGTCCTGCGCTCGGCCGGCCCCGGCGACGCCCGCCTGCGCGAGCTGCTCGGGTCCGACCTCACCGACGACGCGCTGCACGCCGAGGCACTGGCGCTGCTGCGCGCCCACCCGGCGATGGATCGGGCGCGCGCCGACATGCGCCAGTGGGTCGACGACGCGCGCGACGAGCTGCTGACGCTTCCGGACGTGCCCGCACGGACCGCGTTCATCGCCCTCTGCGACTACGTCCTGACCCGGACGTCCTAGCGCGGGCGAGCAGGATTCCCCCGCAGGCGGCGATGACGAGCATGGCCGTGCCGAGAGTCCAGAAGGCGATGTTCGTGCTGCCACCGCGGGAGGTCGCCGGTGAGCGTTCGGCGGCGACCACGATCTGGCCGCGTACCGTCTGGCCGGCCTCGCACGTCGCGGTGATGGGGTAGGTCCCGGGCGCCACGTCCTTCTTGATGGTCGGGTCGCCCTCGCCCGTGTCGGACTTGCCGTACAGCGTGATGTTCTGGGCGAACGCCGCCGACGTCGCGGTGTGCGGTGTCGCGCCGACGCCGCAGTCGGGCACGCTGATGTGGACCTTCTGGCCGGGCCGCGCCGAATCCGGCGTGACGAGGATGGTCTGCGCCGAGACGGGCAGGGCGCTTGCTCCGAGCGCGATGGCTGTGAGCACGGTCCCGAGTACGGGCGCGAGCATGGTGCGGGCTGAGCTCAAGGCTCTTCCTCTCGTACGCCGGCCGGGCCCCCGGACCGGTGCGACGTGATGTCGCGCTGAGTCGGACGGGTTACGCTATGTCTCGGTTTTTCCGGGTGTTCGCCAATGTTCGGAGCTGCGGTTGCGGTCGACGAGGATCCTGCCCATATTCCTGATCCCCCTGCTTGCGGGCGTCCTCGCCGGTCCGGCCTCCGCCGGTCCCGCCGACGACCACGGCACCGTGGTGAGCGCCGTCACCGCAGACCCGTACGGCCTGGCGAAGCCGGTCACCCTGGCCTTCTGGACGCTGAAACGCATGGCCGAGGCCACCCCGATCGGCGGGCGTCTCGCGCCGCGGCCCGCGGTGAGCACCGGCGCCTCCCGCCCGTCCGCGCGTACGTGGACCGGCAGCCCCGTCGTCGGCGCGCTGTTCCTCAGCAACGGCAGCGGCAGCCACTACTGCACGGCCAGCGTGGTCGGCAGCGCGAAGAAGAGCCTCCTGCTGACCGCCGCGCACTGCCTGTACGGCAGCGACGGCTGGGCCGGCAACCTCGTCTTCGTGCCGAGGTACAGCCAGAGCCATCGCCCGTACGGAGCGTGGACCGTCGGGTCCATGTACGTGGACTCGCGCTGGACGTCGCGGCGCGACCAGGACCTGGACTTCGGCTTCGCCGTGGTCGGCACGAACGACGGCCGGCGCATCGCCGACGTGGTCGGCGCGAACCATCTCGTCACCGACCAGGGCTACACCAACGCGGTACGTGTCATCGGCTACCCGATGGTCAAGTACGCGTCGGCCGACAAGCCGATCTACTGCAACGCGACCACTCACAAGGCCTTCAAGTATCAGCTCGACTTCGACTGTGACGGCTACTACGGCGGCACCAGTGGCAGTCCTTGGATCAAGAATTACGACACCACGACCCGGCGGGGTGATGTGCTCGGTGTGATCGGGGGCTACCAGGAGGGCGGCGAGCACGCCTGGCGGTCCTACAGTCCGGTCTTCGACAAGGACATCCGCGCCCTGTATTCGACCGCCGCGAAGCACGGCTGACCGCGACACGCGGATCACCCTCCGTAACCGTACGCGCCACCATGATCATGTAATAGTGCAGTGACAGGTCGTGCGCTCATGGGGGGCTGGCTCTCGTTGAAGACCAGACGGCTGCTCGGCGCCGCGTTGGCGGCATCGTCGCTGCTGCTGTACGTACCCGAGCCGGCGACGGCCGGCGGGCGCGGTCACGTACAGGCCGTGGGCCGGATCGACCTGCGCCGGCAGAGCCCGTCGTACTGGACCGCCGCGCGCATGGCCGTCGCGACGCCGATCGACCGGCGTACCGTGCGCATGGAGGTCGGTTCGCCCGACGGCATCCCGTCGGCGCACGCGGCCACCGGCAGCAGGGTCGTCGGCGCGCTGTTCTTCAACGACGGGGCGGGCAACCACTACTGCACGGCCAGCGTGATCCGTACCTCCAAGCGGAACCTCCTGATCACGGCCGCGCACTGCCTCTACAACGCGGCCACGCACGCGTGGCACAGCCACATCGTGTTCGTCCCGAAGTACAGCCAGGGCGACCGCCCGTACGGCACCTGGCCGGTCTGGCTGATGGTCGTCGACCAGCGCTGGATGAGCCACGGAGACCCGGACCTGGACTTCGGCTTCGCCGCCGTACAGGTCATCGGCGGCCGGCGCATCGCCGACGTCGTCGGCTCCAACCAACTGCTCATCGACCACGAGACGGCCGGGAACGTCCTGATCCTGGGGTACCCGGCGAAGGCCAGCTACCCGGCCGACCGGCCGATCTGGTGCAACGCGCCGCTCGCTCGGCAGGACCGCTTCCAGATGCGCTTCGACTGCCGCGGCTTCTACGGCGGCACCAGCGGCAGCCCGCTGCTCAAGGGGTATGACCGGCGCACCCAGAGCGGCTACGTCATGGGCGTCATCGGCGGGTACGAACAGGGCGGCGCGTACGACTGGCGGTCCTACAGCTCCGTCTTCGACGGTGACATCGCCCACCTCATCGTCACCGCCAACAACCAGGCCTAGGCTTAGGCCGCCTCTGCCACCGGCTCCGGCAGCGGCGCCATGGGGCGACGGCGGGACCGCGCGGCCAGCAGGCCGTCGACGCTCAGCAGGATCAGCGCGGTCCACACGAGCAGGAACCCGACCCACCGGCTCGCCGGCATCGACTCGTGCTGCACCAGCAGCCCGATCAGGAACTGCAGGACCGGCGCGAGGTACTGCATCATCCCGATGACGGTGAGCGGCACCCGCGTCGCCGCCGAGTTGAACAGCATCAGCGGAACGGCGGTGACCAGACCGGACCCGGCGAGCAGCACGATGTGGGACGGCCCGTGGCCGGTGAACGTCGGGTGGTGCTGCGCGAACGCGTACACGAGCGCGGGCAGGAACAGCACGGTCGTCTCGACCGTGAGGCTCTCCGCCGAACCCGTCGCGGCGAACTTCTTGACCATCCCGTACGTCCCGAAGCTGCACGCGAGCACCAGCGCGATCCACGGCAGGCGCCCGTAGTCGGCCGCCAGTACGACCACCGCGACCACGCTGACCCCGATCGCGATCCACTGTCGCGGCCGTAGGCGTTCGCGGAAGATGACCACGCCGAGCAGCACGCTGACCAGCGGGTTGATGAAGTAACCGAGCGCCGCCTCGATCGTGTGCCCGTTGTTGACGGCGTAGATGTAGACGCCCCAGTTGACGGTGATGATCGCCGCGGCACCGGCCAGCAGCGCGAGCCGCTTCGGCCGCAGTGCGCGGATCCAGGACCAGTGACGTGTCGCCGCGAGCACCACGAGCACGGCGACGAGCGACCAGATGATCCGGTTGGCGAGGATCTCAATCGCCCCGGCGGGCTTCAGGAGCGGCCAGTACAGCGGGAAGAGCCCCCACAGGACGTAGGCCCCGACCCCGCACACGATGCCACGACGCGCTTCAGACACATTGCGTACCATAGCAGCATGTAATGAGTCATATCGCTAATAGGTAATGTCAAGCGTTGCTTCACTTGCCGCGCGGGATAGCCTGGCAATCGTGTTCGGATTCGCGAAGAAGTCGACGATGGTCACGTCCCAGGACGCCCTCCCCGGGCGAGACACCCGCATGCCCGTCGCGGAGCGCCACACCGTGCTGGGCACTCCACTCGCCCCGCCGTACCCGCCCGGCACCGAGATCGCCGAGTTCGGCTCCGGCTGCTTCTGGGGCGTCGAGCGGAAGTTCTGGCAGATTCCCGGCGTCGTGTCGACCTCGGTCGGCTACGCCGGCGGCCACACGCCCAACCCGACCTACGAAGAGGTGTGCTCCGGACTCACCGGCCACACCGAGGCGGTCCGTGTCGTCTTCGACCCGGCCAAGATCTCCTACGCCGACCTGCTCCGTGCGTTCTGGGAGGGCCACGACCCCACCCAGGGCATGCGCCAGGGCAACGACGTCGGCACGCAGTACCGGTCGATGATCCTCTACCGCTCCGACGCCCAGCGCGACGCCGCCGTCGCCTCACGCGACGCCTACCAGAAGGTCCTCGCCTCCAACGGGTACGGCGACATCACCACCGAGATCGCCCCGGCCGGTGAGTACTACTTCGCCGAGGACTATCACCAGCAGTACCTGTCGGACGCCAAGAACCCGAACGGCTACTGCGGCGTCGGCGGCACCGGGGTGTCACTAGGTGACCAATCGCCCGGCGGATCCTGCCCGACGGGGATCGCGCCGACCGACGGGTGAGTCTGGATAGCTTGCTCCGCTGGACGACTGAACCTGTCGATAGGCCGCGGCGGCCTCAAAGTGTTCGGTACATTTAGTTTCGTCGATACCGAACAAATTTGGGGTTGCCGATGCCGCGGGGGCGTCCGTCGCGTGTCACCGTCTATGAGCGGCTGGAGGAAGCCGTCGTCGAGCTGCGCGAGCGACTCGGCGGGCTGCCGACGCCCACTGAGGCGGAGGATATCTGGTCTGATATTTGGCACCAGGAAGCGCACAACAGCACCGCCATCGAGGGAAATACCCTCGTCCTGCGGGAGGTGGAGCGTCTCCTGGATGAGGGTAAGGCGGTAGGTTCCAAGTCCCTCCGTGACTACATGGAGGTGCGCGGATACGGGGACGCGGCGCGTTGGGTCTATGGACAGGCGCTCGAACCAGGGGAGTGGAACAACGGCGAGCTTCTGACACTCCATGAGGTCCGCTCAGTCCATCACATGGCGATGACACCGGTATGGACCGTGGACCCGCATCCCCATGCCATGGACGCCGAGGGACCCGGCTGCTTTCGCAGGCACGAGATCGCCCAGTTTCCCGGGGGTATGAAGCCGCCTCCCTGGAACGAGATCGAGCCCCTCATGCGCCAGTGGGCCGATGACGTGAACGCTCTGCGAGAGTCGTCCGAAGATCCTTTCCCCGAAGCGCTGGCACGCGCTCATAACGCTTTCGAGCGTGTTCATCCGTTCTTGGACGGAAATGGGAGAACAGGTCGCCTGTTGCTCAACCTGCTCCTTGGTCGGCTGGGGTATCCGCCGGCGATCATCTACAAGCGAGATCGCGAAAAGTACCTCAAGGCCATGCGGCGGTCCGACTGCGATGATCACGGCCCGCTCGGAGAACTGATCGCTCGGAGTGTCACCGCGAACCTGCATCGGTTCGTCATCCCAGCGGTGGCGGGACCCGCGCGTCTTGTCCCTCTTGCTGCACTCTCAGCACCGGATCTCAGCGAGAACGCTTTGCGAGTCGCTGCCATCCGTGGCCGGCTGCGTGCGGTCAAGGGAGACGATGGTGCCTGGCGGAGCAACAAGAACTGGGTGGACCAGTACCGGGCCGACCGCTACAAACGACGGAACTGACCGGCTCGGGCCGGCCGACAAAGTTCGCCGAGGGCTACCACCAGCATTACCTGGACAAGTACCCCGACGGATCCTGCGGCGTCGGCGGCACCGGCGTATCGCTAGGTGACCAATCGTCCGGCAGATCCTGCTCGACGGGGTCGTGTCGACCGACGGGTGAGCCTGGACACCTTCCTCGAACTCATGTCACTACTGCTGGTTCTAGCCCGGAGGAACGTCCGCCGGTCGGTCGTCCGCGCTGATGGGTGACCGCAGGATGGTATCAAAAAGTGGTACCATTGCCGCTATGGCTGAGACCAGGCTGCGTCTTCCAGACGAGATTTACGACGAGATCAAGCAGGTGGCGGCCGGTGACGCGCAGAGCGTCAATTCCGCGATGGTCGTCGCGATCGAGGAGTACGTCGTCCGGCGTCGGCGTGAGCGCTACGAGGCGATGGGGCGGAAGATCGCGCAACGCGATCGGGAGCTGCTCGATCGCCTGGCGCGATGACCTCCTTTCCGACGACGGAGGACATCCTCGCTCTGGCGGGCGCCGTGCTCCCGGCGGTCGACGTGCGCGATGGCGGTCAGCTCCACGCGGCGGTGCTGCGTCCGCAGACGTCGGTGTTCGAGGAGGACGCCTACCCGGGTCTGTGGGAGAAGGCGGCCGCGCTGATGCACAGCATCGTCTGCGGTCATCCCCTGGTGGACGGGAACAAGCGACTCGGCTGGGCCGCCGCCGTCGCCTTCCTGGAGGACAACGGGGAGACCCTGGAGTACCAGGACATCGACGAGGCCGAGAGTCTCGTCATGTCGCTCGCCAAAGGCGAGCTCGACGACATCCCCGACCTGGCACGCCGTCTTCGCGTCCTCGGCGGCCGACCTGGGGCAGGGTAGAGCCGCCGGACCCGAGCGGCTACCGCGGCGTCGGCGTCTCCTGTCCGATCGGCGTCGCCAAGGCCGAGTGACCTGCCGGTCGATCGGCACGGCCGTAGGGGGCGGCGCCAACGCCCCTTGGCCGTGCCGGCAAGCGCTTCACGGCGCCGGGCGGGACTGCGCTATCCGGCGGCGGAAGCCGTGCCGTCGCGGGAGACCTTGCCCTGCATCTTGTTGCCTTCGGCGGCTTCGTTGGTCGTCATCTCGGCACTGAGCACGGTGCCGTCCCCATCGCAGGCCGGCTTGGCGAGCTCGCGGAAAGCGCCTTCGCTTCCCCACCTGATGCTGGAAGTTTCAGGGTGGAAGCGGTAGGGGGCGGGGCCTTCCGACGAACTGCCTCGGGTCAGGGTAATGCCGTCGGCGTCGATATCGACGGTCACATGAGCCGAATGCGCCTTGCCGTGCTTGTCCTTAACGGGCTCGAGCTGTCCGGTGTAGGTGGCCCGACCCCCCTGGCCGACCCATTGTTCTAGGCCGTTGCCGCACTTGGCCGGTGTGTACGACATGTCGTTCCTCCCGGTTGCCTCGCGATCCTCGCAATTCAATACGCACCACTGCGAATTAGTGACTTATCGTAACATTGCGTGCGTAGAACACCACCAAGTGCGTCCTATGTCCGGTTATTCCGTTGTCCTGTACGAGGGCAACCGCCAGGTGGCCGCCCTCCGACGAGCGGGAGCCTCTCGGGGGTCGGGCCGGGCAAGGGCGCGTAATCATCCGTGCCGGACACGGCTTCGGGCGGGGACCGGCGACGGGTGCGGGGTATTGAGTCTGACATCCCCGACATCGCGGGGCCCCGCCACTCCAGCGGACCTGAAAGGCCAGGTGAGCAGTGAAATGATCCATCGCCATGTGAGGAACGTTCGGGCCGTCGGCGTACGGCTGATCGTGCCAGGTGCGTTCGTGGTGGCGACGTGGTGCGGAGGGGTGTCCCCGGCCGCTGCGAGCATCATCGCCGATCATCACGCCAACGATGGTCATATCGTGTTGAACACCGGAAACGGGCATTGGAACAAGAACTATTCGACCGTGCTCAGCCCCACGGTGAACCGTGGGTTGCAGCAGGTGTCTAATACCAATATCAGCGGAAAGACCACTACTCAGGTCGCATTCTGCAAGAAGCGGAACCGCATCTGCCATATCTCCCAGAGGCTTTGGCTGCCCGACTGGTGATGGCAATGATGCGGTAATAAATGGACGCCCGCAGCCCGTGGCGGAGGTCGTGGCCCCCATGCCGGGGTAGGTCAAACAGCGCCTGAGGTTCAGGCGATTCGGCAGGGGGCGGCGACAGATGATTCGGCGATTCGGCGGCGGGACACGTGTCCTCATCGGTGTGGCGGCGTTCGGTGCGGGGTTCATCGCGTCGGTCCCGGCGCGAGCCGACGCCGGCCGTACGCAGCGCCATGCCGGGTCCGTGATGAAGCACCGGGTACGCACCGGCGCCGGCCATGGGCGGCACCTGGACGCGCTACGCGCCGAGGCCCGGCATGCGCCGCGGCGTATCAGGTTCGCGTCGTACCCGGTACACGCGGACGACGACCGTACGCAGGCGGACACCGGCGGCGACCACGGGAACGGGCACGGGAACGGCACGCGCAACCGGAACATCTTCTCCGTGCGGAGCCCCACCTACAACCACGGCTACCAGCACACGTCGACCAGCACCGCGGGTGGGCGGACCAGCGTGCAGAACGGCCTGTGCACGCACGTCGTGATCTGCAACATCACCCAGCAGGCCGGCGGCAAGCCCGCGGAGCCCCAGCCGGAGGCCGTACCCGTGGTCCCGCCCGCTCCGCAGGTCCTCCCGGTCCCGCAGGCTCCGCAGCCTCAGCCTCTGCGTCCGCCGGCTCCCAACTTCGGGCCGTTCATGTACATCGGCCCGATGGGCTTCATGCTCATGGTGCCGCCGTCGCTGTTCGCCCCGGAGGAGCCGGCGGCCCGTCCGGCCGCCGGCCCGCCCGCACGGTCAGATGATCGTCGGGCCGTCGCCGTTGAAGAACCGGTCCAGCCAGTCGAGTGACCGCGTCTGGAGCGCCTCGGCGGCGAGCTTCTTGCCGGTGGGCGTCTGGAGCGCCGCGAGCGAGCTGTCGATCCACGGCTGGACGTTCTGGTTGCCCTGGTCGCGGTACTCGATGGCCTGGATGAGGCATTCCAGCTTGTCCGCGTCGCGGGCACAGCGGGCCTCGAGGCTCGTCTTCTGCTCGTACTCGGCGACCGAACGCGAGATCAGGTCGGCCACCGGTGCGGGCAGTGCCCGGGTCTGGTCGGCGGTGACCTGTTCGTTCGGCGCGCGGGTCACGTAGCCCTTGGCCAGGTACGGAATGTCGGTCAGCCGGGTCTCCTGGCTGTCGTGGAACAGGCTGAGGAACGCCGCCCGCTCAGGTTCGGCGCCCTCGAGGGCCGCGATGATGCCGGCGAGCGCCGCCGCGCGGAACGAGTGGTCCGCGATGCTCTCCGGGTCGCTGACGCCTGCGACGAGCCAGCCCGTGCGCTTGTACCGCTTCAGGAGTCCGATCTCGTAGACGAAGCCCGTCAATTGCACTAGCTCGTCCGCCATGGCCTGCCCCCTCCGATATTGCTGTCGGACCTAAGGACTTTCCCGAGATCGCACCGGAAGCATCACGTGCCGACCAGGAATTATGCGTGTCGTACCTTGGCTGCCATGGCGACACGACTCTTCGAACTCGTCTTCGACTGTGCGGATCCGGCGCGGCTCGTACGGTTCTGGGCGGCGGCCGTCGGCGGCGAGCCGGTCGACCGCGAGCCCGACTGGTCCTACGTCGACCCGCCGGACGGCGGGCCCAGGTGGGCCTTCCAGCGCGTGCCGGAGGGCAAGAGCGCCAAGAACCGCCTGCACCCGGACCTCGCCGTCGACGACATCGACGCCGAGCGCGTACGGCTGTGCGCCGCGGGCGCGACCGCGGTCGGCGGGGTGATGGTCGACGGGGAGGGGCCGTTCCAGGTGATGCTCGACCCGGAGGGCAACGAGTTCTGCCTCGTGTCCTGAGCCGATCAGCCCGCCGCGAGCGTCTGGGTGAGGAAGCCGAGCACCTCGGGTGAGGCCTTGTCGAGCGACCCGCTGTCGAACGGCGGCCGCGGGTCGTACTCGATCAGGAGCTGGATGGCCTGGGCGGCGACGTCGCCGGCGATCCGCGCGACGAGGCTCAGCGCCATGTCGATGCCGGCGGACACGCCGGCCGAGGTCACGATGTTCCCCTGGAAGACCGAGCGCGCCGGCACGTACGTCGCGCCGGCCGCCTCGAGCTCGGTGCGCACGCTCCAGTGTGTGGTGGCCTCCAGCCCCTTGAGCAGCCCTGCCGCGCCCAGGATGAGCGAGCCCGAGCAGACCGAGGTGGTCCACTGCGCGGTCGGGTGCACGAGCCGGAGCCAGGTCACCAGGCCCTGGCCGTCGAGGATCGCGTCGCGCGTGCCGGGGCCGCCGGGCACCACGATCAGGTCGCACGCCTTGATCTCGTCGAACGCCGCGTCCGCGACCACTGTGAGACCGCCGTCCGTACGCACCGGGCCGGACTCCCTGGCCGCGAACACCACGGTGGCATCGGGCATACGGGACAGCACCTCGTACGGTCCGACGGCGTCCAGCGCGGTGAACCCGTCGTACAGGGCAAAAACAATCTTCATGTCGGCGGTCTCCTCATCGATCGACTGCGGAGGTCTACCCCGATCCGGCCGTCGTACGGTGGCGGCATGGAGGTTCTTGCCAGCCGGGTTCTGCTGAGGCCCGCTGATCTCGACCGCAGCCGCGCCTTCTACCGCGACACGCTGAAGCTGCCGATCTTCCGGGAGTTCGCGACGCCGGACGGTACGGGCACGGTGTTCTTCATCGGCGGCGGATACCTGGAGGTGTCCGGGCACGCCGACACGCCCACCGGGCCCGGCATCGAGCTGTGGCTCCAGGTACGCGACGTCGAGGCGACCCGGCGCGACCTCGACGGCGTACGCGTCCTGCGCGAGCCGCGCCGCGAGCCGTGGGGCCTGATCGAGATGTGGATCGAGGACCCCGACGGCGTACGGATCTGCGTCGCCGAGATACCCGACGACCACCCGATGCGGCGACGCTCCTAGGATTCGAAGAGCACGCTGATGCTCTCGCGGTTGTGGATGCGGTCGATGGCCTCGGCGAACAGCGGCGCGACCGAGACCGTCTGGACCTTCGGTGAGAGCGTGACGGGCTGGTTCTCGACGGTGTCGGTGACGTAGAGGCGTGAGATCGGGCTGGCGTCCAGGCGCTCCATCGACCGGCCGGTGAAGACGCCGTGCGTCACGGCGGCGCTCACCGTACGTGCGCCGCGGTCCATGAGGCACTCGGCGACCTCGGTGAGCGTGCCCGCGGTGATGGTGAAGTCGTCCACGATCAGCGCGTCGCGGCCCTTCACGTCGCCGATGAGGTCGATGACCCGTGCCGCCTCGCTGTGGTCGACGCGCTCCTTGTCGGCGATGGCGAGCGGCGCGTTGAGCCGTGTGGCGTACTTACGCGCCTGCTTGGCGAAGCCGGCGTCGGGGGAGACGACGACGAGGTCGCCACCGGTCTGGCCGATGGCCTCGGTGAGCACAGGCAGGGCGTACAGGTCGTCGACGGGCAGGGTGAAGAACCCCTGGATCTGCGGCGCGTGCAGGTCCATCGTGATCACCCGGGCGGCGCCGGCGGCCTCGATGGCCTGCGCGCAGACGCGAGCTCTTATCGAGACGCGTGGCTCGTCCTTCTTGTCGGCCTTGGCGTAGCTGAAGTACGGCATCAGCACGCTGACCGATGCCGCGCTCGCGCGCTTGAACGCGTCGATCCAGAACAGCAGCTCCATGAAGTTGTCGTTGGCCGGGAAGACCGTGGACTGGATGAGGTAGACGTGTCGCCCACGGACGTTCTGGTTGGCCTTGACGAAAAGGTTGCCGTCGGAGAAGCGGATCACCTCTCCCTTGCCGGGCTCCACGCCGAGGTGGCGGCAGATGGCCGAGGTCAGCAGGGGGCTGCCTGAGCCGCCGAATACCAGTAGCTCTTCCACGATCACTCCGATCGGTACGACGCCGCGAGGCGTTGGGGGGCGGTTCGCCGCCGGTCGGTCACGATGATCTCTAGGCGGGCGTCGTCACCGATCGAGGGACGCTGGACCCGCCGTGGCGGCGATGCACGATCGGCCTCGGCCACGCGCATCACCTCCCGGTCCAATGGTGCCCACCTGGAGCTAACAGACCACATCATTCGCGCGAAAGCAGCGCAAGTCGCGAAGCGTACGAGCGCGCCGGATCAACGCGGTCGGCGTCGCGTGCCGTTTCAGAAGGGTCCGCGTCGTGCGGGGGATCGGGCGAACACCCCGGTCTCGTACGGCGGCGATCGGAGCCCCCTGGGCGAATGGCGGTGGCGCCGTATCGGCGGCGAGCCGTACCGGTCGCGTTCCTCGGCTCGCGGCCGCCGTGCGATCTCGTCGTCGGCGGGCATCCGGCGCCGTACGCGTGAGGAGGGCCGGGGAGACCCCGGCCCTCCTACGCGATCCCGGACTGTTTCACCCGGTCATGCCGACAGGCCCTCGAGCCTCGACCGCCTACGCGGCGGCCGGACCGGTGGGACCTGTGGGACCGGTGGAACCTGTGGAGCCGGCGGAACCTGTGGAACCGGCCGTCCCAGGGCCACCGGTCGCTCCGGTCGCACCGGTGGCGCCCACCGAACCGGTGGCGCCCTGGATGCCCTGGGCTCCAGTGGGTCCGGCAGGCCCGGCGGGCCCGGCGGCACCGGCGACGCCGGCGACTCCGGCGGGGCCCGCGGTTCCCTGGATGCCCTGCGGGCCTTCGGGGCCTGCGGGACCTGGGTTTCCGGTGGCTCCCGGGGCTCCCGTGTTACCCGTGGGGCCCGGAGGGCCGAGCGGGCCGATCAGGCCGGTCGCACCGACGGCTCCAGTGGCTCCAGTGAGCCCGATCACACCCTGAGCCCCCTGGGGCCCGGCAGGTCCTGCGGGACCTGTGGCTCCGAGGAGCCCGGCAGATCCGATTGGGCCGATGGGCCCCTGCAGACCTTGAGGGCCTGCTGGGCCCGCGGCTCCGGCGCCTCCGATGAGCCCGGCAGATCCGGCGGGGCCGATGGGTCCCTGCAGACCTTGGGCGCCTGCTGGGCCCGCGGTCCCGGCGGCTCCGGCGAGTCCGATGGGGCCGATGGGCCCCTGGAGGCCCTGCGCACCGGCCGTTCCGGCTGGGCCGGCGACGCCGGCAGGGCCGCCGGCTCCGGCGGGACCGGCAGGACCGGTCGCCCCGACAAGGCCGGCGGGGCCGACGGAGCCTTGCAGCCCCTGTGGCCCGCCGGGACCCGCGAGACCCTGGGCTCCCTGAGGTCCGCCGACCCCGGCCGGCCCGGCCACGCCAGGCGGCCCGGCCAGGCCGGCCGCTCCGGCCGGTCCAGTGGCTCCGTCGGTGCCCGCGGGTCCGGTGGCTCCGGCGGCTCCAGCCGTTCCGACTGGTCCGGCGGCTCCAGCCGTTCCAGCTGGTCCGGCGGTTCCGGCTGGGCCTGTGGCTCCGGCGGCTCCGGCCGTTCCATCGGTGCCGCCGGGCCCGGTGGGTCCGGTGGCACCGGCGGCCCCCGTCGCCCCGGTGAAGCCTCTGGGGCCGGCCGGCCCGGCCACACCGACCGTTCCATGGTCGTCGCCGTAGACGACGACGTGGTCGTTGTGCCATCTGACGATGCCTTCGATGTTCCCGGTGAAGTCATCGTCATCGTCGTCATCGTCGTCATCGAGCCTGGCGAGACGATGCTGAATGCTCTGACCGCCGGTGATCGCCTGCAGACTTGCGAGCGTCATCGGTGCGTGAGTCTCCGCGCTGGCAGACGCCGAGGGAGGCGTGATGCTGAGCCCGCTGCTGACGGCTGCCAGGGCCAGCGAACCATATGCGACCTTTCGCGAAAGCCGCGGTGACGTCCGGATCATCCTGAGGAGCATCAATTAACTTCCCCATTTCAATCACATCTGGAAGGAGTCGGTACTCTCTTCGTGGTGTGTCGCATCGTTGGCGCGAGAGGTAAATACCCGCACGGCGAAATGGGGAAGGCGTCTTTTGGGTAGGGAAAAGCAAATGACGTGATGTCATAATTGGCTACAGACGGAACGCGTCCGTGCGCATATCAAAGGAATCATCGAACGCCGAAAGGGTGATGAACGCGACGTTCGTTACTGAGGGAACGGCGTGTTCGGGGCAGTTCGACCGCAGAAGTTCCGAACACCGGGAAGGTGAGATCTCGACCGGACACCGCTGCATGGGTCCGGCGTATCGCCTCAGCTCACCACGTCTTTGGTGCGAAAGCGGCGTACCGCGAGGGCCAGGAACACGATCGCGTACGACGCCGACAGAGCCGTCCCCTTGATCATCCCGGTCCAGACGAGCTGGGGTTGCAGCGCGTCGGTCCAGGCGAACAGCCAGTGCGTCGGCAGGAACTCCCGCCAGTGCCCGAGCGCGGTGACCGCGTCGATGATGTTGCTGAGGATCACCAGGCCGACGGCGCCGCCCACCGCGCCCAGCGGCGAGTCCGTGGTCACCGACAGCAGGAACGCCAGCGCGGCCACGACGAGCTGGGAGACCAGGGCGTACGCGACGATGATCAGCATCCGGGTGAGCGCGGTGCCGTTGGGCAGGGCCTCGTCGCCCGTCGGCAGGCGTAGCCGGGCCCAGCCGAAGACGTAGATGCCGGTAATCATCGCCATCGTCGGCAGGCTGAGCACGGCCAGCGCCGCGAACGTCATGGCGACGATCAGCTTCTGCCGGAGCAGCCGGGTGCGCGGGACCGGCGCGGCGAGCAGGTAGCGCAGCGAGGCCCAGCCGGCCTCGCTGGCCACGGTGTCGCCGCAGAACAGCGCGACCGCGACGACGAGCAGGAAGCCCACCGACACGAACAGCGTGAACGCGGTGAAGTTCAGCGCGCCCGCCGTGGCGACCGTGACGAGCCCCGGCGTGTTGGCGTCGCGCCCCGACGGCGAGCCGCCGATCTTGAACGCGGCGGCGAGCACCCAGGGCAGCGCGAGCAGCACGGCGAACGCGATCCACGTGCGGCGGCGCCGGAGCTGGCGGACCGCCTCGACGCGCAGCGGCAGTGTGCGGCGCGGCCGGTAGGTCGTGGTCACGAATCCTCCCCGATGAGTGCGAGGAACGCGTCCTCGAGGCGCCGGTGCGGCGTGACGCGGCTCACCGGTACGCCCTCCGCGACGAGCGACGCGACGACCAGGGCCGGTGCCGAGCCGTTGACGCGTACGAGGACGCCCGGCTCGTACGCCTCCGCGCCCTCGATGCCCTCCAGGGTGTCGAGGACGGCCAGCGCGCGGTCGACCTCCGTCGTACCGATCACGAGGGAGCCGTCGTGGCCGGTGATCTCCGAGACCGGTCCGGCGGCGACGAGAGTGCCCCGGTGCATCACGACAACGTCCGAGCAGGTCTGTTCGACCTCGGCGAGCATGTGGCTGGAGATGATCACGGTGCGGCCCTCGGCGGCGTACCGGACCAGGACCTCGCGCATCTCGGCGATCTGCGGCGGGTCCAGTCCGTTGGTGGGCTCGTCGAGCACGAGCAGGTCGGGCAGGCCGAGCATGGCCTGCGCGATGGCGAGCCGCTGCCGCATGCCCTGGGAGTAGGTGCGTACGGGCCGCCGGATCGCGTCGCCCAGCCCGGCGATCTTCAGGGCCTCGTCGAGGTACGCCTCGCCGCGCCCGGCCGCCTTCCAGTACAGCTCAAGGTTGTCGATGCCGGACAGGTGCGGCAGGAAGCCCGGCCCCTCGACGAACGATCCCAGCCGCGCCAGGACCGGCGACCCCGGGCGTACCGGCTCGCCGAAGATCCGGATCTCCCCGGCGTCGGGGTGGATCAGGCCCATCAGCATGCGCAGTGTCGTCGTCTTCCCGGCGCCGTTCGGGCCGAGGAGGCCGCAGACCTGGCCGCGTTCGACGCGGAAGGACAGGTCGTCGACGGCCAGGTGACCGTTGCGGTACCGCTTGGTCAGCCCGCTGATCTCCAGCGGGATGTCCGGGTCGCCCGGCCCGCTCCCGCGCCGTCGCCGTACGCGCGAGGTGCTCACGATGACGATGGCGGCGACCACCGCGATCACCGGCAGGCCCCAGACCCACCAGGGCAGCGGGGCCGGGGGCGTTCGAAGCGCCGCGTCCACCGGGACGGTCAGCGGGGTGTCCACCGACACCTGGTACGACGCCGGCGCGGCGGGCGAGGAGAAGCCCATGTCGGTGGTGCTGAGCGTGAGCCGGATCCGGTGGCCCGGGTCGAACCGGTAGTCCATGGCCGGCAGCGTCAGCTCGGCCGAGCCGTTCACGTGCAGCGGCGCGACGATGCGCCGGGCCGGCGCGGCCAGCCCGTTCGGGCCGACGTCGTACAGCTTGGCGAAGAGCGTCGGATGCCCCGGACCCTGTACGCGTACGCGTACGCGGATCCGCGCGGCGCCGGTGAGCCGGAGAGGCGTGGACAGCGGTTCGGAGTCGAACATCGCGGACTGGCCGGGCAGGTCGAGGCCGAGGCCGGCGCTCGCGCCCAGGTCGCCGAGGCCGTTGAGCGCACCGAGCCCGGGCAGGGCGGTGACGGCGGCGGGCGAGCCGCCGGCCGGGTTCTGGATGGTCTGCTCGTCGCCGCCGAGGGTGACCTGGCGGCTCGACGTGCCGCCGAGGCCCGGGTAGCGGCCCGCGGACGCCGCGGCGATCGTGACGCGCTGGGTGGAGGAGTCGATGCCGCCGGTACGCGTGACGGTGAACCCGTCCGCGTCCTTGGCAGGCTCGCCCTTCAGATAGCGGTCGAACCAGCCGCTCACCAGGTCACGTACGCGGTCGGTCTCCGGGTCGCCGCCGTCGTGCCCGCCCTGGAACCACACGACCTTGACCGGCGCGCCCTTGACGGCACGCGCGTTGGCGTCGGCCTGGTCGAGCGGGAACAGCGAGTCGGCCTGCCCCTGGACCAGCAGCGTCGGCACACGGATCCGGCCGGCCATCGACGAGGGGCTCGAGTGCCGCAGCGTCGCGATCGCGTCCGCGGTCGGGCGCCCGCTCTCGGCCACCTTCTGGTACATGTCGCAGAGCGCCGGCAGGAATCGTCCACAGGCTGTGGATGACGCTCCGCTCGTGAAGAAGACGCCGGCCCACATCTTCTTGAAGACCCCGTCCTGCGGGCCCCTCCCGTCCGCGGCGGGGAACAGCGCGTCGGCCAGGTCGTACCAGGTGATCTGCGGCGCGATCGCGTCGATGCGCTTGTCGTAGGCGGCCGCCATCAGCGAGATCCCGCCGCCGTAGGACTGCCCGGCCACACCGACCCGCGGATCGCCGGGCCCGTCGAGGCGCACCTCGGGCCGCCGCGCCAGCCAGTCGAGCAACTGGCGAACGTCCTTCACGTCGTAGTCGGGCGAATCGAGCGTGATGTCGCCGCCCGACGCGCCGAAGCCCCGAGCGGACCAGGTCAGAACCGCATACCCCTGCCGCGCGAGCCCCTCCGCCTCCGCACGCGTGTCGTCCTTACTCCCCCCGAACCCGTGCGCGAGCAACACCGCCGGCGCGCGGCCGGCCGGCCGTACGGGAGAGAAGAACGTCGTATCGATCGTGACGTGCTGGTCGTCCTTCGGCCCGTCGACGACCGGAATGCGTTGCTCGGTGCTGTGCACCGGCGGATCGCCGCCCACCGATACCCAGGTGATACCCCCGGCCACCAGCCCTGCCGCGGCGATGAACGCAGCCACCCGTCCCCGCTTCATGCGCCGACTCTATTCGGCATACCCACATATAGGGACACCGGCCGGTGCCCACGGGGACGGCCGTTACGTGCTGCCGACCGATCGGAGGACCCCGAGCGACGAATTGGTGAACCGCACATTTACCGACCCGCTCGAATTCCGAACGATTCTCGATCGCGTTAACGCAGGTCACTAGGGTTCTCCAGTGGGGCGCGACGATCAGCTCTCCTCATCGTCGGCTCCCCGGGATAGCCTGGGGCGGCCCCGTACGGAACGCCCAATCCATTGCGTTTCGGTAATGCGGACAACCCGCACCGGGTTGTGACCGTCTCCGTTGGAGAGACGGCCAGAACGGAGGTTGGCGATGCGGACGGCGCGGCACTCCAAGCCACGGCCGGGGCTGATCGCGGTGGTGATCACGTTGTTCGTGATGATCGCGGCGATCGCGCTGACCGGGACGCTGATCGCGGCGTTCGCCCACGAGCATCCCGCGCGCTTCTCGTCGCCGCTGAAGATCTATCCGGTCACGCAGGAGATCCCGGGCGCGCAGTGTCCGGTGGGCGTCCAGGGTGTGGTCGGGCAGAACGCCACCGGGTCGGTCTGTTACCGGCTCACGACCGGCATCATCATCAAGCGCGTCAACGACATCCATGTCGAGCGGGTGTCGAACGGCGGGTACGCCGTGTCGCTCAGCCTGACGCCCGCGGACGGCAAGGCCCTCGCCCGGCTCACTCGCGGCGCCATCGGCCGGTCCTTCGCGCTGACCGTACGCGACCAGGTCGTGGCCACGCCGCGCGTGGACGCGCCGATCACCCGGGGACGCGTGCTGATCACGGGCAACCTCACCCAGGGCGACGCCAAGGGCATCGTGAACCGCCTGAGAGGCACCGCCGCCCAGTCGACCTAGGAGAACGTGCCGTGACGCCCGGCGCCGTCGTTGAAGCGCCGTACGTCCGACAGTCCGGCCTCCTCGATCGTGGCGTGGCCGTGCCGGAACTCCCGCGCGATGGCGTCGTCCTCTTCCAGGCCGTCCTGCTCGAGCGCGGACAGTCGATCGTTCCGCAGGCAGATCTGAGGGAACGCCGCGATCTCGGCGGCCAGCTTCTCGGCCGCCGAACGCGATGAGCCGGGCGGTACCAGCCGGTTGACCAGCCCGATGTCGTACGCCTCGCTCGCGGGTACGGCGCGGCCGGTGAGGATCAGGTCCATCGCGCGCGACTGCCCGATCAGGCGCGGCAGGCGTACGGTGCCGCCGTCGATGAGCGGTACGCCCCAGCGGCGGCAGAAGACCCCGAAGACGGCGTCCTCCTCGGCGACCCGCAGGTCGCACCAGATCGCCAGCTCCAGCCCGCCCGCCACGGCGTGCCCGCTGACCGCCGCGATCACCGGCTTGGACAGCCTCATCCGGGTCGGGCCCATCGGGCCCTCGGCGGCGTGGGACAGGTCGTGGCTGGAGGCGCCGACGCTCGGTGCGTCGACCCGGTTGGCGCGGCCGGTGCCCAGGGCCTTCAGGTCGGCGCCCGCGCAGAACGTGCCGCCCTCGCCCCACAGCACGGCGACGGCGGCGTCCGGGTCGGCGTCGAACTCACGGAACGCCTCGGCAAGCGCGCGCGCCGTCGCTCCGTCGACCGCGTTGCGAACCTCGGGACGGCTCAGCACGACCGTCGTGACCGGACCCTGTTTCTCCACCCGCACGCTCATGACCGAACACCATTCCACGATCATGGGTGCGGGTGGAAGGGGGCCCTCAGTCGATGCGCCAGGTGTCGCCGCTCGCGAGCAGCCCGGCGAGGTCGCCCGCGCCCTGCTGCGCGACGGCCTCCTCGAGCTGGGTGCGCATCAGCTCGTCGTACGACGGCCGCTCGACCTGGCGGAAGATGCCGATCGGGGTGTGGGCGAAGCTCGGCGAGTCGAGCCTGGACAGCGCGAACGCGAGGGTGGGGTCCTCCTGGTGCGCGTCGTGCACGAGAATGTCCGGCGAGCTCGCCGGTACGACCTCGAGCGCCCCGCTCGCCGTACGCCGCAGTGCCTTGTCGCGGTCGGCGCCGAAGACGACCGGCTCGCCGTGCTCGAGGCGGACCGTGACGTCGTCGCGGACCTCGGGGTCCTTCAGCGGCGCGAACGCGTCGTCGTTGAAGATGTTGCAGTTCTGGTAGATCTCCACGAGCGCGGTGCCGTTGTGCTGGGCGGCCGCGCGCAGCACCGACTGCAGGTGCTTGCGGTCGGAGTCGATGGTGCGCGCCACGAACGTGGCCTCGGCGCCGACGGCCAGCGAGATCGGGTTGAACGGCGCGTCGAGCGAACCCATCGGCGTCGACTTGGTGATCTTGCCGACCTCGGAGGTCGGGGAGTACTGGCCCTTCGTCAGGCCGTAGATCCGGTTGTTGAACAGCAGGATCTTCAGGTTGACGTTGCGGCGCAGCGAGTGGATCAGGTGGTTGCCGCCGATCGACAGCGCGTCGCCGTCACCGGTGACCACCCACACGGACAGGTCCGGCCGCGAGGAGGCCAGGCCCGTCGCGATCGCCGGCGCGCGGCCGTGGATCGAGTGGAAACCGTAGGTGTTCATGTAGTACGGGAACCGCGACGAGCAGCCGATGCCGGAGACGAAGACGACGTTCTCCCGCTTGAGGCCCAGCTCCGGCATGAAGCCCTGCACCGCGGCGAGGATGGCGTAGTCGCCACAGCCGGGGCACCAGCGGACCTCCTGGTCCGTCTTGAAGTCCTTGGCGCTCTGGCGCGCCGGGTCCTTCGGGACGAGTGCGAGTGGGTCGCTCATGAGTTGATCACATCCTGGATGACGTCCGCGAGCTCTGCCGCCTTGAACGGCAGGCCACGGACCTGGTTGTAACCGATCACGTCCACGAGGTACTTGCCACGCAGCATCAGCGCGAGCTGACCGAGGTTGATCTCCGGTACGACGACCTTGTCGTAGGAGCGCAGCACCTCTTCGATATTGGCGGGGAACGGGTTGAGGTGGCGCAGGTGCGCCTGGGCGACCTTGCCGCCGGCGGCGCGGATCCGCCGCGCGGCCGCGGTGATCGCGCCGTACGTGCCGCCCCAGCCCATGACCAGGACGCGCGCCTCGCCGGACGGGTCGTCGACCGCGAGCGGCGGGATGTCGTTCGCGATGCCGTCGACCTTCGCCTGGCGGAGCCGGACCATCAGGTCGTGGTTGGCGGGGTCGTAGGAGATGTTGCCGCTGCCGTTGGCCTTCTCGATGCCGCCGATGCGGTGCTCGAGACCGGGGGTGCCGGGCACGGCCCACGGGCGGGCGAGCGTCTCGGGGTCCCGCTTGAACGGCTGGAACTCCTCCTCGTCGGCCACCGCGAATCCGGGCTCGATCTCCGGCAGCGAGTCGACGTCGGGCACCTGCCACGGCTCGGAGCCGTTCGCGAGGTAGCCGTCGGACAGCAGCATCACCGGCGTGCGGTACTTCACCGCGATCCGTGCGGCCTCGACCGCCGCCGCGAAGCAGTCCGACGGCGTGCAGGGCGCGATCACGGGTACCGGGGCCTCGCCGTTGCGGCCGTGCAGCGCCTGCAGCAGATCGGCCTGCTCGGTCTTGGTGGGCATCCCGGTGGACGGGCCGGCCCGCTGCACGTCGATGACGATGAGCGGCAGCTCGGTGGCGACCGCCAGGCCGACGGTCTCGCTCTTCAGCGAGACGCCGGGGCCGGAGGTGGTCGTCACGCCCAGCGACCCGCCGAAGGACGCGCCGAGCGCGGCGCCGACGGCCGCGATCTCGTCCTCGGCCTGGAACGTTCTCACGCCGAACCGCTTGTGCTTGGACAGCTCGTGCAGGATGTCCGAGGCGGGGGTGATCGGGTAGGACCCGAGGTACAGCGGCAGGCCGGACCGGCTGCTCGCGGCGATCAGGCCGTAGGCCAGCGCGATGTTGCCGGAGATGTTGCGGTAGAGCCCCGGCGGCAGCGTGGCCGGCTTGATCTCGTACGAGACCGAGAACGACTCCGTGGTCTCGCCGTAGCTCCAGCCCGTCTGGAAGGCCGCGATGTTGGCCTTCATGATCTCGGGCTTCTTGGCGAACTTCAGCTCGAGGAAGCGGACGGTCGCGTCCGTCGGCCGGTGGTAGAGCCACGACAGGAGGCCGAGGGCGAACATGTTCTTCGCACGCTCGGCGTCCTTCTTGGAGATGTCGAAGTTCTCGAGCGCCTTGACCGTCATCGACGTCAGCGGCAGCGAGTGCACGCGGAACTCGCCCAGCGAGCCGTCCTCGAGCGGGTTCGCCTCGTAGCCGACCTTGGTCAGCGCGCGCTTCGTGAACTCATCGGTGTTGATGATCACGTCCGCGCCGCGCGGCAGGTCGCCGACGTTGGCCTTGAGGGCCGCGGGGTTCATCGCGACGAGCACGTTGGGCGCGTCGCCCGGCGTGACGATGTCGTGGTCCGCGAAGTGCAGCTGGAAGCTGGAGACACCGGGGAGCGTGCCTGCTGGAGCACGGATCTCGGCGGGGAAGTTGGGCAGCGTCGACAGGTCATTGCCGAAAGCCGCCGTCTCCTGAGTGAAGCGATCGCCCGTGAGCTGCATGCCGTCACCGGAGTCACCGGCGAAACGGATGATGACACGGTCGAGTCGCTGGACCTGTTTGGTCACAGGGCAGGACCTCCTCGACGAGTAATGCTGGGACGGCAGGGGGCGTCCGGCGCACTACTTAGGCTTACCTTCATGCTACGTCCCAAGTGACGTGGATGACTCGATGGTTCGGGCAGCGGTGAGGCATGCGTCTGGTGATCTGGTGGCCCCGTCTCCCGTACGCCCACGTCCCCGCTCCGAAGAGTCGTTTCCCATCTCACGGGGACCGCAAGCATGACGGCGCACGGCGGCCGGATCAGGCCGTGGGCGGACACAGCGCGCTCGCCGACCGGCAGAGGTCGACGTGGAGGCGGCTGATGAGCAGCGATCTGATCACGTGCCGAACTATAAGCCGGGGACCTCGCGCCCGGCTCGAACGGGGTCGCAGTCCCGGTCAGCCGCCCTGCTGCTCCTGCGAGAGCCTGCCCATCAGCGTGCTCACGTCACTCGAGGAGTTCACCGTCGCGGCGAACGTCGAGCTGGCGTGGATGGTGAAGCGCCCCTTGTGGGACCGGTACCACTTCTTCCAGGCGCTACTGCTGGTCCGGCAGCTGACCGTCGTCTCCTGACTCGGCGTGCCCGAGCCCGAACCCGAGCAGGTCGACACGGTCGCGCCGGAGCCCCAGAACCTGGCGTTCATGGTCACCCGGATCGTGCCCGGGGACGTGCCGGACGCGGACGGCATGACCTTGCCGTGCACGGTGCAGCCCGACTCCGTGCAGCTCCCGAACTCGATCTTGCCGACCGGGATCATCGTGATCGCGGGGTCGTAGGCGCCCGCAAGAGCCTGGACGTCGGTACGGAGCTGGGTGAAGACCTGGCCCATCGCGGACGGCTCCAGCGTCGTCACGTTGAGGGCGTACGAGTCGGCGCCCGCGGTGCCCTCGATGCGTACGAGCCGGTGGCCGCTCTTGGCGATGTAGTACGTCGTCTCGCGGACCGTCATCTTGATGACCGAGGTGCCGCTGAGTGAGGTCTTCTGCGCGTCCGGGTCGTTGCCCGCGCCGCCCAGGATGGTCGCCAGCGCCGACGGTGACAGGTCCGACAGCTTCAGGTCGACGGCGTTGGCCGGAGCCTTGGCCCACTTGCCGTCCGCCTTCCCGGCCGACGTCGAGGTCTCGCCCTCGGCCGTCCAGAAGCCGGAGCCGGCCTTGAGGTAGGTCGTGCCGCCGATGTCGACGCGGCTCACCTGCGTGCTGTGCGCGCTGTACGTCCCGCGTGCGGTGCCCGCCTTGGTGACGCTGAAGTTCGCCGGGCCGCCACCGTACGTGCCGGTGTAGGAGAGCCCTGAGGCCTTGCCGAGCGCCTGCCCGGCCTGCGCAGCGGTCTTGCCGGACGTCTTCGCCGGGTCGTCGCCCGACCCGGTCACCGACACCACGACGACCACCAGCAGGAGGATCACCACGAGGGCGCCGACCACGATGCCGACGGTCGCGCCGCTCTTCTTCTTCGGCTGCTGCGGCGGTCCGAACCCGTACGGCTGCGGAGGTCCGGCGCCCCAGGGCGGCGGTCCACCGTACGGCCCAGGGCCGCCCGGCCCACCGGGTCCGCCCGGGTAGCTGGGGCCGTTCGGTCCCGTGTGACCGCCCGGCAGACCGGGGCCGGGAGGCGGAGGCCACCCCGCACCGGCCGGAGGCGGCGGCTGCTGCCACTGCGGCCCGTTGCCACCGCTGGGGTGACCGCTACTGGGCTGGTTCGGCTGCTGCCACGGGGACCCGCCTTCGGCCGCCGGCTGGTTCGGCGGCTGCCACTGCTGTGTCTCCGGAGGCGGTGAACCCTCTGGTCTCTGGCCGCCCTCGGGCCCCTCGGTCATGACGTTCCCCCTGATATTCGCACGTGTGGCCGCGACCCTATGGTCGGTGTGGTTGTCCGACAAGTCATCTACATTGTCTGTTACCGGGCGGAGATCAGGGAGAAGTTGCTCTCTCTGCGGTGAGCATTACGCTTGCTTCCATGCACGGCTACTTCGGGCACTATCTCAGCGTTGTCGTGTTGTTGCTGGTCGGCGCCCTGATCGTCGTTGGCGCGATGTCGGCCAACCGGGCGTTGCGCCCGAGTAGGCCCACTCCCGACAAGCTCACGACGTACGAGTGCGGCGTCGACCCCGTCGGTGAGGGCTGGGCGCAGTCCTACGTGCGCTATTACGTCTTCGGCTACCTCTATGTGGTGTTCGCCGTCGACGCGGTCTTCCTCTTCCCCTGGGCGACCGTGTTCGCGGCCAAGGGGTATGGATACGTCACACTCGGTGAGATGTTCGTGTTCCTCGCATTCCTGGCGGCCGGTCTCGCCTATGCCTGGAAGAAGGGCGTCCTCGGCTGGGTCTGAGAGGATGACCGATATGGGTGCCGTCGATCTTCCGGAGCCGCGCATCGGCCCGGTGAGCAAGCTCGCGCCGAAGCCGATCAAGTTCGTGCTCAACTGGGGGCGTCGCTACTCCCTGTGGGTCTTCAACTTCGGTCTGGCCTGTTGCGCGATCGAGTTCATCGCGACGTCGATGTCGCGCCACGACTTCATCCGGCTCGGGGTCATCCCGTTCGCGCCGGGGCCCAGGCAGGCCGACCTGATGGTCGTCTCGGGCACGGTCTCGGACAAGATGGCGCCCGCTGTGAAGCGCCTCTACGAGCAGATGCCCGAGCCCAAGTACGTGATCTCGTTCGGCGCGTGCTCCAACTGCGGCGGCCCGTACTGGGACTCCTACTGCGTGACGAAGGGCGTCGACCAGATCATCCCGGTGGACGTGTACGTTCCCGGCTGCCCGCCGCGGCCCGAGGCGCTGCTGCACGGCATCATCCGCCTCCAGGAGAAGATCGCCGCGGAGTCGCTGGGCGAGCGCTACACACGTGACGGCGAGCCGGTCATGCCCGCGCCGCCCGTCGTACGCAAGCCGCCGACGCCCGCCGTCCTGCGCCGGCCGTTGCTCCTGCCGCCGGTTCCGGAACCCGAGGAGATCGCGGCCGCCGAGCAGCCGACGCAGAAACTCGAGCTCGCCGAGGCCGACTGGGACGCCGTGCGCAGCGAGCGGTTCGAGTCCTCCGACGCCGACGCCGACGCGTCGGCGTCGGAGGAGACCCAGATCCTCACCTCGATCGACGAGGATCGGGTCCCGCCGGACGAGGACACCTCCGCCTCGGAGACGACGCAGGCGATCACCCCGATCCCGGAGGAGTCGCCCGGGACCGAGGAGACCCAGCGGCTCACGCCGCCCGCCGAGGAGCGGGCGCCGGAGTCGGAGGAGACCCAGCGGATCCCCCCGGTCGAGGAGACGCGGGACCTGCCGCCCGGTGAGGCGACGCGCGAGCTTCCGCCGGCCGAGGAGGACAGGTCGCCCGCCGAGAAGAAGAAGCGGCGCGGCGGACGCCTGCGGCGGCTCGCCGAGCCACCGCCGGTCGACGCCGTGAACGACCCCGACATCATTCCGGGACTGAGCGATGACGATTGAGCTGTCGGTGGCGTGGTCGCGGCGGTTCGGCGATGAGGTGCACAGCGAGGACTCGTTCGGCACGCTCACCGTGGACGTGCCGGTCGCGCTGTGGGTCGAGGCGCTGACCTTCGCCCGCGACGATCTGGCCTGCGGGTACTTCGACTGGCTCACCGCCGTCGACGAGCTGGAGGACGGCTTCGCGATCGTCGCGCACGTCTACTCGCTGCAGGAGCGCCACCACCTGATCGTGCGTACGCGTGTGCCGCGCGAGGCGCCACGGCTGACCACCGCGACCGGCGTCTACCGCGGCGCCAACTGGCACGAGCGGGAGACGTACGAGATGTTCGGCGTGGTCTTCGACGAGCATCCCGATCTTCGGCCGCTGTTGCTGCCGGACGGGTTCGAAGGGCATCCGTTGCGCAAGGAGTTCGTGCTGGCCGCACGCGTCGCCAAGCCCTGGCCGGGCGCGAAGGAGCCGGGCGAGTCCGGGCACGGAGCCCCGAGCCGCCGCCGCATGCTGCCGCCGGGCGTACCGCAGGACTGGGGACCCAACGCGCAGCCCGCGGAACCCCCGGCGCCGCGCCGTCGGGAGCGCGGCATCAGCCCCGAGGGTGGCGGCGATGTCTGAGCTGCTCGTCGTCGCGGTCAAGCTGCTGCTCGTCGTCGTCGGCTTCCTCGTGCTCCCGCTGCTGGTGGGACAGGCCGAGCACAAGGTGATGGCGCACATGCAGGGCCGCCTCGGCCCGATGTACGCCGGCGGGTTCCACGGCTGGGCGCAGCTCGTCGCGGACGGGGTGAAGTTCGCCCAGAAGGAGGACATCGTCCCGGCCGCCGCCGACCGGCGGATCTTCACGCTGGCGCCGGGCGTCGCGCTGGTCCCGTACCTCGTCGTCCTGATCGTGATCCCGGTCGGACCGGGCGGTCAGGTGGGCGTCTCCCTGGACCCGGGGCTGTTCTTCGCCCTGGCCATGATCGGTGTCGCCGTGCTCGGCGCGATCATGGCGGGCTGGTCGAGCGCCAACAAGTACAGCCTGCTCGGCGGCATGCGCGTCGCGGCGCAGCTCCTGTCCTACGAGCTGCCGATGGTGCTGGCCGCCTCGTCGGTCGCGATGGCCGCAGGCACGCTGAACCTCACGAAGATCGTCGAGCACTGGCAGTGGTGGTGGCTGCCGTGGCAGGCCGTCGGCGGCGCGGTGTTCTTCATCGCGGGCCTCGCCGAGCTGCGCCGCCCGCCGTTCGACATGCCGGTCGCCGACTCGGAGATCATTTTCGGCCCGTACACCGAGTACACCGGGCTGAGGTTCGCGCTCTTCCTGCTCGCCGAGTACGCCGGGATCATCGTGTTGTCCGCGCTGACGACCGTGCTGTTCCTCGGTGGCTGGAAGGGACCGCTGATGGACACCCAGCTCGGCTGGCTGTGGACGCTGATCAAGGTGTTCGCGCTGTCGTTCGTGGTGATCTGGCTCCGCGTGGCCTACCCGCGCATGCGCGAGGACCAGCTGCAGAAGCTCGCCTGGGCGGGCCTCGTGCCTCTCGCCCTGCTCCAGCTCGCCCTCACCGGCGTCATCAAGGTCGCGATCGGCTGAGGGCCTAACCGTTCAAATACCGCAGGACCGCGAGGACGCGGCGGTGGTCGTCGCCCGACGGGGCGAGGTCGAGCTTGGTGAAGATGTTGGCGATGTGCTTCTCGACCGCGCGGTCGGAGACGACCAGGGCCTTGGCGATGGCGGCGTTGGTGCGGCCCTCGGCCATCAGGCCCAGCACCTCGCGTTCGCGCGGGGTCAGCGACCCGATGCCGCGCCGCGCGCCGAGCAGGTGCCCGACCACCTCCGGATCGAGCGCCGTGCCGCCCGAGGCGACCCGCTGGAGCGCGTCCACGAAGTCGTCGATGTCGGCGACGCGCTCCTTCAGCAGGTAGCCGACCCCGGCCGCCGACCCGGCGAGCAGGTCCGCGGCGAACCGCGTCTCGACGTACTGGGAGAACAGCAGGATGCCCAGTCCCGGATGGGCGCGGCGCAATTCGACGGCCGAGCGCAGCCCCTCGTCGGTGTACGTCGGCGGCATCCGGATGTCGACCACGGCCACGTCGGGGCGGTGCTCGGCGACCACGGCCCGTAGCGCGTCGGGCGTGCCGACGGTCGCGGCGATCTCGTGACCTCGGCCGGTCAGCAGGTGGGCGAGCCCCTCGCGCAGGATGGCGGCGTCGTCGGCGATCACGATGCGCATGGCGGCCTCAGGCATGAGAGGGGAGTTCGACGGTGACCACCGTAGGGCCACCGGGCGGGCTGTCGACCGTCATCCGGCCGTCCACGGTACGTACGCGGTCCCGCAGGCCGGACAGGCCCGACCCGGCTCCCGGCACGGCGCCGCCGAACCCGTCGTCGCGCACCCGGAGGCGCAGCCGGTCGTCGTACTGGTCGACCGTCAGCCAGGCGCGGGTCGCCCCGCTGTGCTTGGCCACGTTGGCGAGCAGCTCGGCGGCGCAGAAGTAGGCGATGGACTCGATCGCGGCGGTCGGCCGGGCCGTGATGTCCGCGCTCAGTTCCACCGGGACGCCGCTGCTCGCGGCGAGCGTGGCCAGCGCGGTGTCGAGCCCGTGGTCCAGTACGGGCGGGTGGATGCCGCGTACGAGCTCGCGCAGCTCCGCGATGGCCTCGCGCGCGGTGGTCAGGGCGGTGCCGGCCAGCTCGTGCGCCGGACCCTCGGGTACGGCGTCGCGGACCATGGTGAGCTGCATCGTCAGCGCGACCAGGCGGACCTGCGCGCCGTCGTGCAGGTCGCGCTCGATCCGGCGCAGCGTGGCTGCCGCGTCGTCGACCGCACGGGCGCGCGTCACCTCCAGGTCGCGTACGCGCTCGGTCAGCTCGTACGAGCCCAGCAGCCGCCGGATCAGCAGCCGGTCGACGAGCACGACCCCGCGTACCGCCCACGGCGCGAGCAGCAGCCCGGCCAGCCCGGCCAGCGAGATCAGGAGCTGGCGCGGGAACGTGTCGAAGTGGAAGCCGTGGATCTCCAGACCGTGCCGGATCCGGCCGTGCGCGTCGCGCGCGACCGAGTCGTTCAGGCCGAACGCGAGCTGGATCGGGTACGTGAGCGCCACGAAGCTCGATGCCCAGCCCAGGAGGACGACGTAGGCCTGGACGACGGCGAGCGGGAACCGGCAGATCAGGTACACGATGGCGCGCCAGCCCGCGCCGTCCGACAGCGCGGCCTGCAGCCACCCGAGCGCTCCCCGCGCGGGCCGCGGCGGGGCGGGGGGCTCGACGCGCTCGCCGAGCAGCCGCGCGGCCAGGCCGCGGTGCACGGCGCCGAACCCGCGCGCACCGCGCAGCGCCAGCGCCAGCAGCGGGATCCCGGCCGCCGTGACGGCCAGGCCCGCGCCCAGGACGAGAGACGCCAGGGCGTACGCGACGCCGACCGCGGCCAGCGGCGTACCGGCGACGACGTAGATGATCTCGGCCCACGCGCGGCGCGTGACCGGGGTGCGGAGGAACGCGGTGATGCTCATCGGACCTCGAGTATCCGACGACCGGGCGGATCCCCGCGATCGTGACAGCACGGAACCCGAGGGTGGGGCCAGCCCCACCCTCAGGAGATGAAGATCGCGTACTCGGCGATGCCCGCGACGATCGCGGGCGGCAGGTCGGCGTGGACGGCGAGCTCCTCGACCGAGACGAAGCCGCCCTGCTCGGCGCGGATCCGCAGGATCCGGTCCACCATCGCGTACGTCAGGCCGGGCAGCCGGCTGAGCGCCTGCGGCGCCGCGTGGTTGACGTCGATCAGCCCGCCGTCGTCGAAGGCACGCGGCAGCAGGTCGGGCCGCCCGATGCGCAGCTCGTGCGCGAGCCCGGGATCGTCGACCACGATCTTCCGCGCGGCCTCGCGCAGCGCCCTGCGGTGCCGGGCGACCTCGACGACCTGCTGGTTCAGATGGTCGCGCGGGTTGATCGGCGGGAAGATCGCGGGCCGGGAAATGATCGCGTGTGCCGTGCTGGCCACCCAGGTCAGCAGGCCCAGCAGCAGGCCGAAGGTCCCGCCCCCGTGAGAGGACAGCGCCACGATCGAGCCGGTCACCCCCACGCCGTACGCCAGTCCGGCACCGGCCAGCGCCACGGAACCTCTACGCCGCGCGGCGTAGAGGAAGGAGACCGGCGAGGCGACACCCGCGGTGAGCACCGGGACCAGCGCCCACCCGACGCCGTCGGAGGCCCGCGCCGGTGGAGGCGGTGCCTGCGGCAGGGCGGGCGGCCGTCGAGACGGGGGTGGCCAGGCCATACCGCGATGGTAGTCAGATCCCTGGCCGTAGTGATTCACGTCATCTACGACGGACCAGCGGCACCGATGGTTTCCTCGAGACCCCTGGCACGGTACGGCCCGGGGGCGCGCGAAGTGAATCGTGAGGCCGACCAAGATCGCCTTGTCGCGGCCCGGGGCGATGGGCTCGGGTTTGCCTACGGCCCGCGATAAGCAATCATGGTGATCGTGGCACGCCTACCCGGAACCGGCCTGGCAAAGGGCCTCGCGGTCACGCTGCGCACGATGACCCGACGGTCCATCACGCGGCAGTACCCCGAGGTTCAGCCAGACCTGCCGCCACGCAGCCGTGGCGTCATCGCCCTGCTCGAGGAGAACTGCACCGTCTGCATGCTCTGCGCGCGGGAGTGTCCGGACTGGTGCATCTACATCGACTCCCACAAGGAGACGCTGCCCGCCCCGGAGGGTGGACGGCCGCGGGCGCGCAACGTGCTGGACCGCTTCGCGATCGACTTCGCGCTCTGCATGTACTGCGGGATCTGCATCGAGGCGTGCCCGTTCGACGCGCTGTTCTGGTCGCCGGAGTTCGAGTACGCCGAGTACGACATCAACGAGCTGACCCACGAGCGCGACCGGCTGCGCGAATGGATGTGGACGGTGCCGCCACCGCCCGCGCACGACGTGGGTGCGGAGCCTCCCAAGGAGCTGAAGTCGCGGTGACGGCTGCCGACATCGTCATCGTGCTGCTCGGCGTGGTCGCCGTCGGCTCGGGTGTGCTCGTCGTCACGACGCGGCAGCTCGTGCACGCCGCCCTGTGGCTGGTGGTCTCCTTCGGGGCGCTGGCCGCCTCCTATGTGGTGCTGGCCGCCGAGTTCGTCGCCTGGGTGCAGGTACTCATCTACGTGGGCGCCGTCGTGGTGCTCCTGCTGTTCGGGATCATGCTGACCCGCGCGCCGATCGGCCGGTCGGACGATCTCAACTCCGGCAACCGTCTCGTGGCGTTCGTGGTGGCGGTGGCCACCGCGGCTTCGCTGGTCACGACGCTGGCGCGCGGCTTCCGGACGGCGTACTTCCCGCTCAAGGCGCGGGTCGGGCAGGGGTCGACGGCCACGCTGGGCGCGAGCCTTTTCCGCGAATGGGTGCTGCCGTTCGAGGCGCTGTCGGTGCTGCTGCTGGCCGCGCTGATCGGCGCGATCGTGCTGTCGCGCACCGACATCACCGCCCCTCACGACGAAACGCCCGACAAGCCCGACAGGCCGCGGGACCGCGGGCGCCCGAGCCCGTCCCTGGGTCTGGCGCTCAAGCGCCGCCAGAGTCCGGACGACGAGGACACGATCGTGCTGTCCCGGATCGACGAGGAGGTCTGATGCACCTCGTCTACCCGGTCGTCATCTCCGCGCTGCTGTTCTCCGTCGGGGTCTACGGCGTGCTCGCCCGGCGTAACGCCATCCTCGTGCTGATGTCGGTCGAGCTGATGCTCAACGCCGTGAACCTCAACCTCGTCGTCTTCGACATGCGCTGGGCGGACCGGCTGCACGGCGGGCAGGTGCTGACGCTGTTCGTCATCGTGCTGGCCGCCGCCGAGGTCGGGCTGGGCCTGGCCCTGATCCTGCTGATCTACCGCAACCGCCGCACCGTCGACATCGACCGGCTGAGCACGCTCGCCGACCGCGACCCCGTACCCGACGAAGAAGGGGTGCGCCGGTGATCGTCCTGGCGGCCGTCGCGGTCCTCCTCCCGTTCACCGCCGCGTTCGTCGGCATGCTGTTCGGGCCCACCATCTCCCACCTGCTGTCGCCGATCGCGCGGCGGCTGCGGCGCCCGGGTGCGGTCGTGCGGCGCACGCAGATCATCACCCGCCGGCTGCCCGCGAACGGCCCGGCGCTGATCGCGGTGCTGCCGGTGGCCGTCTCGACGGTCCTCAGCGCGGTGATCGCGTTCGAGCAGTGGCGCGAGCCGCGGGTCCGCGTGGGCACACTCACCGTGGTCCGTACGGGCGGCCTGCCGTTCGGCGTCTCGCTCGACGTCGACGGGCTGTCGGCGGTCGTCGCGCTGATGGTCTGCTGCGTGGCGCTGGCCGTGCAGATCTACTCTGTCGCGTACATGCGCGAGGACCCGCGCTACTCCTCGTACGCCGCGTTCGTGTCGATGTTCACCGCGGCGATGCTGCTCGTGGTGCTCTCCGGCGACCTGCTGGTGCTGTACGTCGGCTGGGAGGTCATGGGCGTCTGCTCGTACTTCCTGATCGGCCACTACTGGCACCACCGGGAGACCTCGCGCGCGGCCGTGAAGGCGTTCCTGGTGACCCGGCTCGGCGACGTCGGCTTCCTGTTCGGCATCTTCGCGCTGGGCCTGGGCGCGCACTCGTTCCAGATCCGTACGGTCCTGGCGCACGTCGGCTCGATGCCGCACGCGACGCTCACCGCGGCGACCCTGCTGCTGCTCTGCGGCGTGGCCGGCAAGAGCGCGCAGTTCCCGCTGCACACCTGGCTGCCCGACGCGATGGCCGGCCCCACGCCGGTCAGCGCGCTGATCCACGCGGCGACCATGGTCGCGGCCGGGATCTACGTGGTCGCGCGGCTCTATCCGGCGTTCCTGGCCGCTCCGGCGTCCCTCTCGGTGCTCGGCGTGATCGCGTCGGTGTCGATGCTGGGCGCCGCGCTGGCCGCGCTCGCCCAGGACGACCTCAAACGGGTGCTGGCCTACTCCACGGTCAGCCAGCTCGCGTACATGGCCGGCGGCCTCGCGGTCGGCACCCGCGACGGCGCGATCTTCCATCTCCTCGCCCACGGGGCGTTCAAGGCGCTGCTCTTCCTCGGCGCCGGCTGCGTCATCGTCGCGGTCGGCTCGAACATGATGACCGCGATGGGCGGCCTGCGGATCGCCATGCCGGTGACGTTCTGGTCGATGACGGTCGGCTTCGCGGCCCTGGCCGGCGTCCCGCCGGCGAGCGGCTTCTTCAGCAAGGACGCGATCCTGGCGCAGGCCTGGCACACCGCGAGCCACGCCGGCCGCATCCCCACCTGGACCGGCTGGCTGGTGCTGGTCACCGGCCTGGCCACGGCCGTGGTCACGGCGGCGTACGCCACGCGCACCTGGCTCGTGACCTTCTTCGGCGAGCGGCGGTCGCCGGTCCCGGCCCGTGAGGCGTCCGGCCTGATGCGCTGGCCGGTGGCGGTGCTCGCGGTGCCGGCGGCGGTCCTCGGCTTCTTCGGGTTCGCCAGTGACCGGCTGCGGCCCGAGCCCGGCATGGCCCTCGTGTCACTGCTGTGCGTCGCCGCCGGAGTCGGCGGCGTCTACCTCGTGTGGAACCGCGACCCGGCGCTGGACCCGGTGCGCCTGCTCGGCCGGGCACGGCCGTTCCTGCGCGACGGCTACCGCCTCGACGACGTCTACGACGTGGCCTTCGTACGGCCGGTCCTGGCACTGGCCCGCCTGGTCGTGGCCGCCGACGGGCGGGTCGTGGACGGCGCCGTCGAGGCTTCGGGACGCGGCGCGATACGGCTCGGCGGCCTGCTGCGCCGCACACAGAACGGCAACCCGCAGACGTACGTCTCCGGGGTCCTGGCGGGAGTAGTGATCATCGTGCTCGCGGTCGTGGTGCTCACATGATCCTCGTGGCGATGGTGGCCGTGCCGCTGCTCGGCGCGCTGCTCACCCTGCTCTCGCCGTCGGGAAGCTCCCGGCGGACCACGCGCCTCGCGCGGCTCCTCGGCCTCGTCGCGTCCGCGGCCACGCTGGTGCTCGCGCTGGTGGCCGCCGCGACGTTCGACTACGGGCGGCGCGGCCAGCAGCTCGGCGTGGACCACGCGTGGGCGGCCTCGATCGGGCTCCGCTTCCACCTCGGTGTCGACGGGATCTCGCTGCCGCTCATCGTGCTGACCGCGACGCTGACGTTCCTGTGCATGATCTACACCGCGCGGGTCCTGCCGGCCGGGCCGGGCGGGCCGACCCCGTCGCCGAAGGCCCTGATCGGGCTGGTCCTGCTGCTCGAGGTCGGCATGCTCGGCACGTTCGTCGCGCTCGACCTCGTGCTCTTCTTCGTGTTCTTCGAGGTCGTCCTGCTCCCGATGTACTTCGTCATCGCGAACTGGGGCGGCTCCGGCGACGGCGGACGCGAGCGCGCGCGTGCGGCGGCCAACAAGTTCATCCTCTACACGCTGCTCGGCTCGGGCTTCCTGCTGGTCGGCATCCTGCTCGTCGCGGTCGACGCCCACACGCTCGACGTCACCGCGCTGGCCGCGCGGCACGGCGCGGGGTTGTCCCACGGCGTGCAGGTCGCCGCGTTCGGGCTGATCGCGCTCGGCTTCGCGGTCAAGACGCCGATGTGGCCGCTGCACACCTGGCTGCCGGACGCGCACACCGAGGCGCCGACCGTCGGTTCGGTCCTGCTCGCCGGCGTGCTGCTGAAGATGGGCACGTACGGGTTCGTCCGCATCGCGGTGCCCATCGTGCCCGGGGGAGCCAGGACTCTCGCGCCGTACCTCGGCCTACTGGCGGTCATCGGCATCATCTACGGCGCGCTCGCCTGCCTGGCCCAGCGCGACCTGAAGCGCATGATCGCCTACTCCTCGATCGGCCATATGGGGTTCGTGCTGCTGGGCATCGCCACGCTCACCCCGGTCGGCCTGAACGCCGCCCTGTTCGGCAACGTCGCGCACGGCCTGATCACCGGCCTGCTCTTCTTCCTGGCCGGAGCGATCAAGGAGCGGTACGGCACGGGCGATCTGGACGCCCTCGGCGGCGGCATGCTCGCCAAGGCGCCCTACCTCGCCTCGATCCTCACCTTCGCCTCGATCGCCAGCCTCGGGCTGCCGGGCCTGGCCGGGTTCTGGGGCGAGATGCTCGCGCTGCTCGGCGCCTACCGGCCCGAGGCGGGCCTGCCGCGCGCGACCTTCGTGACGTTCATGGCGCTGGGCGGGCTGGGCGCGCTGCTGACCGCGGCGTACTTCCTGCGAATGCTGTCCCGGCTCACCCACGGGCCGGTCGCCGAGCGCTGGAGGGCCGTGCGCTTCCCCGACGTGCGCATCCACGAGCTGCTGGCGTGGACGCCGCTGATCACCGCCACGCTGTTCATCGGGCTGTGGCCCAAGACGCTCCTCGCCCTCACCGATGGTGCCGTACGCGTGCTCCTGGGGGGCCGATGATCCAGTCGATCGACTACCTGGCGATCCTGCCGGTCCTGATCGTCGCGGTGGCGTCGGTCGCCGTGCTGATGGCCGACGCCTTCGGGGCGTCACGGCGGATCGTCGGCCTGGTGACGGCACTCTCGCTGTCGGCGGCCGCGGTCGCGCTGGCGCCCGGACGGGGCCGCAGCACGTTCTGTGTGCCGGGCTCGCACGGGTCCTGCTCGTACGTCTCCGACGACTTCACCCTGCTCTTCCAGACCGTCGTGCTGCTCGCAGCGGTCGTCGTGGTGCTGCTGTCCCATGGCGAGATGCGGCGGTCCGCGCTGCCCGCCGGCGAATACCACTTCCTCATCCTGTCGGCGACCACCGGCGCGCTGCTGCTGGCCGCGGGCCGGGACCTGATCACGCTCGTGGTCGCGCTCGAGACGCTGTCATTGCCGGTGTTCGCCCTGGTGGCCCTGCGGCGCTTCGACGCCGTCGCCGGTGAGGCCGCGGTGAAGCTGTTCCTGGTCTCGGTGGTGTCCTCGGCGGTCACGCTGTTCGGGATCAGCCTTCTGTACGGGGTGACCGGCGCGATGTACCTCGACCGGCTCGCGGCGGGGCTGACGCACGTACCCGCCGACCTGAAGCCGGTCGCGGCGGCCGGCGTCGTCCTGCTGATCGCCGGGTTCGGTTTCAAGGTCGCCGCCGTGCCGTTCCACTTCTGGGCGCCGGACGTCTACCAGGGCGCGCCGCTGCCCGTCGCGGCGTACCTGTCGGTCGTCTCCAAGGCGGGCGGCTTCGCGGGACTCACCGTCGTGCTCGTCGTCGGCCTGTGGCCGCTGGGGAACACCTGGGGTCCGCTGATGGGCGTGCTGTCGGCCCTGACGATGACGCTCGGCAACCTCGTCGCGCTGCGCCAGCGCGACGCCGTACGCCTGCTGGCCTGGTCGTCGGTGGCGCAGTCCGGGTACATGCTGGCCCCGCTCGCCGGCGGCGCGAAGGTGCGACCGCATGAGTCGATGACGGCCACCGCGGCCTACGTCGCGATGTACGCGATCATGAACATCGGCGCCTTCGCGGTCGTCGCCGTGGTCGCCCGGCGCGGCGGCCGGGACCTGGCGGACTTCCGCGGGCTCGTACGCGCCAACCCGCGCATCGCGGCCGCGCTGGCGTTCTTCCTCATCTGTCTCGCCGGGCTGCCGCCGGGCGTCATGGGGCTGTTCGCCAAGGTCGTGGTCTTCCGGGCCGCGATCGACGGCGCGGCCACCTGGCTCGCCGTCGTCATGGCCATCAACACCGTGATCGGTCTCTACTACTATCTCGGCTGGGCCGCGCGCCTCTTCGCGCCCGCGCGCCGCAAGCCCATCCCGGCCGGCCGTGCCGCCGGCATCGCCATCGCGGTGTCCCTGGCCGGGGCCGTGGTGGTCTCGGTCGCACCTGAGCTGGTGCTCCACGCCGCAGCCCTCGCCGTTCCCTAACTGGGAACGTTTCTCCAGGTCAGGACGTTGACCGAAGGGGACCTAGGGGAGGCAGCAAAGGTGCGCTTCAACGGTGCTAGAACCGCGGTTCTGTTCATGGGTCTGTCCGTCCTGCTCGTCGTGGTCGGTGGCCTGCTCGGAGGCGGTCCTGGCCTGCTGGTCGCCCTCGTGCTGGCCCTCATCACCAACGGCGTCGCCTACTTCGCGAGCGACCGGATCGCGCTGTCGGCGATGCGCGCCCGCCCCGTCAGCGAGGTCGAGCAGCCCGCCATCTACCGGGCCGTCCGCGAGCTGTCCACGGCCAAGCGCCGGCCGATGCCCCGCCTCTACGTCTCGCCGACCGTCGCGCCGAACGCCTTCGCCACCGGCCGCAACCCGCGCCGCGCCGCGGTCTGCTGCACGATGGGCATCCTGGAGATCCTCGACGAGCGCGAGCTGCGCGCCGTACTGGCCCACGAGCTGTCGCACGTCTACAACCGCGACATCCTGATCTCCTCGGCCGCCGGGGCGTTCGCCGCCGTCGTGACCTGGGCGGCCGGCATCGGCTGGTTCATCCCGCTGGGCAAGTCCGACGACGAGGAGGGTGCCGGCGTCCTCGGCGCGCTCCTGCTCCTGGTGCTCGGCCCGATCGCGGCGGCCATCATCCAGCTCGCGATCAGCCGCACGCGGGAGTTCCAGGCGGACGCCTCGGGCGCCCAGCTCAGCGGCGACCCGCTCGCGCTCGCGGCGGCCCTGCGGAAGATAGAGAACGGCACACGTGAGCTGCCGCTGCCCGAGGACGGCCGTCTCGCCTCCGTCGGCCATCTGATGATCGCGAACCCGTTCCGCGCGCAGGGCGTCGTACGGCTCTTCTCGACCCACCCCCCGACCGCCGAGCGCGTCGCACGGCTGGAGGAGATGGCGGGCTACCGCCGCTAGAGCGTGTCTGACAGATCCCTGTCCTACCGCTGCTACGAACGCGATCTGTCAGACACGCCCCCAGCCGGTTGCGGCCATTCTCGTCCCGGCGGAGACGCGTGATCAGTACGCTCTTCCGTCATGCGACGATCGACCCGATTTGCCCTGCTGCTCGCCGGAGGGGTGGTCGCCGCGTCAGGCGTGGTCGCTCCGGCCCAGGCGACGCCCAGGCCCGCCCCCGCGGTCAAGTCCGCCGCCGGAGACCTCAAGACCGACCTCGACCAGATCCTGAGCGACAGCCGCCTGAACGGCGCGACCGCCGGTCTGATCGTGCGGAACGCCGACACCGGCGAGGTGCTCTACACGCACAACGTGGACGCGCAGGTCACCCCCGCGTCCAACAACAAGCTCGAGACGTCGACCGCGGCGTTCGGGATCCTCGGATCCGGCTACCGGTTCCGTACCAGTGTCTACACGCGCGGCAACGACCTGTACCTCAAGGGCACCGGCGACCCGACGATGCGTGGCGCCGACTACGACGAGCTCGCGGCGGCGATCGCCGCCAAGGGCATCAAGAAGGTCAAGGGGGCCCTGGTCGCCGACGACACCTGGTTCGACGCGCAGCGCGTGCCGGCCGACTGGGACCCGACCGACCTGCCGTACTACTACGCGGCGGAGAACTCCGCGCTGACCGTCTCGCCGGACCCGGAGTTCGACGAGGGCACGGTGAACGTCTCCGTCACGCCCGGGACGCAGGGCGCGGTGCCCAAGGTCGGCCTCAGCCCGAAGACCGGCGTCGTCACGATCGACAACAAGGCGACGACCGGCGCGCCGGGTTCGGCCTCCACGGTCTCGATCGACCGTACGGTCGGCACCAACACGATCGTGATCAGCGGGTCCATCCCGTCGGACGGCGCCAAGTTCGAGGACCTGGCCACCGTGCACAACCCGACGCTGTACGCGGCCGACGTCTTCCGTCGCGCGCTCAGCGCGCACGGGGTCACCGTCACCGGCGCCACCCGGCGCGGCGCGACGCCCAAGGGCGCCAAGACGGTCACGACCCGGCAGTCGATGCCGCTGTCGGAGCTGGCCACGCCGTTCCTCAAGCTCAGCAACAACCCGATCGCCGAGACCCTCGTCAAGGCGATCGGCCACAAGGTCAAGGGCAAGGGCACCTGGGCCAACGGCCTGGGCGCCATTTCGATCTACCTCAAGGGCCTCGGCGTCGACACCTCGCAGGTGAAGCAGTCCGACGGCTCGGGCCTGTCGCACGCGAACCACACGACGACCCAGCAGCTCTCGAACGTCCTCAAGGCGGCGCAGAGCCAGAGCTGGTACTCGACCTGGTACAACGCGCTGCCGATCGCGGGCAAGCCCGGTGAGTTCGTCGGCGGCACCCTCGCGTCGCGCATGGCCGGCACCGCGGCCGCCGGGAACGTGCACGCCAAGACCGGTTCCCTCACCGGCGTCACGGCGCTGTCCGGGTACGTCACCGACCCGTCCGGGCAGAAGCTGATCTTCTCCAGCGTCTTCAACGGCTACCAGGGCGGCTCGCCCAAGGACATCGAAGACAAGATCGCCGTCCGGCTGGCGTCCGGGAAGAACTCCGTGACGACCACGACGTTCGGCCGCTCCGTCGCGCGCAACGGCAGCCAGCTCGAGTGCTCCTGGACGCATTCCTGCTGATCGACCCGCTCGATCGGGCCCGTCCGCGTCATGCGGGCGGGCCCGTTTCGTCTTAGAGACTGTTGGGGAGCCCCATGCCCTGCTGCGCGGGGCCCAGGCGACGCCTCGCCGCGTTGTCGTCGGTCGCCGGCCGACACCAGGCCGACTCCCTCCTCCGCCTTGCGACGCACCCCCTGGACCGCCGCTCGCGACGGCCGAGGGCTCCCCAACAGTCTCTTACGCCGTGAGGACGACCGGGCCGTCGCCCGTGATGGCGATCGTGTGCTCGAAGTGCGCGGCGCGGCTGCCGTCGACGGTCGCGATCGACCAGCCGTCGGCGAGCGTACGCCCGGCGTCGCCGCCGCCCTCGATGACCATCGGCTCGATCGCGATCACCAGGCCCTCGCGCAGCCGCATGCCGCGTCCGGGCCGTCCGGTGTTGGGCACGTGCGGGTCCTCGTGCATGGCCGTGCCGATCCCGTGCCCGCCGCAACCCTCCAGGAGCCCGTACGGTCGCGCGGTGGCCTGGACGGCGTAGGAGACGTCGCCGAGCCGACCGCCGGGCCGTGCGGCCTCGATCGCGGCCGACAGCGCCTCGCGCGTGACGTCCATGAGGCGTACGGCGTCGTCGTCGACCGTGCCCACCGGGACCGTCACGGCGGAGTCGCCGTGGTAGCCGCCGACCTCCGCGCCGCAGTCGATCGACACGATGTCGCCCTCGCGCAGCACGCGTCCGTCGGGGATGCCGTGCACCACGACGTCGTTGACCGACAGGCACAACGTCGCCGGGTAGGGGCTGCGCGCGGAGCCCGGGAGGTAGTTCAGGAACGACGGCCGCGCGCCGTGCTCGCGGATGCTGGCCGCGCCGATCTCTTCCAGCTCGGACAGGCTGACACCGGGGCGTACCGCGGCCGCGACCCGCCGCAGCGTCGCGCCGACGACCTGGCCGGCCTCGCGCATCCGGTCCAGCTCCGCCTGGTTCTTCAAGGTCACCATGGCTGTATTTTAATACTAGTCATATAATCCATGCCATGGTCAGAACCCCGCTCACCGAAGACCAGCGCGACCGCGGCCGTGCCCTCGGCCAGGTCCTGCGCGCCGCACGCGGCCCGAGGACGGCGGCCTCCGTCGCCGCCGAGGCGGGAATCTCCCTCGACACCCTGCGCAAGATCGAGCGCGGGGCGATCTCGGCACCCGCCTTCTTCACCGTCGCCGCCCTGGCCCGCGCGCTCGGCCTCGACCTCACCGAGCTGGGCCGGCGCCTCGGCCCGGGTGAGGGGTCGCGCCTGGCAGGCTGACCGTCATGTCCGACTCACGCGAGGTGCTCACCCGCCCCGCGCCGCCGCCCGACCTGACCCTCACCTACGGTCCTGGTCCCTGCCACGTCGTCGATGTACGGCTGCCGGCGCGGCTGCCCGCTCCGGCCGTCGCGGTGATCCACGGAGGGTTCTGGCGTGCGGCGTACGACCGCACGCACACCGGGCCGCAGGCGACCGCCCTGGCCGAGGCCGGATACGTCGTCGCCGTCCCCGAGTACCGGCGTACCGGGCAGGAGGGCGGCGGCTGGCCCGGCACCTTCGACGACGTCGCGGCGGCGCTAGGCGCCCTGCCCGACCTCCTCGCCCCGTACGCGTCGGGGCCGGCCGCCCTGCTCGGCCATTCGGCCGGCGGGCACCTCGCGCTGTGGGCCGCCACGCGGCCCGGCGTCTCCGCACGCGCGGTCGTCGCGCTGGCGGGCTGCGCCGACCTGACCCTGTGCGCGCGCCTTGGCCTGGACGACGGCGCCACCGACCTGCTGATGGGCGGGTCGCCCGACGAGGTTCCGGACCGCTACGCCGCCGCCGACCCGGCGCTGCTGCCGGTACCCGACGTGCCGGTCACGCTGCTGCACGGCACCGCCGACGACCGCGTACCGATCGAGGTCGGCCGCTCGTACGCCGAGCGCACCGGCGCCGCGCTCCAGGAACTGCCCGGCACCGGACACTTCGCGCTCATCGACCCGCTGTCCCCAGTGTGGCCCCGAGTCCTCAAGACTCTGGCCGGCCCGTAAGGCGGAGTGGCGCGGGCGCGACTCGCCGCGTGATTACAATGCCGACACTTGAAAGATCATTGGCTGGGTTCTCCACCGTCAAGATCGCGGCATGCCACGCACCCGGCCAGGTGGCGTATGCCGGTCGGATCGGAGCGACGTGCCCTGCTCGCACGCCGAAAATTGTCCCCTCTTCCCGCTGCTCAAGGCGAGTCTTCGCGGCTGGCGTGAGTACTACTGCGACACCGAGGATCGCTGGCTCGACTGTGCTCGATACAAGTTGTCGCTCACGGGCCAGCTCGTACCGATCTCGCTGCTCCCGAACGGGCGCGAGGCACACCACCTGAGGCGCGCCCCCGAGGCCGGCCTGTACGGCGCGGCCGACCCCGGGCACGCACCACCGTTCCGGCCGAGCGCCGGGACCACGGCTCATTTCGAATCGGCGCCGACCGCGGCCCGGCCGCAAGAGCCGTCACCGCCCGTGCAGCCCTACTGGGGCCCGCCGGCGCGACCGACGGGCCACTGGTGGAAGCGCCTCGCCGAATGGATGAGAGGCCCCGCATGACCAACTACTGGCCCTGGTGGGCGGGCGCGATCGGGCTCGCCCTCGTCACCATCAACTACACCCTCGCCACCGATCGGTCCCTCGGGGTGTCCTCGGCGTGGGACCGCGTCCTGCACTGGCGCGACGAGCGCCGCCTCGAGCGGATGGACGCCGAGTTCACCGACGACCGTGAGCTCGTCGACGCCCTCGCCGCGGCGACCGCCGAGCACTTCGGAACCGTCCCGGCCGCGCCCGCCGCGCCCGAGATCGAAGCCGACGCCGCCCCGATCTCGGTACGGCGCCCGGCACCCTTGGTCGCCCAGGCCGCCCTGCTCGCGTCGGTCTTCGTCGGCGGCCTGGTGGCGGCGGTCACCTCCGGCCGGTTCAAGCTCCGCCTCGACATGGGCGGCGGCTTCCACGACATCGTGACCGCCAACCCGACCGTCATGGTCGGTGTGCTGTTCGTCGGGGGGATCCTCGTCGGCTTCGGCACCCGCCTCGCCGGCGGGTGCAGCTCCGGCCACGGGCTCAGCGGGTGCGGCCGGCTCAGCCCGGTCAGCATGGTCGCGACCGCCGTGTTCTTCGGCACGGCCGTCCTGGTGTCGTTCCTGCTGTGGAAGGTGATCTGATGCGTACCCGCGGCGGGATCCTCATCGCCAACGTCATCGCCGGGCTGGCCCTCGGCTTCACCGTCGCCAACATCGGATTCGGTGACTACACCCAGCTCAACCGGATGTTCACCTTCCAGGATCTGCGCATGTTCCTGGCCTTCGCCGGTGCCGTCGGGATCATCATCGTGGCGTTCGCCCTGATCGGGGTCCGCCGCACGCCGGGGCGCATCCACGCCGGCGTGGTACCCGGCGCGGTGCTGTTCGGCACCGGCTGGGCGATCTCAGGCGGATGCCCGGCGATCCCGATCGTCCAGGTCGCCAGCGGCTATCTCCCCGCGCTCGTCACGATCGCCGGCGTCGTCGTCGGCATGCGGCTCTGCCGCTGGGCCAACGCGAGGTTCTTCCATCTCGACCGCGGCTCCTGCGGGCTGTAGCCGAATGTCGATCTACCTGGAGACCGGCCGCCTGACGCTGCGCCGCTTCACCGAGGCCGACGAGGACGACCTGGTCGAGCTCGACGGCGACCCCGAGGTCATGCGCTTCCTCACCGGCGGCGAACCGACTCCACGCGAGGAGATCCGCAACCGGGTCCTGCCGACCGTTCTCGCCCTCTACGAGCGGTCCGAGGACTTCGGGTACTGGGTGGCGCAGGAGAGCTCCACCGGGCGGTTCCTGGGGTGGTTCCACTTCCGGCTGCCCAAGGACGAAGCGCAGGATGGCGACGTCGAGCTCGGCTACCGGCTGCCCAGGTCGGCGTGGGGCCAGGGGTACGCGACCGAGGGCTCACGCGCGCTGATCCACAAGGGCTTCACCGAGCTGGGCGTCGAACGCGTGCTCGCGGAGACGATGGCGGTCAACGCCGGCTCCCGTCGCGTGATGGAGAAGGTCGGCCTGACACTCGTGCGCACCTTTCACCGCGACGGGCTGGACGCCATCGAAGGCTCCGAGCACGGTGCGGTCGAGTACGCGCTGACCAGGGCCGACTGGGAGCGCTGAAGGACGCCGGCCCGTGATGCGGCGGCCATCCCGCGAGGCACCGAGCCACGCGAGAGGACCCGCCGCATCGTGGGACGGTGCATCAGCGATAGTTGGTGAACTGCAGGGCGACCTCGAGGTCCTTGCCCTTCAGCAGGGTCATGACCGCCTGGAGCTCGTCCTTCTTCTTCGAGCTCACCCGCAGCTCGTCACCCTGGATCTGCGCACGTACGCCCTTCGGACCCTCTTCCCGGATGATCTTGCCGATCTTCTTGGCGTCCTCCTGGGAGATGCCCTCCTTCAGGGCGACGTCCAGCTTGTAGATCTTCCCGGACGGCTTCGGGTCGCCGGCGTCGAGCGCCTTCAGCGAGACCCCGCGCTTGACGAGCTTCTCCTGGAGCACGTCGAGGACGGCCTTGGCGCGCTCCTCGCTGTTCGCCTGGATCTCGATCGCCTCGCCGGACCACCGGATCCCCGCGTCGACATTGCGGAAGTCGAAGCGGTTGCCGATCTCCTTGGTGGCCTGGTTGAGAGCGTTGTCCACCTCCTGGCGATCGAGCTTTGAAACGATGTCGAATGATGAATCAGCCAAAGGACGCCTCTCCTCACCTGCTTGAACGTCGGTTTCGATAATCCGCGCCCGGCGTCGTCATTGCCCTTCGGCGTGCGGACCCGCGCGATACACCTTCGCGTAACGAATCAGACTAGCGAGCAGATCAGGGTTCCGTACGACCGGCAGGCGTGTCCCACGCGGCGGTCTCACCGGCCCGTCCAGGGTCCGTGGCCAGGGGTACATTTCGCCCTGGAACCGATGTCACTCTCGGGCCGAGAGTCCGCTATCCTTCTGAGCGTCGCCACGGCGGCGCAGAGGCGGGTTGCCCGAGTGGCCAATGGGAGCGGACTGTAAATCCGTCGGCTTAGCCTACCCAGGTTCGAACCCTGGACCCGCCACATGCAGCGAGAACGGCCCTTGATCGGCTTAAATGCGATCAAGGGCCGTTCCCGTTTTCAACGCCATTAACTCACTCGCCACGTACGCGGGTGAGGATGCGTTCGGCCACGGCTCGGGGCGGGAGCGTCGTGGTGTCGACGAGCTCGGCCTCGCGGCGGAGCCAAGGGAGGGCGTCCTCGTACGCGGTGCGGTGGTCGAGGCGCCACCGGCGGTTCTCGGGGGTGTCGGCCTCGATGCGCCGGGTCAGCGTCTCCGGGTCGGTGTGCAGCACGAAGTGGTGGATCGGGATGCCGGCCTCGGCCAGGCCGGAGCGGATCTCGAGCCAGTACACCGGTACGAGCACGGTCTGCGGGATGACGAGGGTGCCACCGAGGTGGTCGAGCAGGCGCGTGGCCGTGTCGACGACCAGACCGCGCCACGGGCGCCAGTGCTGGAAGTTCCCCTGGGCGGGCAGCCCCTTGACGTGCCGCAGCATGTAACCGACCTGCTCGGCGTCGAAGATCGTCGACTCCGGCAGGAGCTCGGTCAGCTCATTGGCCGTGGTCGTCTTGCCCGCGCCGTACGTGCCGTTCAGCCAGATGATCACGGTCGATCACCCGAGCCACAAGATGATGGCGTCGCCGGACTCGGCCGCGGCGTCGAAGAACTCCACCAGCGCCTCGTAGTTGTCCTGGAGGTAGTCGAGCGTGCCCTGGTCGTCGTCCCAGATCGCGCTCGGGTAGATCTCCTCGTCCCGCATCCGCGCGGCGTCGTAGTGGGCGGCGAGGCGTTCGAAGGGTGTCGTACGTAGGTGGTGTGCCGCGCGGCCGACCTCTTCGGGGACCAGGTAGCGCGCCGGGCCGTACCCCCAGTCCTCGCCGCCGATCTGGCCGCCGCCGGCGATGACGTCGACGGGCTCCTCGATCGCGCGCCGGAGCAGGAACCGGATGCCGTCCCAGGCCGTGTCGACGTCGGTACAGCGGGGGACCACGCCCGGCTCGTCGATCTCGTCGGCATCCTCGACCATGTCCTGTACGTGGTCGTAGGCCCATTCGGGGTCGAGCAGGGCACGGTCCAGCTCCTCGGCCGTCACGCGCGCGTACTCGCCGATCATGCTCACAAATCTCTCCTCGTCGTCGGCCAGGAGGCCCGGATGGCCGGGAGTGTCCCATACGCCGGTGGCCTGGCGCGGCCCGTTCCGATGTCCGGTCGACGGCATATCTGGGCAGGAAAGGAGTACGGGGTGGTGAGTCGAGCCGCGGGTAAGTGCGGGCGCCGGGTCAGCGGGTTCAGCCACCGACTGGCCGATCGGGTTTCGCAGCAGAGAGCGGCTGGTCCCGACCGTCACTCACCCCCCGCCCCCGTTCAGAGACCGAAGAGCCGCGCGGCGTTGTCGTGGCAGACGCCGCGCAGCCAGTCGTCGCCGAGATCGAGCCGGGTGAGCGCCTCGAGCTGGTGGGCGTAGGCGTAGGGGATGTTGGGGAAGTCGGTGCCGAGCAGCACGCGGTCGCCGAGATCGGCCAGCCGGGGCGTGAGGTCCGTGGGCCAGGGCCGCATTCGCTCGCTGAAGTCGGTGAAGGCCATCGTGGTGTCCAGATGCACGGACGGGTGGCGGTCGGCGAGTGCCAGGAAGCCCGTGTACTCCGGCATGCCCAGGTGCGCGATGATCGCCTTCAGCGCCGGGTGCCGCCGCATGACCTCGCCGAACACGCCCGGACCGGTGTACGGCCCCGCCTCGGGCCCGGAGCCGCAGTGCACGACGACCGGGGTACCCGACTCGGCAAGTTGGCCCCACACCGAGTCCAGCACCGGGTCGCGCGGGTCGTACCGGCCGACCTGCACGTGCGCCTTGAAGACGCGCGCGCCGGCCTCGAGGGCCTCGGCGACGTACGCCGGCGCGGACTCCTCGGCGAAGAACGTCGCGGTGTGCAGGCAGTCCGGGGTACGCGCGGCGAAGTCGGCGCCCCAGTCGTTGAGCCATTTCGCCATGTCCGGGCGGTGCGGGTACAACAGGGCGCTGAACCGCCGTACGCCGAACTCCCGCAGCCGCGCGAGCCGCCCGTCCTCCTCGTCGCGGTACCGCGGGGACCACGAGAGCCCGGCCTCGTCGAAGTGGTCGAAGTAGGCCTGGACCTTGGTGAGCACGTTCTGCGGCATGAAGTGGACGTGCACGTCGATCAGGCCCGGCAGCCCGAGGGATCGCCAGAAGCCGGGAATGTCCGCGTCGCGATGCGGTGCGCGTACCGTCGGGGGGTCAGAGGTCGTGGACATGCCCCGCATCATTCCAAACCGGATCAACCCGTCCGCGGGGCGAGCCACTGCTGCAGCTCGATGAGGTTGCCCTCCGGGTCGCGCAGGTGGACGACGCGGAGCCGCTCCCACAGGACGGCGGGCCCGGCGGCCAGGATCGCGCCGCGCGCGGTGATCTCGGCGGCGTACGCGTCCACGTCGTCGACCTTCAGCACGATGAGCGCCCGGTCGCCGTCGGCCTTCGCGAGGCCGGGCAGGGTCGCCTCGAGGTCGGCCCGGTCGTGCAGCGCGATGCCGGCCGAGCCCTCGTCGGGACTGAACTTGGCGTACGGCCCGCCGTCGTCGTCGACCTGCGGCTTCAGGCCGAGGACGTCCCGGTAGAAGCGGAAGCAGCCCGTGAAGTCCGTCACGACCAGCCGTACCTGTGCGAGTTCCATAGGGGACATTGTCACTTCACCGCGAGTGGGTAGAGTCCAACTGGAATCTGATTCGGATATCGGAGGTGGCATGGACGCCCAGGACTTCGCCGACGTGCTCGACGCCGTCCGGTCCTTCGTCCGCGAGCGGGTGATCCCGTGCGAGGACGAGATCGAGCGGGACGACGCCATCCCGGCCGACCTCCGCAAGGCGGCCGCGGACATGGGCCTGTTCGGCTACGCGCTGCCCGAGGAGTACGGCGGCCTGGGCCTGTCGATGTCGGAGGAGGTACGCCTCGCGTTCGAGCTCGGGTACGCGAGCCCGGCGTTCCGGTCGATGTTCGGCACCAGCAACGGGATCGCCGGCCAGGTCATCGTCAAGGCCGGCACGGACGAGCAGCGGAGCCACTGGCTGCCCAGGCTCGCCGGCGGCACCGCCATCGCGGCGTTCGCGCTGACCGAGGCCGACGCGGGCTCTGACCCCAGCACGCTGACGACCACGGCCGCCAGGGACGGCGACGCGTACGTGATCAACGGCAGCAAGCGGTTCATCACGAACGCACCCGAGGCGGACGTGTTCATGGTCTTCGCGCGGACCGGTGGCGAGGGCTCGCGCGGCATCTCGACGTTCATCGTCCCGTCGGGCACGACCGGGCTCACCGTCGGGCCCTCGGACGAGAAGATGGGCCAGCGCGGCGCGCACACCGCCGAGGTCCACTTCGACGGCGTACGGGTCCCGACGTCGGCGATGGTCGGCGACGAGGGCACCGGCTTCCGTACCGCGATGACCTCGCTGGCGCACGGGCGCGTGCACATCGCCGCCGTCTGCGTGGGCGTGAGCCGGCGGATCCTGGACGAGACCGTGGCGTACGCGAAAGAGCGCGAGCAGGGCGGTCGGCGCATCGCGGACCATCAGCTGATCCAGGGCCTGCTCGCCGACTCCCAGACCGAGCTGTACGCGGGCCGCGCCATGGTGCTCCAGGCCGCCGAGGCGTACGACTCGGGCGAGGACCGGCGGCTCGGACCCTCCTGCGCGAAGTACTTCTGCTCGGAGATGGCGGGCCGGATCGCCGACCGCGCGGTGCAGATCTTCGGCGGCATGGGCTACATGCGCGGGGTGGCCGTCGAGCGCCTCTACCGGGACGTCAGACTCTTCCGAATCTACGAGGGAACGAGCCAGATCCAGCAGATCGTCATCGCCCGTGAGCTGGTGCGATGAAGGGGGTCTGAAGTCGGCCGCGAATCGATTTCGTGTCGTCCCTGCGGACCGTGTATGGTTACGGAGCGCGGACGCCGCACGCCCCCTTAGCTCAGTCGGCAGAGCGTCTCCATGGTAAGGAGAAGGTCTACGGTTCGATTCCGTAAGGGGGCTCCACCAGCCGATATCCCGCACCTAATCGATAGGTCGGGATTTCGTCTGTTCGGGTGCGGCCGGGGAGTCCGGTATTCTTTCCCCGGTTGGTCCCGACCGTCCGTGGCGGAGTAGCTCAGTCAGGCAGAGCAAGCGGCTCATAATCGCTGTGTCGCCGGTTCAAGTCCGGCCTCCGCTACTACCCGGCCGCTCGTCCACCCTCATGAGGCAGGCGATGCGGCGGGGATGCATGTCCAGTTGTCCCTCACCCAGAAAGGCACTCCATCGTGGCTGCCACTGACGTACGGCCGAAGATCACGCTGGCCTGCCAGGAGTGCAAGCACCGCAACTACATCACGCGGAAGAACCGGCGCAACGACCCGGACCGCATGGAGCTCAAGAAGTACTGCCCGAACTGCCGCAAGCACCAGGCGCACCGCGAGACCCGCTAGGTCGGCGCGGGCGCGCCGGACTCTCGGCGTTCCCTGACGTTCACAGCCCGCCCCGGCGACTCCGCCAGGGCGGGCTGAACCACGTTCTGTTACCGTCACCACAGCGGTACTGGCGAGCCGCAGGACATGCTCTCGAAGGGACGGATTGCATGGCGCTCAACCGGGATTTCATCGGGCGGTCCTTCCCGCCCTCGGAGCCGTACGAGGTCACCCGGGTCAAGATCAAGGAGTTCGCCGACGCGATCGGCGACCTCAACCCCGTGTACCGCGACCCGGATGCGGCCAAGGCCGCCGGCTATCCCGACGTGATCGCGCCGCCGACGTTCCCCATCGTGATCTCGCTGAGCGGTTCGGCGATCACCGACCCCGAGCTGAACCTGAACTACGCGATGGTGGTGCACGGCGAGGAGCGGTTCGAATACCGCCGCCCGCTGCACGCCGGTGACGTGGTGATCACCGAGTCGACCATCGCCGGCATCCGTTCGATCGGACGCAACGAGCGCATCGACATCGAGACCGTGGTCAAGACGGTCGAGGGCGAGCACGTGTGCACGGCGCACAACGCGCTCGTGGAGCGGGGGGCCTGAGAATGACCGCCATGCCGAAGTACGACGAGGTCGAGGTCGGCCAGGAGATCCCGGCGCGCACCTTCCCGGTGCAGCGCCTGGACCTGGTTAAGTACGCGGGCGCGTCCGGCGACTTCAACCCGATCCACTGGAACGACACGTTCGCCGCGTCCGTCGGGCTGCCCGACGTGATCGCGCACGGCATGTTCACCATGGCCCAGGGCGGACGCTTCGTCACCGACTGGGCCGGCGGGGACCCCGGCGCCGTGATCGACTACGGCGTGCGGTTCTCCTCGATGGTCGTCGTACCCAACGACGGCGGCGCCGAGATCGAGATCAGCGGCATCGTCGAGAAGAAGCTCGACGACAACGCCGTCGTGGTCGCGCTCACCGCGCGCTCGGCCGGCGAGAAGGTCCTGACCCGCGCCAAGGCGACCGTCCGCCTAGCCTGATGGCGGTGCTCTGCGAACAGGTCAACCTGGCCGGCTACACCACGCTCCGGCTGGGTGGGCCGGCCCGGCGCTTCGTCGAGGCCACCAGCGACGACGAGCTGACCGGCACCGTACGCCGGGCCGACGCCGCCGGTGAGAGGGTCCTGGTCCTCGGTGGCGGCAGCAACCTGGTCGTCGCCGACGAGGGCTTCCCCGGCACGGTCGTGCACGTCGCGACGCGCGGCATCACCGTGACGCCGGGCCCGTCGGGTGCCCGCCGGGTGCTCGTACGAGCGCAGGCGGGGGAGGAGTGGGACCCCTTCGTGGCGGGCTGCGTCGACGAGGGGCTCGCCGGAGTGGAGTGCCTGTCCGGCATCCCCGGCCGTCTCGGCGCCACCCCGATCCAGAACGTCGGCGCCTACGGCCAGGACGTCAGCGAGACGATCGTCGAGGTGCGCGCGTACGACCGCGAGCGCGGCGAGGTCGTCACGCTCGACCGCGACGCCTGCCGGTTCGAATACCGCCACAGCGTCTTCAAGGGCGCGGACCGGCACGTGGTGCTCGAGGTGACGTTCGCCCTGGAGCCCGCCGACCTGTCCGCCCCGATCCGCTACGCCGAACTCGCCCGCAGCCTCGGCGTCGAGGCCGGCGACCGCGTACCGCTCAAGGACGCGCGCGAGGCCGTCCTGGCCCTGCGGCGCGGCAAGGGCATGGTCCTCGATGCCGCGGACCCCGACACCCGCAGCGCCGGGTCCTTCTTCACGAACCCGATCCTCGACGCCGGCCAGACCGCCGACCTCGAGGCGCGCGCGGCCGAGCGGCTCGGCCCCGACGTACGGTTCCCGCGCTACCCGGAGGGCGACGGGCGCATCAAGACCTCCGCCGCCTGGTTGATCGACAAGGCGGGCTTCACCAAGGGCTACACGCGCGGTCCGGTCCGGATCTCCTCCAAGCACACGCTCGCCCTGACCAACCCGGGCGGCGCGCGCACCGAGGATCTGCTCGGCCTCGCCCGCGAGGTACGCGACGGCGTACACGCGGCGTTCGGCGTCACGCTCGTCAACGAACCGGTCTTCGTCGGCGTCTCCCTCTAGGACATGTCCGGTGGATCTTCAGCCTGCTGCGCGACGCCCAGGCGGCGCCTCGCAGCGTTGTCGTCGGTCGCCGACCGAACCAGGTCGACTCCCTCCTCCGCCTTGCGAGACATCCACCTGGACGCCGCTCGCGACGGCCAAGATCCACCGGACACGCCCTAGGGAATCCGCCACCCGTACGCGGTGTTCGACCGGACATGCCGATCCGGGGATTGAACCACGCCGTTCTCTACGTACGCGATGCCGCGCGCAGCGCTCGTTTCTACTGTGACGTGCTCGGGTTCCGGGAGAAGGTGAGCGCGCCGAACATGGCCTTCCTCCAGGCTCCGGACTCCGACAACGATCACGACCTGGGTCTGTTCGGCATCGGGGAGGACGCGGGGGCGTCTCCGGCCGGTCGTGCCACCGTCGGCCTCTACCACCTGGCGTGGGAGGTCCCCACGCTCGCCGACCTTCGGGTCCACCACGACCGTCTCGCCGCGGTCGGCGCGCTCGTCGGCGCGAGCGACCACGGCACCACCAAGGCGCTGTACGCCAAGGACCCCGACGGTCTGGAGTTCGAGGTGTCGTGGCTGGTGCCGCAGGAGCTGATCGACGACACGATCACGATGGGCACGCACCGGCTCGACCTCGACGCCGAGATCGAGCGGTACGGCGCGGACACGGTCGGCGCGCTCAGCCGGATTCCGGGAACCGCACGTGCGTGATGTCGTCCCAGCGGGCGCCGTCCATGCCGGCGAAGCGTGAGCGCTGGATCCCCTCGCGTACGAAGCCGGCCTTGATCAGCACTCGCTGGGACGCGACGTTGTCCGCCGCGGTGCCGGCTATGAGCCGCTCGACGCCGATCTCGAACGCCCAGGCGCTGAGCAGGCGTACGGCGCGGGACGCCACGCCGCGGCCGCGGAACGCCGGCAGCATCGAGTAGCCGACCATCGCCTGGCGGCTGAACGCCTCGTTGTAGAGGCCGATGTCGCCGGCGAACACGTCGTCGACCCGGATGGTGAAGTCGGCACGGTCGCCGACCAGCCAGTCGTGCGCGGAGTGCGCGCAGCGGCGCGCGATCGCCGAGCGCGGGGGCTCGTGTGTGAAGACCGACCGCGCGCGGACGTCAGGGAGGTTCAAGAGACCGAACTTGTCATCGACGTCGGCCGGGCGCAGCGGCCGCAGGGACACCTCGCCGTCGCGCAGCTCGCCGCCCGGCAGGTCCGGCAGCGGGCGGGAGGCCGGATCCTGCGGGTCCTCGGGCAGCCGCGCCCACAGCACGTCGTCGAAGCGCACGCCGTCGCGCAGCCCGGCGTCGCGGCGGATCGCCTCGCGCACGAAGCCGGCGTTCAGCGCGACCCGCTGGCCGATCGTGTCCGCGACGTCGGTGACCAGCTCGAGCCGCTGCGTCGCCTGCGCGGACAGGGCGCGTACCGCCCAGGTCGCCACGCCGCGCCGGCGCTCCTCCGGGCGGACCCAGATGGCGACCTCGTCGGTGCCCGGGCGTACGCGGGAGAGCGTGAGCCCGCCGACCAGGCGGTCGTCGTCGAGCACCGCGTGGGTGGCCGGAAGGTGCTGTGCCAGCTCGTCGGCCTCACCCGGCGTCGGGGTACGCAGGATCATGGTGTCCGCTCCTCTCACTGCGGCGGGTCCGCCGCCAGCCAGCCGTCGATGTCATCAAGCATCCTCTTCTGCGCGCCGGGCGGCGCGGCCGAACCGCGGATCGAGGAGCGCGCCAGCTCCGCGAGCTCGGCGTCGGTGAAGCCATGCGCCTCGCGTGCGAGCTCGTACTGGCGCGTGAGCCGCGAGCCGAACAGCAGCGGGTCGTCGGCGCCCAGCGCGATCGGTACTCCGGCCTCGTAGATCCGGCGGACCGGGACGTCGCCCGGCGACGCGTAGACGCCCAGGGCGACGTTGGAGGCCGGGCAGATCTCGAGCGTAACGCCGCGCTCGGCCAGGCCGTCCAGGAGCGCCGGATCGTCGGCCGCGCGCACGCCGTGCCCGATCCGGTCGGCACCGAGGGCGTCCACGCAGGCCCGCACGCTGGACGGGCCGAGCAGCTCGCCGCCGTGGGGGACCGACAGCAGGCCGGCGCGGCGCGCGATGCGGAACGCTCCATCGAAGTCGTACGCACGGCCGCGGCGCTCGTCGTTGGACAGGCCGAAGCCGACGATGCCCTGGTCGGAGAATTGCGCGGCCAGTCGGGCGAGCGTGCGCGCGTCGAGCGGGTGCCGGGTGCGGTTGGCCGCGATGATCACGCCGATCCCCACGCGGGTGGCCTTGGACGCCGTGCGCACGGCGTCGACGACCAGCTCGGTGAAGCCGGTCAGGCCGCCGAACCGCGCGCCGTAGCCGCTCGGGTCGACCTGGATCTCCAGCCAGCCGGAGCCTTCGGAGGCCTCGTCCTCGGCGGTCTCGAGTACGAGGCGGCGTACGTCCTCCTCGTCGCGCAGCACCGATCGTGCGATGTCGTAGAGCCGCTGGAACCTGAACCAGCCGCGCTCGTCGGTCGCGTGCAGCCGAGGTGGCCACTCGTCGACGAGCGCGTCAGGCAGGTGCACGCGGTGCTTGCGGGCCAGGTCCACCAGCGTGGTGTGCCGCATCGAACCGGTGAAGTGCACATGCAGGTGGGCCTTTGGCAGGGCGGGGATCGGGCGGGCCTCCATGCACAGATATTGCCGTACACGACCGGGCCTGCGTGCGGCCTCCCCCAAGACCGGGGTTCGCGTCGCGCGGACACGTCCCGAAAAAAACTTTGAAATGCCGTGCAACCCCGGAGGGCGGTCGCGCGTATATGAGGGACGCGAGAGACAAACGCGAGATCGGCAGAAAGGCCTTACACGCAATGAAGACGCTCAAGCTCGCTCTGGTGACCGCCTCTGCGGCCAGTGCCGTTGCCGCCGCCGGTGGCATCACGTACGCCGCCGTCGGTCACAGCACCCCCGTCAAGAGCGCGCAGTCGGGCAAGAACCTCTCGATGGTCAAGGACCCGAAGCTCGCGCCGAAGGCGCCCGCGGTTCCGGTGCCGACCTGCCTCCCCAAGCTTCCGGGTGGCAAGCTGCCGACGGGCAAGCTGCCCACCGGCAAGCTCCCGACGGGCAAGCTGCCCACGGACAAGCTGCCCACGGGCAAGCTCCCGACCGGCAAGCTGCCGATCGACAAGCTCCCGAAGGTTCCGGGCGGCGTCGTTCCCTCCCAGCTTCCGAAGGTTCCCGGTGGCGTCCCCTCGACCCTGCCGACCGACAAGCTGCCGAACCTCCCGACCTGCACGGGTGACGTGACCGGCCAGCCGAAGCCGGGCCTGCCGGGCCTGCCCAAGCCGGGTCTGCCGAAGACCCCGGACTGCTCGGCCCTGCCGCCGGCGATCAACCTGCAGGACGGCAAGTCCAAGGAGATCGCGCTGCCGACCGGCGCGCACCTGGCCTTCGCCCACACGCACTACATCCACGTCGACGGCCGTCAGTTCTGCGCGAACACCGAGAAGTTCGTCGGTATCGCCGGTGGCTTCCTGACCATCGAGCGCCTCCAGACTCCGCCGCAGGTCACGCTGTCCGAGCTGGCCAACGGTCTGGACCTGACCAAGGGCAACGTGGCCTCGGTCAACGGTACGGACATGTGGCGCAGCCCGGCCGGTGACGGCATGCTGTGGTACTCCAACAAGGGTTACGCCATCTACCTCAACGGTAGCCCGGCCCTCCAGCCGCTGCTCCCGGGCATCTCGTCCCAGCTGCGCGCTCAGTGAGCTCGGCGCGGGTGGCCCGCGCGGTGGGCCACCCGCGACCGTTGGGCATAGATCGGGCGTTCGTCGGACGGAGTACCTTGGCGCGTCGAGATGACGAGTCATTCGTCGAGTTCGTGGCGGAGCGGGGAACCGCGCTGCTACGGACCGCCAGCCTGCTGTGCGGCGCGCGATCGGATGCGGAGGACATACTCCAGACGGCTCTGGAGAAGGCCTACCGGCACTGGGGAAAGCTGAGCAAGGAGTCCGACCCCGAGCCGTACGTCCGCCGCATCCTGGTGAACCTCACGATCAGCCGCGCCAGACGATGGCGCGTGCTGCGCGAGGTGTACGTGCCGAGCCCACCGGAGGTCCCGTCAGCCTCCGAAACGGGCACGGTCGAGCTGCGGGGCATGCTGATCGAAGAGCTGCGCCGCCTCGGGCCGCGGCAACGAGCGGTCCTGGTCCTTCGCTACTGGGAGGACATGACGGAAGCGGACACGGCGAAGATGCTCGGCTGCTCGGTGGGCACGGTGAAGAGCCAGGCGGCGCGCGGTCTCGCCCGGCTCCGGGAACGCATGGGGACGTCCGCGCAAACGGCGTCATCAAGGGGGTGAACGATGGATCTGGAGAACGAGCTTCGGCAGGCCATGGCGGAGCATGTGACCGAGGTGTCGGCAGCGCGCACGCTCGCGGGTGAGGCGCGCAGTCGCCATCAGCGGACCGTGCGACGCCGGACGACGATCGCGATGACGACGGCCGGCCTGGTCGTGGCCGTCGCTGCGGGCATACCGGCGTACCAGTCGTTTCGGCCGGAGACAGTCGGAGCGAACGGCCCGGGGGGGCACCACAAGCACGCCGCCGTACCCTCACCGGCGGCCTCGCCGCTGAGCGGGAGGCCGACGGCACCGACTCCGGATCCCGCGGGCTCGCACCCGGCCGGCCGGCCGGTGCAGCGTCCGAGCGGTTCGCACGGGCCGGTGCTCGGCACCGCCAAGGAGCTGCTCGGCTACCTGCCTCCGGGCATCAACCCGCGCAAGACCTGCGACACCCAGAAGGTGGCGACGCGCGAGACCACGACCTGCCGCTGGACCGGCAGTGCCGGCTGGATCGAGGTGCGCATCGTGCACGACTCCGGTCTGCACGGCCCGGCCGACCTGGGCCTGGCACCGCCGATGGCGACCCAGGCGAAGGTCCACGGCCACGCCGCGCTGCGCGTCACCTCCGTGCCCAGCCAGCTCATGTGGATCGAGCGCGGCGGGCTCGGCGTGTGGGTGAGCGTCAGCCCGGGTCTGAACGACCGGCTGACCGCCATCGCCAACGGCGTGCACGTTGGCTGAGACGTCCTCTGTACGCGAAGAGGCCGCCCGTGAGGTTTCTCACGAGGCGGCCTCTTCGCGTGCGGCTGCGTGGGTCTCAGCGGGCCTCGGCGAGCAGTTTGCCGACGCGCGTGATGCCCTCGACCAGATCCTCGTCGCCGAGCGCGTAGGAGAGCCGGAAGTAGCCCGGCGTACCGAACGCCTCACCCGGAACGAGCGCCACCTCGACCTCGTCGAGGATCAGCGCGGCGAGGTCCACGGAGGTCTGCGGGCGCTTGCCGCGGATCTCCTTCCCGAGCAGCTCCTTGACCGACGGGTACGCGTAGAACGCGCCCTTGGTCTCCGGGCAGACCACACCGGGGATCTCACTCAGCATGCGCAGCATGGTGTGGCGGCGCCGGTCGAACGCGGTGCGCATCTCGGCGACCGCCGACAGGTCGCCTGTGACGGCGGCGAGCGCCGCGGCCTGACAGACGTTCGCGACGTTGGACGTCGCGTGTGACTGGAGGTTGGTGGCGGCCTTGACGACGTCGGTGGGGCCGATCATCCAGCCGACCCGCCAGCCGGTCATGGCGAACGTCTTGGCGACGCCGTTCAGCACCAGGGTGCGATCGGCCAGCTCCGGCACGAGCACCGGCATCGAGTGGAACTCGGCGTCGCCGTAGACGAGGTGCTCATAGATCTCGTCGGTGACGACCCACAGGCCGTGCTCGAGGGCCCAGCGGCCGATCTCGATGATCTGCTCACGGCCGTAGACGGCGCCTGTGGGGTTGGACGGCGAGACGAACAGCAGCACCTTCGTGCGGTCCGTACGTGCCGCCTCGAGCTGCTCGACGCTCACCAGGTAGCCGGTCTTCTCGTCGGCGACGACGTCGACGGGCACGCCGCCGGCGAGCTTGATGGATTCGGGGTAGGTGGTCCAGTAGGGGGTCGGGACGATCACCTCGTCCCCCGGGTCGAGGAGCGCCGCGAACGCCTCGTACACCGCCTGCTTGCCGCCGTTGGTGATGAGCACCTGGGACACGTCCGACTCGTAGCCGGAGTCGCGCTTGGTTTTCTCGACCACGGCGGCCTTCAGCTCCGGCAGCCCGCCCGCGGGGGTGTACTTGTGGAAGCTGGGGTTACGGCATGCCTCGGCGGCGGCCTCGACGATGTACTCCGGAGTCGGGAAGTCCGGCTCGCCGGCGCCGAACCGGATGACCGGTCGCCCAGCCGCCTTCAGCGCCTTGGCCTTGGCGTCGACGGCGAGAGTGGCCGACTCGGAGATGGTGGCGATCCGATCGGAGATTCGAGAGCTCATGCACACCATCGTCGCAGATGGCTTGGGGCGTTCTCAGCCGGATATCTGGTAGCCCGACCTGCGGCCTCAGGGTCGGCCACGGCACGCGTACCGCCGTTGGTTCGACGCGGGGGTGGTTTGAGACGTAGACTGCAGCACCTAGTGACGTCCGTCATGGTTCTCGCACGCCATGCAGCGGCTGTTACTGAAGGGCAGTAGCTCAATTGGCCAGAGTCCCGGTCTCCAAAACCGGTGGTTGGGGGTTCGAGTCCCTCCTGCCCTGCGGAATACGCTTCGCGCACAGATGAGTGTGCGGACGTTGTGATGCGCACGCCCACAGCGGAGTTTGCGACTCAACCGACGAGGGGATGCGTCGACATCGATGGCGACTGAAACGCGCGGCGACGCCGCTACTGAGGACAAGGGGAAGTCCGTAAAGAAGCGGACCTCACCTCTCCTGTTCTACCGTCAGGTGGTCGCCGAGCTCCGCAAGGTCATTTGGCCGACACGTCATGAGCTCGTCACCTACACCACCGTGTCGTTGATCTTCGTGGTCATCGTTGTCGGGGTCGTGTTCGGTCTCGACAACGCGTTCTCGTGGCTGGTTCTGAAGCTCTTCGGCTGATGGATGGCGCTTCACATTCCGCCAGCAACCCACGAACGAGGGAAAGAGTGACCGTGTCCGAGTCCCCAGAACTCCACGACGAGGCCGTCAAGGAGGCCGAGCCGGTGGAGACGGCGGCTGCCGCCGAGGCTGAGGAAGTCGCCACGGAGTCCGGCGAAACGACGGAAGAGACGTCGTCCGACGACGTGGACTCTGCCGATGAGTCCGGCGACACGCCCGCGGACTCCTCGGGCGATGAGCCCGTGGAGTCGGTCGACCCTGTCGGCGAGTTCATGGCTCAGCTGCGGCGCCTGCCCGGCGAGTGGTACGTCGTCCACTCCTACGCCGGTTACGAGAACCGCGTGAAGACCAACATCGAGCAGCGCACCCAGTCGCTCAACATGGAGGACTTCATCTTCCAGGTCGAGGTGCCTCAGCACGAGGTCACCGAGGTCAAGGGCGGCAAGCGGCAGAAGGTCAGCGAGAAGGTCCTACCGGGTTACATCCTGGTGCGCATGGACCTGACCGATGAGTCCTGGGCCGCGGTGCGTAACACCCCGGGCGTGACCGGCTTCGTCGGTCTGTCCAACACGCCGTCGCCGCTGCACCTCAAGGAGGTCGCCTCGCTGCTCGCTCCGGAGCCGGAAGAGCAGGCGAAGGCCAAGGAGTCGGCGAAGTCCGCCGCGACCGTCGACTTCGAGGTCGGCGAGTCCGTCACGGTCATGGACGGCCCGTTCGCCACGCTGCCCGCGACGGTCAACGAGATCAACGCCGAGGCGCAGAAGCTCAAGGTGCTCGTCTCGATCTTCGGTCGCGAGACCCCGGTCGAGCTGTCGTTCAACCAGGTCTCCAAGATCTGAGACCGCGCACAATCGCATAGTCGTCCCCGCGCGTACGGACCGGCCTTCCTCAGGGAGGGCCGTCCACGCGCGTGAGGGCAGAAGCGGCCCCAACGTACCGGCCAATGTTCCAGCCGCAGCGTTGCCCGTACTCACGGGAGTCGGGGTCGAAACACCACGGAACAAAGGGGTGAGGCATGCCTCCCAAGAAGAAGAAGCTCGCCGCGATCGTCAAGGTTCAGCTGCAGGCCGGCCAGGCGACGCCCGCGCCGCCCGTCGGTACCGCACTCGGCCCGCACGGCGTCAACATCATGGACTTCTGCAAGCAGTACAACGCTGCCACGGAGTCCCAGCGCGGCAACGTCATCCCCGTAGAGATCAGCATCTACGAGGACCGGTCGTTCACCTTCATCACCAAGACGCCGCCGGCCGCGCAGCTCATCAAGAAGGCCGCCGGTGTGGACAAGGGCAGCGGCGAGCCGCACAAGACCAAGGTCGGCAGCCTTACCCGCAACCAGGTCCGTGAGATCGCGCAGACCAAGATGCCGGACCTGAACGCCAACTCGCTCGACCAGGCCGAGAAGATCATCGCCGGCACCGCCCGTTCCATGGGCATCAACGTCACCGGCTGATACCCGTACTCCGGTGGGAGGGCCGAGCGCGGCCCGTACCACCCACTCCGCAAAGGGAGAACTCATGAAGCGCAGCAAGGCGTACCGCGCCGCTGATTCCAAGATCGACAAGTCCGCTCTCTACAGCCCGGCCGAGGCCGTGAAGCTGGCGAGGGAGACCGCGGCGACGAAGTTCGCCTCCACGGTCGAGGTCGGCCTGCGGCTCGGCGTGGACCCGCGTAAGGCGGACCAGATGGTCCGTGGCACGGTCAACCTGCCCCACGGCACCGGCAAGACGGCCCGCGTGCTGGTCATCGCCGGTGGCGCGAAGGCCGACGAGGCCCGTGAGGCCGGCGCCGACTTCGTCGGCACCGACGACATGATCGAGCGGATCCAGGGCGGCTTCCTGGACTTCGACGCCGTCGTGGCGACGCCCGACATGATGGGCAAGGTCGGCCGCCTGGGCCGCGTGCTCGGCCCGCGTGGTCTGATGCCGAACCCCAAGACCGGCACCGTGACCACCGACGTGGCCAAGGCCGTGACCGAGATCAAGGGCGGCAAGATCGAGTTCCGTGTCGACCGGCACGGCAACCTCCACTTCATCGTCGGCAAGACCTCCTTCACCGACCAGCAGCTGGTGGAGAACTACGCCGCGGCGCTCGACGAGATCATGCGTCTCAAGCCGTCGGCGGCCAAGGGCCGCTACATCAAGAAGGGCACCATGAGCACGACCATGGGCCCCGGCATCCCGCTCGACCCGAACGCCACGCGCAACCTCATCGCGGAGATGGAGTCCAGCTCCGCGAGCTGACGTAGCACCAGAAAGGGGCGTCTTCCTGCGAAGACGCCCCTTTCGTGCGTCCTGAGGCTGGTACCGCGTACGACCAGCGGCTCATGTGAATTACGCCTAATTGGTCCCAGCGGGGGATGTTCGGCGGATCCTGGGGGAGAAGACTCATGATCGGCCGCACATTGCAAGGCTCCAACGGAGCCGACGGTCACACTCGAGACGCAGGAGGAGAAAAATGGTTCGTCGATACGCCGTAGGCACGGCGGCGGGAGCCGCGCTCATCGTCTCCCTTACCGGGTGCCAGGGCGATGCCGGCGGCAAGGACAACAACGTCAAGCTGTCGGCCGCGCAGGCCATCGACCTGGCGTCGAAGAAGACGGCGGACGTCAAGTCGTACAAGGTGGATCTGACCGCCGCGGGGACCAACCAGGCCGCGGCGAAGCTCCACGGATCGATCCGCATCCGGCTCCAGCCGGACGTCGCCGCGACCGGCACGCTCGACGAGGCCAGCGTTCACGGCCAGTCGATCCCGGGCGGCGAGCGGGCGATCCTCATGGGGGACACCTTCTACACCAAGGTCCCGCAGCAGCTCACGCAGTTCACGGGCGGCAAGCCCTGGGTGAAGTTCTCCATCTCCCAGGCGCAGGAGAAGACCGGTACGAACATCGACGCCCTGATCCGGCGGGCCAACCCCGCGGACCAGACGAAGATCTTCACCGCGTCCAAGGACGTCCACCGAGTCGGCACCGACAGTGTCGACGGGACCAAGACAACCCACTACCAGGGCACGCTCGACATGAAGGACGCCGCGTCCTCGCTCGACCCCAAGGCGCAGAAGGCGTTCAAGGAGTTCTACCAGCGGTCCGGCGCCAACAAGGTCGACTTCGACCTGTGGGTGGGCAAGGACAACCTGCCCCGCAAGCTCGTGACGAAGGTCGCGGCGAAGCAGGGCACGCTGAGCTCGACGATGATCTTCAGCGACTACAACAAGTCGTTCACCGTCAGCGCACCCCCGGCGAATGAGGTCACCGACGGGAACAACCTGAAGGACCTCGTCAGCGGCCAGAACACCCACGGCTGACCCTGGCACCTTCCGGATACGATCGACACGCCCCGCGGCTCGCGCCGCGGGGCGTTCGCGTTCCGCCGCCGTGGACGGCCCGATTTGGCGCTTCGCGGATCCACGCGTACTCTCTTGTGTGCCGAAGACCGCCGGTCGTCACCCGCATGGGTGGCCGAAGGTCCCGCGACGCGGGAGGCCAGCGCAGGTGATACCGAGAGCCGATCGCGACCGTTCAACGTCGTGTCATCGCCCCGTGTGCACCTGCGCCGGGGCTTTTCCGTTTTTTACGGGCCTTCCTCACCGGTGGTGACATCTGGAAGGAGGCCCATGGCGAGGGCGGAAAAGGCGGCAGCGGTCGCCGAGCTCAAGAACGCGTTCGAGAGCTCGAGTGGCGCCATGCTGACCGAGTACCGCGGGCTCACCGTGGCGCAGATCAGTGAGCTGCGCCGCACCCTGGGCGAGAACGCTCGGTTCACCGTGGTGAAGAACACGCTGACCAAGATCGCTGCGCGCGAGGCCGGGGTCGTCGAGGAGCTCGAGCAGCTGCTCCAGGGCCCGTCGGCGATCGCGTTCGTCAGCGGCGACGTGGTCGAGGCCGCCAAGGGCCTGCGTGACTTCGCCAAGGCCAACCCGGCTCTTGTGATCAAGGGCGGTGTGCTCGACGGCAAGTCGATGTCGCCGGAGGAGATCACCAAGCTCGCCTCTCTCGAGTCGCGTGAGGTCCTGCTCGCGAAGCTCGCCGGCGCGATGAAGGCGTCGATGGGCAATGCCGCGGCCGTCTTCAACGCGCTGCCGGTCAAGGCCGCTCAGCTGGCCGAGGCCCTGCGAGAGAAGCGCGCGAGTGAGGGCGAGGCGGCGCCGGAGGCGCCGGCCGCAGACGCGTCCGACGAGGGTTGATCCCGCGGTCGTAACAGACCAGCCACGTACGTCGCCCGCGAGAGCGGGCACAGCAACACCGGAGGAACAAACATCATGGCGAAGCTCAGCACGGTCGAGCTGCTCGACGCTTTCAAGGAGATGACCCTTCTCGAGCTCTCCGAGTTCGTGAAGGAGTTCGAGGACACGTTCGACGTCAAGGCCGCTGCGCCGGTCGCGATCGCGGCCGCCGGTGGCGCGGCCGGCGGTGCCCCGGCCGAGGCGGCCGAGGAGCAGGACGAGTTCGACGTCATCCTCGAGGGTGCCGGCGACAAGAAGATCCAGGTCATCAAGGAGGTCCGCGCGCTCACGAGCCTCGGCCTCAAGGAGGCCAAGGACCTCGTCGACGGTGCGCCCAAGGCGCTGCTCGAGAAGGTCAACAAGGAGACCGCCGAGAAGGCCAAGGAGGCCCTCGAGAAGGCCGGCGCCTCCGTCTCGGTCAAGTAGTCTTCTTCACCCTTCAACGAGGGGGCGGTCACCCGATCGGGTGACCGCCCTTTCGTATCGGTGGGTGGCGGGCCCCTTCACAAGCGACTTGTTGGACCGCTAGTCTCATAAAATGTTGGTCGAGTAACGATCTGCTTACAAGGGTGGTTCCGGGGCCTCGCCGTAGGCCCAACCCCTTCCAATCGAGCGCAGGATGACTACGGTGGTGGCCACGCGGCACGATCAATGCCCCCCGGCCACATCGCAGTGGCCCCCCGTGATCCGGCAACGTGACCCCTGGGTGACTCGCTCGTTGAACCGGATACCCCCCGGGCTGGACGAAAGGTGACGAGTGGGCGTCGAAATCAGAGTCGAAGGGCTGACCAAGTCCTTCGGGCGTCAGGTCATCTGGGAGGACGTGACGCTGACCCTTCCCTCTGGAGAGATCTCCGTCCTCCTCGGGCCGTCCGGTACGGGCAAGTCGGTGTTCCTCAAGACCCTCGTCGGTCTGCTCAGGCCCGATCGCGGGCACTGCTGGATCGGCGACAAGGACATGCCTCACCTCCGTGAGCATGAGCTGTACGAGACCCGCAAGCTGTTCGGCGTCCTGTTCCAGGACGGCGCGCTCTTCGGCTCGATGAACCTCTTCGACAACATCGCCTTCCCCTTGCGCGAGCACACGAAGAAGTCCGAGTCCGCGGTCAAGCGCATCGTCATGGAGAAGATGGAGATGGTCGGCCTCATCGGGGCCGAGCGCAAGCTCCCGGGCGAGATCTCCGGCGGTATGAAGAAGCGTGCCGGGCTGGCACGCGCGCTGGTCCTCGAGCCCGAGATCATCCTGTGCGACGAGCCCGACTCCGGCCTGGACCCGGTGCGCACCGCGTACCTCAACCAGCTGATCGTCGACCTGAATGCCGAGACGCACGCGACGTTCCTGATCGTCACCCACGACATCAACACCGCGCGTACGGTCCCGGACAACATCGGGCTGCTGTTCCGCCGCGAGCTCGTGATGTTCGGCCCCCGCGAGATGCTGCTGTCCAGCGACGAGCCGGTCGTACGCCAGTTCCTCAACGCCCGCAAGGTCGGCCCGATCGGCATGTCGGAGGAGAAGGACGTCTCCGAGCTCGAGGCCGAGGCGCGCCTGGGTCACGACCCGGGCGTACTCCCTCCCATCCCGCCGCAGCTCATGACGGCCGACGGGCGGCTGCGTCGCGCACAGCGCGCGCCGGGCGAGTGGCTGCGCGCCCACAACGTCACCCCGCCCGCGGGATCCTTCATCGACGAGTCCGGCCGTAACTGGCTCGAGGAGTGGCCGCGTTACGTGGCCGAGCGCTCGGCCGTCGCCGGTCACCCGGGTGGTGGGTTCTGATGGCCCAAGCCCAGGGACGACGCCGCGCCGACCCCGTCGGCCCGGGACGGATGGCGACGGTCACCGACGGCTTCGTCAACGTCGTCTTCCGCGAGCCCGGCCGGTTCTTCGCGATGTGCCTGGACACCTTCCGGGCCATGTTCAGGAGCCCGGTGCAGTGGCGGGAGTTCCTGCAGCAGGCCTGGTTCATCGTGAGCGTGACGGTGGCGCCCACGATCATGGTCGCCATCCCGTTCGGCGCGATCCTGTCGCTCCAGGTCGGAAACCTGATCCGCCAGCTCGGCGCGCAGTCGCAGACCGGATCGACGGCGGTGCTCGCGATCGTCCGCGAGGCCAGCCCGATCGTGACGGCGCTGCTGATCGCGGCCGCGGCGGGCTCGGCCATCTGTGCCGACCTCGGCGCGCGCAAGATCCGCGAAGAGATCGACGCCATGGAGGTGCTCGGAATCAACCCGCTGCACCGACTCGTGGTACCGCGGGTGTTCGCCTGCGCCTTCGTCGGCCTCTTCCTGAACGGCATCGTGTCGGTCGTCGGCATCGCCGGCGGCTACATCTTCAACGTCATGCTGCAGGACGGCACACCGGGCGCCTACATCGCCTCGTTCAGCGGCCTGGCCCAGCTTCCCGACCTCTACCAGGCCGAGGTCAAGGCCCTGGTGTTCGGCGTCACCGCCGCGCTGGTCGCGTCGTACAAGGGCCTGACCGCCTCCGGCGGTCCGAAGGGCGTGGGCGACGCGGTCAACCAGACGGTCGTCATCGCGGCCATGGCGCTGTTCGTCGAGAACTTCGTACTGAGTGCGCTGTACTTCCAGCTCGTACCGCAGAAGGGCATGTAATGGGTGCCGTCGGCACGGGCGCGCGGGGATTCCGCACGGCCAAGCGGGTCGTTGACGTTCCGCTGCAGCGGCTGGAGGACTTCGGCCACCAGATGGCCTTCTACGTCCGTGCGTTCGCGTGGGTGTGGCGGGTCATCATCCGCTACAAGAAAGAGGTCATCCGGCTTCTCGCCGAGGTCAGCCTCGGCACCGGCGGTCTGGCCGTCATGGGCGGCAGCGTGGCGATCGTCGCGTTCATGACGTTCTTCACCGGCACCGAGGTCGGTCTCCAGGGCTACAACGCCCTGAACCAGATCGGCAGCGCCGCCTTCAGCGGGTTCGTCTCCGCCTACTTCAACACCCGTGAGCTGGCGCCCACGGTGTCGGCGCTGGCCCTGTCCGCGACGGTCGGCTGCGGGTTCACCGCGCAGCTCGGCGCGATGCGGATCAGCGACGAGATCGACGCCCTCGAGGTCATGGGCGTGCCGTCGCTGCCGTTCCTGGTGACGACCCGCCTGGTGGCCGGCATGCTCGCGGTCATCCCGCTGTACGTCATCGGCCTGCTGGCCTCGTTCTTCGCCACGCGAGTGATCGTCACGATGGCGTTCGGGCAGTCCAGCGGTACCTATGACCATTACTTCTACTTGTTCCTCCCGCCGCACGACGTGTTGTGGTCGTTCGGCAAGGTGCTCATCTTCGCGATCCTCGTGATGCTCATCCACTGCTACTACGGCTTCAACGCCAGTGGCGGCCCGGCGGGCGTGGGCGTGGCCGTCGGCCGCGCGGTGCGTACCAGCCTCGTGGTGGTCAACATCGTGGATCTGCTCATGGGGATGGCGATCTGGGGAACCGCGACCACGGTCCGGATCGCCGGCTGAGATAAAGGTGGGCTGTCGCGATGGTGATCAATGAGCCGTGGGAGGACTCATGAACGAGGCGGGCACGATGGGTGAGCGCTGGCGCTACCGCGCCTACGGCCTGGTGTTCGTCCTGGTCGTGATCGTGCTCGTCATGCTGATGCTGGCGCAGTACAACCAGGCGTTCACTCCGGCGTACCGCGTCACGGTCAACAGCGACCGGGCCGGTCTCCAGCTCCTGCCGCACTCCGACGTCAAGGTGCGCGGTCTCATCGTCGGCCAGGTCAAGCGGATCCGCTCGACCAGCTCCGGCGCGGCGATCGACCTCGCGCTCGACCCGGACAAGGCAGCGCTGATCCCGGCCAACTCCTCGGCGCGGATGCTGCCCAAGACGGTGTTCGGCGAGAAGTACGTCGACCTCGTGCCGCCGTCGCCCGCGCAGAGCGGACCGCATCTGAAGAACGGCGACGTCATCGCGCAGGACCGGTCGACCACCGCCGTGGAGGTCACCCAGCTCCTCGACGACATCATGCCGCTGCTGAACGCCGTACAGCCCGAGAAGCTCAACGCCACGCTCAACGCGCTGGCCACCGCCCTGCAGGGCCGTGGCGCGGAGATCGGCGGCATGCTCGATCAGGCCGACGCCTACCTGAAGCGGATCAACCCGCACCTGCCGACCATCGTGCACGACCTGCACCAGCTCGCCGTGGTGAGCGACAACGTCAACAGCGCCGCACCCGACCTGCTGTCGATCATGCAGAACCTCCAGACGACCAACCGCACGATCGTCGACAAGCAGCCGCAGCTCACCCAGATCCTCGACAAGGGCATCAACCTCACCGGCAAGGTGATCCCGTTCGCCGAGGACAACGAGCCGCGCCTCGTCGGCGCGCAGCTCGCCAACCGGAGGGCGCTCGCGCTGCTGGCCAAGTACTCCCCGAGCGTGCCCTGTGTCCTGCAGGGCATGGCCAAGCTCCAGCCGCGCCTGATCCAGGCGATGGGCGGCGGCCAGCCCGGCGTGCACGTCACGATCGAGCTGAGCAAGCCACGGCCGGGCTACAAGCCGGGGCTGGACACTCCCGAGTTCAAGGACCAGCGCAATCCGCGCTGCTATGGCATCCCGAACCCGAAGGTGCCGTTCCCGCAGTACCAGGAGCTGGACGGGACCGAGGACGACAAGTGGTGGTCGGGCGCCGGCCGGTCGCTCTCCAGTTTCCTGATCAAGCCGGGTGCCTCCACTGACAACGACTCGATGATGAAGAGCCTGATGGCCCCCGCGATGGGCACCTCGGCCGGTCAGGTCTCCGACATCGCGTCCCTGCTGTACACACCGGCCGCCAGCGGAATGATGGTGACGGTCAAGTGAAGACGACCTCAGCGACGATCAAGCTGATCATCTTTGCGGTGATCGCGACGCTCAGCACGGCCGTGCTCGCGGTCACCATCTCCAACACCCAGTTCGTCGACACCGCGAAGTACCGCCTGATCTTCACGGACGCGGCGGGCGTGATCCCCGGCGACGAGGTCCGCATCGCGGGCGTCCGCGTCGGGCAGGTCGACTCGATCAAGCTGCACCAGGGCAACCTGGCGCAGGTGACGATCTCGGTCCTGACGTCGCAGCACCTGCCGCGCAGCACCGAGGCGCAGCTCCGCTACCGCAACCTGATGGGCCAGCGCTACGTCTCGCTCACCGAGGGCTCGGGCCAGGGCGGCGACCTCCCGGTGAACGGCGTGATCCCCAAGGAGCAGACCCAGCCGGCGCTCGACCTGACCGCGCTGTTCAACGGCTTCCGCCCGCTGCTGCGCGCGATCAAGCCGCAGGACGTCAACCAGCTCACGTACCAGATCATCCAGGTGCTCCAGGGCGAGGGCGGCACGGTCAACGGACTGCTCGGGCACATCTCCTCGCTGACCCAGACGCTGGGCGACCGGGACGCCGTGATCAGCCGCGTCATCGACAACCTCGACCGTGTGATCTCCACGATCGACTCGCGCGATCAGGAGGTCTCCTCGCTGATCGTCAACCTGCGGAGCCTCGTGTCCGGCCTGTCCGGCGACCGCAAGACGATCGGCGACTCGATCGTCAGCGTCAACCAGCTGATCAACACGACCGACGGGCTGCTCACCGACGTACGGCCGCCGCTCAAGCGCGACATCGCCAACCTCGGGCAGCTGTCGAAGGTCCTCGCGGCCAACGGCAACCAGCTCGACAAGGCGTTCGCTCAGATGCCGACGAACTTCACGCTGCTCGACCGCGTGGCGTCCTACGGCTCCTGGTTCAACTTCTACCTCTGCAGTCTGGACGCCCAGATCGGGCTGCCGGGCAAGGTCTCGGTCAACACCCCGCAGATCGTGAACGAGAGCGCGCGGTGCAAGGGGTGATGGTCCGGTGATCAGGCGAGCGACGAGGGGAGGACGGACGTGAAGACCTCCTTCCGCGAACGCGACCCCCTACGGGTGGGCGCGGCCGGTATGGCGGGCGTGGCCGTCCTCGTCTTCGCCGCGTTCAACCTGACGGTCTTCCAGCGCGGCACCAACTACGGGGCCGCCTTCACCGAGGCCAGCGGCCTGAAGCCGAATGAGGACGTGCGCATCGCGGGCGTCAAGGTCGGCACGGTCAAGAGCGTCGGCCTCGAGGGCGACCACGTACGTGTCGACTTCCGCCTGCACAACAACGTGCGCTTCGGCGCGCTGTCGCAGGTACGGATCAAGATCTCCACCATCCTCGGCTCGCACTACCTCGACGTCGAGCCGAGCGGCGCGAGCCGCCAGTCGCCGCGCGCGGAGATCCCCACGTCGCGTACGGCGCCCTCGTACGAGGTCGTGCCGGCTCTGCAGGACCTGAGCGGCAGCCTGGAGCAGATCGATGTCCCGCAGCTCTCCAAGGCGTTCGACACGCTCTCGCAGACGCTCAGTACCTCGCCGGAGGACGTACGCGGATCGCTCGCCGGGCTGCAGAAGGTCTCGCGTGCGATCGCCTCGCGCGACGACTCGCTCAGCGACCTGCTCAGCCACTCGCGCACCGTGACCCGGATGCTCGCCGACCGCAGCGGCGACCTGGCGGCGCTCGTCTCCGACGGCTCGCTGCTCCTCCAGGAGCTCGACGCGCGCCGCGGCGCGATCCGCTCGCTGCTCTCCGGCACGATCAGCCTCTCCCAGCAGGTGACCTCGACGGTCCAGGAGAACCAGGCGACGCTGCACCCCGCGCTGGTCCAGCTCCACGGCGTCGTCGGGATCCTCGAGCGCAACCAGGGCAACCTGGACCGGGCGATCCGTACTCTCGTGCCGTTCGTCACCACCTCGGCCGACGCGACGTCGTCCGGCCGGTGGTTCGACGGCTACCTGCAGAACCTCGTCCCCCTGCCCGTCTCGATCCAGCCCCCGGCCGGTACGGGCAAGGGATCGCACGCGCCCACCACGACCACTACGCCCGGCGGCAATCCGCTGCCGCTCGTCCAGTGACATGAGAGGTACCCAGGTGTCCCGATCGGAGCGGCAGAGTGAGGAGGGAGGCGCGACCGTGAACACGCGACGGCGAACGACAGGCGGAGCCCGGCCCGTGCGTACGCGTGCCCTCGCGGCCGTGCTCGGCCTCACCGTGGTTGTGTCGGGCTGCACGTTCAAGGGCGTGTCCACGCTGCCGCTCCCCGGCGGCGTGGACACCGGCTCCGACGCGTACGACGTGAAGATGGTCTTCGAGAACGTTCTCGACCTGGTGCCGCAGTCGCAGTGCCGGGTCAATGACGTCCCCGTCGGCATGGTCACCAAGATCGACCTGCAGAGCTGGCGCGCGGTGGTGACCTGCCGCCTGCGCGGTTCGGTCGACCTGCCCGCCAACGCGGTCGCCGCGGTGTCGCAGACCAGCCTCCTCGGTGAGAAGTACGTGGCGCTGTCGGCGCCGCAGGGACGCACGCCGGAGGGCAAGCTCGTCCAGGGCGCCGAGATCCCGCTCGACCGCACCTCGCGCGGCACCGAGGTCGAGGAGGTGCTGTCGGCGATGTCCATGCTCGTCACCGGCGGCGGCCTCGAGCAGATCTCCACGATCAACCACGAGCTGAACGCCGCCCTCCAGGGCCACACGGTTCAGCTTCGCGACCTGCTGAGCCGGCTCAACACGTTCGTGGGCACGCTGGACCAGCAGAAGGGCCAGATCGTCAACACGATCGACAAGGTCGACAAGCTGTCCGCGACGCTGGCCCGCCACAACAAGACGATCGCCGACGCGATCGACAGCACCGGCCCTGCCGTGAAGGTCCTCAAGGACCAGCGGCAGGACCTCACCAAGCTGCTGGTCAACATGGACAAGCTCGGCACCGTGGCGACCAGGATCATCAACCGCTCGCAGGGCGACACGGTGGCGAACCTCCAGTCGCTGCAGACGATTCTGGAGAACACCAACAAGGCCAGCGCGGTGCTCCCCAAGGTCCTGAGCGGCCTGTTCACGTTCCCGTTCCCCGAGACGGTCTCGCAGGCGCTCAAGGGCGACTACGGCAACCTGTTCGTCTCGCTGGACCTGAACGTCGGTGACATCGCGCACAACTTCCTGGCCGGTACGCCGCTCCAGGGCGTCTCCCAGGCCGCGGACAAGCTCCAGGGCCTGCTGCCTGCGCCGCGTACGAGCATCCCCGACACGCCACTCGGCGTGCTGCCCCAGCTCAACTCGGGCGGCGGGGCGCAGTCAGGCGGGACGAACAACAATCCCGGCCTCATCGGCAACGGCGGAATCCTGCCGCCGCTCGGCATGCAGGAACAGGCGCCGGGCGACGATCTGGGCGCTCTGCTGAGGGGAGGCACGGCGTGATCATCAAGCGTGGAGTCAAGATCCAGCTGTTGATCTTCGCGGTCATCACCGCGCTGACCATGGCGTACACGGCCGTGAACATCATCGGTCTCGGCCAGGGCGTGCTCGACCTGCGCTACAAGGTCTACCTCGACCTCGCCGACTCCGGCGGCATCTTCACCAACGCCGAGGTCACCTACCGCGGCGTGACGGTCGGCCGGGTCGGCTCGCTCCACCTGACCCCCGACGGCGTACGGGTCGAGCTGCGGATCAACCGCGACCGCAAGGTGCCCGCGGCCGGCGTGCAGGCCTACGTCCTCAACCGGTCCGGCGTCGGCGAGCAGTACGTCGACCTGCGCCCGGCGGCGAACGGCCCCTCGCTGAAGGACGGCGACTTCATCAGGCGGGACCACACCCACCTGCCGGTCCAGACGTACGAGCTGCTGCACAACGTCGACCAGCTCGTGCGGACCGTCAACCCCAAGGACCTGGGGACGGTCATCGACGAGCTCGACAAGGGCCTGTCCGGCACCGGGCCGGACCTGCAGTCGCTGCTCGACTCGAACAAGAAGATCCTGGACGCGCTGGACAAGACCTACCCGGAGACGATCCAGCTCCTCAACAACGGGCGTACGGTCCTGGACACCCAGGTCGCCGAGGGACCCACCTTCCGTGAGTTCTCTCACAATCTCGCGTCGCTGACCAGCGAGATCAAGAAGGGCGACGGCGACCTGCGCACGCTGCTGAACACCGCGCCGGGCACCCTCGACCAGGGCAACGACCTGTTCGACCAGATCGAGCCGACGCTGCCCACGCTGCTGGCCAACGGCGCGGTGGTCGGGCAGGTGCTGACCTCGCGCACGCCGCAGCTGCGGCAGCTGCTGATCACGTACCCGCTGATCGTCGGCGGTGCGTTCACCGCGGCGCCGGGCGATGGCACCGTCCACTTCGGGATGGAGCTCAACTTCAACTCCCCGCCCGTGTGCACCAAGGGGTACGAGAGCACGCGGGTGCGTTATCCGCAGGACACCCGGCCGGCGACGGTCAACCCCAAGGCCTCCTGCAAGGAGCCCAAGAACTCCCCGACCGGCGTACGCGGATCGCGCAACGCCCCGCCGGCCCTGCCCTATCCGCAGCTGCCCACGGGTGCCACGTCGGGCGCCGGGTTCCCGTACGAACACAGCACCACCCGCGAGTCCGCAGGTCAAAGTGGCAGTGACTCGGCGAGTCAGACCTCATCGGGTCAGTCGCCGAGCACCGGGCAAAGCTCGCAACCCGGGCTGCAGACGCTCTTTGTCTCGGGCTACGATCCCCGGACCCGCGTTTATGTGGGCCCGGACGGTAAGCAGTACCGCCTGGGCAAAGTGAGTCAACTGACGGGAGACGCTTCATGGCAGACGCTTCTGCTGAGCCCGATCGTCGGCTGAGCCGTCGCCGGCCGGTCGCCGCGTTCGTTGTGCTGGGGGTGCTGCTCGTCGCTCTGACGGTCTGGGCGGGCATCCTCGGCGACGCGACGTATCGCGCGGACGGTCGCAAGGCCGACGTCGACTCCGTGCAGAGTGTCGCCCGGCGCGTGGTCACCAACTTCTACTCGATCAGCTACCAGAGCTTCGACCAGGACACCCAGCGCGTCTACGGCGATCTGTCCACCAAATTCAAGGAGCAGGCAGTCCAGCAACTCGGCACGTCCTGGAAGCAGACCGTCGTCACCAACCAGCTCGTCTCGCACGCGACCGTCGCCGCCTCCGGCGTGGTCAACATCAGTGCGAAGTCGGCCGAGGTCATGGTCACCGTCAAGCGGACCGCGTCCTCGACCCAGGCGAAGTCGCCGGTGGCGTCCTGGGCCAGCGCCCAGGTGCAGCTGGAGAAGTCGGGCGGCAAGTGGCGCGTGTCGGGGATGGGAGGGCTGCAGTGATCACGGTGACGAAGCGAAAGAAGCAGGCGGACGACGCCGCCAAGGAGCAGGCCCCCGAGGAGACCGGGGACGCTGCCACGGACGCGACCGACGAGAAGGCCGCTGAGAGCACCGAGGAGGCCGCGCCGCGCGGACGGTCGGCGGTCACCCCGCTGCTGGCGGTGATGGCCGGAGCGGTCCTCGTGGTGGCCATCGCGTGCGTGGCCCTGTGGCATCAGCACTCGCAGGACGAGGCGATCCAGCAGGCGCGTGAGCAGGGGCTCGCCGCGGCGCAGTCCGAGGCCAAGGACCTGCTGTCCTACAACTACCGCACCCTCGACTACGACCTGCAGAAGGCCCGGTCGGAGATGACGCCGGGGATGGCCAAGTCGTTCGCCGACTACTGGCAGATCTTCCGGCCGTCGGTGGAGAAGAGCCAGACGCAGGCGCTGACCCAGATCCAGGTGGCGGGCGTCACCGACGCCACGCCGGACCACGTCGACGTCCTGCTCTTCGTGAAGATGATCTCGGTCAACGCGGCGCACAAGGAGCCTCAGGTCGACACGTCGTGGCCGCGGCTCCAGCTCCGCAAGGTCGGCAAGAAGTGGCTGATCGACGGGCCTCGGATGACGACTCCTCCGCCGGCCTCGACGCCCTCACAGCCCCCGGCGCCGAGCCCCCACAAGACGCACTGAGCCTGCTCATTTCGCCGTGAGCCCGGACATCCTGCGAGGTGTCCGGGCTCGTGCATTTGGAGCACTTGCGTTCAGCGCCTAAACTATGGTCTTCCTCACGCCCGACGAGCGGGCGGAATGTCCATGTCTAGTCTTGACGTGGGGCCGCTGACGAGCGATGCTGCGGAGCAACTGTGATGCATACCGCGGTGCTGCGCTCGACAGCGGTGTAGTCTTCGACTACACTGCCCCTTTGCGCTGCCCTCTGACTATCCACTCCCTGAGAGCCCGTCTTGTGCGGGTTTTCACGTGGATGGTCTGGCGTGCGCGTCGTCAGTCCGCCGCGAGCCCTCGGAAGGACCACTCTTGGCAGCCTCGCGCAACGCCTCGACTACCGCAACCGGTCCGAACCGCGTTTCTTTTGCGCGTATCAAGGAGCCTCTGGAAGTTCCGGACCTCCTCGCGCTGCAGACCGAGTCCTTTGACTGGTTGCTCGGTAACGAGAGGTGGAAGGCCCGGGTCGATGCGGCCCAGCAGGCCGGTCGTAAGGATGTCCCGACACAGTCGGGACTCGAGGAGATCTTCGAAGAGATCAGTCCGATCGAAGACTTCTCCGGCACCATGTCCCTCTCGTTCCGCGACCACCGGTTCGAGCCGCCGAAGTACTCCGTTGAGGAGTGCAAAGACAAGGACATGACCTTCTCCGCCCCGATGTTCGTCACGGCGGAGTTCATCAACAACTCCACGGGGGAGATCAAGAGCCAGACGGTGTTCATGGGGGACTTCCCACTCATGACGCCGAAGGGCACCTTCATCATCAACGGCACCGAGCGTGTCGTGGTTTCGCAGCTCGTCCGTTCGCCCGGCGTCTACTTCGATCGGGCCCTGGACAAGACGTCCGACAAGGACATCTTCGGCTGCAAGGTCATCCCGTCCCGGGGTGCCTGGCTCGAGTTCGAGGTCGACAAGCGCGACAACGTCGGCGTCCGTATCGACCGCAAGCGCAAGCAGAGCGTCACCGTTCTGCTCAAGGCGCTCGGCTGGGACGACGCCCGCATCCTTGAGCGCTGGGGCGACTACGAGTCGATGCGGATCACCCTGGAGAAGGACCACACCACCGGGCAGGACGACGCCCTGCTCGACATCTACCGCAAGCTGCGTCCGGGCGAGCCTCCGACGAAGGAGTCCGCGCAGACGCTGCTTGAGAATCTGTACTTCAACCCGAAGCGTTACGACCTCGCGAAGGTCGGGCGTTACAAGGTCAACAAGAAGCTCGGCGTGGACCTTGAGCTCACGCAGGGCACCCTGACCGAGGACGACATCGTCACGACCATCGACTACCTCGTTCGGCTGCACGCCGGCGAGGAGGAGATGACGGCCCCGGCGGGCCGCGACATTCCCGTCGAGACCGACGACATCGACCACTTCGGCAACCGCCGCCTGCGCACCGTGGGCGAGCTGATCCAGAACCAGGTCCGCCTGGGTCTGGCCCGGATGGAGCGTGTCGTCCGCGAGCGGATGACCACGCAGGACGTCGAGGCCATCACGCCGCAGACGCTGATCAACATCCGGCCGGTGGTCGCCTCCATCAAGGAGTTCTTCGGCACCAGCCAGCTGTCGCAGTTCATGGACCAGACCAACCCGCTTGCGGGCCTGACGCACAAGCGGCGTCTGTCGGCCCTCGGTCCGGGCGGTCTGTCACGTGAGCGCGCCGGCATGGAGGTCCGTGACGTCCACCCGTCCCACTACGGCCGCATGTGCCCCATCGAGACGCCTGAAGGCCCGAACATCGGCCTGATCGGCTCGCTGAGCTCCTACGGCCGGGTCAACTCCTTCGGTTTCATCGAGACGCCGTACCGCAAGGTCGTCGAAGGCCGGGTCACCGAGCAGATCGACTACCTCACCGCGGACGAGGAGGACCGGCACGTCGTCGCGCAGGCCAACACGCCGATCGAGGACGACGGCAACTTCCGCGAGAACCGCGTCCTGGTGCGCCGTAAGGGCGAGACCGAGCTGATCGCGCCGAACGACGTGGACTACATGGACGTCTCGCCGCGCCAGATGGTGTCGGTCGCGACGGCCATGATCCCGTTCCTCGAGCACGACGACGCCAACCGTGCGCTCATGGGTTCCAACATGCAGCGCCAGTCGGTCCCGCTGCTCCGTAGCGAGGCGCCCCTCGTGGGCACCGGCATGGAGTACCGCGCGGCCACCGACGCCGGCGACGTCATCACCGCGGAGAAGGCGGGTGTCGTCGAGGAGGTCTCGGCCGACTACATCACCGTGATGAACGACGACGGCACGCGCACCACCTACCGTGTCGCCAAGTTCAAGCGCTCCAACCAGGGCACGTGCTTCAACCAGAAGCCGATCGTCCAGGAGGGCCAGCGGGTCGAGGTCGGCACCGTCGTCGCCGACGGGCCGTGCACCCACAACGGTGAGATGGCGCTCGGCAAGAACCTGCTCGTGGCGTTCATGCCATGGGAGGGCCACAACTACGAAGACGCGATCATCCTCAGCCAGCGGCTGGTGCAGGACGACGTCCTCTCCTCGATTCACATCGAGGAGCACGAGGTCGACGCCCGTGACACCAAGCTCGGCCCCGAGGAGATCACCCGGGACATCCCGAACGTCTCCGAAGAGGTCCTGTCCGACCTGGACGAGCGCGGCATCATCCGCATCGGCGCAGAGGTCACCACGGGCGACATCCTGGTCGGCAAGGTCACCCCGAAGGGCGAGACCGAGCTGACCCCGGAGGAGCGCCTGCTGCGCGCGATCTTCGGTGAGAAGGCCCGTGAGGTCCGCGACACCTCGCTGAAGGTTCCGCACGGCGAGTCCGGCAAGGTGATAGGCGTTCGCGTGTTCAGCCGGGAAGAGGGCGACGAGCTCCCTCCGGGCGTGAACGAGCTGGTCCGCGTCTACGTGGCCCAGAAGCGCAAGATCACCGACGGCGACAAGCTGGCGGGCCGGCACGGCAACAAGGGTGTCATCTCCAAGGTGCTGCCGGTCGAGGACATGCCGTTCCTCGAGGACGGCACCCCGGTCGACATCGTCCTCAACCCGCTCGGTGTGCCCGGCCGAATGAACGTCGGCCAGGTACTGGAGACCCACCTCGGATGGGTTGCCAGCCGAGGCTGGAAGGTCGAGGGTGACGACGCCGACTGGAAGCGCAACCTCCGTGCGATCGGAGTCGACGCGGCCGAACCCGGCACCAACGTCGCCACGCCGGTCTTCGACGGTGCGCGCGAGGAAGAGATCACCGAGCTGCTCGACAGCACCATGCCGAACCGTGACGGTCAGCGGATGGTGCAGAAGACCGGCAAGGCGCGGCTGTTCGACGGCCGCACCGGTGAGCCCTTCAGGGACCCGATCGCGGTCGGCTACATCTACATCCTGAAGCTGCTCCACCTGGTCGACGACAAGATCCACGCGCGTTCGACCGGTCCGTACTCCATGATCACCCAGCAGCCGCTCGGCGGTAAGGCCCAGTTCGGTGGCCAGCGGTTCGGTGAGATGGAGGTCTGGGCGCTGGAAGCGTACGGCGCCGCCTACGCACTGCAGGAGCTGCTCACGATCAAGTCCGATGACGTGCTCGGCCGCGTGAAGGTCTACGAGGCCATCGTCAAGGGCGAGAACATCCCGGAGCCGGGCATTCCGGAGTCGTTCAAGGTGCTGATCAAGGAAATGCAGTCGCTGTGCCTCAACGTCGAGGTGCTCTCCAGCGACGGCATGGCCATCGAGATGCGCGACAACGACGAGGACGTCTTCCGTGCCGCGGAGGAGCTCGGCATCGACCTGTCCCGGCGCCCCAATGAGGGCGCAATGAGTGTCGACGAGGTCTGATTCAAAGGGGAAATGCAAGTGCTCGACGTCAATTTCTTTGACGAGCTGCGGATCGGCCTCGCCACGGCGGACGACATCCGGCAGTGGTCGCACGGCGAGGTCAAGAAGCCGGAGACGATCAACTACCGGACCCTGAAGCCGGAGAAGGACGGGCTCTTCTGCGAAAAGATCTTCGGTCCCACCCGGGACTGGGAGTGCTACTGCGGTAAGTACAAGCGCGTCCGGTTCAAGGGCATCATCTGTGAGCGCTGCGGCGTCGAGGTGACCCGTGCCAAGGTGCGTCGTGAGCGGATGGGCCACATCGAGCTGGCCGCTCCGGTCACGCACATCTGGTACTTCAAGGGTGTGCCCAGCCGGTTGGGCTACCTCCTGGACCTGGCGCCCAAGGATCTCGAAAAGATCATCTACTTCGCGGCGTACATGATCACGCTGGTCGACACCGACTCGCGTGAGCGCGACCTGCCCTCGCTCGAGGCGAAGATCTCCGTTGAGCGGCAGCAGATCGAGCAGCGTCGTGACGCGGAGATCGAGGCCCGGCAGAAGAAGCTCGAGCAGGACCTTGCCGAGCTCGAGGCCGCCGGGGCAAAGGGCGACCAGCGCCGCAAGGTGCGGGAGTCGGCCGAGCGTGAGATCAAGCAGATCCGTGACCGGGCCCAGCGCGAGCTGGACCGCCTCGATGAGGTCTGGAACCGCTTCCGCAACCTCAAGGTCCAAGACCTCGAGGGCGACGAGCTGCTCTACCGCGAGATGCGCGACCGCTTCGGTCGCTACTTCGAGGGCGGCATGGGCGCGGCGGCGATCCAGAAGCGTCTGGAGAACTTCGACCTCGACGCCGAGTCCGAGCGCCTGCGCGAGATCATTCGCAGCGGCAAGGGCCAGAAGAAGGCCCGTGCCCTCAAGCGGCTCAAGGTCGTCTCCGCGTTCCAGAGCACTCGCAACAGCCCGCGTGGCATGGTGCTCGACTGCATCCCGGTCATCCCGCCGGACCTGCGCCCGATGGTGCAGCTCGACGGTGGCCGGTTCGCCACGAGCGACCTCAACGACCTGTACCGACGGGTCATCAACCGGAACAACCGGCTGAAGAGGCTGCTCGACCTCGGCGCGCCCGAGATCATCGTCAACAACGAGAAGCGGATGCTTCAGGAGGCCGTCGACGCGCTGTTCGACAACGGCCGCCGTGGCCGGCCCGTCACCGGGCCCGGCAACCGTCCGCTCAAGTCGCTGTCCGACATGCTCAAGGGCAAGCAGGGCCGGTTCCGTCAGAACCTGCTCGGCAAGCGCGTCGACTACTCCGGCCGAAGCGTCATCGTCGTCGGCCCGCAGCTCCGGCTCCACCAGTGCGGCCTGCCCAAGCAGATGGCTCTGGAGCTGTTCAAGCCGTTCGTCATGAAGCGGCTGGTCGACCTCAACCACGCACAGAACATCAAGAGCGCCAAGCGCATGGTCGAGCGGTCCCGCCCGGCCGTGTGGGACGTGCTCGAAGAGGTCATCACGGAGCACCCGGTGCTGCTCAACCGGGCACCGACGCTGCACCGTCTCGGCATCCAGGCGTTCGAGCCGCAGCTGGTCGAGGGCAAGGCCATCCAGATTCACCCGCTCGTCTGCACCGCGTTCAACGCGGACTTCGACGGTGACCAGATGGCCGTGCACCTGCCGCTGTCGGCCGAGGCCCAGGCCGAGGCGCGCATCCTGATGCTCTCGACCAACAACATCCTCAAGCCGTCGGACGGCAAGCCGGTCACCATGCCGACCCAGGACATGGTCATCGGTCTGTTCTGGCTGACGACGGAGAAGCAGTCGGCGGAGGGCGAGGGCCGCGCGTTCTCGACGCTGTCCGAGGCGATCATGGCCTACGACCGCGGCGAGCTGGACCTCCAGGCCAACATCGAGGTGCGGGTCAAGGACGTTCCGCCGCCGCGCGGCTGGACGGCCCCCGAGGGTTACGAGGCCGGTCGGCCATACCGGCTCGCGACGACCCTGGGACGCGCGCTGTTCAACGAGGCGCTGCCGGACGACTTCCCGTTCGTGAACTACGAGGTCGGCAAGAAGCAGCTCTCCGTGATCGTCAACGAGCTCGCGGAGACGTATCCGAAGGTCGACGTGGCCAACGCGCTCGACGCGCTGAAGGACACCGGCTTCCGTTGGGCGACCCGTTCCGGCGTCACCATCGCCATCGACGACGTCATCGCCCCGCCGAACAAGGCGGAGATCATGGCGACGTACGAGCAGCGGGCCGACAAGGTCCAGCGTGAGTACGACCGTGGTCTGATCACCGACGACGAGCGCCGTCAGGAGCTCATCGAGATCTGGACCCATGCCACGGCCGACGTCGCCAAGGACATGGAGAAGGCGTTCCCCGCCACCAACCCGATCTGGATGATGATCAACTCCGGAGCCCGCGGTAACCCGCTCCAGCTCCGGCAGATCGCCGGTATGCGTGGTCTGGTCTCCAACCCCAAGGGTGAGACCATCCCGCGGCCGATCAAGTCGTCCTTCCGTGAGGGCCTGTCCGTGGTCGAGTACTTCATCGCCACGCACGGCGCCCGAAAGGGTCTGGCCGACACCGCTCTGCGTACCGCCGACTCGGGCTACCTGACCCGTCGTCTGGTCGACGTCGCGCAGGACGTCATCGTCCGTGAGGACGACTGCAACACCGAGCGCACGATCAAGTTCGCGATCGCGACGAAGGGCGCCAACGGCACCCTGACCAAGCTCGCGAACTCCGAGAACAGCCTGGTCGGGCGCAACCTCGCCGAAGACATCGTGGTCGATGGCACGGTGGTGTACCCCGGTGGCACCGACCTCACCGACGTCGTCCTCACGCGGCTCATCGAGGTGGGCATCGAGGAGGTGCGCACCCGTAGCGCGCTGGTCTGCGAGTCCAAGATCGGCGTCTGCGCGATGTGCTACGGCCGTTCGCTGGCGACCGGAAAGCTCGTGGACGTCGGCGAGGCGGTCGGCATCATCGCCGCCCAGTCGATCGGTGAGCCCGGCACGCAGCTGACCATGCGTACCTTCCACACGGGTGGTGTCGCCGGTGTCGACATCACGCACGGTCTGCCTCGTGTCCAGGAGCTGTTCGAGGCGCGCATCCCCAAGGGCGTCGCCCCGATCAGCGAGATGGCCGGCCGCGTCCGGATCGACGAGACCGAGAAGACCCGGAAGATCGTCGTCATTCCCGACGACGGTGGCGAGGAAATCGCCTACCCGGTGCCGATGCGGTCCCGCCTGAAGATCAAGGACGGCGACCGCGTCACCGTCGGCGAGCAGCTCATCGAGGGTGCGATCAACCCTCACGAGGTGCTGCGCATCCTCGGCCCGCGTGCAGTCCAGCTGCACCTGGTCGACCAGGTGCAGGAGGTCTACCGGTCCCAGGGTGTGTCGATCCACGACAAGCACATCGAGATCATCGTTCGGCAGATGCTGAAGCGGGTCCAGGTGCTGGAGTCCGGTGACACCGACATGCTGCCCGGCGTCGAGCTGATCGAGCGCCCGAAGTTCGAGGAGCTCAACCGCGCGGTCGTCTCCGAGGGCGGTCAGCCCGCCGTCGGTCGTCCGCAGCTCATGGGCATCACGAAGGCGTCGCTGGCCACCGAGTCCTGGCTGTCGGCGGCCTCCTTCCAGGAGACGACGCGGGTTCTCACGGACGCGGCGATCCACGCCAAGTCCGACCCGCTGGTCGGCCTGAAGGAGAACGTCATCATCGGAAAGCTGATCCCGGCGGGTACCGGCATGCCGGTGTACCGCAACATCCGGGTGGAGCCGACCGAAGAGGCCAAGGCGGCGGTCTACTCCGTCGGGTCCTACGACGAGGGCGGCGAGTACGCCTTCGGCCAGGGCTCCGGCGAGGCCGTGCCGCTGGAGGAGTACGACTTCGGCCAGTACAACCGTTAAGGGGTGACCAGGGCGCCACCAGGCGCCCCGTGTCACCGTCGGCCAAGGGGCCCCTTCCGAGCGATCGGAAGGGGCCTCTTCGCGTACCCCGGACGGGCCGTGGGGATCGGCGACACTTGTTCGACCTTTCTTCCCGGCGGTCGATGACGTGTGGGGACGGGGGCACCGGTCGTTGTCGCTGGTCGCGGTGCGCCTGGCGTACGCCGGCCGTCGACGGCACGGCATTTCGAGGAGGCGGTTTCGGCCTGTCATGGCCACGGCACGGGGAGTGGATGATTTGCAGATAGGCGGCTCATCACGGCAGGCTGGTGCGCAGGGTGCACCATCGGTCGAAACCGTCCGACGGTGGCCCGTGACAGGACTCGGAGGTCCCCCAATGCGCCAAGCGCCTTCGAGTGGGGATGTGCACCCAGGACGCAGGCCGATGCCCGCCTGGGTCAGCGGCGCTGAAGGAGCCCGACGATGACTGAGCAGAACGGCACCCCAGGGTCATACTGGCCGTTGCCCGATGGCCAAGGATCGTCCGAACCGTCCGACAGCGACAAGGGCACCTCACCGGGCGGCCAGCACGCGGCGCCCGGTACGCCCCCGGAGGCCACACCCTCCGCCGAGGACGACATGTCGGACGCCCTCAAGTCGGGTCGCACCGTGGTGTTCGGCGCCCACCGGCGCCCCGCCGCAAAGCCCGCGGAGGAGCCGACCACGCCCGCCGACCAGGCGTCCTCGCCGGAGCCCGGCGCGCCCCCGGCGTACGGCCCGCCCGGCGAGCAGCCGCCGCCCGCGTACGGCCAGCAGCCGTACGGACAACCAGGCGCACCTCAGCCCTACGGTCAGCAGCCCTACGAGCAGCAGCAGGGCTATGGACAGCAGCCGTACGGTCAGCAGCCCTACGGACAGGCGCCCTACGGCCAGCAAGGGTACGGCCAGCAGCCCTACGGGCAGCCACAAGGCGAGCAGGCCCCGTATGGTGGTCAGCCCTACGGGCAGGCGCCGTACGGCCAGCAGGGCTATGGACAGCAGCCCTACGGGCAGCCACAGGGCGAGCAGAGCCCATATGGAGGCCAGCCGCAGGGCGAGCAGGCTCCGTACGGAGGGCAGCCCAACGCGCCGTCCTCCGACCAGCAGGCCCCGCCGTCGCCGTACGGGCAGGGCCCGCCGGCGTACGGCCAGCCCGCCGCACCCGCGCCCTACGGACAGCAGGGCCAGCCCGGCTACTCGCCATACGGTGAGCAGCAGCCGTACGGCCAGCAACAGAACTATGGCGGTCAGCCGCCCTTCGGCCAGTCGCCGTACGGCGCGCCGACGCCCGGCCAGGAGACCGCGGCGCCGCAGGGCGGCGAGGACGACCTGTCGGCCGAGCGCACCTCCGTGGTGCCGCCGCCGAGCGAGCCCGTGTCCGAGGTTCCGCCGACCACGGCCATCCCGCAGGTGAACCCCGAGAGCGTGCAGGGCCCGCCGCCGTTCGGCGCGGACTCCGGTCTCCCGCAGCGACCGGTCGAGGACGCGCCGAGCGGCCCGCCGACCGGCGAGTACGCGGCGCCGGGCGACGTGCTCGCGTACGGCCCGCCGCCCGTCGACGAGGTGGTGCCCGGGTTCCCGGCGCAGGACGACGAGGGCGGGCAGGACGGCCCCGGTCTGACCGAGCGCACGATGCTCGTACCGCCGCCCGACTCAGGGTTCGGCGGCGAGCACCAGGCACCCAGCGGGCCCAGCGGGCCAGGCATGCCCGGCGAGTCCGACGCCTCCGACACGATGGCCACGACCGCGTTCGGGCAGGCGCCCGACCCGGGGCAGGGCGCCGGTGGCGGGTTCGGCCAGCAGCCCTCAGAGGATGCGGCCACGACCGCCTTCGCCCAGGCACCGTCGGGTGAGCAGCCGTCGTCGCCGTACGGCACATCGGGCGAGGGTGGGCAGCCGCCGTTCGGCCAGCCGCCGAGCGCGCCGCCGTTCGGGCAGCCGGGCGGTGACCAGGGCGGTTCGTCGTGGGCGTCGCCTGGTAGCGAGGCAGGCGCGCAGTACGGCCAGCAGCAGGGCTACGGTCAGCAGCCGGGCCAGCAGCAGGCGTACGGTCAGCAGCAGGGCTACGGTCAGCAGCAGGGCTACGGCGGCCAAGGCCAGCAGGGCTACGGCCAGCAGGCGTACGGCGAGCAGCAGCAGGGCTATGGCCAGCAGCAGGCGTACGGCCAGCAGGCCTACGGTCAGCAGGGTCAGCAGCAGGGTTACGGCGGCCAGCCCGCGCAGTACGGTCAGCAGCAGCCGTGGGGCCAGCAGCAGGGCGGCCAGCCGGGATTCGGCCAGTCGTCGGCCGCGAGCGACACCTCACGGCAGAAGCTGTGGATCTATCTGGGTGCCGGCGCGGCGGTGCTGGTGGTCCTCCTGTTGCTCGTGCTGTTGCTCGTGTTCTGACGCCTCACTCGCGGGCCGAGTCAGGCTTTGAATACGGGAGTGACTAGGACAGAATGCCGACGGGAACAACCGTCGGCATTCTGCCGTTCAACAGGTGAAGCACCGCGCCACGTTCGCGGCCACGCTCCTTGTTTTGACCCTTGCGCGGGTGTTAGGTAGTCTCTCCCTTCGTGCCCGCGGGTTCGCGGGTTCAACGTGCGTGCACGCCGATGTTGGTGCCTCACCCTTCCGGTGAACGGCCTGAAATCAGCGTGCGGCGCGGATCCGACTCCCTGAGTTCACGTGGCCCGTATGGGCTGGGTGCCGGACGGCGGGTGCGACACGCCCGACCGCGGGGGCCGGAGAAGCAAGAAAAACGGCAGGTCACAGCCACCATGAGGCTGCGATCTACCCCCGCGCGAGAGCGTGGAAAACCAGGAATGACTTACCGGCTTGGTACGAGGAAGACGGAGACGCGGTGCCCACGATCCAGCAGCTGGTCCGCAAGGGCCGCCAGGACAAGGTGACCAAGAACAAGACCCCGGCGCTTAAGGGGAGTCCGCAGCGCCGCGGCGTCTGCACGCGCGTCTACACGACGACGCCTAAGAAGCCGAACTCTGCGCTTCGCAAGGTCGCCCGTGTCCGGCTCACGAGCGGGATCGAGGTCACGGCCTATATCCCCGGTGTCGGTCACAACTTGCAGGAGCACTCGATCGTGCTCGTGCGTGGCGGTCGTGTGAAGGACCTCCCGGGTGTTCGATACAAGATCATCCGCGGTTCTCTGGACACCCAGGGTGTCCGTAACCGGAAGCAGGCACGCAGCCGCTACGGCGCCAAGAAGGAGAAGAGCTGACATGCCTCGCAAGGGTCCCGCAGGCAAGCGCCAGCTGATCGCTGACCCGGTGTACAACTCACCGCTGGTCACCTCGCTGGTCAACAAGGTCCTGCTCGACGGCAAGCGGTCCATCGCGCAGAGCATCGTGTACGAGGCTCTCGAGGGCTGCCGCGAGAAGACCGGCAACGACCCCGTCGTGACGCTGAAGCGCGCGCTCGACAACGTCAAGCCGACCCTCGAGGTCCGCAGCCGGCGTGTCGGCGGTGCCACCTACCAGGTGCCCGTCGAGGTGCGCCCGGCGCGCAGCACCACTCTGGCGCTCCGCTGGCTCGTGCTGTATTCGCGGCAGCGGCGTGAGAAGACGATGACCGAGCGGCTGATGAACGAGCTGCTCGACGCGAGCAACGGCCTCGGCGCGAGTGTGAAGAAGCGCGAGGACACGCACAAGATGGCGGAGTCCAACAAGGCCTTCGCTCACTACCGCTGGTAACGACCAGTGTTTGGCGCCGGAGGGTCGGTCCCTACCGGGGATCGATGACCGGCACAGACGTACGAGACAACGAGGACGCGAGAAGTGGCTACTCAGACCGGCGTAGACCTGGCCAAGGTCCGGAACATCGGGATCATGGCCCATATCGACGCGGGCAAGACCACCACCACCGAGCGGATTCTGTACTACACCGGGGTCAACTACAAGATCGGTGAGGTTCATGAGGGCGCTGCCACCATGGACTGGATGGAACAGGAGCAGGAGCGCGGCATCACGATCACGTCCGCCGCGACGACTGTGCACTGGTCGGTCGATGACGTCGACCACACCATCAACATCATCGACACGCCCGGTCACGTGGACTTCACCGTCGAGGTGGAGCGTAACCTGCGCGTCCTCGACGGTGCCGTCGCCGTGTTCGACGGAGTCGCGGGGGTGGAGCCGCAGTCGGAGACGGTGTGGCGCCAGGCCGACCGCTACAACGTTCCGCGGATCTGCTTCGTCAACAAGCTCGACCGTGTAGGCGCGGAGTTCCATCGCTGCGTCGACATGATCGTTGACCGGCTGAAAGCCACTCCTCTGGTGCTGCAGATTCCGATCGGTGCCGAGGCCGACTTCAAGGGCGTTGTGGACCTGGTCCGCATGAAGGCCCTGGTGTGGAGCGCCGAGGCTGCCAAGGGCGAGATGTACGACGTCCTTGACATCCCGGACACGCACACCGAGGCCGCCCGTGAGTGGCACGACAAGCTGGTCGAGACGCTCGCCGAGGCGGACGACGAGATCATGGAGCTGTACCTCGAGGGCAACGAGCCCACGACGGAGCAGCTGATCCCGGCCATCCGCCGGGCCACGATCGCTGGCAACCTCACGCCGGTCACCTGCGGCACCGCCTTCAAGAACAAGGGCGTGCAGCCGCTGCTCGACACGATCGTCAACTACCTGCCTTCGCCGCTCGACGTCGAGTCCATCGATGGACACGACTACCGCAACGAAGAGAAGGTCATCACGCGCAAGCCGAGCGAGGACGAGCCGTTCGCGGCGCTGGCGTTCAAGATCATGAGCGACCCGCACCTCGGCAAGCTCACCTTCATCCGCGTCTACTCGGGCGTGCTGGAGGCCGGCAGCTCGGTGATGAACAGCGTGAAGGACCGCAAGGAGCGCATCGGCAAGATCTACCGGATGCACGCGAACAAGCGTGAGGAGATCGAGCGGGTGGGCGCCGGCGACATCGTCGCCGTCATGGGCCTCAAGCAGACCACCACCGGTGAGACGCTCTGTGACGACAAGAACCCGGTGATCCTGGAGTCGATGAACTTCCCGGCGCCGGTCATCAACGTCGCCATCGAGCCGAAGACCAAGGTCGACCAGCAGAAGCTGGGCACCGCGATCCAGCGGCTCGCCGAGGAGGACCCGTCCTTCCAGGTGCGGACCGACGAGGAGACCGGCCAGACCATCATCTCGGGCATGGGCGAGCTGCACCTTGAGGTGCTGGTCGACCGCATGAAGCGCGAGTTCAAGGTCGAGGCCAACGTCGGGCGTCCGCAGGTCGCCTACCGCGAGACCATCGGGCGCAAGGTCGAGAAGGTCGAGTACACCCACAAGAAGCAGACGGGTGGCTCCGGCCAGTTCGGCCGAGTGATCATCGACCTGGAGCCGCTCGGCGGTGGCAGCGATGGTTATGAGTTCGTGAACAAGGTCACCGGTGGCCGCATCCCCCGGGAGTACATCCCGTCGGTGGACGCCGGCTGCCAGGAGGCCGCCGAGTTCGGTGTTCTCGCCGGATACCCGCTGGTGGGCGTCAAGGTCACGCTTCAGGACGGCGCCTACCACGACGTCGACTCCTCGGAGTTGGCATTCAAGATCGCCGGTTCCATGGCGTTCAAGGAGGCGGCCCGCAAGGCCAACCCCACGCTGCTGGAGCCGATGATGGCCGTCGAGGTCACCACTCCTGAGGACTACATGGGTGACGTCATCGGCGACCTGAACGGCCGTCGTGGCCAGATTCAGGAGATGGGCGAGCGTCACGGCGTCAAGGTCATCAAGGCCGCCGTTCCGCTCTCCGAGATGTTCGGTTACGTGGGTGACCTTCGTAGCAAGACCCAGGGCCGAGCCGTTTTCACCATGCAGTTCGACTCCTACGCCGAGGTTCCGGGGAACGTCGCGCAGGAGATCATCGCTAAGGCGCGCGGGGAATAACCGCACGTCGGCGAGTGTGACCTGACCAGCCAGATCTAACGAATACGCACGTCGTACGGCGTCAAGAGAGATTCAAGGAGACACCGGTGGCCAAGGCCAAGTTCGAGCGGACGAAGCCGCACGTAAACATCGGCACCATTGGGCACATCGACCACGGTAAGACCACCCTTACCGCGGCGATTACCAAGGTGCTCCACGACAAGTACCCCGACCTGAACCCCTTCACGCCGTTCGACGAGATCGACAAGGCGCCGGAGGAGCGGGAGCGGGGCATCACGATCTCGATCGCTCACGTCGAGTACCAGACCGAGAAGCGTCACTACGCCCACGTCGACTGCCCGGGCCACGCCGACTACATCAAGAACATGATCACCGGCGCTGCCCAGATGGACGGTGCGATCCTGGTCGTGGCGGCGACGGACGGCCCGATGCCGCAGACCAAGGAGCACGTGCTCCTGGCGCGTCAGGTCGGCGTCCCGTACATCGTCGTGGCGCTCAACAAGGCCGACATGGTCGACGACGAGGAGATCCTCGAGCTCGTCGAGCTGGAGGTCCGCGAGCTGCTGTCGGAGTACGAGTTCCCGGGCGACGACGTTCCGGTGATCCGCGTCTCCGCGCTCAAGGCGCTCGAGGGCGACGCCGAGTGGGGCGAGAAGATCGTCGAGCTCATGGACGCCTGCGACGAGAACGTCCCGGAGCCGGTCCGTGAGACCGACAAGCCGTTCCTGATGCCGATCGAGGACGTCTTCTCGATCACCGGTCGCGGCACGGTCGTCACCGGCCGTATCGAGCGTGGTGTCGTCAACGTCAACGAGACGGTCGACATCATCGGTATCCAGGAGAAGGCCACCACGACCACCGTCACCGGTGTCGAGATGTTCCGCAAGCTGCTCGACCAGGGCATGGCGGGCGACAACGTCGGCCTGCTCCTTCGTGGCATCAAGCGCGAGGACGTCGAGCGCGGTCAGTGTGTCATCAAGCCGGGCACCAACACCCCGCACACCGAGTTCGAGGCGCAGGTCTACATCCTGTCCAAGGACGAGGGTGGCCGGCACACGCCGTTCTTCAACAACTACCGTCCGCAGTTCTACTTCCGGACCACGGACGTGACCGGCGTCGTGCACCTGCCTGAGGGCACCGAGATGGTCATGCCGGGCGACAACACCGAGATGCGTGTTGAGCTCATCCAGCCGATCGCGATGGAGGACGGCCTCAAGTTCGCGATTCGCGAGGGCGGCCGCACCGTTGGCGCCGGCCGAGTGATCAAGATTCTGAAGTAGTACCACCGCGGAGCGGCGGTCGGCCCCTCGCAAACAGGGACCGACCGCCGTACCACGACGAGACCCAGCGGCACCTAGCAAGCAAAGGACACCGAGGCCACCATGGCGGGACAGAAGATCCGCATCCGGCTCAAGGCCTACGACCACGAGGTCATCGACTCTTCGGCGCGAAAGATCGTCGAAACGGTGACGCGCACGGGCGCCAAGGTTGCCGGCCCGGTGCCGCTGCCGACCGAGAAGAACGTGTACTGCGTCATCCGCTCGCCGCACAAGTACAAGGACAGCCGCGAGCACTTTGAGATGCGCACGCACAAGCGCCTGATCGACATCATCGATCCGACGCCAAAGACGGTCGACTCGCTCATGCGCCTCGACCTTCCGGCCGGCGTCGACATCGAGATCAAGCTCTAAGGGCATCGAAGATGAGCAAGCAGAGAAAGGGCGTTCTGGGCGAGAAGCTCGGTATGACCCAGGTCTTCGACGATGAGGGCCGGATGGTTCCGGTAACCGTCGTCCAAGCTGGGCCGTGCGTCGTCACCCGGGTACGTACGCCAGAGAGCGACGGCTACTCCGCCGTCCAGTTCGGCTACGGCCAGATCGACCCGCGCAAGGTCAACAAACCCCTGACCGGGCACTACGAGAAGGTCGGCGTCACGCCGCGCCGCCACCTCGTCGAGCTGCGCACCGATGACGCGTCCGAGTACGAGCTCGGCCAGGAGATCACCGTTGAGGTGTTCGAGGCCGGCCAGCGGATCGACGTCACGGGCCGCAGTAAGGGCAAGGGCACGGCGGGTGTCATGAAGCGCCACGGGTTCAAGGGCCTGAGCGCGTCGCACGGCACCCAGCGCAAGCACCGTTCGCCCGGCTCGATCGGTGGCTGTGCCACCCCGGGTCGCGTGTTCAAGGGTCTGCGGATGGCCGGTCGACACGGCAACACGCGGACCACCGTGCAGAACCTGACCGTTCACGCCATCGACGCGGAGAAGGGACTGCTGCTCATCAAGGGCGCGGTTCCGGGACCCAACGGTGGCCTGATCCTCGTCCGCAGCACCGCGAAGGGGGCGTAGTAAGTGACCACGAAACTGGACATCGAGCTTGCCCCGGAGATCTTCGACGCCAAGGTCAACGTTCCGTTGATCCACCAGGTGGTCGTGGCGCAGCTTGCCGCAGCGCGGCAGGGCACGCACAAGACCAAGACCCGTGGCGAGGTCTCCGGCGGTGGCAAGAAGCCGTACCGTCAGAAGGGCACCGGCCGGGCCCGTCAGGGCTCGATCCGCGCGCCGCAGTTCGCCGGCGGTGGCATCGTTCACGGCCCGCAGCCGCGCTCGTACGAGCAGAAGACGCCCAAGAAGATGAAGGCCGCCGCCCTGCGTGGCGCGCTTTCGGACCGCGCCCGGTTCGGCCGGGTGCACGTGGTGTCCAACCTCATCGAGGGCGACGCGCCCAAGACGAAGACCGCGCTCACCGCGCTGCGCGAGATCACTCAGGCCGAGAAGGTTCTCCTGGTCCTCGACCGCGAGGACGAGCTGACCTTGCTGAGCCTGCGCAACGTGGCCGAGCTCCACATTCTCGTCGCCGACCAGCTCAACACGTACGACGTGCTGTGCAGCGACGAGATCGTGTTCACCGAGGCCGCCTACAAGGCCCTGGTCGAGCGGATCCAGAAGCGTACGAGCGGGAAGGAGGACGGCAAGTGAGCAAGATCGCCGACCCGCGCGACGTTCTCATGGCGCCCGTTATCTCTGAGAAGAGCTACGGGTTGCTCGACGAGAACAAGTACACGTTCGAGGTCCGTACCGACGCCAACAAGACCCAGATCCGGCAGGCCGTTGAGGCCGTCTTCGGGGTCAAGGTGACGGGCGTGAACACCATCAACCGGCAGGGCAAGCGCAAGCGCACCCGGTTCGGCTATGGCAAGCGCAAGGACACCAAGCGGGCGATCGTGAGCCTCGCTGAGGGTGAGCGGATCGACATCTTCGGAGGGCCGGTCTCGTGACCTCTCCCTCCGTGGTCCGCGGCTCCCGGCAGGGGGCGCATGCGCGCCACCTCCGGACGACGGGCACCGCGGAGGGCCGGTCCGGATCGGTAATCCGTCCGAAGACAGACAAGGGATGAACGAAAAAGATGGGCATCCGTAAGTACAAGCCGACGACGCCCGGTCGCCGTGGCTCGAGTGTGGCCGACTTTGTCGAGATCACTCGTACCGAGCCGGAGAAGTCGCTGGTACGTCCGCTCCCCAAGAAGGGCGGCCGTAACGCACACGGCCACATCACGACGCGCCACCAGGGCGGCGGACACAAGAGGGCCTACCGGGTCATCGACTTCCGTCGTGCCGACAAGGACGGCGTGCCGGCCAAGGTCGCACACATCGAGTACGACCCGAACCGCACCGCGCGCATCGCGCTGCTGCACTACGCCGACGGGGAGAAGCGCTACATCCTCTGCCCGACCGGTGTGAAGCAGGGCGACCGCATCGAGAACGGTCCGTCGGCCGACATCAAGCCCGGCAACTGCCTGCCGCTGCGCAACGTCCCGACCGGTACGGTCGTGCACGCGATCGAGCTGCGGCCCGGTGGCGGCGCCAAGCTGGCCCGCTCGGCCGGTTCCGGCGCGCAGCTGCTGGCGAAGGAAGGCAAGTACGCCACTCTGCGGATGCCCTCGGGCGAGATGCGGATGGTCGACCTTCGCTGCCGTGCCACGGTGGGTGAGGTCGGCAACTCCGAGCAGTCCAACATCAACTGGGGCAAGGCCGGCCGTATGCGGTGGAAGGGCAAGCGCCCGACCGTCCGTGGCGTCGCGATGAACCCGATCGACCACCCGCACGGTGGTGGTGAAGGCAAGACCTCCGGTGGCCGCCACCCGTCGAGCCCGTGGGGCCAGCCTGAGGGCCGGACCCGGAAGGCGAACAAGCCTTCCGATCGACTCATCGTCCGACGTCGTAGCAAGAAGAAGCGGTAGGAGCGGATCCGATGCCACGTAGCCTTAAGAAGGGCCCGTTCGTCGACCACCACCTGATCAAAAAGGTGGACACGCAGAACGAAAAGGGCACCAAGAACGTCATCAAGACGTGGTCGCGGCGTTCCATGATCGTGCCCGACATGCTCGGTCACACGATCGCCGTGCACGACGGCCGGAAGCACGTCCCGGTGTTCGTGACCGAAGCAATGATCGGTCACAAGCTCGGGGAGTTCGCCCCGACGCGGACGTTCAAGGGCCACATCAAGGACGACCGCCGCAGTCGGCGCGGCTGAACCGTAGAAGTAGCGAGAGCGAGGAAACAGCGATGGAAGCCAGGGCCCAGGCGCGGTACGCCCGCGTCACGCCCAGAAAGGCCCGCCGCGTGGTGGACCTCATCCGTGGCATGCAAGCCGCGGAGGCTCAGGCGGTGCTGCGGTTCGCCCCCCAGGCTGCGAGTGAGCCGGTGTACAAGGTGCTCTCGAGCGCCATCGCCAACGCCGAGCACAACAACCAGCTCGACGCCGACACGCTCTGGGTGAGCCGGGCGTGGGTCGATGAAGGCCCAACGCTCAAGCGCTACCGCCCGCGGTCGATGGGGCGTGCGTACCGCATCAACAAGCGCACGAGCCACATCACCGTGGTGGTCGAGGCGCGGCCCGATGGTAAGGCCGCCGGCCGCAATAAGACGAGGAGGACCCGCTAGTGGGGCAGAAGGTAAACCCGCACGGGTTCCGACTGGGCATCACCACCGACTTCAAGAGCCGGTGGTACGCGGACAAGCTGTACAAGGACTACGTCAAGGAAGACGTGTCGATCCGACGGATGCTGACCCGTGGCATGGACCGCGCGGGCATCTCCAAGGTCGAGATCGAGCGCACCCGTGACCGCGTTCGCGTCGACATCCACACCGCCCGTCCCGGCATCGTGATCGGTCGCCGGGGCGCGGAGGCCGACCGCATCCGCGGCGACCTCGAGAAGCTGACCGGCAAGCAGGTCCAGCTGAACATCCTCGAGGTGAAGAACCCGGAGATCGACGCGCAGCTCGTTGCGCAGGGCGTTGCCGAGCAGCTGTCCAGCCGAGTCGCGTTCCGCCGTGCCATGCGTAAGGCGATCCAGAGCGCCATGAAGAGTGGCGCCAAGGGGATCAAGGTGCAGTGCGGTGGCCGCCTCGGCGGCGCCGAGATGTCGCGTTCGGAGTTCTACCGCGAGGGCCAGGTGCCCCTGCACACTCTGCGCGCCGACATCGACTACGGGTTCTACGAGGCCCGTACGACCTTCGGCCGCATCGGTGTGAAGGTCTGGATCTACAAGGGCGAGGCGCCGACCAGTCGCGCCGAGCGCGAGGCAGCGCAGGCGAAGGAGCGGGCCGCCGGTGGCGGTCGTCGCGAGCGCCCGCAGCGTCGCGGCGGTGGCGGTGGCGGTGGCGGTGGCGGCGGTGGCGGCGGTGGCGGCGAGCGTGGTGGCCGTCGCGGCGAGCGTGGTGGCGGCAGGCAGCAGCAGGCCGCCGCGTCCACGGCCGCACCGGCGGCCGAGCAGCAGCAGGCGAGCGAGACGGCTGCGCCGTCCAACGCGGGCGAGGGGAGCTGAAGAACAAATGCTGATCCCTCGCAGGGTCAAGCACCGCAAGCAGCATCACCCGAAGCGCAGCGGTATGGCCAAGGGCGGCACGAAGGTCGTTTTCGGTGAGTACGGCATCCAGGCAATGGAGAGCGCGTACGTCACCAACCGGCAGATCGAGGCCGCACGTATCGCCATGACCCGGCACATCAAGCGTGGTGGAAAGGTGTGGATCAACATCTACCCCGACCGCCCGCTGACCAAGAAGCCGGCCGAAACCCGCATGGGTTCCGGTAAGGGTTCGCCGGAGTGGTGGATCGCGAACGTCAAGCCCGGACGGGTGATGTTCGAGCTCGCGGGTGTGCCCGAGCCTTTGGCTCGTGAGGCGCTCCGGCGTGCGATGCACAAGCTGCCGATGAAGTGCAAGTTCGTGAAGCGCGAAGTGGGTGAGGCGTGATGGCTGCCAAGGGCCTTACCGCCGACGATCTGCGGTCTCAGCCCGAGGAAGAGTTGGTCACCAAGCTGAAGGAGGCCAAGGAGGAGCTTTTCAACCTCCGCTTCCAGGCGGCGACGGGCCAGCTCGAAACGCACGGACGGCTGCGCGAAGTGAAGCGGGAGATCGCCCGCATCTACACCGTGATGCGGGAGCGGGAGCTCGGCATCGTCGTGCTGGCCGAGGAGCCCGCGGAGGAGTCCAGCGATGACTGAGCAGAACACCGAGACGCGGAGGTACCGCAAGATCCGCGAGGGTCTTGTGGTCAGCGACAAGATGGACAAGACCGTCGTCGTCGCCGTGGAAGACCGTGTCAAGCATGCGTTGTACGGCAAGATCATCCGCCGTACGACCAAGTACAAGGCGCACGATGAGTCCAACGCCTGTGGCGTCGGCGACCGGGTCCGGATGATGGAGACCCGCCCGCTGTCCGCCACGAAGCGCTGGCGTGTCGTGGAGATCCTTGAGAAGGCCAAGTAGTTGGCAGTCGCTGCCAAGCGACTGAGGATCGAATCCGCCAGGCTCTGACGAGAACCGGCGAGACAAACAGGAGTTGACGTGATCCAGCAGGAGTCGCGACTCAAGGTCGCCGACAACACGGGTGCCAAGGAGATTCTCTGCATCCGCGTTCTCGGCGGCTCGGGTCGGCGCTATGCGGGCATCGGCGACATCATCGTCGCGACCGTGAAGGACGCCCTTCCCGGAGCCGGCGTGAAGAAGGGTGATGTCGTTAAGGCCGTCGTCGTGCGCACCCGCAAGGAGCGCCGCCGTCCCGACGGCTCCTACATCCGCTTCGACGAGAACGCGGCTGTGCTCATCAAGGACGGCGGTGACCCGCGCGGCACGCGTATCTTCGGCCCGGTCGGCCGGGAGCTGCGCGACAAGAGGTTCATGCGCATCATCTCGCTGGCGCCGGAGGTGCTCTGATGAAGATCAAGAAGGGCGACGACGTCGTCGTCGTCGCCGGCAAGGACAAGGGCGCGACCGGCAAGGTCATCTCGGTGGACCCCAAGCGTGAGCGCGTGGTCGTCGAGGGTGTCAACATGGTGAAGCGTCACAGCAAGGAGACGAACCAGGGGCCGCGCGGCGCGAAGGAAGGCGGGATCGTCACCAAGGAGGGGCCGATCCACGTCAGCAACGTGATGCTCTCCGAGGGTGGCAAGCCCGCTCGCGTCGGCTACCGCTTCGACGACGACGGCTCGAAGGTTCGCATCTCGCGCCGTACCGGTAAGGACATCTGATGACCGCCGAGACCACCACGACGCAGGAAGTTCCGCAGCCGAGGCTCAAGCTCCGCTACCGCGAGGAGATCGCGAAGGCGATGCGCGAGGAGTTCAGCTACGCCAACGTGATGCAGATCCCCGGGTTGACCAAGATCAAGGTCAACATGGGCGTCGGTGACGCTGCCCGCGACTCGAAGCTCATCGAGGGCGCGGTTCGTGACCTGACGACGATCACCGGCCAGAAGCCCGCCGTCGCGCACGCGAAGAAGTCGATCGCGCAGTTCAAGCTGCGCGAGGGCATGCCGATCGGCTGCCACGTGACGCTTCGTGGCGACCGCATGTGGGAGTTCCTCGACCGGCTGCTCTCGCTGGCGCTGCCGCGAATCCGTGACTTCCGTGGCCTGTCGCCGAAGCACTTCGACGGCAACGGCAACTACACGTTCGGACTCACCGAGCAGGTGATGTTCCACGAGATCGACCCCGACAAGGTCGACCGTCAGCGTGGCATGGACATCACCGTCGTCACGACTGCGACGACCGATGACGAGGGCCGGGCGCTCCTGCGGCACCTGGGCTTCCCGTTCAAGGAGAACTGACAGATGGCGAAGAAGGCTCTGATCGCCAAGGCGAACCGGAAGCCCAAGCACGCTGTGCGCACCTACACTCGGTGCTCGCGGTGCGGGCGTCCGCGCGCCGTCTTCCGCAAGTTCGGCCTCTGCCGGATCTGCTTCCGGGAGATGGCGCACCGCGGCGAGCTGCCGGGCATCACCAAGTCCAGCTGGTAACCCAGCTCTAGGATAATGACCAACCGGGCGCCTGAGGAAGGCACCCACGACCACGTCGTAGGTCCGTCACGTACGGAAACCGCGGCGAGGAGGGCCCACTAGGCCATGACGATGACCGACCCGATCGCAGACATGTTGACACGTCTGCGGAATGCGAATTCGGCGTACCACGACACCGTGGGTATGCCGTACTCGAAGATCAAGGCGCACATCGCCGAGATCCTCCAGCAGGAGGGCTACATCTCGGGCTGGAGTGTCGCGGATGCCGAGGTCGGAAAGAAGCTTGTGGTCGACCTCAAGTTCGGCCCGAGCCGTGAGCGTTCGATCGCCGGACTCAAGCGGGTCTCCAAGCCGGGCCTGCGGGTCTACGCGAAGAAGGACAACCTGCCGAAGGTCCTCGGTGGTCTCGGCGTTGCAATCATCTCGACCTCGTCGGGCCTCATGACGGACCGGCAGGCTGGCAAACACGGCGTTGGCGGGGAAGTCCTCGCCTACGTTTGGTGAGGGGAGGGAATACAGCATGTCACGCATCGGACGTCTGCCCATCCCCGTCCCCAGTGGCGTCGACATCAATGTCGACGGCCAGGACGTCGTGGTCAAGGGCCCCAAGGGCGAGTTGAAGCACACGGTCGCGCGGCCGATCGAGGTCGTCAAGGAAGACGGCACGATCAAGGTCGGCCGTCCCAGCGACGAGGGACCTGTCCGTGCTCTGCACGGCCTGACCCGTTCGCTGATCAACAACATGGTCGTCGGTGTGACGCAGGGGTACAGCAAGACGCTGGAGATCGTCGGCGTCGGCTACCGCGTCCAGGCCAAGGGCAGCAACCTCGAGTTCTCCCTGGGCTTCAGCCACCCGATCACGGTGGAGCCGCCGGCCGGTATCACCTTCCGCGTCGAGCGGCCGACCCAGCTCGTGGTCGAGGGCATCGACAAGCAGAAGGTCGGCGAGGTCGCCGCCAACATCCGCAAGCTGCGCAAGCCGGACCCGTACAAGGGCAAGGGCGTGCGCTACCAAGGCGAGCAGATCCGCCGCAAGGTCGGAAAGGCTGGTAAGTAGTCATGCCTGCGAGCAAGACACAGGTCCGCAAGCGGACCTCGTCACGCGCGGCGTCGCGTACCCGCCGGCACCTGCGCGTCCGCAAGAAGATTCAGGGCAGTGCGGAGCGCCCGAGGCTGGTCGTTACGCGTTCGACCAAGCACATCTCGGCGCAGATCATCGACGACAAGGCCGGCCACACGCTCGTGTCCGCCTCGACGCTCGACGTTTCGCTCCGTGCGGGCGAGGGCGACAAGTCGGCCAAGGCGCGGAAGGTCGGCGAGCTGCTGGCGACCCGCGCCAAGGAAGCGGGCATCGGAGCCGTTGTCTTCGACCGCGCCGGCCACCGGTACACGGGTCGCATCGCGGCCCTGGCCGATGGCGCGCGCGAGGGCGGGCTGGAGTTCTGATGGCCCCGCAGCAACTGACGCACGAGAAGAGGAACCACTAATGGCAGCACCACGTCGTGGCGGCGGCGAACGGCGCGACCGGCGTGATGATCGCCGGGGTGGCGCCGACAAGGGCCAGTCGTACATCGAGCGTGTCGTAGCGATCAACCGCGTCGCGAAGGTCGTCAAGGGCGGCCGTCGCTTCAGCTTCACGGCGCTCGTCGTCGTGGGCGACGGTAACGGCACCGTGGGTGTCGGCTACGGCAAGGCCAAGGAGGTGCCCGCGGCGATCGCCAAGGGCGTCGAGGAGGCCAAGAAGCACTTCTTCAAGGTGCCGCGGATCCAGGGCACCATCCCGCACACCAGCCAGGGTGAGGAGGCCGCAGGAGTCGTTCTCCTGAAGCCGGCCAGCCCCGGTACCGGTGTCATCGCGGGTGGCCCCGTCCGCGCCGTGCTGGAGTGCGCGGGGATTCACGACGTCCTCTCGAAGTCGCTGGGCTCTTCCAACGCGATCAACATCGTCCACGCGACGGTGGCGGCGCTGAAGCAGCTCAACCGGCCCGAGGAGATCGCGGCCAAGCGTGGCCTGCCGATCGAGGACGTCGCTCCCGCCGCGATGCTGAAGGCCCGTGCGGCCGGCAACGAGTCCCGGCAGGAGGTCGCGTCATGACCAGCCTGAAGATCACGCAGGTCAAGTCGCAGATCGGTGGCAAGAAGTACCAGCGGGAGACCCTGCGAAGCCTCGGGCTTCGCAAGATCGGCCAGAGCACCGTTCGCGAGGGCAACTCGCAGGTGCTCGGGATGATCCAGACCGTACGCCACCTCGTTAACGTCGAGGAGGTCAACTGATCATGGGTGCAGAGACTCCGCTGCGGCCGCACCACCTGCGGCCTGCTCCGGGTGCGCACAAGTCCAAGACCCGTAAGGGTCGCGGTGAGGCGTCCAAGGGCAAGACCGCTGGACGCGGAACCAAGGGCACGAAGGCACGCAACACGGTGCCGATCGGGTTCGAGGGTGGCCAGATGCCCCTGATCCGGCGGCTTCCGAAGCTCAAGGGCTTCAAGAATCCGTTCCGGGTCGAGTATCAAGTGGTCAACTTGGACCGGCTGACCGAGCTTTACCCCGAGGGTGGCGAAGTCACTCCGGACGACCTGGCGGCGAGGGGCGCGGTGCGCTCCGGCCGACCGGTCAAGATTCTCGGCAATGGTGACATTTCCGTAACGGTACAGGTTAAGGCTCACGCCTTCTCCGGCACCGCCAAGGAGAAGATCGCCAGCGCCGGGGGGACCACCGAAGAACTGTGAGCACGTGCCCCTGCGGGAATCGCCCCCGCCACCACATGGCGGGGGCGTCAGTTCCGGCAAGGGCTGTTAGAGTTCGATCGGCGACGGGAGCCGTCGCCTACCATCGACCGGGCCCCGTGGGCGGCCATTGGCCGAAATTCGCGCAGGAGGAATGGTGCTGACCGCGTTCACTCGGGCGTTCCGAACACCCGACCTGCGCAAGAAGCTGCTCTTCACGCTCTTCATCATCGCGGTGTTCCGGCTGGGATCCCAGCTGCCGGCACCGGGCGTGAACACAGGAGCGATTCACCGGTGTGTCGACGTGGCGACCAAGGGCGCCAACGGCAACGTCTACGGCCTGGTGAATCTCTTCAGCGGCGGCGCGCTGCTCAAGCTGTCCATCTTCGCGCTGGGCATCATGCCCTACATCACGGCGAGCATCATCCTGCAGCTGCTCACGGTGGTGATCCCGCGCCTGGAGGCCCTCCGTAAGGAAGGACAGGCCGGCACGACGGCCATCACCCAGTACACCCGATACCTGACGATCGGGCTGGCGATCCTCCAGGGAACCGGCATCGTCGCGATGGCGAGCACCGGCAACCTGCTGCAGGGCTGCACGGAAGAACTGCTCTGGAACAAGAGCTGGTTCACCATTGTCACTCTGGTCATCGTCATCACCGCGGGCACGTCGGTGATCATGTGGCTGGGCGAGCTGGTGACCGACCGCGGTATCGGCAACGGTATGTCGATCCTGATCTTCACTCAGGTCGTCGCGGTCTTCCCGAGCGAGTTCTGGAACATCTACAAGACCAAGCATGGCTTCGTCTTCGCCATCGTGCTTCTCGTGGGCATCGCGATCGTTGCCGGCGTGGTCTTCGTGGAGCAGGCCCAGCGTCGCATCCCGGTGCAGTACGCCAAGCGGATGGTCGGCCGCCGGATGTACGGTGGCACGTCGACCTACATCCCGCTGAAGGTCAACCAGGCCGGCGTCATCCCGGTCATCTTCGCCTCGTCACTGCTGTACCTCCCGCAGCTTGTCGTTCAGATGTGGCACAGCAGCAACCCGGTCAGCACCTTCATCTCGAAGTACCTCGTCAAGGGCGACCACCCGATCTACATGGCGCTGTACTTCGTCCTGATCGTCTTCTTCACCTACTTCTACGTCGCGATCACGTTCAACCCGACCGAGGTCGCGGACAACATGAAGAAGTACGGTGGGTTCATCCCGGGTATCCGCCCGGGTCGACCGACCGCCGAGTACCTCGACTATGTGCTCACCAGGATCACGGCGCCCGGCGCGCTGTACCTCGGGCTCATCTCGCTGGTGCCGATGGTGGCGTTCGGGCTCCTCGGTGCGAGCCAGAACTTCCCGTTCGGCGGTACGAGCATCCTGATCATGGTCGGTGTCGGGCTGGACACGGTGAAGCAGATCGAGAGCCAACTCCAGCAACGCAACTACGAGGGCTTCCTGCGGTAGTGCGAATCGTGCTCGTGGGCCCCCCCGGAGCGGGCAAGGGGACACAGGCCCAATTCATCGCATCACACCTGTCGATCCCGAAGATTTCGACAGGTGACATCTTCCGCGCGAACGTGAGCGGAAATACGCCCCTCGGCCAGAAGGCCAAGGAGTACATGGACCGTGGTGACCTCGTCCCCGACGAGATCACCATCGCCATGGTGCGTGACCGGCTGGCCGAGGACGATGCGCTGGAGGGCTTCCTCCTGGATGGCTTCCCGCGCAACGTCCCCCAGGCCGAAACCCTCAAGAAGATCCTGTCGGAGATGGACCGCCGGCTGGATCTCGTGCTGGAGCTCATCGTCGACGACGATGAAGTGGTGCGACGCCTGTCCGGCCGCCGTACGTGTCGCAAGTGCGGCCGGATCTGGCACGTGGCATTCGACCCCCCGACCAAGGACGGCACCTGCGACGTCTGCGGTGGCGAGCTGTTCCAGCGCGACGACGATCGCGAGGCGACCATCAGGCACCGCCTGGAGGTCTACCAGGAGCAGACCGCCCCTTTGGCGTCCTTCTACGCCGACGAGGGCATCCTGGTGGGTCTGGACGCTACCGGCCCCGTCGAAGAGGTCACCGACCGGGCGCTCGCCGCGCTCCGACGGTTCGCCGAATAACCTGTAGCGGACCGCCGCGGGTCGCCGTGCCCACGGCGCCCCACGGCTCGAACCCGGGACCCCCGGACCGAGGTGCGGAGCGAAGAGTGTGGAAGAAGCGTAGGCCGGCCATCCAGATCAAGTCGCGCGACCAGCTCGCGGTGATGCGGGAGGCCGGCCTCGTCGTCGGCCGTACTCTTCAGCGACTCAGCGAGGCCGTGAAGCCCGGTGTGACCACCGCGGAGCTCGACGCGATCGCCGAGGAGTCCATCCGCTCCGCGGGCGCCACGCCGTCCTTCAAGGGCTACCTCGGCTTCCCCGCCAGCATCTGCGCCTCGGTCAACGAACAGATCGTGCACGGCATCCCGAGCGCCTCGAAGGTCCTGCGCGACGGCGACATCATCTCCATCGACTGCGGCGCCATCGTCGACGGCTGGCACGGCGACTCCGCGGTGACCGTGCCCGTGGGCGAGGTCGCGCCGGAGCTGCGCAGGCTGATCGAGGTCTGCGAGGAGTCGATGTGGCACGGCCTGCGGGCCGGGCGCGCCGGCGGGCGGCTCAGCGACATCGGCAACGCCGTCGAGACCTATGTCCGCGGTCAGGGCGACTATGGCATCGTCGAAGAGTACGTCGGTCATGGGATCGGCACCGAGATGCACATGGACCCCGCGGTGCCCAACTACGGCGAGGCCGGGCACGGCCCCGAGCTGATGCCCGGGATGTGTTTCGCCGTCGAGCCGATGATCAACCTCGGTACGGCGGAGACCGTCCTGCTCGACGACGAGTGGACGGTCATCACGGGCGACGGACGTCACTCGGCTCACTTCGAGCACACCTTCGCCGTCACTGAGGACGGGCCCTGGATACTCACGGCCCTCGACGGCGGCGATTCGTAGCCGCGACGGCGGAACGGAGAGGATGAGGGATGGCGCTCAACCCTGAGATGCGGGCCTCCGACGCCGACCGCGACCGGGTCGCGTCGTCGCTGCGGGAACACTGCGCTCAGGGGCGGATCAGCGTCGGCGAGCTCGACGGCCGCCTCGAGGCCGTCTACGCCGCCCGGACCATCGGCGATCTCCAGAAGGTCACCGAGGACCTGCCCGAAGAGGACATGTACGAGCTGCCGGTCCCGGCGTCGCGGCACTCGACGCCCGCCCGCCGCCCCTCGGCGGCGCTCTCCCGGCCGTCGGCCTGGGCGGTGAACTGGGCGTCGTACGCCTCCATCAACCTCGTGTGCATCGTCGTGTGGCTGGTCACGTCCGTGGCCTCCGGCGCCTGGTACCCGTGGTGGCTGTGGGTCGCGGGGCCCTGGGGTGCCGTACTGCTCGCCGGCCGTCTCTTCGGCAACGGCGACGACCGGCGCTGAACCTCACGTACGGATCGGTCGGACACCCCCGAGCGGGCGATCTCCGATCGGGCGGAAATGGGTGACCGCCCGCATCCCGTCGATGACGTGCAGCGCCATTCCGGGCGGTGCCGTGGACAGCGCGGGCGGGCCGTCCGGGTCCAGGTAGATCTGCCGCCACGTGCTGGGACAGCTCGTGGCGACCGTGCCGGCGAATCCGGTGACCGACCCCGTGTGCACGTGCCCGGCGATCACGCGTACGACCTGGGGGTGGCCGGAGATCACGCCGGCGAGGGTCTCGGGGCGCGCGTGGCCCATGGCGTCGACCCACTCCACGCCCAGGCGGAACGGCGGATGGTGCATCGCGACGACCGTCGGCGTGTCGGGCGCCTCGGAGAGGGTGGCGTCGAGCCACGCCGGGTCCGAGAGCCTTCCGCCGTTCTCGCCGGGGATGGTCGAGTCGCAGCAGACGAGGCGTACGTCGCCGGCGGCCACCGCGTAGTTCGCCGACGGGACGGACGGGAAGGCCGTGAGAAGGGCTGTGACGTCGTCGTGGTTGCCCGGTAGGGGATGGACCGGCATCGGCAGTGGCGTGAGCGCCTCGCGCAGCTGTGCGTACTCGGAGGGTCTCCCGTGGTCGGCGAGGTCACCGGTGAGGACGACATGACCGGGCCGTACGGGAAGTGTGAGCAGGGCGCGGAGG
>CAWKKD010000008.1:0-494795 GCA_963850195.1 uncultured Actinomycetota bacterium
CAGGTGGAACACGTGTTTGTCCTTATGAGGTCTGCCCCCGGACCGGGCCTCTTGGCGGACGGCCCGGGGGCAGGTACGAGGGTTACTGGTTCGAGAGCGTCTTCAGGTACGCCTGTACTTCCTGTGCCTTCGGCTGGCCGAGCCCGAGCCGCCGCTTGATGGCGCGGATGCCAGGGACTTTGCCGCGGCGGACCTCGTCGGCGAACTCGCCGGCAGCCTGTACCTGGTGCGGCTCCGGATCCGGGGGTACGTCAGGTACGCCCGCGTCGCCGAGCCACTCGGCCAGTTCCGCGGGAGTGTCCCCGAATGAATCGTCGTACGCGTCCTCGCCGTCGGACAGTTCGGCTGCGGCCCGGCGGAGGTCGGCGTCCGGGGACACCCGGTACAGCGCGGGTACGGCCGTACCTGGTGTACTCCATGGCGCGGCCGGCGAGATGTCCGCGAGCTCGCTGGCGCCGTACAGCGCGGCGATCTGGGCCATGAGGGCGTCCTGGGTGGCCGGGTCGGTGGCGAGGCCGGCGTGTTCGATAGCGGCGCGCACCGCGGCATGCAGACGGCGCTCGGCGTGCCGTACGCGCCAGGCCCAGGCGCCGACCGCGCGCAGTGTCCGCAGGTGCATCGCGCGCACGGCGACGCGGGTGAGACGGCGGTGGCGGTCGACGTCACCGGCCGTCCGATCGGACGGTTCGGCGAGGCCCAGGAACACCAGGATCCGCTCGGGCGTGATCCGCCAGTTGATCGAACGGCCCGTACGGCGGCGCCGCTCGGCCGACAGGCTGCGCTCCCACAGCCACGCGGCGATACCGGCGACGACGAGCCGGAAAACGACCTCGGCGAACGAACCGGCGTCGAGCGTCGACAGCACGGCCGAGGCGCTGGTGAGCCCCCAGACCGCTTGACCGTCGACGCCGGCGGTGTGCGTTGGCGACTCGATCACGTTGCGGCGTGCCCGTAGGGCGGACGCGAGCACGGCGACCTCGATGAAGCCGAACAGGGCTACGCGAAGAGGCCCCGGGAAGCCGAGGACGTTGCCGAAGAACTTCCACATCCCTGTCGCGTTGACGCTCGTGGCGATGCTCGCGGCCACGACCGTCAGGACATCCTCCGGCCGGCGGCCGGCCAAGACGCGGCGGAGCGTACGCCCGCCGAGGCCGAGCACGACGAGCGCGAGCAGCGCCGCACCGGCGACGTACGCCATCTTGTCGGGGGGCAGGTCGACGATGCCGGGGACGCTCATCGGCCGGCCTCCTCGGCCTTGATGCGGCGGGACGCAGCGAGCCGCGCGGGACGTTCGATGGATGCGATGTCCGCCTTGGCCTTTCGAATCGCGGCCTCCAACGTCGCGATGTGCTCGCGAACCTCCGCGATGACCGCCGGGATGTCGCTCTCGTCGGCGAACGGGGTCCAGCCCTCACCCTCCGCGTAGTTGTGGAACATGAGGTCGGCCAGGGCGGTGAACAGCTCGCCGCCGGCGCCGACTGCGGTGTGGATGTCCCAGTCGCCGAAGTCCTCGGGCTTGAGCTGCACCCGGCGCCGTGCGTCGTCCTGCTCGTCCGGGCGTGAGATGGCGCTCATGGGTTCGGACATCTCCTGTTTCATCGGGCACCCGCCCCCGTCAGAGCCTTGCGGGCCAGGGCGAGACCGGCAGCGTTAGCCGGGTTGTCCCGCTCGCCCAACGGCGCCAGACGCGGCACCGGAAGTGCCCCGTTCGGCTCGGGCACCGTCGGGATAAACCGGACCGGGTCACGCCGGATCGCCGCCGCCACGTACGCGGCAGGCGCACGCACATCCAGACGCGCACCGAGGACGTCCCGGCGCACCATGGCCGCCCACTCCCGGCTGACGCGCCGGCCGGTCGCCTCCCGGATCGTGTGCTGGATCGTCGTCAAAAGATCGTGATCAGATCCATCAATCGATCCATCACCTCTGTGTTCGCCTCCCGAACCGAATCGGTCCGCGACGCGCACCCGGCGCGGTGCACCGGCTGGTTCGGCCGCCGCACCGATGGTGTTCGGCTCCCGAACCGGTCGTAGTCCGTCGACCAAACCGACGGCGTTCGGCGCCTGAACCGGTCCGTCCGCAGCCGCGGTGTCGTCGCTCAGGTCGATGCCCGCGGGCACGGTGAGGGTGTACCGCGTGCGTGAATGGTGCCGCAGCGCGTCAGCCCTGCTCGGGCTCTTACGGTGCAGCCACCCGGCGGCCTCCGCGCGGGCCAGGTGCGCGGCGAGCGTCGACCGGGACATGCCCGTCTCGGCGATCAACGTCGCGAAGCTGGGCGAGTGGCCCTCGGAAATGACGCCGGTCGCCTCGTCGATGTGCGAGGCGAGCGTGATGAGCAGGTGCCGGGTCAGCGCGGGCAACTGCGAGCGCCGCACGGCGCGTTCGTAGGCACGCCTAGAACGAATAGGGTTATGCACGGGTCAGGGCTTCTTCCTGATCAAGGCCCCGGCCGGTGGGTGAGATCACCGCGTCCGGGGCCGCTCTTGTTAGGCCGTACGTCTCTTTCGCTTGTTTGTCGTCTTCTCGGTTGCGCGGGTGATCGGCGTGACGGCGCCGCCCGCAAGCTTCGATAGGGCCTCCGCGATCGCCTTGTCACGGTCCTCGGCCGCATGCTGATATCGCAGTGCGGCACCAGCCGTGGAATGCCCGAGACGTGCCATCAGCTCGGCCAGGGTCGCTCCCGTAGCCGCGGCGAGCACGGCGCCGGTGTGCCGGAGATCATGGAACCTCAAGTCGGGCCGGCCAGCCGCCTTACGGGCCGGGCGGTAGACCTTGTACAGCGTCGAAAGGGCCATGTGCGCCGTTGGGTCACCGGCGGAAGGGAACAGCAGCGCGTCCCGACCGACCGCTACGTGGTCGCGTAGGTGCGCCTTGACAAGCGGCATCAGGTGCGGCGGGATGTTCACGTCCCGCTTGCCCGCATCGGACTTCGGGTCCTTGATCACGCGGCCCTTCGCCCGAGTGGATACGACGCCGCGGCGCACCCTCAGGACGCCGTTCGTGACGTCGACGTCGGAACGGCGCAGCTCGGTCAGCTCGCCGAACCGCAGCGCACACCAGGCCGCGCACAGCATCATCAGCCGGTACCGCGCAGGCATCGCGGCGACGAGCGTCTCCAACTCGGGCAGCGTCGCGGGACGGATCTTCTTCGCGCGCTTGGACTGGCCAGCGCCGCGCACTCGGCACGGATTCGCCGGGATCATCTCGTCGGCGACGGCGGTGTTCATGATCGTGCGGAGCAGCGCGTAGGCATGCGCCCGCGCTGTCGGCCCGGTGCGGTCCTTCAGGTCTGCGTGCCACTCCCGTACTGCGGCCGGGGTGATGCTCGCGGCCGGTACGGCACCGAAGACCGGGAGGATGTGGTCGCGGAGGAGCTGGTCGTAATGGTCTGCGGTTGTATCGGCGAGGTCACGTCCGGCGAGCCATGCCGCCGCGTACGTGCGAAACAGGACCGGCGCGGCTTTCGGCTCGGCCGGCGGGAGCCACGCGCCGCGCAGGATCTCGCTGTGCCGTAGTGCAAGCCAGGCGTCGGCGTCGCCTTGGGTATCGAACGTCAGTGGTTTGCCCTCAGGCGTCTTCGCCGCATAGGTGCACCCGTCAGGCCCGGTGTATCGGGCCTGGTATCGGCCGGAGGGGAGCCGCCGGACGCTCCCGAAGTACCTCTTGCCGCCGCGCCTGCCCATGTCCTGCCCTCTCGTGCCATCAACGTGCCAGATCGAGAGTACATCTATGGCAGCTCGTGTCAACGCGTGTCACGCGCCGGAGGATGCTATATCCGCAGGTGAGATCCTATTTTTGCAGATCTCTAACAGCGACGCCCTGAATATGGCGTAGCTGGTTCGAATCCAGCTGTGCCCACGAGGCGGCTTGTCCTGCTCGCCGCCTGCGGGCGGCTTCGCGGGGGCCCGCGATTTCTTCCAGGGGGCGCCCCCCCCGGAGCCCCCCGACTCCGTCATTTCCCGCCGTTATCCGGCTCTCCCGCCCCTTCCCGGTGGCTCCGTCGCGTCTCGCCGTTGGTCCGGCTGGTGCCGAATACGTGCCGAAGTTCAGTCCTGCTCGAGGGCCTCAGTGATCCGGCGCTTGGCGAGCTCGTCCTGACCCACGAGCGAAGCCGCGTAGATGCGCAGGAGGACGTCCACGCTATGGCCGGCCCACTCGGCGACCTGGGTAGGCGGCGCGCCTCCGCAGTGGCCCGGCACGCAGGAACCGACGTCGTGCTCGGTCTCTGCGACCTGCCGTCATGCCATTTCGTCGAAGTAGACGTCGCCGACGCTGGTGGCGGCGGCCAGGGCGAGCGTGGCGTGCACCTGGGCGGTGGCGATGATGGCGTTGGTGGGCCGTCAGGCGGCGCGGCGCCAGGCGCAGCGTGAAGCACGCCGCCCTGACTGAACCGTGCCAGGACCCCTCGCAGGATCCGGTGCTCCACAAGAGTCGCCGGCTAGAAGGCATCGGGTGAGGAGGTCGTCAGTCCTCGTGTCGAGCGCCTAGGCGGCGGCGTCCGCGTAGGTGCGGCGTTTGCGGCTTGGTATGACGTCGTCGACGATTCCGTAGGTCCTGGCCTTCTCGGCGGTGAGGAAGCGGTCGCGTTCGAGGTCGGCGCGGACCTGTTCTAGGTCTCGGCCGGTGTGGTGGGCGAGGAGGGTCTCCAGTTGCGCGCGCATGCGGAGGATCTCGTTCGCCTGGATCTCGAGGTCGCTGGCCTGGCCCCGGGTGCCCTCCAGGGCCGGCTGGTGGGTCAGGATCCGCGCGTGCGGGAGTGCCGCGCGGCGACCGGGTGCGCCGGCGGCGAGGAGGAGGGCGGCCGCGCCCGCTGCTTGGCCGACGCAGACGGTCTGGATCTCGCAGCGGACGAACTGCATCGTGTCGTAGATGGCCGTCATCGCGGTGTGGGAGCCACCCGGAGAATTGATGTAGATGCTGATATCACGGTCAGGGTCGATGGACTCGAGCGTGAACAACTGTGCCATCACGTCATTGGCCGAGATGTCGTCGATCGGCGTGCCGAGAAAGACGATCCGCTCCTCGAACAGTTTGTTGTACGGGTCGGTCTCCTTGACCCCGTACGACGTACGTTCGACGTACGAGGGAATGACGTGTGTCATGACAGCGGCCCGGCGACCTGGGCGGCGTTGTGCACGACGTGGTCGATGAAGCCGTACTCCTTGGCCTCTTCGGCGGTGAACCAGCGGTCCCGGTCGGAGTCGCGCTCGATCTGCTCCACGGGCTGCCCTGTATGGAAGGCGGTGCGCCCGGCGAGCGTGCGCTTCGTATGCAGCATCTGCTCGGCCATGATCTTGACGTCGGTGGCCGTACCGCCGACGCCGCCGTGCGGTTGATGCATGACGACCTGCGTGTACGGGAGGGCGTACCGCTTGCCCGGCGCGCCCGCGCAGAGCAGGAACTGTCCCATCGACGCGGCGAAGCCCATCGCGACGGTGGCGACGTCGTTGGGGATGTACTGCATCATCCCGTAGATCGCCATGCCGGCCGTCACCGAGCCGCCGGGCGAGTTGATGTAGAGATAAATGTCGCTACGGGGGTCCTCGGCGGACAGCAGCAGCAATTCGGCGCAAATGCGGTTGGAGATGTCGTCGTCGACCTCCTGCCCCAAGAACACGATCCGGTTCCGCAGCAGCCGCTGATTGAGCTGGTCGCCCGAGGAGACGAGGGCCGATTCGGCGACACTCGCCGACGACCGGGTCAGAGTCTGTGACGTCATGAGTCATCCGTTCGTAGTCGCGTGTTCGGATGATTGCGACATTAACCCGGCTCTTTCCAAATAACGAAGCCCGTTCGCCGTGGGCGGATTTAATTCCACGCGCATTAACCCGCAAAACACATTACGTCAATTGATTTTGCTATAAGCACATTGTGCTGTCCGCGAATGCCCGCAAGATCTGACACGCATCGTCAAGAGGTCGGCACGGAACGACAAGGACGGCCCCGCCGGTGATCCGAATACTGCGAATACGCCTAGGAAGGGGCATGGAGATGACGTTCACCAAGCGCGCGGTCGCCATCGGGTCGGTGGTCGCGACGGCGCTCGTGGCCGTACCGGTGGCCGCGAGCGCCGCGGAGCAGGGCCCCCAGGCGCGGAGGGTGTCCGCGGCGAACTTCGACTGTCCCACCGGCGATCTCTGCGCCTACTCCGGGGCGGACGGGACCGGCTCCCGATGCGTCTGGAGCGGCTCCGACGACAACTGGCTCTCCGGGAGCATCTCCTGCTCGTGGGCCGGCACCAAGCCCGTGCTGTCGGTCTACAACAAGGGGACGAGCCCCGACTACGAGGGGGTCGCCCTCTACCTGTCCCCGAACTTCGTGGACCAGGCCTTCTGCGCGGAGCAGGGAACGGCGACGGACTTCGAGGGCGTCGGCGTCAAGGCCCGTTCGCACCAATGGGTGACGGCCTGTTGACACGGAACGCGGCGCGAGGTCAGCCGAGCTGCAGGGCGTGGGCGACCAGGTCGGGCACGCGCGGGGCCACCTCGCTGAAGTCGCGGGCCGGGGCGATCTCGTCGAGCAGGGAGGCCCGGAGCATGCGGTCGACACGGAACAGGCGTGGGCCTTCACGGAGGCGGCACCAGCCGATCAGGTACCAGTCGCGTACGCCGGAGACGAAGGCGACCGGTTCGACGTCGCGCCGGGTCTCGGCGCCGTTGCGGTCGGTGTAGACGAGCCGCAGCACCTGCCGGGTGGCGACGGCCTCCTCGACGACGGACGGTACGGAGGCCTGGTCGTCATCGACCTGCTCGGGGACGAGGAAGTGGACGCGTTCGGCGAGCCGGCGCGCCTCGGCGCCGTCGGCGGCCGACATGGCGGCCACGATCTTCAGCAGCGCGGTGCGCGCGGAGCGGGCGAAGGGTGAGCCGCCGGCCTGGCTGAGTGCGATGCCGACGGCGACGGCCTCGGCCGGGGAGAAGTTCATCGGTGGAAGGGTTCGCGCCTTGTCGAGGGTGTACCCGCCCGCGCGTCCGGTGTCGGCGTAGATGGGGACGCCGGCCTGCTGGAGGGCGCCGACGTCGCGCTCGATGGTGCGCACGCTGACCTCGAAGCGACCGGCCAGCTCGCGCGCGCTGCGGCGGCGGGGTGCGCTGGCCCTGAGCTCTTCGACGAGGGCGTAGAGGCGGTCGGTGCGATTCACGCCCCGACCGTAGGGCGCACTACTGACAATTGCGGATGAACTCCAACATCGCGGCGGTCACCTCGTCGGGTGCCTCCTGCTGGGTCCAGTGCCCGATGCCGGAGGGCCGGAGCACGCCGCGCAGGTCGGGGACCGCGGAACGCATGGCGTCGACCGCGCCCGGCGCCATCGCGACGAGGTCGCGGTCGCCCGCGATGTACAGGGCCGGGGGACGTACCGGGGTGCGGTGCCACGCGGCGGTGAGCTCCCAGTTGCGGTCGAGGTTGCGGTACCAGTTGAGCGGGCCGGTGAACCCGCCCGTGTACTCCCCCGCGTACACGTCCAGGTCCGCCTCGGAGAGCCAGCCCGGCAGCTCCGGCGGATCGGGGCACACGTCGAGGAAGCCGCCGCCGTCGGGGACGACCGGGGCGAGCAGCGGGCCCTCGCCGGAGGCGGCGAAGAGCATCCGCCGGAACGTCTGCCGTGGGTCGCGGCCCAGCTCGGCGTCTGCCACGCCGGGCTCCTGGAAATAGGCCATGTAGAAGCCGTCGCCGAAGTTCTCGCGCATGACGGTGAGCGGCGGCCGTGACGAACGCGGCCGGTGCGGCACGCTCAGCCCGATCACCCCCGCGACCCGTTCGGGCAGGAGCTGGGCGGTGTGCCAGGCGACGGGCGCTCCCCAGTCGTGCCCGGCCACCACGGCGCGCTCTGCGCCGAGGGCGTCCATAAGGCCGGCGACGTCGCCGACCAGGTGCAGGATCGTGTACGCGTCGATGGCGTCGGGCGCGTCGCTGCGGCCGTACCCCCGCTGGTCGGGCGCGACGACGTGGTAGCCGGCGTCGGCGAGCGCGGTGAGCTGGTGGCGCCAGGAGTACCAGCACTCGGGGAAGCCGTGCAGGAGCAGCACCAGCGGCCCCGTACCCGCCTCGGCGACGTGCAGGCGTACGCCGCCGGTCTCGACGAACCGATGGGTGATCTCGCTCATTCGGAGCCTTCCGTCAGCCGGGCAGCGTGCGGCCGTACCGTTCGATGACGCGTTCGCGCAGGCGCGGGTCGTCACGCGGTACGGGTTCGAGGAACACCTCGTAGACGTCCGAGTTGGCCTCGTGCAGCTCCTCGTCGAGCCGTACGCAGGCCCGCTCGACGTCGGCCGCGCCCAGGGAGTCGTCGAAGTCGAGCCGCGCGCAGACGAGCAGCTCGCCGGCGCCGACGGTGATCGTGACGAGGTCGACGACGACCTCGACCTCGGGCGCGGCCTGGAGTATCTCGAGGATGTGCCGTACGACGGCGGGCCTCGCCTGGCGGCCGATGAGCAGCTCGCGGTTGGTCCGGCCGAGCAGGAACGCGACCGTGGTCAGGACGAGGCCGATCAGGATCGACGCGATGCCGTCCCACACGGCGGAGCCGGTGAGCTGGTGCAGGCCGAGTCCCCCGGCGGCCAGCACGATGCCGACGAGGGCCGCGGAGTCCTCGAACAGCACGGACTTGGCCGTCGGGTCGTCGGTGGTGCGCAGCAGCTCGAGCAGGGACTGCTCGCGGTCGGCCGCGTGCTGCCGGGTCTGCCGCATGGCCTGGGTCCACGAGGTGGCCTCCATGACGAAGGACACCGCGAGCACCACGTAGCCGACGAGCGGGCTGCCCTCCTCCCCGCCCGCGCCGAGGAAGGCGCCCACGCCCTGGAGGAAGGCGAACAGCGCGCCCATACCGAAGATGCACACGGCGACGAGCAGCGACCAGAAGTAGCGCTCGCCGCCGTGTCCGAGTGGATGGCGCCGGTCGGCGGGCCGTTCACTGCGCCGGAGCGCGGTGAGCAGCAGGACCTCGTTGGCGGTGTCGGCGAAGGAGTGCCCGGCCTCGGCGGCCATCGATGCCGAGCCGGTCAGGATCGCGGCGACCGTCTTGGCGAGCGCGATGCCGAGGTTGGCCGCGAGGGCCAGCAGTACGGTGAGCCGGCTGTTGTTCTTCTCCGCCACCGCCCAAGAGTGTCACGCCACGGTCGAAACGCCCAATACCGCCTCCGCGGCCGTGGCCAGCTGAATCAGCCTCTCGACCTCGGTCTGATGGAACGGCGGGGCCGCCACCCGGGCGAGGAGGAGCGTACGTCCCGGCTCTCCCACGGCGACGCAGGCGTACCGTACGCCGTCCTCTCCGGTGAAGGCGCGACCGGCCGGTACGGGCAGCGTCGGCGGCCTCAGGGGATCCGGGGCCTGCCAGCTCGCGTGGACGACCGTGCCGTCGGCGTCCAGCATGGCCGCCCAGTCGCCGCCGAAGATCTTCGGTACGGCCTCGACCAGCGCGACGACGCCGGATCGCGGATTGGCGGCCATCTGGCCGACCACCTCGACGTCCGAGAAGACCCCGGGCGCCTCGCTGGTACGCCAGACGCCCTCGACGTCCACCCCCCTTACGGAGCCGAGCGCGTCGCACAGGACGTTAAGCGAGACGCCGTCCGGCCAGGTGACCGTTACGTCGTCGACCGCACGGCCGATGGAGCGTTCGAGGACGACGACCTGAACGATGTCGGCCCCGGCGGCCCCCAGTGTCCGCGCGACCGTACCGAGTGATCCCGGCCGGTCCGGCAGCTTGATGCGAACCCGCAATAGCGGCATTGCGTCACCTCCGGAAACAGGGTCCAACAGGGACGTTTCCGGCATGTTGCCGAGCTGTAACCAGGCGGCTACCTGTGGGTCCAGGCGATCAGGTCGTCCACGTCCATCGCGTTGACCAGCCGGCCGGGCTCGACGCCGCACAGGGCCGCGCGCTCGCAGCCGTTCGGCTGCCAGGCGAGCTGCCCGGGCGCGTGCGCGTCGGAGTCGATCGAGAACCGGCAGCCCGCCTCGAGCGCGAGCCGCAGGAGACGCTTGGGCGGGTCGAGACGCTCCGGCCGGGAGTTGATCTCGACGGCGACGTCGTGGCGCTCACACGCCGCGAACACCCGCTCGGCGTCGAACTCCGACTCCGGGCGCAGGCCGCCGCGCCGACCGCCGGCACGAACGATCCGGCCGGTGCAGTGGCCGAGGACGTCGGTCAGGGGGTTCTCCACGGCCCGCAGCATGCGGCGGGTCATCTCCGCCGCCGGCATCCGCAGCTTGGAGTGCACGCTGGCGACCACCACGTCGAGCTCGGCGAGCAGGTCCGGGTCCTGGTCGAGCGCGCCGTCCTCGAGGATGTCGACCTCGATCCCGGTCAGCAGGCGGAACGGCGCGAGTTCGGCGTTCACCTCGGCGACGACGGTCAGCTGCTCGCGCAGCCGCTCGGCGGTCAGGCCGTTCGCGACCTTCAGGCGCGGCGAGTGGTCGGTGAGCGCGATGTACGCGTGGCCGACGCCGATCGCCGCCTCGGCCATCTCCCTGATCGGCGAACCCCCGTCCGACCAGTCCGAATGCGTGTGCAGGTCGCCCTGGAGCGCCGCGCACAGCTCGGCGGCGGCCGCGTCGAGCGACCGCCCCTCGGTGGCCTCCAGGCGGCGCAGGTAGACCGGGGTCTCCCCGGCGAGCGCCTCGCGTACGACGAGCGCGGTGACCTTGCCGAGGCCCGGCAGGGCCTCGAGGGTGCCGGCGCGCGCCCGGTCGGCCAGCTCGCCGGGCGCGATCCCCGTCACGGTCGAGGCCGCGCGGCGGAAGGCGCGCACCCGGTAGGTCGCCTCACCCTCCCGCTCGAGCAGGAACGCGATGCGCTTCAGCGCCTCGACCGGATCCATGCCCCTGTTCTACCGCATGAGGCCTCCTCATATTTGATCGATCGGTCTCGATAAGGCTAGAGTCCGCAGCGTGGCGAGAACCAAGCAGTTCGACCCGGACGTGGCCCTGCAGAAGGCGCTGGAGCTGTTCTGGGAGCGCGGCTACGAGGCGACGTCAATGGCCGACCTGGTCGAGCACCTGGGCATCGCGCGGGCGAGCATCTACGCGACGTTCGGCGGCAAGCACGAGCTGTACGTGCGTGCGTTCGAGCGTTACCTGGAGGACCGCGATCCCGCGATCATGGAGGCACTCTCCCAGCCCGGCCCGGCACTGCCCGCCGTACGCGCGCTGGTCGAGGCGTACGCCGACGAGTCCCTGCGAGACGAGCACCGGCGCGGCTGCATGGTCGTCAACGCCGCCGTCGAGGTCATGGCGCGCGACCCGCAGACGGCCCGCCGGGTCGAGGCGAGCTGGGACGCCCTGGAGGCCGCGCTGACCTCGGCGCTGACCCGGGCGCGCGCGCAGGGCGAGCTGCCGCCCGGCAAGGATCCGCGCGCCCTGGCGCGCTTCCTGCTCGTCGTGCTGCAGGGCATGCGGGTCCTCGGCCGGGCCCATCCGGACCCGGGCCGGCTCCGCGACGCCGCCGAGCAGGCACTGGCCGCCCTGTCCTGAAGAGAGGCCCTCAGCGCTGCCGCACGACCCGAAAACAGAACGATCGGTCTCGATAAGAGGCCCGGCGAAGGAGAGAAGACAGATGACCGCACGATTCACCGGCTCCGTGGCCCTCGTCACCGGAGGGGGCTCCGGCATCGGCCGGGCCGCCGCGCTCGCGTTCGCGCGTGAGGGCGCGGTCGTGGTGGTGGCCGGCCGACGGGCCGATCCGCTCGGGCGGACCGTGGAGCTGATCGAGGAAGAGGGCGGCCGGGCGAGCGCCGTCACCGCCGACGTGACCTCCTCCGAAGACGTCGCGCGGCTCGTCGCCACCACCGTGGAGCGCCACGGCGGCCCGCACGTGGCGTTCAACAACGCCGGGATCGTCGAGGCCGGGCCGCTCATCGACATGGACGAGGCCGCCTGGGACCGCCAGCTCGCCGTGAACCTCAAGGGCGTCTTCCTGGGCATGAAGCACGAGATCGCCCACATGCGCGCCAACGGCGGCGGAGTGATCGTCAACACCGCGTCCAACCTGGGCGCCCACCTACGGCTGCCCTACCTCGGCGCCTACGCGGCCTCGAAGGCGGCCGTCAGCGCGCTGACCCGCGCGGCGGCCAGGGAGTACATCGGCGACGGCGTCCGGATCAACGCGATCAGCCCAGGGCCGATCGACACGCCCATGTCCCTGCGGCCCGGGGAGAACGAGGCCGGCCGCACCGAGCGTCTGAAGGACGCCCTGCCGATCGGCCGGGTCGGAACCCTCGACGAGGCGGCCTCCGCCGTGCTCTGGCTCGCCTCGCCCGAATCGGGCTTCGCCGTCGGCCACGACCTCGTCCTCGACGGAGGCGCCGCCGCCTGACGTGCCGTGCGTCAAGAAGACCCTCAGGGGTAGCTCAGACCGCGCTCGCCGCGCTCCAGGTCCTCGGCATCCGCCTTGATGATGTCGACGACGGCGCCCTCCATCCGGCCGTCGCCGAACTTCTCGCACGCCTCTTCGAGCGAGGCCGCGTACACGTTGTCGTAGTAGGTGCGGCCCTCCGGGGTACGGGTCCGCCGGGAGAACGCGATCATGGGCTTCGGCTCGGCCATCCGAACACGATACGACGCGACCCCGTACCCAGGTATCACGCGCAGATCGTCCCAGCGGGGTACGAGACGGGCCGGGACCTGGCCATAGGCTCTGGCCATGGCCGAGCCCCTCCCTCGGTCCGCGGCCGGCACCCCCCGGCGCGGACGCATCCGGTCACGGCTGCGCGTGGGCCGGGTCGACCTGGTCGTCGCCGCGGACCTGCTGATCGCCTTCATCGTGTTCGCCGCCGACAACTCGTGGCTGGCGTCGCAGCACAACCGCCGGCCGGGTGAGCTGCTCGTCCTCGTCGCCTTCGTGACCGCCGCGCCGCTGGCGCTGCGCGACCGGCGTCCCCTCGCGGCCTGGATCTGCTCGATCGCCGCGATCGCGCTGTCCGCGGTGATCGTCGTGCCGCGCCACGACATCTCGACGCCGTACATCCCGGGCGCCGTCGTCGTCTTCGTGCTCTGCCAGTACGCGGTCGCGGTCCGGGGCGGCAACCGCGTCACGATCAGCGCCGCCGTGGTGACGGCCGTCGGTGCCGCGGCCCTCGACGCGCGTACCGCGGCGATCTCCCTGCCCGCGATGATCCCGATCATCCTCGGGCACCTCGTACGCCTGCGGCGGACCACCCGCCAGGCCCTCGCCGAGCAGGCGGCACGGCACGAGGCCGAGACGGCCACCCTCGAAGAGCGCCAGCGGATCGCGCGCGAGCTGCACGACGTCGTCGCCCACCACATGTCGGTCATCGCGATCCAGGCCGAGGCCGCGCCGTACAAGGTCGCCGAGGCTCCGCCGGAGCTGGCCGAGAGCTTCGCCGACATCCGCGCCGCCGCCCTGGAGGGCCTGACCGAGCTGCGCCGGATCCTCGGCGTGCTGCGCACCGAGGACGCGCCGCAGACCGCGCCGCAGCCGGGGGTCGAACGCCTGGAGGAGGTGATCGCCTCCGCGCGCACCGGCGGGCTGACCGTCGAGGTCACGGTGGCCGGCGAGGCGCCCGACCTGCCTCAGGGCCTGGCGCTGTCGGCGCACCGCATCCTGCAGGAGGCGCTGAGCAACGCGATGAAGCACGCGCCCGGCGCGCGTGCCATGGTCGACATCGCGTACGCCCCGTCGGAGCTCCGCCTGTGCGTGACGAACGGTCCGGGCACGAACCCGAAGGCGTTCGCGGGCAGCGGAGGCGGCCACGGCCTGGTCGGCATGCGCGAGCGCGTCCACATGCTCGGCGGGCGGCTGACCGCCGGGCCCGAACCCGGCGGCGGCTTCGCCGTCACCGCCGTCCTCCCGATCCCGAAGGCCACCTCATGATCCGCGTGCTCATCGCCGACGACCAGGGCATGGTCCGGTCGGGCTTCTCGATCCTGCTGAACGCCCAGCCGGACATCGAGGTCGTCGGCGAGGCCGTCAACGGTGAGGAGGCGGTCTCCCGCTCGGCCGACCTGCGCCCCGACGTCGTACTGATGGACGTGCGGATGCCGGTGATGGACGGGCTGCGCGCCACCCGCCACATCACCTCGGGCGAGGACCCGCCGAAGGTGCTCGTCCTCACGACGTTCGACCTGGACGACTACGTGTACGAGGCGTTGCGCGCCGGCGCCAGCGGCTTCCTGCTGAAGGACGCCTCGGCGCGCGAGCTGTCCGACGCCGTACGCGTGGTCGCGCAGGGCGACGCGCTGCTCGCCCCGGGCGTGACCCGCAGGCTGATCGCGGAGTTCGCCCGGATGGGCGCGCCGCGCGGCCCGGACGGGCGGCGCGCGGAGGGCCTCACCGAGCGCGAGACGGAGGTGCTCGGCCTGGTCGCGCGCGGCATGTCCAACAACGAGATCGCCGCGAAGCTCGTCGTGGCCGAGCAGACCGTCAAGACCCACGTCGGGCGCATCCTCATGAAGCTCGAGCTGCGCGACCGTACGCAGGCGGTCGTGTACGCGTACGAGACCGGCCTCGTACGCCCCGGCGAGTAGGTCATACCCGAGAGGTACGCCAGGGTCCACGCTCACGGGTGACGCCGACCACCGCACCCCGTTCGTAGCTTCGTGTCCTGCCGATCGGCCGACCAGGCCGGTCAGGAAGGACAGTGCGATGAGAGCCGGACGGACCGCCCTGGTGGTGCTCGAATGCGCCGCCATCGTCCTCGCCACCGCCGCGGCCGGCGGCGCCGGGCCCCGCCCCCTGCCCTGGCGGCCGCTGCCGGGCCTCACGAAGGCGGGGCTCGCCGCACGGTACGCCGCGGACCGCGCCGCGATCGGCGCCGCCGCGAGCACGACCGGCGACCCGGCACGCGCGGAGCGGCTGCGGGCGCTCGCCGCGCCCAGCCGTACCTTCCTGGACTTCGACCCGGCCGGGACCGCGGTGGAGGTGGTCGGCGACCTGGCCACCGCGCGCCGCGTCGCGGTGCTCGTCCCCGGCGCCGACACCACGCTGGCCACGTTCGACGCCCGAGGGACCGCCTCGCCGGGCGGCGGCGCCCGCGCCCTGTACGCGGAGGCACACCGCCTCTCCCCGCGTACGGCCCTGGCCGTCATCGGCTGGCTCGGCTACCGGACCCCGGCCACGGTGAGCACCGACGTCCTCACGGCGGACCGCGCCGACCAGGGCGCCCGCGCCCTGCGGCCGCTCGTCTCCGCCCTGACCGCGCACGGCGCGCGGGTCGGCCTGCTGTGCCACAGCTACGGCACGGTGGTGTGCGGGCGTGCGGCCGGGGACCTGGACGCCACCGACATCGCGGTGTTCGGCAGCCCGGGGCTGACCGTCCCGTCGGCCGCGGCGCTGCACACCTCCGCGCGCCTGTGGGCGGGCCGCGCCTCCGGCGACTGGATGCGGTACGTACCGAAGGTCCGGGTCATGGGCGTCGGCTTCGGCGCGGACCCGGTCGCCCCCGGCTACGGCGCGCACCACTTCGCGACCGGCGACGGCGGCCACAGCGACTACCTACGGCCGGGCGGCGTCTCTCTGCGCAACCTCGCCCTGATCGCCCTCGGCCGCGCCGGCGCGGTCTCCGCCTGACCTCGCGGACACGCGGTGGGTGGCCGCCCGCACGCCCTGTCACGGAGTGGCAATGGGAGGGTGGTCGTGTGAAGAAAGACCGCGAGATCCGCGAACAGACCACCGAGCGGCTCGAGCAGGCCATGGGCAGCCTCGGCACCGCCGCGACCGCGAGCATGGAAGAACGCCTGCCGTGGTTTCGCGCCATGTCGGCCGAGTACCGCTCCTGGGTCGGGCTCGTCGCCCAGGCCGGCATCGCGGGGTTCGTCGAGTGGTTCAAGCACGAGGAGAAGATCCGGCCGGCCATCGCGGGCGAGGTGTTCGGCACCGCACCGCGCGAGCTGATGCGCGCCGTACGCCTCCAGCAGACGGTCGAGATCGTCCGCGTGGTCATCGACGTGGTCGAGGCGCAGGTGAATCAGCTCGCCGTGCCGGGCGGAGAGACGCAACTGCGCGAGGCGATCCTGCGCTACACCCGTGAGGTGGCCTTCGGCGCAGCCCAGGTGTACGCGCGCGCCGCCGAGACGCGTGGCGCGTGGGACGCGCGGCTCGAGGCGCTGATCGTGGACGCCCTGCTGCGCGGCGAGGTGGACGAGTCGCTGCACTCGTGGGCGGCGGCGCTCGGCTGGGCGTCGACGTCGGTCGCCGTGATGGCCGGGCACACGCCGGAGGACGAGCCGGAGGCCATCATCGACGACATCCGCATCGCCTCGCGGCGTGCGCGCGTCGATGTGCTCGCTGGGGTGCAGGGCAGCCGGCTCGTCGTGATCGTCGGCGGTGTCGACGACGACCCGATCGCCGCGGCCAAGCCGTTCACCTCCAAGTTCGGGCCCGGCGCGGTCGTGGTCGGCCCGCGGGTCGAGGACCTGTACGCGGCCACGATGTCGGCGCGCGCCGCGCTCGCGGGCCTCCATGCGGTGGCCGGCTGGCCGGACGCGCCGCGGCCGGTGCTCGCGGGTGAGCTGCTGGCCGAACGCGCTCTCGACGGCGACCAGGACGCCCGCGCGTACCTGGTGGAGGAGGTCTATGACCCCCTGCGCGCGGCGGGCGCGCCGCTGCTCGACACGCTGACGACCTACCTCGAGCAGGGCTCGTCCCTGGAGGCGACCGCAAGACTCCTCTTTGTCCATCCCAATACGGTGCGTTACCGTCTGCGTCGAGTGACCGAGTTGACCGGCTATGTCCCTGCGGACGGCCGCGCCGCGTTCACCTTGCGCATCGCTCTCGTGCTCGGGCGTTTCGCTGCACGTCCCAACTTGTAGGAGTTGCACAAGGCTCGCCGCCAGAAGTTCGTACGTCACCGCATGAACATGGTGGAGTCCTACAGTGCAGTGTTGGATGCGTGCTCGTCATCGCCGCGCCCGGTCAGGGCGCCCAGACCCCGGGATTCCTCAACACCTGGCTTGAGATGCCTGGAATGGCCGACCGCCTCACCTGGTGGTCCGCCGTCACCGGGCTCGACCTGGTCCGTTACGGGACCACGGCCGACGCCGATGAGATCCGCGACACCGCCGTCGCGCAGCCGCTGCTGGTCAGCGCGGCGCTCGCCGCCTACGAGGCGCTGGGACTCACGCCGGACCTGACCGCCGGGCACAGCGTCGGCGAGCTCGCCGCCGCAGCCATCTCGGGGATCGTGACCCCCGAGGCCGCACTGATCCTCGTACGTGAGCGCGGCCGGGCCATGGCCGAGGCCGCCAAGGTCACCGAGACCGGCATGACCGCCGTGCTCGGCGGCGACGCCGACGAGGTCCTCGCAGCGCTCGACAAGCAGGGCCTCACCCCCGCGAACGTCAACGGAGCCGGTCAGGTGGTCGCGGCCGGCACGATGGAGCAGCTTGCCGCGCTGGCGGACGCCCCGCCGGCCGGCGCGCGTCTTCGCTCGCTGAAGGTCGCGGGCGCGTTCCACACCGAACACATGGCACCCGCCGCCGATGTGCTGCGGCGCATCACTCCGGGCATGCCTGTCTCCGACCCGACCATCCCGATCCTGTCCAACCGTGACGGCGCCGCCGTGGACGACGGCACCGAGTTCCTGTCCCGGCTCGCCGAGCAGGTCAGCCGGCCGGTCCGCTGGGACGAGTGCATGCGCACCATGGCCGACCGCGGCGTCACGGCGATCATCGAGCTCCCCCCGGCGGGCACCCTCGCCGGCATCGCCCGCAGGGCGCTGCCGGGCGTCGAGGTCGTCGCGCTCAAGACGCCGGACGACCTCGGGAAGGCGCGGGCCCTGGCCGCCCAGGCGACGCGCCCCAGCGAAGACAACTTGGAGAACGCGTGACGCCTTTCCAGCTCCGTACCGGCGCCCCTGGGGCGCGCATTCTCGCCTTCGGCCACTACCAGCCGACCAACGTCGTCACCAACGACGACATCGCCCGTACCGTCGACACCAACGACGCGTGGATCCAGAGCCGGGTCGGCATCAAGCAGCGCCGGATCGCCGGGCCGGAGGAGACGGTCGTCGACATGGCCGTCCAGGCCGGCGGAAAGGCGCTCGCGCACAGCGGCCTGTCCCCCGACGACATCGACCTGGTCATCGTCGCCACCTGCACGCAGGAGGCGCAGATCCCCAACGCGTCGGCGCGGGTGGCCGACCGGCTCGGCATCAAGTCGCCGGGAGCCTACGACGTCAACGCGGCCTGCGCGGGCTTCTGCTACGCGCTGTCCAACGCCTCCGACGCGATCCGCGCCGGCTCGGCGCGCAACGTCCTCGTGGTCGGCTCGGAGAAGCTGTCGCAGTGGGTCGACTGGACCGACCGCGCCACCTGCATCATCTTCGCCGACGGCGCGGGCGCCGCGATCCTCGGCCCGTCCGAGGAGGCCGGCATCGGCCCCGTCGTGTGGGGCAGCGCGGGCGACCAGTCCGAAAAGATCTCCATCACGGACCGGAACGGCTACCTCTACCAGGAGGGCCAGAGCGTCTTCCGCTGGGCCACCACCGCGCTCCACCCGGTGGCCAAGGAGGCGTGCGCCCGCGCCGGCATCGACCCGTCGGAGCTGGCGGCGTTCATCCCGCACCAGGCCAACCTGCGCATCATCGAGGCGATCGCCCGTAAGCTCAACGCGGTCAACGCGATCGTCGCCGACGACATCGTGAACGCCGGCAACACCTCCGCCGCGTCGATCCCGCTGGCGTTGTCCCGCCTCATCGAGCGGGGTGACGTTCCGTCCGGGGCGCCGGCTCTGCTGATCGGCTTCGGCGCGGGCATGACCTACGCCGCGCAGGTGATCGAGATCCCGTAACCACGGGTCTCCGCAGTACTTTCTCGCAAGAAATCACGGAAACAACACAGGGAGTTATTACACATGGCAGCTATGGCCGAGCAGGACATTCTCACCGGCATTGGCGAGATCATCGAGGACATCGCGGGCGTTCCGTCCAACCAGGTCTCCCTGGAGAAGTCCTTCGTCGACGACCTCGACATCGACTCGCTGTCGATGGTCGAGATCGCCGTCGCCGCCCAGGACAAGTTCGGCGTCGAGATCCCCGACGACCAGCTGAAGAACCTCAAGACCGTCAAAGACGTCGTCGTCTACGTGCAGGGCAACGGCGTTTCGGCCTGAATCCCCACCGGCACGAGAGAGAGCGTGACCATATGACTACCTCCGTCGTCGTGACCGGACTGGGCGCGACCACGCCGCTCGGCGGCGACGTGGCGTCCACCTGGTCCGCTCTGCTCGCGGGCCGCTCGGGTGTCAAGCCGATCGAGGCGGACTGGGCGAAGGACCTCCCGGTGCGGATCGCCGCGACCATCGCGGTCGAACCCTCCGAGATCCTGCCCAGGCACCGCCTGCGCCGGCTCGACCGCTGCGAGCAGTTCGCACTGATCGCAGCGCACGAGGCATGGCGTGACGCCGGCTTCGCCATCGGTGAAGGCGAGAGCGAAGCCGGCGCGCAGGACGGGTTCCGGGTCGACGGTGAGCGGCTGGGGGCCGTGGTCTCCAGCGGCATCGGCGGCATCATCACCACTCTCGACAACTACGACACGTTGCGCGAGAAGGGCTGGAAGCGCGTCTCGCCGTTCGCCGTGCCGATGCTCATGCCCAACGGCGCGGCCGGCTGGGTCAGCATCGAGTTCGGGGCGCGTGCGGGCGCACACGCCCTGGCGAGCGCCTGCGCGTCCAGTGCGGAGGCCATCGGCTACGGCATCGAGATGATCCGTTCCGGCCGGGCCGACGTCGTCATCGCCGGTGGCGCCGAGGCGGCGATCCACCAGCTGAACATCGCCGCCTTCTCCTCGATGCGCGCCATGTCGACCCGCAACGACGAGCCCGAGCGCGCGTCGCGGCCCTACGACAAGAACCGCGACGGTTTCGTGCTCGGCGAGGGCTCCGGCATCGTCATCCTCGAGTCCGAGGAGCACGCGAAGGCGCGTGGCGCCCGGATCTACGGCATCGCCGCAGGCGTGGGCTACTCCGCCGACGCGAGCGACATCGTGCAGAACAAACCCGAGGGCATGGCCAAGGCGATGGGCCGGGCGCTGGCCGACGCCGATCTGCAGCCGTCGGACATCGTGCACATCAACGCGCACGGCACCTCGACCCCGATCGGCGACATGGGCGAGATCAACGCGATCAAGCAGGCGTTCGGCGAGTCCGCGGGGCAGATCATCGTGACCAGTACCAAGTCCATGACCGGGCACCTGCTCGGGGGCACGGGCGCGGTGGAGTCGATCGCGACCCTGCTCGCCCTCCAGGAGGGCGTCGTCCCGCCGACCATCAACGTCGACGACCTCGACGACGGCGTCGATCTCGACATCGCGCGGGGCGAGCCCCGCAAGCTGCCGAGCGGTCCGGCGGCGGCCATGAACAACTCGTTCGGCTTCGGTGGCCACAACGTGTGCGTCGCCTTTAGGAGGCATGAGTCGTGACCGTTGTCGACAGTCGTACCACCGCTTCCGCGGCAGAGGAACTGTCGTCCGGAGAGGCCACGCGTGACGAGCGGGACCCTCGGGTTCGCCTGGAGTCCCTCTTCGACGAGGGGTCCCTGAGACTCCTCACCGAGGAGGACACCAGTGGCGCGCTCGCGAGCGTCGGCCGGATCGAGGGCATGCCGGTCGTGGCGTTCGCCAGTGATCCGCGCGTCCAGGGCGGTGCCATGGGCTCCGACGGCTGCGAGGCCATCGTGCACGCCTACGACCACGCTGTACGCGAGCGGCTGCCGATCATCGGTCTGTGGCACTCCGGTGGCGCACGGCTCGCCGAGGGCGTCGAGTCGCTGCACGGGGTCGGCCGGATCTTCGCGTCCATGACCCGGGCCTCCGGCATGATCCCGCAGATCTCCGTCGTGCTCGGCCCCGCCGCCGGTGGCGCCGCGTACGGACCGGCACTGACCGACATCGTCATCCTTTCCGAGGGCGGCCGGATCTTCGTCACCGGGCCGGACGTCGTGCGTTCGGTCACCGGCGAGGAGGTCGACATGGCGGCGCTGGGCGGCCCCGAGCCGCACAGCAAGCGCAGCGGTGTCGTCCACGTCGTCGCCGCGACCGACACCGAGGCGATGGTCAAGGCCCGCCGGGTGGCGTCGCTGCTCGGCCACCAGGGCCGGATGCGCACCGAGCTGGTCGACGACGTCGACCTCGGCGGTGTGCTGCCCGACAACCCGCGCCGGGCCTACAACGTCCGCCCGATCGTCAACGGGATGCTCGACGACCCGAGCGAGGCCATCGAGCTGCACCCCAAGTGGGCGCCGAACATCACCACGACCCTCGGCCGTCTCGGCGGCCGCACCGTGGGCGTCATCGCCAACAACCCGATGCGTCTGGGCGGCTGCCTCGACTCCACGTCGGCGGAGAAGGCCGCGCGGTTCGTGCGGATGTGCGACGCGTTCGGGGTGCCCCTCATCGTCATCGTGGACGTCCCCGGCTACCTGCCGGGCGTCGGCCAGGAGCACGACGGCGTCGTACGCCGCGGCGCGAAGCTGCTGCACGCGTTCGCCGAGGCGGTCGTGCCCCGGGTGACGGTCGTGACCCGCAAGCTCTACGGCGGCGCGTACATCGCGATGAACTCCCGTTCGCTCGGCGCGACCAGGGTGTTCGCCTGGCCGACCGCCGAGATCGCGGTGATGGGCGCGGTCGCGGCCGTGCGAGTCCTGCACCGGCGCAAGCTCGCCGCCGTTCCCGAGGAGGAGCGGCACGCGCTGGAGGAGCAGCTCGCGGCCGAGCACGAGAAGATCACCGGTGGCCTCCAGCGCGCCCAGGACCTGGGCGTCATCGACGAGGTCATCGACCCTGCCAAGACCCGGCACGCCGTCGCCCTGGCCATCGCCGAGGCGACGCCGGCACGCGGCTCTCACGGGAACATCCCCTTGTAACCGGGGGTACGGAAACGGCACGCCCCGTTCAGGCCTGGCCTGAACGGGGCGTTCGGGTTTTGTCTTGGGCGCGCGGTCGCCGCGCCGGAGGACCCCGGAGGCGGGGTCCGTCGCGCGCGTGGTGGGTCAGCCCGCCGCGTGGAGCCAGCGGACCGGAGCGCCGTCGCCGGCGCGCCGGAAGGGCTCGAGCTCGTCGTCCCATGGCTTGCCGAGCAGCCGGTCGACCTCGTGCTCGAACGTGGACCGGCCGGCCAGGGCGTTGGCCATGGCGGTACGCAGCCGGTCTTCGGGGACGTGCACGTCACCGTTGGCGCCGATGACAGCGGCGAACGCGCCGAGAGAGGGCGTCACGCTGTAGCGGACGCCGTCGCAGCCGGGCGTCGCGTCCTCGGTCGCCTCGAACCGCAGCAGGCGCCAGTCGCGCAGCGCCGACACGATGCCGGCCGCTGTGCCGGGACGTCCTTCCCAGCACAGCTCGGTGCGCATCGTGCCGGGAGCCGCGGGCTGATCGCTCCACGGCAACGAGACGGGCACACCGAGAACACCTGCCGCGGCCCACTCAATGTGCGGGCACAGCGCAGGTGGCGCTGAGTGGACGTAGAAAACGCCACGTGCGGACACCGGACCTCCTGGGAGCGTTGCGAGGTTCGTCTTCCCCAACGTCCTCGCGTCCCACAAGACAGATGACCGCTCGGTCATTGTGCCTCATCCACATCACTCGCACCAGCCCGGATCCACTGTCAAGGGCCATGTGCACCCGCAGTTCACCCGCCGGACCGCCGGGCGCGGGCGGCACGAACCACCCCGTAGCCGGAGACGACCGCCACCGCGACGGACAGCCAGGCGACGTAGTCCCCGAACCGGTCGTAGGGCGTACGGCCTCGGCCGGGCGTGACCCGTACCGTGACCGCGCCGCGACGGTTCGTGTCGAACCAGGCGAGCCGGCGGCCCTGGTCGTCGAAGGCCGCCGAGACGCCGGTGAGCGCGGCCTGCACGACCGGCCGTCCGGTCTCGGCCGCGCGTACGGCGCCGAGCGCGGCGTGCTGCGGCGGCGCCCAGCTGTCCTGGAACGACGACGTCGCCGACTCGTACACCAGCAGGCCGGCGCCACGGGAGACGACCGCGCGCCCGAGGTCGGGGAAGGCCGACTCGAAGCAGATCAACGGTCCGAAGGCGGTGTCGCCCGCGCGCATCGTGACGATGCCGGTGCCGGGCACACGGTCCTCCCTGGCCGCCGCGCTGACGCGGGTGAGCCAGCCGAGGGCGTGACGCAGCGGGATGTACTCGCCGAACGGCACAAGCCGGGTCTTGACGTAACGGCCGCGTATGCCGCCCGGCCCGATCAGCACCGCGCTCTTGGAGATGCGCCCCGAGGCGTCGCGCGCGTCCTCGTTGACCAGCAGCGTGCCGTGCGTACGTGCGAGCGAGGCCAGCCGCGCGACCAGATCCGGCCGCCGGGCGAGGTCGAAGCCCACGCTGTTCTCGCCCCACACGAAGAGGTCGGCGCGCGGCAGCCCACTGGTGATCCGCTCCCCCAGGTCGAACCTCGGGCCGGTCCCGTCGACGACGCCCGGCTGCACGAGGGCGACGGTCAGCGGCCTTCCTGCGGGCGCGGTCCACGAGCGGTGCACGGCAGGCCCGGACAGCGCGACGAGCGCGGCGAGCAACAGCGCCGCCGCGACCTTGGACCGCGAGCGCGCGGTGACCGCCATCGCCACCGCGGTGTTCACCGCGACCAGAGCGAAGCCCACCAGCCAGATCCCGCCGAGCGAGGCCAGGCCGAGCACGGCGGGATGGCGCCACTGCGTCGCGCCGTAGAGCGCCCACGGCCCGCCCAGCGCGCGCCACGAGCGCACCCACTCGATCGTCACCCAGCCGCTCGCGACGGCCGCGACCGTCATGAGGAGCCGTCCCGTGCGCGAGCACGCCCAGACGAGGTGGCCCCACGGCGCCCACAGCCCGCCCGCCACCACCGCGAGCAGGGGCAGCCCGGGCCCGAGGTCGGGGATCAGCCAGTACAGCGCGCAGCCCAGGAAGCCGGCGCCGAACCACCAGCCGCGGATCGCCGCCTCACGGCCGTTCCGCGCGTACCGGATCAGCAGGAGCGCCGGGACGAGCGCCACCCAGGCCAGCAGGTCCAGCCCGGGGCGCGGGAACGCCAGGACCGGCGGCACACCCGCGGCGAGGGCCGCGACGCGCGGGGCCCACACGGAGGCCTGGCGTCGGACGTCGCGCTCCGCGAAGAGCCGCCCACCGGCCTTGAGTGGGTCCGCCGACACGCTCATCCATCCAGAGTGATCGCGCATCTCGCGTACGGCAAGCCTGGTGCGGAACCGCACCCTTCGGGCACACTGCGTACTCGCGCTTTTACGTTCCGTTACCTTGAGGGGTGTCGCATGAACGACCGGCTCGACCGCACGCTCGCCCGCCACCCCGACGCGGTCGTGGCCGAGCACCTGCCCGGACGGCCCACCCTGGTGCGCCGCGACCAGATCCTCGTCGCCGGCCGCGACCTGCCCGCCGTGGAGGACCTGGCGCGCCGGTGGCTCGACTCACGCGAGGACGGTCCGGGCGCGTGCCGGGTACGGCTGCGCGCGCCGGCCAGGGTCGACGTCTGCGATCTGGTCACGCTGCTCGGCGGCGACACCGGGCACCGGAGGCTGGCGGTCGCGCCCAACCACCTGGTGCACGGCCAGCCGATGTGGTGGACCGGCCCGTCCGGGTCGCCGCGGCCGGCCGCGCCGCAGGCCGCGCCGTCCGCGGCGGCCGGGCGGCGGGACGTGACCGTCGCCGTGCTCGACACCGGGCTGTCGCCACACCCCTGGTACGCCGCGGCGGACTGGTACTCCGGGCAGCGCGAGGAGGTCACCGAGGTCCTCGACGCCGACGCCGACCACGCGCTCGACGCCCAGGCCGGGCACGGGACGTTCATCGCCGGCGTGCTGCTGCGGCACGCACCGAACGCCCGGCTCCGCGCGAAACGCGTGATCGGCGGCGACGGCGTCGGTGACGACCTCGACGTCGTGCGGGCGCTGGCCTGGCTGGCGGAGTGGGGACGGGCCGACGTCGTGAACCTGTCCTTCGGCTGCCACACGTTCGACGACCGCCCCTCCCCCCTCGTCGCAGGTGCCATCGCCGCGCTCGGCCGGCGTACGGTCGTGGTGGCCTGCGCGGGCAACCAGGCGAGCGACCGGCCGTTCTGGCCCGCCGCGCTGAAGCACGTGATCGCGGTGGCCGCGCTCGACGGTGCGGACCGCGCGTGGTTCTCCAACTTCGGCTGGTGGGTGGACGCCTGCGCGCCGGGCGTGAACGTCACGAGCTGTTTCGTACGCTTCGACGGCCCGTGGCCGCCCGTGAACGGCGTCGACCCGGACGACTTCCGCGGGTACGCGACATGGAGCGGCACGTCGTTCGCCGCCCCGGCGGTGGCCGGGCGGATCGCGGCGCTGGCCTCCGCGGAGGACCTGACGGCACCGGAGGCCGCCGGGCGGATCCTCGACCCGGCGCGCGGCCCCGCCCTGCCCGACCTCGGCGTACGGCTGGAGTGACCGTCAGCCGTGTTCGAGGTCGTCGGCGCAGGCGTTCAGCCAGCCGAGAATGATCTCGGCCTCGCCGGGCGCCGCGTGGCCGGCGAGGGCGTCCTCGAGCCCCTGGACGTGCGCGGACGCTGCGACCAGCCGGGCGCGGCCCTCGCCGGTCAGCTCGGTGCTCCGGGCGCGGCCCTCGGCGGGCCGTACGGCGCGTACGAGCAGGCCCGCCTCGGCCAGGGTCGTCACGATGCGGATCATCGTCGGCGGGGCGACGAACGACCGGCGCGCGAGCTCGGCGTTGGAGATCCCCGGGCGCTCCGCCAGCAGCGCGAGCACCGCGTACTGGGGTGCGGTCAGGCCGAACTCCGCGAGGCCCTCGTCCATCCGTGACCGCAGGGCCTGCTGGAGCCGTTTCAGCGCGAACCCCATGATCCGCTGAGGGTCTACATGCGAGGGCATGAGCCTATGTTAGCGTGCTTATTAGCATCCTAATATCGAGAAGAGGAGCAGAGATGCCGCACCCCACAACGACGATCGACGTCGACGCACCCGTGGTCACGCTGATCAACGTCTTCACCGTCGCGCCCGAGCGCCAGACCGAGCTGGTCGAGGCGCTGGACCGCGCGACCCGCGAGGTCTTCACCGGCCTGCCCGGCTTCGTGTCCGCGAACCTCCACGCCTCCACCGACGGCGTCCGGGTCGTCAACTACGCCCAATGGGCGAGCGAGCGGGACTTCCAGGACATGCAGCAGCGGCCCGCCGTACGCGAGCACATCAAGGAGATCATGGGCATCGCGGACAGCGCGGAGCCCCACCTGTACGCGGTTTCCGCCATTCATCGATCACTTTAGGTCAACATATGGTCACGCTGCGCTAATATCCCGCCCTGTGACCTACGAACCCACCGGAGACCTCGTGATCCGCGCGGGGCAGGGCGACCCGGCGGCCTGGCACGCGATCGTCGACCGCTACTCACGGCTGCTGTGCGCGATCGCGCGTTCGTACGGGCTGAGCGGCGCGGACCTGGACGACGTGGTGCAGGCGACCTGGCTGAAGATGGTCGAGCGGCTACCCCTCCTGCGCGACCCGGCGTGCGCCGGCGCGTGGCTCGCGGTCACCGCGCGCCACGAGAGCCTGGCCGCGCTGCGCCGGATCGGCCGCGAGCGGCCCCTGCCCGGCCGCGAGCCGTCGGTGACGGGCCCGCACCACGTGGTCTTCGGCCGCGACCTGGCGAGCTCGGTGGGCGCGGCGCTGGACGCGGTGCCGCCGCGCTGCCGCAGCCTGCTGGAGCTGTTCATCACCGCTCCTCACCTCAGCTACTCGGAGATCTCGGCGGCGCTCGGCGTCCCCATCGGCAGCCTCGGGCCGACGCGCGCCCGCTGCCTCACCCATCTGCGCCGCCGCCTCGACGGGCTGCTGACGTGAACGACGACGACCTCGCCGACCGGCTGCGCGAGGAGTTCCCCCCGGTACCCGAGCACCTGCTGAGGCTCGGCCACGAGGCGTTCCGCTGGTACGAGCCCGACGCCACGCTCGCCTCCCTCGGCGCCGAGACCGACGGCGCCCCAACCGGCGTACGCGGAGGCGGCGCACGGCGGCTGACCTTCTCCGCCCCACGGGTCGGCGTGGAGATCGAGGTGTGCGGCCGGGAGATCGTCGGCCGGCTGTCGCCACCGTCGGCCGCCGACGTGGTGCTGCGCTCCCCCGCCGGCGAGTGCAGCGCGCGTACCGATGAGTCCGGGGCGTTCGCCCTGTTCGGCGTGCCCGCCGGGCCGGTCAGCCTGCTGTTCCGGTTCGGCGACGCGACCTCGGTCGTGACGAGCTGGATCCGGGTGTGATCGCGGTCGACCCACGGCGGGCGTACGCGTCCGCCGCGCCGATGGCGTCCTGCGGCCCGCCCGCGGCTCGCGTCTCGGCGCTGCGCACGCTCGGCCTGGCCTGCAAGGAGCTCGGGCGCCTCGGCGAGGGCCTGGCGCACCTCGGCGAGGCGCTGCGGATCGCCGAGTCCGAAGGGCTCGCCTACGCCGCCGCGCAGGTCAAGATGAACCTCGTCGGCCTGCTCACCGCGCGCGGTGACATCGACGCCGCACTGGCCGCGGCCGACGACGCGGCGCCGGTGCTCACCGGCGCGGACGCCGACCGGCTGCTGGCGAACCGCGCCTGCGCGCTGGCCCGCAGCGGCCGCGTCGGCGAGGTCGCCCGGATCGCCCGCACCTGCACGGACCCGGAGGTCCTCGCCGGCCTGCTGGTCAACACCGGCCTGGCCAAGGCGTACGCGGGCAAGCTCGGGCGCGGCGAGTCGGATCTGCGCTCCGCGCTCGCGGTGGCCGAACGCGCCGGGCTGCGGCACCAGGCGGCGATCGCCCGGCACAACCTGGCCGTGGTCGCGCTGCGCCGCGGCGACCTGCCGCGCGCGCTCGCGCTCTTCGACGAGGTCGAGCCCGAGGTGGCCGGCGTCGGTGAGCGGCTCTGCCAGCTCCGGCTCGACCGCGCCGAGGCGCTCATCGTCGCCCGGCTGCCGGGCGAGGCCCGCGAGCTCCTGACCCGTACGCTGGCCGACCTCGGCGACGGCTACCGCTGCGACACCGCGGACGCGCTGCTGCTGCTCGCCCACGCCGAGCTGGACGACGGCGATCCGCGCGCCGCCGCGGACACGGCGGCGCGTGCGCGTGCGGCGTTCGGCGAGCGCGTCGGGTTCGCGCTGCTCGCCGAGCAGGTCGGGCTGCGGGCCCGGTGGGCGTACGGCGAGCGTTCGGCGGCGCTGGTGTCCGAGGCCGCGTGCACGGCCTCGCGGCTGGAGCGCGCCGGGTTCGCGTCCGCCGCCGCCGACGCGCGTACGCTCGCCGGGCTCGTCGCCCTCGGCCAGGGCGACCGCGCGCACGCCGCACGCCTGCTCGGCGGCGTCCTGTCCGGCGGAGGTACGGTCGGCGGCCGGGTCGCGGCCTGGCACGCGACCGCGCTGCTGCGGCTCTCCGGCGGCGACCGTGGCGGCGCCGCCGCGGCCGTACGCGCCGGGCTGCGCGCGGTCGACGAACACGCCGCCGCGCTCGGCGCCGCCGAGTTACGCGGCCGTGCCGCCGGCTGGGCCACCGAGCTGGCCGAGCTCGGCCTCCGGCTCGCGACCGGCCCTCGTGCGCTGCTCGTCGCCGCCGAACGCGCACGCGCCATCGCCGACCGGCCGCCGACCGTACGCCCGCCGCATGACCGGCGGCTGGCGGGCCTGCTCGCGGAACTGCGCCGGGTCAGCGCCGAGGTGCCGGACCGGCCCGCGCGCACCACCGCGCAGACGCGGCTGGAGGACGCCGTCCGCACCCGCACGCGCGGGCTGGCGTCCCGTCGCGACGCGGTACGCGGCTGGGGGCGGCTCGTACCGGACCTGGCGTCGGCGCTGGGCGACCGGGTGTTCGCCGAGCTCATCCGCGTCGGCGACGACCTGCTGGCGGTGACCGTCGCGGACGGGCGCTGCCGCCGCCGGTCGCTCGGCCCGTACGCGCGGGCCCGTCACGACGTCCTGCTGCTGCGCTTCGCGGTGTCTCGACTCGCCGCCGGAGACGCGTCGGCCCGCGACGTCCTGGCGTGCGCGGCCGGCCGGCTCGACGCCCGGCTGCTCGGCCCGCTGCGGCTCGGCGAGCGCCCGCTGGTGCTCGCCCCCGCCGGGGCGCTGCACGGCCTGCCCTGGCCGGCGCTGCCGTCGCTGAAGGGCCGCCCGCTGACCGTCGCGCCGTCGGCCTCGGGCTGGCTGCGCGCGTCGCGCGTACCGCCCTCGTCCGGGCACGTCGCCGTGGTCGCCGGCCCCGGCCTCGCCCACGCGGGCGAGGAGGTGCGGGCCGTACGCGCCCACCACCCCGGCGCGCTGGTCCTCACCGGCCGCGCCGCGACGGCGGACGCCGCACACGCCGCGCTCGACGGCGCCGCCACCGCCCACATCGCCGCGCACGGGACGTACCGTTCGGGCAACGCGCTGTTCTCCAGCATCCGCCTGGCCGACGGCCCGCTCATCACCTACGACCTCGAACACCTGCGCCGCCCGCCCCGCCTCATGATCCTGTCAGCCTGCGACGCGGGCCGCTCCGACGTCCGCGCGGGCGAATCCGTCATGGGCCTGGTCACCGCCGCGCTCTCCTACGGCACCGCCACGGTCATCGCCTGCGTCACCCCGGTCGGCGACGCGGCGGCCCGCGACCTGATGACCGGCTTCCACGCCCGCCTCACAGCGGGACGCACACCGGCCGAGGCCCTCGCCGAGACACCTCGTCCCCAGGGAGCCCTGGGATTCGTCTGCTTCGGCGCCGGCACCTAGCCGGTAACTCACCAGTAGTAGCAGTTTCAATTACGATGCCTAGGCGTGTAGGCCGGAATTCCATCACCCCGCCCGGCGATCGCCACGCGCACTTCAACTGCAAGAAGCCATTTCAGGAGCGGGCGATGGACAACGAGATTCAGCTGATCAGTGACGGTGATGGACTGGCGGTCATCGGGGATGCGACGGATGTCGAACGCTTTCTCGTCTCGGAGGGACTGTCGTCGAAGGACCTCGGACTGCGACGGCTCAAGTCCGTCGTCGGTACCGGGGCCGTGGTCGCGCAGGCAGGTTCGGAGATCGCCGCCAACTCCGGTCGCTGGGTGAAGCTGACTCGGGAATCGGCGCAGCTCGCCAAGAAGTACGGGCTGAGGGAAAGCTCCAAGACGGGTCTCAGTACGGGCGTGGTGAAGGGGCACAAGGGCCAGGTCAGGGGGTTCGTCGAATTCGTGAAGGGGCCCCGATCGTTTCTGACCAACCCGGCGATTCTTGCTGGTGCTGCGGGGATCATGGCGCAGGTCGCGATGCAACAGACCATGGACGAGATCACCGACTATCTCGCCACGATCGACGAGAAGGTCGACGACATCCTGCGCGCCCAGAAGGACGCTGTGTTAGCCCGCATGATCGGAATGGGCTTCGTCATCGAGGAGGCCATGACCGTCCGGGAGAAGGCGGGCAGGGTCGACGAGGTCACGTGGTCGAAGGTGCAGGGCGCACCGGCGACGGTCGCTGAAACCCAGGCGTACGCATTGCGTCGACTCGACGCGCTCGCGGAGAAGATGGAGCGCAAGACCAGCATCGGTGATCTCGCCACGACGGCCAAGGAAGCCGAGTCCACGGTTCGGGAGTGGCTCGCTGTTCTGGCTCGCTGCTTCCAACTGCAGGACGCGATCGCCGTGCTCGAACTCGACCGGGTGCTGGACGCGTCTCCGGAGGAGCTGGACGGGCATCGCCTCGGGCTGAAGGCCGCCCGGCAGGACCGGCTGGAACACATCTCGCGGAACACCGAGCGTCTGGTGGCCCTGATGAACGCGGCCGCCGGCATGGCCAACGCGAAGGTGCTGCTGCACCGGACCAAGTCCCCGGCCGTGGTCCAGTCGAGCAACCATGTCGCGGCCGGCGTCCATGACTTCCACCGGCGGCTCGGGATTGAGTCTGGTCTCCGGTCATCGGAGGCGAGGCGATGGGTGGACGCGGCCGCGGAGGCGAGGGACAAGGCGCTCGAGACGGGAGCGAAGGGCGTCGATGTCGCCAGAAGGCGCGGCAACGAGACCCTCGACCGGGCCGGCTCGGTAAAGGGCAAGCTCTCCAGCGGGATCGCCGAAAGAGCGCGCCGTCGGCGCGGGGACGAGGAAGAACGCGACGAGGAAGGCTGAGCGAGCGCCGACCGTCGGCCACGTGGGCAACCCGGTCAACGGCGAAGAGCCGGGTTGCCGCGTGCACGGACCGGTCGAGGCCTGAGTTGCGCATCCCTTAGGACCTGTCGGACACGCCCTTTCGATGGGACGCCGCGCCGCCCGATAGCGTACGGGCGTGGCCGATCGGATCTTCACTCTCGCAGAGGCGCGTGCGCTGCTGCCCGAGGTGCTCGCGCGTATCGACGCGATCGTCGCCGCGCGGGCGAACTTCGCCGAGCTGTCCCAGGCGCTGGACACCGGGGCCGGTTCCCACTTGGGCGGGCGGCCGGAGCTGAAGGCGTACGAGGCGCGGATCGATGAGGCGCTGGGGTGGTTCACGATTCAGGGCATCGAGGTGAAGGGCATCGCTCCGGTGCTGGTCGACTTCCCCGCCTACATCCGGCAGCAGTCCGTGCGGCTGTGCCTGCTGGAGGGTGAGTCCGAGCTCGGCTGGTACCACCGCAGCGAGCTGGGCTTCGTGGGACGCCGGCGGCTGCCGCCGGTGTGAGCGGGCCGCCCACGTTCCAGGGCGGCCCGGTCAGCAGGTGTCAGGCGCCGGTCGCCACCGGGCGGCTGCCGTCGGCGATCCAATTCGACCACGAGCCGGCGTACAGGGCGGCCGGGACTCCCGCGATGGTCAGCGCGAGGATCTCGTGTGCCGCGGTGACGCCGGACCCGCAGTACGCGCCCACCTCGGCGGCGTCGGTCGCTCCGAGGCCTGCGAAGCGCTCGCGCAGCAGGTCGGGTGGGAGGAAGCGGCCGTCGACGCCGACGTTGCCGGCGGTGGGAGCGCTGATGGCGCCGGGGATGTGACCGGCGACCGGGTCGATGGGTTCGATCTCTCCGCGGTAGCGCTCGGGCGCGCGTGCGTCGAGCAGGATGCCGCCCTTGGCGATGGCGGCGGTGCCGTCGGCGTCGAGGACGGGCAGCCGGCCGGGCATGGCCGCGAAGTCACCCGGGGCGACCGGGGGGCGTTCGGTGGTGACGGGGCGGCCCGCCTCGACCCAGGCGTGGTAGCCGCCGTCGAGGACGCGCACTCTCTCGTGTCCGAAGTAGCGAAGTGTCCACCAGGCGCGCGCCGCGGCCGTCGCGTCGGCGTCGTCGTAGACCACGACGAGGCTCTCCTGGCCCACTCCGGCGCTCCGCATGGCGTCCTGGAACGTCCGGCGGTCCGGCAGGGGGTGTCTGCCCTCGGGTCCGGGTGGCGCCGCGAGGTCGTGATCAAGGTCGACGAAGACCGCACCCGGCAGGTGGCCGCGCCGGTACGCCTCGACTCCCGGCGGACCTCCGAGGCGCCAGCGGACGTCGAGCAGGACGACGCCGCCACCTCGCAGCGTTCGGACCAGAGACGGTACGTCAATGAGAGGATGCACAACGCAAGTCTGACTGCTAACAGGCCCGTCGGCGAGAGGCATCCCGGCGTTCATCCGCCCGACGCATGCGACAGCAGGGGAACCCGCTGTTCGGCGGATGTGAGCCCGCCGTGCATCCCGATGAGCGCCGACTCCGCGGGCTCCGCGTGCGTCGCGACGATCGCGAGGTCGGTGTCGCGCGGCACCGCGACCACGTCCCCGATGCGTACGGCCATCGCCGCCGCGACCGGACCGAAGAGCCCGCCTTCGATCGCCTCGTCGCGGGACATCACCCAGGCGCGCTCGGTGAGGTGTTCGCGCCAGGCGGCGAGTACGTCGGCGTCGGCGCCGTCCTCCGCGTACACGTGACGGGCCCGCGGCTCACCGCCCAGCAGCGCCACGCCGGAACGCAGCTCGGAAATCGCGTCGACGTCGACGCGTGCGACGGGATCGACCATGCCGTGGTCGGCGGTGACGTAGAGCGCCGCGTCCGGCGGCATCACCTCGGCCAGCCGCCGCGCCAGCAGGTCGACGAAGGCCAGCTGGTAGCGCCAGGCCGGTGAGTCCGAGCCGCAGACGTGCCCGGTTGCGTCGAGGTCGCCGTGGTAGACGGTCACGTAGGAGCGCTCGCCCTGGCGGATCGCGTACGCGGCTTCGGCGACGAGGCGGCCGAGCGAGTCGGCCGGCCGGTAGTCCGAGCCACGGTGCACCGCGCGGGTCAGGCCGCTGCGGCGGTACGCGCCGGGCGCCACGTAGGAGGTGGCGACGCCGTCGGCGGCAGCGCGCTCGTACACGGTCGGTACGGGCTGCCACACCGACGGGTCGATCCGGTCGTCCCAGCGCAGGCAGTTGATCAGGCGGCCCTCGCCCGGGATCGCGACCTGGTAGCCGAGCATGCCGTGCTCGCCGGACGTACGGCCGGTGCCGAGCGACCCGAGGCTGGTGGCGGTGGTCGCGGGGAACCCCGCCGCGATCGGACGGCCGGCCAGCCCCGCGAGGTAGGACGCCTCGGCGGCGTTGGCACGCAGCAGCTCCCAGCCGAGCCCGTCGACCAGGAGCACGCAGACGCGCTGGGCCACCGGAAGCTCGAGTGCGCCGGACGATCCGGGCACACCGAGCGCGGCCAGCACGGCCGGGCCGAGGTCCGCGAGCGAGCCGTCGTCGTAGGCGGGCGGTGGCGGCCTCATCGGTCCCGCTGAGAGATGACCTCCGACAGTGCTTGGGCGAACGCCAACGCCTGCTCGACCGCGTCGGCGCCGTCGGCCGCCTCGCTGACGCGCAGCGAGAGGTCGTCGGCGGTCAGCGTGCCGGTGTAGCCGTGGTCGGCCTCGCACGACTCGTCGCCGCACGAGGCGGGTTCGAGGTCGATGTGGGCGATGACGCCCCAGCCGATGGTGACCATCACCTCGGTCGGGGGGATGCCGGGGACGTAGGAGGCGGGTTCGGGCACGACGCGCGTCACCGCCACGGACTGGACCCGTCCCAGGCGTACCGCCTCCGTCGTTGTGGAGGCGTGTGGGTGGGGCATGGCCTCGGTCGGCGGGTGTTCGTCGGTGTGACAGACGAGCAGACGTGTCGGAGACAGGACGAGCACGGTGACGTGCCGTCTGACCTCCATCGCCGGGTCGAACGTCGCCTCGTGGTGGACGACGTATGCGAGCACGGACTCGTCGCCCAGCGCCGACTCGACGGCATCCGCGACGAGCGCGGGGTAGTAGCCGCTCCGCTCGATCGCCGTGCGCAGCCCCTGAGTCATCGCTCGGGTTTCCCTCATGGTTCCATCCTGCACTGCCCGCGCGTCATGCGCACACGCACGGGTAGACATCGGGGCATGACGCGACCACCGGGACCCCCTATGCCACCGCCGCAGCCGGATCCGCCGACGCCCGAACCGCCCATCCCGCCACCCGAACCACCGGTGCCGACGCCCGAACCACCCCCAGGTCCGCCCGCCCCCGGCCCGCGTCCGGTCCCCGAACCGCCGCCCGGTCCGACACCGCCGATTCCCGACCCTGTGCCGCCGCCGCAGCCCGAATAATTGCCACCGGGCGTCAGATTCGCTGCGAGGTACGTCGAGTCGGCCCGAGAATCGCCGCCGGATAGCGAGCGTGTCCAACAGGCGAGTCGGCCTCAAGGAGGCGTCTCCGGGCCTCTGACGGCTCGCGTCCGTGGCGAGCGAGTCCGCCCGCCGCCGCGGCCCGAGGAGCCGCCACCGGGCGTCGTGGCGCGCCCGTCCGCATCCGTGCGGCGGACCCACCCGGGACGCCGCCGGGCGTCAGGAGGGCCGGAGCCGCCGGGCGTTGTCGGTACGCCGTCCCGGCGGGCGTTCGAGGCGCAGGCGCGCGGAGCGTACGACGGCGCCGGACGGGCCGGCCAGCACCGGGTCGAGGTCCAGGCGCGCCACCTCGGGCAGGTCGTCGGCCAGCCGTGAGGCGCGCAGCAGCAGGTCCTCCAGCGCGGCCGTGTCGACGGGCTGCGCGCCACGGTGGCCGAACAGCAACGGCGCCGCACGCACCGCGCGTACGAGCTCGGCCGACTCGACGTCGGTGAGCGGCGCCAGCCGGTAGGCGCGGTCGTCGAGCAGCTCGGCCGTGACGTCGGCCAGGCCGAACGACACGATCGCGCCGAACGAGGTGTCCTCGGCCGTGCTGATCGTGATGGCCGTGCCGTCTCCCCCGCCGTCGTCGTCGAGCGCGATCCCGTAGCAGGCGAGCAGCTCGCCGACCCGGTCCCGCGCCGGCTCTCCCACGTCGACCAGCTCGTCGACGAGCGCGCGGGCCGACGCGCGGTCGATGCCCGGCAGGTCGGGTACGCGGCCGCGCGGGCGCCGACGCCACGCGGCGTACCGCATGGCGTAGGCGAGCGCGCGTACCGCGTCCTCCGGCGCCGGGTAGGACGGCACCGTGCCGTGCAGGAGCCCGCGCTCGCCCAGGTACGCCGCGACGACCGGCTTCGTACCGGCCTCGGCCTTGCCGACGATCGCGGCCGCCACGTCCGGGCCCTGGTCGCCGCGTACGGGCGGGGCGAACACGGTGACCACCGCGTCCACGCCGTCGTCGGCGAAGGCCTTCTCGAGGGCGCCCTCGAAGTCGGCCGGGCCCGCCTGCGGCCCGAGGTCCACCGGAGGCAGCGGCTCGAGGCCCTGGACGGTCGCGGCGTCCTGGACCAGCAGCGCGATCGAGTCGGAGTTGCCGACGATCGCGATCCGGTTCCCCTTCGGGCGCGGCTGGTAGGCGAGGATCTGGGCCACGTCGAACAGCTCGACGAGGGAGTCCACGCGTACGACCCCGGCCTGCGCGAACAGCGCGCTGACCGCGTGGTCGGGCAGGCTCAGCGCCCGCGCGGCGTGGCCGAGCGGCACGCCCTGGGTGGTGCGGCCGCTCTTGACCGCGACGATGGGCTTGCTGCGGCTGATGCGGCGGGCGAGACGGGTGAACTTCCGCGGGTTCCCGATCGACTCGAGGTACAGCAGGATCACCGAGGTCCCCGGATCCTCCTCCCAGTACTGCATCAGGTCGTTGCCGGACACGTCGGCGCGGTTGCCCGCGGAGACGAACGTCGACAGGCCGAGGCCACGGTCGGCCGCCCATTGCAGGATCGCGATGCCCAGGGCGCCGGACTGGGAGAAGAACCCGACCGGCCCGGGTCCGGGCATGGTCGGCGCGAGCGTGGCGTTCAGCAGCACGCGAGGGTCGGTGTTGGCGATGCCGAGGCAGTTGGGCCCGACCACGCGCATGCCGTGTGCGCGCGCCAGGCGTACGAGCCGGTCCTGGCGCTCGCGGCCCTCCTGTCCGGCCTCGCCGAAGCCGGAGGAGACGACGACGAGGCCGTGGACGCCCTTGGCGGCGCACTGCGCGACGACCTCGTTGACGCGTTCGGCCGGGACGGCGACGACCGCGAGATCGACGTCGTCGGGCACGTCGGCGACCGTCGGGTAGGCCCGGACGCCCGCGACGGCGACCGCCGTCGGGTGGACCGGGAACACCGGGCCTGCGAACTCCGCGGCCAGCAGGTTGCGCAGGGCGGTGTGGCCGACGCTGTTCGGCTCGCGGCCGGCGCCGATCACCGCCACCGAACGCGGCGACAGCAGGCGGTCGATCGACCGTGACTCGGCGCGATGCTCGCGCGCGGCCATGACCTCGAGGGAGGTCTCGGTCGGCTGAAGATCCATGGTGAGCAGCAGGACGCCGTCCTCGTAGCGCTGCTCGGCCCGGTAGCCCACGTCGCGGAAGACCTTGCTCATCCGGCGGTTCTCCGGCAGCACGTCGGCGACGAACCGCCGGATCCCGCGCTCGCGCGCCACCTCGGCGATGTGCTCCAGCAGGACGCTGCCCAGGCCACGGCCCTGGTGGGCGTCCTCCACGAGGAAGGCGACCTCGGCCGTCTCGGAGGGCGTGCCGCCGTCCGGGACGCGGGTGCGGTCGTAGCGGACCACGGCCACCATCGCGTCGGCGATGGTCGCGATCAAGGCCACCCGGTCGATGTAGTCGACCCTGGTGAAGTACTCGATCTCGCGGTCGCTGAGCCGGGGGCGGGGTGAGAAGAACCGGTAATAGATCGATTCGGGGGACAGCCGGGCATAGAACGCACGCAGAAGCTCGGCGTCGCCCGCCCGAATTGGGCGGAGATGCGCGGTCCCGCCGTCGGCGAGGACGACGTCGGCCTCCCAGTGATCGGGATACGGCACAGGTCGAGAGTAGTCGGAGATACCGAAATCGCATCTCGTTCGAGACCCATCGGGGTACTGGGAGCTGTTAGGTTTTTTCTCCGGGTCACGGCAGGTCGCTCGCCCTGCACCGGTGGGCAGCAACTGCAGAACGAGGTGGTGACGTCATGACGCGCGTGGTCGTTGTCGGTGATCTGATGACCGATGCCGTCGCGCGGGCCGCGTATCCGCTCGCGAAAGGCGGCGACACGCCCGCCAACGTGTCGATGCACGGTGGAGGGTCAGGGGCCAACGTCGCCTCGTGGCTGGCCGTCGAGGGCGTCGAATCCGCGTTCGTCGGGCGGCGTGGTGCCGACATCGCGGGACGTAACCGCGACATGGAACTCATGGGCTACGGCGTGGACGCGCGCCTGGTGATGGACCCCGAGCGCGCCACCGGCACGTGCGTGGTCATGGTCACCCACAAGGGCGACCGGACGATGCTGTCCGACCCCGGGGCCAACGCCGCGCTCCTGCCGGAGGACATCCCGCAGGACCTCTTCGCGCCGGGTGCCCACCTGCACGTCTCGGGCTACTCGCTGCTCAACGACGGGTCCCGGCAGGCCGCCCTGCACGCGATGAAGCTCGCGCAGAACGCCCAGATGTCGATCACGGTCGACGGTGGCGCCAACTCCCTGCTCAAGCGGGCCGGCGCCGAGCCCTTCCTGGACTGGACCCAGGGCGTACGCCTGCTGTTCGTCAACGCGAACGAGGCGGAGGTCCTGACCGGTCGCGACAACCCCGAGCAGGCCGCCAAGGTCCTGACCGCCTGGTACTCCCAGGTCGTGGTCAAGATGGCCGGCGACGGCGCGCTCTGGTACACCAACGGCCGCGCCGAGCCCGTACGCGCCGCGGCCGAGCAGGTCAAGGAGATCGCCGACGGCACCGGTGGCGGAGACGCCTTCATCGCCGGCTTCCTGCCCGCGTGGCTCGACGGCAAGCCGCCTGCCGAGGCTCTCTCGGCCGGCTGCCGCCTCGCCTCGAGGGCCATCGTCCACCTGGGCGCGCGGCCGATTCTCTAAGCCACCGGTGATCGCAGGTCGCGGCGCACGCACGGCCGCGGCCCGATCAACCTTCCGGCGGTGGCGGCACGAAGTCGTACGGGGCGAGCGGTCCACGCACCCGCAGGTGTACGCGGCCGGCCCAGCGGTAGCCCAGCTCCTCCACCGCGTGCTCGAACTCCCCCCGCCGGTCGTCGGCGACCAGGAAGGCCGCGTCCACGGCGATGTCCTCGCCGATCGGCGGGCGCGGGGCGACGTCCACGGCGAACCTCGCGAGCGTGTGCACCAGGTCCTCGGTGTCGGCCTCGCGCTTGGCGTCGAGGGCGTTCACGATCAGCTCGCCCAGGCGTACGCGGTCGTAGTAGCCGGCGTCCTCGGGGAGCCCGCGCAGGCTCTCGCGCAACCCGAGGGCCTCCGGCTCCTCGGCGAGCACCTCGCGCAGGACCGTCTCCTGGACGTAGTCGCCCGAGACGCTGAACTCCGCCCGGCCGCCGAGCTCCCCGAGCACCTGGGTGAGCCACCCGTAGTAGGGCTCGAGCATCTCCTCGACCACGGCCTTGGGCGTGGTCACCACGGCGCCGAACCGCAACGGCACGATCGTGGTCTCCTCTGCGAGGGTCGCGACGACGCGCTGGTGGGCGAGCAGGTCCTCACGGATGCCGAGGGCGCCGATGTCCGGGAGCGGGCTGACCGCCACGGCGAGGTCGCGGTGGCGGACCAGCGACACCTCGCCTCCGCCCGTGCCGGCCAGGTCGCCGGGCAGCCGGATGCTCGCCGCGAGGACGCCGTAGACGTAACAGACCGGAGCGTCGGACGGCGTTTCGGCGTACGGCTCCGTCACCACCGCTCCCCAGGGACCGTCGGGCCTCACCCTGGGGCGCGCACACCGGGCAAGGCGCTCATCCCGACTCTACCTGCACGAACACGGGGTCAGGAGGTGACGGCGAGCACGAGCGGGAGGACGCCGGGAGCGCCCGCCTCGCGAAGGATCCGTGCCGCGATGGTGATCGTCCAGCCGGTGTCGACCCGGTCGTCGACCAGCAGCACCGGTCCGGGCACGGAGCCCGCGGCCGCCGGCACCGTCAGGGCGTTCCAGAGGGTGCGGACGCGCTGGGCGCTGTTGTGCCGGCGGGGTCCGGGACCGTCGCCGGCGTAGCCGATCTCTCCTAGGTAGGGCAGCCGGCCGATCTCCGCGATGCGCCGCGCCAGGTCGGCGATCATCGCGGGGCGGCTCGCGGACGCCATCGCGACGACGCCGGCCGGGCGTACGGACCAGTCCCAGGCGGACAGTACGGACACGACCGCGCCGAAGACCTCGTCGGAGACGGGCTCATCGGGCGCGCCATCGGCGAGGACGCCGCGCAGCCGGTTGCCCCAGCCGATGTCGGTCAGCCGGCCCAGCGCGCGCCCCGGCTCGGCCTGGAGCGTGGCCGGGATGCGGCCGGAGATGCCCTCGGCCTTCATTCCGGTGGGCCACATGCGGCGCGGCGTCACCTCGACGCCCGGCCGGTTCAGCCGGTCGCGCGCCTGCTCGGCACCCGCGTCGGAGACCTCGGCGGACCGGTGCTGCCCGGTGCAGTTGTCGCAGCGACCGCAGGGCACCGCCTCCGGGTCGTCAAGCTGCCCGCGCAGGAACTCCATGCGGCAGGCGTCGGTCTCCAGGTAGTCGAGCATGGCCCGCTGTTCGCGGCTGCGCTCGGCCGCGACCCGCTCGTAGCGCTCCCGGTCATAGGACCAGGGCTGGCCGGTCGCGGTCCATCCGCCCTTTACCCGGCGTACGGCGCCGTCGACGTCGAGCACCTTGAGCATCATCTCGAGGCGGCTGCGGCCCAGGTCGACACGGCTCTCCAGGGCGGCGGTCGACAGCGTGCCCTCCTCCTCGAGGACGCCCAGCGCGAGGCGTACGGTCCCCTCTGCGGGGAAGGCCAGGCTCGCGAAGTAGGCCCAGATGTCGCGGTCCTCCCTGCCCGGCAGCAGGATCACCTCGGCCCGCTCGACCCCACGCCCGGCGCGGCCGATCTGCTGGTAGTAGGCGACCGGCGACTGGGGCGCGCCGATGTGCACGATGAACCCCAGGTCGGACTTGTCGAAGCCCATACCGAGCGCGCTGGTCGCGACCAGCGCCTTGACCGAGTTGTCGAGCAGGTCGCGCTCGGCCTGCAGGCGCTCGGCCTGCTCGGTCTGACCGGTGTAGGCGGCGACGGTGTGGCCGCGGTCGCGCAGGAAGGCCGCGATCTCGTGGGCGGCGGCGACGGTGAGCGTGTAGATGATCCCGGATCCGGGCAGCTCGTCGAGGTTCTCGGCGAGCCAGGCGAGGCGCCGCTCGGCGGTCGGCAGGCGTACGACAGACAGGCGCAGGCTCTCGCGCTCCAGCGGGCCGCGCAGGACGAGCGTGCCGTCCTCGGCACCGCCGCCGGTGAGCTGGTCGGCGACGTCGTGGGTCACGCGGGCGTTCGCGGTCGCGGTGGTGGCGAGCACGGGCACGCCCGGGGGCAGCTCGGAGAAGAGCGTGCGCAGCCGGCGGTAGTCGGGCCGGAAGTCGTGCCCCCAGTCGGAGATACAGTGCGCCTCGTCGACGACGACGAGCCCGGCACCGGCCGCCAGCTTGGGCAGGACCTGGTCGCGGAAGTCGGGGTTGTTGAGCCGCTCGGGGCTGACCAGCAGGACGTCGACCGCGCCTTCCTGGACGTCGGTGAAGACGCTCTCCCAGTCCTCGGTGTTGGCGGAGTTGATCGTCGCGGCGTGGATCCCGGCGCGCTCGGCGGCGGCGATCTGGTTGCGCATCAGCGCGAGCAGCGGGCTGACGATCACGGTCGGCCCGGCGCCGCGCTCTCTCAGCAGCGCGGTCGCCACGAAGTAGACCGCCGACTTGCCCCATCCGGTGCGCTGGACGACGAGGGCGCGCCGGCGCTCGACGACGAGGGCGTGGATCGCGACCCACTGGTCGTCGCGCAGCCGCGCGTGGTCGCCGGCGAGTGACCGCAGGCATGCCTCGGCCCGGTCGCGGAGATTGTCCATGCGGTCCTTGGTATCAGGCGCGGGTGACCGGAACGCACGGAACGGGGGCGGCGGTCAGCCCGTCTCGGCCAGCTCCGAGTGCAGAACGGCGTCGAGCAGCCCGGGGAACCGTACGTCGAGGACGTCGCGCCGCAGCGAGAGCATGCGCCGCGCGCCCTGCACGCGAGAGTAGGTGATCCCGGCCTCGCGCAGGATGCGCAGGTGGTGGGACATGGTCGACTTGCTGACCTCCAGACCCGCGTCGTGCTGGATCTGCCCGCAGGCCGACTCACCGACCTTGGCCAGCGTGCGTACGGTCGCCAGGCGTGCGGGGTCGGCCAGCGCCGCCAGGACCTTCGGCAGGCTCAGCTCCTCCGCGGGGGGATGGAAAACGTCTTCGCTCACGAGTCGAGCATAGATCAGAGTTGCGAGTTGTTCGACCAATGTCGTACTGTTCGACGAACTTCAAACTCTTTGATGATGGTCGAACTTATGGAGCGACGTGTCCCCCACAGCCCATGACCCGCGCCGGTGGCGCATGCTGCCGGTGATCCTCTCGGCGACGTTCATGGCGATGTTCGACTTCTTCGTGGTCAACGTCGCCGCCCCCTCACTCGAACACGATCTCCAGGCCGGTCCGGCCGCCCTCGAGCTGGTCGTCGGCGGGTACGCCTTCACCTACGCGGGCGGGATGGTCACCGGCGGCCGTCTCGGCGACCTGTACGGCCACCGGCGGCTCTTCCTCGTCGGGATGGCCTCCTTCGCGGTCGCGTCCCTGCTCTGCGGCCTCGCCGTGACGCCCGGGCAGCTCGTGGCCGCGCGCCTGCTGCAGGGTCTGACCGGCGCCGCCATGGTGCCGCAGGTCCTGGCCTTGATCACGGCGACCTTCCCGCCCGAGGAGCGGCCGCGCGCGATGTCGTGGTTCGGCGTCACGGTCGGCGTCGGCGCCATCGCCGGGCAGGTGCTGGGCGGGCTGCTGCTCGACGCCGACCTCCTCGGGCTCGGCTGGCGCGCCATCTTCCTGATCAACGTGCCGGTCGGCATCGTCGCCCTGGCCTTCGCGATGCGCCTGCTGCCGGGCCATCGTACGGATCGGCGACCCCGGCTCGACCCGATCGGCGCGGTCGGCGTGTCCGGCGGCCTCGCCCTCGTCCTGGTGCCGCTGGTGCTCGGCCGTGAGCAGGGCTGGCCCGTGTGGACCTGGGTCTGCTTCGCCGCGGCGGTGCCCGTACTGGTCGCGACCCTGCACTGGGAGCGGCGGCTGGCTCGGCGCGGCGGCGAGCCTCTTCTGGACCTGGAGCTCTTCCGCACCCGCGCCTTCGCGACCGGCCTGCCGATCAACGCGGTCTTCATGGCCTTCTTCGCGAGCCTGATGTTCGTGCTGACGCTGCTGATGCAGGGCGGGCTCGGCCTGACCCCACTCGACGCCGGCCTGACGTTCACTCCGATGGGCGTGCTGTTCGCGGTGACCTCGGTGCTGGGCCGCCCGCTGGTCGCGCGGTACGGCCCGCGTGCGATCACCCTCGGGGGCGTGATCGCCGCGTTCGGCCTGCTGTCGATGATCATCGAACTCCAGGTGCTCGGCGGGGACATCACCGCGCACTGGCTCGTGTTCCCCACCGCGCTGGTCGGGCTCGGCAACGGCCTGGTCCTGCCGGCTCTGGTCGGCTCGGTGCTCGCCGGGATCCATCCGCGGCAGGCGGGCGCGGCGGCCGGCGTGCTCACGACCAGCCAGCAGTTCGCCGGCGCGGCCGGGGTCGCGGTACTCGGCGCGCTGTTCTTCGGCACGCTCGGGGCGCACCCGTCGCGCGGCGACTTCGCCACCGCGACGGAGACCGTCGCCATGGTGTCGCTGGCGCTGGTGCTCCTCGCGGCGGCGCTGACCGTACTGCTGCCGCGCCCGGCCGCGGCCGAGACGCCCGCGGCCCGTACCGAGGAGCCCCTCGTGGAGGCCGCCTGACGGAAGACCCGTCAGGAGACCTCCTGCAGGGTCTCCAGGGACACCGATGCCACGTCCGCGTGGCCGGCCAGCCGCAGCGTCAGCTCCAGCTCGGCCAGCAGGCAGCGCAGGACGTGGCGCACGCCCTCCTCGCCCTTGAGCGACAGCCCGTACGCGTACGGGCGGGCCAGCAGCACCGCCTTGGCACCCAGCGCGAGCGCCTTGACCACGTCGGCGCCGGTGCGGATGCCGCTGTCGAACAGCACGTCGATCTGGTCGCCGACCGCGTGCGTGATCGGGGCGAGGGTGTCGAGCGAGGCGATCGCGCCGTCCACCTGGCGCCCGCCGTGGTTGGAGACCACGATGCCGTCCATCCCGGCGTCGACCGCGCGGCGGGCGTCGTCGGTGTGCTGGATGCCCTTCAGCGCGATCGGGCCGTCCCAGTGCTCGCGCAGGAACTCCAGGTCATCCCAGGTCAGTGAGGGATTCCCGAACATCGAGACCCAGTGCAGGATGGGCTCGTCGCCCGCCTTCTCCATGAACACCGGGTCGGCGAAGTAGTTCTGGTTGCCGATGCCGCGCAGGAACGGCAGGTAGGCGTTGTCCAGGTCGTGCGGCCGCCACGCGAGCGTGAACGTGTCGAGCGTGACGACGAGCGCGGAGTAGCCGGCGGCCTTCGCGCGGGACAGGAAGCTGATCGCCAGGTCGCGGTCGTTCGGCCAGTACAGCTGGTACCAGCGCGGCCCGCCCACCTCGGCGACCTGCTCGAGCGTGTGGGAGGCCGCCGTGCTCAGCACCATCGGCACGTCCATCCCGGCGGCGGCGCGCGCGACGGCCAGCTCGCCCTCCGGGTGCAGGATGTTCAGCACGCCGACCGGGCCGAGGAGCACCGGCGTCGCCAGGTCCTGGCCAAGGACCCGCGTCGTCAGGTCGCAGCCGGTCGCGCCGCGCAGCATCTGCGGGACGATCCGCCAGCGGCGGAACGCCTCGCGGTTGGCACGTGCGGTGTCCCCGGTACCCGCCGACCCCGCCACGTAGCCGTACGCGTCGTGCGGCAGTGTCTCTTTCGCGAGCGCCTCCAGCCGGGTCAGGTCGGTCGGCAGCGCCGGGGTGGCGTCCGCGAGCCCGTTGAGATAGATCTCGTTCTGGAAATCGGCGTACATTCGGCGCTCCTTTTCGCGAATCTTCACGCTATCGGGCGCGGCACGCCGTGGCCCTACGGTGCGAGCTGTCGTGGCGACCCGCCACAATGGCGTTATGGCACGACGTGGTACGCAGACCCCTCCCCCACCGGACTTCGACGAGAACATCGTCGACGTCGACGTCTCCGAGGAGATGCGGGGCAGTTATCTCGAGTACGCCTACTCGGTCATCTACCAGCGGGCGCTCCCTGACGCGCGCGACGGGCTCAAGCCCGTGCAGCGCCGCATCCTCTACTCGATGAACGAGATGGGCCTGCGGCCCGACCGCGGGCACGTCAAGTGCGCGCGCGTCGTCGGCGAGGTGATGGGCAAGCTGCATCCGCACGGCGACAGCGCGATCTACGACGCGCTCGTACGCCTCGCCCAGCACTGGTCGATGCGGATGCGGCTCGTCGACGGGCACGGCAACTTCGGCTCGCTCGGCGGCGACGACTCGCCCGCGGCCATGCGGTACACCGAGGCCCGCATGTCGCGCGAGGCCGCCCTCATGGTGGCCAGCATCGACGAGGAGACCGTCGACTTCCGGCCCAACTACGACGGCCAGGAGCTCGAGCCCGAGGTCCTGCCGTCGGCCTACCCCAACCTGCTGGTCAACGGCGGTTCGGGCATCGCGGTCGGCATGGCCACCAACATGGCGCCGCACAACCTCGGCGAGGTGATCGCGGCGGCTCGCCACCTCATCGCCGTCCCCGAGGCGACGCTCGAGGACCTGATGCGCTTCGTGCCGGGTCCCGACATGCCCACCGGCGGCAAGATCGTCGGCCTGGACGGCATCCGCGACGCGTACGCCACCGGGCGCGGCACGTTCCGCACCCGCGCCACCACGCACATCGAGAGCGTCACGCCGCGCCGCAAGGGCATCATCGTCACCGAGCTGCCGTACGCGGTCGGCCCCGAGCGCGTCGTGGCGAAGATCAAGGATCTCGTCAACGCCAAGAAGATCTCCGGGATCGCGGACCTGAAGGACCTCACCGACCGCCAGCAGGGCCTGCGGCTGGTCATCGAGATCAAGAACGGCTTCCACCCGGAGGCGGTGCTGGAGGAGCTCTACCGGCTGACGCCGATGGAGGAGACCTTCGGCATCAACAACGTCGCGCTGGTCGACGGCCAGCCGCGCACGCTCGGCCTGCGCGAGCTGCTCCAGGTCTACGTCGACCACCGCATCGAGGTCGTACGCCGCCGCAGCATGTTCCGCCGCAAGAAGCGGCAGGACCGGCTGCACCTCGTCGACGGTCTCGTCACCGCGCTGCTCAACATCGACGAGGTCATCCAGGTCATCCGGGCCAGCGACGACACGGCCACGGCCAAGTCGGCGCTGATGGCGACCTTCGAGCTGTCGGACATCCAGTCCCAGTACATCCTCGACACGCCGCTGCGCCGCCTGACCAAGTACGACCGGCTCGAGCTGGAGCGCGAGAAGAAGCGCCTCACCAAGGAGATCAAGGAGCTCACCGCGATCCTCGACTCCGAGGAGCGGCTGCGCGGAGTGGTCTCCGACGAGCTGGCCGAGATCGCCACCGAGTACGGCACGCCGCGCCGCACCGTGCTGCTGGAGGCCTCCGGCCAGACCACCGCGGCGGCCGTGCCGCTCGAGGTGGCCGACGACCCGTGCTTCGTCCTGCTGTCCTCCACCGGTCTGCTCGCGCGCACCACCACGATCGAGCCGCTCACCGGAGAGGGTCCGAGGTCACCACACGACGTGATCGTCTCGACCGTGACCGCGACCGCGCGCGGCGAGGTCGGCGCCGTCACCAGCGCCGGCCGCCTGCTCCGCGTCGACGTCCTGGACATGCCGACGCTCCCGCCGTCGGCGAGCCCGCCGTCTCTGGCGGGCGGCGCCCCGATGAGTGAGTTCGTCGAGCTGGACAAGGACGAGACCGTCGTCGGCCTGGCCTCGCTCGCCTCCGGCGGGCTGACACTCGGCACCGAGCAGGGCGTGGTCAAGCGAGTCGCGCCCGACTACCCGAAGAACGCCGACGAGTTCGAGGTCATCGGCCTCAAGGACGGCGACCGCGTCGTACGCGCCCTGCAGCTCGAGTCCGAGGACCACGACCTGGTCTTCATCACGACCGACGCGCAGCTCCTGCGGTTCCCGGCCTCGAGCGTACGGCCGCAGGGCCGCCAGGCCGGCGGCATGGCCGGCATCCGGCTGACCGCGGGCGCCCGCGTGGTCTGGTTCGGCGCGCTCGACGGCGACCGCGAGTCCCTCGTCATCACCATCGCCGGCAGCTCGACCGCGCTGCCCGGCACCCAGGTCGGCGGGGCGGTCAAGGTCGCCGACTACGCCGAATACCCGCCCAAGGGACGCGCGACCGGCGGCGTACGCGCCCACCGGTTCCTCAAGGGCGAGGACGCGCTGCTGCTGGCCTGGGCCGGCCCCACACCGATGAGGATCGCCGGGCAGACCGGCAAGCCCGTCGACCTGGACATCGAGCTCGGCCGCCGCGACGGCTCGGGCGTGAAGCTCGAGCTCCCGATCGCGGCCGTCGGCGGCCCGGTGCGTACTGACCCGGTGACCGTGCCCACGCCGGTAGGCGAGGAGCCCGGCGGCGACGCGGACCCCGACACCGAAGAGTGACGTCCGGTGGGCGGCCCCAGGGCCGCCCACCGGCGTACGTGTGCGGGGCGGAGGCCTAGGGCATGCCCTAGCGGCGCAGGGGCGTTTCGCCGTCGCGCTGCGCGGGGACCTTCGGGGGCTCGGCCATCGCGGCGATGGCCTCCAGGAGGTCTTCGGGCGTGCCGCCGGCCTCCTCGTAGTGCCAGAAGCGCACGATGCGCTCGGCGGGTTCGGGCAGCCGGAACTCCTCGCCGGCGAAGGCGCCGTTCGCGCAGAGCCGGACGACGACGGGCGCGTCATCGGGCAGTTCCGCGACGTACGAGGCGGCGTTGAGAAGGGCGATCGCGCTGCGCGCGTTGCGCCCTTCGTCGCGCTCGTCGGAGCGGTTGAGTCGCCACCAGGCGTAGCGGCGGAGGCATTCAGCGATCATGAAGGTCTTTCGCACGCCGATTCTCCTTGAGAAAGCAGTCACATAGATCCATAACGCACAGTAGCCGGATGATCACTTATTGTCATCGTCCGTCGCCTCGTGCCCAGTCGAATCCGGGGAAACGCTTTCCCTTGGCCTGGTAGATCGCTACTCGGGCTTGGCCAAGCCTCTGCGGTAGGCGTACGTCACGGCCTGGGCGCGGTCGCGCAGCCCGGCCTTGGCGAAAAGGTTGTTGATGTGCGTCTTGACCGTCGCCTCGCTGATGAAGAGCCCACGCGCGATCTCGGCGTTGGACTGCCCGTCGGCGATCAGCGTGAGGACCTCGGCCTCGCGTTGCGTGAGGCCGTCCGGGAGGTTGTCGCGGCGGCGGCGCGACGGCACTCCGCCGGTGGCGAGGGCGTCGACGAGCCGCCGTTGCACCGAGGGGTCGAGCTGCGCGTCTCCCCCGAGCACGGCCTCGATGGCCCGCGCGATCTCGTCGGCCCCGGCGTCCTTGGTGAGGTAACCGCGCGCGCCGGCCTGCAGGGCGGCGAACACCGACTCGTCGTCGCTGTAGGTCGTCAGCACGACGATCTGCACCGCCGGGTGCTCGGCCTTGATCCGGCGCGTGGCCTCGACGCCGTCGACGCGCGGCATGCGCAGGTCCATCAGCACGACGTCCGGCCGTCGCTCGCCGACGAGGCGTACGGCCTCCTCGCCGTCGCCGGCCGAGCCGACGACCTCCAGGCCGGGCAGCAGGCCCAGCAACAGCACCAGACCGTCACGTACGACGGTCTGGTCATCGACCACCAGTACGCGCGTCACAGCGGCACCCTCAGCAGCACTCGGAACCCCTTCTCAGTGGGACCGGCGGTGAGCGTGCCGCCGATCAACTCGGCGCGCTCGCGCATCCCGACCAGACCGTATCCACCGCCGCTCGAGGAGAGCGGCCCTGGCTCGCCCACGCGGCCCGTATCGCTGACCTCCAGTTCGCACCAGCCGTCGGCGAAGCGCAGGCCGACGGCCACGTCGGCGCCCGGCGCGTGCTTGCGGGCGTTCGTGAGCGCCTCCTGCGCGGTACGGATCACCGCGAGCCCGGCCTTGCCCGGGATCTCGCCCGGCTCGCCGGTGATGGTCACCTCGCAGCGCGCGTCCGCGACGGCGTGGTGCTCGTCGGCGAGCTCCCGCAGGACCTCGTCCATCGGCGGGATGTCGCCCCGGAGCGCGGCCAGCGCACGCCGGGTCTCCTCGAGCCCGCTGCGCGCCAGCCCGCGGGCGCGCTCGACGCGGTCGAGCGCCTCGTCGGTACGGCCGCCCACGATGAGCAGCCGGGCGCCTTCGAGGTGGACGAGCTGCGCCGACAGCGAGTGGGCGAGGATGTCGTGGATCTCGCGCGCGATGTGGGAGCGCTCGGCCAGCACGAGGTTCTGCTGCTCGGTGCGCCTCGCCGCCTCGCGGGTACGGCCGCCGCGCACGCCCGAGTACAGCCCGAGCAGGCCGACGACCGTCCACAGCTGACCGAGCGGGCGGTCCAGCGCGATGGCGGCCGTGGCGAGCCCGACGGCCGCGACGGCCACCACCGGGATGGACCGCCACGCACGGCCCGACGCCGCGGCGAACCCGGTCCCCGCGAAGAGGATGGCGCCGCCCGGACGGCTGGGGCCGAGCGCGTAGAGCAGGACGCCGCAGGCGACGGCGGCGGTGTACAGGACCGTGTCGTAGGGCCGGTCGCGCCCGCGCAGGACCGTGGCGGCCCCGTAACAGGCGATCGCGACGACGACGGCGGCGGTGAACACCAGATCGGTGCCGGAGTCCCCGAGGCCCGGCCGGGCGCGGCCGTGCAGCATCGCGTACGCGAACCACACCGCCGAGCCCACGAACAGGAGGATTCGGATGGGCGTCCGCTCCCGGGGGCGAAGGAGGGCGTACCGGTCTCCCACCACGAGCCCGCTCTTCCGGTCCGCCGTCACGGATAAACGCTAACGCGTGCGGGCAGCGCGCGGGACCGACGTACGATCACGACGTTCTGGGCGAGCAGCCAGGCCGCCAGCGGGAGCATGATCGCGCCGTTGCCCGCGTGAACGCCCTCGGCGTACCCGACCGCGAGCAGGCCGCCGCGCGCGGCGACGGACAGCAGGAAGACCCCGAAGGTCGCCTTGGTGCCGCGGCTCCGCGGGCCCTCGGACGTCTGCCATACGCGGGTCGTCGTGCCGAGCAGCCGGCCGCAGGCCAGCGCGACGGCGACCTCGGCCGCCAGCAGCCCCGCGCTGAGCGCGGTGTGGCTGGTGTCGATCGCGCCGCCCTGGCTCAGTCCGACGAACGCGAGAACGGCCGGGAGGATCAGCAGCCGGCGCTCGTCGATCCGGCGCGTGCCGAACCTCCGGATGATCACGAACAGCACCACGGCAACGGCCAGCAGGCCGCTCAGAAGCTCACTCATGGCACCGAACACTAGGAATCGGCGCGTTCCGGCGGATCGGCGCGGAGATGGACTTTCGGTCCGTCCACCCTCGGGTGGACGGACCGGTCAGATGTCGATGCGGGAGTCGTCCAGCTCGGCGGCGCCACCGGAGATGAACTCCCGGCGCGGCCCGACCTCGGACCCCATGAGCAGGCTGAAGATGCCCTCGGCCGCCTCGGCGTCCTCGATGCGGATCCGGCGCAGCATGCGGTGACGTGGGTCCATCGTGGTCTCCGCGAGCTGGTCGGCGTCCATCTCACCGAGACCCTTGTAACGCTGGATCGGCTCCTTCCACCTGACCGAGCGCCGGTCGAACTCCACGAGCTTCTTGCGCAGCTCGGCGTCGGAGTAGGTGTAGACGTGCTTGTCCTGCCCCTTCTTGGGGTTGGTCAGCTCGATCCGGTGCAGCGGCGGCACGGCGGCGAACACGCGTCCGGCGTCGAGCATCGGCCGCATGTAGCGGTGCAGCAGGGTGAGCAGCAGGCAGCGGATGTGCGCGCCGTCGACGTCGGCGTCGGCCATCAAGATGATGCGACCGTACCGCGCGGAGTCGAGGTCGAACGTGCGGCCCGAGCCGGCGCCGATCACCTGGATGATCGAGGCGCACTCGGCGTTCTTCAGCATGTCGGCCACGGAGGCCTTCTGCACGTTGAGGATCTTGCCGCGGATCGGCAGCAGCGCCTGGAACTCGGAGTCGCGGGCCAGCTTGGCGGTGCCGAGGGCGGAGTCACCCTCGACGATGAACAGTTCGCTGCGGTCGTCGGCGGTGCGGCAGTCGACGAGCTTGGCCGGGAGGGCGGAGTTCTCCAGGGCGCTCTTGCGGCGTTGGTTCTCCCGCTGCTGGCGGGCCGCGATGCGCGCCTTGGAGGCGGCGACGACCTTCTCCAGCACGGCGCGCATCTGCTGCTTCTGGCCGCGCTTCGGAGCGTCGAAGACCTCCTTGAGCTCGCGGCCGACCACCTGCGAGACGATGCGGGTGGCCGCCGACGTGCCGAGGACCTCCTTGGTCTGGCCCTCGAACTGCGGCTCGGGCAGGCGCACCGTGACGACGGCGGTCAGGCCCTCGAGGACGTCGTCCTTGATGACCGGCTCGTCGCCGTTCTTGAGCAGCTTGGTGGTACGGAGCTGGTCGTTGATGACCTTGACCATGGCCCGGTCGAACCCGACGATGTGCGTGCCGCCCTTGGGCGTGGCGATCACGTTGACGAACGACTTGGTGATCGTGTCGTAGCCGGTGCCCCAGCGCAGCGCGACGTCGACGTCGATGTCGCGCTCGACGTCGGTCGGCGTGAGGTGGCCCTGGTCGTCCAGGACCGGCACGGTCTCGGTGAAGTGCCCTCGGCCCTGGAGCCGCAGCACGTCGCTGACCGCCTGGCCCGACGCGAGGTGGTCGCAGAACTCGCTGATGCCGCCGTCGAAGTGGAACTCGTGCTCGACGACCTCCTCGCCGCGCTCGTCGCGGACGGCGATGGTGAGGCCCGGCACGAGGAACGCGGTCTGCCGCATCCGGTCGATGACGGCGTCGCCGCCGATGTCGGCCTCTTTGAGGAAGATCTGACGGTCCGGCCAGAACCGAACGCGGGTGCCGGTGATGCGCTTGGCGACCCGCTTGGTCTGCTCGAGCCCGACACGCTTGGCGGGCTTCTTGGTGAACTTCGCGTCCGGGCCGTCGCCGTTGAAGTCACCGGGCAGGCCGCGCTTGAAGCTCATCACGTGGGTGTGCCCGTCGCGGTCGACCTCGACGTCGAGGCGCGCGGACAGGGCGTTGACCACAGAGGCACCGACGCCGTGCAGGCCACCGGAGGCGGTGTAGGAGATGCCGCCGAACTTGCCGCCCGCGTGCAGGCGCGTCATCACCAGCTCGACGCCGGTCAGCCCGGTCTTGGGCTCGGCGTCGACCGGGATGCCACGACCGTCGTCGCCGACCTCCATCGAACCGTCGGCGTGCAGCGCGACGTCGATGCGCGTGCAGTGTCCGCCGAGGGCCTCATCGACGGAGTTGTCGATGATCTCCCATAGGCAGTGCATGAGGCCGCGGCTGTCGGTCGACCCGATGTACATCCCGGGCCGTTTGCGTACGGCCTCCAGTCCTTCGAGCACCGACAGGTGCCGCGCGGTGTAACCGTGCGGATCCTCGGCGGTGATAGTGGCGGCGGTCAACGCTTGCTCCTCGGGGGTAGAACGTGCGGCAGCAGGCTACCCGGCGTCGCCGACACTAGCCGACCGGCGCGCCGTTCCGCCCGGTCTCCACCCTCGGTTGGATGTTCGCGGCGTCCACCTGGTTTCCGTGGTTTTGCGCCGGATTCTGGATCTAGGGTCCTGCCTATGTCCAACACGATTGTCGCCAGTGACCTGCGCAAGCGCTACGGCGACGTGCGCGCCGTGGACGGCGTCTCGCTCACGGTCGAGACCGGTGAGTTCTTCGGCATCCTCGGTCCGAACGGCGCGGGCAAGACCACGACTCTCGAAATCATGGAAGGTCTGCGCGAGGCCGACGGCGGCGAGATCACCGTGTTCGGCCAGTCCCCCTGGCCGCGCAACGCCGCCCTGATGCCCCGCATCGGCGTACAGCTCCAGGCCTCGTCGTTCTTCGAGAGGCTCACCGCGCGCGAGCAACTGCGGACGTTCGGCTCGCTGTACGGGGTGCCGGGCCGCAAGGCCGACCGGATGCTCGAGGTGGTCGGGCTCACCGACAAGGCGGAGACGCAGGTCGAGAAGCTGTCCGGCGGCCAGGCCCAGCGGCTCTCGATCGCCTGCGCCCTCGTACACGAGCCCGAGCTGGTGTTCCTGGACGAGCCGACCGCCGCGCTCGACCCGCAGGCGCGCCGCAACCTCTGGGATCTGCTCCGCGAGATCAACACCGACGGCCGGACCATCGTGCTGACCACGCACTACATGGACGAGGCCGAGACCCTCTGCGACCGCGTGGCCATCATCGACGGCGGGCGGATCCTCAAGAACGGGCCGCCCGCCACCCTCGTACGCGGCCTCGGCGCAGCGGCGCGCGTGAGCGTCGCCAGCGGCGCGCTGGCCGTGGAGGACGCACGGTCCCTTCCGGGCGCGGAGGACGTGAGCGACGACGAGGTCTCGCTCACCATCGCGACCCATGACCCGTCGGTCGTGGTCAAGGCGCTCGCCGAACGCGGCGCGCTGGACGGCGTGCAGATCAAGGGTGCAACCCTCGAGGACGTCTTCCTCGAACTGACCGGACGGGAATACCGGATATGACCAGCTTCCGCAGCCTCGCCATGGCGATGTGGGTGGGCTTCCGCCGCGACCGCAGCGCGCTGTTCTTCACGATCGCGCTGCCGCTCTTCTTCCTGCTGATCATCGGCGGGCTGTTCGCCAAGCAGTCGACGCCGAAGTCGAAGGTCCTGGAGATCGGCTCGGTCGCCGTCGTCGACCAGATGCCCGCGCAGATGCGGGACGGCTTCCAGAAGTCCCTGAAGATCACCAAGGTCACCGACCGCCGTTCGGCGCTCGAGAAGGTCAAGAAGGGCGACTACGCCGCGGCGCTGGAGCAGCAGGGCGACCGGGTCGTCATCCACTTCTCGGCGGCGGACCAGGTCAAGTCGGGTACGGCGCAGGGCCAGGTCGAGGGGCTCGTACAGGCCGCGAACCAGACGGCCTCCGGCCAGACGCCGAAGTACACGCTCCACGCCGAGCAGGTCGAGGACAAGAGCCTGAAGGCGATCCAGTACATCACCCCCGGTCTGCTCGGCTGGGCGCTCGCCTCGGCCGGCATGTTCGGAGCGTCCACCACACTCGTCACATGGCGCACCAAAGGCCTCCTGCGCCGGCTGCGTCTGTCGCCCGTCCCGATCCGCACCGTCTTCACCGCGCGGGTGGCCGTCAGCCTGGGCATCGCCCTCGCCCAGACGGTCCTGTTCATCGGCGTGGCGACCCTGCCGTACTTCGGCCTGAAACTGTCGCACTACTGGTGGATGGCGATCCCGATGGTCACGTGCGGAGTGCTGGCCTTCATCGCGATCGGGATGCTGATCGGAGCGTGGGCCAAGACCCAGGAGGCCGCTCAGGGCGTCACACAGATGGTCGTGCTGCCGATGGCCTTCCTCGGCGGATCGTTCTTCCCTATCGACTCCGCACCCAAGTGGCTGCGGGCCGTAACCGAGATCTTCCCTCTACGCCACCTGAACGAGGGCATGCTGAAAGTGATGGCCCGAGGGTCCGGACCTGCTTCGGTACTCCCGGAGATGGGCATCCTTCTGGCGTTCGCGCTGGTCGCGACGGTCCTTGCGATCCGTGTCTTCCGGTGGGAACAAATCTAGTCATTGTTCATCAGAGTGACCTTTGTCACCTCCGGTGCTATTCCGCTCTCGGCGTACACAGAACCCGCATGGGAACGCCCACGTCGGGTTAGATGTTGTCCTAAGCGACCGACCCCGAGACGAGGAAGGCGACGTGACTGGAGCTCTTGCCCCAACCAAGCCGCTGACGGCCGCGGACCGTTGCGACCGCTGCGGTGCCCAGGCCTATGTCCGCGCGGTCCTCGCGGGCGGCGGCGAGTTGCTGTTCTGCGCGCACCATGGCCGCAAGTACGGCGAATCGCTCCGCGCGGCGGGCGCCGAAATCCACGACGAGACAGACCGGCTGCTTGAGACCCCCGCCACCGCTCAACCCGAGGACGAGCAGTAGGCCAGGCAAAGCCGACCCCATAACCGACGAGGCGGCGGTCGCCCTAACGGGCGGTCGCCGCCTTATCTCGTGCCCGGGGCTCGTGACGGCGGCGGCGTTCCGGCGCGACACACCCGGGCGCGGGTATGGCACCACCCGCGATCCCCGAGGGAGAACGATGCAGATCCTGTTGCCGCCTTCGGAGGGCAAGGCCGGACGCGGCGACGGAGAGGCCCTCGACCTCGACTCCCTCTCCCTCCCCGCGCTCACGGCGACGCGCAGGCGCGTTCTCGGCGCTCTGGAGGCCCTCTGCGCCGGTCCCCCAGACCGGACCAGCGATGTGCTTGATCTGTCCCCTGGGCAGGCTGAGGAGGCCGTCGAGCGCAACCGTGCGCTGCGCGCCGCGCCCACCCTGCCCGCGTCGCGGCTCTATACCGGCGTGTTGTACGACAACCTGGGCCTCGCCACGCTCGAGCCCGAGCGGGCCGAGCGCTCGGTGCTGATCTTCTCGGGTCTGTGGGGCGCGCTGCGGATCACCGACCGCGTGCCGCCGTATCGGCTGGCCATGGGCGTACGCATGCCGCCGCTCGGCGCTCTCGCGGCCGTGTGGCGTCCCGTGCTCACCGAGGCACTGCCCGCCGACGGCCTGATCGTGGACATGCGCTCGGCGCCGTACGCGGCCGCGTGGCGGCCTGCGGCGACACGGGTGCGGGTGTTCCGTGAGCGTGCTGGGCGGCGCTCGGTGGTCAGCCACATGGCGAAGGCCACGCGCGGCGCACTGGCGCGTGACCTGCTGGAAAACGCCGCGGATCCGTCCGGCCCGGACGAGCTGCTCAAGACCGTGCTGGACCTCGGCTACCGGGCCGAGCTCAACGGCACGCACCTGGACGTCATCACTGCGGACTGACGCGCGGGCCGACCCGAAACCGGGAAACGCGGCCGGTGAAAACGCAGCGGACCCGGCCCGGTGTGAAACCGGGCCGGGCCTCGCCGACGATCGATCAGTCCAGGTAGTCCCGCAGCACCTGCGAACGCGAGGGGTGCCGCAGCTTGGACATGGTCTTGGACTCGATCTGACGGATCCGCTCGCGGGTTACGCCGTAGACCTTGCCGATCTCGTCAAGAGTCTTCGGCTGCCCGTCGGTCAGGCCGAACCGCATGGAGACCACACCGGCCTCCCGCTCGCTCAGCGTGTCGAGCACGGAGTGCAGCTGCTCCTGCAGCAGCGTGAAGCTGACCGCGTCGGCCGGCACGATCGCCTCGGAGTCCTCGATGAGGTCACCGAACTCGCTGTCACCGTCCTCACCGAGCGGCGTGTGCAGCGAGATGGGCTCACGGCCGTACTTCTGGACCTCGACCACCTTTTCAGGCGTCATGTCGAGTTCCTTGGCCAGCTCCTCCGGGGTCGGCTCGCGGCCGAGGTCCTGGAGCATCTGGCGCTGTACGCGGGCCAGCTTGTTGATGACCTCGACCATGTGAACCGGTATGCGGATCGTGCGGGCCTGGTCGGCCATCGCACGGGTGATCGCCTGCCGGATCCACCAGGTGGCGTAGGTCGAGAACTTGTAGCCCTTGGTGTAGTCGAACTTCTCGACCGCACGGATCAGGCCCAGGTTGCCCTCCTGGATCAGGTCCAGGAAGAGCATGCCGCGGCCGGTGTAGCGCTTGGCCAGCGAGACGACCAGCCGGAGGTTGGCCTCGAGCAGGTGGTTCTTGGCCCGGCGTCCGTCCTCGGCGATCCACTCGAGATCGTCGAGCACCTGGAACTCCAGGACCGTGCGCTCGAGGGCGAGCTTCTCCTCGGCGAACAGGCCGGCCTCGATGCGCTTGGCGAGCTCGACCTCCTGCTCGGCGTTGAGCAGCGGGACCTTGCCGATCTGCTTGAGGTAGTCCTTGACGGGGTCCGCGGTCGCACCGGCGGCGGCGATCTGCTGCGCCGGGGCGTCCTCGTCGTCGTCACCGATGACGAACGACTCGTCCTCGGAGGACGGCTTCTTGTCCGCCGCCGGAGCCGGCGTCTCGGTCTCGGACGACGCCTCGGGCTCGTTGCTGTTGTTGTTGTCGGAGTCGTCGCTGGTGTCGACGTCCTCGGACTCGACGTCGTCACCGAGGTCGTTCAGGTCCGCGTCGTCGAGGTCAGTGGCCTCGAGGTCGGCGTCGTTGACCTCGTCGTCGTCGGAGTCGCGCGCGGCCTTGGTGCCGGCCGGAGCGTCCGTCTTGGACTTGGGCGAGGACTTCTTGGCGGGCGCCGCTTTCTTGGGCTTGGCCGCGCTCTTCTTGGCACGGACAGGCTTGACCGGCGCTTCTGCGTCATCGTCGACGATCGCGGTCACCGAGTCCTGCTCTTTGGTGGCGGCGGTCGTCTTCGTCTTCTTGGTCGCGGGCGTCGCGCGCTTTGTGCTGCTGCGCGCGCGCTTAGGCGCCGCGGAGTCGGCAGCGCTCACCATGACGGTCACACCCTCCTTGCTAAGACTCCGCAAGATGCTCGAGGCCTTCGACACGGGAATGTCGGCCTCCTCGAACGCACGGCGCACATCGTCAGCCTCGAGGTAGCCCTGGGAACGCCCACGCTCGATCAATTGCCTGACAACGTGCTCGTGCAGCTCGGACGGCTTGGAGGTCGAACTCGCAGGCGACACAAACACCTCTCGAACGAACGTGTGGCTATGTTGACCCAGTGCTGTATCGGGCGTCGGCCCCGCAGACGACTATGCGATGAGCAGCGTACCTCTGCCTCACTCTCGGTCTAGCATTCTGGCACGCCCGCCTATTCCGCGCGGTGTAGTCCGGCCCGGTGACCACCACCTTAGAGGGCACGGGGTGGTCCTTCGTACGTGCTACGCCGTCTTGGGTGGAACATGTAGGGCAAGTACGGTCACGTCATCATCATGGTCATACCCGGCCAGCATCCGATCCACCAGGAAGTCGACGAGTATCTCGGGATCCGCGAGAACTTCCGGCGGGGCGTCGGCGGCGATCGAGACGATCTCGTCCAGACCGGCGTCTAGTCCGCGCCTTCGGTTCTCCACCAGTCCATCGGAGTAGAAGACCACAGTGTTGCCGGGTGGGATGGAAAATTTTGTCTGGCGCCGCTGTGAGGGCCACCCGAGTGGGGTTCCGGCCTCCGCGGTACTGACCTGAGGCGGCCGGTCCGGGAAGATCAACAGCGGCGGCAGGTGACCCGCGTTGCTGATCACGCCCTCGCCGGTGGCGGGGTCCATGACGGCGTACGCGAGCGTGGTGATCTGCTCCAGGCCCTCGGTGGCGGAGAACAGCCGGTCCAGGCCGGACAGGACCGCCGCCGGGCGCGGGTCGTTCAGTGCGAGGGCGCGCAGCGCGTTGCGCACGCGTCCCATGCCGGCCGCCGCCTTGACGCCCTTGCCCATCACGTCGCCGATGGCGATCGCGACGCGGTCGTCCTGCAGCGGGAACGCGTCGTACCAGTCGCCGCCGACCTGTACGTGGCGCGTCGCGGGCTGGTAGCGGGCCGCGAGGCGCATGGGCGGCAGCTGCGGGAGCCGGTCCGGCAGCAGGCTGCGCTGCAGCGCCTCGGCGGTCTTGTGCTCGCGCTCGAACAGTGTGGCGCGCTCCACGGCGAGCGCGCACTGGCCCGCGAGGGCCTCGAGGAAGACGCGCTCCTCCTCCGTGATCTCGCGCGGCCGGGTGAAGGAGAAACGCAGCGCGCCGAGCGCGCGTCCGGCGGCCAGCAACGGCAGGCCGACCCACGCGCGCTCGTCCGTACGCTGGGAGAACGCGCCGATCTCGTCTCCGGAGATCTGGGCGCGCAGGCTGTCGGGGTTCTCGGCGAGGAAGGGCCGTCGCTCGCGTACGGCGATCGACATGACACTGGCGTCCTCGATGCCGATCTCCTCGCGCGCGGGGCCGGTCAGCTCCGGCACTCCCCCGGGCGTGATCGTGTGCAGCCGCACCTTGTCATCGTCGAGGAGCGCGACGGCAGAGCGGTCGGCGCCGATCGCGGACCGCCCGACCTCGGTGATCACGGAGACCACCTGGTTGACGGTCAGCGCCTCGGCGAGCATCGAGGTCGCCTGCTGGAGCCGCGCGGTGCGCAGCGCCGCGGCGGAAAGCTGCTCGGTGAGCCGGCCGCGCATCTCCTCGGCCTCGCGCTTGCCGGTGACGTCGGTGTTGGCGCCGACCCACTCGACGATCTCGCCGTCGCGGCGGATCGGCACGGCGCGCACGTCGTAGTTGCGGTAGCCGCCCGAGCGGGTGCGGATCCGGTAGGTGGCCTCGAAGACGCGGTCGGCGCCGACGCAGGACTGCCAGGTCTCTTCGATCCTGGCGCGGTCCTCCGCGTGCACGGCGCCCAGCCAGCCCTCGGCGGCGTACTCCTCGTGCGTCTGGCCGGTGATGGCGCGCCACTCGGGTGCGTCGTCGACGACCTTGCCGGTGGGCATGGTCACCCAGACCACCTGGGAGCTGGCCTCGACGAGGGAGCGGTAACGCTCCTCCTTGCGCCGGATGGAGGTCTCGGCGAGCACGCGGTCGGTGACGTCCACCACGACCAGCACGATGCCGGACAGCGCGCCGTCGGCGGTGTGGGAGGGGAACCAGGAGTAGGCCCAGTGACGGTCGCCGAGGTTGAGGTCGACGTCCAGGACGGGACGGTCCTCCTCGGCGACCTTGCGGACGTTCGCCTCGACGACCTCGCCGATCTCGTCGGGGAGTGCCTCGGTCGGCCGCTTGCCCTCCAGGTCGGCAGGAGTGACGCCGTGGATGCGAGCCAGCATGTCGTTGACGCGCTTGAACCGCAGGTCGGTGTCGAAGAGCGCGAACCCGATCGGAGCCTCCCGTAGCAACGTGGCGAACAACGCCGAGTCCGACGCGTCAAGACCGGAGATACGCGGATGCGGCACGGATGTATCGGTGCTCATCATCGACACCTCCGTCGCGCGCCCGGCCTCGGCCCTACTGCGAGGTATTTCCACATCACTATGGGTGAATGGGAGCAGGCTAGCGCTCCCGCCCTCCATCACAACACTGCTCGGAGTCAGGTTTTCATCATCTCGATGCTTCGCGGCGGACGGAAGTCCCGTTCGGCATCGTTATTCCCGACCGTGCAAAGGAACACGGCCACGGCCCCGCCCGGACGCACGTCAAACGGACCGCGCATCCCGCAGGAGAAGAAGATGATAAGCGCGAGACAGTGTCCAATGGGCGAGATCGCCGATCTCGGCGAGTCTCACGCCCCCGGATGCAGCCGTGACGCCCCCTAACGAGACCTCGGCAACAATAACGCACGGCGTGTCGCGGACCCCCGTAATTGTTAATTGACCCTATCTTTCTCGCCCCGTTCGACTCTCCGACACCAGCCGGTGACCTGGCGTGTCTCCCGTCGGCGACCCGACCACGTACGGTGAGCGGCCGTGACCGAACAGACGCGGATATGACGGTTCGCTGACGTCTTGCCCCGCGGCGTTCCTCGCGCACCGTGATGGTGCTCGAATAGAGGCGTGAACGACGAAGGAACCCCGGTCGGGCGGCGCATCGTGCTCGGCATGCTCGGAGCCGGCGCCGTCGGCGTCGCGCTGGGCGCGAAGCTGCAGGACGGCGTGAGCCGCGCCGTCAGCAGTAATCCGGTCACCAACGGGATCTCCGGGATCCTCCCGGCGGCCGGTGGCTTCCGCTACTACACCGTGACCGGGTCGGTGAAGCACATGGACCCCGCGCGGTACCACCTCAAGGTCTCCGGCCTGGTCGACCGCCCGAAGTCGCTCTCCTACGCCGACCTGCAGGCTCTGCCGCAGACGCGGCTGACCGAGACGTTCCACTGCGTCACGGGATGGTCGGTGCCGGACGTCGCCTGGGCGGGCGTGGCGCTGCCGGACCTGCTCGACGCGGTCGGCGTAAACCCCGGCGCGCGCGGTGTGCGGTTCACCTCCTTCGACGGCGCGTACACGGAGTCGCTCACCCTCGAGCAGGCGCGTGGCCGCGGCGTGATCATCGCGACCAGCATGCTCGGCAAGCCGGTCACCTACGAGCACGGCGGGCCGGTGCGGATGTACGTCTCTCGTATGTACGGCTACAAGTCGACCAAGTGGCTCGGCGGCATCGAGGTGGTCGGCCAGGCGGCGCCCGGCTACTGGGAGGTCCGCGGGTACGACGTGGACGCCTGGGTCGGGCGTTCGAACGGGTACACCTCATGATCCGGTTCACACGCGCCGTGCGCAGCGTGCACCACGCGACCGCGATCCTCATGCTGGCCTGCATGGTCACGGCGTTGATGCTGTACGTCCCGGCGGTGGCCCAGGCGGTCGGGCGGCGCCATCTCATCCGGACGATCCATGTCGTGTGCGGCTTCGCGCTGCCGGTGCCGGCCCTGCTGGGCTGGGCGTCGCGCGCGTTCCGCGCGGACCTGCGGCGGCTCAACCGGTTCCGGCCCGCCGACTGGGACTGGCTGCACGCGAACGACCGGCGGGCGACGGTGGCGGGCCGCGGGATCCACCCGGTCGGCAAGTTCAACGCCGGGCAGAAGCTCAACGCGGCGTTCAGCGGCGGGGCGATCCTGGTGATGCTCGGCAGCGGCGGCATCATGACCTTCCCGCACCCGTGGCCGGACACGTACCGGGCCGGCGCGACGTTCGTCCACGACTGGCTGACCTTGGCGGTCTTCGCGGTGGTGCTCGGTCACCTCTGGTACGCCCTGCGTGACCGCGGCGCCCTCAGCGGGATGTTCCTCGGCCACGTTCCGGAGTCGTGGGCGGCGCGCAACCATGCGGAGTGGCTGGACGAGGAGAAACGACGGGACGCCGTCTCCGGGAAGTCTTGACACTTCACCGGGAATTACCCAGATTGGGGCCGTAGCGGGGAAACCTGGGCCCTGGTGGCTCGTGGCGGGAGGGGTGTCCCGATGACTCCTACGCAACTGATGTGGCGCGTCGACGTCCCCAGTCCGATGGTGAGGCGTCTGTGCCGGGACTTCACGGCGCTGTCCCCTGAGACGGTGGAGCGCTGCGTGTGCGAGATCCACCTGCGCGGCCGGCACCTCGGCCTGGACCCGAGCCCGAGTCTCCTCGAGCTCGTCGCGCGCGAGCACCTCGAGTGCATCGTCAAGTCCGAACCACCGTCGGCGCGCCGAGCCGAACGCTCCACGGGCGAGTAGGCTGAGTGGCCGGACATCGAACGACCTATCCCTCGGGCGCGCGCCGCGTGCTCGCCAAGGGACGTACTGCGAAAAGGTAGCCCTTTGAGCGACCCGCGCGAGCCGCTGGGCGCGCGAGCCCCGCGGATGCCGCTGCGTGCGGCGGACCGGAGACGGCACGCCGCCGCGGTCGCCGCATGAACGACCCGACCGATGGGCCGTGCCGCGCCGATGACGCGCGCGGGGAGACCGCATGACCGGGCGCCGTATCCCGCCCCCGGACGCCGTCTTCGTCGAAATGCTCCGCGCAGCGCGTGAGCTGCTGGCCGTACGCAGCCCGCTCGACGCGGAGCTCATCGTCAGCGAGATGCTCGGCACATGGTGGGGCCAGCGCCTCGCGCACGTCGACGTCGAGGAGCTGGTCGGCGAGGCGCTGGTCGAGCACGCCGCCAAGGCCCGTACGCCCGCCGCCCTCGCGCTGCTGACCGGCATCGCCTACCTGGGCACGCCGCGTCAGGCGGCCAAGGCGGAGATGGCCGCGCTGCCCCTCATCACGGCGGGCGTCGCGCAGCCGGGGTGGGCGCGCCTCGTCGGCATGGTCGCGCCCGACGAGTGCTACGTCTCCCGTGACGTCTACGGCGACCAGGACTCGATCGTGTGCACCTACGGCTACGGCGGCGAGGAGCACCACGCGCTGGTGGTCGTGATCGACCACAACGAGCAGGGCATGGTGATCGACGCCTGGGTGTCCTCGCAGGTGGAAAAGCTCCTCGGCTACTGCCGCCAGGAGGCCGAGGACAACCCGCTGATGTGCTTCGAGCCGCTGCCGGAGGCACGTGCCCGCGCGCTGCTGGAGAAGGCCCTCGCGGTCACGGACGAGACCGAAGACCCGCCGGTCAAGGACACCTTCGGCAACTACCACGCGTTCGTACGTGCCCGCATCCGCGCGCTGCCACCGGGCGGGCGGCGCGCGACGCCGCCGGTCCACGGCCACGACCGCCGCGCGACGATGGCCGCGCAGTTCCTCGCCTCCGACGAGGCCGAGGGGCTCTCGGACCGGTCGGCGGCGAGCCGGTGCGTCGACCGCATCATCGACTACGGCTGCGACCACGACTTCGGCCGTCCGCTGCGGGTCAGCCCGATCAAGTGCGAGACGTTCCTGCTGCACTACCTGCCACGCAAGGTGATGCTCAGCCCCGGCGAGCAGGAGGCCATGCCGCACGTGCTGGCGGCGTGGGTGCGGTGGGCGAGCAGTCGCACGCGGCTGCACCCGGACGGCGTACGCCAGACTCTCGACAAGGTCTGGTACATCACCGGCCGGTTCGCCGAGGCCTACCGCGACCCGACGACGTTCGGCCTGGACCGCGAGCTGGTCGAGCGGCTGCTGCCCGACGGCGACCTGGAGGCGCTGGCCCGGCGCGCGTTCACCTTCCCCTTCCTGACCGGCGGGAACGCCGACATCGACCTGGGCGTGCTGGACCCCTCCGACGAGGGCGACCGGCGGCGTCTGCTGGCGTTCGAGCATCCCGAAGCGGACGCCGCGCACATCGAGGCGCACCTGCGGTTCGCGGCGCGGATGTGGAACGGCGACCCGCCGCTGCTGTGGAGGGTCGCCGAGCATCTGCTCGACGGCGGTCACGACCGGCACGAGATCATCCACCGGCTGGCGGCGGTCCTCGACGAGTTCGGCGACGACCCGCGGACCCTGCGATCCGCGCTGCACGCCTTGCGGGACGGGGCCTGAGGCCGTTTCGATTCGCGGTGGAAGATGGTAGAGGTTGAAGACCCGGACCGCCGCGAAAGGACCCGTGATGGCCGACAGCCTCTACCGTCCGCTCGGCGACGGAAGGTTCGAGTCCACCGAACTCACCCAGGGGCCGTGGGATCCGCGGCACCAGCACGGCAGCCCGACGGCCGCACTGCTCGCGCACGAGCTCGAGCGCACCGACCCGCAGCCGGGCATGGCCGTGTCCCAGCTCGCCATCGACATCCTCGGCCCGATCCCTCTCGGCGAGGTCACCGTGCACACCGAGGTCGTACGGCCGGGGCGGCGCGTGCAGTGCGTCGCCGCCGAGATGGTCGCCGACGGCCGCCCGGTCGCGTACGCCCGCGCGTGGCGGCTGCGCTGCGCCGACACCGAGGCGATCGCCTCGGAGCCCGTGAGCGCGCGGCTGCCACGGCCCGAGGAGTGCGTCACCGAGTCGCCGCTGCCCGACTTCGGGTACTTCCACGCGCTCGAGTGGCGGTTCGCCGAGGGCGGCTTCCTGCTGAACGGGCCCGCCGTCCTCTGGGCGCGGCTCGCCGTGCCCGTGGTCCCCGACGAGGAGCCCGGCCCGCTCGAACGGGTGGCCGGCGTCGCCGACACCGCGAGCGGCGTGAGCTCGGAGCTGAGCTTCGCCGCGTACACCTTCTCCAACGTCGACTTCACCCTGCATCTGCTGCGCGCGCAGCAGGGCGAGTGGACCTGCCTCGACGCGGCGACGGCGGTCGGGCCGGCCGGCAGCGGGCTGTGCCGCACACGCCTGTACGACGACACCGGTGACGTGGGCAGCGTCGTGCAGACCCTGTTCGTCGCCCGGCGTGACTGACACGGACGCGCCGCGTGACCCCGCACGCGGCCGACCGGCCGTACGGATGAGAACCTGACGCAATGATCGACATCAACGCCGACCTCGGTGAGGGCTTCGGGCCATGGAGGCTCGGCGACGACCTCGCCCTGCTGTCCGTCGTCACCAGTGCGAACGTCGCGTGCGGCTTCCACGGCGGCGATCCGCTGATCATGCGGCGCACCTGTGCCGCCGCCGTCGAGCGCGGTGTGGTCATCGGCGCGCAGGTGTCCTACCGCGACCTCGCCGGATTCGGCCGCCGTGAGATGGACGTCCCGCCGGACGAGCTGACGGCGGAGGTGCTGTACCAGATCGCCGCGCTCGACGGCATCGCGCGCGCCGAGGGCGGCCGCGTGCGCTACGTCAAGCCGCACGGCGCGCTGTACAACCGCATCGTGCGCGATCCGGCGCAGGCCGCCGCCGTGGCCTCGGCGATCGCGGCGTACGACCCGGCCCTGCCGGTGCTGATGCTGCCGGGTTCGGCGATGCACGACGTGTCGGACCTGACCGTGGTGAACGAGTGCTTCGCCGACCGCGCGTACACGCCGGCCGGCCGCCTGGTGTCGCGCCGCGAGCCCGGCTCGGTCATCACCGAGCCCGCCAGCGTCGCGGCGCGTGCGCGCCGGATGGCCGTCGAGGGCACGCTCGAGGCCATCGACGGGACCGAGGTCCTGGTGGACGCCCGCTCGATGTGCGTGCACGGCGACACACCGGGCGCGGTGGAGCTGGCGCGCGCCGTACGCGAGGCGCTCGAGGAGGCGGAGGTTCCGCTGGGTGCGTTCGCATGAAGGTGCGCCGGGCGGGCGACGCCGCGCTGCTCATCGACACCGACGCGCCGCACCGGCTCCACGCCGCCGTACGCGGGCTCGGGCGCCCGGACGTCGTGGACGTCGTGCCCGGCGAGCAGACCGTCCTGGTCACCGTGCGGCCCGGCGCCGACCTCGCACGGCTCGGCGCGCTCCTCGCGGACGTGACGCTGCCGGAGGCGCGGGCGGTGGGCGGCGAGCCGCTGCGGGTGCCGGTCGTGTACGACGGCGACGACCTCGAGGAGGTCGCCTCGCTGACCGGCCTGCGCGTCGAGGAGGTCGTCGAGCGGCACGCCGCCGCCGAGTACGTCGTCGCCTACCTCGGCTTCTCCCCCGGCTTCGGCTACCTGACCGGCCTGGACGAGGCCCTGCACGTCCCGCGGCGCGACTCGCCGCGCACCGCCGTACCGGCCGGCTCGGTGGCGATCGCCGGACCGTACGGCGCGGTGTACCCGTCGGCGTCGCCCGGCGGCTGGCGGTTGCTCGGCCGTACGTCGGCACGGCTCTGGGACGCCGACCGCGATCCGCCGTCGCTACTCCAGCCGGGCACGCGGGTGCGTTTCGTGGTGCAGGGGGACGCCACATGATCGAGGTGATGCGGCCGGGGCCTCTCACGACCGTTCAGGACCTCGGTCGGCCCGGCTACGCACACCTGGGCGTACCGCACTCCGGTGCCGCCGACCGCGCGAGCCTGTGCCTGGCCAACCGGCTCACCGGCAACCCCGAGGACGCCGCCTGCCTGGAGCTGACCTTCGGCGGAGCCGCGCTGCGGTTCGACTCGGGGGCCTGGATCGCGGTGACCGGCGCGCCGCTGCCGATGCGACCGGGCGCCATGAACGCGCCCTTCCACGTTCCCGCCGGCTCTGTCGTCGAGTTCGGCACCCCGGCGGCGGGCGTCCGCACGTACGTCGCGGTGCGCGGCGGCCTCGACGTCCCGCCGGTCCTGGGCAGCCGGTCGGCAGACCTGCTGTCCGGCCTCGGACCCGCGCCGCTGGCGGCCGGCGACCGGCTGCCCGTCGGCAGCACGTCCGGCGTCATCAACGTCGACGTGGCGCCGGGGCTCCGGCTCGAGCGCGACCCGGTGCTGCGGATCACGGCCGGCCCGCGCGACGAGTGGTTCGAGACACTCGCGCCGCTGGTCGGCGAGGGGTACGAGGTGACGGCACAGAGCAACCGCGTCGGCGTACGCCTGGACGGGCCGCCGCTCACCCGGCGCCGCGAGGGCGAGCTGGCGAGCGAGGGCATGGTCACCGGGGCACTCCAGGTGCCGCCGAACGGCCTGCCCATCATCTTCCTGGCCGACCACCCGACGACCGGCGGCTACCCGGTGGCGGCGGTCCTCGCCGCCGCGGACGTGCCGCGCGCCGCCCAGCTCCGCCCGGGCCAGCGCGTACGCTTCCGGCTCACCGGCCGGGGCTGAGCGGGCTAGGTAGGGCGTGTCTGACAGACACGCCCTTAACCTCCCATGGATCGGAGTTCGGCTACGACGACCTCGTTGGCGATCCGCAGGCCGCCGGCCGACTCGCGGGCGACGACCTCGATGAGCGCACGGCGGCGTTCGGTGCCGACCTCGCCGCTCAGGATGACGACGTCGCCGTGCACATCGACCTGGATGCCCAGCTCGACGGTTCGGACGTCCTCGGCCAAGCGGGTCCTGATCAGGGCCGCGAGACGGTGCGGCACGTCCTCAGCGGTCATACGCCGCTCCCCTTCCCCGTGACCCGCGCGCCCTTCCCCGCGCAGAAGTGGCCGCCGGTTTGGGGCCCGGCGGCCTCGGAGGGGATGGGGCAGCACGTCAGCACAGCGATGCATGCCTCGCGCGATCTTTTTCCCGGCCGGCGGGCCGCCAAACGCGAACCGCAACCGTTCTTCTGACCGGTTTCGACTCGGCCGGTGACGCCGTTCCTGACGGTAATGATTCGGCCATGGCTCACGTGCCGACCGATGCCTGCGGGCGGCGTACGTACGGCCGGGCGGCCGGATCCGTGCGGGGCGGCGCGGCAAGGGTCCGCGCGATGGCGTGAAAGATCGCGAAGCGTGCCGTTTCGGCCGGTCATGGCCTCCTTTGCCAAGTCCGGGCGGAGTTTGGCGGCAGGGCCGCGGGCAACGGACTCCACACGGCGATAGCGCGAAGGAGTGCCTTTGATCATCGATCTGGTTTCCGAGCACGCCAGTCCGCTGGCCGCGCCCGGCGGGGCCGAGGCCGGGGAGCAGAGCGTCCATGTCGGGGCGCTCGCCGCCGCGCTGGCCCGGCGTGGCCACGCGGTCACCGTCCACACGCGCCGCGACGATGTCGCGCTGCCCGACTCCGTGCCGTACGCGCCGGGCGTGACCGTCGAGCACGTGCGCGCCGGCCCGGCACGGCCGATCGAGCGGGCCGAGTCACTCCCCCATCTGCCGGAGTTCGCCGCGCACCTGGCACGGCGCTGGTCCGTACGCCCGCCCGACGTCGTGCACGCGCACTCCTGGACGAGCGGGCTCGCCGCCCTCGACGGCGCCGGCGACCGCGGCATCCCGGTCGTGCAGACCTTCCACGGCCTCGGCGGCGTCACGGACCGGCGCGACGACGGACGGATCCGGCACGAGGCCCTCATCGTGCGCGACGTCACCGCGGTCATCGCCACGTGCCGCGACGAGGCCGCGGAGCTGGCCGCGTACGGCGTCCGGCCCGGCACCGTCCACGTCGTGCCGTGCGGGGTCGACCTCGAGCGGTTCCGTCCCGGCGGCGCGACGGCGCGGCGCGGGGACCGGCCGCGCGTCCTCACGATCGGTCGGCTCGCCCCGTACGAGGGTGTCGACACGGTCATCGACGCGCTGTGCCACGTGCCGGACGCGGAGCTGGTCGTGGCCGGCGGCCCGCACCGTACGGAGCTGGACCGCGACGACGAGGCGCGTCGGCTGCGGCGGCTGTCGCAGGACCGCGGGGTCTCCGGGCGCGTGACGTTCACGGGCCGGATCCCGCACGCCGAGGTCCCGGCGCTGATCAGGTCGGCCGACGTAGTGGCGTCGGTGGCCTGGTGCGAGCCGTTCGCGCTCGTGGCGATCGAGGCGATGGCCTGCGGGGTGCCCGTGGTGGTCTCGTCGGTCGACGCCCATCTCGACGCCGTCGCCGACGGCGTGACCGGCCTGCACGTGCCGCCGGGCGTACCCGGGACGCTGGCCGGCCGGCTGCGGAGGCTGCTGACCGATCCGCGGCTCGGGGCGTTCCTCGGCGCGGGCGGCGCCGCGCGTACGGCCGAACGCCACCCGTGGAGCCGGATCGCGGCCGAGACCGAGTCGGTCTACCACCACGTGGTCGGCCCGGCGCACGACGCGGTCGCGGCGGGCGCGCTGTCGTGACGTGTCACGGGTCGCCGGGCTCGAGCGGCTCGGCCTCGGACCGGCGCCGGTCGGTGCGCCGCGCGGGCGGATGCGTCCGGTGGACCGGGTACAGCCAACCGCGCAGCACGCGGCTCAGCCCCGGCATCAGCGCGTAGGTGAGCACGGGGACGACGATCAGCGGGAAGACCGCGCTGCGTACCAGGATGGGAAACTGCTGCGTCCAGGGCACGACCAGCCACTGGAACACCAAGCTGAGCGGGTAGACCGCGCAGAGTGTGACCAGCACCATCTTGGGCCGCCCGGGCGCGGGGACGGCGTCGCCCGGCATGCTGAACCAGGTCTCCAGGCCGGTGGTGTGGTGACGGTGCTCCCGTGCGATCCCGTCGAGCCGCCGGATCCATCGTTCGCGCTCCTCCGACGTCATCCAGTCGTCCAGCCGCTCCTCGTCGGCGAAGTTCAAGATCGTGTAGTAGCGGTGCCGCGACCCCTCGGCGCGCAGCCAGGTCGCCCCGAGGTGGCCGGGGAACGAACTCGCCGCGTCGAAACCGTGACGGCGCCGGTCAGGACACGTTGATGAGCTCGACACCGGCGACCACGACGAGCGCCGCGGCCGGGCGCGGCAGGCCCATCCGCTCGCGGAAGAAGACCGCGCCGATCACCGCGCCCGAGATCACCCCGGTCTCCCGCAGGGCGGCGACGGCGGCGGGCGCGCCGCGCGTCTGCGCCCACAGCACGATGCCGTACCCGAGCACCGAGATGAGGCCGCCGGGCGTGCCCGCGTGACGTACGCCGACGCCGTCGACCAGGGTGTACGAGGCGATGCTCACGCCGGGTGAGCAGCGCGGCCCCGATCAGCGCGAACCCGGCGAACCGGTCGGGCACCGCCTTCGCGACCGCGTTCCAGATGGCGTGCAGGACCCCCGCGAAGATGACGCGAGTGCGGGGGCGAGCGGGAATGCCTGGTTCACCCGGCGGTGCCGTATCTGACCAGGGTCAGTAGCCGGTCGAGCCGGTCCGCGTCGGGGGCCGTGAGCGCGATGCCGTTGGCCAGCGCGAGGAGCTCCGCGACGGCCAGATCGGCGCGGACCGCTCCGGCGTCCCGCGCCCGCCCCAGCAGCGCGGACGCGGCACCGCGCATCGCCTCGTGCCACTGGTCGAACAGCGCCGGGCGCTGCCCGGCCCGGTCGTCGGGGACGGCCAGCGCGAGGTCGCGCTTTGTCGCGACGTGCGCGACGAAGTCGCGCAGCCAGGCGAAGAGCGCGTCGCCGGGATCGGCCGCACCGAGCAGGGCCTCGCCCCGTGCGCACAGCTCCGCCACCTCGTCGGAGTAGACCGCGATGATCAGCTCGCGCCGGGTCGGGAAGTGCCGGTACATCGTGGCGTTGCCGACCCCGGCGCGCCGGGCGATGTCGTCGAGGGGCGCGTCGACGCCGTGCTCGTCGAAGATCTCCTTGGCGGCGGCCAGCAGCAGGTCGTGGTTGCGCCGCGCGTCCGCGCGACGGGGCCGATCCTCCGTAGGAGTGTGCGTCTCCGCTCGGCCCGCTGGCATGGCGCTCCCCGTCGATCGGCGAATTCCCGATCAGCCTAACGGGGCGGGCGTCAGGCGCCGCTGGAGAGATGCGGGGCCGGCGAGGCCGCGGCCTCCTCGGTACGGCCGGCGCGGAGCATCCGGCGCCAGGCCTCCGGGTCGTACCGTGCCGGTGTGGTCGTCTCCACGAACCTCTCGACGACCGTCGTGAAACGGTCGGGTTCGTCGTGGTGCGGGAAGTGGCCGGACCGGTCGAAGATCTCAAGCCTGCTGCCGGGCATCGCGGCGTGCGCGATGGCGGCGTGGCGTGCCGGGATCACCCGGTCGCGACGACCCCAGATGATCTGGGTGGGCAGCCCGGCGGCGAGGTAGCAGCGGTCCAGCATCGTGATGATCTGGCCGCGGGCGTCGACGCCGGCCCGCAGCGTACGCAGGAACGCCTGGCGCGCGGACCTGGGGCGCAGGGCGCGGTAGCGGCGCAGGACGTAGTCGAAGTCGGCGCCGAAGCGCATGCCGCCCGTCGCCCGCAGGACGGGCTCGGCGAACCGCATCGCGGCGCGGGCCGGCGCGGACGCGGCCACGGACAGGCCGAGCTCGGCTCCCGGCGCCGCGGCCATCCGGAGCAGCGGGTGCACGGCCTGGCCGATCCCGCCGCTGCCGACCAGTACGAGCCGCTCGCAGCGTTCGGGGAACTGGTACGCGAACTGCATCGCGACGCCGCCGCCGAACGAGTGCCCGACCACCGACACCCGGTCCACGTCCAGCACCCCGAGCAGGTCGCGCATGCCGCAGGCGTACGCGGCGATCGCGTAGTCGGCGCGCGGCTTGGCCGACTGACCGTGCCCGAGCAGGTCGGGCGCGATGACCGTGTACCGGCGCGCCAGCCGGGGCAGGACGTCGAGCCAGGTCTCCGAGCTGTCGCCGATGCCGTGGATCAGCAGCAGCGGCGGTCCGCCGCCGACCATCCGGAAGGCGCGCCAGTAGCCGTGGATGTCGCGGAAGCGGATCAGCGTGCCCATGAAGGCATCGTCCGGCCGGCGCGTTACGCGGCGGATACCCGCTGGTTAGCGGCGTGTTACGCGGGTTGCGACGCCAGCCACGGCGCGAGGCGGCCCCGGTCGAGCAGGTCGGGCCGGGCGAGCCGGTCCAGCATGAGGTGCACGATCGGCGCCGCGTCCTCGGTCCAGGCGTAGCACTGCTGCGTGGACGTGCACCGCTCACCCGCGCGACCCTGCGCGGCGGCGACGATCGCCGGGGTGTCGGCGCGGATCTGCTCGACGTCCGCGGCGGGCGCCTCGAGCGGTACGCCGGCGGCCTCGGCCAGGGCGGCGACGTCGGACAGCCGGTCGCCGAGCCACTCCCACGGCGTGGTGTTCACGGCCGCTTCCCAGTGACGCTCGCAGGGCTCGACGCCGCGAAAGTGCGGGTGGAAGTGCGCGGCCTCGAACCCGCCGCTGTCACCCTCGACCAGGTCGAACAGGTCGGCGCGCCAGTACGGCCGGTCGGCCACGATGCGTTGTGCGGCCGACTCGCTGCCCCGGTGCGGCTGGGGTTCGCGGACGCGAAGCTCGACGCGCGTCCCGTGCTCGAGATGGCTGTCCTTGACGCTGACCTCGAACCAGTGGCGGACCAGGACCGTGACCTCGGTGTAGACGAATGCGTGTAGCACTCACTCATCTTCCGGCGGGCCCCCGCGCCGGCGCAAGGGCAGCCGGGGTGTGGCGTGCCGACGGGTGGTCAGATCCGGCGCGGCGCGAACTCCGCGTACGCCGCACGTACGTCCTCGGCCATCAGCGTGGTCAGGTCCGCGGTCGTGGCCCCGGCGCCGAGCGAGGCGATGCGTACGTCGCGCAGCCCGCACGCCTTCTCGTACAGGGAGCGGACGAACCGGCCGTTGCCCAGCTCGTCGATGCGACCCTGGCCGCAGACCCGCTGGAAGACGCCGGCCAGGTCGTCGAGCGCGGTCTCCTCCCAGGCGTCGCCGGCCTGCGCGGCGAGCGCGGAGGCGATCTCCAGCAGCTCGTCGGGCCGGTACGACGGGAACGCCACGCGCTCGGAGAACCGCGAGGCCAGCCCCGGGTTGGAGCGCAGGAAGCGGTCCATGTCCGCGTCGTAGCCGGCGAGGATCACGACGAGCCGGTCGCGGTCGTCCTCGGCGCGCTTCAGCAGCGTCTGCACGGCCTCGGCGCCGAACGCGTCGCCGCCCGCGTACCCGGGGTTGACCAGCGAGTACGCCTCGTCGACGAACAGCACGCCGCCCAGGGCGGAGTCGATCACCTTGTTGGTCTTCAGCGCCGTCGACCCGAGGTGCTCGCCGACCAGGTCGGCGCGCTGCGCCTCGACGACCTCGGGCCGGGCCAGCAGGCCGAGCGCGGCGAAGATCCGGCCGAGGACGCGCGCGACCGTGGTCTTACCGGTGCCGGGCGGCCCGGCGAACACGAAGTGCCGCATGGGCGGGTGGGTGGCCAGGCCCTGCTCCTCGCGCAGGCGCGCCACGCGGAGCTGCGCGGTGATCGCGTGTACCTGGCGTTTCACGGGCTCGAGGCCGATCATCGCGTCGAGGTCGGCGAGCGCCTCCTCCAGCGTCGGCGTCTCGGCGTAGCCGCGGTATCGCTCGGTCACCTCGGCGAAGGCGACCTCGAGGTCGATCCCGCGGATCGTGACCAGCTCGTCGGTGGTCGGGTCCGCGCCGGCGCCGACGATCCGCACGTCCCTGGCGCGCGCCGCCGCCTCGACCAGCGAGCGTACGAACCGGCCGTTGCCCAGCTCGTCGACGATGCCGCGCCGTCGTACGTCCTCGAAGCGGTGCAGCAGGCCGGGTGCGGCGTCGTCGGCGATCCGGTCGCCGCGAAGGGCCGCGTGGTAGTCGGCGATCCGCAGCAGCTCGGCCGGTGAGTAGCCGGGGAAGCTGACCCGCGTGCCGAACCGTGAGGCCAGGCCGGGGTTGGAGGACAGGAAAGTCCCCATCTCGTCCTCGTAGCCCGCGAGGATGATCACGAGGTCGTCGCGGTCGTCCTCGGCGCGCTTGAGGAGGGTCTGCACGGCCTCGTTGCCGAACCGGTCCGGCTGCCCGTCGGAGGCGTTGATGAGGCCGTACGCCTCGTCGATGAACAGCACGCCGCCAAGCGCCCGGTCGACCAGCTCGTTCGTCTTGATCGCGGTGGCGCCGAGGTACTCGCCGACGAGGTCGGCACGTTGCGCCTCGATGACCTGCGGCGTCGGCAGCAGCCCGAAGGCGTAGAAGATCTTGGCGACGACGCGGGCGACCGTCGTCTTGCCGGTGCCGGACGGGCCGACGAACACGAAGTGCCGCATCGGCTTCTCGGTGGCGAACCCGGCCTCGGCGCGCATGCGGGCCGCCTCGATGGAGGCCGCGATCGAGCGCACCTGGCGTTTCACCGGCTCGAGCCCGATCATCGCCTCCAGCTCGGCGAGCGCCGCGCTCACCGAGATCTGCGGAACGTCCGGGGCCGCAGCGGCGCGGACGGCCGGGGACGCCGGGACCTCCTCGAGAACGGGAAGGTCCTCCTGCGCCCAGCCGGTGTCGTAGGCCTCCGCCGGCACGATGCGGCGCGACTGGAACCACCGGTAGGCCACGACTCCGAGCGCGGCGGCCCACGCGGGCGCGGCGTTCAGCCGGGGGAACGGGTGCGCGAGCGCGGCGGCCACCACTCCGGCGAGGGCGAGCGCGACCAGCGCCGTACGCCACGGCGCGTACGCGCGTACGCGGTGCGCCAGGATCGCCACGGGCAGCGCCAGCAGCGCGAGGAAGACGGCCTCGTGGCCGCCCGCCGGGTAGAGCCGGCTCAGCGGGACCACCGCCGCCAGCCAGCAGGCCGCCACGACCATCGTCGCCATCCCGCTCGGTGAGCGCAGCGCGAAGTCGATGACCAGCAGCAGCGTGGCGACCAGCACCACGGTCGTCGCCAGCGGCCAGCTCGAGACGACGGCGACCGCCGCCGCCCCTACGACGAGAACCAGGAAGACCAGCCGGAGCACCCCCGGCTGTACCTGGAAATAACGCCAGCGGGCGCGTTCGATGAGATCGCGCGCCACCGGCGGGCGCGATCGTGACCTGCCGAACGGTCGCATCGCCCTCCCCTCACGCCTGAGGACGTGTATAGCGCACGTTCGGTGGGGAATGGCAGCACCGTTTGCATGGCGCGCCCCGAACAGGACGGTTACCGAATGGCGCCAATGTGCGAGGGTCTATGCCTTGACCAGCCGGTCTGCGAGCTTTTTGTCCTTTGCGACCCGTACGAGGGCAGCGGCGAGGCGTGCGAATTCGCGCTCTTCGACAAGTTCGGCGAGTCGCTCGGGCTCGGTCGGCAGTCCGAGGCGCTTCGCGCCCTTCAGCGCGACGTCGTCGAAGCTCGGGCGCAGCCAAAGCCACACGGCCTGCGCCTCGCGGCAGAAGATCTCGGCGCCGGTCGGGCCGATCCCGGGGAACTCCTGCAGGACCTCCCGGCCCTTGCGCGGGTCGCGGCCCGCTCGTTGCGGCAGCTTGCGCAGGTCGCCGTCGTAGTCGTCGACCACCATCTCCGCCATGTCGCCGAGACGGGTCGCGGTGCTCTCGTCGTAGCGGACGTAGTGTGCGCGGCCGAGCGCGTCGACGCGCTGCTGCCAGCTCAGCTTCGCCATGCCGCGCGGTGTGCCGCCGCCGGCCTCGAACAGCTCGCGCGCCGCGGCCACCGCGATGTCGGCGTTGATGCGGGTGCTGAGCAGGTTGGTCAGGACCAGCAGCTTGAACATCGTGCCCGGCTGGTCCTTGAGGGTGATCCCGGCCTCTTCCGCGTAGGTCCGCCCCGCGTCGGCGAGCAGCGCCTTGACCGTCTTGTCCATGAGACCACCTCCAGATACGCAGGTCTTACCCCGCGAGAGAGGTTCTTAGTGCGGGCACACGCGTGGAGTAACGCTCCAGCAGGCCCGCGTTGCACTCGTCGCCGCCCGGCATGTTGGCGCTGACCCACAACGGCAGCTCCGCGCGTTCGGACATCCGCGCGAGCAGGAGGTTCCACAGGTACACGCCGGCCAGCGACGACAGTGCCGCGGTACGCGGGGCCTCACGCGGATAGGAGACGTCGCCCGGCGGTACGAGCGTGTCGAGCACCACGTCGGCGACCTCGCCGAGCTTCACGCCCGCGCGCGCCGGTGCGGCCGCCATAGAGGGCCCCGACACGAACGCGATCACCGGCAGCCCGCGCGAGCGCGCCCCGGTGGCCAGCTCGACCGGGTACGGGTTCGCGCCGCTGTTGGAGAAGACGACGACCACGTCGCCAGGCCGCGGTCCGGCCGCCTCGAGGACCGGCTCGGCGACGCCGTGGCGGCGTTCGGCCTCCGTCGCGGGCCACGCGCCGTGCAGCGGCGAGATCTGCGGCGCGTACAGCGGCTGCACGCAGGCCAGACCACCCGCGCGGAAGAACCCCTCGAGCACCATCGCGAGCGAGTGCCCGGACCCGCCGATGTGGACCAGACCGCCTCCGATGACGCTGCCGAGGAGGAGCCCGGTGGCCCGCTCGAGCGCGTCGGCGTTGTGCGGTTCGAGACGCTCGAGGTGTTCCTGCATCCAGTTCACGTGGACGGTCTATCAGGTCGCCGCCCCATGGGACATTCGTCCTATCGGGGACCGGATCGACGGCTCTCCGCGACCACGGTTTCGCGCCCTTAGAGTGTCCGCGTGACGGTCAGGGGCGATAAGCCGGAGTTCGCAAGCGGGAACAAGGACGGGCCCGGGCCGTTCGCCATCTACCCGTGGCTGCTGATCGGACTGAGCGCCGCCGGCGACGTCTGGAACGGCCGGGCGAGCCCCCTTTGGGCGTCGGGTCCGCTGCTGGCCGCCTTCGTGCTGCTGATCGTCGCGGCGGTCTGGTTCGGGTTCCGTCGCGGCCAGGGCGACCGGCTCGCGGTCGTCCTGCTCGTCGTGCTGATGGCGGACGCCTTCACGCTGGCCGGCTGGTTCGGCCACGGCATGAACTCCCTGTACCCGCTGACCGCCATCGCCGCCGCCGTGGTGCTCCCCTGGAACCGGCCCGCGTGGCCGGTGGTCGTCATCGTCCCGCTGGCCTTCGCCGGCTCGATCCTCGCGTGGCTGCGCGGCGCCGCACCCGGCGACGCCTTCACCGTCTGGTACGGCACGCTGACCTCTGGCTCCATCATCGCGACGATCCTGCGGCTGTTCGCCTCCATCCGCGAGCTGCGCGAGACCCGTGAGGAACTCGCCAAGGTCGCCGTCTCCGAAGAACGCCTGCGGTTCGCCCGCGACCTGCACGACCTGCTCGGCCACACACTGTCGGTGATGGTGATCAAGGCGCAGGCGGTGCGGAAGCTGATCCCACGCGACGGCGCGGTCGCCGCCGAGCAGGCCGCCGACATCGAGGCGATCGGCCGCGACGCCCTCCGGCAGGTACGCCTCGCGGTGACCGGCTACCGGGGCCGCGGCCTCGACGCCGAGCTCGACGGCGCGCGTACGGCGCTGCGGGACGCGGGCATCGAACTGGCCGTCCGTCAGAAGGGCACGCCGCTGCCGGGCGAGGCGGAGGCGCTGCTCGGCTGGGCCGTCAGGGAGGGCGTCACCAACGTGATCCGGCACAGCGGCGCGGGCCACTGCGAGATCTCGGTGGCCGGCACCGACGGCACGGCCGTCCTGTCGGTACGCGACGACGGCCGCGGCGGATCCGCGGACAAGGGCAATGGCCTGAACGGGCTCACGGAGCGGGTCAGCGGCGCCGACGGCCGTCTCGAGGCGGGACCGGCGGACGGCGGGGGCTACCGGATGACGGTCGTCCTCCCGCTGAAGGGGGAGGTCTCATGATCAGGATTCTGCTCGCCGAGGACCAGGGCATGATGCGCGGCGCGCTCGCCCTGCTGCTCGGTCTGGAGGACGACTTCGAGGTCGTCGGCCAGGTGGCCGCCGGCGACCAGATCGTGCCGACCGCGATGGAGGTACGGCCCGACGTCGCCGTGCTCGACATCGAGATGCCGGGACGCAGCGGCCTGGACGCCGCCGCCGACCTGCACGCCGTGCTCCCGGCCTGCAAGATCCTCATCGTGACGACCTTCGGGCGGCCCGGCTACCTGCGCCGCGCGATGGAGGCGGGCGCGAGCGGGTTCCTGGTCAAGGACGGCCCGGTCGAGGACCTGGCCGGGGCGATCCGCCGCGTCCTGGCGGGCGAGCGCGTCGTCGACCCCGAGCTGGCCACCGCCGCGCTCAGCGCCGGCCCGAACCCGCTGACCGGCCGCGAGCGCGACGTGCTGTCGGCCGCCGCGGACGGCTCGACCATCGCCGACATCGCGGGCCGCCTGCACCTGTCGGAGAGCACGGTCCGCAACTACCTGTCGGCGGCCATCGGCAAGACCTCCGCGCGCAACCGCATCGAGGCCGTACAGTCCGCACGCCAGCACGGCTGGCTCTAAATGAGGGAGAGCTGGCCCTCGATCTCGGGGCGGTGCCGCTTGAGGTGGCGCCACTGCGGCAGGTCGTCGAGGTAGGACCACGAGAGCCGGTGGTGCGGGGTCGGGCCCAGCGTGCGCAGTGCGGCCTGGTGGACCGGTGAGGGGTAGCCGGCGTTGGCCGCGAACCCGTACTCCTCGTGGCCCAGCTCCGTCATCAGCGCGTCACGGTGCACCTTGGCCAGTACGGACGCGGCGGCGACCGTCACCGACCGCAGGTCGGCCTTGATCTCGGTACGCACCGGCCAGGGCCGCCCGGCGCCCGCCGACGCGCGGGCACCGAGGAAGTTGTGCTTGCCGTCGAGGATCACCGCGTCGGGCCGCTCGGGCAGCGCCTCGAGGGCGCGTACGGCGGCGCGGCGCAGCGCCTCGGTCATGCCCGCCTCGTCGATCTCCTGCGGGCTCGCCTCGCCGAAGGCGTACGCAGGAAGCCAGCCTTCCAGCTCGCCGGCGATCGCGGTGCGGCGGCGCGCCGTGAGCAGCTTGGAGTCGGTGAGCCCGGCCGGCGGCTCGCTCAGGTCGGTGACGGCGGCGCAGACGACGACCGGCCCGGCCCAGGCGCCGCGGCCCACCTCGTCGACGCCCGCGACGCACGTCGCACCGGCCTCGGCGAGCTGGGTCTCGATCGCGTACCCGGGCCCGGTGTCGGGTTCGTCTGTTCGCATGGCGGCCATCATGGCAGCCGCCACACCGCCGCCGCAGACGGTCAGGACGGGCCGTCGAGGTGACCGGCGACGATGTCGGCGAGCGCGCGGACGGCGGGCGCCGGGTGCTCGCTCCACACGAGGTACACGCTGCGTACGGGCGCGTCCGGGACCGTCACGCGGTGGTGCCGGTCGCCGAGCTCCCCGGCGACCGTCGCCGGTACGAGGGCGACGGCCAGGCCGAGTTCGACGAGCCGCGCTAGGCCCTTCAGGCTTGTGACCTCGAACCCGACGCGCCGGGTGAGGCCCGCCGTACGGAACGCGTCGTCGATCTGGGGCCGTCCTCCGGCGCCTGGCGCGAAGTCGACGAACACCTCCTCGGCGAGGCGGCCGAGACCGACGGTGTCCAGCGCCGCGAGGGCGTGCCCGTGCGCGACGATCGCGACGTGGCCCTCGGTGCGGACCTCCAGGTGGTTCATGCCGTCGGGCGGATCCCCGCCGGGGCGCGCGACCAGCGCGAGGTCCAGCCGGCCGGTGCGCACGTCGCGCACCATCCGGTCGGTCAGGTCCTCGCGCAGGGAGAGGTCGACGTCCGGGTGACGGGCGTGGAAGGCGGCGAGCAGCAGCGCGATGTCGAGCCCGGGCACCGACTGCATCTTGCCGATGGCGAGCCGCCCGCGGATCTGCCCGGTCACGGCGGCCACCTCGGCGCGTGCGCGGTCCGCGTCGGCCAGCATCCGCCGTGCGACGGCCACGAACGCCTCACCCGCGGCGGTCGTGCACACGCTCCGGCTCGTGCGTTCGAACAGCCGCGCGCCGAGTTCGTCCTCCAGCCTGCGGATCTGCTGGCTCAGCGCGGACTGGACGACGAAGCAGCGTTCGGCCGCCCGCGTGAAGTTGGCGGTCTCGGCCACCGCGACGACGTACCGGAGCTGGCGGAGTTCCATCCATCAATCATCGAGGGCGATCGCACCGGTCACAACCATGCGTTGGACAGATCGATCATGAGGCCACCAGGCTGGCACTCATGTCCTCCCCCGTCACCGAGGTTCCGGCTCCCCCACGTCTCGGCCGTGGCGTCGTCGCGCTGCTGGCCGTCGCGACCGGCCTGACGGTCGCCAACCTCTGGTACGCCCAGCCGCTGCTCGAGCTGATGCGGGCCGGCCTCGGGCTGCGTCCGGGCACCGCCGGCCTGATCGTGACGCTGACCCAGGTCGGGTACGTCGCCGGGCTGGTGTTCGTGCTGCCGCTGGGCGATCTGCTCCAGCGCCGGAGTCTCGTCGTCGGGCTCTCGGTCGCGAACGCGGTCGCCCTCGCGGCCATGGCGAGCGCGCGGAACGTCCCGACGCTGCTGGCGGCGGCGGTCGCGGTCGGGCTGCTGTCCGTCGCCGCGCAGTTCATGATCCCGTTCGCCGCCGCGCTCGCGGCCGACGACGAGCGCGGGAGGGCCGTCGGCACCGTGATGAGCGGCCTGCTGCTCGGCATCCTGCTCGCCCGTACCTTCGCCGGGTACGTCGCGAGGTTCGGCGGCTGGCCATCCGTGTACTGGATCGCCGCGGTGCTCATGCTCGCGCAGGCGGTCGCGCTCCGGCGCGGGCTGCCGGTCGTCGCGCCGACGGCGGCCGAGCGCTACCCGGCGCTGCTGCGGTCGGTCGCCACGCTCGTACGCGACGAGCCGGTGCTGCGGCTGCGCGCGGTCTACGGCGCGCTGGCGTTCGCGATGTTCAGCGTGCTGTGGACCGCCCTGACGTTCCTGCTGTCCGGTCCCCCGTACCGCTATCCCGCGTCCGTGATCGGGCTCTTCGGGCTGTTCGGGGTGGCCGGGACGCTGGGCGCGAACGTGGCCGGTCGGTTCGCCGACCGTGGCCGTGGCGGGCGCAACACCGCGGCCGGGGTGACGCTCCTGCTGCTGTCCTGGGGTGCGCTGTACCTCGGCGGCCGGTCGCTCGCCGCGCTGATCGCCGGGATCGTCGTGCTGGACCTCGCCGTGCAGCTGACCCACGTGACGAACCAGAGCGAGATCTACCGCCTGCGGCCGTCCGCGCGGAACCGGCTGACGTCCGCGTACATGATCGCCTACTTCGTTGGCGGCGCCACCGGTTCGGCGCTGGCCTCGTTCACGTTCGCGGCCCTCGGCTGGGGCGGCGTCTGCGCGCTGGGAGCGGCGTTCGGCACAGCCGGAGTGACGGTTTGGCTGGTCGCCGCGCTGACGGCGCGGCGCGGCGGCGAGGGGCGCCAATTTTCACGATCGAGCAACGGCACCCCCAACCGAGTGGACGCCGATTCCCTCTAGCGCGGATGATCCCGTGGAGACTGATACGTCCCCAAGAAGGGATTGTCATGCGCAATAGGCCGATATTTGACGTCGTCGCGCTGCTCGCACGATGCGGTGTCGGCGCGGTGTTCCTCGCTCACGGCTGGCAGAAGATCCAGGTGGGCATCACCGCCACCGGACGGAACCTGGACGTGATGGGCGCCCCCGTGCCGACCGCCGCCGCCGTCTACGCGACCTTCGTCGAGCTGCTGGGCGGTGCCGCGCTGATCCTCGGGCTGGCACTCCCGGTCGCGGGCACCCTGCTGTTCCTCGACATGGCGGGCGCGTTCGCGTTCATTCACGTCAAGCACGGAATCTTCCTGGTCGACAACGGGAAGGTGGACAACGGCTTCGAGCTCGTCCTCCTCCTCGGCCTGGCCTCGCTCATGTTCGCGACCGGCGCCGGCGGGCGCATCACGCTCGACCGCCGGTTGTTCGGACGTGGCCGCGACGACGACCTCGACGATGACGACCTGCCGTTCCTGCCCGAGGAGCCGCCGCCCGGCGGGCGTCCGGCCGTGGCCGGCCTCACCGCCCCGGCGCCGATCGGGCCGGTGGAGCCGCCGTCGTCGCGCCGACGATCCGACGACGACCTCGTCACCGACACGACGCGTGACGTGATCGTCGCCGGAAAGAAGACCGAGCCGTCCTCGGAGGGCACCGTGCCGACGCGTACCCGGAAGAAGCGGACCTGACGGGCCCTCCGGCGGAGGGCCCGTCGCCCGGTCAGCGGCCTCGCTCGGCGCGGTAGCGCTCGACCAGGGCGGCCGTCGAGGGGTCCAGGCCGTCGACGTCGGCGACGCCGGTCAGGCGCGGCTCGAGGCGCTTGGCCAGGACCTTCCCGAGCTCGACGCCCCACTGGTCGAAGGAGTTGATGCCCCAGACCGCGCCCTGCACGAAGACCTTGTGCTCGTAGAGGGCGATGAGCTGGCCGAGCACCGACGGCGTCAGCTGCGTGGCCAGGATCGTGTTGGTCGGGCGGTTGCCGGCGAAGGTGCGGTGCGGCACCTGCTCGGCGGGCACGCCCTCGGCCGCGACCTCCTCGGCGGTCTTGCCGAACGCCAGGGCCTGCCCCTGCGCGAACAGGTTGGCCATCAGCAGGTCGTGCTGCCCCTGGAGGTCCCCGAGCTCGGCGATCGGACGCGCGAACCCGATCAGGTCGGCGGGGACGAGCCGCGTGCCCTGGTGGAGGAGCTGGTAGTAGGCGTGCTGGCCGTTGGTGCCGGGCGTGCCCCAAACGACCGGTCCGGTGTCGTACGTCACGGGCTCGCCGTCGCGGCCGACGGACTTGCCGTTCGACTCCATGTCGAGCTGCTGGAGGTAGTCGGTGAACCGCGACAGGTAGTGGCTGTACGGCAGGACCGCGTAGGTCTGCGCGCCGTAGAAGTCGTCGTACCAGACGCCCAGGAGCCCGAGCAGCATCGGCAGGTTGCGCTCCGGCGGCGCCGTACGGAAGTGCTCGTCCATCAGGTGGAAGCCGTCGAGCATCTCGCGGAACCGCTCCGGCCCGATCGCGACCATCAGCGACAGCCCGATCGCCGAGTCGAAGGAGTAGCGACCGCCCACCCAGTCCCAGAACCCGAACATGTTCGCCGGGTCGATGCCGAACTTGGCGACCTGCTCGCCGTTGGTGGACACCGCGACGAAGTGGCGCGCGACCGCGGCCTCGTCGCCGAGCGCCGACACCAGCCACTGGCGGGCCGACGTGGCGTTGGTGATCGTCTCGATCGTGGTGAACGTCTTGGACGCCACGATGAACAGGGTCTCGGCCGGGTCCAGGTCGCGGATGGCCTCGTGCAGGTCAGAGCCGTCGACGTTGGAGACGAACCGGAAGCCGCGCGACCGGTCCGCGTACGGGCGCAGCGCCTCGTAGGCCATCTTCGGGCCGAGGTCCGAGCCGCCGATGCCGATGTTGACGACCGTACGGATCGGCTTGCCGGTGAACCCGGTCCACGCGCCGGACCTGATCTGGTCGGCGAAGGCGCCCATCCGGTCGAGGACCTCGTGCACGCCGGGCACGACGTTCTCGCCGTCGACCTCGATCACCGCGTCACGCGGGGCGCGCAGCGCGACGTGCAGCACCGGGCGGTTCTCCGTCACGTTGATCCGCTCGCCGGCGAACATCGCGTCGCGCAGCTCCGTCACCCGCCGCGCGGCGGCGAGGTCCTGGAGCAGGCCCAGCGTCTCGTCAGTGACCCGGTTGCGCGAGTAGTCGAGGTAGAGGTCGCCGGCCTCCAGCGCGTAGCGGCGGCCACGGCCGGGGTCGTCGGCGAAAAGCTCACGCAGGTGCAGGCCGCGGGTCTCCTCCTGGTGCCGCCGCAGGGCCCGCCACTGGTCGGTCTGGTCCAGCCGCACACTGTCGGACATTCGTAGTGCCTCCGTCTCGTCGGACCGCGCGGTCCTTGAATCCGTGCGTCTCCATCCAACCGAACTCGCTGGGAGGAGGGGTGACGAACCGCCGTGAGACGGTCAGGGAACCCGGGCGGTCCACTCCTCCGTACCGAACTTGGCCGCCGCGCGCTTCTCGCTCTCCCGCAGCTCGGTGGCGGTGAGCCGGTCGTCCTCCAGGCCGTAACGGCCGCGGAAGTGGGCGATCATCCGGTCGATGATCTCGGCTCGGGGCAGGCCGGTCTGCCTCCGCAGCGGGTCCACCCGCTTGCGCGCGCTGGTGACGCCCTTGTCCGACAGCTTCTCCCTGCCGATGCGCAGGACGTCGAGCATCTTGTCCGCGTCGATGTCGTAGGACATCGTCACATGGTGCAGCACGGCGCCGGAGCTCAGCCGCTTCTGCGCGGCACCGGCGATCTTGCCCCGATCGGAGGTGATGTCGTTGAGCGGCTGGTACCAGGCCCGTACGCCGAGCTCCCCGAGCGCGCCCAGCACCCAGTCGTCCAGGAACGCGTAGCTCGCGGCGAACGACATCCCCTGCACCAGGGCCTCCGGCGCGTACAGCGAGTAGGTGATCGTGTTGCCCGGCTCGACGAACATCGCGCCGCCGCCGCTGATCCGGCGCACCACGGTCACGCCGTGCCGTCGCGCCGCCTCGGCGTCGACCTCGTTGCGCAGCGACTGGAAGCTGCCGATCACGACGGCGGGCGCCGACCACTCCCACACGCGCAGCGTCGGGGGCCGGCGGCCGTCCGCCACCTCCTCGGTCAGCACCTCGTCGATGGCCATGTGCAGGGCGGGCGGCTGCGGATCCTCGTGGATCAGGTGCCAGTCGTAGGCGGTCCAGTCGGCCGCGTGGGTCAGCGCCCGGCGTACGGCGATGCCCACGTCCTCGGCGGTGAAGCCCAGCATCACCGTGCCCTCGGGGGTCCGCGCGTCGATCCGCGCCGCGATGTCGCGCGTCTCGAGGTGCGCGGGGATCCCCTCCAGCGACCGGCTGATCGCCTCGAGGGCCTCGTCGGGCTCGAGGAAGAAGTCGCCGCTGACCCTGGTGTTCCTGAGGTGACCGTCCTCCAGGTCGAAGTCGACGACCACCAGCTTGCCGCCGGGAACCTTGTACTCGCCGTGCATCACGCGCCCCCGCTTCCGGTGACCGCGTACACGGCCACCGCTTGCGTAACCGCGCGGGGATCCGCCTTATGCCGGGCGTCCGACGAGGGCGTTGAGCTCGGCGTACGCGACGCCACCGGCCAGGGTCGTGCTGGTGCCGAGCATGAGCAGCTCGCGGGTCGCGTCGCGTACGACGGCGTAGGCGGCCTCCGCGATCGACGACCCGAGGCTGACGCGCGCGACGCCGAGCGCGGCCAGCTCCGCGACACCCGGCGCGTGCGGTCCGCCGAGGATGTTCAGCGGCACGGTCAGGCCGGCGGCGAGCGCGGCGATGGCCTCCGTGTCACCCAGACCCGGCACGAAGATCCCGTCGGCGCCGGCCGCGACGTAGGCCGCCGCGCGGTCCAGGGTCTCCCGTACTCCACCGGCCGACCGCAGGTACGTGTCGATGCGCGCGTTGACGAACAGCGGGACGCCCGCGGCGTCGGCGACCCCTCGGGCGGCGGCGATCCGGTCCACCTGCTCGGCGGTGTCGCGCAGCCCGCCCGGAACGGCGTCCTCGATGTTGATCCCGACGGCGCCCGCGGACAGCACCCCCTCGACCGTCTCCGCGACGTCGCCGTAGCCGCTCTCGATGTCCGCGGTGACCGGGACCTCGACCGCGGCGGCGATCCGGGCGACGAGGTCGACGGCACGGTCCCGGTCGAGCCGGTCGCCGTCGGGGACACCGACGCTCCAGGCGACGCCCGCGCTGGTGGTCGCGACAGCGGCCGCCCCGGCCTCCTCGGCGACGCGTGCGCCCGCGACGTCCCAGACGTTCGGCAGGGTCAGTACGCCGCGGTGCAGGTCATGGAGGTGGAGTGCCTTCGCACGGAGATTCGTCATGGCGAGGAGTCCAGCAGCCGCCGGCCGTCGGCGCTGGCGGGAACGCGCCGTCAACGTGCGGGGCGGTCCACGACCTCGGCCGCGAGCCGGCGCAGGTAGCCGGCCAGCCTGCGGCGGTCGGCGGCGCTCCAGCCGGACACCAGGTCCTCGAAGGTCTCCTGCTGCCAGTCGTGCGAGGCCGCGAGGAGCCGCTCGCCCTCTTCGGTGAGCGCGACCTCGACCCGCCGCGCGTCGGCGGCCGAGGTCCGGCGCCGTACGTACCCGGCCGACGCGGCCTCACCGACCATCCGGCTGGCCACCGAGCGGTCGACGCCGAGCTGGTGGGCGACGGCGGGTACGCCGACGTCCGCGCCGCCGGCGGCGTGCACCGCCTCGACGACCTGGACGTGCTGGACGTGGTCCGGTCCGGTACGGCCGGCGGCCTGGGGAGCCCACCGCCGGGACCAGAAGCGGACCAGGCGGAACAGCTCGGGACCGCCGCACGGCTCTGCTGTCGTCACGCCCGCCATCATGCCACTTGTTCCGTGCATATCGCACGGATATTGTGTGCGAAATGCACGATTATCGGAGCTTCTCGTGATCTACGTCCTCGTCCACGCCCGCTGGCACGGCGCCTGGTGCTGGGACCGGGTCGCCGCCCGGCTGCGCGACGCCGGGCACACCGTCCTCACCCCCGACCGGGCCGGCGTCGAACAGGTCCGCGACCTCGTCGCCGCGCAGGACGAGCCCGTCGTCCTGGTCGGCCACAGCTCCGCCGCCATGACCATCTCGGCCGTGGCCGAGCTCGTGCCGCACCGGGTACGGCTGCTCGTCTACGTCGCGGCGTTCCTCCTGCCGCCCGGCATGCTCCCGCCGGACATCGCCCGCGAGGACGCCGAGTCGATCCTGGGCCGGCACCTCGTCGTCGACGGGGACACGGTTTCGGTCGACCGCCCGGCCGAGGTGTTCTTCCACGACTGCGACCCGGCCGACGCGGCATGGGCGTCCGAGCGCCTGGCCGCCGAGCCGGTCACCCCGCCGGGCGGGCCCGCCGTCGCACCGACCCGCGAGCGCTTCGGCCGGGTTCCGCGCGCGTACGTCGAGTGCCTGTGGGACCGGGCCCTCGGCCCGGCCGCCCAGCGCCGGATGTACACCCTGAGCCCGTGCCGCAGCGTGCACTCCCTGCCGACCGGGCACGCGCCGTTCCTGTCCGCCCCGGACCGGCTCGCGTCGATCCTCCGGTCCGCGCCGGTTGACCTTGACCTTGGGTGAAGCCGCAGCATCGACAGAGCCGGGCGAGATGCCCGGCATGAGGAGGAGCGGGCATGGAGCTGCTGAGCATCGGGGCGTTCGCGAAGGCGTCCCGGCTGTCGCCGAAGGCGCTGCGTCTCTACGACGAGCTCGGACTGCTGCGCCCCACCCGCGTCGACCCGGTGACCGGCTACCGCTCGTACGCCCCCGAACAGCTCGAACGCGCCCGGCTCGTCGCCTGGCTCCGCCGTCTCGGCATGCCGCTGGCCCGGATCCGGGAGGTCTGCGAGCTGGACGCGACCGCGGCGGCTCGTGAGGTACGGGCGTTCTGGGTCCGGGTCGAGGCCGACACCGCCGCGCGGCGGGATCTGGCCGCCTTCCTCGTCGACCAGCTGTCCAGGAAGGACCCAGTCATGTCCCGAACCACCGAACCCCTCGAGATCCGGTACGCCGCGCTGTCCGACCGCGGCCTGGTACGCGAGAGCAACCAGGACACGGCGTACGCGGACTCCCGCCTGCTCGCCGTCGCCGACGGCTTCGGCGGGGACGGCGCCTCCGAGGCCGCCGTCGACGTGCTCAGGCACCTCGACACCGATGGCGTCCCGGCGGGCGACCTCCTCAACCTCCTGGAAGACGCCGTCGAGCAGGCGAACCTGGCCGTACGGGGCGTCGCCGCGTCCGGCGCGGAGGTGGGCACGACGCTCACCGCGATGCTCTGGACCGGCTCGCGGCTGGCCCTGGTCCACATCGGCGACTCCCGCGCGTACGTCCTGCGCGACGGCGAGCTGTTCCAGATCACCCACGACCACACGCTGGTGCAGTCGATGGTCGACGAGGGACGCATCAGCCCCGAAGAGGCCGCCTCCCACCCCCAGCGCGCGATGCTGGCACGCGCGCTGGCCGGCGGTGACGATATGACCGCCGACCTGCGCCTGCACGACGTACAGCCGGAGGACCGCTATCTGCTCTGCTCGGACGGCCTGTCCGCGGTCGTACCGGCCGAGGAGACACTCCGGGTCCTGTCCGAGATCGCCGACCCCGAGCAGGCGGTACGCGAGCTGGTCGCCCTGGCCAACCGCTCCGGCGGCCCCGACAACGTCAGCTGCGTCGTCGCCGACGTACGGCCGGAAGCGCTTCCGGGCTCATGATGCCGTGGCCGTGCCCTTCCGCCGCACGTCGGCGGAGGACACGGCCGCCGGAAGATCCCACAGCAACAGCCGGACCTCCAGTGCGCCCAGGTGGGCGCGTGCGCGCTGTACTTACCGCCGGGCGACTCCACGTCGGCCATCACCCGGCGCGGCCCAGCGCCACACCGCCCGGCCGCCATCGTCGTCACGGGGCGAAGCGTCACGTCTGCCATGACTCCCGCCCCTGTCACACGCCAGTTCTTCGAAGGGGGAACCGACCACGGCCGGTCCCCCCTTCGGCCTTCTAGAACCCGCCCGGGTCCGGAGCGGCCGGGGCCTTCTCCTTCTCGGGCTTTTCGGCGACGACTGCCTCGGTGGTGAGGAACAGGGCCGCGATGGAAGCGGCGTTCTGCAGCGCCGAACGCGTCACCTTGGCCGGGTCGATGATGCCGGCGTCGAACATGTTGACGTAGTCGCCGGTCGCGGCGTTCAGGCCGAACCCGACCTCGAGCGAGCGAACCCGCTCGGCCACGACGCCACCCTCAAGGCCGGCGTTGATCGCGATCTGCTTCAGCGGCTCTTCCAGAGCGCGCCGCACGATCGCGGCACCGGTGGCCTCATCACCCTCAAGCTCGATCTTGTCGAACGCGCCCGCGGCGGCCTGCAGCAGCGCCACGCCACCACCGGGAACGATGCCCTCCTCGACGGCCGCCTTCGCATTGCGAACGGCGTCCTCGATGCGGTGCTTGCGCTCCTTCAACTCGACCTCGGTCGCAGCGCCGGCCTTGATGACGGCCACGCCGCCGGCCAGCTTCGCCAGACGCTCCTGGAGCTTCTCGCGGTCATAGTCGGAGTCACTGTTGTCGATCTCGACACGGATCTCGTTGACCCGGCCCGCGATCTCGTCCGGGTCACCGGCACCGTCGACGATGGTCGTCTCGTCCTTGTTCACCACGACGCGCTTGGCACGACCCAGCATGTCCAGCGTGGTGTTCTCGAGCTTGAGACCGACGTCCTCGCTGACCACGTGGCCACCCGTGAGGACGGCGATGTCGGCCAGCATCGCCTTACGGCGGTCGCCGAAGCCCGGAGCCTTCACGGCGACCGACTTGAACACGCCCTGAAGCTTGTTGAGCAAGAGCGTGGCGAGCGCTTCCGCTTCGACGTCCTCGGCGATGACCAGCAGCGGCCTCCCCGTCTGCATGACGGCTTCCAGCACAGGGAGCAGGTCCCTGTTCGCCGACACCTTGGCGGCCACCAGCAGGATGTACGAGTCGTCCAGAACCGCTTCGAGCCGCGTGGTGTCGGTCATGAACTGCGGGGCGAGGTACCCCTTGTCGAAGCGCATGCCCTCCGTCAGCTCGAGCTCCAGACCGAAGGTCTGGCTCTCCTCGACGGTGATGACGCCTTCCTTGCCGACCTTGTCCATCGCCTCGGCGATCATCTCGCCGATCGACGGGTCACCGGCGGAAATGGAAGCCGTCGAAGCGATCTGCTCCTTCGTCTCCACATCCTTGGCGATCTTGGACAGCTCCTCGCTGACACGCTCGACCGCGGACTCGATACCCCGCTTCAGCGACATCGGGTTCGCGCCGGCCGCGACGTTACGCAGACCCTCACGCACGAGCGCCTGAGCCAGCACCGTGGCGGTCGTGGTGCCATCACCCGCCACGTCATCGGTCTTCTTCGCGACCTCCTTGACCAGCTCGGCCCCGATCTTCTCCCACGGGTCCTCGAGCTCGATCTCCTTCGCGATCGAGACACCGTCGTTGGTGATCGTGGGAGCGCCCCACTTCTTCTCCAACACGACGTTACGACCCTTGGGACCAAGGGTGACCTTCACGGCGTCGGCGAGCTGGTTCATGCCGCGCTCGAGGCCCCGCCGCGCGTCCTCATCGAACGCGATCATCTTTGCGGCCATTGCTCTCCTTCCATCCGGGGAGAGGGCGAATCGGAACGACGCCCGCGACGGACGACCCGCGAACGGGTCTCGCCGTCCCGGTACGCCCTCTGTGCCGGCACGTGCCGGGCGCGAGTGCCCGGCATCGCCCGCAGCCTAACCCACAACTTGCGCGGCACGCACATAGTGCGTGATGCGCATCTTATGGATAGGGTGAGGACCGTGAACGACGATGACGCCGTGGACATGCGAACCCACCACAAACGAGTCACCCGCGAGGCGATCAGCACCGCCGCACTGCGCCTGGCCGTGGAGAAGGGCCCGGGAGGTCTCGCCCTTGTACGAGTGCACGACATCGCCGAGGCCGCCGGGGTGTCCCCCCGTACCTACAACAACTACTTCTCCAGCCGAGAAGAGGCGATCTGCGCCATCGAATCCGACCGCGCGCGAAGCCTCGGACGCGCGCTCCTGTCGAGGCCGGCCGCCGAACCACTCGGCCAGGCCATCGCCACGGCCGTCCTGGACCACTACGGCACCGCCGAACCCGACAAGGTCGGCCTGCGCATGATCATGTGCACCCCGGCTCTGGAGGGAGAAGCCCTGAAGGCCTTCACCACCGCGGAAGAACCGCTGGCCGCCGCGATCGCACAGCGCATCGGCACCGACCCCACGCGCGACCTGTTCCCCCGGACTTTGGCCGCCGCGATCGCCGGCGCCGTACGGGTCGCGGCCCGGCACTGGCTCGACCACGACACCACCGACTCCTTCGCCGACGTGCTCAGCCGAGCCCTGGGCCACGTCCTGCCGACCACCGACCCCAGCGGTACGTAGCTCGGGCGCAGAACGCCAGAGCCTCAGAGACTGTTGGGGAGCCCCATGCCCTGCTGCGCGGCACCCAGGCGACGCCTCGCCGCGTTGTCGTCGATCGCCGGCCGACACCAGGCCGACTCCCTCCTCCGCCTCGCGACGCGCCCCCTGGCCCGCCGCTCGCGACGGACGAGGACTCCCCAACAATCTCTCAGACGGTTCGCGGCCTCGTGGCTTGAACGCGTCAAGGTGCGCCGTGGCAGCGGTCCGGTGGTGAAAGCCTGGCGGCATGCCTTTCGATCCGGACCTCGACGCGGAGCTGAGGGCCAGGGAACCTGCGGGGCACCTGGCAGGCTCGACCTTGGATTTCCAGGGCCGGAACTTCGTCAACTTCCGCGACTATGACTTCGCCGACTCCGGCGCCCACGGCTTCCGCTGGGTGGACATCAAGCGGTTCCACCTGCACGACGATCCAACGGCCGACGACAGTACGTTCCTGCGGGATCTCATCGCCCACGAACTGTTCCGCGACACCTACGCCACCGACGGGCCCGACCCGTACGAGACCCGCCACGGCCCCTACTGGATCGCCAAGATCACTGCCGGCGCCTACCAACCCATCGACCGGCCCACCGCGCTCTCCGTGCTGACCGACTGGGCCGACCAGTACGGCCCGCTGCCCGAACAGCTCCACGCCGTCCTGGAGACCAAGGTCTACGAACCGGTCCGCAAGGCCACCAGCCGCTATCGGCTCACCGACCTCGGCTCGGCCGCATTCCACGACTGGGGCGGAGTCCATGGCGAATTCCACGAACTCCTCACCATCGACCACACCACCAACGACCTCACCCTGATCGTCGCGGCGGACGACTAGGTGCCCGCGCCCTGTGCATTCGCGAGACCCGCCTGCGCCGTGTCACGCTAGTCTTCGCGGTCGAGCAACGCGAGGTACGAGGTCCGGATCTCCTCCCAACGCGTGTTGTGGCTGGGCTCACCAGGCGTCGGGGCGGCGAAGTGCTCGTCGAGGATCCGGGCTACGTCCATTCCCACGCGCGCCTGGTCTCTGGGCATTTTCGGGCGTGGCTCGCGCCTGCGCCGTTCCTCGTCGGGATACGGCTCGCCGTCACGTGGAAGGGCTTTGTTCGGTGTCTGCTGATGCAGCCGGAGCGCATGGCGGAACAGCGTGATCCTGGATCCGGACAGTTCAGTCCTGGGCATCTCGCTCACCGGCGGATGGAGGACTCGATTCTCTCGAGCATGGTCAGAGGATGCCCGCACCACGGTCGCCTCGGCAAGCGCCCTTCCCAGCCCGCGCTGTTGCATCGGACGCAACGGCCCAGCGCCGCGGAAAGCCCAGAGCGGTGGAGCCGAGTAACCGACTCCACCGCTCTGACCATGAGGTTCACGCCTGGAAGGCGCCTATTTACTGGGGCAGTGCACTTATTCGAGGGGTGCGGTATTCCTCGGCCAGACAAGCGGGCCGCTCGATCACTCGCCCGTCACACGTGGATCACGACGACGCGCTGGTCCTTGGGCTGGCCCGGCTCTTCGACGAGTCGACTCAGGTCGTCGGGATCACTGGTGAGCAGCACAACCGGACGAGCCATCTCCAGCGCCGTCACAGCCACGACGGAGTCGATCGCACAACGATGACCGGACAGACCAGTAGCTCCGAGCAGCTCACCCGCACGCCGGGCAAGCTCCGGCGTCACGGGGAGCGTGGTCACGTGCGTTAGCACCTGGTGCACCCGCACATCACGGGAGCCACCTCTCAGCACTTCGGTCAACGTGATGGCGCTGACAACGACCCTGGCCCGACGAGCCCGTGCGGCCTCCAGATAGGCCCGCGCGCGCGGATCGCCCACTGCGAGCTTGGACAGCCCCTCACTGTCGAGAACCAGCGTCCCGCCGGCCACTACTCTCGGTCTGGCCATGCGGCTTCGGCCTCCGCCAGGAACTCCTCTGGAACAGGACCGTGCTGAGCTTCGAGCAATGCGGCAAGTTCGGCCAACAGGTCCAGCTCCAGTTGCCGGGCGACGGCTTCTGCCACGTAGTGGCTGAACTCTCCCTTACCGACACGCTGCTGGACGGCAGCGGTGAGCCCTTCAGGCAACGAGACGCTGACCTTCCGCGCCCGACCGAGAGAGCGTAGGTTGCCCACCGGCCCAGTGGACGTCTCGATCCGCTCCAATAGCTGCCGCCACTCCCCGGACAGCTTGCCCATGTCATGCGCAGCGAAGAACAACGACGCCAACTCATGAGTCTGCAGCAGGCGCGACGCCAGATGTCCAGTGTCGTCGCCAACCGGTTCAGATGGCAGCGCAGTCATAGGGTCATACTACCGGCGGTGGCAACCTCTGTCACTTGCGGGCGATCCACCGCGCCTGCGTTGCGTTCGATGCAACAAGCAGGTGAGCAGCGCCCCAGGGTGGGTAGTCGGCGTACGTCGACTACCCACCCTGGCCTGCAATTTCGTGATTTGTGATGCCCTAGCGTCAGCTGCAGCCGCTGGTGGAGCCGCAGCCTTCGCAGACGTAGCAGCTGCCGGCCGGGCGCATCTTGGTGCCGCACGTTAGGCACAAGGGGGCGTCGGCGGTGCGGCCCTGGTGGCTCTCGATCAGTTCGGTCGAGGAGTGTGCCTGGGCGGGCGGTGCCGCCGGGCGTTCGGCCTTGGGACGCTGGACCGGGACGGACTGCGCCGACTCGGCGAGAGACTCGGAGTCGTCCTCCTCGCGGAGGGTGGCCGGGTCCTGGCCTGCCGCCTGGGCCGCGCGTTCTTCGGCGGAGAAGATGCCGAGCTCGGCGCGGGTCTCGTACGACAGGTGGTCGAGGGCGAGACGACGGAAGATGTAGTCCATCATCGAGTTCGCCATGCGGATGTCCGGGTCGTCGGTCATGCCGGCCGGCTCGAACCGCATGTTGGTGAACTTCTCCACCCAGGTCTCCAGCGGAACGCCGTACTGGAGGCTGATGGAGATCGCCATCGAGAAGGCGTCCATCACGCCGGCCAGGGTGGAGCCCTGCTTACCGAGCTTGAGGAACACCTCACCGAGGCCGTTGTCGGGGTACGTCGAGGCGGTCATGTAGCCCTCGGCGCCGCCGACGGAGAAGCGCGTGACCGTGGCGGGACGGCGCTTGGGCAGCCGGGTGCGGACCGGGCCGACCTCGGCGGCCGGAGCGGGGGCCGGAACCGGCAGCTCCACCGTCTTCTTCTTCGCCACCGACAGCGGCTGGCCGACCTTGCAGTTGTCGCGGTAGATCGCGAGCGCCTTGAGGCCGAGCTTCCAGCCCTGGAGGTAGACCTCCTCGATGTGCTCGATGGTGGCGCTCTCCGGAACGTTCACCGTCTTGCTGATGGCGCCGGACAGGAACGGCTGGGTCGCCGCCATCATCCGTACGTGGCCCATCGGGCTGATGGCGCGCTCGCCCATCGCGCAGTCGAACACCTCGTAGTGCTCGGGCTTGAGGCCCGGCGCGTCCACGACGTGGCCGTGCTCGGCGATGTACTCGACGATCGCCTCGGCCTGCTCCTGCTGGTAGCCGAGCTTGGCCAGGGCGCGCGGCACGGTGTTGTTGACGATCTGCATGGAGCCACCGCCGACGAGCTTCTTGAACTTGACCAGCGCCAGGTCGGGCTCGATGCCGGTCGTGTCGCAGTCCATCATCAGGCCGATCGTCCCGGTCGGGGCGAGCAGCGACGCCTGGCCGTTGCGGTAACCGTTCTTCTCGCCCGCCTTGAGGCACTCCTGCCACTGCCGGGTGGCCTCGGCGTGGATCGGGCGGTCCATCGGGTCGAGGGTACGGATCGTGTCGTTGGCCGCGGCGTGCTTGCGCATGACGCGCTTGTGGGCCTCGGCGTTGCGCGCGTAACCCTCGTACGGTCCGACGACGGCGGCCATCTCGGCGGAGCGGCGGTAGGCCACGCCGGTCATCAGCGAGGTGATCGCCCCGGCGAGGGAACGGCCACCTTCGGAGTCGTACGCGTGGCCGGTCGCCATCAGCAGGGCGCCGAGGTTGGCGTAGCCGATGCCGAGCTGGCGGTACGCCCGGGTGGTCTCACCGATCTTTTCCGTCGGGAAGTCGGCGAACAGGATCGAGATGTCCATCGCGGTGATGACCAGCTCGGTGAGCTTGACGAACGAGGCGACGTCGAAGGTCTTCTCGTCCTTGAGGAACTTCAGCAGGTTGATGCTGGCCAGGTTGCACGAGGAGTTGTCGAGGCTCATGTACTCCGAGCACGGGTTGCTGGCCGTGATCCGACCCGACTCGGGGTTCGTATGCCAGTCGTTGATCGTGTCGTCGTACTGGATGCCCGGGTCGGCGCACTCCCAGGCCGCCTTGGCGATCTTGCGGAAGAGGCCCTTCGCGTCGACCTCGTCGATCACCTCGCCGGTCTGGCGTGCCCGCAGGCCGAACGCGCCGCCGGCCTCGACCGCGCGCATGAACTCGTCGGAGACGCGGACCGAGTTGTTGGCGTTCTGGTACTGGACGCTGACGATGTCGCGGCCGCCCAGGTCCATGTCGTAGCCGGCGTCGCGGAGGGCGCGGATCTTGTCCTCTTCGCGAGCCTTGGTCTCGATGAACTCCTCGACGTCGGGGTGGTCGACGTCGAGAACGACCATCTTGGCCGCGCGGCGGGTGGCACCGCCGGACTTGATCGTTCCCGCGGAGGCGTCGGCGCCGCGCATGAAGGAGACGGGGCCGCTGGCCGTGCCGCCGGAGGAGAGCAGCTCCCGGCTCGACCGGATGCGGGAGAGGTTGACCCCCGAGCCGGAACCGCCCTTGAAGATCACACCCTCTTCCTTGTACCAGTCGAGGATGGACTCCATCGTGTCGTCGACCGACAGGATGAAGCACGCCGAGACCTGCTGCGGCGAGGCCGTGCCGACGTTGAACCAGACCGGCGAGTTGAAGCTGAACACCTGGTTGACCAGGGCGTATTTCAGCTCGTGCTCGAAGATCTCGGCGTCTTCGTCGCTCGCGAAGTAGCCGTGCTCACGGCCGGTGTCGGCGTACATGCCGACGACGCGGTCGACGAGCTGCTTCAGGCTCCACTCGCGCTGCGAGGTGCCGACGGCGCCACGGAAGTACTTCGACGTGACGATGTTGCCGGCGTTGACGGACCACGATTCGGGGAATTCCACCCCACGCTGCTCGAAATTGACGGAACCGTCCCGCCAATTGGTCATGACGACGTCGCGGCGCTCCCATCGAAGCTCTTCGTACGGGTGAATCCCGGGCCGGGTGAAGATGCGCTCCATCTTCAGGCCCTTGCGTCCCCCTTTGCCGCGCCGAGCCGCCGAGCCGCTCACCGTTTCCGTCATGACCTACCCCTTCTCGGGCGCAACCCGCCCACCTCCAGCTTTACCCGTTCGAACGCGTGTCGGTCGCGGGCTGCGAGGTGCCCTCCGCCGCGCGCAATGACTCGATTTCCTTCTCGAAGTCGTCGAGCGACTCGAACCCCCGGTAGACGGAGGCGAATCGCAGGTAGGCGACCTCGTCCAGCTCACGCAGCGGCCCGAGGATGGCCAGCCCCACCTCGTGCGAGGGCATCTCGGCGTTGCCGGTCGCCCGGATCGCCTCTTCCACTCGCTGTCCGAGCTGCGCCAGTGCGTCCTCGTTCACGGGCCGGCCCTGACAGGCCCGCCGGACCCCCGCAATGATCTTTTCGCGGGAGAACGGCTCGGTCACGCCACTGCGTTTGGCGACCATGAGAAGCACTGTTTCCTGGGTGGTGAATCGGCGCCCGCATTCCGGACACGACCGCCGCCGGCGGATCGCGGTGCCGTCGTCGGTCGAACGGCTGTCGATCACCCTGCTGTCAGGATTACGGCAGAACGGGCAATGCACAGCCCACTCCTCCCAAGGCAAGGCGATACGCGCCGATTACGCGACCTCCACCACATGACCACAACCTGTGGTGAACATACATCTATGTAACTACTAGATGTTGTGGTCCCACCGTAGAGCCCGACGATGGCCATCGCAACCTCGTCGGCACCACTCGCACGAAGACGCTGCTCACGTAACAGCCGGGCGGCGTGTCGCCCCCCGGACGGGCCGGGACGCCGTCACCGTGAGGGCAGAAGGACCCGCTGACCAGGGTTGATGATGGAGCCGGACAACGCGTTGAGGTCGATCATCCGCTGCACCGTGACGCGGGGATCGACCCCGGGCCGGGCGCGTACGGCGATCGTCCACAGCGTGTCGTGCCGGCCCACGACCACCGACTCCGGCACCACGTCACGACCGGTCCGGTCACCACCAGATGTGGCCCCGGCGCCGTGCCGGGCCCCCAGCCAGAGCACCGCGAGCAGCGCGAGCGCCACGGTGCCGACGACCACGACGCGGCCGCGTGTGGTGAGCCGGACACCGGCCGACCGGGAAGGGCGAGTCCGAGCGAGCCCGCTCATGTCGATCTCCCTTCTGATGATCCGAACAGAATTTCGATCGAACATCTGTACGAGTTCTATCGCACGAGCTCGGCAAAATTCCAGCACTTCTTCGAACAGGTGTTTGATCATTTCGCCATGAGGCGCTAACGTCCCTCTGAGAGCGAAATACCGGCGACAGCGCGTCACCGGAGCACAGCCATCCAGCGGAGAGATCATGACCAAGGTCCGGGAATTGCCCGACGGTCCGAACGACGAGAGCGGACTGACGGCACGCCAGCGCATGGTGCTGGAGGTGATCCGCGATTCGGTCCAGACCCGTGGCTACCCTCCGTCGATGCGGGAGATCGGTGTGGCCGTCGGGCTCACCAGCACCTCGAGCGTCTCGCACCAGCTCCGCGCGCTGCAGAGTAAGGGCTTCCTGTTGCGCGACCCCAACCGGCCGCGCGCCGTGGTGGTCCGCATGCCCGGCTCACCGGGCGTGCCCGCGCTGGAGTCGTACGAGACCGCGTCGGGCCAGGACTCCGCGACACGCCCCGCGCCCACGTACGTCCCGCTCGTCGGCCGGATCGCGGCCGGTGGCCCGATCCTCGCCGAGGAAGCGGTCGAGGACGTGTTCGCGCTGCCCAGGCAGCTCGTGGGCGAAGGCACCCACTTCCTCCTCAATGTCAGCGGTGACTCGATGATCGAGGCGGCCATCGCCGACGGCGACTGGGTCGTCGTCCGCCAGCAGCCCGTCGCCGAGAACGGCGACATCGTGGCCGCGATGATCGAGGGCGAGGCCACGGTCAAGACGTTCAAGCGCCGCGACGACAAGGTCTGGCTGATGCCGCACAATCCGGCGTACGAGCCGATCTCGGGCGACGACGCGACGATCCTCGGCCGCGTGGTGGCCGTCCTGCGCAAGATGTGACCGGAGCCGACGTCTCCGCGTAACGGCCCGGGCGCGCCCCTCTCGTCGAGGGAGCGGGCCCGGGCCGTTTTCGCGACTACGCCGGCACGATGTTGACGATCTTCGGCGCGCGTACGATGACCTTGCGGACGCCGCGGTCGCCAAGCGCCGAGCGGACCTTGTCCGAGGCCAGCGCGAGGCTCTCCAGCTCGCTCTCGGCGATGTCCGGGGACACCTCCAGGCGGTCCCGTACCTTGCCGGCGATCTGGACCACGCACGTCACGGAGTCCTGGACCAGCAGGGCGGGCTCGGCGGACGGCCAGCCGGCCTTCGCCACCGGCGCCGCGTTGCCCAGCACCTCCCACATCTCGTCCGCGGTGTAGGGCGCGATCAGCGACAGCATGACCGCCAGCGTCTCGGCGGCCTCGCGTACGGCCGGGTCGCCCGCGCCGGGACCGGTGTCGATCGCCCTGCGCACGGCGGAGGTCAGCTCCATCATCCGGGCTATGGCGACGTTGTAGCGGTGCGCCTCGACGAGCCGCGTGACCTCGTCGATCGTCCGGTGCGTCACCTTGCGCAGCTCGACGTCGCCGGTGGCGGGGCCGGCGCCGGGCGCCGAGCTCGTCTCCGTGGCCAGCCGGTGCAGCCGGGCCAGGAACTTCACCGCACCCGACGGTGACACGTCGGCCCAGTCGATGTCGTCCTCGGGCGGGCCCGCGAACAGCATCGTCAGCCGGACCGCGTCGACGCCGAACTCGGCGATCTGCGTGCCCAGGTCGACCAGGTTGCCGGTGGACTTCGACATGGCCGAGCCGTTGAGGATGACCTGGCCCTGGTTCACCAGCCGCTTGAACGGCTCAGTGAAGTCGACCATGCCCATGTCGTACAGCACCTTGGTGAAGAACCGGCTGTACAGCAGGTGCAGGATGGCGTGCTCGACGCCGCCGGTGTACTGGTCGGCGGGCATCCAGCGGCGTACCTGCTCGGGGTCGAACGGCCCGTCCTCGTAGCCCGGCGAGCAGTAGCGCAGGAAGTACCAGGACGAGTCGACGAAGGTGTCCATCGTGTCGGTGTCGCGCCGCGCGGCGGCGCCGCACTTGGGACAGGCGACGTTGACCCAGTCGGCCGCGGCGGCCAGCGGGGACACGCCGCGCGGTGCCAGGTCGGCGCCGCGCAGGTCGTCCGGCAGGCGTACGGGGAGCTGGTCGTCGGGGACCGGCACCTCGCCGCAGGCCTCGCAGTGGATGATCGGGATCGGCGTGCCCCAGAAGCGCTGCCGGGAGATCAGCCAGTCGCGCAGGCGGTAGTTGACCGCCGCCTTGCCCAGGTCGCGCTCCTCCAGGATCTCGGTGATCCGCGGGATCGCGTCGGCCTTGGTCAGGCCGTCGAGCGGCCCGGAGTTGATCAGCTCGCCCTCGCCGGCGGTCGCCACACCGGACTCGACCGGGTCGGCCTCACCGGTCCGCACCACGACGCGTACCGGCAGGTCGAAGGTGCGCGCGAAGTCCAGGTCGCGCTGGTCGTGCGCGGGCACCGCCATGATCGCGCCGTGACCGTACTCCGCCAGGACGTAGTCGGAGGCCCACACGGGCATCCGCTCGCCGTTGACCGGGTTGATCGCGTAACGGCCCAGGAAGACGCCGGTCTTGTCGCGGTCGGCGGCCAGCCGCTCGACCTCCGTCGTACGCTGCACGGTCGCGCGATAGGCCTCGAACTCCGCCCGCTGCTCGGGCGCGCAGATCTCGTCGGCCAGCGCGGCGTCAGCGGCGACCACGAAGAAGGTCGCGCCGTACAGCGTGTCGGGCCGGGTCGTGTAGACGGTGACCGGCTCGTCGCGGCCCTCGATCTGGAAGGCGACGTCGGCGCCCTCGGAGCGGCCGATCCAGTTGCGCTGCATGAGCAGCACGCGCTCGGGCCAGTCCAACTGGTCCATGTCGTCCAGCAGCCGGTCGGCGTACTCAGTGATCTTGAAGTACCACTGGGTCAGGACCCGCTTCTGGACCTGCGCGCCGCAGCGCTCGCAGTTGCCGTCCTTGACCTGCTCGTTGGCCAGCACCGTCTGGTCCTTGGGGCACCAGTTGACCCGGCCGCCCCTGCGGTAGGCCAGGCCACGCTCGTAGAAGCGCAGGAACAGCCATTGGTTCCACCGGTAGTACTCCGGGTCGGAGGTGTGCAGCCGCCGGGACCAGTCGAAGGAGATGGCGTAGCGCTGGAACGAGTCCGCCTGGGTGTCGATGTTGGCGTACGTCCACTCGGACGGGTGGGAGCCGCGCTTGATCGCGGCGTTCTCGGCCGGCAGGCCGAAGGAGTCCCAGCCGATGGGGTGCAGGACGTTGTGGCCCTGCTGGAACCAGTAGCGGGAGACGACGTCACCGATCGCGAACGCCTCCGCGTGACCCATGTGCAGATCACCGGAGGGGTAGGAGAACATGTCCAGGGCGTATCTGCGGGACCGCTCGTCGGCGGGGTCCTCACTCGCCACGAAGGGCTTGAGCTCGGCCCATCTGGCCTGCCACTTGTCCTGGATCGTCCGCGGGTCGTAATTCTCGTCGGCGCCTGTCATGGGTTCCTCGTCTGATTCGCACGGCTTCGGCTCCACGAAACTGTGCCCCTTGCATGAGAAGGCCCCTCGCACAGGAGGGGCTGCCACGTCGACGAACTCACGTCAACGCGGCCATTTAAGGAGCAGCCGAGAGCGCATATCCCAAGAATAGCGCAGACGCAAGGAGGTCCACGGACGCTTTGTCACCGGCCCGTCGCACCCCTGACTTACAGGAAGGTTTCCTGTAAATTAAGGGCTCGGTGACATCCGGTGCGCCCAGCACGAGGTGGCCGACTGCGGGGACATCCAGTACGAACCGCAGAGCGTCGAGGGCCCGAAGGGCTTCCCGCAGGCCGGCCCCGCCGACGGCCAGATCTGCAGTGCCGGGCACGCGAACTTCGCCCAGCTCGACGACCCGCGCGGCGGCACCTGGCCGGCGGCCTCGGTCCCGAGCGGCCAGGGCTACGACTTCACGTGGACCTTCACCGCCATCCACGCGACCACGTCGTTCCGCTACTTCATCACCAAGAGCGGCCATGACCCGGCGAAGCCGCTGACGCGCGCCGACCTGGACCCCCAGCCCTTCCTCGAGGTCGACCTCGGCGGGCAGCGGCCGACCAATCCCACCTCCCACCACGGCACCCTGCCGGTCCGCAGCGGCCGCCAGCTCATCCTCGCCGTATGGGACATCGCCGACACCGGCAACGCGTTCTACTCCTGCGACGACGTCGACTTCGGCTAAAGGACCGCGGTGCCGGGCGGGCCGACCCCACCGCCCGGCACCGTGATCGGGCGCCTGCGATATCAATGGATATCCGCGCCCGATCACAGCAGGAGTGACCGATGCTGAACCTTTCCGTCGTCCTCGACGACGCCGCTCGCGAGACCCCCGACCGCGAAGCCATCGTCTTCGGTGAGCTCCGGCTGTCCTACGCCTTCGTCAACACGATCGCGAACCAGGTGGCGAACCTCCTGAGGTCGCGCGGTGTGGCGCCCGGGGACAAGGTCGCGATCAGCTGCCCCAACCTGCCGTACTTCCCGATGGTCTACTTCGGGATCCTCAAGGCGGGCGCCGTCGTCGTACCGCTGAACGTCCTGCTCAAGCGGCGCGAGATCGCCTACCACCTCGAGGACTCCGGCGCGAAGGCGCTGTTCTGCTTCGAGGGCACCCCGGAGCTGCCGCTCGGCGAGGAGGGCCGGAACGCCTTCGACGCCACCGACGGCTGCGAGCACCTGTTCGTACTGCCCGCCACGCCGCTCGCGACCGAGACCCCGCACGGCGAGTCGTTCTGGGCGGCCATCGGCGACCAGGCCGGTGAGTTCGAGACCGCGCAGACCGAGGCGAGCGACGTCGCCGTCATCCTGTACACGAGCGGTACGACGGGCCGGCCGAAGGGCGCGCTGCTCACCCACCAGAACATGCTGCTGAACGCGATGGTCTCCGACCGCATGTTCGCCGAGGCCGACCACGACGTGTTCCTCGCGGCGCTGCCGCTCTTCCACGCCTTCGGCCAGTCGGTGGTGCTCAACACCGGATTCCTGCGCCGGAGCACGCTGGTGCTGGTGCCGCGGTTCGAGGCGGGCGCGGTGCTCGACCTGATGCTCAAGGAGAAGGTCACGCTGTTCGCGGGCGTACCGACGATGTACTGGGGGCTGCTCACGCACAACGGCGGGCACGACCTCGCCGAGGTCGGCGCGTCGCTCACGACCGCGTCGTCCGGCGGCTCGGCGCTGCCGCTCGAGGTGCTGAACCGCTTCTCCGAGCGCTTCGGCGTCGACATCCTCGAGGGGTACGGGCTGTCGGAGACGTCTCCGGTCGCGTCCTTCAACCGCCCGGACCGGCCGACCAAGCCCGGCTCGATCGGCCTGCCGATCTGGGGCGTGGAGATGAAGCTCATCGAGGACGACTGGAAGGACGCCGGCGACGGACCGGGCGAGATCGCGGTACGCGGGCACTGCGTCATGGCCGGCTACCACGAGCGGCCCGAGGCGACCGCCGAGGTCATGCGCGACGGCTGGTTCCGTACGGGCGACATCGCGCGCCGCGACGAGGACGGCTACTACTTCATCATCGACCGCTCCAAGGACATGATCATCCGCGGCGGCTTCAACGTGTACCCGCGCGAGATCGAGGAGGTGCTGATGACGCACCCGGCGGTGTCCCTGGCCGCGGTCGTCGGCATCCCCCACGAGAGCCACGGCGAGGAGATCAAGGCGTACGTGATCCCGGTCCACGGCTCCACCACCACCGAGGACGAGCTGATGGCCTGGGCGAAGGAGAATCTCGCGAGCTACAAGTACCCGCGCGCCGTGGAGTTCCGCGACGACCTGCCGATGACCGCGACCGGCAAGATCCTCAAGCGCGAGCTGCGCTGAGTCCGTACGCTACGACGCGTGAAAACCGTGATCGCCGCAGCCGCGACGCTGGTCGTCGCGGCCGTGGCGGCGGTCGTGCTCGTGCTCACCCGCCACGCCGATGCCGGGCCCGACCCCTACGCCGGTACCTATCCCCTCGTCACACCCGCGCCGACCGTCAGCCCGGGGCCGACCTGGCGGCCGAGCGGCCGCCCCGCGGGCCGGCTCCCGGTCTTCCACGGCACCGGGTCCCGGGTGGCCGGGCGGATCACCGACCGGGCCGCCGGGGTGTCGTACGCGAAGTTCGCGCCACCGTGGCACGCGCCGAAGCAGCTCGGCCACGACACCACGGCCGCGCAGCTCATCGACGGCGGACGCAACGCCGGATACGGCCACTACTGGTACATCGCGGTCTACTCCGGCCCGCTGCCGGCGAAGTTCTCCGGCGCCGCGCCCGGCCCGTACGCGCTGCGCGCCGCCGCCGAGCTGTACGGCCGTGACTGGGCCGGCGAGCTGTACGACGAGCACGACCGGCGCACCGAGCTGGCCGGGCAGTCGATGACCATCGACCGTCACCATGCCTGGCTGAGCGCCTTCCGCATGACGCACCTGGACGGTACGCCGCGCGTCGAGAAGGCCCAGACCGAGGTGGTCATCACCGTCGACACCGGCCATCGCGTGCCCACCCTCGTGACCATCACCGTGCCGAGCAACAAGGCCGCGCTGCTACCCGACATCAACACCCTGGTCCGCTCGCTGCACGTCGTGGGTCCGTCATGATCGGCTCATGAAGATCTCCCTCATCACCGGGGCCAACAAGGGCATCGGCCTCGAGACCGCCCGGTCCATCGGCGGAACCGTGCTGGTCGGCGCGCGCGACGAGCAGCGCGGTCGCGCGGCCGAGGCGGCGTTGCGCGCCGACGGCGTGGACGCCCGGTTCGTACGGCTCGACGTGACCGACCCGGCGACGGTCGAGGCGGCCGCGGCGTGGATCGACGCGGAGCACGGCCACCTGGACGTGCTCGTGAACAACGCCGGGATCCTGATCGACACGGCCGGGGAACCCCCGAGCGGGCTGCCGATCGACACGCTACGCCGGACGTTCGAGGTCAACGTGTACGGCGTCGTCTCGGTGACCAACGCGATGCTGCCGCTGCTGCGCCGCGCCCCGGCCGCACGGATCGTCAACGTCTCGAGCGGCATCGGCTCCATCGAGCTGAACAGCACCGGCGACCTGTTCAGCGGCTCCGCGCTCACCGCCTACGCCGCGTCCAAGAGCGCCCTGAACGCCCTCACCGTCAAGTACGCCGTGGAACTGACCGGCACACCGATCAAGGTCAACGCGGTGACGCCGGGGTTCTGCGCCACCGACATCAACGACCACCAGGGCCACCGGACCGCGAGCCAGGGCGCGTCCGTCGTCGTCGGCGCCGCCCTGCTCGGCGAGGACGGCCCGACCGGCACGTTCTTCGGCTCGGACGGCCCGGTGCCGTGGTGAGGCCGCCTCAGCCGGTGACGGCGGCGATGGCCGTCTCCCACGAGCGCAGGTAATCCGGGTAGCCGTCGGCGAAGGCCCGTATGCCGTCCTCGGCGTCGGGCTTCAGCGCGGTGAGCTCGTAAGTGACGGTCACGTCCGTGGCGGCGTCGCCGGCGTCCTCCAGCACCACGGAGACGGTGCCGGCGTCGACGCCCGGCGTGACGCGCGCGTACGAGATGCGGCGTCCGGGCTCGCGCGCGACGACGAGCCACACCGTCTCGTGGGTACGGAAGACGGTGCCGGGCTCGGTGTCGTCGTCGGCGGGCACCGGGAAGACCGGGTCCCAGCCGTGCACCCAGTCGCGCTCGCCGACCGGGGTGAACAGGCGGAACGCCTCCGAGGGCGGCAGCCCGACCCGCAGTCCGCCGGAGAGGCGACGCCGTATGGCGGTCATCGCTCCTCCAGCCCGTGTGCGTCGGCGGACGTCAGCGTCAGCCCGTACACGGACCTGAGCTGCTCGATCTTGCCCAGCGTCTCTGGGGAGAACGGCGCCTTGCCCTCGAAGGCGTGCAGGAACACGCCCTCGACGAGATCGCCGAGGGACATGTCCAGGTATTCGGCCACGCCCTTGAGAACCTTCAGGAGGTTCCGCTCGACGCGCAGCCCGGTCTGAGTTCGCTCAACTGGCACCATGGTAACAATGTACCAAGGTATCTAGATATCAGAGCTCGTACGGCATGTGCTTGATGCCGTTGATGAAGTTCGACAGCAGCCGGTCCGGCGGTGCGGACGAGTGGATGCCCGGGGCGCGGCGGAAGAGCTCGCGGAACATCACGCTGATCTCGCGGCGGGCCAGGTGGGCGCCGAGGCAGAAGTGCGGACCCGGCCCCCCGAAGCCGACATGCGGGTTCGGGTCGCGGGTGATGTCGAAGACCTCGGAGTCGGCGAACACGGACTCGTCCCGGTTGGCCGCCCAGTAGAACAGCAGGAGCTTGGCGCCGGCCTCGATCGGGTTCCCGTTCAGCTCGGTGTCGCGGGTCGCGGTGCGCCGCATGTAGATGACCGGCGAGGCGAGCCGCACGATCTCCTCGACCGCGCCGGGGATGTACCGCTCGAAGTCCGACAGCAGCAGCCGCCGCTGGTCCGGGTTGACGGTGAACAGCTTCAGCCCGTGCGCGATGGCGTTGCGCGTGGTCTCGTTGCCCGCCACGACGAGCAGGATGAAGAACGACCCGAGCTCCTGGTCGGTCAGCGCCTCGCCGTCGATGTTCGCGTTGACCAGCGCCGAGGTCAGGTCGTCGGTCGGGTGCTCACGCCGGTGGCGCCCGAGGTCCTCGACGAGCTCCTTCAGCGTCTGGCCGGCCGTGATCAGCTGCGCGGCGACCTCGTCGGGGTCGTCGGGCACGAACTCGGGGTCGACGCCGCCGAGGATGATGTTGGAGTTGTCGAAGACCGTGGCGTAGGCGCTCTCCGGAATGCCCATCATGTCGCAGATGATCTTCAGCGGAACCCGCGCGGCGACGTCGGGCACGAAGTCGCCCGAGCCCTTGGCGAGTACCTCCTCCACCACGTGCTCCGCGACCGACTGCACCTGGTCCTCGAACCGCTTGATCATCCGCGGCGAGAAGGCTCGTGAGACGATCCGGCGGATCTTGGCGTGCCGCGGGTCGTCCATGTTGATCATCGAGCCGAAGTACTCGTTCAGGTCCTGCGGCAGGTCGATGATGCTGGTGGCGCCTTGCCCGGAGCAAAAGTCCGCGGGCCGGCGCGAGGCCTCGAGCACGTCGGCGTGCTTGACCAGGGCGTAGTACCCGGGGCCCGCCGGCATGATAGAGGGTTCGGGCTCGGCGAAGAACGCCGGGCTCGGCAGCTCGCGCAGTGCGCGGAACGCCGCGTGACGCTCGCTCAGGGGACGCCCCCAAAAGCCCCAGTCGCTGAGATTGATCCCGGCCGGACCGGCCGTGTCGACAGTCACTCCCCGCTCACCCTCTTTGACTAGAATCCCGTTCGGAATACATCCTGCCAGCGGACGCCGCCCATGACAGGTGATCGCCCTACTTTTCGGACAGCCAGTCGAGAATGAGCCCGTTGACGACCTCCGGGTTGCGCAGGTGCGCGAAATGCCCGGCCCCGGAGACGACCTCCGCGCGCGACCCGGGCGGCAGGTGACGCCCCGCCTCGTGGACCATGCCGGGGTCGAGGCACCCGTCTACGCCGCCGTGAACGTACAGGATCGGCCGCTCACCGGTGCGCCCGGTCGCCTCCTGCTCCCCGGCGTAGGCGGGGACGTGGCGCGACGGGTCGAGCATCGCACGGTAGTAGCCGATCGCGGCGGCGAGGTTGTCAGGTGCGCGCAGGCACGCCTTGACGTGCTCCAGGTCCTCGGCCGCGTCGTAGTCCGGTTCCCAGTCCGCCCACAGCCCGTCCAGGAACGCCAGGTCGTCGGCCGCGACCGCGCCCTCGGCCAGCGCGGTCTGGAACAGGAAGATGTAGAAGGACCGCTTGAGCTGCGCATAGTCGAAGAACGAGGACAGCAGCGCGGCGACCGGCGGGACTGCCATCGCGACGGCACGACGCCAGCGTTCGGGCGCGTGCGCCACGGCGCCGTACGTCGCGGCGGCGCCCCAGTCGTGCCCGATGAGCACCGCGTCACCGGCGCCCCCGAGGGCCTCGTGCAGGGCGTTCGCGTCGGCCGCGAGCGCGCCGGTCTGGTAGGCGCCGTCCTCGGGCACCCCGGTCGGGGCGTAGCCGCGCATGAACGGCGCCACCGCGTGGTACCCGGCCTCCGCGAGCACCGGCAGCAGATGCCGCCAGGTGTACGCGGAGTCCGGGAACCCGTGCAGGCACAGGGCGAGCGGGCCGCTACCCGCCTCGAGGTAGCCGAACGTCAGGCCGTTGGCATGAACCGTCTTCGTCGTCATCACGTTCGCCGAGACTAGTGCGCGGTCCTCGCGATGCTCAGCCCGTACGCGGCGGCTCGAACGCCAGGCGCAGCGGCACGTCCGACCGTCCGTCCTCGTGCAGGCGTACGCCGAGGACCTGGTGCAACTGGATCCAGTTGAGCTCGAAGCCGAGGCGCGAGCCGGCCATGTAGAGCCGCCACACCCGCGCCGTACCCTCGCCGACCTCCGCGACCGCCTCGTCCCAGTGGTCGTCGAGGTTGCGGCACCAGCCCGCGAGGGTCATCGCGTAGTGCTCGCGGAGGTTCTCCTCGTGACGTACCTCGAACCCGGCGTCGTGCATCTGGGAGACCAGGTGCCCCGGACCCTCGAGCTCACCGTCGGGGAAGACGTAGCGGTTGATGAAGCCCTGCTTCCGCATCGCCTCCTCGGTGTCGTCCGGGCGGGTGATGCAGTGGTTGAGCATCCGCCCGCCGGGCCGCAGCTTGCCGTACAGGAAGGAGAAGTACGACGGGAGGTTCGCCTTGCCGATGTGCTCGGTCAGCCCGATCGAGCTGACCGCGTCGAAGTCGTCCTCGACCACGTCGCGGTAGTCAAGGTGACGGACCTCGGCGAGCTCGGAGAGCCCGGCCTCGGCGATCGCCTTCTGCGCCCACTCGGCCTGCTGCTTGGACAGCGTGACGCCGAGGGCCCGCACGCCGTACTCGCGCGCGGCGTGCATGACCATGCCGCCCCAGCCGCAGCCGACGTCGAGCAGCCGCATGCCCTTGGTGAGCCCGAGCTTGCGCGCGACCAGGTCGAACTTGTGGAACTGCGCCTCTTCGAGCGTCGCGTCCTCGGAGGGGAAGCACGCGCATGTGTAGGCCATCGACGGGCCGAGCACCCACTCGTAGAAGGTGTTCGAGACGTCGTAGTGGTGCGAGATCGCCTTCGCGTCGCGGCGCTTGGAATGCCGCAGACCCGACAGCAGCGGCACCTTGTTGAACCGCACCTCCTGCGGCGGCGGCTCGAGACGGGTCAGCGCGGCGCCGCGCAGCACCGGGTCGCGGGCGATGGCGCGCAGGAGCGTGCCCTTCTCACTCCACGACATGTCGCCGAGCGCGGCCCGCATCTTCGACAGCGCGGTGTACATGTCACCGGAGATGTCGAGGTGGCCCGCGACGTACGCGCGCGAGAGGCCGATCGGCCCCGGCGAGTGGGCGAGATAGGAGATGGCGTAGGGATGCCGGATGTCGACCGTGACGTCCGCACCGGCCGGCCCGGCCCTGCTGTCGTCATAGGCCAGGAACTCGACCTGTGCGTCCCTGCCGACCACACGCTCGAAAACTTCCGCAAGCTTCATGATCACCTGCCCCGTACCGTTTTGTCGTACAGATCCAGCAACCGTGCGTCCGAGTCGTATTCCTTCTTCAGACGACGGTACGTCGCGCCGTCATAGTGCCGCCAGAAGTCCTCACGCGTGTAGTACGCCGTCGAGTACAGCGACTTGTGGCCCTCGAGCCTGGCGACCTCGCGCTCGATCAGCCGGTTGGTGTGCTCGGGCAGCCGACCCGCCGGAATCGGCACCGTTCCCCAGAAGCCCGCGTTCACGTACGTGCGTCCGGTTTCCAACGGGTACAGCGGCCACTTCTCTTGTGCCCGCAACGGGCAGAGCCACACCGGCGTCATGCGGACCTCGCGGTGGAAGAAGTCCAGGAAGTCCGGCAGCCGCTCGATCGGCACCTCGACGTCCTGAATGACGTCCTCGCGCGGCGGCCGGCCACGCCACCGGTCGATCCGCGCCGACGTCTGCAGGCGCTTGTCCAGCGCGACCAGGCGGCGGTAGACGTCGGAGCGCTTCTTCGACGCCGGCCACGCGCGGCGTACCAGCGGATTCTGCACGCCGAACGCGCGCGAGCACCAGAACCAGTCGGTGTCCCAGCGCCACAGGTAGCCGTGCGTGGTCAGCACGTCGGTCGGCGGGCCGTCCAGCGCCAGCCAGCGCGGCGTCACGCAACGCTCCTGGATCGAGCGGTAGTAGATGCGGTTGCCGGTGTAGTCGGACACGTGGGTCGCACTGTCGGCGAACGTGCCCAGGCTCAGGTACACCTCGTCCGGGCCGAAGACCGTGCCGTCGATGAAGTCGACGTGCGGAGCCAGCTCGTCGATCGCCTCCGCGCACGCGGCCGCGCTGTCGAACCGTACGTGGCGCAGCTCGACGAACGGCTTCACCGGCTGCAGCTCGATCTTGAGCCGAAGCGCGTAGCCGAGCGTGCCGTACGAGTTGGGGAACCCGTAGAAGAGGTCCCGGTGCTCGTTGTCGCGCGTGGCCGTCACGATCTGGCCGTCACCGGTCAGGATCTCCATCTCGACGACCGACTCGTGCGGCAGGCCATGATGGTAGGAGGAGGACTCGATGCCCAGCCCGGTGACCGCACCGCCCAGCGTGATGGTCTTCAGCTGCGGTACGACGAGCGGCATCAGGCCGTGACGCAAGGTCGCGTCGACCAGGTCCTCGTACGTCGTCATCCCCTGCACCTCGGCGATGCGCTTGACGGGGTCCACGTTGAGGACCTGGTCGAAGCCGCTGACGTCGAGACCGGGTGTCTGGATGTCGTCGCGGAAGCGGAAGAGGTTCGAGGTCCGCTTGGCCAGCCGGACCGGCGCCCCTGTCGGGATCGACCTATATGACGCGAGCAGATTCTCGGTTGCCGCACTGTGACCTGTCACACGACGATCGTCTCATCCCTGCTTCGAGGCCCATACACCACGCATGTGTAGTGTCCGTCTCATCTCTGTATTAGGGAGTGTGTCCGAATTGGCCAAGCTCTTCGAGACCCTCGACGAACGCCTGCGCGCGTTCATCACGGCCCAGCCGATGTTCTTCGTCGCGACCGCACCATCGTCCGACGGCCACGTGAACGTCTCGCCCAAGGGCTACCGGGACACGTTCACGATCGTCGACGACACGACCGTCGCCTACCTCGACCTGTTCGGCAGCGGCGCGGAGACCATCGCGCACCTGCGCGACAACGGCCGGATCACCGTGATGTTCTGCTCGTTCGACCGCCAGCCGAAGATCCTGCGCCTGTACGGCACCGGTCGCGTCGTCCGCCCCGACGCCGCCGAATGGGCGTCCCTGGCGCAACGCTTCGGCCCGGACCACGCGGGGATCCGGGCGATCATCGTGGTGGACGTGACACGCATCGCCGACTCGTGCGGGTTCGCGGTGCCGTTCATGGAGCCGGCCGGCGAACGCTCCCTGCTCGACGACAACCACGCCCGCCGCACCGCCGACGAATGGTCGGCCCGGGTCGAGCGCAACGGCGAGAGCATCGACGGCCTCCCCGCGCTGGCCGCCGACCACCCCTCGCCGTCGACGCACGCGGCCGCGTCGGCGTCGGCCGGGTCGGCGGCGGTCAGCGTACGAGGCGGAGGGTGAACGGGTAGCGGAACGTCGAGCCGGACAGCGCGAGGAGCCCCGCCACTCCGGCGACGATCCACGCGAAGCCGTACGCGATCGCCCCCACGCCCAACGTCACGACCGAAACGATGAGCAGCGTGAGCTGAAAGTTCAACGCCGCCACGATGTGCGCGCGCACGTACGACGATCGCTTCGCCCTGGTGCAGAGCATGACGAGCGGCCCGACGAACAGCGTCACGATCCCGAGCGCGTGCGCGAGCGCGGCGAGCACACGCTGTTCGGCGGTCGGGTCCTCCTCCGGCAGCTGGTGCATCAGCTGCCGCTCGGGCCCGCGTGTCGGCTGCCGCGCGGTGTCGCGCATCGGTTCGAGGTCCGCCAGGACGGCGTCCAGGTCGTCACGCGTCTTGGCGGTCATCGCAAGATGCAGCCGCACGTCGAACTCGGGTTTGTCCAACCTGCCCTCGGCGTACGCCTGCTGCAACCGGTCAAAGGCCGGCTCGCGTTCGGCGTGGGAGACGCGGAGGACACCAGTCGCCACAGGATGGGTCATGCCCCCATCGTGCTTCCCGCACGCGAGGCGGACCATCGGGGAAACCCCTGAGTCGTCCCTGGGGTCAGCCCCAGTACCGGCAGGCCGATCCGGACTTCAGAGGACGAACGGCCAGCGGCGTTCGGCACGGAGGCCGCTCCCACCCGGCCCGTCCGCTCCCCCCGATCAACGCCCGTCCAGATATGCCTTTCCGGGCTTCAGGGGATGGGCCGCCAGCAACTGCGGAACCGTGACGAACGTGAAGCCGCGCTTGGCCAGCCCGTCCAGGATCTTCGGGACGGCGTTGACCGTGGTCGGGTGGATGTCGTGCATCAAGATGATGTCGTTCCGGTGCGCCCAGGAGACCGCGCGGTGAGCGACGATCTTCGAGTTCCGGTCGCGCCAGTCGTTCGTGTCGACGCTCCACAGGATCTGCGCGAACCCGAGCCCGCGCGTCACGCGGGCGACGTGGTGGTTCGTCGCACCGTACGGCGGGCGCATCAGCCCGGTCGTGACGCCGGTCGCCCGATGAATCTCACTGAGCGTGCGCGTGAGCTGCGACTTGATCGAGCGTTCGGACATGGTGGTGAGCTGCGGGTGGCTCCACGTGTGGTCGCCGATCGCGTCCCCCGCCGCCAGCTCCCGCCGGACGGTGGCCTCGCGCCCCTTGATGTTCCCCCCGATGAGAAAGAACGTCACGTGCGCGTGATGAACGGCGAGCATGCGCAGCAGCTTGTCCGTGTACGGCCCCGGCCCGTCGTCGAACGTGAGCGCGATGCACTTCGCCACGCGGCAGTCGACCTTGGGCTCCGGAGGCTTGGCCGGTGCCTGCCGCGCCCGCACGTGCCGCTGTCGCGGCGCCGTCGGAGGCGTCGATGGTGAGGCGAAGACCTCGCTGTTCGCGGTCGCCCCGAGACCGCTGATCCAGCCTAGGAAGAGCACGACACCGGCCGCTGCGGTAAGCCGACGTGGAGGGCCCGCAGGAACGACGAACCTCATCAAGGCCCCTACTCAAACGATGTCCGAACAAGGTCACCCTAGTGGGATATCTGGCCGATGATCGCCCTTGCCGGAACCGACCATCATCGCCCCGCGAAACATCACGCAAGACCCATTGAAGACTCCGCAGGAAGACCCCCAGAACACACATTGGAGAGTGCGCAAGAACACGCGTTGGCGAGTGCGCAAGAACACGTCGAAGACACCCGACAGAAGCGCACGAGCAACGCCACGGCTCCCGCACGAAACACGCACGAGCCAGCACCCGTCGCTCCCCTCACCCCGACGGGCAAACACGCGGGCACACGCGCGACCACTCTGTGGCCCGCGCGGTGCCGTAGCGGACGGGACGGTGTCGTGCGGTGCCGTAGCGCGGTGCCGTGCGCGGAGCGCGTGGGTGCCGGTCCGGCGGCCGACCCGCCCCGTGTCGCCAAAGACGAACGGCGGCACGACCAGAACGACCGTCACGGCCCCTCGCCCCGCGGGCAGGCACGACCAGCACGCGGGCAAGCCGCGCCACGGCTAGCGCCGTCCCCAACGCTCGGTGCCACAACGCTCGGTGCCACAACGCTCGGTGCCGCGTTGCCGAAGACGGGCGGGCGGCACGAGCCGGGTGACCGTCCCCGCGCCCGGCGGGTAGGCAGACGGGCGCGCCCGGGTTCGGGTACCGACATCCCGTCCTCGTCTGGACGGTGAAGTCCTGTCCGGAGCCGAACCGGGGACGTCGTGTGGCGGTCCGCGGGCGGACGGCCTGGGAACTGCTTGGGAACCTGCGACGCGGAACCGACGTTGAAGACGTATTCGTGGGGGTACGGGCGAAGCCATGACAAACGAGGACATGGCGTTGCGGGGACATCGCAACGGGTGCATGAGGAGGATCTCCGATGAGGTTGCGCGATCGCTTCGGGATTCGCCGCTGGCGCGGGCACAAGGTGACGACCCTCGACCGTGAGGCGACCAACGACGACATCGAGTCGCTGAAGGCGTTCGCTCGCAGTCGTACGGGCGTGGAGTTCTACGTCGAACCGGAGACCTTCGCCACTGACACGACCGCCGTCGCCATCGCAGCGGACGGCGAATGGACTCGGCGCCGTGTCGGATCACCGCAGGTCATCCACAAGGTCGCGCGTAACCTGCGGCTTCCGGTCTACGACGTGCAGATCACCGGCTACCCCCAGCGCATGCGCGACTTCAACGAACGCCGCAAGCGTCAGGGCGGCGCCGCCTCCCTCTGAGACGGCAACCCCCCTCTGAAGACGGCGACCCTTCTGGGTCGGCAACCCTTCTGGGTCGGCACCCCGTCTCTGAGCGGCGATCCCTCTCTGAAACGGCAACCTCTCTCTGAGCCGACGACCCTCTACGGCAGCGACCTCTTTCTGCTCTCGGCGCCGAGACCTCTCCCTCCTCCTCGTCCAGAACGCGGCCGGGGGTTCGCTCCCCAGTCGCCAGACCGGGCATTCGTGTTCTGTCGGGCGTCGCGTTCTGGTGGGTTCTGGTGGTGGGCGGGGCATGCCGTGGCGTTCTTTCGGCGTCGGACCAGCGTTCGGTGTCGGACCCGCCATCGGTGTCGCACGTGCCTTCGGTGTCGCACGTGCTTTCGAGGGTGCGACTCCCTTCGGCGTCGGACCTGATTTCGGGGTCACGCCTGTGTTCGGCATCGCGTCGGCCTTCGGGTCAGACCTGCGTTCGGCAGCGCGCGCGCTTTCGGGGTCGCGCGGCCCAGGCGGCGGGGTGTGTGCGGGCGGCGTCATTCGGCGTCGTCGAGTTCGTCCGGGGTGATGTTGAGGGGTACCGACCAGGGCGGGAGGCCGCTGATGAACAGCTCGTGCAGCAGACGGGCCATGGAGTAACACGGGTCGATGAGCAGGGCGCGGTCCAGGGCTACGTTGGCGAGGGCGCCCTCGCCCGCGCGCCAGGCGGCGAAGGCCAGGAGGCAGGCCGGAGCGGCGGCGTAGGGTTCGGCGACGCGGCGGAGGACGTCCTGCCACAGCCGGACGTGGGCGTCGAGGTCGGCGTCGTCCATGCGTACCCATGCCTCGTCGCGTACGCGGAGGCTGATGAGGAGGACGCCCAGCCAGGCGACCTCGTCGTCGGTGGGCGGGCCGGAACCCTCGCGGGCGCGGTCGATGAGGTGACGGACCAGCGGGAGGCCCTCGTCGACGAGACGGCCGGGTACTGCGTCGACGCCCTGCCGCGCCCAGCCGGCGAAGCGGTGTTCGGCGCGGTCGGTGGCCGCGCGCATCTCCGTGCCGTGGACCGGCTCCACGACGCGTTCGAGCTCGCGGCGGTCGGGGAGGGCGACCAGACCACCGGCGGTCGCCTCGGCGGCGATGGTGCTCTTTCCCACGTCGACGTAGGTGCCCTCCGGCGGGCAGCATTCCGGGTCCGAGCACAGGTACGACCAGAATCGCCCGTCCTCGACGCGAAGCGCGTCGCGCAGGCGTACGCCGTGGCCGCCGAGGCGGTCACGTACCCGCTCGACGACGGGCGTCACCCGCTCGCCGGGACCGTAGCCCGCCAGGATCACGTCGGGCGGATCGCGCCGGGCGACCAGACCGGCGACGTGCTCCACCAGGACGTCCTGAGCGGTTAAGTCGAGACGCACGGCGTACGCGCCGTCTCTGCCGCCGGCGGCCAGCACGACGACGCTCTCGGACGGGTGGAAGCCGACGAGGTATGGAATCGCGGAGACGACGTCGGCGGGTGAACGGAGCCGGAGTGTGTTCGCTCTCATGTCGGCCAGGATCTCCGGACGGCGAGCTCGGCCGATACCCATCAGGCAGCCTGTGGATAACCCCCGAAGTGGCATGGGGAGCCGGGTGGGAGGCCCGGGGAGACGGGGAGACCAGGAGCGACAAGGAATCGGCGGGACGAGGTCCGGGAGGCGGGAGACCGGGGACGAAGGTCTGTGACGGTGGCGCGTCCACGCGGAGACACCGGTAGCGTTTCTCGACGTGCCCGATGACCTCCTCGACTCCATCGACAAGCCTGACCTTCCCGACGTTTCCACGCTGCTTGCCACTGCCGTCGCCGGAGTGGGCGGCGCCGAACGGCCGGGGCAGGTCAAGATGGCCGAGGCGGTGGCGCATGCCATCGAGTCGGGTGAGCATCTCGCCGTACAGGCGGGCACCGGCACCGGCAAATCCCTCGCCTACCTGGTCCCCGCCGTACGGCACGCGGTCGCGTCGAGTGGGTCCGCCAAGGCGGTCGTCGTGTCGACCGCCACCATCGCGTTGCAGCGGCAGCTGATCGACCGTGACCTGCCACGGCTCTCCGAGTCGCTGACGCCCCTGCTGGGGCGGGAGCCGGTGTTCGCGATCCTCAAGGGGCGGCGCAACTACCTGTGCCTGCACCGGCTGCGCAGTGGCGCGCCCGAGGACCCGGAGGAGCAGCTGTTCGACGCGCAGGCCGTGTCGGCGGCGGGGCGGCAGGTGCAGCGGGTCCACGAGTGGGCCGAGACGACCGAGACCGGCGACCGGGACGAGCTCGTGCCCGGGGTGGGTGAGCAGGCCTGGCGGCAGGTCGCGGTCAGCGCGCGGGAGTGCCTGGGCGCGCAGCGCTGCCCGTACGGCACGGAGTGCTTCTCCGAGCTCGCGCGGGACAAGGCGGGTGAGGCCGACGTCGTCGTGACCAACCACGCGCTGCTGGCCATCGACGCGCTGGAGGAGTTCAACGTCCTGCCCGAGCATGACGTGGTCATCGTCGACGAGGCGCACGAGCTGGTCGACCGGGTCACGTCGGTGGCGACCGACGAGCTGTCCGCGTCCGGGGTGGAGATCACCGCGCGGCGGTGCGGGCGTCTGATCGAGGACGGGCTCGCCGACGCGCTGAAGCAGGCGGGCGAGGCGTTGCAACCCGTGCTCACCGACACCCGCGCGGGGCGCATGGACGTCCTGCCCGAGGGGCTGGGCATGTCGCTGGTCTCCGTACGCGACGCCGCGTACACCTGCGCGACGGCGCTGCGGGGCGCGCTGAAGCAGACGGAGGACGACGTGGAGCGCCTCGGGCAGGCCCGCGCCGCGCTCACGTCGCTGGAGGAGCTGCACGACACGACCGTGCGCTTCCTGGAGGCGTTCAAGACCGACCTGGCCGAGCGGCATGACGTCGTCTGGCTCGACCGGCCGTTCGCCGAGGACTCGCGTCGGCCGACCGCGCTGCGGGTGGCGCCGCTCGGCGTGGGCGGGCTGCTCCGCGAGCGGCTGTTCGACCGCCACACGACGGTCCTGACGTCGGCGACGCTGTCGCTGGGCGGATCGTTCGAGCCGCTCGCCCGCCAGTGGGGCCTGCCGCCCCTGGGCCAGGAGAAGGAGACCTGGTCCGGTCTCGACGTCGGTTCGCCGTTCGACCACGCGCGCAGCGGCATCCTCTACATCGCGCGGAAGCTGCCCACGCCCGGCCGCGACGGGCTGCCCGAGGAGTACCTCACCGAGCTGAGCGACCTGATCGGCGCGGCCGGCGGGCGTACGCTCGGCCTGTTCTCCTCGATGCGCGCGGCCAAGCAGGCCGCCGAGGAGCTGCGCGGACGCCTCGCGCAGCCGCTGCTCTGCCAGGGCGACGACACCACGTCCCAGCTCGTACGCAGGTTCGCCGACGAGCCGGCGACCTGCCTGTTCGGCACGCTGTCGCTGTGGCAGGGCGTGGACGTCCCGGGCCCGTCGCTGCAGCTCGTCGTGATCGACCGCATCCCGTTCCCCCGCCCGGACGACCCGCTGTCGTCGGCGCGGCAGCAGGCCATCTCGGCCCACGGCGGCAACGGCTTCATGGCGGTCGCCGCGACCAACGCCGCGCTGCTGCTCGCCCAGGGCGCGGGCCGGCTCCTGCGCAGCATGGACGACCGTGGGGTCGTCGCGATCCTCGACCCGCGGCTGGCGACCGCGAGGTACGGGGGGTTCCTGCGCGGGTCGCTGCCGCCGTTCTGGACGACGTACGACCCGGAGGTCGTCAAGGGCGCGCTACGCCGCCTCGACGCGTCATGACACGACGTGTTCTTCGCGCAGGACGCGGCGCAGGACCTTCCCGAGCATGTTGCGCGGCAGCTCCGGCCGCATCTCGATGAACGTCGGGACCTTGTAGTCGGCGAGGTGCTGGACGCAGTGCGCGGTCAGCTCCGCCGGACTCGGCCGCTGTGCCTCCTGCGGAATGATGTACGCCGCGACGACCTCGCCGTGCGCGGAGTCGGGGATGCCGACGACGGCCGCCTCCGACACCGCGGGGTGGGAGTTGAGGACCGACTCGATCTCGGAGGGGTACACGTTGAACCCGTCCACGATCACGACGTCGCGCTTGCGGTCGATGAGCGTGAAGAACCCGTCCGGGCTCATCACGCCGATGTCGCCCGTACGGAACCAGCCGTCGCGTGACAGCGTCTCCGCGGTCTCGACGGGCTGGTTCCAGTAGCCGAGGAACACCTGCGGCCCGCGCACGATCAGCTCGCCGGGGTAGCCGATCGGCAGGACCCTGCGCGGGTCGTTCTCGTCGACGATCCGCGCCTCCGTGCCGGGGATCGGGATGCCGACGGAGACGTGCCGGGCGTTCCCGTCGAGCGGGTTGGCCATGATGACCGGCGAGGCCTCGGTCATGCCGTAGCCCTGTACGAGGTGCCCGCCGGTGCCGATCTTGAAGGCGTCTACCGTGGTACGGGCGAGCTTCATCGCGCCGGACACGCATGTGCGGATGTCGCCGACGCCGGCCTTCTTGGACTCCGGCGCGGCGGCGAGCTGCTGGTAGATCGGTGGCACGCCGGGGAACAGCGTCGGCTTGTGCTTGCGTACGGCGTCCAGCACGAGGTCGAGGTCGTACTTGGGCACGAGGACGATGGTGCCGCCCATGAGGGTCGTGCAGGTCAGGCAGAACGTCAGCCCGAACACGTGGAACAGCGGCACCACCGCGAGCGTCACGTCGTGCCCCGGCCGGATCGCCGGGTCCCAGGCCACCGTCTGGTACGCGTTGGCGACCAGGTTGCGGTGGGTGAGCATCGCGCCCTTCGGCCGTCCGGTCGTGCCGCCGGTGTACTGCAGGACGGCCAGGTCGTGGTAGGGGTCGAGGCGTGCCTGCTCGGGCCGGTCGGGCCCCTCTTTCAGCAGGTCGTCGAACCACAGCACGCGTGCGTCCTCGGGAACCTCGGTGCTGAGCTCGGCGCCCAGTTCGCGCGCCTTGGCGAGCGGCAGCTTCAGCAGCTCACGCTTGACGAACGGCAGGTAGTCCTTGAGGGAGGTGACGATGACGTGCTCGACGGACGTGCCGAGCATGGCCTCCTGCAGCGTCTCGTGCGCCTTGTCGAACACCACCACGACGCGGGCCCCGGAGTCGGTTAGCTGGTGCCGTAGCTCCGAGGCCGTGTAGAGCGGATTGGTCGGCACCACGACCGCGCCCAGCCGCAGGATCGCGTAGAACGCGATGACCTCCTGAGGGCAGTTGGGCAGGATGACCGCGACGCGTTCGCCCTTGCGGACACCGAGGGCGCTCAGCGCCCCGGCGAACCGGTTCACCGCGTTGAGCAGCCGCCCGTACGTCCACGAACGCCCGAAGAACACCAGGGCCTTACGGTGCGGAAACTTCTCCGCCGACGCGTCGAGCAGGCGCGTCAGCGGTACGTCCGGCACCGGGACGTCAGAAGGAACACCGTCGGCGTAGAACCGAAGCCACGGTCGATCGTCGTAGGGAGTGTTCATTCGTCGACCAACACCGCCGGAGACAGACGAAGCATTCCCGTTACCTTGGCACTAAGTGACCGCTTATGCACAGTCATTCGGCCTGCCCATCGGGTATGACGCGGGCGTACGGCCCGGCGCGCGGGTGGGCCCGGGGCAAGGCACCCCCGGGCGTGTCGCGCCGCCGCACAACGCGGCCGCGCGGGCAAGAGCGTACGGCCGCCCGGGGCCCCATGCGCAAGGTGTAGCTCCAAGCAAGCGGTGTGTGATAACGGCGGCGAATCTAGGCGCGGCGGGTGGCGAGGAACTCCGCCATGCGGCCGATCGCCTCTTCGATGTCGTTGGCGTGCTGCAGCGTGACAATGCGCAGGTGGTCGGGGTCGGGCCAGTTGAACCCGCTGCCCTGGACGACCAGGATCTGCTGGCTCTCCAGGAGGTCCAGCACGAATTGCTGGTCGTCCTCGATCGGGTAGACCTCCGGGTCGAGCCGGGGGAAAACGTACAACGCACCGGCCGGCTTGACGCAGCTCACGCCGGGGATCTCGTTGAGCAGCCCGCAGGCGCGGTCGCGCTGGTCACGCAGGCGCCCACCGGGCAGTACGAGGTCGTTGATGCTCTGGTAGCCGCCGAGCGCGGCCTGGATGGCGTGCTGGCCCGGCACGTTGGGGCACAGCCGCATGTTGGCGAGCATGTCGAGGCCCTCGATGTAGGACTCGGCGTGCTCCTTCGGACCGGAGACCACCATCCAGCCGGAGCGGAACCCGCAGACCCGGTAGGACTTGGACAGCCCGGAGAAGGTCAGGGAGAGCACGTCGGGCGCGAGCGGGCCGACCGAGACGTGCTCGGCGTCGTCGTACAGGATCCGGTCGTAGATCTCGTCGGCGAGGATCAGCAGCCCTTCGCGGCGCGCCAGCTCGGCGACGCCGTTGAGCAGCTCGCGGGAGTAGACCGCGCCGGTCGGGTTGTTCGGGTTGATGATCACAATGGCCTTGGTGGCCGGGGTGATCTTCGACTCGATGTCGGCCAGGTCGGGCATCCAGTCGTCGGCCTCGTCGCAGAGGTAGTGCACGGGCGTGCCGCCGCCGAGCGAGACCGCGGCGGTCCACAGCGGATAGTCCGGCGCCGGGATCAGCACCTCGTCGCCGTTGTTCAGCAGCGCCTGCATCGCCATCACGATCAGCTCGGACACGCCGTTGCCGAGGTAGACGTCCTCGACGTCGACGCCGGCGAAGCCGTGCTGCTCGTAGTGCTGCACGACGGCACGGCGCGCGGGCAGGATGCCCTTGGAGTCGCTGTAGCCGTGGGCGGCGGGCAGGTTGCGGATGACGTCCTGGAGGATCTCGTCCGGCGCCTCGAAGCCGAACGGGGCCGGGTTGCCGATGTGGAGTTTGAGGATCTGGTTGCCCTCGGCCTCCATCTGCATGGCGCGCTTGAGCACCGGGCCGCGGATGTCGTAGAGGACGTTGGCGAGCTTGTCCGACTGGCTGACCTGCATGTCCACCACCCTAACCGGCCCAGGTCCCACCCGTCGCGAGGATTACCCTGGTCCCGCCGATCACACTGGACGACGCGTCCAATTGTGACCGGCGCAACATACAAGCAGGCTTGATTGCATGTATCTCCGCTCCTACCGTTTGGGGTGTGTCAGTAAGCAGTCGCCGACGTCACGGCCACCGGCGGCGCGACGCACCTCGTACCCAGGAGGAGCGGCGCGCCGAGACCCAGGGCCGCCTGCTCGAGGCCACGATGGAGTGCCTCGCCGAGCTGGGCTGGTCCGGTACCTCCACGACCGAGGTCGCCCGCCGCGCGGGCGTCTCACGTGGAGCGCAGCAGCACCACTACCCCACGAAGATGCTGCTGGTCGCCGCCTCGCTCGAGCATCTGCTCGAGCGGCAGCGCCTCGCGTTCGAGAGCGCGTTCGCGGACCTGCCGGAGGAGCGTCGTAACGTCGAGGGCGCGCTGGACCTGCTGTGGGTGACCTTCCGCGAGGCGCCCTCGCTGGCGCTGCTGGAGCTCGCCATGGCGGCGCGCACCGACGAGACGCTGCGCACGCTGAGCATCGACATCAACGAGCGGGTCGTCCAGGTCATCCTCACGACGTTCCACCGGTTGTTCCCGGAGTCGCTGAACAAGGACGTCGCGAGCACGCTCATCCGCAGCCTGTTCGCGATGCTCATCGGCCTGACCCTGCAGAACTCCCTCGACGACGACGTCGACGGACACCAGGCGGCGGTGCTCGACCAGATGAAGCGCCTGGCCCGCCTCCTCATCCCCGATCCTGCCTGAAATCACGACCCTTGCTTAAGGGAGCGTCATGTCCAACCCCACGAGCACGACCCTGGACGAGGAAGTCCGCGAGACGGTCAAGGACCGTAAGGCCTACGTCGGAGTCATCGAACGCCTGTCCAAGGCCTCGGTCGACAAGCACTGGGACGCCTACGCCGACATCCCGTGGGAGGACCCCGACTTCAAGGTCGACCCTTCCGACCCCCGCTGGATCCTGCCGCCCATCGACCGGCTGGGCCGTACCGAGTGGTACCGGTCACAGCCCGAGCACGTCCAGGCGCAGATCGGCCTGTGGCGCGTCGCCACCACGATGAAGATCGGCCTGCAGTTCGAGAACCTCCTCAAGCGCGGGCTGCTCGGGTACGCCTACAAGCTGCCCAACGGCTCGCCGGAGTTCCGGTACGTCCTGCACGAGACGACCGAGGAATGCCATCACGCGATGATGTTCCAGGAGTTCGTCAACCGCACGGAGCTGCCCATCAAGGGCATGCCGAAGACCCTCGACATGATCGCCCAGGTCGCCCCGCACATCCCGCGGATCTCCACGGAGCTGTTCTTCATCTTCGTGCTCGGCGGCGAGGACCCGATCGACTACTTCCAGCGGCAGACCATCAAGAGCGGCCACGACCTGCACCCGCTGCAGGAGACGATCATGCGGATCCACATCGCGGAGGAGGCACGGCACATCTCGTTCGCCCGCCACTACCTCAAGCACCGCGTGCCACGGATCAACCCGATCCGCCGGAAGGTGCTCGGCGTGATCGCACCGCTGATCCTCGGCCTGATGGCGCGCGTCATGCTCAATCCCCCGGGCCCGATGGTGAAGTACTTCGGCATCCCCAAGGACGTGGTCCGCGAGGCGTACGGCAACGACGAGTGGAGCGCGGAGCTGAAGGCCTGCGTCGCCAAGGTGCGCGACCTGGCCGCCGAGCTGAACATGATCGACGGCTTCAGCCGCCAGGTCTGGACCGCGGTCGGCCTGTGGGACGAGCCCAAGGTCCGCCGCGCCAAGGTGGCACGCTGATGACCACCAACCCCCACGAAGGAGCCGAGACATGACCGCACGGATCGCCATCGTGACCGGCGGAGCCTCCGGCATCGGCCAGGCCATCGCGACCGCGCTCGTGACGCGCGGCGACACGGTGGTCCTGGCCGACCGCGACAAGGAGGGCGCAGAGAAGGTCGCCGAGCACCTGAACGAGCACACGAGCGGTACGGCGAGTGCGGCCTCGCTCGACGTGACCGACGCCGACGCGGTCGAGGCGTTGTACCACTCCGTGGCGGACCAGAACGGCCGGCTCGATCTGGTCTTCAACAACGCCGGCATCGCGGTCGGCGGCATGACCGACGAACTCAGCCTCGACCACTGGAACCGGACGATCGACGTCAACCTGCGCGGGGTCGTCCACGGCGTCCACGCGGCGTACCCGATCATGCTGAAGCAGGGCCACGGGCACATCCTGAACACCGCGTCGCTGGCCGGGCTGGTGCCCGCGCCGATGATGCTGCCGTACACGACGACCAAGCACGCGGTCGTCGGGATGAGCCTGGCGCTGCGCGCCGAGGCGGCGGCCCGCGGTGTCCGCGTCAGCGTGATCTGCCCCGGCTTCGTGGACACGCCCCTGCTCGACAACGCGAACCCGGACCTGCCCGAGACCGAGACCGGCAAGCGGGCCCGCGACTTCGCGGTACGAGTGCAGCGCAAGCTCTACACCGCGGACGCGCTCGCGAGCGACGTGCTCCGCGGCATGGAGAAGAACCAGGCGCTGATCGTCGCCCCCGCGTCCGCGCGCGCCGCCTGGCGCGGCGTACGGCTGTCGCCGGACGGCGCGGTCCGTATCGCGGGCCGCGAGGTGAAGCGGATGTTCGGCCGCGGATCTAGCCGCCCGGCGTGATCTCACGCGCGACCTCGCGCGGGTAGTGCAGGTCGAAGGCGGGACGCTCGGAGCGGATTCGCGGGATCTCCAGGAAGTTGTGCCGCGGCGGCGGGCAGGACGTCGCCCACTCGAGGGAGTTGCCGAAGCCCCACGGGTCGTCGACCGCGACCTGTGGGGCGTGACGCGTCGTCCGGTAGACGTTGTAGATGAAGACCAGCGTGGACAGGCCGAGCAGGAAGGATCCCAGGCTGGAGACGACGTTCAGCCCCTCGAACTCCGGCGCGTAGTCGGCGACGCGCCGCTGCATGCCCTCCGCGCCGAGCCAGTGCTGCACGAGGAACGTCGTGTGGAAGCCGATGAACAGCAGCCAGAAATGGATCTTGCCGAGCCGGTCGTCGAGCATCCGGCCGGTCATCTTGGGCCACCAGAAGTAGAAGCCGGCGAACATCGCGAACACCACGGTGCCGAAGACCACGTAGTGGAAGTGCGCCACGACGAAATAGCTGTCGGTGACGTGGAAGTCCAGCGGCGGCGAGGCGAGGATCACCCCGCTCAGGCCGCCGAACAGGAACGTCACGAGGAACCCGATGGACCACAGCATGGGCGACTCTAGTGACAGGTGACCGCGCCACATCGTGCCGACCCAGTTGAAGAACTTCACGCCGGTCGGGATCGCGATCAGGAACGACATGAACGAGAAGAACGGCAGCAGCACCTGGCCGGTGGCGAACATGTGGTGCGCCCACACCGTGGCGGACAGGCCGGTGATGGCGATGGTCGCGCCGACCATGCCCACGTACCCGAACAGCGGTTTGCGGCTGAACACCGGAATGATCTCCGTGACGATGCCGAAAAACGGCAACGCGATGATGTAGACCTCGGGATGGCCGAAGAACCAGAAGAGGTGCTGCCAGGTCAGCGCCCCGCCGGAGTGCGCGGTGAAGACCTGCGCGCCGAGCTTGCGGTCGGCCTCGAGGACGAGCAGCGCGGCGGCGAGCACCGGGAAGGCCAGCAGTACGAGGATCCCGGTGAACAGGACGTTCCACGTGAAGATCGGCATCCGGAACATCGTCATGCCGGGCGCGCGCATCCCGATGATCGTCGTGATGAAGTTGACCGAGGTCAGGATGGTCCCCAGGCCGGACAGGACGAGCCCCATGATCCACAGGTCTCCCCCGAGGCCGGGCGTGCCGCTCGGGCCGCTCAGCGGCGCGTAGGCGGTCCACCCGAAGCTCGCCGCGCCGTCCGGGGCGAACAGCGACCCCAGGACCATCAGGCCGCCGAACAGGAACACCCAGTAGCTGAAGGCGTTGAGCCGTGGAAAGGCGACGTCGGGCGAGCCGATCTGCAGGGGCACCACGAAGTTGGCGAAGCCGCCGAACAGCGGCGTCGCGAACAGCAGCAGCATGAGCGTGCCGTGCAGCGTGAACAGGCCGTTGTACCGCTCCGCGCCGACGATCTGCAGGCCCGGCGCCATGAGCTCGGCCCGCATGATCATCGCCAGCAGCCCCGCGATGAGGAAGAAGCCGAACGAGGTCGCGAGATAGAGGTAGCCGATCACCTTGTGATCGGTCGTGGTGAGCACCGAAACGAGGATCTCGCCCTTGGAACGTCCGAGCCGCCGTTGCGCCCGCGGTGGCGTACGACCGAGTAGAACCATGACGGCCTCCAGTGCCGTCAGGCATCGCCACCTCCCACTATCGATCGTCGGCGACCTCGTGCGCAAGCTCACGAGCAGATGTCCACTTCCGGCCCATAGTTCCCATTTTGTGCATCTATTTCATAACGTCTATTGATTCACTCTTGGCACACCGAAAGGCTCTCGTCGCGGCGATCACGCCGCTGACGAAAGGACTGGTGGATGTCACGAGACGGACGACGTCGTCGCGCTCTGACAGCCGCGGCCGTCGCTCTGCCGCTCGTCGCAGCGGCACTCACGGCCGCCGGCACGGCACAGGCGAATGACCGGCATGCGGTTGCGGGAACCCGTCCGACCTGGGCTAGCGCCTCGGCCGACCGCGGAAAGACCGACACCACGCAGCGACTCGACGCGAAGGTCTGGCTGAGCGGACGCGACCCGAAGGGACTCGACGCGTACGCCCAGGCGGTATCGACCCCGGGCAGCCAGCAGTACCGCAAGTTCCTCACCCCGCAGCAGTTCAACCAGCGCTTCGGCACGACGACGCAGCAGGTCGACGCCGTCACGAGCTGGATCCGCAGCTCGGGGCTCTATGTGGACCCGGCCGGCTCCAACGGCCACTACCTCCACGTGACCGGCCACCTGGACAAGGCCAAGAAGGCGTTCGGCACCGACTTCCGCAACTACGCCGCGCAGGGCGCGGTCGTGCGGGCGCCGGAGACCAACGCCACGGTCCCGGCCTCGGTCGCGTCCTCGGTGCTCACGGTGACGGGCCTGGACACGGGCAAGCACCTGCGGACCCACTCGGCGGACACGCTCCCGCCGCCCGAGCCGAACTACTACGTCGCGAAGCCTTGCGCGCAGTACTACGGCGAGAAGATGGCCTACGACAAGCCGAAGGCCTACGGTGCGTACCAGCCGCGTGCGATGTGCGGCCTGCTGCCGAAGCAGCTTCGGGGCGCCTACGGCGCGACCGCGAGCGGTCTGACCGGTAAGGGCGCGACCGTCGCCGTCGTCGACGCGTACGCCGCGCCGAAGATGGAGCAGGTCTCCAACCAGTTCTCCAAGAAGTACGGGGACCAGCCGTTCGCCAAGGGTCAGTACCGCGAGGCACTGCCCGACGCGTTCGACATGGTGGACGAGTGCGGCGGCGCCGGCTGGTACGGCGAAGAGGCCCTGGACATCACCGCGGTGCACGCGGTGGCGCCGAAGGCCAACGTGGTCTACGTCGGTGCGCGGAACTGCGCCGACGGCCTCGACGAGGCGATGACCCGTATCGTCGACCAGCACCTCGCCGACATCGTCAGCAACTCGTGGGGCGACCTGTCGGAGCACTACACCCAGGCGATGATCGACGCGGAAGAGTCGATCTTCAAGCAGGGTGCGGTCGAGGGCATCGGCTTCTACTTCTCCACCGGTGACTGTGGCTACGAGGTGCCCGGCACCCCGTGCCAGGCCCGGTACGGCGACGCCGGTTCGACGCACCGCCAGACCGACATGCCGACCTCCGACCCGTGGGTGACCGCGGTCGGCGGCACGTCGCTCGCCGTCGGCGCGAACGACCACTACAAGTTCGAGACCACGTGGAACGTTCAGTACGACAAGCTCTCCGCCGACGGCAAGAGCTGGAGCGTCCCGCCGCCCGGTGACTACCCGAACACCTACTCGGCCGGTGGCGGCGGTGGCACGAGCGACCTGTTCGCGCAGCCGGGCTACCAGCACGGTGTCGTTCCCAAGTCGCTGAGCGAGAACCTGCCGGACGGCACGACCGCCGAGCAGCCGATGCGTACCGTCCCGGACATCTCCGCCGTGGCCGACTCCGGCACCGGCCTCCGGTACCCGGAGTGGAACCAGAAGGCCGACGGTTCGTTCGGCTACACCGAGAGCCGCGTGGGCGGCACCAGCCTCGCTTGCCCGATCATCGCGGGTCTGCAGGCGCTCGCCCAGGAGGCTCAGGGCCGTCAGCCCATCGGCTTCGCCAACCCGTCGATCTACCTGAAGGCCGGGAAGCACGTCTTCCACGACGTGACCGACCAGCCCCTGGGCCGCGACCCGGTGGCGTACGTCCGCACCAACTACACCGACCCCTACGCCATGAAGGGGCCGCTGCAGTACATCCTGGTGACCACCGGGAACAAGGGCATCACGAAGGACGACGCCCTGTCCGCGACGCCGGGCTACGACCGGGGAACCGGTGTCGGCAGCCCGACCGCCGACTACTTCCGGTCGTTCCGGTAGTGATCTGCGCCGATCAGGTCTGACCTGACCGGCAGGGTGGGGCCGGGTGCCGTTCGGGCACCCGGCCCCATTGCGTTCATCGGGGCGGCAGGCCGACGAAGACCGCCAGGTTCGTCATGGTGTGGTCGAACATCGCCGCCCGGTCCTCGATGGCGTTGTCGAACTGCCCGAACAGCTCGAAGCTGACGGTGCCGAACAGGCTCGCCCAGGCGGTCAGCGCCCGCGCGACCGCGTCGTCGGGCACGTCGGGCAGCACCGCCTCGCGTACCCGTGCGGCGTCGGCGGCGAACGCCGCGGGCGGCGGCGCGTGGCCCTCCGGCGCGCGCAGCACGCCGGAGCGGTGGGCGTCGGCGATGATCCGGCCGTAGACGAGGGTGTCGCGCAGCGCCGGGCCGATGGTGTCCTGCGGCGCCTGGTAGCCGGGCACGGGCGAGCCGTAGAGGAGCGCGTACTCGTGCGGGTGCGCGAGCGCCCAGTCGCGTACGGCGTGGCACACCGCGAGCCAGCGGCCGGTGAGGTCGTCGCGCGCGCACCGCGCCTCGGCCTTCTCCACCGCCTCGCCGAGCGCGTTGTAGCCGTCGATGATCAGCGCGGTGAGCAGATCGTCGCGGCTCGCGAAGTAGCGGTAGATCGCCGAGGAGACCATGCCCATCTCGCGGGCGACCGCCCGCAGGGACAGGCCGGCCGCGCCGTCGCGGGCGAGCTGGCTGCGGGCGATCTCGGTGATCTCGCGGGTGAGCTCCGCGCGCACGCGCTGGCGTGCCGTACGGCCTGCGTTCATGACCCCGACCTTAACAGAGCAGGGAAACGAACAGAGAGCACCGCTCTAACATTAGTCCGCGACGGACCGCGCCATCCCGGCCAGCGACTCGGCCAGCAGCGTCGCGTTGCCGATGTCGGCGGCGTAGTCCGCGAGCGCTCCGTAGAGCGACAGCGCCAGCGCCCTCGCCCGTACCGCACGCTCGGCGTCGACCGAGCCGTACGCGGACAGCAGCGCGGCGCGCGCCTCACCGGCGAACGCACCGTAGGCCAGCGAAAGGTCGACGGCGGGATCGGCCAGGCACAGGTCCCCCCAGTCGATGACGCCCACCGCCCGCGCCCGCCGGTCCACCAGGACATGGCGGACGTGCAGGTCGCCATGGTTGATCACGGGCTCTCCGGCGGGCGGCCCCAGTGTGTCGCCCTCCGCGAGCATCCGCTCGATCTCGGGGCCGGAGGTCCACAGGCCCTGGTCGCTCAGGTGCGCCAGCCGTTCGCGGGTCGCGGCGGACCGCACGGCGGGCTCGGCCCTGCGCATCGGGTCGACCGGCAGGAGCCCGCCGGCCTCGGGGACCAGGGCCGGATCGTGCAGCGCCCGCAGGAACGCCCCCACCGCGGCAGCCGCGTGCGTACGCTCCGCGTCGGCCAGGCCGGCCTCGGCGAGCTCGTCGCCGACCACGAGCCGGGCGCCCCAGTACGGCCACGGATAGTCGCCGGTCGGAGCACCGGTGAACTCCGGTACGGGGATCGGGAGCGGCAGGTGCGGCGCCAGGCGCGGGAGGACCGCGATCTCTCGGTTCACCCCCGGCACCGCGAACTCCCGCCGGGGGAACCGGAAGATCCACTGTCCGCCGACGAGGAAGACCGTGTTGTCCCACCCGGTCGCCAGCTCCGTCACCTCGGCGTCGCCCAGAGCGGGGAACCGCCCGCCGATGAGCGCCGCCGCCTGCTCCTCGGACACCACCTGTTCGGGGACCCACGTCCTCCGCGCGTCGTTCACGTTCGGGACGTTATCGGATCGCCGATCGGGGCAAGGCCAAGGCTTAGAGAAGGTTCATCGTGACGAGGAGGCACCATGGTTTCCGGGCCCACCGACTACGACCATGCCCCCGAGCACGTCGAGGACGACGAGCGCGACTAGCGCGTTCGGCCGGAGACGAGCTCGGCCAGGTGGTGCAGCGAGTTGGGGAGATGCTCGGGCCCGAACGGCGGGAACCGGATGCCGCGCTCCCGGATGAACCCTGGCACCGCCGACCAGTCGTAGGTGAGCGTGACCTCGGTCTCGTACGGCCCGGCCGGCGCCAGGTCGTAACGCCAGATCCAGCCGCCGAACTCCAGGTGACCGTCGTCCTTCTCCTGCCCCGTCAGCCAGCCGATGGCCCGCGGCGGGTCGAACACCTGCACCTTGTTGACCACCCGGTAGTCACCGTCGGGATGGCCGGCGTGATACATGTCCATCCGGAAGACCTGCCCCACCTCGGTCAGCGGCTCCCGGCCGACGGACTCCTGAACCCAGCCGGTGCCATCGATCGCGGCGTGGGCCGACGGATCCGCCAGTACCGCGAACACCCATTCGGCGGGCACGGCGACGGTCAGGGTGGCACTCACGTTCTCCTGGTCCATGGTTCGCACGCTCCTCGTCATCTCAGCTAAAGACGTTCCACCCAGGTAGACGACACGGCGCGGCGAAACTCATCGGCGGACGGTCAGTGGGCGGCGCCGGAGGGCCCGCACCAGCGGGTCAGCGCCGCGCGGATCCGGGCGCCGCCCGGCAGCCCGGCCTCCTCGTCCGCCCAGGCGACGTAGCCGTCCGGGCGTACGAGGACGACGGCGCCGGTCCAGCCGGCCGTGACCGCGGTGTCCACCCGGTCGGACCAGTCGGCGACGACCGAGGCGGGCAGGGCCGTGTCCGGCGGTGTCACCAGCAGGAAATGGCCCGAGCGCAGGGCCTGGTAGAGCGTCTTCGGACCCGCGCCCTCGAGCGGCACGTCCGGTGCGCGCCGTCCGGCCAGCGGATGTGCGCCGCGCGGCGCGGGGTAGGCGATGCCGATGCCGGAGATCTTCCCGATCGCGAACGCCGTCGCGGGCGCGAAGCGCGTCAGGGTACGGGCGGCCAGGTGGCGGGCGGTCCGCAGCGTACGGGGCCGGGTGAGGACGCCGCGCAACAGCAGGCCGCTGATGCGGACGACGCTGCGCCCGACGGGGTGGCGTTCGTCGTGGTAGCTGTCGAGCAGCTCTTCACCGGCCCGGCCGTGGACGGCGGCGGCCAGCTTCCAGCCGAGGTTGGCGGCGTCCTGCAAACCGGTGTTCATGCCGAGGCCGCCCGCCGGGGAGTGCACGTGCGCGGCGTCGCCGGCGAGGAAGACCCGGCCGACGCGGTAGCGCGGCACCTGGCGTTCGTCGCTGTGGAACCGCGAGGTCCAGCGGGCGTCGTGCATGCCGTGGTCGGTGCCGAACGCGCGGCGTACGACCGCGCGGATCTCCTCCAGCTCCACCGGCGCGGTCTCGGGGCGTGACACGTCACGGGTCCAGGCGATCACCCGGTACCAGCCGTCGCCGAACGGCACGATCAGCGAGAACGCGTCGCCGACCGCGTTGGCCCGCAGGACGTCCGGCGGCGGGTCGGCGAGCCGTACGTCGGCCATCATCACCGAGCGCACGACGGCGCGGCCGGGGAAGGCCAGCCCGAGGGAGTGCCGGACGGCGCTGTGCACCCCGTCGGCGCCGACGACGTAGCGCGCGCGTACGCGCTCGTCCTCGCCGGTGACCGTCCGCACCTCGACGTCGACACCGTCGGCGTCCTGGCTCAGCCCGGTGACCTCCATGCCGGTCAGGATCTCGGCGCCGAGCGCGCGGGCGCGCTCCTCCAGGACCCGCTCGGTCTCGTACTGCGGGGTGATCAGCACGTACGGGAACCGGCTCGGCAGCGTGGAGAAGTCCAGCTCGACGTCCTCGAGGAAGCGCAGCCGGTCGATGGGCGTGCCGGTCTTGACCAGGTCGTCGGCGACGCCTCGCGCGTCGAGCAGTTCGAGGGTGCGGGCGTGCACACCGAACGCGCGGGTCAGGTTCGACTCGTGGTCGCGGCGTTCGAGCACCGCGCAGGAGACGCCCGCGGCGGCCAGGTCACCGGCGAGCAGCAGCCCGGTGGGACCGGCGCCGACGATGAGCACATCTTTCACCGGAAGCATGTCGTCCTCTTCGGTCGTCATTCACCGACATACCGCGATCACCGTCGGTGACCGCTACTGAGGACGACCTTCCCCCGATGCGCACCGCTCGCACCTGCGCGCCGCGATCGGCGGGCCGGCGCGTGCTCAGTCGGTGTGCGACCGGCGCCTGGGTGCCCGTCGTTCGACCTCGCGCCTGACCTCTTCCTCGGCCCGCTCCCGCGCCTCCGCGAAGTAGCGCTCCGGGTCCCGGACCATGCGCTCCGACCGATCGTCGGAGTCCTGTACGACGATCTCCTCCGGCATCTCCCACTCCCCTTCCCCGTCAGTGTCAGTGTCAGTGCGGCAAAGGTCAACCGAGGGTCATCGGGTGAACCTCCACAGCCCTTCCTCGGTCGTACCGCTGGCGAGCGCGTCGGCGAGCAGACCGGCCAGGAGCCGGATGAACGGCACGTCCGCCGGCGTGATCCCGTCGATGTTCATGGCGTCGACCGTGAGCATCCCGTACGCGGTGTGCCCGGCCACGACCGGCACCGCGGCGAAGGAGAGGTAGCCGTGCTCCTCCGATCCGGCCCAGCCCTCGGGCGGGTCCGTGTCGACGTCGGAGGACTGCGCGTGGCGGTTCTCCCGGATCATCGAGAAGGCCGAGTCGCCCTCCGGCGTGCCCTCTTCGAAGACCGTGACCGGCGCGTCGGCGCGGCCGGCGTACTGGGTGGGCTCGAGCCGCCGCGGCTTGCCGTCCTCGATGCGGAACCAGCACGCGCGGACCCGCTCGCCCTTGATCAGGTGCGCGGCCGAGTCGAGGATCATCGGGACGGTCGCCTCGCGGAGGTTGCCGCGGTCCTCGCGGCTCGCGGCGGTCGCGATGCGTCCGAGCTGCCGCACGATCGGGTCGAGCGCGTCGTTGATGGTGACCCGCATCTCGACGGCGGCCTCGATCGCGGCCTGTTCCGCCTCGTCGCGCTGCCGGTCCTTGCGGATCTGCTCGTACCCGGGCACCGCGGCGCCCACCACGCTCATGGCGATGCCGGTCGCGATCCACCACGGTTTGAGCGGGCCCTCGAAGCCGGCCTCGGCGCTGGACAGGGCCACAAGCCCGACGGAGGCGACGCTCAGCCCCGTCGTGACATATATCCGTCTCTTTCCGGGAATCCGCACGCACGGCAGCGTAAACGATCTTCAGTCGGCGCGCTCGGCCCGGTTCCGTGGTCGTTCGCGGCCGTCCGGTACCAGCGACAGGGTCAGCTCGATGACGCCGTTCTGGAACCGGCTACGTACCGGCATCCCGGTGGCGGCGACCACGCGCAGGGCGGCGAGGTTCTGCACCAGCGTGTCGGCGTGCAGCGTCCGTACGCCCCGCGAGCGCGCCACCGCCACGAGGTGCTCCAGGAGAAGTCGTCCGACGCCCCGGTGATGCATCCCGTCCGCCACGGCCAGCGCGATCTCCGCGATGCCCGGCCGGTCCAGCTCGTAGTCGGCGACGCCGGCCAGCTCGCCCGCCGACCAGGCGCCGAGCGCGGTGTGCCCCGGCCCCGGCGGGCGGCACATCCGCTCGGCCGTACGGTCGGCGAAGCAGGCGCCCTGCCCGAAGAACCGCATGTACAGGTCCTCCGGCGACATCCCGTGGTGCAGCGAGCGCACGGTCTCCAGGTCGGCCGGCCCCAGCTCGCGGATCATGACGGAGGTGCCGTCGTAGAGCAGCGCGTACGCGGGCCTGACGACGTGGCGTTTGGTGGGCCGGTCAGTCATGGCGGGACCTCCGGTCCGGGTGATGTCGCGACGCAACCGGCCCCCGGTCCGTCCGGCCCGCCTCCCCCCGGTGGCGGGCCGGACTTCGAAGGACACCGGGAGGGCGCCATCGGGCGCGAGCCGCTGTCCAGGTCCGGAGGCCGGTGCTCTCCATCAGACGGATCCAGGCCTGGACCATCCCCCTCACACTGGTCCGGCTCTCCGTCTACTCGAAGTCTGCTCGAGCACGGCGCGCCCGGGGCAGGGGCGCAAGGCCGTCCGTTTGCGGACGAAGGTCCCGGGGAAGGAGGCCTCCCCGTCCCTCAGGCGTCGTACGCCCGCACGACGGCGACCGGGCAGTCCGCCCGGTGCACGACGGCCTGGCTCACCGAGCCCAGCAGCATCCCGGCCAGCCCGCCCCGGCCACGGGATCCGACGACGAGCAGGGCGGCGCCCGCGGCCTCCTCGATGAGCACGTGGCTAGCCGTCCCGGCCTCCACCACGGTCCTGGCCTCCGAGTACTCCTCGGCGAGCGCGATCGCGGCCTCCGCACGGTCCGCCTCCTCCTCGACGGCGTGCACGACGGTGACGCCGAGGCCGCGTTCTCTGCCTCGTTCGATGGCGAAGCCGACGGCCGCCCTGGACCCGTCGCTCCCGTCGGTGCCCACGACGATCCGGCCGGCCGACGGCCCGGGACCGGCGCCGGGCAGGCCGGGCCGTACGACCACGACCGGGACCCGCGCGTGGCCCGCGATCTCCATCGCCGCCGACCCGCCGGCCAGGTCGGACATGGCCATGAGTCGCTCCGAACCCACGACGATCATCGAGGCGTCCTTGGCGTCGGCGAGGAATTGCTCCACGCCCGCACGCGGCGGCACGCGTACCTCCACGCCCCGGTACTCGGCCTCTTCGATGGCCCACGCGACGGCGCCACGGCCCGAGTCCGAGCCGTCGACGGCCACCACGACGGGGCCCTCCCGCATGTGCCACGGCTGCATCGGCTCGCCCCAATCCCCCCATAAGACCGCCTGCTCCTGCCAACTTCCCCGCGACCTCGGCCGTCTCACAAGGCGAAGGTCCTTCGAGTGATACCCAAGGGGCTCTGCCCGCTGCCCCCGCGAGCCACGAGCATGTGGTTCAAGCCTGCCTCGCGCGGCGTACGCAACCGCGGCGACGCGAGACCACCGGAGGTGACCGATGGGGCGACGCGATCCCCCGTCGCCGACACCCCTCTGCGCGGAAAGGCGTGACATGGCGAAGATCGCGATCATCGGGGAGAAGGCCAAGGTGCTCGGGTGCGGGCTCGCCGAGGCGGTCGTACTGCCGGCCGAGGAGCCCGAGGCGGTCCTGGCCGCCTGGCACTCGCTGGACGAGGACGTGGACATCGTCGTGCTGACCACCCGCGCGGCGCGGACCCTGGCGGGTCACATGGCGTCGTGGCCGCTGACCGCGGTCATGCCGCCATGACATCCGGTGCGGATCCCGTGGGGCCGGTGGGTTCACAGAGGTCACCGGACGCCCGTGGGGCCTGCGACGGGCCCTTCGGCCGGCGGGCCGGGGACCGACGACTCTGACCCGGCCCGGCCCCGCCTACCAGCATGGACGGCACCGAACAGGAGGCAGGCAGATGCGAACCATGGCCGGTGACGCCGCCCTGCGAGCGGACGTGGCGGCGGTCATCTTCGGGGTCGACGGAGTGATCATCGACAGTGTCCAGGCCTCGGCCGGGGCGTGGAAATCGGTGCTGGACCCGTTCCTGCGCGGCTACTCGTCCGTACGCGAGCAGCCGTTCGTTCCGTTCGACGTGTGCGCCGACTACCCGCGGTACATGCGCGGCCGGTCGCGTACGGAGGCGGTGCTGGCGTACCTGTCGGCGCGCGGCATCAGGCTTCCCTACGACGATCTGCGCGGCCTGGCGGCCCACCAGCAGGAGTTCTTCCTCGCGGAGGTACGGCGGCACGGCGTCACGCCGTTCCGCTCGACCGTCGCGATGATCCGCGAGGTCCGCAGGCGCGGGGTGCGTACGGCGACGGTGTCGACGGAGCGGTACGGCACCGCGCTCCTGCAGAGCGCGGGCGTGGCCGGAATGTTCGACATCGCGCTGGACGGCCTGGACGTATCGGGCTCCGGGCTGCCCTCACACGCCGACGCGGCGCTGCTCCAGCAGGCCGTGACCCGGCTGGGCACGCCACCGAGGCACACGGCCGTCATCGCGGAGAGCACCTCGGGCGTGGCGGCGGCGCGGCGCTGCGGCTTCGGCTTCGTCGTCGGCGTCGACCGGACCGGCGACCCGTCCGTACTACGCGAACGCGGCGCGAACGCCGTGATCACCGACCTGTCCGAGCTCGAACTCGACGCGATCCGCATGACCGCCGCGCACTAGGGCCTGTTTCAAGGTCCCCGTCCGTGGCGAGCGGCGTCCAGGCGGATGCGTCGCAAGGCGGACGAAGGAGTCAGCCTGGTGTTGGCTGACGACTGAGGACAACGCCGCGAGGCGCCGCCTGGGCGCCGCGCAGTAGGACAGCGGGGCTTTGAAACAGGCTCTAGGAACAAAGCCTTTGCGCATGCCACCGTCCGGCTGATGAGGTGGCACGGTGACCGACCACGATGAGGCGGCGGCCGTCCGGCCGTTGACGCTGGCTTGGGTGAGCCGGCACCTGGAGGCCGGTGAGCGGATCGTCGGAACCGAGGCGCTGCACGGCGGCATCACCGCCGAAGTGCGGAGGCTGACCATCGGTACGCGGGACGGAGGCACCCGTGACCTGGTGCTGCGGACCTTCGTCGACGTGGAGCGCGCCGAGGGCTCGCTGAACCGGGAGGCCGGCGCCCTGACCCTGCTCGCGGGGACCGATGTGTCGGCTCCCGGACTGGTCGCGGTCGATCCGACCGCCGTGCACTGCGAGTATCCGTCGCTCCTTAGGACACATCTGGCGGGCCGGACGGTCCTGGGCGATGCGGGGTTGGAGACGCGCGTTCCGCTGCTGGCTCGTCAACTCGTGGCGATCCACGCGTTGCGACCCGCCGAGCGACCCCCGAAGTATGTGACGTTGACGACCGCCGACACGGTCGTGGTTCCGAAGGGCGCCGACGCGGCGGCATGGGCCGCGGCGATGGACGTGATCCGCAAGCCCGTGCCGCCCTATGAAGGGCGATTCCTGCACCGGGACTTCCAGCCCGGCAACGTGCTGTTCGACGTGCTGCCTTCAACGCCGGCAGGTGCCCGGATCACCGGCATCGTCGACTGGGCAGGGACCTCCTGGGGCCCGGCGGATCTCGATGTGGCGCACTGCTCGACCAATCTCGCGCTGCTGCACGGCCCGGCGTGGGGTCTGCGGTTCGCCGATGCGTATGAGGAGGCCGGCGGGGTGCTGGCCGCGGCCACGAGCGAGCGGTTGTACTGGCAGGTTCGGGACGGGCTGGCGTTCTCCGAAGAAGTGCGGTCGGTGTCGCGGCCATGGCGGGAGGCGGGGAGGACGGAGCTGACGACGCGAGCCGTGGAGAAACGGCTGGACGCCTATGTCACAGCCGTGATGGACGCGCTGGGCTGAGCCAAGGCCGTCCGGGACGCGGGCCTGGCGGCGAGCACCGGGCCCGGTTTCCACGTCCGGCACCTGCCGGTTCCGTATCCCCTCGGGCGTGTCTGACAGATCGCGTTCGTAGCGAGCGGCGTCCAGGCGGCGCGTCGCAAGGCGGAGGAGGGAGTCAGCCTGGTTTGGCTGTCGACCGACGACAACGCGGCGAGGCGTCGTCTGGGCGTCGCGCAGTAGGACAGGGATTTGTCAGACATGCCCTTAGCGGGTTCGTCCGGCGCGGTCGTCCAGGCGGTACGTCAGGCGGTCGTCGACCGTGACCACGCCTTCCACGTGCCTGATCGCCTCGGCGAGCCGGTTGGCCGCCGACCTGCGGTCGACCTCGCCGCGGATGGAGACCGACCCGCTGACGACGCCCACGTCGAACCGCTCCGCGTCCATGCCGAGGGTGTTCTGGATGATGTCGTAGAGGATCTCGCTGCGGATCTCCAGGTCCGGGCGCTCGTACACGGCGAGCAGGTCGGACCGGGTGACGATGCCGGTGAGCCGGCCGGTCACGGCGTCGACCACGGGCAGCCGCCGGATCCGGTACGCGTACATCATCCGTGCCGCCTCACGCGCGGACGTCGCCGCGGTCACGGTCACGGCCGGGGCTCGCATCAGGTCCGCCGCGGTCGATCCCATCCGCTCGGTACGGCCGGCCCGCCCGCGGAACCGCCCGAAGAACCCGCGCTCGGCCTCCTGGTCGAACAGATCCTCCTCGGAGACCACGCCGATCACCCGGTAGTCCTCGTCGACCACCGGCAGCGACGTGACGTGGAACCGCCGGATCGCGGCCACGATCTCCGGAAGCCGCGTGTTGCGCCGTACGGCCACCACGCGGTCGCTCATCACATCGGACACCGAAACGCTCATGTCGGGAGTTCCTCCGGCTCGCGTACGTGCGCGTCGACAAGCCAGCGCAGCCATTCGTGGTCGCCCTGGACGTCGAGGCGCGCCAGGTGGGCCGCGTCTCCGTCGCACTGGCTCTGGTGTGCGCCCATCGCGGTCCGCTGGAGCCGCCGGTCGACCCGGACGTCGAAGTCGATGCGCTGCTCGGCGTCGCCCTTGACGGTCAGGCCGCCGGCCCGCTCGACCTCGCGGGCGACGTCGTGCGGCAGGGTCCAGGCGAGCGCCGGGATGTCGCCTTCGTGGGCGGCGCGGCAGGCCGCGGCCGCCGCGGCCCGGTTCACGAACCGGCCGTCCACGGTGATGATCAGGTCGACCCGCCACTCCTGGATCATGCGGCTCACGTGTTCGGCGAGCCGTTCGGTCGGCAGCCGGCACAGGTCGGTCTCCGGGTAGTCGACGACCATGCGGTGCGCGACCCGCAGTACGGACGCGGCGGCGTCGAACTCGAACGGCCGGATCAGGTCCAGGCGGTACAGCGAGTCGTTGTACGGCGACGCCTCACCTCGCGTGAGGGCGAGCACGCCCATCTCGACGCCGTTCCGCTGGAAGATCTCCAGGATCGCGCCGAGATAGCAGGCCTCGTCCCCGGGCCGTGCCACCACGGCCAGCACGCTGTCGGCCGCCGGCAGTGCGCTGCGCACATGCCTGCGACGGCCCAGCGCCGGCGTCGCTCCGATCTTCGCGCCCATGGTCCCCCCCGATCATTGGGTTCAGCCTCGAGGGTCGCGTTCGCCGGTACCGCGTCATCGGCCGTCGCCCCGCGACCGCTCGTGCGCCCGTCCGCCGTGGCGGATGGCCGCACTGTCATGATGGGCGTGGCCAAGGCGCCCGCCCAGTGCCGTTGGTCCCGAGGGCACAGGACGTTGGCCCGGCTACGTACGCGGCCGGACGATCGCGACCGAGCAGGGCGCCTGCTGCAGCATGGCGCTGCTCACCGCGCCGAGCCGCAGCCCGGCGACGCCGCCGAGCCCCCGGCCGCCCACCACCAGCAGCCCCGAGCCGCCGGCGGCCTCCATCAGGGCGTGGCGGGGCGTCCTCATCACCAGCGAGGTCCGCGCGTCCACGTACGGGTACTTCTCCCGCCACGGTGACACCGTCCGTTCCAGGCGTCGGCTCGCGGTCTCGCGGAGCTGATCCGGGTCGATGACCATGCTCATCTCCGCGGACGCGACGGCCTCGGGCTCCCATACGCCGTAGATCGCGATCAGTGACTGCCCGCGCAGCGCGGCCTCCTCGAACCCGAAGGCGAGCGCGGCCTCCGACGCGGCCGAGCCGTCGACGCCGACCACGACGGGACGGCCACGGTCGGCGGTGTTGCGCACCACGATGACCGGGCAGTGGGCGTAGGCGGGCAGCCGTACGGCCGACGAGCCCGCGGCCAGCTCGGCCGCCTCGTGCAGCCCGTGGCTGCCGATCAGCGCCAGCGCGGCGTTCTGCGACTGGTTGACCAGGACCTCCGGCGCCTGCCCCGAGGCGAGCCGCCCGCGTACCAGGGTCCTCGGTGAGGTCTCGCGCGCGATCATGACCGACTTCTCGAGGACGTGCTGGCCCATCCGGCGTACGGTGTCGATCGCGGACGGCCCGGACGGCTTCACCGGGTACGGCCAGTGCCACGCGTGGCAGACGGTCAGCGGCATCCGGCGCAGCCGTGCCTCCTCGGCCGCCCAGCGCAGGGCGCGCTCTCCCGCGGCCGAACCATCCACCCCGACGAGCACGTACGCGCCTTCGGAATTGCTCACGTCCTCAGGCTCGCCGCGTCCGTACTCCGTCGAAAGGGGCCGAAGGTCCCCTGCCCGTGGCCGCTCGGCACTCTGCGCCCCGCAGGCCCTCCGTGGCCCCCGGCCCAGGGAGGATCCACCGCGAATCAGGGCCTAAAGCCCATCTCCGCCGGGACTCTCGGCCCCTTCCCCGAGGACCACCGTCCCTGCTCCGCCACCTGCCGCTCCGCCTAGCCTCCGAGTCAAAGGCGTTGCGGAGGTGGGCTCATGCGAACCTTCATGATCAACCTGCTCGGTGTGATCAGATACGCACGGCCCGACCGCAACCCTCTGCGCCGTCGTGTCGACCGCGTGCAGACCCGTCTGATCACCGCTCTCGGCGTGCTCTTTCTGATCCTCGCGCCCTTTGCCGCGACGACGACGGCTCACGTGGTCGGCCGCGCCGGTGTGCGCGCCGAGCACCTTCAGGCGATGACCCGTCACCGGGCCGACGCCGTGGTGCTCGGCGCCTCACCGTCCGCGACCGCGAGCGGCTTCAACGGCACCACCCGGGTCAGGTGGCGCGACACCACCGGCGCCGAGCGCACCGCCGCCGTACCCGCGGGCGCGAACGACCGGGCCGGCACGCACCGGACCATCTGGATCGACCGGAAGGGCGCCCTGACGACGCACCCGCGCCGGCACTCCCAGACCGTCGCCGACACGATCATGGCGGCCCTGACCGTGGTGATCTTCCTCAGCCTGCTGCACTCCGTCGCGTGCACGCTGATCGACCGGCGGCTCGAGCGCCGTCGCCTCGCCCTGTGGGAGCAGGAGTGGACGACCGTGGCGCCCCGCTGGACCGGACGTCCTCGTCCCTAGAGGGCGCCCCTTGTCAGTTCGGTGGGCGAGCGGCGTACGCTCTCGGAGCGCGGTAGGACGAGGCCCAGCCGCAAGATCATCTGCGGGTACGAGGCGTCGCAGAACCGGCCGCGGATGAACTCCCGCAACTCCGGCACCTCGAGGGCCGGCGCGTGGAAGGCCGCGGACACGTCGTGCCCGGCCGCGCAGAGCAGGATCCGCTGCAGGGCGCGCCCGGCGCGCAGCCAGTCACGTCGCCCGTCCTCGCAGGTCGCCAGCAGCGCCACCACGCCCGCCGCGGACTGCCGGTCGCCGCTGCTGGGGCCCCAGTGCCGATCAGGTGTCACATCGCGTGCGGAGTAGCCGGGGTCGATCGCGCCCCGTGACCCGCCCTCGTCCGTGCCCTCGTCGCCCCTGGTGTCGCCCAGCGCGCACGCCCAGCGGGCCGCCTCCGCCGCGTACGCGGGGTCCTGGCGCTGGATCTGCTCGGCGGCGTCGGTCAGGGCGGACAGCGCGGCACAGACCCGCGGGTCCGCGGCGATCCGCAACGACACGCGCTCGGCGTACGCCTGACCGCGCAGGGCCTGGAGCAGGCCGGGCGGCAGGCCGCCGGGTCGGAATCCGCCCCGATGGCCGCGCCTGCGCTTGATCTGCTCGTGCATCCGGCGTTCCTCGGCCGTGGTCGCGTGCGGCGGGCCGATGTCCACCTCGGCGACGAGGCAGGGTTCCTCCGGGTCGGGCATGATCCGCACCTCGGGACGGCGGCCGGACTGCCGCGTCGCGAGGCACAGCGTGTACAGCGCGGCCCCGCAACTGATCAGCATCTCTCTGCCGTACGGGTCGGCCGCCGTCAGGCGGCGGTCCCCGTCGGCGTACATGCTGATCGTCGACCCACGGATCCCGAACCTCCACGGCCGGGTGTCGTGCACCGAGGGCGCCCACATCGCCGCGTCGACGAGTTCGTGGGCGATCTTCTCCTCCGGAGCGGCGTGCGCGGTGTCCATGGCCCTCCTCCAGCGTCATTTCTCGTCGCTCGGCCTCCAGCGCACCACCCACACCCGGCGAGCAGCAGGGACGAAGGTCCCGACCCGCAGGGACCTGTGGCGCTTCCGCTCAGAGACTGTTGGGGAGCCCTCGTCCGTCGCGAGCGGCGGGCCAGGGGGCGCGTCGCAAGGCGGAGGAGGGAGTCGGCCCGGTGTCGGCCGGCGACCGACGACAACGCGGCGAGGCGTCGCCTGGGTGCCACGCAGTAGGGCATGGGGCTCCCCAACAGTCTCTCAGCCGGTGGAGGGCACCAGGATCAACGGCGCGTGCGCGTGGTGGAGAAGGCCGTGGCTCACCGAGCCGAGCACCAGGCCGGCGAAGCCACCACGGCCGCGGGTGCCGACCACGAGAAGATCGGCGCGGGCCGACGCACCGGCGAGGACCCGGACCGGGCGGCCGTGCACGACCTCACCGACGACCTCGACCTCCGGGTACTTGTCCCGCCAGGCCGCGAGCATCTCGCCCAGCCGGTGGTCCTGATCGCTCGTGACGACCTGCTCGTCGTACACCAGCGGCGTCATCTCCACCGGCCCGTCCGCGCCCGGGCGCGACCACACGTGGATCGCCCGCAGCCGCGCCTCGCGCAGCGCGGCCTCCTCGAAGGCGAAGGCCAGGGCCGCCTCCCCCGGCGCGGACCCGTCCACGCCGACGGCGATCTCCCGGCGCTCGGCGGCCTCGAACTGCCGGATGATCGCGGTCGGCACCGTGGTGTGCGACACGACCTGCAGGGCGGTCGAGCCGAGCAGGATGCCCGCGACCGTACCGACTCCGTGGCTGCCGACGACGAGCATCGAGGCCCCGCGCGCCTGTTCGAGCAGGGCCTTGGCCGCCCCGCCCGGCACCAGCCGTCCCTCGACCATGAGGTCGCCGTCCCGCGCCCGCGCGGCGGCGACCGCCTCGTCGAGGACCTCCTCGCCGCCGCTCAGCAGCCAGGTGCGCATCGTGGCCAGCCGCGGATCCACGGACGTGTCATAGAGCCAGGGGGCCGTGGCGTGCACGATCCGCAGGGGCCTCTTCCGGCGTACCGCCTCTTCGGCGGCCCATTCGACCGCACGGCGGCTGTGATCCGAACCGTCCACTCCGACGATGATCGCGTTCACGATGCTCCCCCTCGTACCCCGATTCGGCGAGACCCCCTCCGCCGCTCCCTCCAGCACAGCCGAGGCGCGCAGGCCGCCCCAAGGGCCGGAAGGCCCTCCGCCGCCGCGCGATGGTCCCGGCACGCGCGAGCCCGGCGCGCGCGGGCCCCTCGGCTCGCCGAACGGGCCTGTCAACGGCGGCCTTGACCGGCGAGTGAAGGACCCGGCCGCCCGTACGTACGCGAAGTCCGCGCCTCGCCGGGAGTCCCCGAGCCGCGTACGGGGCGGGGCTCAGGCGGGTTCCGGCGGCGAATGGCGGCATTGTCTAAAGGCGCTCCTGCGAAGCCCTCCAACAGTGGTCAAAAGCCCGTATATACCGCTATGTCGGTATTGATTCTGACGCCGCGAGCCTGTGATGTGTAATTAGGCGATCGGGCCACAAAATAGCCCAAATTGCCCGGCGTGACGATCACAGGTCATGTCAGGAAAACAATCCAGGGGGGATCCTTATGGGTATTTCGAAGCGACTCGCGGTTGTCATCTCCGGTGCGGCCTTCGCAGGCGGCGTCGCCCTCACGATGGGCGCCGCGGCGCCCGCCAACGCCGCCCCCGTCCCGGCCAGCAGCCAGACACTCGTCAATCACATCTTCAACTGCGGCTGTTGGGGCTGCTGCGACGACTGCTGGGACGACTGCGACGACTGGGGCTGGTGACCGCCGGACTACAGAGGACCGGTGACAGTGGAGGGGCCTCGCACCTATGAGGGGTGGGGCCCCATCCCTGTGCCTCCATTTCGGTCAGGACGCCGCGCGGTCCGCGAACAATGCCGGCGCACGGCCGCGTGCGTCGGCCGCCGCGGCGTCGTCGCGCTGGCCGCGGGCGTGGCGTTCGGCCTCGACCTGCCGCAGATAGTGCTCGGTCTCGCGCTTGGCGGTCTCGTCGTCCCAGCCGAGGATCGGCGCGATGAGCGCGGCGACCTCGGGGGCCGCGGCGGCGCCCTGGTCCCATTCCTCGATCGAGGCGCGCAGCCGGCGGCGCAGGACGTCCTCGAGGTGGAGGGCGCCCTCGTGCGTCACCGCGTAGACCGCCTCGGCCTTCAGGTAGTCGGCCGCCGCCGGGATCGGCTCGCCGAGCGTCGGATCGGCGTCGATCAGCTCGAGGACCTCGTTGACGCAGGACCCGAAGCGGTTGAGCAGGTGCTCGATCCGTGCCACGTGCACGCCACTGCGCCGGGCGAGCCGCGCACGCTCGTTCCACAGCACCTCGTACCCGACCGCCCCGGCGATCGGCAGCCGGTCGGTGACCGAGCCGGGGACGACCGTCGGCAGCCCGTCGGCGACGGCGTCGACCGCGTCCTGCGCCATCACCCGGTACGTCGTGAACTTGCCGCCCGCGATCACGGTGAGACCGGGCACCGGCTGGGTGATCGTGTGCTCGCGGGAGAGCTTGGTCGTGTCGTCGCTCGCCCCGGACACGAGCGGTCGCAGGCCGGCGTAGACGGCCTCGATGTCGTCGTGCTCGATCGGGGTGGTCAGCACGGCGTTGACGTGCTCGAGGATGTAGTCGACATCCGCGCCGCTGGCGGCGGGCTCGTCCTTGTCCAGGTCCCACGGGGTGTCGGTGGTGCCGACGATCCAGTGCCTCCCCCAGGGGATGACGAGCAGCACGCTCTTCTCCGTACGCAGGATCAGGCCGGTGTCGAGCCGGATCCGGTCGCGCGGCACGAGGATGTGCACGCCCTTGGAGGCCTTCACGGTCAGGCGCCCTCGGGCGCCGGCCAGCCGGTGGGTCTCCTCGGTCCACACGCCGGTCGCGTTGATCACCTGGCGGGCCCGCACGGTGACCTCGTTGTCGTTCTCCAGGTCGTGGACGCGTGCGCCGACGACGCGCTCACCCTCGCGTACGAACGCGGTGGCGCGTGCCCGGCTCACGACGGTCGCGCCGTAGCCCGCGGCGGTGCGCGCGAGCGTCATCGTGTAGCGCGCGTCGTCGACCTGGGCGTCGAAGTAGTGGATCGCCCCGACGAACGCGTCGCGCCGCAGCGCGGGCGCCATCCTGCGGGCGGCACGGTGGCTCAGGTGCCGGTGGCGCGGCATCGCACGCGCGCCGCCCATCGAGTCGTACAGGCCGATCCCGGCACCGACGTAGAAGCGCTCCCACATCCGGTGCTTCAGCGGGTACAGGAACGGCACGGGCTTGACGAGGTGCGGGGCGATCCGGCCCAGTAGCAGCGAGCGTTCCCTCAGCGCCTCGCGTACCAGGGCGAAGTCGCGCTGTTCGAGGTAGCGCAGCCCGCCGTGGATCAGCTTGCTGGACCGGCTCGACGTGCCGGCCGCCCAGTCGACGGCCTCGATCAGCGCCACGGTCAGGCCGCGCGACACCGCGTCGAGGGCCGCGCCGGCACCCACCACTCCGCCGCCCACGACCAGCACGTCGAACTCCTCACGTGCCAGCTCACGCAGGGCCTGGGCCCGGTAGTCGGGTCCCAGCGATGCAGATTTCACGTTCGGACTCCTCCGATGTCGTGCGGAGGGCGGCGCGCCGTACGGGACGCGCCGCCCAGTGCGGGGAGACCGGGTCAGTCCACGTCGACCCAGTCGAGAGTGCGTTCGACGGCCTTCTTCCAGCCCGCGTAGCCGGTGGCGCGCTGCTCGTCGTTCCACCCGGGCTGCCAGCGCTGGTCCTCGTTCCAGTTCTGCCGCAGCTCGTCGGTGGTCCGCCAGAACCCGGTGGCCAGGCCTGCCGCGTACGCGGCGCCGAGCGCGGTGGTCTCCGCGACGACCGGCTTGGAGACCGGGACGCCGAGGATGTCGGCCTGCAGCTCCATGCAGAGCTGGTTGGCGGTCACGCCGCCGTCGACGCGCAGGACGTCGAGGGCGACCCCGGAGTCCTGGCGCATCGCCTCGACCACGTCACGCGTCTGGTAGCAGATCGACTCGAGCGTGGCCCGCGCCAGGTGGGCGTTGGTGTTGAAGCGGGACAGACCGACGATCGCGCCGCGCGCGTCGGACCGCCAGTACGGCGCGAACAGGCCGGAGAAGGCCGGCACGAAGTAGACGCCGCCGTTGTCATCGACCTGGCGGGCGAGCGTCTCGCTCTGCGAGGCACCGGAGATGATGCCGAGCTGGTCGCGCAGCCACTGCACGGCCGACCCGGTGACCGCGATGGATCCCTCCAGCGCGTAGACGGGCCGCTCCGAGCCGAACTGGTAGCAGACCGTCGTGAGCAGGCCGTTCTTGGAGCGGACCAGCTCGTTACCGGTGTTGAGCAGCAGGAAGTTGCCGGTGCCGTAGGTGTTCTTGGCCTCGCCGACGCCGAAGCAGACCTGCCCGACGGTGGCCGCCTGCTGGTCGCCGAGGTCACCGGACAGCGGCACCTCGCCGCCGACCGGGCCGTTCGCGAGCGTGAGCCCGTAGAAGTCGGGGTTGGAGGACGGCTTGATCGCCGGAAGCATCTGCCTCGGCACGTTGAAGAACGACAGCAGCTCGTCGTCCCAGTCGAGCGTCTCGAGGTTCATCAGCATGGTGCGGCTGGCGTTGGTCGGGTCGGTGACGTGCACGCCGCCGTCGACGCCGCCCGTGAGGTTCCACAGCAGCCACGTGTCGGTGTTGCCGAAGATCGCGTCGCCGGCCTCGGCGGCCTCCCGCACCCCTTCGACGTTCTCCAGGATCCACTGGATCTTGCCGCCGGAGAAGTAGGTGGCCGGCGGCAGGCCGGCCTTGGCGCGGATCACGTCGCCGCGGCCGTCGCGCTCCAGCGCGGAGGCGATGCGGTCCGTACGGGTGTCCTGCCAGACGATCGCGTTGTAGTACGGCCGCCCGGTGCGGCGGTTCCACACCACCGCGGTCTCGCGCTGGTTGGTGATGCCGAGCGCGTTCAGGTCGGTGGCGTTCAGGTTCGCGTTGCGCATGCCGGTCTCGATGACGGCCCGGGTGCGCTCCCAGATCTCGGTCGGGTTGTGCTCGACCCATCCGGGCTGGGGCATGATCTGCTCGTGTTCGAGCTGGTGCTTGGCCACCTCGTTGCCCGAGTGATCGAAGATCATGAATCGGGTGCTCGTGGTGCCCTGGTCTACCGCTCCGACGAAGTCGGCCATGAGGGGTTCGCCTCTCTCTCGTTCTGGCTCAGGCGGTCTCGAGCTCGGTGTCGGTCGGCACCCGACCGGGCTCGGGGGCCTCCTCCGACGGCAGGAAGCGCCCGACCAGCGCCTGGTAGGCGCCGGCGCCGATGACTCCACCGATGAGCGGACCGACGATGGGAACCCAGAAATACAGCCCGCCGTACTGATCGCGGAAGGCCGTTCCGTATCCGGTGAAGAACGAGGCGAGGCGCGGACCGAGGTCACGCGCCGGGTTGATGGCGTATCCGGCGTCGGTGCCCCACGCCATCCCGATCGCGACGACGATCAGGCCGACGATGAACGGGGCGAGGTTCGCGGCGGGCGAGGAGTTGCGCGCGTCGGTCACCGCGAGGATCAGGAAGAGCAGGATCGCGGTGCCGATCACCTGATCGCGCAGCGCGCCGAAGGTGTGCACGGGCAGGGCGCCGTTGCCTGGCAGGGTGGAGAAGACCCCCTGGGTCTTGACCGTGTGACCGGGGTCGAGCTTGTTGAGGACCTCGCTGTAGTTCCACCGGACGAGCAACGCCGCCACGAAGGCGCCAAGGAGCTGCGCCCCCGCGTAGGGCAGCACCTTCCGCCAGGAGAACCCCTTGAACACCGCGAGCGCGACCGTGACGGCGGGGTTCAGGTGCGCACCGCTGATCCGCCCGGCGACGTACACGCCGAGCGTGACGCCGAGGCCCCAAGCCCAGGCGATGCTGTCGTGGTCGCCGATGCCGCCGGCCACCACCTGGGCCACGACGCCCGTTCCGAACAGAATGAGGATCATCGTCCCCGCGAACTCTGCGGCCAGCTCGCCTGCCAGCCCTGGGATCTTCAACCGCTCTGCCACGTCTCCTCCTAGGTGAAAGTGCCCGGACCGGGCACTTCGAGGCACCGCTCGTGGGAGGGCGAGGGCCTCTCACGGCTGTCCGGACGCTAAGTTGCCGCCGGAGGAGGGTCAACAGACCACTGCCGACATTGTCGAACGCCGATCCACGGCCACGGGTCCGGCCGGCGCGGGGCCGCCGCCGACACGCCGCCGTACGGTGCGGGTACGGGCCGCCGGGCACCCGCTATCGGAACAGATGTCGGCATTGTCGAATATGTAACGACATCGCTATTCTCGAGCGATGCCCGGCCCGGTCCAGTCGATCGAACGCGCGGCGGCGATCCTCAAGCTGCTCGCGCGCGGCTCCGGACGCCTCGGTGTCAGCGAGATCGCCGGCTCGCTCGGCCTGGCGCGCGGCACCGCCCACGGCCTCCTCCGTACGCTCCAGGGCGTCGGCTTCGTCGAGCAGGACGGCGAGACCGGCAAGTACCAGCTCGGGGCGACCCTCCTCCACCTGGGCACGAGCTACCTCGACGTCAACGAACTGCGCTCACGTGCGATCAACTGGGCCGACGCGCTGGCCGCCCGCAGCGGCGAGGCGGTACGGATCGGCACGCCGCTCGAGGGCCGGGTCCTCGTCGTCCACCACGTCTTCCGGCCGGACGACACGCTTCAGACCCTCGACATGGGCACCCTGCTGCCGGCCCACGCGACGGCCCTGGGAAAGGTCCTGCTCGCCTACGACTCCGGCGCGGTCGCGGCGCTGGAGGGTGTCCTCGAACCCTTCAGCCGTCGTACGATCACCGCTCACCGTGATCTCGCCAGGGCGCTGGGCGAGGTCAGGGACATGGGATGGGCCTCTGAGGTCGAGGAGATGACGGTCGGTGAGGCGGGCGTGGCCGCGCCGATCCGCGGCCAGGGTGGCCTCGTCGTCGGTGCGATGGGAATATCGGGCGCCGTCGAACGACTCTGTGATGCCAGGGGCCGGCCGAAACCGACGCTGGTGACCTACGTGCGGGACGCGGCACGCGCGGTCTCCCGTGACCTCGGGGCCTCACGCTGGTGAGGCCGGACCGGGAGGTGGGAACGCGATGGTAGATCGCTACGTGATGGCCGTCGACCAGGGCACGACGTCGACGCGGTGCATCCTTTTCGATCATGCCGGACGCCTGGTGTCGGTCACGCAGCGTGAGCACCGGCAGCACTTTCCCCGGCCCGGCTGGGTCGAGCACGACGCGATGGAGATCTGGCGCAACCTGGAGCGCATCGCCCCGGAGGCGGTCGCGCAGGCCGGCGCCACCCCCGACCAGGTCACCGGCCTGGGCATCGCCAACCAGCGCGAGACGACCGTGCTGTGGGACCGCCACACCGGCAGGCCGATCGGCCGGGCCATCGTCTGGCAGGACACCCGCACCGCCGCCCTCGTCGACGAGCTGTCCGGCCACCCGAAGGCCGAGACCGTACGCGAGCGGTGCGGGCTGCCCCTCGCGACCTACTTCTCCGCCCCACGCGTGCGCTGGATGCTCGATCACACCCCTGGCCTGCGCGAACGTGCCGAACGCGGCGACGTGCTCTTCGGCACCATGGAGAGCTGGCTCATCTGGAACCTCACCGGTGGCCCCGAGGGCGGCCTCCACGTCACCGACGTCACCAACGCGGGCCGTACGCTCCTGATGGACCTGACCACGCTCGCGTGGGACGACGAGCTGCTGGAGTTCTTCGGCATCCCGCGCGCGATGCTGCCGCGGATCCGGCCCTCCACCGAGACGTACGGCACGGCGCGGCGCGTCCTGCCCGGCGTGCGCATCGCGGCCGCGCTCGGCGACCAGCAGGCGGCCCTGTTCGGGCAGACCTGCTTCGCGCCCGGCGAGGCCAAGTGCACATACGGAACCGGCGGGTTCCTGCTGCTCAACACCGGTACCGAGCCCGTACGGTCGACGCACGGCCTGCTCACGACCGTCGGCTACCAGATCGGCGACGAGCCCGCCGTGTACGCCCTCGAGGGCTCGATCGCCATCACCGGCGCGCTCGTGCAGTGGTTCCGCGACGGCCTCGGGCTGATCAGCAGCGCCCCCGAGATCGAAACGCTCGCCCGTACCGTCGAGGACAACGGCGGCTGCTACATCGTGCCCGCCTTCTCCGGCCTGTTCACGCCCCACTGGCGCAGCGAGGCGCGGGGCATCATCGTCGGCCTGACCTCCTACATCACCAAGGGGCACCTCGCGCGCGCCGTCCTGGAGGCGACCGCCTGGCAGACCCGCGAGGTCGTCGACGCGATGAACGCCGACTCCGGCCTGGCCCTGAAGGCCCTCAAGGTCGACGGCGGGATGACCGCCGACAACCTGCTCATGCAGTTCATCGCCGACGTCCTGAACGTGCCGGTCATCCGCCCGATGGCCGCCGAGACCGTCTCCCTGGGCGCCGCGTACGCCGCGGGCCTCGCCGTCGGTTACTGGCCCGACCTCGAGGGATTGCGGCGCAACTGGCACCGCGCGGCCCAGTGGCACCCCGGCATGGACCCCGCGCGCCGCGCCGAGGAGTACGACAACTGGCAGCGCGCCGTCGAGCGCAGCTTCGACTGGATCAAGCCCACCGGCCGGTGATCAGCTCGCGCGGCCGGTCCAGTCGACGCAGAGGATGACCGCGTCGTCGAGCAGCTCGCCGCCCTCGTGGTAGTCGAGCAGGCCACGGGTCAGGGTGCGGACCGCCTCGGAGGGGTCCTGGAGCCGGGTCTCGCGGAGCGCGCGGGGCAGGGCGCTGGTGCCGTACGGGTCGCCCTTCGGCGACGCGGCGGTGTGCACGCCGTCGCTGACGATCACCAGGCGGTCGCCGGGTTCGACGGCGAACTCCTGCTCGGTATAGCCGGTGTCGCCGAACATGCCCAGCGGGAGCTGGGCGTCGAGCTCGACGCGGGTGACGTCGCCGTCGCGCAGCCGGAAGATCACCGGCGACCCGGCGTCGACGGCCGTGACGCGCCCGGTCCGCAGGTCGAAGCGCATGAGCAGGGTCTCGACGTGCAGCAGGCCCTGGTGTTGGTAGTGGATCGACTCGTTGGCCAGCATCGCCTGGTCGATGATGCCGGCGCCGGAGCGTCGCGCGTTGCGCAGGGCGCTGATCGTCAGCTGGGTGAGGAGCGCCGCCTCGGTGCCACGGCCCATCCCGTTGGTCACGGAGACCGTGAGGTGGTCCGCGCTCGCGGACCAGTCGAAGTTGTCGCCCCAGATGGCGTACGCGGGCTCCAGCATGCCGGCGAGGTGGTATTCGTCGCAGATGCACGAACGGCCCGGCAGGAGCTGCCACTGGATCTCGGCGGCGAGCGTGAGCCGGCTGCGCCGCCTGATCTGCTGGTAGAGGTCGGTGTTCAGGTCCGCGACCTTGAGCGCGCGGGCCAGGACGGTCGCGACACCGGCGAGGCGCCGCTGCGCGGTGGCGTCCGGCTCGCGCGGCAGGGACACCGTGAGGACGCCGACCCGGTCGCCGTACACGGTCATCGGCGCGTGCAGCTCCCAGCCGTCACCGGCGGGGCGTACGACGGGCTGCTGCGAGGCGAAGGCGCGTCCGGCGTCGGTCCCGTCGATGCGGATCGGCCGGCCGCCGGGCGCGACCGGGACCAGGAACGACAGCCGATAGTCGGCGAGAAGGATCTCCGCCTCGTCAACCGTGTGTTGACGCGTGAGCGCCTGGGTTACGGCCTCCGCGAGCGTGTGCGGCTGCGCGTGCCAGATGGCCTCTTCGACGGATTCGAGCTGTTCTTCGATCATGACCCTGCCTTCACCAGCGATTCTGTGGCCACGTGGGCCCGGGTCCGGCGAGCGGCGTGGGGCGCGTGCCTAACTGGGCGCGCTGTGTAACAGTAGATATATGGTGGCGTTTGCGGGCGATTCTTCGGAGCTTGACAAGTGCGCCGCCGCGATCGACGCGGTCGCCGCGGCGTTCACCGATGTCTGGTCCGCGCCGCACAATGCCCCGGATGTGCCGGTGCCCGCCACTCAGTTGAGAGTCCTGTTCATCGTGCGGCAGCGGGGCGGGATCAACCTGAGCGGGCTGGCCGCCGAACTCGGCGCTCTCCTGTCGTCCGCGAGCAGGCTGTGTGACCGCCTCGAGGCCGCTGGACTGATCGTACGTGATCCGGGCCAGCAGTCCCGCCGGGAGATCACCATCCGGTTGAGCGCCGATGGTGAGGCACTTCTCGACCGCGTACGCCAGCATCGGCAGAACGAGCTCCTGCGGGTGCTGTCCGAGATGCCGGCGCCCGCCCGCGCCGCACTCCTCTCCGGCCTCACGCAGTTCAACGTCGCGGCGGGCGGCGACGGGGAGGGCTCTGCGGACTCCTTCTCGATGCCCGCCTGAGCACACCCGCGATCACGGGGCGGTGGCCTCCGCCGCCCCCTCTTCGCCGAGATCCGCGCCGCCGCGCATGGCGCCCTCGAGCCTCGCGACGTTCTCGACGGAGATCTTCTCGATCAGCTCGATGGTGCCCGGCCCCTCGCCGAACAGTTGCGTGCCCTCGATCGCCTTGGCCACCTGCTCCTCGACGAGGTGCCGTGGCACGTCCGGATACAGCCCGGTCAGCCGGTCGACGAGCTCCGGGTACGACTCCGACATCGGAGGCTCCTCTTCGCGGGGCGGCCTGCCCGACCGCCAATGATTGCCGAATGACAACTGTCGCACTGCAACAACTATATGGCCCGGAAGCGGCCAAAGGACCACTTCGCGCGAGAATCGCCTGATCAGGGCACCGTAAGACGCGATCGCCCGCCGCCATCGTCCGGCTCGGGCTCCGGGACCATGCCGAACATCAGCAGGCAGGTGTCGTCCTCGCGGGCGCTGTCGCGCAGCATCCGGCTCAGCACGGTGTCCGCCACGGCGTCCAGATCACCGTCCGCCTCGGCGAACGCCGCCACCAGGCGGTCGATGCCCTCGTCCAGCGGCAGGCCGCGGCGTTCGATGAGGCCGTCGGTGTAGAACAGCACGGCCGCGCCGGGCTCCAGCCGGATCGAGTGCTCCCGCAGCACGGAGCCCTCCAGCGGCATGCCCAGCAGGAAGTCGTGCCCGTCGAGGGTGGACACCACGCCGTCGGGCGTACGCAGCAACGGCGGAGGATGCCCGGCGTTGGCCCAGCGCAGCAGGCCGTCGCAGGACATCTGGGCGAGCACGGCGGTGGCCAGGTCGTCCGGCTGGAGGTGCGACAGCAGCCGGTGCATGCGGGTGAGCACCTCGCCGGGGCCCGGCGCGTCGATGGCGTACGCGCGCAGGGTGGTGCGCAGCTGGCCCATCAGCGCGGCGGCCTGGAGGCCGTGGCCGGTGACGTCGCCGACCGCGGCGATCACGTCGCCGTCGGGGCGCTCGAACGCGTCGTACCAGTCGCCGCCGACGTTGAGGCCGGCCTCGGCGGGCAGGTAGCGGGCGATGAACTCCAGCCGGCCGTGGTCGGGCAGCTCGGTGAGCATGGCGCGCTGCAGGCGTTCGGCGACGTCGCGCTCGTGCTCGTAGCGCAGGGCGTTGTCGGTGGCCGCGGCCGTGATGCGGCCCAGCTCGCTGAAGACCGCGATGTCCTCGGGTGAGAACGACGCGGTGGCGGGCTCCGCGGCCAGCACGCCGAGCGTACGGCCGCGTGAGATCAGGGGCACCGCCAGCACCTGCCGGGCGTCCACGGTGGTGTCGACGCCGGTCACCACGGCCTCGTCCTCGGCGGGTGCGCTGGTGGCGTGCTGGATGCGTCCGCTGGAGTAGGCCTTCTCCACGGGCTGGGAGGGCTGCGGAGGGGCGGACGGGGCCGGGTACGGCTCGAGCGAGCCGACCGCCCGGGCGAGCCAGACCGTCAGCACCGAGGCGTAGCGCGGGACGGTGAGCGCGCGCAGGCGGTCGAGGATCTGCTCGTGGTCGAGCGACTCCGAGAGCGTGGCGCTCGCGTGGGCCAGGAAGCCCAGCCGGGCGCGGGAGGCCTCCGCCGAGGCACGGGCCGCGCGCTCGGCGGACAGCAGGTGCTGCTGCAGCTCGCTGGCGTGGCGGAGCCGCTCGGCGCTCTCGTCCAGCTCGGCGTGGAGGGCGAGGACGCCCTGGTTGGTCTGCTCGAGCTCGCGACGGTGCCAGTCGAGCGTCGCGTGCTGGTCGATGATCACGTCGAGGAGCACGGCCCCGGCGAGGTCGGCGGACCCGGCGGCGCGGACGGGACCCGGCGGGACGGCGACGGTCACGGTGACCGCGCGCTCCGGGTCACCGGCGGGGCCGATCACGGCCTCCAACCGGCCGTCGTCGGTCACGCCGAGGGTCATCGCGGCGCCGGAGCCGTGCTCGCGCAGCGCGTGTGCGGCGCACGCCAGGAACTCCGGCCGGTCGTCGGCGGCGACGCCGAGCCGTCCCACGGCGCACGCGAGGATCGCCATGGCGGAGGCGGCGTCGGCGACCGGCCCGGAATGAATCAGCTCGCTCATCGTGCCCCCTTCACTCCGGTCTGGTCCTGACGACGACGACGGTGGCGTCATCATTGTCGCGGTTGGCGTCGCGCCAGATCAGCGCGGCCGTGATGGCCGGATGGTGGTCGGCGGCGCCGGGATGGGCGGCGAGGTCCCAGCGGCTGGTGATGCCGTCCGTGTGCATCACCAGCATGGCCGGGTGCCGCCATCCGGCGGAGACGGACCGCTGTGACCGGTGCTGCCCGCCCGTCCCCAGGATCCCGGGCAGGGGCACCAGCGCCTGGCTCCCGCCCTCGTCGAAGAGGCGGCAGCTCACGTTGCCGAGTCCGGCGAAGGCCAGCCCGCGCGACCAGCCGTCGAGCTGGGCGGCCGATGCCGCGGCTCCTCGGGTGGCCCGCAACCGTACGTCGAACTCGCGGAGCAGGCCGACAGGATCCAGCGTAGGCCTCCGCTCCAGAACCTCGAGCGCCGCCCGCCGTGCCTCGGCCGCGCCGGCGCCGTGCCCGAGGCCGTCGACCACCCCGACCGTCACCTTGTCCTTCTCCCACACCAGCCCGTACCCGTCGCCGATCACGGTCTCGGTCGGATGCGGGGTGATGACCCCGCCCAGCTCGACCGGGCCGGTGGGCTCCGCCGCGGCCGGGCCGATGCGCACCAGCACGACGGTGCCCTCGCCGCGCCTGCTGTACAGGTCGAACTGGGCCGCGCCGCGCCGGCACGCGCCCAGGCCGGCGCCGAGCGAGGACGTCGTCGTGAAGCCGTCGGTCATCGAGGCCGCCACGTCTCCGATGCCGGGGCCGCTGTCGACCGCGACGAGCTGTACGACCCCCGGCGACACGCTGATCAGCAGCCGGCCGCCCATGGCGTGCTTGACGAGGTTGGTGGCCAGCTCGGTGGAGAGCAGCTCGCAGCGGGCGGTGTCCTTCGCGTCGAGGCCCGCGGGCAGTGCCGCCGCCGTCGCGGCGGCGGTCGCGACATGCACCTGGCTCGGGTCCTGAACGGCGACGTTCCAGGCGTCGGTCACCATGATGTGGCCGCTCACCGGGCCGCCTGCCGTACGCCGCGCGGCCAGGCCGTGACCGTGACCGTGGTCCCCCGGCCCTTCTCGCTGTCGATCGTGAAGTCCTGCACCAGCCGGCGGGCACCGCCGAGGCCCAGCCCGAGCCCGTGCCCGGTCGTGTAGCCGTCCGACAGCGCCACCGAGATGTCCGGGATGCCCGGTCCCGTGTCAGTGAACGTCAGCCGGATCCCCGGGCGGCCGGTCCCCTCCACCGTCTCCAGTTCCATGTGGCCCCCGCCGCCGTGGACGAGGGTGTTCCGCGCCAGCTCGCTGGCCGCGGTGACGATCTTCGTCTGTTCGACCAGGCTGAAGCCGGCGTTGACGGCGGCTTCGCGCACGGCCTGGCGCGCACCGGCGATCTGGGTGTCGCTGGTGATCGGGAGCCGGATGATCGAGTCCTGGCTCATCGACCCGCCTGATCCGGCCGCATGCCGAACCCGAGGATGGCGAGCGCGTCCGGCAGCGTGAGCGCCGTCTGGAGCCCGCGCAGGCTCAGCCCCATCTCGACGAGCGTGATGGCCACCGACGGACGCATCCCGGCCACGACCGTACGGCCGGCGAGCATGCGCGTGGCCGAGGCGATCTCGGACAGGACGCGCGCGAGGAATGAGTCGATCATGTCCACGCCGGAGATGTCGATGACGACGCCGCACGCGCCGTTGGCGGCCATCTCGGTCAGGTCCTGCTGCAGCATGAGGGCGAGGTCGTCGGTCAGCTCGTGCTGGATGCTCGCGAGGAGCACGTCGCCCAGCCGCAGGATCGGGATCCGTTCCATGCCGGGTTCGCTCACACCTGCCCCGTAACGATCACACCGTTCTTTCCGAGCGCCCAGGCCAGGGCGTCCGCCAGCGTGGCCCGGGTGGTGATGTCGCCCAGGTCGATGCCGAGCTGCACGATGGTCTGGGCGATCTGCGGCCGGATGCCGCTGATCACGCACTCGGAGCCCATCAGGCGTACCGCCATGACGGTCTTCATGAGGTACTGGGCGACGACCGTGTCGACCATCGGCACGCCGGTGATGTCCAGGATCGCGATCGCGGCGTGCTGGTCGACGATGGCGTCCAGCAGCGTCTCCATCACGACCTGCGTACGCGCGCTGTCCAGCGTGCCGATCAGCGGTACGCCGAGGACCCGGTCCCACAGCTTGACGATCGGCGTGGACATCTCCATCAGCTGCTGGCGCTGCCGGTCGATGATCTCGTCGCCCTCGCTCAGCGCGATCTCCATGACGAGGAGCCGCAGCGTGCCCATCATCTCGACGACCGTCAGCGAGGCCTCGGCGGCCTCGTCGCCCGTGAACTCGCGCCGTACGAGTTCGACCAGCGGCGGCTTCAGCTCCGCGATCTCGCCGGCCATCTGCACCGAGGTCGAGCCCGATCGGGTCCTCGCGGCGATCATCTGGGCCACGTGCGGGCGGATGCGCTCGAAGCCGGGCGACCTCGGGTCGTCGAGCCGCCCGTGGAGTGCCACCTCGGCGAGCACCTCGACCATGCGGTGGGCGGCGCCGACCGCGGTGTCACGCCCGGACGTGTAGACGGCGCGGAACAGCGTCAGGTCCGCCCACTGCTGCGCGACCTGCTCGGCGCGCGCCGAAAGGACCTCGGCGACCCTCACCGTCATGGAAACGCTGAAATCCTCTTCAGTCACCCGATGTCTCCTTCGATCGCGCTTGGGTCGAAACGGCCGCCGCTCACGCGGGAATGGGGATGCGCGCACGCGCCCGTACCGCCGCCGGATCACTCGACGGCGGCGGCCGATCCGGCGCGAAGGCCGGTCTGGCGCAGGATGTGGCGTGCTGCATGGCGGTGGCGGCCGATGGCCGGCCACGGGCTCGCGACCGCCGACGGGCGGAGAGCATGCCGGAAAACAGTTGCCATATGACAATCGTAGGTTATTTGGTGCGGCTTGGCACCTCTCACCTGCGATGCGACCAACCAGGTTAACCGATCTACCGCGATGGATCGGTCGATATGGGGCGTACGGCGACCGGCTACGGCGTAACGACCTGCAAGATCATGATCGGTGCGCCCAGCGCGCGAGCCTGCGGCCGAGCATCAGGTAGGCCGCCACCGCGCCGAGCGTGTTGAGGATGACGTCGTCCGTGTCGAACGCCCGGCCGTCGATCATGGTGCCCTGCACCGTCTCGATGCCGAGCGAGACGAGCCCGATGACGACGAAGATCCGCAGCAGACCGCGGAACCGCTCGGAGACGATCGGGAGCAGGACGCCGAGCGGCATGAGAAGGACGAGGTTGCCGCCGATCTCCAGGATCGCCGTCCGCACACTGGGCCGGTCGAGGTAGAGCCGCAGCGTCTCGCCGGGATGGGTGTTGTCGTGCACGTACTTGTCCGCGCCCGGCTGGGGGCTCAGCGTCAGCTTGGTGATCACGTAGGCGAAGACCACCACGCCGGCCAGCCCGAACAGGATCCACAGCCCCCGGATCAGCAGGGGACCGAAGGGGGTACTCCCGCCGCCGCGCCCCTTGGCGGAGCTCCCCTTCTTGGGGCCGCGCTTTCTGGGCGAGCGTTTGCCGGCGGCCCGCCTGGCCGAGGTCCGCTTGGTCGAGTTCCGTTTCGCGGAGGTTGACGGCAATGGACGCCTTCCGTGGGGGGCGGTCGTGCTGGGCATACCGCGACGCCCAGGGGGCGCCCGGCCGAGGGGGAGGGTCACGCGGTCGGGTCACGACCGCGCTGACGTGCAATATCGTACCCAGCTCCCCCTCTAGGCCACGCTCGCATCCCCAATTCCGGCGCCATCGGGGGTCAGGCCGGCTGGGCGCCATAGGCGGACTCGATCATGGCCAGCGCCCAGTGCATGCGGCGTACGAAATCGTCCGGATGGTCACCGGCCTCCTGCGCGACGCACGCGGTGCAGGCGCCTCCGTCCTCGCCCCAGTTGCGCAGGCACTGCTCGACGGCCGTCCGCACCTGGCACGAGTCCGGGGCCTCGGACGCCTGGAGCGGTGAGGTGAACAGCAACTCGGCAAGGTCGGCTGTCGTCGGATGGGTGGGTCGTTCCATCGAAAGCCTCCTTCACACCTACTCACCCGGTGGGTCTCACCGGGCTCGGCGGTGCTCCACCGACAGGGCTTTACCCTCCCTCACACGATCGAAAAGCGCCGTTCTCTCACGACGCCGAATCGGCCGCTGACCAGGTGAGCGGCAGCGACTCGACGCTGTAGATGCCCTCGACGCCGCCGAGCCGTACGTCACCGCCGAGTGCCAGCCCCGGCATGCGCGGCGCGAGGAACGTCAGGGCCTCCTCCAGCTCGGCGCGTGCCAGGTTGGCGCCCAGGCAGTAATGCGCGCCGGCGCCGAACGTCAGCGGTCGCGCGGACCGGTCGGCGGTGATGTCGAAGAGCTCGCCGTCGGCCTCTCCGTCGGTCTCGCGGTTGGCGCGCTCGGAGCAGATCGCCACGATCGTGCCCGCAGGGAACGTGATCCCGCGGAACTCCAGGTCCTCGACGCAGATCCGCGCCGTGAACGGCGTGATCGGCTCGAACCGCAGCGCCTCGTCGACCGCCCGGCCGACCAGGCTCGGGTCGGCGGCGAGCAGGGCCCACTGGTCGGGGTGCTCGGCGAACAGCCGTAGCGCGTGCGCGAGCTGCGCCTGCGTGGTGTCGACGCCGCCGGCCAGGACGTTCAGCACGAGGTTGACGCACTCCTCGTGGGACAGCCGGTCGCCCTGGTCCTCGGCGGCCAGCAGCGTGCTGAGCAGGTCGTCGGCGGGGTCGGTGCGCCGCTTGTCGAGGATCGCCTCGATGTAGTCGTACACCTCGCCGGTCGCCTGCTCGATCTTCGCCAGGTCGGTGCTGAGCGCGCGTACGTCGAACTGCCGTTGCACCAGGTTGGACCACTCGTGCAGCCGCGGCGCGTCCTCGAGCGGCGCGCCGAGCACCGCCGCGATCGTCATCGAGGGGTACGGGCGGGTGACGGCCTCGACGACGTCGCACGCGGTGACGGACGGGTCCCAGAGACGTTCGAGGAAGCCCCGCATCACCGGGCGCCAGCGGTCGGCGGCACGCGGCGTGAACGCCGGGCCGACCAGGGCGCGCAGCCGCCGGTGGTGGTCACCGGTCAGGTTGAGGATGTTCGCGTCGATCTGCTCGCGCAGCCGCCCGCCGGTGATGCCGAAGATCTCCGCGATCTGCCGGCCGGGAAAGGCCGTGGACCGCGACCGCAGGAAGAACTCCCCCGACTCACGGTCCAGCACGATGTAGGACAGCGGCCCCTGGGCCAGCCAGTGCCGCTCACGTACCTCGGCGAGCCTCCGGTGGTACACCTCGCCGGTCAGGTCGGCGGCGGAGTAGTCGAAGTCGGGTACGTCCAACTCAGTCACGATTGTCATAGTGCCTCCCAGCGCCAGAATCTCATTCTGATATCCGGCACAGGTACTCGGCCATCACCCAGCCCTGGCGGCCGGAGGCTCCGGGCACCCGGCCGAACCTCCAGTAGGCGGTCTTCGACGTGACGACGAACCGCTCGCCGGGACGCAGCCGCCCGCGCAGCATGCCGCCGCGCACCCGGCCCGGCTTGGTGAGGATCGACCGGCCGCGGTCGGAGCACTGGGAGTACACCGGCTCGCCGCTGACCGGCAGCACCTGCGCGGCCGACGTCGCGTGCAGCGACTCACCCGACACCCGCTCGCGTACGGCGCCGGGGGCGGCGTCGGCGCGCTGGCCGTGCATCACCCCGGACGCGAGCACGGCGGCGACCACCCACCCGAACACCGAGGTCGCGACCGCACCGGCGGCCAGGAGACGGCGCCGCCCCGTACGCGGGGCCCGTGGCGTCACCGGCGCCGCGTACGCCGGGGGCCGTACGGCGGGCGCCCGGTCCGGCCAGGCCTCGGAGGGCTCCGGCAGCGGCTCCGGCTCTGGTTTTGGTGACGGCGCCGCGGCCGGACCGTCCGTCTCCGGCTCCGGCGCGGCCTGCTCCGGCCCCTTGCGTACCGCGTCGACGCGGTCGCGCGTGACGACCCAGCGCTGCCGCCAGCCGACCGTGTCACCGCCGAGAGCGGCCACGATCGCCTCGACGCTGTCCCACCGGACGAGACGGCGTGCGTTGAAGGCGTTGTCGACGGTGTTGCGGCAGAGGCCGGACTCCTTGGCGATCCGCTCGTACGTCGGGTCCCCCGCCGTACGACGCAGCCGCCGGAGCGGCGCCGCGAGCTCCTCTTCGAGAACGTCCCGCTCACGCTGGGACATGCCACTGGGCCGGGACATTCGACCACTCCTCGTCACGGCGTCCGATTGTGGCAGTCGCCGGGGTGGTGCACAAAGAATGCCCAATCGACGCTCGTGCCCTTTATCTCACCGGCGACTCGAGGTGAGGTGGGAATCGCGCTGAGACCCCTCCCCTGCCCCAGGAGTGCCCCCATGCAGTTCCTCTCCCGTCGCATCGCCGCGCTCGGCGGTGCCGCCGCGGCAGCGGCGACGATGTTCGCGCTGACCGCGCCCGCCGCCCACTCGACGGTCAACCGCTACACGATCCAGGCCAACTCCCCCAAGCCCGCGGCGTGCAACAACAGCGGCACGATCGCGCCGGGGACCTGGCTGCAGAACAAGGTCTGCGGGTACTTCATCGGGACCGCGATGGCCGGCTCGTCCTTCGACGTGCACGAGACCGCGTCGAGCGACTACCACTACGGCCGCGTCCACGGGAACAACGACCTGTGCGCGTGGATCCCGCCGGGCGCGCTCAGCGCCAACCCGACCGGTACGGCCGCCGAGTCGTGCAGCGACACGACCAAGTCGACGATCGGTCACCGCCGGTCGTTCGGCTACGACTTCAACGCCGCCGCCCACGAGGCGACCGACGGCAGCGCGATCAGCGTCAACCCCGCCTGCGGCGCGTTCTACAACTTCTACAACTCCAGCTCCTACGACAGCGGCACGCTGCGCGACGCGGCCGGCACGCCCTCGGCGTCGGTGCAGTATCGCTTCACGGCCAACGGCGGTGGCGCCATGGTCGTGCGCGACAGCAACCTCGGCTGGGTGTTCATGGACCGCGGCTGCGTCACCAGCTGGCAGCAGGTGTCGTTCCACGAGGACGACGACTGACCTGCGCTCGACCTGCGTTGCCACCGGCCCGCCCCGGTGGGAACGCGACGGACGCCGAGACCTCCTGGCACGCCATGGGCCAGGAGGTCTCGGTGTCTCTGCGGGTTTCCGCTCAGCGGAAGCATCGGCGCCGGAATCGGCGCGAATGTACTTGATTCGGAGAGCACGAACCGGGCCTACCGGGGGCGTGGCCGGGCCGACCATGACCGCTCTCTCGAAGGAGCCCGGCGATGACGGCAGCAGCCGAAGAGCCGTCCCTGACCCCTCGATCGATCGCCGCACGCGTCGAACGCATCGACGTGTGGGCGCTGTCCTACCTGTTCATCGGGATCACCGGTACGGGATTCCTCTTCACGTTCTACGACATCTTCGACATCAACGTGTCGTTCGTGCAGACCTGCGTGCAGATCAAGCCCGGCTGCACGCCGGAGAAGGCCCTGGACGCCCTCACCGTGCCGGTCGTGCTGAACCTCGCCGGGTACGTCATCGGCACCCTCATCCTCAGCCCGCTCGCCGACACCATCGGGCGGCGGAACATGCTGCTGATCACGATGCTGATCACCGGCGTCGGATCGCTGTACAACGCGGTGGCCCCCGGCTACGCGAACTTCGTCATCGCCCGCGTCATCACCGGCATCGGCATCGGCGCGGACCTGGCGATCGTGAACACCTATCTGAACGAGGTCGCACCCCGGCGCGGGCGGGCCCGCTTCACCGCGGTCATCTTCACGATGTCGGCGCTCGGCGCCTTCTTCGGCATCTGGGGCGGGCTGCTGCTGACCACCCCGGCGGAGCACTGGCCGCTCGGGCTGCCCTTCGCGATGGCCGGCCCGTCGTTCGAGAGCGGCTGGCGCTGGATGTACGCCATCGGCGCGATCCTGGCGCTCATCGCCATCCTCCTCCGCGTCGAACTGCCCGAGTCGCCTCGCTGGCTGGCCGGCCGCGGCCGGCTCGAGGAGGCCGACGCGGTCGTCACGGCCATGGAGGAACGCGCGCGACGGCACGGGCCGCTCGCCGAGCCGGAACCGGTCGAGGCCGAGGACGCGCAGCCGGTGAAGCGGATGCCCACGATGGCCGGCTACCGCGAGCTGTTCACGGACCCGCGCTACCTGCGCCGGATCATCGTGCTGCTGACGATGTGGTTCACCGGGTACGTCACCGTCTACGGATACTCGAGCGGCTTCACCTCGGTGCTCACCGTCCTGAAGTACCCGCCGCCCGAGGCCGGTGTGATCACCGCTATGGGCGTGTTCGGCTTCCTCATCCAGGGTGTGTTCGCGGTCGCGTTCGTGGAGCGGCTCGAACGCCGTCACTGGCTCCCGATCGGCGCCCTGATCACGCTGATCGGCGCGGTCCTGGTCGCCGAGGCCGGCACCACCATCGCGATCGCCTTCATCGGCTCAATGCTGATCTTCTTCGGCTTCAACGTGTGGGTCTCCCCGGCGTACGCGCTGACCTCGGAGTCGTTCCCGACCCGCGCGCGTACGACCGGATTCGGGCTGGTCGACGGCGTCGGCCACCTCGGCGGCGGCATCGGCGTCCTGCTCATCGCGCCGTACGTGAAGCACCTGTCGGTCCTGGGCGCGCTGGTCCTCATCTCGGCGTTCCTCGTGGTCGCGGCGGTCGCCGTGCAGTTCACCGAGCACACGCGGGCGCGCCCGCTGGACTCCATCTCGCCCTGAGTCGGGTGTCGCGCTAGGCGCGCGGCGCGGTCTCGGCCGGGGACGGCGCGTCGTCCGGCTCCGGTGTGGGGTCGGCGACGCCGTCCGCCTCGTCGCCCTCCGGCCGTCCGGGACCCGGCTCGGACCGGTCGGTGGGGCCGACGGCGGAGGAGAGCACCTGGGCGTTCGGCAGCCGGAACTCGCCCTTGGGCGCCGCCAGCCGCACGTACGTCAGGCCGATCTCCATGACCGTCCCCTCGAACTCACCGCCGAGCGGGCCCGACCACAGCCGTACGTCGTCGCCCACGACGAACGGCCGGGACAGCAGCAAGATGATGCCCGCGAACAGGTTCGCCAGGGTCTGCTGCGCCGCGATCCCGACCAGGACACCGGTCAGCGCGCCGCCCAGAACGAGCTGGCCGACCGGGAGCCGGAACAGCTGCAGGGTCAGCACGAGCGTGGCCAGTCCGCCGACCAGGACGAGCAGCAGCCGCACCATCGTGGCGTGCGCGTTGCCGATCCTCGGCAGCAGCAGCTCGCGGGCCCGGCCCGACAGGCCGAGCGTCGCGGAGAACGCGAACAGGAAGAACCCCGCGGCGAACCCCGCCGACAGCAGCTCCAGCGGCAGCTTGTCCGACGCCTCGTCGGCGCCCTGACGGGCCAGCACCGAACCCGCCAGCATCAGAACGGCGACCAACGCGGCGAAGATCGACCGCCACGGCCGTGCGTGGCGCTTCACCTTGGCCACCTGCTCGGCCACCTGTTCCGCCATATGCGCCTGGTTCACCCACAACCTCCTCGCGCGTACGGTCATGGCCCAACGCTACCGGCCGGGTGCACGCCTCCGATCTTGCGCCGGTTTCACACGGTCTTCCCGGCGCGGGCCCCGGGATCCTCATAGGGTGGCTCGATGGCCTTTTCCGAGACCGGTTCGCAGACCAGCGACGCCGCGCGGGTACTCCAGCGCGTCTTCGGTTACGACACGTTCCGGGCGGGCCAGGAGGAGATCATCGATCACGTGGTCGCCGGCGGCGACGCGCTCGTCCTCATGCCGACGGGCGGCGGCAAGTCGCTGTGCTACCAGATCCCCTCGCTCGTACGTAAGGGCGTCGGCGTCGTCATCTCCCCGCTCATCGCGCTGATGCAGGACCAGGTCGACGCCCTGAACGCGCTCGGCGTGCACGCGGGGTTCCTCAACTCCACGCAGGACCTCGACGAGCGGCGCAATGTCGAGATGGCGTTCCTCGAGGGCAAGCTCGACCTGCTCTACCTCGCGCCGGAGCGGCTGCGGGTCGAGGCGACGCTCCGGCTGCTCGACCGCGGCGAGATCTCGCTGTTCGCCATCGACGAGGCGCACTGCGTCGCCCAGTGGGGCCACGACTTCCGGCCCGACTACCTCGAGCTGTCGACGCTGCACGAACGCTGGCCCACGGTCCCGCGCATCGCGCTGACCGCGACCGCCACCCCGGCCACCCACGCCGAGATCACCAGCCGCCTGGCCCTCGAGGAGGCGCGCCACTTCGTGGCGAGCTTCGACCGGCCCAACATCCAGTACCGCATCGCGCCGAAGCAGGAGCCCAAGAAGCAGCTCCTGGCGCTGCTGCGCACCGAGCACCCCGGTGACGCCGGCATCGTCTACTGCCTGTCGCGCGCGTCCGTCGACAAGATCGCCGAGTTCCTGTCCTCCAACGGCATCGCCGCCCTGCCGTACCACGCCGGTCTCGACGCACGCACCCGCGCCAAAAACCAGTCGCGTTTCCTCCGCGAGGACGGCGTCATCATCGTCGCGACCATCGCGTTCGGGATGGGCATCGACAAACCCGACGTACGCTTCGTCGCCCACCTCGACCTGCCCAAGTCCGTCGAGGGCTACTACCAGGAGACCGGCCGCGCCGGCCGTGACGGCCAGCCGTCCAACGCCTGGCTCGCGTACGGCCTCCAGGACGTCGTACAGCAGCGGAAGCTGATCGACGGTTCCGAGGGCGACGACGCACACCGGCGGCGCCTCGGCACGCACCTCGACGCCATGCTGGCGCTCTGCGAGACCGTCGACTGCCGCCGCGTACGCCTGCTCGCCTACTTCGGCCAGGAGAGCACGCCGTGCGGCAACTGCGACACGTGCCTCACTCCGCCCGAGTCCTGGGACGGCACGGTGCCCGCCCAGATGCTGCTGTCCGCCGTCCTGCGGCTCCTGCGCGAACGCCGCCAGAAATTCGGCGCCGGCCACGTCATCGACATCCTGCTCGGCAAGCAGACCCCCAAGGTCGAACAGTTCGGCCACGACGGCCTGAGCGTGTTCGGCATCGGCAAGGACCACAGCGCCGGCGAATGGCGCGGCGTCGTCCGCCAGCTCCTCGCCCAGAGCCTGCTCGCCGTCGAGGGCGACTACGGCACCCTCGTGCTCACCGACGCCAGTGCCGAGGTCCTGCGCAAGGAACGCCAGGTCCTCCTGCGCCGCGAGCCCGAACGCGCCGCCAAGTCCGCCCGCACCCGCACCGCCGCCGCCCCGGTGGACATGCCCGAAGAGGCCGCCCCGACCTTCGAAAGCCTACGGGCCTGGCGCGCCGCCACGGCGAAGGAGCAGGGCGTCCCGCCCTACGTCGTCTTCCACGACAAGACCCTGCGCGAGATCGCCACCCGGCGCCCCGCCACCCTCACCGAACTCGGCACCGTCGCCGGCGTCGGCGAGAACAAGCTCGCCAAGTACGGCCAGCAGATCCTCGACACCCTGGCCTCCTGAGCCGCGCCTCCCGAGCCGGAGGCCGCCACGAACTCCCCGGTCAGCGGCCGGGTGAGTGAGATCACCACGTCTCGGCTTTGGCATTCCCGCACGCCTCGCTATTTTTGAACTGACCAGTCAGTCTAAAACGAGAGAGGCAACGCCGGTGCGGAACGCTGAGGTACGTGACGGCTCACGGTCACGCCAGAACACCGCCCCACCCGGCGCGGCGTCCCAACCCGACCCTGCGCCCGGTCACCCGACCCCGAATGACCCGGCGCCCGGCGCGGCGTCCCAGCCCGACCTGCCGCCCGGCAACCCGGCCTCGAGCGACCCGGCGCCCAGCCACTCGGCATCCGGGCACTCACTACCCCGTGACGCGACGCCCGGCCACCAGCCGCTCGTTGGTCAGGTGCCCAGCCGACCGGCGCCCGGTGACGCTGCGATCGGTAGCGCCGCGTCCGGCGGCGGGGGGCCGTTGGTGGTGGCGCGCGGGTTGTCGCTGGTGGGGCCGCGTGGGCCGGTGTACCGGGACGTGGACCTCTCCCTCACCCCGGGCGGGCTGGCGGTCGTGTCCGGCGAGTCGGGCCGGGGGCGTACCTGCCTGCTGCTCACGCTGGCCGGCCGGATGCGTCCCAGCTCCGGCACTCTGACCGTCGCCGGGCGGACGCGGCTCTCCGGGATTCAGCGCGTCGCGGCACTCGGGGTCACGGAGGGCGTCAACGATCTCGACGACGCGCTGAGCGTGGCCGAGCACGTCGCCGAGCGGCTTCGGCTCCGTGCCGGTCTGCTGAACCGCCGCCGTACGCGCAAGGCCGGGACGGTGGCGGCGGTGCTCGCGCCGGTCGGCCTCGACCTGGACCCGGACACGAGGGCCGGCGATCTGCGGCCGTCGGAACGCCGGTTGCTGGGTGCCGCGCTCGCCCTCACCGACGACCCGCGGCTGCTCGTCCTCGACGACGTCGACCGCGGGCTGACCGCCGACGGCCAGCACGTCCTGTGGGAGCGGCTGCGCGGCCTCACCGAGACGACCGGCGTCACGATCATCGCGAGTTGCGTCGACGCGGGCCCCGCCGCGGGCCTCGCCGACCTGGAGGTCACGCTGTGAAACCGTCCCTGTCCGGCCTGGAGCTGCGGAGGTTCTTCCGCGCCCGGCTCACCCGGCTCGCGGTCGCCGCGCTGGTGACCCTCCCCCTCCTGTACGCGGGCCTGTACCTGTGGTCGTTCTGGGACCCGTACCACGAGGTCTCCAAGCTGCCCGTGGCGCTCGTCGTCGACGACCATCCGGTGACGAGCGGCGGCACACAGGTCCACGCCGGCCGCGAGCTGGCGAACGAGCTGCGGCGGCGCAAGGTGTTCGACTGGAAGGTCGTCGACGACCGTACGGCGAACGACGGCGTCGTGAGCGGCCGCTACTACCTTTCGCTGACCATCCCGGCGGACTTCAGCGCCGACGTCGCCTCGCCCGCGAACCAGCGCGCGACGCCCCGACCGGCGCCGCTCCAGGTGCATCTCAACGACGCGAACGGCTACATCGCCAGCACGATCGCGGGCGCGGCGTTCAACGAGATCAAGGCCGCGGCGGGCGGTGACGCCGTACGCGGCTACTTCGACCAGATCTTCGTGTCGTTCGGGCAGCTGCACGATCGGATCGATCAGGCCGCCGACGGCGCAGGGAAGCTCGCCCAGGGCATCGACCAGGCCAGGGACGGCGCGGTACGCCTGCGACAGGGCCTCGGTGACGCCAAGGACGGCGGCGATCAGCTCGTGACCGGGCTGGGCACCGCCAGGAGCGGCGCCGACCGGCTCGTGACCGGCCTCGCCCGGCTGAACACCGGCGCCGGCCGGCTCGAGTCGGGCAGCGCCCAGGTCGCCACCGGCACGCATCGGCTCGCGACAACGTTCGACCAGGTCACCGGCGTCCTACTGCCGCTGCTGCGCGCCCACCCCGAGCAGGTGCGCGGCACCGCGCTGCAGGTCGCACGCGGCGCCGACGACGTCGCGGCCGAGCTCGGCGCGCTACCGGGACAGACCTCGCAGGCCGTACGCCAGGCCGAGAGCGCGCGTGCCGCCGCCTGCGCCCCGGCCGTACGCGACGGGGACGCGTGCGCGGCGGCGACACGGCTGCTGCACACCGCCCGGCGGATCGACGCCCAGGTGAGCGCACACCAAGGGAAGCTGCGATCGGTCGCGGCCGAGTCCCGCGCGCTGGCCCGCGACGCGCGTTCGCTCGCCGCCGACGCACCCGGACTCGCCGGGCGGGTCGCGGCCGCGCGCGACGACGTCGACCGGCTCGACAAGGGCGCGCACCAGGTCGCGACCGGCCTCGCGACGCTGCACCAGGGCCTCGGCGCCGCGTACGGCGGGGAGAAGACCCTGTCGCAGGGCATCGCCAAGCTCCAGGGCGGTGCGACGCGGCTCGACACGGGCCTCGGGCGGCTCTACACCGGCGCGCGGCAGCTCGAGTCCGGGCTCGACCAGGCCTCCGGCGGCGCGCACCGGCTCGCCACGGACCTCCATCGGGGCGCCGGCCAGATCCCCGACTACGGCGGCGACGCCCGCGACCGGCGCTCCGGCGTGATGAGCGACCCGGTACGCCTGGCGACGGCGACCGCCAACCGTGCCCCCGACTACGGCACCGGATTCGCGCCGTTCTTCGTACCGCTGGCGCTGTGGGTCGGCGCGATGTTCGCGTACATGGTGCTGCGCCCGATCGGTCCCCGCGCGTCCGCCGCGGCGGCGCCCGTCCGCCGGGTCGCGCTGGCGGGCTGGCTGCCCGCGGTGGCGATCGGCGTGTCGCAGGTGGCCGTGCTGCTGCTCGTACTGCGGTTCGGCCTCGGCCTGGACGCGGCGCACTGGGCGGGGCTGGTCGCGGTCCTCGCCCTCACCTCGGCGGCGTTCATGGGGATCATGCAGTTCGTGTACGGCAGGTTCGGGCCGGTCGGGCGGGTGCTCGCACTCGTACTGCTGATGCTCCAGCTCACGTCGTCGGCCGGGACGTACCCGATCCAGACCAGCCCGGCGTTCTTCCGCGCGCTGCACCCGATCCTGCCGATGGGCTGGGTCGTGACGGCCCTGCGTCATCTGATCAGTGGCGGATCGATGACGTCGGTGTGGCAGTGTTGTGCGGTGCTGATCGGCTACCTCGCGGGCGGCCTGGCACTGACCATGCTGACGGTGCGGCGCGACCGGGTCTGGACGCTCAAGCGCCTGCACCCCGTGCTCAAGCTGTAGGGAGACCATGCCGACGCGACGCGAGCGTACGAGGCAGCGGCTGTACGACGCCGCCGTCGAGCTGATCGCCGAACACGGGTACACCGCGACGACCGTCGACCAGATCGCCGATCGCGCGGGCGTCGCCAAGGGCACCGTCTACTACAACTTCGCGAGCAAGGCCGCGCTCTTCTCCGAGCTGCTGGTACACGGCATCGACCGGCTCGCCGAGACGCTGCGGGCCTCGGCGGCCGACCGCGAACCCCTCGACGCGCTCGACGCGGTCGTCGGCGCCGAACTCGCCTTCATCGGCGAGTACGAGGCGTTCGCCCGGCTCCTGCTGGCCGAGACCTGGCGGGCGGGCGGCGACTGGCAGAACGCCGCCCGCCTCATCCGCGAACGCGCCATCGGAGTGATCGCCGACGTTCTGCGCGCCGCCGTGTCGTCAGGCGACCTGCGCGCCGACCTCGACGTGGGCACGGCGGCCTCGGCCGTCTTCGGAATGGTGCTGACCGTCGCACTCGACTGGCGTGCCCTCCAGCCGTCCCGCCCGGTCGCCGACGTCCACGCGACCCTCATCGACCTGCTCCGCGGCCGCATCGCGGGATAGGCGAGCCGACGGGTGAACGGAAGACCCGGTTCCGGCGGTGGTGGTAGGTCCACCACGATTCGGGCCGCACACCCACCGACGTACTCGGGTCTGCCGCAGGAGGATTCCAACTACCGGCCGATGTTCGAAAGTCCCGCCAGGTAGAAAGGTCCGCCAAATGAACGAGACCCTCGCACGCCGCTTCACCGGTTTCTCCTGCCTCGCCGCCGCGATCGCGCTGATCGCCGAGGTTCCGCTGTACTTCGTCTACTCGGGTGCGCCGCCGGACTCGAACGTCCTTTCCCGGCTCCTGGTCGGCATTCTCGCCCTTGGTTGCCTGCTGCTCTTCGTGACGGGCTTCCGCGAACTCATCAAATGCGTGAGCCCGCAGCACGAATGGATGGGAACCCTCGGATTCGCGGCGGGACTCGGCTACATTCTGGTCACGCTGGTCTCCAGCGGGCTCGAGGCGGGCGCCGTCATCGCGACCGACCATCCGATCGATCCGACCATCACCGTCGCGGGCACCTACATCCTGTACGGGTCGATCGGGCGCATGCTGCTCGGCATCTTCCTGATCGCCGTCGGCTACACGGTCACGCGAACCCGGGCGCTGCCCCGCTGGATCGGCCGCTCGGCGTACGTCCTCGCGCTGGTCAACATCGCCTTCATCCCGTCGCTGTTCTTCGGCAACAGGCCGGCGTTCTTCTACAGCGCCAACGGCTGGGGGACGACCGCCTTGATGGGCGCCGTCCTCAGCTACTGGCTCCTCGCGGTGAGCGTCGCGACGATCCGGAGCGCACGCCGCACGGCATGACGCGAGGGTTGTCCTCTTCCGCACGCCGTGATACGAACGAAAAACAATACTTACAAAACCGGTTTATTGGGCTCCCGACCCGCGCCGACGAGACTCACGGCGCGGGAAGGAGCCGAACCGGTTCGTAGGGCCCCGCCGGCATGAGGAGGACCCCCATGCGATTCGCCCGTACGCTCGTCGCCCTGCTCGCGTTCACCGCACTCGGGCTCGGTGCCTCCGCCCAGGCCGACACGAGACCCGCCGCGACCGCGGGCAGCGTCGTCGGCTTCCTGAACGGGATCTCCGGCAACCACACCGTCTCCGGCCAGCACAACCGCGAGCCCAACTCCTCCCCCGCCTTGTGGACCGACAAGGTGCACGACATCACCGGCGTGTACCCGGGCCTGTGGGGCGGGGACTTCCTGTTCGCCCAGAGCGACATCGCCGGCCGGGCCACGATGATCGCCGAGGCCAAGAACGAGTGGGCGCAGGGCTCGCTCGTCACGCTGATGTGGCACATGTGCCCGCCGACCATCGCCGAACCCTGCGACTGGGGCACGAGCGGCATCCAGAGCGACCTGTCCGACGCCGACTGGAACCGGCTCGTCACGAACGGCACCGCGCTGAACAACGCGTGGAAGGCCCGCCTGGACACGATCGTCCCGTACCTCCAGGACCTGAAGAACGCCGGCGTTCCGGTGCTGTGGCGGGTGCTGCACGAGATGAACGACGGCTGGGCCTGGTGGGGCGGCCGTCCCGGCGCGAACGGCAGCGCGAAGCTCTACCAGATCACCCACGACTACCTGGCCGGCACCAAGGGCCTGACCAACCTCGTCTGGGTCTGGAACGTCAAGGACCTGAACTCCGGCGCGATCTCGAGCTACTACCCCGGCTCCTCGTACGTCGACGTGGCGACCCTGGACAGCTGGAACAACGGCTTCCCGCCCGGGGAGTACTACCAGGCGATGCAGTCCGTCGCGGGCGGCAAGCCCATCGCGCTGGCCGAGGTCGGGCAGCTCCCCTCGCCCGCGCAGCTGTCGTCCCAGCCGAAGTGGACGTACTTCATGGTGTGGGCCGAGTACCTGACCGGCTCCAACAGTGACGACGCGATCAAGTCCACCTACTACGATCCGCAGGTCCTGCACCGCGGCGACATCCACCTGTAGGTCACCCGACGCGCCCGGCCTCAGGCCGGGCGCGTCCGGCCGCGCACGCCCGCACCGGAACTCTCGCGGACCCGCAGGTCGTGGCTGACGGTCACCTCGCGCGGCGGCGCGTCGACGGCGTCGATGCGCTCCAGCAGGAGCCGGAGCGCCGACCGGGCGATGCCCGCCTTGTCGGGGCTGATCGTGGTCAGGCTCGGGACGTTGTAGCGGCCGTCGTCGATGTCGTCGAAGCCGACGACGGCGACGTCCTCGGGGATCCGGTAGCCGCGCTCGTAGAAGGTCCGCATCGCGCCGAGGGCCAGGGTGTCGTTGAAGCAGAACACCGCGTCCGGCGGCTCCTCCAGCTCGGTCAGGTAGGCCGCGGCCTCGGCGCCGTCACGACGGTGGTACCTCCGGGCCGAAACGATCAGGGCCGGGTCGACGGGCAGGCCGGAGTCGCGCAGCGCCTCCCGGTATCCGCTCTCGCGCAGCGCCGCGGTGCTCAGGGCGCCGGCGGGCTGGGCGCCGATCGCCGCGATGCGCTGCCGGCCGAGCGCGGCCAGATGCTCGGTGGCGGTACGCGCGGCGGCGACGTTGTCGATGGCGACGTGGTCCGCCGGACCGCCGAAGACCCGCTCGCCGAGCAGGACGAGGGGCGTCGTGTCGGTACGGCGTGCGATGTCGAGCCGGTCCATCGCGACCGGGCTGAACATGATGCCGTCGACCAGCCGCGCGCCCATTCCGTCGACGACGTGCTGCTCGCGTTTCGGGTCGCCGCTCGTCTGTTCGATGAGGATGGTGTAGCCGTGCTCGTCGGCGGTGTCGACGATGAGGCGTGCCAGCTCGGCGAAGTAGGGGACGTCGATCTCGGAGACGGCGAGCGCGAGGATCCCGCTGCGCCCGCGGCGGAGGTTGCGGGCGGTGATGTTGGGCCGGTAGCCGAGCTCGGCGATCGCGCCCTCGACGCGCTCGCGGGTGACCGGCGCGACCTGGGCGCCGTTGATGACGTTGGAGACGGTCTTGATCGAGACGCCGGCGCGCGTGGCGACGTCCTTCATGCTGGCCGTACGGCGTCCGCCCATCGACATGCCGGTCATTCCAGGTGGCCCCATCCTTCGCGAGATACGCGCCGAGCGTACAACGATTACTTCATCGTTGTACGCCCCTTGGCCTGCGAGAATGTCAAAGCGGCAGGCCGACCATGTACAACGATTACCTCAACGATGTATCTTCCCGGTTAATTCCGGCCCGGCGCCGATGGCCGCGCCGACTCCTGAGGGAGGACGTTGTGGACCTACGCAGGAAGTTCACCGCCGTGACCGCGATGGCCGTGCTCGGTGCGGCCTCCGCGTGTGGCGGGTCCGACTCTTCGGACGAGACGGCGAACGGCGTCGTGCACGTGTCGTTCTGGAACGGCTTCACCGGAGGCGACCGGCCTGCCGTGGAGCATCTCGTCTCGGAGTTCAACCGCACGCACCCGAAGACCCACGTGGACATGCAGATCATGCCGTGGGACGTCCTTTATGAGAAGCTCCTGCCCGCCTACGGCGCGGGCAAGGGACCGGACATGACCGCGATGAACGCGAACCAGGTCCCGGTCTACGCCTCCAAGCACGTCTTCCAGCCGATCGACGACGCGTTCTCGAACGGCCTGGACAAGTCCGCGCTGGTGCCGGGCGCGGTCGACGCCGGGCAGTACGACGGCAAGCAGTACGGCCTGCCCGCGAACTACACGCCGCTGCTGCTCTTCTACAACAAGACGATGTTCAAGAAGGCCGGCATCAGTGCGCCGCCCGCCACCTGGGACGAGTGGTCCGCGGACCTGAAGAAGCTGACCAAGCCCGGTGGGCCGGGCGGCAGGCCGTCGCAGTACGGCATGTCGGTGGGCACCCACGACACGGTCGAGATCATCCCGCTTCTGCTGCGCGAGCAGGGCGGCGGCGTCATGTCCGACGACGGCAAGACCCTGACGCTCGACGGCCCGCAGTCGGTCCAGGCGATGACCTACTGGACGAACCTCATCAAGAACGGCCAGATCTCGCCGGTCGGCCAGTCGGGAGCCGACGCCGACAAGCTTCTGCAGGCGGGCAAGGCCGCGATGGAGATCAACGGCCCCTGGCTGACGTCCTCGATGGACGAGTCCAAGATCGACTACGGGCTCGCGATGGTGCCCGCCGGGCCCGCCAAGCAGAGCACGCTGTACGACAGCACGATGTTCTCGGTCGGCAGCCGAGCCAAGGCGGACAAGAAGAAGGCGGCCGAGGACTTCATGGCGTTCTGGAACTCCAAGGAGTCCCAGGTCTACTTCGCCAACACCACGGGCTTCCCGCCCAGCCGTACCGACATCGGCCCGTCCGAGCTGAAGAACGCCTCTGTGGCGCAGTTCTCCAAGTACGCCGGCCAGGCCGGCCCGCTGATGAAGGGCCAGCCGAACTTCGGGCAGATCCAGCGAAACGTCCTCGACCCCACGATCGAGAAGATCCTCAACGGCAAGGGCGATCCGGCGACGCTGCTGAAGCAGGCCGCGGCGCAGATCCGGCCGATGCTGGCGTCTGGGAGCTGACCGGTCGATGCCCCGATCCGGTGACCGGGTGCGCGGGATGAGCCTGCGCACCCGGCGGAACCTCAGCGCGTACACGTTCATCGCGCCGTCGGTGATCGTGCTCGGCGTCTTCATGGCGTGGCCGATGGTCTGGTCGCTGCGCACGTCGTTCTACGAGGCCTCGCAGTTCGCGCCGCCGACATTCGTCGGTCTCGGCAACTACCGCAAGCTGCTGTCCGACGCGACCTTCCGCGGTGACCTGGTCAACACCCTCGTCTACGCCGCCGTGGTGACACCGGCCGCGGTGGCGCTGGCGCTGGTGTTCGCGCTCATGCTGCACCGGCGGCTGCGCGGCCGGTCGTTCTTCCGCGCCTCGATCTTCCTGCCGGCCGTGCTGTCGCTGAGCGTCATGGGCATCGCGTGGGATTTCGTGTTGGACCCGAACATCGGCCTGCTGCCCCACTGGCTCGCCCACACCGGGATATCGCTGGGCAACGGTGTGAACGACCCGACCTGGGCGATGGCGTACGTGATGTTCGTGGGGGTATGGAAGAACACCGGCTTCTACATGGTGATGTACCTCGCCGGCCTCGGCACGATCCCGTCGGAGTTCTACGAGGCCGCCGCGATCGACGGCGCGCGCCCGTGGGCCCGGTTCCGGCACATCACCTGGCCCCTGCTGTCCAACACCACGCTGTTCGTGTTCGTCATCGCGGCGATCGCCTCGCTCCAGGCGTTCGACCAGATCTTCGTGATGACGAACGGCGGGCCGTTCTTCAAGACCGAGACGCTCGTCTTCCTGGTCTTCCGCAAGGGCTTCTCGGACTTTGAGTTCGGATACGCCTCCGCGGTCGCCTGGGTGCTCGTGCTCATGGTCTTCCTGGTCAGCATCGTGCAGAACTTCTACTTCAGCCGACGACAGGTGAGGTACTGATGCCGACCGCGATCCGTCGCACGCTCCTGTACGGCGGCCTGCTCCTGGCCGCCGCCGTCGTCCTGCTGCCGGTCGTCTGGATGGTCTTCGCGTCACTGAAGCCGGAGCCGGACATCACCGGCGACCCGGGCCAGCTCCTTCCTCAGCACCTGACCGCGCACAACTACCGTGAGGTGACACGGCAGATCCCGTTCGTGCGCCAGTTCCTGAACACCGTGGTCTTCGCCGGCGGGGTCACGGTCGTCTCCCTGTGCTTCGACTCGATGACGGCGTTCGCGCTGGCCCGGCTCGACTTCCCAGGCCGCCGGATGCTCTTCCTGGCGGTCATCCTCTTCCTGATGATCCCGTTCCAGGTCACGCTGATCCCGACGTACCAGCTCGTGGCCAAACTCGGGCTGATGAACACCTTCCCCGGTCTGATCATCCCCCGCGCCACCAACGCGTTCGGCATCTTCTTCCTGCGGCAGTTCTTCCTCGGAATCCCACGCTCGCTCGACGAGGCCGCACGGATCGACGGCGCGGGCGACTGGCGGATCTACGCGCGGATCGTGCTGCCGCTGTCCACGCCGGCGCTGATGACGCTCGCGCTGTTCCACTTCATGGCCAACTGGAACGACCTGCTGTGGCCGCTGATCTTCACGACCAGCGCCCGCATGGAGACGCTGCCGGCCGGGCTGGCACTGTTCATGGGCCGGCACGTCAGCCATTACGGCGTGGTGATGGCCGGCGCGACGCTGACGACCCTGCCGATCGTGGTGGCGTTCCTGCTCGTACAGCGGAAGTTCATCCAGGGCATCGCCACGACAGGGCTGAAATGACGGAGATGAGACAAGCGACGCTCGTCCTGGACCCCGCGTATCGCGTCGGGCCGGTCGGGCGGCGCCTGTTCGGGTCGTTCGTCGAGCACATGGGCCGGTGTGTCTACACTGGGATCTACGAGCCGGGCCACCCGAGCGCCGACGAGCACGGTCTGCGCCGTGACGTCCTCGACCTCACCCGGGAGATGGGCGTCAGCGTCGTCCGCTATCCGGGCGGCAACTTCGTCTCCGGCTACCGCTGGGAGGACGGCGTGGGCCCGGACCGGCCCGTACGCCTCGACCTGGCGTGGCAGTCGGTCGAGACCAACGCCTTCGGGCTGCACGAGTTCATGACCTGGACCGAGCGGGCGGGCGTCGAGCCGATGATGGCGGTCAACCTCGGCACGCGCGGCGTCCATGAGGCCGTCGACCTGCTCGAGTACTGCAACCATCCCGGCGGGACCGCGCTGTCGGACCGCCGCGCCGCGAACGGCCGCGCGGCGCCGTACGGCATCGGCCTGTGGTGCCTCGGAAACGAGATGGACGGCCCCTGGCAGATCGGCCACAAGACCGCGGAGGAGTACGGCCGCCTCGCCCACGAGACCGGCAAGGCCATGAAGCTCGTCGATCCGTCGGTCGAGCTGGTCGCGTGCGGCAGCTCGAACGGGCACATGCCGACGTTCGGCGGCTGGGAGGCGACCGTCCTCGAGCACTGTTACGACGAGGCCGACCACATCTCGCTGCACGCGTACTACGGTCAGGACGGCGACCTGGGCGGCTTCCTCGCGTCGGCCGTCGACATGGACGCCTTCATCGAGGGCGTGATCGCCACCGCCGACCACGTACGCGCCAAGCTGCACCGGTCCAAGCGCATCGGGCTGTCCTTCGACGAGTGGAACGTCTGGTACACCGACGCGTTCGAGGGCGGCACCTGGGAGCGGGCGCCGCGGATGAGCGAGGACCTGTTCGGCGTCGCGGACGCCGTCGTCGTGGGCAGCCTGCTCATCTCGCTGCTCAAGCACGCCGACCGCGTCGGCATCGCCTGCCAGGCCCAGCTCGCCAACATCCTCGCGCCGATCCGCACCGAGCCGGGCGGCCCCGCCTGGCGGCAGACGATCTTCCACCCGTTCGCGCTCACCGCGGCGTACGCGAAGGGCGAGGTCCTGCGCGTCGTCCTCGACTCGCCCCGCTACGACACGGCCAGGTACGGCGACGTTCCGCTGGTCGACGCGGTCGCGACGCGCGACGACGAGGGCGTCACGGTGTTCGCGGTCAACCGCGCCGTCGACGGGCCGGTCGGGCTGACCCTCGACCCGCGTGCCCTCCCGGACTTCACCGCCGCGGAGCACATCGTGCTCGCGGATGACGACCACGACGCCGTCAACACGGCGGCCGCACCGGGCCGGGTTCTGCCAAGGCTCGACCCGCTTCCGATACGTACGGGAGAGCCACTGTGCGCCGAATTGCCGCCGGTGTCCTGGAACGTGATCCGCCTCACCGCCGGAGTCTGACGGCGGAGACGAACTGATCGGGGAGAGAGATGCACGAGCGCGTCACCCTGGACGGCACCTGGGACCTGGTCACGGGTGACCCCGGAATCGACGCGGTGCCGGACGCTCCGGCACGCGAGATCGGTGTACCGGGCCTGTGGGAGGCCGAGATCGGCCCGGACCTCGACGGCGTGGCGTGGTACCGCCGCCGCTTCGAGTGCGCCGACCCCGGCGGCCGGTGGACGCTGCGTTTCGGCGCGGTCATGGACGAGGCCGAGGTCTACCTGAACGGCCACCGGATCGGCGGGCACGTCGGCGCGTTCACGCCGTTCGAGCTCGACCCGGGCGACGCGCTGACCGCCGGCACGAACCTCCTCGCCGTCCGCGTCACCGACCACGCGGTGACCGACCCCGAGCACTCCCGCACCGCGCACGGCAAGCAGGGCTGGGCGAATCAGGCGTTCCCCAGCCCGCCGAGCCTCTACCTGACCTACGGCGGCATCTGGCAGCCGGTCGCCCTGCGCCGCCACGGGCCGGTCGTCATCGAGGACGTCTTCGTCAACGGCGACCCCGGCGACCTGACCGTCACCGTCGAGCTGGCCAACCGCACGCCGGAGCCGGCCGCCGCGGTCGTGCGCGCCGCCGTGCCCGGTGGCGAGCGCGAGGAGGAGGTACGCCTCGCGCCGGGCGCGCGTACGACGATCGCGCTCGGCTTCGGCCCGTCGCCGGCCGCCCGCTGGTCGCCGGACGACCCGGTGCTGCACCGCGCGGAGGTGGCCGTCGCGGTGGACGGCGAGGCGAGCGACGCCCGCTCGACGCGGTTCGGCCTGCGTACGGTGACCCTGCGCGGCGACCGGCTGCTGCTGAACGACGAGCCGTACCGGATGCGTAGCGCGCTCGTGCAGGGCTTCTACGCCGGCACCCTGTACGCGGAGCCGGACCGCGACGCGATCGTCGCGGAGGTCGCCGAGGCCAAGCGGATCGGCCTCAACACGCTGCGGCTGCACATCAAGGCGTTCGACCCCGTCTACCTCGACGTCTGCGACGAGCTCGGCATGCTGCTGCACTGCGACATCCCCGTCGCGGAGCCGATCGCCCACGACGAGCTGGACTTCTCCGGCGAGGTCGCCGACCGGTGCGCCGCCGCGGCCTCCGAACAGGTACGCCGCGACCGCAACCACCCGAGCATCGTGCTCTGGTCGGCCATGAACGAGCTCGGCCTCGAACGCGAGGGCGCGCGCGAGGGCGCCGGGTACGAGGGGTTCGCCCGCCGGATGTACGCGGCCGTCACAGAGGCCGATCCGACCCGGCCGGTCATCGAGAACGACTGGGTGGACCCCGACCCCGACCGCGTCTTCAAGAGCCCGATCCTCACCGCGCACTGGTACGGACGGCTCTCCACCGCGTACCTGGCCGAGCTGACCGCCAAGGTCTCGCCCTGGGCGGACGCTCCGAGGCCCTTCCTGGTGAGCGAGTTCGGCGACTGGGGGCTACCCGACCTGTCACCGCGCGAGGACGCGCCCTTCTGGTGGTACGGCGACGACCTGGCCGACGCGATCGCGCGGAGCCCGTGGCCAGGCACGGTCGCGGCGTTCGTCGAGGGCACCCAGCGGTACCAGGGGCTGGCCGACCGCCTGCAGATCGAGCTGTTCCGCCGCTTCGACGGCGTCGCCGGCTGGTGCCTCACCGAGCTGACCGACGTGCCGCAGGAGTTCAACGGCCTTTGGAACCTCGAGCGCGAGCCCAAGCCCGCGGCGCTCGTCGAGCTGTCCGCCGCGTGCGAACCCGTTCTGCCGATCGTCGACCGTACGACCTGGACGGTCGCGGCCCGCGACCCGTTCGAGCTGCCCATCTCGATCGCCAACGACGGCCCGGCGCTGTCCGGCGTCGCCCTCACGCTGACCGTGGGCGACCACACCCTGCGCCACGGCCCGGTCGACCTGCCCGCACACACGGCCACCCCGATCGCGACGCTCCGCATGCTGGCTCCCGACATGCCCGGCTCCTACGAGCTCACGGTCGCGCTGTCCGGCGACGGCGTGCCGCCCGCGGCCAACCACTACCCCGTGCACGTGGTGTCCACGGACCCGGCGCGCGTGCTGGTACGCGTCACGGGCGACGCCTCGGACGTGCTCTGCGCGGCCGGAGCCGCCATCGTGGATGGTTCGGGTCCCCTGGTCATCGCCGAGGACGCGCTCGACGCCGAGAGCGGCGCGGCGGCGGCCGAGGCGCTGGCCGCCGGGGAGAACGTCCTGGTGCTCGCCCAGGAGTCCGCGCGTGCGCGCTGGCTGCCCGTCGACGGCGAACTCACCGACATCGCGACCGCGTGGGGCTCGACGCCGTACCTGTTCACCACCGGCGAGACGGGCGTGCCCGCCCTGCCGACGGCGACCGTGCTCACCACCGAGCCGATGTCGATCGTGCCGAACGCCGCCTGGACCCGCTTCGGCGAGGCGCCGTCCGTCATCGCGGGCCTGTGGAAGCCGTTCCCCGACGAGATCGCCGGGACGGTCCTCGGCGAGGTCCCGGTCGGCCAGGGACGTCTGGTCGTCTGCCAGTTCCCGCTCCAGGCGGGCGTACGGGCCGGCGACCCGATGGCGGTCGCGGTCCTCGCGGACCTGCTCAACCACCTCGAGTAGCCGGCCCGGCCCGGTTACTCGTCCTGTTCGGCGAGGAAGCGCTCGAACTCGGCCGCGAGCTCCTCGCCGTCCGGCATCCGGGTGCCCGAACCGGCGAGCGGCAGGCTGTTCTTGCCGGCCGACGCCACCGCGTCGAACTGCGCCTCGAGGTTGCGCACCGCCTCGGCGACCTCCGCCGAGGCCTCGACCTGGTCATCGACCTGCTTGCGCGCCTGCTCGGCGGCCTCGTCGAGCTTGGCCGTACGGAACGCCAGGCCGGTCGCCGCGGTGATGCCGTGCAGCAGCGCGACCGCCCCGGCCGGGTTCTCGCCTTGGGCCAGGTAGTGCGGCACGTGCGCGGCGAACCCGATCACGTCGCGGCCGGCCTCGTACAGCCGGTACTCGACCAGCGCGCCCGCACTGCCGGGAACCTCGGCGCGGTTGATCCACGCCGGATGCTCCCCGAACAGGTCCGGCCGGTTGCCATGAGGGGTCAGCCCGGTCTCACGCGTGTGCGGCACCGCCATCGGAATCCCCTGCACACCGACCGTCAGCCGTACGTCAAGCTCCTCGATGAGGCTCACCACCGAGAGGGCGAAGCGCTCCCAGTGCCGGTCCGGCTCGGGCCCCGTCATCACCAGGAACCGCACACCGACCGCGTCCTCGCACACATGCACGGCCAGCTCGTGCGCGTCATAACCCACCCAACGGTCCGTGTCGAACGTCATCGACGGCCGGCGAGACCGGTAGTCGATCAACTCGTCCACGTCGAACGTGGCCACGACGGTGGGTTCGAGGCTGGCCAGCAGGTGTCCGGTCGCAAGCCGTCCCGCGCCACCGGCGTCCATGAAACCGTCCAGGTGGTACAGCAGCACCGGCCGGTCCAGCTCCGGAATCTCCTCGGCCAGCGTGTACAGGTCGGTCCGATCGGTCACAAGCCCTCCCTCAGCACAGCGATGTGTGTGGAACACGTCGCGCCCCGCATGAATTCCGTTCGGCTCGATCACCACGGCCAAGTAGTGATCTGCGCCGAGCCCGGCAAAGCCCACTCACGCCGGGCCGCACGCCAATGATGACGTCGCCGAGGATGAAACCGCTCCGGAACGGAGCGGAGCGAGGGCACCGGACCGAACGAGGAGTGCAGCCATGATCGAGCCTCTAGGCGGTATCGCCGTAGCCACCCTGGCAGCCCTAGGCGGCCTCACCCCGGCGAGCGCGGGAGCGATACGAGACGGCACAGCAGCCCCGAACGGGGTGCGATTCTCAGCCGGCTACGTCTGCACAGTGCCGATACTCGGCCCAAGAACGGTATTGGTGAACGCCGAACTGACCGCGATACCGGACCACGCGGTAGCCCGAAGGCCCGTACGCTTCCGCCTCCACATCACAGGCCTGGGCCTACGATCGCCGATCAGCATCGCCTCCTGGCGAGCCACGGCCACCATCGAGGTCAGCGGCGCCCAGACGACGAGCTTCCAACTCACCGGCGCAGGCGGCACCGTGGCCCCCCGCCAACCAGTAACGGGCACGCTGACCGGCGACTGGACCCCCCGAGCAGCCGGAACCGACCAGCTAAGAGGCGGAGCCGTCACCATCACCGCAGCCGTCCCCCCACTAGGCGACGCCACCATCCCCTGCACCCCGACCCAACCCCGCCCAACCGCCGGAACCCTCCCCGTAGCCCCGCCCCCAGACCACCCCAAATACCCCCACCACTAACCCCAATGCCGGTTAGTTAAGGGGGTTGGGCGGTTGTCAACTTGGGTTCGGGGAGGACGTGGATGGTGATGGTCGTCCGGTGGTTGGTGCGGTCGACTTGGCCTTTTGCCCGGTGTTTGGAGATTGCTCGTTTGACGATGCGGGGGCAGTTGCGGTCACGGCGGGCGGGAAGCGGGTTGGCCAGGACGGCCCGGCCGATCTGTCCGACCAGGTCGATGGTGGTGCCGGTGATGACGCCGGCGGCGTGGATGACCTGGTCACGGGCGGCGAGCAGGGCGATGGTGAAGCTGGCCCGGTCGGCGCGGACACGGCCGCTGGTTGTGGCGTCGGTCATCGCCAGCCGCAACGCCTGGTAGAGGGCCAGCAGAGCGTAGATCTCCTGGTCGACGCCTTGCGGGGTGCGAGAGCGCAGGATACGGCCGCCCAGCGTGGTGGACTTCAACTCCAGATAGGCCGTCTCGATCTCCCACCGCTGGTGGTAGAGCTTCACGATCTCCACCGCGGGGTAGCGGTGCGGATCGAGCAGGGTGGTGATCAGCCGGTAGTGGCCCATGCGGTGCTCGCCGCCGGACAGGGTGACGGCGATCTGGGCGTCGATCACCCGGATCGGCACCCCGCCCAGCACCGAACGCCACGATCGGTCGGCCAGAGTCTCAAGACGGGGCAGCGGCCGATTGCTCTTGCAGCGGATCAGCAGGTGCGCGCCGGAGCCATCTGGACCGGCGATCGCCGTCACCAGGGCTTTGACGGCGAAATTGCGGTCCGCGAGCAGCAGCGTCCCTGCCTTTAGGCAGCCGAACAGCTCGGGCGCGTAGGTCGTCTCCCCTGTCGCGAAACGCCCGAACGTCGCCCCCAGCACGGTGCGGGTGCCGCAGGCGACCACCGCGACCAGCCGGACCAGCGGATAACCCGACCCGCCATGACTGCCGGCCTGATGACCAAAAGCCGCGAGATTGGCCGGGCTGTCCGGGACGCTCATCGTGGTGCCATCCATCGCACACACCAGCAGACCCCGCCACCGCACCGCCCCAGCAGGCGGACCCGCCAGCAACAAGAACAACGCCCGCAGCGGCGCGACCCCTACCCGGCGGCGAGCCTGGGCCAGCACCGACGACGACGGCGCCCACCCCGGCCCGTCCAGACCCGACACCAGCCGCGCCCACACCTGCCGAAATCCCTGCCCCTCGAACAACCCCGCCGCCAGCAGCAGATACACCACCACCCGCGACGGCAACCGCCGCACCCGCCGCTGCACCGACCGTGTCTCGGCCAGCACCTCATCAACCATCTCGAACGGCACAATCTGGGTCAGCTCTCCCAGATGCCCAGGCGCGAACACCCCAGCCGCCGAACGGCGGACCGAACCAATAGCGCAGGCCACAGCAGACCTGGCAGACTCAACACCCAACGGAGATCCAGTAGGTCAAACGGACGATGGTAGAAGATCACCCGTTCTACTGGATCTCCGTTCTCATATCTCCAAGATCCACCAAACCCCTGGACAACCAGCCCACAAGCCTTAACTAACCGGCATTGCCACTAACCCAGGCCGGGAAACCCAAAGCGCAAAGCCGCCCAAGGCGACTAGAGGCGGAAGCCCGTGGAGCCGGAACGCCGGGAAGCGCAAGGCGGAAAGTGACGAGGAACGAGGCCCCGAACCAAAGGCGACGGAAAGCCAGGAACCGTCCAGAGACGGAACGGAGGCGAGGGGCGAAGCCCCAAAGCACCCCCGAACAGTCGAAAGCGAACCAGGCCGAAAGCGGAAGGAAAGCAAGGGGCGAAGCCCCAAAGCGACCCCCGTACGCCGGAAGCGGAACGGGTGAAGACCGCAACGTGGCGCCGGGGAACCGCTCCGCGCACGTTGCGATGAGCCAGGAACCGCCCGGAGGCGGAACGGGTGAAGACGGAAAGCCAGGAACCGCCCGGAGGCGGAACCAGAAGCGATGGGCGAAGCCCGAGCCGGGGTCCTGGGGGCGAAGCCCCCAGAATGGGGGCTCCGGGGGTCTCCCCCGGGCAAAAATGACGAAGGACCAGAAGGTAAGCGATCAAAGATCGCGAACACACTGGTCCCAGGGTCCGAGTGGAGCTATGGGGATTCGAACCCCAGACCTCCTCCATGCCATGGAGGCGCGCTACCAACTGCGCCATAGCCCCGCATCATCCGCAGGTTTCCCTGCGGCGCGGAGCCAGTGTATCGGACCTTGGGACCAGACCTGTAATCGTTAGATCGGTCAGCCTTCACCTGCGGCGCGGTCGTCGCTAAGGACGGGTTCGGGGAGGGTTCCGGCGTTGTGTTCGACGAGGCGCCAGCCGTTGCGGCCGTCGTCGATGACGGACCAGCAGCAGTTGGACAGGCCGCCGAAGCGGCCCCAGAGCTCTTCGGGGAACCCGAGCATGTGGAGCATGCCGATGCGGGTGGCGGCGCCGTGGGAGACGACGACGAGCAGCCCGTCTTCGGGGATCTGGGGTAGTGCGCGGTCGAGGGCGCCTTTGAAGCGTTTGGCGACCTCTTCGGCGGTTTCGCCGCCGGGGGGCTGCCAGGTGACGTACTCCTCGGGGTACCGCTCGCGGATCTCCTTGTTGGTGAGGCCTTCCCAGCCGCCGCCGCCGCGTTCGGTGAGGTCGGCGTCGTGGGTGATGGTCAGGCCGGTGACCTCGGCGAGTGCCCGTGCGGTGTCGGCGGCGCGGCTGAGCGGCGAGGAGATGATGGCCGTCGGCTTGAGCGCGGCGAGGAGCCGCGCTGCGCGTTCGGCCTGCTCGGTGCCGGCCTCGGTGAGGGGGATGTCCGTGGCGCCTTGGAAGCGGTGTTCGAGGTTCCAGGCCGTCTGTCCGTGCCGCCAGAAGACGATCTTGCGGCTCACTGACCCTCCCCGGCGCGTACGCGCTGCGCCGAGTGAGCGTTGATGTCTTCGGGCAGCGCGATCTCCGGGCAGTCCTTCCAGAGGCGTTCGAGGGCGTAGTAGACGCGGTCCTCTTCGTGCTGGACGTGCACGATGATGTCGGAGTAGTCGAGCAGAACCCAGCGGCCTTCTCGTTCGCCTTCGCGGCGGGTGGGCTTGATCTCGGCCTCGTCGCGCAGACGCTTTTCGATCTCGTCCACGATCGAGCGCACCTGCCGGTCGTTGGCGGCGGAGCAGAGGACGAAGGCGTCGGTGATGACGAGTTGCTCGCTCACGTCGTACGCGATGATGTTCTCAGCCAGCTTCTCGGCCGCGGCTTCGGCGGCGATGCGGACCAGCTGGGCGGCCCTGTCGGATGCGGTCACGGTAAGGTCGCGTTCCTCCCTGCGGCACTTCATCGTCAGCCATCACGATAAAGGCCTCGTTTGTTGATGTATTGCACGATTCCGTCTGGCACCAGGTACCAGACCGGTTCCCCGGCCCGTACCCGCTCCCGGCATTCGGTCGAGGAGATGGCCAGCGCGGGCACCTCCACGAGGCTGACGCCGCCGCCCGGGAGTCCCGGGTCGGTCAGGTGGTGGCCCGGACGGGTACAGCCTATGAAATGTGCGAGCGTGAACAGCTCATCCGCGTCACGCCATGACAACATCTGCGCGAGCGCGTCCGCGCCGGTGATGAAGAACAGCTCCACCGAGGGCCCGTGAATGTCCCGCATCTCGCGCAACGTGTCGATCGTGAACGTCTGGCCCGGGCGTTCGACGTCGACCCGGCTGACGGAGAAGTGCGGGTTCGACGCGGTCGCGATGACCGTCATCAGGTAGCGGTCCTCCGGCGAGGACGTACGCCGCCCTTCCTTCATCCACGGCCGTCCGGTCGGCACGAACACGACCTCATCCAGCGCGAACAGGTGCGTGACCTCGCTCGCGGCCACCAGGTGCCCGTGATGAATGGGGTCGAACGTGCCACCCATGATCCCGAGGCGACGCGGCCCCCCATCGGTGCTCATGGCGCGACCTTAACCACCGCATCGGACGGTCCGTGACGCCCGCCCCTCCGTACGGCGTGGGGGCGGTCGTCAGAGTCCGGGGATCGGCGGCTCGCCCGAGGTCCAGGTGACCACGCGCACCGCCTTGCCGATCTCCACGCGCGGGATCGTCCCGTACGGCAGGACCCGTACGTCGCAGGTCAGGCCCAGCTCGCCGGCGAGCGCGGATTCCAGGCCGGATTCGGCCTCCTCGCACGCCACGATGAGCCGCGCCATCGCCTCGCGCCGGTCGACGACCACCTGGTAGTGCGGCGAGGCGTACCGCAGCAGCACGGCCTCGATCTCGCGCGGGTAGACGTTGACGCCGCGGATCACGAGCATGTCGTCGCTGCGGCCGAGCACCTTGCTCATCCGTACGAGCGTGCGGCCGCACGCGCACGGGGCGTACGAGAGCGAGGCGATGTCGCCGGTCCGGTAGCGCAGCAGCGGCATCGCCTGCCTGGGCGTGGTGAACACCAGCTCGCCCGGGACGCCCTCCGGGACGGGCGCGCCGTCCGGGTCGAGGGCCTCGACGATGAAGTGGTCCTCGTTGACGTGCAGGCCGTCGCGTTCGAGGCACTCGGTGGCCACACCCGGCCCGATGATCTCCGAGAGGCCGTAGATGTCGAGCGCCGCCAGCCCGAGCAGGTCCTCGATCCGGCCCCGCAGCTCCTCCGACCACGGCTCGGACCCGAACAGCCCTGCCTTCAGCGACAGCTCCACGCCCGCCTCACGCGCCGCCTCGCCGAGCCGTACGGCGTAGGAGGGCGTACAGGTCAAGATGTCCGGCTTGAGGTCGGCGAGCATCCGTACCTGACGGTCGGTCATCCCGCCGGACATCGGCACGACGGTCACGCCGAGCGCGATCGCGCCCTGGTGGATGCCCACGCCGCCGGTGAACAGGCCGTACCCGTACGCGTTGTGGACCACGCTGCCGGGCCCCGCGCCCGCGCAGACCAGCGACCGCGCGCACATCGCCGCCCACAGCTCCAGGTCGCCACGCGTGTACGAGACCAGCGTCGGCCGCCCGCGCGAACCGCTCGAACCGTGCACCGCGACGACCTCCTCGCGCGGCACCGCGAGCATCCCGTACGGGTAGGCGTCCCACAGGTCCTGCTTGGTGGTGCGAGGCAGCCGGGGCAGATCCGCGAGCGCGACGTCGGCGCCCGCGAGGACGCCCGCCTCCCTCAGGCGGCCCGCCTGGAGGCCGTCCGCCGCGATCAGCCTGTCGACCACGCCGCGGAGGCGGCTCTCCTGCACGGAGGCCAGCTCGTCACGTGACATCGTCTCCGCGGGCTCGGGCCCGTACAACTCGGACATAGATCGGAGTAGACCGCCATGACCCCTGGTCGCGCAAGGGGAACCATCGCGACGGGGAAGTCGTCGGAATTACCATGCCGGACATGACGAGCAATACGCCTGACCGCTCACGCACCCGCTTTCCGGGCATCAGCTCCCGGGCCTACGAACACCCGGCGGATCGGTCGGCGCTCGTCGCCCTGCGGTCACTGTCCGGGTTCGACACCATCCTCAAGCGCCTGGCCGGGCTGTTCAGCGAACGCGCGATCCGGCTCATGTTCCTCGGCGGGAGCGTACGCGCCGGTGAGGGGCAGTTCCGCAACATCCACGACATGGTGCGTGACAGCGCCTACATCCTCGACCTGCCCGAGGTCCCGGAGCTGTACGTCGTCCAGGATCCGGTGCCGAACGCCATGGCCATCGGCACGGACCACCCGTTCATCGTGCTCAACACCGGCCTGATCGACCTGCTGGACGACGAGGAGCTGCGGTTCGTCGTCGCCCACGAGGTCGGCCACGTCCTGTCGGGCCACGCGGTCTACCGGACCATGGCGATGATCCTCACCAACCTGGGCGCGCGCCTGGCCTGGCTGCCGTTCGGCAACATCGCCATCTCCGCGATCCTCATGGGCCTGAACGAATGGCAGCGCAAGTCCGAGCTGTCCGCCGACCGCGCCGGGCTGCTCGGCGGCCAGGACCTCGAGGCCGCCAAGCGCGCCCTGATGAAGCTCGCCGGCGGCGCGCGCCTCACCGAGATGGACGCCGAGGCCTTCCGCGCCCAGGCCCGCGAGTACGACGCCGCCGGTGACGTACGCGACGGGCTCCTGAAGTTCCTCAACCTGCTGACCCGCTCCCACCCGTACGCGGTGGTGCGCTTCGTCGAAATGGACCGCTGGGCCGGCTCGGGCGAGTACACCCGCATCCTCGCCGGCGACTACCCCCGCCGCGACGGGGACTCCAGCGCCTCGATCTCCGAAGAGATCAAGAACGCCGCCAAGTCGTACCGGGACTCCTGGAACAGCAGCTCGGACCCGTTCATCGGCGTCGTCAAGGGCGCCGCCGAGGGCGCGGTCAACGTCGGCGAGAAGATCTTCTCCCGCTTCGGCCGCCCCGGAGACCCCCCGAACCGCGACTCCTGACCGTCGCAGTATGTCCGCCCCGTTCGGAGAGGTCTCCGGGCGGGGCTTCGTGCGTCTCGGACTTGGTCAATAGAACGTAAAGTGCGCCCAAAGATTTGGCAATGTGCGCTTCGGGATTTACCACTGCCAGACGGCAACCCTCCCTTGTCAACTAAAATTTCGGCATTTGCGCCGTTCTAGGTGCACAAGGGGCTCATTAATGTCGCACGAGGGGATGCGCCGTGGGTGATGAGATCCGGCTCGAACCGGAAACGATCCAGAAACTCGCCGATATTCTCACAGAAGAGGTGTGCGAGCCTCTCAAGCAGGCCGCCGAGCTCGTCGAGGAGGCCAAGACCGAGTTCTTCAACTGGGGCTCGAACTTCTCCAACGCGGACTATGCGCACGCCGCCTGCAAGCAGGTGACGATTCAGAACATCGAGAGCTTCGGCGAAAAGACGATCAAGGAAGACATCGGGGAAAAGCTCCACATCACCGGCAAGAACTGGAAGGAAGCCGAGGAGAAGAGCACGGTCAAGAAGGCCTGACTCCCCTATAGAGAGGATCACCTCGCTCATGTCCGCCGAGACCTCGGTCGCCCAGGGAGCCTCTGCCGTTCTTAACGTGGCCGATGCCCTTCCCCCCGTCGCCCTCGCACTGACCGGGATCTCCATGATGGAGATCCCGACCGCCGGCCTGTGCCTCACCCAGATGATCGAAGGATGCGCCCTCCCCGGCGGCCTCGGCGACGCCGCGCTGACGTGGACCCAGGTCGGCGCCGGCGTCGACGCGGCCAAGCAGAAGCTCAAGGAAGTCACCGACGCGATCCCCTCTGACGCCTGGACCAGCGAGGACCGCGAGGCGTTCAACAAGAAGATCGAGGAACTCGGCACACAGCTCGAGACCCTCCGGGTCTTCACGGACGGCGTGGCCCTCACCCTCGTCGCCTGCGGCGCCGCCATCGCGGCCTTCGACACCGCCGCCACCGTCATCGGGGGCATGCTGTTCGCGCAGTTCGTCTCGATCGTCATCGCCGAGTCGACCGGCGTCGGCCTCCTCGGCCCCGCCGAAGCCATCATCGCCGAGGCGAACGCCATGGCCGTCGAGTTCGCCGAGAACCTAGAGACCGGCAACGGCATCCTCAAGACGGTCGGCAAGGTCGCCGCGATCGTCTTCGCCGCAGGCGAGATCCTCCACGAGGCCATCCAGGCGGGCGAGGGCAACAACAACGTCGTGGGCGACACCCTCAAGGGCGTCGCCGTCGCCGCCCCCGAGATCGCCCTGTCCGCTGCCCTCGGCAAGGGGTCCGAGGTGGGCGCGGGCAAGCTGCTAGGCCGGTTCGCCGGTAAGGACCTGGCCGAGGCCGCGAAGGAGGCCGGTACGGCGGCGGCCAAGGCCGCAGGGTCCAAGGGCGCGGCGAAGGCGGCGGAGGAGGCGGTCCAGGCAGGGGTCGACGGCGTCGAGCACGGCGTCGTCAAGAAGGCCGCGGAGAAGACCGGCGAGTACCTCGGCCAGCACGGCGGCGACGAAGTCGGCAAGAAGAGCAAAGAGACGACGAGCAGCTGGATCGACAGCATCCTCAACCGCTGAGCCCCGATAGACGAGGAAACACATGTCCGAGAGCAGCGACTTCCTGCGGAGCGGCGCGATCGACGACACGCTGCGCGATGCCAAGAGCCGGCTGACCCGTGTCAGCGAGTTGCAGGAGCGGCTCGCGTCGCTCGTCGGAACCGCCGAGTCCGAGGACGGCCGCGTCCGCGCGGAGACCGACAACGCGACCGGGCTCCGGAAGCTGACCATCGACCCGCGCGCGATGCGGATGGCCTCCGAAGAGCTCGCCGAGGCGATCACCAAGGTGGTCGCCGACGCGATGGCCGACCTGCGTGGCAAGTCCCAGGAAGAGATTCAGGGCGTGATGGGCGGCGGGAAATTCGATCCCCAGGCGTCGCGGGAACAGGTCAAGGAGGCGCTCGCCTCGTTCGAACGCTCCGCGCTGGACGCGCGGAGCGAGATGGAACGCGTGCAGCGGAGGCTGGCCGAGGCCACCCAGGAGTTCAACCGCCGCTGACCGGGTGAGACGGCGGCGAGCAGAGATGGCGGAGTGACGTGAACACAAAGCACCTGAAGCAACGACTCTGGCTGTGGCTCCTCATCCACCTGGGGGCCGCGGACTGCAGCCCGCGGCAGTTCTTCTGGACTTGGACGGCCCCAGGCTTCTTTGGGATCTTCGGCCTCGTCGGGGACGTGGTGGACCCGTTCCACACCAACCCGGGGACTGTGCGGTACTTACCGTTCTTTGTGTTTCTGATCCTGGTAAGCACCGTGTTCTGCGGCATGCCGGTCTTCGACCTGCGGCGCCCCCGGACCGTTGAGGGCAGGATGGTCGGATGCGAGTGGCGGCTGGTCAAGGGGGGCGGGCCCTTCCCAAAGCGGTACGGATACCGGATCACGATCGCGGATGACACAGGGAACGAGACCATCTTTCGAGGTCCCGAGGTTTCCGGCCTCCGGAAGTACTACTCCCGCCCAGTGATCGACTTCCTGATCTCCGCCGAAAAATCCAAGTACCCCGACGGTGACATCGTCCGCGCCAAGGTGGGCATGCGGCTTCGCTGGCTGTTCGAGATCGAGCCGATCGGATTCACCACACCTCCCGATCCGGAGAAGGTACGGGCACGAGCCGAGGAGGATCGTGAGCTGGAGGCTCGCATCGCGGCGGATCCTCAGGCGGCGCTGGAGGAGCTGAAGCGCAAGCGGGCCGAGTTGGAGGGACGCTGACCGGCTCCCCCGCGAGAAGCCCGAGTGATCGTGTGATCAGGTCCGAGCGCCGAACACGTAACCTGTAGTTCACTTGTTGAACGCGGCGACCGTGCTTGGGGGCACTGATGACGACGCCAGGCTCGCAGACGTCGCTGCGGGAGGCCAATCAGAGGCGGGTGATCCAGGCCGTACGTGAGGCCGGGGCGCCGTCGCAGGCCGATATCGCGCGTAGCACCGGGCTGTCGCGCGCGACCGTGTCGAACATCGTGCGGGAGCTGACGGCGGGTGGGCTGCTGGTCGTGACGGCCACGTCGGCCGGTGGCCGGCGGGCCCGCGCGGTGTCATTGGCGCCCGGCGGCGGGCTGGCGATCGGTGTCGACTTCGGCCACTCCCATCTGCGGGTCGCGGTCGGCAACCTCGCGCGTGAGGTGGTCGCCGAGGAGGCGATGCCGCTCGACGTGGGCTCGTCGGCGGCGGACGGGCTGGCGGCGGCCGAGCGGCTGATGGACCGGCTGCTCGCCGAGGCGGGCGCGACGCGGGCGGACGTGCTCGGGATCGGGCTCGGTGTGCCGGGACCGGTCGACACCGTCAGCGACACGATGGGCTCCAGCACGATTCTGCCGGGCTGGGCGGGGATCCGCGCCGCCGACGAGGCGCGGCGGCGGCTCGGCCGGCCGGTGCACGTCGACAACGACGCGAACCTCGGCGCGCTGGCGGAGGTGACGTGGGGCGCGGCGTGCGGGCACACCGACGCCGCGTACATCAAGATCGGGTCCGGCGTCGGCGCGGGCATCGTCATCGGCGGCCGGGTCTACCGCGGTCCGGGCGGTACGGCCGGCGAGCTCGGCCACCTCACGCTGAACGAGAACGGGCCGATGTGCCGCTGCGGAAACCGCGGCTGCCTGGAGACGTACGCGGGCGGGCGTTACCTCGCCGACCTGCTGCGACCGGCGCACGGCGACGGGCTGACGACCGCCCGCATCGTGGAGCTGGCGCTGGCCGGTGACGCGCCGTGCCGCCGCGCGGTCGGCGACGCGGGGCGCTACGTCGGCGCGGGCGTCGCGAGCCTGTGCAACCTGCTCAACCCGACCCGTGTGGTGGTGGGCGGCGGCCTCGGCCGCGCCGGCGCGCTACTGCTCGAGCCGATGGCCGAGGCCGTACGCCGTTCGGCGATCTCCAGTGCCGCCGACCTGCTGGAGATCGTGCCGGGCGTGCTGGGCGACCGCGCGGAGGTTCTGGGCGCATTGGCACTCGTCCTGCAAACGTGGGAAATTGTTTAGTTAATGAACATAAGTGGCAGACTGTGGCCACTTTTACGTTCACATCTTGATTCGATCTCCAGGTTGGGTCTTTGATCACAAGGCTCGCCCTTACTGATCCCGCCTGGAGCATGCCCCATGAGATTGAGGATCAAGGCCGCCCGCATCGGGGTGGCCGCCACTCTCACCGTGTCAGGCCTGGCGCTGACCGCGACAGGCGCCGGCGCGCAGTCCGGATACCGCGACCCTCACGCGAGCGTTGCCGCCCGAGTGGCGGACCTGCTGAAACGCATGACGCTCGAAGAGAAGGTCGGGCAGATGGCCCAGCCCGCCGTGCTGAACATGCAGGGCGACTGCCAGTGGGCGGGCGGGGCACTCGTCGATTCGTGCATGCAGCACATCCTTGGTGACCTGAAGGTCGGCTCGGTGCTGTCCGGCGGAGGTGAGACGCCGCCGACGAACACCCCCAAGGACTGGGCCGACATGGTCAACACCGTGCAGAAATACGCGATCGACCATTCGCGGCTGCACATCCCGATCGTCTACGGCGTGGACGCCGTGCACGGGCACAACAACGTGCTCGGCACGACGAAGTTCCCTCAGCAGGTCGGCATCGGCGCGACCTGGGACCCGCAGGTCTCCGAGGCGATGGGCGAGTCCACCGCGCGTGCGGTCAAGGCGACCGGCCCGCAGTGGGACTTCGCGCCCGTCGAGGACATCTCGCGTGACACCCGCTGGGGCCGCTACTACGAGACCTACTCCGAGGACCCGTACCTGGCCGGTTCGCTGGGCGCCGGCAACATCCAGGGCCTGCAGAAGTCCGGACAGGTCAGCGCGACGGTGAAGCACTTCGGCGGCTACTCCCAGCCGTTCGCGGGCCACGACCGTACCGAGGCGCACCTGGACACGCGCTACTTCCAGGACACGTTCCTGCCCGCGTACAAGGCGGCGGTCGACGCCGGCGCCGACACGCTGATGGTCAACTCCGGGTCGGTCAACGGGATCCCCGCGCACGCCTCGCACTACCTGCTCACGGACCTGCTGCGGCGCCAGTGGGGCTTCAAGGGCGTCGTCGTCAGCGACTGGGACGACGTGAAGAGCCTGCAGACCGCCTACCACCTCAGTGACAGCTACGCGGGCGCGGTGGCCATCGCGGTCAACGCGGGCGTCGACATGGGCATGTTGCCGCCGGGCAGCGTGGAAGGCTTCGTGCAGGGCCTGCTGGACGACGTGAAGAGCGGCAAGGTCTCCAAGCGCCGCATCGACGAGGCCGTGGCCCGCATCCTCACCCAGAAGTTCGACCTCGGGCTGTTCGACCACCCGTACGTGGACGCGTCGAAGGCCGACGGCATCGCGCTGGGCGCCGACAAGGACCTCGCGGTCAAGGCCGCCACCGAGTCGCAGACGCTGCTCAAGAACGACGGCGGCGTGCTCCCCCTGTCGACCGGCACCGGCAAGGTCGTCGTGACCGGTACGAGCGCCGACTCGATCCCGAACCAGGACGGCGGCTGGACCATCCAGTGGCAGGGCATCCCGGACGGCGTCACCGACCCGGGTGTCACGGTCTACCAGGGCATCAAGAACGTCATCGGCGACAACGCCAAGCTGGTCAAGGACCCCGATGACGCCGTCGACCAGGCCAAGAAGGCCGACGCGACGATCGTGGTCGTGGGCGAGAAGCCCGGCGCCGAGGGCGTCAACGACAACGAGCAGCCCGAGCTGTCCGCCGACCAGCAGGACCTCGTGGACCGCCTCCAGGCGACCGGCAAGCCGGTGATCGTGGTGGTCGTGGCCGGGCGCCCGCTGGCGCTGGGCAAGGCCGCCGACGCCAAGCAGCTGCTCATGGCGTGGCTGCCCGGCAGTGAGGGCGGCACCGCGGTCGCCGACGTGCTGTTCGGCAAGGCCAACCCGAGCGGACGCCTCCCGGTGTCGTGGCCGAAGAAGGCCGGCGACGAGCCGATGTTCTACCAGCAGCTGCCGGGCACCAACAGCGGCGACAGCTCGGCGTACGACCCGCAGTTCGCCTTCGGAGCCGGCCTGTCCTACACCACGTACGCGGTGCAGGACGTCGCGGTCTCCCGCTCGGGCAGCACGGCCAAGGTGACGGTGAAGGTCGCCGACACCGGGTCCAAGGACGGCGACATGGTCGTGCCGGTCTTCGCCCAGCAGCCGGTGAGCAGCATCGTGGTCCCGCCGAACCGCCTCGTCGCCTACACCCGCGTGTCGCTCAAGGCCGGCCAGTCGACGACCGTCTCGCTGTCCTTCCCGCTGTCGCGCCTCGCCGTGACGCAGGGCGACATCAACGGCTCGAGCGTACGGTCGGTCATGCCCGGCGCGTACAAGGTCGTCGCCGGTGACAAGTCCGCTGACCTGACCGTCCACTAGGGCGGTCTCCCCTACGCTCCGCGTCGGCCCGCCGGAGGCGCGGGGCGTACCACCCCGTTGTGAGGGGTCGCTCCCCTCACAACGGGGTTTCGCCTTTCAGGAGGTCTTCAGCTGGCCTTCGCCGGTCACGATGTACTTGGTGGAGGTCAGCTCCGTCAGGCCCATCGGCCCGCGCGCGTGGAGCTTCTGCGTGGAGATGCCGATCTCGGCGCCGAACCCGAACTCCTCGCCGTCGGTGAACCGCGTCGAGGCGTTCACCATGACCGCCGCGGAGTCGACGAGCGAGACGAACCTCCGCGCTGCCGGCTGGGACGTCGTGACGATCGCCTCGGTGTGGCCGGAGCCGTGGCGGCGGATGTGGGCGACGGCGTCCTCGAGCGAGCCGACGACCCCCGCGGCGATGTCCAGGGACAGGTACTCGGTGCCCCAGTCCTCCTCGGTCGCCTCGACCACGTCGCCGGAGTACGCGCGGACCGCCGCGTCGCCGTGCACGGTCACGCCCTTGGCGTGCAGCGCGCTCAGGGCACGCGGCAGGAACTCCGCGGCGGCGTCCCGGTGCACCAGCACCGTCTCGGCGGCGTTGCACACCGACGGGCGCTGAGTCTTGGCGTCCACGAGGATGTCCACCGCCATGTCGATGTCGGCGTCCGCGTCGACGTAGACGTGGCAGTTGCCGACGCCCGTCTCGATCACCGGCACCGTCGACTCCTCGACCACCGAGTTGATCAGTGCGGCCCCGCCCCGCGGGATCAGCACGTCGACCAGGCCGCGAGCGCGCATCAGGTGCTTGACCGAGTCGCGGTCCCGTCCCGGTACGAGCTGCACCGCGTCCTTGGGCACGTCCGTCAGCGCCGAGCGCATGACCTCGACCAGCGCCGTGTTGGAGTCGTACGCGGAGGAGGAGCCGCGCAGCAGCACCGCGTTGCCACTCTTCAGCGTGAGCGCGGCGGCGTCGACGGTGACGTTGGGCCGTCCCTCGTAGATGATCCCGACGACGCCGAGCGGTACGCGTACCTGCCGCAGCTCCAGGCCGTTCGGCAGCGTGTAGCCGCGGACGGACTCCCCCACCGGGTCGGGCAACGACGCCACGTGGCGTACGGCGGCGGCGATGGCCGCGACGCGCTCCGTCGACAGGCTCAGCCGGTCGATCATGTACGCGGAGGTGCCGGCCTCGCGGGCCCGCTCGACGTCGGCGGCGTTGGCCTCGACGATCTCGGGCGCCCGCGCCTCGAGGGCGTCGGCGATGGCGTGCAGCGCGGCGTCCTTGACCCGGCGCGACAGCGGGGCGAGCTCGGAGGCCGCCTCACGGGCCCGGCGCGCCACGTCGTATACCTGCTCCTGGGTGCCCACGTTTCCTCCTCTTGCGCCCTTCACCGTGCCATCATCCCAGGTCAGCGAGGACAACCAGGTCGTCACGGTGGATGATCTCGCGTTCGTACTCCGGGCCGAGCTCTCGCGCCAGCCAGCGCGTCGAACGGCCCATCAGGTCGGGTATCTCGCCCGCGTCGTAGTTGACCAGGCCGCGCGCGACCAGGCCGCCCTGCTCGTCGCACACGTCGACGGGGTCGCCGGCGTTGAAGTCGCCCTCGACACCGGTGACGCCGGCCGGCAGCAGCGACTTGCCGCGCCGGAGCACCGCCTCCACCGCGCCCGGGTCGAGCTTCAGGCGGCCCTGACCCGTCGTGGCGTGCGCCAGCCACAGCCGCCGCGAGGAAGGCCGGGCGCCGGACGGGTGGAAGTACGTGCCGACGTCGCCGCCCGCCAGGGCCTCGGCGGCGGAGTCTGCGTCGGTGAGCACGACCGGGACGCCCGCGATGCGGGCCGCCTCGACCTTGGTGACCATGCCACCGGTGCCGACGCGCCCCGAACCGCCAAGGCGTACGCCCTCCAGGTCCGCGGGGCCGCGGACGTGCTCGATGCGCCGGGCGCCGGGCTTTCGCGGGTCGCCGGTGTAGAGCGCGTCGACGTCGGACAGCAGGATCAGCGCGTCCGCGCGGATCAGGTGGGCGACGAGCGCGGCGAGCCGGTCGTTGTCACCGAAGCGGATCTCGTCGGTGGCGACCGTGTCGTTCTCGTTGACGATCGGCACGATGCCGAAGGCGAGGAGCTGTTCGAGGGTGCGCTGGGCGTTGCGGTGGTGCGCGCGGCGCATCATGTCGTCCGCGGTAAGCAGCACCTGCCCGACGCGCAGGCCGTGGCGGGCGAACGACGTGGTGTAGCGCGCGACGAGCAGTCCCTGCCCGACGCTCGCCGCCGCCTGCTGGGCGGCCAGGTCACGCGGGCGCGCCGGCAGGCCGAGCGGCCCGATCCCGGCGGCGATCGCGCCGGAGGAGACGAACACCACCGAACGGCCCTGCCCACGGCCCGGCCCGGCGAGCACGTCGACGAGCGCGTCGATCCGCGTGGTGTCGATCGCGCCGTCCGGCGTGGTCAGCGAGGAGGATCCGGCCTTGACGACGACGCGCCGGGCCTCCGCTATCGCCGTGCGCATCGAGACCCCCCTGTGAGCCGGGGGGTCCGATGAACCACGGCGACGTGCATCAACGGCCGTCCAGCCTCCGGTCGGTGCCACGGCGGCCGAGGTTCGCCTCGGAGCCCGCGAGGACCTCCGGCTCCCAGTCGAAGACGATCGACTCTTCCTCGGTGCCGATGAGCACGGTCGCGCCCGGCTCCGCGCCGAGGGCGCCGAGACGGTCCTCGACCCCGAGCCGCGCGAGCCGGTCCGCGAGGTAGCCGACCGCCTCGTCGTTGGTGAAGTCGGTCTGGCGCAGCCAGCGCACCGGCTTGTCCCCGGTGATCAGGTAGCTGCCGTCGCCGAGAAGCCGTACCTCGAAGTCCGCGCCGCCGACCGGGGCCGGGCGGATGACGATCCGCGTGGGCTCCTCGACCGGCTTGGACGCGCGGAACTCCGCGACCATCTCGGCCATCGCGAAGCTCAGCTCTCGCAGGCCCTCACGGGTGGCGGCCGACACCTCGAACACGGCCAGCCCGCGCGCCTCGAACTCCGGGCGTACGAGCTCGGCGAGCTCGCGCCCCTCCGGCACGTCTACCTTGTTGAGCACGATGAGGCGCGGACGGTCGGTCAGCGGCTGGTCGCCCAGCTCCTCGTACGCGGACAGCTCGCCCTCGATCACCTCGAAGTCGGAGATCGGGTCGCGTCCCGGCTCCATCGTGGCGCAGTCCAGGACGTGCACGAGCGTGGAGGCGCGCTCGATGTGGCGCAGGAACTCCAGGCCGAGGCCGCGGCCGTGGCTCGCGCCCTCGATGAGGCCGGGGACGTCGGCGACCGTGTAGACGGCGTCACCGGCGCTGACCACGCCCAGGTTGGGCACGAGCGTCGTGAACGGGTAGTCCGCGATCTTGGGCTTGGCGGCCGACATCGCCGCGATCAGCGAGGACTTGCCCGCGCTGGGGAAGCCGACCAGCGCGACGTCGGCGACGGTCTTCAGCTCCAGGACGACCTCGAGATCGTCGCCGGGCTCGCCGAGCAGCGCGAACCCCGGCGCCTTGCGCCGCGAGTTGGCGAGCGCGGCGTTGCCGAGCCCGCCGTGGCCGCCCTGCGCGACGACGAACCGGGTGCCGAAGCCCACGAGGTCGGCCAGCACCTCGCCGTCGCGGGTCTTGACGACGGTGCCGTCCGGCACGGTCAGGACGAGGTCCTCGCCGTTGGCGCCGCTCTTGTTCGAGCCCTGGCCCTGCTTGCCGCCGGTCGCCTTGCGGCGCGGCCGGTTGTGGTAGTCGAGCAGGCTGGCGGTGTTCACGTCGACCTCGAGGGTGACGTCGCCGCCGCGCCCGCCGTTGCCGCCGTCGGGCCCGCCGAGCGGCTTGAACTTCTCCCGGTGAACAGAGGCGCAGCCGTTACCGCCGTTACCGGCCTGCACGTGCAGCACGACGCGGTCGATGAACTGCGCGCCCGTGCCGCGTGCGTGGTTGCGGCCCGTAGTACCCGGCTGGGATTCCGGCATGATCGCCCACTTCTTTCAGAAAGCGACGAGGGCGGACCGAATGACTCGGTCCGCCCTCGTCTTGGCTTGTCGCGTCGGCGGACTATTCCGCCGGAGGGACGATGCTCACGGCGCGACGACCGCGGTAGCGGCAGAACTCCACCGCGCCCGCGACGAGCGCGAACAGCGTGTCGTCCTTGCCCTTCCCGACGCCCGGACCCGGGTGGAAGTGCGTGCCGCGCTGGCGGACGATGATCTCGCCGGCGTTGACGACCTGGCCGCCGAAACGCTTCACACCGAGTCGCTGGGCATTGGAGTCACGGCCGTTACGGCTGGACGAGGCGCCCTTCTTGTGTGCCATGTTCTACGCCCCTTACTTTCCGGCCTTGATACCGGTCACCTTGACCTGGGTGTACGGCTGACGGTGACCCATACGCCGCTTGTACCCGGTCTTGTTCCGGTAGTGCATGATGTTGATCTTCGGGCCCTTGGCCGCACCGAGAATCTCGGCGGTGACCTCGTACTTGGCCACGTCGGCGGGAGCGCTGACCACGCTGTCGCCATCGACGACGAGCACGGCCGACAGCGTCACCGTCGAACCGACCTCACCAGCCACCTTGTCGACGGTGAGCACGTCGTCAACGGCCACCTTCTCCTGCCTGCCGCCGCAACGGACGATCGCGTACACCGCGGAACCTTTCCTTTGCGTGCCTCGGGCACGACTAACCGAACAAAGCTCATTTCGGAAGCTGCTGCGTGGCACCCAACATGCTGAGAGGGCACCAGGCGCGCTAACAACGGCGCGGTAAAACGCCGGATATTCAGGGTACCGGATCCGGTGCCCTAAGGTCGAACCGGCCGCCGTTTCGGGCCGTGATCATCCCTGACCACGGCCCAGAAGCGGTCGTCAGTCCGCCGTGGCCTCCGACTTCGCCCGCGGGGAACGCCGCGAGCGCCGTCGCCGGCTGATCGACGGCGTCTCGCCGTCGACCTGCTCGTTCTCGGCCGCCGGCGCCTCGGTGGACGCCTCCTCGACCTCGGGGGCCTCCGGCTCGGGGCCGTTGCCGTTGCCGTTCGCGGAGGGCTCCTCGGCGGTCTCCGTCTTGGCGCCGGCCTTGCCGCGCTCCGACTTAGCGATCTTGTCCTCGACGGCCTTCTCGATGTCGCCCTTGCGGCGCTTACGGCGGCTCGGGCCCGCGGCCTTGTCCGGCTTGGGCTCGACCGGCGACAGCGTGACGTGGATGCCACGGCCGTTGCAGCACTCACACGGCTCGGAGAAGGACTCCAGCAGGCCGCCACCGACGCGCTTACGGGTCATCTGGACCAGACCCAGCGACGTCACCTCGGCCACCTGGTGCTTCGTACGGTCGCGTGCCAGGCACTCCAGCATCCGGCGCAGCACCAGCTCGCGGTTGCTCTCGAGCACCATGTCGATGAAGTCGATCACGATGATGCCGCCGATGTCGCGCAGCCGCAGCTGGTGAACGATCTCCTCGGCGGCCTCGAGGTTGTTACGGGTGACCGTCTCCTCGAGGTTGCCACCCTGGCCGGTGAACTTGCCGGTGTTGACGTCGACGACCGTCATCGCCTCGGTGCGGTCGATGACCAGCGAGCCTCCGCTGGGCAGCCATACCTTGCGCTCCATGGCCTTGGCGATCTGCTCGTCGACCCGGTAGTTCGAGAAGGCGTCATCATCGTCGTTCCAGCGGACGAGCCGGTCGGCCAGGTGCGGCGCGACGTGGCCGACGTACTCCTCGACCATGTCCCAGGCGTCCTCGCCCTGGACGGCGAGCTTGCCGAAGTCCTCGTTGAAGATGTCGCGGACGACGCGGATCGTCAGGTCGGGCTCGCCGTACAGCATCGTGGGCGCGCTCGCCGTCTTCGACTGACGCTTGATGTTCTCCCACTGCGCGGCCAGGCGCGACACGTCGCGCGCCAGTTCCTCCTCGGCGGCGCCCTCGGCGGCGGTCCGCACGATCACACCGGCGTTCTCCGGCATGACCTTCTTGAGGATCTGCTTGAGGCGCGTGCGCTCCTTGTCGGGCAGCTTGCGGCTGATGCCGGTCATCGAGCCGTCCGGGACGTACACGAGGTAACGGCCGGGCAGCGAGATCTGGCTGGTCAGCCGGGCGCCCTTGTGCCCGAGCGGGTCCTTGGTCACCTGCACCAGCACCGACTGGCCGGACTTGAGCGCCGACTCGATGCGGCGCGGCTGTCCCTCCAGGCCCGCGAGGTCCCAGTTGACCTCACCGGCGTACAGCACGGCGTTGCGGCCCTTGCCGATGTCGACGAACGCCGCCTCCATCGAGGGCAGGACGTTCTGCACCTTGCCCAGGTAGACGTTGCCGACGTAGGACTGGTGGCTCGAACGGTCGACGTAGTGCTCGACCAGGACGTCGTCCTCCAGCACGCCGATCTGGGTCCGCTCGCCCTCCGAGCGGATCACCATCACGCGGTCGACGGACTCGCGGCGCGCCAGGAACTCCGACTCGGTGACGATCGGCGGACGGCGACGGCCCTGCTCGCGGCCCTCGCGGCGGCGCTGCTTCTTGGCCTCGAGCCGGGTCGAGCCCTTGACCGACTGCACCTCGTCCTCGACCGCACGCGGCTCGCGCACGTGCACGACCGTGTTGGGCGGGTCGTCGGCCGCGAGGTCCTCGCCGTCGGCACCGGTGGCGCGACGGCGGCGACGGCGGCGACGGCGCGTCGAGCCGTTCTCGTCGGTGTCGTCGTCGGACTCGTCGTCGGACTCGTCACCGGAGGACTGACGCTGCTGGTCGCCCTCGTCGGTGTCCTTGCCGGTCTCGTCGAACTCCTGGCCGTCACGGGCCTTGCCTCGGCCACGGCCGCCGCGACGGCGCCGGCGGCGGCCGTTCTTGTCGGTGCCGTCATCGTCGTCGGCGAGGTCCTCGTCGGACTCCTCGGCCTTGGCGGGCGCCGCGGTCTTGGCCTGGACGGTCTTGGCCTTCGCCTCGTCCTTGGGCGCGTCGGCCTTGGGCTTGGCCGCGCCGTCGGTCTTCGGCTTGCTCTTGGGCGCGTCCGGGATCTGCGGCGGCTGGAAGACGACCATCGGCGGCTGGAACGCCGCCTCGGGCACGTCCGGCGTCGCGCTCGACGGCGCGACGGTCGCGGACCGCTGGGCGGCCTTCGGCTCGTCCGCCCTGGTCGCGGGCTCGGGCGTGTCGGCCTTCTCGGCCTTGGTGGCGGCGGATCGGCGGCTGCGCGTCGCGCGCGCCGGCTTCGTCTGGGTCTCGCCGGCCTGGGTCTCGCCGGCCTCGGGTCTCGCCGGCCTTGGCCGCGATGGCCTTCGGCGCGGCGGCCTTGGCCGCGATGGCCTTGGGCTCAGCCGCCTTGGTCTCGGCGGCCTTGGGCTCGGCGGCCTTGGGCTCCTCGGACTTCGACTCCGCGGCCGGTACCGTCTTCGGCCTGCGCGGGGTCGTGTCCTCTACGGGCTCGGGAGGCGGGCCGGCCGGGCGGCTAGCCCGGCGCGCGCGCGGCGCCTTCTTGGTCTCCTGCGTGGATTCATCGCCGGTGTTGTCGGTGCCGCCGGTGGCGTCACCGATCTCGTTATCAAGCATGCGGGCTGTCTCCCGTCAGGCTCCCGGGCGCTACCCGTCAAGGGCGCGCCGCACAGGAGCGCTCCATTTCTCGTTGGCGCCGGCCGGGCCCTGGCGGGTCCTGCCGACAAAGTCATCAGGGGCGCGCCCGGTCGCCGGTGAGAAGCCATGCGTCGCATGGGGCCCTCTCCTACGGCTGGGCGCTGACGGCGTCCGACTCCGCAATCCCTACGGCGTCCGCGGTCGCGGCGGCAAGCTTTCCTGCCGGTGCGGTCTGCCGGTCGGGGGCCAGCGGGTCGGTGAGCTCTCCGGTGGTCTCGCCGAGTGGCCCCTGCGCCAGCCTCGTCACCAACGGTGGTGACGGCGGCGCGAGGTCGGCCACCTGGCGAAGTCCGGCGAGGACGTCGTCAGGTCGTACGGCGGGCGTCATGTGCCGAACAACTATTCGAAGTATGGCACATGAGGCACCTGCCTCCTCGGTGGCACGCCGGTCGAGCTCGCACGCGATCACCGCGTTACGTGCGTCGAAGCGGCGGCGCCCCTTCTTCGTAAGGCGTTCGACCTCGATCTCGGTGGCGGCCATGAAGGCGCGTACGGCAGCCTCGGCGACGTCGACGGTGACACCGTCGAGGCGCACGAGCCAGCAGGACGCCTCCAACCGATCGGCCAGGGCGCCGGGTCCGGCCTCGACGGCATCGAGGACGTCAAGGCCCTCGGGTAGTGCGTCGTCGAGTCCGATGCGTACCTGGTCCGGATCACAGGGCGCGGTAAGCCCGATTTCGAGATATTCCGCCTCACTGGCGACACCCGTAGCCGCCGCACCCGCGTACGAAATCTTGGGATGCGGGGTGAATCCGGCGCTGAAGGCCACCGGGATCCCGGCGCGCCGTACGGCGCGTTCCACGGCCCGGGAGATGTCACGGTGGCTGGTGAACCGCAGTCTGCCGCGCTTCGCGTAACGCACGCGCAGACGCTGACTCACGGGGGCCGGCGCCGGGCCCTCCGGCATGGGTGCCAGGGTTTCGGTCCTTCCTACTCGTGCCAGGGATAAAAGTCTTTGCTCTAAGACTACGGGGTCACCGGCCTCGTGAATCCACTCCCAGTGCCCGAGAGACCGAACGTGCCACCGCGCGAGCCGGTTCCCACGCGCGCGTACGCACCCATCGGAGCACCGGGGAGACCGCGAAACGCCAGGCGCGCCGGATCGCGCGCAGCACCGGGCTCACCAGGGCACGCCACAGCCACGCGACGGGCCGCACCAGCACGTGGTACAGCACGAGACCGGCCAGGTGCCAGGCCTCGGCCAGCACGCGCGCGAGGACCAGCAATACCCGCCCCAGCGCCAGGAGTATCCGCCCCAGCACGGCCAGCATCGGCCGGAGTACGGTCCGCCACAGGACGGCGAGCCCGCGCCCGATCCACCGTGCGACGAAGAAGACCGGCACCAGGACCCACTCCAGCACCCGCGCGATCGCGATCACGACCGGCCGGAGCAGGTACCGCACGACGAACCGGCCGATCGGCCGGACCACCGACACCAGCAGCCATCGCAGCGGGACGAACACCAGGATGTGGATCGCCCACACCAGAGGCCGCACGAACACCGTGTACAGCAGCCGGCCGAGCGGCCTCAGGAGGTACACCGACACGAACCGCCCGAGCACCACCAGCACCTCCCAGAGGAGCCGCAGCGGCACCACGACGATCAGCACGGGGATCGTCACGCATCCAGGGGCCTCGTCGCTCATCTTCCACCCCAATCCCGCCGGTAGGCCGACCAGTCGTCCTCGGTCGCGGCGTCATCGACGTACATCGCGACTCCGATGCTCTGCCGTGAATCATGGCCGAGCGCGAGCCGTACTCCACGAATCGCCGCCCCCACGGTCTCCGCCGCCTCATGTTTCCCGAGATCGCCGGTGTGGAAGGCGGGCAGCCCCATCAGCAGGTCCGTACGCTCCGGCACCGCGCGCAGCGCCAGCTCGGTCTGCCGGCGCACGTATCCGCCGTACAGGGACCGTACCGGCAGGCCGGTGCCGTAGCTCATGACCGCCATCTGGTCGACGCGCCGCGCGACGCTGCGCAGGTACGCGGGGGTCCACCACTGGTGACGGCCGACCAGCGAGGAGTTCGGCCCGGACAGCGGCGCGACGTGGTGGGAGGACATCGACACGACCGCGGACCGCCGGTGCGCCATCGCGCTCGTGGCGTCGAGCAGCGTGAGAAGGCCGCGGTCGCCGTCGGAGACGGGCTCGAAGGTGTAGTGGACGCCGTCGAACCCGGCGTCCAGGACCTGCCCCGCCGACGCGAGGACGGCCTCGCGGGTGGCGGGCCGGTCCAGGTCGAGCCCTTGCCCGCCGAGCCACGCCTGGACCCGTACGCCGGGGACCGCCGCCCGCAGGGCCCGGGTCATCCTGGCCGCACGCGGATACCGCGCCGGGTCGAGCCGTCCGCCGGCGTTCAGCGGCCCGGTGTACACGTACAGGTCGTGGACTCCGGTGCCTCTGACGCGCGCGGCGAGGGCGGCGACGTCGGCCGGGGTACGGTGCCCGTCGACCCACGCGTGGCCGAGCCATACGGCGTCGCGGCCCCGGGTGCGCTCGGCCGGATCGGCCTGCCCCGCGTACCCGGCCCGCAGGGCGATCGTCGCGGCTCCGACGGCGAGTGCGATGACGCCGGCCATGATCGCCAAGGCCGCCAGCACACGCCCCCGGATGCCCATCGTCACTCCCCGTCGGAGACGACCGGCCGGCCGTCGCGTCAGCTCAGACGGGCGATCCGCCGTCCTGGTTCCCCGGGCGGCCGGTGGAGCGGCGTACGACGAGCTTGTGTGGCATCAGCACCATCGACTCCTCGTCGCCCGGCTCGAGGAGCAGCCGTCCGGCGATGACGCCCTTCTCGCTGCTGGGCTGGCGAATGGTGGTCAGGCCTGCCGCCTCGGCGGCGGGGATGTCGTCGAAGCCGACCACGGACAGCTCGCCGGGGATGTCGATGCCCCGCTGGGCGGCGACGTCCATGACGGCGAGGGCGATCTCGTCGGTGGCGGCGATGACCGCCGTCGGCCGCAGGTCCAGGACCGTCGCGGCGACGCGGCGCGCGACGTCGCGGTCGTTGGCCGTATGGAACAGCGGGACGTCGTCCCAGTTCAGCCCGGCCGAGACGCAGGCGTCGCGGTAGCCGGCGAGCCGGGCGCGCCCGGCGCCGAAGCGGAGTTCGCCGGGCTCCTCGGCCACCGGCTCCGCCGTGGACCCCACGGACCGCGCGGCGATGACGGCGATGCGCCGATGCCCCAGCTCGAGCACGATCGTGGCGGCCTCGCGCCCCGCCACCCGGTCCTCGATGCCCACGAAGGGCACGCCGGGGACGTACGGGTGGTCGACGGTCACGACCGGGAGCCTGCGGCGCAGCACGGTCTCCACGAACGAGTTCCCCTCTGGCGTGAACAGGCAGAATCCGTCGACGACGGCGTCACAGATCACCTCTTCGGCCATGCCGGGCGAGGGCCAGCCGATCAGGTGCAGGCCGGTGCCCGACTGCTCCGCGACGCTCGCCAGGCCGCGCAGGAAGCCCACGGCGTAGGAGTCGGCGAAGGCGTACGAGAGGGCCTCGGTGAAAACGACGCCGATCACGCCGGCCGAGCCGCGGCGCAGCGTACGCGCGGCCGGGTTGGGGCCCGGGTAGTTGAGCTCCTCGGCCACCGCGAGGATCCGCTGCCGCAGCTGCTCGTTGAGCTGGTCCGGCCGCGAGAAGGCGTTGGACACGGTGGTGCGGGATACGCCGACCCGGTCGGCGATCGTCTGGAGAGTGACGCGTTCCACAGCCCTGAACCTAGTTCTGAATTGATTCAGAAGCCAATCGGACGTACAGTGGTAAATGGTTCTGAATCGATCAAGAGAAGTGAGAGGAGCAGATGGAACCGCTGCAGCTCATGGCGATGATGGTGACCAACGACGTGCGTACGCGTGCGACCGAGGCACTGCCCAACGCGCCGAAGGTTCCGTACCGCGAGCCCAGGCCCGCGCGGACGCCGTTCATCCGCGAGCACCTGGCCGGCCTGTTGCGCCGCACGGCCGACCGCGTCGACCCCTGCCTGGAGCCGAACGCGATCTAGACCACCGAGTGGGCGGGCCCCCCTGGCGTGTACCGGCCCGCCGCACCTGATCCGGCAGAGCTCATCGATGAGCCTGCCGGATCTTCCGTTTTCCGGGGTCTCTCAGACCACCGACAGCGGCAGCAGCCGCTTGCCGGTCGGGCCGATCTGGATCTCGGTGTCCATGGTCGGGCAGACGCCGCAGTCGTAGCACGGGGTCCAGCGGCAGTCCTCGACCTCGCTGTCGCCGTCGATGGCGTCGCGCCAGTCCTGCCACAGCCACTCGCGGTCGAGGCCGGCGTCCAGGTGGTCCCAGGGCAGCACCTCGACCTCCTCGCGCTCGCGCACGGTGTACCAGTCGAGGTCGATGCCCTCACGCGGCAGAACCTCGTCGGCGACGGCGCGCCAGCGGGCGTAGGAGAAATGCTCGCTCCACCCGTCGAACCGGCCGCCGTCGGCCCACACGGCCTCGATGACCTTGCCGACCCGGCGGTCGCCGCGCGACAGGAGGCCCTCGATGATCGACGGCTCGCCGTCGTGGTAGCGCAGGCCGATGGCGCGGTTGTACGCCTTGTCGCGGCGCAGCACGTCCTTGAGCGCGCGCAGCCGCCGGTCGACGGTCTCGTGGTCGCACTGGGCCGCCCACTGGAACGGCGTGTGCGCCTTGGGCACGAACCCGCCGATGGAGACCGTGCAGCGGATGTCGTGGCGGCCGGTCGCCTCGCGGCCCGCCTTGATCACGCTGCGCGCCATGTTCGCGATCTGGAGGACGTCCTCGTCCTCCTCGGTCGGCAGCCCGCACATGAAGTAGAGCTTGACCTGCCGCCAGCCGTTCTCGTACGCCGTGGTCACGGTGCGGATGAGGTCCTCTTCGGTGACCATCTTGTTGATCACCTTGCGCATCCGCTCGGACCCGCCCTCGGGCGCGAACGTCAGCCCGGAGCGCCGCCCACCGCGGGAGAACTCGTTGGCGAGCGTGACGTTGAAGGCGTCCACCCGCGTCGAGGGCAGCGACAGCGAGGTGTTGGTGCCCTCGTAGCGGTCGCCGAGCCCCTTGGCGATGCCGCCGATCTCGGTGTGGTCGGCGCTGGACAGGCTCAGCAGGCCGACCTCCTGGAAGCCGGACTCCTTCAGCCCGGTCTGCACCATGTCGCCGATCGTGGTGATCGACCGCTCGCGTACCGGCCGCGTGATCATGCCCGCCTGGCAGAACCGGCAGCCGCGTGTGCAGCCGCGGAAGATCTCCACGCTGAAGCGCTCGTGCACGGTCTCGGCGAGCGGGACCAGGGGCTTCTTCGGGTACGGCCACTGGTCGAGGTCCATGACCGTGTGCTTGGCGACCCGCCACGGCACGCCCGGCCGGTTGGGCGCGACCCGCTGGATGCGCCCGTCGGGCAGGTAGCTCACGTCGTAGAACCTCGGGACGTAGACGCCACCGGAGCGCGCCAGCCGCATCAGCAGCTCGTCGCGGCCGCCGGGCGAGCCCTCGCCCTTCCACTCGCGGACCACCTCGGTGATCGCGAGCACGATCTCCTCGCCGTCGCCCAGCACGGCCGCGTCGAGGAAGTCGGCGATCGGCTCGGGGTTGAACGCGGCATGGCCGCCGGCCAGCACGATCGGGTGCTCGTCTGTACGGTCGGCCGACCGCAGCGGGATCCCGGCCAGGTCGAGCGCGGTCAGCAGGTTGGTGTAGCCCAACTCGGTGGAGAAGCTCACGCCGAAGACGTCGAACGCGCCGACCGGGCGGTGCCCGTCGACGGTGAACTGCGGGATGTCGTGCTCGCGCATCAGGGCCTCGAGGTCGGGCCACACGCTGTAGGTGCGCTCGGCGAGCACGCCGTCGCGCTCGTTGAGGAGCTCGTAGAGGATCTGGACGCCCTGGTTGGGCAGGCCGATCTCGTAGGCGTCCGGGTACATCAGTGCCCAGCGGACCTGGGCCTCGTCCCATTCCTTGACCGAGGAGTTCAGCTCACCGCCGACATACTGAATCGGTTTCTGCACCTGAGGGAGCAGCGGCTCCAGACGCGGAAAGATCGACTCGACGGCCATGGCGGGATGCCTCCGAAAAAGGGAACCAGGATCAAGGTTCGAGCCTACCGCCGGAGGATCCGCGTCCGAGCCGCGTACCGGCCCACGACGAAAACGGTCATTCGTATGGGTTGTGCCGCAAATGGACAGCTTCCAGGAGGCCGATCGCGATCATATTGGCGAAGGTCGCCGACCCTCCGTAGGAGACGAAGGGCAGCGGGAGACCGGTGATCGGCATGATCCCGACGGTCATGCCGATGTTCTCGAACGTCTGGAAGGCCAGCCAGCACACGACGCCGCCCGCCACGAGCACGCCGAACAGGTCGGCGGCCTCCATGGCGATCCGCAGCCCGCGCCAGAGCACGACGCCCAGCAGTGCGGTGATGAGGGCGGCGCCGATGAAACCGAGCTCCTCCCCCGCGACGGTGAAGATGAAGTCGGTGTGCTGCTCGGGCACGAAGTGTCCGGTGGTCTGCTCACCGTGGAACAGGCCACGGCCGAAGAACCCGCCCGAACCCACCGCGATGCGGGCCTGCTCCGCGTTGTACCCGGCGCCCTTGGGGTCCCTGGACGGGTCGGCGAAGGCCGTGAACCGGTTGATCTGGTACGGCTTCAGCAGGTGGAACCACCAGATCGCGAACGCGCCCGCGGTGGCGCCCCCGACCAGCCCGAACACCCAGCGCTTGGGCGCGCCCGACAGCGCGAGCATGCCGATGATCAAGGTGCCGAACACCAGCGTGGTGCCGAGGTCGGGCTGCAGCATGACCAGCCCGGCCGGCAGCGTGGCGAGCCCCAGCGCGATGAGGATGTCGCGGCGACCCGGGCCGACCTCGCCGTCGCGCGGCTCACCGAGGATCATCGCGAGCAGCACGACCATGCCGACCTTGGCGAACTCCGAGGGCTGGAGCTGGAACCCGCCGCCGATCGTGATCCACGAGTGCGAGCCGTTGATCGTCGCTCCGAGCGGGGTGAGCACCACCACCAGCCCGACGCACGCGGCCGCGTACACGATCGGCGCGTACGCGCGCAGCAGCCGGTAGTCCAGCGCGGCGGTGATCCCGGCGAGCATGATGCCGATCGCGAGGTTGAGCAGGTGTTTCTTCAGGAACGACTGCGGGTCCGCGCCCGCCTCGGCGAGGCCGACCCGCGTCGCCGAGAACACGAGCACCGCGCCGATGATCGACAGGACGCCCGCGGTGCAGAGCAGGACCCAGTCGAGCCGCCGCAGCAAGGACAGGATCTGCCGCGTGGACCACGCCCCGCGCATGGGCTCGTCGCCGTACCCGCCGATCACCTGCGTGCCCCCGGTTTCTTCGGCTTCTTCGGTTTCTTCACCTCCGGCGGCTTGCCGACCGCGTCACCGAAGCCCTGGGGCGCGACGACCGTGCCGTCGGCCGCCATCGAGGGCAGCTTGTCGGGGACCTTGCCGCCCGGCAGCGCGGGGGTCTCGCCCTTCCCCAGGCCGTACATGTGCTCCCAGATCTCCCGTACGGCCGGCGCCGCGGTCGTCGCGCCGGTGCCGGTCTGGGTGACCATCGCCACGACGACGTAGTGCGGATTCTTGGCCGGCGCGTAGGAGGCGAACCAGGAGTTGTCCTTCTTGCCGAAGACCTCGGCGGTACCGGTCTTACCGGCCACCGCGAGCTTGTCGAGCGGGAACCCGGTGAACGCGCCCGCGGCGGTGCCGGACTTGGGCACGTCGGCGAACGCGCTCCTCATGTACGCCAAAACCTTCTGCGAGATGGGGAGCTTGCCGGCCTTGACCGGGTCGATCCGCTTGACGACGGTGCCGTTCGGCGCGAGCACGGCCTTGGCGATGCGCGGGCTCCACAGGGTGCCGCCGTTGGCGACCGCGCCGTAGGCACGTGCGAGCTGGAGCGGCGTGACGAGCACGTCGCCCTGGCCGACCGCGAAGTTGGCCGCGTCACCCGCGCGGAAGACGTACCCGTCGACGCAGTTCTCCGACGCCATCAGCTTGAGGTAGGCGGCGCGCGCCGGGTCGGTCTTGGCGACGTCGGGGTAGCCGGACTTGCCGTGCTTGCAGTCCGAGGCCTTGGTGGCGTTCCAGTACTCGGTCTTCCACGCGCGGCTCGGGATGCGCCCCGAGGCCTCGCCCACGAGGTCGATGCCGGTGCGCTTGCCGAAGCCGAACGCCTGCGCCATCTTGACCATGGGGTCCTTGGTGTTCTTCTTCGGGTGCATGGCGCCGTCGCGCTGCCACATCTCGTACGCGAACCGGTAGAAGATCGTGTCGCAGGACATCACGATCGCCTTGTGCAGGTCGATGTCGCCGCCGGACTCGCCCTCGAAGTTGCTGAACGCACGGGCGCCCACCATGTACGACGAGGGGCAGGGGTAGATCCCGTGCAGCGAGTAGCCGTCGTTCACCGCGGCCGGCAGCGAGGAGACCTTGAAGGTCGACCCGGGCGCGAACTGACCGTCCGTGGCCCGTGAGATCAGCGGCTGTCCCTTGCTCTTGCTGAGCAGCCCGTCGTACTCGCTCTGGGAGATGCCCCCGGTCCACACGGCCGGGTCGTACGTCGGGTAGCTCGCGAGCGCCAGCACGCGGCCCGAGCGCACGTCCATGACCACGGCCGCGCCCGAGTCGGCGGGGTCGCCGCGCTTGCGTGCGGCGTCGATGGCGTGCTTGAGCGCGCCCTCGGCGGCACCCTGGACCTTGGCGTCGAGGCTGGTGACGAGGTTGCCGCCGGACACCGTCGGCTGCTCGGAGGCGACCCCGGTGACCCGGCCCTGGCTGTCCACCAGGACCCGGCGGACGCCGGGGCTGCCGCGCAGGTCGTTGTCGTAGACGGCCTCGAGCCCGTCGCGGCCGATCAGGTCGGCGCCGGCGTACCCGGTGACCTTGAGGCCCTTGCGCTTGTTCAGCTCGTCCTGGGTGATCGGCTGGAGGTAGCCGAGCGTCTGCGCGGCCGATGCGCCGTCCGTACGCGGATAGTCGCGTACGGCCTGCAACGAGGCGTTGATCCCCGGGAACTCCTCCTGACGTTCCCTGATCTGCAGGGCCTTGCGGGGATCGGCGTGGTCGTCGAGGGGGATCGGCTGGTACGCAGAGCCGGTCCAGCACGGCCGTTTGATCCCCGGGCCGCACAGCTGGATCTTGTTGTGGATCTGCTCGTACGGGACGCCGAGCACGGCCGCCAGCCGCTGCAGCACGGCCTTGCCGCCGTCCTTTTGCCGCAGGAGCGTCGTGCGGTCCGCGGAGACGACCAGCGCGGTGCGGTTGCGTACGAGCGGACGGCCGGTGTCGTCGAGGATCATCCCGCGCGGAGCGGGCACCACGACGTCGCGGATGCCGTTGTCGGCGGCGACCCGCCGATAGTGCGCGCCGTTCATGACCTGCAGGTACCAGAGACGGCCACCCAGTGACAGCAGCAACGACATCACGAGCACGTGCAGGACGACCAGCCGAAGGTGCGAACGCGAGCCCATGTCCCTCCAATCTCGCTATCTCGCGCGGTAGAAGCCTGGTACCGGGTCGAGCCCGGTGGCGTTCCGTGGTCGTTCGGCGCGTTTGGTGAGCCGCAGCACGGCCCAGACCACGAACGGACTGGCCACCATGTCGTAGAAGATCTGCAGCGGCAGCACGTGCGACACCACGGGCCATCGGGCGCGCGGGTCGCCCAGCATGGAGCCGAGCAGCGCGTACAGGACCGACCCGGCGACCGCGCCCGCCGCGACCGCCACGAAGGGCAGTACGGCGGACCGGTCCATCTCGGGCGCGGCGCTGCCGCAGATGTATCCGATCAGGCAGTACACGAGCGCGTACCGGCCGATCGTGTGGTCGGCGGGCGGCACGATGTCGGTGGCCAGCCCCGCCCAGAATCCCGTGACGAGCCCGGGCAGGGAGCCGTTGACGAGCGCGAGCGCCACGACGGCGAGCAGTACGAGGTCGGGCACCACGGACCCGGGCAACGGCAGCCGGTCGGCGACCGTGACCTGAAGGATCATGGCGGCCGCGATGACGAACGTGGCGAGGACGTTGCGGGACACGGTCAGCCTCTTGACGTCGGTTTCGGTGACTTCGGCGCCTTGGACGCCTTCGGCGAAGGCGGGGGCGTCGACGGTTTCGGTGTCGGAGGCGGTGAGGGTTTGGGAGGCAGAACCGCGTCGCGTGGGTTGCGCTTGGGCGCCGCCACCACTACACCGACCACGTCGAGGCCGGTGTAGTGGACGAACGGCCGCACCGCCACGGTACGCGTGAGCGACCCGGGCGTGCGTTCGATCTTGGTCACGGTGCCGATCGGGACGCCCGGGACGTACGGCCGGTCGCCCTGCGAGCCGAACGAGACGATCCGCTCGCCCGGCTTGACGGTCTTGGTGGAGTCGAGGAGCTGGAACTTCAGCGAGGTGCCGCTGCGCCGGCCGGCGCCCTGCACGATGCCGATCTCGTTGGAGCTCTCGAGGCGGCCGCCGACCGAGGACGCCGCGTCCGTCGCGAGCAGCACGGTCGACGTGGTCGACCCGACGCGCGTGACGCGGCCGACCAGGCCGTCACCGCAGATCACCGTCATGTCGGGCTTGATGCCGTTGCCGCTGCCGACGTCGACGGACACGGTGTCCTCGAGGCCCTGCCCCGACGAGATCACCTGCGCCGGGACGATCCGGTAGCCACCGAGCCCGGCCGTGCCGAGCAGGTGGTTCAGCTCGTCGGCGCGTCTTCGGTCGATCTGCCCGGTGCGCAGCTGGTCGCGCAGCCGGCGGTTCTCCGCCTCGAGGCGGGTGATCCGCCGGTGCGCGCCCGGGCTCCCGGTGATCGTGTCGTACGCGCCCGCGACGGGACGCACGACGGCCGTCGCACCCTGCTCGATGGGTCCGAAGATCGCCTGTCCAAAGGACCTGAGCAGGCGCAGCGGCGAGTTGTCGCCGCCGCGATAGTCGACCGTGATCATCGCGAGCGAGGTGAGCAGCAGGACTCCGAGCACGGCGCGGGTTCGCCGGGTGTCGTTCACCGGCCTCGTTCCCCTAGCGCCTCGGTTCGGGTACGAGGACCTGCCGCAACGCCTCGAAGTCCTCGACGCACTTGCCCGAGCCCAGCACGACCGAGTCGAGCGGGTTGTCGGCCATGTGGATCGGCATCCCGGTCTCCTCGCGGAGCCGCTCATCGATGTTCTTCAGCAGCGCGCCACCACCGGTGAGCACGATGCCGCGGTCCATGATGTCGCCGGACAGCTCCGGCGGGCACTTGTCGAGAGTGGTCTTCACGGCGTCCACGATGGTGTTGACGGGTTCCTCGATCGCGCGGCGGATCTCCTCGGCGGAGATCACGACGGTCTTCGGCAGGCCACTGACGAGGTCGCGCCCGCGGATCTCCGCGTGCGGTTCGTCCTCGAACGGGTAGGCGGAGCCGATCGCCATCTTGATCTCTTCGGAGGTGCGCTCCCCCAGCATCAGGGAGTACTCCTTCTTGGCGTAGGAGATGATCGCCTGGTCGAGCTCGTCACCGCCGACGCGGATCGACTGGCTCGTCACGATGCCGCCGAGCGAGATGATCGCCACCTCGGTCGTGCCACCGCCGATGTCGACGACCATGTTGCCGGTCGGCTCGTGGACCGGGAGGCCCGCGCCGATCGCCGCGGCCATCGGTTCCTCGATGATGTAGACCCGTCTGGCGCCCGCCTGGTAGCCGGCCTCTTTCACCGCGCGCTGCTCGACCCCGGTGATCCCGCTGGGCACGGCCACCACGATCCGGGGCTTGGCGAAGTGTCTGCGTTTGTGGACCTTCTGGATGAAGTAGCGCAACATGCGCTCGGTCACGTCGAAGTCGGCGATGACGCCGTCCTTCAGCGGACGGACCGCGACGATGTTGCCCGGCGTCCGGCCGATCATGCGCTTGGCCTCGATGCCGACGGCGACGATCTTGCCGGTGTTGGTGTTGATCGCGACGACAGAGGGCTCGTTGAGCACGATGCCGCGGCCGCGGACGTAGACCAACGTGTTCGCCGTACCCAGATCGACCGCCATGTCGCGGCCGAGGAACGACAGCTTGTTACCCATGAAGAAAGGCAGCCCTTCGGGATTGGCGGGCGTGCGGAGCGCATTGTCATGGTAACTCGGAACACGCCAGTTGATGCAGGACCAATCGTCGCGCGTCGCCGGATCCGTCGAGCTCCGGTCAGGAGTTGACCAGCCTAAAACAAACACGCGGGCCGGAGATGCTCCGGCCCGCGCGGGTCAGCCCTGACGTCAGAAAAGGTTCGGGAAGAAGAGCTTGATCTCACGCTCGGCGGAGTAGGCGGAGTCTGAGCCGTGGACGATGTTCTCTTGGATCTCCAACGCATGATCGCCACGGATCGTGCCAGGCGCGGCCTTCACGGGGTCGGTGGCACCGGCGAGCCCGCGGAACGCCTCGATCGCGCGCGGCCCCTCGACCACCATCGCGACGAGCGGCCCGCCGGTGATGAAGTCGACGAGCGAGCCGAAGAACGGCTTCTCGCGGTGTTCGTCGTAGTGGGTCTCGGCGACCTCGCGCTCGAGCGTGCGGAGCTCCAGCGCGACGAGCTTCAGGCCCTTGCGCTCGAGGCGCGCGATCACGTCACCGACGAGCCCACGGCGCACACCATCGGGCTTGACGAGGACAAGAGTGCGTTCGGACACGGATGGTTCTCCTCGGGTCATGGTTGTGATCTCGGCGCGGTGATCCGGGCTGCGGTCGCCAGGTCCGTGGACGGAGCCGCGATCTCGTGGCGGCGGCACGCGAGGTGCCGCGGTCCGCGGCGATGTCGGTGTCGACGGCGGCGCGGTGCAGCTAGGCCCGGCCTCCGCGCGGTCGCAGCGATCCTACCGGGCCTGCAAGGCGGCACCGTCCGCGTCCGGAGCCGCCGCCATCGCGGTGCTCCGGCCGCCCGCCCGGCGGCTCACCCAGGCGGTCGTCGCGGCGAACACCAAGGCGATGCCGATCGCCGCCACGAGCCAGATCCGGTACGCGTCGGTCAGCGCCGCCAGGGCCTCGGCCGGGCCGCCGCCCGCTCTGATCACCTCATCGACACGTGCGACCTGAAGCGGCCCGACGATCAGGTGGCCGGCCAGCGCGGCCGGGAAGCAGAGCGACAGGCCGAACAGCCCCGGGCCGACCTCGGTGTGGCGCAGCGCGGCGCCCACCGCCAGACCGGCACCGGCGCCGAGCGCGCACAGCGTGCCGAGCGTCACCCACGGGCCGGCGTGAATCCCGAAGGCCAGGATCGAGGCGAGCGCGCCGACGACGAGCCCATATCCGCAGAAGACCGCGCCGCGACCGGCGGACCGGCCCATCGCGACCGCGCTCAGGGCCGCCGGCGCGGCGACGGCGGCGCCCGCCGCGAACGGCGTCAGCGAGATGGCCCGGCCGCCCGTCAGCCCGGCGAGCGGCCCGGTGACCGGCATGGTCAGCGCACCGGCGGCGAGCATGACCACCGCGTACCCGAGCGGGCTGCCGGTGACCGGGCCGCGCGAGCCGACGACGGCGAGGCCGAGCAGCCCGGCGAGGCCGCAGGCCGCCAGGATGAGCTGCGCGCCCGGCGACCAGTCGTAGGCCGTCGCCACGGCCAGGAAGGCGAACCCGGCGGCCGGTACGACCGGCAGCAGCAGCTGGGCCCGCTCCCCGCGCCGTACCGGAGGCCGACCGCGCTGCGGGTGGCGCCGCGTACGGAGCAGGCCGAGCAGGCCCGTGCCGACGAGGGCGCAGCCGCCCAGCCACCAGTAGGGGTAGAGGATCTCCCGCCACTGCGCGGCGTACGGGACGCGCGCCGGGGTGGCGGACAGCACGAGCGGCGTCGCGAGGATGAGGGAGGCGACGAGGACCCCGGCCCACACACCGGCCGCCACACGGCGCTCACGGCGCTCCCAGGCGAGTACGAGAGCCGGAGGCAGGATCGTGCCACCGGCGAGGCCCTCCGCCAGCCGTACGGCTCCTATGAGCGGCACGGAGGTGACGTGCGCGGCGGCGGCCTCGGCGCCGAGCAGGATCGCCAGGCCGGCGAACAGCACCGTCCAGGCGGGCACCCGGCGGGCGAGCGCCGCGGCCGGCGGCACGGCGAGCAGCAGCGCCGGCAGGGCGAGCCCGCAGGCGCGGACGAACCCGGCGGCCTGGCCGGCGGTGAGCCCGAGGTCGCGGCTCGCCTGGGGTACGACGTAGGACGCGGTGTCGGGCAGGACGATCACGGCGGCGGGCACGGCGGTGACAAGGACGACGAGCAGGACCGCGAGCTCGGGCAGGTCGCTTCTTTCGGGGGGGCTGGACATCCGGAGTCTCCTCCCGGAGATCGGTCGTCCCCCGCCGCAGTCACATTTCAGTCAATGGACATGCCGCGTTTGGACCCGGATATCGCGCATAGCCGGCGGAGAACTCGAAGGGCCACCGCGACATTAGCGCGCCTGAATGCCCTCGACCCGGCGTCCGAGCCAAATTGCCGTGCACCAAAGTGCACCAAAGATGACACCAAGAAAGAACATTGGCGTAACCACGAAACCGGTCGCAATTACCAAAATCTGCAAAATACTGCCGGCGGCCAGGGCCCAGCGATGACGCAGCAGACCTGCGATGATCAGCCCGGCCAGCGCGAGACCGCCGCCCACGAGGCCCGCGGTAGACGGATCCGCGTGCGCCACGGAGATCGCCACAGGAATCGCCAGCGCCGTCACCACCGCTTGCAACGCCAGCACGACGGCACACAGTCTCTTCACTCGGAACTCGCCTCCACGGCACACGCCTTCCGGCGGTTAACGATCATTCACCCGCACGCATCAGCAGACGCGCGTCACCGGCCGTCGCCACCGAGCCGGTGATCAACACACCGGCCCCGGCGAACTCCCCCGACTCGTCGGCGAGGGAGATGGCACGTTCGATCGCGTCGTCCAGCCTCGGCACGAGGTGCACGCGGTCCTCGCCGAACACGTCGCGCGCCAGCTCCGCCAGGTCCTGCGCGGCCATCGAGCGCGGCGAGGAGTTGCGGCTGACGACCAGCTCGTCCAGCACCGGCTCGAGCTCGGCGAGCAACCCGTCGACGTCCTTGTCCTCCATCACGGCGAGGATCCCGACCAGGCGGCTGAAGCCGAACTCCTCCGTCACCGCCTCCACCGTGGCGGCCATGCCCGCCGGATTGTGCGCGGCGTCGACCAGGACCGTCGGCCCGGTGCGTACGATCTCGAGGCGCCCCGGCGACTCCGCGCCGGCGAACGCGGCGCGCACCAGCTCCGGGTCGAGCCGATCACCGTTGCCGTCGCCGTCGTTCTCGGAGTCCCCGGTCGCACGGCCGCCGGCGAAGGCCTCGACCGCCGCGAGCGCGCAGATGGCGTTGCCCGCCTGATGGGTGCCGAACTGCGGCAGGAACACATCGTCGTACGTGCCGTGCAGGCCCTGGAGCATCACCCGCTGCCCGCCGACGGCCTGCTCACGCTGGAGGACGCCGAACTCGATGCCCTCGCGCGCGACGGTCGCGTGTACCTCGGTGGCGCGGCGCAGCAGCACCTCCGCGGCCTCGACCGGCTGCTGGGCCAGGACCGCGACCGAGCCGGGCTTGATGATCCCGGCCTTCTCGGCCGCGATCGCCTCCACCGACGAGCCGAGCCAGCGCATGTGGTCCAGGCCGATCGGCGTGACCACCGCCACCGAGCCGTCGGCGACGTTGGTGGCGTCCCACGCGCCGCCCATGCCGACCTCGACGACCGCGACGTCGACCGGCGCGTCCGCGAACGCGGAGAACGCCATCGCCGTCAGCATCTCGAAGAACGAGATCTTCACGTCGTGCCGGGCGTCGGTCAGCTCGGCGAACGGGCGGACGTCCTCGTACAGCTCGGCGAAGCGCTCGGCGCTCACCGGCTGGCCGTCGACCGAGATCCGCTCCCGCATGCTGTGCAGCTCGGGGCTGGTGTACATGCCGACGCGCAGGCCGCGCTCGCGCAGCAGGGCCTCGATCATCCGGGCCGTGCTCGACTTGCCGTTGGTCCCCGTGATGTGGATGACCGGGTACGCCCGCTGCGGGGATCCCATGATGTCGACCAGGTCGCGCATGCGCTCCAGCGACGGATCGACGTCCCACTCGACCCCACGTGCACGGATGCCCTTGACGGCATCCTCATAGCCGGTCTCAGTCACACTCAGCAGCCTACTAACGCCCCACGCGCCCTCGCGCCGTGACGCCGCGGGCTATCGTCGGGACGGGCGCTCGATCCAGGCCCGCCGGGGGGAGTTCGATGGAGGCTGCCGAGGCCTTCTACGCGGAGTGGAGACGACGCGCGCCGGGCGCGAGACGCGACCTCGGGCGCGCCGGACGGCTCGCCGACGCCCTCGGCGTCGCCACGCCACGTGCCCCCGTGCTCACCGTCGTCGGGTCCAAGGGCAAGGGCACCGCCGCGACGTACGCCTCCGCGTGGCTCGCCTCCGCCGGCGCGCGGGTGCTCACGGTCACCAGCCCCGGGCTGCGCGCCGACGCCGAGCGGATCCGGCTCGACGGCGTCTCCATCGGCGACCGGCGGCTCGGCGAGCTCGGCGAGCGGATCCGCGAGGCGTCCGCGAGGCTGCCACCGCCGCGCGGGGCGTACCTGTCGCCGAGCGGGCTGTTCACCCTCGCCGGCCTCCTCCACGCGCGCGACGCCGGCGCCGACCTGCTCGTCATCGAGGCGGGTATGGGCGGGATCTCGGACGAGGCCGGTCTGTTCCCGCCCGCGGTCGTCGCGATCTCCGAGATCTTCGCCGAGCACATCGGCGTGCTCGGCGACACGCCCGCCGCGATCGCGACCGACAAGGCGGCGGTCGCGACGGCGGCCACCTCCGCGGTCGTGTCGCTCCCCCAGAGCCCCGACGTGGCCTCCGCGATCGCCGCGATCGTCGCCACGCGGACCGGCGGCGCCCTCACGCCGGAGATGATCGAGCCCGGCGCGAGCGGCGTGCCGCGCGGCCTGCTGCCGCCCGGCCTCGGCGGGCCGAATGCCGAGCTGGGCTGCGTGGCCGCCCGGCGCCTCCTCGACGCGACCGGCCGCCGCGCGCCCTGCGCGGACCGCCGCGACGCGGTGCTGTCCTCGGTGGTCCTGCCCGGCCGATGCTCACGGCATCCGGTCCCCGGCACGCGCGCGACCGTCTTCGTCGACTCGGCGATCGACGGTACGGGCGCGGCCGGCGCGCTCGCCGAGGCGTACCGGCGATGGGACCGGATCGACCACGTGCTGGTCTGCCTGCCCGACCACAAGGACGTGCCGGGCGTGGCGGCCGAGCTGGCCGGGCTGCCCGTGACGTACGTACGGATGGCCGACCACGCACGGCTGTCCTTCACCCGTGCGATCCCCGGCGACTGGTCGGCCGCCGACGTCGCCGAGCTGACCTCGGCGCGCCTCGCCGCGCTGGGCGAACGCCTCGTCGTGCTCGGCACGGTCTACTTCACCGGCCGGGTCCTCGACCTGGTCGGCGCCCGTACGGACCGGGCGTTCACGGCGTGATCACTCCACGTTGCGCAGCACGATCAGGGCCATGTCGTCGTGCGAGGGCTCGGCGGAGAAGCCGCGCACGGCGCGCCTGATCTTCGCCGCGACCGCGCCTGAGCCCAGCCCGGCGCACCCGGACAGGATGCGTTCGAGGCCACCGTCATCGCCGAGGAGACGATCGCCGTTGCGCCGCTCGGTCACCCCGTCGGTGAATCCGAGCAGCAGGTGCCCGGGTTCGAGGGTGACCGTCCGCGCCCCGAACTCCGCCTCGGGGAACACCCCGAGCATGAGATCGGACTCCTCCTCGCCGCTGACCGTGCCCTCCGGGCCCAGGAACAGCGGTGGGGGATGACCCGCTGTGACGTATGTCACACGCATCCCGCCGTTCGCGAGCGGCTCGACCTCCCCGTGCAGCAGCGTCAGGAACCGCGCGCGGCTCCCCTCCTCGATGATCAGATCGTTGAGGCGCTCGAGGACGTCGGGCACGGAGTAGTTCTCCCGGCCGAGGATGCGCAGCGCGTGCCGGGCCAGCCCGGTCACCGACGCGGCCTCCGGTCCGGTGCCGCACACGTCGCCGATCGCGAACCTCCACCGCGACCCCACGCTGAAGACGTCGTAGAAGTCGCCGCCGACGTCGCTGCTCTCCCCCGCCGGCTCGTACACGACGGCCAGGTCGAGCCCCGGGATCTCGGGCACCTCCGGTGGCAGCAGGCCGCGCTGGAGCGAGCGGCTCATGTCGGCCTGCTCCTCGTAGAGCCGCGCGTTGTCGATCGCCATCGCCGCGCGGCCCGCGAGGTCCTCGGTCAGCTCGAGCATGTCGCGCGTGAACCGCGCGCCCTTCGGGCCGCCGACCACCAGCATGCCGATGCTGCGGCCACGCGCCAGCATCGGGAACACGTGCGAGACGTCGCCGGTCACCCGATGCGCGGTGGCGGGAAGGTCGCTCACCGGTGCCGGCATGAACCCCTCCCACGGCCCGGGATCGGCCGGTGGCGGCCCTGGCGGGAGCAGGCCCAGCATCGTACGGAGATCGGCGACCATGGTCTCGTCGGCGTGCCAGGCGTACGCGGGGACGGCGAGCCCGCTGTCGCGCACCGTGAAAAGCGCGCACCAGGTGGCCAGGCGGGGCACGATCAGCTGTGCGACCAGCGCCATCGTCATCTGCTGGTCAAGGGTCCCGGCCAGCATCGTGCTCGCTTCGGCCAGGAACCCGAGCCAGCCCCTGCGGGCCCGCTCCAGCTCCATGAGCCGGGCGCGCTCCATCGACGGCGCCTGGCGATCCGCGATCTGCTGGAGCCGCTCCACGTCGTCCTCGGTGAACCGCCCGGCGTCGCGGGATGCGGCGATCAGCAGGCCGATCACCCGGCCGTCGACCACGAACGGCGCCGTGACCAGCGACCGGATCCCGGCCGACTGCAGCGCGGGCAGGTTGTACGGGCTACCGCCCAGGTCGGCGTAGACACCACGGCCGCCGACCGGCGCGCCCTCCAGGCCGATCTCCAGCGCGGCGCCCTCGGGGCGTACGCCGGAGGCCGCCTTCAGTACCAGCTCGGCGTCGTCCTCGGTGAGCAGCACGTAGACGCAGTCGGCGTCCAGGGCGTCCTGCGCGGTCTGCGCGGTGCGATTCGCGAGCTCGTCGACGCTCGTACGGGCCGGTCGGGAGACCGTGACGATCTCCTCGGGCGGCGGCGCAGGCGGCAGGTGCTCCCCGCCACCGGGGCCGGGCACCGTGAACCACACATGTTTGTCACCCTGGCCGTACGTCACCCCCCAGGAGAGGGCGAGAGTCTCGGGGAACAGCAGGCCGCGGCCGCTGACCTGGTCACCGGGTACGGGCACCCGCCGGGCCTGGTGCCGGTCGTGAACCTCGACCTTCACCTGACCCCCGAGCACCTCACAGACCACTTCCACCTCGGTCCCCGCGTGCACGATTGCGTTCGTAACCAGTTCGCTGGTGAGTAGCATGGCGTCATCCACCTCATCGACGCCCCAGCTACGAAGCGTTTCCCCCACGAAGCGCCGTGCGGTCGCGACAGACGCGACCTCCGGCGGGAAGGTCGCGTACGTCTTTGGGTTCTTCTCCACGTCCACTTGGATTCGTCTCGGGGATGCACGACGCTGCCATCGTGGCAGATTCCCCGGGTGGACCGTACATATCCCCGATCGCGTCTCCTCTCACGCGGCATGGAAGGCGAGGTGGATGCTGATGCCTCGAGGCACGTCCCATGCACCGACGAGCACCCGCAACGACGAAGCCGGTCTGCGGCGGGTCCTCGACGCACTTGGTGCGCTACGCGACGGAGACTTCGACGTACGGCTTGATCCATCCGGAGACGGTCTCCTGGGTGAGATCGCCACGGTCTTCAACGATGTCCAAGAACGCGCAGGGCACCTGACCGGCGAGCTTGTACGCGTCCAGCGGGAAGTACGCCACGAAGGGCGCATCGACGAGCGGCTCGGCGCGGGCGGTGAGGGCTCGTGGGCGACGGGGAACGCCGCGGCCAACGCGCTGATCGACGCACTCGTACAGTCCGCCACCGCGATGGCGCGGGTCGCCGACGCGGTCGCCGACGGCGATCTGAGCCAGCGCATCGACCTCGACACCGGCACCCGCCCGTGGCGCGGCGAGCTGATGCGGATGGGCACCAACGTCAACCGCATGGTCGAGCACCTCGACGAGTTCGCCGCCGAGGTCACCCAGCTCGCCCGCGAGGTCGGCGCTGAGGGACGACTCGGCGGCCAGGCGACGCCACGCGAGATGTCCGGCCGATGGCGCGACGTCACCGGCGCGGTCAACGCCATGGCCAGCCGCCTGACCGGCCAGGTACGCGACATCGCGCTCGTCACCACCGCGGTGGCGAAGGGCGACCTCACCAGGAAGGTCACCGTCGAGGCGACCGGTGAGCTGCTGGAGCTGAAGCAGACCGTCAACACGATGGTCGACCAGCTCTCATCGTTCGCCGACGAGGTCACGCGTGTGGCCCGTGAGGTCGGCACCGAAGGACGACTCGGCGGCCAGGCCCAGGTGAGCGGCGTATCCGGGGTCTGGAAGGACCTCACCGACAACGTGAACTCCATGGCCGGCAACCTGACCGGCCAGGTACGTAACATCGCCCAGGTCGCGACGTCCGTCGCGAACGGCGACCTGTCCAAGAAGATCACGGTCGACGCGCAGGGCGAGATCCTGCAGCTCAAGGACACCCTCAACACCATGGTCGACCAGCTGTCGGCCTTCGCCAACGAGGTCACGCGTGTGGCCCGTGAGGTCGGCACCGAAGGACGACTCGGCGGCCAGGCCCAGGTACGCGGCGTCAGCGGCGTCTGGGAGGACCTCACCGACAACGTGAACTCCATGGCCGGCAACCTGACCGGCCAGGTCCGCAGCATCGCCCAGGTGGCGACCGCGGTGGCCGGCGGTGACCTGTCCAAGAAGATCACCGTTGACGCGCAGGGCGAGATCCTGCAGCTCAAGGACACCCTCAACACCATGGTCGACCGGCTGTCCTCGTTCGCGGACGAGGTCACCCGAGTCGCCCGCGAGGTCGGCACCGAAGGAAACCTGGGCGGTCGTGCCAAGGTCGGCGGCGTCAGTGGCGTCTGGAAGGACCTCACCGACAACGTCAACTCGATGGCGGACAACCTGACCAGCCAGGTCCGTAACATCGCGCAGGTCACCACGGCGGTCGCCAACGGCGACCTGACCAAGAAGATCGACGTCGACGCGCAGGGCGAGATCCTCCAGCTGAAGACGACCATCAACACGATGGTCGACCAGCTGTCCTCGTTCGCCGGCGAGGTCACCCGAGTCGCCCGTGAGGTCGGCAGCGAGGGCCGCCTGGGCGGCCAGGCCGAGGTCGAGGGCGTCTCCGGCACCTGGAAGCGCCTGACCGAGAGCGTCAACGAGCTGGCCAGTAACCTCACCACCCAGGTACGCGCCATCGCGTCGGTGGCCAGCTCGGTCGCGCGCGGCGACCTCACCAAGGCGGTGTCCGTCGAGGCCCGCGGCGAGGTGGCCGAGCTCAAGGACAACGTCAACCTGATGGTGGCCAACCTCCGCGAGACCACCCGCGCCAACCAGCAGCAGGACTGGCTGAAGACCAACCTCGCCCGCATCGCCGGCCTCATGCAGGGTCACCGCGACCTCATGGAGGTCGCCCGGCTCATCATGAGCGAGGTCACACCGCTGGCCTCCGCCCAGTACGGCGCGTTCTACCTCGCCGAGGAGAGCGACGGCGCGCGCGAGCTGGTCCTCAAGACCGGCTACGGCGTCAGCAAGGACAAGATCGACAGCGTCCGCTTCCCGTTCGGCGACCGCCTGGTCGGCCAGGCCGCGGTGGAGCACAAGCCGATCCTGGTCGACGACCTGCCCTCCGGCTACATCAAGATCGGTACGGGCCTCGGCCACGCGTCGCCGGTGAACGTCATCGTGCTGCCGATCCTGTTCGAGAACCGCGTGCTCGGCGCGATCGAGCTGGCCTCGTTCAGCCCGTTCAGCGAGGTGCACCTGGCCTTCTTCGACCAGTTCGTCGAGACCATCGGTGTCACGATCAACACGATCACGGCCAACTCCCGCACCGAGGCGCTGCTCTCGGAGTCGCAGCGGCTGACCGCGGAGCTGCAGGACCGCTCCAGCGAGCTGCAGCGCCAGCAGGCCGAGCTGCGGCGGTCCAACGCCGAGCTGGAAGAGAAGGCCGCGCTGCTCGCCAAGCAGAACCGCGCGATCGAGATGCAGAACTTCCAGATCGAGCAGGCCAGGCGGACCCTGGAGGAGCGCGCCGAGCAGCTCGCGCAGTCCTCGCGCTACAAGTCCGAGTTCCTGACCAACATGTCGCACGAACTGCGGACCCCGCTCAACAGCCTGCTGGTGCTGGCCAAGCTCCTGGCCGGCAACCCGGACCGCAACCTGACGCCCAAGCAGGTCGAGCTGATCAAGACGATCCACGAGTCCGGCAGCGACCTCCTGCGGCTGATCAACGACATCCTCGACCTGTCCAAGGTCGAGGCCGGCAAGATGGATCTGCACCCGCAGCGGATCCCGCTGGCCGAGCTGGTCGACTACGTGGACGCGACGTTCCGCCCGATGGCGGCCGACAAGGGCCTCGCCTTCGACGTGTACGCCGAGCCGGGCCTGCCCGCCGAGCTCTACACCGACGAACAACGGCTCCAGCAGGTGCTCCGCAACCTGCTGTCCAACGCCGTGAAGTTCACCTCCTCCGGCGAGGTACGCCTGACGGTCCGCCGCGCCGAGGACATCGAGTTCATCGACCCCTCGCTCTCCGGCGCCTCAGAGGTCATCGGCCTGTCCGTGACCGACACGGGCATCGGCATCGACGAGACCAACCTGCGCTCCATCTTCGAGGCGTTCCAGCAGGCCGACGGCACCACGAGCCGCCGCTACGGCGGCACCGGGCTCGGGCTGTCCATCAGCCGTGACATCGCCCAGCTTCTCGGCGGCGAGATCCACGTCACCAGCCGCCCCGGAGACGGCAGCACGTTCACGCTCTTCATCCCGGCCCGCTACGGCGGCGTCGCCGAGGCACCCTCCGCACCGCCGGCACGCGAGAGGCGCGCCCCGGAGCCGCTGCCTCCCGCGCAGCGCTCGGAGCCCTTCGAGATGCCCCAGGACGAGGAGCCTCAGACCGCGGCCATCGACGACGAGGTGCTGTCCGGTCGCAAGATCCTCATCGTGGACGACGACGTCCGCAACATCTTCGCCCTCACGTGCGTCCTGGAGCAGTACGGCATCGAGGTGCTGTATGCCGAGAACGGCCGCGAGGGCATCGACACGCTCGATCGCAACGAGGACATCGACCTCGTGCTGATGGACGTGATGATGCCCGAGCTGGACGGCTACGCCACGACCGAGGCCGTACGCCGGATGCCGCAGTTCGCCGACCTGCCCATCATCGCGCTGACCGCGAAGGCCATGAAGGGCGATCGGGAGAAGAGCATCGAGTCCGGGGCCTCCGACTATGTGCCCAAGCCTGTCGACGCCGACCACCTTCTTGACATCATGAGGGCGTGGCTGAGCCGGCCACGCAGTTGATGGAGGACTGACCGTGGCCGATAAGGCGAACATCCTGCTGGTGGACGACCGCGACGAGAACCTCGTCGCGCTGGAAGCCATCCTCAGTTCGCTCGACCAGAACATGATCCGCGCGCGGTCGGGCGAGGAGGCGCTCAGGGCGCTGCTCACCAACGAGTTCGCGGTGATCCTCCTCGACATCGTGATGCCCGGCATGGACGGCTTCGAGATCGCTCGGGCGATCAAGCGACGCCGCAAGACGCGCGAAGTCCCGATCATCTTCCTGACCGCCGTCGACGCCGGCCCCGACTATGCCTTCCGCGGTTACGCGGCCGGCGCGGTCGACTACATCTCCAAGCCCTTCGACCCGTGGGTCCTCCGTACGAAGGTGTCGGTCTTCGTCGAGCTGCACCGCAAGAACCAGCAACTTCGCGAGCAGTCCGAGCTCCTCCGCACCCAGTTCGCCGCCGCCCCGTCGGGCGAGTTCACCGCCGAACTCGGCCAGCGCCTGTCCGCGGTGGAGGAGCAAGTCGGCATCCTGGCCCAATGGGCATTGAAGGAGAAGGACTCCGCCGAGGTCATGGCCGCTCTGGAACAGCGCATCGGCGAGCTCCGCACCGCCATCGACACGCTGCGCCCAACGGACTGACCCAGCAGCCTCTAGAAACGAAAAAGGCCCCTCGCCATCGGCGGGGGGCCTTTCTAGAACGGCCTCACATGGGAGACCAGGAAGCTTTAGTCGGCCCCCTGACTCGTCGGCGGGAGGCCACCGAAAACGGCTTCCCTGGCGGGGGGCCGTTTTCGGAAAGTGTCTTTAAACGAGGAAAGGCCCACCGTTTCGGGTGGGCCTTTCCTATCTATGTAAGTGTCCGGCGGTGTCCTACTCTCCCACACCGTCCCCGGTGCAGTACCATCGGCGCTGAAGGGCTTAACTTCCGGGTTCGGGATGGGACCGGGTGTTTCCCCTTCGCTATGACCACCGAAACGCCCTATGGGATCTCCGGCAGAACTCTGGTTCCCGGCCGTGTCCCGGGAACCGCACAGTGAACGCGAGCAAACGCAGTAGGTTTGTGTTCAAGCCACTCGGCCTATTAGTACCAGTCAACTCCACACCTTGCGGTGCTTCCATATCTGGCCTATCAACCCAGTCGTCTAGCTGGGGGCCTTACAACCCGTAGGTTGGGAGACCTCATCTGGAGGAAGGCTTCCCGCTTAGATGCTTTCAGCGGTTATCCCGACCGAACGTAGCCAACCAGCCATGCACCTGGCGGTACAACTGGCACACCAGAGGTTCGTCCGTCCCGGTCCTCTCGTACTAGGGACAGACCCTCGCAAGTCTCCTGCGCGCACAGCGGATAGGGACCGAACTGTCTCGCGACGTTCTAAACCCAGCTCGCGTGCCGCTTTAATGGGCGAACAGCCCAACCCTTGGGACCTACTCCAGCCCCAGGATGCGACGAGCCGACATCGAGGTGCCAAACCTTGCCGTCGATATGGACTCTTGGGCAAGATCAGCCTGTTATCCCCGGGGTACCTTTTAGCCGTTGAGCGACACCACTTCCACACGTAGGTGCCGGATCACTAGGCCCTGCTTTCGCACCTGCTCGACATGTCTGTCTCACAGTCAAGCTCCCTTGTGCCCTTGCACTCGACACCTGATTGCCAACCAGGCTGAGGGAACCTTTGGGCGCCTCCGTTACTCTTTGGGAGGCAACCGCCCCAGTTAAACTACCCACCAGGCACTGTCCCCCACCCGGATTCACGGGTGCGGGTTAGACGCTCGAAACGACCAGAGTGGTATTTCACCAATGACTCCACCCATACTGGCGTATGAGCTTCAAAGTCTCCCACCTATCCTACACAAGACGCTCCAAACGCCAATGCCAAGCTATAGTGAAGGTCCCGGGGTCTTTCCGTCCTGCTGCGCGTAACGAGCATCTTTACTCGTAATGCAATTTCACCGGGCCTGTGGTTGAGACAGTGGGGAAGTCGTTACGCCATTCGTGCAGGTCGGAACTTACCCGACAAGGAATTTCGCTACCTTAGGATGGTTATAGTTACCACCGCCGTTTACTGGCGCTTAGGTTCTCAGCTTCGCGCCCGAAGGCACTAACCGGTCCCCTTAACGTTCCAGCACCGGGCAGGCGTCAGTCCGTATACAGCGTCTTACGACTTCGCACGGACCTGTGTTTTTAGTAAACAGTCGCTTCCCCCTGGTATCTGCGACCCCCACTAGCTCCACGGAGCCAGTCCGGTCACCAGCAGGGGCCCCCCTTCTCCCAAAGTTACGGGGGCAATTTGCCGAGTTCCTTAACCACAGTTCACCCGATCGCCTTGGTATTCTCTACCTGACCACCTGAGTCGGTTTGGGGTACGGGCCGCCGACACACATCGCTAGAGGCTTTTCTTGGCAGCATGGGATCACTCACTTCGCCTAAATCGGCTCGGCATCACATCTCACCCTTAATGGTGTGCGGATTTGCCTACACACCGGGCTACATGCTTACCCCAGGACAACCACCGCCTGGGCTGAGCTACCCTCCTGCGTCACCTCATCACTTGCCTACTACCACCTCAGGTCCCACGCTCCCTCCGACAAGACCCCCGAAGGGACCAAGCAGAGATCACAAGGTTAGTATCAGTGGGTTCAGCATGGGCGCGTGTCAGCGGGTACGGGAATATCAACCCGTTGTCCATCGACTACGCCTCTCGGCCTCGCCTTAGGTCCCGACTTACCCTGGGCGGATTAGCCTGCCCCAGGAACCCTTGGTCATCCGGCGGAGGGGTTTCTCACCCCTCATTCGCTACTCATGCCTGCATTCTCACTCGTGTGGCCTCCACGGCTAGCTCACGCTGCCGCTTCACTGCCCACACGACGCTCCCCTACCCATCCCAACCCCTGAACCAACCCCCGAAAGGGCGGCTTGGGTATTGCTGGGATGCCACGGCTTCGGCGGTGTGCTTGAGCCCCGTTACATTGTCGGCGCGGAATCACTTGACCAGTGAGCTATTACGCACTCTTTCAAGGGTGGCTGCTTCTAAGCCAACCTCCTGGTTGTCACGGCAACTCCACATCCTTTACCACTTAGCACACGCTTAGGGGCCTTAGCCGGTGATCTGGGTTGTTTCCCTCTCGACTACGAACCTTATCGCCCGCAGTCTCACTGCCGCGCTTCTGGCTTACCGGCATTCGGAGTTTGGCTGACTTCAGTAAGCTTGTAGGCCCCCTAGGCCATCCAGTAGCTCTACCTCCGGCAAGAAACACGCGACGCTGCACCTAAATGCATTTCGGGGAGAACCAGCTATCACGGAGTTTGATTGGCCTTTCACCCCTACCCACAGGTCATCCCCCAGGTTTTCAACCCTGGTGGGTTCGGTCCTCCACACGGTCTTACCCGCGCTTCAACCTGCCCATGGGTAGATCACTCCGCTTCGGGTCTACAGCATGCGACTCAGACGCCCTATTCAGACTCGCTTTCGCTACGGCTCCCCCACACGGGTTAACCTTGCCACACACCATAACTCGCAGGCTCATTCTTCAAAAGGCACGCCATCACTTCACAACACCCGAAGATGTTTAACGCTCTGACGGCTTGTAGGCACACGGTTTCAGGTACTATTTCACGCCCCCTCACCGGGGTGCTTTTCACCTTTCCCTCACGGTACTAGTCCGCTATCGGTCACCAGGGAGTATTTAGGCTTACCAGGTGGTCCTGGCAGATTCACACGGGATTTCTCGGGCCCCGTGCTACTCGGGATACGCTATATGGAGGCATCAGAGTTTCACCTACCGGACTATCACCGACTACGGTCGACCATTCCAGGCCATTCGGTTACTCCAACACTTTCTTACTCCACACCCGATCAGCGGATCAGGTACAAACAATCCCACAACCCCACACACGCAACGCCCGCCGGCTATCACACGCGCATGGTTTAGCCTCTTCCCCTTTCGCTCACCACTACTCAGGGAATCACTTTTGTTTTCTCTTCCTGCGGGTACTGAGATGTTTCACTTCCCCGCGTTACCACCAACCGCCCTATCAATTCAGGCGGAGGCAACACCCCATGACGGGTGCTAGGTTTCCCCATTCGGAAACCCCCGGATCAACGCTCGGTTGCCAACTCCCCGGGGCATATCGCAGGCTCCCACGTCCTTCATCGGCTCCTGGTACCAAGGCATCCACCGTGTGCCCTTAAAAACTTGAACACACTACAAGAAAAATAAGATGCTCGCGTTCACTATGCAGTTCTCAAAACACGGACGAGACCTAACCCCAGACACCACCACCAGACCACCCAACCAACCCCAGAAGAAACAACCTTCGAAGATGGATTCGATGCGATGTGATGGCCGGATCAGCCCGTGCACCCCAGACCCCCTCCACCAACCAGGCAGAGAAAAGCCGGCATGCCCTGACGAGAGCCGGACAACCCCTAGACGAGCAGGTGTCCGTTCCCTCAGGACCCAACAGTGTGCTCACACCGACCCCCCGCACCGATCCGAGGTTTCCCACTCCCACACCTCCGAAGAGGCTTGGGCGGTACTTACCGGACCAGCCGTTGAGCTGATGTGAATAGCCAGTGCTCCACTTCTTTGAGCAGACCCACCCACGGAACATTCGCCCGTGGCGCGAGCCACCCCAGACACCCCAGACGGCCGAGGCCATCGATCGGAGGCTGGTTGATGCTCCTTAGAAAGGAGGTGATCCAGCCGCACCTTCCGGTACGGCTACCTTGTTACGACTTCGTCCCAATCGCCGGCCCCACCTTCGACGGCTCCCCCCACAAGGGTTGGGCCACCGGCTTCGGGTGTTGCCGACTTTCGTGACGTGACGGGCGGTGTGTACAAGGCCCGGGAACGTATTCACCGCAGCGTTGCTGATCTGCGATTACTAGCGACTCCGACTTCATGGGGTCGAGTTGCAGACCCCAATCCGAACTGAGACCGGCTTTTCGGGATTCGCTCCACCTCACGGTTTCGCAGCCCTTTGTACCGGCCATTGTAGCATGTTTGCAGCCCAAGACATAAGGGGCATGATGACTTGACGTCATCCCCACCTTCCTCCGAGTTGACCCCGGCAGTCTCCCATGAGTCCCCACCATTACGTGCTGGCAACATGGAACGAGGGTTGCGCTCGTTGCGGGACTTAACCCAACATCTCACGACACGAGCTGACGACAGCCATGCACCACCTGTCACCGGCCCAAAAGGACCCCGCATCTCTGCGAGTTTTCCGGTGATGTCAAACCTTGGTAAGGTTCTTCGCGTTGCGTCGAATTAAGCAACATGCTCCGCCGCTTGTGCGGGCCCCCGTCAATTCCTTTGAGTTTTAGCCTTGCGGCCGTACTCCCCAGGCGGGGCGCTTAATGCGTTAGCTACGGCACGGAGTCCGTGGAAAGACCCCACACCTAGCGCCCAACGTTTACGGCATGGACTACCAGGGTATCTAATCCTGTTCGCTCCCCATGCTTTCGCTCCTCAGCGTCAGGTAAGGCCCAGAGAACCGCCTTCGCCACCGGTGTTCCTCCCGATATCTGCGCATTTCACCGCTACACCGGGAATTCCATTCTCCCCTACCTACCTCTAGTCTGCCCGTATCCACCGCAGGCCCGAGGTTAAGCCTCGGGATTTCACGGCAGACGCAACAGACCGCCTACGAGCTCTTTACGCCCAATAATTCCGGACAACGCTTGCGCCCTACGTATTACCGCGGCTGCTGGCACGTAGTTAGCCGGCGCTTCTTCCCCACCTACCGTCACGTTAGCTTCGTCGGTGGTGAAAGAGGTTTACAACCCGAAGGCCTTCATCCCCCACGCGGCGTCGCTGCGTCAGGCTTTCGCCCATTGCGCAATATTCCCCACTGCTGCCTCCCGTAGGAGTCTGGGCCGTGTCTCAGTCCCAGTGTGGCCGGTCACCCTCTCAGGCCGGCTACCCGTCGTCGCCTTGGTAGGCCATTACCCCACCAACAAGCTGATAGGCCGCGAGTCCATCCCTGGCCGAAAAACTTTCCACCACTAAACATGCGTAAAGTGGTCCTGTCCGGTATTAGACCCAGTTTCCTAGGCTTATCCCAGAGCCAAGGGCAGGTTACTCACGTGTTACTCACCCGTTCGCCGCTCGAGTACCCCGAAGGGCCTTTCCGCTCGACTTGCATGTGTTAAGCACGCCGCCAGCGTTCGTCCTGAGCCAGGATCAAACTCTCCGTTAAGGTCAAACGACGAACCAACCGAAGTCGGCCCGCCAAACCTGTTACAGAAAAAATCCCAGCAAGAATCATATCTTGCCAAAAAGGAATCCAAAACCAGTCAAAAAACGACCAGTCGAGGACCTATAAGGCACTGGCTTTTAGCACACTGTTGAGTTCTCAAGAAACGGACGCCATCTTCAGAAACCTTTTTCTAGGTCCCTTCCGGGGCATTTCCTTAAGCTTACCATTCTTTTTTCTCTTGTCGAATTGACCGACTTAAGAATCAGAGCGGCCCGCCCAGCATTCAACCCGGAAGCGAAAGCTTCCGAATCTTCTACAGGGAGGTTCCCGGCGGACGAACCACCTTAAAGGTGTTTCGTAACCCGTCCCGGGCTGACACTTCCATGTTATCGCGTGCTGGACAGTGGTCCGACACGGTCTTTCGTGGGGTGTCTTCCGCGAGGCCGGCCACCTTTCGGCGTCCTGCTCCCTCGCGGGCAGGTGAAACATTACGTCACCGAGGCGCCACCGTCAAGGCGGAGCCTCCACACACCTATATGAGCAGGTCACTGCCTGCTGGCCTCTATCTCCCCCGCCGCCCGCAGGGGCAAACCTCGGTCCTCCGGAAATCTCAAATCGGTCCAAATCGTCTCTCCCCTGCCACTCCGAGGCCGTCCGTCACGCCTCTCAGTGGGCAGCGCGGAGGCAAGAGACCCGCGGCCCCACTCCATTTCGGACCACGAAGGTGGGAGAGCGGAGAGGCGTGGCCTGCCGCCACGGACCACGGAGACGGAAGAGAGGTAGGAGGCGGGGAGACGCACTCGGCCAGGTGGCGCAGCGGCCCGCTTGGCAGGCCCTAGGCGTGACTTCTCCGCCCCACGGAGCCGTTGACAGTCCCCGGGTATGACTGTGCCCCACTACCCGCGATGCGGGGCGTGGGGCACGGGTCTTTGGTCGTTACGCGGTGGGGAGGGCGGCGAGCTGTGCTTCCAGGCGTTCGGTGTCGGTGCGGGCCTGGTCGAGGCGGGCGCGGGTCTTGGCGACGACCTTATCCGGGGCCTTGGACATGAACTGCTCGTTGCCGAGCTTGCCCTCGGCCTGGCCGATCTCCTTACGGGCGGCGGCGAGGTCCTTCTCCAGACGGGCGCGTTCGGCGGCGACGTCGATCGCTCCGGCGGTGTCGATGCGGACGGTCACACCGTCCACCGGGAGGGACGCCGTCGGTGTGAAGTCGTCATCCGGATCGGTGAGGCGGAGCAGCGAGCGTACGGCCTCCTCGTAGGCGGGCTCGAGGCCCTCCAGGGAGGCGGCGACCTTCTGGCCGGGCTTGAGGCCCTGGTCCGCGCGGAATCGGCGAACCTCGGTGACGAGGCGCATCAGACCGGCGATCTCGGACTCCGCGGCCGGGTCGGCGAACTCGCCGGCTGCCGGCCAGGGCGCGACGACGATGGATTCTCCGCCGGTCAGTGCCGTCCAGAGTTCCTCGGTCACGAACGGCGTGAGCGGGTGCAGGAGACGGAGCAGAGAGTCGAGTACGTGGCCGAGGACCGCGGGTGCGTCGGCGCTCATGCCGGGCACCTTGGAGAGTTCGAGGTACCAGTCGCAGAACTCGTCCCAGGCGAAGTGGTAGAGCGTCTCGCACGCCTTCGCGAACTCGAACTGCTCGAAGTGCCGGTCGACCTCGCGAACGACCGACGAGAGCCTCGAGAGGATCCAGCGGTCGGTGACCGAGGGGTCGGCGGGCAGTTCTCGCTTGGTGGCGCCGTTGATCAGGGCGAACCGGGTGGCGTTCCACAGCTTGTTGCAGAAGTTGCGGGAGCCCTGCGCCCATTCTTCGCTGACCGCGACGTCGCCACCGGGATTGGCGCCGCGCAGCAGGGTGAAGCGGGTGGCGTCGGCGCCGTAGCGTTCGATCCATTCGAGTGGGTCGACGACGTTGCCGAACGACTTCGACATCTTCTTGCCGAACTGGTCGCGCACCATTCCGTGCAGGGCGATCACCTTGAACGGCTCGACACCGTCCATGGCGTACAGGCCGAACATCATCATCCGGGCGACCCAGAAGAACAGGATGTCGTAGCCGGTGACCAGGACGGACGTCGGGTAGTACGACCGCAGTTCGGGCGTGTCGTCCGGCCAGCCGAGCGTCGAGAACGGCCACAGTGCCGAGGAGAACCAGGTGTCCAGTACGTCGGTGTCCTGGGTCCAACCCTCGGGGGCCTCCTCGCCCGGGCCGACGCACATGGTCTCGCCGTCGGGGCCGTACCAGACCGGGATGCGATGGCCCCACCAGAGCTGCCGGCTGATGCACCAGTCGTGCATGTTGTCGACCCACTCGAAGTAGCGGGGCGCCATCTCCTCCGGCACGATCCGCACGCGCCCGTCGCGTACGGCGTCGCCGGCGGCCTTGGCCAGCGGCGCGACGCGTACGAACCACTGCAGCGACACCCGCGGCTCGACGACCGTCTTGCAGCGTGAGCAGTGGCCGACGGCGTGGACGTACGGGCGCTTCTCCGCGACGATGCGGCCCTGCTCGCGCAGCGCGTCGACGACGGCGGGGCGCGCCTCCAGGCGGTCCAGCCCCTGGAACGGGCCGTGCGCGGTGATCACACCGCGCTCGTCCATGACCGTGATGGTCGGCAGGTCGTGCCGTCGGCCGATCTCGAAGTCATTGGGGTCGTGCGCGGGCGTCACCTTCACCGCACCGGTGCCGAACTCCGGGTCGACATGCGCGTCCGCGACGACCGGGATCCGCCGCCCGGTGAGGGGCAGCTCGATCTCGCGGCCGACCAGGTGGGCGTACCGCTCGTCGTCCGGATGCACGGCCACCGCGGTGTCGCCGAGCATCGTCTCGGCGCGCGTCGTGGCCACCACGATCGAGGCGTCGCCGTCGCCGTAGCGGATCGAGACCAGCTCGCCGTCGTCGTCGGAGTGCTCGACCTCGATGTCGGACAGCGCGGTCAGGCAGCGCGGGCACCAGTTGATGATCCGCTCGGCGCGGTGGATGAGGTCGTCGTCGTACAGCCGTTTGAAGATCGTGAGTACGGCGCGAGACAGGCCCTCGTCCATCGTGAAGCGCTCGCGGCTCCAGTCGACGCTGTCGCCGAGGCGGCGCATCTGGCCGAGGATCTTGCCGCCGGAGTCGGCCTTCCACTCCCAGACCTTCTTGACGAACGCCTCGCGGCCGAGGTCGTGCCGCGACAGGCCCTCCTTGGCGAGCTCGCGCTCCACGACGTTCTGCGTCGCGATGCCGGCATGGTCCATGCCGGGCAGCCAGAGCGTAGAAAGGCCGCGCATCCGCTGCCGGCGGATCAGGGCGTCCTGGATGGAATGGTCCAGCGCGTGCCCGACGTGCAGGGATCCGGTTACGTTCGGGGGCGGGATGACGATCGAGAAGGCCGACGCGCCGGATACGTTATCGGGCGTGAAGTAGCCGTTTTCGGTCCAGCGGGCGTACAGCCGTCCCTCGACATCGGCCGGGGCGTACTGAGTGGGCAGGTCAGCTCTCGAAGTCACGGGTCGGAGTGTACGGAGGTTCGGCCGGAACCGTGGTCTCGCCCCGCAGATCCAACGGGGTACGGGAGAATGCCGACTCTCGGCGGAACACCGGCCCCGCCCGCCGAACCCACCGGAGACGCCTCATCTCCGCCGCACGAGGAGCAGAGCGTGAGCGCACAGGACCCCCCGCCGCCCGATGGTCCCTGGTACACCGGTCCGGCCGCGAGCGGCTTCGGATCCACGGACCCGTCCGCAGGCGGGTTCACGGGCCCGCCCGCAGGCGGGTATCAGTCGGCGGAGTCGACGTGGCCCGCGCCCCCGCCGCCGGGCGGGTTCGGTGCGGGACGGCCCGCGGCTCCGACCGGGGGTGTGTTCGGGCCGGGCGGTGGGTTCTCCTCGGCGGGGCCGCCGGTGTTCGCGCTTCTGCACGACGGGGGCTTCGGGCCCGCACCGCAGGCCGAGGGACTCACGGACGAGAGGCTCGCGCCGCCGGCGCGACCGGGGCGGGGGCTCGTCGTCGGGCTGCTCGCCGCCCTCGTCGCGGGCGTCGCGGTCATCGTCGTCGTGGCGGTCGTCCTGGGCGGACCGGTGGAGAAGACGTACGTGGTCTCGACGCCGACGCAGGCCGGGAGCTACATCCTCGACTCCTCCGGTGGGACCGCGGTCGCCCCCGTGATCGACGACGAGCGTACGGCTGCGCGGGAGAGCGGTGCCCGCTTCGACGCGATCGTGGCGGGCTTCTACGTGAACCCGGCGTCGTCGTCCTTCCCTCCCGCGGGCGTGGTCTTCGTCGGCGGGACGGGTGAGCTGGGCGACCCGCGAGCGTTCGTACACCGGCGGCGGTCCGTCGACGGGTCACCCGTCACGGTGACCGACACCGATGCCGGCGGTGACGGCGCCGCCACCTGTACGGTCGCGGCGGGCGGAGCCTCGGCGACGTGTACGTGGGCGACGGCGAGTTCCTTCGGCACGGTGACGCCGACCGGTCCGGCCTCCGCGAAGGACGTCGCGGAGCTGATGCGCGCGATCCGCCCCGACCTGGAAAAACCGAAGTAAGAGGTTCGCGACACGAATCGACCGGGTTCCCGCCGGGCACTGAGGTGATGACCGCGAAACGCGGAACAATGTCACTGACAGCGACCGGCCGGACGGGATCCGAGATGAGAGATCGCGAGACCACCACGTGAGGGTGGCGCTGGCCGTCGCCGTTCTCATCGTCGGTCTGTGCATGCTGGGGCTCGCCGCGGGGTTCGGAGTCGGCGCCGTACGCCGGATCCGTGCGCGGGAGTCGGTTCCGATGCCGGAGACCACGCCCGACACTCCGGCCCGCGAGAGGGGCACGCCGCCGTACGCGATGTGGACGGGTGCCGGGATCAGCGCGGCACTCGGCCTGGTCGCGCTCGTCACCGCGGCGGCGGTGCTCGTCGCCGCGATGGACGCGCCGTCACACCTGCTGCGCACTCCGGCGACGGCGGGTGGGTTACGACGTGACGACTCGGCCGGTACGCGATTGCTGGTCGGGCGGCAACGGCAGCGGCTGAAGGAAGGCGGGCTGCCGAACCCGGTGACCGCCGTCTACCGGCGTCCGGGCGATTCGGGGACGACCGTGTTGTTCATCGGGTCATCCGGGCAGATCGGCGCGCCGGAGGGTCGGCTGCGGGAGTTCCTGACCGGGATGGCCGAGAGCACGGGAACGGCGGACCGGCGGACGTACCCGCATCCGGCCGGACGGCTGAAGGGCGCGGTGCTGTGCCTGGATCGGCTTACCGCCGGCCCGATCGTGCTCACGACCTGCGGGTGGGCCGACGGCGGCACGCTCGGCGTCATCACGAGCGACGACGGGGATGCGTCGCGTACCGCGAGCCTGCTGCTCGCGATGCGCGACGACATGGAGAAGAAGGCCTGATCAGGCCGACTTCTCGCGCGGCTCCCGCTTGGTGCGCTCGCGAGGTACCAGCGTCGGGTTGACGTGCTCGAGCACGGCCTCCCGGGTGATGACCACGCGCGCGACGTCGGCGCGACTGGGCACCTCGTACATCACGGAGAGGAGGACCTCTTCCATGATGGCGCGCAGCCCTCGCGCACCGGTGCCGCGGAGGATCGCCTGGTCGGCGATGGCCTCGAGGGCGTCATCGGAGAACTCCAGGTCGACCCCGTCGAGCTCGAACAGCCGGTGGTACTGCTTCACCAGGGCGTTGCGCGGCTCGGTGAGGATGCTGATCAGCGCCTCACGGTCGAGGTTGTGCACGCTCGTGATGACCGGCAGGCGTCCGACGAACTCCGGGATCATGCCGAACTTGAGCAGGTCCTCGGGCATGACGTCGGCGAACAGGTCGGCCATGTCCGCGTCGTCGTCCTTGGTGCGGAGCACCGCGTTGAAGCCGATGCCCTGCTTACCGACCCGCTGCTCGACGATCTTCTCGAGACCGGCGAACGCTCCACCGCAGATGAACAGCACGTTGGTGGTGTCGATCTGGATGAACTCCTGGTGGGGGTGCTTACGGCCGCCCTGTGGCGGCACGCTCGCGGTGGTCCCCTCCAGGATCTTCAGCAACGCCTGCTGCACGCCTTCGCCGGAGACGTCCCGCGTGATCGAGGGGTTCTCGCTCTTGCGGGCGACCTTGTCGACCTCATCGATGTAGATGATGCCGGTCTCGGCCTTCTTGACGTCGTAGTCGGCGGCCTGGATTAGCTTCAGCAGGATGTTCTCGACGTCCTCGCCGACGTAGCCCGCCTCGGTGAGCGCGGTCGCGTCGGCGATGGCGAAGGGAACGTTGAGCAGCTTGGCCAGGGTCTGCGCGAGGAGCGTCTTGCCGGAGCCGGTCGGGCCCAGCAGCAGGATGTTGGACTTGGCGAGCTCAACGCCCTCGTCCCTGCCGCCGCTGCCCGACTGGATCCGCTTGTAGTGGTTGTAGACCGCCACGGACAGGGCCTTCTTCGCCATGTCCTGCCCGATCACGTACGAGTCGAGGAACTCGTAGATCTCACGAGGCTTGGGCAGGTTGTCCCACTTGAGGTCGGAAGACTCGGAGAGCTCCTCCTCGATGATCTCGTTGCAGAGATCGATGCACTCGTCGCAGATATACACGCCCGGACCCGCGATGAGCTTCTTGACCTGCTTCTGGCTCTTGCCACAGAACGAACATTTGAGCAGGTCACCACCGTCGCCGATGCGTGCCACCCTGTCTCCTTTTCGTGGGGCCGCTCGCCCTCGATGAGCAGGGCGAGGGAGCGTGCCAAGGCTCTCGACGTTGTTCTCGACGTTACCGCCTGGCGGGCGATGAGTGAGCCCTCTGTGCGGCCGATCTTGCGGTCGACCACAGGGGTCGCCCAGAAGACCGCTTACGACGACACTACCTCGGAAGTGCGCTTCTTGCGGCTCGCGATGATGTCATCGACCAGACCGTACGTCTTGGCCTCCTCGGCGGTGAGGAACCTGTCGCGCTCGATGTCACGACGGACCTTTTCGACATCCTGCCCGCTGTGCTTGGAGAGGATCTGCTCCATCTCCGCACGGATGCGCAGGATCTCGTTCGCCTGGATCTCGATGTCGCTGGCCTGGCCGTATCCGCCTTCGGTGGCCGGCTGGTGGATCAGTATCCGCGAGTGCGGCAGGGCGGCGCGCTTGCCCGGCGTACCGGCCGACAGCAGCACCGCGGCGGCCGACGCGGCCTGGCCGATGCACACCGTCTGGATGTCGCAGCGGACGAACTGCATCGTGTCGTAAATCGCCGTCATCGCGGTGTAGGAACCGCCAGGCGAGTTGATGTAGATGCTGATGTCGCGCTCGGGGTCGATCGACTCCAGCGTGAAGAGCTGGGCCATCACGTCGTTGGCCGACGCGTCGTCGATCTGGACGCCGAGGAAGATGATCCGCTCCTCGAAGAGCTTGTTGTACGGGTTCATCTCCTTGACCCCGTACGTGGTGCGCTCGACGAACGACGGAATGATGTAGCGGCTCTCCATGGGCTGGACACCGGCCCTGATCTGGTGACTCACTGGGTTCATTCCCCTCGCGTCAAAGGTCATGACACCGCGCCCTCGGAAGCGACCTGGTTGGCGTTGTGCACGACGTGGTCGATGAAGCCGTAGTCCTTCGCCTCGTCGGCCGTGAACCAGCGGTCACGGTCGGAGTCGTTCTGGACCTGATCGAGCGGCTGGCCGGTGTGGAAGGAGATCCGCTCGGCGAGCGTCTGCTTCACGTAGAGCATCTGCTCGGCGAGGATCTTGATGTCCGACGCCGTGCCGCCGATACCACCGGACGGCTGGTGCATCATGATGCGCGCGTGCGGCAGGGCGTAGCGCTTGCCCGCCGTGCCGGCGCAGAGCAGGAACTGCCCCATGGAGGCGGCGAGGCCCATTCCGACCGTGGCGACATCATTCGGCACGTACTGCATCATGTCGTAAATCGCCATACCTGCGGTCACCGAGCCGCCGGGCGAGTTGATGTAGAGGTAGATGTCCCGCCGGGAATCCTCCGCCGCGAGCAGCAGCAACTCCGAGCAGATTCGGTTGGAGATGTCGTCGTCGACTTGCTGCCCGAGGAAGACGATGCGCTCCCGCAGCAACCGCTGGTAGAGCTGGTCACCCAACGGCAGGAGGGGCGCCTCGGCCGTTCGCGCGTCGATGCGCGCCGGCGGGTCGAAGGTCGGAGGCGTGGTCACTGCGTCACCTGCTCCGGAGTCGTTGTTCGTGGTCGGTTGCTTGCGACATTAACGCGCTGCGGCGTGGGCTTTGGCCGCCAGGGCGGCTTGTTCGCTGTCGGCGTGGAAGTCCGGCGCCGGAATACGTCAAGGGCCGGCCCGTGATGGCGCCGGCCCTTACCGTGAACTGGGATGAATCAGGCGTCGGTCTTGTCCTCCGCCGCCTCGGCGTCCTGCACCTCAGTGGCCTCGATCACTGCGGCCTCGGCGGCCGCGGACGCCGCGTCCCCCTGCTCGCCGGCGGCGCGACTCTGGAGCGCGGCCAGGTCGACGTCAGCGCCCTTGTCATCGGTGGCCTTGACGTGGGTGATGACGAGGTTGAGGGCCTTGGTGCGCAGCACCTCGGAGACGACGGCCGGGATCTGGCCGTTCTCCGTCAGGTGCTTGGCCAGCACGTCCGGCTGGACGCCCATCTGGAGGGCGTTCGTGACGACGTACTCGGTCAGCTCCTCGTTCTCGACCGTCAGCTCCTCCTGGAGAGCGAGCTGGTCGAGGATGAAGCCGCCCTTGACGGCCTCGCGGGCGTCGCCCTTGAGGTCCTCGTCGTACTCCTCGGCGGACTTCTCCTGGTCCGCGAGGTAGCGGTCCCGGGTCATGCCGTACATCTGGAGCTGCTGGTCGAGCTGCTCGTTGCGGCGCTGGACCTCGTTCTCGATCACGCTCTCGGGGAGCGGGATGTCGATCTTCTCCATCAGGGCCTCGAGCGCCTTGTCGCGCGCCTGGCCGAGCTGCTGGACCTGCTTCTGCTCCTCGAGCCGCCGGCGTACGTCGCCGCGGAGCTCCTCGATCGTGTCGAACTCGCTGCCGAGCTGGGCGAACTCGTCGTCGAGCTCGGGAAGCTCCTTGATCTTGACGCTGTGCACCGTGACCGTGACCTCGGCCTCGGAACCCTCATGCTCGCCGCCGACCAGGGTCGTGGTGAAGGTCTTGGTGTCGCCGGCGTTCATGCCGACGAGCTGGGCGTCGAGCCCCTCAACGGAGGAGTTGCTGCCGACCTCGTAGGAGTACCCGCTGGTACGGGCGTCCTCGACGTCCTCATCGCCGACCTTGGCCGCGAGGTCGATCGACGCGTGGTCGCCGTCCTCGGCGGGGCGGTCGGCGTTCGACAGCGTCGCGAACCGCTCGCGGAGGTTGGAGAGGGTCTCCTCGATCTCCTCGTCGGTCACCTCGGCCGAGTCGACCGTGACCTCTAGGCCGTCGTAGTCGGGCACCTCGAACTTCGGCCGGATGTCGACCTCGGCGGTGAACGCGAACTGGGCGTTGTCCTCCAGCTCGGTGATCTCCACCTCGGGCTGGCCGAGGGCGAACAGCTCCGTCTCCTGCACGGCACGGCCGTACAGGCTGGGGAGTGCGTCGTTGACCGCCTCCTGCAGGACCGCGCCGCGGCCGACGTACTGGTCGATCAGGGCGGCGGGCACCTTGCCGGGGCGGAACCCCTTGAGGCGCACCTGCTGGCCGAGCTCCTTGTACGCCTTGTCGAGGTTGGGCTTCAGCTCGTCGAAGGGTACTTCGACGGTGAGCTTGACCCGAGTCGGGCTCAGCTCCTCAACATCGGTCTTCACTGGGGCGGTCTCCTTGATCCGGCGGCGGCACGGATTTCACATTGGATGTCGTGGGCGGCTGCGTTGTCAGCCGGACGCGGGCACGGCGGTATGCGTCACCGCGCGCCTTCGCGCGCCAAGTCTATGGTGTTCCGGCGTGCCGGCGGACAGCCGGGGCGGCAATGCGTACCCAAGTAATCCGAAAGGGTGCCCCCGTGGGCGCCCGCTGACAGCGATCAGAACGCGGCTAACACCCCGGAATGCCCCGAGAGGGACCTTGGTCCCGGCAACCGAGGATCTTCGGACCACCGCCACGTACGCCGACCTCGTTAGCGTCGGGTCCATGAGGACTGACGTTCCACCGCCCCGAACGCTCGCCCCCAGGGCACCGGTGTGAGGAGTGACGTCATGTACGACTCCGGAGGACTGGAGATCCTGACCGAGCGGGAGTGCCACGATCTGCTGGTCGGCGCCTCCCTCGGCCGGATCGTCTTCACCGACCGGGCACTGCCCGCCATCCAGCCGGTGAGCTTCGCGCTGTGCGACGGCGACGTCGTCATCCGTACGTCCGCCGGGTCCAAGCTCGCGGCCGCCGCGCGCAACGCGGTCGTCGCCTTCGAGGCCGACCAGTTCGACACGTCCATCCGCACCGGCTGGTCGGTCGTCGTGATCGGCCACGCGCGCGTCGTCGCCGAGAACGGCGAGCTGACCCGGCTGCGCGGACTCTCCCTCCACGCATGGGCCCCGGACGAGCGTGACTACTACATCGCCATCACGCCCGAGATGATCTCCGGACGGCGTCTGCGGAAAACGGCCTGAACATCTTGGCCGTACCGGACGACCGATCGGCACAAGTCATGCGGTCATTCGGTGATCGGGGGGCTACACTCGTCTCGTTCACGGGCTGTAGCGCAGTTTGGTAGCGCACCGCGTTTGGGTCGCGGGGGCCGCCGGTTCAAATCCGGCCAGCCCGACAGGACCGCCCGAGGGGCGCGCCGCCACGGCGGCCGCCCGTCGGGCGAAGCCCGGTGAGGCGTTGTGCGCGACACGCCCGCCGAAACCGGTACGCTACGCGGGTGACGTCGTGAGAAACGCGGTCGATCGCCGCCTTCTCCACGCATGCGGGCGTAGCTCAATGGTAGAGCCCCAGTCTTCCAAACTGGCTACGCGGGTTCGATTCCCGTCGCCCGCTCCATCCAACAAAGGCCCAGATCATCCGATGGTTCGGAGTCTGGGCCTTCGTCGTTCGACGCGCCGTTCTCCGCCGTCGCGCCAGATCCGTGCCAGATGAGGCAAGAGCCGCCACGGTCGTCAACCGCATTGCTGAATTGAGCTGTAGTCAGATCAAGGCGGCGCTGCGCGCCGCGGGCCGCCCGCTCCGGCGCGCCCTATGGGCGTGCGGCGTGATGAAGGGTGCACGGTGGCCGCTCGCGGAAGCATACGTCCAAGCCCGTCACCGTCATGCCCGGCGGCCATCGTCGGAGGATGTCCGATCCGTTCATGCCAGATGGGGGCGTCTTGCCTAGCGTGTGAGGCATGACGAATCCCAGACTGGCGGTGATCTCCATCATCGTGAACGACATGGCGGCCGCGGTGGCCTTCTACGAATCGTGCGGGCTTCAGCTCAGCGGCGGAGGTCCGGCGGAGCAGCACTCAGAGTTCGGCGGTGCGGGCATCAAGGTCATGCTGGACACCCGAGAGGTGGTCACGACGATCGACCCGGACTGGCAACCGCCGAGCGGCGGACACGCGATGGCGCTCGCGTTCGACTGCGGGACCCCTGACGAGGTCGATGCCACGTTCAAGCGGATGGTTGCGGCAGGAGCAGGGGCCGCCAAGGAGCCATGGGACGCGTTCTGGGGCCAGCGCTATGCCGTCATCACCGATCCCGATGGCAACCCCGTCGATCTGTTCGCAGCGTCGGGCTGAGGCCTGTCGAGAGCCTGCTCGTCCCTCCACAGATGGGAGGCATCGGAGTAGCCGACGGCGGCGGCCGCACCCGCGCGTGTGTGACCGGCCGTCAAGAGGCGATCGGCCTTCCGCAGCCGAAGTACGCGCTGCAGGTGCTTGGCGCCGTAGCCGTACCAGTGTGCGGCAAGGCGCTGAAGCTGCCGGGGAGAGTAGCCGGTTCGTTCGGCGACCTGGGCGATGGGGAGTCCCGAAGCCAGGTCAGCGGCCACGTGGACGGGGCGTTGGTCGAGCACAATGTCAGTCACAGCGCTGGCTGCGAGGTCGACCAACGCAACGGCCGGGTATTCGGCAGCAGCCAGTCGCCTCTCCCATCGCCGAGCGTCGAGCCCGATCACGGAGTCGAGGCCAACGACACTGTCGACCAGGTGGTCCGCCTTCGTTCGTAGCAGCTGCGGCAGGACTCCTGGCCAGAACCTCAGTCCGATCAGGCATCCGCCCTGGCCGGGCGCGAAGACACGAGCGTGCGAATCGGCTCCCGCGACCAACAGCGTGTCGCCGGTCCACAGCAGGTCCATGCAGCCGTCCGGGACGATGACGGACTCGTCACCGGCGAAAGTGCTGCACCAGATCGTCCCGCGTGCAGTCGGCGCCGCGCGCTCCTCATACCGTGGCGGACCCGTCACGAGACAGAATTTAGCCGAGACTGACTCTCCGCACACGATGGCTGGTACCACGCCTGTCCCGGGAGCCGCTCTGGGAGCCACTCGAATGAACGTTCTTCGTCTGCGATGAACGGATGTGAAGCACCCAGACGAAGTCCTCCGAGCGTGCGAACTGAGCCGAACGGCTCCGGAGATCGTTTGCCATCTACGGATTAGAAGGTCCGCTGGTCGGCTCGCAGCCTCGGCTGTCGAGCCATTGACGGCGCGGGCGCGTCAGGTCCAGGTTGCGGCATCCGGGTCGATGCCGCGAGCGCGGGCGTTGGCGTCGATGACGTCGCGGAGCCAGCGGACCAGGCCCGGCTCGATCGCGTCGTAGTAGGCGGCGAAGCCTGGATCGGCGGCGTACATCCTCCCCAGGCAGACGTGCATCGAATGGGTGCAGTCGAAGTACGCGCCGATGGAGGCCCTGTGTCGTTCCGCGAGGGCGTCGGCTTCGGCACTACCCGGCCTGACGGCGGCACGCTTGGCCGCTGCCAGGTCGTGCTCGAGCGTTGCGATGCTGTCCGCGATCTGCTTCCAGTCCTCCGTGGTCATGCCGGCGGCGCGCTCGGCGTACTGCGCCCATTGAGCTGTGTCGCCCCACCGATCGCGTGCGTCCGCGACACGTGACGGCTGCCAGCGCTGCCCGAAGATCGCGACTTGTTCTTCCGCGGAGAGCAGGATTCCGACGCTCGCGGCTTCGATCATGCGATCGACCGCATCGACCATTCCCTGCAAGCGGGAGATGCGATCAACGAGCTGAGCCCGCTGCTGTCTCAGCGGCACGGTCACATCGAACGACGGAGCATCAAGGAGTTCACCGATGGTGTCGAGGGACAGTCCGAGCTCGCGGTAGATGAGCACCCGGTGGATGCGTACGACGTCGGCCGCCGAGTAGAGCCGGTAACCGCCGGTGGTTCGCCCGGACGGGCGGACGAGGCCGATCGCGTCCCAATGATGGAGGGTGCGGACGGTGACTCCCACGTGCGATGCCGCGGCCCCGACGGTCAGGCCGCCGGGTTCCGCGGCATCGTTCATCGCGGTTTTTGTCACGCCGTCGAGTCTGGCATGCGCGGGAATCACCCCTTGGGGATTTTGAAGCCGGCTGCTTCGAGGTTCCGCGCCTCGGCGCTGTCGGGGTCGAGGGGCCGGGCCGCAGTCAGGACCACGCGAGCGTTCTCCGGTGTGATGACTTCCAGATCCACCGTGTTCCACGAGGTCTGCCGCGGCCCCGTCGTGCATCCGGGCAGCAGCGCGGCGCACGCCTGCGCGATTTCGTCGATCTGGCTCAGCACGCACGCGAAGCTGATGCTCACCGCGGCGGGTTCGGCGGGGCGGCCGGTCGGGACGAGCAGAGCGTCTTGGAACGCCCACCGCCGAACGTGCGTGAGGCTGCCGGGGATCGTGAACAGGTCGACGAAACCGAGCCCGCGGACCCAGAAATCCACGGATGCGGCAAGGTCGGACGTCGGCACGGTGACGAACATCGGCATGCCGTAGATGCCCCGGAAAATCTCAGGTGGCGTCGCGTCGAGCGCAGGCGGAGGGACCGGGCTGACATCGAATGCGTCGTAATAATCGGCCATGCGTTCATCGTGAAGCCTTACGCAACGTCAGGGTCAAATCCCGAGCCCTTCATGCCGTTCGCTCCACCGACCAAATCGGGACCTGGGCCTTCGCACATCTCAGGGGCCATTCTCAATCGCCGGCGCGCCGGTCGATGGCCAGGGTGAGGGACAGGGATCCGCCGATGATCAGCGGTGCGGCGAAGGCCGCGGTGAACAGAAGCAGGCGGATGACGGGGGTGTCGCCAGGGACGTGCATGGTCGACCAGAAGGCGAGGATGGACAGCATCGCGGCGGCCAGCAGCGCGGCGGCTCTGCGTCCGGAGGGACGGCGTAGCCCGACCAGGAGGACGGCCAGGGCGGCTCCCCAGGAAAGCCACCACAAATCGCCGAAAAGTCCGATTGCCGCTGTTGCCAGCATCAGCCCGCCACTGCCCCGGCCAAGGACCGCCAGCCCGCGGCGAGGGCCGGGAGAGGCGGCCAGGGCCAGCGCCGAGACAAGGTAGAGCATCGCGAATCCGGAATAGATCCCGACCACCTCGAACCCGCTGCGTTCGACGCTGAGACACGTCTCGTAGATGGCGTCGATCGCCAGCAACGCCCCCGCCAGGTTCACGGACCGCCCGGGCAAGCGCCTGCCCCAAAAGGCCAATATCAGAGCCACGGGCCAGCCGAACAACCGCGCGGCGTGCAGGGCCCCCTGTCCCAAGGGCAAACGTCCCTGACCAACGGCGATCAGCTCCTCGACCACGTTGTTCAGCATGAGCGTGCTCGAGGCCAGCAAGATCAGCGGACCGACCAGGCTGACCACTGCCAGCGCGTCCCGCCATGGCGGCGTGCGGAACGAGGGAGTGAGGCGGCGCGCGCGGATCCTCAGCCCACCGGACAGCAGGTCGGCCGACTCGCGTAGCGACGGGCGCCGCTGTCCTCGCTCGTTCGCGTCGGCCAGCAGCACGTCGAGCATCTCCTGGCCGTACCGCCTGCGGTGACCGGCCGGGTAGGCCACCAGCAACCGCCGGTACCAGCGCTCCAACCGGCCGTTCACGCCGTACCTCCCGCAAGGCCGAGGCGTGCGGTGGCGGCGTCGGCGTGACGGCGGAGCCGTTCCACCTCTGCCGTCAGCCGCTGCGCGCCGTCGGCGGTGATCCGGTAATAGCGCCGCATCCGGGAGTCGACCACCTCCTCGCGGTCGACCTCGACGAGGCCTTCACCGGCGAGCCGGTCCAGCGCGGCGTACAGGGTGCCGGTCCGCAGGCGCACCGAGCCGCCCGAGATCGCGGTGATCTCGGTCATGATCCCGTAGCCGTGCTGAGGCTCTGATGCCAATGCGGTCAGGACGAGGAACGTCGGTTCCTGCATCGCACGATTAGTCATGTAGAGAGACTATGCCGATGATCGGACTATGTATCAACAGGCCCTTCAGATCGACGAGCGGGCGGCGTGCTCTGCAGCGGCGTGCCACCAGCCGGGTGGAGATGGGGTGGTGACCGTTGAGGTCGGCTGGTCGGGATGGAGTCCGAGCCGTCGCAACGCGTCGGCTCGGACGTCGACGCTGTACCGGCCTCGCCAGTGACCGTCGGCACCCGGCCCGCAGGCGAGGTCCAGCCGGATCTCGGTCGCGTCGAACGGCATCCAGTCGATGCCGCGATCGCGTAGTCAGGCCCGTACGGCGGCCATGGGTCGCGCGCGGCCGGACTCGTTGTCCCACGTCGCGATGGTGATCCAGGCGGAGTTCGGTGGACACATACCGGCCATCATGACGCCTCCGGTGTCGTCAGCGGCCGATGGAGTCGCCGACGCGGAGGGTCGCGTGGACGGCTCCGCTCTCGGGGTCTTCCCACAGCTTCGCGCCGAGGGTACGCAGGGTGCCGACGGCGGGGACGTTGGAGGCCTCGGTCTCCGCGATGAGCGCGGAGCTCCCCTGGGCCCTGGCCTCCTCGATGAGCAGGTGCAGGGCCTCGACGCCGTACCCATGGCCGCGTGCGGTGCGGGCGAGCCAGATGCCGGCCTCCACGGCTCCGGGCGCCTCGGCGGGCGCGAGCCTCGCCGCGCCGACGACGTCGCCGTCGACCAGTACGGCGTAGGTCGTCTCGCCCGGCGAGCGGTAGTAGTCGCGGAAGGCCGCGCGTCGTTCCTCGGTCCAGCCGGTCGGCCCGGGTGCGGGTGGCAGGACCTCCTCCGGCTCGGTGTCGGCCACGGCCACGTCGAGCAGCCGCGGCAGCATGTCGTCATCGACCGGCCGAAGCGTCACAGTGCTCATGGCCGGCAAGCCTGCCAGGTCAGAGGCTTGAGCCGGGCCGCGACACGGCCCGATGACTCACTTCCGCCAGATCAGGACCAGGGCGCAGTCGTCGTCGCGGCTGGCCGCCATCTCGGCGACGAGCTCCTCGGCGCCCTCGCGGAAGCCGCTGGGCACGAGGCGCTCGGCCTCGCCGAGCAGGCGGTCGATGCCCGCGTCGAGGTCGCGGCCCGGCGCCTCGACGAGGCCGTCGGTGTAGAGGATGAGCGCGTCGCCGCGGCGCAGGACGCCTTCTTCGGGCTCGCTGCTCATGTGCGGGACGACGCCGAGCACGATGCCCTTGGCGGAGCTGACCCGCCACGTGCCGCTGCCGCCGTCGAACTGCACGGCGGGCGGGTGGCCCGCGGACTCGACGACGTAGCCGCCGGTGGTCAGGTCGATGGTGAGGTGCACCGCGGTGACGAAGCCCTCGTCCCAGCGCTGCCGGTGCAGGTAGTCGTTGCAGGCCGGCAGGAACCGGTCGGGCTCGACGGAGCCGAGCAGGCCGCCGAACGCCCCGGACAGCATCAGTGCGCGGGTGCCGGCGTCGACGCCCTTGCCGGAGACGTCGACGAGCGCGACCTCGAGGGTCTTGCCGTCGCAGACCGACACGACGAAGTCGCCACCGAAGGAGGACCCGCCGGCCTGGAGGAGCACGACCGTGGCGTCCCACCCCTTGGGCAGCGCAGGCATCTCGCCGTGACGGCGGAGCCGGTCGCGCAGCTCGAGCAGCATCTGCTCGCCGCGCAGTCCCTTGACGCCGATCTGCTGGCGGCTGCGCGCGAGCACGACGGCGAGCAGCGCGGTGACGATGATGGTCGCCATCACGCCGGGACCGACCTTGCGGAACCCGACCGCGAACGCGTCGTACGTGAGGGCGACCGCGACGAAGCCGAGCAGGATGCCCAGGCTGCGGACGCGCAGCAGCAGTCCGCCGGCGAGGACGGTGAGCACGACGGCGCTCGGCGAGAACCACGTCTGCGAGGCCGGCGCGGACACGGCGATGGCCAGCGTGATGACGACGAGGCCGAGCAGGGCGTTGCGGTCACGCGTGAGATAACCGCGTCGGAGCCACCGGTAGAACCGCACGAGGATGGGGATCCTGCGCAGGAAGGCGCGGGTGCTCGGCGGCAGCAGGTGGACCAGACGGCTAAGCATGATGCGGGCACTGTATCGAGCATCGCGTGGTCCGCGCTCGTGAGCCGCCGCAGCTTACACAAAACCGCACCGGCCGAAACGCACTGGCCAAATCCGGCCGAACAACAAGGGTTCCTGACTTGTCGCCATGTGGCCCCACGACAACCGGTCTCGGTGTTTCGCCGCGATCATCCCGGGGAGACCTGAGAAACACCTACTCATCTCGGAGGTCTCCGATGGGCCAGGGCATGCGTGTCACGGTCGACGCCGCGATGCGGGCCAGGGACGTGTCCCGTACCCGCCCGCAGGACGAAGCGCCCCCACCTCCGAAGCCCGATCCCCGGCCCTCCGGCCTGCGACGGGCCGAAAAGCGGCGCGCCGCCAAACGACGAGCCGGTCAGTCCTGAGCGGGAAGCTCGGGTAGCCGCGCGGTCTCCTCGTACGCGGTGAGCATCGCGATCCGGCGTACGTGACGCGCGGCGCCGGTGAACTCGGTGGAGAGGAAGACCTCGAGGAAGCGCATCGCCTCGTCGGTGGTGTGCATGCGGGCGCCGACGCTCATGATGTTCGCGTCGTTGTGCTCGCGCGCGAGCCCGGCGGTCTCCTCGCTCCAGACGAGCGCCGCGCGCACGCCGTTCACCTTGTTGGCGGCGATGGCCTCGCCGTTGCCCGACCCTCCGATGACCAGCCCGAGCGACCCGGGGTCACCGGCGGTACGGCTCGCGGCGAGCATGACGAACGGCGGGTAGTCGTCCTCGGCGTCGTACGCCGCGGGGCCACAGTCGACGGCCTCGTGGCCGTGGGCGGTCAGCCACTCGGCGGCGTGCTGCTTGAGCTCGTAGCCGGCATGGTCGGAACCGAGATAGACGCGCATGGCGCAGAGTCTCTCAGGTGCGGCGGGCGCGCCACACCTCAGAGCTGCATCGACTTGATCTCGAGGAACTCCTCCAGGCCGTGGAGTCCCAGCTCACGTCCGATGCCGGACTGCTTGTAGCCGCCGAACGGCGCGAGGGCGTTGAAGCGTCCGCCGTTGACCTCGACCTGGCCCGCCTTGAGCCGCCGCCCGACCGCGACGGCGTGGTCCTGGTCGGCGGACCAGACGGCCGCCGCGAGGCCGTAGGGCGTGTCGTTGGCGATTCGCACGGCCTCGTCCTCGGAGTCGTACGCGAGGACCGAGAGCACCGGCCCGAAGATCTCCTCACGCGCGATCGTCATCGACGGCGTCACGTCGGCGAACACGGTCGGCGGGACGTAGAAGCCGCGGCCGAGCGGCGTGTCGGTGCCGCCGGTGACCAGCCGCGCGCCCTCCGAGACGCCGGAGTCGATGTAGCCGCGTACGCGGTCGAGCTGGGCGCGGGAGACGAGAGGGCCGAGGCGGCTCTCGTCGGCGAACGGGTCGCCCGGGGTGTAGCGCTCGGCGGCCTTGGCGGCGAGCGTGACGGCCTCGTCGTAGTGGTCGCGGTGGACCAGCATCCGGGTCAGCGCGTTGCAGGTCTGGCCGGAGTTGACGTACGCCTTGGCGACCCCGACCTTGACCGCGAGGGCCAGGTCGGCGTCGGGCAGGATCACGTTGGGCGACTTGCCGCCGAGCTCGAGCGCGACGCGCTTGACCGAGTGCGCGGCGAGCTCGGCCACGCGCTTGCCGGCGCGCGTCGAGCCGGTGAAGGACACCATGTCGACGCCCTCGTGCGCGGCGATGGCCTCGCCGACGACCGGGCCGAACCCGGACACGAGGTTGAACACCCCCGGCGGCAGGCCGGCCTCGTCGATGATGTCGGCGAGCGCGTACGCGGCGAGCGGCGCGACCTCGCTCGGTTTGAGCACGACCGTGCAGCCGGCCGCGAGCGCCGGCGCGACCTTCGCGACGACCTGGTGGAGCGGGTAGTTCCACGGCGTGATGGCGCCGACGACGCCGACGGGCTCACGGACGATCATCGAGTTGCCGACCCGCCGGCCGTCGAAGTCGTAGCCGTCCAGGACGTCCAGGACGCCGGACAGGACCGCGATGGGCGTGCCGACGTGCACCTTCAGGGCGAGCTGGTACGGCGCGCCGAGGTCGGTGGCGATGACGGTGGCGAGGTGGTCCTGCCGCGCGGTGATGCCGTCGAGGACGGCGCGCAGGAATCGCGCGCGCTCGGCCGGAGGCGTGGCCTCCCAGCCGGGCAGCGCGCGGCGCGCCTCTGCCACCGCGCGGTCGACGTCGGCCGCGGTGCCCGCGGGCACCCGGTCGATGACCTCCTCGTTCGCCGGATTGACGACGTCGATCGTCGCCGCGTCCGACGAGTCGGCCCACGCACCACCCACATAGATCACATCGCGCATGTCCCTCATCCTTCCCCGGCCGGACCGGATGGACCACCCGCTCCACGAATGAATGACCGTCGCGGTGACGTGGGTGGCGCCGTCGCGGCGGAACACCCGGCCCGGCCTGAAGGACTCGTGCTCAGGCCCTGCTAGTCGAAGATGGGGTCGCGGGTACGGCTGCGCTTGAGCTCGAAGAAGCCGTCGGTCTCGGCGACGAGGCGTACGCCGTCCCACAGCTTCGCGGCGGCCTCGCCGCGCGGGATCGGCGAGACGACCGGGCCGAAGAAGGACGCGCCGGCGACCGAGATGACCGGAGTGCCGACCTCGTAGCCGACCCGGTCCATGCCGTCGGTGTGCGAGGCGCGCAGCGCCTCGTCGTACTGGTCGGTGTCGGCGGCGTCGGCGAGCGCACGGTCGAGGCCGGCGGTCTCGAGAGCGGACTCGATGAGCTCGCGGCCGTGCGGCTGGGCCTCGTCGTGGATGCGGGTGCCCAGCTCGGTGTAGAGGCGCCCGAGCACCTCCGGGCCGTTCTTCTCGGCGGCGGCGATGCAGACCCGTACGGGGCCCCACGCCTCCTTCATCACCTGCTGGTACTTCTCCGGGAGGTCACGTCCCTCGTTGAGCACGGCCAGGCTCATGACGTGCCAGCGCACCTCGATCGGGCGCAGCGCTTCGACCTCCAGGATCCAGCGGGAGGTGATCCAGGCCCAGGGGCACCTGGGGTCGAACCAGAAGTCAACCGGCGTACGTGCGGTCTCGGCCACCACGGGTCTCCAAACGGTCGGACATGTGTGTCTAGGCGGCAACCGACGGACCTGCACGGGCATTCCAACCTGAGGGTTTGCTGAGAGTTTGGACCAAGATCCCCGCTAGACGGGTTAGATAACTGAGGGGCGTCGGCTGTTCCTAGCGCCGGTCAGCCCCGCTTACTGTGAGATTGACAATGACGTCGTAACGAGGCGAGGAGTTCACTTGGCAGGCAACCTGACGCGTGATGAGGCGCGCGACCGCGCCCGGCTGCTCACCGTCGAGTCGTACAACGTCGACCTCGACCTGACGACGGGACCGGAGACGTTCGTCTCGGATACCACGGTCAGGTTCGGCTGCTCCCAGCCCGGCGCCTCGAGCTTCGTCGACCTGCACGGTGCGGGCATCCGCGAGATCACGCTCAACGGCCAGTCGCTCGACCCCGCGTCCTACGACGCCGACAAGGGACGCATCCCGCTGCCGCGGCTCGCCGCGGCCAACGAGCTGCGGGTGGTGGCCGACGCCGCCTACTCCCGCAGCGGCGAGGGGCTGCACCGCTTCGTCGACCCGGTCGACCAGCAGGTCTACCTGTACTCGCAGTTCGAGACCTGCGACGCGCACCGGATGTACACCTGCTTCGACCAGCCCGACCTCAAGGCGCGGTTCGAGCTGAGCGTGACCGCGCCGCAGGAATGGCAGGTCATCACCAACAACGCCGCCGACAGCGCCGAGAACGGCCGCTGGCACTTTCCGGCGACGCCCGGGATCTCGACCTACATCACCGCGCTGGTCGCGGGGCCCTACCACGTCGTACGCGACGAGTACCGGGAGGGCGACCAGGTCATCCCGCTGGGCGCGTTCTGCCGGGCCAGCCTGGCCGAGTTCTTCGACGCGGACGCGATCTTCGAGGTCACCAGGCAGGGCTTCGACTTCTTCCGCAAGACCTTCGCCCGGCCGTACCCGTTCGACAAGTACGACCAGCTCTTCGTGCCGGAGTTCAACGCCGGCGCGATGGAGAACTCCGGCTGCGTGACCTTCCTCGAGGACTACGTCTTCCGGTCGCGGGTGACCGACGCCGCCTACGAGCGCCGCGCCGAGACGATCCTGCACGAGATGGCGCACATGTGGTTCGGCGACCTCGTCACCATGCGCTGGTGGGACGACCTGTGGCTGAACGAGTCGTTCGCCACCTACATGAGCGTGCTGTGCCAGTCCGAGGCCACCCGCTGGAAGGGCGCCTGGACGACGTTCGCGAACCTGTGGAAGGGCTGGGCCTACCGCCAGGACCAGCTGCCGTCCACACACCCGATCTCGGCCGACATTCCCGACATCCGGGCGGTCGAGGTCAACTTCGACGGCATCACCTACGCCAAGGGCGCGAGCGTCCTCAAGCAGCTCGTCGCCTATGTCGGGCGCGACAACTTCATCAGCGGCGTCCGCAGCTACTTCGACCGGCACGCGTGGGGCAACACCTCGCTGTCGGACCTGCTCGACGCGCTGGAGGAGACCTCGGGCCGCGACCTCGCGTCCTGGTCGAAGGAGTGGCTGGAGACCGCGGGCGTCAACACGATGCGGCCCTCCTACGAGCTCGACTGCGACGGCTCGTTCAGCGCGTTCTCCGTCCTGCAGGAGGCCAACCCGGACTACCCGACGCTCCGCTCGCACCGCGTCGCGATCGGCCTGTACGACCGCACCGAGGCGGGCATCGTGCGCCGTCGCCGTGTGGAGCTGGACGTCGTCGGCGCCCGTACGGAGGTGCCCGAGCTGGTCGGCGAGCGCCGTCCGGACCTCGTGCTGATCAACGACGACGACCTGACGTACGCCAAGATCCGTCTCGACGAGCACTCGCTGCGCACGCTGATCGACGGCATCGGCGACATCACCGAGGGCCTGCCGCGCGCGCTGTGCTGGTCCTCGGCGTGGGACATGTGCCGCGACGCCGAGCTCGCGGCCCGCGACTACGTACGCCTGGTGCTGTCCGGGGTCCGTGGCGTGACCGACATCGCGGTGGCCCAGACGCTACTGCGGCAGGCCAAGGCGGCCACGACGCAGTTCGCCGACCCCGCGTGGCGCGAGACCGGAACGCGTCTGATGGCCGATGAGCTGCACGGCCTGATGATGGCGGCCGAGCCGGGTTCGGACTGGCAGCTCACGTACACGCAGGCGTTCCTCGCGTCGGCCTCGTCGAAGGAGCACCTGGCGTTCATCGCCGGACTGCTCGACGGCTCCGCGAGCCTCGACGGCCTGGTCATCGACACCGACATGCGCTGGGCGCTGCTGAGCCGCCTGGTGCTCCGCGGTGTCGCGGCCGAGGCCGAGATCGAGGCCGAGGTACGCCGGGACCCGACGGCGGCGGGCGAGCGCGAGGCCGCCAACCTCCGCGCGGCGATCCCGACCCCGGAGGCCAAGTCGGCCGCCTGGGACCGCGTCATCGCCGGTGACCTGCCCAACGCCGTGTTCCGCGCGACGATCGGCGGCTTCGTGGCGACGGACGACCCGAAGCTGCTCGAGCCGTACGTCGAGCGCTACTTCGGCGAGGTCCAGCGCATCTGGTCCACGTGGTCCAGCGACATGTCCAGCACGTTCGCCGAGAACGCCTACCCGTTCCAGGTGATCGAGCAGAGCACGGTGGACCGCACGACCGCCTTCCTCGACGCGGACGACCCGCCGCCCGCGCTGCGCAGGCTGCTGCTCGAGGGCCGTGACGGCGTCTCTCGTGCGCTGCGCGCGCGTGCCAAGGACCGCTCCGCGTCCTGATCGTCGAACGCGTGGCCTCTCCACCCGCTCCGCCGTCGTGGCACAGTGGAGCGGGTGGAGACGGCGCACGACGTTCTGACGACCCTCGCCCGGCGATACGCCTTCGGTGACCTGGCAGCGCTCTGCGAGGCCGGTGCCGCCGGGCTGCCACCGGAAGTCGCGGCCGAGGTGCGCTTGCTGTGCTCCTTCGGGCAGCGGCTGATCGACCTCGACGCGGAGGACTTCGGTGTGCGCGAGCGCACCGGGGACCCGGTGGTCGACGCGCATCGCGTACCGGAGGACCTGCTCGGCCGCTCGCGGTCCAGCCGTATGCCGCAGTCGGCCAAGGAACGCACGCGTGGCGCGCTGCGCACGCTGCGCCCCGCGTACGGCCTGCTGCTCGAGGTGATCGAGGCGCGGTGGCTGCGCCGCGAGATGGCGCCGCTGGTCGCCGCCGTGCACATCGCGGCCGAATACCTGCCGTTTCTCGCGTGGGAGCCCGTGCTCGGCCACGCCGGTGACCCGGCGCTGATGCCGGACTCGGTGTCGGGGCCGGGGAGCCGCTTCGGCGTAGCGCAGCAGGCCGGCCGCCCGCGCGAGTGCGACCTGACCCGCCCCGAGCAGTCCGCGGCCGAACGCGCGCTACGCGTCTCCCGCGAGCCCGGTCCGGGCTGGCGCAACTACCTCGACCGCCAGCACAGCACGGTCGCCTCCGCGCTCGGCACCTGCGCCGCGAGCTGCCGTACCCCCTGCGACGTGATCAACCGGCTGACGCCCGAGGTCCTGACGCCGCTGTCCGAACGCTGCCGGATCGCGCGGGAGTTCGCCGACGGAGCCCTCGTACGCCTGCGGCACGCGGCGCCGGTCGGGCATGGGTTCGGCGTGCCCAACACGGAGGAGGTCTCCGAAGCCTGGGAGCGCAGCCGCACCTCACTGGCGCGGCTGCCGCTCGGCTCGGCGCTGGACGGCGACGCCATCATCGACTACCCGCTCGCGGGCCTGCCCGAGGTGTTCTCCGCGGCGGCCGGGCACCCGATCGTGCCCGACACGCTGCTCCACGACCTGTCCGTCCACCTCGTCGCCGTGCTCCGCAAGACCGCCTGACTCACTCGCGTACGGGCTTGATGGTGGCGAGCAGGCGCGGGTCCGTACGCAGGTCGTCGAGGAAGACCGGCTCACCGCGGGCGTCCGCGAGCGGCACGCGCCAGTTGGGGTACTCATCCGTGGTGCCGGGCTGGTTCTGGGTGCGCCGCTCCCCCACCGCGTCGGCCAGCGACACGCCGATGAGCCGGGCCGGAGTGAGCGCGAGCAGGGCGTGCAGCGCGGTCGTCATGTCGGAGGGGTCCAGGCCGAGCGAGGTCAGCAGCGCGCGCCACTCCTCGAGCGAGTCCGCCAGCTCGGCGTACTCCTCGGCCGCCGGTCGGGTGAGCAGGCCGAGGCTCTCGCGCAGGGCGATGTGGTCGCCGTGCAGGTAGCCCTCGATGGGCGGCATGTCGTGCGTGCCGACCGTGGCGAGGCAGAGCTCGCGCCACCTGTCCGGCGGCAGGGGCGCGCCGTCCGCGTCGCGTTCGAACCAGGAGATCGAGGTGCCGAGCACGCCGCGCTCGGCGAACACCTCGCGCATGTGGTCCTCGACGGTGCCGAGGTCCTCGCCGACGACGACCGCGCCCGCCTCGTGGGCCTCCGCGAGGAGCACGCCGAGCAGTTCGTCGTAGGGGTAGGCGACGTAGGTCCCGTCGGCGGGTGAGGCGCCCTCGGGCACCCACCACAGCCGGAAGACCTGCATCGCGTGGTCCAGGCGCAGGCCGCCCGCGTGCCGCAGCACGTGGCGGAGCATGTCGCGGTACGGCGCGTAGCCCGAGGCGGCGAGGCGCTGCGGGTGCCACGGCGGCTGCCCCCAGTCCTGGCCGCGCTGGTTGAACGCGTCGGGCGGGGCGCCGACGCTCATCCCGGCGGCGAAAAGGTGCTGGTACGCCCACGCGTCAGCGCCGCCCGCGTCCACGCCGACGGCCAGGTCGTGGAGGATGCCGATCGGCATGCCCGCCGAGCGTGCCGCCGACTGCGCGGCCTCGAGCTGCTCGTCCAGCAGCCACTGGAGCCAGCCGTGGAACCCGACCCGGTCGGCGAGACGCCGCCGCTCGGCGGCGACCTCGTACGACCCGGGGTCGCGCAGCGGCTCGGGCCAGGCGCGCCAGTCCGCGCCGTGTTCCTCGGCCAGCGCGCACCACGTGGTGAACCCGGTCAGGGCGGCGCCCTCGCGCTCGTAGAACGCCTCGTAGGCGGCCGTACGGCCGTCGGACCGTGGCAGGCGGTACAGCAGCTCCAGCGCGGCGCCCTTGGCCCTCCAGACGGCGTCCCGGTCGAGCTCGGTGAGCGCGCGCGCCGGAACCGCCAGGGCGTCGACGCGGCTCCGCACGTCCGGATCGGCGGAGGCGTACTCGGGCACGTCCTCGGGGCGCAGATACAGCGGGCTGGTGAACCTCCGGCTCATCGGCAGGTACGGCGACGGCCGGATCGGCGGCGCGGGCTCACCGGCGTGCAACGGGTTGACCAGGACGAACCCCGCGCCGAGTTCGCCGCCGCTCCAGCTCGCGAGCGTGCGGAGGTCGGCGAGGTCGCCGATCCCCCACGAGGCACGGGAGCGCACGGAGTACAGCTGGGCCATGAAGCCCCAGCTGCGTTCGAGGGGTTCGGGGGCGCGGGGCGGTGCGATCAGCAGCGACCTGGCCTGCTCGCGGTCGCCGCAGCGTCCGCGCAGCGTGTGGCGGCCGGGCGCCGTGTCCAGCGGCACGCGGTACGCCTCGCGTACGCCGTCCGCCGCCGGCCCAGCGGGTGCGAGGTGGGCCGCACGCCCGCCGGCCGAGACGATGCGGACCTCGGTGCCCGGCGCGGCGAGGACCTCCCCGCCCGCGTAGGCCACCGATGACGGGGACCGCCGCTCCCGTCCGATGCGTTCCAGCTCGCCGCGTACGGCCTCGCGGGTGGAGGTGTCCACGCCCAGGGCGGTCAGCACCGCCCGGATCGTGTCCGGTGAGACGTCCACCGGCTCTCTGCGCCAGTCGACGTAGGAGGTCTCGACGCCGTACGCGGCGGCCAGCTCGTTCAGATCGTTCACGATGGTGACGATGCCCCGTGCGTCAGTCCCAAATCGGCGGATGACGGTCCGCCCACGGACAGGCCGCCTCGAGCTGCGCGGACAGGGAGACGAGAGTCGCCTCGTCGCTCATCCGGCCGACCAGCATGACGCCGATCGGCAGCCCGCCCTCCGTCCAGTGCAGCGGCACGCTGACCGCCGGCTGGCCGGAGATGTTGTAGACGGACGTGAAGGGCGTGAACCGCTTCTGTCGCTCGAAGTTCTCCTCGGGCGACACGTCGTCGAAGTAGCCGATCGGCACCGGCGGCTGGGCCAGCGTCGGATGCAGGATCACGTCGTAGGCCTCCATTACCGGCAGCGCCGCGCGTACCGCGAACTGCAGGGCCGCCTGGGCGCCGAACAGCTGCGGCGCGGTCACGGCGTTGCCGCGCTCGCGCAGGTAGCGGGTGAGCGGCCGCAGGCGCTCCTCGCGGTCGGGCGCGACCGGGGTCAGGGTGGCCATCGCCGCCCACAGCGTCTCGAAATGCGGGATGAGGTCGGCGTTCCATGGGACCGCGACCTCCTCGACCTCGTGACCCAGCTCGGTGAGCAACTCGGTGGCGGCGTCGTAGGCGGCCAGGCAGTCGGGGTGGACCTCCGCGCCCGGAACGACCGGAACGGCGCTGCGCCCGATCCGCAGCCGTCCCGGCGTACGGTCGGCGGCCTCGAGGAACGTCCCCTCGATCGGCGCGGCGTGATACATGTCACCCGGAACGCTCCGGGCCATGATGTCGAGGAGCAGCGCCGCGTCGTGGACCGTACGCGCGATCGGGCCGCTCGTGGACAGGCCCGTGAGGTCGGGCACGATCGGCCCGTGGCTGATCCGGCCACGTGTCGGCTTGATCCCGAAAAGGCCGCACACGCTGGCAGGAATCCGGATGGACCCGCCTCCGTCGCTGCCCTGGGCGACCGGCGCCAGGCCGGCGGCGACCGCCGCCGCGGCGCCTCCGCTCGAGCCGCCGGCCGAGCGCGTCAGGTCCCACGGTGTACGCGCCGGAGGCGCCACGTCGTTCTCCGTATAACACGGCAGCCCGAATTCCGGCGTATTGGTCTTACCCAGCAGAATCGTGCCCGCTTCTCGAAGGAACGTCACGACATGGTCGTCGTCGAATCCATGGAAATCGTCGAAGGCTGCCGAGCCGAGCGTCATCGGCACGTCCTTGACCATGTTCAAATCCTTGATCGGCACCGGGACTCCGAGCAGAGGCGCCGTCTCACCTTGTTGCACGGCCTTCTCCGCCGATTTCGCCTGTTCACGCGCGATCTCGGTGGTCACCGTGACGTACGCGCCGACCTGGTCGTTCAGGCGTTCGATGCGCTCGAGATAGTGTTCTGTGAGCTCGGTGGGGGAGAGTTCATGTGCGCGGATCGCGGCAGCCTGCTCGCGCGCGCTGAGGTCATGAATATGCGTCACAAGTGAAGACGGTACGCCCACTGAAACTTGCACGGCGCGCTGGGGTGATATAGGCCACTTACCCGCAAGGGATACCCCCGAATCGCGTGGCAGGGGAGACAAAACTATCGACCCGTCACGACTAGGCACTCGGCTCGAGATCTCGTTACGCTTCACGTAGAAGATCATGTGTGCTGCTGTCAATCGAGCACGGAGTGTCGATAATGGCCACTATGGAGCGGGGCAAGTCAACTGAGACTTCCGCCCCGGAGCAACCCGGCGAGGTCCCGTTCGAGCACCCCCAGGACACCGAGGGAAGCCCGTTCGAGCGTACGGAGGAGACGCGCGGCGGCATCGGCGTCGGCGACCCGCAGGTCCAGCGATGGATCCGCAGGGTGGTCGCGGCGGTGGCCCTCGGCCTGTTGTGTTCGATCATCTTCAACATCCGCGCGGGTCTGGTCGTGGCGGTTCTCGTCGTGATCGCCGACGTCTTCCGGCGCAGCCGCAAGGAGTCCAGCGTCGAGGCGTGGCGCAAGCCGTCCGCCGCCGAGCGCAAGACCGAGCGTCAGCTGCGCGGGATGGAGAAGGCGGGATACCGCACACTGCACGCACGCGCGGTGCCGATGGACGAGGGCGGCGTCAGTGACGGGCAGATCGACCATCTGGTGGTCGGCCCGACCGGCGTGTACGCCGTCGACTCCGAGGACTGGGACAAGCGGCTGCCGGTGCGCGCGATGTCGCACCGCAAGCTCTTCCTCGGCCCCTTCAACAAGAAGGAGCGTCTCGACGAGGCGCGCTGGGAGTCCGACCAGGCGAGCCGGCTGATCAGCGGTGAGCTGGGATACGAGGTGCCCGTCCAGCCGTCCCTGGCGATCTACGGCCCGGCCATCTCGTGGAAGGTGCTGATGGTGCGGGACGTCGACGTCTACTCCGGTGGACAGGCCCGCAACTACCTGCGCCGCCGGCCCAAGATCCTCACCTCGGTCGACATCGACCGGATCTTCGAGGCCGCCGAGCGCGTGCTGCCGACCAAGTACCCGGAGCCGTGATCACCCTGAACGTTCGGAGGGCACCCCGCGACCGCGGGGTGCCCTTCTATTTGAGGGTGATGGTGCCGCCGACGATGGCGGTCAGGCCCGGCGGGCCCTTCCGTATGGGCAGGTCGACACCGAGGGCCGACAGCCGGTGGCGTACGGACTCCGGCTCGGGATGGGCCGCGTCGAACGCCGTCAGCGGCACGTTCGGCAGATGGCGGGCCGGATGCGGCGTCCTCCCCCAGTCGATCAGGAACGGCACGACCGGGTCGTACGGGAAGGTCAGCCGCCAGCGGAGCACCTCGCCGTCGGGCGTACGCCGGGACAGGGGTTCGATCGGCCCGGGGTCGTAGCCGAGCGTGCGGGCGCGCGCCACCCGCGCCTCGATGTCGGCCGCGCGTACCGCCCAGGCCGCCAGGCGCGGCTCGGTCAGCTCGTCGATGCCGAACGGCCGTGGCGACTCGGGCGTCGGCTGGTCCGGGTCCGGCCCGATGATCTCCAGGTAGCGCAGCTCGCCGAGCCCGAGCAGGTGGTTGCGCGTGCCCAGGCCCGGATGCGGCCCGCCCTCGACCGGCCGTACGCCGGTGAGCTCCGTGATCCGCCGGACCGACTCGTCCAGATTCGGTGTCGCGTAGACGAGATGGTCGAGCGTCATGACGCCTCCACCACTGTGATCATGTCCGTTCCGCCCGAAAGGTGAGACGACTGTCTCAGTCCTGACGTCCTACCCCGTACGATCGGAGTCTGAGCACGAAAGGAATGGGAGACGTCATGCCCGCGCTGAGGTCACGAACGGTCACACACGGTAGAAACATGGCGGGCGCGCGCGCCCTCCTCAGGGCCACCGGTGTGGCCCGCGAGGACTTCGGCAAGCCGATCATCGCCGTGGCCAACAGCTTCACCGAGTTCGTGCCCGGTCACGTACACCTCCGTGAGGTCGGCCAGGTGGTCGCCGCCGCCGTGAAGGAAGCGGGCGGCGTGCCTCGTGAGTTCAACACGATCGCGGTCGACGACGGCATCGCCATGGGCCACGGCGGCATGCTCTACTCCCTCCCGTCACGCGAGCTCATCGCCGACTCCGTCGAGTACATGGTCAACGCGCACTGCGCGGACGCCATGATCTGCGTGTCCAACTGCGACAAGATCACGCCGGGCATGCTGATCGCGGCCATGCGGCTCAACATCCCGACCGTGTTCGTGTCCGGCGGGCCCATGGAGGCCGGCAAACCGGTCGACGGCACCACGAAGCTCGACCTGATCGACCCGATGATCGCCGCGGCGGACGAGTCCGTGTCGGACGAGCAGCTCGCCGAGATGGAGGAGAACGCCTGCCCGACCTGCGGGTCCTGCTCGGGCATGTTCACCGCCAACTCGATGAACTGCCTGACCGAGGCGATGGGGCTGGCGCTGCCCGGCAACGGCACCATCCTCGCCACGCACGCCGCGCGCAAGACGCTCTTCCAGGACGCCGGCCGCCGCATCGTGGAGATCACCAACCGCTACTACGCCGACGACGACGCCTCGGTGCTGCCGCGGGGCATCGCCACCCGCGACGCGTTCGAGAACGCCATGGCGCTCGACGTCGCGATGGGCGGCTCGACCAACACGATCCTGCACCTGCTCGCCGCCGCCCACGAGGCGGGCGTCGACTTCGGCCTCAAGGAGATCGACGAGCTGTCCCGCCGGGTGCCCTGCGTCTGCAAGGTCGCCCCGGCCACCGCGAAGTACCACGTCGAGGACGTCCACCGGGCAGGCGGCATCCCCGCGATCCTCGGCGAGCTCTCCCGCGCCGGGCTCCTCAACGACGGCGTCCACACGATCCACAGCGGCTCGCTCGGAGAGTTCCTCGACGCCCACGACATCCGCGCCGCGACGCCGCGCCCGGAGGCTGTGGAGCTGTTCCACGCCGCGCCCGGTGGGGTCCGCACCACCCAGCCGTACAGCCAGAACACCCGCTGGGACGAGCTGGACCTCGACCCGGTCGAGGGTTGCATCCGCGACGTCGAGCACGCCTACACCAAGGATGGCGGGCTCGCGATCCTCTACGGCAACCTCGCCGTCGACGGCGCCGTGGTCAAGACCGCCGGCGTCGAGGAGGAGCTGTGGACCTTCCGGGGCCCCGCGGTGGTCTTCGAGAGCCAGGAGGACGCCGTCGAGGGCATCCTCGGCGACCGGGTCAAGCCCGGTGACGTCGTCGTCATCCGCTACGAGGGCCCCAAGGGCGGCCCCGGCATGCAGGAGATGCTCTACCCGACGTCCTTCCTCAAGGGACGCGGCCTCGGCAAGGCCTGCGCGCTGATCACCGACGGGCGCTTCTCCGGCGGCACCAGCGGCCTGTCCATCGGCCACGCCTCCCCCGAGGCCGCGGCCGGCGGCGACATCGCCCTGGTCGAGGACGGCGACCCGATCGTCATCGACATCCCGCGCCGCGAGCTCCGCCTCGACCTGCCCGCCGACGTGCTCCGCGACCGCCGCGAACGCCTGCTGGCCGACCTCGGCCGCTACCGTCCGCGCGACCGCCGCCGCCCGGTGACCATGGCCCTGCAGGCCTACGCCGCGATGGCCACCTCCGCCTCGACGGGCGCGTCACGCGACATCTCTCAGCTCGGCGGCTGACACCCGTACGCGAAAGGCCCCCGCTCGGTCGGGCGGTGGCCTTCCCATTGGCCGCGTCAGCCGATCAGCGGCGGCGTGGTGTGGACGTCCGTGGCCGACCAGAAGTCGGCCGGCGGGCTCGCGACGGGCATCGGTGGCTGCGCCGCGCCGATGACCGCCGGCACGCCCCACTCCGGCCGCGGGCCGGGCTCGAGCGGCACCGGCCAGGGCAGCGGCCCGTCGGCCGGGCGCGCCATCGCGACCTCGAACGGCAGGTCGTACGACAGCTTCCGCGGATGATCGCGCAGGTAGTCGTGGTAGCACTGGTCCAGGTCGAAGAAGACCGACCGGATGTCGGCGTCAGAGCGCGACCAGGCACGCAGCCGGAGCGTACGCACCCGGAGTGGACGGACTTCCCGCGCGACCGCGTGGGCTACGCGACGCAGCCGTACCAGCGGCTCTCCGCCGCGTACCGGGCCGCCGTCCGGGAGGAGGACGCCCGCGCGCTGCTGGTCGCCCAGCGGGACCACCTACTCCGGCGGCCCGACATCGCGCTGCGCGAGCGGGTACGCCTCGGGTTGTTGCGGCTCACGCTCGGCTACGGGTACCAGTCGGGGCGCGCGCTCGTCGGGCTGGCGATCACACTCGCCTGCGCGGTGACGTTCGCGCTCGCGGCGGCGGGGTTCTCCCACGCGGTACGGATTCCGGCCACCGGCCGGTCCTGCTCCGCCGTCGACCAGGTCGGCCTGGGCGTCAACCTGGCGCTGCCGCTGGTCGGCACGGCGGAACGGCCCCGGTGCGACCTGATCGCGCACGGCGCGGACGACGCGTGGCCGGTGGCCGGCGGGTGGGTGTTCCAGATCTTCGGCTGGGCGTTCACCACGCTGTTCGTGGCCGGTTACTCGGACTGATCCGCAAGAGCTGACCGGCTACAGGAGCGTGCCGCCGGCGAGTTGCATGAGGCCGTACGAGCGCCGGCGGACGGCGGTGAAGCCGGCCGCCGACAGGGCCTGGGAGAGCTCGGCGGCACCGAACATCCGGATGCCCGTGACACGGCTGAGCGTGGCCATGCCGCCGCCGACGAACGGCAGCTCCGGGCGGAGGGTCGTGAGGATGGCGACCTTGCCGCCGGGGCGCAGCACCCGCGCCATGCCGGCGATCGCCGTCCACGGGTCGTCGAACAGGTACAGCCCGCCGAAGCAGCAGACCGCGTCGAAGGTGCAGTCGCGGAAGGGCAGGTCGACCGCGTCGCCGCGGACGTAGGCGATGTCGTCGTCCGACGGGGCCGCCACCGCCCGGTCGAGCATGGTCGCCGACGCGTCGATGCCGACGACCAGGCCCTTCCCCGTGACTCCGGACGCGAGGGCCCGGGTGACGTTGCCCGGACCGCAGGCGACGTCGAGCACGGTCGCGCCCGGCCTCGCCTCCAGGTCCAGCCAGTCACGCGCCATGGCGTACTCCTCGGCCGTGTCCGGCCCGAACGGGCCCTTGGACAGGCCGAAGAGCACCGGGCGCCACACCCGCTCGTAGATCTTCGGCAGCCCGCCGGAGCGCATCAGCCGCTGCGCGATCCGGTCGTCGGGCGGTGGCGTCTCACCGAGCAGGTCGAGACGGCCGTGCCGTACGGGGGGTTCCTCCGGAGAGTCGTGGAGGAGTTCGCGGGCCCGGTCCAGGGCGGTCGTGCGTGTTATCGGGCACCGTCCTCGATCGTGAGCCCGGTGTGGGCGGCCGCGAACGCCAGGGTGTCCACGGTCAGGTCGACGGAGCGGCTGATCGCGCGGGATCCGTGGCCCACCTCCGCCTCGTTGCGCAGCAGGATGGGGCCGCTGCCGTCGGTGTGCGCGTGCTGGAGCGCGGCGCACATCTTGCGGGCGTGCAGCGGGTCCACCCTCGTGTCGCTCTCGAAGACCGTGAACAGCGTGGCCGGGTAGTCGGTGCCCTCGGCGACGTGGTGGTACGGCGAGTAGGCGAACAGCCAGGCGAACTCCTCCGGGATCTCCGCCGAGCCGTACTCGACGTTCCAGGTCTGGCCGAGCCCGAACTTCTCGTACCGGATCATGTCCAGCAGCGGCGCGGAGCAGACCGCGGCGGCGTACAGGTCGGGGCGCTGGGTGATCGCGGCGCCGACCAGCAGGCCGCCGTTGGAGCCACCGGAGACCGTGAGGCCGCCGGCGGTCGTCCAGCCGTCCGCGATGAGCTTCTCCGCGGCGCTGTGGAAGTCATCGAAGACGTTCTGCTTCTTGTCGAGCATGCCGTCGCGGTGCCACTGCTCGCCCTCCTCCGAGCCGCCGCGCAGGTTGGCGACCGCGTACACGCCGCCCGCCTCCACCCACGCGAGGATCGCCGCGGAGTAGCCCGGGGTCAGCGGGACGTTGAAGCCGCCGTAGCCGTACAGGATCGTCGGGCGCGGGCCCTCGTGTCCGGGGCGGGCGACGACGATCATCCGCACGTCGGTGCCGTCGTAGGAGCTGTAGGTGATGTGGTGCGCCTCGACCTCGGGGAGCTCGACCGCGCCCGGCGCCGCGGCCCACAGGGTCGTCTCTCCCGTACGGGCGTCGTAGCGGTAGACCGTGACCGGCGTGATGTTGTCGGAGTAGACGAACCACGCCTCGTGGCCGCCCTCGGGGCGCTCGCCGATGCCGCCGGTCGACCCGATCCCGGGCAGCGGCATGTCGCCGATCCGCTCGCCGGTCTCCAGGTCGTGGACGGTGATCTCGCTGATCGCGTGGCGGGTCCAGCCCACGAGGAGGAGCGGCCGCTCGAGGTCGTCGAGGACCGCGAAGTCGGCGAGGACCGCCTCGTCGTCCTCGGGGATCAGGTCGCGCCACGTCTCGTGGCCGGGGTCGGACGGGTCGGTCACGCACAGCCGCCCGCGCGGGGCGTCGCGGTCGGTGAAGACGTAGCCGCGGCCGTCGCGGCCGACCTGCAGCCCGGTCTCCGCGTCGACGCCCTCCTGCACGACCACGAGCTGCGGCGCCTCGGGCGTGGAGGCGGTCAGGTCGGCGATCCACAGGTCGTTGCGCGGCGCGGTGCCCTGCGAGGAGGACAGCGTGAGCCAGCGACCGTCGCGGGTGACGGCGACCCCGTAGTAGTTGGTCTTCTCCCGGCCCGAGCCGAAGATCTCGACGTCGTCGGTCTCCGGGTCCGTTCCGACGCGGTGCAGGTAGACGCGGCGGTGGTACTGGTCCTCGCCCTCGGGTACCTGGGAGGCCGGCAGCCGGCGTACGTAGAAGTAGGCCTGCCCGCCGGGCAGCCAGGCGACCGGCGTGTAGCGGCAGCGGTCGATCGGGCCCTCCACGGTCGCGCCGGTGGCGACGTCCATGATGTAGAGCCGTGACTCCTCGTCGCCGCCGTGGGACAGCTGGTAGGCGAGGAGACGCCCCTCCTTGTCGGGCTGCCAGGAGTCGAGCGTCGTGGTGTGGCCGGGGTCGAGCGCCATCGGGTCGATCAACGCCCGCTCGGTGTCACCGCCCGGGTCCACCGTGTAGAGGACCGCGTGCTCCTGCTCGGCGGTGCGCCGCATGAAGAATCGGCGTTCGCCGCGCCAGACCGGAGCGCCGATGCTGCCCGAGGCGAGCAGCTCGCGTACGCGGACGCGCAGGCGATCCCGTCCGGGCAGGCCATCGACCTCGCGGTGGAACAGGTCTTCCTGCTCGGTCAGCCAGGTCTTGGTCTCCTCGCCGTTCGAGTCCTCCAGCCACCGGTACGGGTCGGCGACCTGGTGGCCGTGGATCTCCTCGACGATGTCCTCGCGGCGAGCGGCGGGATACTGCGGTCGGCTCATGAGCGCACTCTACGAGGTCGTCGTCACCGATCGGGAGGGCGTGGCGATTTCCCGAGGTCGGCTCGACGAGCGAAGATATAAGCGATCTCGCATGTCGATCGGGGGGGTTGGACATGAGAAGAATGATCACGCTGCTCGCGGTCACGGTGCCCGCCATCGGGGCCCTCACGCCCTGCGCGTACGCGGCGAAGACCGCTGATCTACGACTCGTTTACCAGAGTCCGCAGCTCGCCACGGACGGCACAGGCGTCACCTGGCAATGGACGCTCTCCAACACCGGCACCGGCGGGGCCGGCGCGGTGATCGCGACCCAGCGGGTCTCCACCGGCCAGCAGATCGTGGCGGTCTCCACGCCGTGCACGGACCGGCCCGGTGAGGTCGAGTGCAGGCTCGGCTCGCTCAGGCCGGGCGAACACCGTACGGGCTGGATCCGCACGACCGTGCCGCCCGCCGGCGGCACCCTGCGGGTCGACGGGCGCGTGACGTGGCACGAGGAGTCCGGGAAGGACCTGCCGCCGATCGACGCCGGAGCGACGCCCTCAGGGCCGCAGAAGGCCGCTCCCATGGGCGATGGAGCCACCTCGGCGGGCCGCTGATCACCAAGAACGGAGACCTTTACAGCGATTGCCGATTTATGGGGTAGCGCGATTCGCATGTCAGCGGCCACACTGATTTCAGTTTGGTTTTCACCCGTAGGAGGTCTTCGTGACGGGTGCGCTGGTGCCGGAGTCGACCGTCGAGCCTCGCCCAGAGGCGCGCTGGAGCGTGCCTCGCGGGGCACCTGGCGCCTGCCATCCGGAGGCCGTCTGATGAGACAGGTTCTGCTGCTCAACGCCACATACGAACCCTTGACGACGCTCCCCCTGCGTCGGGCGGTCTGCCTGGTCCTCCGGGAGAAGGCCGAGATCGTCCACCACGACATCTCGGGCGCGCGGCTGCGGTCGGCCACGATGGTGGTCGAGATGCCATCGGTGATCCGCTTGTTGCGCTACGTCCGCATCCCGTACCGACAACGGGTGCCGCTCACCCGTGCGGCTCTCATGCGACGCGACAACTTCCGCTGTGTCTACTGCGGTCTTCGCGCCGAGACGATCGACCATGTGATCCCCCGCAGCCGAGGCGGCAAGCACCTGTGGGAGAACTGCGTCGCGTCCTGTATGCCCTGTAATCATCGAAAGGCCGACAAGCTCCTGGACGAGCTCGGTTGGCAGCTCCCTGTCGCGCCCGCGGTCCCGCGAGGCGCGCATTGGCGTCTTATAGGCCTGGTGAACGACGGGGACCCGCAGTGGGCCCCCTACGTGACCGAGCCCGCGGCCTGATCCGGCCGCGCGTCCGACCCGCCCGCGAGCCCGATTCGCTCGCGAGGACGTACGCTGTTCGCGTGCCACGATATGACTACCGCTGCCGTTCCTGCGGGGCGACCTTCGAGATGTCCCGCCCGATGAGCGAGGCGTCCGCACCCGCCACCTGCCCCGACGGCCACGACGACACGGTGAAGCTCCTGTCCACGGTCGCCGTGACCGGCGGCGCCGCCGCGCCGAGGCAGAGCGGCGGCGGGGGTTGCTGCGGAGGCGGCTGCTGCGGCTGAGCCGCCCCCGCTCACCTACCGCCCGTCAGCCTCCGACGGGCTTTTCGAAGTACACGGTCACCGTCGCGCCGGTGACCCTGCGGTCGATCTCGCTCCAGCCGAAGGAGCGGTACAGCTCCATGGCGACCGGCTGCTTGACCGTCGTGTCGGCGCGCAGGACCCGGTAGCCGAGCTCGGCGGCGCGTTCCTCGAGCACGGTCACGACCGCCGCGCCGTACCCCTGACCCTGACGGTCGGGCCGGACCCGCAGACGCACCATCTCGCCGACGTTCCCGTCCACGCGTCTCAGACCGCCGATGGCGGCGATCCCCCCTCGTACCTCCCCGACCAGGAACTCCCCGTTCGCCCGTAGGTAGACCTCTTCCACCTGGGCGAAGTCGTCGTCGTAGTACACCCCGTCGCCGGGTCGCAGCCCGACCTGGGCCAGGCACTCCTGGTGGAGGGCGAAGACCTCGGCGTGGTCCTCGGAGCGATAGCGCCGGATGCGCAGCTCCTCGAAGGTCCAGAGCGGTGGTTCGTCACGCCGCCGCCGCGGTGCGGCGGCGGTGGCGAGTACGCGGGCCACGGATCAGATCTGCTTTGTCGCGGAGTCACCGTCCGGCGGTGCCGCGAGCGCCTCCCTGAACTCCCGTGCCGCGTTGATCTCCCCGTACTGTGCGACGACGGTGCCGACGAGCTGCCGCGCGCGGTGCATGATGATGTCGGTCCGGTGCCCCGTGGACAGCCCGAGCACGGTCTCCCTCGCGGTGCGCAGGGCCTCCTCCGGCTCGCCCTCCTGAAGCCGGCAGGACGCCCGGTCGAGCCAGATCAGCGTACGGTCCAGCTCCTCTGAGGCCGGGTAGAGCGTGAGCGCCTTGCGCAGCGATTCGTCGGCGCTGCGGTGGTCGCCGAGATTGGTATGTGTGTCGCCCATGTGGAAGGCGAGCTGGCGTTCGGTGTAGCCGAAGGCGGTGTCGGCCACGGCGTCCTTGCCGAGCCGGCCGAAGACGGCCTGCCCGCGTGCCATCGCGCGCTTGGCGCTGCCGGCGGCGTCGCTCCGGCCGCGCTTGACGAGCATGCCGAGGGCGCGTGCCTCGACGATCGGTGCCATGGCGGCGGCGACGTTGGGGGTACGGCCCGCGAGGTCCTGGGCGCGGCGCGCGAGGTGCAGGGACTCGCGCGGGTCGCCGTAGTACATCGGGACGAGCGCCTCGCGGACGCTCACCCACGATCGCAGGGCCCGGTCGCCGGTCTCGTCGGCCGCGGTGCGCGCCGTACGGAAGAACGAGCGGGACAGCCGGTGGTCGCCGAGGTCGATCATGATGACCCCGGACAGCCCGGCGAGCTGGGCGGCGAGCCGGCAGAGCCGCTCCTGCAGCTCGATCGGCTGGCGTTGCTCGCACATGCGGCGAATCTCGCTGAAGTCCAACAGGACGTCGCAGAGCAGCCGGAGCGGCGGTGTGGACATGTACTGCTGCCCGTAGCCGCCGGCGGTCTCCTCCCACTGGTCGAGCATCGTCGGGGAAACCGATGCGTTGACCAGCGTGTCGTCCATCTTCCTCCGGGTGCCGTCCACCGCCCCGAGGATCTGACCGTCGAGCGCCACGCCCGCTCCGGCCAGGAGTTGCAGAAGGGTTCGCCGAAGCACAATCTCCTCCTCCTCTCCGTTTCCGCCATCGGAGTCGTTGGCGCGGTAATTGACCCCGGGGATGTGCGGGACGGAGGACAGGTCCTGTGGTGTCCAATGATCGTGATCAATGACGACGGTGCCGGGCCTGAGCACGACGTCCGCCTCACGAGCGGCGGCGTCGAACCGGGTGGCACCGGGTGGGCCGTGAGTCCGTCCGCAGACACACGGCCCCTGTAATCCGAGGTCACCGGGCTCCACCCGGTAGACCTTGCAGAGGTAGTGAAGGTAGGCCGGACCGGGACGCTTGTAGCCGCTCTCGTACGCGGACAGCAGCGTCTCTCCCAGCTTGGGCGTGGGCTTGCCCTCGACCTCGTACAACGCCCTCACCTGGGCGACGACGTCCGAGAGCGCCACGCCCTGCGCGAGGCGGTGCGCCTTGATCCGGCTGGTGCCGAAGATCGGGGAGCACTCGTCGTGGATCTCGCCGGCGATCTCCGGCGGCGAGTGGCCGAGTGCCAGCCCCCGTGCGCGGATGCGGCGGGCGATGTCCGCCTCTTTGCGCGGGGGTGCGTGCTGTGGGGGATCTGTCATTCCGGTCTCCTCGGGGGGAAGAGCGGACCGGGGTCACCAAGGGCCACGGATGGGTGGAACTTGCACACGCAGCGTAACTCCGGCATTGCCGTCCGCCAACAGATCCGCCACATACGGCACCAGGGCAGCGCCACTCCCTTCCACCCGAGCGAACGTTCCTCATCCCGGGTATGAGAAAGCTCCTCCCGAATGGGGGAAATGAGATCTACCGGGGCTCGGCCGCCCCCTTGACCGCGCCCGCTGGCCTTGCGATTCTCGCAGCGCGTAGCGATGCGAGTTCGGAGGGTCAGAGGAGATGGCATTGATGCTTGATGACCGGAGTCTGGGTTATCTCGAAGGGCTCGTACGCGAGTTAGGCGAGCGGGGCCTGGTGGCCCGGGTGGTGCAATCCCGTTCCGGTCCCGCCTTCTGCCGGGTGGTCAACCCGGCGGCGGCGAGCATGTCCGAGAACGTCATGTGCGCGCCCGCGCCCGGCCCGGCAGACCAGCCACCCTGGTACTTCTGGTGGTCCTGGGGGGAACTCATGCACGGCGTCGACGACCCGTACGGCGCGGCCGGCAAGGTCGCCCACGTACTCGAGACCTACCCGGAGTAAAAGGCGTCCCGCGGACCCGGCCACCGCGAACCGGCCGAAGATCCGCAGGACACGTGTCCGTGGCGATTTCCGGACGCGCACACGGGCGTGTTGGCGGCGGACACCCGCACGTGAACGCGTCTGAGGGGGCGAAATGACGTCCCGCGGGGCCGGCCGCCGTGGCGCGGATCGGCCGGGCCCCGCGGGGCCCGTACAGGGGCGCCGACGGCCCGTCCCCATCCCGAGGCCGCCGGTCGTGGCGCGACGGCGGACCGTACCTCCCGCCGTCGCGTCCACGTAGGCCCCCGCGGTCGCCTACGATCGGGAACGCTCGCAGGCCGACACGTGGCCTCGGCATCGAGGACCGCCTGGAGGGTCTCGTCGTGCTCGCGCTCCACTCCGCACTCTTCTTCGTCCCGCCGGCACACGGGCACACGGCGAGCGAATACTGCGGCAAGCACACCAGCATGGGCTGCCAGCTCACCTGGAACCTCAGCCACAGCGCACACCTGACCAGTACCTTCCACGACTGGCTCGACGGCGACAGCCTGATCCTCGGCGTACTCAAGATCGTGATGACGATCGTGATCGCGCTGCTGCTCCGCCGGGTGATCAACCGGACGATCACCCGGATCACGCTGCGGATGGCCGAGGGCACCATGTCCGAGCGGCTCCGCGAGCGCACCCGGACGATCTTCGACGGCAGTCCCGTCCTCGTCAGCGCGCGGCGCAGGCAGCGCGCGGAGACGATGGGTTCGGTCCTGCGCAGCATCGCCTCGACCATCATCCTCGGCGCCACGGTGCTCGCCGTGCTCAGCTACGTCGGGCTGAACCTCGCTCCGTTCCTCGCGACCGCGAGCATCCTCGGCGTCGCGATCGCGTTCGGCGCACAGAACCTCGTGAAGGACTTCCTGACCGGCATGTTCATGCTGCTGGAGGACCAGTACGGCGTCGGCGACGTGATCGACGTCGGCGACGCCAAGGGCACGGTCGAGGCGGTGACCCTGCGCACCACCCGGCTGCGCGACGTCAACGGCGTGGTCTGGTACGTACCCAACGGCGAGATCAAGCGGGTCGGCAACGAGTCGCAGAACTGGGCGCGCGTGGTGCTCGACGTGCCGGTCGAGTACGACGCCGACCTCGACAAGGTGCGCGCGCTGCTGACCGAGACCGCCACCGAACTGGCCGCCTCCCCGCCGTGGGACGAGGTCATCATCGAGGACCCGACCGTGTGGGGCGTTCAGGCGCTGTCCGGCGAGGCGATCGTGGTCCGCGTCGTATGCAAGACGGCGCCGGGCAAGCAGGCCGAGACCGCGCGCGAGCTGCGCGAACGCGTCAAGAAGACGTTCGACTCCGCCGGGGTCTTCGTCGCGACGTTCAAGACGGACACCACCGCCGCATAGGCTGGGGCCTGCCATGGCACACGAAGTGACGTTCTTCGAGGCGGTCGGCGGCGAGGAGACCTTCCGCCGGCTCGTCCACCGGTTCTATCAGGGTGTGGCGGACGATCCGCTGCTCCGCCCGCTCTATCCCGAGCAGGACCTCGGTCCCGCCGAGGAGCGGCTGCGGCTGTTCCTCATGCAGTACTGGGGCGGCCCGCGCACATACAGCGACGAGCGAGGCCACCCGCGGCTGCGCATGCGCCACGCACCGTTCCCGATCGGCAAGGCCGAGCACGACGCGTGGCTGACGCACATGCGCGTCGCCGTCGACGAGCTGGCGCTCCCCGAGCAGCTGCACACGATGCTCTGGGACTACCTCGTCATGGCGGCCAACAGCATGATCAACGCCCCTCACTGACCTTCGCGGCGCTCTCGGCGCTCTCGGGGCTCGAAGCCGGTGGGGATCAGTAGTGCCGACGCCAGCGGGAAGGCCGCGACCAGCGCGAACGCCGCCCCGTACGCCGAGCGTGCGGCGAGCAGGCCGAGGACCGGAGGCGTCGCGGCGGCCAGGAGGTTCTGGCCGGTGTTCTGGATGCCCAGCGCGCGGCCGGCCCACGCCCGCCCGGCGTACTCGGCCACCGCGGTGAAGGCCAGGCCGTTGGTGGTGACGGTGGCGACCGCGGCGGCGAGCAGCGCGACCGTGGCGACCTCCCCGTGCGTCACCGCGCCCGCCGCCAGCGCCAGCATGACCAGCCCGATGGCGACGGCGAGCGCACGCATGGGCCGTACGCGACTCCCCGCGCGGTCCGACCAGTGCCCGACGGCGAGCCGCGCGGCGGCCCCGCCGATCTGGGCGACCGCGAGCACCCGGCCGGCTGTCGCGCCGTCCCATCCGCGCGCGTCGACGAGGTAGACGAGGGCGAACGCCGAGACCGCGAACTGCGGCACGACCAGCAGTGCGCTCGCCGCGTGGATCCGCCACAGCACGGGCGTCCGGTACGGGGAGCCGCCGCCGTGCGCCTCGTCGCCCGTACGCTCGGGGTCGCGGACGAAGACCGCCACGAGCAGCGCGCTCACCAGGCAGCAGGCCGACAGGAACGCCAGTCCCCCACCAAGACCGGCGCGCGTGGCCAGCGGCGGCAGGGTGAGGGCCGCAAGGCCGACGCCGAGCGGCTGCCCCGTCTGGCGTACGCCCATCGCCAGGCCGCGCTCACGCGCCGCGAACCAGCCGAGGATGAGCCGTCCGCTCGCGGCGTGGATGGAGGCGCCCGACGCGCCGGCCACGACGAAGCAGGCACCGAGCGGGACGGTCCCGTGCACGGTGGTGGCGCCGGCCAGGGCGAGGCCCGCGACGGCCAGGCCGGTGCCGAGCGTGACCCGTTCGCCCCACCGGTCGACGGCGATGCCCCAGAGGGCCAGCGCGACGAGCAGGCCGGCCACCGGGCAGGAGATGAGCACGGCCGCCTGCCGGAGCGACAGGCCGCGGTCCGCGCGCAGCGCCGGGATGAGGTACGGCAGGCCGTACTGGTAGGCGCAGCCCGCGATCATGGCCAGCAGCCCGACAATGAGGATCAACCATCGTCTGCTCATAGTGTGATACTAGTGTCTCGATATGCGAGACGCTGATTGGGCGTAACGAAGACCCCCGTCGTGGATCGGCGGGGGCCTTCGTCGTGTGTTGCTACATCTACAGCGGCGGGCGCTGCGCCAGCATCGGGTCCTCGGTGACCTGCGGGCTGGTCAGCGACCTCGCCTGCTGCGACACGCCGGCCCAGCGGAGCAGGTCGGCGGTGACCTGCGCCTTCTGGGCGTCCGGCAGCGTCGCGATCAGGTGGCTGCTGTGCTTCTGGCCGGGCGAGACGTACACCTTCGAGTCGGTGCTACCCGCCCCGACACTGAAGGCCTCGGCACCCCACGGGTCATTCTGACCGTAGATGAACGCCATGTGGCTCGCGTTGTGGCGAACCCAGTTGTCGACGTCCTTCATCGTGGTCGGATCGAACTTCATCGCGATGTCGCCAGGCACGTACGTCCGCGGCTGGTACGTGTCCTCGTACCGCAGCAGCGGGTGCAGGTGCTTGAACTGCGGCGTCGGCCAGCCGAGCTGGGTGCCCGCCTGGTAGTAGTACGGGATGAACTGCTGCAGGCTCTGGTCCGTGTAGGTCAGAGCACCGGAGATGGTGTCGAAGAACGCGTAGATGTCGTCGGTCGACGCGGTGGTCGCCGGGACGTCCTTGCACTCCGCCTGCAGGTGGTACTGCCAGAACGCCCACTCGAAGTCCATGACGGAGTTCTCGAAGGCGCGGTCCACGGTCTTGATGATCGTCCAGGTGTCGCCGGCCGTCTGGGCGTCGGCGGTCATCCGGGCCTCGATCTCCGAGCGCCGCTTCAACATCTCACGCTGGAGGCTCTCCAGGTCGGTACGGCACTTGGGGTCCGTGCCGACCTTCTTGAAGAACCGGTCGTACGCGCTGTCGTCCTTGTTGTTGACGTCGTTCGGCGCGACGTACGCCACCGTGCCGTCAACGTCCTCGGGGTAGAAGCGCTTGTGGTACGTGGCGGTCATGCCGCCCTTGCTCGCCCCTGTGGAGATCCACTTACCGTGGTAGATCGTCTTGAGCGCCGTGATGATCCGGTGCTCGTCGGTGGCGGCCTGCCAGATGTTGTCCTTCGTCCAGTCCGGGTTGCCGCCGGGGATCGAAGGGGTGAAGTAGCGGTACTCGACGGAGATCTGGTTGCCGTCCACGAGCCCGGTGGGCTCGGAGAGGAACATCGTCTCCGGCGTGTTGTAGCCGCTCGTGTAGAGCACCATCGGCCGGTCGTCGGACTTGTGCTCGAGCAGAATGCGCTGCTCGAACCAGCCCTTGGACGGGTGAAGGTGGTCGATCGGCTGACGGTAGTTCAGCGAGAACCACCGGTAACCGGTAAGGGTGGAGGTCTTCTCCTGCACCGTCATGCCGGGGATCGCCTTGAGCTGGGCGAGGACATCGTCGTCGGCCTTGGTCGTCACCGCGTGCGCGGCGCCGCCGATGCCACTGAGACCCGCCGCGAGGATGATGCCCAGCACCCCTCGTGACACTTTCCGCATTCGCACCCCTTTGTGTGGCCCAATTGCAGGCGCGACATTACGGGCAAGGTTCCGATACGAGGATCTTCCACGTTGCTTTGTTACTGAATCGTCGCCGGTAGAGCGCATATCCGTCGCCGTTCGACCACGTAGTGTTCGGGCGGCTCGAATTTGTGTGGGTCTCCTCGGGATTCCTCGGGCAGGATGCTCCGGTGTGGACATCGATCTGGTTCTGCCCTCCCCTCTCGAGGAACTCCTCGACGACCGGCCGGCCGGCAAAGGAGTACGGGTCTGGCTCAAGAGGGAGGATCTGATCCACCCGGATCTGCCGGGCAACAAATGGCGGAAGCTGAAATACAACCTCGTCGCCGCACGCCGCGAGAGATCCCCCACCCTGCTGACGTTCGGGGGCGCCTACTCCAACCACATCCGCGCCACGGCCGCCGCCGGACGGCACTTCGGCTTCGCCACGATCGGCGTGATCCGCGGCGAGGAACATCTCCCGCTGAACCCCTCACTCGCGTACGCGGTCGCGAACGGCATGCGGCTGACGTACCTGGACCGCACGACGTACCGCCACAAGCACGACCCGTCGCTCCTCGCCGCACTACGCTCGCGGTTCGGGCCGTTCTACCTGCTCCCGGAGGGTGGCAGCAACGGCCCGGCCGTCCTCGGCTGCGCGGAACTCGTCGCCGAGATCGACGTGGACTACGACCTCATCTGCTGCCCCTGCGGTACAGGCGGCACCCTCGCAGGCGTGGCGGCGGGCCTGCCACCCGGCCGCCGCGCGATCGGCTTCGCCGCCCTAAAAGGCGCGCAGTACCTGAACGACGAGGTAAGCCGCCTACAACACGAGGCGTACGGTGAGACCCGCGGCGACTGGCGAATCGACCACGACCACCACTTCGGCGGCTTCGCGAAACGACCCCCCGACCTGGCCGCGTTCGCCGCGGACTTCACCGACCGGCACGGCATCACACTCGACCAGGTGTACGTCGCCAAAATGATGTACGGCCTGTACACCCTCACCGAACACGGCGCCTTCCCGAACGGTACCCGCATCGTGGCCCTCATCACCGGCCCCCCAGGCCCGGAGTGACAGGGCCGCCAGACGCACGCGCCCCCACCCATCCCGCGGCCCGCCACCGTCGGCGCCCGTACCGCGAACCGCCCGCCCCCGACGCCCGCCGCAACCCGCCAGCGTGCGCGACCGTCGGCGAGCCGCCCCGTCAGAGACACGTCGCCTCCGCCCGCCCCCTTTGGCCATGACCGACGGAATCCCGGCGTCCCTTCAACCCGGACCATCCGGCACCCAGCGCCCCTTCAGCGGACGGCCCGCCTCCGACGCCTGACCGTCCGAGGGCGCTCCAGCTCACTCGCGGATCCGCCGGGTGACCGGCGGTTTCTCACTCCTCAGCGTGAGGCGCCGGGCTGCGGGTGACCATCAGTGGTAGGCCTTCAGAAACTCGGTCTCGTCGGCGGTGAGCCGCCGGGCCCGTGCCGCCTCGACGTTGTAGGCGACGATGACCGACGCGGCGGTCGCGTACACGTGTTCGTCGTCGCGCACCTCGTACGCCAGTCCGAACGAGCCCGCTCTCAGCTCGGTCACCCACGTCTCCACACGTACCGGGTCCGGCCCGAACAGCAGCGGCCGCCGGTAGTCGATCTCGTGCCGGGCGACGACGAGACCACGCAACTGCGGCCGTCCCTCCCTCACCGGGTCGGTGAAGAACATCGACACCCGCGCGTCCTCGAGATACGTGAGGTACCGGCAGTTGTTCACATGCCCGAGCGAGTCGATGTCGCCGAACCGTACATGGAACTCATGGACATGCCGCCGCGGCTCATCGATGCGGGCGGTGTCGAGGGTGGGCTGTGCCATACGGTCATCCATCTCGCAGGTCGGTGGGTCGAGGTACCAGTCTCGCCGCCCCACGGCCCGTCCAGTACGACGGGGCCCGCGCAGTGTCGAGCCTCACACCGCATCGGCCAGCCCGCCGCGCCCCCGGCGTCTGGACCGCGCAACACCGTCCTCCGCCAACCCGGGTGAGCCGAACGACGGCGGGTTCGCGCGGTGTCCGTTCGGGCGTGGTCTGCCGTGGCCGGGCTTGGGGGCATACCTGGGCTGGAAACGACGGTGCCGCGCGACGCCCTCCAGGGCATCGCGCGGCAGTGGTCGTTGGAGCTATCGGGTGAGCTTGCGGTACGTGACGCGGTGCGGGCGTGCCGCCTCGGCGCCGAGCCGCTCGATCTTGTTCTTCTCGTAGTCGGCGAAGTTGCCCTCGAACCAGAACCAGTTCGAGCCCTCTTCCCACGCGAGGATGTGCGTCGCGATGCGGTCGAGGAACCACCGGTCGTGCGAGGTGATCACGGCGCAGCCGGGGAACTCCAGGAGGGCGTTCTCCAGCGAGCCGAGGGTCTCGACGTCCAGGTCGTTGGTGGGCTCGTCGAGCAGGAGGACGTTGCCGCCCTGCTTGAGGGTGAGCGCGAGGTTGAGGCGGTTGCGCTCGCCACCGGACAGTACGCCGGCGGGCTTCTGCTGGTCCGGGCCCTTGAAGCCGAACGCCGCGACGTACGCGCGGCTCGGCATCTCGACCTGGCCGACCTTGATGTGGTCGAGGCCGTCGGAGACGACCTGCCAGACGTTCTTCTTCGGGTCGATGCCGCCGCGGCCCTGGTCGACGTAGGAGATCTTGACGGTCTCGCCGACCTTGAGGAGGCCGCCGTCGGGTTGCTCGCCGTCGGCCGAATCGACCGGGGCGCCCGCGCCGGCCGCACCCACGACCATGCGGAACAGCGTGGTCTTGCCGACGCCGTTGGGGCCGATGACGCCGACGATGCCGTTCGGCGGCAGGGTGAACGTCAGGCCGTCCATGAGGAGCCGGTCACCGAAGCCCTTCGAGAGGTCATCAGCGACGATCACCGTCGTGCCCAGGCGCGGGCCCGGCGGGATCTGGATCTCCTCGAAGTCGAGCTTGCGGTACTTGGCCGCCTCGGCCGCCATCTCCTCGTACCGCTCAAGACGGGCCCGGCTCTTGGTCTGGCGCGCCTTGGGGTTGGAGCGCACCCACTCGAGCTCGTCCTCCAGACGCTTCTTCTTCTTGACGTCCTTGGCGCCCTCGACCTTGAGCCGCTCGGCCTTCTTCTCCAGGTAGGTGGAGTAGTTGCCCTCGTACGGGTGGCAACGGCCGCGGTCGAGCTCGAGGATCCAGCTCGCGACCCTGTCGAGGAAGTAGCGATCGTGGGTGACGGCGAGGACCGTACCCTCGTACTTCTCCAGGAACTGTTCCAGCCACTGCACGCTCTCGGCGTCGAGGTGGTTGGTGGGCTCGTCGAGCAGAAGCAGGTCGGGCGCTTCGAGCAGCAGCTTGCACAGCGCCACGCGGCGGCGCTCGCCACCGGAGAGCTTGACGACGTCGGCGTCGGGCGGCGGGCAGCGCAGGGCGTCCATCGCCTGTTCGAGCTGGCTGTCGAGGTCCCAGGCGTTGCGGTGGTCGAGCTGCTCCTGGAGCTTGCCCATCTCTTCGAGCAGCTCGTCGGAGCAGTCGGTCGCCATCTTCTCGGCGATCTCGTTGAACCGGTCGAGCATCGCCTTGGTCTCGGCGACACCCTCCTCGACGTTGCCGAGGACGGTCTTGTCGTCGTTGAGCGGCGGCTCCTGCTGCAGCATGCCGACCCTGAACCCCGGCATGAGCTTCGCGTCGCCGTTGGACGGCTGCTCGAGGCCGGCCATCATCCGCAGCAGCGTCGACTTTCCGGTGCCATTGGGTCCGACGACGCCGATCTTGGCCCCGGGGAGGAAGCTGAGGGTGACGTCGTCGAGAATGACCTTGTCGCCATGCGCCTTGCGGACGCGCTGCATCGTGTAGATGTACTCCGGCATGTCCACAAGCCTAGGGCCTCCGAGGCGATGGCCTCGCCGGTCGCCGACCGCGCGCGGCCGTGCGGCCGGCCGGCCGATCACGGCGCGTGGGGATCCGGCGAGCCGCGACCACGGCGACGGCGACGGCGACGGCGACGGCGACGGCCGAATCCACACCGCCAGACCCGCAGCGTCGAACTCGCGGCGCTGAACCCACAGCGCTGAGGCCGCTCGCCAAGCCCACACGACGTTGGCGACGGCCGACCCTCGCTCAGCCTGCGCGAACGATCCGGCAGGTCACGGAGCCTGGGTCTTCTGCGTGGCGGGCAGGCAGATCCGGTCGCGCCCAGACTGTTTGGCCCGGTAGAGCGCGAGGTCGGCGGACGCGAGCAGTTCGAGAAGGTCGTGCCCGTGCGAGCGGAACAGGGCGACCCCGACGGAGATGGTCACGCTGACCGACTCGTCGTCGGCCGGCACCGAAAGCCGCCGTACGCGGTTGCGGAGTCGTTCGGCCACGCGGCACGCCTCGAGGATGTCGGCGTTGGGCAGCAGGACGACGAACTCCTCGCCGCCGAACCGGCCGACCACGTCATAGTCACGCAGCTGGCTGACCAGGGTGCCGGCCACGCCGATCAGTACCTGGTCGCCGGCCAGGTGGCCGTGGGCGTCGTTGACCCGCTTGAAGTGGTCGATGTCGATCAGCAGGAGGGCCAGCGACTCGTCGGTACGCGTCGCACGCGAGATCTCGGTGTCGGCCTCGCGCTGCCAGGCCGCGGCGTTGAGCAGCCCGGTCTTTGCGTCGGTACGCGCCGCGGCCTGCAACTGCGCGTGCATCAGGCTCCGCTGCAGCAGCATCACCGGGGGCAGGGCGACCAGGAGCAGTACGGGGGTGAGGGCGCAGGCGATCGTGACGAGGATCCCGACGCACAGCTCGACGACGTCCAGCAGCGCACGCTCGCGGTTCCACAGGACCTCCTGCCAACGGCAGCCCGGAGCCGTGGCGTGCACGGCCACCGCCACGATCGCCGTGTTGATCACCGTGAACAGCACCGCACAGATGATCATCGCCGGGATCACGGCGTGCAGGTCGGTGAGCCACTCCGTACTCCCCCGGAGCGGATCCGGCACCACGCGATGGAAGGCCAGCGACGTCGCCACGCCCGCCAGGCCGTGGGCGGCCGAGACCAGCATCCGGCGGTGCAACAGCGTGCGCCGCACCCGTACCTGCAGGAGCGCCTGAACCGGAATCGGCATCAGCAGCGCGTACACGGGTGGCAGCAGCAGGGCCACCGGCAGCCACCACGCCGACAACATGTCCCGAGCCATCCCCGCGGGCATGCCGAGCCGCCGCGACGCCTCGATGCAGATCGCGCCGGACACCAGCAACGCGCCGAACGTCACCAGCGCGTCCGGCCGCCAGATCGTCTGCGCGGCCACGACCCCGATCAAGATGGCGTGCAGCCCGACGACGGCGATGACGTAAACGATGAGCGTGGTGGGCTGGGCCAGCAGAGCCCAGCGAGGGGGCCTCCGGGGCACATCACCCCGGTCTTCGGCGGCCGACTGATGCAGTGCCGTCATGCTTCCCCCTGCGGGTCGGGCCCTTGAGCCGCACGTCAGGACGGTCCCATCGACGGTTGACCGGGCTCGCAACCGGCGTCGTCGAATCACATTCAGTAATAGGATAGTTGCAATGTGTGCGGAGTGGGCAAGAAAAACGGTACGTTCTTAGGGTGCTCGCTGATCGGCGAGCGCACGCCCCGGGCTCCGAAGGTGCCGTAGGCACGCGCCCGGGCGTGGCCCGTTCCCGAGCCCGGCGCGGGACGGCCCGCACCAGCTCCTGAAGGGGAAATCAAGGATGCGCGGAATCTCCTGGATCTGACCGCGACAGGGCCCAGGCCCTGCCGGTCAGCCCGACCCCACGGAGCATTCATCCACCGGGCCGAGCCATCGCATGCTGCCCTGACCTGGCCGGGCCCGCTGACCGGACCGTGCCTGGCCGAGCCATCGCATGCTGCCCTGGCCGGGCCAGGCCCGCCCGCTGCCCTGGCTGGGCCGAGCCGGGCCGAGCCGGGCCGAGCCCTCCACGTTTGTCCTCACTGGGCCGAGCCGCGTCGAGCCCCCTCCACACAGTTCCCCCTGGGCCGAGCCGCCCCGTGCCGTCTCACTGGGTTGACCCGTCCCCGACGGCGCCCTCACCTGGCCAAACCGTCCGATGGGGCCCTCATCGGGCTGAGCCGTCCATGCTGCCGCCGCAGGGGTAGGCCGTCTGACCGCGGCCTCATCGGGCCATGCCGTCCCACGGCACCTCGCCGTGCTGGGACATCCCACGCTGCCGTTACGGGATTGAGCCGTTCCACGCTGCCCCCAGCGAGCCGGGCCGTCCCGCACTGCCTCGAAACAATGATCCGCGCGACCGTGGAGCGTCGCGCCCTCGCGTCGACCTTGCGCCTGGCCGGGTGTGGGTCTCCGACCTTTCCTCGCCGCGCGGGCGACCTCTAGCCTCACGTCGCCCATCACGGGGTCCGCGACCCAGCGGACGGCGCGATGTGGCCACACGCCTGGCGCACGCCGTCAGATCAAGGACCGTGGGCCTGCCGGTGGCAGATTCCGGCCACGTAACCGCTTCAGAAACCACTGATACGTCGCGTCGAAGCCAGACGTCTACGTGCATCATCGGCGTTTCACGGGCATATGACCCCGCCCTAGGTGCCGTGGCCCAAGCTGATCCGGTCGACACGCTGAGCTGATCGGCATAGCTGATGGTTGGCGCGGCCGGCCTGGTCGGCACGGCCGATCTAGTCGGCACGGCGGACCTCATCGGCACGGCCAATCTGATCGACACAGCTGACCTGGTCGGTGCGGCTGTTCTGGTGGAGGCGCCGCCTGTCGGGCGGCGCCTCGGTCACCAGTGGCTCTCACTGCTGGTCGTCACAACCGTCGGGGACCACCCCCGGGCGCTGCGGGGCATGGGCTTCCCGCAGGCCTGCCGAAAGGCCAGGAGATCTTGGTCGTGATGCTTCCTCTGGCCGGGCTGGGGATCTCGCGCGGCGGGTCGTGTCCAGTGACGGCGGAGGGCTCGGTGGGCGTTCCTGTTCGGCATGGCCAGGGGAATTTGCGCCTCTTGTGCCGTCTGAATGGCCAGAGGCTCTCCGGAGGCCTACCCGGCTCGGGCAGGCAGGAGGTTCGGCTCATCGTCGCCTCCAGGTCGCACGTGGGGCTCCGCTTCGTAGTCGCGCGACGCTTGGCCGGGGCTTCCCGTTCGGTGGCCCCTCTCGGATCGCCCAGGTCGCACCGCTCGTGATCGTGTTGCTGGATGTCGCTGGGATGGGGCTCGCTCCTCCCCTGCCGGTCTCGTCGCCGGGGCTCACCTCTCGCCCATCGATCTCCTGAACAGGACTCACCACACGGCCGCCGATCTCCTGGGCGGGTCTCACCGCGCCTCCGCCGATCTCCTGTACGGCTTCGCCCTTCCACCGCCGGTCTCCTGGTCGGCCTCGCTGCCGGTGCGACCGGCATCTGGCGGAGCGACTCCCTCGGCCGGGGGTCTGCCGAACGCCCACGAGACACCCGACTCCTGGTCGACCTCGCTCACGGGCCAGCCGGCAGGCGCCGGAACGGCTCCCTCGGCTCGGGATCTTCCGAGCGGCCACGAGACACTCGGCGCTGGGGAGCTCCCGCTCACGGGCTGACCGACAGCCGTCGGGGCACTTCCGTCCGCTCGGGGTCTGCCGAGCGGCCACGAGTCGCCCCGTTCCGGGGAGGCCTCGCTTACGGACCAGCCGACCGGCGTCAGGGCGGCTCGGTTGGCTGGGGAGCATCCGGGCGCCCATGAGAGGCCGATCTCGGTTGTCGTGGTGGGTCTCGGTAAGGGCCTGCTCGCTGCGCCTCCCTTCGTTCCTCTTATGTCGCCTCTTCGCTGGTGAGCGGGGCTTGTCCGTTCGTCCGCTCGCGGCGGCATCGTCGCGGGCGGGCGTCGGTGGGCGCCTCTCGCCGGTGCCGTAGCGGGGTTCCGGCCGCTCATCGCGCCCCTCCTGTCGTGATGAGTGGGTATCCCGCCCGGCGCCTGTCTTGGGTGCTGGGGTCAGGCGACGGCACGGAAGGTTCCTTGGCCGGAGGCTTCGGAGTCTTCGGTCGTTTCGAAGGCGGCTCCGGGCTCTAGGAGGTCTCCGTCTCCCTCGCCGTTCGTGGCTGGGGAGGTGGCGGCCGGATCGTTCTCGTCGCCTCCCTGGAGCCAGCGATCGGCCAGGTCGTCTGCTAGGCGGCGGTCTTCGTGGCCGGAGGTGCCGCGTTGGGAGCGTTGGAAGCGGGCCACGCCTCGGCTCAGGTCGTGGCCGACGGTGGTTGCCTCGATTTGGGCGGAGAAGCGGCGTTCGCCGTCCTTGACGTATTCGCGGATGCGGAGCTTGCCGGTCACGATGACCGGGTCACCGCGCTTGAGCTCGCAGGCCTGGAGGTTGTCGGCTAGGGCTCGCCAACAGGTCGCGGTCAGGAACATCGGGTCGTCGTCGCGCCACTGGCCGAGCTCTCGGTCGTAGCGGCGGGGTGTGCTGCCGACGCGCAGGGACAGCAGGGACGTGCCGCTCGAGAGGATCTCGAAGTGGGGATCGGCGGCGACGAAGCCGACAACGGTGATGAGGGCGTCGTTCACTGCGGGGCCTCCGGTGGGTCTGCGGCGGCCGGATGCCGCCGGTGCAGAACCCACCGTCGTCGACTTGGAGCACGGCCAACAGACCTCGCGTGACCTGTGGATAACCCTGCGTGCGCAGCCGAGTCCGGGCATCGGACGGGCACGCGGCGCCGCCTCGGAAGATGGAGGCGAAATCCCCGCAGCGGCGCCGGTCAGGACGGAGGAGGCAGCCGCTGGGCGTGAGGTCAGGTGGTGATGGCCTGGATGGCGCCTTCGGCTTCGCGGCGGAAGTCGGCGTAGACGGCGAGTTCTCGTTCGATGGGTTCGATGACCATCGCGCGGGCGGAGGTGGTGATGCCTTCTCGCATCTGGCGTTCCATGCGTTCGCCGTGTTTGGCGGCGGACATGGCGATGAGGTTGCGGGCCGCTGAGGCGGTGAGTGCGCCCAGGCCCAGGGTGCACAGGAACAGGATGCCGATGTACGGCGACGCGGCCGGGTCGCCGACGAGCTTCGTCGGGGGGTGGCCGAGTTTGAGGACGCCGTACGCGAGGATGGCGCCGAGCCAGACGAGGCCGACGACGGCGCCGGTCAGGAGCAGGTAGTGCCAGACGCGGACGATGGACCACCAGGCCGGGCGCTGGTTGAAGGACGGGACCACGTCGCGGAGGGAGTTCCCGAGGGCCTCGGGGAGCTGCTCGGCGCGTGAGCGGCCGGCCTCGCGTACCGAGCGCTGCCAGGCGGTCGGGATGTCGCGTACGACGTCCTCGGTGACGTCCTGGACGGCGTTGTCGACGTGGGACTGCTGGGCGTTGACGGGCGTGCTGAAGGCGACGCGCATCTCGTCGCGGAGTTCGACCAGGCGCATGCGGCGGAGGGGGTCGCGGTGCAGGCGGGCGGCGAGGCGGCCGAGCGGCCAGCCGACGTATTCGTGGGCGCGCAGCTCGTAGGCGCTCTCCATGGCCTCGGCGACGGCCGGGACGCCGGCCGCGCCGGACAGGGCCTCCACCAGGGCCGCGACGCGCTTGTCGTCGACCGTGGCCGGCGGCTCCACGTCGCCGTAGGAGCCCTCGAAGCGCTTGGCGAACCGGTCGATGTCGGCGACGAGCCGCGTGACGCGCGCCTGGCGGGAGAGGACGGCGTCCGCGAGGACGCCTCGGAAGTCGTCGATGCCGAAGCCGGCGGTCGCGGACGTGGTCATGATGTGCGGGTCCGTCAGGCCCTCGGCCTCCAGCAGGCGGCGGAGGTCCTTGACGCACTCGTCGATCTCTTCGGGGTCGAGGCGGTCGACCTGGTTGAGCACGATGAGGGTCACGTTGGTGTGGCCGGACAGGGGTACGAGGTAGCGGCTGTGGACCGCGAAGTCGGCGTACTTCTGCGGGTCGAGGACCCAGATCATCAGGTCCGCGACGCCGATGTACTTCTCGACCTCGGTGATGTGCGCCGCGCGTACCGAGTCGTGGTCGGGCAGGTCCAGCAGGACGAGCCCCTGCAGGGCGCTGCCGGCCGAGCCGTTGGGGTCGAGGGCGCTGGCACGCGCGTAGCGGTGGCGCGGGTCGATGTCGAGCCAGTCGAGCAGCGGGCCCGCGCCGTCGAGGCCCCACACGCAGGCGTGGGCGAGGCTCGTCATCGGGCGGCGTACGCCGGTCGGCGAGAGCTCGAGACCGCAGACGGCGTTGAACAGCGAGGACTTTCCGCTGCCCGTGCCGCCGGCCAGCGCGACGACGGTGTGCTCACCGGACAGGCGCAGGCGTTCGCCGGCGCGGGCGAGCAGGGCCGCCGCGTCGTCCATGAGCGCCTGGTCGACCCGGCCGTCGCCGAGCGTGACGAGCCGGTCGAGGATCTCGATGCGCTCGGCGAGACCGGCGTTCGCGGACCGCGGCGCGCCGTCGTCGGGCGAGGCGTCCGAGAGCTGCGGCGTGGTCGTCGTCATCGGTCGCGCTCCTCGTCAAGTCGGAGAAGCGCCCGGGGGATGGTCACCGGGCGACCTCAAGGTTGTATGTGGCCTGATAGAGCTGAACGGGAGTGGTCTCATCGGGGACTCCCGCCCCATCGAGCGCCTGGCCGAACCTGATGGCCTCTTCGTCGAAGAGCATGCCGATGCGGCCACGCAGGTCGGCTCGCGCCTTGGCGCTCATGCTACGCAACGACTCGGCTCCGAAGAGTGCCTTCAGCAGACGCTGTGGAACGGCGCTGTTCCCGCCTTCGACGGCGACGTCGGTGGTGCCGAACCCGAGGAGCCCGACCATCATGACCAGCGACAACGCCTCGTCATCGTAGGACACGAACTTCGCCACCGAGCGCTTCGTGACGCCTTCGGTCCGGATCAGCTCGGTGATGTGGTCCTGCCAGGCGCTGATGGCGCGGGTCGTACGGCGGGAGAGTTCGTTGGAGGTGCGGCTGAGCTCGTCGGCGCGTTCGCCGAGCAGGTCGGCGGTGCCCGCCGTACGGCTCCGCCAGCGGGCGACGACGTCCTCGGCGGACCGCTGGGCGGCGGCCACCACGAGGGACTCGACGCCATCGCGGAGGGCGACCTTGAGGGCGCGGATACGGGCCGGGGTACGGCGACGGCGCCCGCCGCGGTGGCCGGACTGCCCACCGCGTACGTGCAGGGCGCGTGCCAGATCACCGGTGCCGGCGAAGTCCTGCCAGCGGGCGAGCACCTCGCCGCGCAGGAGAGAGCCGTTGCGGGTGGCCTCGTCGAGTTCGGCGAGCCCGGTGGCGTACGCCGCCTCGACCTCCTCGCGGAGCACGGTCCTGAGCGCGACCTGCTCCTCGACGCGCTTGGCCAGCTCGGGCACGCGGGTACGGAACGTGTCGAGCACGCTGCCCAGCGTGGCGCGGATGAGGGCCGCGCGGCCCTCCTCGTCCTCGGTGATCCCGGTCAGCCAGGCGTGCACCTCGGTGGACATCTCGGTGGGCAGCATTCCGCCGGAGACCTTGGTCTCGGGGATGGAGAACTGCGCGGCCCCCTCGAGGCCGCTGTCCTTGAGCATCTCGGTGAAGTGGCCGATGACCTCCTCACCGCCCTCAGGGACGCGGGACAGCACGATGCCGAGGGTCGCGCCGTGGTCGCGCGCCCGGCTGAGCAGGCGCCAGACCTGGGCGTCGGCGTAGCGTGCCGCGGTCGTGACGCACATCCAGACGTCGGCGGCGGCGAGGAACGCCGCCGCGAACTCGTGATGCTCCTCGAACACCGAGTCGACGTCGGGGCTGTCGAGCAGGGCGAGCCCCTTGGGCAGGACCTCGCTCTTCATGATCACGAGCTGGTCGCCGACGACGGCGTCCGGCGCGGGACCGAGCACCCGCCCGAACCCGGGCAGGACGTAGCGCTCGTCGAGCCACCAGTCGGCGTCGTCGGGATGGCAGACCAGGATCGGGCTGCTCGTCGTGGGACGCAGCACGCCGGTCGCGCTCACCCGGGCGCCCACCAGCGTGTTGACCAGCGTGGACTTGCCCGCGCCGGTCGAACCGCTGAGGACGACCAGGAGCGGCGCGTCGTTGCGGCGTACGCGGGGCAGCACGTAGTCGTCCATCTGGGCCAGGAGGTCCTGCTGGGTGGCGGTGGCCTCCTCGCTGCCCGGTGCGTCGAGTACGAACCTGAAGGAGGCGATCTGGTCACGTAGGTCGACCAGAACCTCGTCAAGTGGAAGGGCAGCCGCTGTGCGCTTGGCGGCGCCCTGATCAGCCGGGGGTGTCACGGAGCCCGCCCCATATCCGCTCGCAGTATGTCGATCTCTCGTGCCACCTGTACGACGTCACCCACAACGGTGATCGCCGGTGGCCGTACTCCGTTGGCCGTCATCTCATCCGCCACCGTCGCGAGCGTGGCCATGAGGGTTCGCTGGCTCGCCAGCGTACCGTCCTGGATGACCGCGACAGGAGTGTCTGGCGACCGACCATAGCGCATGAGGGTGTCGGCGATCACACCCATCCGCTCGACGGCCATGAGCAGCACGAGTGTGCCGTGTGCCCGGCCGAGCCCCTCCCAGTCGACCGTGGACTCCGGATGGCCCGGCGCGACGTGTGCCGAGACCACGTGGAAGTCCTGCGTGACACCCCGGTGCGTGACCGGGATCCCGACGCCGGAGGGTACGGCGATGGCGCTCGTGATGCCGGGGACCACGGTGACCGGAATGCCCGCCTTTACGCAGTAGAGGACCTCTTCGGCGCCGCGGCCGAAGACGAACGGGTCGCCGCCCTTCAGCCGTACGACGAACCGGCCGGCGCGCGCGTGTTCGACGAGCGTGGCGTTGATCGTGTCCTGGCTGACCGACCGGCCGTACGGGATCTTCGCCGCGTCGATCACCTCGACGTCGCCCGGCAGCTCGTCGAGCAGCTCGGTCGGTGCCAGCCGGTCGGTGACGACGACGTCGGCCTGGGCCAGCAGCTGGCGGCCGCGTACGGTGATCAGCCCGGGGTCGCCGGGGCCTCCGCCGACGAGCGCGACGCCCACCGGCTTGCTCCGCGAGTGCCGCGCGTTGAGGGTGCCGTCGCGCAGGCCCTCGAGGACCGCGTCACGTACGCCGGCGGCACGGCGCGGGTCGCCGCCCGCCAGCACCGCCACGGAGGTCTCACCGACCCGTCCCGCGGCCGGGGTCCAAGCCGGGGAGGCCTGGGCGTCGTCGGCGCGTACGCACCAGATGTGCAGGCCCTCGGCCTCGGCGGCGATGTCGGCGTTGACCTTCTCGTCGTCGGTGCACGCCTCCACGAGCCAGGCGCCCACGCAGTCGCCGGGCAGGTAGGTGCGGCGCTCCCAGGTCAGCTCGCCGCGGGAGGTGAGGTCCTCGAGAGCGGGCCGTACGTCCGGGGAGACGAGCAGCACGTCGGCGCCGGCGGCGAGCAGCGCCGGCACACGCCTCTGGGCCACCCGTCCACCGCCGATGACGACGACCCGGCGGCCGTCGAGTCGGAGGCCGAGCAGGTAGGGGGACACCGGGATGATCTCCTGGTCAGGCATGGACATGTTCTTCAGGCACCCAAGGTACTCGGAGCCGGTCAAGCCTTGTCCGAGACACCGGCGGAGTCGAACGTCGCGACTTCGTGCAGGACACGTACGGATCCGCGCAGCATCGGTAGGGCCAGCAGGGCTCCGGTGCCCTCCCCGAGGCGCAGCTCGAGATCGACGAGGGGGCGCAGCCCCAGGTGCGTGAGGGCGGCGATGTGGCCCGGCTCGGCGGACCGGTGCCCGGCGACGCAGAAGTCCCGTACGGACGGGGCGAGCGCGGCGGCCACCAGCGCGGCGGAACCGGCGATCACGCCGTCCAGCAGTACGGGGAGGCGCGCGGCCGCGGCGCCGAGGATGAACCCGGCGATCCCGGCGTGTTCGAAGCCCCCGACCTCGGCCAGGACGGTCAGCGGGTCGGTGTCCTCACTGATGGCCGCCCGGTCGAGCGCGGCCCGTACGACCTTGATCTTGCGGGCGTGGGTCTCGTCGTCGATCCCGGTGCCCAGGCCCGTGACGGTCTCGGGCGTACGGCCGGTGAAGGCGGCGATCAGGGCGGCCGACGCGGTCGTGTTGGCGATGCCCATATCGCCGGTGATCAGGCAGCGGTTGCCCTTGGCGGCGAGGTCACGGGCGATCTCGATGCCGGCCGTGACGGCCTGCCGCGCCTGGTCCATGGTCATGGCCGGGCCCTGGGTCATGTCGGCCGTACCGGGGGCCGTCTTGCGGGCGATCAGGCCCTCCGCGTCCGGAAGGTCGCTCTTGACGCCGATGTCGACGACGGTGACCTCCGCGCCGACCTGGCGCGCGAACGCGTTGACGACCGCGCCGCCGGCCAGGAAGTTCTGCACCATCTGGCCGGTGACCTCCTGCGGCCACGGGGTGACGCCCTGGGCGTGCACGCCGTGATCCCCGGCGAAGATCGCGACCGCGGTCTTCTCGGGCAGCGGCGGTGGGCAGCCGCCGGCGATCCCGGCGAGCCGGATGGACAGCTCCTCCAGCACGCCCAACGAGCCGCGCGGCTTGGTCAACCGGTCGTGGTGCTCGCGGGCGGCACTCATGGCCGCCTCGTCGAGCGGAGCGATCGCGGCGATCGTCTCGTTGATCATGGGTTCTCCTGTTCGTGAACGACTTTGTCGAGGGCGGCGAGGAACGCGTCGTCGGTCGTCGGATCGCGTACGGCGACACGGAGCCAGTCGGGGCCGAGGCCGGGGAACGTGTCGCCGCGCCGTACGGCGAAACCCAGCTCGCGCAGCCGCGCGCGTACGTTGAGGCCGTCGGGGACGCGGACGCAGAGGTACGACGCGCGGGCGCCGGACACGGCGTGCAGGCCGAATCCGGCCAGCGCCTCACTGAGGCGGTCGCGCTCCCCCGTCAGGTCACGGGCCCAGGCACCGGCCTCTTCCAGCGCGCGCGAGCTCAGGCAGGCCTCGGTGGCGACCAGTGCGAGCGCGGACACCGACCAGAGCGGCTGCGCCCGCCTGAGGCGTTCGATCATGACGGGATCGGCCAGGACGTACCCGGCGCGGAGCCCGGCGAGGCCCCATGTCTTGGTGAGGCTGCGGATCACGACGAGGCCCTGGTCCCGGCGGCCCGCCAGGCTCTCGGTCTCGCCGGGCACGCAGTCCATGAACGCCTCGTCGACGACGAGGGTCCTGTTCTCGCCTGCGAGGGCCGCGACGGTGTCGGCGGGGTGCAGCACGGAGGTCGGGTTGGTCGGGTTGCCGATCATGACGAGGTCGGCGTCTTTTGGTACGTCCGGTGTGCCTAGGCGGAAGCCGTCCTCCTGGCGCAGCAGGACGCGGGTCACGGGGTGACCGGCGGCGCGCAGAGCGGCCTCGGGCTCGGTGAACTGCGGATGCACGACGACGGCCCTCTTCGGCGCGAGCACCCGGGCGAGCAGCACGAACGCCTCCGCCGCACCGGCCGTCAGGAGGACCTCGTCCGGTTCCCTGCCATGGTGGCGGGCGACGGCGTCCCTGGCGGCCCGCTGGTCCGGGTACGCGGCCAGATCCGCCACACCGTCGCGCAGCAGGTCGGCGAGCCAGCGGGGCGGCGTACCCGGGCGTACGTTCACGGCCAGGTCGACGAGCCCCGGCCCGACCTCCGCGTCGCCGTGATGGTGCAGATCGACGTCAGCGGACATGGCGGGGGGAACCGAGGACCGCCGGGGGGCGGCCGGGCGGCGGGGGGTACGTGGGGCGGTCGGGCGGGGTCATCGGTCTCCCTGGGGGTTCGCCGTCGGGGGGATCGCGGGCGGGGTTGGGTGATACCCCCTGCGGGTTACAAATCGCCCTGGAGTAGTGGGGATCTGGGGGTGAAGGACCTGGTTCTTGAGGGGTGGCTCAAGGTTCTTCCGGCGGCCGCGGGAGGCGAGGCGGGCGACGGCGGCGGTCGCCCGCGCCGACTTCCGCTTTCCAACGACGAGCGCGGCGGTGCGGCCGTCGTTGGCTGCCGATCTGAGAGTGGCGGCGTCACCGACCGCCGTACGGAGGGTGGTTGCCTCGGCTGTGGCTGAGAGGAGGGCGGCGGCTTCGGCGACGCTGGGCGTGCCCGTCTCGGCGCGTACCGTCTCCGACGGGTCGGGGACCTCGACGGTGGCCAGTTCGGCGGCGGAGTGGGCGACGACCCGCCAGCCGCGTTCGGTGGCGGCTCGTAGGAGGCCCGGCTCGGTGGCCCTGCGGTCCACGGTCGCGACGTAGCGGACCGAATCGGGGGCGAGACCGGCGGAGGCCAGCGTTTCGTCGATCAACGTACCGATCTCCTCCGGCGAGGTTCCGCTCGCCGAACCCACGCCGATGACCAGCGACTTCGGGTGGTAGACCAGCGTGTTCGGGTCGGGATCCGCGATCTCGTCGGTCACGACGATGCGGTACTCGGCGCCGACCGCGTCCGGCGACACGTTGGACGGGAGCGGCGGCAGCGGATGGCCCTCCGCCCCTTCGATCCGCACGGGTACGCCGGACCGTATCGCCGCGGCGACCACGGCGAGGGCCGCCGGGTTCGCGACGGTGAAGCCGAGGTCCGCCCCGTAGGACTCGAGCGCCGGGACCTGAGGGGCCGTCTCCGGCATCACCGGGGCCTCCCCTCTCCCAGAACGGCCGCGTGGCGACGGTTCCGGCGGGTCGTTGGGGCCACGCGGGCGGACATGGAGGTCATCTCGCCAGCCGTCCGTACATCGCGACCATGCGGTGCCCGGTGGCGTCGACCAGCACGACCTGGGCGGCAAGGGAACCGCCCGGCGCACCGCCGACCAGCGCACCGCTTCGGCCGCCGTCCGCAGCGGTGTCGGTGCCGGCACGCGCGCCGTCTCGGGTGCTCCCGGTCGCGCGGGTGTCTCCCGCAGCGGTGTCGGCGCTCGCGTGTGCGCCGTCCCGAGGGTTCCCCGTTCGGGCGGAGGCCCCGCGGTCGGCGGCCTCGCGAGTTGCGGCGTGTATGCGGGGCTCGGCGACGGAGGTGTCGGCGGTCGGGGTGGGGGTTGGGGTGGCGTCGGCGAAGGACTCCAGGGATCCGGCGACTCGGCGGCAGAGTTCGCGGCCGGCTCGGCCTAGGAGGCCGGCGGACTCCCAGAGGGCGTACGCGTGGCGGGGGGTACCCGCCTCGGCGACCTCGCCGGCCAGGTCGTCCGGGCCGCCGATGTCCGTCGTGATGGCGGCTAGCAGGCCGGGTACCGCCGCCGGGTCCGGGCGGTCGGTGACGCCGTCGGCCAGGCAGGTCAGGCCGCCCGCCGCGCCGACGCACACGACCTGGGTGACGCCGTGTTCCACGGCGCGGCGTAGGGCGACGCCGGTGAAGTCGCCGGCTTCGACGAAGCACACCTCGGGCAGTTTCGGCAGCAGGCGCATGGCGCCCGTGCGGGTTCCCGGGCCGGTGCACAGGACGAGGGTGTGCTCGCCCTGTTCGCCCATCTCGGCGACGGTGCGTTCGACCCTGGCCCGCCAGGACGCCGTCGAATACGGCCGCACGATTCCTTTGACACCTAGGGGTGCGATGCCGCCCGGCGCGCCGGAGGGCCCGGTGATGACGACGCGTACTCCCCGTACCTTCAGGTCCACAGACTCCCCAACCGTCTGTTCGATCGGACTGTGCGGTACCAGGTCGGTACCGCGCGTGACGTCAGGGTGGTCGTCCGCGCGGCCGATCTCCACTCTCTCGGCCGGGGCGGCGGGAATCAGTCCGGAATCAAGGGGGAACGGCACCCACCGGCGCCGCGTGAGCGGACCGGAAGATCGACGAACGCTCATCGTCCGGCCCCAAAGGCAACAAGAGCCATAAAACCGCTCAAAGCGCCCCCAGCAATCGGCTCGCAAGGTCCACGCGGCCGGAGGGCATCGGGCGGGCCGCGCGGCGGAGGGTCGGGCGCTCGGGGGGCGGGGTCTTCGGTGCGAAGCCGCTCATCACAGCTCGCTCGCCAACAGGCTGTACATGACGGCGTCGACCCGGCCGTCGCGGATGACGATTGCTTCGCGCAGGACGCATTCGCGGCGGAAGCCGGCGCGTTCGGCCACGCGCTGGGAGGCGTGGTTGTGGAGGGCTGCGATCAGTTCGATCCGGTGCATGCCCTTCTCGAAGGCGTACGCGGCGGCGCCGCGTGTCGCCTCCACCGCGTATCCCTTGCGACGGGCCCACGGTGCGATCCAGTAGCCGATCTCGGCCCGCCCGTCGGCCCAGTCGGTACGGCCGAGGCCGAGCGAGCCGACAAAACGGTCACCGCCGACGATCGCGAAGTTGATCGCGCGGCCTGGGTCGGTGTGCGCGTGTGTCGTGCACCAGTCGGTCGCGGTCCTTTTCGTCTGCGCCGCGGCCCACGGCATCCAGCGGAGGATCTCCGGGTCCGCGCTGGCGGCCAGCAGGTCCTCGGCGTCGTCCTCCTCGAACGGACGCATCAGCAGGCGTTCGGTCTCCAGCAGGACGCCCTCGTCGAAAGTCATGCGCATGCCCCCACAAGACGCGTTGCCATCTCCGGCTTCCCGGCCCAATGGAGGTGGAGATACGAGGCAAGGCAGTTTCGCCTCGTGAAACCATCGGGGCCCTCGGCCGACCACTGCCACGCGGGTTCGGCGTCCTGGCCTCCCCGCACGACCGTGCGGTGGAACTCGTGCCCACGTACGCGCTCGCCCACCCGTGCCACCAGCGAATCGCGGATGGCGACGGCCTCCCGGTAGCCCAGGGTGAGGCGGTCGGTCATGTGCCCCTCCGCGTCGATGACGCCGCACATGGGGGCGCCGTCCAGCTCACGGGTGAGGTACAGCAGACCGGCACATTCGGCGTAGATCGGCCCTTCGAAGGCGGCGATCTGGGCGCGCAGTTCCTTGTTGGCCGAGAGTTCGGCGGCGTACGCCTCGGGGAACCCGCCGCCGATGACGACCCCACGCGAGCCGGGCGGGAGTGCGGCGTCGCGCAGCGGGTCGAACCGTACGACCTCGGCGCCCGCCGCGGCGAGCAGTTCCTCGTTCTCGGTGTAGCCGAAGGTGAACGCGGACCCGCCGGCGACCGCCACGCGTACCGGACTGCCCGAGGCGGTCACGACCGCCGACGGGTCCCAGGGTTCGGCGTCGACCGGCGGCGCGGTGTGGGCCAGCGCGACCAGGCCGCGCAGGTCGCACGATCCGGCGATGACCGAGCCGAGCCGTTCGACCGTCGCGACGGCCTCGGGGTGGCGTTCGGCGACCGGGATGAGCCCGAGGTGGCGGGACGGTGTGGAGACGGGCTCGTGGCGGCGTACCGCGCCGAGGACCGGCAGGCCGGTCTCCTCGATCGCCTCGCGGCAGATCTGCTCGTGCCGGTCCGTGCCGACCTGGTTGAGGATCACCCCGCCGATGCGCACCTCGGGGTCGTACGTGACGAAGCCGTGCACGAGCGCGGCGACCGAGCGGCCCGCCGAGGAGGCGTCGACGACCAGGACGACGGGTGCCCGCAGCAGCTTGGCCACGTGCGCCGTCGAGGCGAACCCGCCGCGGCCCGACGCACCGTCGAACAGGCCCATGACGCCCTCGATGACGGAGATGTCCGCGTCGCGCGCGCCGTGCAGGAACAGCGGCGCGACGAGCTCCTCGGAGGTCAGCCAGGGGTCCAGGTTGCGGCCGGGCCGTCCGGCGGCGAGCGCGTGGTAGCCGGGGTCGATGTAGTCGGGGCCCACCTTGTGCGGTGAGACGTCCAGCCCCTGCGCGGTCAGCGCCGCCATCAGGCCGGTGGCAACGGTCGTCTTGCCGCTCCGCGAGGCGGGGGCGGCGATCACGAGGCGCGGGACGTTCACGCCGTCACCACTCGATGCCCTTCTGGCCCTTCTGTCCGGCGTCCATCGGATGCTTGGTCTTGCCCATCTCGGTGACCAGGTCGGCGAACTCCACCAGGCGCGGGTCGGCGTCCCGCCCGGTGATGACGACGTGCTGGTGGCCGGGCCGCTGGTCGAGGGTCGCGATGACGTCCTCGACGTCGATCCAGCCCCACTTCATCGGGTAGGTGAACTCGTCCAGGACGTACAGCGTGTACGTCTCGGCGGCGAGGTCCCGCTTGATCTGCTCCCAGCCCTCGCGGGCGTCGGCGGCGTGGTCCTCCTCGGAGCCGGGCCGCTGGATCCACGACCAGCCCTCACCCATCTTGTGCCAGGTGACCGAGCCGCCCTCGCCGGTGTCGCCGAGGACCCGCAGCGCGCGCTCCTCGCCGATCTTCCACTTGGCGGACTTGACGAACTGGAACACCCCGATCGGCCAGTTCTGGTTCCAGGCGCGCAGGGCCAGCCCGAACGCGGCGGTCGACTTGCCCTTGCCCGGACCGGTGTGCACCATCACGAGCGGCCGGTTGCGGCGCTGCCGGGTGGTGAGCCCGTCCTCGGGGACCTGCTCGGGTTTGCCCTGCGGCATTTCAGGCGGCCTTTCTGTCGCGTACGACGCTGGTGAGCCCGTCGGCGGCGAGCTCGTCGAGCCGTACCGTCTCGGCGCCGAGGTGCGCGGCGAGACGGCCCGCGAGCCCGAGGCGTACGGGCCCGCTCTCGCAGTCGACCACCACGGAGGTCGCGTCCCGCAGCAGCCCGGCGGCGCGCACGGCGTCGTCGACGGATCCGTGCGTGGCGCGGCCGTCGGTGACCAGGACGACCAGGGGGCGGCGTGAGGGGTCGCGCAGGCGTTCGGCGCGCAGGACGCCGGCGGCGCGCAGCAGCCCGGCGGCGAGCGGCGTGCGGCCACCGGTGGGCAGCTCCTCCAGCCGTCGCGCCCCGGCCTCCACCGACGAGGTGGGTGGGAGCGCGAGGTCGGCGGACGTGCCGCGGAAGGTGATCAGGCCGACCTTGTCGCGGCGCTGATAGGCGTCGAGGAGGAGGCTGAGCACCGCGCCCTTGACCGCGCGCATCCGCTGCCGCGCGGCCATCGAGCCGCTGGCGTCGACGACGAACAGCACGAGGTTGCCCTCGCGCCCCTCGCGCAACGGCTCGCGTACGTCGCCCGCCTTGATCACCAGGCCGGGTCCGGTACGGCCGCGTGCGCGCTGGTAGGGCGCCGCCGCGAACAGCGTGCCGGTCAGGTGCACCGAGCGCGTGCCGGGCGTCGAGCCGACCGTACGGCCGGACGGCGTGCGGGCGCGGGACCGTCGGCCCGGGGCGCCGGCGCCGAGGCCGGGCACGGTGAACAGCCGCGGCCGGTACGCCGCGTCGGCCGGCGAGGGCGACTGCCGGTCGATGCGTGTCGTCTCGCCCCAGTCGCCGCCGGACAGCGCCTGTTCGATGTCGACCAGGGCGCCTTCGGGGCCGTCGACCGGCTCGCCCTGGGCGTCCTCGGGCACGCCCGAACCGGGGCCGTCGGGCCCGGGATCGGGGTCGTCGTCGGGGCCCGGCCCGTCGTCCTCGGGCCCATCAGAAGGCCCATCGGGACCGGGACCGGGCTCGGGCTCAGGGTCGGATGGCGGCGGCTCCGGTTCCGGGCCGGAGTCCGGGTCGTAGTCGCAGGTCCGGTCCAGGATCTCGTCGAGCTTGTCCTCGTCGAGTCCGGGCGCGTCGAACGGGTCGCGGCGGCGCCGGTGCGGCAGCGCGAGGCGCGCGGCGACGCGGACGTCCGCGGGGGTGACCGACGGGCGGCCGTGCCAGGCGGCCAGCGCGATCGCGGTGCGCGCCATGACGAGGTCGGCGCGCAGCCCGTCGACCTCGAACTCCGCGCAGACCGCGGTGATCTGCCGCAGCGCGCCGTCCGAGAGCACGACGCCGGGCACCCGATCGCGCGCCTGGCCGATCTGCCAGGCCAGCTCCTTGTCGGCGCGTGACCAGTCGGCGGCGAACCGCGCGGGGTTCGCCTCGTAGGCGAGCCGTCGGCGTACGACCTCGGCGCGCTCCTCGGGGTCGCGCGTCGCGGCGACGCCGACGGTCAGCCCGAACCGGTCGAGGAGCTGCGGGCGCAGCTCGCCCTCTTCCGGGTTCATCGTGCCGACCAGCAGGAACCGTGAGGCGTGACGGACCGACACGCCCTCGCGCTCGACGTAGGACTGCCCCATCGCGGCGGCGTCGAGCAGCAGGTCGACCAGGTGGTCGTGCAGGAGGTTGACCTCGTCGACGTACAGCACGCCGCGGTGCGCGGCGGCGAGCAGGCCGGGCTGGTAGGCGCGTACGCCCTCGGAGAGCGCGCGCTCGATGTCGAGGGAGCCGACGAGGCGGTCCTCGGAGGCGCCGACCGGCAGCTCGACGAGGTGGGCCGCGCGTTCGGACTCACCGCCCTCGTGCGGCCCGTCGGGGCACTGCGGGTCGGGCGCCTTGGGATCGCAGGAGAACCGGCAGTCGGTGACGACCGAGACGTTCGGCAGGAGTCCGGCCAGTGCGCGCACGATCGTCGACTTGGCGGTGCCCTTCTCGCCGCGCACGAGCACACCGCCGACGGACGGCGAGACGGCGTTGATGAGAAGTGCGAGCTTCAGGTCGTCGAGACCCGCGATCGCGGAGAACGGGTAGGTGTTCAACCGACGGTCGTCCTTCCTCGGGTATCCGCGCCCCGTAGGTGGCCAGGTCAGCGGCGGCCGGAGTCTCCTGGCTCCCGGATCGTCGCCCACCCTCGGCCTTCCGGCTCGCGCCGTGGCACAGGGGAATGAGGGAGGACTTCCCGGTAACAGTTGCGCGACAGCCCCGGACTCACACCGGGTTCCTCCGCTAACCGCCGAGCACAGCATGGCACACGGCCGACCGGTAAATCGATACCGCGAACGGGGCATTACCGGACAGCACCGTAACGTCACTCGTCATCTCGTTCGCGGCGAACCTGCTTGAATAGAACGCGTTCTATTCATGGAGGCGGCGCACATGAGACTCGGCATCAACCTCGGTTACTGGCAGCGCGACCCCGAGGACGACACCGAGACGGTGCTCGCCGCCGAACGGTTCGGATACGAGTACGTCTTCACCGCCGAGGCCTACGGCTCGGACGCCTTCACCACGCTCACCTGGTACGGCGCGCGCACCTCGCGCATCAAGCTGGGCACGTCCGTGGCGCAGATGTCGGCACGCACCCCGGCGGCCACCGCCATGCACGCGCTCACGCTCGACGCGCTGTCCGGCGGGCGCCTCGTCCTCGGCATCGGCGCGTCCGGACCGCAGGTCGTCGAGGGCTGGTACGGCATGCCGTTCGCCAAGCCGCTCGCCCGCACCCGCGAGTACGTCCAGATCATGCGCGACATCTGGCGGCGCGAGGCGCCGGTGACCTCCGATGGCCCGCACTACCCGCTGCCCCTGCCCCCGTCCGAGCGCCTCGACGGCGTCACGGGGCTCGGCAAGCCGCTGAAGTCGATCGCGCATCCCCTGCGCCCGGACATCCCGGTCTACCTCGGCGCCGAGGGCCCGAAGAACGTCGCGCTGTCCGCCGAGATCTGCCAGGGCTGGCTCCCGCTGTTCGTCGACCCGTCGCAGATCGACACCTGCTTCGGCGCGTCGCTGAAGGACCGCCCGGAGGACTTCGACATCGCCGCGACGGTCACCACGATCGTCACGGACGACCTGCCCGCCGCCCTGGAGTTCGCCAAGATCCCGCTGGCGTTCTACATCGGCGGCATGGGCGCGCGGGGACGCAACTTCCACCTGGACCTGATCGGGCGCCTCGGGTACGCCGAGGAGGCCTCGCGGGTCCAGGAGCTCTTCCTGGAGGGCCGCCGCGCCGAGGCGATCAGCGCGGTCCCGGACGACCTGGCCGACGCGATCTCGCTGCTCGGCCCGATCGGCCGCATCAAGGAGCGGCTGCCGCTGTGGCGCGACTCCCCGGTGACCACCCTGCTCATCGCGGGTGTGAAGGACGAGCCGACCCTGAGGGCCATCCGCGACCTCGTGTGACCGTCACGCGCGCAGGGCGGCCGTGAGCGCCCCGAGTTCGGTGATTCGCAGCCCGCGCGCCGCGAGCGCGTACAGGCCCGCCCCGGCGGCGGCAGCGGCGCAGAGGGTCCCGATGGCCCCGATCGCGGGGCCGATGAGCCAGGAGGTGCCCGCCGCGGCGAGGGCGGCGAGGACTCCGGCGGCCAGCATGCGGACGTGCGCGTCGAGGAGGCGGTGCCCGTCGACGCGGCCGAGCCGGCGGCGGAGCGACGCGGCGGTGACGAGCAGCCCGGCGGTGTAGGCGACGGCCGAGGACGCGGCGAGCGCGACGACCACGCGCGGGCCCGGCACGAGCCACGCCGCGGTCAGGCACGCGGCGACGGTGACGGCCGAGACCCCGACGCTGAGCAGCGCCGGCGTACGGGTGTCGCCGAGCGCGTAGAAGACCCGCAGCATGATCTGGTAGCCCGCGAACGGCACCAGCGCGATCCCGTACGCGGCGAGCACGGCCCCGGTCAGGTGCGCCGCGGCGGGCGAGGCGTTGCCGTGGGCGAACAGCAGGGTGGTGAGGCGGGGGCCGAGCACGACGAGCCCGGCGGCGATCGGCACGAGCGCGACGCCGGCCAGCCGCAGGCTCTGGGACAGGTCGGCCGTGACCCGCGCGAGGTCGCGGTCGGCCGCCGCACGGCTCATCCGGGGCAGCACCCCGGTGATGAGGGTGACCGCGATGACGGCGTACGGGAGCTGGAAGAGCGTGTAGGCGTTGGTGTAGTCGCCGACCGTGCCGGACCCGGCGTGTGAGGCGATCCGGGTGATCACGACGAACCCCGCCTGGGCGGCGACCACCGACGCCAGCGTCCAGCCCGCCATGCCCGCGATCCGGCGGACGCCGATGCCCCGCGGGTCGGCGCGCAGCCGCAGCCGGAACCCGGCCCGCCGTCCGGCCAGGGCGAGCACGACCATCTGCGCGGCGACCCCGGCGCTGGTGCCGATCGACAGCAGCAGCGTCTGCCCCCGCGTCAGGGACTCCAGCCGCCCGGAGCCGCCGACCAGCAGGAAGACCAGGGCGGTGGCGATGACGACGACGTTGTTGGCCACCGGCGCCCACATCGGCGAGGCGAACCGGCTGCGGGCGTTCAGCACGGCGGCCAAGGTCGAGCTCACTCCGTAGAAGAGGATCTGCGGCATGAAGAACCGGGTGAACACGATCGCCAGCCGCCGCTGCCCGGGGCCGAAGCCGGGAACGTAGAGGTCGACGACGAACGGCGCGATGACGATCGTCACCATCACCACGGCGGCGAGGCAGTAGACGACCAGCGACAGCAGACGCTGGGCGAACAGGTCGCCGTCGACGCTCTCGTCGGCCGCCGTACGGATCAGCAGTGGCACCAGCACGCTGGCCAGCGCCCCGCCCATCACCAGTTCGTAGATCGTGTTCGGGGTGACGTTCGCCACCGTGTAGGCGTCCAGCAGCCGGGTGCCGAGGCCGAGTGCGACCACCAGGGTCAGGGTGCGGGCGAGGCCGGTCACGCGGGAGGCGATGGTGGCCACCACCATCGCCCGGCCCGTCCTCATCAGCCGCGGCTGCTCCATCATCCGGCGTCCCCCTTCATCGCGCGTCCAGAAGAAGTATGTCCGGACGCGCCGACGCGCGCCGAAGGTCAGTCCCAGGCGCGCGAGAGCATCCAGTCGCCGGTGGCCGCGTCGTGGCGCAGCTCGTACACGCCGACGTGGCCGTCCGGGGCGGCCTCGACGCGCCAGAACTCCCGCGCGGTGTCCTCCTCCGCGCCCGGGTGCCGGTCGCGCCACCAGTCGCGGGTGGTCACCCAGCGCTCGAGCACCCGGCGGACCGGGTAGAGACGGCCGTTCCAGACGAAACGCGACGGGCGCCCGTCGGTGACCCAGACCTCGATCGGGTCGCCGTAGACGCGGCTCACGCCGGCACCCGCCGCTCCCCCGCCGAAACCCTCGCTCCGCCCATGCGGGCCGCCTTCCGATTGCCATGACACCGGCGCGCCTGGGGGAAGGCAGGCGACGGATTCGAACATACGTTCGCATGGCGAATTTGGGAAGGCCTCATGCGCGATGGGAGTGTCGGACATCCCGCACCATCCCCCTGGAGGTTGGACATACGTCACGGATGGGTAGGCCACCATGCATTCACCAGATAGGGTGCGGTCCTGGCAACGGGCACTCGGCCGACGACGGCAAGTGACCTTCACTGCCGGGGACGACCTGCGTATATGACGTTCACGAGCAATATCGGACATAAAGGCCAAACATCAACAGCATCTCCGATATACACTTCACCGGCGAGCACATCGTGCCGGCCAGGGTTCTCCCGCCTCCCGCGTCGATAGCAGGTCCGGTTTCGCCTGGGGAACTCAGCTTTCCCTCCTGATCTCTCGTCCAGGACGGTCGCCATGGAGGTGCGCAGTGTCCGTTTCGCACAGTCCCACCGTTCGCCGCCGGCGCCTGGGCATGGAGCTGCGCAGACTCCGTGAGTCCTCGGCCCTGATGATCGAGGACGTCGCCCGCCATCTGGAGTGCTCGATGTCGCGGGTCAGCCGCATCGAGACCGGCAAGTCCGTGGCCCGGATCCGCGACGTGCGCGACATGCTCGACCTCTACCGCGTCACCGACGACGCCCAGCGCGAACAGCTCCTCACGCTGGCCAAAGAGGCGCAGCAGCGCGGCTGGTGGACCGAGTACGAGGCGGTGCTGTCGGCCGGTCTGGACACCTACGTCGGCCTTGAGGCCTCGGCGGCCTCGATCCGGTCCTTTCAGACGCACCTGGTGCCCGGTCTCCTCCAGACCGAGGAGTACAGCCGCGCGCTGATCAAGGTCGCCCGGCCCGGCGAGACCTCCGCCAACATCGACCGGATGATCTCCCTGCGGCAGCGCCGGCAGGCCATGCTCGCCGAGTCGGACTACCTGGAGATGTGGGCCGTCCTCGACGAGGCGGTGCTCCGGCGGGCGATCGGCGGCGCCGGCGTGATGCGGGCCCAGCTCGCCCGGCTCCTCGAGGCCGGTGAGCTGGCGAGCGTGACCATCCAGGTGCTCCCGTTCTCGCGCGGCGTCCACCCGGGCCTCGACGGGGCGTTCACGATCATCGGCTTCCCCGACCCGACCGACCTCGACGTCGTCTACGTCGACTGTCCCGCGGGCAACATCTTCCTCGAGAAGGCGCGGGACGTCCGTCGCCACACCACCTGGTTCGACCACCTGCGGGCGGCCGCGTTGCCCCCGGACGAGTCGGCCGAGTTCATCGCGACGGCGGCCGACGATTTCAAGAATGCTTCCCCGTATCCGCGGGGATGATCGAATCCCACTACCCAGGGAGGGCACTGATGAGCGGTCATCCTGAATCGACGGGTCCGGGCTGGCGAACCAGCACGTGGAGTTCGCAGGGCGCCGACTGTGTCGAGGTGGCGGTGACGGACGCCGAGAACCACCATTGACGACCACACATTGACGAACTGAGCACGCCGGCCGGTCACGGACGTTCCTCCGCGGCCGGCCGTCGTATGCCCGGGTTACCGTCGAATCCCTGACCCGATCGAAGGAGATCGCATGCTGCCCTGGTCGGCCGAGTTCGCCGGACGTCTCGACGAGCACACCTTCACGAGCGAGCTGCTGCGCGGGAACCCGCTCGGCGACCCGCACGAGCGGCCGCTGTGGGTGTACGTCCCGCCGGGCTACGACGACGAGCCGGAGCGGCGCTACCCGGCGGTCTACGTGATCCAGGGCTACACCGGCCAGATCGGCATGTGGAAGAACCGCTCGCCGTGGCGGCAACCGTTCCCCGAGCTGGCCGACGGGGTCTTCGCACGCGGCGAGGCGCCCCCGGTGATCGTGGTCTACGTCGACGCGTGGACCTCCCTGGGCGGCAGCCAGTACCTCGACTCCCCCGGCACCGGCCGCTACCACTCGTACCTGTGCGAGGAGATCGTGCCGTGGGTCGACGGCCGATATCGCACCCTGTCGAGCCGTGACCACCGGGCGATCAGCGGCAAGTCCAGCGGCGGTTACGGCGCGATGGTCACGCCGATGCTCCGCCCCGACGTGTTCGGCGCGCTGGCCACGCACGCCGGCGACGCGCTCTTCGACGTCTGCTACCGGTCGGCGTTCCCCAACGCCGCCCGGCTGCTGCGCGACGGGTACGACGGCTCCTACGAGGCCTTCCTCACCGACTTCCGCGGCCGCATCGCCGGGACGAAGGCCTCCGACTTCGAGCTGATCGAGCAGTACGGCTACGCGGCGGCCTACTCCGCGGACGAGGACGGCACGGTGCGCCTGCCGTTCGACGACACCGGCGACGTGATCCCCGAGGTCTGGGAGCGCTGGCTGTCACGCGACCCGGTGCTGATGGCACGCGACGCGGCGTACGGCGACGCCCTACGTTCGATGAACGCGGTGTGGATCGACGCCGGCACCCGCGACGAGTACCACCTGGACTCCGGCGCCGTCGCGTTCCACCGCGCGGTGACGGCCGCGGGCGTGCCGGACGAGAAGATCCACTTCGAGCTGTTCGACGCGGGTCACGGCATGATCGAGTACCGCTACCCGCTGGCCCTCGCCTGGCTGGCGCAGCGCATCACGCCCTGATCGCTCAGGCGGGCAGGCTCGCGCGAAAGACGGTGCCGGTACCGGTCAGCTCGACCGGCGGACCGTCGTGACCGGCGAAGACCGCCTCGCCCCGGCCCAACTCGAGCGCGTGCTCGCCCCGGCGCAGCCGTACGCGACCCTCCGTGCACAGGAGCAGAGAGGGCCCGTCCGCCGGCAGGACGGGCGAGGCCGCGGCGTCGAGCCGTGACAGCCGGAACTCCGGCGCGGGCGTGGCGTACACGTCCGCGCCGTCGCGGTGCTTCGGCTCGACCACGTACGGCGGCGTGGCCTCGAACGCCGCGACGGCCAGCAGCTCGGGCACGTCGACGTGTTTGGGCGTCAGGCCGGCGCGCAGCACGTTGTCCGAGCCCGCCATCAGCTCGACCCCGGCGCCGCTCAGGTAGGCGTGCGGCACCCGCGGCGGGACGTACAGCGCCTGGCCGGGCGTGAGCCGCACCTCGTTCATCAGCATCGCGACGAGGACGCCCATGTCACCGGGGTTGCGCGCGGCCAGCGAGGCGTACGGCTCCGGCGCGATGGCGGCGGCCTCGGCGACCGCCTCCTTCGGCGACGGCCAGGTCAGCAGCGCCTCGATGGCGCCGCGAAGATCACCGCGTGCCAGCAGGTCGACGACCGGCCGCAGGCTCGGCGCGCCCGCGAGCAGCTCCGCGGACTCGCGCGGGTCGCGCAGGCCGCACAGCGCGTGGAAGTCGGTCAGCGCACACAGGATCTCGGGCTTGGGCCAGGAGTCCTTGTAGTTGCGCGCCGGGTCGTCGAGCGGGGTGCGTTCGGCGGCGAACCCGCGCTCGGCCTGCGCCCGGTCGGGATGGACCTGCAGCGACAGGGGCTCGGCGACCGCGAGGACCTTCAGCAGGAACGGAAGCCGTGGCCCGAACGCCGCGACCGAGCGGGCGCCCAGCGTCGCCTCCGGGTCGGCCGCGATGTGCTCGTCCAGCGCCGTGCCCGAGCCGAGACGCGATGGCGCCGCGGGATGCGCGCCGATCCACAGCTCGGCCTGCGGCCGTTCGGTCGGCGACGGGCGGCCGAGGAAGTCGGCGAGCACGGTGTGGGAGCCCCAGGCGTACTCGCGGATCGGGTTCTCGAGAGATTCCATGATCAGACCAGTTCGGGGTCGCGTACGAGTGCGGCGGCGCCGAGCAGCGCCGCCTCTCCGTCGAGCTGAGAGCGTACGACCTCGGCGCGGCTCACGAAGGGCAGGCCCGCGTAGCCGCCCAGCGCGCGCTCCAGCGGAGGCCAAAGGACGTCCCAGGATCGTGACACGCCGCCGCCGATCACCACGCGGTCGAGGTCGCAGAGCGCGGCGGCCGACACGATCCCGGCGGCGAGGCCGCGCGCGGCGCGTTCGAAGGCCGCGTGCGCCACCGGGTGGCCGGCACGTGCGGCGTCGGCGAGCGCGGCCGCGTCGGGCGTCTCGTGGATCCAGCCGTTGGCGAGCGCGAAGCGCACCATGGCCGGCCCGGAGGCGATCGTCTCGACGCAGCCGCGTGAGCCGCACGGGCAGGCCTCGCCGTCGAGCTCGACCACGGTGTGCCCGATGTGGCCCGCGTTGCCGGTCGGCCCCGCGTAGACGCGGCCGTCGAGGATGAGGCCGCCGCCGACGCCGGTCGACACGACCATGCCGAGCATGGCGCGCGCGCCGCGCCCCGCGCCGTAGTGGTGCTCGCCGACGGCGCCGGCCACGGCGTCGTTGACCAGGACGGCGGGCCGTCCGTCGAGCAGCGTGATCAGGCGGTCACGCAGCGGGAAGCCGCGCCAGCCGGGAATGTTGACCGGGCTCACGGTGCCGGCGATCGCGTCGAGCGGGCCCGCCGAGCCGATGCCGGCCCCGGCCGGGTGCTCGTCGCCGATCGCCTCGGCGACCACGGCGGCCAGGGTGGCCCAGACCGCCTCCGCGTCACCGGCCGGCGTGGGCCTGGTAACACGTTTCCCCAGGTCACCGCCCGGATGGACGAGGGCGGCGGCGAGCTTGGTGCCGCCGATGTCGATGGCGAGGATGCTCTCACCGGACGGGTCCGCCGCCACGGCGGGTCCCGTGGCGGCCTCCCGCACGTCGGTCACGGTCGTAGCTCCAGCACCCGCACACCATACGGTGCCAGCACGACCTCCTCGAAACTCTCGGAGCCGTCTCCGGCGACCTTGGCCTTGATCCGCAGCTCGTCGTCGGCCTGGCTGACCAGGATCGCGAACCTCGTGCCGTCGGCGCGTACGAGGACGTCGGCCGACACCCGCGGGTCGTCCACGGTCACCGGGCGGCGTACGCCGGCGAGGTCGGCGAGCGCGTCGTAGAGCCGGTGGGTCGCCTCGGGGTTGACCCCCGGCGTGACCGCGGCCATGTGCTCCAGCGGGTAGGTGCACAGGACGACCCAGCCGTCGCCGCAGCGCCTGCGCAGCAGCGCCGGGCGCCCGTGCGCGTCGACCGCGACGATCTCCGCGGAGGTGGCGCGGACCGGCAGGTACGACCGGCTGTGCGCGGTACCGGCGGCGCGGAACTCCAGACGGGTGCCCTCCGCGATGTCGCCGAGATCGGTGGTGAAGGTGAGCTCGACGACGTCGTCCTCGATCGCGTCGGCCAGCCCGTAGGTCAGCCGGTGCTCGACGCCGAACATCGCGTTCATGTGGGAGTACCACGGGCCGCGCTGCGAGCCGTGCGGGCCCGCGCTGTAGGAGACGTAGACGACCGCGCCGCCGCGCGCGAGCTCCTCGAGGCGGTACCAGCCGGGCCCGGTGAGCTGCTTGGCCGACGGCACGACGTAGAGACGCGCGTCGCCGGTGATGCCGTCCGTCTCTCGCGTGATTCCGAGCGGCAGGTCGGCGGCGCGCGCGGAGACGTACGCCTGGCGGAGGGTGTCGAAGGCGTAGGTACGGTCCTCGGGCACGGTGAACGGGAACATCGCCTCGAGCACCGCGGGCACGACGAGCGCGGCGTCGGTGTCGGCGCGCTCGCAGGCCGCCAGGTCCAGGCCGGTGATGGCGCGCTGGAAGTCGCGCATCTCCTCCAGGACCGGCTTGGGCGTGCCGTCGACGGCCGTCAGCCCGAAGTGCAGCTCGAACGGGTGGTGGCTGTACGGGGGCTGGTCGACCAGGTCGAAGTCGGTGTTGTTCCAGGCGATCCAGCCGGTCGCGCCGCCGAGCAGGCTGTTGTAGAGCACCTGGCGGTAGTAGTGCGCGGCTAGGTCGTCGGCGACGAAGTCGGAGGAGCAGCCGAACTCCTCCAGGACCACGGGACGCCCGAAGGTCCCGGCCAGCTCGCAGACGAACGCCGCGCCGTAGTGCTGGCGGGTGAGGTCGTCCTCCATGCGGTAGACGTGCGGGCCGACGAAGTCGGTGAAGGCGGCCAGGCCGCGGACCGAGAAACCGTTGTCGGTGCCGGTGACCTCGACGCCCCAGGCGCCGTCGCCGATCGAGACCGGCTCCTTGGCGCCCCCGGCGTGCACGGCCTGCACCATGAGCCGCGCCCAGCTCGTCACCTGCGCGGTCGTCGTCTCTCCGCCGTAGATCGGCATCTCGTTGGTGATCAGCCAGCCGGCGACGGCGGGGTGGCCGGTATAACGCCGGGTCATCTCCTCGGCGAACCACGCCTGGCGTTCGACCATCCACACGTCGGCGTACAGGTCGCGGCCCTCGCGCCAGGCCGGGTCCCAGTTCTCCCCGGACATGTGGCCGACGATGAAGGTCGGGATGGTGGCCAGCCCGCGCTCGGCGTGCGCCTCGAGGAAGTCGGCGTAGTGCGCCGCGAGGGTCTCATCGATCCGGTCGGGCTCGGGCATGAAGTCGGGCCAGTAGAAGAAGGAGCGGGTGAGGTTCAGCCCGTGGTCGCGCAGGACGTCGAGCTCCTCCCGCACCACGGCGGGGTCGTAGGAACGCCACATCAGCGGGCCGCCGGTCCGCGACCAGAAGTTGGCGCCCAGCCACGCGGGAACGGGAAGCTTGGCGAAGTTGCGTTTCACGAAAGGCCTCTCAGGTGAGACGGGCGATGGGCGAGGCCGGGCCTCGGCCTCCCTCGAGCGTGTAGGGCACGACGCGGTACCAGCCCGGCCCGGCCGCGCCCGTCCACGGGGCGGTGTCGTCGGTCGCGCAGCGGTCGCAGACCGTGGTCCACGGCCCGGCGGGGTGCCGGGCGTACTGGACGGTGTAGGCGCCGGCGGTCGTGGCGCCGCGCCAGGTGATCGTGACGGTGCCTCCAGAGCCGGTGAGGTGGGTGATCAGCGGCCGGCCGGGAGCGGGGACGGGCGGCACGGGACGGCCGGCCATCGCGTACGCGAGGTCCCGTATCGCCGTGGCGTGACGCGCCATGTCCGGGCCGTCGCCCGGGTAGTGCAGGACGAACCCGTCGTCGTGCTGGACGTAGCCGTGGTCATCGCTGTGCGCGAACAGCGACCAGAAGGCCGCGCCGGACACGTTACGGTCGGCGGCCATCGCCGACGTCAGCGCCGGCTCGGCGGACGTGGAGCCGTACTCGCCGGCGAGGTAGGCCTTGCCGGCCGCGGTCACCGTCGCGGCGTCCGCGGTGACCTGATCCACCGTCGGCGGATAGTAGTGCACGTCCACGATGTCCACGCCGGGCGCCGCGAGGGTGTCCGGGTCGACGCCGGACTGCTGGCCGGCCGCGACGAGGTGATGCGGCGACAGCTTCTTCAGGTGCCCGGCGATCTCGTCGATCCACGCGCGCGGCATGCCGTTCAGCTCGTTGCCGAGCTCCCAGGCCAGCACCGACGGCTCGTCGCGGTACGCCGTGCCGGTCAGCGGGTTGACGTGGTCGAGCAGGTGGTCGATGTAGCGCTCGAACGCCGCGATCGCCGCCGGGGCGGTGTAGAACTCCTCCGCAGCCAGGCCGAGCCAGGTCGTGAAGTCGCCCCGGCCGCCGTGGTACCAGGACCAGTTGTCGGTCAGCGGCACCACGTACCGCAGGCCGTGGCGCCTCGCGTCGGCGATCGCGTAGTCGATGGTCGCGAACGCGTCGTCGTTGAAGCGGTCGAGCGAGGGTTCGAGGCTGTGCGGGTCGCCGGTCGAGACGCCGAGGGTGTGCGCGCGGACCACGGTCGCGCCCATGTCGCGCGCCGTGGTCAGCGCGTCGTCGATGCGGAACCGCGTCGGGTACGCGATGCCGCCGACGTTCTCGTCCAGGCCCAGCCAGTAGATGTTGGCCGCGCCGAACCGGAACGGGTGGCCGCCGAGTGTCAGCGCGGGCCCGGACCGTTCCACGTACGGGCCCGGCGCGGCCGAGGCCACGGGTCCGAGCCCGATCGCGGACAGCAGGAGGCCGAGGGCGATCAGGAGTCTCATCGTTCTCCCATCAGGACTTGACGGCGCCGGCCGTCAGGCCGTGGACGAGGAACCGCTGAAGAGCGAGGAAGCCGACCACCACGGGCAGGCTGATGACGAGGGAGGCCGCCATCACCTGGTTCCAGTAGACGTTCGACTGGTTGGAGTACTCGCGCAGGCCGATGGCGAGGGTGCGGGTCGACTCGTTGGTGAGCACCGAGGCGAACAGCACTTCGCCCCACGCGGTCATGAACGCGTAGATGGCCACGGCGACGACGCCAGGCGCCGCGACCGGCAGGATGACGCGGAACAGCGTGCGCATCGGCCCCGCGCCGTCGACGCGCGCCGCCTCGTCGAGCTCGCGCGGGATCGTGTCGAAGTACCCGGCGATCAGCCAGATCGAGAACGGCAGCGAGAAGGTCAGGTAGGTGATGATCAGGCCTAGCCGGCTGCCGTACAGCTGGACGCCGGTGGCCTGGTCGATGTTGACGAAGATCAGGAACAGCGGCAGCAGGAACAGGATCCCGGGGAACATCTGCGTCGACAGGACCACGGTCATGAAGGTGCCACGGCCGGCGAAGCGGTACCGGCTCACGGCGTAGCCCGTCAGGATCGCGAGCGTCGCCGAGAACACCGTCGCGACGCTGGAAACGATGAGGCTGTTCACGAAGTAACGGCCGAGCGGGACCGTACGCCACATGTCGATGAACGGCTGGATCGTCACGTGCCTGGGCACCCAGGTGAAGACGCCCTGCACGTCCTGCAGCGGCTTGATCGACGAGACCACCATGACGTACAGCGGCACGACGGTGAAGACCGTGAGCAGGGTCAGAACGACGATCCGCGTCCAGCGGAGCGCTGTGGAGTCATGCATGGCGCCTCCTCAACCGGCCCGTCCCCAGGTATCCGAGCGTCACGACCATCAGGAACGCCAGGAGCAGCACCGACATCGCCGAGCCCAGGCCGAAGTTCCAAGTGAGGAACGACGCGTTGTAGATGTGGATGGAGATCACGTCGGCTGCGGCCGGCGGCTGATCGAACAGGATGTAGGCGGCGTTGAAGTCGTTGAACGTCCACAGGAACAGCACGATCAGCAGCACGCTGTTCACGGGACGCAGCAGTGGCAGCGTCACCGACCGCAGCCGGCGCAGGAAGCCGGCGCCGTCGATCGCCGCCGCCTCGTGCAGGTCCGTGGGGATGCCCTGCAGGCCGGCCGTCAGCGTCAGGAACGCGAACGGCCACAGCCGCCAGACCTCGACGATCACCAGTGCGACGAAGCTGTTGTTGCCCAGCAGCCAGAACGGGTGGCCGTGCACCAGGTGGAGCTGGTCCGACAGCACGGCGTTCACCAGGCCGGTGTCCCGCTGGAACATGAAACGCCAGGTGATGACGCCCGTGAAGACCGGCAGCGCGTACGGGACGAGGAACAGCGTGCGCAGCGCGGCGCGCCCGGGGAACGGGCGTTCCATCAGCACCGACGCGGTGAGGCCGAGCAGCCACGAGCCGCTGACGACGAGGGCGGTGACCGCGCAGGTGATGAGGAAGGAGTGCAGCAGCTCCTTGCCGGCGGGGCCGCTGAAGTCCATCGCGACGTGGTAGTTGGCCAGGCCCGCGTACGGTGCCTGCCTCCAGTTGCGGATGAAGAACTGGGTGAGGTGCAGCAGGCTCATCCACGCCCCGACCAGCATCGGGATGACGTGGATGGCCAGCTCGGCGATGATCGCCGGCACCAGCAGGAGGTACGGCAGCAGCTTCGGGCTCAGGCGGCCGCGGACGCGCCGTGGCGGCCCTCCGGGGACGCGCACGGGCGTGTCCCCGGGAGCCGTGACGGTGCGGGTCATCCGCCGGACTGCATCTTCTTGTTCGCCGCGGTCAGCCGGTTCTTGATCGCCTGGTCATCGACCGGCTTGCCCGCCGCGGCATCGGCCACCAACTGCTTGACCGTGTTACCGACGAGCGTCTCGAACTGCGCCTCCTGCGGGATCATCGGCATGGTCTCGGCGGCGTTCGCCAGGACCGCCTTGAACGTCTGGATCTGGGGCGTCTGGAAGTTCGGGTCGTCGTACGCGCTCGGCACCACGGGCAGGGAGCCGAACGCGCCATTGAGGATCTTCTGCTCGGCCGGGCTCGTGAGGAAGTTGACCAGCTTGAGCGCGCCGTCCTTGTTCTTGGTGTTCTTGAAGACACCGATGTTGATGCCGGCAACGTGGCTGCTGACCTTGCGGCCGCCCGGGGGCAGGGGGTTCGGCAGCGGGATCGGGGCCACGTCGTAGTCGGCGGTCTTCACCCCGTTCTCCTTGAGGCCCGCGGTGGCACCGCTCTGGATCATCATCATGCCGAACTTGTTGTGCGCGAAGTCCTTGAGGATGTCGGAGTCGTTGACGTACTCCGCGTCGCTCGGGTCGATGACCTTGTCGGCCGACATCAGGTCGAGGTACTGCTTGACGCCCGCGACCATCTGCGGCGAGTCGAACCCGGGCTGGCCGCCCTGGAACAGCTTGGCGCCCTGCTGTGCGCCGAACATGAACGCGAAGTGCGCGGCCTCGGTGTAGCTCGCGCCGAGGATGCCCACGCCGTACTGCTTCTTGCCGGGGTTCGTGAGCTTCTTGGCGTCCGCGACCAGGTCCTGCCAGGTCTGCGGCGGGCCCGAGATGCCGGCGTCGGCGAACATCTTCTTGTTGTAGTAGAGCCCGTACGCCAAACCGTAGAGCGGGACGAAGGCGGGCGGCTTACCCGCCGCCCCGGTCGAGGTGAGCGTCGAGGGGATGAAGTGGCTCTTTCCGCCCACCTTGGCGATCGTCTTGTCGTCGAACTCCTGAAAGGCACCCGTGGCCTGCAGCGACGCCGACCAGGTGTTGCCGACGTTGAGGACGTCGGGCCCCTGGCCGCTGGAGGTCGCGGCGAGGATCCGGTTGAGCAGGTCGGGCCAGCCGATCACCTCGAGCTTGACCTTGATGCCCGTCTGCTGCTCGAACTTCTTCAGCTCCGGGCCGAGGATCTGCTGGTCCTGCTGGATGCTGCGGCCCTGGTTGCTCGCCCAGTAGGTGAGGGTCTTCGGCGACGAGCCGCCTCCACCGCCTCCGCAGGCGGACAACCCGACAGCGATCATCGCGCTCGTCACGAGCGCAGCGACTCCGCGTGTTCTCACTTCTGGACTCCTATCAGCCGTCGATCGAGGCCACCGTCTAGCGCGGACAGACCGGCCACCGGAACGACCGGCCAGGAGAGGCACCCCGGACACCTCAGGCAATCCGGTGTTAGAGAATGGCACCACTAAACCGGTTTTGGAGTCAACCGTCCGAGCAGATCAACCTCGGATCGACGGCACGCCGGTGCTCCCGCGCGGCGTGAGCGTGGCCGTCGCGTGGCAGGCGCTCTCGACCGGGAGACCGGCGGCGAGGTCGGCGAGAGCACCGGCGACGCGCGCGCCGTACGCGGGGATGTCGACGCTCACCGCGGTCAGCGGCGGGTGCACCAGCCGGCACAGCACGGAGTCGTCCCAGGCGACGATCGACAGCCGTCCGGGCACCGGCACGCCCATCTCCGACGCCACCGAGAGCCCGGCGACGGCCATGATGTCGTTGTCGTAGACGATGGCCGTCGGGGGCTCGGCGGAGGCGAGCAGGCGCCGCGTGACCCGCGCGCCCTCCTCGCCGGTGTAGTCGGTGGTCTCGAGGAGCGGCGTGATGCCCAGGCTGCGCGCGGTCTTCTCGAACGCCTCTCCGCGGTCGATCGTGTGCCACAGGTCGGGCAGCCCGGCGACCCGCGCGATGCGCCGGTGACCCAGCGCGGCCAGGTACTCCACCACGGAACGGACCGCGCCGCCCTCGTCGTTCCACAGTCCGGGCAGGCCGGACAGGCCTTGCGGGCCGCCGACCGCGACGGCCGGCATGCCCAGCTCGGCGAGGACCGCGGTCCGGTCGTCGTCCACACGCAGGTCGACGACGAACACCCCGTCGACGCGCCGCTCGGCCCACCAGCGGCGGTACGTGGCGTTGTGCGCGGCGGGGTCCTCGTTCACCTGGAGCAGCAGCGCGATGTCGCGGCTCGCCAGCTCGCCCTCGATGCCGGAGATGAGCTGCATGAAGTACGGCTCGATACCGAGCGTCCGCGCGGGGCGGTCGACGACGAGCCCGAGCACGTCGGCGCGGCCACCGGACAGGGCGCGCGCGGCGCGGCTCGGCTGCCAGCCCATCTCCTGCGCGATCCGCAGGATGCGGGCGCGCGTCGCCTCGGACACCCCGGGACGGCCGTTGAGCGCGAACGAGACGGTGCTCTTCGTCACCCCGGCCCGGCTCGCGATGTCCGCGATCGTCGGACGCTTCATTCCGGTTCCCCCGATCTGCAACTGAACCGGTTTTGTTAGTGCGCACAACTCTACCGCGATGGCCGTTGACACTACTCGGCGTGAAAGCCGATTTGCGGTCGTGCATGCTGGCCACATGCGGGTGCGCTGTGTGGGAGCGATCGTCCATGACGCCGACGGGCGGCTGCTCGTGATCCGCCGCGGGCGTCCGCCCGGCGCGGGGATGTGGTCGCTGCCGGGCGGCCGGGTCGAGCCCGGCGAGTCCGACGAGGCCGCCGTCGTACGCGAGCTGGCCGAGGAGACCGGGCTCGTCGTCGTACCGGGCCGGCTGGTCGGCGCCGTGGACCGTCCGGGCCTGAACGGGGCGACGTACGACATCCGCGACTACGCGGCGGTGGTCACCGGCGGCACGCTGCGGGCCGGCGACGACGCGGCCGAGGCGCGCTGGGTCGACGCGGCCGAGCTGCGGCGGCTTCCGACCACCGACGGCCTGCTCGACGCGCTCTCCGGATGGGGCGTCCTGCCGCCCTGAACCTGAAGGACGGCAGGACGCTCCAGACGGTCAGGCCGCGACGGGTTCGTCCGCGATGTCGGCGGTCGCGCGGTCCGGCAGCAGGGCGGTCGCCGCCAGCGTCAGCAGCGAGGCCAGCACCATCACGGCCGAGATCGCCCACCAGTCGTAGTCGTGCAGCAGCCAGGTCGCCAGCAGCGGCGCCGGACCACCGGCGATCACCGAGGCGAGCTGGTAGCCGATGCCCGCGCCGCCGTACCGCAGCTTGGTCGGGAACACCTCGGCGATGAGCGAGGCCTGCGGCCCGTACTGCATGGCGTGCGGCACCTGAGCCAGCACGATGGTGAGGAACACCAGTGACGCGACGCCGGTGTTGATCAGCGCGAAGTACGGGAACGAGATCAGGCCGAGCAACACGGCGCCCGCGGCGTAGATGCGTTTACGGCCCATCGTGTCGCTGAGATGCCCGAACAACGGGATCAGGATGAGCTCGAGCCCGGCGGCCACGGCGACCGCGTTCAGCGCGAACGTCTTGGACTGCCCGCCCTCCTTCACCACGTACGTGAGGGCGAACGAGGTGAAGATGTAGAACGGCATCTGCTCGGAGCAGCGCAGCAGGGCGCTGAGCACGATCTCCTTGGGGTGACGCTTGACCACCTCGAGCACCGGGACCTTCGAGACCTCCTGACGCTCGACGATCTTGGCGAACATCGGGGTCTCCAGGACACGCAGCCGCACCCACAGGCCGATCACGACCAGCACCAGGCTGAACAGGAACGGCAGCCGCCATCCCCAGTTCTTGAACGCGTCGCCGCTCGCGGAGGCCACCGACGACATGGCGACGGTGCCGAGGATGAGGCCGATCGGGACGCCGATCTGCGGCCAGCTCGCCATCAGACCGCGGCGTTTCTGGTCGCCCCACTCCATCGAGAGCAGCACCGAGCCGCTCCACTCGCCGCCGACCGCGATGCCCTGCACCACGCGGAGCGCGACCAGCAGGATCGGGGCCGCGACGCCGATCGAACCCGCGCCGGGCAGCAGGCCGATCAGCGCGCTCGACAGACCCATGAGCAGCAGCGTGACGATGAGCGTGGCCTTGCGGCCCAGCCGGTCGCCCCAGTGACCGAAGATCGCCGCACCGATGGGGCGGGCGGCGAATCCGACGGCGTACGTCGCGAACGAGGCCAGCGTGCCGGCGTAGTCGCTCGACGATGGGAAGAAGACATCCTTGAAGACGACCGCGGCCGCCGTGTTGTAGAGAAAGAAGTCGTACCACTCGATCGAGGTGCCCACGACGCTGGCGATCGCCGCCATGCGTACCTGCGCTCCGCGTTCGGTGTCGCCGACTGTGCGGGCGCGACGCGCCTCTTCCGGCTCCAGGACCATGAACACCCTCCTGTTGCCCCCGAACTTGAACAATGGAGGACGCTTACCCCCGTTTCGGGTGGCCGGAACAGACATAACCTGCCGAAACTTCCGCATGCCCGCGGGCAGTCATCGCCCGGTGACACAGCGACGCCGCCGCGTACCCGGCGTAGGGGCGCGCGGCGGCGTCGGTGACGCGTTCGGACCGGGAGGTCAGACCACCGCGGCCGCGCCCTCGATCTGGCGGCCGGCCCGTACGAGCAGGCTCAGCAGCGCGGCGACGAACGCCAGGCCGGCGCTGACGGTGAACGCCAGGTGCATGCCATCGATGAACGACAGGTCGCTGACCCGGGTGATGAGCTGGACGACCTGCGGCGGCGACCCCTTGGGCACCGGCGGGATCCCCTGGGAGATCGCGCCCTTCATGAGGTCGACCTGCGCGGCCGTCGGGGTCCCCAGCCCGGCGTCGCGCATGTGGCCGGGCAGGACGCCCGCAACCTTCGCCGTCATCACCGCGCCGAGCACGGACGTGCCGAGCGCGCCGCCGACCTGCATCGCGACCTGCTGGAGACCGCCCGCGACGCCCGCGAGCGCCATCGGCGCGTTGCCGACGATGATGTCGGTCGCGGCGACCATGACCGGGCTGAGCCCGACGCCGAGCATCGCGAACCAGGGCGCCATGGCCCAGACCCCCGCGTCGACGCCAAGGGTGGACAGGCCGAGGAACGCGACGCCGGCGAGCGCCATCCCGACGACGAGCGGGACGCGCGGGCCGGTCCTGGAGATCGCGAGGCCGGAGATCGGCGAGGCCGCCGTCATGGCGAGCATCATCGGCAGGAGGCGTACGCCGGTCTGCACGGGCGTCAGGTCGTGCACGCTCTGCAGATAGAAGGTGAGGAAGAACATCCCGCCGAACATGCCGAACGCCATCATGATCATCAGGACCACGCCGACGGACAGCGACACGGACCGGAACAGCGTGAGCGGCAGGAGCGGCTGCCGCGCCAGCTTCTCGCGCAGCACGAACACGATCAGCAGGACGACGGCCGCGCCGAAGAAGGCGAACGTCCTCGCGTCGCCCCACCCGTACGACGGCGCCTTGATGACGCCCCAGACCAGGGAGAAGAGCATCCCGGACAGCAGGATGACGCCGGGCACGTCGAAGCTCGACCGCGACCCGCCGCGCGCGTTCAGCAGGAACAGGCCGCCGAGGACCAGCGCGACGATGCCGACCGGGACGTTGATGAAGAAGACCGACTGCCAGCTGACGTGCTGCACCAGCAGGCCGCCGACGATCGGTCCGGACGCCGTCGACGCCGAGATGGCGGCGCCCCAGACGCCGATGGCCATGTTGAGGCGTTCGGCGGGGAACGCCGCGCGCAGCAGGCCCAGCGCGGTGGGCTGGAGCATCGCGCCGAAGACGCCCTGGAGCACCCGCAGGGCGATCATCAGGCCGATCTCCTTGGACAGCCCGATGCCGGCCGAGGTGAGCGCGAAGCCGACGACGCCGATCAGGAAGACCGGCTTGTGGCCGACCCGGTCGCCGAGCTTGCCGGCGGTGATGAGCGTCACCGCGAGCGCGAGCAGGTAGCCGTTGGTCACCCACTGCAGATCCGCCAGCGACGCGCCCAGGTCCTTGGCGATGGCCGGATTGGCGATCGCGACGACCGTGCCGTCCAGCGTGACCATGATGATGCCGAGCGCCACGGCGACCAGCGTCAGCCATGGGTTGCCCCGCCCTCGACGCTGCGGCGCGCCCGCGTCGGCGGGTAGCCGTTCCTCCACGACGGGTTGAGACATCCGAGATCCCCCTTATTCATGAATGTCCGTGCATGAGCATGCTAGTGACAGTCGCTGACAAATGAGAAACGGTTTTAAGCGACAGTTACTGACTTGTGGCAGACTCTGCAAGGATCTAGCAAGGTGAGGTGACATGTCGGAGACGTACCAGCGGCAGGCCGCCGGCCTGCGTGAGCGCAAGAAGCAGCGGACGCGCGAGGCGTTGATCGACGCCGCCCTGGAGCTCTTCCTCGCCCGCGGCTACGACGCGACCACGATCGACGACATCGTCGCGGCCGTCGACGTGTCGCAGCGCACCTTCTTCCGCTACTTCGCCGGCAAGGAGGACGTGGCGCTCGCGTTCCTGACCGAGTACGAGGAGAACCTCGTCGCCGCCGTGACCGCCCGGCCAGGCGGCGAGCCGCCCATGACGTCGATGCGGGCGGCGCTGCACGTCTGGATGGAGGCGCTCCTGGAGGGCGACGAGCGGCACACGACCCGGTTCCGCACCCTGCGGCGCATCATCGAGGACACCCCGACGCTCGCCGCCGGGCAGGTGCGGCGCTTCTGCGCGACCGAGCAGGCCCTCTCCGCCGTGATCGCCGACCGCATGGGCGTCGATCCCGCCCGCGACCCGCGGCCGGGCGTGCTGGTCGCGTCGTTCCTGTCGGTGGTGCGAGTGGCGTTCGAGGGCTGCGCCCGCGACGACGTGGTCGAGCCATCGGAGATCGTGCCGCGCGTCGAGGGCCTCGTGGCCGTGGCCGCCGGCCTGCTGCCCGACGCCTGGTCGGTCCTGCGCGCCTGACCGATCAGCGCAGCGGCTCCGGCAGGTCGCGCGCGTGCAGGACGATCAGCCGCGAGACCGCGCGGGTCAGCACGACGTAGAGCCTGCGCAGGCCCGGTGACCGCTCGCCGTCGGGCTCCGCTTCGACGATCGCGGCCGGTTCGACGACGATGACCTGGTCGAACTCCAGACCCTTGGCCTGCGTCGCCGGGACCATGAGGAGCCGCGCGCCGCCGAGGCCGTCGGCGAGCTGCCCGTGCTCGAGGCCCTCGGCGGCCAGCAGTTCGGCGAGTCCGAGCAGGTCCGCCTCCGCGGCGATGAGCCCGATGGACCCCTCGCCCGTGAGCGCCTCACGGCACGCGGCGGCGGTGGCCGCACGTACGTCCTCGACCCGGTGGAGGCCGAGCGCGCCGGGCGCGGACCGTACGGAGACCGGCGCCGCCAGCTCGGGCGCGATCGTGGGAAGCAGGCGGCTCGCGAAGTCGATGATCTGGCGCGGGACGCGGTAGCCGCGATCCAGCACGGTCTGCTCCGCCTGCGGCTTTCCGAGGTGACGCAGCAGCGACTCCCAGTCGGTGACCGCCCACGGCGTGGTGCCCTGCGCGATGTCGCCGAGCACCGTCGCCGACCCGGTCTCGCAGCGCCGCCCGACCGCGCGGCACTCCATCGGGGACAGGTCCTGCGCCTCGTCCAGGACGACGTGACCGAGGCTCGGTGTGCGGTTGATCAGGTCGGCGGCCTCGTCGACCAGCACGGCGTCGGCACGCGACCAGCGCGCCGACTTCGGTCCCTTGGCGGGCTTGGCCCACAGCAGCGCGGCCTGCTCGTCCGGCTCGAGCAGCCCGTCGGCGGCCGAGGCGAGGAACGCCGCGTCCGACAGCAGCCGCATGACCACGCGCGCCGGGTCCAGGGCCGGCCAGATCTCGTCGACCGCGGCCTTGACGATGCGGGTGCGGCGCACCGACTCGTGCGTACGGTCGTCGCAGGCCTCGCCGCCCTGCTCGATCCGGATCAGCAGGGAGTGCGCGATGCGGTGGGACAGCAGGTCGCGACCCGCGCCGTAGCGCACGCCGCGCTCGCGCAGCACCTCGGCCAGCTCGGTCAGCTCGTACGCCGGGATCCGCCAGCGCCGCGTGCCGCGCGGGAGCACGAGCGACTCGGCGGGTTCGCGCAGGTGGCTCCACACCGCGCGGCGCAGTACCTCGGCCATCCGGGCGTCGCCCTTGATCCGGCCGGTCAGCGGCTCGTCCTTGGCCTTGACCGGCACGGCGTCGAGCAGGCTCTCGAGCGTCTGCTGCTTGACGTTCACCTCGCCGAGCGCGGGCAGGACGCCGCGGATGTAGTCGAGGAACGACGCGCTGGGCCCGATGACCAGCACGCCGCCGCGGCGCATCCGCTCCCGGTGCGCGTACAGGAGGTAGGCGACCCGGTGCAGGCCGACCGCGGTCTTCCCGGTGCCGGGCGCGCCCTGGACGCACAGCGTGTGGTCGGCGTCGGCGCGGACGATCTCGTCCTGCTCGGGCTGGATCGTGGCGACGATGTCGCGCATCGGGCCGATGCGCGGGCGTTCGATCTCCTCGATCAGGATCCGCGACTCGGCGGGCGCGGAGAAGTCCTCGTCCTCGAACGCGGTCAGCTCGCCGCCCGAGTAGCCGAACCTCCGGCGCATCTCCAGCCCCAGCGGGTCGGACGTGCTCGCCTTGTAGAACGGCCGCGACATCGGCGCGCGCCAGTCGATCACGAGCGGCTCGCCGCCGTCGTCGTGTACGTGCCGGCGGCCGATGTAGAGCCGCTCGCCGGGGTAGTCGAGCCGGCCGAAGAAGAGCGCCGTCGTGGGGTCGTCGAGAAGTGACTCGGCCCGCTTGGCGAGGTCCGCGCGGAGCACGGCGGCCGATACCCAGTCGCCGGCCGCGGACGGGTCGAGGGCCAGCACGTTGGCGCGCATCCGCGCGAGGGCGTCACGTGAGCGGCGGAGGTGGGTGCGCTCCGCCGCGATCACCTCTTCGGTGTCCTCCATCTCCTGGGCAGGCATGAGGAAATCCCCTTCGGTGAGAGTGGAGGCGCAAAGTCGCTAACTTAATACGCCGCCGGGCTCCGCTCATCTCAATTTCGCGCACATGCGCTACGTTCGATCTATATCGAACCGATAGAGGAGGTCAGCATGCGCGCGATCGTCGTCACGGAGTTCGGCGGGTCCGAGGTGCTCACGCCCACCGACTACGAGGACCCGCGGCCGGGTCAGGGCGAGATCGTCATCGACGTCGAGGCGAGCGGGGTCAACTTCCGCGACGTGTACGAACGCACCGGCGCCTACGCCCGGCGGCTCCCCTACATTCCCGGCGGCGAGGGCGCCGGCCGGGTCACCGCCGTCGGCGAGGGTGTGACCGACGTACGGGTCGGCGACGTGGTCGGCAGCGCCGAGTTCAAGGGTGCCTACGCGTCACGCGCGGTCGCGTCGGCCTCCCGCGTCGTACCGGTCGAGGGGATCGGCGCCGAGCTCGCCGCCGCCGTCATGCTGCAGGGCCTGACCGCGCACTACCTGAGCCACTCGACGTACGCCGTCAAGCCGGGCGACACCGCGCTGGTGCACGCCGCCGCCGGTGGCGTGGGCCTTCTGCTCACGCAGATGGTCAAGCTGCGCGGCGGGCGCGTGATCGCGACCGTGTCGACGGCCGACAAGGAGAAGCTCGCCCGCGACGCCGGGGCCGACGAGGTCATCCGCTACGACGGCTTCGCCGACGAGGTGCGCCGCCTCAGCGACGGCGTGCAGGTGGTCTACGACGGCGTGGGGAAGACGACCTTCGACGGCGGCCTCGAGGTGCTGCGACCGCGCGGCATGATGGTCCTGTACGGCGCGGCGAGCGGCGCGGTGCCGCCGGTCGACCCGCAGCGGCTCAACTCCGCCGGCTCGCTCTTCCTGACCCGGCCCACCCTCGGCGACTACGTCGCCGACCGCGATGAGCTCCTGTGGCGCACCCAGGACATTTTCGGCTGGATCGGCTCTGGCGACCTATCGGTGCACATCGGTGGGCGTTACCCCCTCGACGAGGCCCGTCGGGCCCACGACGACCTGGCGGCACGCCGTACGACGGGCAAGCTCCTCCTGATTCCCTGAACGGCCCCGATATCGCGGGAACCGGCCACGCTCTCCCACTAGGGCCTGTTTCAAAGCCCCGCTGTCCTACTGCGCGGCGCCCAGGCGGCGCCTCGCGGCGTTGTCCTCAGTCGCCAGCCAACACCGGGCTGACTCCCTCGTCCGCCTTGCGACGCATCCACCTGGACACCGCTCGCCACGAACGGGGACCTTGAAACAGGCCCTAGTCTTATCGCTCCGTGAATCGGGAGGAATTGGCCGTTGTGACCGCGAATCATGTCATCAATCCGCTGCGTCCCAGCGACCCTCCGAGCGTCGGCGCCTACCGGCTCGTCGGCCGGATCGGCCGCGGCGGGATGGGCACGGTCTACCTCGCCGAGACCGACGCGGGTGAGCGCGCCGCCATCAAGGTGATCAACCCCGAACTGGCCGACGACGACGAGTTCCGTGACCGCTTCCGCCGTGAGGTGGAGGCGGCACGGCGCGTCCGGAGGTTCTGTACGGCGCCGGTGTTCGACGCGAGCCTCGACGGCGAGACGCTGTTCATCGTCACCGAGTTCGTCGACGGGCCCAACCTCGACGAGTTCGTACGCGACAGCGGGCCGATGCAAGGCTCGAGCCTCGAGCACCTGGCCGTCGGCGTCGCGACCGCCCTCACCACCATCCACGGCGCCGGGGTCGTGCACCGCGACCTCAAGCCCGCGAACGTCCTGCTGTCCTCGATGGGCCCGCGCGTCATCGACTTCGGCATCGCCCGCGCGCTCGACACCGTGTCCGGCGCGACGCGCACCGGCCAGTTCATCGGCACGCCCGCCTACATGGCGCCCGAGATGATCTCCGGCGACACGGCCTCCCCCGCCTCCGACGTCTTCGCCTGGGGCAGCGTCGTCGCCTACGCGGGGACGGGCCGCGCGCCGTTCGACGGGCCGAGCGTACCGTCCGTGCTCTACCAGATCTCCCACGGCGAGCCGTCGCTGGACGGCCTCGACGACGGCCTGCGCCACCTGGTCGAACGCGCCCTGGCCAAGGACCCGCGGCAGCGTCCGTCGGCGCAGGACCTGCTCGACACGCTCACCGGCCGTCCGAAGGCCGACACCGCGCAGGCCACAGAGAACCTCGGCCGTACGTGGTCGGTGCAGAGCGGCCGGTCGACGATGGCCGACCCCGCCCAGACCCGGACGGCCCCCAAGGCGTCGTCACGCCGGCCGCCGGCCCTCGCGGCGGCCGGGATCGCCGCCCTGCTCGTCCTCGGCGTCGCCGCGTTCGCGCTCCTGCGCGGCTCCGGCGGCCCGCCCTCCAACACCAGCCTCGTGTTCGGCGACGACTTCTCCAACACCTCCTCGGGCTGGTCCGGCTCGACCTGGATCTCCGGCAGCGGGTACTACGGGGGCGGCTACCGCATCGACGCGGACGGCAGCATCTACCCGCGCCGCGCGGAGAGCGCGCCGTTCAAGGGCGGCCTGCCCGACCGCCAGCTCATCACCGTCGACGCCTCCGTCATCGGCGGCCCGAACTACGGGACCTTCGGCCTCTACTGCCACTCCACGGGCGATACCAGCAGCGACGCCACGTACTACGAGTTCCTGGTACGGGCCGACGGCCAGGGTGCGCTGATCCGCAAGGCGCTCGGTCAGAAGGGCTCCGACGAGCTCCTGCGCAAGGCCTCCGCGCCCGGGTTCAAGAAGAACGCCGTGAACCACGTGGCGGCGGCGTGCGAGCAGGAGGGCAAGAGGATCCACCTGCGGCTGTGGCTCAACGGAACCCTCACCGCCGACAAGACCGACACGGACGCGCCCCTGCCCAACGGCGAGGCGGGCCTGGTCACCGGCCTCGAGAACGCCGGCAGCGGCGGCGCCCTCCAGGTCCGCTACGACAACTTCCGGATCAGCGCGATCCGGCCCTGAGCGTGTCGGTAGCGTCCCTGGAATGACAGCCACGGACCTGCCCGCACTCGTCGTCGATCTGCGCGTCGTGTCGGACTACGGCCAGATCATGATCTACTCCGACGCCGCGGTGACCGACGACGATGACGGCTCCGCGCTGGACGACGCGGAGGACAACGGACGGTTCGTCGGTGCCGGCGGCGGCACCCTCGACCTGCTCACGCCGGGGACGCGTGGTTCCGACATCCCGATGCGCGTCGAGGTGTGGGCCGCCGAGCCGGCGGCCGACACCGGCGAATGGCTGGACGAGGTCGACGTCGACCTGGACGTCCCGGACGGACGACTGATCTTCCAGGCGCCCGAGAGCGGCCTGCCGATCCCGGCCGAGCTGCCCGCGGGCGCCTACCGGGCCCGCGTCTCCGGGTCCGGGTACACCGCGACGGGCGACGCCGGGTCCGACGGCGACGATTACTACCGGCTGCGGCTCTGGCCTCGCACCACGGACACCGAGCCGGAGCTCCGCCGGGCCTGGCCGGGACGCGACCGCTGAGGTCCGCGGCCGCTCGGGTCCGGCCTCGGCTGTCAGAGCTCGAACCAGTAGGTGAGGCCGGCCGCGTCGACGTCGTAGCCGGAGCGGACCGAGAGCGTCTGCAGCAGGAAGACTCCGCGCTGATCCTCGCGCAGGTCGCACTCGTGGTTGGCGGCGGGCACCGTCTCGCCGCCCTCGTCGGTGATCTCCAGGCGCAGCCCGCGGAGGGTCTCGATCACCATGATCCGGACGGTGGCGCTCTCGGTATGGATCACCGCGTTGGTGACCGCCTCGCTGGTCAGCAGCACGGCCGTGTCGACCTCGGGCCGGTCTCCGAGGGTCCTGGCGACGAATCTCCGCGCCGACGCCACCTCCTCGGCCCGCCCGCGTATCGTGATCGATCCGAGCACCTCACAGGTGACCGGCCGGCGGCCGGTGAGACCGGGAGTCGAGCCCGTACCACCACGCACGATCCTGCCCATACCATGCTCACCGGTGCGACCGAATGCTGTTTCGCTCATGGCGGCAAACCCTCTCGGGGAATGGGTTTAGGGGGCGTAAAGCATCTATGCTGTGAGCATAGGACCACGATGCGTAACCGTGCAACAGGGGGGCTACAGTTCGCCTTGAAGACCGGAGCGCCGTCGCCGTGAATCTCAGCACCCTCCGCGAGATCGCCGCCATCGCCGACCCGATCGAACGCGCTCGCACACTCGGCAGCGTCATGGCCGAGCAGCAGAGCCTGGTCGAGGAGGCCGCTCGAATGCGGCGGCAGGCGATCGCCGAGGCGCGGGAGACCGGCCACCGCCTCGAAGAGATCGCCAACGTCCTGGGCGTTTCGCCGGGCCGCATCTCACAGATGCGCAAGGGCGCGACCTCGCGCGCGCCCGAACCCCCGGCCGAGCCCGGCCCGCGGGTGATCGTGCAGCGTTCGCTGCCCGCCGAGCCCGGGCTCGGCGGTCCCGCACGCGCCTACATCGCCGCCGCCGAACGCCAGGGCGTCGACCTCGAGATGCGCGTCCTCGAGGTCGGCTGCGAGGCCTCGAGCGAACACGTCGCGAGCTGCCTGCGCATCCGCGCTGGCGACGACGTCCTCACGCGACGGCGGATGATCCTCGCCGACGGCGTGCCGGTGCGCATCGTCAGCTCCTACTTCCGCGCGGACCTGTTCGGCGGCACGCCCATCGCGGACCCGGAGTTCGTCGCGCAGAGCCTCCAGGACACGATGGAGAAGCTCGGCCACCGGTTCGGGCACGCCGAGGAGACACTCGTGGCGCGCCCGGCGTCCCGCAGCGAGGCCACCCCGCTCCAGCTCGATCCGGGCGAGTGGATCGTGCAGCTCCTGCGGGCCTCCTACTCCACCGACGACACGCCGGTGCACATGCTGGAGACGCTCTGCGCGGCCAGCCGGCACGTGTTCACCGTGGGCCAGCGCGGCGGGCGCGCGGAGTTCTGACCCGGCTCACACGTACGCGGTCAGCCAGCGGTCCAGCTCGTCGAAGACCCGGGCCCGCGCCGGCTCGGGCGACAGCACGAGGTCGTGCAGCCCACCGTCGACGCGTACGCAGGTCACATGCGGTCCCAGGCGGGTCGACCAGCGGGCGATGTCGTCGGCGTTCAGCACGCCGTCGGCGGCCGTCAGGTCGCCCTTGCGCCCGTGCGCGCTGCGGGTCGAGGCCATCACCAGGACCGGCACGTCGATGTCGAGCCCGGCGCGTACCCGCCGCTGGGACCGCATGATCCCGGCCAGCCAGCCGACACGTACCGGGAAACCACGCGCCGGCTTCCAGGTCAGGTCGAACTCCCACTCGCCATCGTGGTCGCGGTGGATGCTGCGCACGTACGCCTCGGAGACCCCGGCGGGGAACACCATCTTCGGCCGGACCCGCGCCATCCCGCGTACGAACGGGCCGACGGCGCCGCGTACGAACGCGGGGACGTTGATCTGCAGGAACGGGCTGTTCAGGAAGAGCCCGTCGATGAGTCCCTGGCCGCGGACCCGGTCGGCCCACACCGCCGCGACCAGGCCGCCCGTGGAGTGCCCGTTGAGGAGCACCAGGTCGTTGTCCTCCCGGATGAGGCGCACCGCCTCGTCGATCTCCGGGAAGTAGTCGGACATGTCGCGGGCGAAGTTGGGCGTCTGGTGGTCGAGCAGTGACCTGCCGTACTTGCGCAGGTCGAGGGCGTAGAAACTGTAGCCGCGCTCGACGTAGAAGTCCGCCAGGTGCTTCTGGAAGAAGTAATCGACGAAGCCGTGGAGGTAGAGCACGGCCTTGCGGCCCGTACCCCGTCGCCGGACCAGCGTCGCGACGACCTCGCCCTCGGCGTCGTCGTCGAGGGGCAGCCGGATCGACTCGTACTCGGCGCCCAGTACATCCTGTTCCATGGCGGATCAGCGTACGGTCCGTCCTCCTACCCCGCCAGAGCGCCGCCCGGGTCAAGGCCGCACAAAGGCTTGACGCCACCCTCGCGGCGGACGTTGCCGTCCTCTCCCCCGGTCAGCAGGGTGACCAGGGCGGCCACAACGTACGGGGGGAAACATGATCGAGACCTGGCGTCCGGTTCTCCTGCCGGGGCAGGCGAAACCGCCGTCCTTCCGCGAGCAGTACGACAGCACGGCCGCGCTCGACCGGCTGCGCGGCACCGAGTACTCCTACCTCGACCGGACCGAGCACGTCTACCTCGACTACGCCGGCGCCGGGCTGCCGGCGGCGGCCCAGCTACGGGTGCACGTGGACCGGCTGCGCGGCGCCTGCCTCGGCGACCCGCACGGCGACGGCCCGGCCTCGGTGGCCTCGCGGCGGCTCGTCGACAAGGCGCGCGGCACGATCCTGGCGTTCTTCAACGCCGATCCCGACGAGTACGCGGTGATCTTCACGCCGAACGCCACCGGGGCGTGCCGGATCGTCGGGGAGGCCTACGGGTGGCGGCCGGGATCGCGGCTGCTGCTCACCGCCGACAACCACAACTCCGTCAACGGCCTACGGGAGTACGCGCGCCGCGCGGGCGCCCGGGTACGGCGGATCCCGCTGCGACCGCGCGAGATGCGCGTGCACGACGCCGACGTGGTGCGTGCGCTGCGCCGCGGCGAGCGCGTCAACCCGGTGCGGTGGGCGGAGTCCGCCGGGCTGATGACGCCCGGACGGCGCGGCCTGTTCGCGTACCCGGCGCAGAGCAACTTCACCGGCGTGCAGCACCCGCTGGAATGGGTGCGGCTCGCGCACGAGCACGGCTACGACGTGCTGCTCGACGCCGCCGCGTACGTCCCGACCAACACCTTGGACCTGGCGACCGTACGGCCCGACTTCGTGGCGGTGAGCTGGCACAAGGTGTTCGGGTATCCGACCGGCGTCGGCTGCCTGATAGCCCGGCACGAGGCGCTCGAGCGGCTGCGGCGGCCATGGTTCGCGGGCGGCAGCGTGCAGGCGGCGAGCGTACGGCCCGGCTGGTCGGTCCTGTCCTGCGACGAGACCGCCTTCGAGGACGGCACACCGAACTTCCTGTCGATCCCCGACGTCGAGGCCGGCATCTCCTGGGTCTCCGAGATCGGGATGGACGTGATCCACCGCCGGGTCACCTGCCTGACCGCGCTGCTGCTGGACCGGCTGCGATCGCTGCGGCACAGCGACGAGCGCCCGCTGGTGCGCCTGCACGGCCCGCTGTCGACCCGCATGCGCGGCGGCACCATCGCCTTCAACATCCTGGACCCGTACGGGGACGTGGTGGACGAGCGCGCGGTCGGCCGGGACGCCGCCGCCGCCAAGATGTCCGTGCGCACCGGCTGGTTCTGCAACCCCGGCGCGGGAGAGGCGGCCTTCGGGCTCGACCGTGCGCAGATCGCCGCGGCGATCCGGCAGGGTCCGGCCACCGCCGACGAGTACCTCGGGCTGCTCGGACCGCCCGCGGCCGGCGCCATCCGGGTCTCGCTGGGGCTGGTGTCGACGATCAGGGACGTCGAGCGGTTCGTGGAGTTCGTCGAGAGCACCTACGCGAACCGCCTGCCGGACCTCACCGGCCTCGAACCCCGGCAGCGCTGCTGACGCGTTGTCGGTGGCCAGGGCCAGGGCCTGGCCCTACCGTGGGGGCATGGATTCGGCGATCGGCCGGCCTTCTCCGCACCTGGCGGCCTTCGTCCGCGACTACGTGGGCTACCACTACGAGGGCGTCGGCACCGGCACGCATCTCGGCCTGCCCTCGCGGCACGTGACGGTCGTGATCAGCCTGGACCGGCCGACCCGCATGCTGCGCATGCCGGAGCCGCGCCAGGCTCCGGCCGACTTCGCCGCGCTCGCCGGCGGCCTGCACACCCGGGCCGCCGTGATCGGCTTCCAGGACAGCATGTGCGGCGTGCAGCTCGCGCTCACCCCGGCCGGCGCGCGGTCCCTGCTGGGCCTGCCCGCCGGCGCCCTGGGGCCGACGGTCGTCGACCTGGACACCCTGCTCGGCCCCGCCGCCACCGAGCTCGTCGAGCGCATGCGAGCGGCGGTGACCTGGCCGGACCGCTTCGCCGTCCTCGACGAGGTACTGTCGCGCGGCATCGACCGCCGGCCCGGCGCGGCGGCCGAGCTGGACCACGCCTGGCAGCGCCTGACCCGCGGCGACGGCGCGGTCCGCATCGACGACCTGGCCCGCGAGGTCGGCTGGAGCCGCCGCCACTTCAGCGAGCGCTTCGCCGCCGAATACGGCCTGACGCCCAAGGAGGCCGCGCGCGTCATGCGCTTCGAGCGCTCGAAGCTGCTCCTGCAGCGGCCCGGCCGTCCGACGCTCGCCGCCGTGGCGACCACGTCCGGCTACTACGACCAGGCCCACATGGCGCGCGACTGGAACCGCTTCCTCGGCTGCCCGCCCTCGGCCTGGCTGGCCGCCGAAGAGCTCCTATTCGTCCAAGCCGATGGGCCTGCGGCGGCCCGAGGATGAGGTCATGAGCAGAACAGTCATCTGGCCCGGACTCCGTTACTCCGACGCCCACGCGGCCATCCGCTTCCTCGTCGACGCCTTCGGCTTCGAGAAGGTCGCCGTCTACGAGACCGGCGACATCGTCGACCACGCCGAGCTGCGCTGGCCCGGCGGCGGAGGCGTCATGCTCGGCAGCGCGCAGCGTGAGAGCACGATCTCCGGCCTGCCCGCCGGCACCGGATCGGTCTACGTCGTGACCGACGACCCCGACGGCCTCCACAAGCGCGCCGTCGCGGCGGGCGCCACGATCGTCGCGGGTCTGCGCGACGAGGACTACGGCTCGCGCGGCTTCACCGCCCGCGACCCCGAGGGCGTCTTCTGGAGCTTCGGCACCTACGGCGGAGCCTCTTAGGGCGTCACGACCGGGCAGCCGAGGCGCTGGGCGGCGCGGCTCGGGGGTGGCGCCGTGCCGTGCGAGATCGCCATCCGCAGCGGCCCGAACGTCTCCCCCTCGCCCTCCGCGGCGATCCGGCCGAGGAACGACGACGACGACATCAGCACGCTGGCCCGGTGCTTGCGCAGGCGCTCGGCGACGTTCGAGACCGAGCGCAGGCCCGGCTCCAGCACCGCGCTCGCGCCGCAAAAGAGCGGCAGGAAGACCGTGTCGCACAGGCCGACCGGGTCGTACACGGACAGCAGCACGTCGTCCTGGCGCAGCCGGATCGAGCTCAGCGACTGCATCGCCAGGTAGGACGCCTCCGGGTCGCCGTGCGCGTACATGACGCCCTCACGTACGAACGCGGGCGTGATCGGCAGGACGGGATGGGCCCGCGCGAGCCCGGCGCGCGGCATCCCGGCGGTCAGCTCGGCGGCCGTGACCGTACGCGGGTGCCGTCCCGGCGCGCAGACCGCCAGCTCGGCCTCAGGTAACGCGGGCAGCTCGGGATCGGCGAGTGTCGCGACCGCGCCGAGGCGGATCGCGCCGAGGAACGCCCAGACGAACTCGATGGACCCCGGCAGCGCGATCGCCACCCGGTCGCCGGGCGTGGCACCGCGCGCCGCGAGCATGGCGGCGACACGAGACGCCCCGCGGTGGACCTCGCCGTGCGTGTAGACATCGTCCCCGCACAGAAACGCCGGCCGTCCGCGCCACCCGAACGCGCGTGTCCACTGGCTGAGCAGCTCCGCCAAATTGGCGTCCGGAGACGGGCCTGACATCGGCGCTCCTCGACGTTCTTGGGCTATACGACGCGAGATTATGCCTGGCCGATAGAGCCGGGACAGTACCGCAACATGATCAAATGAAGTCGGAGGTAGGCCATCTGTGGACAGTATTCGCGTCGCCCTGATCGGATACGGCACCGGCGGTGCCGTATTCCACGCCCCGCTCATCTCCGCCACTCCCGGGATGGAGCTGGCCGCCATCGTGACCGGTGACCCGGACCGGCGGGCCGTCGTGCACGGCCGCTATCCGTCGACGGAGGTGCTCGACACGGCCGAGCGCGTCTGGACCGGCGGCTACGACCTGGCCGTCATCACCACCCCGAACCGCTGGCACGTGCCGCTGGCCCATGCCGCCCTCGACGCCGGCATGCCGGTCGTCGTGGACAAACCGCTCGCGCCGACCGTGGCGGAGGCGCGCGCCCTCGCCGGCGGCCCGCTCGTGATCCCGTTCCACAACCGGCGATGGGACGGCGACTTCCGCACCGTCTCGCGTCTCGTACGCGGCGGGGCGCTCGGCGGAGTCCTGCGCTTCGAATCGCGCTTCACCCGCTGGCGGCCACAGATCAAGCCCGGCTGGAAGGAGACCGCCGACCTCTCCGACGCGGGTGGCGTGCTGTACGACCTGGGTTCGCACCTGATCGACCAGGCCATCACGTTGTTCGGCCCCCCATTGGACGTTCACGCTGAGTTGGACGTCCGACGCCCGTCCGCGGTTGCGGTCGATGACGCCTTCGTCGCCCTGACCCACCCGAACGGCGTGCGCTCGCACCTGTGGATGAGCGCGGTCAGCGCCGACCTGGGCCCGCGCTTCCGCGTCCTCGGCGACCAGGCCGCCTACACCGTGTACGGCCTCGACGGCCAGGAGGACCAGCTCCGCGACGGCCAGAACCCGGCCGACGAGGGCTACGGAGTCAGCCTCCCGGAGGCGTACGGGCAGCTGGGCACGCCGGGAGACACGCGTCCGTTCCCCACTGAGAACGGCCGCTACCAGGACTTCTATCCGCAGGTGGCGGCGGCGCTCCGCGGCGAGGCGCCGCCACCGGTCACCCTGGAGGACGCGGTGGCGGGCCTGGAGGTCATCGAAGCGGCCCTCCGGACCCGCTGGAGCGACTCACCCGCTTGTGGTTCATGCCCGCGTTGCGGGTGACGTGCCGGCTCCTGCTCCTGCTCGTGACGGCGCCGCCGGCGACCTGCTGGTTGGAGTTCGAGGCGATGGCCGGCGGGAGGGCCGGCCGCCCGGCTCGTACGGGGCGCACGATGCGGGCGATGTCCACGTCGCTCGGGCCCGTTCCGGCCGGGATGGTGGTGATGACCGTGTTCGTGAGAGGCGAGATGACCGACACGGTGGTCGTGCCGAAGTTGGTCGTGTAGACGTACCGGCCGTCCGGGGTGATCGCGACGCCCGAGGGGAAGGCGCCGACGGGGATGGTGCCCACGACGGCGTCGGTGGCCGTGTTGATCACCGTCAGGGTGTTGGTGCCGGAGTTGGTCACGTACAGGAACCGGCCGTCGGGGGTGGCCGTGGCGTCGGCGGGCTGGATCCCGGCGGGGACGGTGTCGATGACCCGGTTGGTGGCCGTCGAGATCACCGAGACGTTGTTCGACCCGAAGTTGATCGCGTAGACGCGTGAGCCGTCGGGGAGCGCCGCGATCCCGTTCGGGTTCGCGCCGACGTGGATGGTCGCGACGACGGTGTCGGTGAACGTGTTGGGGGAGCCTAAGCAGTTCGGCGCCCTCTTTTCCGATCCGCGCGATCAAAGATCGACTACGGGTCGCGGCAAATGTTCGCCTACCGAACCGCGGCGTACGGGGTGGCGGCCGGGCCGGTCACGCCGGGGTCGACGCGGAAGACCCGGCCGGCCTCGGGCTCCTTCTTCAGCTGTTCCGGGGTGATGCCCTGCTGGGACGTCGTGACGAACAGCGTCGACCGGTCGGGGCCGCCGAAGCAGCAGCTCGTCACGCTCGTGACCGGCAGGGGGACGGTCGCGGCCAGGCGGCCGTCCGGGGTGTAGCGGTGGACCGCGCCGCCGCCCCACAGCGCGACCCACAAGCAGCCCTCGTCGTCGACGGTCATGCCGTCCGGCGAACCGACCTCGACGTCGACGACGGTTCGGCGCCCGGAGACCGCGCCGGTCTCCTCGTCGTAGTCGAAGGCGTCGACCCGCTTCGTCGGGGTGTCGATGTAGTACATCGTGCGGCGGTCCGGGCTCCAGCCCAGCCCGTTCGAGATCGTCACGTCGTCCAGTACGTTGCGCACCGCGCTGTCGAACACGTAGAACGACCCGGCCCCGGCGGCCTCGTCGAAGGCCATCGTCCCGGCCCAGAAACGCCCCGACGGGTCGCACTTTCCGTCGTTCATCCGGATCACGGCGGGGTCGGCGAGGTCGTCGATCAGCCGCGTCACCGTACCGTCCTCGTCGAGGGCGTGGAAGGCCGCTCCGGCGGCGAGCATCCAGCCGCCGCCCATGCGCGGTACGGCGGCGCCGAGCGGCATGCCCACGTCGTACGAGCGCGGCTCGGTGAGGTTCGTGCCGTCGAATCCGGACAGCCACAGGTGCCCGGCCATGAGGTCCACCCAGCCGAACCGGTCCTCGAACCAGAACGGTCCTTCGGCGTGGTCGACCCGGACCGGAGAACAGGGTTCCGCTATGAGTTCCATGCTCGTTCCCTTCCCATGACGCACTCACGATCACATCCGGCGAACGCCCTATCTTCGTCCCATGACGATCGAAAAGGGTCTGCTCGCCGGGGTCGCCCTGGACGCGCTGGCCGGTGATCCGCGCCGCGGGCATCCGGTCGCCGCGTTCGGGCGCGCGGCCGGCGCCCTCGAGCGCCGCGTGTACGCGGACTCCAGGGCACGCGGCGCGATGTTCGCCGCGCTGTGCGTCGCGGGCGCTTCCGGGCTCGGCCTCGCGCTGGGCCGGCGGCATACCGTCACGGCGGTCGCGACCTGGGCGGTCCTCGGCGGCGCGTCCCTCGCGAAGGAGGGCGCCGCGATGGCCGCCGAGCTGGAGTCCGGCGACCTGGACGCCGCGCGGCGGCGGCTGCCGCACCTGTGCGGGCGCGACCCGGAGGGCCTCGACGCCAAGGAGCTGGCCCGCGCCACCGTCGAGTCGATCGCCGAGAACACCTCCGACGCCGCCGTCGCGCCGCTGGTGTGGGGCGCCGCGCTCGGCGTGCCCGGCCTGCTGGGGTACCGCGCGGTGAACACGCTCGACGCGATGGTCGGCCACCGGAACGCCCGGTACACGAGGTTCGGCTGGGCCGCCGCGCGTACCGACGACGTCGCGAACTGGGTCCCGGCCCGGCTCACCGGCCTGCTCACCGTCGCGTGCGCGCCACTCGTCGGCGGATCGGTACGCGAGACGTACGCGATCCTGCGGCGCGACGGCGCCGCCCACCCGAGCCCGAACGCCGGACGCTGCGAGGCGGCGTTCGCCGGGGCGCTCGGCGTACGGATCGGCGGCCTCAACGTGTACGGGAGCCGGGTCGAGCACCGGCCCGAGCTGGGCGACGGCCGCGCCCCCGAGATCCGAGACATCCGGCGCGCGGTGCGCCTGTCCCGCGCCGTGACCCTCCTGTCCGCGGTGGCAGTCGTGGGCACGCGCGCTCTCGTACGTACGGTGAAGGAGCTGGGATGAACGGCGCACTGCTCGTCGCGGGCACCACCTCGGACGCGGGTAAGAGCGTCCTGACCGCCGGGATCTGCCGGTGGCTGGCGCGGCAGGGCGTACGCGTCGCGCCCTTCAAGGCGCAGAACATGTCGCTGAATTCGATGGTCACCGCCGACGGCGCGGAGATCGGCCGGGCGCAGGCCATGCAGGCCGCCGCCGCGGGCGTCGAACCGTCCGCGCACATGAACCCCGTACTGCTCAAGCCCGGCTCCGACCGGCGCAGCCAGGTCGTACTGCTCGGCCACCCGGTCGCCGAGGTGGACGCCATGGAGTACGGCGCGCACAAGGAACGCCTCCGCGAGGTCGTCGCAACCAGCCTCGCCAAGCTGCGTGCCGAGTACGACGTCGTGATCTGCGAGGGCGCCGGCAGCCCCGCCGAGATCAACCTGCGGCCCGGCGACATCGCGAACATGGGCCTCGCACGCGCCGCCGACCTGCCCGTGATCGTCGTCGGCGACATCGACCGCGGCGGGGTGTTCGCCGCCCTGTACGGGACGGTCGGGCTGCTCTCCCCCGAGGACCAGCGGCTGGTCGCCGGGTTCGTGATCAACAAGTTTCGCGGGGCGCCGGAGCTGCTCGCCCCCGGACTGGCACAGATCACCGCGCTGACCGGCCGCCACGTGTACGGCGTCGTACCGTGGCTCGGCGGGCTGTGGCTGGACGTCGAGGACTCCCTGGCGCTGGACGGCTCGCGCTCGGCCGCCGCGGCCGGTGACCGTCACGGCGACGACGTACTGCGGGTCTCGGTCGTACGCCTGCCGCGCATCTCCAACTTCACCGACGTCGACGCCCTGGCCGCCGAGCCCGGCGTCATCGTCCGGTACGCGACCACGCCCGACGAACTCGCCGACGCCGACCTCGTGGTCCTGCCCGGCTCGCGCGCGACCGTGTCCGACCTCACCTGGCTGCACGAACGCGGCCTGGCCACCGAGGTCGTACGCCGCGCCCGCGCCGGCCGCCCGGTCCTCGGCATCTGCGGCGGTTACCAGATGCTCGCGCGAGAGATCCTCGACGACGTCGAGTCGTGCGCCGGCGCCGTCGAGGGACTCGGCCTGCTCCCGGTGCGCGTCGAGTTCGCCCCGGAGAAGACCCTGCGACGCCCGAACGGCACCGCGTACGGCGAAACCGTCCACGCGTACGAGATCCACCACGGCATCGCCGCCGTAGACGGCGGCGAACCCTGGCTGGACGGCTGCCACTCCGGTGCGGTGTGGGGAACGACCTGGCACGGCGCGCTGGAGAACGACGCCTTCCGCAGAGCCTTCCTGTCGGACGTCGCGTCGGTCACCGGCCGCGCCTTCGTCCCCGCCCCGGACACCGATTTCGCCGCCCTCCGCGAAGCCCAGCTCGACGCCCTGGGCGACCTGGTGGAGGCCAACCTCGACACGGACGCCCTGACCCACCTCATCGAAAGCGGCCCCCCGGCCGGCCTACCCGTCGTACCCCCCGGCGGCCCTGCCGCCTGAGAGACTGTTGGGGGACCCCATGCCCTACTGCGCGGCACCCAGGCGACGCCTCGCCGCGTTGTCGTCGGTCGACAGCCGACACCAGGCCGACTCCCTCCTCCGCCTCGCGACGCGCCCCCTGGCCCGCCGCTCGCGACGGACGAGGGCTCCCCAACAGTCTCTGAGGCCGCGCGGGCCGGTTCACGAGAGGAGATCGGTGGTGCGGGTGTAGACCTTCTGGCAGTAGTCGGGGTCACGGGATGCGGCGGAGGAAGTGTCCGGCTCCGCGGCGCTGTAGTAACCGCCGGACGCGTCGTCCAGCGCCGGGTCTCGGGCTAGGCGGACGCTGGTACGCGCACCCTTTTCCGGGCCGGCCATGAACGCCTTGCCGACTATCTGGATCACCCGGAAGACACCGCCCGCGTTCTGCCCGAATCTGGTCGCGACGTTGCCGGGATTCGCGGCGTTGACGGTGACCCCGCTCCCTGCGAGTTCCCCCGCCAGGGCGTAGGTGTAGGCGAGGTTGATCAGCTTGGAATCTGCGTAGGCCTGGATCTGGCTGAAACCCTGCGGGTGGGACCAGTCCCACAGGTCCGCGTTCCCGCGCTTTTCCATCGTCGATGTCAGGTTGACCGCGCGAGAAGGCCGTCCGGTCGCGGAGGCGCCGTCGCGCAGCGAGTCCAGCAACAGCGACGTCAGTGCCGCCACCGCGACATGGTTCACGGCCAGGGTCCGCTCCACTCCGTCCGGCGACAGCGCACGCCGGGAGAACGCAGCGCCCGCGTTGTTCACCAGCACATGCAGGCCGTTCGGTGCGGCCGTGCGCACCTGCTCGGCAAGCTCCCCTACGCCCGCGAGCGATCCGAGATCTCCAGACACCGGTACGAACCGACCGCCGTCAACCGTGAGATCCCGTACGGTCGAGGCTGCTCGTTCCCGGTCGCGCACGTGGACGAGCACGACCGCCCCGGCCTCGCCCAGAGCGGCTGCGGTCGCCCGGCCGATCCCACTGCCCGCCCCCGTTACCAGCACGGTCCGCCCATCCATTGCCCAAGCGGCACCCGCACTCTGATCACGCATCATCGTCACCCTTCAGAGATACTGAACACCGACAATACTTTAAGTGCTGAACATATTCAGTATTTCGCGGAGAGTCGACATGCCATCAGCAGCTCACCCAGAGGCCTCCGACCAGGGCATGACCGGTGCGGCGCTCGCCCAGAGCCTCTTCACGACGGCCCACCGGCTGCGGCAGGAGGCGGGACGGCATCTGTTCAACGAACAGGTCACCTACGAACGGCTCCGGTTGCTGACCTTCCTGCGTGACGACGGCGACCTCACCATGACCGAGATGAGCCGTCGGCTCGGCGTGACCCCCCGAGCCGTGACGACGCTCGCGACGTGCCTGGAGTCCGCGGGAATGCTCACCCGCCAGGACAATCCTCGCGACGGGCGATCAACCGTTCTGCACATCACCGATGCCGGGCAGCAGACCACCGAACGGCTCTGGGACGCCCACCGCGACGCGATCGCCTCCGTCGTCGACAAACTCACCGACCATCAGAAAGCCGCGCTCCGCGACATCCTCGACACCCTCAACACCGACCGCTGAGACGCGCTCCGTGCCGTCCTGGTCGGTGACTCGCTCAGCGACATCGAAGGGACCCGGAACGACACCCGGCCGGCGTGGCCCCCAGCCCCGCGTCGGCCAGATGGCGCGTCACCACGTCCCGGGCGTTGTTGCTGACGGCGGCGATGAGGCGGCCGGACGCGAAGCGCAGGACGTCGAAGGGATCACCCGAACCGGCCGCGAACTCCGAGTGGTCCGCTCCCGAGTCCTCGACCACCGCACGCAGACGTGCGGCGACGGAGGAGGCGGGTTGCCCTGCGAGATGCCGCAGATGGGACCGTCGACGTCGGGCAGCGGATGCCGGCCACGTTCCAAGGCCCCGGCGAGCGGCGGACGCGGTCCGGTCATCTCTCGAACTCCCGGCCGATCGTCGAGTTCGGCTAGGCGGACCAGCGTGGTCATCACCTCTTCCGGGTCGATGACGCCACCCTCCGGGTCGTAGACCACCGGTCCGTCGAAGCACGGGCCCGGCCGGCGGTGTGACGCGGCGGAGGCATCCAGAGGCCGCCGCGGAGCCTGCCAGGCCCAGGCCCACCACTGCCACGTCGGCATGCTGCACGTCTGAATTCTCGCGGGCACGTGGCCCAGGGCACAGCAAACGGCTATAGCCCAGAAAATCGTGAGATATTACGATACGCGTGCAGGATGCATATAAACGGGAAGGGGCCTCCGATGAGCCACCGTCACGGCGTCGCCTCCCGGCGAGCGAACCCGCGATGAGACGCCCGGAGCCGAGGCCCGCCCCGGGCAGGGCCGCGGCCAACGTTCTCGACGACGCCGCCGTCGGCGGCCTGCTCGCCGCCGCGCTGACGGACCGGTCCGGTCCCGTACGGCTGATCGGGGCGCACCTGCACGATCTCGCGGTACGGCTGGCGGGCGACGCCGTGCCGGTCGAGCTGATCGTTCCCGGCCGGAGGGACGCGCGGGCGTACCGCCGTGCGCTGCGCCAGGCCGGGGCGACCGCCGCCGCGCCCGTGATGGCCGACATCCGCGTCGACCTTCCGATCGAGGCCGCGACCATGGACGCCGTCGTCTGCCGCCTCGATCCGCGGACGTTCCCCTTTCCGCGGCACACGGTGCGGGAGCTGGGCCGTGCCCTCGCGCCCGGCGGACTGATCGTGCTGCTGGCCGGCGTGGACGTGCCCTGGCCGTCCGGGCTGGTCGACGCGTGGACCGCCTCGGCCGGGCTGGTCCCGCGGATCCGCCGCCGCGCGGACGTCGCGCTGCCCTTCGCCGGAGCCGTGTACGTGACGCCGGTCTAGGCCGGAGCGGCCGGGGGCTCGCCGAAGCGGGCCAGGGCCAGGGCCCCGCTGACCGCCAGGGCGAAGCCCACGACGGCCGCCCACAGGTAGCCCTCCCGCGTACCGTCGCCCAGCAGCAGCACGCCGAACAGCGCGGGCATCAGGGTCTCCGCGACCACGACCGCACCGGTGGTCATGGTCACCGAGCCGCGCTGCAGGGCGGTCACGAGGAACAGGAACGCCACCAGCCCGCCGCACGCCAGCACGTACGTCGCGAGGTCGGTGAGGACGTCGAGCGGGGACAGGCTGGTCAGGAGCCGCGACCCGACGGCGACGAACCCGAACCCGAGGCCGGCGACCACGCCCAGCGCCGCGGACCGGAACCGGCCGCGCAGCCGGCCGGCGAGCACGCCGGAGACGGCGATGGCCGCGACGCAGCCCAGGAGCACCAGCTTGAACCGCACGCTGACGTGCGCGGGGACCTCGTGGCCCGCGGCCAGCCCGAGCATCGCCAGGCCCGCGCACACCGCCGCGACCGCGCACCACTCACGTACGGACAGGCGGGTGTGCAGGACCCGCGCGGCGACCACCGCGGTGACCGCGAGGTTGCCCGCGATCGCCGCCTGCACGACGAACAGCGGCAGCGACCGCAGTGCGGCCAGCTCGGCGACGAACCCCAGCAGGTCCAGGCCGATGCCGACGACGAACGGGAGCCGCCCGAGCAGGCGTGCCAGGAGCCGGGGATCGACGCCCTCGCTCTGGGGTGCCGACCGGGCCGCCACCGCCTGAAGAACGGTGGCGACGCCGAAGCACACCGCGGCGGCGATGGCGCCGATCAGGCTCCATATCACCTCTCGAGAGTACTCAGGCGGCCTGCCAGAGCGAGGCGTACGCGCCGCGGACCCGCAGGAGTTGGTCGTGCGTGCCGTCCTCGATGACGCGGCCCTGGGACAGGACGACGATCCGGTCGGCGTTCCGCGCGGTCTGGAGCCGGTGCGCGATCAGGACCGTCGTACGGCCGGAGGCGACGCTGTCCATCGCGCGGGTGACGCGCGCCTCGGTGGCCAGGTCGAGGTTGGCGGTCGCCTCGTCGAGCAGCAGGATCGCGGGGTCGACCAGCTCGGCGCGGGCGAGGCAGATGAGCTGCCGTTGCCCGGCCGACAGCGAGGCGCCGCGCTCGGCGATCTCGTGCCGGTACCCGCCGGGCAGCCGCATGACCAGGTCGTGTACGCCGACGGCGCGGGCCGCCGCGACCACCTCGTCCAGGTCGGCGTCCGGCCGCCCGTACGCGATGTTGTCCCGTACGGTTCCGCGGAACAGGAAGGACTCCTGCGGGACGTACCCGATCTGTCGGCGGTAGCCGGGCAGGTCGAGGGAGCGCAGGTCGTGCCCGTCGATCACGATCCGCCCGGCGTCGGGGTCGTAGAAGCGCGCGAGCAGCTTGACGAGGCTGGACTTGCCGGCGCCGGTCTCGCCGACCAGCGCGATGGTCTCGCCGGGTTCGACGGTCAGGTCGACGCCCGCCAGGGCCTCCTCCTTGATCCCGGGATAGGCGAAGCGGACGCCGTCGAGGCGGATCTGGCCGCGCAGCGGGCCGGGGCTGACCGGCGCGGCCGCGGCGGGCGTGGTGACGGGTTCGGCCATGAGGTCGCCGATGCGGGCCATCGACACGCGCGCCTGCTGCCAGTCGTCGAAGACCTCAGAGAGCTGCTGGATGGGCGAGAAGAACAGGTTGAGGTACAGCAGGAACGCGATCATCTCGCCGGGGGTCAGCGACCCGTCGTCGACGAGGTGGTGGCCGACCGCCAGGACGAGAACGGCGGCGACGGAGGCCAGGAAGTCGACGAAGGGGAAGTACAGCGAGATGAGCCGCTGCGCGGCGAGCCGGGCGTCGACGTAGCCGCGGGTGATCCGCTCGAACTCGGTGTGCCGGCGGCTTTCCTGGGTGAAGGCCTGCGACTCGCGTACGCCGGCCATGCTCTCCTGGAGGCTCGCGTTGACGACGGCGATGCGTTCGCGGGCCTCGCGGTACGGCTCGGCGGACAGCCGACGGAACGCCACGGTGGCGATCAGCAGCGGGATCAGCACGAGCGCGGTGAGGCCGGTCAGCACCGGGCTCATGACGGCCATCGCGACCCCGACGCCGATGAACGTGAACACCGACGCCACCGCGCTGATCAGGCCGTCCTGCAGCAGGGACGAGAAGGCGCTGACGTCGGTGGTCATCCGGGTCATGATGCGCCCGGCCATCTCCCGGTCGTAGAAGTCGACCGACAGCCGCTGGAGCTGGGCCCAGACGCGGATCCGCAGCGCGTACATGAGGCGTTCGCCGGTGCGCCCGGCGACCATCGTGACGCCGCGCGAGATCACCAGGCCGACGATCGCGACGCCCAGGAACACCCCGGCGGCGGTGAACAGCGCGGACCGCGAACCGGTGAGCACCCCGTTGTCGATGCCGCCGCGCGACAGGTACGGCCCGGCGACCCCGGTCAGCGCGTCGAGCACCACGAGGAGCAGGCCGAGGCCGAGGGGCGCGCGGTACGGCCGGACGAACCTCCACAGCGAGAAGCTCGGTTCCGGCCGCGACTCGCGGCCGACGTCGACGTCGGGCAGGTCGTGGATCGGCGGGAGCGCGGCGACGCGCTCGACCATGTCCTCGTAGGCGAAGGCACCGCCCATCCCCCGCGGCGCCGTCTCGTCGTTGAGCGGGATGGGGTCGTCCGCGTCGCGCACGGCGACCGGCGTCTCCTCGATGTCGTCGCCCTCGCCGGCCAGCAGCCGCCGGTACAGCGGGCAGCGGGACATCAGCGCGTCGTGCGTGCCGTGGTCGATGACCCGGCCGGCGTCGACCACCGCGATCCGGTCGGCGAGCCGCAGCGTGGAGCGCCGGTGGGCGACCAGGATGGTCGTACGCCCGCGCAGGACGCTGCGCAGGGTCGTGTGGATGCTCTCCTCGACCTTCGCGTCGATCGCGCTCGTCGCGTCGTCCAGTACGAGGATCCGCGGGTCGGACAGCAGGGCGCGGGCCAGCGCGACGCGCTGCCGCTGCCCGCCGGACAGCGTGAGCCCGCGCTCGCCGACGATGGTGTCGTAGCCGTCCGGCAGCGCCAGGATGAACGCGTGCGCCTCGGCGGCGCGCGCGGCGGTCTCGACCTCCTCGTCGGTGGCGTCCGGCCGCCCGTACGCGATGTTGTCCCGCAGCGACTCCGAGAACAGGAAGCTCTCCTCGAAGACCATCCCGATCTGCGAACGCAGCGAGGCGAGCGTGACGCCGCGCACGTCGCGGCCGTCGATACGTACGGTGCCGTCCTGCGCGTCGTAGAAGCGCGGGATGAGCAGGGCCGCGGTCGACTTGCCCGAACCCGACGCGCCGACGAGCGCGACGGTCTCACCTGCGCGTACGCGCAGGTCGAACCCGTCCAGGACCGGCTCCGAGCGCCAGAACCCGAAGGTGACGTGCTCGAAGGAGATCTCGCCGGTGAGCTCCGGCAGGTCACGGGCGTCCGGCGCGTCGAGCACCGCGGGAGTCGTGTCGAGCAGCTCGAAGATGCGCTCGGCGCCGGCGCGGGCGCGGGGAGTCGCGCTGAGCATCCGGGCGATCATCTGCGCGGGGCCGGTGAGCAGCACCAGGTACGACGCGAACGCGAGGAACGTCCCGACCGTGATCTGGTGGTGCAGCGCGAGCCATCCGCCGAGGGCCAGCACTCCGACCTGGCCGAACGACGGGATCGCCTCGAGTAACGGCTGGTAGCGCGCCTGCAATCGCAACGCCCGCAGGCTCGAGCCGAACAGCCCGGACGCGGTGTCGGAGAGTCGCTCGAACTCCCGCGTCTCCTGCCCGAAGCCCTTGACCACCCGTACACCGGTCACCGCCTGGTCGACGACCTGCGCCACGTCGCCGGTGCGCTGCTGAACGTCCCACGTGGCGGGGAAGAGCCGGGTCCGCATCCGGTACGCGCCGAGGACGAGGGCGGGCACCACGACGAGGCTGATCAGGGCCAGCAGCGGCGAGAAGACGAACATGACGACGAGCGAGGCGACCATCATCACAAGGTTGCTGGCCAGGATCGGCAGCACCCGCAGCACCATGATGACGAGGGAGATGTCGGCGTTGGCGCGCGCGACGACCTGGCCGGTGGACATCTCGCCGTGCGCGCGCAGGTCGAGCCGTTGCAGCTCGGAGTGGATGGCGCCGCGCAGTGTGTAGGAGATCCCCAGCACCATCCGCGACGCGTTGAACCGGCGCGTACGCGCCGCCGCGAACCCGAGCGCGCCGAGGCCGAAGAGCAGCACCAGCCACGGGGTGAGCGACGCGCGGTGCGCGAGGATCACGTCGTCGACGATGCGGCGCTCGACGACGGGGACCGCGGTGCCGACGCCGGCGCCGACGAGCCCGGCGGCGAACGTCAGGAGCAGGCTGGAGCGCTGTTCGAACACGAAGGGCAGCAGCCTGCGCATCCAGCCGCCGCGCTCGGCGAACGGCCTAGTCATCGGCGAGCCGATCCATCAGGCCGGCGGCCAGCCGGAGCACCTCGCGCTCGGTGAGCGTGAGGCGTTCGGCCATCACCCCCGCCAGCCACGCCTCGCGCCTGCGCGTGTCCTCCGTGAGCACGGCGATCCCCTCATGCGTGACGTCGATCAGGACCTGACGCCGATCGGTGTCGTCCGGGCGGCGGACGATGAGCCCCTCGGTCTCCAGCTTCGCCAGCATCCGCGTGAGCGACTGCGGCTGGAGGCGTTCGGCCGCCGCGAGGGCGGTCGCGGTCATCGGACCGTTGTGGCAAAGGAGGCCGAGCAGGCTGAGCCGGTTGAGGCTGAGGCCGTGGCCGAGACGTTCGGCGCGTAGCCGGCGGTTGAGGCGCGCCATGCCCTCGCGCAGCGCGCTCGCCACGAACTGCGACTCATCGGTCGTCACAACATTAAGAGAAGCTTATTAGTCTTTTGATCGCAAACAGGTTAATCATCGGCGCAGGTCGTCATGTTGGTACGCAGTGCGTAACACCTAGGCGAACCGGTAGGGACCAACTGCCACCAATCACCCGATACGGAACACCGGGTAGCCGGGGGCGATCTCGAGCAGTTTCTCGTCGGAGGCGTCCGGGCCGACCCCGTCGAAGAACATCCCGACCTCGAACTTCCACCGCTTGAGGTACGCGCGGAGCACCGCCGGCCGGTCCGCGTCGGCGAGTTCGGTGGCGGTGAAGTCCTCGTAGCGGCGTCCGAGGCGGAGGCGTCCACCTCCGGCCACGCGCATGTTGCGCACCCACTGCGTGTTCCCGCGCGGTGCGACGAGGTAGCGCTCACCTTCATACGTGAGCACGTTGACCGGGACCGAACGCCACTCGCCGCTCTTACGGCCGCGGACGTAGAGGATGCGCGACCCGAACAGGCTGATCCCCTTGCCCGTCAGGCCCTGTACGAGGCGGCGGCTGGCGCGGTCCATCCAGTTGTCGGTCCGGATGTGGCGGGGGGCGGTCTCGGCGGCCATCGATTGCTCCTTCGATTTAGAGAGCAGTGCTCTTGCTTAGGAGCAGTGTGCACACCAACGCGGGCATGCGTCAAGAGCAGTGCTCTCGAATGTGATGTCCGCTCACAGAAGGCCGTCTCGAGCGAGGCTCGATGGACGACAGAGGAGCGCGATAGAAAAAGTTGCAGAAAGTTTCTGCAAGGACGGCAGCGCTAGGGCGCGTCGGCCGAAATCGGACCGGTCGAGCCGCGGACCACGAGTTCCGGCCGGAACACCAGCTCGGTGTGCGGGGCGCCCATCCCCTGGATCTCGTCCAGCAGGCTGCGCACCGCGACGAGCGCCATCTCGCGTACGGGCTGGCGGACCGTTGTCAGCGGCGGGTCGATGTAGGCCATCAGCGGCGAGTCGTCGAAGCCGACCACCGAGACGTCCTCCGGCACCCGCAGGCCCTGCTGGCGCGCGGCGCGGATCGCTCCGATCGCCATCATGTCGCTCGCGCAGCAGATGGCGGTGCAGCCCTGGCCGAGGAGCTGGCGCGCGGCCGCCTCGCCGCCCTCCACCGTGAAGATCGTGTTCGCGATCCAGCCGTCGACGTCGGTGACGCCGAGCCGGTCGGCCATGCCCTTGCGGTAGCCCTGCGTCTTGCGGATGACCGGCACGAACCGCTTCTGCCCGACGGCGAGCCCGATCCGCCGGTGACCGAGGTGGGCCAGGTGCGAGACGGCCATCTCCATCGAACCGGCCTCGTCGCTGGAGACGAACGTCGCGTCGACCTCACCTGCGTACCCGTTGATCAAAACGATCGGCAGGCCGCGGTCGGTGAGGCGCTTGTAGCGGCCGTGGTCGGCCTGGGAGTCGGCGTGCAGGCCGGAGACGAACACGATGCCGGACACGCCGCGCTCGAGGAGCAGGTCGGTGTAGTCGTCCTCGTTGATTCCGCCGGGCGCGAGCGCGCACAGCACCGCCGTGTAGCCGTGCACGGCGAGGGTGTTCTCGATGACCTCGGCGAACGCCGGAAAGATCGGGTTGGACAGGTCGGCGACGATCAGCCCGATCAGGCCGGTCCTGGGCTGTCTGAGCCGCGCGGGGCGCTCGTAGCCGAACGTGTCGAGCGCCTCGATGACCGCCTGTCGGGTGGCCGGCGCGACGCCGGGTTTGCCGTTGAGGACCCGGCTGACGGTGGCCTCGCTCACTCCGGCTTGGGCGGCGATATCCGCCAGACGCGTGCTCACGTGGTCGAATGTACCGCCGAAGTCACGGCCTGCGACGCGGGCGGTTGCAGTAAGTTGCCGGGCCTCTTTCCGAAAGCCTTGCGCAACTTTGCTGCAAGGTATTGCCCGCGATCGGGCAAAGGGTTATTTTCTCCGCAACGGAGCCGAAACACGCGGCCATCAGGACCCTCGGGGGACCCGCCATGCCCTTTCGCCCCAGGAGGCTCGCATGCTGAAACGCCTGCTGCCGGCCGTGGCCGTCGCGCTGACGGCCCTGGCCACCCCAGCACTCAACGCCGCGCCCGCCGCGGCCTCACCGACGCACTGGAAGCCGCACACCGTCACGCACAAGAAGTCGCCCGGTGGCGCGCACGACGTGATCGCCAACCTCTTCGAGTGGAACTGGCCCTCCGTCGCCTCCGAGTGCACGAACGTGCTCGGGCCGCAGGGCTACGGAGCGGTCCAGGTCGCGCCGCCGGAGGACTCGCTCAGCGCGAGCGGGCACCCCTGGTGGGAGGTGTACCAGCCCGGCGACTACAACGTCAGCAGCCGCATGGGCGACCGCGCGCAGTTCACCTCGATGGTGCAGACCTGCCACGCCGCGGGCGTGAAGGTCTACGCGGACGCGGTAATCAACCACATGACCGGCCAGGGCGCCACCACGTACGGCGGTGTGAGCTACAGCAAGTACGACTACCCGGGCATCTACTCGACCAACGACTTCCACCACTACCCCGGTGACTGCCCGCAGTCCGACGGCCAGATCCACGACTGGAACAACTTCACCGAGGTCACCAAGTGCGAACTGGTGAGCCTCTCGGATCTGCGCACCGAATCCGACTACGTCCGCGGCAAGGTCGCCGACTACCTCAACGACCTGCTGGGCATCGGCGTCGACGGCTTCCGCGTGGACGCGGCCAAGCACATCGGCTCGCCCGACCTCAAGGCGATCGAGGGCAAGCTCAGCAAGTCCGCCTACATCTACCAGGAGGTCATGCCGGGCAGCCCCGGCGACCTGGCCCCGAGCGCGTTCGAGGGCTCGGGCGACCTGCTGGAGTTCGTGTACGGGCAGAAGCTGAAGGAGCAGTTCAACGGCAGCATCGCCAACCTGCAGTCCTTCGGCCAGTCGTGGGGCTTCGAGCCGAGCGACAAGTCGGTGGTCTTCGTGGCCAACCACGACACCGAGCGCAACGGCAGCACGCTGTCCTACAAGGACGGCTCGAAGTACACGCTCGCCACGATCTTCGGGCTGGCCTGGAACTTCGGCACCCCGCAGGTCTACTCCGGCTTCGACTTCAACGGCAGTGACGACTCGCCGCCGGCCGACTCCAGCGGGCACGTCACGGGCACGAACTGCGCCAGTGGCTGGCAGGGCTGCCTCGACCGCAAGCTCGGCGGGATGGTCGGCTGGCACAACGCGGTGACGGGCACCTCGGTCGCCAACTGGTGGTCCGACGGCTCCAACCAGATCGCCTTCAGCCGTGGCGCGAAGGGCTACATCGCGATCAACAACTCCGGCTCGACGCTGAACCGGACGTTCGCCACGGGCCTGCCCGCCGGCACGTACTGCGACGTCGTCAGCGGTGGCGTGTCCGGTGGCAACTGCACCGGCACCGCGGTCACCGTCGACGGCTCCGGCAACGCGAGCTTCCAGGTCGCCCCGGGTCAGGCCGTGGCGATCGACGTCGCGGCCACCGGCCAGGGCGGCGGAACCGGCACCACGAAGGTGACGTTCAACGAGACCGCGACCACGAGTTTCGGCCAGAACGTGTTCGTCGTCGGGTCGATTCCGGCGCTCGGCAACTGGGCTCCGGGCAGCGCCGTCGCGCTGTCGTCGGCGAACTACCCGACCTGGTCCGCCGCGGTCTCCCTGCCGACCGGCACGACGTTCCAGTACAAGTACCTCAAGAAGAACTCCGACGGGTCCGTGACCTGGGAGTCCGACCCCAACCGCTCGTACACGACGGGCACCGGCGCCACCGCCACGATCAACGACACGTGGCGCTGATCCGGCCCGAGAGCCATCCCCGATAGGGACGTCTTCCGCGAGTCCCGTCACGACGATCCCCGCCGCATCCCCCGTGCGGCGGGGATCGTTCATTTCAAAACACCCATTGCGCCGCATGTGTGACGGGCTTAACATTCCGGACAATCGAAGCGCTTCGACGGGAGACGGCCAGTGGTCAAGATCTCTGACGTGGCTCGCCACGCCGGTGTCTCCCCGAGCACGGTGTCGTACGTGCTCAGCGGCAAGCGCTCCATCTCCGACCGAACCCGGCGCCGCGTCATGGACAGCGTCCGCGCGCTCGGGTACCGCCCGCACGCCGGTGCTCGCGCGCTCGCCAGCAACCGGTCCAACGTCATCGCCCTCGTCGTGCCGCTGCGCTCGGGGATCCACGTGCCCGTGGTGATGCAGATGGCGATCTCGGCCGTGACCACCGCGCGCGCCTACGACCACGACGTCCTGCTGCTGACCCAGGACGAGGGCGTCGGCGGCCTCGAACGCGTGGCCGGTACGTCGCTCGTCGACGCGATCATCGTGATGGACGTCGAGCTGCACGACGTACGGCTGCCGGTGCTGCGGTCGCTCGAACGCCCGTCGGTGCTGATCGGGTTCCCCGCGGATCCGGCCGGACTGACCTGCATCGACCTGGACTTCGAGATGGCCGGTGCGATGTGCGCCGGCCGGCTGGCCGACCTCGGGCACCGCGAGATCGCCCTGATCGGCGCACCGCCGGCCGTCTACGAACGCGGCACCGGGTTCGCCGAGCGTACGAAGGCGGGCTTCCAGCGCACCGCCGCCGAACGCGGCGTCCTCGCGGTCGTACGGCCCTGCGATCCGGAGGCCGTCGGGGTGACCGCCGAGGCCCTGCTCCGTGACCATCCCGGCATCACCGGCGTCGTCATACACAACGAACCCGCCGTCGAACCACTGCTCACCGCGTTCCGCGCGGCCGGCCGGACCGTACCGGACGACCTCGCGGTCATCGCCATCGCCCCGGACGACCTCGCCGAACGGCACGGGCTCGACTCGATCGCGATCCCCGCCGAAGAGGTCGGCCGGCAGGCGGTGACGCTCCTCATGGCCGAGCTCGAGGGCCGGCCCGTACCCGGGTCGACGCTGCTCCCGCCGAAGCTCGTACGGCGTTCGAGCACCACGGGAACGCCATGAGCCCGCGCCGTCCGTTCACGCATCCCCTCCGTCGAAGCGCTTCGACGGTCACTGACATCCGCACACCCCCCTGGAGGAATCCGATGTTCAAGGCCGGAAAGGCGCTCGCGGCGTTCACCGCGGGCCTGCTGGCACTGTCCGCGTGCGGCGGGGGCGGCTCCTCGTCCTCGCCCAAGGAACTCAAGCTCTGGCACTACGAAGGCCCGGACAGCGCCATGGGGGTGGCGTGGAACCAGGCGATCAAGGAGTTCGAGCAGACCCATCCCGGCGTGAAGGTGAAGTTCGAGGAGAAGGGCTTCGAGCAGATCCAGAAGACCGCGCCGATGGTGCTCAACTCCAAGGACGCCCCGGACATCCTGGAGTACAACAAGGGCAACGCCACGACCGGCCTGCTCGCCAAGCAGGGCCTGCTCACGGACCTGAGCGACGAGGTGACCAAGCGCGGCTGGGACAAGCAGCTCACGCCGAACCTCCAGGTGACCGCCAAGTACGACGCGAAGGGCGTCATGGGCGGCGACAAGTGGTACGGCGTCCCGAACTACGCGGAGTTCCTGCAGGTCTACTACAACAAGGCGATGTTCGCGAAGTACGGCGTGAAGGTGCCGACGACCATCGACGAGTTCACCGCCGCGATGGACGCCTTCGCCAAGAAGGGCGTGACCCCGCTCGCGAACGCCGGCGCGGAGTACATGGCGCAGCAGTACCTCTACCAACTCGCGCTGAGCAAGGCCGACCGCCCGTGGGTGGACCGCTTCCAGCGCTACACCGGCAAGACCGACTTCCACGACGCGGCCTGGACCTACGCCGCGACCACCTTCGCCGACTGGGTGCGCCGTGGCTACATCGCCAAGAACTCGGTCAGCGTCAAGGCCGAGGACGCCGGCACCGCGTTCATCGCCGGCAAGTACCCGATGATGTTCTCCGGGAGCTGGTGGTACGGCCGGTTCGAGAAGGAGATCAAGAGCTTCGAGTGGGACACGTTCCCGTGGCCCGGCAGCGCGATGACGCTCGGGTCGAGCGGCAACCTGTGGGTCGTGCCGAAGGGCTCGGGCAACAAGAAGCTCGCCTATGACTTCATCGACATCACGATGAAGAAGGACATCCAGGACCTGCTCGCCAACAACGGCGGCGTCCCGGTCGCGGCGGACCCGGGCGGGGTCACCGACCCGAAGAACAAGAAGCTGATCGCGAGCTTCGACGCCCTCGCCAAGAACGACGGCCTCGCGTTCTACCCCGACTGGCCGGCCCCCGGCTACTACGACGTGATGGTCGCGGGCACCCAGAAGCTCATCAACGGCACCGCGCCGCCGGCCAAGGTCCTCGACCAGCTCGCCGGGCCGTACAACGAGAACCTCTCGAACATCGGTCACTGAGGGTGGGGGCGGCGGCGACCGCCCCCACCGCACCGGAGATGCGACCATGACCCAGACGCTCGGCGCGCCACGCGCGCGAACCGCTGACAAGGCCCGGCGCGAGATCCCGTTCGCGGTCTACCTGATCCCCAGTGCCGTGCTGTTCCTCGCGGTGATCCTCGTGCCGTTCGTGATGAACGTCGGCATCAGCCTCACCCGGTGGGACGGCATCGGAACGCCGCGCTGGACCGGCCTGGGCAACTACACGCGCCTGCTGTCCGACGGCGACTTCTGGGCCTCGTTCGAGCACAACGTCGCCCTCGTCGTGGCGATGGCGATCATCCCGGCGATCGTCGGGCTGGTCCTCGCGGCGACCCTGTTCGACATCATCGGCAAGCGGTTCGGGCCGCGTACGGCGTCGGTGCTGCGGGCCTGTGTCTACCTGCCGCAGGTGCTGCCGTTCGCGGTCGCCGGGATCGTGTGGTCGTGGATCCTCGCCCCCGACAACGGCGCGCTGAACGAGCTACTGGGCAAGGTCGGGCTCGGCTCGCTGCGGGAGGACTGGCTGGGCGACCCCGAGCTCGCGCTGTACACCGTGATGGGGGTGATGGTCTGGGTGCAGATCGGGTTCCCGCTGATCGTCTTCATGGCCGGGCTCCAGCGCATCGACCCCGCGCTCTACGAGGCGGCGGAGATCGACGGCGCGTCGTGGTGGCGGAGGTTCTGGCACATCACGATCCCGCAGATCCGCCCGGAGATGTACGTGGTGCTGCTGATCTGCACCGTCGCCGCGCTGAAGAGCTTCGACAAGATCTACATCCTGACCCGTGGCGGGCCCGGCGGTGCGACGAACGTGCCCGCCTACACCTCGTGGCAGAACTTCTTCGAAAAGACCCAGGTCGGGTACGGCGCGGCGATCGCGACCGTGCTGACGCTGATCATCGTCGCGCTCACCGCCGTCTTCCTGTGGCGGCAGGGCAGGAGCGAAGGGGCGAACCGATGACCACGACCGCCGCGCGCCGGCGGCCACCGGGCGCGTACGCGGTGCTCGCCGCGCTCGCCGTGCTCGCCGTCGTGATGCTGCTGCCGTTCCTCATCGTCGGGTTCAACGCGTTCAAGACGCCGGCGGAGTACTCCGCGCACGGGCCGCTGAGCCTGCCGAAGGGGTTCTACCTCGACGGTCTGACGGGCTTCTGGGAGCGCGTCGACTTCGGCGGCAAGCTGCTCAACAGCGTGCTCATCAGCGGCTCGGTGGCGGTCCTCGCAGTGATCCTCTCGGTGCTCAACGCGTACGCGCTGGGCATCGGCCGGATCCGCGGCCGACTGTCGATCATGGTGGTCTTCCTGCTGGCCAACACGATGCCGCAGGAGGTCCTGGTCTACCCGCTGTACTTCCTGTCGAAGAAGGCCGGCCTGTACGACACCCGGCTCAGCGTGATCATCATCTTCACGGCCATCCAGACGGCGTTCGGCACGTACCTGCTCTCGTCGGTGCTGTCGACGTTCCCCCGCGAGATCCTCGAGGCGGCCCGGATGGACGGCGCGAGCCGGTTCCGGATCCTGTGGCGGCTCGTGGTGCCGATCAGCCGGCCGACCCTCGGGGTGCTCTTCGTCTTCTTCTTCATCTGGACCTGGAACGAGTTCTTCCTGCCCCTGATCTTCCTGATCTCCAACGAGAACCAGACGGTGCCGGTCGCACTCGGCGTGCTCCAGGGGCAGCGGCTCATGGACGCCACGATGACCAGTTCGTCGGCGCTCCTCGGAATCCTGCCGGCCGTCGTCTTCTTCCTGATCTTCCAGCGCACCCTCACCCGTGGCATCACCGTCGGGGCCGTCAAGTAGAAGGATCAACGCGTCGATGAAGTTCACCAACGGCTACTGGATGCTCCGCGATGGCGTGCGGGCCTCCTACCCGGTCGAGGTCCTCGACATCTCCACCGCGCCCGGCGCGCTGACCGTCCACGCGCCCACGGTGCCGATCCGGCATCGCGGCGACCTGCTCAAGGGCCCGGTCATCACCCTGACCTACTCCTCCCCCATGCCCGACGTCATCGGCGTCACGGTCACCCACTTCGCGGGCGGCGTGCCGAAGGAGCCGCGGTTCACGCTGCGCACGGACGAGGCGAACGGCGCGAGCGTCACGGTCGACGACGAGGCCGCGGTGCTCACCTCCGGCGCGCTGTCGGTACGCGTCGCGCGCGGCGGTCCCTGGCGCGTGGACTTCCTCGCCGGCGGCCGGGTGCTGACCGGCGGCGGCCCCAAGTCGACGGCCGTGATGGAGACCGGCGAGGACGGGCACTACATCCGCGAGCAGCTCGACCTCGGCGTCGACCACCACGTGTACGGCCTGGGCGAGCGCTTCGGTCCGCTGGTCAAGAACGGCCAGGCCGTCGACATCTGGAACGCCGACGGCGGTACGGCGAGCGAGCAGGCGTACAAGAACGTCCCGTTCTTCCTGACCGACGCGGGCTACGGGGTGCTCGTGAACCACCCGGGCCACGTGTCGTTCGAGGTGGGGTCGGAGACGGTCGCGCGCACGCAGTTCAGCGTCGAGGACCAGTCGATGGAGTACTTCCTCATCTACGGGCCCACGCCGAAGGACATCCTGCGCAAGTACACCGCGCTGACCGGCCGCCCGCCGCGCCTGCCCGCCTGGTCCTACGGCCTGTGGCTGTCGACCTCGTTCACCACCTCCTACGACGAGGAGACGGTGACGAGCTTCATCGACGGGATGGCCGAGCGCGACCTGCCGCTGTCGGTCTTCCACTTCGACACGTTCTGGATGCGGGAGTTCCACTGGTGCGACTTCGAGTGGGACCCGCGGACCTTCCCGGACCCGCGTGGCATGCTCGAGCGGCTGAAGGCCCGCGGCCTGCGGATCTGCGTCTGGATCAACCCGTACATCGCGCAGCGCTCGTCGCTGTTCGCCGAGGGCCGGGCGCGCGGTTTCCTGCTGAAGCGGCCGAACGGTGACGTCTGGCAGTGGGACAAGTGGCAGCCGGGGCTCGCGGTCGTCGACTTCACCAACCCGGAGGCACGCGAGTGGTGGGCCGAGAAGCTCGGCGCGCTGCTGGACATGGGCGTCGACTGCTTCAAGACCGACTTCGGCGAGCGCATCCCCACGGACGTGGCCTGGTTCGACGGCTCCGACCCGGAGCGGATGCACAACTACTACACGCACCTGTACAACGAGACCGTCTTCGAGCTGCTGCGCAAGCGGCGCGGCGAGGGCGAGGCGGTGCTGTTCGCGCGGTCGGCCACGGCCGGCACGCAGGAGTTCCCGGTGCACTGGGGCGGCGACTGCGAGTCGACGTTCGTGGGCATGGGCGAGGACCTGCGCGGCGGGCTGTCGCTCGGCATGTCCGGGTTCGGCTACTGGAGCCATGACATCGGCGGCTTCGAGGGCACGCCGGACCCGGAGCTGTTCAAGCGCTGGATCGCGTTCGGCCTGCTGTCCTCGCACAGCCGCCTGCACGGCAGCCAGTCCTACCGGGTGCCGTGGGCGTTCGACGAGGAGGCCGTGGACGTCCTGCGGCTCTTCACCAGGCTCAAGGCGCGCCTCATGCCCTACCTCCAGGGCGTCGCGCGCGAGGCGTACGGCGAGGGCGTGCCGATGATGCGCGCGATGGTCGTGGAGTTCCCGTCCGACCCCGCGGTGACGCACCTCGAGCGCCAGTACATGCTCGGCGGCGACCTGCTGGTCGCGCCGGTCATGTCGGCGGACGGCGACGTCTCGTACTACGTGCCCGAGGGCACCTGGACGCACGTGCTCACCGGCGAGCCGATCGAGGGCGGGCGCTGGGTCCGCGAGCACCACGGCGTCCTGTCCGTGCCGCTGCTGGCCCGTCCGGGTTCGGTGATCCCGTTCGGCGCGGTCTCCGACCGGCCGGACTACGACTACGCGGACGGCGTGACGCTGCACGTCCACGCGCTTCCCGACGGGGCGCGGGTGGTCACGGAGGTCCCGTCGGCCGACGGCGAGGACGTGGCCGTCTTCACGACCACGCGGGAGGGCGACGTCGTACGGGTCACGGCTCAGGGGTCCGGCGGGTGGCGGGTGTTGCTGGTCGGCGCGCGGTCCGGCTCGGTCGAGGGCGGAACCGTCTCCGCACACGACCACGGCCTGCTGATAGAAACCGGCGAGGACACCATCACCGTTAGGGGACTGCAGTGACCGAGGACTTCGTGTGGGGCGCGGCGACCGCCTCCTACCAGATCGAGGGCGCGGCTCAGGAGGACGGCCGTGTGCCGTCGATCTGGGACACCTACAGCCGTACTCCGGGCCGCGTGCTGAACGGCGACACCGGCGACGTGGCCACCGACCACTACCACCGCTGGCCCGAGGACCTGGAGACGATGAGCGCGCTCGGCCTGCGCGCCTACCGGTTCTCCATCGCGTGGCCGCGCGCCCATGACCAGCGGGGCATCGACTTCTACTCCCGGCTCGTCGACGGCCTCCTCGAGCGCGGCATCGCGCCGGTCGCCACGCTCTACCACTGGGACCTGCCGCAGGAACTGGAGGACGCCGGCGGCTGGCCGGTACGCGACACCGCGCTGCGCTTCGCCGAGTACGCAGAGCGGATGGGCGCGGCGCTCGGCGACCGCGTGCACACGTGGACCACGCTGAACGAGCCGTGGTGCTCGGCCTTCCTCGGGTACGCGGCGGGCGTCCACGCGCCGGGCCGTACCGAGCCGGCGGCGGCCCTCGCCGCGGCGCACCACCTCAACCTCGCGCACGGCCTGGCGGCGCGCCTGCTGCCGGGGCGCACGTCCGTGACGCTCAACCTGCACCAGGTGCGCGGCGACGCCGAGGCGGCCCGCCGGGTCGACGCGGTGTCCAACCGGGTCTTCCTCGGCCCGATGCTGAACGGCGCCTACCCCGCGGACCTCCTCGAGGACACCCGGGGGATCACCGACTGGTCGTTCGTGCAGGACGGCGACGAGGCGACCATCAACGCGCCGATCGACATGCTCGGCGTGAACTACTACACGCCGACGCTCGTACGCCCGTGGGCCGGCGACGCGTCGCGCGCGACGTCGGACGGGCACGGCGACGGTGCGGGTTCGCCGTGGGTGGGCTGCGACGACATCGAGTTCGTCAAGCTGCCGGGCCCGTACACCGAGATGGGCTGGAGCATCGACGCGACCGGCCTGACCGATCTGCTGCTGCGGCTGCACCGCGACCACCCCGGCACGCCGCTGATGATCACCGAGAACGGCGCCGCCTTCGACGACCGGGTCGACGCGGACGGCGGCGTGCACGACGAGCGGCGCATCGACTACCTGCGCGACCACATCGACGCCGTCGGCCGGGCCATGAAGTCCGGGGTCGACGTGCGCGGCTACTTCGTCTGGTCGCTGCTGGACAACTTCGAGTGGTCCTACGGCTACTCCAAGCGGTTCGGCATCGTCCACGTCGACTACGAGACCCAGACGCGCACCTGGAAGGACAGCGCGCACTGGTACCGCGACACCGTTTCACGTCTGCCTCGGGGGCCCGTCATCGACTAGGAGGTCACCGCCGTGACACCAAGACGCCGGTTCGCCGTTCCGATCGCCGTGGCCCTGCTGGCCACGGCCGGGGCGGTCGCACCGGCCCACGCAGCGTCCGGTCCGCCGTTCCGGGACCCACGCCTCTCCCTCAGCAGCCGGGTCGACGACCTGCTCGGACGGCTGACGCTCGACGAGAAGATCTCGCTGCTGCACCAGTACGAGCCGGCCATCCCGCGGCTGGGGATGAAGGCGTTCAAGACCGGTACCGAGGCGCTGCACGGTGTCGCCTGGTCCACCGACAAGAGCAACGGCGGCGCCGTCGTGACCGCGAAGGGCACGGTGTTCCCGCAGGCCGTGGGCCTGGCCTCCACCTGGAACCCGGCGCTGATCAAGCGCGTGGGCTCCGCGGTCGGCGACGAGGCCCGCGGCTACAACTCCGTCGACCCCGGCGTGTGGGGCGTCCAGCTCTGGGCGCCCGTCGTGAACCTCCTGCGCGACCCGCGGTGGGGCCGCAACGAGGAGGGCTACTCCGAGGACCCCTACCTGACCGGTGCGATCTCCACCGCGTACGGCTCGGGCATGGAGGGCGATGACCCGGACCACCTCAAGGCGGCGCCGGTCCTGAAGCACTTCCTCGCCAACAACAACGAGGTCCACCGCGACACGACCTCATCGGACCTGCGGCCACGGGTCGCGCACGAGTACGACGAGAAGGCGTTCTCGGCGGCGATCTCGGCCAACGCGGCGACCGGCGTCATGGCCTCCTACAACCTCGTGAACGGCCGGCCGAACACGGTCAGCCCCGACCTGAACGGCGCCGTACGCGGCTGGACCCACCGGGACCTGCTGAACGTCTCCGACGCGGGCGCGCCGAACAACCTGACCGGCAGCGAGGCCTACTACGCCACGCAGCCCGAGGCCGACGCGGCGGTGCTCAAGGCGGGCCTGGACAGCTTCACCGTCGATGACACCGACGGTTCGAAGACCGCCGCCGCGATCAGGTCGGCCCTGTCGCAGGGGCTGCTGGCGGAGTCCGACGTGGACACCGCGGTACGGCACATCCTCAGTATCCGGTTCCGGCTCGGCGACTTCGATCCCGGCGGCGGCCCGTACGGGAAGATCACCAAGGACGTCATCGACAGCCCGGCGAACCGCGCGCTGGCCCGCCAGACCGCCGACCAGGCCGAGGTCCTGCTGAAGAACTCCGGCGGCGCCCTGCCGCTCGACGCCGCGAAGACCGAGAAGGTCGCCGTGGTGGGTCCGCTGAGCAAGACGCTCTACACCGACTGGTACTCCGGCTCGCTGCCGTACAAGGTCACGCCGCTGGACGGCATACGGGAGCGACTCGGCTCCGGCGCCACCGTCACCGACTCCGAGGGCGCCGACCGGATCGCCCTGAAGGACGTCGCGACCGGCAAGTACGTCACGGCCGGCACCGGCGCCGGCGCGACGCTGAAGGAGAGCGCCACCAGCGCCGACGCCACCACCCAGTTCGACGCCTTCGACTGGGGCCAGGGTTCCCTGACACTGCGGAGCGTCGCCAACGGCAAGTACGCGGGCTACAAGGGGCCGAACTTCGCCAACGACCAGGACCAGCCGAACGGCTGGTTCGTCCAGCAGCAGTTCAAGCTGGAGAAGCAGGACGACGGCACGTACCTCATCCGCTACGCGGGCTACGACGCCGACCAGTCGTGGTTCGGCGACAAGAAGTACGTCACGGCCGCCGACGACGGCACGCTCGTGCTGGCCACCGCCGACGGCGCCGCGCACTTCACCAAGGACACGGTCGCCAGTGGCGTCGACGACGCGGTGAAGGCCGCCAAGGGCGCCGACGCGGCCGTCGTCGTGGTCGGCAGCATGCCGTTCATCAACGGCCGCGAGGACCACGACCGGACCACGATGGCGCTCGCGGAGGGCCAGGAGGCGCTCGTCAAGGCCGTGAGCGCGGCCAACCCGCACACGGTCGTGGTCGTGGAGAACAGCTACCCGACCACGCTCGGCTGGGAGCAGGAGCACGTCCCGGCGATCCTGTGGACCACGCACGCCGGGGCCGAGACCGGGCACGCGCTCGCGGACACGCTGTTCGGCGACAACGACCCGGCGGGCCGCCTCACCCAGACCTGGTACCGCGCAGACGGCGACCTGCCCGACATCCTCGACTACGACATCATCAAGTCCGATCGCACCTATCTCTACTACCAGGGCGATCCGCTGTACCCGTTCGGGTACGGCCTGTCCTACACGTCGTTCCGCTACGGGAAGCTGACGACGTCCGTCTCCGGCGGCCGGGTCCAGGCGAGCGTCGACGTCACCAACACCGGAAAGCGGGCCGGCGACGAGGTCGTCCAGCTCTACACCCACCAGCGGACCTCGCGTGACAAGGAGCCGGTCAAGCAGCTGCGCGCCTTCCAGCGCGTGCACCTGACGCCGGGCCGGACCGGCACGGTGCGGCTGAGCTTCCCGGTCACGGACCTGGCCCACTGGGACGTCACGCGGAACAAGAACGTGGTCGAGTCCGGGACCTATGACGTGCTCGCCGGATCCTCGTCGGCCGACGTACGCGCGCGTGCGGCGCTGCCCGTACGCGGCGAGCGGATCCCGGCGCGCGACCTGTCCCGTACGACGCGTGCCACCGACTTCGACGACTACCAGGGCGTGCGCCTCGTCGACGAGACGAAGGTGCGCGGCGACGCGGTCGGCACGAAGAAGGGCGACTGGGCGGCGTACAAGGACGCCTCGCTCGGGTCGGGCGCGACGACGTTCACCGCGCGTACGTCGGGCACCGGGTCGGTCGCGGTCCACCTCGACTCCCCCACCGGACCGCTGGCCGGTACCGCGACGGCGACCGGCACCGGCGACGTCTACGCCTACACGACCACGACCGCCGCGCTCAGCGGCGCGAAGGGCCGCCACGACGTGTACCTCGTCTTCGACGGCGACCTGCGGATCGCCACCTTCACCATCGGCTGAGCCCCGACCGAGCCCGGGCGTCCCGCCGCTGCCCCAGGAACACAGGGGCGGGACGCCCGTACCTTCGCGCGGGACGGGTCCCGCGCGCCCTCCGATCGTTCCGGCGTCGCCTCAGGAGCACACCGTGCGTCCGTTCCGTACCGTCACGACCAGGCTCGTCCTCCTCCTCGCCCTGCTGGCCGCCTCGGCGGCGCTCCTCACCGCTCCGGCCACCGCCGCCGCCCCGCCGCGGCATCGGGTCGGCTACGACCACTACTCGCTGACGATCGACGGCCGGCGCGTGCTGCTGCGGTCGGCGGAGTTCCACTACTTCCGGCTGCCGAGCCCGGACCTGTGGCGCGACGTCCTGGAGAAGTACCGCGCGGCCGGGTTCAACGCCGTCTCGCTGTACTTCGACTGGGCGTACCACTCGCCGAAGCCGGGCGTCTACGACTTCACCGGCGTACGCGACGTGGACCGGCTTCTGCGGACCGCCGAGAGCGCCGGCCTGTACGTGATCGCGCGGCCGGGGCCGTACATCAACGCCGAGACCACCGGCGGCGGCTTCCCCGGCTGGCTGAAGAACGTGCCGGGACGCGCCCGCAGCAGTGCGCCGGGCTACACCGCCGCCTACCGCGACTGGCTCGGCCACATCGACCGGATAATCGCGCCTCATCTGATCACCCGTGGCGGCTCGGTGATCCTCTACAACGCCGAGAACGAGTACGCCTCCAATACCGACGCGGCCTACATGGAGGACGTCCAGCGGACCGCCCGCGGCGACGGCATCGACGTGCCGATCACCACGAACGACTGCTGTGACGCCGCGAGCTGGACCTCCACCTGGGCGGACGGGCCGGGCGCGGTGCAGATCCCCGGCGTGGACGACTATCCGCAGTCCTTCGACTGCGGGCACCCCGCGACGACGTGGGGCCCGTGGGGCGAGGGCGTCACCGAGCGGCTGCGCGACGACATCCCGGTGTTCGCGGCCGAGTACCAGGGCGGCGCGATCGACGAGGACGGCGCCGGGTACGAGGGCTGCCGCGAGCTGACCGGCCCGGACTACATGCGTTACTTCGACAAGTCGAACCTGATCGTCAGCGGCGCGACCGCGTTCAACTACTACATGGGCTTCGGCGGCACGAACTGGGGATGGCTCGGCCAGCCCAACGACGTCTACACCTCCTATGACTACGGCGCGGCGATCACCGAGAACCGCCTGCTGACCAGCAAGTACGACGAGTTCAAGCGGCAGAACTACCTCCTGGCGAGCGTCGCGCCGCTGACGCGTACCGACCCGGCCGCCGCGCCCGTCTCCGACGATCCCGCCGTTCAGACCGTGGCGCGCGCCAACCCCGAGACCGGTACGCAGTTCGTCCTGGTGCGTCACAGCGACCGCGCGGCGACCTCGGACGACTCCGCCACGCTCGACTGGCGGACCCCGGACGGGCGGTACGCGGTGCCGGTCCGCGTCGGGGGCCACGGCGCCTCCGTGCTGCTGGCCGGGTACGACATGGGCGGCCAGCGGCTCGTCTGGTCCGACTCCGAGCTCATGACGCACACGTTCACCGGCGGGCGTGACGTCGCGCTGCTGTACGGTGCCGCGGGCACGCCGGGCTCGACCGTCCTGCGCTACTCCTCCGCGCCGTCCGTCACCGTGCTCGCCGGATCGGTGCGCAGCTCCTACGACGCGGGCGACCTGCGCCTGGACTACACCCACTCCGGACTGGCACGCGTGCTGGTCACCGGTGGCGGGCGGCGCCCGCTGCTGCTCCTGCTCGGAACCTCCGAGGAGGCGGGGAGGTTCTGGCAGGACGGCCAAGTGCTGGTGCGCGGCACGTCTCTCGTGCGCTCGGCGAGCGTGGCGGGCGGCACCGCGACCCTGCGCGCCGACACGGCGAAGGCGGGCGAGGTCGAGGTGTTCGCGGACGCGCGACGGCTCGTCGTGAACGGCGTGCCGGTACGGACGCGGACGACGCCGAGCGGTTCGCTGACCGGCACGCTGCCGGGCCCCGCGTCCGTACGTCTCCCGGCGCTGACCGGATGGCGCTCGCGCGCGGGGGCGCCCGAGGCGCGGCCCGGCTTCGACGACGCCGGATGGGCGCCCGCCGACCGGACCACGACCGAGAGCCCGCTCAAGCCGAAGACCCCGACCGTCCTGTACGCCGACGACTACGGCTTCCACTACGGCGACGTCTGGTACCGGGGCCGCTTCACCGCGACCGGCGCGGAGACGAAGGTGTCGCTGAACGCCTTCACCGGCAAGCGCGGCTCGTACCTGGTCTGGTTGAACGGCCACTACCTCGGCTCGGCCGCGGGCGGCACCCAGGCCGACTCCGACGCACCGGCCAACCCCGATCCGGGGCACGGTGACTTCACGATCCCGTCCGGGTTGCTGAAGCCGGGTACTCCGGCCGTGCTGTCGGTCCTCGTGGGCAACGCCGGCGACAACGACGACTGGACCGCCGACGACGCGCGGTTCAAGCAGCCGCGCGGCCTGTACGGCGTCTCCGTCGCGGGGTCGGACGCCACGATCGCGTGGCGGATCCAGGGCGCGTGCGGCGGCGAGAACCTCGCCGACCCGGTCCGCGGCCCGCTGAACACCGGCGGGCTGTACGGCGAGCGCGCCGGCTGGCACCTGCCCGGCCGTACCGATGAGGGCTGGGTCGAGGGTGCCCCGGCGCAGGTCGGGCCGGGCGTGACGTGGCGGCGCACGACGTTCCGGCTGGACCTGCCGAAGGACCAGGACATGCCGATCGCGCTCCGCTTCGGCGCCGCGCCCGCCGACGGCTACGACGTGCGGATCTACCTCAACGGCTGGAACCTCGGCCGCTACGGCGGCGCGGTGGGCCCGCAGACCGACTTCACGCTGCCCGCCGGGCTGCTGCGCGCCCACGGCGAGAACACGCTCGCCCTCGCCGTCGTGGCCCGCGGCGACGCCACGCCCGCGCCGGTGAGCCTCGTCGCGCTGGCCGGCGTGCGCGGCGGCGTACCCGTGTCCGATGTGCCCTCGCCCGGCCGACGCTGACCGAACCAGGAGATCCGGGATGAACCATGTACCGACCGGCGGCATGGGCCGCCGGACCTTCCTAGGGGAGCCGCGGGCGCGGCGCCGGCATCCGCATCGACGCCCGCCGGCAACCGCGAGCGCCTGCAACGCCGCTTCGCCGACTGGCGCTTCGGCATGTTCCTGCACTTCAACATGGGGACCTTCCACGACGCGGAGTGGGTGGACCCGAACCAGGACCCCAAGTCGTTCGCGCCGTCCGCCCTCGACTGCGGGCAATGGGCCGACGCCGCGAAGGCCGCCGGGATGCGCTTCGCCGTGCTCACCGCCAAGCACCACGACGGCTTCTGCCTCTGGCCGTCCAGGCTCACGGACTACACCGTGATGAGCAGCGCGTACCCGCATGACGTCGTGCGCGAGTACGTCGACGCGTTCCGCGCCCGCGACGTCACGCCCTGCCTGTACTTCTCGATCTGGGACCGGACGAACGGCGTCGAGGCGCCCATCACCCGGGAGCAGCTCGAGTTCGTCAAGGGCCAGCTCACCGAGCTACTCACCCGGTACGGGCCGATCCCGCTGCTGATCTTCGACGGGTGGGCCTGGCAGATGGGCCACCATGCCGTCCCGTACGGCGAGATCCGCGCGCATGTCGCGGCGCTCCAGCCGGACTGCCTGGTCATGGACCTCGACGGCCTCACCGTGCCGTGGGAGTCGGACCTGGTGTTCGTCGAGGAGCCGAAGGGCGGGGTGTTCTGCCCGCCGGGCAACGCGTACGCGGCGGCGCAGGGCCAGACCATCTCGCCGTCCGGCTGGTTCTGGCACCCGTCCACACCGGGGGACGTCCTCACGCCGCAGCAGATCGTCGACGGGCACCTGGCCGTGCTCGAGCCGCGCTTCTGCGACCTGATCCTCAACTGCCCGCCGAACCCGGAGGGCCGCCTCGACGCCGTGGTCGTTCGACGCGTTCGTCACCGAGGGCGACATCACCGAGTACCGGGTCTCGGTCAGCGTCGACGGCAGCGTGTTCCGTACGGTCGCGCGCGGCTCATGGCCGCCCGACCACACGCCCAAGCGCGCGACCTTCCGCCCGGCCCACGCCCGGTACGTCCGCCTCGAGGCGCTCGCCACCGTCGGCGGCGGCCCCGCCATCGCGAGCGAGGTCGGCTGCGGCGGCACCCGCGCACGGCCACGCACGGAGTGAGACCCGGGGGCCCGCGCGCGTGCGGGCCCCCGGCCGCTCAGAACGGGTAGCGGGCGATGTCTCCCTGCATGGTCACCCACTGCGTCTCGGTGAAGGCCTCGATGTTGGCGGCGGCGCCGCCGAACCGCGAGCCCGTACCGGAGGCCCCGACGCCGCCGAACGGTGCGACGGCCTCGTCGTCCACGGTCTGGTCGTTGATGTGCACGATGCCGGTGGGGATGCGTTCGGCCAGATCGAGGGCCGCCATCACGTCGCGGGTGAGGATGCCGAGCGAGAGCCCGTAGTCGGTGCCGGCGGCCAGCGCGACCGCCTCGTCCGCGGACCCGAACGCGCTGACCGGCGCGACCGGGCCGAAGATCTCCTCCGCGTACGCGGGCGTGTCCGCGGTGACCTCGGCCAGGACCGTGGGCCGGTAGAACAGCCCGTCGTAGGTGCCTCCGGCCGCGAGCCGCGCGCCCGACTCGACGCTCGCGGTGACGAGCGCGTGCACCTTGTCGCGCTGGACCTCGTCGATGATCGGGCCGAGCGCGACCTGCCCGGTCGCCGGGTCACCGACGGGCAGCCCGTCGGCCTTGGCCGCGAGCCGCTCGACGAACTCCCCCGCGACGCTCTCGTGCACCAGGTGCCGTCCGGTCGTCATGCAGATCTGGCCCTGGTGCATGAACGAGCCGAACGCGGCGGCGGACACGGCCAGGTCGAGGTCGGCGTCCTCCAGCACGATCAGCGCGGAGTTGCCGCCCAGCTCCAGGTGGGCGCGCTTGAGGAGGCGCCCGGCCAGCTCGCCGACCTTGCGGCCGGCGGTGGTGGAACCGGTGAAGGAGATGACGCGCACGTGCGGGTCGGCGACCAGTGCCTGCCCGGCCTCGGCGCCGCCGGGCAGCATGTGCAGCACGCCGGCGGGCAGCCCGGCCTCCTCGAGGATCCGCGCGATCACGACACCGCCGGAGACCGCCGTACGAGGGTCGGGCTTGAGGACCACGGCGTTGCCGAGCGCGAGCGCGGGCGCGACCGAGCGGATGCCGAGGATGAGCGGGAAGTTGAACGGCGCGATCACGCCGACGACGCCCGCGGGCACCCGACGGGCGAGGCTGAGTCGTTTCTTGGCCGTCGGCAGGATGTCGCCGAGGGGATGCGAGGCCAGCGCGGACGCCTCGAAGCACTCCTGGGCGGCGATGTGGGTCTCCAGGCCCGCCTTCGGGGGGATCGCGCCGGTCTCCCGTACGATCCAGCCCTCGATCTCGACGGCGTGCTCCTCGAACAGCAGCCCCGCGCGGCGCAGCACCGCGGCCCGCTCCTCGAAGGACGTGGCGGCCCAGTCGCGCTGCGCGCGTGCCGCCGCCGCGGCGGCACCGGTGACGTCCTCGCGTCCCGCGATGCCGGTGCGGCCGATCTCGGCGCCGGTCGCGGGCTCCACCACGGCCGCGTCGCCCGCCAGCGACGGCCCCCACGTGCCGCCGAACACCGAACCGGTCCAGGTCTTCTCGTCGAGCAAACTCATGGCGTTCCTCCTCGGGTGGGCACGGAACCGGTGGCGGTCAGGCCGACGCGGCGAAGCCCGCGTTCATCGCGAGGCTAAGCGTCTGCTCGGACAACGCCTCCCCGACGATCTCATCAGTGATCCGGCCTCTCTGGAAGACCAGAACGCGATCGCAGAGGTCCACGAGCTCGGTCAGATCGCTGGAGGCGAGCAGAACGATCTTTCCGTCATCGGCGAGGCCGCGCACGATCCGGTGCATCTCGCCCCGCGCGCCGACGTCCACACCGCGGGTCGGGTCGTCCAGGACGATCACTTCGGGGTCGGCGTCCAGCCACTTGGCGAACACGACCTTCTGCTGGTTGCCGCCGGACAGCCGCGCCACGGGGTCGTGCGGCCCGCCGCGGATCCGCAGCCGCCGCATGAGCTCCTCGCTCCGGCGGACGAGGCGCCGGTGTGAGGGCATCACGCCGTCGCGCCCGAGGCCGACGATCTCCCCTCCGGAGGCGGAGAGGGAGACCTCGCGCAGCCGTCCGGGGACGTCCACGCCGGTGAGGGCGAGCGACGGGCCGCCGAGGACGGCGCGCTCCCGCCGGGCGGCCGGCGCCGGGTCCGCGCCGCCGAGCATCGCGCGGACCAGCGAGTCGACGCTGACCTCCGAGATCTCCTCGCCCGCCAGCACGGTACGGCCGTCGCGCAGCACGCTCACGCGCCCCGCGACGCGCATGACCTCCTCGAGGAAGTGCGAGATGTACAGGACGGCCAGGCCACGCTCTGCCGGCCGCCGTGTCGTCTCGGCGAGCCGGTCGGCCGCCGTGCGCGGAAGCGCCGAGGTGGGCTCGTCGAGGATCAGCACCCGCGGTTCCTGGAGCAGCGCGCGGCAGATGCTCGAGGAGCTGCTGATCGGCGAGCGGCAGCGTACCGACGCGCGTACGGCGAGACGTCCAGGCCGAGTTCGGCCAGCACGGGCGCCGCACGGCGTTCCATCGCGCGGGCTGACCAGGCCGAGGCGCCGGGGACCGCCGAACGGGACGAGGTTCTCCAGCACGGTGAGGTCGCCGAAGTTCTTCACGAGCCCGGACGCCGCCGGCATGTCAGCGCGCCTGCGAGAGGGGCCTGAGGTTGCCGTCGATGTTGGCCATCAGCCGGTCGATCTCCGCCTTGTACCAGTCGTACGCCGCGGCCGGTGACTTCTCCCGGTTGATCACCTCGTCGATGTTGCTCTTGTCGACGACGATGCCCGATGTCTTGAACCAGCCGTGCGGCAGCTGGTGGCCCTCACGCACGTACTTGGCCAGGATCGCGGTGGAGATGTAGCCCTTCAGGAAATGCTCGGGGTCGATGCCGACGAAGTTGACCCCGCGCCTGATCGCCTCGAGCGTCTTCGGGTCCACGTCGAAGCCGGCCGTCAGGTAGCGGCCCTTCTCCTGCTGCTTGATCTTGGCGAGGTCGTAGCTGTCGGCGTCGCCGACGCCGAGGAAGGCGACCGCGTCGGGGTGCGCGTGCACCTGCGCGAGCCAGGCGTCGTAGTTCTGCGCCGGGTCGCTGAAGGTGTGGAACGGCCCGATCAGGTGCAGGCCCGGTTCCTGCTTGGCGAGGATCTCCTTGATCCCCTTGATCCGGTTGTCCAGCACGGGCACGCCGACGTCGGTCTGGCCGAGTACGACGGTGCCCTTGGCACCGGGGCCGAGCTTTTTGGCGGTCGCCTCGCCCAGTAGCCCGCCGAGCTCGAGGTTGTCGGTGCCGACGAAGAAGCCGACCTTGCTGCCGCTGGTCGGCTCCGTGTCCAGCGCGACGACCGGAACGCCCTGGTCGACCACCTGCGCCGCCGGCCGGGTGAAGATCGGCGGGTCGAGGTTGAACAGCACGATGCCGTCGTCGTGCGTGACGGCGAGGTTCTGGAAGAGCTGGACCTCGGCCGGGCCGTCCGTGTTGGGCGGACCGACGACCTTGAAGTCGATGTTGCCCGCGTGCTCGGCGGCCACGGTCGCGCCCTGGTACATCTCGCGTGCGAAGTTCAGGCTGTTGTTCGGCACCGCGATGCCCATCTTGAGCTGTTTGGAGCCTGAGTCGTTGCCGCAGGCGGCGAGTGCGAGCCCGAGGACGAGGGTGGCGGCTAGGCTCGCCTGCCACCGCGTGCGCTGGTTCATCCGGGACCTCCTGGCGTGCGGGGCGATGGGGTCAGCCGCCGGCCGGTCGCGGGGCGCGGAGGCGGCGCAAGAGTGTATCGGCGGCGACTGCGAAATGGATCACTCCGCCCGTCGCGAATGTGGTCCAGTCGATGGGGACCTGAAAGAACGCCAGCGCGGACGCCACGACGCTCAGAATCAGGCATCCGACGGCCGCTCCAACGACGGATCCGCGACCGCCGGCGAGGGGGGTTCCGCCGATGATGGCGGCCGCGATGGCGGTCAGCTCGTACCTTGCCGTCGGCGAGCGCGAGGCCCGCGCCGCGGAAGAGCATCGCGGTGGCCGGCGTGACGATGAACGACGGCAGCCGCATGTACGTCGTGACGATGCCGTTGACGGCGCCGAGTGCCGCCGAGAGCACGAGGACCGCGGCGACCGCCGCCCAGGTGCCGGAGCCGTCCCGAATCAGGACCGCGCCGACGACCATGCCCATCGCGTACAGCCCGCCGACGGACAGGTCGACCTCGCGCATGGCGAGCGGGAAGACGATGCCGCAGGCCATCAGCCCGACGTAGACGGTGTTGTGGGTGATCGACAGCAGGCGTACTACGGCGGCTACGCCCGGCCGGGGTACACCGGCCCGACCGGCTGGGACGCCATCGGCTTCGACCCGCCGGAGGCGCGGCGGCTGCGCAAGGACTGGTCGTTCCTCTCCGAGCCCGCGCCCCGCCACCGGACGGCCCGCTGCCGGAGGAGGCCGAGGTCGTGGTCGTCGGCTCCGGCGCGGGCGGCGGGCTGATCGCGGCCGAGCCGGGCCGCCACGGCCACGACGTGCTGCTGCTCGAGGCGTGCGGCCTGTACCCGGCCTCCACTCACATCCGCTTCGAACTGGAGGCACGGAACCGGCTGTGGTGGCCGGCCCGCCACACCGAGGGCGACGAGCCGGTCGCCCTGCTCGCCGGGCGCCGCGTCGGCGGCTCGACCGTGATCAACACGAAGGTCGCGATGCGCGCGGCCCCTTTGACATCGCCGCCTTCCACGAGCGATCCGGCCTGCTCGGGGAGGGCGGCGATCCCTTCGCGCCCGAGGACCTGGCGCCCTGGTAGGCCGAGGTCGAGCGGCTCCTCGGCGTTCGCGAGCGCGCCGACTGGACGCCGGCCGCCCACCGCCTGCGGGACGGGATGACGGCGCTCGGCGCGTCCTTCGAGCCCGTACGGTCCTACACCGATCACAACTGCACGCGCTGCGGGTCGTGCCTGCAGGGCTGCCCGACGAACGCCGGCAAGTCGGTACTGAACACCGTCATCGCGCCGGCGCTGGGCCGCGACGAGATCCGGCTGCGGACCCGTACGACGGCCGAGCGGGTGCTGATCTCCGACGGGTCGGTGACCGGCGTCGCGTGCGACACCGGCGTCGAACGTGCCCGTACCGTCGTCCTCGCCCGCACCCTGGAGCGCGGCTACGGCATCAACCGGGAGGAGTCGGAGGTCGGCGTCTCCGCGGTCGCCGCGCCCGTCTTCGACCACCGGCGCCGGGTCATCGCGGCCATCTCGATCACCGGCCACTCCGGACGGCTCGACCTCGAACGCCTCGCCCCGGCCGTACGCACCGCGGGCCTGTCCCTGTCACGCGAGCCGTCTCACGCGGCGGCCAGCGGCACGCTCATCCTTCCTCCGGCCGAGGACGGTCGGGCGACGTCTGTGGAGCACGACCTGCGGTGAGCTGATGCGCGTCGACGACCACGTTGCGCGGGCCATGCGCGGGGCCGGCGTGCCGCGTGATTAGCCGGAGCTCGGGAGGGCCCTCGGCGCTCATCGTCTTCCCACCCGGATCGACCGGGCCGTGCACCCGGTGCACCGAGTCGACCTTGAACCAGGCGATCCGGCCGTCACGGTGCACCACCTTGACCCGGTCGCCCTCCTCCACGTGGGACAGCCGGTGGAAGGCGTTCGATCCCGCGTCCGACCCGACGTACCCGACGATCGCCCCCGAGTCCCGCAGGTACGGATGCGTCGCACGGGTCCGCGAGGTGGCCACGCCCGCGACCTCGTGCCGGTCGACCGGCGTCAGCGGGATCCGCGCGCCGCCGAGCTCGACGTGCGCCGGTTCCGCGCGGGAGAGGGCGGCCATCCGGCCGGGGCTGCTCCGGTGCTGCGCGCGCTGCCCGGACCACCGCGCATGCGACATGCCGGTGGCCACGGCGGCCGTCAGCAGGACGGCGCCGAACTTCGATGCTTGGGACACGGAGAGGGCGATACCCGTACCGATCGCCGAAGGACCGGCACGATCGGCAAAAAAATGGCCGATGTCGTGGCGCCTTTCCGGGCGTACCGGCCGGAATTCCGCAGGCCGTCCGGCGGTTGTCACCAGTGATGAGCGAATTTCCCGGCGGCTCGTCACCTGAGGAGCTGCTCAGCCAGGAGCGAGCGGACACGATGGACCGCATCGCCGCGCTGACGCACGACCGGGAAGGCATCCTCGAATCCGCCGTCGGCCAGGGCATTGACGACGAACACGACCCCGAAGGCGCCACGATCGCCTTCGAACGCGCCCAGATCGAGGCCCTCCTGGACCAGTCCCGCCGGCACCTGTCCGACCTGGACCGCGCCCTCCGGAGGCTCGACGAAGGCGGCTACGGCGTCTGCGAACGCTGCGGCAACCCGATCGCCCCAGACCGCCTGGCCGCCCGCCCCATCGCAAGAACCTGCGTCACCTGCGCCCCGCTCTCCTGATTCGCACAAGCCTTGGGCGCCCTGGAAACCTGTGGGCCCTGGACGCGCTCGATTCGCATGGGCCTTTGATGCGCTGGATTTTCACCGGTCCCTAGTGCCCTGGATTCTCACGGGCCTTTCATGAGCGGCTCACCGCCCGCCCAGCTCGCCCGGCCACGGTGATCGTCATGAACCGTATCGCCCTCCTCCCGCGCGCGAGCCGTCCCGTCTGGGATGGTCCGCCCGGTTCGCCGCCGCGCTGGGAACGCCCCGCCCTGATCACCCTCCTCACCACGACGACCTTGCTGTACGTGTGGGGGCTGGGCTCCTCGGGCTGGGCCAACGCCTTCTACTCCGCCGCCGTCCAGGCCGGCGCGCACAGCTGGAAGGCCTTCTTCTTCGGGTCCTCCGACTCGGCGAACTTCATCACCGTCGACAAGACCCCCCTCTCCCTGTGGCCGATGGAACTCTCCGCCCGGCTCTTCGGGGTGAACGCCTGGAGCATCCTGGTCCCGCAGACCCTGATCGGCGTCGCCACCGTGGGCGTCCTGTACGCGACCGTCCGGCGCTCGCTGGCCGCCCTCGGCCCAGGCGCCGCGGCCGGCGGCGCGCTCCTCGCCGGAGCGGCCCTGGCGACGACACCGGTGGCCACCCTGATGTTCCGCTTCAACAACCCGGACGCGCTCCTGGTCCTCCTCCTCGCCCTCGGCGCGTACGGCCTGGTCCGCACCCAGGAACGGGCGAGCACGGGATGGCTGCTGTTCGCCTTCTCCTGCGTGGGCCTGGGATTCCTGACCAAGATGCTCCAGGCCTTCCTGGTCCTCCCGGCCTTCGCCCTGGTCCATCTCCTGACCACACCGACGAGCCTGCGCCGCCGCCTGCTCCAGCTGGTGGGCGCGTCCCTCGCCCTACTCATCACGGCCGGCTGGTGGGTCGCGACCGTCGCCGCCATCCCCGCCACCTCCCGCCCGTACATCGGCGGCTCTCAGCACAACAGCGTCCTCGAACTGGCCCTCGGCTACAACGGCCTCGGCCGCCTCAACGGCAACGAGACCGGCGGCCTGGGCAACACCGACCAAAACGCCGGCCTGACCCGCATGTTCACCCCCGAACTCGCCGGCCAGATCGCCTGGCTCCTCCCAGCCGCCCTACTCCTCCTGGCCACCGGCCTCTGGACCGCCACCCACCGCTCCGGGACTCCCACCGTCGCGCCCACTTCCGGGTCTACCGGGGTGGCCGGGCGGAGGGGGCCGTTGTTCGCCGGGTTCGCACTGTGGGGCGGGTGGCTGCTGGTCACCGACATGGTGTTCAGCCTGATGCGCGGCATCTTTCACGGCTACTACACCGTCGCGCTGGCACCCGCGGTCGCGGCGCTGGTCGGCATGGGGGCGGCCGTGCTGTGGCACCGCCGCCCCCACCCGGCCGCGACGGGCGTGCTCGCCGCGACCGTGGCCCTGACCGCGTGGTGGTCATGGACCCTGCTCGGCCGCACACCGGACTTCCACCCCTGGCTGCGCACGACGATCCTGATCGCCGGACTGGCCGCGGCGGCGCTCCTCCTGACCGCCGGCCGGCTCCCGCGCCTTCTCCTTGCCGCGGCCACCACAACCGCCATCGCCGTCGTCCTGGCAGGCCCGGCCGCATACGCCGCCGACACCGCCGCGACCCCGCACCGAGGCGCCATTCCCACCGCCGGCCCGGCCGCCCCCTTCGGAGGAATGCGCGGCCCCGGCATGCGCGGGCGGGGCGGTATGCGCGGCCCCGGCGCCTTCGGCGGCCCCCCGCCACCCGGCGCCGGACCCTTCCGCCGGCCCGGCGGCCCCCAAGCCCCCACCAACCCGAACCCGGCCGCCCCCAGCACCGGTACCCCGGGCGGCGGCACGCGTCGAGGCGTGGGTGGGCCTGGGGCGCTGCTCGACGCGGCCACTCCGGATGCCGCGCTCACCGCCCTGCTGAAGCGGGGCGCCGCGTCGTACACCTGGGTCGCGGCGACCGTCGGGTCCAACAGCGCGGCCGGGTACCAGCTCGCCACCGGGCGCCCGGTGATGGCGCTCGGCGGCTTCAACGGCACCGACCCGGCCCCGAGCCTCGCCCGTTTCCAGCAATACGTCCGCGGGGGACGCGTCCACTACTTCCTCGACGGTTCGGGGGCGTTCGGGAACCCGCGTGCGGGCACCACCGGAAGCGACGATGCCCAGCGAATCGCCGCCTGGGTACGCGAGAACTTCACCGCCACGACCGTCGGCGGCACCACCGTCTACCCGCTCAGCGCGGGCCGACGTCCGTGACGCGGAGGCTGGTGGCCAGGTTCGCGTACGGCTCGAGGCGTACGGTGCCGAGGCCGCCGGTCGAGGCGTCCTGGTTCCAGACCGCGATGGCGATGGTGTTGCTGCCGTCGGTACGGAGGATGCCGGGCGGGACCGGGAAGGTGTGCTGCGGCCCGACGTCGTTGACGTAGCGGCCGACCTGCCAGCCGTTGACGAACAGCAGCGCACGGTAGTGCCGTGACGCGTCGTCGGCGAAGGTCACGCCGAGCGGTACGTCCTGATCCTTGGGCAGGTCGAGGCCGAACGTCGTCCGGTACCAGGCGATTCCCGGCGTCGCATCGCGGCGCGGCAGGGTCGTCGACCTCCAGGCCTTCCCGACCGACCCGGGGAGGTACCAGCCGTTCCGCTCCCCGTACAGACCGCCCGTGTTGAACGGGCCGCGCGCCGGGTCGGCCGGCGTCTCGCCGCCGAGGGAACCCTGGATTCGCCAGGTCAGTCGTGTCCCGGCCCCGGTGAGCGCGGCGCCGGTGAGCCCGCGCGGTTCCTTGTGGGAGTCGGTGGCGTTGAAGTCCTCGTTGTGCCCCATGTTCTCGACGAGGACGGACAGCACGTTGTCCTTCCCCGCCCGTACGGCCCCGGCGGGGAACGCGACGTCGCGGGTACCCGAGCCGCCGCTGCCGAGGAATCGGCCGTTCAGCCACACGGAGGCGACGCCCGACCGCCCGGTGATCGCCGACAGCCGTACGCCGGTCTCGCCGCCCGTCGCGGTGAAGTGGCCGCGGTACCAGACGTCGCCGTGGTGGAAGCCGTACTCGTCGGCGTACAGCACGGGCAGCGTGACCGGCGGGGTCGGGTTGCCGGTCGTCGTCTTGTCGGCGCGCCGCCAGTGCCGGTCGTCGAAGCCGGTACGCGCCTCGGGCGACTCGCCGCGCGCCGTCCAGTGCGTCAGCGCGGGCAGGGTCACCGGCCGTGGCCCGGGCAGCACGCCGTGAACGGGCGCGCCGTTCCACGTAAGGCCCCTGATCGCCGGCGGCGCGAAGACCTCCAGGTCCGTCGGCGCGGACGTGTCGCCGGTCAGCGCCAGCGTGCCGCCGTGCGACGCCGCGGTCCGTACGAGCTCGGGCCCGCGTATGAGCACCGGGCCCGCCGCGGTGTCCTGCCGCCAGAACCGGGCCGCCTCCGCGTCCGTACCGACCAGGAACAGCAGCGGTACGCCGACGCGCGGCGTCACGAGCACGCGTGTCAGGCCGTGGTGCGTGTAGTCGAGCCGCAGGTCGCCGCGCGCCGCGTCCCAGACATGCTCGGCGGAACCATCGAGCACGGTGACGGCGGGTTCGGCGGCGTAGTGCAGCACGGTCTCGCCGCCCTCGCCCGCGCGGCCGTAGAACAGGGCGACGTCACGGCCGCCGACGCGGGCGTGCGTCATCAGCTCCGACGTGGAGTAGCGCAGGTGCTGCCCGCCCATCCGGTAGCCGGCGAGCAGCAGCTTGGAGTCGCGGCCCGCGATCGTGATGGCCGTCCCGGGCTTCTGCGGCACCGACGGATAGGAGGCCTCGCCGCCGCCCTGGTCGCCGGAGGTCAGGTCGACGGCGTCCACGACGACGAACGCGCCGGCCGACGCCGGGTTCTGGTCTCCGGTCGCGACGATCTTGAGGGTGTGCGCGCCGTCCGCGAGCCCGTCGGCCCGGTAGAAGACGTCCTGGAACGACTTCGACGCGGCGTACCCGTCGACCGTGGCCTTCTTCACGCCGTCGAGGTAGACGTCGGCGGTGCCGTGGTTGGCGTCGTGGGAGGAGATCCAGCGGACCGAGGTGCCGGTGAAGTTCACGGTCACCGACGCGCCGGCCTGGTCGGAGAACGACTCGCTCTCCCGGTAGTCGCCGGCGGTGTAGCTCTGGTACGCGACGTGGCTCCAGCCGTCACCCGCGTACGCGAGCCCGGGGTCGTCGTAGGTGTAGTGCGGCGGCTTGGCGTTGAGGTCGATCGGGATGTGCGTCGTCGCGGTCGCGGTCGACGTGCTGTCCTTGTGGCGGAGTACATAGAGATGGGTGTTGTCGTCCGGGTTCGCCCGCCCGGTGAGGCGAAGCGTCGCGTCGTCCGGCTGCGCCGCCGTGATCGGGTCGGTCTTGGTGAGCGGCGCGACCGCCTGGGTGAGGTAGCCGATCCGCTTGGCCTCGTCGTACTTGGCGGTCAGCTCGCGGTCCTCCTTGATCGCCGCGCCGTAGTCGTAGGACGTGTAGACCTGCTGCGGGTCGGCCAGCCAGCCCCACGACGTACCGCCGTAGGTCATGTAGAAGTTCTGCAGGGTCGCGCCGCCCGCGATGTTGTCCTTGTAGAAGACCTTCTCGAAGTCGGGGCCCGTCAGCCGTCGGCACGCGTCGTACCCCGGCCCGCCCCACGGGTCGAACGACCCGCCCTGGTACTCCGGCGTGAACACGGGCGCGTCCTCGCGGAACCTCGGCAGGGTGCCGACCGCCTTCCACGTCGCCGGGTTCGAGCAGTCGAACCCCTGCGGGTAGCCGTCCTGCCCCGGCAGCGCGACCGCGCCGGGGCCGGTCGCCCACGTCGAGGCGCCGCAGCAGTGGTTGTGCGTCAGCGGCACGGTGATCCCGTCGGCGTGCACCTGACGCTCGAGATCCTCCATGTACGCCGCGTCGGTATTGGAGCCGTACTCGTTCTCGACCTGGTAGAGGACCACCGACCCGCCGCCGTCGGTGACCTGATGCCGCGCGATGATCGGATCGACGTGCCGCAGCCACTCCCGGTACGCCCGCGTGTAGTCCGGCGCGCTCGACCGCGCCCGGCCCTTCTGCGTGGTCAGCCAGCCGGGGAACCCACCGCTGTCGGTCTCGGCGTTGATGTACGGTCCGGGACGCGCGATCACGTAGATGCCGACCTGGTCCGCGATGTCCAGCAGCCGGTCGATGTCCCGTACGCCGGTGAAGTCGTATACGCCCGGCTTCGGCGAGTGGTAGGCCCAGTCGAAGTAGATCGAGGTCGCGTTGTAGCCCGCCGCCCGCATCTTCTGCAGCACATCACGCCACAGGTCGGGACTCGGCAGCCGCCAGTAGTGGAACTCCCCCGACCACAGGTAGATCCGCTCACCGTCGAGCTTCAGCGAGTAGTGGTCGTACGTGACGGTATGCGCGGCCCGGTGCGCCGACACCACCGCGGCGGCCGGCGTCGCGGTCCGAGCCGCCGTCCTCCCGGTGTACGGCCCACCGCCCGCCAGTCCGTACGCCAGGGCCATCACCCCGGCGGCCCCCAGCGCGAGCAACCGCCGATGGACCTGGGTGAGCGAACGCATGACGACACCTTCCCATCACGCTCGGTGGTGACCCCCGCCACACGCGGAGTGAACATCGGCTGATCGATCGTGTCAATGAGAAGAAGCGATGCGCCAACGTCCACGAGATGCCCGCCTGGTTCCCAGCCGCCGCCGCGCTGAGCTTCACCATCGCGATGACCGTGATCGGGGTGTCGTGGCTGAACCACGGCGGCACCGCCCGGGTCATCGGCTTCGCCGGCACGGCGCTGATCCTCGTCCACCTCGCGCTCTGGCCGGTGCTGGTGCTGCGCTGGCGGCGCGCCGGCATCGTCCCCCGCACCGACGGCTTCATCTCCGCCGAACGCCGCCGCAGGTCGTACTGGATCACCGCGGCCGGCTTCGTCATCTGCGCCGTCTCGTGGGGCATCACCGGCCGCCCCGGGTGGGCCGCCATCACCGCCGGAGTCCTGTTCGGCGCCGAGAGCTGGTACCGCCTCAACGGATGGCGTCGCCGGTGACCGGCCAAGCCGGGCCGGTCGCCCTCAACGAGGCGTTCACCACGATGCCCAAGCTCAAGCTCGCCGCGTTCCTCGCGGGCTGCGCCGAGGCCGACTTCGCCACCATCGCCGAGACCTGCGACATCACCCCGTCGACCCTCTCCAAGACCGCCACCGCGCTCGAGGACGCCTCCTACGTACGCATCCGCAAGGGCCACGTCGGACGCCGCTCCCGCACCTGGTTGTCTCTGACCGCCGAGGGCCGGGCCGCATTCGAGCAGCACCTCGCCGCGCTCACCGCGCTCACCGAACAGGGCCGCGCTCACGAGTCCTGAGCACTCCCACCACGGCCGTCGCGTGTCCCGGCGGACCGTACGCGGGATCCGCCGGTCGTCGTCTGGCGGAGCGCGCGTGAGAGTCTGAGGCCATGAACGGGTGGGCGCCGCGGCGACGTGCCACGCGAGAGAAGGACCTCGCCCGGGAGCGCGCGGACACGGTTCGGCTGCTCGACCAGGCCGGGTGCGTCCTGTGCCGTGGCCGGGACGCGGCGGAGCGGTCCTGGCTGTCGGCCTTCGTCGGCGAGGATCACACCGACCGGGAGGTGATCGAGCGGTACCGGCGTTCGCTGGGGTTCTGCCCTGGTCACACGCGGCTGCTGCTCGGCGACGGTTCGGCGACCTGGCTGATGCCGACGGTGCACTCGCCACCGGCGGCACCGTGCTGGCCGGCGCCCGGGTCGGGGTCGCGCCGTGCCCGGCCTGCGCGACCGTACGCGACGCCTCGGACGTGGCGGTCGCCGCCCTCGCGCGGGCGTTCCGGCACGAAGAGGTACGCCGCGTCCACGCCGAACGGTCGGGGATCTGCGTGCCGCACGGGCTGCGGCTGATCGGCGACCTGCCTCGCCGGGACGCGCTCGCGGTGGCCGACCGGCTACGCGCGCGGCTGGACGGCACCGTCCGCGTCCGTACGCTGGCGGGTGCCGACCGTGACGCGCCCGCCCGCTCCGCCATACACGGTGCCGCGGCGGCCGGCCTACTCGCCGCCGAGCGCCGGCTCCTCCGCCGTTCGGTACGCGCGCTGCTCGAGGCCGACCTCCGGGAACCCTGCTGCCCGGTCTGCCGCACCCAGACCCGGACCGCCTGGGGTCACCTCGCCTGGCTGCTCGAGGGCCGGGGCACCGAAGACGTCCGCCTGTGCGGCCGCCACCTGCACGACCTCGCCTCGATCGACACCACCCGCGCCGAGCCCGTCGTGGCGGCGGTGGCCGCGGACCAGGTCGCCCGCCTCGACCGATTCACTCGGCGGCTCGGCGACCGCGGTTCGCGCGGAGAGGCCGTCGCCGCGCTCGTCCGGCCCACCGGCTGCCGAACCTGCACCGCCGAGGACGACGCGGCCCGGCGCGTGATGCGCCTCCTCACCGCCGCGCTGGCCGACGACGACCTGAACACCGCGTACGGCCGCTCCCATGGCGTCTGTCTGCATCACGCCCTCGTCTGGGACGGCTCGCTCCCGGCCCGGATCCGTGACGTCCTGGCCGCCCGGATCGCGCTGACCGGCTACGAGCTGAGCGAGGCCCGCCGCAAGGCCGACTGGAACACTCGCTTCGAGCCACGCGGCGCCGAGATGTCCTCCTGGTCCCGCGCGCCCACCCTGCTCGACGGCCGTATTCACTGCGGCTGTCCCGGCCCCGAGGGCGAACCCACCACGCCGTGAACCACGATCGCTCCCGGAGCCGATGAGCCTGGGCGAGCGAACGCATGACGACACCCTCCCATTACACTCGGTGGTGACCCTCCGTCACACGCGGAGTGAATATCGGTTGATCGATCGTGTCAATAAAAAGCGGCGATGTTCAGTACGGCGGTCGGACGTTCCCGCAGTTCCAGCGGTTGTCACGAGCCCGGCCGCATCAGGCCACGCCTACGGGAAGGTTCCCCCCAGGATCGCGGGGACTGACACAACATCAACGCTCCGGAGTCCGTACACTCGGATCGATCGACCGGCGCCCATAGCTCAGCCGGATAGAGCATCGGACTTCTAATCCGACGGTCGGGGGTTCGAATCCCTCTGGGCGCGCCAAAGCGATGACCCCGCGCGCGTTCGGGCTTAGCCGGTGCAGCCGGCGATGGTGTTCGGCGGGGCGCAGTCGTCGGGGACGTTCCTGTTGATGAGGGAGCGTCGCACGGTCACGGTGCCGGCCGCGTTGAAGACGCCGCCGCCCGGAGCGACGTTGATGATGTCCTGGTTGAAGCGGATCACGGAGCGGTCGATCAGGGTCTGGCCGCCGTTGCCGACGCCGACGTTGCCGGAGAACAGGCTCGCGAAGACCGGAAGTCCGGCGCGGTCGGGTCGCGCCTGATGGCCGTGGACGGGCCGCCCAGCGCGGTCTCGGAGCAGGCCACCCGGACGGATGCCTCGGCCGGGTGTACCGACGTCAGTGCCGTTCCGGCGAGTACCGCGACACCGATTACTCGAGCAGACGAAGACATTGGACTCCCCTGGAAAGCGAAATTCGCGCCGCCGGCCGAAGAACAGCACGACACGGCGCGGAACACCGGAATGGGCGTCGCCGCTTTCCGGACCTTTGACCAACACTTTCGGCCGCCACGAAGCCCGCCCAAACTCGGAGGGTGATCACTCGTGACAGCATGTGACGATCGAATGCACAGGGGGAGAGCCGATGAAGTCGTTCCGAGTCAGGCCCAGCCGGTACGCGGTGGGGGCCGCCCTCGTTCTCGGGATCGGCGTGGTGGGGGCCGGCGCCCTGGTCGCCCTTGCCACCGCAGGCAGAGCGGCGCACCGGTCCGGTGAGGTGAGGCTGTTCAGCGCGCCCGACGGACGCGGGTACCTGCTCGAGGACCTCTCGGAGCGGCAGATCCCGCTGCCCGGTGACGGCGGCGCCGAACGCCTCAAGGGCAACCTGAGCCAGATCAAGTCGATCGACAACGACACCGACCACGACGTGATCATCTACGCCGACCGCGGCGACGGACACCGGCTCGTCGACGCCTTCGTGGTGCCCGGGGGCGCCCGCCTCAACGCCCCGCCCGAGTGGGCCGACCTGGCCATCAGCCCCAGCGGAAGGCCGGCCCACGACCGTGGGCGGATCAGCAGCAGCCTCGCCTTCGACCGCCGCTTCAGGTCCGACGGGGCCCCGGCACGCTGGGACCGTTGATCACCGACGTCGTCCGGCGTGCCGTCCGCGCGCTGCGTACGGCACGCCGCGAACGCGGGCCCGTCATCCGCATTCCCGACCCGTCAGGCATCGCCTCCACCGCGTCTCCCATCACGACCGGCGCGGCCGAGAGGATCGACGACTTCGAGGTCCTCGATCGGGTCCTCCGCCTGCCGATCAGTACCTGGCAGTACGACGGGGATCCGCCGCAGGTACGGCACCTGGGGCCGATGTCCCAGGACTGGTACGAGGCGTTCGGACTCGGCGCCGACGACCTCACGATCTCCTGCACCGACACCAACGGGGTGGCCCTGGTCAGCGTCCAGGCGCTACACCGCCTCATCGTCGACCTGCGCGCCGAGGTCGACGACCTGCGCGAGCGGCTCGACCGCCCCTGAGAACGCAGGGCCCTTGCATCGCATTGATCGTGCCGACCGTCGTGTGCCTCAGCTCCGATCGGACTACGGGAAAGGCCGTGAAGAAAGGGTCAGGTGCGGACCTCGGCGGGGAGGCCGAAGCTGATGGTCTCGCGGGCGATCTCGCGTTCGGTCACGGTGAGCGGGCCGAGGCCGCCGAGTGCGGCGACGACGTCGGCGACCATGGCCGGTGGCGCGGAGGCGCCCGCGGTCAGGCCGACCACGCGTACGCCGGACAGCCATTCGGGGCGGATGTCGGCGGGGCCGTCGATCAGGTGGGCGGGCGTGTCGTGGCGGCGGGCGAGCTCGACCAAGCGACGGGAGTTGGAGGAGTTGGCCGAGCCGACGACGAGCACCAGGTCGGACTCGGCGACGATCCCGGCCAGCGCGCGCTGGCGGTTGGTGGTCGCGTAACAGATGTCGTCGGAGCGCGGCCCGCGCAGGGCCGGGAACCTCCGCCGCAGTGCGTCGACCACCTCGGCGGTCTCGTCCACGGCGAGCGTGGTCTGCGTCAGGTACGACACGCGTTCGGGGTCCGGTACGCGCAGGGCGTCGACATCAGCGGCGGACTCCACGAGGACCATCCGGTCCGGTGCCTCGCCGAGCGTGCCCTCGACCTCCTCGTGCCCGGCGTGGCCGATCAGTACGACCGTGTCGCCGAGCGCCGCGAACCGGCGGCCCTCGCTGTGCACCTTGGTGACCAGCGGGCAGGTCGCGTCGATGACGCGCAGGGCGCGGCCGTCGCCCTGCGCGCGTACGGCGGGCGAGACGCCGTGCGCGGACAGGACCACGGTGGCGCCGTCGGGTACCTCGTCGAGCTCCTCGACGAACACCACGCCGCGGGTCTCCAGGTCGGCCACGACGTGGACGTTGTGCACGATCTGCCGGCGTACGTAGATCGGCGCGCCACGCTGCTCCAGCGCGCGTTCGACGATGTCGATCGCGCGCTCGACGCCCGCGCAGAACGACCGCGGCGACGCGAGCAGGACCTGGCGTGGCCCGGCGACGGACACCCACGCGTCCAGTACGGCGCGCGCCGTACGCCGGTCGCGCTCCGACGCGGCCACGCCGACACCGGCCGGGCCGCCGGCGACGGACAGCACGGCCGTGGCGGCCCCGAGACGCAGGCGGCCCCCAGAGGTCCGTAACCCGCGACGACGCAGGTCACCGGCGACCATTACCGCCGCCGGGCATCCGATCACCGCGCTCCCGCGCGAGACCAGCTCGTCGGCGACCAGCACGGTGCCCGGCTCCAGCGAGCGGGGGTCGTACGCGGTGATCACAGGCATCCGGGAAGCCTCCTGAGACATGGAACGGCGGTACGAGACGAGGCACGGCGCCCGCCAGGACGGATCCCCGTCACCGACGTGGATCCCGGCCCGAAGGCTGCGGCCGAGGATCGGACACCCCTAGTGATCCCGGTGGGTGACCATCCTCGCCAGCGTGACCAGCTCCGCCGCCGCGTGTTCGGCCGGCGCCGACGCCCACAGCTCGTCCAGTGCCTCGGCGAGCAGTTCGTCGGCCCTGGTCTGGCACCAGGCGCGGCCGCCCGCGGCGTCGATCAGCTCGGCGGCGCGTACGAGGTCGGCGTCGGGGAGCGGCTGCTCCCGCCGGTACAGCTCGCCGAGCTCGCGCCCGGACGGGGTGCCGGAGGTCAGCGCGGCCACCACCGGCAGGGATTTCTTCCGCTGCCGCAGGTCGGAGTGGACCGGCTTACCGGTGAGCTGCGGGTCGCCCCAGATGCCGAGCAGGTCGTCGACGAGCTGAAACGCCAGCCCCACCCGATCGCCGAACGTACGCAGCCGGTCGACCTGCGCCGGGCTTCCGCCTCCGAACAGCGCACCGAGCCCGGCCGCGCAGCCCAGCAGGGCGCCGGTCTTCCCCTCGGCCATCGTCAGGCATTCGGGCAGCTCGACGTCGGAACGCGTCTCGAACGAGATGTCCGCGCACTGGCCGGCGACGAGGGCCTGCACCGCGACGCTGAGCCGCCGCATGCCGTCGTTGGCGCACGCCGGCCCGCTCGTCGCCAGCACGTCGTACGCCAGGGTCAGCAGCGCGTCACCGGTGAGGATCGCCGCGCCCATGCCGAACACCGTCCAGGCCGTGGGCCGGTGGCGCCGGGTGACGTCGCCGTCCATCACGTCGTCATGGAGGAGGGAGAAGCTGTGCACCAGCTCGATGGCGACCGCCGCCGGCGCCGCGGCGTCGGGTCGTCCGCCCGCCGCTTCGGCCGACAGCAGGACCAGGGCAGGACGTACGGCCTTGCCGCCGCCGGCCTGCACCGGCTGTCCGCGCTCGTCCCACCAGCCGAAATGGTGGCCCGCGACCAGACGCGTCGCCGCCGGGAGCGTGTCGACCGCCTCGCGCAGGGCTGGTTCGACGGTGCTCCGGCTCCAGGCGAGCAGCTCCGGTGCCGAGCGCGAACTTCTGGTCTCCTCAGTCGTTTCCATGCGAATGACACCTCTCGTCAACGGGAGATTTCGACGTTCTCGAGAATTCCGAGCGCGTCGGGGACGAGTACGGCCGCGGAGTAATAGGCACTGACGAGGTACGACATGATCGCCTGCTCGTTGATACCCATGAAGCGGACCGAAAGGCTGGGCTCCACCTCGTGTGGAATGCCGGTCTGGTGCAGGCCGATCACGCCATGGTCCTCCTCGCCGGTCCGCATAACGAGGATGGAGGTGGTACGGGTATCGCTGATCGGGATCTTGTCGCAGGGCAGGATCGGAACGCCGCGCCAGGCGCGTACGGTCTGTCCCTCCACCTCGACGGTCTCCGCGTAGATGCCGCGCCGGTTGCACTCGCGGCCGAACGCCGCGATCGCGAGGGGATGGGCGAGCAGCAGACGCGACTTGCGCCGACGGCTGATGAGTTCGTCGAGGTCATCGGGGGTGGGTGGGCCGCCGCGCGTGTAGAGGCGCTGCTTGAGGTCGGCGTTGTGCAGCAGGCCGAAGTCGGCGTTGTTGACGAGCTCGTGTTCCTGGCGTTCGCGCAGGGCCTCGATCGTGAGCCGTAGCTGCTGCTCGGTCTGGTTCATCGGGTGGTTGTAGAGATCGGCCACGCGGGAGTGCACGCGCAGAACGGTCTGCGCCACGCTCAGCTCGTACTCGCGCGGGGACAGCTCATAGTCGACGTAGGTGCCGGGCAGCGCGGGCTCGCCGTCGTGACCCGAGGCCAGCGCGATCTCGGCTTCGCCGTGCTTGTTGCTCGGGGGAATCGGGGCGTCGCGGACGTTGTCGAGGTGGGCGCGCAACGCGTCCGAGCGCCCAGCCACTTCTTCGAATTCCTCTCGGGTGAGCGTGAGGACGATGCAGGGTGTCTCGGCTTTCGCCGTGAACTCCCAACTCCCCCCCGAATCCACCAACGCCCCATCACCAAAATAATCACCATCCGCCAACACCCCCAACACCGTCTCCGACCCGTACTTCCCCACCCCCACCTTCCGCACCCGACCATGCGCCACCAAAAACACCCGATCCGCAGACCGACCCCCCTCCACAATCACATCCCCAACACCAAACTCCTGCTGCACAAACCTCCCCGCCAACGCCCCCAACACACCCTCATCACCAAACCCCCGCAACACCGGCAACTCACCCAACTCCGGAGGCACAACCCGCACCTCCGAACCCACCACCGAAAAACTCAACCGACCATCCCCCACCGCAAAACTCAACCGCCGGTTCACCCGAAACACACCACCCGACACCTGAACCCACGGCAACAACCGCAACAACCACCGAGACGAAATCCCCTGCATCTGCGGAACCGACTTCGTCGTCGAAGCCAAATTCCGAGCACCCGCCGTACCCAAACTCGAACGACCACCAACACCCACACCCGACTCCACCGACTCCGTCACCACACACACCACCATTCCAACTCTTTGCGCCGATGACACCAGCTGTCATTGGCCGACCGACCGCGCCATGTCAGTGGCGCGATGGAGAACTCGATCCGGGCGGCGGAACCGTCCTGGGACATCGCATCGGATTCGCCACGGCTCCCCCCGCGGCGGTGATCCGCGCCCACGCGAACCCGCCGGCCAGCCGATCCCGCAGCGCGTCGGCGTACGCGGTCACGGCCGCCCGCTCCGGGCCGCTCGCGCCGAGGTCGTCGAGGAGCGCGGGCAGCTCCACACCGGCGATCCGCTCGAAACGCCGGACCCGGCTCGTGACCATGGCCTCGAGAAGGTCGGCGCCCCGCAACGGCCCGCAGCCCAGGAACCGGGCGAGGACCAGCGCGCTCGCCCGCCCGGTCACGCGGTGGTCGCCGGCCGCCCGGCGTACGGGACCGGCGGGTGTGCCCGCGTGGCCGGGGAGATGGTCGCCCCGCAGCGAGCCGATGTCGGCGAACGCCCCGGCCAGGGCGCGCAGCGACGCGGCGATCTCGGGCGGTGTGCCGTCCGGCGGGCCGGCCAGCGCGAGCGTCAACGTCGCGCCGCAGCTCTTGCGGCGGGTCTCGATGTGGTCGATCGGGTCGAGGAGATGCTCGTGGGTACGGTCGTCGAGCTCGCGCAGCCGTCCGCCGACGAGGTCCATGACGGCGTCGGCGAGCCGTACGTGCCGGCACGTCGACAGCGGCGGCGCGGTGCGGCGCCACAGGTCGGCCAGTCCGCGCTCGGACGGTCCGTCCGGCGGCGGCATCACCGAGGGGCCGATCGGCAGGTACGCCCGCAGCCCGGCGGCGAACGCCGCCACACCGGCCGGCTCGCGGTGGTCGAGGACGCCGGAGGTGTGACAGCTCCAGACGTGCCAGTCGGCGGCCAGGTCCAGCTCGGCCCCTGACGCGTGGGGATGGGTGAGCGCGGCGAACAGCCCGAAGTCGGCGGCCTCGAACCCTGGCCGGTCCCACCCGCCGTCCGCGTCGAGCATGCCCATCCGGCGCGCCCAGGCGGTGACGTGCTCGCGTACGCCGTCGAGGCGGGCGTTCGCGGACGAACCGCACGGCAGGACGGGCCTCGGCCGCGCGAACGGCTCCACGTCGGCGGGCCGCGTCTTGCCCGTGACGGGCAGGCGCGGGCCCCCGGGGCCGACGAGGGACGCGATGCGCGCGGCCGAGGTTCCGAACCCGTTCGGACCGGCGAGGGACCGCTCGGCCGCGTACGGGTGTGCGGCCCGGTGCCACTCGTGCCGGCCCGATCGCCAGGCCCGCAGCCCGTCGACGTACCGCAGGATCTCGCGCCGGATCTCGCGGCCGACGGCGTACTCCTCGAACAGCCGGGGCAGCTCGGTCGCCGCGAGGTCCTCGAACCTTCGGACCCGCGCGGTCAGCAGCTCGTTGGTGATCTCGGCCGCGCGCCGCGCGTCGCAGCCGACGAAGCGCTCCACGACCAGGACGCCGTTGCCGGCGTTCGCAAGGTCGTCGCGCAGGTGGACGCCGTCCTCGAAGGCGTCGTTCAGCTCGCGCAGCGGCCGGGCACGGATCAGCTCCGGCGGGATGCGGACGTCGAGGGCGTGCTCGACGAGCCGCGCGCTCCAGCGGGCCGGGCCGGTCCACCGGCGCGTCTCGATGTGCGCGACCGGGTCCGTCGCGTCGCCGGACCCGTGGCCGCGCCGCGGTCGTTCGAGCAGCCGGCGGGTGCTCGCGGCGAAGCGGCGCCGCCAGACCGGGGACCTGCCCGGCGCGGTGCGCGGCCACAGATCGGCCAGGCCCCGCTCCACCGGATCGGCGGGCTCGGGAGTCTCCTCGGTGAGGTCCACCGGCATGAGCGCCGCCAGCCTCGCGAGGTACTCCTTCGCACCGGACAGGTCGCGTTCGTACGTACGGAGGAGGTGGTCGTCGGCGTGGTCCACCCAGGTGTACCAGTCGGTGACCAGGTCCAGCCGCTCGCCCGACGCGTCCGGATGCGTGTACGCGCACAGCAGCGCGTGATCCGTGGCGTCGTGCGTACGGCCGGCAGGGTCCTGGCCCGGCATGCCCACGTCGCGGGCCCACGCCCTGCCGTGCGCGCGCGCCCCGGCCAGGTGGGGGTTGAGACGCGCGCGCTCCGGCAGGGAGAACTCCGGCGGATCAAAGAGGTGCATGACCTGCGCTCAGCCTTCCCTGACGTCGTGCCTGCCGCTCCGTACGCCGCGGGGCGGACTATCCGTCGTGCGCGGGCGCGGTCTCCACGTTCTCGAGGATGCCGAGCGCGTCCGGGATGAGGACGGCCGCCGAGTAGTAGGCGCTGACCAGGTAGGAGATGATCGCCTGCTCGCTGATGCCCATGAAGCGGACCGACAGACTCGGCTCGACCTCGTCGGGGATGCCGGTCTGGTGCAGGCCGACGACGCCCTGGTTCTCCTCGCCGGTGCGCATCAGCATGATCGAGCTGGTGCGGTTGGCCGAGACGGGGATCTTGTTGGACGGGAAGATCGGTACGCCGCGCCACGCGGGCACCGCATGGCCGTTCACGTCCACGCTCTGCGGGTAGACGCCCAGCCGGCTGCACTCGCGGCCGAACGCCGCGATCGCTCGCGGGTGCGCGAGGAAGAACGACGGCTCCTTCCACACCGTGGCCAGCAGGTCGTCCATGTCATCGGGGGTGGGTGGGCCGCCGCGCGTGTAGAGGCGCTGCTTGAGGTCGGCGTTGTGCAGCAGGCCGAAGTCGGCGTTGTTGACGAGCTCGTGTTCCTGGCGTTCGCGCAGGGCCTCGATCGTGAGCCGTAGCTGCTGCTCGGTCTGGTTCATCGGGTGGTTGTAGAGATCGGCCACGCGGGAGTGCACGCGCAGAACGGTCTGCGCCACGCTCAGCTCGTACTCGCGCGGGGACAGCTCATAGTCGACGTAGGTGCCGGGCAGCGCGGGCTCGCCGTCGTGACCCGAGGCCAGCGCGATCTCGGCCTCACCATGCTCGTTCTGGCTGGCGGTCGGCGCGACCCGGTACTGCTCGAGGTGGGTACGGAGCGTGTCGGAGCTGATCGACGATCTCCTGGAACGCCAGCGCGGAGAGTACGAGAAGGGTGCAGGGTGTCTCGGCTTTCGCCGTGAACTCCCAACTCCCCCCCGAATCCACCAACGCCCCATCACCAAAATAATCACCATCCGCCAACACCCCCAACACCGTCTCCGACCCGTACTTCCCCACCCCCACCTTCCGCACCCGACCATGCGCCACCAAAAACACCCGATCCGCAGACCGACCCCCCTCCACAATCACATCCCCAACACCAAACTCCTGCTGCACAAACCTCCCCGCCAACGCCCCCAACACACCCTCATCACCAAACCCCCGCAACACCGGCAACTCACCCAACTCCGGAGGCACAACCCGCACCTCCGAACCCACCACCGAAAAACTCAACCGACCATCCCCCACCGCAAAACTCAACCGCCGGTTCACCCGAAACACACCACCCGACACCTGAACCCACGGCAACAACCGCAACAACCACCGAGACGAAATCCCCTGCATCTGCGGAACCGACTTCGTCGTCGAAGCCAAATTCCGAGCACCCGCCGTACCCAAACTCGAACGACCACCAACACCCACACCCGACTCCACCGACTCCGTCACCACACACACCACCATTCCGTGCTCGTATTGACAGGGGAAAACGGCGAGTGAATTGACTCAACCGCGAATACCATCGACGAACGGCATAATGCCGCGACTTGAGATCCACCTTTCCTCGAGGCCGAGATTACGTCGCGTGCACGACTGATCACAATAGGTAAGTCGGTGGAAATCGCGCCCGCCTGCGCGGCCGTTATCGGACACCGGCGAAGGCGATTCCTGTACCGGCCGCGATGACCGCGACGAGAACGGCGAGGACCATGAGCGTGGCCAACGGGTCCTTCTTCTTATGTGGGGCCGCCACGCGGACCTCGCGGACCGTCCGGTGCGCGGGCGCGGGCTTGGCGACCGCCGCCGGGACGTGCGCGGCCGGCGCGGGAGGCGCCTCGCGGACCACCGGGGCGGCACGGACCGGGCTGACCGGCGCCGGCGCGCCGACGGGCGGTGGCTTCGGCGACGGGGGCCGGGGCGGCGGCTTGGGCGTCGGCGGCGGCTTGGGAACCGGAGGAGGCGGCGGCGCCGGGCGACGCGCGCAGCCACCGAGATAAAGGTGGAGCCTCACCAGGCGCAGAACGTCGACGTCGAGGCAGATCGTGAGCCCGACCCCGAGCACCGGCCGGACCAGCACGGTGTCCGCCCGCCCGTCCGCCTCATCGGCGGCGGTCGGCGGCACGACCACATCCGCCGAAGCCCGCGCGCCGACGTCCGCGATCCCCCCGGCCATCACCCGCGCCCCGGCGCGAGCGCCCACCCGCACGGACCCGTCGGTACTCACCACGGCGCCAGGTAAGAGCGTGCCGTCTGCGCCGTCCCTCGCCTGCGGAGAGGTGGCGCCGGAAGTGGTCGCGGTCGTTCCGCTGAGGGCCGAGCGGCCGGACTCGGTCGGCTCCGAGCGCTCGGAGCCGGAGGCCGCCGGGCCGTCGGCCACGTGATGCGCCACTTCTGTAGATGACCGGGCTCTCGCAGACGACCGGCCTGGCTCATGAGGTGCCGTTCCCGCAGACGAGGGGACGGACCCATGAGACGCCGCGGCTGTCGACGACCTGGCGGGTGTCACAGGGGACGGGCGGGCGGGCCCGTGGGGGACGCCGCTCGCGATCGCCTGGTCGGAGGCGAATCCAGCCAGGTTGAGGGCGCCGTCGATGGCGGAACGGACCGCGTCGCGGGTTAAGCCGGGGTGCCGCTCTCCCCCGCCTGTTCCCGTACCGGGATCCGCCTGGGTGACGGGGTGGTTGGGGGTGACGGCGGCGGCCTCGGCGGGGGCTGCGGCCAGGACGGCGAGGGCTCCGGCGGTGATGGCGGAGGCGGTGCGCATGGTCATCGGCTCTCGGGGATCTGAGGGAACGCCTGCTGCGCGATCGTGTACGCGTCCGGCTGGACGCGGAGGGCGCCGCTGAAGACGTGGGAGATGTTGAAGATCAGGAAGATGCCGAGGCCGAGCAGCGCGGCCATCACGCCGAGGGGCACGATCGCCGCGCCGCGGGGGCGGGCGCCGGCCAGGAAGGGGAACAGCAGGACGACGAGGCCGGTGAGGACCGTGACCCAGAGGAGCCCGATCGGCGGCCTGGTCTTGGCGTCCATCGCGCGCTGGCTGCGGGCGGCCGACATCGCCTGGATGTGGTCCAGTACGGCGGCCTGGGCGTCCTTCTGGTCGTCGTTGTCGACGCGGAGATCCATGACCTCCTTGCGGAGGGCGTCGAGGCGCGCCTCGCCTTCGGCGCTGAGGTGGCCGCCGGCCATGAGCCGCCATTCGCGGCCGACCAGGAGCTGGACATAGCCGCGCAGGTCGGACTGGACCTGGCCGCCGGTGGGCGCGGGCAGCGCGGAGGCCGCCCAGTAGGCCTCGACGATCTCGTGGCTCTCGGTGTAGGTGTTCTGGCGGGCGGAGTCCGCGGTGGTCCAGGGCACGACGATGGCGATGGCGAACGCCACGAGGAAGAAGGCCGACAGCATCGAACCCGCGTGTCCGGCGGTCGTGCCCCCGGGATCTCGATCGTCCGTGCCGCTCCCGAAGGCACGGAAGACCAGCGCGGCCGCGACCACGACCCCGACCGCCGCCACGACGGCGAGAATGCATACGAGCATGACGGACTCCATGGCTTCGCTTGATGGAAGTTGGGGTGCGCCTGCCATCAGCACACCGCTCATTGACTATCACAATGAGTGACACGGATAAAGCCTTGAAGCGGCACGGAAATCACGGCTGCGCGATGCGCGCGTACAGGTCGCCCGAATATGGGGCAACGACGGCAATAGATCCACCGAAACTAGTGATTCGGTTAATATTTCGTAACCTGCCCCGCCCCACAGACCCCCAGGTCACAGATGTCCGAATTAGGGGCGTTGATAGGGCATCGCGTCGAATCTATGGCGTCAAGGTCATAGACATTTAACCGAACGCACTGCTCACGCTAAGTGCACATCTATTAGCGTGGCTCACCAATGCGCGACGTCTTCTCGGGGGAAACATGAATACGCCGTCCAGCCTGCCCACACCGGCCTTGCGCGAGATCGACCAGCGGCCGGGTTCACGACTGAGAGTGACGGTGCGCGCCGATTCGGTCACGCCTCTGATCGGGGTGTTCGACATGTTCTCGGCGTCGGTCGCGGCCCGGCACTACGACGGGCTTTTCGTGTCCGGATTCGGGTTCGCAGCCTCGCACTACGGCCTGCCCGACATCGGGTTCATCGCCTGGCCGGACATGGTGCACTTCGTTCTGCGCCTGCGCCGCGCCTTTCCCCGCCACCACCTTCTGGTCGACATCGACGACGGGTACGTCGACACCGAGGTGGCCTGCCACGTCGTCCGGCAGCTCGAGGACATCGGCGCGTCCGGCGTGATCATCGAAGACCAGAAACGGCCACGGCGCTGCGGGCACGTCGGCGGCAAGCAGATCCTGCCGCTCGAGGAGTACCTCGAGAAGCTCCGCGTGGTCCTGGCGACGCGGCGCGACCTGGTCGTGGTGGCGCGTACGGACGCCACCGAGGAGGCCGAGATCATGCGCAGGGCCGAGGCGCTGGCCGCCACCGATGCCGACGTGATCCTGGTCGACGGCGTGCGCAGCGCCGAGTGGATCCGCAAGATCCGTTCGGTCACGGGCGGCAAGCCGCTGCTGTTCAACCAGATCGCGGGCGGCATGTCGCCGCGGTTCTCGCTCGGCGACCTGGACGAGCTGGGCGTGAGCGCGGCGATCTACAGCACGCCCTGCCTCTTCGCCGCGCAGAGCGCGATGGACCGGGCGCTGACCCGGCTCACGCGTGACGACGGGCGGCTGCCGGTGGCCGGCGACGGCGAGATCGGCGTCTCCGACTGCCTCGAGCTGCTCGAACGCAACCTCCACCGCGACGCGACGTAGCCTGGCCCGCGAGGCCGCTCCACGGCCACACTCTTGGCGGGGATATGTTCATTAGTGCATGATGCGAGCAAGATTCGCGCACTAACGAGCAACCGTGGAGGCGGCGTTGGCGGACCACCTGGTCGAGGCCGAGATCGAGAGCCAGCCGTCGTGCTGGCGCGAGGCCGCCGCGCGGCTCGACGACGTACGCGACGCGCTGCCGCGTGACGGCGAACGCGTCGCGGTCTTCGGCTGCGGCACGTCGCTCTACATGGCGCAGGCGTACGCCGCGCTGCGGGAGGGCAAGGGCCTCGGTCTGACCGACGCGTTCGCGGCCTCGGAGTTCCCCTTCGGGCGGGACTACGACCGCTATCTCACGATCACCCGGTCGGGGACGACCACCGAGGTGCTCCAGGCCGTAGAGCGTCTGCCCGAGGTGACCGCGATCACCGCCGTCCCCGACGCGGCGTTCGCCGAGGGGACACGGGCCATCGTGCTCGGGTTCGCCGACGAGCGATCGGTCGTGCAGACGAGGTTCGCCACCAGCACGCTGGCCCTGCTGCGCGCCTCCCTCGGTGAATCCGTACCGGCCGACGACGCCGAGCGCGCGCTGGCCGAGCCGCTGCGGACCGAATGGATCGACGCCGACCAGATCAGCTTCCTCGGCCGGGGCTGGACCATCGGCCTGGCCGAAGAGGCGGCGCTGAAGGCGCGCGAGTCCGCGCAGCTGTGGACCGAGGCCTACTCCGCGATGGAATACCGCCACGGGCCGATCAGCATCGCCCAGCCGGGCCGGCTGACCTGGGTCTTCGGCACCCCGCCGGACGGTCTCGCCGAGGACGTCGCCGCGACCGGCGCCACGTACGCGACCAGTGGGCTGGACCCAATGGCCCACCTGATCGTCGCCCAGCGTCTCGCCGTCGCGCACGCGCGCGCCAGGGGCCTGGACCCGGACCACCCGCGCTCGCTTACGCGCTCGATCATCCTTTCATGATCGTCGCGCTCGACGTCGGCGGCACGTCCATGAAGGGCGCGGTCATGACCCGCGACCTCGAGCGCGCCGCCAGCGTACGCAGGCCGACCCCGCACGGGACCGCCGCCGTCCCGGCCGTCCTGGACGCAGTCGCCGAGCTGGTCGCCCAGGCCGGTACCCCGCAGGCCGTCGGCATCGCGGTACCGGGCATCGTCGACGACGAGCGCGGCGTCGCGGTCTGGTCGGAGAACATCGGCTGGAACGACGTCGCCTTCCGCGACCTGATCCACGAGCGCACCGGGCTACCGGTCGCGGTCGGGCACGACGTACGCGCCGGTGGCACCGCCGAGCTGCGGCTCGGCGCGGCACGCGGCACGCGCAACTCCATGGTCATGCCGATCGGCACGGGCATCGCCGCGTCGATGGTGATCGACGGCCACCTGTGCGTCGGCAACGGATATGCCGGGGAGATCGGGCACATGCCGGTGGGCTCCGACGAGCCGTGCGTCTGCGGCGGCACCGGCTGCCTCGAGGCCGTCGCCTCCGGACCCGCGATCGCGCGCCGCTACGCCCGGCGTACGGGCCGGGAGGCCGGCGCCGGTGAGGTCGCCGCGCTGGTGGCCGAGGGCGACGCGGACGCGCGCGCGGTGTGGGACGAGACGGTCGCCTTCCTGGGTTCGGCGCTGGCCGCCGCGACCGCACTGGTGGCCCCCGAGGTGATCGTCATCGGCGGCGGCCTGTCACGTGCGGGCGACCTGCTGCTCGAGCCGCTCGCCGCCGATCTCGACCGGCGGCTGACGTTCCACCGCAGGCCGCGGCTGACCACGGCCAGATTCGGGGACGAGGCCGGGTGTGTGGGCGCCGGACTCTGGGCACGCGACCTGTTGGAGCGGCAATGACGGTGCTGAGCGCGGACAAGGTCATCACCCCCACGGGGGTACTCGAACCCGGCTGGGTGTCGGTCGAGGACGGCCTCATCACGGCCGTCGGCACGGGCCCAGCAGATTCCGACCTGCACGGCCACATGATCGTCCCCGGCTTCGTGGACATCCACTGCCACGGCGGGGGTGGCGCGTCGTTCGACTCGGCCGACCCGGACGAGTGCGCGCGCGCCGCGGCCTTCCACCGCGAACGCGGCACCACCACGCTCGTGGCAAGCCTGGTCACGGCCGCGCCCGACGACCTCGAACGCCGGGCGTTCGTGCTGGCCGACCTGGCCGACGACGGCCTGGTCGCCGGGATCCACTACGAGGGACCGTTCCTGTCCGCCGAACGCAAGGGCGCGCACGACCCCACCCTGCTGCGCGACCCGGACCGTACCCTGGCCGGCCGGCTGCTGAAGGTCCCGCACGTACGGATGGTCACGATCGCACCGGAGCTGCACGGCGGGCTGGACGCGCTGCGGCAGGTACGCGACGCGGGCGCGCTGCCCGCCGTCGGCCACACCGACGCGAGCTACGAGATCGCCGCCGAGGCGGCGCGCGCCGGCGCTCGGGTGGCCACCCACCTGTTCAACGCGATGCGCCCGCTGCACCACCGCGATCCGGGCCCGATCCTCGCGCTGCTGGAGGCGCCGGAGGTCGTGCTGGAACTCATCGGCGACGGCGTGCACCTGCACCCCGCGATCGTGGCGCACGTCGCGCGTACCGCCGGCGCCGCGCGTACGACGCTGATCACCGACGCCATCGCGGCCGCGGGCATGAGCGACGGCGCGTACGAGCTCGGCGGGCTCGAGGTCGAGGTGGAGGACGGCGTCGCGCGGCTGTCCGACGGGGGTTCGATCGCGGGCAGTACGGCGACGTCGGCGTCCGTGTTCCGCCGCGCGGTGCTCGACTCCGGTCTCGCGCCGGACGAGGCCGTACGCCTCGCGTCGACCACGCCCGCGGCGCTGCTCGGCCTGACCGACCGCGGCGCGATCGCCGAAGGTCTCCGCGCCGACCTCCTGGTCCTGGACGAGGACCTGCGCGTACGCAAGGTGGTCACGGTGTGATCGTCACGGTCACGCCCAATCCGGCGCTCGACATCACGTACGAGCTGCCGGAGCTTCGCCCTGGGCACGCGCACCGCGTGCGCTCGGTGCACTCGCGCGCGGGCGGCAAGGGCGTGAACGTCGCGCGGGTGCTGGCCGCCCTCGGGCACGAGGTGCTCGTCCTCGGCCTGGCGGGCGGGGCGACCGGCGACGCCGTACGCGCCGACCTCGACGCCGCCGGGATCGCGCACGACCTGGTGCCGTGCGCCGGGGAGACCCGCCGGACCGTGACCCTGGTGGACGGCGGGTCCGCGACCCTCCTCAACGAGCCCGGCCCGGTGATCTCTCTTGACGACTGGTCGGCGCTGGTCGCGCGCGTGCCGGACGCCGACGTCCTGGTGATCTCCGGCAGCCTGCCGCCGGGCCTGGATGAGGACGCGGTCGCGCGCCTCGCCGCGGCGTACGACGCGCCGGTCATCGTCGACACCTCCGGCGAGCCGCTGCGCCGCGCCGCGCCGTACGCCTGGGCGGTCAAGCCGAACGCCGAGGAGCTCGCCGCGCTGACCGGCACCGACGACCCGGTCGCGGGTGCGCGTGCCCTTCGCGCCGGTGGCACGGTCGTCGTCTCGCTCGGTGCCGAGGGCCTGCTCGCGGTGACCGGCGACGGCGTCCACCGTACGGCGCCGCCCGAGGTCGTCTCGGGCAACCCCACCGGCGCGGGCGACGCCGTGGTCGCCGCACTCGCGGCCGGCGTCGGCACGCCCTGGCCGGCACTGCTCAACGACGCCGTGGCGCTGTCGGCCGCCGCCGTCCTGTCCCCTGTCGCGGGGTCCTACGACCCCGCCGCCTACGAAGGATTCCGTACATGCCTCTCGCAACCGCAGGAGAGATAGTCGCCGCCGCGGGCGGTACCGGTATCGGCGCGTTCAACGTGATCCAGCTCGAACACGCCGAGGCGCTGATCGCCGGCGCCGAGGTGGCCGGGCTGCCGGTCATCCTGCAGATCAGCGAGAACTGCGTGCGCTATCACGGCGCCCTCGAACCCATCGCGCTCGCGACCCTCGCCACCGCGCGCGCCGCCGACGTGCCGGTCGCGGTCCACCTCGACCACGCGACGAGCGCGGACCTCGTGAAGGAGGCAGTCGAGATCGGCCTGGGCTCGGTCATGTACGACGCGTCGGCGCTCGACTACGAGGGCAACGTCGCGGCGACCGCCGAGGTCACCGCGTACTGCCACGAGCGCGACGTCTGGGTGGAGGCCGAGCTCGGCGAGGTGGGCGGCAAGGACGGCGTGCACGCGCCCGGCGCGCGTACGGACCCGGCGGAGGCCGCGCGTTTCGTCGAGGCCACCGGCGTGGACGCCCTCGCCGTGGCGGTCGGGACCTCGCACGCGATGACGGACCGTACGGCGGCGGTCGACCTGGACCTGATCGCCGCGCTGCGGGAGGCCGTCCCGGTGCCTCTCGTGCTGCACGGGTCGTCGGGCGTCCCCGACCACGACCTGACACGCGCGGTCGCCGCCGGCATCACGAAGGTCAATATCGCGACCCATGTCAACAAGGTCTTCACCGATGCCGTGCGCGGTTATCTTTCCGGCGACCCGGCCGTCGTGGACACCAGGAAATATCTCGCCCCGGGACGCGACGCGGTGGCACGCGAGGTCGCCCGACTTCTCGGTACGGTACTCGCCTCCGCCTAACGAAATCCTTAGCGGATTTGGCTTAGGATCGCTGAGACCCCGGACGCCCTACACGGTTGAATGGATCAACCGCACCCCTCGGGTTATTTCGCGGGACTCCGGCAGGTCACGGGGGATGAGTGAACACCGACAAGCACGGCAAGGGGGCCGGGGAGTCCCATATGTCCGGAATACCGGAAGACCACGAAGGCGAAACGCAGCGCGACGTTCCCGACGTGGATCCGCCGCCCGCCTCTGACACGGACGCCGACACGGCGCCGGAGGCCGAAATCGACGCGCGAGACGACACCGCGAAGAACGTAACGGCCGAGAACACCGCGGACGCAGATGACTCCCCCGCCTCTGGCGGGCCCGAGCCCGACGCCGTGACGCCCGACGAGGCGACCGGTGAAACGGCCGCTGAGACGGCCGAGGCCGCCGAGACGCGGCCGGGCGAGGCGGGTCCCGCCGACGAGGGTGTCGCCGACTCAGAGTCGGAGGACACGGGGTCGCTGGACGCGGAGTCGGAAGACGCCGACGTGGTGGCGGCCCATGATGAGCATGACGAGACGGGTCTCGCCGACCTGGAGTCGACGGACGCGGCGCCGGTGGATGCGGCGACGGAAAACGCCGGGTCGGAGGACGAGGACGTGGCCGAGGCCGCGGACGGCGAGTTCACCGTGGACGAGTTCGACTTGAGGGACTCTCCCGTGGACGACTTCGACGCGGAGGACTCCGCCGCGGACGAGGCGGACGAGACGCGCGGACGGGCTCGCCGCCAGCGGGTCCTATGCGGACGAGTTCGGGGCCAGCGAGGCCTACCTCGAGGGATTCAGCGCGGGCGCCTCTTCGAGCGAGGACGACGACGCGGCCCGGCTGTCGGCCCGGCTCGACGAGTATTTCGACGATGGCGAGCGCGACGGCCTGCCGGACAGCGACCGGGCCTCGGACGCCACGGCCGTGGACGTACCCCGGCCGAGGCTCGTGCCGCCGGACGATGCCCCTGGCGGCTCGTCCTACGACGACACGTCCTATGACGATTCCTCCTACGACGACTCCTCGTTCGACGGCACGTCCTACGACGACTCCTCGTATCGCGACGCGGCCTATGGCGATCCCGCCGCCGACGACGAGACCGTCAGCGAGTCCGCACCCGGATCACGTGGCGTGGACGAGACGATGTCCGACGGCGGCGGCGTGGACGTCGCCGCGGCGGCAGCCGCGCGCACGGCACGCTCAGCGTCAGGCGGGCCGACCGGCCCCGGCGCAGGCGACCCCGGTAAGCCCGGTGGTCCCGGCTCAAGTGGTCCCGGCTCAGGTGGCCCCGGCGGGCCTGGTAAGCCGCGGAAGGGCGGGCGCCGACCGAGCAGTCGGCGGGCGAAGTACACGCGGCGCGCGTGCTACCTCCTGGGCCTGCTGCTTCTGATCCCGGTCGCCGGCTTCATCGTCGTCTACCTGATGACGCCGATCCCCAGCACGACGCAGCCGGCGGCGAAGGCGCAGCAGTCGGTGTTCCTCTACAGCGACGGTAAGTCGGTCATCGCGCGCAGCGGGGAGTTCGACCGCAGGCCGGTGCAGCTGGCCGCCGTCCCGCGGCCGGTGAGCGACGCCGTCATCTCGGCGGAGAACCGCAGCTTCTACAGCGACTCGGGCGTGTCCGTGAAGGGCTCGGCGCGTGCGGTGTGGGCGACGCTGACGGGCGGCTCGCTGCAGGGCGGGTCGACGATCACCCAGCAGATGGTCCGCAACTACTACAGCGGCCTGAGCCAGCAGCGTACGGCGAGCCGGAAGCTGAAAGAGGTCATGATCGCGCTCAAGGTCGGGCGCGAAAAGAACAAGGACTGGATCCTCCAGCAGTACCTCAACACCATCTACTTCGGGCGCGACGCGTACGGGATCGAGTCGGCCGCGCAGGCGTACTACGGCAAGAACGTCAAGGACCTGACGCCGGCCGAGGGCGCCTACCTGGCGGCGGCGATCCAGGTGCCGACGTACGCGGGTGATCTTTCGGTCCCGGGCGCGCGCGGCTACCTGCAGGCGCGCTGGCGGTACGTGCTGCAAGGCATGGTCCAGATGCAGTCCATCACGGCCCCGCAGGCCGCGACGATGACCTTCCCCGAGCCGCACAAGCAGCCCCGGCGGTCGATCTACGCGGGGAACAAGGGCTACATGGTGGTCCAGGCAAAGGCCGAGCTGCGGCGGATGGGCTACACCGACAACCAGATCAACATGGGTGGGCTGAAGGTCCGTACGACGTTCGACAAGGACCGGATGGCCGCCGCCAAGCAGGCGGTCGAGACCAACCTGCCGGTGGGCACGCCGAAGAAGGTCATGGTCGGCCTCATGGCGATCGACCCGACGAACGGCGAGGTGACCGCCTTCTACGGCGGACGGGACTACATCGACCAGTCGTTCGACAACGCCTTCGACGCCAAGGTGCAGGCGGGCTCGGGCTTCAAGCCGTACGTCCTGGCCGCCGCGCTGAAGGACGGCGAGTCGCTGAACACCTACGTGGACGGGAGCTCGCCGCAGACGTTCGCCGGCACGCCGATCCACAACGACCAGAACGAGAACTTCGGCATGGTCAACCTGGTCACGGCGACGCAGAACTCCATCAACACCGCGTACATCAACCTCGGGCAGAAGATCGGGCTCGACAAGGTGGTGGCTACGGCCGAGGATCTCGGCATCCCGGCGAGCCAGCTCGAGGCGCACAAGGACGCGCCGGTGCTCCCGCTGGGCGTCGCGGATGTCAGCGTCGAGCAGCAGGCCGCCGCGTACGCCTCGTTCGCCTCGGAGGGCGTCTACCACGCGCCCCACGTGCTCAAGACGGTGACCGACCGCGACGGCAAGGTGCGGAGGCCGGACGAGGAAGGCAAGAAGGTGTTCAGCCCGACGGTGGCGCGCGACGCGACGTACGCGATGCAGCGGGTCGTCGACGCGGGCACCGGCGTGAACGCCTCGCTGCCCGACCGCAACGCCGCCGGCAAGACGGGGACCACGAGCGACGGCAAGCAGATCTGGTTCAACGGGTTCATCCCGCAGATGGCCGCCTCGGTGGGGATCTTCCGCAGCGACAACAAGCCGCTGAACATCCCCGGGTACTCCTCCTACGGTGGCGACCTGCCGGCCAAGATCTGGCGCACGTACATCGTGCAGGCCGACCGTGGCCTGCCGCCGAAGTCGTTCGGCCCGCCGTCGGTCTACACGGGTGGGCGCTCGACCACGCCGGTCATCCCGCACCCGCACCCGTCGGGATCGCACCCGATCCCGACGCCGATCATCCCGTCGCACGGGCCGCCGACCGATCCCCCGACGGGCCCGCCGACCGGTCCGCCGACGGGCCCCCCGCCGAGCCCGCTGAGCCGCCCTGAGTACGGCTTCCCCGACAATCCATAAGAAATGGGCCCCGTTCGCACCGCGACGGGGCCCGTCTCATGCGCCTCGAACCTCCCGAAGCGCGTGCCCTATACTTCCGCTCAGGTCACGAGTGTCAGCGACAAGCCCCGGCTAGCTGGCCGGCAACCCTCCGTCCGTGGCGGGGTGCCCCGGGTGATGACCAGGTCAGGCACGACCGTGCCCGACAAGCGCGGACCCCTCGTGGGGTCCCTGGTCCCCGCTGGAGGGCGCGCCATGTCCGCTGTCATCGACCTCTCTCCGATCGCCCGAACCTCGCTCCGTGTCGTCGGCGAGGGCGTCTCGGTCCCCATCGCCGGCGGCGGGACCCTCCCGTACGCGAACCTCGACTACGCCGCGAGCGCGCCCTGTCTCGAGGCCGTGCGCGACGCGCTGGACGCGGCGCTGCCGTACTACAGCAGCGTCCACCGCGGCGCCGGGTACGCCTCCCAGGTCACGACCGACCGCTACGAGGCGGCTCGGGAGACCGTACGGGCGTTCGTCGGCGCCTGGCAGCGCGACGCGGTCGTCTTCACCCGCAACACCACCGACGCCATGAACCTCCTCGCGCACGCCGTGCCGCGCGGCGCCACCGTGGTGGTCTTCGAGTCCGAGCACCACGCGACGCTGCTCCCCTGGCAGCGCGGCCACCGCGTCGTACGCCTGCCCGCCCCGTCCTCGCCGTCGGCGGCCGTCGCGTCGGCGGGCGAGGCCCTGCGTGAGGCGCCGGCCGGGCCGCGCCTGCTGGTCGTCACCGCGGCCTCCAACGTGACCGGCGAGCTGTGGCCTGTCGCCGGGCTGGCGCGGGTCGCGCGCGAGCACGGCGCGCGGATCGCGGTCGACGCCGCGCAGTACGTCCCTCACCGGCCGTTCGACATGGCCGCGCTGGACGTCGACTACGTGGCGTTCTCCGGGCACAAGCTGTACGCGCCGTTCGGGGCCGGCTGCCTCGTCGGGCGGCCGGACTGGCTGCGCGCGGCGGAGCCGTACCTGTACGGCGGCGGGGCGACCGCCGGTGTGGGCGAGCAGGTCACCTGGTCTGCCGACCCGCAGCAGCGGCATGAGGCCGGTACGCCGAACGTCCTCGGCGTCGTCGCGCTGGCCGCGGCGTGCGAGGCGCTCGCGGGCTGGGGCACGCTCGTCGCCGAGGAGGAGCGCCTGCTCCACCGGCTCCGTACGGGCCTGGCCGCGATCCCGGGCGTGCGCGAGCTCACACTGTGGGGCGAGGACGTGCCGCGCGTGGGCATCGTGTCGTTCGTCGTCGACGGCCTCGACGCGCGTACCGTCGCGACCGCGCTGTCGGACCGCTACGGCATCGGCGTACGCGACGGGAGGTTCTGCGCACACCCCCTCGTACGTCGGCTGCTCGGCGGCGCTTCGGGCGACTGCGGGAGCGGCGACGGCAACGCACTTCGGGCCAGTTTCGGCATCGGAACCACTGACGCCCACATCGACCGGCTGCTGGCCGCGCTCCACCACCTGGCGAGGTGAAACCCGTCGACAACCCTCTTGACTCCTCATACTCCGCCGCACCGCCGGTTTCATCCGGGTACGGTGGACGCCTCCATCGAGCTTCCGGGGGGTGGCGACATTGACCGACGCATGGGAGCCGGCGACCCAACTCGAGCACCAGCTCCGCGACGCGCTTCGGGACGGTGACCAGGACACCTACTTCGCACTCGTGAACAGTGCGGAGCTCTTCGTCCCGCTACCACCGGGCGATGCCGACCCGGCCACGGCGAGCCCACCGGGGTTCACGTGGCCGACCAACACCCGCGAGGGGCGTACGCACGTGCTCGCGTACACCTCGGGGGAGGCCGCGCGCGCCTGTCTGGGCTCCGGTTATCAGAACTTCGTGCACATGACGCTCCTGGAGATGGCCCGTTCGTGGCCGGACCAGGAGTGGTGGCTCGCGGTGAACTCCGGGCTGCCCATCGAGGGCTATCTGCCTGCGTGGTTCATCGGTCAACTCACCTCGAGCAACATGCCCGCGTCGCAGTCCGAGCCCGCACCCCTGCAGCAGCAGCCCGCCCTGCAGGAGCCGGTCCCCCAGCATGAGGGCATGCCGCAGCGTGAGGGCATGCCGCCGCCGGGCGGCGTACCTCCCTCGACGTTCCACGACGGCGTGCCGCCGTCCTCTCTTCAGAACGGCGTGCACCCGTCCGCGGTTCCACAGCTCCCCGAGGAGGATGACGCGTCCGTCACGATCCACGACGGCTTCCTCCCGGTGCCGGCCCACGACGGCCCGCCGATCCCGCCGGAGGGCATGCCTCCGCTGCCCCCCATGTCCGGACCGATCGAGGAGGTCGCTCCCCTGCCGGTTCCGGAGCAGGGGCCGCTGCTGGAGACGACCGTGCCGCACGACGCTCCGGTCAACGACGACATACCGGTGATCCTGCACATCACCCAGGACGCCGAGTTCACCCCGCTCGACGAGGAGGAGCGCACCCTCGGGGAGGCCGCCGCGCGCGGCGACCGCGACTCCTTCCTGCGTACGCTGCTGGGCGTACGCCAGATCTGGGTGCCGATGGTCGACGACGGCGACCTCATGCTCGGACCGGGACGGCCGGGCTTCCAGTGGTACGTCGAGGAGTTCGGCGGCCGGCGCACGGTGCCGCTGTTCACCGGGCCGGGCCGGATGCGCGACGCCCTGGGCGGCCGCCAGTTCGTCCTGTCCGACCTGGCGAAGGTCCTGCGCTTCTGGCCGGACCCGTCGCTGGAGCTGGTCGTCAACGGCGGTACCGCGATCGGCGCCTCGATCCCCGGCCAGGCGATCGTGGAGATGTCCCACCGGGTGGACGCCGAGGCGGCCGCGCTGCTGGCGCGTGATTTCCCGGCGCAGAGCGACGCCGAGCGCCAGATGTTCGACATCCGCGCCGACCACGAGATGCTCGTGAAGGTGCTCCTGGACACGGCGGTGTTCCTGCCGGTCTGGAGCCGCACCCCACCGGCGGTGCAGACGCCGCCCGGCGACCCGTCGTTCCCGTGGTCGGCGGTGCCGGTACGCGGGCGCGCGTCGGTGCTCGCCTTCACCTCGTTCGACTGGATGAAGGCCGCGGTCGGCACGACCGGCTTCGTGATGCCGACCTTCGCCGAGCTGCTCACCGCCTGGCCCGACCACGACTGGGCGGTGTCGGTCAACCCGGGCACGCCCATCGAGGTGTCCCTGTCCGGCGACCAGATCCGTACGCTGGTCAGCGCGATCGCCGACCGGCCCCGCGAGCCGGTGGCCCCGCCCGCCGACGTACCGCTCCCCCAGGGCGAGGTCCCGCCACCGGTGGAGACGCCCGTGGAGGTGCCGCCGCCCGCGCCCGCGCAGGAGCTCGACGCCGGGCCGGCGCAGCACGACGGCCTCGACGACGCGGACCTGCCGGACTCGCTGACCGGCCCGTGGACGGTCATGCAGAAGGTCGTTCCGCACACGCAGGTCGCCTGGTACCTCGAGCAGGCCTACGACCGGGTGGCCGGCTTCGTGCACCGCGTCCAGGACGTCGTCGACCTCGGGACGCCGAGCCGGCTCTACGAGTCGCTCGGCCTGCTGAGCGAGGGGTCGGCGTTCTCCATGGACGACGCCGAGGTGCACATCATCCGCTGGCCGGCCTACCGCGCCGCCCTCTACCGCACGCCGTTCGGCGGGCAGGCCGAGGACGCGCTGCGCACCTGGGGCGACAGCGGCTGGGTCGTGGAGACCCCGCCGTTCTCGGGCGACGGGTTCGCGCCGGGCAGCGGCGGCAGCATCCGCGAGTACAAGGTCGACAGCCTGCGCGTCCCGCACGGCTCCGAGATGTACGCCATCGGCAGTGACGGCTCGGAACGCTTCGTCGCACGCTATGACGCGGACCGGATGGTCTGGGGGGATTCCGAGTGATCAGGGATGGCTTCGTCGCACGCTGGCGCGACGCGGACTACGACGCCGTACCCGGTGTCGACGGTGAAGTCCGGCTTTACACGTCGACGCCGTCCGACGGCTTCAACGAGATTCGGGCCGGCCGATTCCTGCGCGTCGTCGCCGAGAACGAGGTCGACGGGTTGCGCTACGTACGCACCCGGTGCACGTGGCGTAGCGAGCCCTTCACGGTGATCGGCGAACATGAAGGCTGGGTTCGACTGGAGTACGCGGGCGGTCGCGGACCCGTCGCCACCACCCTTGGCCTGGAGAAAGTCGACCTGGGTGTGTACCAGGCATGGGCGCCGCGCGAGGAGATCAGCGGACTGCACGAAGAGAACATTTGACGCAACTGCGATATAACTCCCTTAGTTCGGTTGATAGATCGGCCGTGACGTGGTCGCATGATTCTTACCTGACCCGTGGGGTAAACCCGCGTGAAGCTTGACGCAGGCGATGCGATGGGGAGGTTGTTGAGCGGTGCTCGCGCGATCCATTCGAAACCCGCTGGTCATCAGTTTGGGTGCCGGAGTCGTACTGATAACCGGGGCCATGCCGGTCATGGCCGACGAGACTCCGACCCCCTCACCGAGTCCAAGCCAGTCCTCGTCGCCATCTCCGACGGCGCCCGCCACGTCGCCGACGTCGCCCGCCACCTCGTCGCCTCCCGCGTCGACGTCGCCCAGCTCTTCTCCGACCGTCGGCGGCGGCGGCGATGACAGCAGCAGCGGCACGACACCTCCTCCGCCTCCGCCGACGCCGACACTGGCCGCCGCGTTCACGCACATGCCCAAGCTGGTGGAGCCCGGCCATAGCTACGACGTGGACCTGATCGTCACGCCGCAGGTCTCGGCGTCCGGCGAGGCGCCGACCACGATCACGGTCAGCATCGAGGGCACGCACGCCAAGCTCATCTTCGACAAGAACAAGAGCAAGGTGCTCGACTACGACAGCCTGACGAAGGCCGTGCGGCTCGCGATCACCATGACCATCCCGTCCGACCTGACCAGCGGCAAGATCCTCGCTGAGGGGCACGCCGAGGCTGCCAACATCGTCAAGACGGTCGACGCCAAGCCGTTCTCGATCACGGTCAAGAAGAAGACCACGCCGCCGTCGACCGGCGGCACGAGCGGTGGGTCGACGGGTTCCGTCGGGTCGGGTTCGACCAGCAACGTGGGCTCGATCCCGCCCTCGGGCACCGGTACGACCACCACGGGAAACAACGGTGGGGCCGTGCTCCCGCCGATCACGCAGCAGCCGCCGACGACGGCGCCGGAGCCGACGACGACGACCGTGCAGCCGGTCGGCAACTCCCAGTCGATGCGCAACAGCGCCGAGGGCTCGGACGAGCTGAGCTTCAACCAGCTGGCCAGCACGCAGGCCGCCTGGCTGGCCGCGCTGCTCGTGGCGTTCTCGCTGCTGCTGACGCAGGTGCGTCTCGGCAAGGCCACCGGCAAGGTCGCCCTGCAGAAGGGCGCGCACCGCAAGACCCGCAAGCAGGCCGGCCGCTTCCGCGCCAGCTGAGCTGAGGACCAAGGGCGGGTCCGGTGGATCTTGGCCGTCGCGAGCGGCGTCCAGGTGGATGCCTCGCAAGGCGGAGGAGGGAGTCGACCCGGTGTTGGTCGGCGACCGACGACAACGCGGCGAGGCGCCGCCTCGGCGTCGCGCAGCAGGCTGAAGATCCACCGGACACGCCCTAAGGGCGTGTCTGACAAATCCGCTGTCAGGCACGCCCTAAGCGCGCATCAGGTCGTGGCAGGCGATGGCCGCGGCGGCGACGACGTTCAGCGAGTCGACGCCAAGGTCCATCGCGCCGCCGCTCATCGGGATGCACACCGGGTGGTCGGCGGCGTCGAGCCACTGTGAGGACAATCCGTCGCCCTCGGCGCCGAGCATGAGGGCGACGCGTTCGCCGAGCGGCGCGGTGTCCAGCGGTGTCGCCGACTGGTCCGGCGTCAGGGCGAGCAGGCCGAACCCGGCCTCGCGCAGTTCCTTCAGCCCGTCGTGCCAGCGCTCCATGCGGGCGTACGGGATCGCGAACACCGCGCCCATCGAGACCTTGACCGACCGGCGGTACAGCGGGTCGGCGCAGCGTGGCGACAGGATGACGGCCTCGACGCCGAGCGCCGCCGCGCAGCGGAAGATCGCGCCGACGTTGCCGTGGTCGACGAGGTCCTCCAGCACGAGGATCCGCCGCGCGGGCCCGGCGAGGACGTCTGCGACCTCCGGCAGCACGCGGCGCCCCATGGAGGCGAGCGCGCCCCGGTGCACGACGAACCCGGTGACGGCCTCGGCCACCGCGTCGTCGACGACGTAGACGGGCGCGTCACCGAGGACGTCGGCCAGCGGCTCGACCCAGCGCCGCGCCATCAGCAGCGACCGCACCGGGTGGCCCGCCTGGATCGCCCGCCGGATGACCTTTTCGCCTTCCGCCATGAACAGCCCGTGCTCGACCTCCAGGCTCTTGCGGAGGTTCACGTCGCGCAGCCGCGTGTAGTCGGCGAGGCGCGGGTCGTCGGGGTCGGTGACGGTGATGAGGCGGGCCATGACGTCAGTATCGTGGCCCGGCTGGGGCGTGTCTGACAGATCGCGTCCGTGGCGAGCGGCGCGCGGCCGGACAGGGATCTGTCAGACACGCCCTGGGTCAGGGGAGCCGCAGCGTCGCGAACAGCGCCCGGTGGTCGCTCTTGGGCTGGAAGAACACCTTCACTCCCAGCACCGCGCAGCGCCGGTCGGCGAGTACGTGGTCGATGGTGATCGGCGGGAAGGGGCGGAACGTCGGGTTGAGGCCCTGCCCGGTCGCGTTGGCGGCGTCCGTGAAGCCGCTACCGATGATCTTCCGCAGGACCGCGTGGTCGAGCGAGGCGTTGAAGTCGCCGGCCACGATGGAGACCTGCCCGTCCGGGGTGGCCGGCGGGACCTTTCCGAGGTCGTGCCGCCACCGGGCGATGTCGGGGCCGAGCGGCGCGGGCGGGTGCGCCGCCGTCAGGCGTACGGGCGCGATGCCGGGCACGGCCAGCGTCGCACTCGGCATGGCGAACGTCGTCGGCCCGAGGGAGGGCAGCGCCGTCAGTGGGTAGCGGGCGTACAGGCCACTGCCCTCGGGCCCGCGCCGCGGGTCGAGCACGCGGTACGGGAGGAGCCTGGCGATCCCGGCCTCGTCGAGGCGCTGTGCGGCGTCGGGCGTGAACTCCTGGACGCTGAGCACGTCGGCGCGCGTGCGGCGTACGAGGTCGACGAGTGACGCGTCGCCGGCCAGGCCGAACCTGAGGTTGGCGGTGAGAACCCGCAGTTCGGGCCCCTTCGCGTCCGGCTGCGGCCCGCCGAACGACCGGGGCAGCGCGATGCACGCGAACAGGGCGATGACGACCGCCGCGACGGCGATGGCCGCGCGGTCGCGGCTGACGAGCGCGGCCACCAGCGGGATGAACGTACCGACGGCGGCGTACGGCACGGCGGCCATCGCCGGGATGAGCACCGGCGAGAGGAGCCCCGTCCGGTCGATGCCCGCGAGGCGCCCGGCCGCCCACAGGGCCCAGCAGGCCACCAGGAACCACGCGAGCATCCGTCTCCCCCGTCGCCGGCGTTCGGGGCGAACCCGCGCCTCGTCCGCCGCGGTCACCACATCGGTCATCCGGCCTCCCTGTTCCGTGCTCGGTGCCACTCTGCCCGACGTTCCTGAGAACGGCCTCAGGTCGGCCGAACTATGAATCGACGCGTCCCGGCGACCCCCGCAGTCAAGTTCTGTCAGGAGACTCGACCGCCCGTTCTTGACGCCGCGGCAAGCTTCGCTGTCATGTTGCGAACGTGTGACCTGCGATTTTTTCTGCAGCGGGTCTTTTGGTGACCGCCTCACGTGGGGGCTAAAGTTCCGCTCTACAGCTCCCCCAAACCATCGCGAAACGAGGGAAACCGTGAGCGGACGTCGCCGCAAGGAGATGCCCACGGGCGGGTCGCCCGGCGACGGGGATCCCTATCCCCCGGCCCGATCCGGCCAGGGCGGCTCCGGCGACCGCGGTCCCTTCGCGCCGCGCGATGACCAGGGCGGGTACGGCCCGCCCGAGCCCCCGCCGTACGGCCGGCAGGGCGGTGGCCGCCCCCCGAACAGCGCGGCGTCCGAGTGGGAGCGGTACGGGTACACGGGTCCGGTCTCCGGTGAGCACGGACCGGCAGGCCAGGGCAGGGCCGGATACGGGCAGGGCAGCCCCAGCGGCTACGGGCCTGGTGGGCACGAGGCCGGCCGGCCGCCTGCGGGCGGGTACGGCCAGGGCGGGCCCGCCGGTGGCGGCTACGGGTCGGAGCGATACGACGAGGGTCCCCGCCACGGCCAGGGCGGATCCGGCCACGGCGGTCACGGCGGTGGGCGCGGTGGAGGCCACGGTGGATCGGGCAGCGGCGAGGGACGCCGGCGCGCGCCACGGCGCCGTACGCTCAGCACGCTGATGGGCCCACTCGCGGGCGCGATCGGGCTGGCGATTCTGCTCGGCGCGGGCGTTTACGCGCTCGCCGACAGCCGTGGCTGCGGTGGCAGCGGCGGAATCGATCTGAACGTCGCTGCGGCGCCCGAGATCGCCCCCGCCATCAACGACATCTCGGATACTTTCAACCAGCAACGGCATTCGGTCGACGACAAGTGTGTCAAGGTCACGGTCAAGTCGGCCGACCCCGCCGGAACCGCGACGGTGCTGTCCGGCCAGGGCTCGGTACCCGGCCTGAGCGACCCGGACGTGTGGATCCCGGACTCCTCCCTGTGGGTGACGCTCGTACACAGCTCCATCAAGGGCGCCACCAGCGTCCAGCTGACGCCGACGTCCGTGGCGCGTACGCCGATCGTGGCCGCGACCTCCCGTTCGTTCGCCACGAAGATGCACAGCCAGGGCATCCGCCCGACGTGGGACATGCTCCTGAAGGCCACGGACGCGCTCGCGGCGGGCGCGGTGAGCAAGAACGACATGCTCCCCGCCGACTCGGTGCACCTGCAGATCCTCGACCCGAACCGCAACGCCGGCGGCATCGGCGCGGTCGTCATGACCCGGATGCTGCTGCAGGGCGACCCGAACGCCGTCCCGATCTTCACGCAGATCGTCCGCAACGTGCAGAACAGCCTGTCGCCCACGCCGCAGGCGCTGTTCGCCAGCTTCCATCGGGACCTGCACGGCCGCGCGCCGATGGTGATCGTGCCCGAGCAGGCCGTGTGGAAGTACAACAAGGGCAACCCGGCGGCGCCGGCCAGCGCGATCTACCCGAGCGAGGGGCTGCTGAGCCTGGACTACCCGTTCGCGCTGGCCACCGACGACCCCGCGAAGGTCCGCGCGGCGGGGCTGCTGGAGCAGGCGATGGCCACGCCACAGGCGCGTGACGCCGTGCACGCGCGCGGGCTGCGTACGCCGGACGGGCGGCCGGGCAACGACTTCACGACCGCGGCCGGCCTGAGCCCGCGCGTCCCGCGCGCCCTCCCGTCCCCGGCGACCGGCGACGTGACCGACGTCATGCAGGCGTGGAGCAAGCTGTCACTGCGCACCCGCATGCTGACCCTCCTCGACGTGTCGGGGTCGATGTCGCAGCCGGTCGGCACCAACGGTGAGACGCGCATGCAGGCGACCGCCCAGATCGCGCAGGGCGGGCTCGCGATGCTGACCGACGACACCGACCTGGGGTTGTGGACGTTCTCCACGAACATGAACGGCCCGCTGGACTACCGGACGGAGGTGCCGATCGGCCCGCTGTCGACCCGGCTGGGCTCCGGTACGCGCCGGCAGGCGATCCTCGCCGCGCTGGCCCGGATCCGCCCGAACCCGAACGGCAACACCGGCCTGTACGACTCGGTGCTCGCGTCGGTCCGGTCGGTGCAGCGCAGCTACCGGGTGGGCTACTACAACTCCGTGCTGGTGCTCACCGACGGCAAGAACGACGACACCAGCGGCATCTCCCTCCCCGGTCTGCTGCGCACACTCAAGAAGGAGAGCGACCCCGACAAGCCCGTGAACGTGGTGTTCATCGGATTCGGCCCAGATGTGGACATGGCGGCCATGCAGCGCATTGCAGTCGAAACCAACGGTTCCGCGTACCATGCGCAGAAGCCACAGGAAGTCCAGCGCATCCTGCTGGAGACCATCGCGCAGCGGATCTGTGCTCAGCCTGGGTGCCACTGACGGCAGCCAGCACGAGTTCATATCGGTCCAAAACTTCGCGGTGGATTTCTCAGGATTAGTGGTTGGATCCTGTGAACCAAGCTCCGCCATGCGGCGTCCTCTACGTGGAGGCCCGACGGGAGCGGGGCGTCGGGCCTCCACTTCACCCCTGGGGGCGCGTCAGATCTGACCCCTCAGGAGGATCCTTTGGCCGGTTGGCCCAGTCTCGGTCGCGTCGAGGATCGTCGGCTGGCGCAGTCCCTGCGTGCCGGCGAAACCAGCGCTCTTCCCGAGATCTACGACTTCTACGCTCCGCGCCTCTTCGACTACTGTCACGCGCTGGTACGCGATGAGGATCTCGCCGCGGACGCGCTGCACGACTCGCTGATCGCCACGCAGGAGCACATCGCCAAGCTCCGTGAGCCCGAGCGTTTCCGCAGCTGGCTCTATGCGATCGTCCGCAACGAGTGCCTGCGCCTGCTGTCGGACCCCGACCGGCCCGCGCCGCATCGCGAGGCGTCGGAGATGCCCGACGACGCGTTCATCGACGCCGAGGAGCGGCAGCGCCGCGAGGAGAACCGCCGGCTCGTGCAGAGCGCGCTCGGCGGGCTCGCCGGCCGGCACCGCGAGGCGATCGACCTGTCCGCCCGCCACGACCTGTCCGCGGAGGAGCTCGGCGGGATCCTCGGCCTCTCCTCCCAGCAGGCCACCGAGCTGGTCGCGGACGCGCGCGAGGAGCTGGACACCGCACTCGCCGCCGCGATCATCGCGCGTACGGGCCGCGGTGACTGCCCGAGCGTCGCCGCGCTGGTGGACGAGCAGCAGTGGCCGCTCCCGGCGGACATCTGCAAGAAGCTGATCCGCCACATGGAGTCCTGCCCGACCTGCCGCGACCGGCGCCGGCGCAAGGTGTCCACGACCCGGCTGATGCAGATCCTGCCGGCCGCGGCCATCCCGGCGGACCTGCGCATGGCGGTGCTCACCCTCGCCGGTGCCGGCGACCAGCACGAGAACCGGACCCGCATCGCGCAGCGCGCCGAGCCGTTCGACGTCTGGGGCTGGCCGGCGAGCCTGGACCGCGCCCGCCCGTCGCGCGGCGCGATCCGTTCCGGTACGCCGAAGATGTGGCCCGCGATCGGCGCGGCCGCCTGCGTGATCCTCCTCGTCGGCGCGATCTTCATGCTGACCGGCGGAGGCGACTCGCGGTCGGCGAGCGACAAGGTCCCCGGCACCATCGCCTCGGGCGGCAGCGAGGACCCGACGGACCTGTTCCCGAGCGACAGCACCGCCCCGTCGCCGAGCGCCCCCACGAAGACGCCCTCGCCGACGCCGACCAAGCACACGCCGACGCCCAAGCCGACCACCACGAAGCCCAAGCCCCCGCCGACGCACAAGCCGACCCCGAAGCCGCCGGCGCCCGGCACGCTCTCCGTGTCGACCTGCACGATCAACATCGGGCAGAACTCCTGCGACCTCGACATCACCGCGCAGGGCGGAACGGTGCACTGGGCCGTCACCGGTACCGACCCCGGCCTGGCGGCCACGGGTACGAGCAACGGCACGCTCGCCAAGGGACAGACGACGCAGGTGACGATCTCCCATACCGACAACTGCACGTCGGACGGCAGCGGCAGAGTCTCCTTCTCCCCGGGCGGCGGCGCGACCGTCGAATGGAAGTGCCTGCTGGGGTGAGCCGAGGTTCGGGGGGGTTCTTACGTTACGGACGGCCTAGTGCCAGGATGCGGTACATGACCCCCGACGTCGCCACATTCAGAGCCGCCCGCGACTTCCTGCTGTCGCGCTCCGATGACTACGAGACCGCGCGCAGCGGTTTTCGCTGGCCCGACGTCACGGGGTTCAACTGGGCGGTCGACTGGTTCGACGGCGTACTGGCCGCCGAGACGCCCGACGCGCCGGCCCTGTGGATCGTCGAGCAGGACGGCTCGGAGACCAAGCTGACCTTCGCCGAGCTGGCCGACCGGTCCAGCCGACTCGCCGGCTGGCTGCGCGGGCACGGCGTCGGGCGCGGCCACAAGATCCTCCTGATGCTCGGCAACCAGGTCGAGCTGTGGGAGACCATGCTCGCCGCGATGAAGCTCGGCGCCGTGGTCATCCCGGCGACGACGCTGCTCACCGCCGCGGACCTGGAGGACCGGATCGAGCGCGGCGGCGTCTCGCACGTCGTGGCCGGTGCCGCCGACACCGCCAAGTTCGAGGGCCTGACCGGCGACTGGACCCGGATCTCCGTCGGCGCCGCCGAGGGCTGGCAGACGTACGAGGACGCCGCGGACGCGGAGCCGCACGACGCGAGCGGCGAGACCACGCACGCGGACGAGACCCTGCTCCTCTACTTCACGTCCGGTACGACCGACAAGCCGAAGCTCGTCGAGCACACCTACGCGTCCTACCCGGTCGGCCACCTGTCGACGATGTACTGGATCGGGCTGCAGCCCGGCGACGTCCACCTGAACGTCTCCTCGCCGGGGTGGGCCAAGCACGCGTGGAGCAACATCTTCGCGCCGTGGAACGCCGGCGCCTGCGTGCTGGTCTTCAACTACACGCGCTTCGCCGCGCCGGCGATGCTCGACGTGATGAAGCGCTGCGAGGTCACCAGCTTCTGCGCCCCGCCGACGGTGTGGCGGATGCTCATCCAGGAGGACCTGACCGCGTGGAGCCTGCCGCTGCGGGTCGTGGTCGCGGCCGGTGAACCGCTCAACCCGGAGATCATCGACCAGGTGCAGAAGGCCTGGGGCCTGACGATCCGCGACGGGTACGGCCAGACCGAGACGACCGCGCAGATCGGCAACTCCCCCGGCCAGCCGCTCAAGCCCGGGTCGATGGGACGGCCGCTGCCCGGCTACACGATCGCGCTGATCGACCCGGTCACCGGCGAGCCCGGGAACGAGGGCGAGGTCTGCATCGACCTGTCGGACCGGCCGATGTCGCTGATGACCGGCTACCACGGCGACGCCGAGCTCAACGACGCGGCGATGGCGGGTGGTTTCTACCACACCGGTGACGTCGCGACGATGGACGACGAGGGCTACGTGACGTTCGTCGGCCGTACCGACGACGTGTTCAAGGCGTCGGACTACCGGATCTCGCCGTTCGAGCTGGAGAGCGTGCTGCTCGAGCACGAGGCGGTGGCCGAGGCCGCCGTCGTGCCCTCGCCGGACCCGGTGCGCCTCGCCGTGCCGAAGGCCTACGTCGCACTCGCCGCCGGTCACGAGGCCGGGCCGGAGACCGCGCGCTCGATCCTCGCGCACTGCCGGGCCGGGCTCGCGCCGTACAAGCGGGTGCGGCGCGTGGAGTTCGCCGAGCTGCCCAAGACCATCTCCGGCAAGATCCGCCGGGTGGAGCTGCGTGGCCTCGAGGGCGACGAGCGCCGGCCCGGTGAGTACCGCGACGAGGACTTCCCCGACCTGAAGAGCTGAGCCGGTCACACCCTGTCAAGGAATCCCGCAGAGTTCCCAAAAGCGATAACGCACAGTTGTCGGTTAACTCACTTTTGTTCCCTTAAACCTGCGGTGCACGCAATTTGATGGCAGGATCCCTTGAACCCAAGTTTCGGATGGGGCGTCTGAGTCCTCGCCTTACCCCCAGTTCAGCAGGAGGACAAGTGGCCGGCTGGCCGAGCATTGAACGGGCCGACGACCAGCGGCTCGCACAGGCGCTGCGCAACGGCGACGACGGCATGGCGCTGGCGCAGATCTACGACGTCTACGCGCCGCGGCTGTTCGACTACTGCCACGTCCTGCTCCGTGATCAGGAGACGGCGGCGCTCGCCCTGCACGACTCCCTGATCACCGTGCAGGAGCGCATCAACGGACTGCCGGACGTCCGGTTGTTCCGCGGCTGGCTGTACGCCGTGACCCGCGCCGAGTGCCTGCGCCGCCGCGCGCAGTCCGAGGTCCCCGCGGAGCGCCACCGCGCGCCCGAGGCCGAGGGGCTGGAGGCCGACGAGGCGACACGTCAGCTCGTGCACACCGCCCTGCTGGTCCTGACCGGCCAGCAGCGCGAGGCGCTCGACCTGTCACTCCGGCACGAGCTGGACCCCCACGAGCTCGCCGAGGTCCTCCAGACGACGCCGCAGGACGCCTCCGTCCGCGTCGCGCAGGCCCGTCACGACCTCGACGACGCCTTCGCCGCGGTGGTCGTCGCGGCCACCGGTCGCGAGGAGTGCCCGAGCGTGTCCGCGCTGGCCGGCCCCCCAGAGCAGCCGCTCGACGCGGAGACCTGCGGCAAGCTCGCCCGGCACATCACGAACTGCCCGATCTGCGGGGCGCGCGGCAACCGGAAGGTCGCCACGGCGCGGCTGCTGAACGCCATGCCGACCGCCGCCGTACCGACCGCCCTGCGCGAGCGCGTCCTGACGACGGCGGGCTCACCGCAGTTCTCGGACCTGCGGTCGACGATCGCGATGCGCCTTGAGCCGCCGACGGCCGAACCGGAGCCCGAGCCCGAGCCGGACGAGCGTTCGGGCCCGCGCGTGTGGCCGGCCCTCGCGGCCGTCGCCTTCGGCATCCTCGTGATCGGCGGGATCTTCATGATGCTGCCCGACGGCGGCAACTCGAAGGCCAGCGACAACCAGGCGATCGCCCCCAACCCGGGCGACTCGTCCTCCATGCCCTCGGACCCGTCGATGCCGGACCCGAGCGACAGCGGCATGCCGCCCACTCCGTCTCCGGGCAAGTCCAGCAAGACACCGACCCCGACGCCGACGCCGTCCAAGAGCAAGAAACCGCGCCCGAAGCCGCCGGCCCCGCCGCCCGGACCGGGCACGCTGTCGGTCTCCGGCTGCCACATGAGCGGCACGGCCAGTTGCTACGTCACGGTCACCGCCAAGGGCGGGCCGGTGAGCTGGAGCGTCTCGGGCACCAGCGGCAGCATCAGCGCCGGCGGCAGCGGCAGCCTCTCGGCCGGCCAGTCGTCGTCCGTGCGCGTGACGCGGCACGACGGCCTCTGCATCGGCGGCGGCAACGGCTCGGTGCGCTTCTCCAACGGGGCCACGGCCTCGGTCAGCTGGAGCTGCTGACTCTCGCCCTGCGCGCGGCCGTGACCCGGCCGCGCGCAGTGGTTCCGTAAGACCAGGTCGAAGTGGCCCTTCAGCGGCCACGTACCCGGGCCGTACGGTCGGGGCATGAGCCTGTCGAAGAAGGCGGCGCTGCTGCGCACGCTCTACCGAGCCGACGACCTGCTGGTCCTGCCCAACTCCTGGGACGCCGCGAGCGCGCGGGTGCTCGTCGGTGCCGGGTTCCCGGCGATCGCGACGGCGAGCCACGCGGTGGCGGCGAGCCTCGGCGAGGAGGACGGCGAGGGCGCGCCCGCGGACGCGATGTTCGCCGCCGCCGCACGCGTCACGCGCAGCGTCGACGTGCCGGTCTCCGTCGACGCCGAGGCCGGCTACGGTCTCGCCCCGGACGAGCTGGCCGCGCGGCTGCGCGAGGCCGGCGCGGCGGGCTTCAACCTCGAGGACACCCTGCACGCCGAGCGCCGCGACGGCGTACGCCCCCTCGCGGACGTCAAGGACCAGGCCGAGCGCATCGCGGCGATCCGCGAGGCCTGCGGCGACCTCGTCATCAACGCCCGCGCCGACGTGTACGGCGACGGCGCGCTGCCGGGAGCCTCCGATGAGGAGCGCCTCGAGGAGGCGGTGACGCGGGCCCGTACGTACCTCGCGGCGGGCGCGGACGGCATCTTCCTCATCGGTGTGGCCGAGGAGTCGCTGATCGCCACCCTCGTCGACCGGATCCCAGGCCCGATCAACGTCATCTACCGGCCGGGCTCACCGTCCCTGGCCCGCCTGGCCGAACTCGGCGTCGGACGCGTGACGTTCGGCCCCGGCCTGCACCGCGCGACCATGGGCCTGCTCGGCGACCTGGCGGCCCGCATCCGTACGGGCGCAGATCCCTACTAGACGGCGCCCTCGTCCAGGACGCGGTGGGCGCGTTCGATGAGGACGGGCACGGAGGCGCCGACCTGGTCGAAGCCCTCGCCGACGGTGGCCTTCTGCAGGTACCTCGCGTGGATCCCCTCGAGGATCACCGCGAGCTTGTAGCAGCCGAACGCCACGTAGAAGTCCAGGTCCGCGAGGTCGTACCCGGTGAGCGTGGCGTAGCGGTCCACGAACTCCCGCCGCGTCCAGAACCCGGGCGCGGAGGTGACGGTCGAGCCGACCGGGATGGACTGGCGTTCCTCGTCGCCGGGGTCGGTCCAGTACACGAGCGTCAGGCCGAGGTCGGAGAGCGGGTCGCCGAGCGTCGACATCTCCCAGTCGACGACGGCGGCGATCTCCGGCACCGGCCGTAGCCGCGCGAGCGCGTTGTCGAGGCGGAAGTCGCCGTGCACGAGGCCGCTGAGCCCGTCGCCCGGCAGACGCTCTCCGAGGCGCCCGACGAGCCGCTCGTACGACGCGTCGACGCCGGACTCCGTGGTGTGCGAGGCCTCCCACTGCCGGCCCCAGCGCTTGAGCTGGCGGGCCATGTAGCCGTGCGGGCGGCCGAAGTCGGTGAGCCCGGCCGCGTCGACGTCGAGCCGGTGGATGGCCGCGAGCGCCTCCACGAGACGCTCGCTGAGCCCACGCGCCTCCTCGGGAGTGACGTCGGCGGCGTCCTCGACCGTACGCAGGACGCGCCCCTCGACGTGGTCCATCAGGTAGAACGGCGCGCCGATCACGTCCTCGTCCCCGCACAGCGCGAGCGGCGTGGGCACCGGAACGTCGCTGCCGACGAGCGCGGACAGCACGGTGTGCTCGCGGCGCATGTCGTGCGCGGTGGGCAGGACGTGGCCGAGGGGCGGGCGGCGCAGCACGACGCGCCGGTCACCGAGGCGGAGGAGATAGGTGAGGTTGGAGCGGCCTCCTGCGAGCAGCTCGATCCCCGTGATCGGCCCGTACTCCGGAAGCGTCTCCGCCAGCCAGGAGGTCAGGTGCGGAACGTCGATGCCGGGTACGCCGGCCACCTGCTCAGTCATTCGATCTCCTCTCACGGGCCTATTAGAACGTGACTCGGTATGCGCGCGCGACCCGCCCCCCATCGGCCGGATCCGGCCCCATACGGGTGACGAGAAATCACTCGGGGTACGCATTCGACCCGTATAGGTATCAGAGCGGGGCTTACCGGGGAGGGTTGGACGTAAGTTCGCGAAGTTCGCGCAGAGGGTCAGTCGGCTAAGAGCCAGCACGAACCCATACAGACCTCTCGACCCCAGTAGGGGGAACTCATCGTGGCCGATGCGTGGCTGCCCAGTGCCGGGCGCCTGCAAACCAAGCACGACGGTGGTTCGCCGAACGGCGGCGTCCCACGCGTCGTCTGGCACACCAGCGAGAACGACCCGTACACGATCTCCGCCCTCTCGGTGGCCCAGCGGCTCGAGCAGCAACGGACCAGCGCCCACCTCGTGTGGAACCCGCACACCGGCGAGATCGTGCAGATGCTGCCCGCCACCCGTGCGGCCCTCATGTTCCCCGGCGGCGTCGGCCGCGAGGGGCGTCGCTGCCTCCAGATCGTCGTCGTCGGCTTCGCGCGCAGACCGTTCACGAGCGGCCCGTTGAACGGACTCGACCAGATCATGGGCTGGCTCGACCTGTGGAAGGTGCCACGACACTGGCCGGCCGGCGCGCCCCTGCGTTCGCCCGAGTCGTACCACTCTCCGCGCGAGCGCCGGTCCTGGGCGCGCGGCGGCCACTTCGGCGCCTCTCAGGTGCCGCACACCAACGGTCCCACCCCGGGCGGCATCGACATCTGGAAGATCACCGGACCGGAGCCGCCCCGGACGCGTACCCCCCACGAGGAGGCACCTCCGGTGGTCGACCCCGACGAGCTGCTCGCCCGGCGGCTCGCGCCCGAGCCCGTCACGCGCGAACCAGCCCCTTCACCAGCGAGCATCCGGTCCTGATCTGGGAGACCGTCGCGCCGCCGTAACCGATCACGAGACCGTGAACGTCGCCCGGCTCCGCGTACCGGCTCGCCAGCGTGGTGACCACGACGCCCCGCTCCGCCGCGCGCTCGACGATGCCGTCCATGATCTCCTCGGGCAGCTCCACGACCAGGTGGAGGCCTGCCGTGTCGCCGCGTAGTCGGAGATGCCCGAGCGACTCGACCACCACGGCGCGGCGGGCCGCGTACTCGGTGCGCATGCGGCGTACGTGCCGGTCGAGGTCGCCGCGCTCCAGGAGGATGCGCACGGCCTCCTGCGGCACGGCGGACGTACGGTCGGAGAGGCGCGCTCGCGTGTCGGCGATCGCCTCGACGAGGTCAGGCCGCGCCACGAGCCAGCCCACGCCGACGTCGGGCGCGAGCGTCTTCGTCGTCGTACCGAGGTAGACCGTGACGTCCGGGGCGAGCCCGTACAGGGCGGGCAGCGGCGCCACGTCGTACCGGAACTCGCTGTCGTAGTCGTCCTCGGCGATCAGGGCGTCGTTGCGGCGCGCCCACGCGAGCAGCGCCTGGCGCCGCGACACCGGCAGCCTGCCGCCGAGCGGGTACTGGTGCGACGGCGTCGTGTACACGAGGCGCAGGCCGTCCGGCAGCGCATCGACGATCAGCCCGTCCTCGTCCACCGGGCAGGGGACGACCTCGGCACCCCGCGCCGTCAGCACCGACCTCGCGTGGACGTAGCCGGGCTCCTCCACGCCCACGCGGTCACCGGGCCGCAGCACGGTCGCCGCGAGCAGATCCAGGCCGTTCGTCGCGCCGCGGGTGACCAGCACTCGCTCGACCGGGCAGGCCACCCCGCGGCTGCGGCGCAGATAGTCGACCAGCGCGACGCGCAGCCCCGGCGGGCCGTACGGGTCGGGCCGCGCCACCGGCGGCACGGTCGCCGCCAGCCGCCAGGCCCGCCGCCACGCGGGCGTGTCGAGCGCCCTGACCCAGGGCGTCCCCGGACGCAGGTCGATGGCGGGCGCCGTCGCGCGCGGGCGTTCGGGGGCGTCTGGGGGCGTCTCAGCCACGACCGTGGTGATGTCGGCGACGTACGTCCCGGAACCGTGCCGGCCCTCCAGCCAGCCCTCCGCGTACAGCTGTTCGTACGCGGCCGTCACGACCGTACGGCTCACGCCGAGCGCCGACGCGAGCGCGCGGCTCGACGGCAGCCGCTCCCCCGCCCTGACCCGACCGTCGCCCATCGCGTCGCGCAGCTGCGTGCCGAGCTGGACGCTCAGCGGCGCCGGCGCGCCGCGATCCACGACGACCGGCAGGTCGATCTGTTGCCGCGACAAAGTGGTTTCCCTGTTCGGTGCCCTAGTGGCCGTTCAACCAAGGCCACTTCGATCCTAACGTTGCCCGTATGAGCACCGCACCGCTATCCGCAACCGAACGCACCCGCCTCCGCCGCCATTCCGAGCGCGGCTCCGAGGACCGCCAGGACCTGTACGCCGTACTCGACGCCGGCCGGATCTGCCACCTCGGCGTGATCATCGACGGCTCGCCACGCGTCGTACCCACCGGGTACGGGCGCGACGGCGACACCCTCTACCTGCACGGATCCACCGGCGCGACCAGCCTGCAGGGGACCGAGGTCTGCGTGACGGTCACCCACCTCGACGCGCTCGTGCTCGCCCGGTCCACGTTCCACCACTCGATGAACTACCGCAGCGCCATGATCTTCGGCCGGCCCCGGCTCGTGACCGACCCGGCCGAGAAGCTCTCCGGCCTGCGCGCCCTCGTCGAGAACCTCGCCCCCGGCCGCTGGGACCTCGCACGTCGACCCGACCGCAAGGAACTCGCCGCCACCGCCCTGCTCGCACTGCCGCTCACCGAGGCCTCGGTGAAGGTACGCCAGGGTCCGCCCGCCGACGACGAGGCGGACCACGCCCTCGACGTGTGGGCCGGCGAGCTCCCGATCCAGGAGATCACCGGCGCTCCGGTCCCCGACCCACGGCTACGGCCTGGCATCACTTACCCCACGGTGTGACTTGGCCCACACGCTCGTGATGATGATCTATCGCCGTCCTCACTCAAAGTGTCGTGACAGGACTTATGGTGAAGGTCATGAACGACCGGCTGGTCTGGATCGACTGTGAAATGACCGGGCTCGATCTGCAGCGCGACGCGCTGATCGAGATCGCCGCCCTGGTGACCGATGGGGAGCTGAACATCCTCGACGAGGGCGTCGACGTGGTGATCAAACCCCCTGAGGAGGCCGTCCGGCAGATGTCCAAGGTCGTGCGCGACATGCATACGACCTCCGCGCTGCTCGAGGAGCTACCGTCGGGCATCACGCTCGCCGAGGCCGAGACCCAGGTGCTCGACTACGTGCGCAGCCACGTACCGGGGGTGAAGAAGGCCCCGCTCTGCGGAAACTCCATCGCCACCGACCGGTCGTTCCTCGCCCGCGACATGCCCGCCCTCGACGGCCACCTCCACTACCGCATGGTGGACGTGTCCTCCATCAAGGAACTCTCCCGCCGCTGGTACCCGCGCGCCTACTTCGCCAGCCCGCCCAAGAAGGGCGGCCACCGGGCCCTCGCCGACATCACCGAGAGCATCACCGAACTCCGCTACTACCGCGCCGCCGTGTTCGTCCCCCACCCCGGGCCCGACTCCGACACGGCACGCGCCATCGCAGCGGATATCGGTGGCTGAGAACGGCCCGGGAACCGCTACACTTCTTCAAGCCGCCGAGTGCGGCGATGGTGGGTGTAGCTCAGTCGGTAGAGCACCAGGTTGTGGTCCTGGGTGTCGGGGGTTCAAGTCCCCTCACTCACCCCATCCGGGAACGGCCCCGCGCACAGCGCTGGGGCCGTTCCTCTTTCTCAGGCCGCGATCGGCCTCAACCGCCTGTCCCATAGGCGTCACGCCACCTCTGGATCCTCCACACGTACGGGCCCTGCCACTCGCGCACCCTGCCCGGCCGCCCGAGCCACAGGCCCTCGCCACTCGCGGCTCCCCAGCCACTCACGCCAACAGGCCCGACCTCGCATCCCGCCCCGGCCGCGCGGCACTCCCGCTCGAGCCGCTGGTCCTCTCCCCTCCCGGATCACCCGCCCGCTCACGCGTCGCAGGCCCAGGGGTTCGCGTACCAGGACTCCCGTTAGAGTCGCGGGTTTCCCTGCCAGATCTCCGTCCCACATCGAGGGGCGCCGGGTTATGCTCCGGCCTTTACCAGGCGCCGAACCGGAGGCCGGATGAGCTCGGACGGACCACTGCCCCTGCGAGTCATGATCGTCGATGGCGACCCCGCTCTAGTGGCCTCCCTGCGGGCGAGCGACGAGATCGAGCTCATCCAGAACGACGGCGACCCCCTGCAAGCCGCCGAACGCCTCCGGCCGGACGTCGTCCTCCTCGGAACCGACGCCACCACCTGGGCCGCCGCTCTCAGCCGTACCGCGAGGGTCTTCCTCCTCTCCGGCACGAAGAACGCCAGCGCGACCCCACCGGCCCCGGCCACGCGCAGTGGCAGCGCCGCAAGGCCCGAACCCGAACCCGGAGCGGAAGCGGGACCGGGGCCGGAGGCGGAAGCCGGAAGCCTCGCCTCCGAGGGCCTGACCGCCCGCCAAATCCTCGACGCCGTCCGCACCCCCGACCGCACCCGCCTAGGCCTCTCCGCGCGCGAGTCCGAAGTCATGGACATGATCGCCAGCGGCCGCTCGAACGGCGAGATCGCGCGCGAGCTCTTCCTCAGCGAGAAGACCGTCAAGAACCACGTCAACCGCATCTACGCCAAGCTCGAAGTCGCCTCCCGCACCGCCGCGATCGCCCTCTGGCAGACCCAACGCTGACCCTCGCTGAGCGCGATCATTCGATTCGCAACCGCCCCGAGGGGGCTGCTAGAGTAACGGCATCGCAAGCGCCGCTAGCTCAATTGGCAGAGCAGCGGACTCTTAATCCGCGGGTTCGGGGTTCAAGTCCCTGGCGGCGCACGCGCTTCGATCAGCGGCGATGTCTCTTGTAGACATCGCCGCTGATCTTGTATGGGGCCAGACTGGGGCCCACCTGCGTCCCGGACATCCGGCCGCATATCGGATGCGACAGTACCCCGCCGTGTCCATCGGCTTCGGCACTTCCTCCTGGGCATGCGTGGGCGCGCGTCGGGCCACTTCGGACCCGCGCGTCAAAGTATTCAGTTAGCCCTTTCGTTTACGAGACAGCGAGGAAAAGGGAGCTCGTCGAGCTCTGATCACGCATTCCGCAGGTTGATCGCCCGCGCCGACGTACGGTCGGGGACCGGTTCAGCGACGTTCTGGTCGGCTGATCTGACGGCCTGGATGCGCCCGCGAACCATTCCCTCGACCGGTTCGGTTCTTGCCTCTTCGTCGTTTCTTCGCAGGTGGGCGGCGGCGTGTTCGGTTGGTTCCAGGCACGAGTCGTCCGGCTTTGAGGACGTGGCGAGCGGTCTTTTCCGCGGCCGTGTGGGCGACTTCGGGCAGCACGCTGGTGTAGGTGTCGGCGGTGAGCACGATGCTGGAATGCCCGAGCATCTCCTGGACCACCTTCAGCTCCACCCCGGCCGCCAACGCGAGCGTCGCCGCGCCGTGCCTCATGTCGTGCAACCGGATCGGCGGGAGCCCGTGCTCGGCGATCAACTTCTGAAAGGTGCGCGTCAGCCGGTCCGGGGACATCGGGTCACCGTTCAGGCCGGTGAACACATACCCGCTGTCGCTGTAGTCCGTCCCATACTCGCTCCGCTCGCAGACCTGGCGATCGCGGTGGGCGCGGAGCGCGGCGACAGTGGTGCGATCAAGTGCGATGACGCGGGCACTGCGAGCGGTCTTCGGCGGGCACACCACCAGACACCCGTCGTATTGCTGTATCTGCTGGCAGATGACCGCGACGCCTTCGTCCAGATCCAGGTCACACCAGCGCAGCCCTGCCGCCTCCCCACGACGCAGCCCGCGCAAGGCGATGAGATGGAAGACGGCGTACAGGCGGTGGTCACCGATCGCATGCAGGAACTCCGCCGTCTGCGCCGCCGTCCACACCGCCACCGCCGGCCGCTCCCCCGTCCGCTCCCAGTGCTCGACCCGGGCGGCAGTCCACACCACCGCACGCGGACGACGCGCTACCGGGAGCTCAGCGCGCGTCGCTGGATTGTCGGTGATCAGACCGTGGCGGATCGCGGCGTTCAACGCGACCCGCAACGTCGCCCGAATCCGGTTGAGAGTCGCCGGCGTGACCGGCCTGCCCGCGGTCTCGTGCCGACGGGCGATCGAGGTGAACATCGCCTGCACATGCGAGATCGACAGCTCGGCCAAAAGAATCCTGCCCAGGTACGGGGCCAGGTAGAGACGGACATGGCCGGCATACCCACGGACGGTGGAAGAGGCACGGTTGCGCGTGGCCAGCCAATGGGCAAGCCACTCCCCGACCGTGACCAGACCCGCGTCCCCATCGCCGTGACCAGGGGTGTGCAGGCGGGCGAGGGCCTCCTCAGCGGCCTTACGCGTGGGGAAGCCGCCACGGCGGACCCGCCGACGGCGGCCATCCGTCCCAGCCGACAACTCCAGCCGGATGTACCAGCTACCGTGCCGACCACCGGCCGACAACCGCGGACACCCACTCCCCCACGGTTTTTCCGTTCGCGGATTCACACATCCACATCGCCGGTACACCGCACCGGCACTCTTCGTAAACGCCATCGACCATGGCTACACCACGCCACGCCATACGACACGGTCCGCACCGATGATCTACCCCTGAATGACAGTCCCAGGGTTGGACCACACCGGGCGTCCGGCAGCGGTGACCGTGGCGTACACCGGCTGGGCCAGCTCCCGGCAATCAATCAAATCCGACACTGGGATCAAACATCGAGTCTTCAGGCATCCGCACAACAGGGAAGCGGACCGCCAAGTTCAGCACCAGATTCTCCATATCCGAAGCGCCAACGCGAGGTAGCTTCGAATAGAACCGGCGACGTACATCGAGATTCATCCAGACGCCCCGATTTCTTTTATCCATGACAATTAGAGCACACTTAACAAAATTGCGATGGTCGCGACGCGGGAGCCGTACAAGATAGAAGCAGTGCGCATCATCCTGATGATCCTCAAGCCACGCCTGATTTCCATGCGCCGCCCTTTCCTCCCCCTCCGCAGCCTGCATCACTTGAAGTAGCTGCACATAACTAATCCTTCGGACGCCAGAGATGGATAGGCCGAACAGGCGAGGACCAGACACCACTCCTACCACCCGTCTACATAGATTGGAGTATTGTTAGTGATCCGCGACATTGGATCATCCGCACGGCGCAGCAATTCAGCCATACGATGGTTTCCCTCCATCATGATGTCATCATAGAACGTCATATGTATGCCATCATCCGGAGCAAAGACCGATTTCAAGAGATCATCATCGCTGAGGGAGCGAATAATCCCTCGCTTCATCTGATCCGGGACCCAGTTGTCCGCGAGGTCGACATTATCGTGCGGAATACCTCTAAGGCCACCGACGGTCCCGTTAGAAGCGGGAGGTTCCGGCTGCTTTTTGCCGAAAATTCTATTGAAGAACCCTGATTTGCCTCCACCCGCCGAGGCAGCACAGTTGTGAACGAGAACGGGTGTGGTGCCTGCCTCTACATAGTAGGTGTGGTCGTTGGCGATGGTGAGGTCGCGTACGGTCGGGTGGCCTGGGGAGCGGAAGGCGCTGATAACGCGGACCGGTGCGCCTGTCGGGGTGCGGAGGGTTGTGCCTCGGGTGAGTTGGTCGGCGCGGAGCCACTGGTGGTGGGTTGAGTCCCAGAATTTGTGGTGTTCGGTGGCGGTGATGACCCCGACGTGGTGGCCGTGGGTGCCGTCGGTGTCGACCGTAATTTGGATGAGGTTCTTGTAGCTGGTACCGCCGAAGGCCGCTATGACGGGTTCGAGCCGTGTCTTGCCTGTGACCGGGTCGGTGGCGATGACCTTGTCGCCGACCTTGACATCCTCGATCTTCTTGGTCTTGCCGCCCGCCAGCAGCACCTTCGTTCCGGGTACGAAGCTGTTGCAGCCCGCCGGGGCCGATGCCGGCTCGCTCGGGGCTTCGTGCGGCGCGGCTTTGACCGCGGCGCGGCCTGCTCCAGAATCCGCGGCGTCCTCGCCGCCTGACCCCGCCCTGCTGGCCACCTTCCCCACCGCACTGTCAGCGTCGGAGCCTGCCTTGGAGGCCAACTTCGCGGCGACGCGTCCGCCTGCGGTGCTGGCGAGCTTGCCCAGCAGGGCCCCGCTCGCCTTGCCGATGCCCCAGCTCGCCGCGCCTTGCAACGCTCCGATGGCTTCGGCTTTGAACGCGCCGCCGAGTGACTGCTGGTTCGCTGGGGTCGAGACGGCGTAGCCGGCGTAGTTGCCGGCCATGCCACCCACGACGGCGCAGCCGATGCTGCCGGCGCCTCCGGTCGCGACTTCGCAGCCGGCCGTGACGACGATCGTGACGGTGACGTTGACGATGACGGCTTTGTGCTTGTTCCAGAAGTTGCCGGCGCTGCAGGTCCACCCGCAGTGGTGGCGTGGCGGTGGTGGCGGGGTGTAGTAGCGGTCAGGCGTGCTGCCTCCGGTGTCGGCTATCGGCCCGCAGCCGCCGTCGCAGGGCTTCATCAGTCCGCTGGGGTCGGCGTTGGTGGCCGGGTTGTTGCCCGCGTAGGCGTAGCCGTTCCAGGACTGCGGATCGGAGCCGTCGAAGACCGGGTCGACCGATAGGAACCGGCCCGTGCCGGCGTCGTACTCGCGCGCGCCGAGCTGGGTAAGGCCGCCTAGTTGTATTGGCCCGCGGGGTTGTTGACGCGGGTGATTGGGGGTTGGCCGCCGAGTGCGGTGTGGGTGCGGTGGTGGTTGTAGGTGTGGAGGAAGTCGGTCAGGGCTGCGGTGCGTTCGCTGTTGGTGGTGTAGGGGCGGATGTAGGCCCATTCGTCGGCGAGGGTGCGGTTGAAGCGTTCGACTTTGCCGTTGGTCTGTGGCCGGTAGGGGAGTGTCAGCTTGCCGGTCGCGCCCAGGCCGGCCAGGGCTTGTTTCCACGCGTGGCTTTTGCGGTAGCTCCAGGCGTTGTCGGTCAGGACCCGTTCGATCCGGGTGATGCCGCAGGTGGCGTAGAACGCGGCGGCTCGTTGAAGGAAACTGGCGCAGGTGGTGGCTTTCTCGTCGGGGTGGATCTCGCTGTAGGCGATGCGGGTGTGGTCATCGACGGCGGAGTGGATGTAGTCGTAGCCGGTGGTGCGTGAGCGGTCGGGGCAGGCGGGCCGGCCGTGGGTCCGCCAGCCACCGCCGTCGGGGATGCGGCCGAGTTTTTTGACATCGACGTGGATCAGTTCGCCGGGCCGGTCGCGTTCGTAACGGCGGATGATTCGGCCGGTGGGCCGGTCCATGAAGGCGAGCCGGTTCAAGCCGTGGCGGGTCAGGATCCGGTGCACGGTCGAGGCCGGTATCCCCACGATCGGGCCGATCCGCGCCGGCCCGAGCTTGCGGGCCGTGCGCAGCTCACACACCTGCGCCTCGACCGTGGCCGCAGTGCGGTGCGGGGTCGTGTGTGGGCGGCTGGACCGGTCACACAGGCCCGGCTCGCCTTCGGCCCGCCAACGGCGGACCCACTTATACGCGGTGGCCCGGGAGACACCCATCTCGGCCGCCACATGCGCGACCGGACGCCCTGCCTGGACGCGTTGGACCAGCAGCCGCCTGCCGTGCACGGTCAACCGGGCGCTACGGTGGGACACGAAGACCTCCGTCGTGTGGCGAGCCTCAACACCTCAACCACACCGGAGGTCTTCGCCATAGATCAACCCCAACCGTCAACAACGCTCATGCTCAATACATCTAGTGCGTGCCCCAGCCCGGGACCGGGACCTCGACGCCGTCCACCCGCAGCCGGGGACCGGTCTGCCGGTGCAGAAAGGCCCCCTGCGGAAACGCGAACGTCATCAACAGCACGCCTCGCCGCTCGCCGCCGTCGCGATCAGCCATCACCGGCCTCCAGTCGTTGTCGTGGGGCACGTCATGAGGACTTCCACTTCGAGGGGAGCCGGTTGGACAGCTTGTTGGAGCCACGCTGGCCGACGACCGTGCCCACCAGATAAAGCAGCGCCATGAACGCGATGAACGCCAGCAGGCATCCCTCGATGAGGTTCATCGCGCCGAGCGCGGCCTTCCAGCCCCGCGCGACCAGGCGGCCGTAGCTGCATTTGGTGGTGCCGCCCTTGCACGCCTCCCGGAACTCGATCTGCCGGCCCCGGTCGGCCGGGGTCACGATCGAGTTGTCCACCACCGTGTGCACCACCCGGCCGTTCGCCACACGCACGCTCACCTGGCACTTCCACCAGTACCCGAAGCCGTCCCGGCTGACCGGGCCGAGCCGGTGGCAGTCGCCGACCTGCGCCACGGCCGGCCCCGGCCCTGGGCCCGGGGCGGGTCGCCGCCCTCCGGTGCCGGTGGCGGGGCGTCCCCCGCGCCAGCCGGTGCGATCATCGAGCGGCTGAGTTTCTCGCGGCCGCCATGGTGGTGGCCGTGGGCATCGTGCTGTTGTTGGCGTTCGCGACGGTGTTCGACCTGTACAAGGGCACCCGGTCCGGGTGGTTCGGCCCGCCGGAGCGGCCGGCCGGTGCCCCACCGCCGGTGTCCGCCGCGGGCGACCGGTGGGCAGCCGCCCACACCCGCACCGCGGGGGAACGGGCCAACATACCCGTCCTCTCGCCGCGTCGCTGGTTTAGTTGAACCGCTAGGGGTCTTCCAGATAACCGGACGATCCGCGCACTCTTGCTACGTGTGGCGGCGGAGGATCCGACGTGGAGGTACCGCAGAATCGCTGGGGAACTGGCCAGCTTAGGCCGGAAGGTGGGTGCTGCCACAGTTGGAGGATCCTGCACATTACCGGGATCCTGCTCCGCGACGGTCCGGACCGCGCTGGGGCCAGTTCCTACGCGCCCAGGCTCCCGTGATATTGGCCGAGTTTTCGGCATCGACAAGTGTATCTACCCGGTGCACCTGGACGTTGACGAGAGTAGCCCGCTCGCTCGCTCCGTCGATCGTTCAGCCTGGCTAGGCCGACCCATGGACTGGTATGCCTCTGCGAGATGGTGGAGCCATTTCGCCTCTAGCTGACGATCACCGGCGGTGCTGAACATCTCTACCGCCTTCTGGTAGAAATCAATTGCCTGGTGGACGTTTCCCTGCTCGAAGAACAATGAGCCGATCTCGGCGAGTGTCCTGGCTGTGCGCGAGCCCTCAGACAGCCCGTTGGCGATACCGGCGGCTCGCATCAAAAACGTCTCAGCTTTCACCTGTTCTCCCATCTCCCGATGGGCACGAACCAATCCCCGCAGGGCGAAAACTTCTCCGCGTGCATCGCGTGAGGGCAAGATCAGGGCATGGGCCTTGAGAAAAAAGTCCCTTGCGGTGATGGGGTCTTTTTGCGCCAGGCTGACCTCACCGAGCCAGTGACAGACGTACCCTGCCATGGGCATGCCGTCCGCCACACGCGCCAGATCGCGGGACCTAAGCAAGTGCCGTTCGGCCATGGCCAGATCTCCCATAGACAGATAGGTCTGTCCCATATGGAGAAAAGCGTGAGCCTGCGACAACGGCTCATCCTTGCCGATCAGTAGGTCAAGGCCAGCGCGGAATTGGCGTAGAGAAGGTTCAAGGTTCCGTCGGCCCCGTTCGGCGATACCCAGTCCGATATACGCGAACGCTCTCCCCCGAACCTCCCCCAATCCAGACAAGATTTCAACCGAACACTTGAACAATCCGACAGCGTCTTCAAAACGCCGTTGCAGAATCCTCAGACCACCGGTATGGCTCAAGGTCATCGCCTCGCCGCATCGATTGCCATAGCGCCGTGTGACGCTCAGCGCGGCCGTATGCGTATCCTCCCAGTCGTCTAGATAGCCGTATGTGCCAAACAACGAGGTGGACGTGGTAGCGAGGTCCCAGCACGCTTCGTGCATGCCTTCGTCAGCAGCAAGATGGATCATTGAGACGAGGGACACGCGCTCTGTGTCCCACCACAGCCAAGGGTCTTCAAGGAGGCCCTGAACGCACTTACCGTCGAGTGACCACCTGGGAGCGTCTCCGTGACGGAGCATGAAGTTCGCACCGTAGCCCTGCTCGTGGGCACGTTCGGCGATCATTAGCCATGCTCCTAGGAGCCGACCGAGGATTTTCCCCCTTTCGCCTTCCCCGATGGTCGCGACGGCGAGTTCCCTGCTGTAGCAATGGATCAAGTCGTGGAACCGGTACCGCACTTTTCCGGTTCGGTCACGGCCGATGACTTCCAGCAACCGACTCTCGACGAGCAGGTCGACCTGCTCCTCGGCTCTCTCGACGGAGCAGTTCAGCAGTGGTGCGGCAACCCAGGCCGCGAAGTCAGGCACATTTAACAGGCCTAGCCTACAGAAGAGCTGCTGTGTCTTGCGCGTCAAGCTCTCGTAACTGAGGTTAAAACTGGCCCGGACGTTCATCGTACCGTAGCCAAGCTGGTCCAGCCTGAGTCGTTTATCTATCAGTTTATCGGTAAACGAATCCAGCGTCCAGTGCGACCTGGTCGCTAGCCTGGTAGCGCAAATGCGAAGCGACAACGGGTGGTGGCCGCATAGGCGAATGAGCCGTCGTGCCGCCTGAGGGTCCGACGATATTCGGTCCGCCCCGACAACGATTCTTAGAAACTCAAGAGACTCGCCCTCGGGTAGCACATCGAGATCGATATGACGAGCGCCGCTCAAACCGGGGAGCCGCTTTCTACTTGTAACGATGACCGCGCACGTTGGGCTACCTGGAAGAAGCCATTCGATCTGCTGTTCGTCGGCCGCGTTGTCGAGAATCAGGAGCATGCGTCGTCCGGCGAGGGAACTGCGATATAAGGCCATACGTTCTTCGATGCTGGGGGAGATTTCACCACCTTCGATTCCGATGGCACGAAGAAAGCTTGCCAGCACCTCTCCCGGATCACGGCACTTCGCTTCGTCTCCGCGTAGATCGATGTACAGCTGGCCATCGGGAAAGTCGGTCAGAACGCTGTGCGCCACATGCAGCGAAAAGGTGGTCTTGCCGACACCGGCCATGCCTGACACGGCGACAACCGTTACCGCCTGACGTTCAGTTCTCGTCATCAACAGCTGTGATGCTGTTACCACATCTTCTTTCCGGCCGGTGAAGTCTGAAATATCGGTAGGAAGCTGACTTGGCCTAACCTGCGAGATCGTGCGCGTCGAGCCATCTCTTTCAGGTGCCAGAAGATGACCTGCCAGAATCTCCTGATGTAGCTGCTGGAGATCACTCCCTGGTTCAACTCCCAGCTCTGAGATGAGGCAGTCCCGCGCCTCGCGATATGTCTTCAGCGCATCGGCTTGCCGACCGCTGCGGTAAAGGGCGAGCATCAGCTGCCCCCAGAGCCTTTCTCTCAACGGATGATCTACCAATAGTGACCGGGCAAGGGAGATCACCTCGTTATACTCGCCGACCTCCAGACGGATCTCGGTTTGCTGGTCCAGTAGCGAGAACCGCAATTCCTCCAGGCGTGTCGCCTCGGCAAAGATCCGAGGGGTGGTAGGCACTCCTGCCAGCGCCGGCCCTCTCCACAGCTGGAGGGCGTCCTCGATCAGTTTCACAGCTTCACGCCAAAGATCCTGCGTCAGGCTTTTGTGTATCTCCTGTGCCGCCCGGTCCAGATTGATCAAGTCGAGTTCACCATCGGATACCTCAAGCTCATATCCCTCAGGGCGCCGTATCAGAGGCCATCGCCCGACAGCTTCTTTTCCTTCGAGTGAGCGCCTCAATCTAGAAACAAGCGACTGGACGGTTCCGATCGCCGTCGCAGGCGGATTTTCTCCCCAAAGCTCATAGATAATGCTGTCCATCTGCACCGTTTGATTGGCATTGATGAGAAGGAGAGCAAGCAAAATCCGCTGCTTCGCTGCGCCAATCGAGATCTCTTTGCCATCTCTTTCAACGCACAGAGAGCCGAGCAGCCTGTACCTGAGCGTCACACACATCCCCCAGAGTAAGCGTGCGTCGAACCGATCTTCTGTTGTGATCCCCGAGAGTTCCACCGTTTCAACAGCGCGACATCCACGTCAATTGATTTGACAGACAGGGGTTAAATATCACACGCCATCGCCCCGAGCAAGTGAATAGGGCACGAATCACATCCCCCCGAGAGCGTTCACCACAGGAATATTGCAGATGGGAGTTGAGTAGCTACGCTACGTTGCCATATGAAGTCTGCAGAGTCCGACATAGGTCACGCTCGTCGCAGACCCTGCGCTCACGCCGCGCAAGGGGCACGCAAGTGCGGGTCCTCATCCTGACTGAGGCGCGGACCCTATCCGCCGTTCGTCACGCGCAGTCAGGAAATGCGAGTCATGATCAGATCTCCAGGACGCTCCCAACCTCCGCTGTGGTTCTTCCCGCGTGCCCTCCGATCCCTCACTCCTCCGACAAGGCGTTCCCGACGAGGCAAGGCGCTGGTGCTGGCGGCGACGCTGATAGGCACCGGACTGGTGACTTCGGCGCCCGGGACCGCAACCGCACAGACCGGCCACCAGGCCCGCGTATCCGCGAAGCCTGCCACCGCGACGGACCGAGCCGCCGAGCTGACCGCGCGACTCGGCGACCGCTGGTATCGGAGCACCGACTTCGCCGTCACAAGCCTCGGTGACGGCACCGGCATGCACTACTACATCGGCCGCGAGTCCGAGGGCTTCGCGTGGCGGCCGCTGGCGACAATCGCGCCAGCCGGCGTCAACGCCTCCTCATGGACGGGATACTTCTGCACGTCCGGAACGGACCGATACCTGCTTGCCACGATCGAGCCGACCCTCGCAACCAACCGTCCTGTGATGATGGACCGCGGTGCCCTCGCCTACACGATCGACCTGCGCACCGGGAAGGTACGGCCCGTCGCCGCCGGCGTCGCGATGTATTACCACACCCCCGGCTGCGGCCTCGGCGACACTGGAGTGCTCGCGCGCTACCTGGGCACCGACCAGGAGCGCACCGAACTCCTCACCGTGAACCTGGCGACCGGGAAGATCTCGGCACGGCACACCCTCGCCGGCCAGTACACCTCCGCCGTGCCCCTCGCCCACGGCATGATCGCGGCCGCGCACGGCGCCGAGGTCGTCCGCATCGGCGGCGGCTCCTACCCGACGTCGCTCGTCCGGACGCCGGGCCCGGTCTACGACCTGAGGACGGCCTCGGACGGCGGGTTCGACTATCTGACGACCGACTTCCGCAAGACCAGCCAGGCATGGCACCTGACCGGCGGGAAGGCCGCTCTCATGGCTTCCGGCGCCCGTACCGCCCTCGCGGTATTCGCGGGCTCCCAGGGACACAACCTGCTGAGCGGCGTGCCCGCCGCCACGGTCGGCGCGGCACCTCAGCGGATCCCCACCCGTTCGGTCCCCGACGTCATGTCACGGCAGGGCCACGCGGTGGGCTTCCCCGACCCGCGCAAGCCGGCGACGAAGACGGCCCGGATCACGCCGAACAGCCTGCCGACGCTGGTGGCCAGCGCCACCGGCCGTACCCTCGACACCCCGGCGCCCGACACGGCAGCCCCGTCGAGCCGGGCGTTCCCCGCCCCGCTCGACGCGCTGCCCGGCGCAGGCCGGTCGGCCACCCCCAAGGTCAGGGCGAACAGTCCCACCACGCCGCCGCTATGCGCCGTGCCGCGCAATGACCCCCGGCGGCAAGTACGACAGCCCGTCGCGAAGCAGATCGAGTGGGGCGTCGACCAGGCGGTCCGCAGTGGTCTACCCACCCGGCCCGACGACTTTGCCGACATGGGCCTGCCCGCCTACAACCCGAGCGACGACCTCCCGCCGCCGTCCATCCACGGCTCCAGCGGAAGCGCCGTGCCGCCCCAGATCGAGATGGCGATCTTCGCTCAGGAGAGCGCCAACGACCAGGCGTCCTGGCACGCGCTGCCCGGCGTGGCGGGCAATCCGCTCGTCGCCGACTACTACGGCGGCGCCGGCAACTTCAACGTGATCAACTACCCGAACGCCGACTGCGGCTACGGGCTCGGGCAGATCACCACCGGCATGCACGCGGGCGACGGCCAGTACACCGCCAACACTCAGGCGAAGATCGCGGTGGACTACGCCGAGAACATCTCCGCCTCCATCCAGATCCTCACCGACAAGTGGAACCAGCTGTACGACCTGGGCATCCGTGCGAACGGCGGCGACCCCAAGTACGTCGAAAACTGGTACATGGCGCTGTGGGCCTACAACTCCGGCGTCCACGGAGACGACGGCGCCGGCAACTCCGGACTCGGCTGGACCAACAACCCGGAGAACACCGACTACAAGCCCAGCCGTGACATCTTCCTCAAGGCGTCCTACGCCGACGCCGCGCACCCTGCCGACTGGCCGTACCAGGAGAAGATCCTCGGCTGGACCAGGACCCCGATCCTGGACTTCCGCGGCAACGCCTCCTACACGGGCATCGGCTCTGACCCCGACGTCCCGCCGTTCCCGACCTTCTGCACGGCGGCGGACCACTGCAGCCTGTCCAGCCCGGACCACTGCCAGCTGTCGACCGACCCCACCTACCAGTACCACTGCTGGTGGAGCTCGTCCGCGTCATGGGCCGACTGCGCCAACAGCTGCAACGTGGGCACCTTTACCTACAGCACCGTCGGATCCTCCGAGCCCACGAGCGACAACCCGCACCCGCCGGACTGCTCCTCCTCGCTGCCGTCCAGCACATACATCGTCGACGACCTGCCGAGCAAGTACAACGTCGTCGGATGCGGGTCGGCGAACTGGAACACCCAGGGATCCTTCAGCCTCACCCAGGGAAAGGACTCGGCCGGCTACCCAATCTCGGTGATCGACACCCACCAGCTCGGCGCAGGGTTCGGCGGGCACCTGTTCTTCACCCACAACTACGCTGCCTCGGATGCCGCCCACCTGGTCACGGGCATATGGAAGATCAGCTTGCCCACCAAGGTGTACCACGTGCTTGCGCACGTCCCCAGTACGGGAGGCACCACGAGATCGGCGCACTACGTGGTCACGGCCTCAGACGGAACGACCTACGATCGAGTTGTCGACCAATACCAGCAACAGGACCAGTGGGCCGGCGTCGGCTTCTTCTCGCTAGGTTCCAACGCGCAGGTGACACTCAAGAACGTCACCGATGACGCCGGGTACGGTGTCCATGACGTCGCATTCGATGCCCTGGCCTTCATCCCGGTACCGGGTTCACTGGTCACTCACACACTGGACGCTGTATCAGTAATCGACAAGAACCAGGATCTGAACTCCAACATTCCTAGTTCGATCAACACTCCGACTCGCACCATGACGACGCTCCACGACTGGGCGATCGAGTACGGTCGAGGCGGCCCCGAGTGGAACGACCACTCCAAGTCCCACAGCGGCGTCGCGGATCAGCCCATCTGCGCGGCTGGCACGATAACCAGCTCGTGTGTTCCGGTGGACGTCTGGAACCTTGGCAACAAATGGGCGCAAGACGCGACCGACGCGGGCACCAGTACGACCGGCCATGTGAACGGCATGACCGAGCCGATATGGCTGGGTTACGCCAATTCCACACCGCCTCCGACGACACTAACGAGCTCGACGTTTTCGGACGACCAGAGCTTCAAAGGCAAGAGCCATCTCGATATCAGCTTCGTGATAACGAACGGGAAGATCGTCCCTGGATCCGAGGACCTACACTTCCGGGAACGCACGGGGACGACGCATGTGGCCGACTACGTTGTGAACTTTATGAAGACCGTGCAGACCGACTACGGAATCGCCGCGCCGAACCTCGCTTATGACGAGTACGACGCCAACCTGTACACCGGCGACGCCACCCGCGTGGACCCACTCAACGCGGGAGCGACCCCCGCACGGGACCTGGTCTGGCACGCGGACCCGTTGGCGGTCTCCTCGGACGGGCTGTGCGTGACCACGCACACCATCATGGGCGGGGTGGACGGATGGCGCCCGCTCTCCGCACAGACACCCGTGGCGCAGTCCGTCAGCGCCTGGTTAAGCAAGCTCCAGAACGACTCACGCGTATCACCGGCCGTCGCCGATATGGCTGCCGAGATCAACAACTTCTACTTCTCGCAGGCCGTAGGAGGAGGAACCCTGTTCCAGGACGCGCCGCCCATCTGGCAGCTCGTCCACGCAAAGGTATGCGTCGATGGTTCGATTTCGAGCGGCGCCACAGTCGACAACGGAGACGACACGCCGAAGCGTACGATCGCAGACCAGTCATACATGCCCGACCTCTACCTTTACTACGACAACAAAATGATCGACAATAACGGCGCTTTGAGCTCGTCCCCAGTTCAGAGAGGCGACTGGGTCAACTTCTCCAACATCCCGGGGGTCAACAGTATCGGCGGCAACCCATTTGCCCAGTGCGCCATTCCATCCCGAGGAAACGGCGGAAACCCGTGGGACATCATTCCCAAGGTCTCCTCTCCGGGAATACGCCCCAAGACCGGGCAATGGTGTGATTCTGTTTACTCTTACGGAAATCCATACAGTAATTAGGCCGGAGCGCCCTGAGCCGCGATGGCTCAGGGCGCCTTCCGCATCGGCGGGATGACACTGACGGAAGGATAGCGAGAATGGGCGTGCGAACAGCGCTGCTGGTGATGCTCTTCGCAGGCATCGTCGCGTGCACCTACGCGATCGTGCTCAAGGGAGACAACCTCGGCCACGACGTCCGTGTGATGCTGGTCGCCGTGGAGATCCTAGGCGGGACGGCCCTGGGATCTCTCATCGATCTACGGCGCCATAAGCCAGCCGATCACATTGTTACAAAGACCCTGGTCGTCGTCTCGGTGGCGCTGTGGCTGGTCGTCGGCTGCACCGCGGTTCTGGTGATCTTCTGCTTCCTCTGGCTTTATGGATTTTTCTTGCTCGGCTCACTTGTGGCCATCATGTCCCTTGCCCGGTTGCTGGCCGCCAGGGGGAACCTCCTGGCCGGAGCCGGGATCGTCGGTTTCCTCATCCTCGCCAGTGCGTTTCTTGCCATCGAGCCTCCCGCTCTTCCGGATGCCGGCATCTGGACTGGCGTGGGCCTGACGGATGGCATCCTCGCCGTCGCTCTACTCGCCGCGTTGAAATGCGACGGTGCGACGTGGGCGAAGCGCCATACCGGTAAGGACGGGAAGGCGGCGAATGCCAGCCTTTGAGGTTGTCACGTCGATCCCCGCACCGCCGCATCGAGTCTTCGCCCTGTCGCTGGATGTGGACGTACACACCGAGTCCATGGCCGGTTCAGACGAGGAAGCCGTCGGCGGAGCCACCACCGGCCGATTGAAGCAAGGGGACATCGTCACCTGGCGGGCGCGCCACTTCGGGCTCTACTGGCAGATGACCGTCAAGATCACCGCGTACGATCCGCCGAATCATTTCGTGGACGAACAGGTATCCGGACCGTTCAAACACTGGCGCCACGCACACTACTTCGAGCCCGACGCCCACGGCGGGACCCTCATGCGGGACTTTGTCGACTTCGCATCTCCGCTGAGTATCGGCGGTGTCACCGCCGATACTTTGCTGCTCCACCGCTACATGCGTCGCCTCATTTGCCGGCGGAACGAGCATCTTACGGAGATCGCCGAGCACAGCGGCGGATCGGACTTCAGATCGACCTGACCGTGTGGAGGCCGAAAACTCTGTCACCTCACCTCGTGCGAACTGGGCATATTCTCCGGCCCGTCCGACGGGAGGATCAACGCCGAGTTATACGAGGCCTGACCCGAACGCCTCTTGCGACCGACCGTCACGGAGATCACGAAGGTGCGCCACCGGCGCCAGAGCATGCAGACCAAAGAGATACGGCTGATTTTAGGGCCATACCGCAACACACAGGTATCACTGCGCGCAGCCGCCTGCGGTTCCTCACCCGCGACCGCGACACCAAGTTCACCGCCGGGTTCGACGACCTATTCACCTCTCTCGAACCAAGATCATCAAGACTCCACCGAAGGCACCGCGAGCGAAGGCGATCACCAAACGGTGGGTGGGCATCGCCCCCACCGATCGCTCCAGCAATACGTGCCAAAACGTCGCCCCCGAGTGATCTACTCGAGCATACGCGGATCACCGGCCGAAAAATCCTCGGTGGCCTGATCAACGAATACGCCCAGGTCGCGTAGCGAGCCAGCGTTTTCGAGCCCCACATGCCAGCAAGCCCTAGCTTTTAAGGCGGTCCCAAATATCGAAGAATTTAGAGCACTAAACCATTTCGGACATTGAATATTCCAAAGCGAGCATAGTGCCCTGAAACGAACGGCCGATGATTAGGCTCACTATTCGAATCAACAGTGACCACATTGCGTCAACACATAATCTTGACTACACACACTTCCCATCTATACTATGCAGTATAGGAGAAATTCTGGACTTATTCGAGTATAAGGATAAGTCGATGTGTGCATTACATGCCAGAAGGCTGGGGGAACGTCAGTGATTCGTACGCTCTTCAGGGGAGCGCTGATAGCAGCCAGCGTCGCGATAGCATCGGGGGTCAGCTGTGGCGCGGCGAGTGCCGACGGCAAGGTGACGTGGCAGAGCAATTCGTCCGGTCGATATCTTGAAGTATATAGCTCGTCTACGGCCGAAGGCGCATTAGTTGACACATGGCCGTGGAACGGGACCAATACGCAGTACTGGGAAGACGTACAGCTCAGTACTGGCTACTGGTGGGAGATCAATGAGAACAGCGGCCTTCTTCTCACCGCTTACAACACCTGCAGTGACGGCATCACTCAATGGGGTAGCGGCAGCGGTTCCGACGGATACACGACCCAGCAGTGGAAAGAGTATCACTACAGCACTCACGTGTGGGAGATAGTCAACCACGCGGGATGCAACGGTAATCCGTACTGGGACACCATGGGCCAGTCGCAGAGCGGATCCTCCTATCCAGTATTCCTCTATCCAGAGTCGGATACAAACGCCCCGGCGACGTGTTACACGTACTCAAAAACGCCACTCGTGGCCTGCACCTGGAACTAGAACGGGGATAGGGAACCAATGCTCAAGAAAGAGACCAGTGGTAGCCGCCGCAATCGGGTCGGCGCGATCGCGGCGGTCGCGGGCTCGATCATCATCGCTGGTACCGGTACGGCGGTTTGGGCGAGTAATGACCCGCCGCAGAATCGTGCACTTCCTCCGCTCGGCCGTTCGGGTGGTCTGACCGCGAGCTCCACGCCGCATGCCGTGTCACCGAACGTGAAGACGTCGAGCGAGCCACCGCTCGGCCCTGTTCCCGCCGTGACAAGCGGGGCAAGAATCGCGATGCCGCTGGATCCGTTCATGACGTCGATGAGCGACCTCAAGCTGATCGACGAGGCCGCGAATCTGAAGGCACGTGACTGCATGCGGTCACTTGGTTTCAGCACATGGACGGCCGACATCATCAGCACGTCCAAGCCCGACGGCTATAAGGACTCCGATCTGTTGGAGTACCTGGACCCGGCGAAGGCGGCGAAGAACGGCTTTCCGACGACGCTCGTCGACAAGGAAGACTCGTCTTCGCGAGAGGCTCCCTCTACCGCGAAGCCGTCGTCGGACGCCATCCGGGCGTTTACCGGCTCTGAGCCGCGTACTGGCTCGGGCCGTGCCATTCCGCGTGGCGGCTGCAACGGGGAGGGCAGCGATCAGGTCAGGCTCGGCGGAGCGGATCTGCCGGCCGATCCGCGTGCGCTCGCCGCGACAGCCAAGTTCGCGGCGAAGCGGGACAGCCGGATGCAGAGCTCCTTCAAGTCCTGGAACACGTGCATGGCCCAGCAAGGTTTCCACTACAACGATCCGCTCAGCGCCTCGAACGATCCGCATTGGGGCCTCCGCAAGGCGGCCACGCCGGCCGGCGTACAAGAGAAGAAGGTGGCGGCGGCCGACGCGACCTGCCAGGAGAAGATCAATCTCGTCGGCACCTATAAGGCACTGGAGATCGCGTACCAGAAGCGCTCCGTCGATCAGTACCGGACGGAGCTCACTGCGGCGCTTGCGACCTTCAACAAGTGGACCGCACGCGCCAAGGCCATCCTGGCGGACGGTTAGCTTCGTCCCCGTCCTCATCAGCCTCGTTGCCCCGCTATGGGGGCAACGAGGCTGATCTTTCTCTCTACAGCGCAGGCCGTTGCCTCAGTAACTATGGAAGCCTGTGGGTGTCGAAAACTCTGTCACCCCGTGCGACCTGGACGTATTCCCCGATGGGTCCGGCGGGAGGATCAATGCCAATGTATACGAGGCGCGACCTCATCTCCCCTTACGACCGGCCGTCACGGAGATCACGAAAGTACGCCACCAGCGCCAGGACATGCAGATCAAAGGGATGCAGCTGATTTCGGACCCATGCCGCAGCACACAGGGATCACTGCGTGCAACCACAGGGTCCGTGGTCATCGGCGATCGTGGTTGCTCGGTGGTTGCTCGTATGCCCCGGAACGGTCCGGCACGTAGCGGCACGACCCGGCACCGGAACCTGTCCCGCTCGAATATTGGGTTACGTATCTTGACCTGCAGTTATGCGGCGTGGTGGTATTCGTTGATCAAGCCTGTGACGACAGGTTTTCGGCGTATGTGGCGTAGGTCGATGGGTTCGGCCGATCTCCGGATCGGATGGGGCTCGGTGTCCGGGGGCCGCTGGTGTCTGGATTGGTGCGGCCTGTGGCCGTTGTAGTGGATCAGGTACTCGCCGAGCACCAGGGCCAGGTGGCGTTCGCCGACGATCAGGATCCGGTCCAGGAGCTCGCGGCGGAGGGTTCCGATCACGCGCTCGCAGATGGCGTTCATCCGTGGGGTTCGCGGCATGGTGGTGATGATCCGCAGTCCCTCGGTCTTGAACACCTCGGCGAACGCGGCGGTGAAGAGCGGGTCGCGGTCGTGGATCACGAATCGCAGGCTGTGGATGCGGTCGCCCAAGTCCATGGTCAGGTTACGGGCTTGCTGCACCGCCCAAGCCCCGGTCGGGTGCGCGGTCACTCCACCCAGGTGCAATCGCCTGGTGCCGTGCTCGATGAACACCAGCACGTACAGCCGTTTGAGCAGCGCCGTCTCCACGACCAGGAAGTCACAGGCGATGATGGCGTGTGCCTGGGCGGTCAGGAATTGCCGCCACGTCGGCCCCGCCCGGCGAGGCGCGGGATCGATGCCGGCGGCGTGCAGGATCTCCCAGACTGTAGACGCGGCGATCACATGCCCCAAGCGGGCCAGCTCGCCTTGGATTCTCCTATGCCCCCAGGTCGGGTTCTCTCGCGCCATCCGCACGACCAGCGTCTTGATCGAGACGCCGGTAGACGGCCGTCCTGGCCGGCGCCTGTCGGTGTAGGTCCATTTGCGGGCGACCAGGTCACGGTGCCAGCGCAAGATCGTGGCCGGGCTGACCGGGAAGATCCCCGACCAGCGTCGGCGGTTCACCAGCCGGGACAACGCCGTAAGCCAGAGCCGGTCGGCGTGATCCCACCGCGGCCGGCCTCCGGCCTGACGGCGCAGCACCTGGTTCTCGTGACGAAGCACGAGCAACTCGACGTCCTTGGACAGATCCGACCGGACCAGCACCACCAGCAGACCGAGCAGGAATCTCGTCATCCGGTAGAGCAGGGACCAGAGCACCTCGCGATGCTCCCAGCCAAGGCGCTGATCCCGCAGCGAAGCCGAAGGTCACCGCACGAAACCGAGTTTTCGAGCGGGACACCCTCGCTCTCGGCAACATCACCGGCGCGATGGTCTTTCAGTCGATGCTGCCGGTCGCCGTCGGAATGGCGTTCACCGACTGGCGACTCACCGCCCCCGCGCTCGTGGCCGCGTTCATCGCGCTCGGCGGCGCGGCGCTCGCGTTGACCGCCGTGCTCCGTGCACGGAGTTTCTCCGGAACGTTCATCGGCTGCTGGGCCGGCCTGTACGCCGGCGCGACCACCTCGATCATCGTCCTGGCATAGCCCTCGGTCGAGGCGTGCTCGTCAATGCTCCGTTAAGGATCACGGCGCAGCTGTGAAGACCCCATACGCACCTGTCCCCACGGAGCCGGTCCGTCCCTACGGTGGCGGTCATGAGCGCAGCGGAGTTAATGGTCGTACCGGTCCGAGGCAGGTCGGGGGTGTTGGCGCTGTGGTGCGGGCGGCTCCCGACTCGGGAGCGGGTCGGGATCGCGTTCACCACGCAGTCCCGTCTGGCCGAGGTGATGGGAGCTGATCAGGCATGGATTCACCTGGACGAGCGGGCGATGAAGGCGATGCTCGGGCCGCTCGGTGTGACCCGTATCTGTGTGGACCCGGGCACGGTGGCGGTACTTCTGCCGACGGCCGCGTGATCGATGGGCTCCGGGAGCAACGCGAGATGATCGGTCCTGTCCGCGATGGCGACACTCGTACCGACCGCGACAAACCTCGCCTGTACGCGATGCTGGGGCTCCGGCCGGACCGTCACGGCGATGGTGATGTCACCGTGGTCACGCTCGTCGGGGCCGTCGACGTGTTCACCGCACCGCGGCTGCGCGATCTGCTGGTCGAGCTGATCGGCAGCGGCCTCGTCCGTCTCGTGGTGGACGTGGACAGGGCCGTATTCATCGACCCCACCGCGTTGGCCGTTCTGGTCGGCGCCTGGCGGCGCGTGCGTGACCGGGGCGGATGCCTGGCGTTGGCCGGGGCGTCCGAGCGGATCCGTCACGCCTTCCGCGCCGCATCCCTCACCGGCACGCTCGCGCCGTACGAGACCGTCGACAGAGCCGTCCGGGCATGCCGAGCCGGCCTCACCTGACCGCGCTCGAGGCGGTGGCCCCGGCCCATGGCAGGTGCACTGCGGCCAGGCTCTCAGGCCACCGCCCCGGGGGTACGGCACCGATCAGTCTCGACCACAACTCAGGAAACGGATGACCGAGTCAATGCTCATCTCTCACCCCACGTCGGAACCGGACCGGCGCCGATCCGAATACGGGCGCGCCACCGATCGCGATCCCGGCGCGGTCGCCGTGCCCTTGCCGGCATCGTTCCTGCCCGCGAACCAGGGCCGTGTCCGCCGTCGCCAGGCCTCCCCCGCCCGCGCGGACAACGAGCTGAACGCGTTGGTGCGCGTCCGGCTGGCCCCCAGTATGGAACCGGGCGAGTTCGAGACGCATCTGCGCGCCGAGGCCGGCCTCGCCGAAGCATGGCGGCTGGCCGGTGACTGTGACTACGAAGTACGGCTGTCCTGCCCGGACCTCGCCGCGCTCGACAGCGCGGTGGCCAGGCTACGCGGCGCCGGCAGCTCCACCGCCACCATGCTCATCCTCCGCCACGTTCTCCCGGAGTCGTGATGAAGATCTGGCCTCTCACGGCCGAACCGGCCTACTCCGTCGGTGGCGTCGCCCTGACCGAGATCGCCGAACGCTTCGGCACCCCCACCTACGTCCTCGACGAAGAGCATGTACGCCTCCGCTGCCGCGAGTACCGCAAGACGATGGCGCCGCACGAGGTCGCGTACGCGAGCAAGGCCTTCCTGTGCCGCGCCATGGCCCGCTGGATCCACGAGGAGGGCCTGTCCCTGGACGTCTGCTCCGAGGGCGAACTCGCCATCGCGCGGGCGGTCGGCTTCCCGGCCGAGCGCATCCTGCTGCACGGCAACGGCAAGACCCCCGAGGAGTTGTCGGAGGCGCTGGACTACGGTGTCGGCCGGATCGTCGTCGACTCCCCCGGCGAGGTCGCCCGGCTCGCCGCGGTGGCCCGCCGGCGCCAACGCGTTCTCCTCCGCGTCACGCCGGGCGTCGACGCCCACGTGCACAAGGCCGTGACCACCGGTACCGAGAACCAGAAGTTCGGCCTGTCGATCTCATCCGGCGCCGCGACCGACGTGATCCGCCGCGTACTCGACCAGCCGTCCCTCGAACTGAGCGGGCTGCACTGCCACATCGGATCCCAGATCACCGACCTGGACGGCTTCGAGACCGCCGCCCGCCGCCTGGCGGCGTTCGCGGCCGAGCTCGGCGGCCTGCCGGAACTGAACCTCGGCGGCGGCCACAGCGTGCCATACCGCCCCGGCGAGGACGGCCTGGACATCACCGCGTTCGCCGACCGGATCACCGCCACGGTCAAGGCCGAATGCGCGGCACGCGGCGTCGCCATGCCGCGCCTCACCATCGAACCGGGCCGTGCGATCGTCGGCCCCGCCGGCCTGACGCTCTACCGGGTACTCGCCGTCAAGCGCGGCATCCACACCTACGTCGTCGTCGACGGCGGAATGAGCGACAACCCACGACCGGCCCTGTACGGAAGCCGCTACACCATCACGCGGGTCGGCGCCCCCGCACCCACCGACACCGAACCGATGATCGTCGTCGGCCGGTACTGCGAGGCCGGTGACGTCCTCGTGCGCGACGCACGGCTCCCCCGCGACATCCGCCCCGGCGACCTGCTCGCCGTGCCCTGCACCGGCGCCTACCACCACGCCATGGCCGGCAACTACCACCAGATCGTCCGGCCACCCGTCATCGCCGTACGCGGCGGACGGGCCTGGCCCCTGGTACGCCGCGAGACGCCCGAGGACCTGCTCCGCCGCGACGTGGGCTGACCTTGATGCCGCCGGATATTCCCAGCTCAACGGGCGTATAGCTTCCGTTAAGGACCCTTGCCACAGCGCATGCCGACCGGTTGACTCATCGACGTGACCACCGACGGCAGGGGACGGCGTACGAGCGCGTACGCGCCCTGTACCTTCCACACCGCGGTACGGCGCGAACGCCGATGCGCGCTCCGTCCCGTACCCCTCGCGGCCCGCCGCTGTCGTGCGCTGCGCCCGCCTCATCGCCGCGCCCACGGCCGGTAGGCCACACCATCTGGATCGTCCCGCGTCCGGTGCCCGCCGGGCCATTCCCCAGTCCCCCTGTGCCCGGAGGCGTCCGGCGGGTGCCGGGCGCGGGACGCACCCCCACCTTTTCGGCCCCCTCAACGGAGTGACGAACGAAATGACGACCATGCGCGCGGGGCGCGTACCGACCGGCGTACCCGCACGGACCCTCGAGGATCGCGAGGAGATCTTCCTCCTCGCGGCGGCGGGGCTGGCGGAGGGCATCGACTACTACGAGGACACCGACGAGCGGTTCGTCGAACTCGTCGGCCGGCTCGCACTGGCCGACGACGGCTGGCTCGTCCGGTTCATCGGCTGGCTGCGTGGCCACGACGCGCCGGCCTCGGCGGCGGTCGTCGCGGCTGCCGAGCTGGTCCGGGTCCGGCTCGGCGCCGGGCTCACCACGTCCGGCGGCAACCGCGCCGTCATCAGCGGCGTGCTGAAGCGGGCCGACGAAGCGGGCTCGCTGCTGGCGTACTGGTTCCGCCGGTACGGCCGGACGATGCCGAAGCCGATCAAGCACGGTCTCGCGGACGCCGTGGAGGAGCTGTACGACGAGCGGGCGCTGGCGATCCACGACACGGTCTCGGCCGGTATGCGGTTCGCGCGGGTGATCGACTTCGTCCATCCGAAGGCCGCGACCGCCGACCGGCGCGACCTGTTCGCGTACGCGCTCGCCGGACGTGGCGGAACGGTCCCGGAATCGCTGCCGATGCTGCGGGCGCAGGCGGCGCTGTACGCGCTGACGCCCGAGCAGCGGCGCGAGACGCTCGACCGGCCGGACCTGGCAGAGGCGTTCGCGGACGCCGGCCTGACCTGGGACCTGCTCGACGGCTGGCTGCTCGGGGAGAGGGACGTTCGGGCATACCAGGCGATGTTGCCGACGATGGGCTACGCCGACCGGCTGAGCCGGCTGGCCGAACTCGAGGACTGCGGGTTGCCCTCGGACGTGCTGCAAAGGGTGGGCGCGGAGCTGGCCGACCCTGATCGCGTCGCGGCCGAGCGGATCGGTCCGTTGCGGCTGTACATGGCGGCGCGGCGCACATCGACGAAGGTCTGGGCCGAGGCGCTGGAATGTGCGCTGCCCGCCTCGCTGGCCGGCGTTCCGTCGCTGCCCGGCCGGACCCTGATCCTCATCGACCGGTCCGTGTCGATGTTCACCCAGGTGGCACGCGGGTCGGCGGTCACCGTCGCGGACCAGGCCGCCCTCTTCGGCACGGCCCTCGCTCTGCGGGCCGAGGAGGCGAACCTCGTCCAGTTCGGCACCACCCACCACCGGATCGAGTTCACTCCGGACGAGTCGCCGGCAACGATCCTCGGACGGTTCTGGCAGCTCGGTGACGGCAACGCCGCCGACGCCGTCAGCGCACGGTTCCGCGGCCACGACCGTGTCGTGATCATCACCGACGAACCGGACGGCTCCGCCTGGCAGGGCCCGCATCCCGCGTCGGCGCTGCCCGCTCACACACCGTCCTACATCTGGAACGTCGCGAGCACCGGCGACGGCCACACGCCGGGACACCGGCGGCATGTCTTCGCGGGCCTCACCGACGGGGCGTTCGCCGTGATCCCCCTCATCGAGGCCGCCCACCGCGGCGACTGGCCCTTCTGACCCGGGAGGTCATCGGTACTCGGCGAGGCGGGGGCGGATCCCGGCCGCCGCGAGGACGATGACGGCGATCATGGCTGCCCAGGGGATGAGACTCCAGCCACCGATGTCGTCCTCGCCGGCGGCGATCGATCGCTGGAAGTAGGACCGGTTGAGTCCGATCAGCGAATCGAGTGACCGGTCGTACCGGTCGAAGTCGTAGTTGGAGTTGCCGGGCGTGTACGCGGTGTTGAACCGCACTGCGTCCTGGATCCGGCCCTGCCGGGACAGGGCTCGCATGCGCGGGTCGTCCTGCTGGTAGGCGAGAAAACCATCCAGCGTCCGTTCGGCGAGGTCTCGTTCGCCGGGGAAGGTGATGTTGTGGAACTCGGTGCCGAGGTAGCCGCCCCAGCCGATGGCGGTGTGGTCGCGTTCGTAGGCATCGCGCGCACCGGCCAGCGCGGCCGGGTAGCTCGCGAGCGACACGGAGGGCAGGCCGGCGAGCTGCTGGGTCTTGGCCAGGAAGGCCTGTTCGTACTCCTGTCCGCGGGCCGGGTCGACGAGGTAGCGGCTCTCGTCGGCGTTCGCGTCGTAGCCGATCGCCCGTGCCTGTGACAGCGCGACCACCGAGTCGAAGGCGTCCTTCTTGGCCACCCGCAGGTGCTCGGACTCGGTGGAGAACATGCTCAGGCCCGCGATCGTCACGACCCCTGTGGCGAGCGTGGCCAGCAGCAGGAGCGGATTGAACCGCCGGTGGAACCGCCGTGCCAGCACGATCTGGAGCGCGGCCATCGCACCGGCCACGGCGAGTCCGGAAAGGGCGGTCAGGGCGATGGTCCGCCGCGTGCGGGACCGGGTGGTCTCGTACGTGTGCTCCAGGGCGCCGGAGTTGGCCTTGGTCAGGCTCGTCGCCGCGGGCAGGAGCCCGGTCTTGAGCAGATCGGTGGCCTGGCGGTAGAGGGCGAGCGCCTTCTTCGGCGGCCGGCCCGCGGCGTGGTGGGCGTCGCCGTCCACGAGGATGGCCTGCGCGGTCAGTGCCTCGTACCGGCCGAGGGTGTCCAGGACCGCGCGGATCGCCTGCCGCGACGTCGGGTCGCCGGCGCCGATGGCGGTTGCCTGCTGGAGGTCCGTGTCGGCCTGGCGGCGGCGTTGTTCGTAGATCTCCAGTGCCTTGGCCCGGCCCACGCCGAGGTCTCGTTCGTCGCCGACCAGCAGGACGTTGGCGACCTGGGCATCCATGTCGTTCAGCGCAAAGTACAGGTCCGAGGTGGCGACCACCTGCGGGCCGGCGCGGTGCCCGATGTCGCGCAGGCCTCCGCGCACGGCGGCGACGCCCTGTGTGACGACGAGGCCGAAGACGAGGGCAAGGGCCGCCGCCATCGCGGCGAGCAGCCGGATCCGCTGCGGTGTCGTGGCCGGCGGCCGGCGGCGCGCGCGGGCAGGACGGGTCATGAGGGTGGTCATCGTTCGCGCCTCAGGGTCAGATCAGGGTGTGGGGCCGGGCGACGTTGGCCCGGTCGACCAGGACGACGCGCTCGCGCCCGTCCGTCGCCAGACGGGCCAGCGATCGGTAGAACCGCTCGAGCGCGAACCGGATCCCGCGTTCGGTGAGTTCGGCGTCGAACAGCCGGGTCGCGGCCGGGACCGGCGGACTCGGCGACCCGGCCGGCCAGTCCAGGGCCGCCTCGAGTATCTCGGCCGCGTGGCGGGCGAAGGGCCGGTCGTCCAGGTCCAATTCCTCAAGTCGCGCGGCGGCCGTGAGGAGGTCCTCGCAGGTCAATGCGGCTCGGTCGTGTACGCGGGTGCGGATCGCCGCGAGCCGGGCCTCGACGTGATGGCTGGACGTCGCGGGCACCGATTCGAGGACCTCGACGGCCTCTCGCCGCTCGCCTCGCGCCACGTGCGCCCGTGACAGCCCGAAGGCGGCGCCGAGGTAGGTATGGTCCGTACGCCACACCATCCGGTGGTAGCGGACGGCGGCGTCGGCGTCACCCGCGACATGGGCGCAGGCCGCCAGTGCCAGCTTCGGCGCGGCCTCACCGGGCAGCAGACCGTAGACATCGTCGAACAGTCCCCGGGCGATCTCCGGCTCGCCGCCGGTGAGGTGGACGATCCCGCGATACCAGCCGACCCGCCAGTCGCCGGCGCCCTCCAGCGTCTCCAGCTCGTTCCGCGCGGCGCCGAGCTCCCCCAGACCGATGCCGGCCCGTACGCGCAGCAGGTCGACCTCCAGCGAGCGGACCGGCAGGCTCTCCAGCGCGTGGAGAATTTGGCGTGGGGTCAGCGCGGCGAGCCCGGCCAGGTACGACGCGGCCGGGTCCGAGATTTCGGTGAGCGGTACGGGCAGGGTCGCCGCGACCGCCGCCGCGTCGGTCGCGTCCGGCGACTCGGGCTTGATCACCCTTGGTTCGGGCCCGAAGAGCATGGACGTCCTGGGACGAGGCCGCCCGTCGCCCGCCGCCAGGACCTCGCGCAACACGCCGGTGAGCTGCTCGGCCATCTCCTCGGCGCTCTGGTAGCGGCGATCCGGATCCGGGTCGGTGGCCCGGCGGAGCAGCCGGTCGAACGACTCGTGAGCCGCCAGCACCGGAATCGTGTCACGCTCGGGCAGGCTGTACCGGAACCTGCCACTGAATCCCTCGAAGGAGAAACTCAGCACGGCGAGCGTACGGCCGACCGTGTACAGGTCCGAGCACGCGGACGGGCCCAGCTCGGCGATCTCCGGCGCCTGGTAGCCGACCGTGCCGTACACCGGGCTGTCCTCGTCGTCGGCGCCGATCACCCCGCCGAGGTCGATGAGCTTGAGCTGCTCCTCGGTCTGAATCACGTTGTCGGGCTTGAAGTCGCAGTACACCAGGCCCTGCCCGTGCAGGTAGCCGAGCGCGTGCAACACCTCCAGGCCGTACGCCAGCACCTGGGGCAGCGGCAGCGCACCGCCGCTCTGACGGGCCTCCACCGCGAGATCCTTCAACGACCGGCCGCCGACGTACTCCATCACGATGTAGCCGGCGCCGGCGTGCTGCACGAAGTTGTAGATCTTGACGATGTTGGGATGCTCGACGGTCGCGAGGAACCGCCGCTCGGCCACGGCCGCCGCCATCGCGTCGGCGTCCCCCGAATCGAGCAGGCCCTTCAGCACCACCCAGCGGTCGCTGACGTTACGGTCGCGTGCCAGGTAGATCCAGCCGAGACCGCCGTGCGCCAGGCAGCCCAGCACCTCGTACTGGCCGCCGACCACGTCCCCTCTCGCCAGCTTCGGCGCGAAGGAGAAACCTGCCCCGCACTTGGCGCAGAACCCCTCGGTACGGCCGGGGCGAACGCCGTCACGGCTCCGGCCGGTCTTCTCGCCACAGCCGCTGCAGTACCGCTTGGACTCGGGGACCCGCGGATCCTTCAGCACGACCGCGACCGGGTCCTGGTATGGCACCGGCGGCACCTCGACCAGCCCGGCCCCGAGCATGCCCCGCCGCGACCGGCCGCTGGAGCCGGTCCGGCCACTGCGCGACGAGCCCGTACGGCTCGAACCGCGACGCGATCCGGCACTCCCTGACGTCACCCCCGCTGATGCGGGTGCCGGTGCCGACTTGGCCGACAGCCCGCACACGTCGCAATAGCCGTCCGCCAACGTGCCGGTGCAACCCGCACGTGAACACGACGCCCCGTCTTGAGCAGTCATCCCAACTCGCCCCCGTTTGTCCACCAAGACGAATATGAGGCGATCTTGATGCGCGATGCTCCACCCGGCGCCGATTCTTAACGCGTTCCTAGCTCCTGCGGACGGGTCTCGGCCGGCTGCCTCCGGTACCACGCGGCCAGCGCGAGCGGATGATGGCCGGACATCAGGTCACGCAGCCACGCCGCGCCGCCCATCTGCTCCAGCTCCACGGCCGACGCGGCGATGCCCTCGCTCTCCAGCCAATCGGCGATCTCGGCGAAACGGCTGAAGTTCGCCTCGATGTCGGGGAACCCCTGGCGGCCCGACGTACCCGTCGTCAGCACCGACGAGACCCGCTCCGGATGCGCCACCGGCCAGCACCAACGCAACCGTCCCACCCCACGACCAGCCTGCACGCCGTCACCGACGGCACCCCCGCGAGGGGTCCAAGGATGGACTCGCAGAGATGAAGGGCGCAGGCAGGCGCAGGTCGCCGCTGGGTATGAACGGTAAACCTTCGGCCCTGCAGAGAAGCTGCACCCAACTCCTTTGTCAGCAGGCTCTAAGTATGTGTCTCCTTAGACCAATCAGTCATCAATGCCGCTGCGAGACGGGCGCATACGCAAGAATGCAGGACAGATCACCATTCCCGTTAAACAGCATCATGACCGTAGAATGTCGGTGGCGTGGTGCCACCACGTCGCCGCCGAGGAGGCCGGATGTCGGCAGATCCGCCCAGCTCACCCGCGCTGCGCGCGTCCGACGCGGACCGCGACCGGGTCATCGAACTGCTGCGCGCCGCCGTCGCCGACGGCCGGCTCGACCCGGTCGAGTTCGACGAACGGCTGGACACGGCGCTGGCCGCCCGCACCATCGACGCGCTGACCCCGCTCACCGCCGATCTGATCGCGGCGCCAGGCAGCGACGGCGCACTCACACTGCCGCTCGCTGGGACATCGGCCAAGCCGGTCACCGAACTGCTCACCATCAAAGAGAAGCACGGCTCGGTGCGCCGCGACGGCCAGTGGACGCTGCCGCACCGGCTGGCGCTTCGCACCGCGTGGTGTGACGTGATGCTGGACCTGACCAGCGCGGTGCGCAGCGGACCCGAGCTGATCATCGAGCTGCGGGTGCGCGGCGGCAACGTGAAGCTGATCCTCGCGCCGGGCATGGTGGTGGACGCCAACGAACTGGCAGTGCGACACAGCACGCTGGCGATCAGCAGGGACGCAGGCGACAACACGCCGGAAACGCTGCACGTCCGCTTGGTAGGCCGAATGCGGCACGGCCGGATCGACACCCAATGGCAGGCGCCGCGCCGGTGACGCGGCCACGCCAAGCTCCCGCAGGCCCGACGAGCGCGCGAATGCCCAGATCAAGACCTGGACCGCTGCAGCCCAAGCAAAGCCGGGCCACCTCGTCAAGGCCATCGCTGTCCTGCAGAACTACGAGATCATCCGAGGCTAAAAAAGGGACACTCATCTACATGAGTAAGTCCTAACGCGGTTAGTGGTCGAACGCGAGACGTCGCGTTCGTCGATCTTGGGCTCGGCCAGTGCTCAGGTGATGGGCAGTCCGGCTGGGGTGCAGATCAGATGCAGGCGCAGCCTGTGAGTTCCGAAAACCCTGTCACCCTCGTGTGACCTGGCGCATTCTTCGATGGGTCCAACGAGAGGATCAACGCCGAAGTATGCGGGGCGCGACCTCACCTCCCCTTGCGACCGACCTCACGGAAATCACGGACGTGCGCTACCGGTGGCAGGACATGCAGATCAAAGGGATGCAGCTGATTTCGGACCCATGCCGCAGCTCTTAATCCGCGGGTTCGGGGTTCAAGTCCCTGGCGGCGCACGCGCTTCGATCAGCGGCGATGTCTCCTGTAGACATCGCCGCTGATCTTGTATGGGGCCGGACTGAGGCCGATCTGGGGCCGGAATTCGGACGCCTTCTCCAACCGTTGCGGACGTCTGCATTTTGCGACCAGGCTCCGCTTTGGCAGACAGCCGAGTACGCGCGCCGAGCCTCAGGGCGTTCGGTGCGGTGGCCGGTGTTCAGTTCGCTCTCTTCGGTCGATGGTCACGGACAGGTAGCTCGAGTGAGCCGATGAGCGTACGGACGGTCATTCAGGCCCGGGGTTTGCGTCGTCGTCGGCGGTGGTTCGGGCGGCCGATCTGACGCCCGGGATGCGCCCGCGATCGGGCATCAGTGGTCCGCTGGGTGCGGCCGTGGCGTTTCTTGCCTCGGCGTTTTGGCCGGGCACGCTGTTTTCGTCGGACCCGGGTCGTGCCCGCGACCAGGCAACCCGCCTTGATGATGAGGGAAGCGACCTTCTCCGCCGCCGAATGCGCCACCTCCGGTAGCACCGAGGTATAGGTGTCGGAGGTCAACACGATGCTGGAATGCCCCAGCATCTCCTGCACCACCCGCAGATCCACCCCAGCAGCCAACCCGAGCGTGGCAGCTCCGTGGCGTAGGTCATGGAGCCGAATCGGAGGCAGCCCCGCCTCCGCGACCCAGCCGCCGGAAGGTACGGCTGAGCCGGTCCGGAGCCATCGGATCACCATTGAGATTGGTGAACAGGTAACCACTGAGGTTGTAGTCCTGCCCGAACGCGGCCCGCTCGGCCTCCTGACGGACCTGATGCGCCCGCAACGCCGCGACCGTGGTCCGATCGAGTGCGACCACACGGGCACTGTGCGCGGTCTTGGGCAGGCACACCGTCAGATGCCCGTCGTATTCCTGCAGCTGCCGACAGATCACCGCCACACCGGTGTCCAGGTCCACATCACACCACCGCAGCCCGGCCGCCTCACCGCGCCGAAGCCCCCGAAGTGCGATCAGGTGGTAGGCGGCATACAGGCGGTGGCCTTCGATGCCGTGTAGGAACTCCGCGGTCTGGGCGGCGGTCCATACCGCTACCGCCGGTCGCTCGCCCGTTCGCCGCCAATGCTCGATCCGGTTCTTCGTCCACACCACCGCCCGCGGTCGGCGTGCACCAAGCAACTCGATGCGCGTCGCGGGGTTATCGCTAAGGAGACCACGTCGGATCGCCACGTTCAACGCCGCCCGCAACGTCGCACGAATCCGATGCAGCGTAGCGGGTGACACCGGAGCGCCAAGCGCCTGATGCTGACGGACGATCGCGGTGAACATCGCCTGCACTTGCCCAACCGACAGATCCGCCAGCATGACGCGCCCGAGATACGGAGCCAGGTAAAGATGGACGTGGCCGCGATACCCGCGGACCGTTGAGGAGGCCGGAGACGTCCGTGAGGCCAGCCACCGCTCCAGCCACTCCCCCACAGTCAACACCCGCGCGAAATCATCACCCGGCCGCGGCATCCACAGCCGCAGAAGAGCCTCCCACGCCGCCCGGCGCGTCGGATACCCACCACGACGGATCCGCCGACGCCGACCATCCACCCCTACCGGAAGCTCCAACCGCAAGTACCAGCTTCCATGGCGATGACCGGCCACAAACCTCGGACATCCGTCGCCCAGCGCCTTACCCGTCACCGAATCCAGGCAGCCACACCGGCGATACACCCGACCCGACGACGACATGACCTTCACCTCCCGTCCCCTCACCGAAGTACCGACTACCTCCATCCTGCGCCGACCTTGGACGCAGGCTCGCCAGGGTGGCGTTCGGCCTGCTGCAGGAGATGGTCTGGGTGAGCACGCCGTTGACGCAGAGAATCTTCTCAACGGCGTCGACCTTCTCAGTGGGACACAGAACGCCCGTCGGCGAGCCCCGCAACAACGCGGCCCGGCAGCCCGGGGGAGCGGTGGGCGAACCGCTTCGGCGGTCTGTTCGCTGGACGGTGAGGGGCCTGGTGATGGCGGCGGCTGGTCGGTGGTGCAAACTGTTCAGCGATCGAGGCCAGGCATCCGACTCACCGCGCACACCGCCCATGCCACCAAGATCACGACGCTGGCCGAGGCCGGCCGGGGGATCTGACGTCGCCAGCACAGATCCTTGGACGCCTCGCTCCAAGCGAGCAACACGAACCAGCCAATCAGGCGGACGAAGATCAAATACAGGAGTCGGAGAGACATGACCGACGAGGGTAGATCCCCAGGTCATCCAGCCTGCACGAGTTCTGGCACGGCACAAGCCAGCGAGTGCGGCGGCGGACGGGCAGACGCCGGAGGACATGATTTGATGCTCGGCGAACCACACGTCGTCAAAGGCCGCCCGCTCGGCCGCGACGGCTGCGTTCACGGTCGCGGACAAGGCCTCACCATGACTTTGACCGGGAACCTCGGCGGCCAATAAGAACACGACAATCCGGAGCCCCTAATCTCGCCAAGGCGGTGGATTCACTGACGAACCTGGGCATTCAGAGGTCGTACGGCGCCGACCGTCCGCTGTGCGTGACGACCCTGGCACTGCCACCGCCGCCTGGGAATCGAAAGCCGGAACGCCAGGCCTGCGTGGCGACCGGACGGGAACATACTCGCTCCGGCCACGGTCACCAACCGGTGGATCAGGTCATGAGCTTTGAGGAGTCGAGAGGGCGAAATATGACCATGCACCACTCTCACACCGATCACCCTCATGAACACGGACCGGACTGCGGACACGTGGCCTTCCGGCACATGGATCACATCGACTACGTTCATGACGGTCACCTGCATCGCTGCCACGAAGGGCATGCCGACGAGTGCGAGACCGGCGAGCACGCGGCGCATGACGGGCATTCCCACCAGCATGGGTCCGACTGCGGCCACGTCGCGGTCCCACATGGCGACCACACCGACTATGTGCACGACGGTCATCGTCACGCGGCCCATGGCGACCACTGGGACGAGCACTGACCATGCCCCAGGAAAGCATCGCTGTCCGGCAGAGCTGAGTCCCCGACCTCGGCTACGAGTTCGGCGGGTGAGGCGTCGTCACGGCGAGCGCATCATGTGCGCCCGCCCTCCGCGGGAACGCCTCGGTGTCCGGACCCGGGCGTATTGCATGCGGGCATGCCCCTTCCGGCTCGCAGGGAAAAGGTCCGTCAGCAGTCGACGAGTTCGGGCTTCCGGTTCAGGATTTGGGCGCCTGCCGTGGGCGGGTCTACTCGTACAGGTCGGAGGGCTTGCCGATGCGGCGTATGGTGGTGGCGGTGAGCCGGGGTGTGTCGACGTCGTGGATCTTGGCCCAGGTCGGTGACCAGGTGCCGGTGACCTGGACCCAGCTGTCGGCGGGCGGCTCGGGTACGTCGGTGATCGCGACGCGCATGGGGACGGCGTCGGCGGCGCAGCAGGTCATCCGGAGCCGTACCAGAAGCCAGCGACCCGGGGCGATCCGGTCGGCGAAGCCGGTCAGAACGACCTGCCGTCCGGTCAGGGTGTCGTGGCCCGATCGGGCCTGGAACGCGCGGGCGGTGAACTCGGTCAGGGAGATCGGCGCCGGGCCTCCCGCCGCCAGTGCCCCGAAATGACGGCCGCTGCCGACGGGCGGTGATGCCTGGTTCAACGCGCGCGAAGCTGTGAAGGAGCCAAGGGCCGACGGTGCGATCGTGAAGATCGCCACGGGTGGCAGCAGGAACAGCCAGGCCATCCGGGGGCCGTGATCGTGCCCGTCGCCGGGCGGGGTCTCGGTGTGTTGCCGCCAGTCTCTGAGGAGGCCGGCCCCGCCGAGCGCGCAGAGTACGGCGCCCGCAGCGATGACAAGGATCCGGAAGCCGGGCCGGACGTAGTTCAGGTACTCATGACCGGCGAGCGTGATCCACAGCAGCGCGGCACCGGCGGCCAGCAGCGCGACGTTCTGCCCGGCCCGCTTCACAGCAGCGTCCAGCCGACGAGAGCGCTGACGCCGACGCCCAGCACGAACGTCAGCGGGGTGAACCGGAGCGCGAAACGGGCGCCGAAGGTGCCGGCCTGCAGCGCGATGAGTTTGAGGTCGACCATCGGGCCGATCACGAGGAACGCCAGCTTGGCCGTTGATGAGAATTGGGTCAGGCTGGTGGCGACGAACGCGTCCGCCTCGGAGCAGATCGACATCACCACGGCCAGCGCCGCGAGCACGATCACCGACAGCCACGGGATCCCCGCCACCGTGGCGGTGTAGGCGGGCGGCACCAGGACGCTGAGCGTGGCCGCGATGGCCGCCCCTGCGACCAGCAGGCCGCCGGTGTGCAGCAGGTCATGCCGCAACGCCTCGACGAACCCGGACCACCGCCTCTCCCGCGCCGCGGCCGCACGGGCGGGGATCCGCAGCCACTCGCCGCGGCCGAACCTGAGCCACACCCATCCAGCGGTCACCGACACCAGCAGGGAGGCCACGAAGCGGGAGGCCACCATCTCCGGACGGCCGCGGAACGCCACCGCCGTCGCGACCAGCACCACCGGGTTGATGGCCGGTGAGGACAGCAGGAACGCGAGCGCCGCCGCGGGGGTGACTCCCCTGGCCATCAACCCGCCGGCCACGGGTACCGACGCGCACTCACACCCGGGCAGTACCGCACCCGCTACCCCGGCGACCGGCACGGCGAGTGCCGGCCGTCGCGGCAGGGCCCGCCGCCAGAATTCCTCGGGTACGAACGACGTGATCGCGGCCGAGATCGCCGCGCCGAAGACCAGGAACGGCAACGCCTGCACACAGATCGCCACGAATACGGTCGCCCACCCCTGCAACCGCGGGAGACGTAGGTGGGGAGCCACCAGCCAGCGGCCCGCCACCAGAACCGCGGTGACCAGGAGGCCGCCGAGCACGGCCCGGGGCCCGGCCGCCATCGGTGGCCGCCCCCACTCCGCAGGCGGCAGGTCCGCTTCGTCACTCCATGCCGTATCGGCGGCGCTCCGTCCAGACACATCGGCCATCGTTCCAGACGCCTTGCCGCTCGTACTCGCATATGCCGTGACCCGGTGGGTTCTGGCACGTCAGGGGCACGCCGAAGCCCGAGGGCCGTGGGCTGCTCGTTACGCCCATCAGACGCAGTCAGCGCACCTGCCGAAGATCTCCACGGTGTGGTCGACGTCGACGTAGCCCGCCTCGGCGGCGACGTTCTCCGCCCAGCGCTCTATCGCCCGCCCCTCCACCTCGACGCTGCGCCCGCAGACACGGCAGGTCACATGGTGATGGTGGCCACTGGCACGGCAGCGACGGTAGAGCGTCTCACCACGCTCGTCCCGGATGGTGTCGACTCCGCCGTCCTTGCTCAGCACCTGCAGCTGCCGGTAGACGGTGGCCAGCCCCACACTCTCGCCCCGGCGGCGCAGCTCGGCGTGGATCTCCTGGGCGCTGGAGAACGCGGGCAGGTCCGCCAGGACGGCGCTCAGCGCCTCGGCCTGCCGCGTGCCCCGCACCCACGTCCCCCGCGACATCGGCTGTGAGGTCATCGGCGGTGCTCCGACCAATCCGGAATGAGTTCCCCCTCGTCCACACGGACACTATCAATCGGCCGCGCCCTCTCGGCCCGCAGGCAACTGCCGCACACCCCGTGGACCTCGGCCTTGCGCAGGTCGGATTCGAAGTCGGCCTCGGCCGCGATGCGGTCCAGCCAGGCGCCGTCATCCTCCGCCGGATACTCCCGCACCGTGCCGCAACGGCGGCACACAAGGTGATAGTGACGGCCGAGGGCGCAGAGCCGGTAGCGGGCCTCGCCATCGCCGATGAAGGTGTGCAACAGACCGGCTTCGGCAAGCGCGGACAGGGTCCGGTACACCGTGGACATCCCGACCTTATGCCCCTGGCCGGCCAGTTCGACGTAGAGCTCATGCGCGCTGACCGGGCGCTGCCGGTGCTCGACCGCCTCCAGCACCTGACGCCGGCGTCGCGTCGGTGACAGCCCGGCCGAACGGAGCCGGGCGGCGACGGCGTCATCGCTGTCATCGCGGGGCTCCTGGGGTGCGGTGGCGGAGTGCGGTCCCATGGCTCGACCGTACGAACATCGGCCGACATTGACAACCATTACCGATAAGACGAACATGAGATCGGTTTTCATTACCAAGTTGAGTGAGTTAGGAGATACGTTGCGCATCCGAACTGTGCGGCTGGCCGCACCTGCCGTCGCGGGACTACTGGCCACCGCGACGGCCTGTGGCGGTTCCAGCTCGGCGAGCGACACGGATACCGCAGGCGGCGAGAAGCTGAAGGTGGTCGCGACGACCACGCAGGTGGCCGACTTCGCCCGCAACATCGGCGGCGCCAAGGTGAAGGTCAGCCAGATCCTCAAGCCGAACGTCGACCCGCACGACTACGAGCCCTCCCCCGCCGACGTCCAGGCCATCGCCCAGGCCGACGTCGTCATCAAAAGCGGTGTCGGGCTGGAGAAGTGGCTGGACCAGACGATCAGCTCGGCCGGCTTCCACGGCACGCTGGTCGACTCCAGCAAGGGCGTGACCGTCCGCACGGGCAACGGCACCGACGAGGAGGCCGCCGGGGACCCGCATATCTGGCACAACCCGAAGAACGCCGAGATCATGAGTGGCAACATCGCCGCGGCCTTCTCCGCCAAGGACGCCAAGGACAAGGCGACCTTCGACGCCGACCTCAAGGCCTACGCCGGCAAACTCGACCAGCTCGATGCCTGGATCACCCAACAGATCGACACCGTTCCCGCCGCCCAGCGCAAGCTCGTCACCAACCACGACGCGTTCGGCTACTACGTCGACCGCTACCACCTGACGTTCGTCGGCTCGATCATCCCCAGCTTCGACACCTCCGCCGAACTGTCCGGAAAGCAGCTGAACACCCTCGTCGCCAAGATCAAATCGACCGGGACCACAGCGATCTTCTCCGAATCCTCGCTCCCGCCCAAGACCGCCGAAGCCATCGGCAAACAGGCCGGCGTACGAGTCGAGGCCGGCGAGAACTCCCTGTACGGCGACACACTCGGCCCCGCGGGCTCGTCCGGCGCCACCTACCTGGACATGGAGCGCCACAACACGACCACCATCGTCACCGCGCTGAAGGGCTGACCGTGGACACCACCTCCGCACAGGAGCTGGAGGCCATCGGCCTGGTCCCGGCACTGGATCTGGACGAGGTCGGCGTCGCGTACGGGCCCGCGCTCGCGCTGGACGACATCGACGGCACGGTCGCCCCCGGCGAGGCCGTCGCCCTGATCGGCCCGAACGGCGCCGGCAAGTCCACCCTCATCAAAGCCATCCTCGGCCTGGTCCCGCTGGCCTCGGGCCGGATCAGGGTGCTCGGCACCACGCCCGCGGCGGCCCGGCGTGAGGTCGCGTACGTCCCCCAAGCCGACACGCTCGACCCGGAATTCCCCATCTCGGTCGGCCAGGTCGTGCTGATGGGCCGGTACCGGCGGATCGGCTGGCTACGCCGGCCCCGCGCCGCCGACCGGGACGCCGCGGCGCGTGCGCTCGAGCAGGTCGGCCTGGCCGACCGCGCCAAGCACCGGTTCGGCACGCTGTCCGGCGGGCAACGGCAGCGCGTCCTGCTGGCCCGCGCGATCGCCGCCGAACCCCGCCTGCTCCTGCTCGACGAGCCGTTCAACGGCGTCGACGCGGTCAGCGAGCAGGCGCTGCTCGACGCCATCGCCGCGCTCAAAGACGACGGCGCGGCCGTGGTGGTCGCCACCCATGACCTCGCCCTCGCACACCTGGCCTGCGAGGAGGTCTGCCTGCTCAACCGGCGCCAGTACGGCTTCGGCCCGACGCGGACGACCCTGACCCCCGAACGGCTGCGCGCCACCTACGGCGGCCACGCCCTCGAACTACGCGGCGACCGCGTCATCGTCGCCCACTGAAGAACCCATGAACCAGATCTTCATCGAACCCTTCACGTACCCGTTCATGGCCCGCGCGCTGATCGAGTTGCTGATCCTCGGCGCGCTGGCCGGAACGGTCGGCGTGCTCATCCTGCTGCGCCGCCTGGCGTTCATGACCGACGCCCTCACCCACACCGTCTTCCCCGGTGTCGTCATCGGCTACCTGCTCTCCGGTGACGGCGGCATCTTCTGGGGCGCGTTGATCGCCGGCGGCCTCACTGCCGTGCTGCTCACCGCGCTCACCCGGCACAGCGCCGTCACCGAGGACACCGCCCTCGCGGTCCTGCTCACCACGTTCTTCGCCATCGGCGTCGTGCTCGTCTCCCGCGAATCGGGCTACACCGCTGACCTGACCGCCTTCCTGTTCGGCCGGATCCTCACCGTCACCGGACAACAGCTCACCCAGACACTCGTGGTGGCGCTCCTGGTGATCGCCGCGCTCGTGCTCCTGCGGCGGCCGCTGATCGCCCGTACCTTCGACCCGCGGGGCGCCCAGGCCGCCGGCTACCGGATCAGCGCACTCGACCTGGCCACCAACGCCATCGTCGCGCTCGTCGTCGTCGCCTCCGTACGGGCCGTCGGAACCGTCCTGGTCATCGCGCTGCTCATCGTGCCCGCCGCGGCCGCACGCGCGCTCTCGGACCGGCTCACCGTCATCGTCCCGCTCGCCGCCGGACTCGGCGCGTTCGGGGGCTGGGCCGGCCTGGCGATCAGCTACGACGCGTCCATCCACCACGGACTGCGCCTGGCCTCCGGAGGCACTGTCGTACTCGTCCTCGTCAGCCTCTACCTGGGCTCACTCGCCGCCGCGGCGGCCGCACGCCGGCTCGCTTCGGCACGCCGTACGAGACAGGAGGCCGCGTGACCGCCATCGACCGCGCCGTCATCGAAGCCGTCCTGCTCGGGGCGGTCGGCGGGCTCATCAGCGTCCAGATCGTGCTACGCCGCCTGCCGTTCTTCACCCTCGCCATGACCCACGCGACCTTCCCCGGCGTGATCCTGGCCGCCATCGCCGGAATCAACCTCTACGCGGGCGGGGGCCTGTTCGGCGTGCTCGTGGTGCTGGGCGTCCTGGCCCTGGCCCGCCGCCGGGAACAGGACACCACCACCGCGATCGGCGTCATGCTGTCGGCCGGGTTCGCGCTCGGCGTCGTCCTGTTGTCCGCCCAATCCGGCTTCTCCAAGGACCTCAGCGCCTACACCGTCGGGCAGATCTTCACCGTCGGCGACGGCGACCTGATCGCCGTCGCCGTGGTCGGCGTGCTGGTCATGGCCCTGCTCGGGCTCGCGGGCCGGCAGCTCACCTTCCGGGCCTTCGACCCCGGCGGCTACGCGGCCGCCGGATACCGGCCCACCATGATCGACATCGCGCTGCTGCTCACCGTCGAAGCCGTCATCGTGGTGGCCGTACCCGCCGTGGGCGCCATCCTCGCCGTCACCATCCTCGTCGCCCCCGCCGCCACCGCCCGCCTGTGGACCCACCGCATACCCGCCATAACGGCCATCGCGGTCCTCACCGGAGCGGCCAGCGGCCTCATCGGCGTGCTCATCTCCAACAGCTACGACGTCGCCGCCGGCGGGACCATCACCGTGGTGACGGGCGTCCTGTTCACCCTCTCCCTCGCCATCACGACGACAGCGGACGCCTGGAAAGCGCGTCGCCGAAGCAGATCAAGGCCAACGATGCGGACGCAGCCCAAGCGGAGTCAGGCGACCAGCGGCGAACCAGGCCCGTTCCCGGCCGCGACGAACTGAAAGGACCGGTCATGTTCGAGCGCCTGGCATCGCAATTCAGCCTGCCGCGGCCACCCATCGCGTCGGCAGATCAACAGCACGACGGGCCACGAGTGGTACGCACCAGCAGGCTTCCCCTCCCCGCCGACCAGGTGTGGCTCCTGATGCTGCGGCCCGCCACCATGCTGTACGTGCTACACGGCCTGCTGGACTTTCCCGTCTGGAAGGACCGGCACACGCCGATCACCGAGGGCGAATCCGGCACCGGCCGGGTACGGCTGTTCCGCCTCGTACCGTTCGCCCGCTGGAGCATCCACGTGCACACCGTCGACGCCGACTCCCGCGTGATCGCCACCGAGGAATCCGGCGGGATGTTCCGCCGATGGGCCCACACCCTGCGCGTCGAACCGATCGACGCGACCAGCTGCCACTACACCGACATCATCGACCTCGACGCGGGCGCGCTCACGCCGGTCACGCTTCCGATCGTCAGCGCGATCTTCTGGCATCGCCATCGCCGGTGGCGACGCCTCACCACCGCCGTAGCCTCGATCTCCCGCTGACCAGCCCTGGTGAAACTCCACGCCCTTCACCAGAACGGATGCTCCATCAACATTGCTCGACGGCGGCCGCCTCGAACCTGATCATCGATCATTTCCGTCCCACTCGCTGCTTTCGAGCCCAGCCCTGTTGGTGGCGCCGAAGAACCGTCACCGTCGCGCGCCGTGACAGGCCACCTGTTCAAAGCCGGCAAGAGCCCTGTGGCGCCGCGGGTACATGACCACTCCGCCAGCCCACCTGGCGTCACGGTGCGTCGTCCTTAGCTGGGCGTGGGTGCCGTTGCGGGCTCGGATGGTCAGCCTTCATATGGGTTGGCTGGCGGCGGGACGGACCTGGCCTGGGTGAGGTTGATGTAGGGAATGATGCCGCCGTTGTCGGGGTCTTTGGTCTGTTCGCTGGTGTAGATCCCGATGACTTCGAGCCAGGTGTCGGGTTCCAGGACGCGGGGGACCTGTCCGGTCAGGGCGACCTTGACGGGTTGGGCGTCGGCGGCGCAGCAATTGATGACCATGCGGGTGAGGTAGAAGGCGCCGTTGCGGTCGAGGGTGATGAAACCGGTGACCTGGACCCGCCGGGTGCCGAGGGAATGTCCGTGATCGTAGACGGCGCGGGCGGCGTAGTCGACGAGTTCGAGCGGGAGAGGGTCTCCCTTGGACAGGGCCGGGAAACCAACGGGCTGTTGCAGAACCGTGCCCGCGCGTTTGGCGGCGTCCGAACCCAGCGGCGGAGGGGCGAGCATGATCAGAGCGAGCACGGGCAGGACGAGGAGCCAGGCGATTCGCGGTTCGCGGTGGTCATGCCGGTCATGGTGCCCCTGCTCGAGCTGGTTCTGCTGGGCCCGGTGCGGCCGTCGTAGCTCGTACCAGACCGTGGCGAGGGCGGTCATGATCAAGACGATGCCTGCCGCGATCAGCAACGGGCGTAGCCCGGCCTTGACATAGCGCAGGTACAGGTTGGTGGTGCCGGCGTAGATGATCGCGCCGCCGAGGAGGAAAAGCACGACAGCGTGCGCTTCTCGCTTCACAGCAGGACCGCCCCGGCCAGAGCCGAGATCAGCACGGCTAGGAAGAAGGTGAGGGGCGCGAACCGCAGGGCGAACCCGCGGCCGAACGTGGCGGTCTGCATCGCGAACAGCTTCACATCGATCATCGGTCCGACCACGAGGAACGCCAGCCGGGCGGTGAGGGAGAACTGCGACAACGACGATGCGACGAACGCATCGGCCTCAGAACAGATCGACAACAGCACCGCCAGTACCGACAGAGCCAGGACTGACACGACAGGGTTGGCCGCCGCGGTATGCAGCCAGCCCGCCGGCACCGCGACCCTGAGGGTGGCTGCGGCCATCGCGCCCACGACCAGGAAACCACCGGCGTGCATCATGTCGTGCCGTACCGATCCCCAAAACACCGCCGGCTTGCTGAGACCATCGGATGACGGGCGAGGGGCTGGCCGCAGCCACTCGGGGCGGCCCAGCCGGTGCCACAACCAGCCCACCGCACAAGCCACCAGCAGGCTGGCGCCGAACCGACCGAGGACCATCTGCGGGTCGCGGGGAAACGCGACGGCCGTGGCGGTCAGAACGATCGGGTTGATCGCCGGCGCGGACAGCAAGAACGCCAATGCCGCCGCCGGGGTGACGCCTCGGCGCACGAGGGCCCCGGCCACCGGTACGGAGGCGCATTCACAACCGGGCAGGACCGCCCCGGCCATCCCGGCGACCGGCACCGCCAGCGCGGGCCGTTCAGGCAAGGCACGCGCGAAGAAACCGGGCGGGACGAACACCACGATGATCGCCGACAACAGCACGCCGAGAACGAGGAAGGGCAATGCCTGGATGACCACCGCAACGAACACGGTCATCCAGCTTCGCATCACCGGAGTCGACAGCACCCCACGGATCGGCCCCCGCAACGCCACCGTCAACAGCAGGAACGCCATCAAGACGACGAGCGGGTCGAACTGCCAACCCTCCGGACCATCAGGATCAGCCTTCTCAACCCGAGGTGGGTCTGCGTCGGTGGTGGTCACGAGCGAGGTATCTCCGGCGTGGTGTGCGGGCGGGGTGTCCCTTAGTACACGCCAACCGCGTTCGCGAAGTTCAGAATACGCGGCGGCTGCTTCCAGTCGCTCATCGATGCGCGCCCGCCCGGCCAGCCGTCCCCCCGTCGCGTTCCCCGGCATCGTGGTCGCCACGATCGCGGGTGCCGACCTCAAGGCCACAACCGCCGCCAGGGCCGCACCCGCGCTCGCGATATCTGCCCCACCGGGCAAGACAGGATTCACCCTCGGCCTGGCCATGGCCATCACACAGATCGCCGTCACCCCGGCGGTCACGGGCCTCCCAAGAACATCGGCACCGCGGGGATTGGCGGAGACGGCCCTCTCGGTAGTGTTGGCAGGGAGTGGATGGCGGGTCAGGCGACCTGGTCGAACTCGCCTGACTCCTGGCGCCAGCGGCTCCCGCCGCGTGAACGCGTTTGGAGGCATCATGCTCCCGACCCGCGAACTGATCGACAGCCTGGTCACACACGCACCCCTCGACACACCGACGATCGCCTCGGTCGTGGACGCCCTGTCCGACTGCGAAGAGGCGGTCACCGCCTGCGCGGCCGGCATGGTCGGCGAACCCGACGTCGACCGGATGCGAACGGCCATACTCCACGACCTCGACTGCGGCGACGTGGTCGTGGCCACACGTCGGCTGCTCACCCGCGCGACCGGCGAGGACGGCGCCCTGCTCGCCGCGCAGCTCGAGGCGTGCCTGATCGCCTGCCAGCGCAGCCACGAGGCATGCCGCCGTACGGCCGACGCCCACGAGCACTGCCGACTCTGCTCCGAGGCGACACAACGCGCCGCCGAAGCCTGCCGCCAAGCCCTGCAGGCGATGCGCCGCTGACCGCCGCCGGACGGGCGGACGCACGACCGGCGTAGCGCGGACGCGTGCCTTGCGGTGGAACAGGCTGACCGGTGCCGGACTCGCCCGGCGGTTCGCCGTCCTCGGTTTACCGCTGGTGACGGTCACGGGTCGACGAGAACACGCGGCTCGGAGGACGCGTCCGGAGGCCGGGCCGCGTGCCCGGCGAACTCCGGGCCGGAAGATCCAGGCCCGTTTGCCGGGCGTACGACGTGGAGCAGGCCGTGGATGACCGGATCGGCGAGCCGGTAGCGGATGACGCGTCCGGTGCGTTCGCCGGTCACCAGGTGGCCGGCGCGCAGGAGGCGTAGCGCCTGGGAGACGGCGGTGTCATTCATCCCGGTGACGACGGACAGGTCGGTCACACTGATCGGGCCGGCGGCGTGGATCGACAGCAGCAGGGCGAGCCGGTTGGGATCGGCCAGCACGGCGAAACGCGCTGCCCACCGCGCGACGTCGCTCGAGTCGCCGACGGCGGCGATCGCGTCGCAGACCCGGTGATCGTCGATGACATGCCGTCCAGCCCGATCGGCGGGTACGAGGTGCATGCTCCCCATTTTGGCCGCTCCCGGAGAGGGCCAATACCTGCCCAGTTGATCAGGCTTGCATGCGTTTGTCCGCCGCCGTATCTTGTCACCGCCGTGGTGTTCGGGAAGCCGGTGAAGTACCGGCGCGGCCCTCGCCACTGTGATCGGGAAAGCTCCACCGGGAATGCCACTGGACCACCGAGGTCTGGGAAGGCCGGGCGGCGCGGCGACCCGTCAGCCAGGAGACCGGCCACGGCACCGTACGGTCGTCCACGAGGTGCTGGAGCGAATCCCCCATGCCTTCCCGTTTGTCCACGGTCCTGTCCGCGCTGGAACGGCGGGACTGGACCCGTCTCGCCATCCTGATCGGCTTCATCGCGGCGCTGCACGTGGTCGCCTGGGGTGTGCTGATCCTGCTGATCGCGCCGCACCACTACACGATCGACACCAAGGTGTTCGGTGTCGGGCTCGGCGTCACCGCGTACACGCTCGGCATGCGGCACGCGTTCGACGCCGACCACATCGCCGCCATCGACAACACGACGCGCAAGCTGATGGCGGACGGCAAGCGTCCCGTCTCGACCGGGTTCTGGTTCGCCCTCGGCCACTCCAGCATCGTCGTCGCGATGGCCGCACTGATCGCGCTCGGCACCCATGCCGCCGGGACCCTCCTCAACCAGGACTCCGAGGCCCACCAGACGCTCGGCCTGATCGGCACCACCGTGTCCGGCGGGTTCCTCTACCTCATCGCGTTCTTGAACCTGCTCGCCCTGCTCGGCATCCTCGGCATCTGGCGTGCGATGCGCCGTGGCGAGTTCGACGAGAAGGCGCTGGAGGCCAAGCTCGACCAGCGGGGGCTGTTCAACCGGTTCCTCGGCCGCCTGCTGCGCTCGATCACCCACCCCTGGCAGATGTACCCCGTCGGCCTGCTCTTCGGCCTGGGCTTCGACACCGCCACCGAGATCGCCGTCCTGGTCCTGGCCGGCAGCGGCGCAGCGAGCGGCCTGCCCTGGTACGCGATCCTCATCCTGCCCGTGCTGTTCGCGGCGGGGATGAGCCTGTTCGACACGCTCGACGGCACCTTCATGAACTTCGCCTACCACTGGGCCTTCGCCAACCCGGTGCGCAAGGTGTACTACAACATCACCATCACCGGGCTGTCCGTCGCGGTCGCGTTCCTCATCGGCAGCATCGAGATCATCGGGCTGCTGCACGACGACGCCGGACTGAACAACCCGGTGACGGACTGGGTCGCGGGCCTCGATCTGGACAACGTCGGCTTCATCATCGTCGGCCTGTTCGTCGCCGTCTGGGCCATCGCCATCGCGTACTGGCGCCTCGCCAAGGTCGAGCGGCGCTGGACCGCACGGCCCGAGGAGATCTGACGGCCGTTCCGCGGACGGTGGTGGCCCGACGACAGGCCACCACATGTCAGAGAATGAGCTGGTAACCGGCCTCCTCGGCGTGTCATCGGGTGAGTCCGCCGGGTGGGCGGACGATGGCCGTGAGGTGAAGCGTTCCGCTGTGGCGGAAGACGAGTGTGAACGGCACCGGGCGGCCATCGGGTAGGGGCTCGCGTGGCGCGATCATGATGTTGAGGGTGAACGGGGTCATCCGCACGGTGCGGTGGGCCGGGACGGTCAGCGAACCTCCCATGACCATGCGCCCCGCGCCGTCGCGGTCGACCTGGCGTCCGAGCATGGCTGAGGAGGCGGCCGGCGTACGGACCTCGATCAGGTCGTCGGCCTCGTCTCCGGTGTTGACCAGCGTGAAGTACGCGGCGGTACGCGGAGCGGTCGGTGCCATCACCCAGGCATCGTCGACGTGGATGGATGCCGGTCGTCCGGCGTGGCCGGTCGCCGTCCACGCGGTGAGCAGGCCCAGTATGACGGCCGCGGCGGCGACCGGCACGGCGGCGGCTCGTAGGGCGTTCACCTGCGGGCTCCTCTCAGCAGGCGGAGGCTGTTGCCCGCGACCAGGAGCGAGCTGAGCGACATGGCCGCGGCGGCGAGCATGGGGTTGAGCCGGCCGAGCGCGGCGGGCGGGATCGTGATGAGGTTGTAGGCGAACGCCCAGGCGAGGTTCGTCCTGATGGTCCTGGCGGCACGCCGTGCCACCGTGATCGCGTCGATGATGCCGCCGATGTCGGGGCGCACCAGCGTGACGTCGGCGGCGCCGATCGCCGCGTCGGTGCCATCGGCGACCGCGATGCCCAGGTCGGCGCGGGCGAGCGCGACGGTGTCGTTGAGGCCGTCGCCGGCCACCGCGACGGTTCGGCCTTCGGCGCGTAGCGCGTCGACCAGGTCGGCCTTGCCGACGGGATCGAGGGCGGCGTGGTACTCGTCGATGCCGAGGCGTTCGGCGACGGCGTGCGCGGGCGCGGTCCGGTCGCCGGTGGCCAGCACGGTGCGCAGCCCCATCCGGCGCAGCCGGGCGATCGCCTCCGCCGCTCCGGGGCGCGGGTCGTCGCCGACGGCCAGTACGGCGAGCGGGCGGTCGTCGGCCGTCACCACGACGGCGGTACGGCCGGCCTCGTCGGCGCGTTCGACGGCGGCGCGCAGCGGTTCCGGCAGCGCGTCCGGGTCCGCGCACCGGACCACGCCGACCAGGTGTCCCTCCACACTGCCGTGTACCCCGCGTCCGCGCGTCGCGCGGAACCCGGTCACCGGGGGCGGCGGCCCGTACGGGGCCGACGCGCGGACGATGGCCCGGCCGATGGGGTGTTCGGAGGATCGCTCCACCGCGGCGGCCAGGCGTAGCGCCTCGTCCGCGTCCTCGCCGGGCGCGGCGGTGCGGTCCAGCAGGGACATGTGACCGCTGGTAAGCGTCCCGGTCTTGTCGATGACGATCGTGTCGATGGTCCCGAGGCGCTCCAGCGCCTGCGGGCCGTTGATCAGTACGCCGCGACGTGCCCCCGCTCCGGTGGCGGCCAGCAGCGCCAGCGGTGTGGCCAGGCCGAGCGCGCACGGGCAGGCCACGACGAGTACGGCGATGGCCGTGGTGAGGGCCGCGCCGGGATCGGCGCCGGCGCCCAGCCAGAAGCCGAGCGCGGTGACGGAGACGGCCAGGACCGCGGGCACGAAGACGCCGGCGATCTGGTCGGCGCGGCGCTGGGCGCGGGCCTTGCCGAGCTGGGCGTCGCTCACCAGCTCGGTGATCTTCGCGAGGCGGGTGCCGGCGCCGACGGCGGTGGCGCGGACCACGAGCGTGCCGTCGAGGTTGGTCGTGCCGCCGATCACGCGGTCTCCCGGGGCGCATTCGGCCGGGGCGCTCTCGCCGGTGAGCAGGTGGGTGTCGACGGCGGAGCCTCCCTCCACGACGATGCCGTCGGCGGCGATGGTCTCCCCTGGGGCCACCACGAATTTCAGTCCGACGGTGAGCTCCCCGACGGGGACCCGACCGCCTTCGTGCACCCGGACGTCCTTGGCCGCCAGAGCGGCCAGGCCGGTCAGCACCGATCCGGTACGCCGCCGGGCCCGTGCCTCGAGGTAGCGGCCAAGCGAGACGAACAGCGGCACGCCGACCGCAGCCTCGAGGTACAGGTGCGCCATGGCGCCGCCGGGGGTGGCGGTCCAGGCGAAGACCATTCGCATACCGGGTGCGCCCGCACCGCCGGCGAACAGGGCGTACACCGACCAGCCGAAGGAGGCGAGCACGCCGAGGCTGACGAGGGTGTCCATCGTGGCCGTGGCGTGCCGAAGCCCCGCGGCGGCCCGCGTGTGGAACGGCCAGGCACCCCAGACCGCCACCGGGGCCGCCAGGGTGAGACAGAGCCACTGCCAGTTCCGGAACTGCAGGGCGGGTGCCATCGACAGCGCGATGATTGGCACCGCCAGCAGGGTCATGATGATCAGCCGGTCGCGTACGGGCCGGTCCGCGGGCGCGTCGTCCTCGGGCTCCTCAGGCTCCGGGGTCTCGGCTCGTCCGGCGTACCCCGCCCGCTCGACGGCGGCCAGCAGCTCATTCAGCCGGACGGAGCCGGGATGGGTGACGCGAGCGCGTCCGGTGGCGAGGTTGACCGAGGCGGTGACGCCCTCGATACGGCCGAGCCGCTTTTCCACCCGCGACACGCACGCGGCGCAGGTCATTCCCTCGATCGTCAGGTCGGTGGTCATCGCGCTCACGGCATGTCCATTCCGGGGAAGCCAGGGTCGGCCGGGGCGGTGCGCGCGGGTTCTGGTCCTCGCGCGTGCATGCCGGGCGCAACGGGACCGGCCAGCCGCCCGGCTGTGTACGCCACGGCGAAAAGCACGGCGAGCACGGCCAGGAAACCCGGCAGCAGCAGCCGCGGCGAAGTCTCTCTCACGTTCTGGGTCACGTCGGTTCCTCGATGAATGGTGCGGGTCAGCTCATGAGCAGGAGCATGGAGGCCATGGCGATGCCGACGGCCATGTGGCAGGCGCCGTCCGTGCCCTCGGCGCGGGTCCGTCCGGCGGCGAGCAGCGCGTGACCGCCCCAGGCCGTCTCGGCGAGGAAGTACGCGGCGAGAGCGAGGCTGATCCAGGCGTACGCACCGCCGGGGCTCATCGCCATACCGTCCATGGGCATGCCGGGCACGGCGAGCATGTACGCCATCGCCAGCGATCCGGTCACCGCGTGCATCCGGTGCACGGCCGACCCGCGTACCGGCAGGCACCAGATCGCCGCTGCGACGTAGACGGTGACGCCGGCGGCGCGTGGCACCGGCCACGCGACCGGCGCCAGCATCCACGCCATCCCGAGACACATCAGCAGGTGCGCGCCCCGTACGCGACGCCCGTCCTGCGAGGTCACCAGCCGGTACGCCTGGTAGAGGCCGACCGCCGTGAGCAGCGTGGCGAACATCCATCCGTACATCCCCTACCGGGCTTTCGGTTGGTTCATCCGGGCGAGCAGCGCGTTGTAGGCCTCGAGCGCGTCGTGGTCGTCGTCGACGTCGCCGCTGGCCCGCAGCCGTTCGCGGGCGGTCTCGCCGCCGGGTCGTTCGTGACCGGTGCCGGCGAGAGCGGTCTGGCGTGCGGACTCCAGGAACGCTCCGGCGCGGCGCGCCTGCGGTGACCGATCCAGCATCCACATGGCGCCGACGATGATCATCATCACGAACATCAGCCCGTCGCCGCCGATCCACATGACCGCGCCGCCGTCGTGGATGTCGGTGAGCGGGCCGCGTCCCCAGGCCGGATGCATGCGGGCGTACGCCGGGAACGGCGGGTGGATCGCCTGGAGCAGGACCACCCCGACGATGGTGTCGGCCGACATCCCCATGAACAGGCTGAACAGCCGCAGCGGGTACGCGAGCGGCCGGTACGGGGAGTCGGCGGTCAGCAGCCGCGAGAAGTAGAGGTAACCGCCGCCGAGGTAGAGCGCGTGCTCGAGCACCATCAACATGGACGAACCCATCATGGCGTCCATGAACGAGGACAGGTGCACACCGAACAGCACGCCGACGTAGACCGCCAGCCCGGTGAGGGGCGAGAACGCGACGGCCGCGGCGCGTGACCGGCGCACCGCCTCGAGACGGTCGCGTACGCCACCGGTGGTCGCGCGCAGCAGCAGCGTGACGGGGTGGCCCAGGCACAGCAGCCATGGCGCGACCATGATCAGCATCAGGTGCTGGATCATGTGCACCCAGAACAGGCCGCCGTCCCCGTACACGGCGGGACTTCCCATGATCGCCGCGGCCACTATGCCCAGCCCGGCCGCGAACGGCACGCCTCGGCCGAGGGACCATCGCTCACCACGACGGCGTGCCGCGGCCACCGCGGCGAGGTACAGCAGCAGCGCGACCACCAGCAGCCCGGTCGTGATCGGCGCGAACCGCCAGGTGGTGAACGCCCGACCCCAGGTCAGCGGAGCCAGCGGGTCTCCCATCGGCATGGGCATGTTCATCGCAGACCCTCCATCAGGTCCTGACCGAGGTAGCGGCCCGGGCGGCAGCCGCCCGGGACGGCGAACAACGCACTGGACTCATGCCGGATGAACCGGCTCAGCTCGTCGGCACCGGCAAGGCGCTGCTGGATGCGGCTGAACCCCTCGCGCGGGTCGGACTGGAAGGCCGTGAACAGCAGGCCCGCGTCCGGCGCGCCGTCGGGCCGGTACCCGTCGAAGTAGGAAAAGCCCTTGCGCAGGATGGTCGCGCCCTCGTTGACGTGCGGGGACGCCTGCCGTACGTGCGCACCCGGCCCGATCGCCAGGGCTCCGCCGGGGGTCTGCGCGTCCAGGTCGAGCGGGGTGAACTCGCTACCGCCGGACAGCGGGGCTCCGGTGTCCTTACGCCGGCCGATGACCTGCTCCTGCCGGTTCCGTGGCAGGGTCTCCCAGTCGTCCAGCAGCATCCGGATGCGCCGGAACACCAGGTAACTGCCGCCGCGCATCCACCCCGGACCACGGGCGAAGATCTGCCCGTCGAACTCGGCGTCCGCCGGGCGCGGGTTACCGGTGCCGTCGAGCTGGCCCATCAGGTTGCGCGAGGTCGCGTTCGCGCCGGTCACCACGCCGTCGGTGGTGCTGAACCCGCTCATCTGCCAGCGCACCCGTACGGTGCCGCGCCCCAGACGGGCCAGCGTGCGCAGTGCGTGCGCGATCACGATGGCGTCGTCGGCGGTGAACAGCACGCCGACGTCGCCCCCACCACGACGCGGGTCGAGCGCGTCGCGCGGGAAGGGCGGCAACGGGTCGAGCTCGGCGGGGATCGGCGCGCCGAGCCGCCGAAGCAGAGACGCCCCGAACCCGACTGTGACGGTGAGCGAGGCGGGGCCGTACCCGGTGACCATCGCGTCGTCGCCGGGCACGGGCCGTCCGGCCGTCAGGTTCCGTGCCGCCGCCGTCCACGCCTGGAGCGTCGCCGCCAGCCGGGGCGCGGTTCCCCCGGGCTCCAGGTCGAAGGCGGCGAACCAGCCGTGCGCGGCGTTCGGCGCGAGGATCCCCGCCTGGTGCTCCCCGTCGAAGGGGATCCGGCGGTCGCCGAGGGCACGCGCGGTCTCTCCGCCGGTCACGGCCGCGATGCCGGCGCCGCCGGTGGCTCCGGCCATGACGGCGCCGCCGGTCAGCGACGCGAGGGCCAGCAGGCGTCGCCGCCCGGCGCTCTTCGGATCTCCGTCGGTCATGCGGTCTCGCCTCCTTTCATCGGATCGTCTGGGTCAGGTGGAGGGTGGTCTCGTCGATGTCGCCGGTACGGACCGTGAGGTCGATCCGCCATCGTCCGGCGACGGTGATCGGCGCGGTCGTGGCCGTGTAGCGGCCCGTACCGTCGTGACCGATCCGCGCGTCGATCGGACCGATCCCCCGCTCGGGCAGCGACCACCGCATCCGCAGTTCGGGCACGTCCCGTAGGCGTCCGGCGTCGTCGCGGACCGCGACGGTGGCGATGGACAGCCCGCGGGCACGGTTCGGCAGTCGCACGAGCACGCTTCCGCGCAGCCCTCCGCTGTCGTACCGGCTCGTGAGCGTGACCGGCTCGGCGGCGAGGGCCTTGTCCGCGGGTTCCATCTCGACCAGCAGCGCGGTGACCGCCAACACCGCGACCGCGCCGGCCGTCTCGACCGCGACGAGCCGGGCCAGCCGCCCGCTCTCCCCGCGCCGCAGCGCACGCCGGGAGAAGAAGGCGGCGCACAGGAGCAGGCCGACCAGCCCCGCCTTGACCGTCAGCGTGATGCCGTACGGCGTGGCGGACAGCGCTTCGATGGTCCGCACCCGCAGCCAGCCCTGGTAGAGGCCCGTACCGGTCAGCACCGCCACCGCGACGGCGGCGACGCGGGAGAACCGGTCGACGCCTGCGGCGATGTCCGGCTCGGCCCGGCCCGAACGCAGGACGGCCACGACCGCGGCCAGGCCGCCCAGCCACAGCCCCATCGCACACAGGTGCGCCATGTCCGCCGGCACGGTGCCCGCCGGCTGGGTGCCGGTGGCGGCGTGCCCGCCGACGGACCAGGTCGCCGCGATCGCCGCCAGGGCGAAGACCGCGGCACCGCCGAAGACGGCGCGGCCCGTACGAGAAGCCGTCCCGAGCCGTGGCACGTACGCGAGCAGGAACGGCAGCACCGCGAGCAGCAGGATTCGCGCTCTCAGCGCCTTTCCGTACGTCCCGGCCAGCGTTTGGCCGATCAGCTCCGGACGTACCAGCGAGCCGAGGCCAGTGCCCGCGCCGTACGGCCCTTCCAGCAGGAGCGCTCCGAACGTGCCCGCCGCCAGGGCCGCCCAGCCGGTCGTGGCCAGCAGCCGCACACCGCGTACGCCGAACGCCCGCGGCAGGCCGTACCAGCAGAACGCGAGCACGCCGGCCAGCAGCGCGAACCCCGCGTACCCGAGGAACCGCACGACCGTGAACAGCGCCGAGACGGCGGCGCTCGTCCGTACCGCCGGCGCCGGGGCCGCCCTGCTGGGGTGGCCGACCGAGAAGGTGATCGCGCCGCCGACCGGATGGGAGTCCGCCGAGATCACCCGCCAGGTCAGCGTGTACGTCCCCGGTGTCCCCGCCCCCGGCAGCGCAACGGTGACCGCCGGGCCGTCGGCGGTCACCGGACCGCCGACGGTCCTGCCGTCCGGGTCCAGGGCCCTGATGTCGCCGTCCACCGGGCGGACCGGCTCGTCGAACGTCAGCGTCACCGTCCGCGGTGGTACGGGAAGGATCGCACCGTCGGCGGGCGAGGAGGCGGTCAGCACGGCGTGCGCGGACGCCGGGGCGGCGGTCAGCGCGACGGCGCACGACGACATGGCCACCCCGGCCAGGAGACGGCGCCACGCGAACCTCGGACGGTACCTCCGCGTCACCCCGCTTCCTGTTGGAGCAGCTTCGGCAGGTCCGCCGCGTAGTCACGGGAGGAGACACCGGCCGTGTAGATCACATGCGCCCGGTGGTCGGTCCCGAACGGCAGCACCTCCGCGCCGTGCGTCACCTCGTACTCCCCTGAGGTCGAGCCGGGGCGTTCCAGCGCGATGCCGAGCGACTTCGCGGCCGCCTGGATCTTGGCGTAGTCGCCGGTCAGCCCGATGAACGACGGATCGAACGCGGCCAGCCACGCCTTGATGGCCTTCGGGGTGTCCCGCCACGGATCGCTGGAGACGAACACCACCGCGACCCGTTTCCGCTGGGCCGGAGTGAGCAGCCGGAGCGCGCCGGCCAGGTCGGCCATCGTGGTCGGGCACACGTCCGGGCAGTGCGTGTAGCCGAAATAGACCAGCGTGAGCCGGCCCTTCGTCGCCTTGATCAGGTTCACCGGCCGCCCCGACGTGCCGGTCAGCGTCAGGTCCGGCTCACGGAACGGCGTGGCGATCCGGGTGCCGTGCAGATCCGGGGTCGGGCCGAGGACCCTCACCGGCGGCGTACGGTCACCGCCGCCGCAGGCGGTGAGCAGGACCGGCAGCAGGCAGCCGAGCAGGAGTGACATCCGGTACCGCCCGGCGGCCGAGGCCGCCGGGCGTGCGGGCGTGCTCGACCTCATGCCGAGGTCGACCGGCCGGACCGGACGAAAGCCGCGCCACCGACGACGAGCCCGAGCAGGCCGGCCACCAGACCGAGCACGCCCAGGGTCGTCCCCATGCCGTCGTCGCTCTTGGCCGCCGGGGCCACCGCCTGGGGAGTGGCGGACTTCGTGAGCGTGATCGACGGAGCCGGGTGCTCCGGCTCGGCGCCGCCGCTCGGCATCTCGATCCACCGCACGACGCTTTCCTTGCCGGACGTGTCGGTGTAGGTCTGCAGCGCCTTGAAGTAGAGCTTGTCCGTGTCGGTGGGCAACGGCCCCAGCGAGATGGCGAACTGCTGGAACTGCCCCGGCGTGATCTTCCCACCGGACCAGGTGATCTCCGTGACGGCCTGGGTCAGCTCACCGTCGTCGGTCTTGATCGGCTTGGGCAGCTTGCCCTTGGTCACGTCGATCGTCCACCCGGGTGTCGGCTGCACCGACACCGACGCGACCGGATGGTCCGTCGGCAGGTAGAGCTGCACCTTCGTGGTGTCGGCGCCATCCTCCTCATTCGGAACCCGGACGTCGAACGCCCCGTAGCCACCAGGCTCGGCGATCTTCGGGTTGATGGTGACGTGGGCGGCCGCCGGAAGGGCCAGCGCCACGAGTACGACGGCGGTCGCTCCGCCGCCGGTCAGCACGCGTTGTGCGGTGCGCGGAAAGGACATGATGCTCCTCTGTCATGGCATGCGGATGACAGCCCATGCCACGCGTACCCCGACCGCTGGGAGGGCGAACGGGTGCTACTCGGCGACGACAGGCTGAAGTGCTCGAGTGAAACCGCCGTGCCGAGGAGGACCACGACGTACCAGAACATGCCTGAGAACGACGACCGCGGGAGCGACCTCGTTGTCCCCGCGCCCGATGGTCACGGGAGCCGGACGAGCACCGGCCGGCAAGCCGGCCTGCGCCAGCAGGATCAACGTACGGAGCGTACGGACCACCAGGAACTCGGCGACCACCCGCAGGGCGCGCCACAAGGCGCGCTCCCCTGCGTACAGCCAGGCGGCCACCAGCAGGCCGGCCAGCACGTGGGCGCCGAACATGCCCAGGGACATCCCGGCCCCGTGAGACATGACGGTTCCACCACGCACGACCGCGCTCTCGCCCGGCATCGGCATCGGCATCCGCATCGGCACCGGCACCGTAGCGGCCGGAGTGCACCAGCTGAACCACACGTGCAGGCAGGCCTGCGCGGCCTCGACCGCGACCAGAATCCACCACGCCGGACGCCGCCGATCGGCCAGGCAGTACCCGAGCCCGCCCAGCGCGACCAATGCCACCCACCCCGCCCACAACGGCGCCGGGCGCGTGGCCATCACGTCATGCCCGAACTGGGACAACACGACACAGACCGCAGCGAACACACCGCCGCGGACCAGCCGGAACCACCCAGGAGGACGCATGACCCCACTCAACAACTACGACATGTAGTACAAGGAATCTACACCCAGGCATCCCGCCACTGAGCCCACCCGCCAGGCGTGGGAAATAATCAGGCGCCCATCGCCGCCGACCTGACCGGAGGTTTGAATGTCGCAGCTCTGCGAAATCACCATCTCGGGTCCTGAGCTCGATCTGAATGAGACGGGTCAGGTGGCCGAAGCGGTGGCAGCCGCCGTGGCGGCGGGGTGGGAGGCTCCGAGGATCGTCTCCACCGACGACGACTTCGAAGCCGGGACCGTCGATGACGAGGATGAGGACGGTTCCATCCTCGACTACCGGGTCCTCGGGTATCCGGGCGGAGCGATCATCTATGTGGTTCTGGAGGGTGCCGACACGGAGCAAGCCGCGCTCGCCGCCGCCGGACTCGCACGTCACCTGACGACATGGAGCCCCACTCTGCTCGAATACTCCATCGAGAAAGTGAGCGTGTCCCGGCTCGATGAGCCAGGGGAGGAGAACTACCGGCTCCCGGAGGTGGATGACCAGGACCTGACACCCCACTGGCCTCCGGCCGAGCTCCTCGACGACCACCTCCAGTCGCTGGCGGCACGCTACCTCCTCGCCGGCGCCGTGCGCTCACTCTGGGACCCCGCACAGACCGGCACCCCCGCCGTCAAGGCAGAAGACGTCGTCGCCGGTTCCGCCGAGCACCCATGGGGCCGGGAACTGGTGGGCGCGATGGGCACCCTGCTGATCCAAGCGGCCGTCCTGGAGGCAACGACCGGCACCGGCGCCAAGCTGAACCTCAGAGGGACCGGCGATCCCGAACTAGCCTCCGACCTCCTGCGACGGGCCCGAGCAGCAGGCAAGGAGGAGACGACAGAAGACTGGGCCGATGACGAGATGCGCGGGCACCTGCTGCTCGCCAAGTTCATGGACGATCACTCCCTCAACTGGAACCAGGTCCCACCGGATGAGCCGCCCAGCCGTACGGAACTCCGAAGCGCCCGCCAGCTACGCGAGCTGCTGTGGGCGGGCCTGCGGACCCTGGCGACGCTCGCCGCTCCGATCGCCCACGTCGAGGGCCCATGGCAGCTGCTGGCCGCACTCGGAGACGACGACCTCGTCACGACCCTGGCCGACGGGGAGGCCGACCAGATCGAGACGGCAGCCGACCACGACTTCAATGAGATCCAGAGCGCCACAGCGGCTCACGCGGCAGTCTGGCTGGCGATCCGCCGCCCGCGGCTTCTCGACACCGAAGACGGCGCACGGCTACTCGCCCACGTCGCCGACGATGCCTCGGCGTTCCACCACATCGCCTATGACGCCCTGCTGATGGCAGGAACCGGACCCGTACGGGCCGCCGTCAGCGATCCGCAGGTTCCCCCGTTGGTGCGGGCGCACATGACCGAATTCGTAAGCGCGCAAGCGATCACCGACCCTGACGACTCCCCGTCTGATGGCGCTGACGAACCCGATGATGCCTACGACGACATGCACCGGGCGCTTGAGGCGGCGCTGGCACAAGATCAGCATTTCGATGCCCGGCTTCGAGGCCTGTGCCGCTCGAATATTGGGTCACGTGACCTGAGCTGCGACTATGCGGCGTGGTGGTATTCACTGATCACGCCCGTCACACCGGGTCTTCGCCGGATGGTCTGCAGCTCGGTGAGGTCGGCTACGTCCCGGGTCGGCAGTGTTTCGAGGTCTGGTGGTCGTTGGCATCGGGCCTGGTGCGGTCGGGAACCGTTGTAGTGGGCCAGGTACTCGCCGAGCACCGAGGCCAGATGGCGTTCACTGAGGATCAGGATCCGGTCCAGGAGCTCACGGCGGAGGGTTCCGATGACGCGTTCGCAGACGGCATTCATACGAGGCGTCTGCGGCAGGGTAGTGATGATCCGCAGCCCTTCGGCTTTGAACACCTCCGCGAAGGCAGCGGTGAAGACCGGATCGCGATCATGAACCAAGAAACGCAGCGTGCCGAGCCGGTCGCCCAGGTCCATGGCCAGGTTGCGGGCTTGTTGCACCGCCCATGCTCCGGTCGGATGTGCGGTCACTCCGGCCAGGTGCAGTCTTCGGGTGCCGTGCTCGATGAACACCAGCACGTACAACCGTTTGAGCAGCACCGTCTCCACCACCAGGAAGTCGCACGCGATGATCGCGTGCGCCTGGGCGGCCAGGAACTGCCGCCAGGTCGGCCCTGCCCGGCGAGGCGCTGGATCGATGCCGGCGACGTGGAGAATCTCCCACACCGTGGACGCGGCGATCGCACACCCGAGCCGAGCCCATCGCACGCCGATGATCACCGGACGCCACCGCCCCCGCGGCTCAATCCCCCAGTGGTTGCTCGATGGTTGCTCGCTCTTAATCCGCGGGTTCGGGGTTCAAGTCCCTGGCGGCGCACGCGCTTAGATCAGCGGCGATGCGCACGACCCGGATGCCTTCAGCGCGGCACACCTCATCGAACAGCACGGTGAACTTCCTTTCGGCCCAGATGGGCCAGTAGTCCGGCGATCCTCCGGTAGCCCACCCGGGATTCTCCGCCGCCATCCGCAACACCAACTGGCGGATTGTCGGGCGCGTCGGCGGGCGACCGGGCCATGTGCGCTTGTAGGTCCAGCGTTGTTTCACCAGATCGGCGGCCAGCGGAGCACCATCACCGGTGGCCGACAGCATGCAACGCCTCTGACCAGCGGAAGCTCGTACACCACCTCCGTGGACGCCACCTTCGACCCGGCCGGCCACCCGTTCTGTTTGCCGAGGGCTGACCCATGAGCGGCCATCGACATAAGACCGACTTCAGCTTCCGTAGTGGTAACGGCACGCGGCTATTCGGATCTCATCATCGGTGATCTTATAGACGAGTCGATGCTCGTCGGTGATCCGGCGGGACCAGTAACCATGGAACCCATGCTTCAGGGGTTCAGGCTTACCCATCCCCTCATTCCCGTTGCGCTCCACATCCTTGATCAGCGCATTGATCCGCTTAAGAACCTTGCGGTCCTGGGTCTGCCACCACACGTAGTCATCCCAGGAACGCTCGTCCCACACCAGCTTCATTCAGCGAGTTCCCGCTCAATCCCCTGCCCGTGCTCGAGCCGGTCGATCGAGGCGAGGAGTCTACGGGCGTTCTCAGGACTCCTGAGAAGGTAAGCGGTCTCCTTCAGCGACTCGTAGTCGTCGAGCGCCACCATCACCACGGGATCGTGACCGGCCCGGGTGATAACGACCTCCTCGCGATCATCAACGACCGCATTGAGAGTCTCGGCATACCTCGCACGCGACTCCGAGTAGGTCATGGTCTTCATCATCCACCTCCTGAACGTACAAGAAATTGTACGTCACGCCTGGCCGAGGAACAAGCATGACGCCCCGACCGACACCGCCCGCCGGGCGACAGCATCACCGTCTGTCATCACCGACCACACTCCAGGCGCCCCGCACGCCGCGCCATGGTTGCTCGCTGGTTGCTCGTATGTCCCGGAACGGTCCGGCACGTAGCGGCACGGCCCGGCACCGGAACCGGCGAAGTCCCGGACGAGCCGGCATAGACTGACCCTGAGAGCGCTGATCTGACACGAGAGCAGCGGACTCTTAATCCGCGGGTTCGGGGTTCAAGTCCCTGGCGGCGCACGCGCTTCGATCAGCGGCGATGTCTCTCGTAGACATCGCCGCTGATCTTGTATGGAGCCAGACTGGGGCCCACCTGCGTCCCGGACATCCGGTCAGATATCGGATGCGAGATTACCCCGCCGTGTCCATCGGCTTCGGCACGTCCTCTTGGGCATGCGTGGGTGCGCGTCAGGTCGCTTTGGGCCCGCGCGTCGAAGTATTCAGTTGGCCCTTTCGTCTACGAGACGGCGGGGGAAAGGGAGCTCACCGAACTCTGGTCACGCATTTCACAGGCCAATCGGCCGCGCCGACGGACAGTCGGGGTGCCGGTTCAGCGGCGTTCTGGTCGGCTGATCTGACGGCCCGGATGCGCCCGCGAACTACTCCCTCGACCGGTTCGGTTCTTGCCTCTTCGTCGTTTCTTCGTGGGTGGGCGTCGGCGTGTTCGGTTGGTTCCGGGCACGAGTCGTCCGGCTTTGAGGACATGGCGGGCGGTCTTTTCTGCGTGTGCCGCACGGAAATAGGATCGTGGCCTTGACCTGCGGCGATGCCAGTTGGTCTATGCGGCCTCGTATTCGTTGATGAGGCCGCCAAGAACAGGTCTTCGCTTGATCCGTTTGCCGATGAGGTCGGTGATCGGAGCAGGGGCTGCGGGATCAGTGTCCGGAGACCGCTGCCGCAGGCTTTGGTGAGGCCGGTGGTGTGGGACATGGGACGAATGAGTTCTTTTGATGTGCGGGCGAGACAGGACGATCGTGACAGTGACGATGACTCTCGAAGGCCGCATGACGGGGCAGGATGGTCGGGTGACGATGAACACCGAGCCGGCCCAGCGGCGGACGTTCACAAGGCCTACAAGGCACGGATCCTTGCGGCCTTCGACGCCTTCGAAGGTAGCCCCGAGCGTGGTGCGCTACTGCGCAAAGAACGGCTATACCACTCCCACATCGAGCACTGGCGTAGCAGGCCGAGAACGGGACCTTGGCCGCGACGACCGGCAGGCCGAAAAGGACGCCGACTCACAAGAGCTGGCCGCTTTGCGGGCTGAGATCAAGAAGCTCAAGGCCGAGGCCGCCAGGCTCGAATCCCGTAACCAGAAACTGACCGGCGAACTCGGCAAGACCAAGACCGCACTCGATATCGCGGGAAAAGCATTCGCGCTGCTTCAGGACATCTCAAGCAGCGCGGACTCGACGAGAATTGAACCGGGTCTGGACGAGCATTTCCCCGCCCTGGAAGAGTCGGTAGGCACGGTACGGGCGTGCCGGATTCGGGAAGGTCGCGGGCCACCTTGCACCGGCACCGTAATCCCCGCCCGCTCGTGCACGGCCCACGCCGGCCGTTTCACCACCCCGCTGAACTGTCAGACGCCGAGCGCGAGCAGGTGCTGGCGGTGCTGGACGCGCCGCGGTTCGCCGACAAGTCACCAGGCCAGGTGTGGGCGGTCCTGCTGGACGAGGGCGTCTACCTGTGCTCCCAAGCGACCATGTACCGGCTGCTGCGCGAGCGCGGCCATCAGGTGAACGGCGCGCCCAAGCCGTGCGCCCGGCCACACGAAACCGGAGCTGGAAGCTGATGGCCCCACCAGGTTTGGTCCTGGGACATAACCAAACTGAAAGGGCCGGTGCGCGGCGTCTACTATCTGCTGTACGTCATCATCGACATCTTCTCCCGGAAAGTCGTGCACGCCGAGATCTGGCCCACCGAGAACGGCACCCTGGCCAAGGAGTTCATCCAAAACGCCATCGCCGCCAACCACGGCATCCCACCCGCGGCGATCCACGCCGACCGCGGCACGTCGATGACCTCTAACACCGTCACCGGCCTGCTCGCGCTGCTCGGAATCGACCAATCCCACTCCCGGCCACACGTGTCCAACGACAATCCCTACTCCGAAGCGCAGTTCAAGACACTCAAATACTGCCCGGCGTTCCCCGGAAGGTTCGGGTCCATCGAAGACGCCAACGCCTTCTGCACCCAATTCTTCACCTACTACAACCATGAACACCGCCATTCCGGCATCGGAATGCACACCCCTGCCCGGTACATCACGGCACCGCCGCGGCGATCCAAGCCCGACGAACCGCCACCCTTCACACAGCGTTCCTGGCCCACCCCGAGCGGTTCCGCGGCCGACGCCCCTACCGCCGCCGCTGCCGACCAAGGTGTGGATCAACCAGCCACCAGCGACAACACAAGCGACACTACAAAAACGAAGTAGCGAGTAGCGCGTTGTAGTGGATCGCATACTCGGCCAAGACCTTCCGCAGATGCCCTGGCCCGAGGATCAAGATCCGGTCCAGGAGTTCACGGCGTAGCGTCCCGACGACGCGCTCGCAGATCGCATTCGCCCTCGGCGCCCGCGGCGGCGTCTTTATGACCTCGATGCCCTCCGCGTCGAAGACGCTATCGAAGGCCAGGGTGTACTTGCTGTCCCTGTCCCGGATCACGAACCGGAACGTGTCCATCCGGGCGCCAAGGTCCATCGCCAGGTTCCGGGCTTGTTGAGCCACCCACGAGCCGGTCGGGTTGGCCGTCACGCCGACGATGTGCAACCTCCTGGTCCCGTGTTCAACGAAGATCAACACATACAGTCGGCGTAACAGCACGGTGTCGACGTGGAGGAAGTCACAGGCGATGATCCGGTGGGCCTGGGCGGACAGGAACTCACTCCAGGTAGGGCCGCTGCGCCGTGGCGCGGGATCGATCCCGGCCTTCTTCAAGATCTCCCACACAGTCGAGTACGCGATCTTGTGGCCCAGCCGGGCCAGTTCACCCTGGATACGACGATGCCCCCACCCGGGGTTGTGCCGGGCCATCGCCATCACCAACCGCCTGATCGACACAGGCGTGGACGGCCGGCCCGGAGCCGCCGAACGCGGATAGGTCCACTTCCAGGCGACCAGCCGGCGATGCCATCGCAACAAGGTGTTTGGAGTGACGCCGAACACCTCGGCCCACCGATGCCGAGGGATTAACCGAGCCAGCGCGGATAACCACACCCGGTCGGCGGGTTGATACCGCACCCGTTTCACCTGACGGCGCAGCACGGCGTTCTCATGACGAAGCACCAATAGTTCAGCGTCCTTGGACACCTCACGTCGCACAAGCATGGTCACCGCTGCGAAAACGAACCTCGTGATCATGTAAACCAAGGTGAGAGACACCCCGCGAGACTCCCAGCCCCACCGACCACTCCGCAGCAAGGCCGCGCAGGTCAACACCCTGGCCCTATTTTCGTGCTGCACAGGCCAGCCCGGCAAGGGCGGGAACGGCGGCCAGGCAGGCCAAGGCGACGAGGGTACGGAGCCGCAGCAGTTGGGTGGCCAGTTCAACGCGCAGCATGCTCGTCGTCTCCTTCGGTCATGTTCAGGAACGCCTCTTCCAGGGACAGATTCGTCTGGTGTACGGACATCACACCGACGTCTGCCGAGACCAGCGCCTGTACGAGATCGCGGGATGGCACCTGGGGTGCGGTGACGACGACCTCGGAGCCCTCGACGGTCACCCCGGCCACGCCCGGAATCCGGCACAGCACGGCGGCCGCCTGCTCGGTGCCGTCCACCTGGATCCGGTACGTACCGGCGCCGCCGAGCAAATCGCAGAGCGGGCCCGCGGTGACCAGACGCCCGTGGTTCATCACGACGATGTGGGTGGCCAGTTGCTGCACCTCGGCCAGCTGGTGGCTGGACAGCAGCACGGCCGCGCCGGCTTGCGCCAACGTCCCAAGGTACTCGCGCAGGGCCCGGACCTCGGCCGGGTCCAGGCCGTTGGCCGGCTCGTCCAGGATCAGCACGTCCGGCGCGCGCATCAGAGCCTGGGCCAGCATCAGCCGCTGCTTCATCCCCATCGAGTAGGTCTTCACCTTCCGGTTGATCGCCGCGTCGAGCCCGGCCAGCCGCAGCGCGTCGTCCAGGGCGGGCGGCGGCCAGGAACGCCGGGCCGCGGACCACAGGAGCTTCAGATTGGCCAGGCCGGTCATATGCGGCACGAACGCCGGTCCATCGATGAGGGCGCCGACACGGCGCAACACGCCGGCGCCGAGCCCGACCGGCTCACCGAGGATTCGCGCACTGCCGACGTCCGGGCAGGACAGTCCGACCAGCATCCGCATCGCGCTGGTCTTGCCCGCTCCATTCGGACCGAGCAGCCCACAGATCTGGCCGGATTCCACGACGAAGCCGAGCTCGCTGACGGCCTGCCGGCGTCCGTAACGCTTGGACAGCTCACGGGCACAGATCATCGGTGCTGCCAGCTTTTCGGCAGACGGTTCCATTACATGCCCTTCCTGGTGCCTACCGGGGTCATCGGACGGGGGGACGTGAACGCGCTGGAGCACCATCGGGTGGGTTCGGCCGGGAGGTGCGTACGAGCAGCAGCCCGGCGGTGGCCAGCGCGGCGACCAGCCCGGCCCCGAGCGTGAGGACCGCCAGCGCCGGGACCGACGTCAGCGGCGCCGACCCGGGCCACAACGCGTCGCGGAACGCGATCGTGGCGTGGATCGCGACGCATCCGGTGACCGCCGAGGTCTCGGCCACGCGGCGGAGCCGGGCGCGGGGCGGGCGGGCGATGAATCCGCCGACCGCGTTGCTGATCACGCAGAACGCCAGGTATGAGGCCAGTTCCACGACCAGCATCCAGGCGATGAGCAACGGGTTGGTCCACTGTTCGCCGACGGCCTGCAGCCCGGTGATCGCGATCGCGGCCAGCAGGCTCGCCGTGACGAACACCGTCATCGCGTGCCCGCGCACCCAGGCGACGGCCTCCGGCCCGATCCAGCGCCGCGGCACGGGAGTTCGCTCGCAGAGCAGGATGACGTCACCGAGCCAGTCGTGCCGCCAGCGGAGGGACGAGCCGCGCCGCCGTCCCCGCCACAGCGACACCACCACGCCCCCGGTGAGCATCGAGTTCACGACCAGCCCGCCGAACAGGACGAAGGTCCAGCCGTTCCAGACCGAGTCGTTCACCCCGCCGATGACGGCGGACCACTCGGCGACCAGCGTGAGCACGACCAGCGTGAGCATCGCGCCCGCCGCGCGCGCCGTCTGTTGCGCGCGGTCCGGACCTCCCGGCGCACGCCAGGCGAGCAGCCGCAGCAGGATCACCAGCCCGAGCATCGGCACCGCGAGCTGGCACAACGACACCACCGCGTCGTACGGGTCCTCATGCCACGGGCTCACCGCTCTGACCGATTTGTCTTGGGTCCCCAGCACCGTCAGCGCATCGAACAGGACCGCCGCGCCCAGGCTCGCCAGGATGACGGCCGGCGACGCTCGTTGGTTCTCCTCCACGCGTTCCACGCCGGCCATAGTACGCGCCGTGTAGTACGCGTCAAGTAGTACCTGGGACGTAGCATCACGCCACGTACTATCCTGGGACATGAGGCAGGGAGGCTCATGCACAGCAACGACGCCCAGATTCTCGTACTCACCGTCCTCGCGGACCGCCCGCTGCACGGGTACGCCATCAACACCGCCATCGAAGAGCTCACCGGCCGCAAACTCGGCCCCGGCAGCCTCTACGGCGCACTGTCGCGACTGGAGGCGCGTGAGCTGATCCGGCCCGCCGACGAGGCGGCCGAGGCGCAGGAGCGGCACCGCACGATGCAGATCACCGACACCGGACGCGACACGCTCCGCGCGGAACTGGAACAGATGGCCCGGGTCTCCCAGACCGGCCTGCGCGCGCTCGGGATCACTCCGGCATGAGAGCGGCCTCGCTCATCACCGGGCTCTACCCACCCGCCGTCCGCGAGCGGTGGGGCTCGGAGATCAGCCACCAGGTGTCCCAGACCGGAATCCGGTCATGGCCTGACACCATCGCCGGGGCCGTACGGCTGTGGCTCCATCCCAGCGACTGGCCCGAGACGCTCGCCGGCCAGACCCGCCGCGTCTTGGCCGTCACGCTGTTCTCGGTCATCGCGGTCACCGCGCTGCTGCTGCGCGCCACCGAGCCCTCCGCCACCCTGACCGCCGACGTGCACCATCCGGCCACGAGCCTTTGGCTCGCACCGATCGTGCTCGGGATCGGACTGGCCGTGCCGCCTCCGCCCCTGCGATGGGGCGCGCTCCGCCGGCTGATGACCACGGCGATCCGTACCCTCGCCGCATCGGCCATCATGGTCGCGGCGATGCCCGTGATCGTACGAAGCGGCATGATCGAACACCCCTCGGGAGTCGCCCACGCCGCCCTGATCGCCTACTACTGGACCACGCTCGGATTCACGGCGGCCAGTCTGTGCGTCCTCATCGCCCGCATCACCCCGACGCTCATCGCGCCGACCACGCGCCGGATATCCGCTGCCCTCCTGCTCATCGGGACGGGGCTGGCCCTCGCGACGGGCCAGAGCCTCCTCACCATCGCCCGAACCCCACCCCACACCAGCTCACTCACCGTAACCCTGGCCCTGGGCCTCCTATCCGCCGCGATGATCAGCGCCGGCCGCGACCTACGAGAAGCAAGGTCCTGACCTCCTCAGGCGGCAGCGCGACATGCTCCTGTTCCCCTGGTGTACCGCTCGAATATTGCGTTACGCAGTCTGAGCCGGGGCTACGCGGCGTGATGATATTCGTTGATCATCCCCGCGACGACGGGTTTTCGGCGGACAGATCGCCGGTCAGCCACGTCTCGGACGGATTGGTTTCGCTGTCCGGGGGCCGCTGTCGCCGGGATTGGTGTGATCTGTGGCGGTTGTAATGGATCAAGTACTCGCCGAGCATCAGGACCAGGTGGCGCTCACCGAGGATCAGGACAGGTCAGACCGGACCAGCACCGCCAGCAGGCCGAACAGGCACCTCAGCAAACGGTAGACGAGTGATGGCAGCACCTCGAGATGGCCCCAGCCACGCTGCTGATCCCGCAGTAAAACCCCAGCTCACTGCACGAACCCGAGTTTTCGAGCGGGACATCCAGGTCGCATGACGTGGACGAGGTTTTCGGCACGCACAGGGTCTCTTACGTGGTATTTCCTGGCCTGTTTCTTACCGGCACCCCACCGCCATGAACTCCAACCACGTACAGTAGTCGTTCTGTTCCGCAAAGTGGCGTCGTTGCTGTCACGTGCGGCAGCGCAGTCCCGACGGCGTACCTGTATCGGAGAAGAATGTCCTCGACGCCGACCAGATCGCCCAGCATGCCCGCTGACTACCGGAACCTGTACGTGACGCGGAAACTGCCGCAAGTGACGGCGCTGTTCTGGATGCTCAAGATCGTGGCGGTTACGCTGGGCGAGACCATCGGCGACCTGTTAGGGATCACCCTCAAGATCGGCTACGTCGCCACCGAGCTGATCTTCCTGGGCTACTTCCTGGCGGTGTTGGCCCTCCAGCTCAAAGCGTCCCGGTTCCAGCCGATGGTGTTCTGGGCGGTGGTGCTGGGCACCAGCATGGTCGGCACCGAGATGTCCGACTTCCTCGACCGTGGGCCCGGCCACGGCAGCGCGGCGAACGGTGTCGGGTACGGCTGGGGGGCCGTCATCCTGGCCAGCCTGCTGGCGACCGTGTTCCTCCTCTGGTGGCGTACCGGGCAGACCTACGACGTGGAGAACATTTCCAGCCGTACCGGCGAGATCCTCTATTGGACCGCGATCCTGGTGTCCAACACGCTGGGCACCGCCAGCGGCGACTGGCTCTCCGACGACACCGGCCTCGGCTTCCGCAACGCGTTCCTGGTGATCGCGGCCGCCATGGCGGTCATCCTGGCCGCCTACTATCTGACCAGCGTCAACACCCTGCTGCTGTTCTGGCTGGCCTTCATCCTGACCCGCCCGCTCGGCGCGGCCGGCGGCGACTCGCTCATCAAGCCGGTCACCGAGGGCGGCCTCGGCTGGGGAACGCTGTGGGGCTCTGCGGCCCTGCTCGGCCTGCTCCTCCTGCTGATGGCCTATCAGACCTACGAGAACCACCGGAACCCGCTCGCCCCGCTGCCGTACCCGCTCAACCGGCGCACCGATCAACCCCAGACCCCCAACGGCGCGATCGTCACCGACCCGGCAGTGTCGGGGGTGGACCTGCAACGGAACCGTTTCGTACGTTAGGGCGGTTCGGCGAGGTCGGTCGGGGTCGAGTGTAAGCCGCCTGCCTTCAGGCTGATCGGTCGTCGCGGGTTGCTGCCGGATTGGTCGACAAGCGCGGGATCCAACAGAGCTGAACGACAAGCTGCGCGGATACATCACATATGGCACCTGGGCGGGCGGCAGGCTGGGCGCGATGACCGTTGTGACGGTGCCGGTCCAGGTGCCGCCGCCCTTTTTCGGCGCAGGCTTGATCGTCACAGGGATCCTGTCCGCGCTGGCGGCGCTATTGATGAATAACCCCAGAGTTCCTTGAGCTCTCTGCGGCTCCTGTAGTCCCTGGACCTGGGCCTTCTCCGTGGATCTATGCCGGTTCTGGTTTGTGAAGGTAGCTCAGGATTCCTGAAGACCTATCGTCTGCGTCACCGGTCGTGTGTGATGCGTGAAGGCGAGGAGGTCTGGGTTGAGCCTTGCGGTCGTACGAGATCTGCGGGTGGTCCGGTCGCCGGTCACCTCCGACGAGGTGGCGGCGTTCGAGACCGATGTGCTGGCCGGGTTCGTGCTCGCCCGTGCCGCCGCCAGTCTGTCGGACGGGACGATCGCTTCGGACGTGATGCACCTGGAACAGGTGCGGGCCTGGTTCGGCCGGCCGTTGTGGGAGATGCAGCCCGCGGACGCCGATGTCTACTTCGGCAAGGTGCTGCGGGATGCCGCCAAGGGCACTCGGCTGTCGCGGGCCCAGGCGGTCAAGACCTATTTCCTGTTTCTGGAGCTCCGTCACAAGGTCGAGATCCACCAGTTGACCGGGCACGTGGTCGAGTGCCCGATCGACGAGATGAACCGGCCCCGCGGCCACCAGCAGGCAAGGCTGCGGATCCCGCCCACCGCCGACCAGATCACCCGGCTGTTCACCGGCTGGCGCGAGGAACTGTCGACCTGCCGCAAGTTCGCGCCGGCGGCCCGCAACTACACCGCCGCGAGGTTGATGTCGGAGGTCGGGCTGCGCGTGAACGAGTGCTGCAAGCTCGACCTGCCCGACGTCAAGTGGGACCTGGGCAGGTTCGGCAAGCTGCACGTCCGTCACGGCAAAGGCGCCCGCGGCTCCGGCCCCCGCGAGCGGATGGTCCCGCTCATCAACAACGCCGGGGCGACGCTGCGCTGGTTCGTCGAAGACGTATGGGGCCAGTTCGGCGACGACCACACCCGCCCCGGGGTCCCGCTGCTGCCCTCGGAGCGCAAGAACACCGACGGCACCGCCGCCCGGGTCGGTGACGAGACCCTGCGGGCCGCTCTTGCCGCCGGGGCGGCCAAGTATCTGCCGGACTGGCCCGACCAGATCACGCCGCACGTCCTGCGGCATTTCTGCGCCTCCCAGCTCTACCTGGGCGGCATGGACCTGCTCGCGATCCAAGCGGTCCTCGGGCATGCCTGGGTCGCCACCACGATGAAATACGTCCACGTCCCCGGAACTCACGTCGAAGACGCCTGGATCGCAGGTCAGCAGCGTGTCGCCGCCCGTTTGACGGGATTGCGGACATGAGGAAGAGGCGATCACCGTGAAGTGGAACCTGCGGCTGGCGGCCGCCAACCGCGGCATCTGGAAGGCCAGCGAGCTGCAGCGCATGCTCGCCGAGCACGGGCTTGTCATCAGCGCTGGGAAGATGTCCGGGCTGTGGTCCGGGGAGCCGGCCAGCATCAAGCTGTCCGACCTCAACGTCATCTGCGCCGTGCTGGGCTGCGGCGTCGAGGAACTGCTGATCCCCCAGCCGGAGCTGGTCAAACGCGTCGACGAGCCACAGGAGCAGCCCGCAGCGGCGTCCTCGACCGGCGGGCCTGCGGTGACGCCCAAGCGGCGGGACGGCCGATCGCTGCCTCCGGTGTGATGGCACAGCGTCGTCGGAGATGCCCACGGGCACCGTCAACCTGCACCGGTTGCCTGGCTTGGGGATCGTTGCCGCTGCGGTTGTTCTGCGGAGCGTGTCAGTCGTTCGGGGTGAACCACGAGCCGGGCGAGTGCGCGGCCTGCCGTCGGATCGTGTCGCTGAAGAAGGGGTACTGCCGTCTGTGCTGGGCCCAGGCGAGTCTGGAGGCCAAGACATCACCGCAGGCCCGGGGCACGGTCCTGGAACCGTTCCTGAGAAAGATCCGCTACCAGCAGTTGTTCCTCGCCGACCTGCAGCGGCCCAGGATGCGTGGGCCGAAGGTCGGCCGACAAGGACGCCGGGCCCGCAAGCCCCAGCCGCAGCCACCCCAGCCCGTCCCGCCCACGGGATGGGCGCAACTGACGCTTTCGATCCAGATCCGGCGGGACTTCACGCGGTTCGACCGTCGCCGGCATGCCGACCTGGCCAACGTCTGGCTGATCCGGGCCCGTGCCACCGCCCAGACGATCGGCGAAGCCCGGGGCTGGTCGCGCCGAGTGGCCCGCGAGGTCGACCGGGGCCTGGTCATCCTGTTGTCCCATCACCTCGACGGCGACCAGATCCGTTACTCCGAGCTTTTCCTCGCACTGCGCGCCTACGGGCTCAGCGTCGAACGCACCGTCGAGGTCCTCGCCGAGCTCGGCCTGGTCGAGGATGACCGTGTTCCGGCCTTCGAATCGTGGCTGGAACGCAGCCTCGCCGATCTGGCCCCCGGCATCCGAGCCGACGTCGAGCACTGGCTCCGGACACTGCGCAACGGCGGGCCGCGGTCACGCCCGCGCAGTCCCAACACCGCATGGGCCTACCTGGCCGCGGCACGCCCGGTACTGCTGGCCTGGTCGGAGCGTTACGATCACCTGCGCGAAGTGACCCGCGAGGACATCCTCGCCGCCATCGATGAGCTCACCGGACATCAACGTCACCACACCCTCAGCGTGATCCGGTCCCTGCTCCGGCACTGCAAAAAGAACCGCACGATCTTCCGAGACCCGGCCGCCCGGCTGCGCGTCGGCGACAAACCCCGCAACGTGATCCAGCCGCTGGCCGACGACGACATCGACCAGGCGGTCAACGCGGCCACCAAGCCGCTGGACCGGCTCGTCCTGGCACTGGCCGCCATCCACGCCGCCCGCCCCAAAGCGATCCGTGAACTCCAGCTCGACGACATCAACCTGGGAAACCGGCGCCTCACCATCGCCGGACGCACCCGGCCGCTGGACGACCTCACCCACCAGATGCTCCGCGACTGGCTGGACCACCGGCGATCCCGCTGGCCCAACACCGCCAACCCGCACCTGATCATCAACCAGCAGACCGCCATGGAGACCGGCCCGGTCGGCAACGTCCACCTCACCGATGCCTTCCGCAGCCAGACCGCCACCCTGGAGCGGCTACGCGTCCACCGCCAACTCGACGAGGCCATCACCCTGGGACCCGACCCGCTGCACCTGGCCGCGGTGTTCGGCATCGACCCCAAGACCGCCATCCGCTACGCCGACAACGCCAAAGCACTCCTGGCCACCACCGCCGAACAACATGCTGCTCAGACCTCACCGCCAGAAAACCACTCGGCCGACGGCCCGGTCGGCACATAGCCTGCCGCCATGGACACCGGCAGCGGAAGTGACCTGGTCCGAGCCGGCTACAACGCCCTGTCCCACCACTACCGCGGCGACAACGATCCAACAGAACAGTACGACGCCTGGCTGGCCGACCTGCGAACTCGTCTCCCCGAACACGCAGACCTCCTCGACGTCGGATGCGGATGCGGCATCCCGGTCGCCCGCTTCCTCAGCACAGCCGGGCACCATGTGACCGGCGTGGACATCAGCGATGTCCAGATCGAGCGCGCCCGCCGCCTCGTCCCGGACGCCACCTTCATCCGAACAGACGCCACACAGCTACGTTTTCCGCCCGGCTCCTTCGACGCAGTGATCTGTCTCTACGCCCTCATCCACATGCCGCTCGACCAACAGCCCCGCCTTCTACGGCGCATCACCCAATGGCTACGGCCCGGCGGATGGCTCCTGGCGACCGTCGGCCAAGACGCCTGGACCGGCACCGAGAACAACTGGCTCGGCGGCCCCGCCACCATGTGGTGGAGCCAGACTGACGCGGCCACCTACCGCTCATGGCTCCAACAGACCGGCCTGCAGATCACCGACCAGGACTTCATCGCCGAAGGCGACAGCGGCCACGCGCTCTTCTGGGCACGCCGACCCTCCGGTTCCACCGAACCCAAGGGCCAGAATCACCCATAGAGCCTGAAGACCAGTGGGTTCATCGTGAGGACCCTTCAGTTCGCGCGAACTCTGGGGAATCTCGGCCCTCCGCTCCCGAACGTGTCCCCAGCCCCAATGTGGCGCTGTTGCCGCAGTTCACGCGGTGTACATGAGGGCGGAACGCCGCCCGGATACGGCCGGCGGTCGCGGACACCGAGCCGAACCGGGAAGCGTCTCAGCAGGTCAGACCCGGCATTACGGCGACCGCGGTGCCGGGCGGGCGGTGGTCGGGTCCAGGCGTTATGTGAAGCCAGCCGCCCCAGCCCGGTCACGCTCCGCTGCCTGGCGGCTGGGGACACGTTCGGGGAGTAGGACGCCGGGCCGGTGGACTCGTCCCGCTGCTGGGGCCGGCGTCTTCATGGGCTTCTACCGTCGGCCGGCCGTACCGGCCACCCCGCGGGACGGAAGGGTGATCCGCCTACTTCACGCGCCCATTCAGAAGCGGTGGCTCTTGAAGTCGGCCAGCAGGACCTTGAGTTGCTTCTCCTGCTTGGCGGCTCGGGCCGGTTTGATGTGGCCGTGGTCGATGGCGTACGTCTTGAGGACCGCGTCCATCTGGTTGTCGAGCAGGGTCCAGGTCTTCTTGTTCACCGCTTGCAGCGAGGTGGCGTCGGCGTCCCAGTCATCGCGCATCTTCTGCACGGTGGCGTGGGAGGCTGCGGCCTTCCCGGCCCGGTCCTGGGCGATCGCCGTCCGGACGAGCTTGTCGTATTTCGCCACTGCGGCGGTCGTCTGGTCGCCGGTCAGGGCCGGCTTCGGGCAGGCCGGCATCGTCTCGCTCTGGCCGGTCGGGTCGCAGGTGACGTGGGGCTGGTTGTGGGCCCAGACCATCAGCGCGGCGGTGCCGGCGACGATCACACCGAAGGCTCCCAGTGCGATGCGCTCCCGGCGCGAGTTGGTGGTGACTGACGGCGCGTGCGCCGCCTCGTAGGTCTCGGCGACGTCGCTACGGCTGATCGTCAGGTAGGTGACCGTCGCCAGGATGGCGCCGAGGAAGATCAGGCTCGTGATGAAGGTGCCCAGGCCGAGTCCGACCGGGTCGCCGGGGTTGGCCGCGATCTTCGGGGAGGCGAGCCAGTCACCGATGTTGGCACCGAGCGGGCGGGTGAGGATGTAGGCCAGCCAGAACGAAAGCACCGGGTTGGCGCCGAACTTCCACAGCCCGGTGACCGACGCGATGAGGCCCAGCGGCAGGAACACCGACTGCGCGGGCGTCCAGTTGGTCAGCTCCAGCGTCCAGTCGCCGGTGGCGGTGCCCAGCGCGAACGTCACCAGGACGGTCAGCCAGTAGAACGCCTCACGCGGGAAGGTGGTGATGCTGTGGATCGACAGGGTCCGCTCGCGCAGCCACCAGACTCCGAAGACGAGGGCCAGCAGGACCGAGAAGACCGTCGAGCTCAGCCACAGCGGGACGTGTTGCTTATCGGTGAGCATGTCGGTGTACAGCGTGCCGGTCACACTGACCACCACCACGGTCAGCCAGTACGGGAACGGGCTGTACCGCTTCGTACGGAACTGGACTGTTAGCACGACCGCGAATACCGCGGTGAACAACAGCATGGTGTTGGTCAGGCCGAAGCCGAGGGTTTCGTTGATGTAGTCGGCGAAGCTTTCCCCGACGGTGGTGCACAAGATTTTGATGATCCAGAAGTAGATGGTGACCTCAGGCACCTTGTTGAGCATCTGCCGGCCGGTCGGTTCGCCGATCCGGATCTGCTGGGTTGTTGTCATCGGGGAAGGCTGGCATCGCGTGCCTGAACACAACCTGAGCGCTTCGGTAGGCAGGTGGTTTGGGCTACGGGAAGGTCCGTAACCTGGCGGTGTGACCATTCACCGCGTCCTGGTCGTAGAGGACGACCACGGACTTCGTGACGTTCTCGCCCGGGGCCTGCGCGAGGAGCATTTCGAGGTGTTGACAGCCGCGGACGGAGCAGGCGCGCTGCAGACGATAGATGACCAGATCGACGCAGTCGTGCTGGACATCGGGTTGCCCGACTCCGATGGCAGGGACGTCTGTCAGGCCATGCGCGCTGCCGGGTTGGACATGCCGGTCATCTTCCTGACCGCTCGTGATGGCCTCACTTCCCGGCTTTCAGGCTTCTCTGCGGGCGGCGATGACTATCTCGCCAAGCCCTTCCACCTGGCCGAACTCGCTGCCAGGGTCCGTGCGGTGCTGCGCAGAGCCGGTCGCGAGGTAGCTACCGAGGTCGACGGGCTGCGGCTGGACCCGGTCGTACACGTCCTGAAGACCGCGGACGGCACGCAGATACCCCTCACACCCACCGAGTTCCGGCTGCTGGCCTCCTTGATGGCGGCCCCTGGCGCGGTCGTCCGGCGACATGCCCTGGTGCGCTCGGCCTGGCCCGAAGGCGCCCAGGTCAGTGACAACACCCTCGACCAGTACCTGACCCGTCTGCGCCGTAAGCTCCGTGAAGCCGGGTGTGAGCGGGGCATCAGTACCATTCGCGGCGTCGGCTACCGATTCACATGAGGAGCCTCACGCCCGCGACTCTGCGCGGCCGCCTCGCTCTGCTCGCGCTGGCCACGACGGCGATTTGGGTCACGCTGCTCACCGTGCTCTTCAACCTGGCGCTTCACGCACAGCTGCGTAGACAGTCTGACGACCTGCTGCGGACTCGGGCGGCAGCCGTGGCAGCGACCCTGCAGACCTGGCCGGACGGCCATATCCGAGTGCTGGAACCCTCCGACGACCGCGCTTTGGATGTCGGAGTCTGGATCTACCAGGGTTACACAGCCATCGAGCGCCCTAGGGCGCCCAGAGAGCTGCAGGCGAGTGCGGACCGCATGGCCGGGCAGCGCAAGACCTTCATGGACATCAAGACGCCGTACGCCTGGAGGGCTTACTCGCTGCCGGTGATGTCGCCCGAAGGCCAGCGGGTGGGCACGGTGGTCAGCGCGGTTGATCTTGACCCCTACAGCGATATGGCCCGTCTGGCGCTGGCCGGTTCCGCCATCCTCGCCCTGATGTTGCTCTTCGGCGTCTACCTACTGACTCGCGCAGTCGTTCGCGGCGCCCTCCGGCCGGTAACACAGATGAGCGAACAGGCCACGCAATGGGGAGAGCACGGAACCCATCACCGGTTCGGCGCGGAACACCGTCCTGCCGAACTCGCCGGGCTGGCGAGAAACCTTGATCAGCTACTCGATCGACTCTCCGCCGTCCTGCGCCACGAACAACAACTTACCGCTGAACTCTCACACGAACTACGGACCCCGCTGGCCCAGATCACCGCGGAGATCGACTGGCTGATCGCGCGAAACCGTACTGCCGCCGAACGAGACGCCTCACATCAAGCGATCGCAACGAGCGCGGCCACCATGCAGCGGATCTGTGAGTCCCTGCTCACCATCTCCACCGATCAGGTCCGGAGCCGATGCTCGCTGCTCCACCTCGCCCGTGACATGGCCGAGCGCAGCACGGAGGGGCCGCCGATCATGGTAGCCGGAAAGGACGTGACCGCTGGGGTGCCCGCCAACCTGGTCGAGCGCATCCTGGTGCCCCTGCTGAACAATGCCCGCCGCTACGCACAGAGCCAGATCACAGTGGAGTGCACGGCAGACGTGGAAATCATCGTTACCGATGACGGTCCCGGGGTACCGGTGGAGCTCCGTAACGCAGTGTTCGAACCGGGCCGGCGCGCCAACCCCGACGACGGTCACGGCGGCGTCGGACTCGGACTCGCGCTCGCTCGACGACTGGCCCGTACGGCTGATGGAGACATCGCCATCGACGCGGCCGGACGGTTCGTCATTTCCCTGCCCCGCGGTTGATCACCCCGATCCCGGTCAGGGTTCCGTCTCCGGCCGTTACGGAGAAAGCGCAGACACCATCGGACGAGCGAAATATCGGAAAAGTCAAGAAATTTGTGTCATCGCGGTTGTGGGTCAGTTCCCATCCCGTCAACGATTCGGCAGGTTGTAGGTCCACTGAATGAGCACAACATCAATATCGCTGAGTGTCATTGTTCCTGTACATGGTGTACAGGGCTATCTTCGCCAATGCCTCGACTCCATCCTGGCCCCCGATTGCCCAAATCTAGAGGTCGTCGCGGTGAACGACGCTTCTCCGGATGGTTGCGGAGAGATTCTCGACGAGTACGCAGAAGCGGACTCCCGGGTCCGAGTGCGCCACCTTGAGCAGAACGTCGGGCTCGGCGAGGCGCGCAACATTGGCCTGGACATGGCGGTCGGCGAGTACGTCTGGTTCTTCGACAGCGACGACTACGCCACCGAGGACGCGGTGCGATCGATCGTCGACCGGCTCGACGCGACCCGCCCCGACGTACTGATCTTCGACTACGCCCGCGGCTACTGGCACGGCAAGGTCCAGCGCAGCGTCATCAATGAGCTGTTCCGCGAGCCGCCCGCGCCTGACGTCTTCGACCTGTCCGAGCGGCCAAGCGTGCTGCAGTTGATGATGACCGCCTGGAACAAGGTGATCCGCCGGGAGTTCCTGGTGGGACTGGGCCTGCGCTTCAGCCGGGGCTTCTACGAAGACCTCAACGTCACCTACCCGATCCTCATTGCCGCCGAGAAGCTGAGCCTGCTGGACGAGGTCTGCTACATCTACCGGCAGCGGCGACGCGGCGCGATTACCCGTACCACCAGCCGCAAGCACTTCGGCGCCTTCCCGCAGTACGAGCGGATCTTCGCGTTCATGGACGGACTCGGGCCGCAGGCCGATCCGTTCCGGCCGTTGATGTTCGACCGGGCCATCTGGCACCTGCTGATCATCCTGGAGCGCGGCGACCGGGTCACCAAGGGCGACGAGGCCGAGTTCTTCCACGCGATGTCGGAGTTCTACCGCGCCCACCGCCCGCGTGACCATGAATTGCCGGCCGAGAAGAACCTGGCGCGCAAGTACCGGCTGATCGAGAAGGACGCCTTCCGTACCTTCTCCCGGCTGCGCGTGATCAACAAGGGCCGGGCCAAGGCCATTAAGCCGGTCAAGACGCTGCGGCGCCAGTCCCGCTCGACCGTACGGCTGCTCAAACGGACGATCAAGCTCGCCTTCTACAAGGCGCAGCTGCGTGGTCCGATCGACGAGAACCTCGCGGTGTTCGCCGCCTACTGGTACCGCGGGTACGCCTGCAACCCGGCGGCGATCTACGAGAAGATGAGGGAACTGGCCCCCGGGATCCGTGGTGTCTGGGTGGTGAAAAGCGGCATTGAGATGCCGGAGGGCGTGCCGTTCGTCTGCGTCGGCACGCCCGCTTACTATCGGACGATCGCGCGCGGGAAGTATTTCGTCAACAACGTCAACTGGCCTGACCACCTCGCCAAGCGTGAAGGCACCGTGCACATGATGACCCAGCACGGCACACCGCTGAAGAAGATGGGCCTGGACCAGATGGACTTCCCGGTCGGCGCCGCCGACATGGACTTCCGCGCCTTGATCGCCCGGTCCGACCGCTGGGACTACCTGCTCTCCTCCAACCCGCTGTCCACGGAGGCGTGGGAGCGTGGCTTTCCCTGCTCCTACGAGATGCTGGAGATCGGCTACCCGCGCAACGACCGGTTCTTCCACACCAGTCCCGCCGAAGTCGCCCGGCTGCGCACCGAGATCGGTATCCCGGAGGGTAAGAAGGCGATCCTGTTCGCGCCGACCCACCGCGACTACCAAAAGAGCTTCCGGCCGCAGTTCGACATCACGCGGGTGGCCGAACGGCTCGGCGACGACTACGTGCTGCTGCTGCGGGCGCACTACTACTACTCGGCGCGCGAGCCGCGCCGGCCCGCCGACCGGGTCATCGACGTGTCGGAACATACCAGCGTGGAAGAGCTCGCCCTCGCCTCCGACGCTCTGCTCACCGACTACTCCTCGGTCATGTTCGACTACGCCGCGCTGGACGCCGCGCGCCCGATCGTGATCTACGCCAACGACTGGGACACCTACGTGCGCACGCGCGGCGTGAACTTCGACCTCACCGCACTCCCGCCCGGCGTGGTCGCCACGACCGAGGACGAGTTGGTCGATGCCTTCGTCTCCGGGGCGGCCTGGGGCGACGCGGCCGTCAAGCAGCGCACCGCCTTCCAAGAGCGGTTCTGCCTGTGGGAGGACGGACACGCGGCCGAACGCGCCGTGCGCCGGGTCTTTCTCGACGAATCGCGTTCACCTGAGTGACCCAGGCCGCGCCGTGTGCCGCTCGAATATTCGGTCACATGGCCTGAGCTGCAGCTATGCGGCGTGGCGGTATTCACTGATCACGCCGGTCACGGCGGGTCTTCGCCGGATGGTCTGCAGGTCGGTGAGGTCGGCGACGTCCCGGCTCGGCAGCGTTTCGAGCGGCGATCACTGAAACCGGGAGCCACCAAGATGTGGGACCTCGTGATCGGCATCGCAGCCGGGCTCGTCGTGATGTGGCTGGCGCTGATCGCCGCCCTTTGGAACAGCAAGGGCGCTTCGACCTCACCACGCTGCGCGACCTCCTGCGCATGCTGCCCGACCTGCTCCACCTCCTCAAACGCCTGACCGCAGACCCCACCCTGCCCCGCGGAGTCGACGCCATCATCGTCGCCATCGCCCTGCGTTCGGTCATCCGCCACAGCGGCCCCGACACGATCAATCGCCACTGGCCCGGCATCCCAGGCGGGCCGGCCGCCATCCTGCGTCTGGCCGGCACAACAGACCGCCACTGATCTCGACGATCTCGCTGTCGAGCTGCCCGTCGATCCGGATGAGCTCTGACAACCGCGACTCTCGGCGAGCACGCCGTCGTTTCCAGTGGCTCTTTCAGCGGGACATACCACCCGCTGCAGCCTCTTACAACACTCGTTGACTGACCGGGTGGGGCCACACGACAAGTTCGTGGATCGCAACAGGATCGCCACGTCGAATTCATTAATGGCGATATATGCGAGTCGCCCGAAATGCGCTGTTATGGTCGCAAACCCCCGCGACCCGTTCGGGTCAAAGCCGCTGGAGACCCCATGCGACCACTCCGCCGCACCCTCGCCGCCGCTCTCACCACCCTCGCCCTCACGGCCAGTTGCCTGGTCGTCGGCATGAGCTTCGGCGTCGGCCCCGCCCAGGCCAGTACCTGCTCCCAGTCCTACCTGCCGCTGCCGGACCCGTCCTGCACGCCCGGCGTGTACTACTCCGCCGTCACGCAGTCGAACATCAACAACACCATCTGCGTGTCCGGATGGACCGCCACCGTCCGCCCGCCGACGTCCTACACCAACCCGCTCAAGGCCCAGGGCATCATCGACTACGGCTACTCCGACACCAACATGTCCGACTACGAGGAAGATCACATGATCCCCCTCGAACTCGGCGGCTCACCCCGAGACGCACGCAACCTGTGGCCTGAGCCCCACTACGGCACCAAGACCGCCTCCACAAAGGACGGCGTCGAGACCAAACTCAAGAACGCCGTCTGCAACGGCACCATCACGCTCTCCGCCGCTCGAAGCGCCATCAAGACCAACTGGACGACCGCACTGCAGGTCACCGGCATCGGCTAAGCATCGATCTCGCACGCCCCTACGGCCCCACCGAACCTCACGCCGGCGGGACCGCTATGACGAAACCCCGCGAGGCGCGTGCCTCGCGGGGTTTCGTGTCCGGCTGCTGATCAGCGTTTGACGTGTAGGTTCGCGACAGCCTTAGCGGCCGACCGCGAGTTCCACCCTCTCCCATATGTCTCAGGCGCCTTACGGGCGAAGTGCACGCCTGGGCCGGCCTGACGTCGACGCGGCGCCGAGCAAGGGCCATGACCGCGGACACGTGGGCGCGTCCTTCGGAACGCTTGCGGTCGTAGTAGGTGCGTGAGCGAAACCACCGGTCGGCGCCCGAAGCCGGGTTCTCGCATCTCACAGGTGAGAAGACGCCCGCGATCACTTACGTGCGTGAGAACGGTGCTGGTGTCCCAACCCTCGGTATAGGCCGGACGGGGCGGCGCGGGGTGTGCGCCGCCCCGTCCGGGACGTGGTTCAGGCGGTCCGGGTCACCCGTGCTAGGCCTGCGGGACGGTGCAGCCGGGCCGGGTGAAGTCGATGACGCTCCCCGGGGCGATGCACGCGCCGAGGATGTAGGTCTCCTCGGCGTAGCCGATGTTCTGATGCACGGTGATGTTGCCCGACTCGTCAACCTCGCACGGGTTGTTGAGCGTGCATTGGCCGCCGTTCTCGTTGCCCGTGTTGTTCACGGCGATGACCTTGCCGGAGGCGGCGTCGATGACCGGGGAGCCCGACGTGCCGCCGATGGTGTCGCACGAGGACGTGTAGCGCACCGAGTCCTTCCACGTCCACTGGTCCTCGCGGAGCCGGTAGGCGAACCCGTCCAGGCTGCACGAGTACGTCGTCCGCCAGTAGCCGGAGACGACGCGCAGGTCGGTTCCGGCCGTCGGGTGGTCGAGCGACAGTTGCAGGGCTGGCGTGTTGTAGGTCTGCTGGATGGACGCGTAGCTCGTGTCGAGCTTGTACAGGGTGACGTCGGTGTCGGTCATCGTGGAGTACAGCACCGTCGTCGCGTGCAGGGTGCCGAGTGTTCCCTGGCCGCTGGGGTCGAGCAGGGTGAACGTCCGGCTGGAGGGCTGGTCGGTGATCACCTCTCCGGCGCTCGGCATGCCGCCTTCGTAGCAGTGCCCGTTGGTCAGCACGAGCGCCGGGTCGGTGTCGGCGGCGTCCGGGGTGCGGACGAGGGAGCCGGAGCAGTTGCTGAGGGCGACGATCCCGGTGTAATCGACGGCCAGCTTGGGAGGAGCGGGAGCGGGGGCGGGGGCGGCGGAGGCGGTGGAGACGCTGGCGGCGGTCAGTGTCGCGGTGCCGAGGAACGCTGTGGCGAGTACGCCGAGGAGGCGTCGGTACATAGCGGGGGGTCCTCTCCGTTGAGCGGGGGCAGCGTGATGTTAACCCAGGCTGATCATTCCGGCTATGAGGCGATATGTGCTTATTTGAGGAGGAGCCGCGGTCAGTCGTTTTGCGTGTGGACCGGGTAAGCCGCTGAGCTGGAGAAGTACACGAGACGGCCTTGGCCGGGTACGGGCCGCGCCCGGTCGAACGGCGCGGCATCGAGCGCACGGTTCCCCGCACCGACCGTCAGGGACCGGCGGTCGATCGCCGCGCGGTGTGGCGAGACGGCACATGACGGTCATGGAGGAACCCGGCTTGGGCCTTTCAACAAGCTTCGGTCAGTGGTGTGGTCACCGTCTCTTCATCAAGGCCGTTCACCGCCGGTTCGCGGTCCGGCACAGGTGTACAACGGCACCAAGTTCGGCGACGACGTGAACCTCTCCGCCTGAGCTAATAGGCGCGGAACGGCTGGGAATCCGTGAGTCGCAGCCGTACGAGGCCGTGCGCGGTACCAGCCACGAGCGTGCCGTCCCGTTCGGTGGTCACGACCGGCGCTGGAAGCGGTACGAAAAGCAACTACCCGGCCACCGGGTCCAGATCGACGTGAAGTTCATCGAACCCAGCACCGGCGCCGGCGGCCGGCGCGGAGGCCGCAACAAGTACCACCAATTCACCGCCATCGACGACTGCACCCGCCTCCGGGTGCTGCGGATCTACCCCCAGCTCAACCAGAAGACCGCCATCCAGTCCCTGGACCACGTCCTGCAGCGGCCGCCGTTCCCGGTCGAGGTCATCCAGACCGACAACGGTCCAGAGTTCCAGTCGGCGTTCCACTGGCACGTGCTGGACAAGGGCATCGCCCGCACCTACATCAAACCGCGGACACCCCGACTGAACGGCAAGGTCGAACGGTCACACCGCATCGACGCCGAAGAGTTATACAACATGCTCGACGGCGCCGAGGTCTTCAACGACAAGCTCCACGAAGACGTAAACGATCATGGTCAGTCGCACACCCGGCACCACCGCCGCGAAGAGGCCCCGACGCCTACTACGGCAACCCGGGCGCCTGGTTCACGGCGCCGAAGTAGACGTGGGGTCGCCTGCCGGGCGCGATGGACCCGGCAGGCGATGGGACCACTACCAGTCCCTGCACTCGACGGTGATGCTGCTGGTGCTGTCGACGAGGCAGGGCTGTTCAGGACCTGTCGCCTGGGCGGTCTGC
>CAWKKD010000009.1:0-863327 GCA_963850195.1 uncultured Actinomycetota bacterium
GATGGAATTCAATGGAGACTCGCGGAACAGGCGGGGCATGCCGGAGTCTTCGACGTAGCCGTTGCCGCCGAGGCACTCCAGGGCCTCGGCGCTGTGCGAGGGGCAGCGCTTGCAGATCCAGTACTTGCCGACGGCGAGGGCAATGCGCTTGAAGGTCGTCTCTCCGCGGTCGGCCGCGCCGGCGAGGCGCATCATCAGCACGGTGGCGGCCTCGGACTCGATGGACAGGTCGCTGAGCACGTTGCGCATCAGGGGCTTGTCGATCAGGTAGCCGCCGAACGCCTGGCGGTGTTCGGCGTGGTGGGTGGCCTGGATGAGGCCCTGACGCATGATGGCGGCGCCGCCGATGACGCAGTCGAGCCGGGTCATGTTGACCATCTCGATGATCGTGCGGACGCCGCGGCCCTCGTCGCCGACGCGCCAGGCGACGGCCTCGTCGTATTCGACCTCGGCTGAGGCGTTGGAGCGGTTGCCGAGCTTGTCCTTGAGGCGCTGCAGCCGCATCGGGTTGAGCGTCCCGTCGGGCAGTACGCGGGGGAGCATGAAGCAGGTCAGGCCGCCGGGGGCGTGGGCGAGCACGAGGAAGATGTCGCACATCGGCGCGCTGGTGAACCACTTGTGGCCGGTCAGCAGGTACGTGCCGTCGGGCTGGGGCACGGCGCGCGTCGTGTTGGCGCGTACGTCGGAGCCGCCCTGCTTCTCGGTCATCGACATCCCGGCGAGGATGCCACTCTTGGACAGCGGCGGGCGCAGGCCGAAGTCGTACGTGCCGGAGGTGAGCAGCGGTTCGTACTGCTCGGCCAGCTCGGGCGCGTGGCGCAGGGCGGGCACCGACGCGTACGTCATGGAGACCGGGCAGCTGTGTCCCGCGTCCACGCGCCAGACGTAGAACTTCGCGGCGCGCGCGACGTGGGCGCCGGTGTCTCCGTTCCAGGCGCTAGCGTGCAGACCATGGCCGATGGCGACGCGCATGAGGTCGTGCCAGGCGGGGTGGAACTCCACCTCGTCGACGCGGTGGCCGAAGCGGTCGTGGGTGCGCAGGATCGGGGTGTGCTCGTTGGCGAGACGTCCCCACTCCTGCGCCTGCTCCGAGCCGGCCAGCCGGCCGAGCTCGTGGATCTCCTCGACCGCGTGGCCCGCGCCCTCGCGGAACAGGCCGTCCAGCAGGGCTGGATCGTCGGCCGCGTCGTAGCCGTTGAGCGGGGGAACCTGGTTGAAGACCTCGTGCGTCATGCGACCGCTCCGATGCTGCGTTGGGCGAAGGTGATGAGGTTGGTGACGATGTCGGTCCGCGGGCGTACGGCCGCGTCCGCGGCGTCGGTCGCGAGCGGGCCGATGAGCGCCTCGGCGATCGCGCCCACCAGGGCGGTGGCGCTGACCACCGCGTCCTGAGCGGGCAGCTCGCCGGTGGTGACGAAGTGCTCGATGAGACCGACGAACGTCAGCGCGTACGCGCGGCGGAACACCAGGCGCTCGGCGTCGACGGCCGGGTCGACGGGCTCGGCGAGCAGCGCGTACGCCATCCGGGGTGCGCGCAGGGCACGGCCGGCGAACGTCTCGACGGCAGAGGCGACGGCATCGGCGGCGGTGAGCTCCAGCTCCGCCGCCCGCGCGACGGCGTCCACCTCGCGCTGTGACGCGGTGCGGAACACCTCGGCGACCAGCTCGGCCTTTGCCGGGAAGTGGCGGTAGACGCTGCCGGTCGCCAGGCCGGCCCGCCGCGCCACGGCCGCGACCGAGCAGCCCGCGTAGCCCTGCTCGGCGACGATCGCCAGCGCGGCGGCCAGGATGCGCTCCCGTGAGGCAGTGAGGCGAGCCTCGACACGAGGCGTGCGGCGGTACGGCATACAAGAATTGAACCTCAGTTCAGTTCTTGAGCGCAAATCCGAGAAGCCGCAAATCCCGCGGAACCGTAAAACGGCCGTCAAACGGCAAGGACCTCCCCGCCGAGGCGGGGAGGTCCTGGACCTTCCGGGGAGGGGAGGGAAGTCGTCTACTTCTCGGAGATCCCGGTGGCCATGTCGTGGCCGGTGCCGGCCTTGCGGTAGACCGGGCCGTCTCCGTACTTCAGCACCTGGAACTTGACCGTCACCGAGTTGGACGAGACCCCGGTCAGGTCGGCCATCATCTTCTCGGACAGGTCGACGATCGCCGGCGGGTTGTGCTGGGCGACCGCCCATTCGGCCGGGCCGAAGTCCTCGACCACGCCGACCGCGCTCTTCTTGCCGTAGGAGATCTTCACGGTGGTCCCGAGCGGCCAGTACGGGCTGGCGAGCGTGTGGTACGACATCGGCTTGCCCGACGCGGTCGACGGGTCCCAGAAGGAGGTCCCGGTCGACACCCCGCCCGGCAGCGCCGCCTTGTGCGGTACCCGCTTCGCGCCGAGGTCCACGGCCTTGCCGTTGCCGAGATCGGCCTTGCTGTCGTCCTTCACCGTCACCGGGCGCTCGGCGGCCGGTGCGGACGGGTGGTTCAGCGTCTGCGAGTAGGCGAGTGCGGTGGACAGGCCGGCGCCTGCCACGGCGATGCCGGCGACCGTGGAGGCGATCGCCTTGGTGGAGAACGAGCTCACGGGGGGTACGCCTTTCTGATCGGGGGAGTTCGGGGAGACGCGCAGGGGAATGCGCGCACGCCGGGGAGACCCGGTGGCCGCTGGGAGGCGGCGGCGGGTTGATGTATGCGGGATCAGGTGGGGGTCGGGCGGTATTCGGGGTAGCCGTAGCCCACGACCGAGGACACGTCGCGTGTCCTGACCTTCACCGAGTTGTCGGTGTTGCCCTCGACGGTCTGGATAGTGCCGTCGTGGTTGTCCTTGATCACCATGCCGACGTGGTCGATCGCGTCGATCGAGCGGCTGCCGGCCCAGGAGAAGAAGACGACCGCGCCGGGTGTCGGGGTCTCGCCCCAACGGCCCTGGTCCTTGAACCACTGCGCGTGGGTACGGGTGAACGCGTCGGCTCCCATGCCCTTCACGCCGAGCTGGTCGCCGATCCAGGACACGAACATGTCGCACCAGTTGGCGTCGGCGTAGTCGCCGACCGCGCCGCCGTCACGCTGGACGCCGCGCTTGGCCCATGGCGAGGACACGAACCACTTCTGGAATTTGGTGCCACCGCCGCTGGAGTCTTCGGTGACGCCGACCTGGGAGATGGCGAGCTTCAGCGCATCGGTCGCGCTGGGAGCCCAATGGACGTTGGCCTTGAGGGCCGCAGCCGGTACACCCTTACGGGGTTGAGGTACCTGCGGTGCAGGATGTCCCGCCTTCGCGTGCAATGGGACGTCGAGCGACACCGGTCGTACCGGATTGGGCCTGCTGTGCTGTGCGGAGTTCGCGGGGGTCGCCGCGATCAGGCTGACTGCGGTCGCGCCGACTGCTGCGGCGCTGACGACCGCGCCGCCGAGGTTCTTGCGCCAGGGGGCGCAGCGGTACTTCGCGTGTCGAGGGGACACGAGGGGGTGCTCCTTTGCTTCCTACCGCTTGCCGGGTTAGCTGACGGGTTCGGGCGTGGAAGCTGCCCTACGGCACATGGGGATGTGCCGACTCACCCCGGTGGGACTGGTGGGTCCCCGGCTCCGCGTGAACGCGGACTCAGCGGGAGCCGCCCGCTCGGCGGGCGAACTCAAGAGACAGGGGAAAGACAGGCCGCGAAGTCAGCGGCCAGATGAGGTACAGGGTTCGGTTACAGGGATCAGGTTCAGTTCTTGGGGATCTGGTCGAGCACGGGTCGCTCCTTTTTTCCAGACACGCCTGCCGGATCAACCCAACGGGGGGCGTGTGCTGCCCATGCGTGGATCCCCGGCTCCGTGGTCATACGGATTCGGCGTGGCCGCACCGGGCATCGGTGGTGATCCAGAAATGGAGGGATCCCAAGATGCGCGAGAGCGGCGCCTTCTCGGATATGAACCGTCGCGGCTGAGATGAAGGGGGGCCCTTGTCACGCGCCTTCGCGTGCCGCACTGCGTGGTGCTGGTGGGCTGGCCCTTGGCCGGCGGATATGTGGTCGGCGCATGGGGGGCGCCTCCGATCCGACGACGATAGCAAACATCCCGGATGTCGTAAAGGCCAGAAAGTTTCCCTAAACGGGCTCCGACCTGCGCAAACCTCCGGAGGGGTCCGGAGGTCCGACTACACAGGGGATTCAGCCGACCGCTTCATGATCACTTAGGGTCATGATTTCGGTGTGTCGCTGCCGGATGATCTCGGCCAGCTCAGGTGCGGCGCCCAGCGCAGGCGACACCGCGACCGCACCGGCGGCGAGGGACTCCTCACGGACCCGGTCGGCGAAGTAACCGGGTGCGAGGAAGTAGGAGGCCACCGCGACACGCGGGGCGCCGACGTCGAGCAGGGCGCGTACGGCCTCGGCGGGCGTGGGCCGGGCGGCCGAGGCGTATGAGGGGACGACGCGCCGCCAGCCGCGCCAGCGGCGCGCCATGGCGCTGATCACGGCGTTGGCCGAGGCGTCGCTGGAACCGGCCGCGGCCAGCACCAGGGCCGTGTCCGGGTCGGGGGTGACGCCCGCCTCGGCGAGCCTGCGCTCCAGCGCGGCCGTCATCAGCGGGTGCGGGCCCAGCGTGGCGCCGTAGAGCAGCGACAGGCGCGGATGGGCCCGGCGGATCTCGCGGAGCGCGCCGGGGATGTCGGTCTTGCTGTGGTACGCCGAGGTGAGCAGCAATGGCAGCACGACGGCCTCGGCGACGCCCTCCCCGGCGAGGCCGCCGAGAGCCTGCGTCGGCGTCGGCGGCCCGTGGTCCAGATAAGAGGTGACCACCCGCAGGCCCGACCGGCGGCGTACGACGTCGAGGAGGTCCTCGATGGTCGCCGCCGCGCGCGGGTCGCGGCTCCCGTGCGCCACCGCGACCAGCGGGGCGTGTGATGGGGGAGTGGTCAGATGTTGATGCCGCATTCGGTCTTTCCCGTGCCGGCCCAGCGTCCGCTCCGGGGGTCCTCACCAGGCGCGACCCGCTGTGTGCAGGGCTCGCAGCCGATCGAGGGGAACCCGTCGTACTGCAGGGGGTTCACCAGGATGCCGTGCTCCTCGATGTAGGCCTCCAGCTCGGCGTGGGTCCAGCGGGCGAGCGGGTTGACCTTGACCTTGCGGCGCGCGGCGTTCCACTCCACCACACGTGCCCCACGACGCTCGGGGGTCTCCTCGCGGCGGATCCCGGTGATCCAGGCGAGGTACGGCTCGAGGGAGCGGTTCAGCGGCTCGACCTTGCGCAGGTGGCAGCACAGGTCGGGGTTGCGGCCGTTCAGTCGCGGGCCCAGGTCACGCTCCTGCTCGGCGACGCTGCGCGGCGACCGGACGTTGACGATGTTGACCGGGTAGACGGCCTCGACCGCGTCACGGGTGCCGATGGTCTCGGCGAAGTGGTAGCCGGTGTCGACGAAGAGCACGTCGATGCCGGGGCGGATCTTGGAGGCGATGTCGACGAGGACCGCGTCCTTCATCGACGACGTCACGCAGATGCGTTCGCCGAAGGTCGCGATCGCCCACCGGACGATCTCCTCGGCGGGGGCGTTCTCTAGAGCGTCGGCGGCCGACAGGGCGATGTCGGTGAGATCGAGTGCCGCCGGGGGCCGCTCGAAGACGAGTGTCATCTGGCCTCCCTCCCGAAGTGGTGCGTCGCGCCGGGGAAGGACGCGGTGGTGCGCGCCGTGCCCATCCCGACGAACCTCAGCCGGAACGCTCGCGTGCACGCCCGGCAGTGCCAGCCGCCGTCGCTCTCGTACGGCTCCAGGTCCTCGTCGCCGCAGTAGGGGCAGTAGAAGGGGACGGCTCGCTCGGTCATGAGATCCTCCTGGATCGCGGCCCGTACGGGGCGGGGTGTCGCTTCGATCCGGTCACGCCAGGTCACCCTCGTCGGCGCGTTGCACCCACGCGGCAAAGGACTCACCGTCGGTCTTTTGTGCCTTGAACCTGAGGAGCACGCGCTCCACGTAGTCGGGCAGCTCCTCGGCCGTGGTCTTCAGGCCGCGGACCTTCTTGCCGAAGGCGCCGCCGATCGAGCCGCCGAGGTGGATCTGGTAGCCCTCCACCTGGTTGCCGTCGGCGTCGGTGACGAGCTGGCCCTTCAACCCGATGTCGGCGACCTGGATCCGCGCACAGGAGTTCGGGCAGCCGTTGAGGTTGATCGTCAGCGGATCCTCGAAGTCCGGCAGCCGCTTCTCCAGCTCGGCGATCAGGTCCATGCCGCGCTGCTTGGTCTCGACGATGGCCAGCTTGCAGTACTCGATGCCGGTGCAGGCCATGGTCTGGCGCCGGAACGTCGACGGGCGTACCTGCAGGTCGTTGGCCTCGAGCTCGGCGGTGAGCGCCTCGGTGCGGTCCTCCGGGACGTCCAGGATGACCATCTTCTGCTCGGTCGTCGTACGCACCCGGCCGGAGCCGTACTCCTGGGCGAGGTCGGCGATCACGTGCAGCAGGGCGCCGTTGACCCGGCCGACCTTCGGCGCGAAGCCGACGTAGTAGTTGCCGTCGCGCTGCGGGCGGATCCCGACGTGGTCGCGGCGGTCGACCGCCGGGGCGCCGGGGTCGGGCCCGTCGGGCAGCGCGTAGCCGAGGTAGTCCTTCTCCAGGACCTCACGGAACCGCTCCGGACCCCAGTCGTTCATGAGGAACTTGAGGCGCGCGCGGTGCCGCAGCCGCCGGTAGCCGTAGTCGCGGAAGATCCCGGTGACGCCGGCCCAGACCTCGTGTGCCTGGTCGGGGCGGACGAACGCGCCGAGCCGCTTGGCGAACATCGGGTTGGTGGACAGCCCGCCGCCGACCCAGACGTCGTAGCCGGTCTCGCCGTTCTCGCCGGTCACGCCGACGAAAGCGATGTCGTTGATCTCGTGCACGGTGCACTGCGCCGTACAGCCGGACAGCGCCGTCTTGAACTTACGCGGCAGGTTGGAGAAGTCCGGGCTGCCGATGTAGCGCTCGTTGATCTCCTGGATCTGCGGCGTGGCGTCGAGCACCTCGTCCGCGTCGATCCCGGCCAGCGGGCAGCCCAGGATGACGCGCGGGGTGTCACCACAGGCCTCGGTCGTGGACAGGCCGACCGACTCGAGCGTCTCCCAGATCGCCGGGACCGACTCGATCTCGATCCAGTGCAGCTGGATGTTCTGCCGGTCGGTCAGGTCCGCGGTGCCGCGCGCGTACTTGCTGGACACGTCGGCGATCGCGCGGAGCTGGTCCGGGTTCAGCTGCCCGCCGTCGATGCGGACGCGCAGCATGAAGTAGCGGTCGTCGAGCTCCTCGGGCTCCATGATCGCGGTCTTGCCGCCGTCGATGCCGGGGCGGCGCTGGGTGTACAGCCCGTACCAGCGGAACCGGCCGCGCAGGTCGGCAGGGTCGATCGAGTCGAAACCGGCCTTGGAGTAGATGTCGACGATGCGGTTGCGGACGTTCAGCCCGTCATCGTTCTTCTTGTTCTCTTCGTTCTTGTTGAGTGGCTCACGGTAGCCGAGGGCCCACTGGCCCTCGCCTCGTCGTCGCGAAAGTGATGGCATTGTGCGCGTCCTCCGGTGTGGGTGAGGACGCGAAGCACGCCGGCAGGGTCATACTGCTGGCTCAACGCTGAGCAAAAAAGAAGACACCGGCGTACCGCGCGCCCATAGGCATTGGCGGTTGAGCGATGTCAACGACAGACTGCGCTGCCCACGCGGAGGTAGTCAACGTGCCGGCGCATCACCAGCAACGGATTTGCAGCAGCCATGCCTCCGATGATGACACGTCGTTCGATGAGTGTCCAACCTCGTCCGAAATGTGGATCGATGTCACACCAGGTGCGGACATGCCCAAGGGCGTGTCTGACAGATCCCGTTCGTAGCGAGCGCCGCACAGTAGGACAGCGGATTTGTCAGACATGCCCTAACCCTGGCGGAGCCAGTTGACCTTGGGCTCGGTGGACTCTTCGTCCTCGTCTTCCGGGTCCGGAGGCGGCTGGTGCTGGCAGTCGCACCAGGTGCCGCCGCGGCAGTCCTCATGCCGCCGGTCCCGGCACGCTTCGCAGATCATGTCTCCATTGTCACCCCGCGGAACGTCGACGTGACGACGTGTCCGGGGGCCGATTTCCCGAACGAGATTCTGTACGCTGTCCTGGTGGCCGTGTCGATGGACGAACTGATCAGCGACCTGCGGGCCGAGACCGCCGCCCTCGAGGGGCTTCTCGCGTCCGGCTCATGGGATACCGCGACGCCCGCCGACGGCTGGACGGTCCGGGACCAGATCACCCATCTGGCCTGGTTCGACGATGCCGCCGTACGCGCCGCGACCGCGCCGGAGGACTTCCGCGCCGAGGTCCAGCGGATGATCGCGGACGGCCTCGATACGGACCTGCTGGTCGAGGAGCGGCGGTCCATGCCCGGCGAGGAGGTCCTCGCCTGGTTCGGCTCGGCGCGTGGCCGTCTGATCGACGTGCTCGCCGCGCTCGACCCGAAGGCGCGCGTCCCCTGGTACGGCCCCGACATGGGCGTCGTGTCGTTCACCACGGCGCGGCTCATGGAGACCTGGGCGCACGGCCAGGACGTGGCCGATGGGCTGGGCGCCCGGCTTGAGCCGTCCGACCGGCTACGCCACATCGCCCAGATCGGCGTACGCGCGCTGCCGTGGAGCTTCGCCGTGCACGGCCGCCCGGTGCCGGAGGCGCCGGTACGCGTAGAGCTCGCGTTGCCCGGCGGCCGGCCGTGGACCGTGGGGCCGGAGGACGCCGCCGACGTCGTACGCGGCGACGCGCTGGACTTCTGCCTGGTCGTGACGCAGCGCCGGCATCCCGCCGACGTGGACCTCAAGGTGAGCGGGCCGGTGGCCGGCGAGTGGATGGAGATCGCCCAGGCGTTCGCGGGCCCGCCGGGTGCGGGCCGCCGCCCCGGCCAGTTCGCCCGGTGATCGCCGCGGAACCCGCGCTCGCGTCCGACCCTTCGATGAACGGCGAGACCGTGCATTCGGCCGACCATGAAATGGGTGTTATGGCATGTACCGGGCGTGACAGGGCCTACGGTAGATGGTCGTGACCACCGTCTCCGACGCCTCGTCGAGCATCGCCGAGATTTCCGCTGAAGCGTCGGCCTTTGCGAAGATTCGTGGCGTTCTGTGGCGGATCATTCGCGGTACGAGCATCTCGGCCTTCCGCTACCGGATCACCGGCCTGGCCGCCGAGGCGGCGTTCTTCACGCTGCTGTCGCTGCCGCCTCTGGTGCTCGGCCTCATCGGCACCATCGGTCACTTCCGCTCCCTGTTCGGCACGGGCACCGTCGTCGAGATCCGCGAGTGGGTGATCGAGAAGGCCCAGACGGTGCTCACCGACCAGTCCGTCCAGTCCGTCGTGGTGCCGTTGCTCGACGACGTGCTCAAGGGCGGCCGGGTCGAGCTGGTGTCGCTGAGCTTCCTGGTCTCGCTGTGGGCCGGCTCGCGCGCACTCAACGTCTACGTCGACACGATCACCATCGCGTACGGCCTGTCGGGCGTGCGCGGCGTGATCCGCACGCGGCTGCGGGCGTTCGTGCTGTACCTCGGCGGCCTCGGCGTCGGCCTCGTGATCATCCCGGTGCTGGTCGCCGGGCCCACGCTCGTACTGCACTGGCTGCCCGAGGGCGCCCGCGTGCTGCACCTGCTGTACTGGCCCGTCCTCATCGTCGTGTCGGTCGTCTTCCTCGCGCTGCTCTACTACCTCAGCGTCCCCGTACGCACCGCCTGGTGGCGCGGGGTGCCCGGTGGGGGCGTCGCCCTGGCGATCTGGGCGCTCGGCAGCCTGATCCTGCGGCTCTACCTGGACGGATCCGCCTCGGGCGTGACCGTGTACGGGTCGCTGGGCGCCGCCATCGCCGTCCTCGCCTGGCTCTACGTCACCGCCCTGGCGGTCCTCATCGGCGCCGCGCTCAACGCCGAGATCGACAAGCTCTGGCCCGGCGAGTACACGGCCCGCGCCCGCGCCGAGGCCGCCGAGGCGGAGGCCCGCGTGGCCAACGCGCGGGTCGAGGTCGCGGAGTCGCGCGTCGAGCTCGCCGAGGCGCGGGCCGAGGACTCCGACGACGAGCCCGAGGTCGCCGCGCCCGACCTCCCCGAGCGCGTGGACGCCGGCGAGTCCTGACCGGCCGGCCGGAAAATCGGTTTCCCCGCGTACGCCGTCCTGTCTATCCTGATCCGGTCGTGAGATCCGCGGCACTCGAGCACAGAGAGGGGTGAGCCACATGGCCGTCTTTGCCGTTGCCGTCACCTCGCCGTTCCCTGTCCTCTGGGTGCCCGCCTGACCTTTCATGCGCGGGCGCCCGCACCTGAAGGGTGCCCGAATTGCTGCTCTCATCGCTCGGCTGGGATGACTCCTGGGCCGAGACTCTCACGCCGTACCCCGACGCGATCCCGGGCCGGATGGCCCGCGTCGACCGTGGTCACGGCCTTGTCCTCACCGAACACGGCGAGATCCGCGCCGCCTGGCAGGGCGAGCCGCCGTGTACCGGTGACTGGGTGGCGCTGAGCGCCGCTCCCGGCGGCGGTCACGAGGTGACCGCGGTCCTGCCGCGCCGCACGTCGCTCGTACGCGGCGGCGTCGCGCGTACGTCCCGCGGTGGCCTGTCCGGCGACTCGAGCGGCCACGTGCTGGCCGCCAACGTCGACACCGTGCTCGTGGTCGAGCCCGCCGCGCCCGCCAACCTGGGCCGGATCGAGCGCATGCTCACGCTGGCCTGGCAGAGCGGTGCCCGGCCGTGTGTCGTGATCACCAAGATCGACCTGGCCGAGTACCCGTCGAACCTGCTGAAGGAGGTCGCGTCGGCCGCCCCCGGCGTCGACGTACAGGCCGTCTCCGCCCTGACCGGGGAGGGGATGGACGTCCTCCACACGCTCGCGGCGGGCACCTCCGTGCTGATTGGCATCTCGGGGGCCGGCAAGTCCACGCTGGTGAACGCGCTGGCGGGGGAGGAGGTCATGCGCACGCAGGAGATCCGTACCGCCGACGGGCGCGGGCGGCACACCACCACGCACCGCGAGCTGATCGTGACGCCCGGCGGCTTGATCATCGACACGCCGGGCGTACGGCGGATCGGCCTGTACGACGCCGACGAGGGACTGGCCCAGGCCTTCGTCGACCTCGAGGAGTTCGCGGAGAACTGCCGGTTCTCCGACTGCGCGCACCGTACCGAGCCAGACTGTGCGGTCCTGGCCGCCGTCGCGTCCGGTGACCTGCCCGAACGCCGGCTGACCGGCTGGCGCAAGCTCCGCAGGGAGACCGAGTGGATGGCGTCGCGGACCGACGCCCGGCTGCGGGCCGAACGCGTGCGTACCTGGAAGATCATGCACCTCGAGGCCCGCAGGCGGCGTAACGGGGCCTGACCGGGCCGCGGGACCTTCGCCCCTGGGCACGCCCCCTCCATGTGCGCGGTACTGGAGGGGGCGGAGGAGGTCTCCGATGTCACGGACCGGCGTTCCGAGTCTCGATCACAGCATCGACAAGACGAACACCTGGTTGGCCGAGATCGACGCCGGGTTCGGCAGCACGGACCGGCGCCTCGCGTACCGGGTGCTGCGGGCGTGGCTGCACACGCTCCGCGACCGGATCACCGTCGAGGTGGCGGGCAACTTCGCCGCGCAGCTTCCCGAGCTCCTGCGCGGGGTCTTCTACGACGGCTGGAACCCCGCACGGGTCCCGGTGAAGTTCGACCGGGAGGAGTACATCGCGCGGTTCGCCCGTGACGCCCGCGTGCATCTCGACGAGGTCGGCACGATCGCGGCGCTGGTCACGACGGTGGTACGGCGCCACATGTCCGAAGGGGTCGTCGACGAGGCGATCTCGCTGCTGCCGGCGCCCATACGGGAACTCCTCAGGCCGCCCGCCGAGGCGCGGCCCTGACGATCAGGTGCCCACGCGGTCCATCGTGGTCGCGCCGCCCGGGTCGGGGACGCTCACGGTACGGCGGGACGGCGGCGCGTGCGAGGCCTCGACCTCCGCGTCGGTCTGCCGCCGTACCAGCTCGACCAGCGCACCGGCCTGCGCGATCGGCACCCATTTGGCCAGCAGTTCCATGGCGTCCGGCAGGGTCTCGGCGAAGACGTGCTCGACCACGTTCCCGGCGTTGCCCTCGAGCTGGACCAGGAACTGCAGCGGCGGGGCCTCGCGCGAGTACATCGCCAGGGCCAGCGGAACCGTCGGCAGCCGGTCCACGCCGACCTGGCACCAGGCCTCGTAGCCGAGGCTCGCCATCGCGGCGGCGATGTCGCCACCGTACGGGTCGCACAGCGCCATCACAGGATCTTCGCGTTCCAGCCATTCGCCCTTGACCAGGCACCAGGCGGGAGCCGGTTCAGTCGGGATCACAGCGGTCACCGTAGGGGGAGGCCGCCGCCGCGCGGGTGAGCGCCACGCCGACCGTACGGAGACTTCACGTTCGGCCGACCGTACGGGGGTTCGGCATGCAATCGGTGGCACCCGTAGCGCGTCCAGTCCCGCGACGGCGCCGCAAGACACCCACCGCTGACCGGCGGTCCGGGTCCTTCTCGTAGCGAACCCGCCCGGTCTCGGTCAGCGAGGTCGGCGGTCATGCGGTGGACCGGGGGCCGGTAGACGGTCACGGCGGGGTGCGGCACTGGACCCGTACGCGTGAGGCGTCCCGTGGCACGGTCAGGTTCTCGTGGGTGACCTCGATCCGCCGTCCGGCCAGGGTGCCGAGCCGCGCGGCGACGTCGGCCAGGCCGTGCGCGGGGGCGTCGATGTGCACGACGAGCCCGCCCGGCGGTCTCGGGTCCGCGGTCACCTCGACGCGCGTGGCCGGCAGCCGGTCGGCGGGCACGAGCGCCAGGATCCGGTGGACGACCCGCGCGACCTGCTGCGCGCCGGCCTCGTCGATCACCGCGTCCAGCCCGCACCCCAGGGTGATCGCCGGGCATGCGCCGCCGCCCGGCCCGCACGAGCGTTCGACCGCCTCGACGATCATGGCGCGCAGGCTGCCGGAGGTGGCGAGCGACGCGCCGTCGTGGCGGATGCCGAAGACCGCGGCGCGGACGTCCCTGATCGCGTCGTCCAAGCCCTCGATCGCGTTGTGGATCTTGTGCGTGGCGGTGTGCTCGGAGACCTTCGCCTCGAGATAGGTCAGCGCCGCGTGCAGGTCGAGGCCGACGGCGAACAGCCGGTGGACCAGGATGTCGGCCATCCCGTCGGCGATCGCCTCGTGACCCGCCGTTCCGCCGGGCCGGGTACGCCGTGGCGAGGGGCTCTCGGGTCGTTCGGCTTCGCTCACGCGCCTCGTCCCCTCATCGGCTCGAGAGCCGAGCTGTTGGAACCGACCGGTTGGTGGGGGAACGGGCCTAATTCTTACCTCATACCCGGCTGGGGGCTGTTCGCACCTGTCCCAAGGTCACGCCGGGTCCCGCGTGGGTCCCATGTCACGGCCCCATGGTCCGTAGGGGAGAACAGGACCTTGGTCCCTGGAGATCGCCGTCTGACGTGAGCGACTCTTGAAGCGGGATTCGCGGTAGGAGAAAGGGGTTCTGCCTGGTGCATCGCATGGCGGGCCGAGAACTGACCGCGGACGCTCGGCCGGCAAGCCTCAATGGTGAGTGCGACGGGCGCCGAACCACCTCGGAATGAGGCGTGACGGTGCCGTCCGGCGGAGGTGGTCATGACATTCGCGGACATCACCGGTGCGTTGGCCCAGCATGGCGGGCGTCTCCTGTCACCTGGCCACCGCGAACACGACGCCGATACCCGGGCGACTCCTGAGACACGGCCGATGACGGTGACGGCCGACGACGGAGTGGAACTGCACGTCGAGGTCCAAGAAGCCATCGGATCGCCGCTGACCGTCGTGTTCTGCCACGGGTACCTCCTCAACTCGACCTGCTGGGACGTCCAGCGCGCCGCCCTCGCCGGCGGCTACCGCGTCGTGATCTGGGACCAGCGCGGCCACGGCCTGTCGGGCTGGGGCACCCCACCGAACGCGACCATCGACCAGGTGAGCCGCGACCTGTACGCGGTCATCGAGGCGGCCGTACCCCGCGGACCCGTGGTCCTGGTCGGGCACTCCATGGGCGGCATGGCGATTCTCGGGCTCGCCGCCTGCCACCCGGAGCTGTTCGGCGACCGCGTGATGGGGGTCGTTCTGTCCTCCACGTCCGCGGGCGGCCTGTCCTCGGTGACCGCCGGCCTGCCCGTGCGCACCGCACGCGTCATGCACCGGCTGGTCCCGGTGACCCTCGCCACCCTGCGCCACCAGGCGCGTCTGGTCGACGGCGCTCGCCGCTCCGTCGGCGGCGTCACCTACCTGATCACCTGGCCGTACCTGTACGGATCACGGGTGCCGCGCTCCGTCGCCCGGCTCACCACCCGGCTGATGGCCTCGGTGCCGATCCAGGTGATCGCCGAGTTCTACACCGAGCTGGTCCGGTACGACCTGCACGAGGTACTGCCGATGATCGGCGAGGTCCCGGCGCTGGTGATGGTCGGCGAGCGCGACCTGATCACCCCGGTCGAGCACGCCGAGGCGCTGGTCGCGGCCATCCCCGGTGCGGAGCTGGCCGTGATCCCCGACGCCGGGCACCTGCTGGTCCTCGAGCGCCCCAACATGGTCGCCGACGCGGTCCTCAAGCTGATCGCCCGCGCGGCCGAACGCGTCGACGAGCGCAAGGCCACCGCCCGCCGGGCGCGGCGGGTGAAGACGACCCGCATCAGCCCGCCCGACTCCTCGCGCGATCGCCACCCCAAGCGGCACTAGGACGAAGGAGCGGAGCGCTCGCGGAGGAGGCTCTGGCGGACCAGGCGGGCGAGGTCGTCGGTGGTGACCATGCCGACCACGCGCCGGTTCGTGACCACGACGGCCAGCAGCGCACCGCCGACGGGCGGGCGTTCGAGCAGGCAGGACGCCAGGTCGTCCGGGCCGACGACGTGGTCCGGCGGCAGTGCCAGCGCCACGGAGTCGATCCGGTCGCCGCCGTGACCGGCGGGGACGCGCGCCAGGCGGTCGATGCCGACCACGCCGTGCGGCTCGCCGTCGATCCCGACCACCGGGAAGATCGTCTGGCGGGACCGGGAGGCCACCGTCGCCACGAACTCGCCGACCGGCCGCCAGCCGGCGGCGCACTCCGGATCGGGGGTCATCACGGCGTGCACCCGCAGGTCCGACGCGGCCTCGCGCAGGACCCGTGCCCGCCCCTCCGCACCGGCCGCCCAGACGAGGAACCACCCGATCAGCATCAGCCACAGGCCGCTCGTCTGCCCCAGCACGATCAGCTGCGCCACGCCCGCGCCGGCGAGCACCGCGCCCACGACCTGGCCGGCGCCGGTCGCGACGCGCTCACCGCGTCCCCGGTCGCCGGAACGCATCCAGACCAGTGCCCGCAGGATGCGCCCTCCGTCGAGGGGCGCGCCGGGCAGCAGGTTGAACACCGCGAGGAAGGCGTTGGTGGCCCCGGTCCAGGTCAGCGCCGCCACGATCACGGCCGGGAGGCCGGCCACGCCGGCCACCTCCGCGCCCGCCACGAGCAGCCCTCCGGCGAGCAGGCTGGTCAGCGGCCCCGCGGCGGCGATCGCCAGGTCGGCGCGCGCGGTCGGCGGGTCGCCGTCGAGCTGCGCCACCCCGCCGAGCATCCACAGCGTGATCGACCGTACGCCGACGCCCTTCCGCCGGGCGACGATCGCGTGCGCGGCCTCGTGGGCCAGCAGGGAGACCATGAACAGCAGGGCCGTGGGGATGCCGACCGACCAGTAGAGCAGCGGCGACCCACCGGCGGCCGCGCGCGGCAGGACGGTACGGGCGACGATGTCGGCGATGAGGACCACGATGACGAACACCGACCAGTTGGCACCCACGGGAATCCCCGCCACCCGGCCCAGCGGAAGGCTCTGTTTCATCAAGGCCTCCTCGACGAGGTGATTCACCCTTCACTCTGTGCACCGCGGGGCCGGATGGGTACGTCCGTTGGTCCCTGGCCGACCGGCGAAGGTCATGACCGCCGATGGTCCCGGCAAGGAGGGACGTTGGTCCCTGGCGGGCGCCCCACGTGGTGAAAGTCTGGAATCAGGCCTGCGAGACGAAAGAGGAAGCGCGAACGCTGCGCGGCCTCGAAACACCCGAATCCGGATTACCCGGAAACGGGACGATCGCCTCGCAGGTCGTCGGCATGCGCGGGACCGGCTCGGGGCATTTCCGTTGCGGCGTCGCCAGGGTGGGTAGAGGCACGCCAACAGGACCTTTCGAGGTGGTCACAGTGGGGTGGAGCGGCCAGGGCGTACGTCTGCCGTTCACCGACCGCGCCGAGGCGGGCCGGGTCCTCGCCGAACGCGTCGCCGGCCTACGGCTCACCGACCCGCTCGTACTGGCACTGCCGCGCGGCGGTGTCCCGATCGCACGGGAGATCGCCCGGCGGCTCGACGCGTCGTGCGACGTGCTGGTCACGCGCAAGATCGGATGTCCGGGCCAGCCGGAGCTGGGCGTCGGGGCGATCGCCGAGGGCGGCGAACCCGCGCTCGACGGCGAGCTGCTGCGGCGGCTGGGCCTGACCGCACGCGACCTGGACGCCACGGTCCGGCGCGAACGCGCCGAACTCGAGCGCCGGGTCAGGGCCTACCGGGGCGACCGCTCGCTGCCCTCGATCAAGGGCCGCGACGTGGTCGTGGCCGATGACGGGCTGGCAACCGGCGGCACCGCACGCGCCGCACTGGCCGCGGTCCGGTCGAAGGACGCCGCACGGGTCGTCCTGGCGGTACCGGTGGGCGCGGCCCCTACGGTCGAGGCACTGTCCGCCGACGCCGACGACGTCGTGGTGCTCGCCACGCCGATGGCGTTCCGGTCGGTCGGCCAGTGGTACCGGCACTTCGACCAGCTCACCGACGCGGACGTGCTGTCCCTCATGTGAGAAGGCACAAGCCGCCCGGCCGCAGGTGCGGCCGAGCGGATGATGGTGGTGCTGGGGGGAGAATCACCTGCCGAGCCGGGCGTACCCATGGGGTCGCCCGGCTCGCGGAGAAGTCGTTCGCCGCGGGGGGAACCGGCGCCGCGGGCCTAGCCCGATGAACTGGCCCGATGGAAACGGCCCCGCGTTCGCGGGGCCGCAGGCTTCGCGATTCGCGTCAGGCGGCGTTAGCGCGACGCATGCGGCGGCGACGCTCAGAAGCGCGCTCGTCCTCGTTCAGCCCGCCCCACGTGCCGTACTTCTCCGGCCGGGACACGGCATAATCAAGGCATTCTCCACGTACAGGGCAGCGCATGCAGACCGACTTGGCCTTGCGCTCGCGGATCTCACGCTCCGGCTGACGCTCGCCGTCCGGGCCGAAGAACAGGATCAGGTCCTCCCCCCGGCACTCGGCAGCGTCCTGCCAGCCCCAGCTGGGACGGGGGAGGTTTGCCTGCCGACGTACCTGAGCCATAGAACTACCACCTCGTAGCTTGCTGGTGAGCAGAAAAATTTCGGTCACGGACGCCGCAACGGTAAGTACGCGCCAAAAACAGTCAACGTCGTGCAGCGCCGTGATGTTCCCCAGAGGTCGCCAGGTCCTCGTGGACCGGCGAACAGGGCCTCGGAGAGGTTACACGAGGGACGTGCGATTGAGAAGAGTCAGGTCCCGCTGAACGTAGGATCCGATGTTCTCTTCGCATCCGGGGCCGCACGGGCCGAGTGGCGCCTGTTCCACCCGGACTTCATATCGTGCCAGTCCGGCGCGAACGACGGCGGTGTTTCCGGTCATTGACTCGACGGTGACATCGGCCACGTCGAGATTGCCGGTGTGCGACCGCACGAAATGCTCGGCCGCCTGCACTGGTTCGGGCAGCCCGGCCCGGCCGCGGTAGCCCTCGAGAACGACCTGCCCGAGGTGGTACGCCCGGGCCGCGCGTACGGCGCGCCGCTCGTCGAGATCGCCGTAGTACAGGCCGTGCGGCAGGCAGACGAGGTTCGCGGCGTACCGGTCGCCGCCGATGTGGGTGGTCTCCCAGACGTCGGAGAAGCGCCCGGCGAGCCGTCGTGCCAGCGGGGCGCCGACCCGCGCGCAGCAGGCGCTGTGCCTGCCGTGGGTGCAGACGAGCAGGAGAGGGTGGGCGATCGGGTGGCCGAAACCCGGCATGCGGCCGACGCCGACCGCCGCGAGGTCGAGCCCGGCGAGTTCGGCCGGATCGGCCAGCTCGCGGCCCTCGAGCCACGCGGCGTCCACGGAGGTGCCGCCGGAGAACCCGGTGTAGACCCACAGGGGCGGGGTCGCCCGGCGCCGCCGCCCGGGGCTGCGGATGAACTGCACGCGAACGCCGTGCCACCGGGCCCGGCCGATCGCGTCCGCCACGGGGCCCGGGACCGGGCTGTCGGCGACGTCCTGAGCCCACGGCCCCGGATGCTCGATGAGCAGCCAGGTCCGTGACTTCACGGTCGCCGTGGCCAGGCACGGCCGCTGCCCGGTGTGACTCCCCGTGCAGTGGGTGCAACGGTTCTCCGGCAACGAACCCCCTTACCGCTTAGCTTAGGTAAGACTAACCTAAGTAATAGTGGCTCGCCAGATCGTCTGCCGCAGGTGAACGCGGGATGAATACAGAATCCGGATATATCCGGATGTCTCGCCAGTGCCCAGGGAGCACGTTCTAAGGTGGCCTGGTCCCACCGCGACCCCCCTCGGGTCTCTCCCTGTCCTCCGGTACGCCCATCGGGCGTACCTGTCCCCACGACGGCCGAACACGGGAGTTCCATGCGCACGCCGTTCCTGGTCCTGGGCGCGGTCCTGCTGCTGGCCGCCGCCGGCGACACCCTGCCGGCGGCCGTGGCGACCGACGGCCCACCGGCGATCGACGCCGCGATGAGCCGGTGCGGTGCGGGCTGGACCAGCCCGCACACGGGGCGGCAGACGCTCCAGGTGCGCAACACCGGCGACACCACCGCCGACGTGATGCTCGTCGACCCGGCCGCGGGAGCGATCTACGCCGAGCTCGAGGGCCTCGGGCCCGGGGTCACGCGCGCGATGCGGGTGACGCTCGGCGGCGGCACGTACGCCTTCCGCTGCATGGGCGAGAACACGAGCGACCCGGTCACCGGGCCGCGCACGCGGCTCACCGGCCCCCGGGCCGGCAACCCCGCGGTCGTTCCCGTGACGGGCAGCGACCTGTACGGCCCGGCCCGCGCCTACAACGCCTACGTCGCCGACGGCCTGAAACGGCTCGTCGCGCGGACCGACGAGCTGAAGTCCGCCATCGATGACGGCGACCTGGGCGCCGCGCGTGCCGCGTGGACGCCCGCGCACGTCACCTACGAGCGGCTCGGCGCGGCGTACGGGACCTTCGGCGACTTCGACGGCGCGATCAACGGTGGCACGGCCGGGCTGCCCGGCGGCACCGGCGACAAGGACTTCACCGGCTTCCACCGGCTCGAGTACGGCCTCTGGCACGGAGAGTCGGCCTCCTCGCTCGCCAAGGTGACCGACCGGCTCGTGCGTGACGTGCACGGGCTGAAGGCCGACTTCCCGAACGAGCGGCTCGACCCGCGTGACCTGCCTCTGCGGGCCCACGAGATCCTGGAGAACACCCTGCAGTTCCAACTCACCGGCTCCGCCGACCAGGGCAGCGGCACCACGCTGAAGACGGCGGCGGCCAACCTCGAGGGGACCCGCGCGGTCCTCGGCGTGCTCCGGCCCCTCCTCCGTACGCGCTACGCGGCCCTGCCCCAGGTCGACACCTGGCTGGACCGGACGGAGGCCCTGCTCAAGGGCCGTTCGTCGGTCGACGCGCTCGCCGCGGCCGACCGCCGCCGCATCGACGGCGCCGTCGGGCAGCTCCTGGAACTGCTCGCCCCGGTCGCCACGATCGCCGAGCCGAGGAGGACCTCGTGAGCGCCGGAGCCGGCGACCGCCGGTCGTTCCTGCGCGGCGCCCTGGTCGCCGGGCTTGCCGGGGCCATCGCCGGGCCCGCGTCGGCCGGTGCCTCCGGCGAGCCCGCCGAGGCGCCACCGAGGGGCTTTCACGGCGAGCACCAGGCGGGTGTCCTCGACAAGCCGCGGCGCAGCACGATCGTGGCCTCGCTCGACGTCGTGGCCTCCGGACGGGGCGAGCTGACCGAGCTGTTCCGTACGCTCACCGACCGCGCGCGCACGCTGACCGCCGGCGGTACACCGGACGACGCGGGCATCGCCGCGCCTCCGGCCGACTCGGGCGTGCTCGGACCAGAGGTGACGGGTGGCGGGCTGATGGTCACCGTGGGCCTGGGCGCGTCGCTGTTCGACCACCGCTACGGGCTGGAGAGCCGCAAGCCGGCGGGGCTGCGGCCGATGCGGATGTTCCCCAACGACGACCTCGACGCGGACTGGTGCCACGGCGACCTCAGCGTCCAGCTGTCCGCCGACGACGAGGACACGGTGGTGCACGCGCTGCGCGACATCGCCCGGCACACCCGGGGCGCCGCGCAGCTCCGCTGGCGGATGAACGGCTTCATCAGCCCGCCGCGGCCGAGCGGCACGCCGCGCAACCTCATGGGCTTCAAGGACGGCATCGCCAACCCGGACGTCACCGACGCCAAGGCGATGAACCACCTGGTGTGGACCGGACGGCCGGCGAGCGCGCAGACCGCCTGGACGGCCGGCGGCACGTACGTGGTGATCCGGCTCATCCGGATGCTCGTGGAGTTCTGGGACCGGGTCGGGATCGAGGAGCAGGAGCAGATGTTCGGCCGCGGCCGTGACTCCGGCGCGCCCCTCGACGGGATGCACGAGCTGGACGAGCCGAACTACACGCGGGACCCGATCGGCAACACCATCCCGCTGACCAGCCACATCCGGGTGGCGAACCCGCGCACCCCGCAGACCGCGGACAGCCGGATCCTGCGCCGTGGCTTCAACTACGACCGCGGCGTGGACAAGGCCGGTGACCTGGACATGGGGCTGATCTTCACCTGCTACCAGCAGGACGTGAAGCGGCAGTTCGAGGCGGTGCAGGAGCGCCTGGCCGACGAGCCCCTCGTGGACTACATCACGCCGTTCGGCGGCGGCTACTTCTTCGTGCCGCCGGGGGTGCGCGACTCCTCGGACTACCTGGCCCGTGGGCTGCTGACCTAGTTCAGGTGATGGCGGAGGCAAGATCACCGGTCTATAAAGAATAGGACAAAGGACTTCAGGCGCCCCATGTGTCCCGTTTACGCTCGCGCCATCTTCCAGCACCGTGATCGTCGATCCACTCCGATGGGATCCCGAGGGGCAGACACCGGGCCCTGGACCTCCCATCGAACTGCCGGTGTTGCATAACCTCAGGAGGAACAGAGAATGGGCTCCGGAAAGTGGAAGAGACGGCGGCCGGTGGTGATCGCCACCTCCGCGGTGGCCGCCGGTGTGCTGGGCGTCGCCCTGGTACCGAACTGGACCGGCGGCGGGCACGGCCAGGCGTCGCTGAGCGCGGCCGACACGCACGCGCGCACCGCCACCCCGATCAAGCACGTGGTCGTGCTGTTCGAGGAGAACAACTCCTTCGACCACTACTTCGGCACGTACCCGAAGGCCGCCAACACGGACGGCACGAAGTTCACCGCGAAGCGCCACACGCCGCGGGTCGACGGGCTGACCAAGAAGCTCCTCACGGACAACCCGAACCAGTACGACCCCAAGCGCCTCACGCACGAGCAGCCGCTCACCTGCGACCAGGACCACAACTACGGTTCGGAGCAGAAGGCCGTCGACGGCGGCCAGATGGACAAGTTCGTCGAGTCCACCGAGAAGAACAAGTGCACCGGCCAGCCCGTCCTGTTCGGCGAGCCCGGCCTGGTCATGGACTACTACGACGGCAACACCGTCACCGGGCTGTGGAACTACGCCCAGAACTACGCGATGAGCGACAACTCCTGGGACACGGTCTTCGGCCCGTCGACGCCCGGGGCGCTCAACCTGATCTCCGGCCAGACCCACGGCGGCTACGCCGTCGACCCGGTGACGCACCAGAAGGTCAGCGACTCCTATGTCGTGCAGTCGCCGGACAAGGACGGCGTCGGCACGATCATCAACGACCCGGACCCGGCGTACGACGACTGCTCGGGCACCAACCACACGTCCAAGAACAACCTGGGCGTGATGACCGGCAAGAACGTCGGTGACCTGCTGAACGCCAAGAAGGTCACCTGGGGCTGGTTCCAGGGCGGCTTCCGCCCGACCGGCACCGCCAACGGCTACGCCGTCTGCGGCGCCTCCCACCCGAACGTCGGTGGGATCCCGGTCACGGACTACAGCCCGCACCACGAGCCGTTCCAGTACTACAAGTCGACGGCGAACGAGAAGCACGTGCCGCCGTCCTCGGTCGCCGCGATCGGCCGTACCGACCAGGCCAACCACCAGTACGACCTGACCGACTTCGACTCGGCGCTCCAGGCGGGCAACCTGCCCGCGGTGAGCTTCCTGAAGGCGTCCTCGTACCAGGACGGCCACGCCGGCTACTCCGACCCGCAGGACGAGCAGCAGTTCCTGGTCAGCACGATCAACAAGCTGCAGAAGTCCAAGGACTGGGACTCCACGGCGGTCTTCGTCGCCTACGACGACTCCGACGGCTGGTACGACCACAAGGCGCCGAAGATCACCAACGGCTCCTCGGACGCGTCGCAGGACACGACGGTGTGCGGTAAGGCCAAGGTGGCCGGTGGCTACCAGGACCGCTGCGGCCCGAGCCAGCGCCTCCCGCTGCTGGCCATCTCTCCGTACGCCAAGGTCAACCACGTCGACCACGGGTACTCCGAGCAGACCTCGGTGCTGCGGTTCATCGAGGACAACTGGTGGACCGGGCGGATCGGTGACGCGTCCCTGGACGCGCGGACCGGCAGCCTGGCCGGCATGTTCGACTTCTGGCGCCCGCGGGCGCAGAAGCTGATCCTCGACCCGAAAACCGGCGCGCCGGTCCACGGCTGACGGATTCTTCGCAGGGCGGCGCCCCCGCCCGGCTCCGGCCGGGTGGGGGCGCTCTCACGTCCGGGCGCCGCGGTCGGCGGCCAGCGCGCGGTGCGCGGCGGGCAGCGCGGCCTCGCGGTCGGCGGCGACCAGGCCCACGCGCGTACGCCGGTCCAGCAGGTCGGCCTCGTCGAGGGCGCCCTCGTGGCGTACCGCCCAGGCCAGCTCCACGGCGAGGGTCGCCGACCCGGGCGCGACCGGCTCCAGCAGTGACGGGTCCGCTTCGGCGAGCGCCAGCACCGCGCCGGCCTCGGCGCCGTACCGGCGGACCAGGTGCACGGGGGCGGCGAGCCGGGAGAGCGTCGTTGGGGAGGCCGCCCCGACGAGCGGCAGCCGCGCGGTGCGGCACGGGCCCGCGGCCAGGCCGTGGCGTTCGGTCACGGCGTCGACGGTGTCCTGCGCCATGCGCCGGTAGGTGGTGAGCTTGCCGCCGACGATCGTCACGACGCCCTCGTCGGACGTCAGCACGGCGTGGCGCCGCGACAGGTCGGCGGTGCCGCCCGCCGCGCCGTCCAGCAGCGGCCGCAGCCCCGCGTACGCCCCGGCGAGGTCGGCGCGGCGCACCGGCACGTCGAGTGCCGAGTCGAGCAGGTCCAGCAGGAAGCCGATCTCGGCCTCGGAGGGTTCGGGCACGTCCGGGATCGGGCCGTCGGCGGGCTCGTCGGTCAGCCCGACGTAGATCCGGCCGTCCTCCTGCGGCAGCACCAGCGCGAACCGGCCGGACTCGCCGGGGACCGGCAGGTGCAGGCCGGTGGACAGGCCGCCCAGGCTCTCGGCCCGCAGGATCAGGTGGGTGCCGCGCGAGGGCCGCAGCCGTACGCCGTCCACGAGCTGCCCGGCCCAGACGCCGGCCGCGTTGACGACCGCGCGGGCGCGGATGAAGATCTCCGCGCCGGTCCGCTCGTCGCGGACCAGGGCGCCGTCGCCGCCCAGCGTGAGCGCGCGGCAGCGGGTGAGGATCCGCGCGCCGTACGCGGCGGCGGTCCGCGCGACCGCGGTGACCAGGCGCGCGTCGTCGATGAGCTGGCCGTCCCACGACAGCAGCCCGCCGCGCAGCCCGTACGAGCGCAGCGCGGGGGCCATCCGCAGCGTCTCGACGGCCGACAGGCGGCGCGGGCCCGGGAGAACGGCACGCGGGGTACGTGCGGATCGGCGCAGGACGTCGCCCGCGACCATGCCGGCCCGCGCGACCGCCGCGGACGGGCCGGAGACGTGCGGGGTCAGCGGGAGCACGAACGGCAGGGCGCGTACGAGGTGCGGCGCGGTGCGCGCCATCAGCGTCCCGCGCTCGACCGCGCTCTCGTACGCGACGTCGACCTGGCCGGACGCCAGGTAGCGCAGGCCGCCGTGGATCAGCTTCGAGCTCCACCGCGACGTGCCGAAGGCGAGGTCGTGGGCGTCGACGGCGGCGACGGACAGGCCGCGGGAGGCGGCGTCGAGCGCCACTCCGGCGCCGGTCGCGCCCAGGCCGACGACGAGAACGTCCACGACGGCGCCGTCGGCGAGCTCGGTGAGTTCGCGCGCGCGGCGGTCGGAGTTGAGCGAGGAGGCCCCGGAGGGCCGGGTGTCAGGGGTCACGGTGCCAGGTACCTCTCCAGAATCCCGCGTAGCTCGTCGTCGAAGGCGGACGCGGTGAGGGCCGGGTCGCGGTCGGTCATGATGTGACCGGACATCGCGAAGGACTGCAGGACGAGGAGTACGGCCCGCGCCTGCCGTGCCGGGTGGCCGATCCGTACCGTGCCGTCCCGGTGACCCGCCCGCAGGGTCGTCTCCAGGGCGCGCAGCACGGCGTCCTGGCTCGTGCCGCGCCGCTCGAGGAGATAGGGCAGCAGCACGTCGGGGTCGACATCGATGATCTTGTGGAAAAGGGGGTGCCGCCGCAGCGCGGATACCCCTGCGACCAGGGCGTCCACGGCCTGCGGCCGTACCGGGGAGCCGTCCGTCGGCGGTGCCACGCCCGCCACCACGCCGGCCCACTCGCGGGTCATCAGGTCGGCGACGAGGGTGCGCACGTCCGGCCATCGGCGGTAGATCGTCATGCGGGACACCCCGGCGCGGCGTGCCACGTCGGTGAGGGTGGTGCGGCGTACGCCGACGGCCAGCACGCAGTCACGTGCGGCGTCCAGCACCGCATCCTTCTTGTGACGAATCGACGCCATGTGTCACAGTGTAACCGTGCCGAAAGGGGAAGCAATGCCGATTCCGGACATGCTGTGGAGCGGCTGGGGAGATCCGGCGCGTGCCGCGCATCTCCCCGAGTCCGTCATCGACCTGCTGCGTGAGCTGCTGGGCATCCACACCGAGCCGGTACGGCCGGTCAAGCTCGACGAGATCGAGCCGCCCGCGCCAAGGCCCTCCGTACGGGTGCTCGCGGACCTCGTGGGCGAGGAACACCTGCGGAACGACGACGAGACGCGGATCCGCCACACGCGCGGCAAGTCAACGCCCGACCTGCTGCGCATCCGCTCCGGAGACGCCGCCGCGGCGCCCGACGCGGTCGTGCTGCCCGGCTCCCACGACGAGGTGGCGGCCGTCCTCGCGCGCTGCGCGCAGGACCGGATCGCGGTCGTGCCGTTCGGTGGCGGTACGTCGGTCGTCGGCGGCCTCAGCCCCGAGGCGGGCGGCCACACCGGCGTGATCGCGCTGGACCTGCGCCGCCTGGACCGTCTCGTCGACGTCGACCCCGTCTCGCGTGTCGCCACGCTCCAGGCCGGGCTCAGGGCACCGCGCGCCGAGGAGCTGCTGAACGCGGAGGGCTTCACGCTCGGCCACTTCCCGCAGTCCTTCGAGTGGGCGAGCATCGGCGGGTTCGCCGCCGCGCGGTCCTCCGGGCAGGCCTCGGCGGGCTACGGCCGGTTCGACGAGATGGTCGTCGGCCTCACACTCGCGACGCCGACCGGCACCCTCGACGCCGGCCGCTCCCCGCGGTCGGCGGCAGGCCCCGACCTGCGCCAGCTCGTGCTCGGCTCCGAGGGCGCCCTCGGCGTCATCACGGACGTCACCGTGCGGATCCGCCCGCTGCCGGAGACGCGCGCGCACGAGGGCTGGCGGTTCGTGTCGTTCGCCGAGGGCACCGCGGCCCTGCGCGCCCTCGCGCAGGACGGTCCGCTGCCCACCGTGCTCCGCCTGTCCGACGAGACCGAGACCATGATCGGGCTGGCCCGCCCCGGCGAGATCGGCGGCGCGTCGGGCGACGGCTGCACGGCGATCTGCGGCTACGAGGGCACGGCCGGCCAGGTCGCCGAGCGCCGCGCGAAGGTCCACGAGGTCCTGCGCGCCCTGGGCGGCGAACCGCTCGGCGACGAGCCGGGGGAGGGCTGGGAACGCGGGCGCTTCTCCGCGCCGTACATGCGCGACGCGCTGCTCGACGCGGGCGTCCTCGCCGAGACCCTCGAGACCGCGGGCTTCTGGTCCGTCCTGCCGCGGCTGTACGACGCGGTCCGGCTCACGCTCGCGCACGAGCTGCCGTCGTCGGTGGTGATGTGCCACGTGTCGCACGTGTACGAGACCGGCGCCTCGCTGTACTTCACCGTCGTGACCGCGCAGGGCGAGGAGCCGCTCGAGCGCTGGGGACATGCCAAGGCCGCGGTCAACGACGCGATCATCGACGCCGGCGGCACGATCAGCCACCACCACGGCGTCGGCACCGACCACCGCGACTGGTTCGCGCGCGAGGCGGGCCCGCTCGGCGTCGCGGCCCTGCGCGCCGTCAAGGAACGCCTCGACCCGGACGGGATCATGAACCCCGGCGTACTGATCCCACCCGCAGGCTGAGAACCCGTACGATCCCGCGCAGGACCCGCCGGAGCGGTGCGGGCGTCCGACAGGAGCTGAACATGCGATCGTTCACCGCCGTGGTGAATCCGGCCGCCGGCGGCGACCCCGCCGCCCGACTGATCCCGGTCGCGCGGCGGCTGCGCGAGGCAGGCGCCGAGGTGGCCGTGGAGTACAGCCGCAGCCTCGAACACGCCGCCGACCTCGCGCGTACGGCCGGCGAGCGCGGCGACGTCGTGATCGCCGCCGGCGGCGACGGCATGGTCGGCGGTCTGGCGGGCGCCCTCGCCGGGACCGGCACCGAGCTGGGCATCCTGCCCGGCGGGCGCGGCAACGACTTCGCGCGCCAGCTCGGGCTGCCGCAGGAGCCGGAGCTGCTCGCGGCGCTGCTCCTGGAGGCCGAGGCCAGGAAGGTCGACGCGATCCGGGTCGTCGCGGGCGACGGCACCGCGCACGTCGTGGTCGGCAGCGTGTACGGCGGCATCGACTCGGTGGCCAACGTGCACATCAACCGGCTGACGCGGCTGCCCGGCCAGCTCGCCTACTACCTGGGCCCGCTGCGCGCCGTCGCGACCTGGCGCCCCGTCTCGTACAAGATCACCGTCGACGGGCAGGTCCACGACGAGGTCGGCTACTCGGTCGTCGCGGCCAACTCCGGCTTCTACGGCTACGGCCTGCACGTCGCCCCGAACGCCTCGGTCGACGACGGCCTGCTCGACATCGTGATCATCAGGAAGGCGCCTCGGCGGCTCTTCTTCGCGGTGATGCGGGAGCTGCCGCACGGCACGCACATTCGCCGCCCGGTGATCGAGGTGCTGCGCGGCCGCGAGGTGCGCATCGAGGCGGACCGCGAGCTGCCGTACGGCGGCGACGGCGAGATCCTCGGCAACCTGCCGGTGACCGTGTCGGTCCTGCCCGGAGCGCTGCGCGTCATCGCGGACGCGACGGCCGACGTGTCGGCCTGACACTTGCCCCGGGCTTTGCCGGGGCCTGGCGCGCGGAGCGGTACGTTTCGGGTGCGATCAGTGATTCGGGGGGCGTCATCACGTGAAACACGCGCTCGCCGTGCTGACCGGCATCGCCGTCGGCATGCCGGTGATGGCGGCTCTCGCGTCTGTGAGCGGGCACGCGGCCGGCGGCCTGCCGGACCGCTACGTGCCATGGGCGCGTGCGGGACACCGCATCCAGAGCGGGTTCGCGACGCTTCGCGCCCCCGTACAGCAGCACCACGCCCACCGTGTGACGGCGCGCCAGCACGCGCGCGAGCCCGTGTCGGCGCCGCGTGAGACGTTCTTCCAGACGCCGAGGCCGGAGCCGACCGATCGGCCGGACCTGCGGCCCGCCCAGGCGGATCGGGTCCCCGGCCTGCGGGTCTCCATCGCGGCCCCGCGCAGCGTACGGGCCGGCGGCACCTACGAATACCGGATCAGGCTCGCCAACCACGGACCCGGCATGTCGCGCGCCATCACCGTGCGCAACCTGCTGCCCAAGGGCGTCGTACGGACCTCCAGCACGCTGCCCGACGGCGTCGGCGGTTACGCGGGCGGACGCGACGCCACGCTGGTCATGCCGCGCCTCGCGGCCGGCCGTTCGGCGACCGCGCGCTTCGAGGTCCGCGTACGCCCGAAGGTCCGGGGCGACCTGGTCGCGCACAGCCGCATCGCCCACGTCGGCGGCGTACGCGCCCACCGCCCGGACGACTACACCTCCCAGGTCTCCACCCACATTCGCTAGTCGGCGGTGTGAGGATGTCGGCATGGCCTCGACCGTGATCGACACGCTGACCGTGCCGTGGGTGCCCACGCCCCATCGGGTGGACCTGTTGCTGGCCGATGTCCTGCCCGACGGTCCCGTCGTGACGGGGGCGTTCGCGCTGGTGGTGGACGCCGCGGACCGTACGCTGCTGACGCGGGTGGACCGGCACGGACGTGGCTGGGAGGTGCCGGGCGGCCACGCGGACGACGGCGAGCACCCGAGGGCCACCGCGGCGCGCGAGCTCGCCGAGGAGGCCGGGCTGGTGCTGGAGGACGGCCGGCTGACGTTGCTCGGCGGGCTGCGGATCACCCTGCTGGACACCCCGCCGGACGGCTACCGATACCCGGCGCGGGCGTTCATGGCGTTCTACACCGTGCGTCTGGACCACCCGGGCGCCCCGACCAGCCCGGATCCCGCCTCGGAGTGCGGCGAGGCCGCCTGGTTCGGGCGCGACGAGGTGGCGGCGCGCTGCCCCGGGGCGGCGTGGCTGCCCCTGCACGCCTCCCTCGCCGGAACCTGAGACGCCCCCTCATCCGTCTAACCGGTGAAGACGACCGACACGGGAGGTAATGGAGCATGCGCACGCTGCTCAACGTCATCTGGCTGGTCCTCGCCGGATTCTGGATGGCACTCGGCTACTTCCTGGCCGGGGTGGTGTGCTGCGTCCTGATCATCACCATTCCGTTCGGCATCGCGGCGTTCCGCATCGGCACGTACGCGCTGTGGCCGTTCGGCAAGACGGTGGTGCGACAGCCGGACGCCGGCGCGCTGACGATGGTCGGCAACATCATCTGGTTCCTGGTGGCAGGTCTGTGGCTCGCCATCGGGCACCTCGTCACCGGTGTCGCGCTATGCGTGACCATCATCGGCATCCCGTTCGGCCTGGCGAACTTCAAGCTCATCCCGGTGTCGCTCTTCCCGCTCGGCGCCGAGATCGTCGACACGGACGACCCGCGCGCCATGATGTTCGGCTGATTTCCCCACACGGGGGTTATTGACCGGAATGGGGCGTACACGGTGCGTCGTCGGCATCGTGGCTGTTACGGTGCCGCGGTGCCCCCCTCTTCTCGCGACTCAGCGACCGGAGCCGGATGGGGGTGCGACGAGCCCGGCACGTACACCGACCTCATGCCGGGGCGAGTGCGCAACCTCTCCTGGCTGAACCCCGCCATCCTGTGGAGGTCCCGCAACGACGTGCTGGCCCGCAGGTTCGGCGACCCGACGGACGACGAGCGCCGCCGCTGGGTGCGGCGGCAGCTCGACCACGGGGCCCCGCCGGACTTCCTGATCGAGCGCGAGGACCCCGAGTCGTTCTCGTTCATGCTGCTGGGCGACCCGGGCGAGGGCGACGCGCCGCAGTACGCGGTGGTGCCCGGCTTCCTGACGGCGAGCGAGGGCACGCGGTTCGCGGTCATCGCGAGCGACGTGATCTACCCGACCGGCAGCGTCAACGAGTACGGTACGAAGTTCTTCCGCCCGTACCGCGACTACGACGCCCCGATCTACGCGGTGCCCGGCAACCACGACTGGTACGACGGGCTCGGCGGCTTCATGCGCGTCTTCAGCGGTGCGCCGGAGCTGCCGCCCGCCTCGAGCCCGGCCCTCCTGTCGGCGGCGTGGTGGCGGCGGCTGTTCTGGAAGAAGCCGGACGTCCCCGACGAGGCGCGGCTGGCCGAGGCGGAGAGCCTGCGGTCCCGACCGTCGCAGCGGTCGGCGCAGCCGGGACCGTACTGGGCGATCGACGCCGGGCCGCTGCGCATCATCGGCATCGACACCGGCATCCTCGGCGGCATCGACTCCGACCAGGGCGCGTGGCTGCGGCGCGTCTCTGCGGGACCCAAGCCGAAGATCCTGGTGACCGGCAAGCCGATCTACGTCGACAACGCCCACCACCCGTGCCCCATCGAGGGCGGCGGCACCGTCGATGACATCGTCCGCGACCCGGCCTGCAACTACGTGGCCGCGATCGGCGGCGACATCCACAACTACCAGCGCTATCCGGTACGGGTCGGCGACCGCACCATCGAGTACCTCGTGTCCGGAGGCGGCGGCGCGTTCATGCACGCCACCCACACGATCCCGCGGGTGAGCGCCGGCGGCATCGTCGAGGAGGACTTCCGCTGCTACCCGCTGCGCGGCGACTGCCTGGCGTTCTACAGCCGGCTTTACGGACGGCGATTGCGCATGCGGCGGCTGTTCGAGCTGACCGGTGACCAGTCCGCGGCCGTGGTCGCCAAGCGGCTCGGCACGAGCCCGGGCCGCGCGACGAGCGAGCCGGTGACGCTGCGCGCGAGGCTCGTCGCCACGCTGCTCGGCGTCCCCTCGCGCAAGCAGCGCTTCGCCCGGATCCGCCTGCCGGTCCGGCGGATCTACCAGCGTTTCCTGTCACCGGCCTCGGCGTCGTACGTCCCTCCGCTGTTCAAGAGCTTCCTCCGGCTGGACGTCACGCCGGAGGGCCTGCGGATCCGGTGCTTCGCCGCGACCGGCTGTCGCGAGCACGAGGTCGACCCGCCGCTCGAGGACGACCTCACCGTCCGTTTTTAGTTCCGGGCGATGCGGACGTCGACGACGGCCGACCGGCCCTCCTCGAGCGCCTTCAGCGCGCGGGTCAGGGCCGGGACGAGGTCCGTACGGTCCTCGACGGTCTCGCCGTACGCGTGGCCCGCGCGGCCCACTGCGGCCAGGTCAGGCGCGGCGCGAAAGCGCGTGCCCACGGCGTCGCCCGCCGCCGCCGAAACGCCGTCGGGGAACAGGTCGAACACGGGCGTGCGGCTCGCGCGGTAGCCGGCGTTGTTCAGCACGACCACCAGGATCGGGGCGTCCGCCTCGGCGGCCAGGGTCAGCGCCGACGTCGGCACCCCGAACATGAACGCGCCGTCGCCGACCACGGCGACCACGCGGCGGTCCGGCGAGGCCATGCTGACGCCGACCGCGCCGCCGAGCCCCCAGCCGAGCCCGGGGCTGCCGGTACCGGACAGCGTGCCGGGCAGCGTGCGCGTCAGGACCGAGTGCAGCTCGCCCGCGCTGGTCACCGTCTCCTCGACGACGATGTCGTCCGCCCTGAGCACGGCGTTCAGCGCCGCGGCGACCTCGCGGACCACGATCGGGCCCTCCGCGGACGCCTCGTCGACGCCGTCCACGTCGCGGAACCCGGCCCAGCGGCCGGACGCGTCCAGCTCCGGCAGCGCGTCCGCGAACTGGACCAGCGCCGTTGAGCCGTGCGCGGCGACGGACACATCGGACCGGAACGTCCACAGCGGCATGTTGAGCCGCAGCGGGTCGGCGTCGACGTGCACGACGGCGGCGTCCTCGGCCGGGCTCACGAACTTCGGGATCCACGGCACGTCGCAGTCGGCCGCCACGATGACGTCCGCCTCCGCGACGAGCCTCCGCGCGGTCGCCGCCGTGCGTACCCGCAGCGGATGGTCGGTGGCGATGTTGACGCAGCCGCTCTCGGCCGTGTCGACGACGCGGGCGCCGGCCAGCTCGGCCAGCCGGGTGACGGCCTCGAAGCCCCCCTCACGCCGCCCGGTCTTGGAGGTGATGATCAGGGGTCGCTCGGCGCCGGCCAGCAGCCCGGCGACGCGGCGTACCGTCTCCGGCCCCGCGACCGGCGTCTCGGGCACCGCGAAGCCGGTCGTACGGCCGAGGGTGCGCGCCGGCGGGTCCATCAGGACGTCACGGGAGACCATGAGGTACGCCGGTCCGGGAGTGCCGCCCCGCGCGACCTGCGCGGCGCGGCCGATCGCCCGCGCGAGCATGTCGGACCGGGTGATCTCCAGCGTCCACTTGGCGTACCCGCGTACGACGCCGGCCTGGTCGGGCACGTCCTGCTGCCAGTGGATGGTGTGCGAGCGCCCGCCGGGGGACTCCGGGTCCTCCCCGTACGGGGTCTTGCCGGCCAGCACGATGACGCCGGCGCGGTCGCGCATCACGTTGTGCATCATGGCGCCGAGGTTCTGCGTGCCGACGTCGACGTGCACGAACACGCACTGCGGGCGCCGGGTGACCTGCCAGTAACCGTGGGCCGCAGCCAGCGCCACCCCCTCGAACGTGCACGTGACGACGCGCGGGATCGGCACGCCGCGCTCGGTCAGCGCGGCCGCGGCCTCCTGTAGCGGTGCCGAGTCGGTGCCGGGGTTGAGGAAGAGGTGCTCGACGCCGTGTGCGTGGAGCAGCCACAGCAGGTGCTCGGCGGTCGTCCTAGGCTCGAAATGGTCGTCCACTGACTCTCTCTCGCTGCGTTGCGCGGGCGGTTCGACCGCCGATGCCGGGGCGCGTGGTCTTCAGCGTTACGGCCACCGCGGTCGTGGTCTGATGCGATCTGAGCTGAAACATTACCTTCGCGGCATTTCTCGTTCGTGGCGCTCCTCCCATTGTCGGCGGTGACGGGCAGAATCGACGCATGCGGATCGCGGTCGGCGCAGCGCCGGATGACGGGGGAGTGCTGCGTCCCGTCGCCGAGGACGGCACGCCGCTCGGGCCGCCCGAGCCGGTCGCCGACCTCGTCGCGGCCATCGCGTCGCGCGAGGCCGCCGCGAGCGCGGACGACCCGATCCGCTGGGTGTGGGCCGCCACCGGCCGCCTCTACCCGCGCCTGCTCAAGGCCGGCGTACGCCTGGGGCGCAGCCACGACCTGGCGCTGACCGAGACCGTACTGCTCGCCCACGCGGGCCGGTGGGGCGAGCCGCGCTCGCTGCTCGCCGCGCTCGCCCGCCTCAACGGCCAGGCCGTACCCGACGACCGCGCGGCCCACGACGGCCCACCGACCCTGTTCGATGACGGGCCCGCCGACGACATCGAGGCCGTCGTCGCGGTCCACGCCGACCAGCAGCGCCGCATCGCAGAGTCCGGGGTACGGCTGCTCGTCGCCGCCGAGTCGGCGGGCGGCCTCGCGGGCGCCGAGATGGGACACGACGGCCTGCCCTGGTCCGCCGACGTACACGACGCGCTGCTCACGGATCTCATGGGGCCGAGACCTTCCGGCGGCCTGCGGCCCCGGCGGCTCCAGGAGCTCGCCGACGCGATCGGCGAGGCGTTCGGCCGCCGGGTCAACCCGGACTCCCCGGCACAGGTCGTCAAGGCGTTCGCCACCGTTGGCGTCACCGTCCCCTCGACCCGCTCGCACGTCCTGCGCGAGGTCGAGCACCCCGCGGCCGGGCTGCTCCTGGCGTACAAGGAGCTGGCCAGGCTCTACGTCGCGCACGGCTGGTCGTGGCTCGACGCCTGGGTGCGCGACGGCCGGTTCCGCCCGGAGTACGTCGTCGGCGGCGTCGTCTCCGGACGCTGGGCGACCAGCGGCGGCGGAGCCCTCCAGATCCCGAAGGTCCTGCGCCGCGCCGTCGTCGCCGACCCCGGCTGGACGCTCGTCGTGGCCGACGCCGCACAGCTCGAGCCGCGCGTCCTGGCCGCCCTCGCCGGCGACCGCGCCTTCGCGACGGCCGCCGGCGAGACCGACCTGTACGCCGCGCTGGCCGGCGCGTTCGGCGGTGAGCGCGACAAGGCCAAGATCGCGCTGCTGTCCGCGATGTACGGCGGGTCCAGCGGCGAGGCGCCGCAGCTTCTCGCCATCATGCGTAGCCGCTTCCCGGACGCCTACGAGTACGTCGAGTCCGCCGCCCGCGCCGGCGAGGCGGGCAAGCTCGTACGCTCCCGCCTGGGCCGCACCTGCCCCCCGCCGTCGGCGGCCTGGCGCGAGCTGGCCGTCCAGGACAGCGGCCGCTCGGCCGTACGCAGCCGGGGCCGGTTCACCCGCAACTTCGTCGTCCAGGCCAGCGCCGCCGACTGGGCACTCGTGCTCCTCGCCGCCCTACGCCGCAGGCTCGCGTCCATGGCCGGCGACGGCCCGACCGACCAGGCGCCCCGCCTGGTCTTCTTCCAGCACGACGAGGTGGTCGTGCACACCCCGAGTCCCCTCACGGACGCGGTCACGACGGCCATCACCGCCTCCGCCGACGAGGCCCGCCGCCTGGTGTTCGGCGACACCCCGGTCCGCTTCCCCCTCGGCGCGGTCCCGGTGACGTGCTACGCCGATGCCAAGTGAGCTGCTGAGAGGGCTCTGAAGTTCAGGAGGCGGGGACGGTGGTGCCGCCGCCGCGTACGAGGCGGCCGACCTCGGCGCGCAGGTGTACGAACTCCGGGAGTTCGCGGGTCGTGATCTGGTCACGGCCGGGTGGCAGGCCGACCTCGAGGTCGGCGATGATGCGGCCCGGTGCGCGGCTGAGGACGGCCACGCGGTCGCCGACGTAGACGCTTTCGTCGATGTCGTGGGTGACGAGCAGGATCGTCATGCCCTCGCCGCGTACGCGCAGGATGAGGTCTTCCAGGTCCTCGCGGGTCTGCGCGTCGACCGAGCCGAACGGCTCGTCCATCAGCAGCAGCGTCGGCCGGTACGCGAGCGCGCGGGCGATGGAGACGCGCTGCTGCATACCGCCGGACAGCTGCCAGGGGTACTTCTGGCCGGCGCCGCCGAGGCCGACCGCCTCGAGCGCCTCCAGCGCGTCCCTGCGGCGTTCGACCTTCGGGCGGTCGCGGCGGCGCAGCGGGAGGGCGACGTTGTCGCGCACCGACAGCCAGGGCAGCAGCGAGCGGCTGTAGTCCTGGAAGACGACCGCGAGGTCGTCCGGCACGTCGGTGATCTGCCGGCCGTTCAGGACGACGCGGCCCTCCCCGGGGTGCATGAGGCCGGCGATGCAGCGCAGCAGGGTGGACTTGCCGCAGCCGGACGGGCCGACGATGCTCACCAGCTCGCCCTCGGCGACTTCGAGGTTCACGTCCTGGAGCGCCGTGTGACCGGCGTAGGAGTGACCGACGTTCTCGATCTTGAGCATCGTGCTCACCTGGCCATCGGGTCGTAGGCGGACGAACTACCGGACGCCACGGAGACGTCGACGATGAACGGGCCTTCGCGGCCGAGCGCGTCGGACAGCGCGTCGGCGAGCTCGGTGGCCCGCTCGACACGTCGTCCGGGGCAGCCCAGCCCCGCGGCGACGGTCACGAAGTCGATCCCGTGGATGTCGGTTCCGGGGACGGAGGGGATGGCGATGCGGCGGCCGAGCTCCTTGACCGCCTCATAGCCGTGGTTGTTCAGCACGACGAACGTCACCGGCGCGCCGTGCTGCGCCGCCGTCCACAGTGCCTGGATGGAGTACATGCTCGAGCCGTCGCCGACGACACAGACGACGCGCTCGCCCGTACCGGCCAGTGCGCGGCCGACCGCGACCGGCAGGCCCCAGCCGAGCGCGCCGCTGCCGGTGGTGAGGAACCCGCCGGGCCGCGTGATGGGCAGCCGCGAGTGGAGCGCGTCGCGGTGACTCGGGATCTCCTCGACGATGACGGCGTCCTCGGGCAGCAGGCCGTGCAGCGTGTCCATGACCAGCGCGGCCTCGATCGGGTCGGCGACCGGTGCGGGCGCGGGGCGTACGCGGGGCGGCGGCGGCTCGCGGTCGACCTTGTCGACCAGGTCCAGCAGCGCGGTCACCCCGGCGCGGATCGTCGTGAGGACGCTCGTGCCCACCGGCGCCCACGCGGTCTGCGCGGGGTCGCAGTCCAGGTGGAACAGCCGCGCGTCCTCCGGCAGGTACGGGCCCTCGGTGTGCACGTGGTACGTGAAGATCGGCGCGCCGATCGCGACGATGACGTCGTGCCCCTCGAGCCTGCGGGCGAGCTGGTCGCGTACGGGTGGCAGGAAGCCGCGGAACAGGCGGTGGTCCTCGGGGAAGCTCGACCGGCCGGACAGCGGGCTGAACCAGACCGGTGTGCCGCAGCGTTCGGCGAGGCTCACCACGGCGGTCTGCGCGCCGTCGTCCTCGACGCCCGCGCCGAGGATCAGCACCGGGTTCCGCGCGTTGTCCAGCGCGTCGGCGACCTCGCGCAGCGCCAGTGGGTCCCCGACGAAGCCGCTCCGGACCTCGCGCGGGCGTACCGGCTCGGCGGGGTGCGACCAGTCGTCCTCGGGCACCGAGATGAACACCGGGCCGCGTGGCGGGGTCATCGCCACGTGGTACGCCTCGGCGAACGCCGCGGGTACGTCCTCGGCGCGGTCGGGCTGGCGGCTCCACTTGACGTATGGGCGCGGGAAGAGCGCGGGTTCGTCGGCGGACAGGAAGGGGCGCGTGGGCAGCATCGCGCGCGACTGCTGGCCCGCGATGATCAGCAGCGGGACCCGGTCGCGGTAGGCGTTGAACACCGCGCCGAGCGAGTGCCCGACGCCGCCGGCCGAGTGCAGGCTCACCACGCTCGCGCGCCCGGTGCCCATCGCGTGGCCCGCCGCGGCGGCGACCGCGACGGACTCCTGCAGGGCGAGCACGTACGTGAAGTTGTCCGGCCAGTCCTCGAACATCCGCAGCTCGGTCGAGCCCGGGTTCCCGAAGACGGTGTTCACCCCGACCTGGCGGAAGAAGTCGAAGACCGCTCCGCGGACCGTGAGTCCATCCGTCATATATGCGATTCCCTTTACTCGGCGCCCCGCGCGCCACGATGCCAGGCCAGTACGCGCCGCTCCACCCCGAGCAGCGCGACGTTGAGCAGGTAGCCCAGGATGCCCAGCAGGACGATCACCGCCCACATGGTCGGCAGGTCCGAACGGCTCTGCGCGTCGGTCAGCTCGAAGCCGATCCCGTCGGCGGTGCCCGGGAGCAGCTCGGAGAAGACCATCAGGATGAGCGACAGCGAGAGGCTCAGGCGCAGGCCCGCGAAGATCTTCGGCATCGTGGACGGCAGGACGATCTTGAAGAGGCGGTCGGCCGCCGACAGCCGGAACACCCGCGCGGTGGCCATCTGCAGTGAGTCGACCGAGCGCGCGCCGTCCGCGGTGTTGAGCAGGATGGGCCAGATCGCGCTGAAGATGATCGAGGCGACCTGCATCTGGGTCCCGATCTTGAACAGCACGATGAAGACCGGCACCAGCGTCGGCGGCGGGATGACCCGCGCGAACTGGAACAGCGGGTCGAGGTAGGCGAAGGCGCGCTCCGACCGGCCGAGCGCGATGCCGAGCGCGATGCCGGCCACCACCGAGATGGACAGCCCGACCGCCATGCGGAGCAGGCTGGGGACGACATTGTGCACCGCGTCGGAGGTCAGCAGCAGCCGGGAGGCCGGCCCGGAGAACCACAGGTGGTACATCCGGGCGACGATCGTCGACGGCGGGGGGAAGAACGCGCTCTTGGCCGCGCGCGTACCGATCTCCCAGGCGACGACGCCGACGGCGAGGACCAGCCAGCGGTGCAGGATCGCGGTCAGCAGGCCCAGGCCGTAGCGGGACGGCCGGGCGCCGGTGACGGCGGCGCTCATGAGCGTCCTCCCATCCGTGCCTCGTGCCAGCGGAACAGCCGGCGTTCGCCCTGGACGAGCACGGTGTTGATGAGCAGGCCCAGGCCACCGGCCCACACGGTGCCGGCGAGGACGTCCTTGGTGCCGTCGATCGACTGCTGCGACTGGGCGATGAACGTGCCCAGACCCTCGCCGAAACCGGACAGGATCTCGGTGCCGACCGCGAGGACCAGCGCGACCGCGGCGGCGAGCCGTACGCCGGTGGCGATGAACGGGGCGGCGGACGGCAGGGAGACGCGCCACATGACCGCGAGCCTGCCGAACCCGAAGGCGCGCAGGGTGTCCTTCGCGACGGGGTCCACGTCCTGCAGGCCGTAGATGGTGTTGAACAGCACCGGCCACGCGGACGCGTACACGATGAGCGTCGCCTCGGTGGTCAGCCCCGATCCGAGGATCAGGCTGACGAGGGGGATGAGCGCGACCGAGGGGATCGGGCGGAGGAACTCCACGACGGCGCGTACGGCCGTGTTGAGCACGGGCACGCCGCCCAGCAGCAGGCCGAGCGGGACGCCGGCGCCGACCGCGATGGCCAGGCCGACCGCCCAGGCCTTGATGGTGGCCAGGAGGTTGGTACGGAAGTCGAAGTCGCCGGCCAGGCTCACGGCCCGGCCGAGAACGGTCGATGCCGGCGGGAGGAAGTCACGGTGGACGATGCCCGCGCGGCCGAGGATCTCGCTCGCGGCCGCGAGAGCCGCGAGCCCGGCGAGCCCCCGCAGCCACCTTCCGGTGCGCGGGAGTCGCCGGGACTCGGGGTTGTGCGTCGTCATACCGCGGGGATCACTTCGCCGTCGGTGTGAAGATCAGGCTGTTGATGTCGATCTTGCTCTTCACCATGCCGTCCTGGAACATCAGGTCGGGCAGGCGCTGAAGGCGAGTCGGGTTCAGCGACGTGGGGTAGTTCGGCAGGCTCAGGACCGAGGCGGTCTGGGCGTCCACGTGCGCGTAGTCCGGGAGCACCTCTTCGACCTTCTTGCGGTCGCTGGTGGCGAGCTGCTGCGCCTTCTGGATGGCGCGCTGGAAGGCCGCGGCCGTCTTCGGGTACTTGGTCACGAAGTCCTGGGTGCTCACGTAACCGCTGACCGGCAGCTCGGTGACCGGGGCGCCACCGCCGTCGACCACCATGCGGGCGCCCAGCTTGCGCTGGAAGTCGGTGCCGAACGGCTCACCGGTGTGGACCGCGTCGATCTCGTGCTTCTGCAGTGCCGCGCCCATCTGCGGGAACGGGATCGCCCGGTACTTCACCTTCGACGGGTCCACGTTGTTGGCCTTGAGGACCTCGTTGAGGGTCAGCGACTGGATGTTGTTCAGGATGTTGACCGCGACCGTCTTGCCCTCGAGGTCCTTGGGCTGCTTGATCGGGGAGTCCGGAGCCACCAGCAGCGCCATGAAGCGCGGCGCCTCGGCGGCGCCGTCGGCGAGGATGCGGAGCTTGAGTGTGCCCGCGGCGTTCGCCTGGAGGAACGTCACGTAGTTCGCGCCCGCGATGACGTCGACCTGACCGTTTTTCAGAGCGGGAAGTGCCTGGATGCTCTGGGCGACCGGCTGGATCTTGACGTGCAGGCCCTCTTGCTCGAAGAACTTCTGCTTGAGCGCGATGTGCACACCCGCGGCGTCAACGAGAGGAAGTGAGGCCACCGTGATGGTCGACTTCTCGAGTCCGCCGTTCGCGCTGGACGTTTTCGAGCCGCCGCAGGCGGTGACGAGAGCGGCGGTGAGAAGAAGGCACGTGAGGAGGGCGGGGCGAGACCGGCGTTGTCTCATGGCGCTCCTTAGAGGAGGTTACGGAGGATGGGGAAGAAGCGGGGGCACACTCGTGGGGGTCGCGTCAACCACTGTTGTCAAGGGGAAGTGGGTTGCTCACGACCGGTTGGGAGGCTACAGCAACGAACCTCGGGACTACAGTGTCGAACCGGTCAGGTGAGGCGGAATTGGGTCAGCTGACCTGGACAGAAGGTCCAATATAGGGCTTATGTCCGTTTATGCAGTGAGTGACGACGGTCACGCTCCGTGCTGGTCATTGAGCTTGGCCGGCCGTTCACGAGTGAGGGCCCGTATCCCGTACTGTTCGCCACTCGTTTACCGAACCGGTTACGGACGGTCAACGAGAACGAATGTCGATCCGGTCGCCAGGGTCGCCGGGACCCCGATTGCTGTACTCACCGTTATCGAAGTGATTCATGGATCACGCTGAGTCGGGATTCGAAGGGGTCCTTGGTCACTGTGAGCGGCGATCGTGTCACGCTTTCGGCAAGGACGCCACTATTAATATGGATCTCTTTGCGAGCGGTACCCCCTGTGTGCTGCAATGTCGGTCGCTGGGCGGAAGGCACCATGTACTCGATCACACGGCCTTCTTTCTGACCAGCGCGGATCCCTACCGTGAGAGGGTGTAAACGCCAAGTGCGGATGCAACCGAACGACGAGCGTGGTGATCGCGCTCCGTTGCCATCGGCGGCGGAGGACGCTGGTACCCCGTCTTCTGGTGCCCATCGGCCGGGAAACAGACTCCGGTTGCGCAACTGGCGCGTACGGTGGCGGCTGGTCGCACTGATCCTGATCCCCACCATCGTGGCGGTCGTCCTCGGCGGGATGCGCGTCTCCGCGTCCGCCGACAGCGCCACCGCCTACGGCCGGCTCGAGCACCTCGCCGAGCTGGGCAGCGGCATCACCGGACTGGTTCACGACCTCGGCACCGAGCGCGACCTCACCGCCGCCTACATCGCGGCCGGACGCAGCACGGGCAAGTTCGCCGCCGTCGAGCAGCAGTACCCGAAGGTCGACACCGACGCCGCCATCGTGACCAGACTCGTCGGCTCGGTCGACGCTGCCTACGGCGCGGAGGTCGGGCTGAGCGCGACGCGGATGCGGAACCGGCTCGAGGCCATTCCGAACCTCCGGAGCAACGCCAGCAAGACGCAGATGCCGGCCTCGACCGTCATCGTCACCTACTCCGAGTCCATCAGTGACCTGCTCGCGTTCAACGACGTGATCACGCAGGGCGCGGCGGACGCGCAGCTCGCCCAGACGGCTCGCGCCATGACGGCCGTCTCGCGCGCGAAGGAGCAGGCGTCCCAGGAGCGCGGTCTCCTCTACTCCGCCACGGTGAACGGCGGGCTCGGCCCGCTCGAGCTGTCGTCCCTCGCGGCGGCGCGGTCCACCGAGGACAGTGAGATCGCGGCCTTCCGTGACGCGGCCACCCCCGACGAGCGCCAGGACTACGACGACAGCGTCATCGGCTCGCAGGTCGACCGGTACGGCGAGCTGCGCGAGCGCGCGATCAGCCAGGGCCTCAGCGGCCGGGCCATCCGCCGCCTCGACCTCGACCCGTCGACGACCCGCGACGCGGACGAGTGGCTGAAGGCGGCCACGTCCAAGATCGACCTGATGCGCGGCGTCGAGCAGCGCCTCGCAGGCCAGGTCATCGCGGTCAGCCAGGCGCGCAAGGACCACGCGACGCGCTCGGCGATCCTCGTCGCGATCGCGGTCGCGGTCGTCCTGCTGCTGGTCCTGCTCGTCACGCTGGTGATGGCGCAGTCCCTGGTCGGCCCGCTGCGCCGGCTGCGCGCCGGAGCCCTGGACGTCGCGGGCAACCGCCTGCCCGACCTGGTGCGGCGGCTACGCGAGCCCGAGGCGGGCGCCGAGACGCTCCACGTGGACCCGATCGACGTGCACACCACCGACGAGATCGGCGAGGTCGCGCGGTCCTTCGACGAGGTGCACCGCGAGGCCGTACGCCTGGCCTCCACCGAGGCCATGTTGCGGGGCAACGTCAACGCGATGTTCGTCAACCTGTCGCGCCGCAGCCAGTCGCTGATCGAACGCCAGCTCCGCCTGATCGAGGATCTCGAGCAGAGCGAGCAGGACTCCGCGCGGCTGGACAGCCTCTTCAAGCTCGACCACCTCGCGACCCGCATGCGCCGTAACTGCGAGAACCTGCTGGTCCTCGGAGGTCAGGAGCAGGCGCGCCGCTGGAACAAGCCGGTGCCGCTCGTCGACATCGTGCGCGCCTCGCTGTCCGAGGTGGAGCAGTACGAGCGGATCACCCTGCGGATCCAGGACGACGTCGCGGTCGTCGGCCGCTGCGTCAACGACCTCGTGCACCTGGTGGCCGAGCTGGTGGAGAACTCCACCGCGTTCTCGCCGGAGCACACCAAGGTCGCGGTGTCGGGGCATCTGCTCAGCGGCGGCGGCGCCATGCTCCAGATCTCCGACAACGGCGTCGGCATGTCGCCGGACCAGCTGGAAGAGGCGAACTGGCGCCTGGCCAACCCGCCCACCATCGACGTCTCGGTCTCGCGCCGCATGGGCCTGTTCGTGGTCGGCCGCCTCGCCCAGAGGCACGGCATCCGGGTCGAGCTGCGCGCGGCCCTGTCCGGCGGGCTCACCGCGTTCGTGATCCTGCCGGCCACCGCGATCGTGCAGGACTCCGCTGCCGCGCCGGTGGCGCCGCAGCGCGTCGACACGCCGCTGGACATCCAGTCGATGGCGGCCCAGCCGGCGGTTCGCCCGCCGGCCGCGCGGCCCTCCCTGGGCCGTGGGGACTTCTCGCTCGCGGACTTCCACCAGGAGGACCCGCCCACGGAGCCGGTGCCCGAGACGCCGCGCGAGCCGCGCCCGACCGGCCTGCCGAAGCGCAAGCCCGCGCCGACGGCACCTCCCGGCCGTGGCACCGCCCCGACGGCTCCGGCCCGCCCGACGCCACAGCGTCCGCAGAACCCGCCGCCCGCGAACCGGCCGCCGGCCAGGCCGCCGGCGCCCGAACCGGCGTACGGTGAGAACCGGCCGGCCCCGGAGAGCCGTCCTGTCGCGGAGAGCCGTCCTGTGGAAAGCCGTCCGGCGGCGGAACACAGCGGACGTTCCCCTATCTTCGAGGCAATGCAGTCGGAATGGTTTCAACGGCGCAAAACGGAATCCACCGGCCGCTCCGAGCCCCCCCTCCCTCGCGAGTGGTCGTCACCCGGCGATGACGGGTGGCGGGCCGCGGAGACCGTACGTGCGCCGTCCGTCGGCGGGCAGACCGAGGTCGGCCTGCCCAAGCGGATCCCGGGAAGCAACCGCATCCCGGGCACGGCCGCTGCCGAGGCGCAGGACGGTACGCCGCCGGCCCGCCCGGTGGCGCCGCCTCCCGAGGCGGAGACCGTGCGGAACCGTTTCGCCAGCTTCCAGCAGGGTGTACGCAAGGGTCGCGCCGCGACCCAGCCCGAAGAAGATGAACGGGAGAGCCAGTGAACAGCCGCCAGGACCTCAGTTGGCTGGTGACCACATTCGTCGAGCGTGTCCCACGCGTCGCGCACGCCGTAGTGGTGTCCTCCGACGGTCTGCCGATGGCGTATTCCGAGGGGTTCCCGGCCGATCGCGTCGACCAGCTCGCCGCCATCGCGTCCGGGCTGACGAGCCTCACTCAGGGGGCGGCTCGGATCTTCGAGGGAGGGGCCGTCACCCAGACCCTCGTCGAGATGGAACGCGGTCTTCTCTTCGTGATGGCGATCAGCGACGGCTCCGTGCTCGGTGTCCTCGCCGCGCCGGACTGCGACATGGGATTGGTGGCCTATGAAATGGCGCTTCTCGTCGAGCGTGTGGGCCGGGTGTTGACTCCGGCGCTGCGAGCCGAACCCGGGATCGGTTAGTGGTGGACGGCGGCCGGTTCGGAAATCAGGGGTTCGGCTCCTACTCAGGGCCGTCCCGGGTTCCGCACCGCGACCCGCCGCCGGGGCCGCCCCCGCCGCCCTCGGAGACGGGAGACACAAGCTCGCTGGTCAGGCCCTACGCGGTCACGGGAGGTCGTACCAAACCGCGGTACGACCTGCCGATGGAGGCGCTGATCTCAGCGGCTCCGTACCCGCGTCAGGACATCACGACCCTGACCCCCGAATACAAGGCCATCATCGATCTCTGCCGTAACTGGCGCTCGGTCGCGGAAGTGTCGGCACTGCTCAGGTTGCCGCTCGGCGTCGCTCGCGTGCTCATCGCGGACATGGCGTACGACGGCCTGTTGCGCCTGCATCAGTCACCCCTCGCTGAGGGACAGCCCGACCTCCAGCTGCTGGAAAGGGTTCTCAGTGGACTTCGCAAGCTATAGTCCGGGCGCGCCCGGCATGACCTCCGTCAAGATCATTGTCGGAGGGGGGTTCGGGGTCGGCAAGACCACCTTCGTGGGGTCGGTTTCGGAGATCATGCCGCTGACCACCGAGGCCGTGATGACCGCGGCCAGCGCCGAGGTCGATGACCTGACCGCGACGCCGGAGAAGTCGACCACGACGGTCGCGATGGACTTCGGCCGTGTCAGCCTCGACCGCGAGCTGATCCTGTACCTGTTCGGCACTCCGGGTCAGCACCGGTTCTGGTTCATGTGGGACGACCTGATCAAGGGTGCGATCGGCGCGGTCGTGCTCGTCGACACGCGGCGGCTCGCCGACTCCTTCCCCGCGGTGGACTACTTCGAGGAGTCCGGGATCCCGTTCGTCGTCGGCATCAACGGCTTCGACGGCATGCACACCCACAGCATCGAGGACATCAGGGACGCGCTCACGATCGGCCCGCACGTGCCGATCGTCATGTGCGACGCGCGCAACCGTGAGTCGACCAAGGCCACGCTGATCACGCTCGTCGAGCACGCCCTGTCGATGCGGTCGAGGGGCGTTCCGATCAACCGCTGAGCCGCTGTGATCGCCGGAGCGCGCATCGGGCATCATTGGAGATCGTGACCAATGCTGCTTCCACCGCCGCTCCGGCGTACGGCTCGTACGTCGCGATCGGCGACAGTTTCACCGAAGGCCTGGCCGACCCGGACCCGGGCGGCGGCTACCGAGGCTGGGCCGACCGGCTCGCCGAACACCTCGCCGGGACGGGCGCCGAGCTGCGCTACGCCAACCTCGCCGTACGCGGCAAGGTCCTCGCCCAGATCGTCACCGAGCAGGTGCCGCGCGCGGTCGAGCTGCGGCCGGACCTGATCAGCTTCTCGGCCGGGGGCAACGACCTGCTGCGCCCGCGCTCGGACCCCGACGCGCTCGCCGCCGTCATGGACGAGGCGGTCCGGCGGCTGCGCGAGACCGGCGCCGAGGTGCTGCTGTTCACCTCGTTCGACACGCGTGACGTGCCGGTCCTGCGCCGCATACGCGGCAAGATGGCCATGTACAACCTGCACGTGCACGCCATCGCACGACACCACGGCTGCCGGCTGCTGGACCTGTGGCAGATGCGGTCGCTGCTCGACCCGCGCGCGTGGGCCGAGGACCGGTTGCACCTGTCGCCGGACGGGCACCGCCGGGTCGCGCTGGCGGCCTGCGAGACCCTCGACGTCCCCGTGACCGACGACTGGCGCGAGCCCTGGCCCGCGTTGCCTCCCGCCGACTGGCTGACGTCGCGCAGGAGCGACCTCCGGTGGGCGCGGACCTACTTCGTACCGTGGGTGCAGCGGCGCCTGCGGGGACGTTCGTCCGGCGACGAGATCGTGGCCAAGCGCCCGGACCTGCACCCCTACTCCTCGGGCGTGGCGGATACTCCTTAGGGCGGTTTCACCGGGGCCCGCGGGGCTTGACGACCGGCCTGCAAGGATGAGATGACAACGTTGTCGTCTCAGTGGACGAAGGGTGCCCATGCGGCCGACCATGCGCGATGTCGCCCGGCATGCCGGGGTGAGCCTCAAGACGGTCTCCCGCGTCGTCAACGGCGAGGTGGGGGTCCGGCCCGACACGGCCGAGAAGGTCAACGCCGCCATGACCGCGCTCGGCTTCCGCCGCAACGACATCGCGCGCGCCCTGCGCGGCGGCAAGCGCACCCGCAGCCTCGGCCTGGTCATCAAGGACGTCGCCAACCCCTTCTACTCCCAGATCGCGCGCGGTGTGGAAGAGGTCGCCCGCGCCCACGACCTGTTCGTCATCTCCGCCTGCTCCGACGAGGACCCGGCGCGTGAACGTCACCTCATCCGGTCGCTCTGCGAGCGCCGCGTCGACGGCCTGCTGGTCGTACCGTCCGGCGCCGACCACCACTACCTCGTGCCCGAGCTGCGGATGGGCACCTCGGCGGTGTTCATCGACCGGCCGCCCGAGGAGGCCATCGAGGCCGACGTCGTGCTCATCGACAACGTCGGGGGAGCGCGTGCGGCCGTCGCGCACCTGCTCGCGCACGGCCACCGGCGCATCGCGTGCCTGTCCGACCTGCCCGGCATCTTCACCGCGCGCGAGCGCCGCCGGGGCTACGACGAGGCCCTGCGCGCGGCCGGCGTCACCGTCGACGAGTCCCTCGTACGCGTCGGGCAGCACGACGTCGCCGCGGCCCAGGCCGCCATGGCCGAGCTGCTGGCGCTCGGCGACGCGCCCACGGCCGTCTTCACCGGCAACAACCGGCTCACGATCGGCGCGCTGCGCGCGATCCAGGCCGCCGGGTCCGGCACGGCGCTGGTCGGGTTCGACGATTTCGAGCTCGCCGACATGCTGGCGACGCCGGTCACCGTCGTCGCCCACCAGCCGGCCGAGATGGGCCGCCGGGCCGCCGAACTGCTCTGCCGCCGCATGGCCGGAGAGGACCTGCCTCCCCAGCGCGTGGTCCTGCCGACCCGCCTGGTCGTCCGTGGCTCCGGGGAGCTGCCGCCGGCCTGACCCGGGGAAGGCGCACTGCCGACTCCGCAGGGCCGCCTTCGGCGAGGGCGGCCCCACGGTGCCGGTCAGTGCGGTTTGCGGCTGGTGATGATCTCGTCGATGAGGCCGTACTCCTTGGCGTCCTGCGCGGTGAGGAAGCGGTCGCGTTCGATGTCGGTGCGGACCTGCTCGATGTCGCGGCCGGAGTGGTGGGCCAGGATCGTCTCGAGCTGTTCGCGCTGGCGGAGGATCTCCTTGGCCTGGATCTCCATGTCACTGGTCTGGCCGTACCCGCCCTCGGTGTGCGGCTGGTGGATGAGGATCCGGGCGTTGGGCAGCGCGGCGCGCTTGCCGGGGCTGCCGGCGGCGAGGAGCACCGCCGCCGCGGAGGCCGCCTGGCCGACGCAGGTCGTCTCGATCTCCGGCTTGACGAACTGCATCGTGTCGTAGATCGCCGTCATGGCGGTCAGCGCCCCGCCGGGGGAGTTGATGTAGAGGCTGATCGTCCGGTCCGTGTCGATGCCCTCCAGCGCGATGAGCTGCGCGATCACGTCGTTGGCGAGGGTGTCGTCGATCGGCGCGCCGACGAAGACGATCCGCTCCTCGAACAGCTTGTTGTACGGGTTCATCTCCTTGACCCCGTACGAGGTCCGCTCGACGTAGGAGGGCAGGATGTAGCGGGCGCTCACCGTACGGTTCACGGGGCCACGCCTCCCGCCTCCAGCGCGCTGGTCACGACGTGGTCGATCAGGCCGTACTCCTTCGCCTCGGCGGCGGTGAAGTAGCGGTCGCGGTCGGCGTCGTGCTCGATCTGCTCGAAGGGCCGTCCGGTGTGCTCGGCGATCAGCTCCAGGAACCGGTGCTTCATGTGCAGCGACTGCTCGGCCTGGATGCGGATGTCGGACGCGGTCCCGTGGATGCCGCCGCTCGGCTGGTGCATCATGATCCGCGTGTTGACCAGCGCGTAGCGCTTGCCCGGAGCGCCGGCCGTGAGCAGGAACTGCCCGGCCGAGGCCGCCATGCCGAGACCGACCGTCGACACGTCGTTCGGCAGGTACTTCATCACGTCGTACATGGCGAACATCGCGTCCATCGAGCCGCCCGGCGAGTTGATGAAGACCCTGATGTCGCGCTGGCCGTCCTGCGCCGCCAGGAGCAGGAGCTGCGAGCACACCCGGTTGGCGAGCTCGTCGTCGATCTCCGCTCCGATGAAGACGATCCGCTGGCCGAGCAGCCGCTGGAAAAGCTCCTCGCTCGCGTCCATCCGTGGGATTTCGGTCACGCGTGCGCGTGGTTCGTACGTCGGAAAGTCCATCCCCAGCCTCCTTGAGTTCTGTACAGAATAGCAAGAACGTACGGAACGTACAGAATGCTAGAATCGATTCATGACTCGAGAGGTGCCGGTCACCCAGGCCCGTGCCGACCTGGCCGAGCTGATCAGCCGCGTCGGTTACACCGGCGAGCGCATCCTGCTCACGCGCCATGGCAAGGCCCTCGCCGCGCTGGTCCCGGTGGAGGACCTCGAGGCGCTCGAGCGTCCGCCCGCCGAGATCGGGTTCACGCTCGCGCCGCCCGAGCGCGAGACCGAGGAGCCCGAACGCCCCGAGCGGCGCGCCGGTCCGATGCGCATCGCGGCCGAGCATCGCGAGACGCCTCGCCCGGGCTGGAGACGCTGACCTCGGGTGATCTTCAGGAGGCTGCGACCCGCGTGCGGAGGGCCGTAAGGTCTACCCGTGAGCGCCCCACGCCTACCGGATCACCTCGAGTTGCTGCTGACCGACGAACCCCTGCTCGACGTGTACGCCCACGGCCCCTGGCGCGTGCCCGACGGTCTGTACGACGAGGTCCGTGAGCGCGCGCGTGAGTTCGACCGCGACGAGCGTGCCAAGCAGCTGACCTCCGGGTTGAGCGACTTCTACGGCGCGGGCACCTCGGCGGCGGGCGCGGAGCTGTGGTCGCTCCTGACGTTCCTGCTCGGCGCGTCGGCGATCCGCGCGGGTTCGCGAGGTGACGTCGACTACGAGCTGTTCGCGAGCTTCCTGGCCAAGCCCGAGCCGCCGGTACGCGACCCGAACGCCTGGTTCAGCCAGGGCGGACGGCTGCGCCCGCCCGGTCTCTGGCTGGTCGAGCACGTCGGCGCCGACGTCGGCCTGCGCGAGGCGATGTACGCCCTCGCGCGCGAGGGCCTCGACGCCCTGGCCGGCATCGAGCCCCTCGAAGAACGCCGCAAGGCGATGATCACGCTGTACGAGCGCCGCGCCGGCGACCCCGAGCTGCGCGCCGCCGACCTGACCACGCCGCAGGCCGACCTCGAACGCCTCTGGGCGTCCGGGCTGCCCACCGAGACCCTGGTCGTGCTGCCCGAGCTGGCCGGCCCGGTCGGCTACCTGGGCTGGGCGTGCTCGGGCTGGATGGCCGCGCACGAACGCCTGCTGGCGGCCGTACCCGGGCATGACGCGCTCGACATGGCGCTGGCCCGGCTGCTGCTCCAGGCCGAGGCGGCGGTGGTCCCGGCAGAGCTGGCCTTCGCGGTCGGCGTGGAGCGCTACGAGGCCGTACAGGAGCAGTGCCGCAGGCTGCGCGAGGGGTTCCGCGTCGAGGCCTGGCAGTCCGAGGTACGGTCCTGGCTCGCGCGCGGCCTGGTCGCCGGCGAGGCCGACGCCTGCCGTGCGTGGCTCGACATGGCCCTGCGCGTGACGGGCTGTGTGCAAGGGCTGCCGGAAAGTGCGGTCAGCCCCAAGAGCCGGATCCCGGTCCGCGGGTTCCAGATGGACCTGCACCGCCTCTTCCAGGCGCCGATGGTCATCAACCCACTCGCCGCGGCGTTCGCCGGCCCCACGCCGGCCGAGGAGGCCCGCGCCGCCCAGGCCGACACGGACGTCGAGGACGGGCTCGTCGGCCAGCCGGAGCTCGTCACCGCGGTCAACGCCGCGCTGAGCGCGCAGACCACCCGGCCCGTACGCGTGCTGATCAGCGGGCCCGAGGCGACCGGCAAGGGCACCGCGGTGCGGATGCTCGAGACCGACCTGATGGCGCGCGGCGAGATCCGCGAGACGGTCTGGGTGTCGGACCAGGTCTTCGCCAACCTCCACATCAGCGACACCATCCTGTACTTCCACAACCGCGTCCGCGACTGCGTCGAGGGCCGGCTGCTGGTCATCGACGGGCTCGACCGCATCCTCGGCTTCGACCACTGCGGCGCCGCGTTCGCCGAGGAGCTGCGTCGCGCGCTCGAGCGCCACCAGAAACTGCACGTCATCGTGTTGTGCCGCGCGGGCGGCGACGGGCGCGTCTTCGACGCCAACCCGGCGCTCCACCAGAACTTCCGCGTCGCGCGCACCCGGGAGTTCGGCGAGGACTCCTACACCGAGCTGTTCCGCCGCGCGGTCGCCCGGCGGGAGATGACCACGGCCGGCGAGGCGGCGACCACCGCGGGCGTACTGCTCAGCCGTACGCCCCCGATGCTCAACCTGCGCGGCGCGCGCCTCGTCGAGTACCTCGCCGAGCAGTGCGTCGCCTCGGCCGCCGTACGCGGCGAGACCGAGGTCGTCGTCGCCGACCTGCCGCAGCGCGTCATGCCTGGCGGCACCGCCAACACCGCGCCAATGGCCGAGCTGGACTCCTGCGTCGGGCTCAAGTCGGTCAAGAGCGAGGTACGCCTGCTCGTGGCCGAGGCCGAGGCGGCGCGCATGCGCCGTGAGGCGGGAATGCCGGTCGGCGCGCGCCCGAAGCACATCGTCTTCACCGGCAACCCCGGCACCGGCAAGTCCAAGATCGCCAGAATCCTCGGCCGCATCTACGCCGAGCTGGGCGTGCTCACCTCCGGGCACCTCGTCGAGGTGGATCGTTCCGACCTCGTCGGCGAGTACGTCAGCGAGAGCGGCCCGCGCGTACGCCGCGCGGTCGAGCGCGCCCACGGCGGCGTCCTGGCCATCAACGACGCCCACAACCTCGTACCGGGCGAGTCGCCGCGCAACCGCGAGGCGATCGACGTGCTGCTGGCCTGCGTGCAGGCGCAGCCGGACGACCTCGTCGTCGTCCTGTGCGGGCCCGCGGGGCAGATGAACGGCCTGCTCAAGAGCGACTCCGAGCTGGCGGCGTTCTTCCCCAAGCAGCTGCGCTTCCCCGACCTCGGCGAAGAGGAGCTCATCGAGATCTTCCAGGCCAAGGCCGCCGACGCCGGCTTCGACCTGCGCGAGGGCGTGCAGACGAAGGTCCGCGAGCTGGTGCACTCGACCACGCGCGACCGAAGGGTCGGCAACGCCCGGCTGATGATCAACCTGCTGGACCGCGCAGTCGCGATGCAGGCCCGCCGGGTGCTCGAGGACGGCGTGCTGACCGACGACGAGTCCCTCGATGAGATCTTCGCCGAGGACATCCCCGGCACGCTCAGCGCCGGCGGCCGCATCGACCTGCCCGGCGACCCCCTGGCCGAGATCGAGCGCCTGATCGGCCTGGACGCCGTCAAGCACGAGGTGCGGCTCCTCGTCGCGGAGGCGAAGGCCGAGCAGCTCCGCCGCGACGCGGGCATCCCGATCGCCTCGCCGACGCGGCACATGGTCTTCACCGGCAACCCCGGTACCGCGAAGACGACGATGGCCCGCCTGCTCGCGGCCGTCTACAGCAAGCTCGGCCTGCTCTCCTCCGGCCACCTGGTCGAGGTCTCGCGCGCCGACCTGGTCGGGGAGTACATCGGGCACACCGCACCCAAGGTGCGGGCCGCCGTCGAGCGCGCGCTCGGCGGGGTGCTGTTCATCGACGAGGCGTACGCCCTGACGCCGGCCGACTCCGGGCGCGATTACGGCCACGAGGCCATCGCCGAGCTGCTCAAGCTGATGGAGGAGGACCGCGCCGACCTCGTCGTCATCGTGGCCGGCTACGAGGGCCCGATGCTGCGCTTCCTGGACTTCAACCCCGGGCTGGCCTCACGGTTCCCGCGGGTGCTGCGCTTCCCGGACTACACCGACGACGAGCTGGTGGCGATCTTCGAGGTGATGGCGGCCGACGCCGGCTTCGGCCTGGCCGACGGCGTGCTGGACGCCGTACGCAGCCGCCTGCGCGCGGTGGCGCGCGGCGAGTCGTTCGGCAACGCGCGGCTCATGCGCAACCACCTCGACCGGGCCATCGCGCTCCAGGCCCAGCGCATCACGCATGAGGAGGACCCGGCCGCGGCCGGCATCGGCCTGCTGCGGGTCGAGGACCTGCCCACGGCCGACATCACGTACGCCACCGACGAGCACCTCGGCCAGTACCTCTAAACACGTCCTAGCGCAGGTAGTCGAGGTAGAGCGGGCGCAGGGCGTCGGCGACCTCGCCCTCGCCCGCGTGCGCCAGCTCGTTGAGCATCGCGGACAGGTGGGAGACGTCGGCCTCGGCCTGGTCGGTGTGGCCGATGGCCGCCTCCGCCGCCGGGATCGCCCGCAGCAGGCGCCAGAGGAAGCCCACGTCGAGGTGGCGGACGGCGTGGTCGACCGCGCGGTCGTGCAGCTCTCTGGAGGTCAGGCTTTCGAGATCCTCGGTCATGTCTCCAGCCAACCAGACCCGCCTCCCTTCACGTATCGGGGCCGGTCGGTTAGCGTCGACCAGGTGAGCAGAGTGCATGACATGGGGGGCGAGACCGGGTTCGGACCGGTGCCCGTGGACGATGACGGCATGCCCTTCCAGTCGGACTGGGAGGCCCGGGTCTTCGCGCTGAGCCGTGCGCTGCGCGGCGCAGGCGCGTTCAACTCCGATGAGTTCCGGGACGCGATCGAGCGCATCCCCCCGGAGGACTACCTCGCCACGTCCTACTACGAGCGCTGGCTGCATGCCATGGAGACGCTCGTCACCGAGAAGGGCCTCGCGTGAGCTTCGCGCCCGGTACGCGGGTGCGCGCGCTGCCCGGTGACCCCGACCACCACACGCGGGTGCCGGGCTACGTCCGTGGCCACGTCGGGGAGGTCGTCGAGCTGGAAGGGGAGTGGCCGCTGCCCGACGACGGCGCGCGCGGCATCAGCCCGCCGCGCGTCGAGCTCGTGTACGCCGTGCGGTTCCCGGCGCGCGACCTGTGGGGCACCGGCACCCATACCGTCACCGTCGACCTGTGGGAGTCCTACCTCGAGGAGATCGCGTGAGCCATCGGGACGAGCCGGTCGCGGCGCGGGTACGCCGGTTCGAGGAGCGGGTCATCGCCGCCGGCCTGACCAGCGACGACGAACTGGACGCGCTCCTCGACGGCCTGCTGGCCAATGCCTCGCCGCTCAACGGCGCCCGCATCGCGGCACGGGCCTGGACCGACCCGGCGTACCGCGAGGAGCTGCTGACCGACGCGAACGCCGCGGCCGAGCGGATCGGGCTGCCGGTGCGCGGCTACCGCCTCCGCGTCGTGGCGAACACCCCGGCCCTGCACAACGTGATCGTGTGCACGCTGTGCTCGTGCTACCCGGTGCCCCTGCTCGGGCCCTCACCGGGCTGGTACAAGAGCTTCGCCTACCGGTCGCGCGTCGTACGCGAGCCGCGCGCGGTGCTGGCCGAGTTCGGGCTGGTCCTGCCGGACGACGTCGAGGTCGCGGTGTGGGACTCCAGCTCCGAGACCCGCTACATGGTCCTGCCGCTGCGGCCCGAGGGCGACCACTCCGAGGACGAGCTGACCGGCCTGGTCACGCGCGCCGGCCTGATCGGTACGGCGCCGGTGTGAGCACGCGCCAGGTGTCGGGGATATGCCGTTCTTGAGAATGATGCTCTGTATCGGATGAATCACTCGAGAAGCTGACGCGAGCACCCGGCCGACACGCCTACGGTGTCTCCATGAGTGATTGGCCGGACCACGGACATGCCGCCGCGGCACCGTACGGTGACAGTGCGTACGCGGGCGACCGAATGCCGAGACGCGGGCGGCGCCGCTGGGGACGGACGCTTCTCATCGTCCTTCTCGTGCTCGTGCTGATCCTCATCGGCGGATACTTCTACCTCGACTCGCGGCTGCACCGCATCGACGTTTTCACCGACTACGCGGGCCGTCCCGGCGACACCCCGGGCACCAACTGGCTCATCGTCGGCTCCGACAGCCGCGAGGGGTTGTCGGCCGAGCAGCGCAAGGAGTTCGCCACCGGGAAGGCCGCCGGGCGGCGCACCGACACGATGATGCTGCTGCACACCGGCTCGAACGGCCCGACCCTCGTCAGCCTCCCGCGCGACTCGTACGTCTCGATCCCCGGGCACGGCCACAACAAGCTCAACGCCGCCTTCGCGTTCGGCGGGCCCAAGCTGCTTGTCCACACGATCGAGCAGGCCACCAGGATCCACATCGACCACTACGCGGAGATCGGATTCGGCGGGTTCGTCGGGATGGTCGACGCGGTCGGTGGCGTGAACATGTGCATCGACCAGCGGATGAAGGACCCCAGCGCGGGCATCAACCTCAAGCCGGGCTGCCAGGAGCTCAAGGGCGGCCAGGCCCTCGGCTTCGTCCGCAGCCGGCACCTGTTCGCCAACCAGGACCTGGGGCGGGTGCAGAACCAGCGGAAGTTCCTCGCCGCCCTCGTGCACAAGGCCACCAGCCCGGGCGTGCTGTTGAACCCCTTCCGCATCGTGCCGTTCATGCTGCGGTCCACCAGTGACTTCTCCGTCGACCAGGACGACCACCTGTACAACCTCGCGGGGTTCGCCTGGGCGATGCGCGGGCTCACCAAGGGTGACGGCCTGACGACCACGGTCCCGATCGGCGGCGACGGCTCCTCGCCCGCCGTCGGCGCGTACATCACCTGGGACACCCAGCGCTCGGAGGCCCTCTTCTCGGACCTGCGTCAGGACAGGCCGGTGCCGCGGAGCTTCGCAACCCACTGACCTGCGTGTCCGTCGCTTCCTCTTTCGAATCCTTTGCCCTTCGTGGCGGCTGATTTGCGGGGGGTCGGTGCTGTGAGGCGGTACCTGCGGGCAGTTACTCTGTGTATCTCGATCGATGCGGGGAGTGACTGATTGTGAAAAAGACTCTTAAGTGGGGATCTGCGGCGTTTTTGGCCTTCTATCTGGTCAGCCAGCCGCACAAGGCCGCCAACGTCGTCCACGGCACGCTCGGTGGCATCACCGGCGCCGCCACCTCACTGTCGACGTTCGTCAGCGACCTACCCTGATCGCCCCACGTCCGCGAGCAGGCCGGCGAGCCGCGCCGCGTTGCGCTGGGCGCCCGCGCCAGTAGACAAAACTCTTGAAAGTATTACGAATCAGGCACGGACTGCCTGCCACACGCGATCCCGGCTGTAGCGTCAAGGTCCTCAGAGACGGAGTGACCATGGTGATTCGCGGTGTGGTCGGGCTTGTCCTCTGCGCCCTCGGCGGCGTCTGGATCGGCCAGGGCGAAGGCGTGCTGAAGGGCTCGGCGATGTCGGGCCACAGCCAGTACGCCGTGCTGGGCGTCATCGTGGCGCTGATCGGCCTGGCCTTCCTGGCCTGGTCCTGGCGCGTACGCGGCCGCCGGCGCAATCCCTGACCGGCTTGGCCGTCTTCCTCCTCGACTCGCCAGACGTCGGGGAGCGCTCTACCACTCGACGGCGCCTCGTCCTGGTAGGTCGGCCAGATCTTGCCACGAGCGAACCGCACGCCGCAGGCTTCCGTGTCCCCATGCGTTGAGAACCGCGTTCTCCGTATGGAAGGAACACCTGTGAGTCTGGTCGATCGTTTGAGAGAGCACGTCCTGTCGCTGTTCCGGGTGGTGGTCGGGTTGCTCTTCTTCTGTCACGGCCTCGCGTATTTCACCGTTCACCAGGAGAAAGGCGCCCTGCCCATTGAGAACGGGGGAGAGGCCGCGGCGATGTTCTGCTGGACGTTCCTGCTCATCGTCTTCCTCGGCCCAGGGTCCTGGTCGCTTGCCCGGCTTTTCAGCCGGCGGGAGCCGCAGGGGAGGCTCGCCACGGAAATGGAATGACGCGGCGTGACACCGCGTGGTGGTGAGCCCGGCCGGCGATTCCGGCCGGGCCCGCACCCCACGAATCGACCGGTCGGGCGGCTCGCGTGATGACCGACCGGCGTGTCGCCCGCACATCTGAACGCGGTGCGGGATCTTCGCCGTCGCCTGCCGTCCCGGTCATCCCGTCGGTCGCCACAGCCGGGTGCGGACACCCGACGGGCGCCCGGCGGCACAAGGCGGGAAATCGCTCAGTCTCTGCCGGTCAGGAGGGATGCGAGCTGGGCCGCGTTGCGCTGGGCGTAGTCCTGGTAGCAGTTGTTGAACAGCACCTGCGTGGTCCCGGCCTCCTCCGACAGGGTCTGGACCTTGGGCGCGAGTTCCGCCAGCTCGCCGTCGTCGTACCGGTAGCCGAAGCGCTCGTAGATGTTCTTGCTGGTCCATGTGTCGGAACGGCCGTGCAGGCGTACGACGGCGAGGTCCGCGGTGGCCGCGAACACCGGCGGGATCGAGCTCGTATGCCCCTGGGGCATGTCCACGCTGACGTACGGCAGGCCGTAGCGGGTCAGGAAGTCGAGCGTCTCCGCCTGGTTCTCCTCGCTCATCCAGGTCTTGTTGCGGAACTCCACGCACACGCCCATCGGCTCGCAGCGGCGCCTGGCCTCCAGGATGTACTCCCGGTTGCGGCGGCCGATCGGGAACCACTGCGGGAACTGGAGCAGTATCGCCGTCAGCTTGCCGGCCTCGTGGAGCGGCCACAGCGCGTCCAGGAACCGCTGCCAGACCTCCTCGACGACCGCCTCCGGGACGTCGCGCAGGTAGACGTTCTTCTTGTCGGGCACCTTGTCCCGCAGGTCCTTGTACAGCGCGTCCGGCCGGGTCGGGTGCTGCGTGAGCAGCGAGAACGCCTTCACGTTGAACGTGAAGCCCTCCGGTGTACGGTCCCGCCAGTAGCCGACGGTGCGTTCGGCGGGTGGCGCGTAGTAGGTCGCGTCCACCTCCACGAGGGGGAATTTCGACGCGTAGTACCGCAGGCGCTGCTCGGCCGTCTTGGCCTCGGGCGGGTACCAGCCCGACTCGAGCAGCGTCCGGTCGGTCCAGGACGCGGTGCCGACCCGAATGTCGCCCATCTCCCAACTGTAGGACCTCGCTAGGATCGGGCTCGTGTCGATCTATGACGTGGACATCGAGAGCCTGAACGGCGGACCCGCCGACCTGGGGCAGTATCGCGGCAAGGCGGTACTCCTGGTGAACGTCGCATCCAAGTGCGGCCTCACCCCCCAGTACGAGGGACTCCAGCGGCTCCAGGAGACCTACGCCGACCGCGGGTTCACCGTGCTCGGCGTGCCGTGCAACCAGTTCATGGGGCAGGAGCCCGGGACGTCCGGTGAGATCGCGGAGTTCTGCTCGGCGACCTACGGCGTCAGCTTCCCCATGACCGAGAAGGTCGAGGTGAACGGCGAGGGCCGGCACGCGCTCTACTCCGGTCTCGTCGACACCCCCGACGCCTCCGGGCACACCGGCGACATCCGGTGGAACTTCGAGAAGTTCCTCATCGGTACGGACGGCTCGGTCGTGGCCCGGTTCCACCCGCAGGCCGAGCCCGAGACCGACGAGGTCGTGCAGGCGATCGAGCGGTCCCTGCCCTGATCCAGGTCGCCGTGTGCGGTCCCCGTGACTGCACCGACGCGGAGCGCGACGACGCGTACGAGGTCGGCAGGCTGCTGGCCACGCGCGGCGCCGTCGTGCTCTGCGGCGGCTACGGCGGTGTGATGGCGGGCGTGACCGATGGGGCGCGCTCCGCCGGAGGTACGGTCGTCGGCGTGCTGTCCGGCTCGGACCGGGCCGAGGCCCACCCGGGCCTGACCGCCGCCGTCGCGACCGGCATGGGCCAGGCGCGCAACGCCGCGATCGTCGGCTCCGCCGACGCCGTCATCGTGGTCGGCGGATCATGGGGCACTCTGTCCGAGCTCGCGATGGCCATGCGGCGCGGCACCGTACCGGTCGTCCAGCTCGGCGGCTGGCGGCTCCTCGACGCCGACGGTCGGCCCCTGCCCGGGCTCACGCGCGCCGCAACGCCGGACGAGGCCGTACGCCTCACCGGCCTGTGGAGCTGAGCCTTCCCGGCATCGCGATCTCTGGTGGCCTCGCGCGGGTGAACGTGTGATCGTGGACCTCAACGGCCGTACCGAGGACGGGAGACGCACGATGGCGCGGCGCAGGCCACCGGAGCATGACGTCGATGACGGCGGCCTGGAGGTCACGCCGCCGAAGAAGGAGGCGGCGGGCCTGCCGGGCGTACGCGCCGGGCTGGGCATGTCGCTCGAGCAGATGGGCGCCCGGCGTACCGCGCTGACGCTCCTGCGGGTGAACCAGAAGCAGGGGTTCGACTGCCCCGGCTGCGCGTGGCCGGAGGGCGAGCGGCGGCACGTCGCGGAGTTCTGCGAGAACGGCGCCAAGGCGGTGGCGGAAGAGGCCACGACCCGGCGGATCACTCGGGAGTTCTTCGCCGGGCACCCGCTGTCGGAGCTGGCCGAACGCACCGATCACTGGCTGGGGCAGCAGGGCCGGCTGACGGAGCCGATGCTGCGGCGCGCGGGCTCGGACCACTACGAGCCGGTCACGTGGGACGAGGCGTTCGCCCTGGTCGCGGCCGAGCTGACCGCGCTCGAATCCCCGGACGAGGCGGTCTTCTACACCTCGGGCCGTACGAGCAACGAGGCCGCGTTCGCGTACCAGCTGTTCGTGCGGGAGTTCGGCACGAACAACCTGCCGGACTGCTCGAACATGTGCCACGAGTCGTCGGGCTCGGCCCTGACCGAGACGCTGGGCGTCGGCAAGGGCTCCGTTCTCCTCGAGGACCTCTACCAGGCCGACCTGATCTTCGTCGTCGGCCAGAACCCGGGCACGAACCACCCGCGGATGCTGACGGCACTGGAGAAGGCCAAGCGGTCCGGCGCGCGGATCGTCGCGGTGAATCCGCTGCCGGAGGCCGGGCTGATCCGGTTCAAGAACCCGCAGCGGCCCTCCGGCGTGGTCGGGCGCGGCTCGGCACTCGCCGACCTGTTCCTGCAGATTCGCGTCAACGGCGACCTGGCGCTGTTCCAGGCGCTGAACCGCATGCTGGTCGACGCGGACGCCGTCGACCGCGACTTCCTGGCCGAGCACACCGTCGGGTTCGAGGACGTCGCGGCCCATCTGGGCGCGCTCGACTGGGACGAGGTCCTGGCCGCGACCGGGCTGACCCGGGAGCGGATCGAGGAGGCGTTCGCCGAGGTCCTGCGCGCGGAGCGGATCGTGGTCTGCTGGGCGATGGGCCTCACCCAGCACAAGAACTCCGTGCCGACGATCCGGGAGATCGTCAACTTCCTCCTGCTGCGCGGCAACGTCGGCCGTACGGGCGCGGGGGTGTGTCCCGTACGCGGGCACTCCAACGTCCAGGGCGACCGGACCATGGGCATCTACGAGAAGCCGCCCGCGCGGTTCCTCGACGCGCTGTCCGCGGAGTTCGGCTTCGAGCCGCCGCGCGAGCACGGCTTCGACACCGTCGAGACGATCCGCGCGATGCGCGACGGCCGCGCCCGGGTGTTCTTCGGCATGGGCGGCAACTTCGTCCGCGCCGCCCCGGACTCCGCGGTCACCGAGGCGGCGATGCGGGCCTGCCGGCTCACCGTCCAGGTGTCGACCAAACTGAACCGCTCCCACGCGGTCGCCGGCGAGCAGGCGCTGATCCTGCCGACGCTGGGCCGTACCGAGGCCGACACCCAGGCGAGCGGCCCGCAGTTCGTGTCGGTCGAGGACTCGATGGGCATGGTGCACGCCTCGCGCGGCCGGCTGGCGCCCGCGTCCGAGCACCTGCTGTCCGAGGTCGCGATCGTCTGCCGCCTGGCACGCGCCGTACTGCCCGGGTCGGTCGTCGACTGGGCGGCGCTGGAGGCGGACTACGGCGTGATCCGCGACCACGTCTCGCGCGTGGTGCCGGGCTTCGACGACTACAACGCCCGCATCCAGCATCCGGGCGGCTTCACCCTCCCGCACGCGCCACGCGACGAGCGGAGGTTCCCGACCGCGTCCGGCAAGGCCCAGCTCTCCGTCAACGCGCTCGAGGTGCTGCGCGTACCGCCGGGGCGGCTGCTCCTGCAGACGGTCCGCAGCCACGACCAGTACAACACCACGATCTACGGCCTCGACGACCGCTATCGCGGCGTTCGCGCCGGCCGACGCGTGGTCTTCGTCAACCCCGACGACCTGGCCACCCTGAAGATCGCGGACGGCGACCTCGTGGACCTGGTCGGCGAATGGCCGGACGGCGTCGAACGCCGCGCCCCGGAGTTCCGCGTGGTCGCCTACCCGACGGCCCGAGGTTGTGCCGCCGCCTACTTCCCCGAGACGAACGTTCTGGTGCCCCTGGACAGCACCGCGGACATCAGTAACACCCCGACCTCCAAGTCCGTAATCATTCGCCTCGAACCGGTGCCGTAAACCGGTCCCATGGCTGCGGCGTCTTCGTCTTAGCCGGGGGCGATGACGAGGCGTCCGCGGCGCTGGGGGCCGTTATGAGCGTGGTCGTTCCCATCACGGTGGGAGCCCGCGAAGACGTACCGCCGGAGGGGGCGGCCTGCACCGCGTACGTCGCGTTGCTGGCCGAGGCACTCGCCGACGGGACGATCACCGACGAAGAGGCGTGCGGGCTGGCCGGGCACGCGAGCCGTGTCGAGACGTCGTGCGCCGAGATCGAGGGACTTCACCGGGCGCTGCTGGAGTTCATGCGGCGCGTCGCCGATGAGGGCGGCGGGATCACGGCGCCGGGTCGTCAGGTCCTGGTGCTGGGGAGCGGGCCCGCGGCCGACGACCTGCGCGGGCTGGCCGTCGCGTTCGGGGTGGAGATCGCGTGGGACCTCACGGCCCGGGTCACGCACGTCGTGCTCGCCGGTCCCGTCGACGCCGCCGAGCCCCGGCTGGCGCGGGCGAGGGCCTACGGCGTCCCGGTGTGCTCGCCGGAGAAGTTCGTGGCCGAGATCGCAGGCGGCAGGCCGCGCCGCCCGTTCGAGCGCCTTCGCCGCGTGTTGCCCGGTCGGATTCCCGAAGGGGAGATGCCGTGAACGCGGGATCGCCGCCGCCTCGGATCCGGGCCGCGAAGGGGCCGGGCTGGAGCGTTCCGTGGGCGCTGGTTCCGCTGGTCAGCCTCGGTATTCTCGCGCCGGTGACGATCGGGCATGCCGCCGTACGGCTGCGGTCGCGGGCGGTCGCCGTCTCGGCGGGGGTCTACGCGGTCTGCGTGGTGGTGCTGTTCGTCGGCGCCAACGCGTTCGGCCCGCATCCGCCGGACGCCGTCAACGGGGTCATCGGGGTCGGCGTCTCCGTCGCGTGGCTGGGCGGTACCGTCCAGGCGTTCGCGCTCCGGCGCCGGGTCTTCACGCCCGACCTGGGCATCGCGCGCAACCACGCCGCGCGGCAGGCCGCGGTGCACCGGCGTGAGCTGCGGAGCCAGGCCCGGCAGCTCGCCGAGGACAATCCGGCGCTCGCGTACGAGCTGCGGATCGGCCGCCCCGACGAGCCGCGCGCCTACGACGACGGCGGGCTCATCGCGGTCAACCAGGTCCCGGCGCCGGCGCTGACCGGGCTGCCCGGCATCGACGCGATGACCGCCGGGCGGATCGTCGAGCTGCGCGACCAGCGGGGGCCGTTCGTGTCGTGTGAGGACCTGCTGATCTCCACCGGCCTTCCGCCGCACCTGCTCGACCGGATCGCCGAGTACGCGCTCTTCCTGCAGTAGCCGCGCCGGGGGAGGAACCGGGCGTCCATCCCCCGTACCGGTGAGGGCCGAATTTCGCCGGTACGGGCGATCCCTCCGATGGCCTCGATCGCGAGGATCGAAGGCGATCGAAGGAGATGCCATCGTGAGGAAAACGCTGTTCGCGATCGCCGTTCTGGCCGCCGGCCTGCCCGCGCCGTCTGAGGCGGGTACGGGCCTGCCGCCGCTGGACCCGGCGGCGTTCCACCGGGCGATCGACGGCCTGCCGAGCCCCACCGTGACCGGGGCGCTGGTACGCGTGAGCGGTACCGCCGGGCGCTGGCAAGGGACGTCCGGGGTCGCCGACGTACGGACCGGGCGGCCGGTGCCCGCCGCCGGGCGCTATCGGATCGCGAGCATCAGCAAGGTGTTCACTGCCGCGATCGTGCTGCAGCTCGTGGCCGAGCACCGGGTCGACCTCGACCGGCCGGTCCAGCAGTACCTGCCCGGCCTGCTGCCCGCCGCGTACCCGGACATCACGGTCCGGCAGCTGCTGAACCACACCAGCGGCCTGCCAGAGGCCGACCTCGAGCGGAGCGACGCCGCGTGGTTCGTCGCGCACCGCTTCGACGGCTGGACACCGGAGCAGGTGGTGGCGGACGCGACCGCCCGGCCGATGGCGTTCGCGCCGGGGAGCCGGCAGGACTACAACGGCACGAACTACTTCGTCGCCGGGATGCTGATCGAGAAGGTCACCGGCCGGTCGTACGCCCACGAGGTGGCGGCGCGGATCACCGGCCCGCTCGGGCTGCGGGACACCGTCGTGCCGGACCGCCGTGACCCGCGGCTGCCCGGGCCGCACGCCCACGGGTACGTACGGGTGGACGGGGAGCTCGTCGACGTCACCGAGCAGAGCCCGTGGTCGTGGGCGGAGGGCGGGCTGATCTCCAGCGCCGGGGACCTCACGCGCTTCCTCACCGCCCTGTACGCGGGCCGGGTCGTGCCGCGTCCGCAGCTCGAGGCGATGTTCACCGTGCCGGACGTCGCGTACCCGGGCACCGACAACTGCCACGTCCCGGGCGACCCGACCGCCGGCCGGGCCTGCTACAGCGCGGGCCTGGAGCGTACGACGTGGTCGAACGGCGTCACGACCTGGGGCAAGTCCGGCTCCGTCACCGGCTACACCAGCGGGATGTTCGCCACGCGTGACCTCAGCCGCGTCCTCGTCTACGACCTCGACCCGACCGGGAACCGCGACGGCTCGGAGACCCCGTACATCATCCGCCTCGTCGCGGCGGCCTTCGACCCCTCGCTCTCAGCGCGGTGACCGGGCTGCCGCATCTAGGCGAGCAGTGCCTTGATCCGGGCGAGCGCGTCGGCGCCGACGAGTTCGACCGGCATGACCGGTCCCTCGGCGAGCCGGTCGGCCAGGGCGGAGACGGCCTCCGCGCGGAGCGCGACGTACTCCTCCTCGGAGCCCTCCGGGGTACGGCCGGCCAGCAGCGCGGCGGCCTCGGTCACCGCGAGGTGCCCGGCGTCGCGCGCCATGCCCGGCCCGGCCGTGCGCTCCAGCCGCCGGTACGCGGTGACGAGCCGGCGTACCGTCGCGTCGGACACGTCGAGAACGGTGCCCTGGTCGAGGGTGCCCTGGCGCCGCCGTCCGGCGCGGCGGCGCAGCATCCGCAGCAGCGCGGCGTTGGCGGGCAGCGCGAGGCCGAGGGCCAGGCAGCCGACCGCGACCACGCTCAGCCAGCCGGGCAGTCCCAGGAGAAGGACCGCCGGGAGCAGGACGGCACCGCCGGCGGCCAGCACGGCCTCCGGCAGGCCGACGATGGCCTCCGGCGGGTCCTCCTGGCCCGGACGGTCCCCCTTCGGGACGTCGAGCAGCGGACCGGGCCGGTGCGGGACGATGACCTGCGACGTCATGATCCCATTATCGACAGCGCCCGACCCGATCGCGTGGACCTCGTCACCCGCGCGGCGTATCGCCCCCCGAGAGCGGCCGCCACGCCACCGCCGTGACCAGCGCCGTCACCGCGCCGGCGGCCCAGAACGGCGCCGTGATCCCCAGCGCGTGGGCCAGCAGCCCGCCGAGCAGCATCCCGGCGAGCGTGCCGCAGGAGTCGAGCAGCGCGTACGCGCCGCCGACCCGCCCGAGCAGGTGCCCGGGCGTGGCCCGCTGGCGTACCGTCGTCGCGATCACTCCCCACACCATCGTGTGCACGCCGAACACGACCAGGACGGCGGCGGCCAACCACACCTCACGGGTCCAGGCGAGCATGAGATGCGTCGTGGTCTCCACGACCAGCCCGGCGCGCAGCAGGGCGGTGGCGCCGAACCGGTCCCGCAGCCCCCGGGCCGCGCCCGTACCGGCCAGACCGCCGACGCCGAAGGTCGTGAGCAGCAGGCCGTAGCCGACCGCCGACACCCCGAGCCGTACGCGGGCGTAGACGACGAAGACCGCGAACGCCCCGCAGAACGCGAGGTTCGCCACGGCCATCGAGAGCGCCAGCGTCCGCAGGAACCGGTGGGACCACAGCCACCGGACGCCCTCACCGATGCCGGTACGGGCCGGGCGCTCGGCGGGGACCGGCCGCATCGACGCGATCAGCGTGGCCGCCACGACGAAGGACGCGGCGTCGAGCCCGAACGGCAGCGCCGCGGCCAGCGCGAACAGCCCGGCGCCCACGGGCTTGGCGACGAACTGGTTGCCGACGGTGAAGGTCGCCATCAGCCGGGCGTTCGCCGACGCCAGGTCGCCGGGCGCCACGATCGCGGGCAGCCGTGCCACCGAGGCGGTGTCGGCGACGGTCTCGCCCGTACCGAGCAGGAAGAACACCGCGTACAGCAGCGGGATGGACAGCACGCCGGTCGCGACCAGCACGGCCAGCCCGGCGAGTACGGCGCCGCGCAGCAGGTCGATGACCAGGATCAGCCGCTGCCGGTCCACCCGGTCGACGTACGCGCCGCCGGCCAGGGAGAACAGCAGGGAGGGCAGGGCCTGGGCGAACGCCGCGCCGGCCACCAGCGCCGGGTCACGGGTGAGGGTGGCGGCGAGCAGCGGCCCGGCGACCATCGTGACACCGTCGCCGACGGTGGAGACGGCCGCGGCCGCCCAGAGTTTGGTGAAGTCCGCGCCCAGACGTGCGGGCATGAGGGCAGGCAAGAAGGGCTCCTCGGGAGATGTTAAAGCGGCCTTGAAGGCCCGCACCCGGGAGCTCGGGCGTGCCGGTCGGATCGGGGAACGCCCCGTGATCCGAGCCGGGTCAGCGGATGCCGGGCTCCCGTGGTGAGGCGTGAGCCGTGGCCGTCCCGAGAGGCATGAGATCCCCCTGTCGCTTCGCGGACACCGGACTGGACGGTAACCGGGCGACGGTGATCATCACAACGAGATTTCCGGCCCGGGGATCCCTACTATGGCCGCCTACGCGGAGGTGGCGAACGATGGCCAAGTGGACTACTGATGACATTCCCGACCTGACGGGGAAGAAGGCGATCGTCACCGGTGCGAACAGCGGGCTGGGCCTTCAGACCGCGCTCGAGCTGGCCCGGCACGGCGCCACGGTCGTGCTCGCCTGCCGCAGCGCCGAACGCGCCGGGCGGGCCCTGACCACGATCCGCGAGGCGGTGCCCGGCGCCGAGGTCTCGGCCGGCTCGCTCGACCTCGCCGACCTGGCCTCGGTACGCGCCTTCGCGAAGGAGCACGGCGCGCCCCTGGACATCCTGATCAACAACGCGGGCGTGATGGCGCTGCCGCACGGCACGACCGCGGACGGGTTCGAGATGCAGTTCGGCACGAACCACCTCGGTCACTTCGCCCTCACGGGCCTCCTGCTGCCCGCCCTGCTCGAGAGCCCCGGCGCGCGGGTCGTGACCGTCACGAGCATGATGCACTGGCTCGGCCGGATGACCATCGACGATCGCGAGCGCGGCTACCGGCGCTGGTCCGCCTACTGCGAGTCCAAGCTGGCCAACCTGGTCTTCGCCAAGGAGCTCGACCGCCGGGCCGGCGAACGCCTCACCAGCGTCGCCGTCCACCCCGGGTACGCCGCGACCAACCTCCAGCAGGCCGGCCCGCGGATGCACGGCAACAAGGCGCGCGAGGCCCTGTACGGCCTGGTCAACCTGACGATCGCCCAGTCCGACGCCGCGGGCGCCCAGCCGTCTCTCCTCGCGGCCACCGCCCCGGACGTACGCGGCGGGCAGTGTTACGGGCCGCGCGGCCTCGGGCAGAGCCGTGGCGCGCCCCGCCGGGTCCCGACCCACCCGCGCGCCGCGAGCGCCGGGGCCGGCCGCCGCCTGTGGGAGGCCTCCGAGGAACGCACCGGAGTCCGGTACGACGCGTTGAGCGTGGTCCCCTCCTCCGGGGAATAACGACGGCAGAGGCTCTCGCCCGTGGGGAGGACGCTGTGAACAAGATCGTCGCCAAACCGGTCACCATCGGGACCTCGATGCTCGCCGGAATCGTCGCCGGAGCCGTCTTCAAACGGGTCTGGAAGCTCACGGCGGGGGATCGGGACACCCCCGACGCCACCGACTTCGAACGCGGCTGGGCCGAGGTCCTGGTCGCTGCGGCCATGGAGGGCGCGATCTTCGGCGCCGTCAAGGCCGGCGTCCAGCGGATGACCGCCTCCCGCCCCGAGACCGACGAAGAGTCCTAGGAGGCCTTGGGGCCGGAGTCCGGGTCCCAGTCGAGGGTGGCGGGGACGGAGCCCTCGAGCGTGAGGAGCCAGCGCTTGACCTCGACGCCGCTGCTGCCGCTGTAGCCGCCGAGACCGTCGGAGGCCACCACGCGGTGGCAGGGGACGATGATCGCGATCGGGTTGGAGCCCATGATGGTTCCGATCCCGCGGGCGCCGCAGTCGGCGCCGGCCAGGCCGGCGAGCCCGCCGTACGTGACGGTCCGGCCGTACGGGACGCCGGTGTAGAGCTTCTCGAGTACCTCGCGCTGCACGCCGGAGGTGTGGCGCCAGTCGATCGGCAGGTCGAAGCCGTCGTGCTCGCCCGCGAAGTAGGCGGCCAGCCGGTCGCGCACGATGTCGGTACGGTCGGGCGCGTCGACGACCGGAAGCCCGGCGCGCAGGCGTGCGAGCTCGCGGGGGCTGTCGATGAACGCCAGCCCGCTCACCCCGATGGGCGTGCAGGCGTAGGTGACCCGGCCCAGCGGGGTTTCCAGCGATCCGATCGCGACGTCCATAGGTCCTTCCTACCAACCGGCGTACCGCCGCGCACGCGAGAATCCGACATCATCCACATGGGACGATCGAGCACGTGGCAGACGAGTGGATCGACGCCGGACGCGCGGCGGAGCGGCTCGGGGTCAAGACCGCGACGCTGTACGCCTACGTGAGCCGGGGCGTGCTGCGCCGGCGCCGGTCGCCGGACGGCAGGCGCAGCCTGTTCGATCCCGCCGAGGTCGAGGAGCTGGCCCGGCGCGGACGGCCGCGCCGCTCTCCGACCCTGCCGGTGATCGAGTCGCGCATCACCGTGCTCGAGGACGGCCGCCCGTACTACCGGGGCCGCGACGCGCTCGCCCTGGCCGGGGCGGAGGGGTTCGAGGACGTCGCGCACTGGCTGTGGACGGGGGAGTGGGACGGCGATCGCGAGCCGTGGCGTGCCGTACCGGAGGCGGTACGCGTCGCGCGCGCCGCGCAGTCCGGGCTGCCGGAGGGAACCCTGCCGCTCGAACGCCTTCAGGTGATCACGGTGGCCCTCGCCACGGCCGATCCGCTGCGGCTCACCCTCGACCCTGCCGCCGTGGTCGGCGCCGGGCGCAACCTCGTCGCGGGCATGGTCGACGCGCTGCCGGGCGTCGCCGCGGACGGCACGTCGATCGCGGATCGGCTGTGGACGCGGCTGACCGGTACGGCACCGGACGCGGCCCCGGCCGCGGCGTTGCGGTCGGCCCTGGTCCTGCTCGCCGACCACGAGCTGGCCGCCTCCACGCTGGCCGCGCGCGTCGCGGCGTCCGTGCGCGCCGACCCGTACGCGGTCGTCAGCACGGGTCTGGGCGTGCTCGGCGGCGCGCTGCACGGCGGCGAGTCACTGGCGGTCGAGACGCTCCTCGCCGAGATCGCCGAGCCCGGTGACGCCGCGCGTGTCATCGGCGGGCGGCTGCGCCGCGGCGACCGGCTGCCCGGGTTCGGGCACGGCGTCCACCGTGCCGGTGACGCGCGGGCGCCCCATCTCTTCGACCGGGTACGCGCGGCGGCGGATGGTCACCCGCGCCTGGCCGTCGCCGAGGCGGCCCTTGCGGACGCGCGCTCCCGGCGGTTGCCGGCGATGAACCTCGACTTCGCGCTGGCCACGCTCACCGCCGTGTCCGGGATGCCGCGCGGCGCGGGCGAGGCGGTCTTCGCCGTCGCACGTACGGCGGGCTGGCTGGCCCACGCGCTGGAGGAGTACGCCCGCGACGTCCCGATCCGCCCGCGCGCAGTCCATCCTTGAGCTGCCCGCATCTCCTCACCCGAGCCCTCCAGTGCCCCAGGTGAACCCGGGTGAGGAGATGTCCCCGGCCTCGCGGCCGGAGGCATGATCCGCTCAGGTACCCGAGCGGACGAACTCCAGGTACGACACGCCCGGCATGGGCAGCCCGAACCGGAAGGTGACCGGCTCGCCCGACGTGCGTACGCGCTGCGGCGGGGCGAACTCGGCCAGCGCGTCGGCCGCCCGCAGCTCGTCCCACTGCTCGCCGGTCGGCCACTCGGCGTCGCCGCCGACGTGCCGCCAGACGGCGCGGATGTTGGAGTGGGACTCGTCGATCCGGTGGTGCCGGACCTCGTACTCACCCGCCGGCAGGTCCGCCACGGTGACCGTGACCGACCGGTTCAGCAACGGCTCGCCGCCCGCCTGCGACTGCTGCAGCGTGCCGTTCCAGACCAGTACGCCGACCCGGCCCTCGCCGCGCGCCGCCCAGGACTCGACCCCGGCGACGTCGCCGTCCACGTCGGTGTGGAGCTCCTCGTCGCCGAGCCGGTCGGCCAGGGTCAGCGCCCAGAAACGGGGCTTGCGCAGGTTGCCGACGGTGAACAGGCCGAACCCGCCGTGGAACAGCGCCGGCGGACGGCCCAGCTCCTCGAAGTGGTCCGAGGCCACCCAGTGCGCCAGCGAGTCGACCCGGCCGGCCGCCGACTTCATGCCGTGCAGCAGGAAGGTCGCGCCGAACGGGCCGTCGCCGATGCCGTGGAAGTGCGTGGGCGTGGGGCCCCACTCCGTCCACCAGATCGGGGTGCCCTCACGGCCGTGCCGCTCCAGCGCGGGCCGCCAGTCGAGCGGGGCGTTCCCGTACGTGTGCGTCGAGATGAAGTCCAGCGCCGCGCCCGACGCGTCGACGTGGGTGAGCAGCTCCTCCACCCAGCCGTTGGCCGCCGAGGACGGGCCGCCGACCAGCAGGTCGGGGTGGACGCTCTTCACGGCCGCCGCCGTGACGTCGTACAGCCGCAGGAACTCCTCCGGCGTGCCGCTCCAGAACACCTCCAGGTTTGCCTCGTTCCAGACCTCGAACGCCCAGTTGTCGCGCACCTCCTCGAGGCCGTACCGGTCCACGAGGTGGACGACGAGGGCCCGGATCAGGTCGCCCCAGCGGTCGTAGTCCTTCGGCGGCGAGATGATCGCCTGGTAGCCGAAGACCGTCTTGGTCGTGTCGGTCGCCAGGTCGCGCGGCATGAACGACAGCTCGACGATCGGCCGCATGCCGAACGACATGATCGTGTCGTAGACCTCGTCGACGCCGCTGAAGTCGTGCACCGGCTCGCCGTCCACCTCGCGGTAGACACCGAGGTCGTCGCCCAGGATGGCGTGCGCGCGCACGGTCTGGACGCCCAGCTCGTCGTGCATGGTCCGCAACGCCTCGGTCAGCTCGGCGCCGATCGGCCGCCCGCCGGACGTGTCCGTGGACAGCATGTACGACAGGTGCTCCGAGCCGATCATGTGCCGCCAGGGACGCGGAAGCTTCCGCGTCACCCGGCCGGCGTCGACGCTCACCGTGACCTCCGGCGCCGCGTCCTTGACGCCGAGCGGCGCCGCCGGGACCGGCTCGGACAGCGGGCCGATCGCGTCCATCGTGGAGATGGCGGCGACGGCGTACCAGTGGGCGCCGTCCGTGCCGGTGTCGGTGTAGCCGCGTCCGGGGACGGCCGGAACGTCGACGTCGTCCTGGCGGATCGGCTCGAACGGGCCGTCCGCGGCGGCGGATCGGTGCACGAGGTAGCCGATGGCGCCGTCCACCGGCTCCCAGGACAGGCTGACGCGCGACACACCTTCGGTCGCGCGCAGCCCCTCCGGAGCGGTGAGCCGCACCTCCGCCGCGGCGTCCATCTCGCCGGACGCCTGGTAGATACGGGCCTGCCAGTCACGCCGCGCCTGGTCAGCGGACAGGTCGGTCATGAGTTCTCTCTCCCCGAGTCGTTGGTTCTTTCGAAAATCCGGCTAGTCGAGACCGAGCCGGGCGCGGTCGGCTGCGGAGGGCGGGACGATGGCCCAGTCCTCCAGACGCAGGACCGGGGCCAGCTTGCGCTGGGCCTCACCGGCGGCGAAGTAACGGTGCATGTCGTCGTGTGCGAACCGGTTGCCGAGGACCGCCATGATCATTCCCTGGTCGAGCGCCAGGTAGGTCTTGGCGACCTTGCCGCTGCGGACCGCGACGGCGTCGTAGAACCCGCCCGGACCGTACGCGTCGAAGTTCTTCTTCAGCTTGGTCAGGTTGGCGAGCGCGGCGTCCGGCGCGTACGTCATGGCCAGGAAGGACGCGTGCGGGGTGACGATGCCGTCGCCGTAGGAGGTCGGCAGCGGCTGGGCCGGACGGCAGCCGTCGTAGCCGTAGTCGACGAGGGTGTTCTCCTCGTCGGACGCGTAGCCGTCGGACTGCATCCCGATCGCGTCGATGCCGTACGCCTTGTAGCCGCCGTACGGGTCGCTCGACGGCGAGAAGCCCCAGTAGCCGTACTTGGCCTCGTCCATACCGTGCTCGATCTGCGCGGCGACGAACACCGGGTGGTTGGCGCCCCAGCTCTTGGGCGCCCACTGCTGCTCGGGCGCGAACAGGTCGGGCATGAGCTCCTCGAACATGCTGCCGCCCCAGATCGGGACGAACCGCATGCCGCGGTAGCCGTACGTGCCCTCGTAGGTCTTGATGCCGAGGTACGTCTTGGTGTCGCCCTGCGGCTTCTGCTCCTGCCAGCCGTAGTCGCAGCCGGTGTCGCCGAGCGTGCGCAGCAGCCCGAAGTAGTGCTCCGGCGGGAGCTGGCCCATCGCGATGCCGACGTACGTGGCGATGCGCGTCTCACCGGGCGAACCGTAGGTGTGGCAGGTCTGGTAGACGGGCGTACCGGTGCCGAGGTAGTCGGCCTTGATGGAGCAGGTCGGGGCCGGGTCGTCCGGCCAGAACCCGCCGCGCAGCAGCCCGGTGCCGTTGGTGGCCGCCACCGGGTCGTAGTAGGCCTTGAAGTTCATCCCGGAGAGGATCTTCTGGGCGGTGGCGCGCTCCTTCGGCATGGCGTTGCGCACCATCATCAGGGAGGTCGCCAGCCAGCCGTTGTCGACGCTCGACAGGAACGGCAGCACCGTGCTGCCGTCGTCCGGCCATTTGTGCACCAGCTGCAGGGTCTTCGGGTCGTACCAGTTGTAGAACTGGCCGTCCGGAGCGTGACGGTCGAGCTTGCCCAGCGAGGCGAGCGTGCGCTCGACGCGGCTCTCCGCCTCCTGCGCCGAGATCAGCCCGAGGTCGCGCGCCGAGATGGTGCTCCACATGTACGCGCCGATGTTGGTCGGCGAGGTGACCGTGGCGGGGGTCTTCAGGTCTCCGCTGATCTTGTCGGCGGGCAGGCCGGTGGCCGGGTCGGTCATGGCGGTCAGCGACCGCCAGGTGTCGGCGGCGTACGTCCGCAGGTCGCCGGAGGAGCCGGACGGCGCGCCCGACGCGCCGGGCGCGGCTGCGCCGACCATCGCGGTGACCGTACAGGCGAGGGCTGCTGATCGGGTGAATCTCATGGGGGGACTCCCGGAGGGCGCTATTTGATACCGGTTTGCGCGATGCCTTCGACGAAGAAGCGCTGCAGTGCGAGGAAGAGGACGACGACGGGTGCCACGACGACGACGGCTCCGGCGAGGAGCAGTCCGTAGTGCGTGGCCTCCTGGTTGGAGAAGATGGCGAGCGCGACGGGCAGGGTGTACTTGTCCTGCGTCTGGGCGACGACCGCCGGCCACAGGAAGTTGTTCCAGGCCGCCAGGAACGTGATCAGGCTGAGCGTCGCCAGCGGCGGCTTGCACAGGGGCATCACGACGCGGAAGAAGATCCGGAACTCCCCGGCGCCGTCGATGCGCGCCGCGTGCACGAGGTCGTCCGGGATCTCGGCCATGAACTGCCGCATCAAGAAGATGCCGAGCGGCATCACGAGGTACGGCAGGACGATGCCGAGGATCGTGTTGACGATGCCGAGGTTGGCCACGACGACGAACTGCGGGACCACCAGCACGATGGCCGGCACCATCATCTGGATCATGATCAGCGAGAAGACCAGGTTGCGCGCGCGGAACGGCAGCTTGGTCAGCGCGTAGGCCACCATCGAGCAGAACAGCATGTTGGAGGCCACGATGATGACCGCGACCAGGACGCTGTTGGCGAACACCGTGAACAGGTCCAGCCGCTGGAACAGCTCCCGGTAACCCGCCAGCGTCGGATGCGCGGGCAGGAACGTCGGCGGGTTCTGCCGGATCTCCTGCTCGGGCTTGAAGGAGCTGAGCACGGCCCAGCCGAACGGTGTGACGACGATGCCGAGACCCACGGTCAGCAGGATGTACAGGACGGCTTTTTTGATCATCGGGGCCGCCTCAGTGGTGTTTCGGCCGCAGGACGCGGAACTGGAAGAAGGACAGGGCGACGATCACGGTGAAGAGCACGCTCGCGGCGGCTCCGGCGTAGCCGTAGTTGCCCGCGCCGAACTGGAAGTAGATCGCGTACGACGCGGAAAGCGTGCTGTCGAGCGGCCCGCCCTTCGTCATCACGAACGGCTCCTCGAAGAACTGCATGTAGCCGATCGTCGAGTAGACGGCCGTGAACAGCAGTGCAGGCCGGAGCATCGGCATCGTGATCTTGCGGAACTTCGCCCACCGGCCCGCGCCGTCCACGTCGGCGGCCTCGTACAGCTCACGCGGTACGCCCTGCAGCGCGGCGAGGAAGATCACCATGTCGAAGCCGAAGCCCCGCCAGCCCGCCATCACCACCAGCGAGGGCAGCGCGGTGTGCTCGTCGGCCAGCCACGCGGGCCCGTGTACGCCGAACAGCCCGAGCGCCTCGTTGACCAGGCCGGACTGCGGGTCGAGCAGGAACCGCCAGGCGACCGCGATGCCGATGATGCTCGTGACCTGCGGCAGGAAGTAGCCGGCGCGGAAGAACGTACGGGCCTTGCTGATCCCCGAGTGCAGGACCACCGCGGCGGCGAGGCCCACGATGATGGTCAGCGGCACGCCGGTCGCCACGAAGAAGAAGGTGTTCCAGGCGGCCTTGCGCATCGCGTCGTCGTGCAGCAGCCGCTGGTAGTTGGACAGGCCGACGCCGTTGACGCTCAGCGGGGTCCGTACGTCGGTGCTGTGCAGATCGGTGAAGCTCATCCCGAACCCGGCGAACAGCGGACCGGCGTACATCACCACGAACAGGATCAGGAACGGTGCGGCGAAGACCCAGGCCATGAGCCGGCCGCCGCCCCGGCGGGGGCGCGGCCCGGCGTCAGGTGACGCCAGGCCGGCCCTCCGCCGGGGCGCTGTGGCCGTTGACACGTCAGCTGCCCGTGCCGAGCGGTCCGGCCTTGCTCTGCATCGCCTTCGCGGCGTCGGCCGGGCTCTCCTTGTTCAGGGCGACCTTCTGGATCTCGGTCTCGAGGACGTGGGCGACCTGGTCCCAGGTCGCGTACGGCGGCGGGGTCTTGGCGGTCTTCAGCGCCTCACCGAACACCGCGACGCGCTTGTCGGCGGTCAGCGCCGGGTCCTGCCACGCGCTCTCCACGGCCGGCAGGTCCTTGACCGACTGGAACCACTTGACCTGCGTCTTCTGGTCACTGAGCCACTGGACGAAGCGCCACGCGGCATCGCGGTTCTTGGACTTCTTGAACACCACCATGTCGCCGCCGCCCATCAGGGACGTGCCGCCGGTGCTGCCCTTGGGGTACGGGGAGACGTCGTACTTCTTGTCGAAGCCGGCGCCGCCGTCCTTGTCCAGCGCGTAGATCATCCAGGGGCCGGAGTAGAACGCCGCGGCCTGGCCCTTGATGAAGTTCTGCGGGAACGCGCCCTCGTCGACCTTGTTCGGCGCGGTGCCCGCCTTGTAGAAGGACTGGAACTGGGTGAGGGCCTGCACCATCTGCGGGGTGTCGAAGGTCCACTTGCCGTTGGCGAGGATGTCGCCGCCGGCCTGCCACACGAGGGGCAGCAGCTCCTGCCAGCTCCCGACCGTGTAGTTCTGGTAGACGCCCTGGGATGCCCCGGCCTTGTCCTTGACGGCCTTGGCGAAGGCTTGGGTGTCCTGCCAGGTCGCCGGCGGCTTGACGCCCGCCTTGGTGGCCAGGTCGGTCCGGTAGTAGAAGGCGCGGGTCTCGACGTACCACGGCACGCCGTACGCGGTCCCGTTGAACTGCACGGTGTCCCACGACCCGGGGAAGAACCGCGACTTGTCGATCAGGTTGCCCGGCGTGGGGTCGACGGCGCCGGTCTTGGCCAGCTCGCCCATCCAGGTCGTACCGATCATGCTGACGTCGGGGGTCGCGCCACCGGCGATCGCAGAGATGATCTTGTCGTGGACGACGTCCATGCCCATCGGGGTGACCTTGACGGTCACCCCCGGGTTGGCGGCCTCGAAGCCCTTGGCGAAGGCGCCGAGCTGCTCGCCCTCGCTGCCCGCGGCCCAGACGGTGATGGTGCCCGACACCTTGCCGGTACCCACGTCCTTGGCCTTGTCGTCGCCGGTGGCGCCGCCACGGCCGCAGCCGCTCAGCGCCAGTCCGGTGGCCAGTAGGCCGATCGCGGCCCGGCTACTGATCTTCCTCACTGTTCCTCCTGGGAGTGTTCGCCACAGCTGGTCCGTACGACCAGCTCGGTGGCGAGGGTCTGATGACGTGCCGTCGTGCGCACGCCGGTGATGAGTTCGTCGAGGGCACGGGCCGCGCGCGCACCGAGCTCGCGCATGGGTTGGCGGACCGTGGTCAGGGCGGGCCGGGCGTGGCGGGCGGCCATGATGTCGTCCCAGCCGGTCACCGCGATGTCGGACGGCACGCTCAGGCCGAGTTCTTCGGCGGCGAGCAGCATGCCGAGCGCGACCTGGTCGTCGGCGCAGATCACGGCCTCGGGCCGTGAGCCGCCCCGCAGCAGCTCCCGAGCGGCGGCGAGCCCGCCGTCGACGGTGAACTCGCAGGGCACGGGCTGCGCGGCGGCGACGCCGTGCGCGGCGAGGGTCCTCGTCACGCCCGCCCAGCGCTCTCCGACGTCGTCGCCCGAGGAGGCGCCGAGCATCGCGAAGTCGCGGTAGCCGTGGCCGAGCAGGTGCTCGGTGAGGTCTCCGGCGGTGGCGATGTTCTCCGAGGCCACGAGGTCGGCGCCGGAGACGGGGCTGCGGGCGAGCAGGACGACCGGCAGCCCGGAGCCGGTCAGCTCGTCCACGACGGAGTCGTCGACGGTCTGGCCGAACAGGACGAGGCCGTCGACGCGGCCGGCCAGGTCGCGGATCAGCTCACGGACGTTCGACTGCCCGCGCGTGGACAAGATGATGACCGAACGGCCCAGTTCGGAGGCCACCTCCTCGTATCCGAGCAGGACCTCCGCGTAGTACGGGCCGGACAGGTCGGGGAAGACGATGCCGTTCGCGGCGTAGCGGCCCTCGGCGAGTGCCACGCCGCGGCGGCTCGGCGTGAATCGCAGCTCCTCGACGGCCGCCATGACCTTGGCACGGGTGGCCGGTGCGACCGGTCCGGTGTCGCGCAGCGCCCGCGACACGGTCGCGATCGAGACCCCCGCGCGCCGGGCGACCTCATAGATCGTCGGCCCGTGCGCCGTGTCGGAGTTCGGGGCTTCTCGCCGCACTTCATCGCCCTTCTTGGCTGTGTGGAAGCGCTTACACAGGTTGTTGAGATCGGTGTAAGCGCTTCCACCAGAGTGGAGCGAGTGTGGCATCCCTGCCATATGGCGGTAAAGGGGGCGTAGCAAAAATGTTGGAGCCGGGGGCGAAGCGCGGTGGCCTGAGGGCGCTAGTACGCTCACATACGTGCGACGGTTCTTCACTCCCGGCTGGCTCGGGCTCCACCTGATCGCCATCGTGCTGATCGGCCTGTTCCTGCTGGCCGGCTGGTGGCAGTTGGTGCGTGCCCAGGGCGGCAACCTGCAGAGCTGGGCCTACGTCATCGAGTGGCCGATGTTCGGGATCTTCGTCGTCGCGATGTGGGTGCGCATGGTGCGCGACGAGCTCCGCGGCGACACCGGAGACGAGCCGGGCACGATCGTGCCGGACCGCGCCGCGCCCGCAGGTGTGATCGACGACGAGGACGACGAGGAGCTGGCGGCCTACAACCGCCGCCTCGCCCGGTTGAACGACGAGGCTCCGCGCCGCTGACCGCGGGGCCCACCAGGGAAGGACGACCTGTGCAAGGAGCGGTGACCCGCTACCGCGTCATGGCCTACGTGACCGGCGCGCTGTTGATCGTGCTGTGCCTCGTGGCGGTACCGCTCAAGATCTTCGCGCACTACGGACTCCTGTCGACGGTCGTCGGCATGCCGCACGGCATGATCTGCTACCCGCTGTACCTCGTGACGACGTTCGACCTCTACCGGCGCGTGCGCTGGCCCCTGAGCCGGGTCGCGCTGATCGTGCTGGCGGGCATCGTCCCGTTCCTGACGTTCTATGTCGAGCGCAAGGTCGTCGCCGAGCTGCGCGAACGGGCCGACGCGGAGCCGGCCACCGCCTGACCTTTCGGGATTCTCCTGGACCGCGATGTGCCTCGCGATTATCTTTGACTCCGTCAAAGTAATCGTTGAGGTGGTCCATGAAAACCGACGTGCCACCGGACCGGATCGACGCGGTCCGCGCCTTCAACCGCTTCTACACGACCCTCATCGGCGTCGTACGTGAAGGGCTTCTCGAGACGCCGTACTCGCTGACCGAGGCCAGGGTGATCTTCGAGCTCGGGCGCGGTGACGTCCACGAGGTGGTGGCGCTCCGCCGGTCGCTCGACCTCGACGCCGGCTACCTCAGCCGCATCCTGTCGCGGTTCGAGACCGACGGGCTCGTACGCCGCGGGCGGGCGCCGGACGACGCGCGGCGCCAGGTCGCCGGGCTGACCGACCGGGGGCAGGAGGTGCGGCGCGACCTGGACGCGCGGTCGGGCGAGCAGATCGGCCTGATGCTGTCCACGCTGGCAGAGGGCGACCAGCGGCGGCTCGTCGGCGCGATGGAGACGATCGAGTCGGTCCTGGGCGACCGCCCACGCCCACCGTCGTACGTGCTGCGGCCCTTCGGGCCCGGCGACCTCGGCTGGGTGGTCCAGCGGCACGGCGCGCTGTACGCCGCCGAGTACGGCTGGGACGCCTCCTTCGAGGCGCTGGTCGCCCGGGTCGTCGCCGACTACGAGGACGGCCGTGGCGCGGGCGACGCGGCGTGGATCGCCGAGGTCGCCGGCGAGCCCGCGGGCTGTGTCTTCTGCGTGCGCAAGAGCGAACGGACGGCGCAGCTGCGCCTGCTGCTGGTCGAGCCGGGCGCCCGTGGCCTCGGGATCGGCCGCCGCCTCGTCGAGGAGTGCGTGCGGTTCGCGGGACGCGCCGGGTACGCCGAGCTCGTGCTGTGGACCAACGACGTGCTGGCGGACGCGCGGCGTGTCTACCGGCATGCGGGGTTCGAGCTGGTGGAGGAGGGCCCGCACCGGAGTTTCGGTCATGACCTCGTCGAGCAGACCTGGCGTCTCGCGCTGTGACGCGGGCACTGGCCCGCGGCGGCGTATGGTCCGCCGCGAGCCAGTGGGACCGCGCTCGGGGTGGTGGATCCCCGTGCGGGGTGGCGCTCGGCCCGCACAGGGGGAACAGGTCCACTGGGGTGCCGGGCCGGCGGCATCGTGAGTGCCGCCGGCCCGGCTGATGCGGCCCCGGTGCCATGGGGGCGTACGGCGCCGGAACCGTGAGGACATGGAGGGCCGGCAGCCGCGACCATCGAACGGGCGGGGGGATCACCCGTCGCTCTGGTCGTGTCATGCCGGCCCTCCTCGAATCGCACCCGATGGGCGAGGGTGGGTCACCCTCAGCGTCATCACAGGTCGTTGCGATCTCGTTACTGTGAGTACCCGCGTTCCATGACGACGTAAACCCAGGTCAAGCAACAAATGTGCGGGGTGTGGTCACGGTAAAAATCACTCTCGGTGGTCAATGCCCCGGTCCGTTCCGAGTGAAGGCCGGTGATGGGATCATCGGTCTTCCGACCCTCCGGAAGAGAGCCAGATATGTCTGACATCGCGCAATCGCTCAGCTATGTCTATGACTTCGTCTGGAACCGCTTCCTGGGCCGCCTCGACGGCCTCGGCGACGAGGAGTACTTCTGGGAGCCGGTGCCGGACTGCTGGTCGGTGCGCCAGGGCGCCGACGGGCGCTGGCGGATCGACGGGGACGGCGGCGACTGTGGTCCCGCGTCGGCTCCGGTGCCCCCGCCGTTCACCACGATCGCCTGGCGCGTCGGGCATATCGGCCTGACCCTCATCGGCTTCGGCGACCGGCTCTACGCCGACGGCCGCGTCACGCTGGACGACGTGGAGTTCGCGTCCACGGCGGCCGGCGCGATCTCCTTCCTCCAGGAGTGCTACGAGGACTGGCGGCGGGGGACCGCGGGCTACGACGAGGAACGCTGGTGGAGCCCGCTCGGCCCCGCGTTCGGCGGGTACGCCCGGCAGTCGACGGCCGACCTGGCCCTGCACGTTCTCGACGAGGTCGTCCATCACGCCGCGGAGATCGGGGTGCTCCGCGACCTCTACCTGCGTCGTTACTGAGCCGCGACCCACGTACGGATCGTGCGCGCGGTCTCGTCGGTCAGGCCGGTGCCGGTGAGGTCGGCCGGGTCGACCCAGCGGTGGCCCTCGTGCTCCTCGGACAGCGTGACCGCGCGGTCCTCGGCCGCCAGCGCGAACGTGTACTGCCGCGTCGCGCGCCCCGAACCCGAGACGTAGTCGAACGAGGCGACGAAGCCGGGGTCCAGCCTCAGCGGGCCGCGCCGCCCGATCTCCTCGGCCAGCTCGCGGGCCAGCGCGCCGAACAGGCCCTCGCCGTCCTCGACGCCGCCGGAGGGCAGCTCCTCGATGCCGGGCAGGAAGTCGTCGCTCGCGGACCGCCGGAGGATCAGCACGCGGTCGCCATGGTGGACGATCGCGCCGACCACGAGCGCCGCGATCCCGTCACGCGTGGCCTCGCCGCGCAGCCGTCGTTCGATGTCGAGCATCCGGCGAGCCTAGGTTGTTCCCGGCTCGGTCACGGAATGTCGGCGGCGAACGGGGCCTGCGTCGACAGCGCGGCGTAGAGCAGCCGGTCCCGCCACTGGCCGCGGAGGCGGAGATGGTCGTGCAGATGGCCCTCGCGCCGCATGCCGACCTTCGTGAGGACGCGCACCGAGGCGGCGTTGTCGGGGTCGCAGGTGGCCGAGATCTTGTGCAGGCCGAGGTCGCCGAAGCCGAAGCGCAGCAGGGCGGCGGCGGCCTCGCTCGCGTACCCGTGGCCCCACCAGGGACGGCCCAGCACGTAGCCCAGGTCCGCGCGCCCGTCGGTGACGCTGGTGACCTCGAGCTCGATCGAGCCGATGAGGGCGCCGTCCTCACGGGTGACCATGGCGACGCCGAACCGCGACCGCGGCACGGCGAGCGCGTCCCGTACGACCTCGGTGAGGAAGCCGGTGGTGTCCGCCGGGCCGTTGGGCCCCCAGTCGGTGTAGCGGGTCACCTCCGCGTCACCGGCGAAGGCGTGCACGGCCGCGTGGTCGGCGGCGTGGAACTCCCGTAGTAACAGACGTGGTGTGGTCAGCTCCATACCGTGATTATCGGTGTGCGACCGCCGGAGTCCCGCGTCCCGTGGCCGGGGCCGGTCACGCGGAGGCGCCCGACCGGCATTTCCCGGTGTGGCCGACCGGCCGAGGTCTACCGATCGCGCCGGTTCGCGCGGCCTCGCCGGGGATCGGGCTGGATCGTGCGGGTCGCGGTCGGCTAGCGTGATCGCCATGTTCCTCCCTCGTGCGTAGGACCGACCGCGACCGCGACCGCGGCCGCGGCCGCTCGGCCGGCCGCGGCGCTCCGGCGTCCTTGCACGTTCACGGCGCTTCGCGCCGTTTCCTTGAGGAACCCTCATGTCGTCTTACCGCGCGGTCCTGCGCACCCCGTATGTCCGTCGAGTGTTCGCCGCGGCGCTGCTGGGTCGGTCGTCGTACGGGATCATCGGCCTCTCTCTGGTCCTGGCCCTGACCGGGGCCACCCACTCCTACGCCGTGGCGGGCGGTGTCATGGCCCTGTTCGGGCTGACCGTCTCGGTGCTGTCTCCCGTACGCGCCGGGCTGATCGACCGGTACGGGCCGCGGCGCGCCCTGCCGCCGATGGCGATCGCGTACGCGCTGGTGCTGCTGTGCATGGCCGCCGCGACCTGGCGGCCGGGCGCTCCGGGTCCGCTGCTGGCCGCGCTCGCGGTGGTGGCGGGCACGTGCGCCCCGCCACTGGGTCCGGTGACGCGGACGCTGTGGAGTGAGCTGCTGCCCGACCCCGCGCTGCTGCGGCGCGGGTACGGCCTGGACACCGTCGCAGAGGAACTGCTCTTCGTCATCGGGCCGCTGGTCGCGGGCCTCGTCGCGCGTGTGTCAACGCCGTCGGCCGGGGTCGTGCTCAGCGCGATGCTGGTACCGGCCGGCACCTTCGCGCTCGTCGCCTCCACGCCCGTACGCCGGCTGACCGGCACCGCCTCGAGGCGGCGGTCCCGCGCGGGCGCCGCGGTCGTACGGCCGATGGTCGCGGCGCTGGGGATCGGGATGTGCCTGGGCGCGATCGAGCTGCTCATGGTCGCCTTCGCCGGGCGGCACCACCAGGCCACGGCCGTGGCCTGGTGCAGCGCGGCGCTGTCGGCCGGCAGCGCGATCGGCGGGCTCGTGTACGGCGCGCTGCCACGCCGGGCCCCGCTGGCCGCGCTGGTCGCCCTTCCCGGAGTGGGCCTCGTCCTGGCGGGCCTCTCGCCCGGCGTCCACGTCCTGGCCGCGGTGGCGGGCGCGACCGGGCTGTTCATCTCACCGGCGATGGCCACGGCGTACCTGGTCGCCGACGAGTCCGCCGCCCGCCGCTCGCGTACGCAGGCGGGCGCCTGGGTGAACACCGCCATCAACGCGGGATCCTCGGGCGGCACCGCGCTGGCCGGCCTGCTGCTGACCCGCCTCCCGACGGCGGTGTGCTTCGCAGCCGCCGCGGCGCCGGTCCTCCTGGCCGCCACGACGACCCTGATCCTGTCCGCCGTGTCCCCGCCGAGCTCGGCGCGATGACGGCCGTCAGTGGCCGGTGGTGCCGTCGACGCGCTCGCGGAGCAGGTCGGCGTGGCCGTTGTGGCGCGCGTACTCCTGGATCATCGCCGTGTAGACCCAGCGGAGGCTCATCTCGACCCCGCGCCGCGGATCCATGAACGTCTCGTCCAGCGAGCGTCCGGCGGTCGTGCGGCGTACGAGCTCGATCTCGCGGGTGTAGACGGCGAAATCCGCCTCCGCGTCGGCGCCCTCCACGTCGAACTCGGCGGTGAGGTCGTCGTCGGTGCAGTAGAGGTAGCCGACCTGCTGCCCGTCGAACCTCGTGCGGAACCAGTCGCGCTCCACCTCGGCCATGTGACGGACGAGGCCGTGGAGTGACAGCCCTGAGGGTTCGACGCCGCGGCGGGCGAGCTGCTCGGCGGTGAGCCCGCCGCACTTCCAGAGCAGCGTCTCCCGGTGGTGGTCGAGCCAGACGTCCGCGGCGCTTCGTTCGTCGCTCACCACCGCGACGAGGGGGTGGATGCGGGTGATCTCCGGTGCGGTCCAAGTCATGATCACAGCATGCCGTGCCCGGGTTTCCGCGTCCTGATCACCGGCGCGGCTCTCGGCCGGGCGACACCTGGACGCTGAAGTCGCCCTCGGAGGGCCCAATGGCTGCGTACGCTGCGGGGATGACACTTGCTGAGCATTTGGGGCCGTTCGTATTGCCATCCGAGGCGCATACGGTCGAACGGAACGGTGCGGTCGATCTGTATCTGCCGGACGCGGAGCTGCCTCGACCGGCGATCGTGTTCGTCCACGGCGGGCCCGTTCCGGCGGCCCAGAAGCCGACGCCGCGGGGCTGGCCGCTCTATCAGGGGTACGGGTCGGCCGCCGCCGGCCGTGGCGTCGTCGGTGCCGTGGTCGACCACCGGTTGCACAGTCCGGCCGCCTACAAGACGGCCGCCGACGACGTGGCCGAGGCCGTCGAGCTGGTACGGGCCGACCCGAGGGTGGACGGCGATCGGGTGGCCCTCTGGTTCTTCTCCGGTGGTGCCCTGTTGCTGGCCGACTGGCTGCGCACCCCGCCCGCGTGGGTGCGGTGCGTGGCGGCCAGCTACCCGCTCCTCACCCCGTTCCCGGGCTGGGACGTGGACCCGCGGTTCCGTCCCGTCGAGGCGGTGGCCGAGGCCGGTACGCCGCCCATCGTGTTGACCCGGGTCGGCCTCGAACACCCGGTGGTCGCCGCGGGCGTCGAGGAGTTCGTCACCGCCGCCAACGCGAGCGCGGCGCGGCTGGAGATCATCGACGTTCCCAACGGGCGGCACGGGTTCGACTACCTCGACCACACCGACGAGTCCCGCGCCGCCGTCGAGCGGGCCCTCGAATCGGTGCTCACCGCCCTGACCTGATCCATCGGGCGAGGTGTGCCGTCACGGCACACCTCGCCATCAGCCCGACAGGCGGACGGGGAGCTCCAGCAGGCCGTCGAAGGTCGTGGAGGTACGCCGGCGCGGTGATCCGGTCGTCGGCGCCATCGCCGGGTGACGGGCGAACAACCGCCGGAGGGTCTCCTGCGCCTCCAGCCGGGCGAGGGAGGCACCCAGGCAGAAATGGGCTCCGCCGCCGAACGCGAGGTGGGGCGGGCCCGTACGCGCCAGGTCCAGCCGGTCCGGCTCGGGGAAGCGGCGTGGGTCCCGGTGCGCGGCGTCGATCCGCAGGAAGACCGGTTCACCCTCGCGGATCCGGTGCCCGCCGACGGAATGGTCGGTGAGGGCCACACGCACCGCGAGGCGTACGGGACCGGCGAAGCGCAGGAGCTCCTCCACCGCCCGCGCCGGGTCGGCGTGCAGCAGCCGCCGCTGGTCGGGGTAAGACATGAGAGCCAGCGCGCCGTTGCCGATCAGGTTGGCCGTCGTCTCGTGACCGGCCGCGAGCAGCAGGATCGTGGTGGCCAGCAACGCGTCGGGGGTGAGGCCGTCGATCGCGAGGAGCGCGCTGATGAAGTCGTCTCCGGGACGGCGGCGCCGTTCCTCGATCAGCGGCAGAAGGAACAGCGTGACGGCGGCGAGGGCGTCGGTGGCCGCGGCGAGGTCGTCCTCGTCGGCGTCGACCTCCAGCATGCGTACGAGGCGCGGCGTCTCGGCGCGGAACACCTCGGCGCCCTCCGTTCCGACGTCGAGCAGTTCGGCGATGACCGCGAGAGGCACGACGTACGCGAGGTCGGCGATCAGGTCCGCGTCGTCGTCGAGGGCGTCCAGAGCCGCGTCGACGATCGAGCCCACCCGGGGACGGAGGCGTTCGATGGCACGTGGCGTGAACGCCGGGCCGAGCAGGTGCCGCAGCCTGGTGTGGTCGGGCGGGTCCATGAACAGCAGGGCGCCCGGTGGAAGCTCGCGCGCCGCCGGTGGTGTCAGGGGGTTGCGCCGCGGATCGCTGCTCCACCCGGGTTCGCGGAGCACCGATGACACCTCGTCGAACCCGGTGACGACGTGCACGTCGTTCATGCCTTCGCCGCCCAGAACGCCGCGTCCAGCTCGCCGAGAGGCGTACCGGGAGGTGCGTCGCAGTCCCACTCCGCCCGGATCGCGGCCCAGTCACCGGTCGCGCGCAGCCCGCCGAGTACGGCCGTGATGCCGAGGTCGATCCGGCTGATCATGAGGTAGTCCGGCGGCATGGCCATCCGCCGTGTCACGCCGCTGTACCGGCCGAAGGGGGAGAACTCGCTCCGTACGACGGCGGCGGCGAACTCCGGCGTGTACGTGAACGGCTGCTCCGCGATCAGCGGTTCGAACTGCTCGCGGCACCAGCCGAGGAGCCCGGCCGGATCGGGATCGTCCTTCGGGCCGATGAACTCCGCCGCGCGCAGGACCGGAAGCAGTGCCTCGGCGTCGCCGTCGACGGACGCGCGCACGATCGCCAGCATGGTGTTCACGTGCTCGGGCCGGAACCGCTTGACGCAGCCGAAGTCGAGGAACGTCACGCCACCGTCCTCGTGGAAGAGGTAGTTCCCCGGATGCGGATCGGCGTTGAACATCCGATGCCGGCGCAGCCCGCCCAGCGCGAACCGGAAGATCGCCTCGCCCCAACGATCTCGCGACGTGGCATCCGCGGACACCGCGTCGGACCAGCGCAGCCCCTCCGCCAGCTCCATGGTGAGGACCCGCCGGGTGGACAGCTCCGGGATCACCTCGGGCACGCGGATGAAGGGATGGCCCCGGTAGAGGTCGGCGAACTCCGTCTGGTTCTGCGCCTCGACCCGGTAGTCGATCTCCTCGCCGATCCGGTCGGCCACCTCTTCGGCGAGAGCCCGTACGTCCATGCGCGTGAGATCCGGGGCGAAGGCGAGGGTCAGGGAGAAGAACGTCGCGAGCAGCTCGGTGTTGCGCAGGTCGGACCGGATCGCCTCCTCGACGCCCGGGTACTGGATCTTGACGGCCACGCGGCGGCCGTCGTGCAGGCGGGCGGCGTGCACCTGGCCGATCGACGCCGCGGCCAGCGGTTCGGGGTCGAACTCGGCGAAGAGCGTCGCGGGGTCGGCGCCCAGCTCGTCCCGTACGACAGACGCGGCCCGGCGCGGGTGGCCTCTACCACCACTTCCGGTCCAAGGAGAAGGTGCTGGCCGCGGGCGTCGAGCGGCACCTCGCCCGGCTCGACGCTCTCCGCGACATCCGGCACGTGCTCCACGGCCTCGGCGACCTGCGCGCCGAGCTGACCGTCACCGCGCGCTACATCCTCGCCGAGCTCGACAACGAGAACGAGCTCCTGCGAATCCTCGCCCTCGAGGCGCGTGCTCGCCCGGAGCTCGTCGAGGGCGCGGTGAACCGGCTGGTCAGCGCGACCTACACGGAGTTCGCCGCCTGGCTGACCGAACGCGACGGCATCCCTGCGGAGCGAGCCGAGACACTGACCGCGATCGGACTAGGCGCCCTCCTGTCCTCGCGCCTGCTGTCCGGCGTCCTGGCCGTCACACCCGCCGGCGCGGACGGCGAGGCGTTCGTCGCGATGTGGGTCGACATGATGGCCCGCGCCATCGAGGGCTGACGGCACGGCTCCCGCGGTTCAGCGCGGGACGGCGACCAGTGCCATCGGCAGGGCCGAGCGGCGGAAGTCGACCAGGGGCCGCAGCAGCTGAAGCCGGCCGCTGTGCACGGCCAGCTCGTAACGCCCGCAGAAGTCCCGCCGGTACCCGCCGGCGGACACCTTCTGGCAGGCGACCGGACCGCCGTCCAGGTTCAGGGCCAGCCGCAGGTCGAGCCCGGCCCGGGGGAGGAACGCGGCGAGTGAGGGCAGGGAGAAATAGGCATCGCGGGTGGTGCCGACGATGATCCGCCCAGCGCCGTCCTGCCCGAGGAAGCTGCGGTTGGCCAGCCACCGCTCGTCCGCGTCGCCGGGCCGGCCGCGTCCGTCGGCTCCCAGCAGCGTCGGGTAGGAGACCATCGCCTGGCTCGCGCCGTCGATGACCTGCCGCCAGTCGAGGCCGGCGAGGTCCACCAGCCGCGCGCCGCCTGGGCCACCGGGCCCGCCGGCCACGAACGCCCCGTGCGTGGCCTGGTACGACGCGGGGCCGAGCCGGCGACCGTCGCTGACCACGGGGGTGTCCGGGGTCCCGTCGTGGGCGTAGTAGCTGCCGTTGACGACCAGCGACGCCCCGGTGGCCGCCATCCAGTCGCCGACGTCCCGGTCGCCGGTGGGGCGGTTGAGCACCCGGAACCGGTAGCGGGCCGGGTCGATTCGGCTGAGCAGCAGGGAGTCCACGGGCTTCCCGCCCACCCGTACGGGCAACTCGGCGACGTCCAGCCCGGCTGCGACCTGACGCCAGCGCACCGGTCCGGCGGGGTCGGGCGTGCGCTGCCCGGCCAGCGACAACCGGATCCCCGGGGACAGCCGAGAGTCGTCCGGAGCCACGTTGACCCAGATGCCGGCGCCACGGCGCAGCATCACGTTGACGCCGTACCAGCCGCCGGCCGTCCCGTACGCGACCCCCACCGCCAGCGACGCCGCCAGGATCGGAGCCAGGGCCAGCGCGACGAGCCACCTCGATCGCCGCGGCCACAGCCACGGTCGCAGAATTCCGGTCCAGGTCATGGGAGTTCTGACGCTTGACCCTTACGGCCGGTTCGGATCAGACGCCGTACAGACGTGATCAAGGCTTGGGTGACCACACGTGCGGGGTGGTGGTGGAATCGCTCGCAACCTAGGTCCGGAACTCGCAAGATTCGCCCGGACGGGACACCGATCCGCGTGATCGCTGTGGGCGAACATCTGCGGGGAAATAGATTCGCGCTCTTCTTTCTTGAGTGCAAGTGACTCAACTTATGGAGGCGTGATGAGCGAGACCGTCACTCTGCCGGTGCTGCCCCTCGACGACGAGGTCGTGCTGCCCGCGATGGTCGTACCGCTTCACCTGTCCGACGGCGAGGTGCGGGCGGCGATCGAGACCTCGCGTGCCGCGGCGGTGTCGCGCGGGCCCGGCATCCGGTCGAAGGAGACGCCGCGGGTGCTCCTCGTGCCCCGGCTGAACGGTGAGTACGCGGCCGTCGGGACGCTCGGCGTCGTCGAGCAGGTCGGCCGGCTGCCCGGCGGCGAGCCGGGCGCGGTGGTCCGTGGCGTGGCGCGGGTCCGCGTCGGGTCCGGCACGACCGGGCCCGGTACGGCCCTGTGGGTCGAGGGCACCGTCATGGAGGACAGCGGTGACCCCGCGCGGGCGGAGGAGCTGTCCAAGGAGTACAAGGCTCTGGTCACCGGCGTGCTGGAGAAGCGCGGCGCGTGGCAGGTCATCGACATGATCCGGCAGATCGAGGATCCGTCGGTGATGGCCGACCGGTCCGGGTACGCCTCGTACCTCACCGCCGAGCAGAAGATCCGCGTCCTCGAGACGGCCGACGTCGTCAAGCGGCTCGAGCTGGCGATCGGCTGGACCCGTGAGCACCTGGCCGAGCTCGACGTCTCCGAGACGATCCGCAAGGACGTCGAGGAGGGCGTGGAACGCCAGCAGAAGGAGTTCCTGCTGCGCCAGCAGCTCGCCGCGATCCGCAAGGAACTGGGCGAGCTGAACGGCGACACCTCCTCGGAGGAAGAGGACTACCGCGCCCGCGTGGAGGCCGCCGACCTGCCCGAGAAGGTACGTGAGGCGGCGCTGAAGGAGGTCGACAAGCTGGAGCGGACCTCCGATCAGTCGCCCGAGGTCGGCTGGATCCGCACCTGGCTCGACACCGTGCTGGACATCCCGTGGAACGAACGGACCGAGGACGCGTACGACATCCTGGGCGCGCGCGAGATCCTCGACCAGGACCACAAGGGGCTGGACGACGTGAAGGAGCGGATCGTGGAGTACCTCGCGGTCCGCAAGCGGCGCGAGGAGCGCGGCCTCGGCGTGATCGGAGGCCGGCGTTCGGGTGCCGTCCTGGCCCTGGTCGGGCCGCCAGGCGTCGGAAAGACGTCCCTGGGGGAATCGGTCGCGCGGGCGATGGGCCGCGAGTTCGTCCGGGTCGCGCTCGGCGGCGTACGCGACGAGGCCGAGATCCGCGGCCACCGGCGTACGTACGTCGGCGCGCTGCCCGGTCGGATCGTGCGGGCGATCCGCGAGGCCGGCACGATGAACCCGGTCGTGCTGCTCGACGAGATCGACAAGGTCGGCGCCGACTACCGCGGCGACCCGACGGCGGCGCTCCTCGAGGTGTTGGACCCCGCGCAGAACCACACGTTCCGCGACCACTACCTGGAGGTCGAGCTCGACCTGTCGGACGTGGTCTTCCTGGCGACCGCGAACGTCCTCGAGACGATCCCCGGCCCGCTGCTGGACCGGATGGAGCTGGTCTCGCTCGACGGCTACACCGAGGACGAGAAGGTCGCCATCGCGCGCGATCACCTGCTGCCGCGCCAGCTCGACAAGGCGGGCCTGACGCCTGCGGAGGTGACGGTCGGCGAGGACGCGCTGCGGCTGCTGGCGGGGGAGTACACCCACGAGGCCGGCGTACGGAGCCTCGAGCGCTCGATCGCACGCGTACTCCGCAAGGTCGCGGCCGGTGTCGCGCTCGACGACGTGACGCTGCCCGCCGACGTACGCGCGGAGGACCTGCGCGGCTACCTCGGGCGGCCGAGGTTCACGCCGGAGACCTCCCTGAAGGAGTCCGAGCGGCGTACGGCGGTGCCTGGTGTGGCCACCGGGCTCGCCGTCACCGGCGCGGGCGGCGACGTCCTGTACGTCGAGGCGTCCCTGGCCGACGAGGAGACCGGCGAGACCGGCCTGACGCTCACCGGCCAGCTCGGCGACGTCATGAAGGAGTCGGCCCGCATCGCCCTGTCCTACCTGCGCTCGCGCGGCGCGGAGCTGGAGCTGCCGGTCGGCGACCTGAAGAACCGCGGCGTGCACGTCCACGTACCGGCCGGTGCCGTGCCCAAGGACGGACCGAGCGCGGGCGTCACGATGACCACCGCGCTCGTGTCGCTGCTGTCCGGGCGGCCCGTACGGTCGGACGTCGCGATGACCGGTGAGGTCTCGCTGACCGGGCGGGTGCTGCCGATCGGCGGCGTCAAGCAGAAGCTGCTCGCCGCGCACCGGGCGGGGATCGGCACGGTCCTCATCCCCAAGCGCAACGAGCCGGACCTGGACGACGTGCCGGCCGAGATCCGCGAGCTGCTGACCGTCCACACGGTCGGCGACGTACGCGAGGTCCTCGAGCTGGCCCTCGAACCGGCGATCAAGGAGCAGGGCATCGCCGTCTGAGCGGTACGGGTGAGCGCCGGCGCAGACGGAGCGCCGGCGCTCATCGCGTTCTCAGCGGGCCGGCGTGAGGCGGAACACTCGCAGCTCACGGCCGGAACGCTCGACATAGCGGTCGTAGACCGGCCACACCTCGAGGAGCCGCGGCCAGACCTCGGAGCGCTCCGCGCCCTCCAGCAGCCGCGCGGTGACCGCGATGACGTGGCCGCGGTGGCTGACCTCGGCTTCGGGGTTCGCGAGGAGGTTCGCGGTCCAGGCCGGGTGGTGCTCGCGGCCGAAGTTGCTCCCGACCACGACGAACCCGCCGTCGTCCTCGGGCATGCAGGCCAGCGGCGCCTCCCGCGCCAGGCCGCTGACGCGCCCGGTGGTGGTGAGGACGAGGCTGGGCACGAGATAACGGCTGAGGATCACGTGGCCACGGGTGATCCGGTGCAGCGTGCGGTCGAGCCGGGGGAGGAACGGCGGGGCGACCTTCGCGAACCATCCCGACCCCGCCATCCGCTGGACGGCGGGCGCGATCGCGTTCTGCAGGGTGTTCCTGGCCATCACGGGCTCCTTCGAGCGAAGCGGCGGTAGGTGCCCCGCCATGATCTCCGCGTCCCGCGTCCCGCGCCGTCGGGCGGTCAAAGCGGCCGACCGTGCCCAAGCGAACGCTTGGTAGCAGCTCGCGCCGTACAATCCGCACCAAGACGTGTGGCCACCGTCAGCGGTTTGCCGGAAATTTTGTGATGTACACCACATTGATTTCCTGTGTCCGGACTAATCCAAACCCGCAGGTCCAGCCCCGTCCGGGCGTTCCAGCGTACGAGCCGGAGTCACGAACCTGCCCGTTGAGGGTCGTCCGTAATCCCTGCTCAGCAAGGCGTTTCGCGGCCCCGGCCCCGGGTCGGGCGGTCCCCGGAGGGGCCCCGGCGAACCTAAATCCAACACGTTTACCCGCGCTGCCCTGGCTCAAACACCGCACCCGAAACGGAAGGTAAGTGCCTGGTCACGAGTTCGCTATCGTCGTTAATCATGTCGTCAGCACACGTAGGCCGACGGCCGGACGCGATGCCTTCGAAGACGGAGGTTCGGTTCGGCCGGCCGCGCATCGAAGACGGCCGGGAATTGTGGCGCATAGCGCGCGATTCGAAGACCCTGGACCTGAATTCACCCTACAGCTATGTCATGTGGTGCCGAGACTTCTCGGCGACATCCGTCGTGGCGCGGTCCGCCGACGGGATCTGTGGCTTCGTCACTGGTTTCGCCCGGCCACAGGACCCCACGACGCTTTTCGTGTGGCAGGTCGCGGTCGATTCCGAGCACCGAGGCGAAGGACTCGCCGGCCGGATGCTCGCCGACCTCGCGGCGCGTGGCTGCACATACGTCGAGGCCACGGTCACTCCGGACAACGTCGCCTCGGATCGCTTGTTCTCCGCCTTCGCCCGCGATCGCGGGGCCGCCCTAGAACGCCGGCCGTTGCTCGGCGGGGAGCTGTTCCCCGGCGAGCACGAGCCGGAGGTGCTCTACCGCATCGGCCCGCTCGAAAGCCAACCCCCTTCAACGGACAGGTGAGGAAACGCATGGACGTGTTCGAGACTCTCGAGTCCGAGGTACGTAGCTACTGCCGCGGTTGGCCCGCAGTGTTCCGTACCGCGACCGGAAGCCACATCTACGACGAACAAGGTCGTGCATTTCTGGACTTCTTCGCAGGCGCCGGAACGCTCAATTATGGGCACAATAATCCGCAGCTCAAGGAAAAGCTGCTGATGTACCTCGCCGAGGACAACATCGTGCACAGCCTCGATATGTACTCGGTGGCCAAGCGCAGCTTCCTGGAGAGCTTCCAGAGCCAGATCCTCGAGCCGCGCGGGCTGAACTACAAGGTCCAGTTCCCCGGCCCGGCGGGCACGACCGCCGTCGAGGCGGCGTTGAAGCTGGCCCGAAAGGTGACCGGCCGCGAGACCGTCGTCAGCTTCACGAACGCCTTCCACGGGATGTCGCTCGGCGCCCTTGCCGTGACCGGCAACTCCATGAAGCGCAGCGGCGCGGGCATCTCGCTCAACAACTCCATGCCGATGCCGTTCGACAACTACCTGGACGGGCAGACGCCGGACTTCCTGCTGTTCGAGCGGCTGCTCGGCGACAGCGGCAGCGGGCTCGACGCCGTGGCCGCGGTGATCGTCGAGACGGTCCAGGGCGAGGGCGGGCTGAACGTCGCCAGCGCCGAGTGGCTGCGCGGCCTCTCCGACGTCTGCAAGCGCCACGACATGCTGCTGATCGTCGACGACATCCAGATGGGCTGCGGCCGTACCGGACCGTTCTTCAGCTTCGAAGAGGCCGGCATCGTCCCGGACATCGTCACCCTCTCCAAGTCCCTGAGCGGGTACGGCCTGCCGATGGCCCTGACGCTCCTGCGCCCCGAGCTGGACGTCTGGGACCCGGGCGAGCACAACGGGACGTTCCGCGGCTTCAACCCGGCGTTCGTCACGGCCACCGCCGCCCTGGACTTCTGGGACGGCGAGGGCATGGAGAAGCAGACCCTCGCAAAGGGCGACCAGGTGCAGGGCGAGCTCGAGCGGATCGCCGCGAGGTACCCGGACGCCATCACCGGCGTACGTGGCCGCGGGCTGGCCCAGGGCATGGCCTTCGCCGACCCCGAGGCCGCCTCGGCCGTCTGCGCCGCCGCCTTCGAGCGTCGCCTCCTGATGGAGACGTCCGGCCCGGAGAGCGAGGTCGTCAAGCTCCTGCCGCCGCTGACCACGACCGTCGACGAGCTCGGCCAGGGCCTCGACATCATTTCGCAGTCGGTCGCCGCCGTCTGCTCCTGAACTTCCGTACGAGACCTGATCCGAAGGGAGACACCAATGATCGTCCGCTCACTGAGCGAGATCACCGGCACTGAACGGGACGTGGAGGCGCCGACGTGGCGCAGCCGCCGCTTGGTGCTGGCCGGCGAGAAGGTCGGCTTCTCGCTGCACGAGACCGTGCTGTACGCCGGGACCGAGACCCGCATGTGGTACGCGAACCACATCGAGGCCGTGCTCTGCGTCGAGGGTGAGGGCGAGCTCACCAACGAGGAGACGGGCGAGAAGCACCGCATCGTCCCGGGGACCATGTACCTCCTCGACGGCCACGAGCATCACACCCTCCGTGCGGACACGGACCTACGAACCGTCTGTGTCTTCAACCCGCCATGCACCGGCAGGGAGGTGCATGACGAAAACGGCGTTTATCCGCTCATCAAAGAGGAGGTATGACAGTGATCGAGCAACCCTGCCCCAGTCCCAGTGACCTTTACCCCACCCGAATCGCGAGTGAGCCCGCGCTGCTCTACCGCACCGACCCGATCGCGTACGGGACGCCGGAAGACGGCCCGATCGACGCCGAGACGCTCGGCTCGTACGAGGAGAAGGGCTTCCTCTCGATCGAGGAGCTGCTGGGCGCCGACGAGGTCGAGCGCTACCGCGGCGAGCTGCGCCGGATGTCGGAAGACCAGGCGATCCTCGACGACGAGCGGTCCGTGCTCGAGCGTGAGTCCAACGAGATCCGGTCGATCTTCGAGGTGCACAAGCTCAGCGACGTCTTCGCCGAGCTGGTGTCGGACCCGCGTGTGGTCGGCCGCGCCCGCCAGATCCTCGGCTCTGACGTCTATGTCCACCAGAGCCGCGTGAACTACAAGCCCGGCTTCAAGGGCAAGGACTTCTACTGGCACTCCGACTTCGAGACCTGGCACGCCGAGGACGGCATGCCCAAGATGCGCGCGGTGAGCATCTCCATCGCGCTGACGGAGAACTTCGTCCACAACGGCGGCCTGATGATCATGCCGGGGTCGCACCGGACCTTCGTGTCCTGCGTGGGCGAGACGCCGGACAACCACTACAAGGAGTCGCTGCGGGGCCAGGAGATCGGTACCCCCGACCCGGACAGCCTGTCCATCCTGGCGAACAAGCACGGCATCGACCTGTTCACCGGGGCGGCCGGCTCGGCGACCATGTTCGACTGCAACTGCATGCACGGCTCGAACGGGAACATCACGCCCTTCCCGCGCTCGAACGTCTTCATCGTGTTCAACAGCGTCGAGAACACCTGTGATGAGCCGTTCTCCGCCCCTTCACGCCGTCCCGAGTTCATCGCCGCCCGTGACTTCACGCCGGTCGGCGCCTGAGAAGAACCCCTGCCGACCGCGGCCGCCGGGACTCTCCCGGCGGCCGCGGTCGCCCCAAAACTGGAGAGATCCCCGATGACCGCATCACGACGAGACTTCCTCCGGCAGGCAGCTTTGCTCGCCGGTGCCGTACCCCTCGCGGCGGCCTGCTCGACCACCGACCCGGCCAAGGAGCGCTCGGGCGGCGGCACGCTGGAGCGGGCGAAGCAGCAGGGCTATATCCAGGTCGGCTTCGCCAACGAGTCGCCCTACGGCTTCACCGACAAGAGCGGGAAGCTGACCGGTGAGGCGCCCGAGCTGGCGAGGGTGATCTTCAAGGAGCTGGGCGTCGCCGACGTCAAGGGCGTCCAGGTCGACTTCGGTGGCCTCATCGGCGGTCTGCAGGCCCGCCGCTTCGACACCATCGCGGCGGGGATGTTCATCACGCCGGAGCGCTGCGCCCAGGTGGCCTTCGCCGACCCCGAGTACGTCGCGACGACCGCGTTCATGGTCCACAAGGGCAACCCGAAGAAGATCCTGCGCTTCGAGGACGCGGTCAAGCAGAACATCCGGATCGGCGTGCTCACCGGCGCCGTCGAGGGCGACTACGCCACCAAGCTCGGCGTCAAGAAGAGCAACGTCACGACCTTCGCCGACCAGCCCAGCGCGTACGAGGGCCTCAAGGCCGGGCGCATCGACGCCATCGCGCTGACCCGCATCTCCCTCGCCGACACGCTGTCCAAGCACGCCGGCGCGCCGTACGAGATCACCGCGCCGTTCGTGCCGCAGATCAACGGCAAGGAGCAGTTCGGCGCGGGCGCCTTCGCGTTCCGCAAGGCCGACGGCGACCTGATCAAGGCCTTCAACGGGAAGCTCGCGGAGATGAAGCAGAGCGGACGCCTGCTGAGCGTCATCGGGCCGTTCGGATTCACCAAGGCGGAACTGCCCGGCAGCCACACGGCCGCCGAGCTCTGCGCGGGCTGACCGCCGGTGTCGGACATCCTGGACAGCTACCCGCTGTTCCTGCGCGGGGCACTGGTCACGATCCAGCTCACCCTGTACGGCAGTGTGCTCGCGCTGGTCCTGGCGTTCGTGTTCGGACTCGGCGGCACCGCGCGTTCCTCCTGGGTACGCGCGGTGTCCCGCGTCTACGTGGAGTTCTTCCGCGGCATCGCCACGCTCGTGCTCATGTACTGGTTCTTCTACGCGCTGCCGCTGGTCGGGCTGCGGTTCACGCCGATGTTCGCCGCGGTGCTGGCGCTCGGCCTGAACGTCGGCGCGTACGGCGCCGAGGTCGTACGCGGCGCGGTGAAGGCCGTGCCGAAGGAGCAGTACGAGGCCACGGTCGCGCTGAACATGCGGCCGGCCCAGCGCCTGCGGCGCGTCCTGCTGCCGCAGGCGGTGGCCCTGATGCTGCCGCCCTTCGGCAACCTGCTGATCGAGCTGATGAAGGGCAGCGCCGTCGTGTCGCTGATCTCCATCGCCGACCTGATGCTGCGCGCGCAACAGCTCCGCCAGGCCACCGGCCAGACCACCGCGGTCTTCCTGGTGATCCTGGTGATCTACTTCGTGATCGCGCAGATCCTGCAGTTGCTGGTGCGCTACCTGGAGCGCCGCGCCGACATCATGCTCGGCCGCCGGCCGGGCCACGCGCCGCAGGCCGACCTCGACACCCTGGGGGCGGCCAAATGATCTGGGACTGGCACTTCGCCGGGAAGATCCTCCCCGACCTGCTGCGCGGCCTGCGCGTCACCGTCGAGGCGACCCTCCTGGGCTACCTGCTGGCGCTCGTCCTCGGCCTGGTCTGGGCCGTGCTCCGCCGCTCGCCGAGCGCGATCGTGAACCAGACGGTGCGCTGGATCGTGGAGTTCATCCGCAGCACGCCGCTGCTGGTCCAGCTCTCGTTCCTGTACTTCGCGCTGCTGCCGGCGATCGGCCTGAACCTCAGCGCGCTGGTCACCGGCGTGATCGGCCTCGGCCTGCACTACTCCGCGTACACCTCGGAGGTGTACCGCGCCGGGATCGCCGACGTGCCGCGCGGCCAGTGGGAGGCCGCCACCGCGCTCAACCTGCCGGCGCGCCGCGTCTGGTTCGGCGTCGTACTGCCGCAGGCCGTACGTAAGGTCCTCCCGACGCTGGGCAACTACCTCATCGCGATGTTCAAGGACTCGCCGCTGCTCCTGGCGATCACGGTCCCGGAGATGCTGCACGCCGCGTACGGCATCGGCGCCAAGTCGCTGCGCTTCCTGGAGCCGATCACCATCGTCGGCGTCCTTTTCATCATCGTGAGCGTCCTGTCCTCACTCCTCCTGCGACGCCTGGAGACGCGCTATGGCAACCACTGATCCCGCCACGGGCACCGCACCGCCAGGGCAGCCGACGGACGGCATCCGCTTCGAGAAGGTCGTGAAGCGGTACGGCGACAACGTCGTGCTGCGCGAGCTGGACTTCTCCGTCGCGGCCGGTGAGCGGGTCACCCTCATCGGCCCCAGCGGGTCGGGCAAGACGACGATCCTGCGGCTCCTGATGACCCTGGAGAAGGCCGACGAGGGCATCATCCGGGTGGGGGCCGACTCCCTGACGCACATGGACCGCGGGGGCAAGCTCGTACCCGCGAACGAGAAGCACCTGCGCGGCGTCCGGTCCCGGATCGGGATGGTCTTCCAGCAGTTCAACCTGTTCCCGAACATGCCGGTCCTGCGCAACGTCATGGAGGCGCCGGTCCACGTCCTCGGCCTGTCCAAGGACGAGGCCGCCGAGCGCGCCCGCGGCCTGCTGGACATGGTCGGCCTGGCCGACAAGGCCGACGCGCACCCGACCCGGCTGTCCGGCGGCCAGCAGCAGCGCGTCGCGATCGCGCGGGCCCTCGCCATGCAGCCGAAGGTCCTGCTGCTCGACGAGGTCACCTCGGCACTGGACCCCGAACTCGTGGCGGGCGTCCTCGACGTCCTGCGCGAGGTCGCCACCGAGACCGACATCACGATGCTGTGCGTCACCCACGAGATGGGCTTCGCCCGCGACGTCTCGAACCGCGTCCTGATGTTCGACCAGGGTCAGATCGTCGAGGAGGGCACCCCCGACAAAATCTTCAGCGCGCCGGACAACAAGCGCACCCAGGATTTCTTGCACGCCGTTCTCGACCAGCACTAGAGGTCGCACGGATAAGTGATCTCTACCGGCCTGTCAGAAACATTTACAAGGGCTAGGCGGAGCTGTACTCTCCCGGCAACCCGTTTGGGGTTACATATCACTTGAGCAGGAGATTGCGCAATGAGGACTCCCCGCCTGGCCCGAAGTCGTAGATTCACCCTCGCGACCTGTGTCGCGGCGACGTTGCTGGCCACCACGACCGCCACCATCAAGGCGCCGACCGCCGACGCAAGCGGGGTCCTGCCCCGCCCGGATCACATCGTGATCGTCATGATGGAGAACAAGGACCTACCCGACGTCATCGCCTCGCCGAACGCGCCCTACATCACCTCCCTGGCTGCGCGGGGGGCCAACTTCGGAGAGTCCTACGGGACCACGCACCCGAGCCAGCCCAACTACCTCGCGTTGTTCTCCGGGTCAACGCAGGGCGTGACCAACGATGACTGCCCCAAGAACTTCTCCGCCCCGAACCTCGGCTCGGAGCTGATGGCCGCGGGTCTCAGCTTCACCGGGTACGCCGAGGACATGCCGGGCGAAGGCTCCACCGTCTGTAACCAGGGTGTCTACGCCCGCAAGCACAACCCGTGGGTGGACTTCACCGACCTCCCGTCGACGAGCAATAAGACGTGGCTCGAATTCCCGACGGACTACAACCAGCTGCCCACCGTTTCCATGGTCGTCCCCAACCTGTGCCAGGACATGCACGACTGTAGTGTCAAGACCGGCGACAACTGGATGAGCACACGCATGGATGCGTACGCGCAATGGGCGGTACAGCACAACAGTCTGCTCATCGTCGAGTGGGACGAGAACGACGACGCGGGCGACGGCGGCAGGATTCCCACGGTCTTCTACGGCGCGCACGTCGTTCCGGGCACCTATATGGAAAGGGTCGACCACTATACGATCCTGCGAACGATCGAGGACATGTACGGCCTGCCCCCGCTCGGTGAGGCCGCCGGCCGTCAGAACATGTCCTTCCTCTTCGGCTGAGCCTGCCGCACGGACCGCGTTCGTAGCGCGCGACGGAGGTCAGCGCTCGACGAGGGTGAGGGTGAAGGAGTAGCGGTCGGCGCGGTAGACATGGGTGCCGTACTCGATGGCGCGGCCCTTGTCGTCGAAGGCGGTCCGGGTCATGGTCAGCAGGGGTACGCCGCGTCGTTCGTCGAGCAGGGCGGCCTCGGCGGTGCTCGCCGCGCGGGCGCCGATGGTCTGGTGGGCGATGCGCAGGTTGACGCCCGCCGCGCGGAGGGTCTCGTACAGGCCGCGCTGTTCGAGGCCCTCGGCGGTCAGTTCGACGATGTCGGCGGGCAGGTGGTTGGTCATCAGCGCGAGCGGCTCGGAGTCGGTGAGGCGGAGCCGCCGCAGGCGTACGACGCCGGTGCCGGGCGCCATGCCGAGGTCCTTGGCGACCTGATCGCCGGCCGGGACGGTGGCCAGGTCGAGCACCTTGGTACGCGGCGAGCGCTGGGCGGCCATCAGGTCGTCGTACAGGCTGGTCAGCTCGATCGTGCGCCTGACCTGCGCCTGGACGACCTGGGTGCCGACGCCGCGCTTGCGTACGAGCAGGCCCCTGTCGACCAGGTGCTGGATGGCCTGGCGCACGGTCGGGCGGGACAGCCCGCAGCGGTCGGCGAGCTGTACCTCGGTCTCCAGCCGTACGCCGGGCGCGAGGTCCCCGGCGTGGATCGCGGCCTCGAGCTGCTCGGCGAGCTGATAGTAGAGCGGGACCGGGCTTCGCCGGTCGACGGTTACTGCAGGTCGCTGCACCACATGCCCCCAATGTCGTCCAATGGGCGATCCTAGCGACGTCATCCACTTAGGTATTACCTCTTAATGTCATGACAAATCGTTGACAGGCGCAGAAGGGGGCCAGCAGACTCAGGGGACCGGGATTAACCCATGCGTAACGCATCTGACACAAGGTCGCTCGCGGGGAGGACCCAATGAGGATCGGTCTCGCCGGAGCCGGGCGGATCGGGGCTCGGCATGCTGAAACCCTTCAAACGCTGCCCGACGTCGAGGCCGTCCTGATCGCCGACGTCGACGCGGGACGTGCGCGGCGGCTGGCGGGTGAGCACCGCGCCCAGGCCGTCGACACGGTGGACGATCTCTTCGCCGCGGGGTTGGACGGCCTCATCGTCGCGGCGGCGACCGACGCCCACGCACCGCTCGTGACGCGCGCGGTGGCGGCGGGCATCCCGACGTTCTGCGAGAAACCCGTCGCTCCGGACAGTATTGGAACGCTCCAGGTCGTCAAGGCCGTCCGCGAGGCCGGGATCCAGGTCCAGGTCGGCTTCCAGCGGAGGTTCGACGCGGGCCACATCGCGGTGCGCGAGGCCGTCGCGTCCGGCCGGCTCGGCTGGCTGCACACCGTACGGTCCTGCACCCTCGACCCCGCGCCGCCGCCACCGGGCTACATCCCCGTCTCCGGCGGCATCTTCCGCGACTGCGCCGTGCACGACATCGACGGCATCCGGTTCGTGACCGGCCGGGAGATCGTCCAGGTCGTGGCGACCGGCGCGAACAAGGGCGAGGAGTACTTCGCCGAGAACGACGACGTCGACACCGGCGCCGCGCTGCTCACTCTCGACGACGGCACGATCGCGATCATCTGCGAGAGCCGCTACAACGCCGCCGGGTACGACGTCCGGCTCGAGGCGCTGGGCTCCAAGGAGAGCCTCGTCGCCGGTCTCGACGAGCACACGCCCCTCGACGCCGCCGACGGCCCGCACACCGAGGGCACGCCGTACGCGGGCTTCCTCGACCGGTTCGGCCCCGCGTACGTCGCGGAGATCCGTGCCTTCCTGCGGGTCGCGAGCGGCCAGGCCGAGAGCCCGTGCCCGCCCGAGGAGGCGCTCGAGGCGTTCTACGTCGCGGAGGCGTGCGAGCGGTCCCGGCGTGAGGGCCGCGCGGTCACGATCGAGGAGGTTCGCAGGTGAAGGTCGCGGGAGCCCCGATCTCCTGGGGTGTGTGCGAGGTACCGGGCTGGGGCCACCAGATGGCGCCGGACCGGGTGCTGGCCGAGATGCGCGCGGCGGGCCTGTCGGCCACCGAGTTCGGGCCGGACGGGTTCCTGCCCGCCGACCCGGCCGAGCGGAGCGCGCTGCTGAAGTCCCACGGCCTCGGCGCGGTCGGCGGGTTCGTCCCCGTCGTCCTGCACCGCGCCGGACACGACCCGCTTCCCGACGTGGACCGGGCCCTGCGCGGGTTCGGCGACGCCGGGACGCTCGTGCTGGCCGCCGTGACCGGCCTCGACGGCTACGACGAGCGGCCCGCGCTGTCGGAGGAGGACTGGTCGACGCTGGTCGCCAACCTCGACCGGATCGCCGCGCACGCCGCGGACCTCGGCCACCACGCCACCCTGCACCCGCACGTCGGCACGGTCGTGGAGGGCCCGGAGGACGTCGAGCGGGTGCTGACCGGCTCGGACGTCCCGGTCTGCCTGGACACCGGCCACCTGCTCATCGGCGGTACGGACCCCCTCGATCTCGCGCGCGCCGCCGCGGACCGGGTCGCGCACGTCCACCTCAAGGACGTCGACGCGGCCCTCGCCGGCCGGGTGCGCGCGGGCGAGGTGACCTACACCGAAGCGGTACGCGGCGGGGTCTACCGGCCTCTCGGGGCGGGCGACATCGACATCGCCGGCATCGTCGCCGCGCTGGACGCCGCCGCCTACGACGGCTGGTACGTCCTGGAACAGGACACCGTCCTGGTCGCCGAGCCGCCGCCGGGCGGCGGGCCCATCGAGGACGTACGGGCCGGCGTCGGGTTCCTGGAGACGCTGTGACCGGCCACGACCTGATCACGATGGGGCGGGTGAGCGTCGACGTCTACCCGCTGCAGGTCGGCGTGCCGCTGGAGGACGTCGAGACCTTCGGCAAGTACCTCGGCGGCAGCCCGACCAATGTCGCGGTCGCCGCGGCACGCCACGGGCGCCGTACCGCGGTGATCACCCGGACCGGTGACGACCCGTTCGGGCGGTTCATCCACCGCGCCCTCGAGGGGTACGGGGTCGACGACCGGTTCGTCACTCCGGTGCCCGGCCTGCCCACGCCGCTGGCCTTCTGCGAGATCTTCCCCCCGGACGACTTCCCGCTGTACTTCTACCGCTATCCGAAGGCGCCCGACATGGAGCTGCGGGCCGACGAGCTCGACTACGACGCCATCCGGGCCGCGACGGTCTTCTGGGCGACCGTGACCGGGCTGTCGGACGAGCCGAGCCGCTCGGCGACCCTGTCCGCGCTCGAGGCCCACGAGGGCACGACGGTCCTGGACCTGGACTACCGGCCGATGTTCTGGCCGGCGCCGGAGGACGCGCGCCACTGGGTGGACCAGGCCCTGGACCACGTTACCGTGGCCGTCGGCAACCAGGAGGAGTGCGCGGTCGCGGTCGGCGAGACCGACCCGCGCCGCGCCGCCGACGCCCTGCGCGACCACGGCGTACGGCTCGCGATCGTCAAGCAGGGCCCGAAGGGCGTGCTCGCCGTGGACGACGACGGCGTGGTCGAGGTGCCGCCGATGCCGGTCGAGGTCGTCAACGGGCTCGGGGCGGGCGACGCGTTCGGCGGCGCGCTCTGCCACGGCCTGCTGGCCGGCTGGGAGGCCGGCCGCATCCTGCGCTTCGCGAACGCCGCGGGCGCCATCGTGGCGTCGCGGCTGGCCTGCTCGGAGGCGATGCCGACGAGCGACGAGGTCGAGACGCTGCTGGCGGGAGGCCGGACATGACGGAGACCTTCGCGGAGCGGATCGCGGCCCTCACCGAGATCCGGGCGCGCCACCCGGAGCGGATCGGCGAGGCCGCCGCCCGGCGCGTCCGGCGGCCCGAACTGCTCGGCTCCACCGGACGGCTGATGATCATCGCCGCCGACCATCCCGCGCGCGGCGCACTGGCGGCCGGCGGCGACCGGCCGTTGGCCATGTCCGACCGGGCCGGGATGCTCGAGCGGGTGTGCGTGGCCCTGGACCGGCACGGCGTCGACGGCGTGCTCGGTACCCCGGACGTCATCGAGGACCTGCTCCTGCTCGGCGTGCTCGACGGCAAGGTCGTGCTCGGCTCGATGAACCGCGGCGGGCTGGCCAGGACCGCGTTCGAGATCGACGACCGGTTCACCGCCTACGACGCCGAGACCATCGCCGACCAGGGCCTCGACGGCGGCAAGATGCTGCTGCGGATCGACGACGAGGACCCGGCGACCGTACGCACCCTGGAGGCCTGCGCGCACGCGGTGACCGCGCTGTCGCGCCGGCGCCTGATGGCGATGGTCGAGCCGTTCGTGTCCAGGCGGGCCGACGGGCAGGTGCGCAATGTGCTGACCGCCGACGCGATGATCCGCGCGGTCGCCGTCGCCTCCGGGCTCGGGGCGACCTCGGCGTACACCTGGCTGAAGATCCCGGTCGTGGAGGACATGGAACGCGTGCTGGCCGCCTCGACGCTGCCCGCGCTGCTGCTGGGCGGCGAGGTGACCGCGGACCGCGAGGCGGCGCTGTCGGGTTGGCGCAAGGCGCTCGCGCTGCCGACTGTGAAGGGCCTGGTCGCCGGCCGCACGCTGCTGTACCCGGCGGACGACGACGTGGCGGCGGCCGTGGACGCCGCCGTGGAGGTCATGTCATGAGATCTCACCTGCCGAACCGGAGCACCGCCGACGAGCCGTACGGCCTCGTGGTGACGCCGGAGACCGCGGGCTGGACGTACTCCGGGCTGCGGGTGCTCGAGCTGGACGGCGGCGAGGCCGTCATCGAGACCGGCGAGGAGGAGATGCTGGTCCTGCCGCTGAGCGGCGGCTGCACGGTCGGCTGTGACGGCGAGGAGTACGCGGTCACGGGCCGCGACGACGTCTTCTCCCGCGTCACCGACTTCGTGTACGTCCCGCGCGAGGCGACCGTACGCGTACGGGGCCGAGGCCGGTTCGCCCTGCCGTCGGCGCGGTGCGAGACGCGGCTGACCCCGCGGTACGGCCCGGCCGGGGACGTGCCGGTCGAGGTCAGGGGCGCCGGCATCGCGAGCCGCCAGGTGAACAACTTCTGCACGCCGGAGGGCTTCCCGTACGCGGAGAAGCTGATCGCCTGCGAGGTGCTCACCCCGGGCGGCTGCTGGTCGTCCTACCCGCCGCACAAGCACGACGAGGAGCGGCCGGGGGAGTGCCGCCTCGAGGAGATCTACTACTTCGAGGTGGCCCGCGGCGGCATGGCGTACCAGCGTGTGTACGGAACCGAGGACCGGCCGATCGATGTGCTGGCCGAGGTGCGCACCGGTGACGTCGTGCTGATCCCGCACGGCTGGCACGGCCCGTCGATGGCCGCGCCCGGCTATGACCTGTACTACCTGAACGTCATGGCCGGTCCGGCCCCCGAACGGCGCTGGCTGATCTGCGACGATCCCGCGCACGCGTGGGTACGCGAGACCTGGCACGGCCTGGACGCCGACCCCCGGCTCCCCCTCACCTCGGCGGAGGCGCCCGAATGAGGCTCACTACTGGACAGGCGATCGTCCGATTCCTGGCGAACCAGTGGTCCGAACGCGACGGCGAGCGGCAGCGGTTCTTCGCCGGCTGCTTCGGCATCTTCGGCCACGGCAACGTCGCGGGCCTCGGTGAGGCCCTCCTGGAACACCCGGACCTGCGCTACCACATGGCGCGCAACGAGCAGGCGATGGTGCACACCGCGGTCGGGTACGCGCGTGCGCACGACCGGCTGCGGGCGTTCGCGTGCACGACCTCGATCGGCCCGGGCGCGACCAACATGGTGACGGGCGCGGCGCTGGCCACCGTCAACCGGATCCCGGTGCTGCTGCTGCCCGGCGACGTGTTCGCCACCCGCGTCGCCAACCCGGTGCTCCAGGAGCTGGAGGACCCGCGGTCCTACGACGTGTCGGTCAACGACGCGTTCCGCCCGGTGTCGAGGTTCTGGGACCGGATCAACCGGCCGGAGCAGCTCCCGTCCGCGCTGATGGCCGCGATGCGGGTGCTCACGGACCCGGCCGAGACCGGCGCGGTGACCCTGGCGCTGCCGCAGGACGTCCAGGCCGAGGCCTTCGACTGGCCGGAGGAGCTGTTCGCCGAGCGCGTGTGGCATATCCCGCGCCCGGTGCCCGAGCCGGCCGCGCTGGAGCGCGCCGCCGAGCTCATGCGCGGGGCGTCGCGGCCCCTGATCGTGGCCGGCGGTGGCGTGATCTACTCGCGGGCCACCGAGGAGCTGCGCGCGTTCGCCGAGTCGACCGGGATCCCGGTCGCCGAGACCCAGGCCGGCAAGGGCTCGCTGCCGTGGGACCACGCGCAGGCGGCGGGCGCCATCGGTGCCACGGGCACGACGGCCGCCAACTCCCTGGCCCGCGAGGCCGACGTCGTCATCGGCGTCGGCACCCGCTACAGCGACTTCACCACGGCCTCGCGGAGCCTGTTCGGCGACGCGCGGTTCGTCAACCTCAACGTCGCGGCGTTCGACGCCGCCAAGCACGCCGGTGCCTCGCTGGTCGCCGACGCGCGGGCCGGGCTGGCCGCGCTGCGCGGCGCCCTCGGCGACTGGTCGGTGCCGCCGGAGTACCGCGAGGACACCCGGCGGCTCACCGCAGGCTGGAACGCCCTCGTCGACGAGGCCTTCGCCCCGGCTTCGGGGCCGCCCTCGCAGTCGCAGGTCCTCGGCGTCGTCGGCGACGTCGCCGGGCCGCGCGACGTGGTCGTGTGCGCGGCCGGATCCATGCCCGGCGACCTGCACAAACTGTGGCGCGCCCGGGATCCGAAGAGCTACCACGTGGAGTACGGCTACTCCTGCATGGGCTATGAGATCGCCGGGGGACTGGGCGTCAAGATGGCCCTGCTGGAGGACGGCGAGACCGACCGCGAGGTGTTCGTCATGGTCGGCGACGGCTCGTACCTCATGATGTCCAGCGAGTTGGTCACCGCCGTGCAGGAAGGCGTCAAGCTCGTCGTGGTCCTCGTTCAGAACCACGGCTACGCCTCGATCGGCGGGCTGTCGGAGTCGGTCGGCGCGCAGCGGTTCGGCACCCGCTACCGCTACCGGACCGAGACGGGCCTCGACGGCGACGTGCTCCCGGTCGACCTGGCAGCCAACGCCGCCAGCCTCGGCGCGGACGTGCTCACCGCGCGTACCGCGAAGGAGTTCCGCGCCGCCCTCGTCCGCGCCCGCGCGGCCACCCGTACGACGGTCGTGCACGTCGAGACCGACCCGCTGCTTCCCTCGCCCGACGGCGGCGCCTGGTGGGACGTGCCGGTGGCCGAGGTCTCCGGGCTGGAGACCGTACGCGAGGCGCGGGCCCGCTACGAGAAGGACAAGCGGGCACAGCGGCACTACCTCTGAGGAACTCATCGGAAAGGACCGGCACGTGAGCCGTCATCGCCATTCCCCCGTGGCGGGCTGAGCCGTGCGCGTCGGCGTACTGGGCCTGGGCCGGATCGGGGCCATGCACGCGCGGAACGCCGCGGCCGTCGTGGACGAGGTCCTGGTGTACGACCCGATCGCTGAGCCGGTCGCGGGACTGCGGGCCTGCGCGTCCGTGGAGGAGCTGCTCGGGGCGGTCGACGGGGTGGTCATCGCGACCCCGACGCTCACGCACGCGGACCTGACCCTGGCCGCGGTACGCGCGGGCGTGCCGGTCCTGTGCGAGAAGCCCCTCGCGATGGAGCTCGACCGGCTGCGCGCCCTCGTCGGCGAGCTGGCGCCCTACGACGTCCCGGTCATGGTCGGCTTCCAGCGCCGCTACGACCCCGCGTACGCCGAGCTGCGCCGCCGGGTCGCCTCGGGCGAGGCCGGTCGGGTCCAGCTCGTACGCTCGGCGAGCCACGACCGGCTGCCGCCGGACCCGGCGTTCGTGCCGACGTCGGGCGGCGTCTGGCGCGACCTGCTCATCCACGACTTCGACGCGGTGTCCTGGATCGTCGGCGAGCGGGTCACCGAGGTGTACGCCACCGGGTCCGTGCTGGTCGACCAGGTCTACGCGGACTGCGGCGACGCCGACACGGCCACCGCGACGCTGCGGTTCGAGGGCGGCGCGCTGGCGGTCGTTACCGGCGCCCGCCGCAACGGCCAGGGCTATGACTGCCGGCTCGAGGTGTTCGGCGCGGACGCGACGCTTGCGACCGGCGTCGACGACCGTACCCCGGTCGTCTCCGTCGAGCCTGGAGAGCCCGCGTCCGTAGGGGCCCACGAGGGGTTCATGGGACGGTTCGCGGCGGCATATCGGGCCGAGATGGCACACTTCGTCGGCTTGGTCCGAGGAGAAGCCGATAACCTCACGCCACCCGTGGCCGGACTGCACGCGCTGGAGATCGCGCTCGCCTGCGAGCGTTCCGTCGCGTCGAACGGCCCGGTCGGCGTGTCATTGAGAGGAGACCAGCACAGATGAAGCGACGGGTGATCGTCACGGCCTTGGCGGGGCTGTTGGCACTGAGCGCGTGCAGCAGTTCCGGCGGGAAGAAGGCCGATGATCAGCAGAACAAGGAGCTGAGCGGTGGCGGCCCCCGGATCAAGATCGCCATGGTCACGCACTCCGCCCAGGGCGACGCCTTCTGGGACATCGTGCAGAAGGGCGCCCAGTCCGCCTCGGCCAAGGACAACGTCCAGTTCCTGTACGCGGCGGACCCGGACGGCGGCAAGCAGGCCCAGCTCGTGCAGTCCTACATCGACCAGCACGTCGACGGCATCATCGTGACGCTGGCCAAGCCGGACGCCCTGAAGGACGTCGTCGCCAAGGCCGTCGCCGCCAAGATCCCGGTGGTGACCATCAACTCCGGCGCGGACGTGTCGGCGAGCTTCGGCGCCCTCGCCCACTTCGGGCAGGACGAGGCCATCGCGGGCCAGGCCGCCGGTGAGCAGCTCAACAAGGCCGGCGTGAAGAAGGCGATCTGCCTGATCCACGAGCAGGGCAACGTCGGCCTCGAGGCGCGCTGCGACGGCGCGAAGAAGACCTTCTCCGGCCAGATGGAGAACCTCTTCGTCCCGGGCGCGAACATGCCGCAGGTCAAGGCCGCGGTCACCGCCAAGCTCCAGGCGAACAAGGACGTCGACGGCATCCTCGCGCTCAACGCGCAGGTCGCGCTGACCGCCTCCGACGCCGCCAAGGACAGCGGCGGCAAGGCAAAGGTCGCGACGTTCGACATGAACAAGGACCTGATCGCCGCGATCAAGGACGGCCGCATCCAGTTCGCGGTCGACCAGCAGCCCTACCTCCAGGGCTACGAGGCCGTCGACGAGCTGTGGCTGTACAAGCGCAACGGCGACGTCATCGGCGGTGGCAAGCCCGTGCTCACCGGTCCCGCGATCGTGGACAAGAGCAACTCGGACGCCGTCGCGCCGTACGCCGACCGGGGCACCCGCTAGGAGCCGCGGGCCCGGCCCGCCCGCGGGCCGGGCCCGTACCGGACGAAGGAGTTCCTTGTGAGTCAAACCATCGAGCGGCCCGCGGTGCCCGCGGACGAACGCCTGACCACCCGCTCGCCGTTCCGCAAGCTGCTGGGCCGCCCTGAGATCGGCGCGCTGTTCGGGGCCGTCGTCCTGTTCGTGTTCTTCTCACTGGTGGCCGACGCGTTCCTGCGCGCGTCGTCCTTCTCCACGGTGCTGTACTCCAGCGCCTCCATGGGCATCATGGCCGTCTCGGTGTCGCTGCTCATGATCGGTGGGGAGTTCGACCTGTCGGCCGGGGTCATGGTGACCACGTCCGCGCTGGTCGCCTCGATGTTCAGCTACCAGCTCACCCTGAACGTCTGGGCCGGGGTCCTGGTCTCGCTGGTCGTGACCCTCGCGCTCGGCTTCCTCAACGGCCTGTTGTACGTCAAGACCGGGCTGCCGAGCTTCATCGTCACGCTCGGCACGTTCTTCATGCTGGCGGGCCTCAACCTGGGCTTCACCAAGCTGATCACGCACAACGTCGCCACGCCCTCCATCGAGGACATGGACGGGTTCGCGCAGGCCAGGGCCGTGTTCGCGGCGAACTGGACGATCGGCGGCGTCCAGGTCAACGTCAGCGTCCTGTGGTGGATCCTGTTCGTGGCCATCGCCACGTGGCTGCTGCTGCGCACCCGCGCAGGCAACTGGATCTTCGCGGTCGGCGGCTCGGCCGCGAGCGCGCGCGCCGTCGGCGTACCGGTGACGCGTACGAAGATCGCGCTGTTCATGGGGGTGTCTCTGACGGCCTGGTTCTACGGGATGCACATCCTGTTCAACTTCAAGTCGGTGCAGTCCGGCGAGGGCGTCGGCAACGAGTTCTTCTACATCATCTGCGCGGTCGTCGGCGGCTGCCTGCTCACCGGCGGGTACGGCTCCGCGATCGGCGCGGCCATCGGCGCCTTCATCTGGGGCATGACCAGCAACGGCATCATCTACGCCGAGTGGAACCCCGACTGGTTCAAGTTCTTCCTAGGCGCGATGCTGCTGGCCGCCACCGTCGTCAACCTGGTCGTGCGACGCCGAGCGGAGGCAGGTAAGTGAGCGTACTGATCGAGCTGGAGGGCGTCGGCAAGCGGTACGGCAACGTGATCGCGCTGCGCGACATCACCCTTGATGTCGCCGAGGGCGAGATCACCTGCGTGCTGGGCGACAACGGCGCGGGCAAGTCCACCCTCATCAAGATCGTCGCCGGCCTGCACCGGCACGACGAGGGCATGTTCCGGGTCGAGGGGGCCGAGGTATCGTTCGCCTCGCCCCGTGAGGCCCTCGAACACGGCATCGCGACCGTCTACCAGGACCTCGCGGTCGTCCCGCTGATGCCGGTGTGGCGCAACTTCTTCCTCGGCTCGGAGAAGCGCACCGGACGCGGGCCGTTCGCGCGGCTCGACATCGGGTTCATGCGGCGCACCGCCAAGAAAGAGCTGCTCGACATGGGCATCGACCTGCGCGACGTCGACCAGCCCATCGGCACGCTGTCCGGCGGCGAGCGGCAGTGCGTGGCGATCGCGCGCGCCGTCTACTTCGGGGCGAAGGTCCTCATCCTGGACGAGCCGACCGCGGCGCTCGGCGTCAAGCAGGCCGGCGTCGTGCTCCGCTACATCGCCCAGGCGCGCGAACGCGGCCTCGGCGTCATCTTCATCTCCCACAACCCGCACCACGCGTACCCGGTGGGCGACCGGTTCCTGATCCTCAAGCGAGGACGCAGCATCGGCTACCACACCAAGGACGAGATCACCCTCGGCGAGCTGACCGCGCAGATGGCCGGCGGCGCCGAGCTGGACGAGCTGGCCCACGAACTCGAGAGCGCCGGCGTACGCGGCGCCGCCGAGATGGGCGAGACCGCGCGCGACCTGGGCGTCGCGGACTGACGCGTGCCGGCCGCCCCGTTGTGCGGGGCGGCCGGCGGGCCTTACCCGACGAGGATCGGCCCGAGCGTGTCGGTGCGGTGGACCCGACCTGCTGTTCGTTTCGGGGTCGGATCGCACGGCGATCGACCCGGCTGAGCCGGGCCTGCTCGCGCCGGGTCAGGCCTGTTCGCGCCGCGCCCGCGCACGCCGTTTGCCCTCGTGCATCGCCTGGACCCGGGCGATCGGGATGGTCCGGCCCTGCTCGACCAGGCCCTCGTCGAGGTGCTGCGGCGCGGGCATCGTCTCTCGCCATGGATCCGCGTCCGCGAGCAGCTCGGGGGCGGTGCGCAGCGTGAAGTCCCTCGGCGCGACCTGATCGAGGTCGGCCCAGGCCACCGGGAACGACACCGGCGTGCCCGGCCGGATCCGCGGGCTGTACGTGGCGACGACCGTCGCCCCGCCGGCGCGCGTCGAGTCCAGGAACACCCGGCCGCCACGGTCCTCACGGATGAACGCCGTCGTCGCGAGCGCCGGATCCAGCGTCTCGGCGCGGGCCGCGACCGCGCGGGTGGCGGCGGCCGTGTCCTCGAGGTTCGCCTCGCCGTCGAGCGGGACGAACACGTGCACGCCCTTGGCGCCACTGGTCTTGACCGCGCTCGCCATGTGCGCGTCGTCGAGGACCCGGCGGACGAGGTGGGCGGCCTGGACGGCCGCGCCGAACCCGCCGTCTTCGGGCGGGTCGAGGTCCATCACGAGGTACGTCGGGGTGTCCGCGTTCGCCGTCCGCAGCGTCGGGTGGTACTCCACGGCCCGCTGGTTCGCGAACCACAGCAGCGTACGGCGGTCGTCGCACAGCGCGTACCTGACCTGTCGGTGCGACGTCTCCGCCCAGACCGTGGTCGCCGCCACCCAGTCGGGCGCGTACTTGGGGAGGTTTTTCTGCATGAAGGGCGCTTGGTCCCGGAGAGTCCGGATCACCGAGAGCGGCCGTTCCCTTAGCACCGGGATGATCCGGTCCCTGACCGCGTCGAGATAGTCGACCAGATCCCGCTTCGTCGCGTCGGCCCCGTCGAACAGCGGCTGATCGAGGTTGGTCAGCCCAACCCCGTCCCGCGTCTCACCACCGCCACTCATCCCCTCACCCTTGCGGTGGCGATGATCCAGGTCAAGGCCCTGCTCGCCGGCCCAGGTCAGCCGTCGCGGCCGGGGTGGTACGTGCCCGGCACACGCTCCGTGTCCGACCACACCAATTGCCTGCGGGATCTTGACGTGGCGCTCAAACATGCGCGATAACCGAGTGCTATGCGCATGAATGAGCAATCCGTCGGGTTGAGGAATCCCGGTCGGCGGGCGGCTCCCGACCACACGAGGTGATCATGTCGCGGTTCCGCCGATTCCTATTTCCCCTGGTCGCACTGAGTCTCGCGGTCACGTCGCTCGCCGGTGGTACCGGTTCGGCGACGGCCGCGCCCACGGTCGGGTTCCATGAGGACGCCCAGGCCATCACCCTCACCACGTCCGCCTACCAGCTCGTCATCGCCCGCGAGAAGTTCCAGATCGGCGTACGCCGCGCCGGGCGTACGGTCCTGGCCACCACGAACACCGACGCCATCGACCTCACCGGGCCCTCGGGCCGGGCCACCGCGACCAGCGTGCGGAGCGCGTCGTGGTCGCACGGCGTGCTGACGCTGAGCGTGGGGACCACCGACGCGGCGGCGACGCTCGACGTCACGATCACCCTGTCCGCCGACCGCTACCGGCTGGAGAGCGCGGTCGCGGGCGTCAAGGCCACCTCCACCGGCATGCGCTTCGACATGGCCTCCGCCGGGCACTGGTACGGCCACGGCGAGGTGGCCAACGACGACGGAGCCCCGTACACCGCCCAGCCCTGGCCGCTGGACACGGGCAAGGTGGCCGATGACGCGTTCGGCCCGGCGTCGTACCTGATGGTGGACCCGTTCTGGTTCACCCAGTCCTCGACCGGTATCTGGTTCGACACCCGGAACCTGATGAACGTCCAGCTCGGCGCGGCCACCCCCGGCGTCGCGGCCATGGAGGTCGGGGAGTCGGCGAGCCTCGACGCGACGTTCTTCGTCGAACGTACGCCGAAGGCCGTCTACGACGACTACATCGGCATCGCCGGCAAGCCCGACAAGAGCGACGCGGAGGCCTACCAGTACGACACCCCGCTCTGGAACTCCTGGGCGCAGTTCTACACCGGCGTCGACCAGGCGGGATTCCTCGACTACGTACGCCGCCTGCACGCGGCCGGTGTGCCCGGGCACACGATGTCGCTCGACGACGGCTGGATGAGTCACTACGGCGACTTCACGTTCAACTCGAAGTTCCCCGACCCGGGCGCCATGTCGGATGAGGTGCACAAGCTCGGCTACAAGTTCGGGATCTGGGTGACGCTGTGGATCAACCTCGACGCCGACAACTACGCGGTCGCCAAGGAGAAGGGCTACCTGCTCAAGTCCAAGACCGACCCGTCGCAGCCGTGCACCGTGGAGTGGTGGAACGGCAAGGCCGGGATCGTCGACCTCGGTAATCCCGACGCACGCGCCTGGTACGAGGGTCAGCTCCGCGCGCTGCAGAAGCAGTACGGCGTGGACGGCTTCAAGTTCGACACCCGCTTCTTCGACGAGACCTGCGCCCCGGCGGCGGGCCACACCGCCAACGACTACGTCGACCTCGGCGCGCAGCTCACCGACGGCTTCGACCAGCAGGGCGTCGGCGTACGGATCCACTGGACCGGGTCGCAGAAGCACGGCTTCGCCACGCGTGAGGTCGACAAGGGCACCGGGTTCGACTCGCTCCAGGCGGCGATCAAGCAGGACCTGGCGGTCTCGACCATCGGGTACCCGTTCGTGGAGACGGACATGGTCGGCGGCTCGCTCGGCAACCCGCCGCCCACGAAGGAGGTCCTCATCCGGTGGGCGGAGGCGGCCGCCGCGATGCCCCTCGTCTACTCCTCCACGTCACCGATCCGCGTCTACGACACGGTGAACAAGAAATGGGTGGAGTACGACCCGGACACCGTGAAGCTGTACGCGCGGGCGCTGGACGTCCACAAGCGGCTGGCGCCCTACATCCACGCGCAGGTCGCCAAGACGCTGAAGACGGGCGACCCGATCATGCAGCCGCTGTTCTTCGGCTACCCGTCGGACCCGGCCGCGTACACGACCGGCGACGAGTGGCTGCTCGGCGACTCGCTGCTGGCCGCGCCCGTGCTCGCCACCGGCAACGGCCGTGACGTCCACCTCCCGCCGGGCTCCTGGTACGACGTGGCGCACGGCAAGGTCGTCCACGGCGACCTGCACGCCTACCCGGCCGACCTCGGCACGCTGCCGCTTTTCGTCCGGATGGGCACCCGCGACACGAAGTCGCTCATCACCGCACTGCACGGCTGAACCCCACAAAGCCGGACGGCGCCGCTCATGTAGCGGCGCCGTCCGTCTTTGTGCGATCGGGTAATTCCCCCGGCCGGAGCGCCAAGTCGACACCAAGCCGATGGCAAGAGGTATGAAGGACGGTATTGGCGTACACGGAGACTGCGAGGAAGCGTCTTTCGCACAGAAGGTAGCCGCCAGACATGCCCACGATATGCAAGCCCTCGGTGAGTGTTCCGGAATACGTCATCACGATGGAAGAGACCCTGGAATTCGCCAAGAGAGAACATGCTGGAAAGCCGCAGCTTGCGTTGGCGCTACGGTTGATGCAGAACACCGGAGTGCGGAAGCGGCATATCGTACAGCCCATCGAGGAGACCCTCCGCCACCCGGGCCTCGAAGAGCGCAACCGTATCTATGAGCTCGAATCAAAGAAACGGTGCCCCGAGGTCATCGAAGAGGCTCTGGCGAACGCCTGCCTGACGGCGCAGGACATCGACGTGATCATCTACGTCTCGTGCACCGGGTTCCTGATGCCGTCGCTGACCGCGTGGCTGATCAACATCATGGGCTTCCGGTCCAACACGCGGCAGATCCCCATCGCGCAGCTGGGCTGCGCCGCAGGTGGGGCCGCGATCAACCGGGCCCACGACTTCTGCACGGCCTACCCCGGGAGCAACGTCCTCATCGTCTCCTGCGAGCTGTGCTCGCTGTGTTACCAGCCCGACGACGACGGCGTCGGCTCCCTGCTGTCCGACGGATTGTTCGGCGACGCGGTCGCGGCCGCCGTCGTACGGGGCAGCGGTGGCACCGGAATGGCGCTGGAGCGCAACGCCTCGTATCTCATTCCGAACACCGAGGAATGGATCTCCTACGCCGTACGCGCCACCGGCTTCCATTTTCAGCTCGATCGCCGGGTGCCCGGGACGATGGAGCCGCTCGCCCCGGTGCTGCGCGAGCTCGCCACGGACCACGGCTGGGACATCGGCAAACTCGACTTCTACATCATTCACGCCGGCGGTCCGCGGATTCTGGAAGATCTGAGTAAATTCCTCAACGTCGACTCGAACATGTTCCGGCACAGCTGGACGACGTTGACGGAATACGGGAATATCGCCAGCGCGGTCGTCCTGGAGGCGCTGCGCAGGCTATTCGAGGAGAACGCGACGATGCCGGGTGCCACCGGCGTGATCGCGGGATTCGGGCCGGGAATCACCGCCGAGATGGCGGTGGGCAGCTGGGCCGCCGACGCGCCGGGGAAAGCGGCTTGAGTCCGGCGGATTCGTTCCGCCCGAGCGTTCGCCACGGACCGAACTCACGGCATCAGAGGTGACGATGATGGACCCGATTCCCCTGGTTCACGCAAGTTTGGGAGAGAAGGAACTCGCGGCCGTCGCGGAGGTGTTCCGCTCAGGCTGGCCGGCGGGTCAGGGCCCGATCGGCCAGGCGGTGGAGACGGAGCTGGCCGACCGGTACGGGACCGAGGGCGCGGTCGTGCTGAGCAACTGCGGCGCAGCGCTCCACCTGGGCCTGCTCGCGCTCGGAGTCGGGGCGGGCGACGAGGTGATCGTCGCCGACTACACGTTCCCGGCTCCCGCCCACGCGGTACGGCTCGTCGGCGCGACCCCGGTCTTCGCCGACGTACGCGCCGACACCGGCACCATCGACCCGGACGCGGTGGCCGACCTGGTCGGCCCGCGAACCGTGGGTGTGATCGCGGTGGACACCGTCGGCCTGCCCGCGGACTACACGGAGCTGAAGGCGATCACGGACCGCCACGGGCTGTTCCTCGTCGAGGACGCCGCATGCGCGGTCGGCGCGACGTACAAGGGGCGTCCGGCGGGTGCGCTGGCGCCGGTGGCCTGCCTGTCCTTCCACGGGCGCAAGGGGGTCACCAGCGGTGAGGGCGGTGCCCTGCTCGCCACCGACCCGGCGCTCGCCGCGGACGCGAGGCTGCGGTCGAACTTCGGCATCGGGAGCATCCTCAAGCAGTCCAGGGTCATCGGCCTGCCGATCCTGGAGTTCACCGAGATCGGCTACAACTACAAGCTGTCCGAGATCGGCGCCGCGATCCTCCAGGTGCAGCTGGGCCGGATCGGCGAGCTGCTGGACCGCCGGTGCGCCGTCGCGGCGCGATACGCCGAGCTGCTCGCCGACGAGGAGCTCGTCACCGTGCCGCACGTGCCGCAGGACCGTACGCACGCCTGGCAGTCCTACGCGCTGAGGCTGGACCCGAGCGTCGACCGCGCGGCCGTCGCCGGGGACCTGCGTGGTCAGGGCATCGGCTGCGGGCACGGTACGTGGGCGTGCCATCTGCAGCCGGTCTTCGAGACGACGCGGTCGTGCCCGGTCTCGGCCGACCTCTACCGGCGCCATCTCGCCATCCCCATGCACGCCGAGCTCAGCGTGAGCCAGGTCGAACGCGTCGTGGAGACCCTGCGCACCACGCTACGGGCCCACGCGCGCGTCGCCGGCTGACCTCAGGATTCACCCGCAAGGAAGAGGAGCGTCGCAATGGTACGCACGTCCGTACAGGTTCTCGTCATCGGCGGAGGTCCGGCGGGTTCTTCCGCCGCGACGCTGCTGGCCCGTGAGGGATTCTCGGTGACGCTGCTGGAGCGGGAGCACTTCCCGCGCTACCACATCGGCGAGTCTCTGCTCCCGTCGTGTCTTCCGGTCCTCGACCTGATGGGTGCGCGGGAGAAGATCGAGGCCTTCGGGTTCCAGAAGAAGGAAGGCACCTTCTTCGCGTGGGGAGAGGAGCACTGGGAGCTCCGGTTCAGCGAGCTGTTCGGCACCGGGTACAGCTGGCAGGTCCGCCGCGCCGACTTCGACCACCTGCTGCTGGAGCATGCCCGCAGCCAGGGCGTGGAGGTCCATGAGGGCGTGTCGGTCCGGCAGGTCAACTTCGACGGCGACCGCGCGGTGAGCGCGGCGTGGGAGCGTCCCGGCGGGGACGAGTCGGGGGTCATCGCCTTCGACTACGTCATCGACGCGTCGGGGCGGGCCGGGCTGCTGGCCACCAAGCATCACAGGAGCCGCCGTCACCACGATGTGTTCAAGAACGTCGCGCTGTGGGGCTACTGGAAGAACACCAAGCCCTTCGGGTTCGGGCCGCCCGGCGCCATCGGCGTGTGCTCCATCTCGCACGGCTGGTTGTGGCAGATCCCCCTGCACGACGGGACCGTCAGCGTGGGCGCGGTCATGACCAAGGACCATCTGCGGGAGCAGCAGGAGATGCAGGCGGACCTGTCCGAGATCTACCTCGGCAAGATCGCCGAGAGCGAGCCGATCTCCAACCTGGTGGCGGGCGCCGAGCTCAGCACCGAGGTGAAGGCGGAGGCCGACTACTCCTACGTCACCGAGACGTTCGCGGGCCCGGGGCATCTGATCGCCGGCGACGCGGCCTGCTTCCTGGATCCGCTGCTGTCCACGGGCGTTCACCTGGCGATGTACAGCGCCCTGCTGTCCGCCGCGACGATCGCCTCCATCCTGCGCGACGGGGTCGCGGAGGAGGACGCGCTGAGGTTCTACGCGAAGGCGTACCAGACGTCGTACGAGCGTCTCCTCGTCCTGGTCTCGGTGTTCTACCAGGCCTACCGCGGCCGTGACGACCACTTCTACAACGCGCAGAAGCTGACGCACGGCGAGGCGCACCACCTCGAGCTGCACGAGGCGTTCCTGCACATCATCACCGGGGTCGAGGACCTGGCCGACGCCACGGACAAGGACCGCGCGCTCGACCTCGTCGCCGGCCAGCTCATCCAGCCCGGAAACCCGCTGGCCAACAACCACGGGAAGGTCATGCAGCGACCCGACGACCCCACCCGCTCCCTGGCCGGCCTCTATCTCGATACCGAACCGAAACTCACCCTGCGACAGGCTGACTCGACGGAACCGAGTGCCGAGGGCATTCCCGTGCCATAGACCGTACGTCCCGCGGCGCGTCACCCAGGCGTTCCCTCCTCGGCGGCGCGCCTGCGGGCGGTGCGGATCGACCACGTTGGAGATACGCGCGGAGGGCTCAATGAGCACCCATCAGACCGAGATGTTGCTGTTCGACCTCGCGGTGATCCTCCTCATCGCGCGTGCGATGGGTACGGTGGCGCGCCGGCTGGGTCAGCCCGCCGTGATCGGTGAGATCGTGGCCGGCATCGCGCTCGGGCCCACGGTGCTCGGCGTCACGGCCGGCCGGTTCATGTTCCCGGAGGAGGTCCGGCCGTCGCTGACGGCGATCGGCAACGTCGGGCTGGCCATCTTCATGTTCATGGTGGGGCTGGAGCTCGACCGGGACTCGATCGGGCGGAACCTCAAGGCGGCCCTGTCGGTCTCGGTCGGCTCGACGCTCGTGCCGTTTGGCGCGGGAGCCGCGCTGGCCTACCTCCTGACCAGGCACAACCCCAGCCACCACACGCTCGCCTTCGTCGTGTTCGTGGGCGCGGCGATGTCGATCACCTCGCTCCCCGTGCTGGCGCGGATCCTCACCGGCCTGTCCCTGCACCGCGTACCGTTCGGTGCGCTGGCCCTGACCTGCGCGGCGGCGAGCGACGTGATCGCCTGGGCGATGCTCGCCGTGGCGATCGCGCTGGCCTCCGGCGGCGGCGAGGGCCCGTGGCTCATCGCGCTCGCGCCCCTCTACCTGGCGGTGATGCTCGGTGTGATCCGCCCGCTGCTACGGCGGGTGGTCGCCGCGCGGTCGGGCAAGGGCGGGCTTCTCCCGATCATGGTGGCCGGGCTGTTGCTGTCTGGCGTGGCGACCGGATGGCTGGGCCTGCACTTCATCTTCGGCGCGTTCCTGTTCGGCGCCATCGTGCCCGCGAACGGCGCCGAACGGCTGCGCCGCGACGTCCACGAGAAGCTGGGCGAGTTCTGCACGCTGCTGTTGCTGCCGGTCTTCTTCGTCGTGGCCGGGCTGCAGGTCGACCTGGCCCACACCGGACTCGTCGGTCTCGGCGAGTTCGCGCTGATCCTCCTGGTGGCGACGACCGGCAAGTTCGCCGGCGTGTTCACCACCGCCCGCCTGGTGCGCATGGACGTACGCCGGTCGGCCGCGCTCGCCACCCTGATGAACACCCGCGGGGTGACGGAGCTGATCGTGCTCTCGATCGGCATCCAGGTGGGCGTGCTCGACCGGGCGCTGTACTCCTACATGGTGGTGATGGCCGTGGTGACGACCGCGATGGCCGGACCCCTCATGCGCCGCCTCTACCCCCAGCGGCTCATCGACCGCGAGCTGGCCGAGGTCATGGACATCGAGGTCGACGAGCTGCTGCTCTCCGCGAGCGCGACGCGCGAGTGACATAGGCGGAGAGAGGTGGGGCGGCACGCGCGTGGCGTGCCGCCCCACTTCTACGCTCCGGCCAGGCCGCGCTCCACGGCGGCGATGATCCGCGGCCGCAGCTCGTCCGGCGAGATGATCGCGTCCACCGAGCCCACCCGCTGCGCGCGCTGAATCGAGTGCACGCCGTCGAACTCGGCCGCGACCTCGCCGAGCTTCTCCGCCCGTACCGACGCCCGTACGTCCGCCAGCCGGGGAACGAGCGCTGCTCGTTCCGTTCCCTCGGCCGAGGCGATGCGGGCCGTCAGCTCCGCCACCCGCGGATCGCCGGCGGTGCGCGCGTCGACCTCGGAGGTGAGCACCACCGCCGCGGCCGGCGCGCCGCCCAGCACCGAGGCGTACGAGCCGTCGACGGCGAGCACCGTCATGTTCGGGTTGAGCGTCTTGGAGAACACCACGAACGCGCCGCCGTGATAGCGGGAGATGACGCAGAACACGATGGGGCCGCGGAAGTTGACGATCGCGCGGCCGATCTCGGCGCCGTACTCCAGCTGCAGCTCGCGCATCGACTCCGGCGATCCGTCGAACCCGGACAGGTTCGCCAGCACCACCAGGGGCCGGTTCCCGCTCGCCGCGTTGACGGCACGCGCGACCTTCTTGGACGATCGCGGGAAGAGGGTGCCGGCGGTGTAGGTGTCCGGGCCGTCGGAGGGCGGGAACCCGTGCCGCGGCACCGACCGCGACTCGATGCCCAGCAGGCACACCGGCCGCCCGCCGAGGTGTACGTCCTGCACCACGGCGGTCTCCGCGTCGGCCATGCCGGCCCAGCGTTCCAGGACCGGGTGGTCCTGGTCGGCCAGCGCGCGCATCACCGTACGGATGTCGAAGGCCTTCTTGCGGTCCGGGTTGGTCGCGCGGGAGAAGATCTGCCCGACCGTCGTGAAGTCGCTGCCCACGGCGTCGTGCGGGTAGTCGGAGATGTCCCGGTCGACCGGGTCGGAGGTGACGGTCCTGCGCGGTCCGCGCTCGCCCGGCAGTACGTAGCTGTGGTCGTAGTGCGACAGCAGTACGCCGTGCGCGGCCCGCAGGTCCGGCGCCCAGTACTGCGCCTGGCCGTTCGGGCCCATCACCCGGTCGTGGCCGCCGATGCCGAAGTTGTCCTCCGCCGACACGCCACCGGAGAAGTCGAGTGACTGCTTGCCGGTGAGCACCATCGCCGAGTCCGGCGTCATCACCAGGATGCCCCTGGTGTGCATGAGCATGGTCGCCTCGGCGTTCCAGTACGGCTGGGCGCCGACGTTGATCCCGGCGACCACGACGTTGATCTCGCCGCCGTCCTGGGTGAAGTGCACGATGCGGCGGAGCGCGGCCGCGATCCCGTCCATGTTCTCGGTGCCCGAGTCCATCGCGATGCGCGCACCCGCCGACAGCGCGTACCACTCCACGGGCACTTCCAGCCGTTCCGCCAGGTCCAGCGCCGCGATCACGCGCGCGCACTCCGGCTCGGACAGCGCGCCCAGCGCCTTCGTCGGGTCGCCGAGCAGCACCACCCGGGTCATGCCCTCCAGGTACCGCCCGGTGGGCGTGGTCGCCACGCCCGCCACGATCCCGGCCGTGTTGAGCCCCTTCGGCCGGTCGACCGGGGACAGGGCGCCGGAGCCGCAGAGGTCGTGCTCGGTGAACGATCCGCCCGGCCCGGCGATCATGTCGACCAGCTCGTACGGGTAGACCGTGCCGCGGCGGCGCGCACGCAGGACCTTCCGGCCGTAGTCGTTCAGGGGCCGGATCAGGTCGGCCGGCGGGCCGGTGACGGTCACCCGGACCCGGGTGCCGACGTCGGAGGACACCCGTACGGCCATCGGGCTCTCCGGGTCCCGCCGGTGGCCGAGGAAGAGCACCTCCTCGACCCCGGCGCCCGCGATCGCCGGCGTCACGCGCCGGGCGACCGCGGCCAGTTCCTCCGGGGTGAGGTCGCCCGTCGGGCAGACGTCGAGGACGATCCGGTTCGTGTCGGGACGCTTCCCCGCCCGCACCTCGCGGATCGCGTCCAGGCACGCGCCGAGCGCGCCCTCGAGCACGGGCGGAGCGACGTCGCGGACCTGCGCCATCGCTACCAGCCACTCGTCCGACGGATCCTCCGGCGCGACACACCGCAGCAGGTGGACGTCCTCGTCCGCCGTCGGCAGCGGCGTGAGCTCGAAGTTCCGCAGGCGCCACAGCCGCAGTCGCCGCCCGGCGACCGGGTGCAGGCCGCGGATCAGCCGCTCCTCGACCGGCCCGGTCGGGGACGGCCGGAACGTGAAGTGGCCGTCGCGCCCGGCGACCGTCAGGGTGACCCGGTGCAGCGCGCAGGGCAGTACGGCGGCGGACAGCGCCTCATGCAGCTCGGCGGCCATACCGTCGGCGTCGGCGGGCGCGTCGGACCAGGTGAGATAGACGTCGGCGACCAGGGCGGCCGCGTCCGGCTCGGCCGCGGCCATCTCCGCCACCGCCACCAGCGCCTTGGGCAGGTCGCCGAAGTCGGCGACCGTCGCCAGCAGCCGGTGGGCCTCGCCGTCGAGCGCGTACCGGGCGGTGACGAACGGCCGTTCCCCGATCGACTCGGAGCGTACGGCGGACAGCCCGTGCGGGCCGTAGCGGCGGCGGCTGAGCACCTCGAGCAGCGGGCCCGCGTCGGCGTCGGGGCGGCCGAGCCGCCCGCCCAGCAGCCGTACGAGCGGCTCGGGGACGGCCACGATCTCGGCGATCCGCGCGTCGCGGTCGGCCGCGTCCGGGTGCTGGTCGAGGTACCGCAGGTGGCGGCGTACGCCGGCGTAGGCCTCGGCGCGGGCGCGGCGTAGCGGCGGCCGGGTGAACCAGCGGAAGTCCAGGCTTCGCGCGAGGTCGGCGACCGCCGGGAAGCGCGATTGCGTGGACAGGCGCTCCAGTGCGTGACCGACGGGCGCGCGCAGGTCGTCGTGCGGCGGTGCCTCGGTGAGCCACTGCCGTAGCAGCGCGGTGACCACCGCGACGTCGGAACCGGCGCGCTGCCGGGCGAGGACGATCCGGAAGACCGCCTCCTCCAGCGCGGGCGTACGGTCCGGCCTGTCGACGCCGTAGTGGCCCAGCAACCGGGTGAGGAGGCGCCGGAACTCCTCCGGCGGGTCGGCGCGTTCGACGTCGAGGCTCCGCAGGTAGTCGTGGAAGGACTCGCGCGGGCCGTACGCCCGCGCCCCGGCCTCGGCCGCAGACTCGCGACGGCCGAGCTCGGCCAGATCGGCGAAGATCTCCAGGAGCCCGGCCTCGGCGGCCAGGGGCGGTCGCGGCAGCTCGGCCCGTACGGCGAGGTAGCCGTCGAGCGTGCCGCCGCCGTCGCGCGGGTCGACGTCGAAGCCGAGCAGCCTGCTGCGCAGGTCCGCCAGGCCTCGCTCGGCGCGGCGCCCGGCCGGGAGCCCGGCGGGCTCGGCGGGCAGGTCCGGCTCGATGCCGGCCGCACTGGGCGCGGCGCCGTCGCCCAGGGGTTCCAGGCGCAGCAGCGGCGCGCCGGTCTCGACCTGGCTGCCGACGGCGACCAGCGACTCCTTGAGCCGCGCCGGGAACGGCGCGCGCACGACGGTCTCCATCTTCATGCTCTCCAGGACCAGCACCGGGTCGCCGGCCTCGACCTTGTCCCCGGCCACGAGCGGGGTCGCGACCACCAGCGCCGGGGCGGGCGAGCGTACGATCCCGCCCTCGTCGCGGCCGACCCGGTGGGTCACGCCGTCGACCTCGACCAGGTGTGTCGAGGCGTGCGTGCCGAGGACCAGTCGGTACCGGCCGCCGCCGAGGTGGAGCTGCCCGGTGTGCCCGTCGAACCGCTCCAGCACCGCGTCGACGGTCCGTACGTCGTCCCCGCCGACGAACCCGACGCGGTAGCGCGCCGGGCCGATCTCGGCGACGGTGAGCCGGTAGGCCGCGCCGCGCAGCGTGAGGTCGATCGGGCGCCCGCCCTCGTGCCGTACCTGAGGCCGGCCGCCGCGCGCGGTGGACAGCAGCCGCCGCAGCTCGGCGTGCGTCTCGCTCCGGTAGGCCTCGATCGCCGCCGTGGCCAGCGCGACACCGGAGTGCCGCTGCGACCTCAGCCGGCCCTCGGCACGTACCCGGTCGATCCAGCCGGTGTCGGCGCTCCCGTCGATCACCTCGGGCTCGTCGAGCAGGTCGAGCAGGAAGCCCTTGTTGGTGGTGCCGCCCTCGATGAGGACGGTCGTCTCGCGCAGCGCGCGGCGCAGCCGGGACAGCGCCTCGTCGCGGTCGCGGCCGTACGCGATGATCTTGGCGATCATCGAGTCGAAGTCGGCGGGGATGGTGTCGCCCGCGCTGACGCCCGTGTCGACCCGGACGCCCGGTCCGGCGGGCAGGCCGAGCAGCACGATGCGGCCCGGGGCGGGCGCGAAGTCGCGATCGGGGTCCTCGGCGTTGAGCCGGGCCTCGACGGCGTGGCCCGACTCGGCGGGCGGCGTGCCGGTCAGCCTCCCGCCCGCGGCCACGTGCAGCTGGGCCTTGACGAGGTCCATGCCGGTGGTGACCTCGGTGATCGGGTGCTCGACCTGCAGCCGGGTGTTCACCTCGAGGAAGGCGAACAGCCGATCCTCCGGGCGGTAGAGGAACTCCACCGTGGCCGCGCCGCGGTAGCCGACGGCGAGCGCGAGCCGCCGCGCCGCCGCTTTGAGCTCGTCAGCCTGCTCCGCCGACAGCACCGCCGAGGACGACTCCTCGATGAGCTTCTGGTTGCGGCGCTGCAGGGAGCAGTCACGTACGCCGAGCGCCCACGCGGTGCCCTGGCCGTCGGCGATCACCTGAACCTCGACGTGCCGGGCACCGGTGACGAGGCGCTCGAGGAACACCACACCGCTGCCGAACGCGCGCTCGGCCTCCAGGCTGGTGCGCTCGTACGCGTCGGCGAGCTCCTCGGGACCGGTGACGACGCGGATGCCTCGGCCACCGCCACCCGCGGTCGCCTTGAGCATCAGCGGGTAGCCGATCTCCCCGGCCGCGCGCAGCGCCGCGTCGAGGTCCTCCACCGGGCCGCGGCTCCACGGCGCGACCGGGACGCCGGCCTCCTCGGCGATCAGTTTGGCGCCGATCTTGTCGCCCAGCCTGCGCATCGCGCAGGGGTCGGGGCCGATGAACGTAACGCCCAGCTTCGCGCACAGCTCGGCGAACGCCGGGAGCTCGGCGACGAAGCCCCAGCCGACCCACGCGGCGTCCGCGCCGCTCTCGACCAGGGCGCGTTCGAGAACGGCCAGGTCGAGGTAGGGGCGCGCGGACGCGGGGCCGAGGTGGTAGCCGAGGTCCGCCTCCCGTACGAACGTGGCCGTGGCATCGGCATCGGTGTGGAAGGCCACCGTCTCGATCCGTGGCCCGCCCTTCGCATTGAGCTCCCCGACGGCGTGGATGAGCCGCATCGCGGCTTCCCCGCGGTTGACGATCGCGACACGAGTGAACACGGATCGACCTCACAAAAGTCGACGACAGACGAATGCGCGCCCGTACCCGGGCGAGCCGTTCGAATTCGTTTTATCCAGGGTCGGTCAACGTCCTTGGCCGGAACTAACGGCTGACTTGGCGCCCAGTTGGCCGCCAAGTGGACGCCAACTCGCCGGATAGTCCCGGCCAAGACCGTGGGCCGATGCTGGGTTCGTGCAGCAGCCCTGTTGACGGCACGAGTTCATGGATACCGGGAGAGGATCTGATCTGGGTGAAGGGTTTCAGTTTCCGTCGCTCGATACAGAAGCGTGGTCTTTATCTCGGCATCGTGCCGGAAACGGCCGCGGTCAAGAACGGTTCGACGCCGCTCACCCTCGATCACGATCTCGATGTGCTTCCCGAGGTGGGCCGGCGTCTGACGGTGACCGAACTGGCCGACCACGTGGACGATCTGGCGGGCCGGTTGTGGGCGGCCGGGGTACGGCCCGGGGAGAGCATCGCGATCTACAAGGCCGCCAACTTCGACGTCTGGGTGCTGGTCACCGCGGCGGCGCGGATCGGCGCGATTCCGGTGACGCTGTCGCCCGCCCTGGACGGGGCGACCGTCGGTGCGCTGCTCCGGCGGCTGGACCAGCCGCACCTGATCAGCGACGCGCGCAAGCTCGACGCGATGGCCGACGTGCCGGTGGGCGACCTCGCCAAGCGGGTGATCGTCGTGGCCGGGTCCCGGCCCGGCGCGGTCTCGCTCGCCGAGCTGGCCGGCTCCCCGCGGGTGGAGCCGGTCTTCCGCGGGCTGGACGAGCCCGTGCTGATCACCCACACCTCCGGCACGACCGGGCTGCCCAAGCTCGTCGTGCACACACCGCGGAGTTTCCGTGTTCGGCTTCGGCCGCAGCTGTTCCTCATGTCGTTGATGCGGAGGCCGGAGACGGTCGCGATCAACATTCCCTTCGTGCATTCGCGGATGGTCGGGGCGATGTCGGTGTGCCTCGCGAAGGCGATGCCGATTCTGCTCATGAACAATTCCGGCCCGGACGAGGTCGCCGGCCTGTTCCTCGAGCATCGGCCGGGCTTCATCGAGGCGCTTCCCAACGCCTTCATGGAATGGGAGGGGCTCGCCGAGGACCCGCGCAGGCCGATCGCGTCGGTGAAGTACTTCAGCAGTACGTTCGACGCGATCCACCCCAGGACGATCAGCCGGCTGCTCGCGTCATCCGAGCGGCGAGCGCCGCTGTTCTTCCAGATCTACGGGCAGAGCGAGGTCGGCCCGGCGGTCGGCCGGCCCTACTTCAGCCGGTCCGTGGACCGCACCGACGGACGCTGCGTCGGCTACCCGCTGCCCGGCAGCGCGCGGATCCGCGTGGCGCGCAGGGGCGACGAACGGCCCTCCAAGAAGAACCCCGGCTTCATCGAGGTCCGGTGGGAAGGCCTCGCGAAGACCTACTTCGGCGAGCGGGAACGCTTCGACGCCAACATGCACGGCCGCTGGTGGCGGACCGGGGACGTCGGCTACCGCACCTGGCGCGGCTGCATCCACCTGCTCGACCGGGAGATCGACATGATCCCGGGAGTGAGCAGCAGCCTCGAGATCGAGGACCTCCTCATGGGGCGGCTCGCCGAACTCAGCGAACTCGTCGTGGTGCCGGGTCCGCGATCACGGCCGACCCCGGTCATCTGCACCAACGACGACGAGCCGCTGGACCAGAAACGCTGGCACGCGGCCGCCGCCGAATTCCCCCAGCTCGCCGACCCCGTCCAGATTCGCCTCGCCGACCTACCCCGAACCGCCACCCTCAAAGTGAAACGCATCGAACTGTCAACTCGGCTGCAGCAACAACCATAGCCATCGGATCATCTGTGGAGGGCGAATATGTCACGCTATGACTGGGGTCAGACTCACCCGGGAATCGAGCGGCTGGAAAGGGCGATCAGCCCCACCAGGGAGCGGGTCGTAACGCACCCGCTGTACAAGAGCCTCGACACTCTCGACGCGGTCGTCACATTCATGGAGCATCACGTCTTCGCGGTCTGGGACTTCATGTCACTGCTGAAGTCCCTGCAGCGCAATCTGACGTGCGTCGAGGTTCCCTGGGTGCCGGGCGGCCCGGCGGCCAGCCGCCGCCTCATCAACGACATCGTCCTCGTCGAGGAGAGCGACGAGTACGACAACGGATTCATCAGCCACTTCGAGCTGTACCTCAAGGGGATGGCGGAGGCGGGCGCCGACCTCTCCGCGATCGAGAATCTGATCGCGCTCCTCCGCGAGGGAAGGCCGGTGCTCACCTCGCTGAAGGAAGCGAACGCGCCGGTACCCGCGGTCGAGTTCGTCTCGGCCACGTGGGGATTCATCGACGACGCCCCGGTTCACTGCCAGGCGGCGGCGTTCGCGTTCGGCCGGGAGGACCTGATCCCCGACATGTTCGACCGTGTCGTGGAGGTCAACAAGGGGCAGGGCAATCGGCTCAACGCCTTCGTCGACTACCTCGAACGGCACATTGAGGTGGACGGCGAAGTACACACCCCGATGGCCATGCAGATGCTCGCCGACCTCTGCGGGGACAGCGACGCGATGTGGACCCAGTGCGAGGAGACGGTCACGACCGCACTGGAGGCCCGTATCGCGCTGTGGGACGGGATCCTCGCCGACGTCCAGAAGCGCCGGCTCTGAGGGGAATGCAAGCCACAGAACCCGTCGGCGTACGGAGCCGGCGGGCTCGTCGGCATGCCCTGGGTTCGAGAGTGAGATTTGCCACGATTTGCCGTATCGGATTGACAAGCCCCGATTCCGGTGGATCGGCACTTGGTGTGCTTATCACTACCACTGAGTTTTCAATTTTTGCAGTCAACTGTAACCGCTCACAAACGGAGAGTAATGATTGAGTGACTCGTTATCTCATGGTTATGTTCGGAGGGAAAGTTGCCCCAGGCTTGTAAATGATCAAGAAGGTCAACGCTCGAAAGTGGACTCATCTCTTGTATTCGCTACTACGGCCAGAACGCCGGACTTGACTGGCCGCCCGATTATTGTCAATTTAGGCCTTGACAATTTCATGCTCGATGTACACCCTCGTGACTACGTGGACGCTTTCCGCTGTCATCAATGGTGCTGCCAGCGGCCCTGTCGGTAATGAGGCCGGCGAATTCTCGAGGCATCACCGAGCAGGGCGCGCCCCCGGCGTCGGCTATCGCTACATCTTCCTGCTATTCGCATCGGAAGGAGAGCCGACAACATGACTGACGCAGACGTCGTTGCAACCTCGTGGCCCACTTCGCCGGGCTCCATCGGATCGATCGAGGCGCGACCGCCAGAGCCGCGGGACGCCCCACAGGCCATGGTGGAGTTCCGTGCGTTGGGTCCGGTAGAGGCGGTCGTCGCCGGCCGGCTGGTCCATCTGGGAGCGCCCAAGCAGCGTACGTTGCTCGCCCTGTTGGTGAGCTGGGTGGGCCAGCCGGTGACGGTCGACGTGATGCTGGAAGAGATCTGGGCCGGGAATCCGCCGCCGTCGGCGATGACCTCGCTGCAGGCGTATGTGGCCAATTTGCGGAGGGTGCTGGAACCGGACCGCGCTCCGCGGACACCGCCGACGGTGTTGCGCACGCACGGCCGCGGATATCTGCTGGACAGCCGCGTCGTCGAGGTCGACGTCCAGCGGTTCGGCGAGCGGGCCAAGGCGGGGTGGCAGGCCTGGGACCGGGGCGATCCGCAGCAGGCGCTGAGCGAGTTCGAGGCGGGCCTGGCGCTGTGGCGCGGACAGGCCTACGCCGACGTCGCCAACGCGGCCTGGGTGGTGCCGGAGGTGGCACGCCTGGAAGAGCTCCGGCTGTCGGCCGTCGAAGGACGCTGTGCGGCGCTGCTGGCCGTCGGCGCCCACGAGGTGGCGGTGGCCGAGCTGGAGGCCTTCATGCAGTCCCATCCGCTGCGCGAGTACGGCTGTGAGCTGTTGAGCCTGGCGCTGTACCGTGCCGGGCGGCAGGCCGACGCACTGGGAGTGCTGCGGACCAACCAGAAGCGGCTGACCGAGGAGCTGGGCATCGACCCCAGACCGGCGCTGCAACGCCTCGAGCGCGACATCCTCAACCACGCTCCGTCCCTGGACTGGCATCCGAACCCGGCCATGAGCGTGCCCATCGGACCCGCGGCGCCGCGTACTGCGAAGGGCTCTCCGCCCTCGCCGGTCGTGGACGAAGAGGCCTTCGTCGGCCGTGAGGTGGCGCTGCGGCAGCTGGTCGAGGCGCTGGCCGCGGCGGGGGAGGGCCGGGGGCTGGTGGTGACGGTGACCGGGGAGCTGGGGACCGGCAAGACCCACCTGCTGCGGCGCTTCGCCAAGCTGGCGGGAGTGCCGGTGCTGTGGGGCGCGTGCCCCGAGCACGTCGCCGCACCGCCGCTCTGGCTCTGGGAGCAGGTGCTGCGCGCGGTCGGCACCCACTACCCGCAGCGTTCGATCCCGAGACCGGTGGCCGAACTCCTGGACGGGGGCGCTCAGCAGTCGGCGGACGGCGGGGAGGCCGCCGTCGCCACCCTGCGGCGCTTCGAGGCGATCGTCCACTACCTGACCGGCGCGTCCCAGGGCGAACCGCTGCTGGTGGTCCTCGACGACCTGCACCGGGCGGACTTGAACTCGGTGCGGCTGCTGGCCCATCTGGCCGAGTCGGTGCCGGCGAGCCACCTGCTGGTGGCCGTGTCCTACCGGACGGGCGAGGCAGAGACCCTGGCCGAGACGTCGGCGGCACTGGCACGTGCGGGGACGCTGCGGATCGAGCTGGACGGCTTAAACATCCAGGACACCCGGACGCTGGCGAGCACCATGCTCCACCGGGAGATCAGTAACTCCACCGCGGAAGCGCTGTGGGCCCGTACCGAGGGCAACCCGTTCTTCCTGCGGGAACTCATCAAGCTGCTGACGAGCGAACGGCGCCTGGAGCAACCCGACACGGTGCCGGTTCCGCTACCGGTGCGCGAGGTGGTGCTGCGACGCATCGCCCAGCTCCCCGAGACCGCGGCCGAACTGCTGTCGGTGGCCGCCATCGCCGGCCGGCACTTCGACATCGACGTCGTCGCCGAGACCGCCTCGGTCGAGATCGACACGGCACTGGAGGTCCTCGACGCCGCGGTCGCCGCGGGCCTGATCGTCGAAGACCAGCAGAGGCTGGGCTGGTTCCGCTTCACGCACGTCCTGATCGCCGAGGCGCTCTGCGAGACCACCGGACGGCTGCGCCGGGCCCGTCTGCACAGCCAGATCGGTGCGGCGGCGGCGCGAGCGCGGAAGCCGAACCCTGAGAGGGGCATGTCGAACTGACGGCCCGGCCGGGCGCCAAGCCGACACCAAGCAATTGGCAAGCGGGATGAACGACAGTACTGGGCGTACACCCGAGTCGGCCGAAAGAAGTGTTCGGCCGCCGCATGGACGGCAGTGAGGCGGATCAATATGGATGGCTTGATCGTCCCACCTGGTCAGGGTCGGAAGCTCATTACGAAGGCGCAGGAGGTCACCTTCAAGGTCACTGCGGCGAATGGTTCCGCCGCATCGTGCTTTGAGGTCGTGGTTCCGCCCGGTTTCGACGTGGGTGCGCACACCCATCATCGCTCGGAGGAGTTCTTCTACGTCCTGGAGGGAGAGCTCGACGTCCTGGCGTTCGAGCCGGTCAAGCGCACGGAGGAGCGCTGGCAGGACTGGGAGTCCTCCGAGGGCGAGCGGTTCGTACGGGCGGGCGCGGGGAGCTGCATGTTCGTACCGCCCGGGTGCCCGCACGCATTCATGAACGCGACCGACAAGCCCGCGCGCATGCTTTTCCAGAGTTCACCGTCGCCCGATCACGAACGCTACTTCGAAGAGCTGTGCGAGATCTTCTCGGACGGCGAAACGGTGGACCCGCAGGCCGTTCAGCGGCTACGCGACCGTTATGGCCTCACCCAGATCACGCCGCTTCGCTACGGGCCGAGCCCCGCCGAATAGGGCATTGGCGAAGGAAGGGATCACTGAAATGCGTAAGTGGCTGCCGCTCGTCGCCATCTGTGCCGGCACGTTCATGTTGCTGGTCGACGTGACGATCGTGAACGTCGCGCTGCCCGACATGGCCCGTGGGCTGCACACCTCGTTCCCGGACCTGCAGTGGGTGCTGAGCCTGTACGCGCTCGTGCTGGCCTCGCTGGTGCTGACCGCGGGTTCGATCGCGGACCGGCTCGGGCGCCGTGCCGTGTACCTGGGCGGCCTCGCGATCTTCGCGGCCTCCTCGCTGGCCTGCGGCCTGTCCGGGAGCGTCGGCATGCTGATCGCGGCGCGCGGGGTCCAGGGGCTGGGCGCGGCGGCGATGTTCGCCACCACGATGGCGTTGATCAGCAGCTCGTACTCCGGCAAGGACCTGGGCATCGCCTTCGGGATCTGGGGAGCGGTCAACGGCGGGGCGTCCGCGGCGGGGCCGCTGGCCGGCGGGCTGCTCGCCACGCACTTCGGCTGGCGATGGATCTTCCTCGTGAACCTGCCGGTCAGCGTAGTCGCCGTCGTCCTCACGCTGCTGGTGGTGCACGAGTCCCGCGACCCACACCCGCGGCGCATCGACCTGCCCGGCATGGTGAGCTTCACCGTCGGCGCGGCCTCTCTCGCCTACGCGCTGATCAGGGGCTCCTGGGGATCGACCGCCACCCTCGGGCTGCTCGCCGTCGCCGTCGTCGCCCTGATCGCCTTCGTCGCCGTCGAGCGCGTGCGGCGCGACCCCATGCTGGACCTCTCGCTGCTGCGCAACCCCTCCTTCACGACGCTGCTGGTCGCGGTGGCGCTGCTGCCGGCGGCGGCCTGGGCGACGATGGCCTACCAGTCGCTCTGGCTGCAGTCGGTGCTCGGCCTGAGCCCGATCCAGGCGGGGTCGCTGGTGCTCCCGTGCAGCCTCGTGACGTTCGCCGTGTCCGTCGTGATCGGCCGGGTGCTGCACGCGACCTCGCCCCGCCTGCTGATCGGGACCGGGATGCTGCTCATCGGCGCGGGCGCCTTCGCCCAGTCCATGATCAGAACCGGGTCCGGGTGGGCGGTCGAGGTACCCGGGCTGCTTCTCGTCGGCCTGGGCGCCGGGCTCGTGCTGGCGCCGCTGTCCGCCGCCGCGATGGCCTTGGTGCCCCGGTCGCGCGCGGGCATGGCGTCCGGCGCGGTCAACACCTTCCGCCAGCTCGGGTACGCGTTCGGGGTCGCCGTGCTCGGTGAGGTCTTCCGCGGCGGGCTGGAGCACACCGCCGGCCAGAGCCTGAGCGGCCCGCTCAGCGGCGGCCGTGCGGGTGCCGTGATCGCCCGAGGGGACGACGCGGCGACCCTGGTGCACCGGGCGTTCGCCGACGGCCTCGACCTGACCTTCATGGTGGCGGCGGGCTTCGGCCTGGTCGCGGGGGTCCTGGTGTTCGCGTTCGTACGGCCCGGCCGCGCCGCGCCGGCGCCGGACCCGAAGCGGTCGCTGGCCGACGCACGCCAGAACCCGTAGAAAGGATTTCGCGTGGCCACGAATCATCGGATCGAGCTGGATCCGGAATTGCGCGAAGCCACATTGTTTCCGGACTCCGATGGTTATGACGCGGCGCGCCGAGGCTGGAATCTAACCGTCGATCAGCATCCGCTGGCGATCGTCGCCGCGCGACATCCCGACGACGTTGTCAAAGCGGTGAAATTCGCCGCGTCCGCCGATATTCCGATCGCCGTCCAGACCACCGGACACGGCGTATCGGTGCCCGCCGATGACGCCCTGCTGATCAACACGAGGCGGCTGGCGGGCGTGTCGGTGGACCCGACGGCCCGTACGGCGTGGGTCGAGGCGGGCGTACTGGGCCGCGAGCTGGTCACCGCGGCGGCCGAGCACGGCCTGGCGTCCCTCAGCGGCTCCTCGCCGACGGTCGGGGCCATCGGCTACCTCCTCGGCGGCGGGCTGCCGGTGCTCGGCCGCCGGTTCGGCTACGCGGTCGACCACGTCCAGGCCCTCGAACTCGTCACCGCGGACGGCGGGCAGCGCCGGCTGACCTACGCCTCGGCCCCGGAGCTGATGTCCGCGGTGCTCGGCGGCAAGAGCAACTTCGGGGTCGTGACCTCGGCGGAGCTCGATCTGATGCCGGTCTCACGGTTCTACGGCGGCGGGCTGTTCTATCCGGGCTCCGACTGCGAACGCGTGCTGCGGACCTATCTCGCCTGGGCCCGCGAGCAGCCGGAGGACATGTGCTCGTCGATCAGCCTGCGCCGATCCCCGGACCTGCCCTCCGTGCCGGCCGCGGAGCGCGGACGGTTCCGCGTGCACGTCCGCGTCGCGTACCTGGGGCCGGCGGACACCGGGGAGCACCTGGTCAGGCCGCTGCGGGAGCTCGACCCGGAGACGGACGCCGTCGCCGAGATGCCGTACTCGAGGGTGGTGGAGATCCACCGCGACCCGCCCGCGCCGTCACCGGCGTGCACCCGCGCCGCTCTCCTGAACGACCTCGACGACGCCGGGATCGACGCCCTGCTCGCGATGGCCGGGCCGGACGCGACCCTGCCGCCGGGCGGGGTCGAGCTGCGCCATCTCGGCGGTGCCCTCAGCAGGCCGTCGCCGCTTCCCAACGCGATCGGCCATCGGGACGCGACGTTCCACCTCTTCGCGAGCATGCTGACCCTGGGTGATGACGAAGAGGCGGTACGGGGGCTTCAGCACGCCCTGTTCGATCGGCTGCGGCCCTGGCGTACGGGTGGTCTCCTGCCCGGGTTCATGTCCAACGCCGATGCCGGACCCGACCAGGTGCGCCACGGCTACCTGCCCGCCGACTACCGGCGGCTGGCCGCGCTGAAGGCTCGGTACGACCCGCGGAACCTCTTCCGGATCAACCACAACATCCCGCCGGCAGCCGCCTGAGTCTCCTAGGACACGCCCCAGTACGTCTGTGGCCGGCCCGCGCGAGCGGGCCGGCCACACGCGCACTAGGAGATGCTGAACGCCCCGATCCCGAGGATCTGGTGGAGCTGCCATTCGGTCACCTCGAGGGTGGCCCCGGGGGTCTGCAGCAGCGGATCCTCGCCGAGCAGGCGGGTCGCCTCGGCGGCGCTCTCGGCCCGCATGACGTAGATCCCGCGGCTGAGATCGGCGCTCGGCCCGGACATCACGATGGTGCCCCGGTCGTGCATGCCATGCAGCCAGGTCAGATGCGCGTCCAACCGGTCGGACCAGGACGTCGCGGGTTCCTGCATGTGGCGGATGGCCAGGTACCAGTTCATGTGCCTTCCCGGGCGTCGGGTACGTGTGACGCGGCGAGCAGCCGGTAGAGCGCGACGATCGGCTCGTCCGCGGACCGCTCGTCGAGTGCCTGCAGATGGGTCAGTGCCTGGTCCAGTACGGGGGTGCGCACGCCGACCTGGCGGGCGAGCGCCTGCGCGTCGGTCAGGTCGACGGTGAGTCGCCGGGCGCGGCCGTTGGCGCGATCCGGGCTGACCGGGGCCATGACCTGGGGACCTCGCCGCTCGAACACGGAGGAGGAGGTGATGGTGCCGGCCACCGAGCCGATGATGTCGTCCAGCGGCAGACCGGCGCCGCGCGCGAGGGCCAGGGCCTCGGCGGCGATGAGGCTGTGCCCGGCGAGCAGCAGCTGGACCATGTACTTGGCGCGGATGCCGGCGCCGAACTCGCCCATGTAGCGGACCTTCGGGCTCATGACGTGCAGCACCGGGAGTGCCTGGTCGTGGGCGTCGCGGCTGCCGCTGGTGAAGATCAGGGCCCGGTCCGCGTTGAGCTCCACGGCGGTGCCGCTGACCGCGCAGTCCAGCACGTGCCAGTCCCGGTGGGCCACGCGTTCGGCGGCCGTCCGCTTGGCCTGCTCGCTGATGGTGCCCATCTCGAGCCAGATCCCGCCCCGGCGCGTCGTACCGCTCAGGCCGTCGGCCACCTGCGCCAGCGCGTCGGCGCCCGGCAGCAGCGTCACCACCACCGGGCACCGGTCCGCCACCTCCGCCGGCGTGCGGCACGCCTGCCCGCCGGCGTCCAGGAAGTCCTGCCCCGGAGATCTGCGGGTACAGCCGACGACCGGGTGTCCGGCGGCGAGCAGCCGCAGCGCCACCGGCAGGCCCAGGTGCCCCAGCCCGATGACCCCGATCGGGTCAAGTGCATTCGCGCGTGGAGTGGTCTCCATTTCTAAATATCTCACAATTCAACACGTTACACCGATGGCAACTCCCGAACCACTTTTCGGCGGCGCCGAAAAAATGCAACGGGAACGGCGATAGGACCGGGGAATGGGCGGCGATCCGGCTCACGCGGGCCTTTCTTTCGCCAGCGTCAGTAGAGCGTCGCGTTGGACCGCGTCCAGGGACAGCGTCTTGTAGCCGTTGGCCTCGAAGAGGACGGTGATGCGGTCGGGTTCGGCGCGCATCACCGTGCCGGGGCCCCACGAGGCGTGGACCACCTCGGAGTGGATCGGGAAGGGCCCGTCCTCGTCCGCCGTGCCGACGGGGCCGTCGGCACAGTTGCCGCAGTTCCCGCAGGCGCCGGGGTAGGGCTCGCCGAAGTACTCCAGTAGGTAGCGGCGGCGGCACCCGGTGGTCTCGGCGTAGCCGCGCATCATGTCGATGCGCGAGTCGTCCACCCGGCGCCGGGTGCCGTCGAGCTCCATCGCGTCGGCCACCGCCTGTTCGGGCGTCAGGCCCCGCTCGGCGTAGTACAGGTCGCCGTGGCCGGTCAGCTCGACCGCGTCGGCGTGCTGGAGCAGGTTCACCAGGCCGGTCAGCTTGGACGCGCCGACGCCGATGGTCGCGCGCAGGGAGCCGGGGTCGACCGGGCCGCCGTGCTCGCGGAGCAGCGTGGCGATCCGGCGGAGGGCGTCCTCGTCCGGCTTGCCGCCGTTGAAGAACCGCCGCAGGCCCAGGTCCTCCGACCGGTAGTACAGCACCGCGTCGGCCGGTTCGGCGTCGCGTCCGGCCCGGCCGATCTCCTGGTAGTAGGAGTCGGGCGACTCGGGCGGCGCGCTGTGCAGGACGTAGCGCACGTTGGGCTTGTCGATCCCCATGCCGAACGCCGAGGTCGCCACCACGACGTCGAGGTCGTCGCGCGAGAACCGCAGGTGCACCCGCTCGCGCTCCGACGCCCGCATCCCGGCGTGGTACGCCTCGGCGTGCAGCCCCGCCGCGGCCAGCTCCTTGGCGTACGCCTCGGCGTCACGGCGGGTCGCGACGTACACCAGGCCGAGGCCGGAACGCCCGGCGGCGTCCGCGACGAGCGCCCGCCGTTTGGTGGACTCCTCCGCGTACCGGCGGACCCCCAGCGCGATGTTGGGCCGGTCGAAGCCGCGCACGACCTGCCGTACGTCGCGAAGGCCGAGCGTCGCGACGATGTCCTCGCGTACGGGTGGCGCGGCGGTCGCGGTCAGCGCGATGACCGGTGGGTGCCCGAGACGTTCGATGACGTTGCCGAGCCGGCGATAGTCGGGCCGGAAGTCGTGGCCCCACGCCGAGACGCAGTGCGCCTCGTCGATGGCGATCAACGAGGGCCGTGCCTCGGCGAGCCGTCGCACGATCTCGGGCTTGGCGAGCTGCTCGGGGGAGAGGAAGACGTACTCGGCCGCACCGGCGCGGATCCGCTCCAGCGACTCCGCGCTCGAACCCGCGGACTGGGCGGAGTTGACGACGACCGCGCCGCCGGCGTTCCGCTCGGCCAGCGAGAGCACCTGGTCCCGTTGCAGGGCGATCAGCGGTGAGATCACGATGGTGGGGCCCTTGAGGAGCTGCGCGGGTACCTGGTAGACGGCGGACTTGCCGCTGCCGGTCGGCATGACGACGAGCACGTCGCGCCCCCGCAGCAGGTGGTCCATCGCCTCGCCCTGGCCGGGCCGCAGCTCCCGCCAGTCGAAGACCTCCCGTGCCACCCGGCGGATCCGACGCCGCCCGCCGATATGTGCCCATTTATCGCGAATGCCCATTGATCGCCTCCTTGGTGTGCGCTTGCTACCCGAAGCGTTCGGGCTTAGTCCTCGCTGCGACGAGCCCGACCGGCCGGACATTTCTGCTGGTGAGGGCTAGACGGCCCGCTCGCGGGGAATGATCGCGTCGTCAAGTGGACCGCAGCACCGCCCCCCGGGTCCACGTCGTCGGTCGTGTGCGGGGGGTAGGGCAGTGGGCATCGGGACTGGACGACGCCGCGTGACGGCGGTGGCGATCGCGCTCGCCTGGGCCGTCGCCGGGTGTGCGGGCAACGATCACCGGGCCGCGCCGGTCTCGAAGGCGACCGCGCTCGTGCCGGTCGCGGGCGAGGTCCAGCATGACGTCGCGAAGGTGTGGCCGGAGTCCGCGCGGATCTGGCCGGGTGTCGTACTCAAGGATCGGCGGATCGTGCTCGGGGACGGCCGGTCGGTGCGGCTGATCACCGTGGACGGGGTCTCGACCGTGGACGCCAAGACGCTCGCGGCCAAGAAGGTCGCATTCCCGGCCACCGGGTCGCTGTACACGACGTGGGACGGGCATCCTGCGGTCGCCATCAACGCGGCCGACCCCTCGTACGCCGAGGAGGCCAAGGCCGCCGGGGTGAGCCTGTCGCAGGTCCTGTTCGGCGCGGCGACGGACGAGCTGTTCCACTCGTGGCAGCAGCGCGGCGTCGGCTACCGCGACCGCCAGATGCGGGGGACGGAGTACCCGCTCGCGGTCACGCCGCGGCTCGACCGGGCGATGCTCTACAACGCGGTGCTCTCCGCCTACCGCGACCCGCACCAGCGCGCGCAGCGGCTGTCCGCCGCGGCGTACTGGTACGGCAAGTGGGCCAAGGACTTCCCCGACGAGGCGAAGCGCGCCGCCTTCACCGACGTGACCGAGGGCGTGGCGGGCTACTTCGACGCGGTGGCGTCGGCGATGGCGGGCGGCGCCGACCGCGCGGACCTCAAGGAGATCAAGGACCACGTCTCATTCCAGCCGATCGAGGGCACGCCCGACCCGCGGAGCCTGACCGTCGACGGGGAGGCCGCGCCGATCGGGGCGCTGTCCGGCCTGCTGCTCGACGAGACGCGCAAGGGCCGCGACGGCAAGGCTCCCGCCGGTGGGGGCTGGCAGCACGAGGTCGCGCAGGGCGGGCAGACGCCGGTCGGGCTGCTGCTGAGGGGCGTCACACCGGTCGCCGAGTCGCCCGCGGACGGGCTGCGGCAGTCGATCCAGAACGTCCTGGCCCAGCAGAACAGCGACCTGATCCCGAGGTTCACCCCGCTCGTCAGCGCCTACAACTCGAGCGATGCCCTGCTGATGGTCCCGCTTGACAGCGCGACCGCCGACCTGGAGACGGGCGGCTACTACACGACCAAGAACGTGCCGTACGCGATGCTGGCGCGGCTGAGCGGGACCTTCCGGTTCGCGACCGGCACCCTGCACGCCGACCAGGCGTCCGTGCTCACCGGCACGGTCGGCAAGAACCAGTACCTGATCGTCCCGATCGACCCGGGCCACGCGGGCAGTCGGCTGGAATCCGACCGGCTGAAGCTCAGCGAGGGCCCGCTGACCGGGACGTTCCAGGTGAAGGCGGAGCGGGTGGACGGACGGGAGCACCTCGTCGCACGCTGATCAGTGCAGCAGCGGCGGCAGCGCGAGGGCCGCGACGAAGCCCGCGAGGAGGACCCACGCGATCGGCCGGGCCATGTTGACGGTCCATCCGACGCCGAACCTCTTGGGCACGAACAGGGCCGGGTCGTCGGCGTTGAAGTAGATCAGGCCCCACCGGTACAGGCGGTCGTCGTCGCGGTTGATGACGGCCGCCGACATGGCGGGCCCGCCCCCCAGAGGTAGCCGCGCACCGCCCTGACCGGTGCGGACGACCACCGCGATCAGCGCCACCACGCCCGCCATGCTCGGCAGGGTGGCCAGCGCGGCCACCGCGTTCCCGTACGGGAGCAGGTCCCAGGCCGACAGGGAGACGAACAGGAACGTCAGGTCCAGGCCCACGGTCAGCGCGAGCAGCCCGCGTGCGATGGCGGAGACGAACATCCGGTGCCGCCGCGAGGCCTGCGGGTCCTCGGCGTCGAGCCGTGCCGCGCTCCGTACGACGAGCCAGGCCACGGCGAGGAGCAGCGCCGTCGTCAGGACCTGCGCGAGCACCGGCCCGAACACGGCGTTCAGCGACCTGGCCGCGTAGTGGTCCGGCCGCCCGTCCGCGCCGAAGTGGGTCGGAATACGTGCCGGTATCCCCGGGTACGCGACGGCGCCCACGATCACGGTCGCGGCCGTCAGTACGACCGGCGGCACCGCCCAGGCCCACGGATAGCGTTCGGGGTCGGTACGGAGTGCGCTGTCGGCCGTCGCGACCTGGCGCCGCCCGCCGAACCAGTCCTCCGCGACCTTGACCACCGTGATCCGGCGGCGCGCGTGCAGGTAGAGGACGAGGCCCGCGAGCAGCTCGGCACCGGCCGCGGCGGGCACCGCCTGCGGGTGACCGTGGGCGAGGAGCACGCCCGCCACCGCCGCGACGGTGACGACGGCGGTGACCCCGCGGTAGCGGCGCCGCTGGCGCGCGATGACCGGCTCGTCCGCGTGGTCGCGCGGGACGCGTACGCCGAACGGCACCGTCGGTGGCACCAGCGAGGGCATCAGCCAGTGCAGTACGCCGATCAGCAGGACCGGGAACAGCTGGACGAGCGTGATCATGATGAGCCCTCCCTGGTGGGCGTGTGGAAGCCGGCGAGGATCGCCTCGCAGCGCCGTCGTACGTCATCGGCGGGCAGGCCCTTGGCCACCGCCTCGGCGAGCAGCGTCCGTGCCTGTGCCTCCCAGCCTTCGGCGACGTCCGCGCCGGGCGGACCGTCGGCGGCGTCGCGGGCGACGACCGCACCCGTACGCCGGCCCAGCCGGACCAGGCCCTCGCGTCGCAGCAGGTCGTAGGCCTTGTTGACGGTGTGCATGTTGATGCCGAGATCGGCGGCGAGGCGCCGCGTCGGGGGGAGCGGGTCGCCGGCGCGCAGCCGGCCGTCGGCGATCGCCTCGACGACGCGGTCGCGGAGTTGCTGGTAGAGCGGCACCTCGCCGTCCAGCTCCAGGCTGATGATCATCGAGACTCCTTGTTTCACATGCTCTACAACAACTATAACAATGAGCGGCGCAAGGGCAATCTGAAATCTGTCCAAATCAGGCTTTTAACTGGTACATACCTCGAATGGCCGTACCATCCCGCTCATGACCATTCGGTGGGGCATCCTGGGCACAGGCGGCATCGCGAGCACGTTCACCGAGGACCTCCTGCTCCTCGGCCACGAGGTCGCCGCGGTCGGTTCCCGCGCCGCCGAGACCGCCGAGAAGTTCGCCGCCCGGTACGACATCGAGAGCGCCTACGGCTCCTACTCCGAGCTCGCCGCCGACGACCGGATCGACGTGGTCTACGTCGCGACGCCGCACAACGCCCACCACCCGGCGGCGCGTACCTGCCTCCAGGCGGGCCGTTCCGTGCTCGTGGAGAAGCCCTTCACCACCAGCCCGGCCGAGGCCGAGGACCTGGCCGTGCTCGCGCGCGCCCGCGGGGTGTTCGCGATGGAGGCGATGTGGACCCGGTTCAACCCGCTCGTCGCCCGGCTGCGTGAGCTGGTCGCGAGCGGCGCGATCGGCGACGTCAAGGCCCTGTACGCCGATTTCTCCTCGCTCTCGGACTTCGACCCGTCGCACCGGCTGTGGGCGCCCGAGCTGGCCGGCGGCGCGCTGCTGGACCTGGGCGTCTACCCGCTGTCGTTCGCCTGGATGCTCCTGGGCGAGCCCGACCTCATCCAGGCCGTCACGACGCGGGCGTCCACCGGCGTGGACGCCAACACCGGGATCCTGCTCGGGTACGACTCGGGCGCGGTCGCGCTGCTGCACTGCGGGCTGCTCGCCGACTCGCCCCAGACCGCCACCGTCATCGGCACGACCGGGCGGCTCGAGCTCGCGACGCCGTTCTTCCGCCCCTCCGAGCTGACCCTGCACCGTACGGGCGCGGAGCCGGAGACGTACACCCTCGAGGTGCCGGGCCACGGCTACACCTACCAGGCCGAGGAGGTCGCCCGCTGTCTCGAGGCCGGGCTGACCGAGTCGCCGGTGATGCCGCTGGACGAGAGCGTCGCGATCCTGCGTACGCTCGCCGCCGTGGCCGACCGGCTGAACGAATCCCGAGCCCGCGTGTGAGGGTGGACACGTAGCGCCGGAGGAGCGCGCACTAGGATCGCGACGTGCCCACCGTCCCCCGACGCCGCGGTGTGCAGCGTGGTCATCTCATCATCTGCGGCGATACACCCCTGGCCTTCCGGCTCGCCGACGAGCTGTCCACCCGCTATCTCCAGGACGTGACGGTCATCGTCCCGTCCCGCCGACGCAACCACGGACCGCAGATCGCCGACCTCCCGCGCGTCAAGGTGCTGGAGGCCGCCGAGCTGAACGACGAGGCGTTCCGCGAGGCGCGCGCCGACTCCGCGCAGGCGGTCGCGCTGGTCGGCAACAGCGAGGTCGGCAACATCCACGCCGCGCTGCGGGTCCAGGAACTGAACCCTGACGCGCGGCTCGTCATCCGGATGGCCAACACCACGCTGGGCCAGCGGATCCGCACCCTGTTCGGCGACTGCGCGGTGCTGTCGGACGGCGCGATGGCCGCGCCGTCGTTCGCGGCGGCGGCACTCGGTGACCTGGCGCCCAACACCGTACGCATCGCGGGCCGCACGCTCTACGTCGCCCGCCGCAGCGACCGGGCCAAGAACGTCATCTGCGGGCTGGCCGACACCAAGGGCTCCGAGGGCAACCCGCGCCTGCTGCCGGTCGACCAGGAGAACGCCAACCTCGTGCTCGCCGTCGCCGACGGCACGGCACGCGACCCGCTCAGCAGCCACCGGCAGCGCCGGCGCCCCTTCGCGACCGTCGCCCGCAGGCTGCCGCTGATCTTCAACCGCCGGCTGCTCCAGGTCGTGCTCGGGCTGCTGGCCGTCATCGGGGCCGGTACGGTCGCGCTCAGCATCACCGGCGGGTACGGCCTCAGTTACTCGATCTACCTCGTGCTCCTCGACGTCGCCGGCGCGGCCAACCCCGACTCGACGCTCAAACCGGCCGCGAAGGTCGCCCAGGTCGCGGTCACGCTCGCGAGCCTGGCGCTCCTGCCGGCCGTGACCGCCGCGGTCGTCGACGCGGTCGTCCGGGCCCGTCTCGCGGGCCCGATGGAACGCCTGCGCGACCCGATCAGCGGCCACGTCGTGGTCGTCGGCCTCGGTGAGGTCGGCTTCCGCGTGGTGGCCCAGCTCCACGACCTCGGGGTGCCGGTCGTGTGCGTCGAGGCCAACGAGGACGCCGTCGGGGTGTCGCTGGCCCGCCGCCTGGGCCTGCCGATCGTCTTCGGTGACGCCACACGCGCCGAGACGCTGCGTACGGCCTGGGTCAACACCTGCCGCGCCGTCGTCACCGTCACGAGCGACGACATCACCAACCTCGAGGCGGGCCTGAGCGCGCGCGAGCTCCGCCCCAACGTCCGCGTCGTGCTCCGGCTCTTCGACGACGACCTGGCCGCGCGCGTCCACCGCACCTTCCGCATCGCGGTGTCGCGCAGCGTGTCCTTCCTGGCGGCGCCGGCGTTCGCCGCGGCGATGATGGAACGCCTCGTCATCGGCACGATCCCGGTCGGACGCAAGGTCATGCTGATCGCCGACGTCCCGATCGGGCAGGGCTCCGACTTCGAGGGCCTGCCGCTGAGCCGCGCCCACCGCCCCGGCGAGGCCCGCGTGCTCGCACTCGGCCGCCGCGGCGGGCGGCACGTGGACTGGGAGCCCCAGGACGGCTACCGGCTCGTACGCGGGGACCGGCTCATCGTGCTCGCCAGCAGGACCGGGCTCGGGCACATCCGGGCCAGCAGCATCGGCCCGCCCGGCCGGACCGGCGACCCGGCCTGACGGCGCTCACGCCTTCCGGGACGCCTTGGCCGCACGGAACCTGACCGCGTACTCGTTGGTGTCGACGGCGACCCGCGTGACGCCGACGCGCTCCAGCCGGGCTGCCAATCCGGCCGGATCGACCGGTACGCGAGTGTCGTCGTGGTGGAGTTCTCGCAGCTCAGGACCCACGGGATGATCTATCGCCGTACGGCGTCCGCCCATTCGGCGCTGGCGCACAGCGCGAGGTGTTCGCCGTTCACGGTGCCGCCGGGTCGTACTGCATCGCGCCGATCGGGTTTCCGGCGGGATCCTTGAAGAAGATCAGGTGGCCGACGCCGCTGATCGTGAAACGTTCCATCAGGATGGTGCCGCCGGCCTGGCGTACGGCTCGCGCGGTGGCGTCCACGTCGTCCACGGCGAACGTGGCCTCCACGCCGACCGTGGGCGCGCCGGCGACGAGCTCGCGGCGCTGCTGCATCGCGCCCTGAATGCCGGGCTCGTCGTCGGGGCCGGTCTGGATCCGGTAGAAGCCGGGCGGGCCCCAGGGCGTGAACGTCCAGCCGAACACGGTCTCGTAGAAGCCACGGCTGGCCGGTACGTCGTCGGCGTTGATCGCGAAGTGGGACAGGTTCGTTGGCATGCCCTTATGCTCACAGGGTCGCATCCTGGCGGGCCATCTAAACTTCGACAAGAAATGTCGAGATCACGCCAAGCGGGCGAACCGGCCGTACGTGGCTACGCGGTCACGCACCCGGCCGGTCAGGCCGTGCTGCCGATCGAGGCGGGGTGGGACCAGCTGCTCTACGCCGAGTCCGGGGCCATGACGGTCTCGACCACGGCCGGCTCCTGGGTCATCCCGGTCCATCGGGCCCTGTGGATCCCCGACGGAGCCCCGGCGACCGTCGCGAACCGGTCGCGCGTCGCGGTCCGTACCCTCTACTTCGACGCCGGCCTGCGCGTGCTCCCCTTCGGGGTCCGTGCGGTCACCGTCCCGGCACTGGCCCGCGCGCTGCTGCTGCACACCGTACGGTCGTGCCCGCTGAGCTCCGGCGACACGGTGCACGCCGCGCTGTTGACCGTGCTCACCGACCAGCTACGTACGCTGCCGGAGGCCGCCCTGCGGCTCCCGTCGCCCGCCGATCCCCGTGCCGCCGAAGCGGCCACCGCGATCGCCGCCGACCCGTTCCTGACCTTGGATGACGCGGCGCGCCACGTCGGCGCCGGACGCCGTACGCTCGAGCGCGCCTTCGCCGCCGAGACCGGCCTCAGCCTGGGCGCGTGGCGGCGCCGCGCGCACATCCTGAACTCTCTCGACTCGCTGGCCGCCGGGGCGTCCGTCACCGCGACCGCGATCGCCGCCGGATACAGCACGCCGTCCGCTTACGTCGCCGCCTTCAAGCACGAGCTCGGCCAGACCCCGCACCGCTACCTCCGGCCCGCGTCCTAGTTTGGCCCGTTCTGGCACCCCGGGCATGATGGGCAGCAGCGGCTGGGAGCGATCCAGCGCCTGGACCTGGGTCTTTGCATCCGCGCACAACACCGGCGCCCGCTCCGGAGGATTCAGATACAGCCCGACGACGTCACGGACCTTCTCCACGAACTGCGGATCAGCCGAGAGCTTGAAAGTCTCCTGCCTATGCGGCTTGAGACCGAACGCCCGCCAGATCCGCGAGACCGCCGTCTGTGACATGCCGGTCGCCGCCGCCATCGACCGGGTCGACCAGTGCGTGGCATCGACGGGCTTGGTCTCAAGCGTTTTGACGACCACCGCCTCGACCGCCTCATCGGTGATCTTCCTCGGCGCTCCCGGGCGCGATTCATCGGCCAGCCCTTCCAGCCCCGACTCGATGAACCGCACCCGCCACTTACCGACCATCTGCCGGGTGACCTGGAGATTCTCCGCAACCGCCGTGTTCGTCGCCCCACCCGCGCACGCCAAGACGATCCTGGCCCGCAACGCCAGCGCCTGCGCCGATTTACGGCGCCGCGTCCACCGCTCAAGCGTCACCCGCTCATCCACGGACCAAGGTCAACGGCAACTTCGGGCGACCCGGCTCACGACTCATGAGCCAACCGTAACGATAGTCAGCGAATTAACGACTCACAACACTAGGGCATGTCTGACAAACCCCTGTCCTACTGCGCGACGCCCAGACGACGCCTCGCCGCGTTGTCGTCAGTCGCCAGCCAACACCAGGCTGACTCCCTCCTCCGCCTCGCGACGCGCCCCCAGGACGCCGCTCGCCACGAACGCGATTTGTCAGACACGCCCTAGCGCGGCCAGGCGTCGACGACCTCCGCGTGGTGGAGGCCGCCGGGCTCGGCGATGTGCCGCAGCCACGCGGCGCAGGCGGGGATCTCCGCCATGACGCGTGCGGCCTTCTCGGCCTCGGCCCGGTCGCGCCAGACCAGTACATGCAGCCAGCCGCCGTCGTCCTCGCGCGTCAGGTACGCGGCCAGGCAGCCGGGGAACCGCTCGCGCAGCGCCTCCATCACCGCCGGGTGTTCCGACACGAGCGCCGTCTCGGCGCCCTCGTGAATAGTGAATCGGGCCAGCTCGATCGCCATCGTCACCCGGGCATCCTCACAGACCCCGGTCGACGCGGAAAAGGGGCCCGCCGGATCGGCGGGCCCCCTTCCAAGGTCGTTCACCTACCGGAGGGTCGGTCACCAGCGATACCAGCGACCGCGAGCCCCTGACGCACCGGCGCCGCGGAAGACGAAGCCGAGCAGCCACAAGACCAGGACGATGACGGCGATCCACCACAGAGCCTTGAGGGCGAAGCCGGCGCCGAACAGGATCAGCGCGAGCAGTAGGACAAGTACCAGAGGAACCATTGTCACTTACCTCCTATAGTTCGCAAATACCCGCAATTCCCCCGTACATGCTGAATCGGGGAGAAAGTATCCGTTGGATGTGCGGTGAGAAGGGCGAGGCTCGCCCGGAATCACGGCCTTGGGGCCGTCGTGAACGTTCGTTCGGACCGGCGCCCTTGTTCGCGCCGGGATGAGGGTCGTTCCGTGAGGTCAGACGCTCGCGGTGGCGACGGGCTCCATGCGCGGCGCCGCGGGTGCGGCGGGGCGCGGAGGCCGACGGGCGGCGATCTTGGCGTGCAGGTGTTCGATGACCAGACCCTCAAGGACGTCCGAGGTCACCGCGATCCCCAGCTGCTCGGCACACGCGACCGCGAGGCCGATCTGCCGGGTGACGTCGGCGGCGCGCTCGGGGAACCGCCCGCACAACCGGGCCTGGAGAGCCTCGGTGGTCTCGGTGCCCGCGCGCCGGATCGTCATCGCTGCCGCCCTTCGGTCCGGTGACGCCCATCCGGCCCGGCGGATGCTCGCATCCGCCGGCGTCCCGTGGCCTCACCGTGCATGGCGGGTACCCGCACCTCGTCCGATCAATCCCGTTTCGCCGGACTATTGCCGTCGACCTCGGGGAGGGGGGATAGTGATCATCATTGACATAGGAATCACTATCTTAATAGGTTCGACTATATGAGCGTGAGTGAGGAGACCGGCCGGCGCCGGCTGACGCGTGCCGAGGCCAAGGCGCGTACGCGCCGGGCCCTGCTGGACGCGGCCGCGCGTACGTTCGCGCGCAAGGGGTTCGCCGGGGCGTCCGTCGAGGAGATCGCCGAGACGGCGGGGTACTCGATCGGCGCGGTGTACTCCAACTTCGGCGGCAAGGAGGAGATGTTCGTCGAGCTGCTGTCGACCCGTGCCGGCGACATGATCGGCCAGGCCGGCCGGATCATGGCCGACGCCGACGCGGGCCTCGAGGATCCGGCACGCGCGTTCGGGCGGATGCTGGTGACCGCCGCCGACGAGGATCTGGACTTCTCCCTGCTCCAGGCCGAGTTCTGGCTCTACGCGGTGCGCAACCCGGAGCTGATGGAGACCCTCGCCGAGCGGCTGCGCGAGCCGCAGAACGCCCTCGAGGACCTGATGGGCACCGTGCTCGACCGGCTCGGCCGGCGTGACACGGTCCCCGCTGACCACGTGGCGACGGTCGTGCTCGCCCTGTTCCAGGGGCTCGTACGGGAGCGCCGCATCGACCCGGCCGGAGTGCCGGACGAGCTGCTCGGCCAGGCCCTGCGCTGGCTGTTCGCCGGGATCGCCGCGTCCGACCCGGAGGAGAGGAACCAACGATGAGCCTGCCCTCGTTCCAGTCGCTGCTGGACCCGAGCCGCCGCGCCGACCCCTATTCCGCGTACGGGAAGTGGCGGACGGAGACGCCGGTCGCGCGCCTCGACGAGCGGATGCTCGTGCTGACGCGCCACGCGGACTGCTGGGCCGTCCTGCGCGACGCGCGGTTCGGGCACGCCGACCCCGGCGACCCCGGCGCCGTACGCCGGCCCGGTGAGGGGGTCCTCCTCGACGAGAACGGCCGGCCCGTGCGCGGCTTCCTCCGGCAGAACCCGCCGGACCACACCCGGATGCGCGGCCTGGTGTCCAAGGCGTTCACCCGCCGCATGGTCGAGGGCCTGGCGCCTCGCATCGAGCAGATCACCACCGGGCTGCTCGACGCCGCGCGGGCGGAGGGCGGCCCGGTCAACCTGATGGAGGCGCTGGCCATGCCCCTCCCGGTGGCCGTGATCAGCGAGCTGCTCGGCGTCCCGGAGGCCGACCGCGACCGGATGGTCGGCTGGTCGCACGATGTCGCCCGTGGCCTGGACCCGGAGTTCCTGCTCCCGCCCGGTGCGGCCGAGCAGGTCGCGACCGCGCGCGCGGAGTTCGCCGACTACCTGCGCGGCCTGGTCGCGCTGCGCCGCCGCGAGCCGGGCGAGGACCTGCTGTCGGCCCTCGTCGGCGTGCACGACGGCAGCGAGGCGCTGACCGAGAACGAGCTGCTGGCGACCTGTGTCCTGCTGCTGATCGCCGGGCACGAGACCACGGTCAACCTGATCGGCAACGGCACGCTGGCCCTGCTGCGCAACCCGGACCAGCTCGCCCGGCTGCGCGCCGAACCGGACCTCGCCCCGCGCGCGGTGGAGGAGATGCTGCGCTACGACTCACCGGTCCAGCTCACCATGCGCACCGCGCTGGAAGACGCCGACGTCGCGGGCGCCGTCGTGCCCCGTGGAGGGGCCGCCGTGCTGCTGATCGGCGCCGCCAACCGCGACCCCGGCGCGTACGAGGATCCGGACCGGTTCGACGTCGGCCGTGAGCCGACCCGCCACCTCGCCTTCGGCCAGGGCATCCACTTCTGCCTCGGCGCGCCGCTGGCGCGGCTGGAGGCCCGGATCGTCTTTCACGCGCTGACCGCAGGCGACGTCGACCTGCGGCTCGCCGGCGAGGCGACCTGGAAGGACAACGTCCTGCTCCGCGGCCTGAGCCGCCTTCCGGTCACGCTGGCCTGACCGTGACAGTGCGCGAGCTGACCCTCTCGTACGAGCCGTTCGAAGGGGGGAGGGAGTGCGGCGACGCCGGGGCGTACGAGCTCGTACGCGGGCTCGCCCGCATCGGCCTGGACCCCGACGATCCGGCGAACGCCCGGGTGGTCGACCTGGCGTCCGCGCCGCGCGACGCCGGCGGGCTCGTGTCCGCCGCCGCCGACGTCGTGATGCTGCGGCCCGCCGACCCCCGGCGCGGCAACGGCACCCTGCTCTACACCGTCGCCAACCGGGGAGGCGTCAGCCTTCCGCGCCAGCCCGCGCGGGTCCTGGGCGGTGCGCTGACCTCCGGCGACGGCTACCTGCTGCGCGAGGGCTGGACCCTGGCGTGGTCGGGCTGGCAGTTCGACGTCACACGCGGTCCGGGCCGCGTCGCGATCGACGTCCCGCAGGCCGTACGCGACGGCGCGCCGATCCCCGGGCGTACGCGGCTTCGGCTCGCGCCGGCGAAGCCGGGCCGGAGCCGGATGCTGGCCGACTGGACCGCGTCGCTCATGGGCACCGCCGCCGTCCCCGTCTATCCGGCGGCCGAGCCCCTCGACCAGGCCGACGCGTCGCTGACCGTGGCCGAGACGCCGGACGGGCCGCGCCGGACCATCGACCGCGACCGGTGGCGGTTCGCGCGCGACGTACGCGGCACGCCGCGTCCCGATCCGGGACACCTCTGGCTCGACGACGGGTTCGTCCCGGGCCTGATCTATGAGCTCGTCTACACGACCGCGCGCTGCCCGGTGGTGGGCATCGGGCTCGCGGCCGTCCGCGACGTGGTCTCCCACCTGCGCGAACGCGAGGCGTTCGAGCACGTCATCGGGTTCGGGGTATCCCAGTCCGGCAGGTTCCTGCGGCAGTTCCTCCATGAGGGGCTCAACCTGGACGAGGCCGGCCGGACCGTGTTCGACGGCGTGCTCTGCGACCGCGCCGGCGCGCGGCGCGGGGAGTTCAACCACCGCTACGCGCTGCCGGCCGAGGGGTTCGCACCCGGCTTCGGCGACCTGCCGCCGTACGCGCCCGGCGAGCTACTCGACCGGCAGCGGCGCGCGGGCGGGGTGCCCAAGCTCGTCCAGGTCAACAGCTCCTGGGAGTACTGGCGCGGCGACGCCGCCCTCGGCCACGTCCGCACCGACGGCTCCGCCGACCTGCCCGAGCCCGACGGCGTCCGCACGTACCTGATCGCGGGCAGCGACCACGTGGGCCACGCACCGGGGAGCGCGGGGTTGTTCGGCGCGGTCAACGCGGAGAACGGGCTCGATCACACGCCCGTCACGCGCGCCCTGCTGGTCGCGCTCCGCGCCTGGCTCGCCGACGGCACGCCGCCGCCCGCGAGCCGGGTGCCGCGTCTCGCGGACGGCACCGCCGTAGGCCGCGAGGACGTGCTGCGCCGGGTCGGGAACATACCGGGGCTCGGTCTGCCCGAGCCCGGCGCCCTACCCCGGCTCCGTCGCGTCGACCTGGGCGCGGAGGCCGATCTCGGCGTCGGCGCCTATCCTCCGGTGCTCGGCGAGCCGTACCCGTGCCTGGTGCCGGACGTGGACGCCGACGGCAACGAGACCTGCGGCGTCATGCTGCCCGAGAACGCCGTGCCGCTCGCCACCCGCACCGGCTGGAACATCGACCGGACGCGCCGGTGCATGGCCCCGATGGTCGGCAGCGAGGCACCGTTCCCGCGCGTGCCCGACCCCGCCGACCCCCGCCTCGCGATCGGCGAACGCTACGCGAGCCGCGACGACTACCAGGCCCGCGTCACCCTGGTCGCGGACGCCCTCGTACGCGACCGGCTCCTGCTGTCCGAGGACCGCGCGTCGGTGATCGCCACCGCGATGCGCCGGTACGACGCCTGTGGGTGATTCGCTCGTTATCGGGGTACTGTCCGTGTCCTCTCCGAGCCGCACCTGGAGGTGGCATGAAGTTCCTGATGCGCGAGCGCATGTTCAGTATCGGCGACGACTTCTGGATCGAGGACGAGTCGGGCCAGCGCGTCTTCCTGGTCGACGGCAAGGCGCTACGGCTGCGCCAGACGTTCGAGCTCAAGGGTCCCGACGGTCAGGTCCTCGCGGTCATCAGGAAGAAGATGATCAGCATCCGCGACACGATGGTGGTCGAGCGCGACGGCGACACGGTGGCCAAGGTCCACAAGAAGATGTTCAGCCCGCTCCACCACAAGATGATCATTGAGCTCGACGACGGCGAGGAGTGGACCGCCACCGGCGACCTCATCGAGAAGAACTACACGATCGAGGGCGACCGGGGCGTCGTCGCCGAGATCTCCCGCAAGTGGTTCCGCATCAGGGAGAGCTACGGCATCGAGGTCGCACACCCCGACGTACCGCTGGTGCTCGCCGTCGCCGTCGCGGTCGACGAGCTGGCCGACGAGTCGCGGCACAAGGACGACTGACTCAGCCGCGTACGCGGCCGGAGTCGCGGTCGGCCATCAGCGAGTCGGTGTCGACCGCCTCGAAGTCGGAGCCCTTGATGCGGCCCAGCGCGTTCAGGGCGTCGTTGTTCCAGCCCGCCTCGTGGGTGCCGCTGATGTACCAGGCCGAACCGTTGTCGGCGACGATCGCGCCGTACGTCTTCAGGGCCCGCAGGATCACCTGATCCTCGCGGGGGAAGCCGGAGATGGAGACGCCGGCCTTCAGCCGCAGGCGCAGGCCCATGGGCGGCAGCGACGCGTCGGAGGCCGACGACGCGGAGTGCCGCGCCGGCCACACGTACCGTGCCGCGGTGCGCGGCACCGTGATGCGCAGCGCGTGAGTGATCTTGCCCGCGCGCACCTCGCCGAGGCGTACGAGACCGGGGGTCACCGGCAGCCCGGCGGCGTCCGCGGAGGTCCACCCGGCGGGACGCAGGTGGTTGGACCGCAGGTCATAGACGGCGCCCGAACCCGCGTGCCACGAGGAGCCCTGCCGGTGCGCGTCGTACAGCTCGTACAGCTTGCAGGTCCCGGTGTCGACGACGAGCACATGCCGGTCGCCGTCGGCGTTCTGCCCGCCCTCGACCTCGACGTCCGGTGGGATCGGGTAGCCGACGCGGTCACTCTCGTCGGCGTAGTCGAAGCTCACCTTGACCGGAGCCTGGCCGCCCTTCACGTACGTGACGGGCATCCCGATCGTCGTACCGTCCCAGCTGCCCGCCCCGAAGTCGGGGTGCACCGACCCGCCCGCGCCGATGGAGCCGATGTACGCGCTCGAGCGCGAGCTGACCGGCAGGTGCGAGACGTCGGCGTTCCACACGTTGTCCGCCGGGAACATCGGGCATCCGCCGATCGCCGCCCCCCGTGCCTCCACGACCCGCGAGTTGGTGGTGGTGTTCGCAGGATCCTTGCCCGGCTTGCCGGGATGCGCCCCGGCCGAGGGCGACCCTGTCGCCGCGCCCTTCGACGGAGCCGCCTGAGGCTGCCCGGATCGGCATCCCGACACCACGGCCAGCAGGATCGCCGAGACGGCGAGGCCGGCACTCAGGGGGCGGGTACGCGCTCGGGGGGACACCATGAGACCTCCGGTAGGGACGGATGTTCATGGAAGAGGAAACCAGCGTTCGGGGCTAAATGTGGGCAAATGTCCTGAATTGAGATGATCGCGAGACCCCGCGCCGGGCGGCGCGAGCCCGGCGTTCAGGCGCCGACGGTGCCGTCGAGGCCTTCGCGCAGGAAGTCGGCGTGCCCGTTGTGGCGGCCGTACTCCAGGAGCAGGTGCACCATGACCATCCGGAGTGAGACGTCCTCGCCCCAGCGGGGCTGCCGGCCGGTCAGGTCCAGGGACTCGGCCTCGCGCTCGATGCGGCGGGAGTTCTCGACCTCCGCCTCCCACGCCGTGAACGCCTCGGCGCGGGTCGACGCGCTCGCGTCGTACGCCGCCTGGAAGTCGATCTCATCGGACCAGACCATCGGGGCGTCGTTGTCCTCGAACACCCGGCGGAACCAGGCGCGTTCGACCTCCGCCATGTGGCGTACCAGGCCGAGGAGCGAGAGCGTCGACGGCGGCATCGACGACCGCCGCAGTTCCTCGTCCGTGAGCCCTTCGCACTTCATGGCGAGGGTCGCGCGGTGGTAGTCGAGGAACCCTCGTAGGGTCTCGCGTTCGCCGCCGACGATGGGCGGTCCGACGCGCCGGTCCTCGATCATCGGCCGTGCCCCCTGTCGCTGTCCGTGTTCACGGGCCAGAATCTGTCACTCCACGGTGCGGACCGCAAACGGATATCGGCGGTGGAGGCATAGTGGCGGGCCTCCGGAGGCGTCTGAGGGGTGACAGCACTTCGGAGGTGACGATGGATACCGCGGCGGAGCGGCAGTTCCGTGAGTTCGTGGTGGCGAGGTCGGTCTCGCTGATGCGCCTGGCCTACCTCCTCGCGGGGGGTGACCAGCACGCGGCCGAGGACCTTTTGCAGGTCGCGCTCGCCAAGACGGCCGCGCGCTGGTCCGGCGTGGACAGCCCAGAGGCGTACGTGCGGCGCGTGATGTACCGCCAGCAGGTCAACTCGTGGCGGCTCAAGTGGAAGCGGCGCGAGACCCAGGTCGCCGTGCCACCCGACGAGGCCCGGTACGACGACATACCGGCCGTAGACCTGAAGCTCACCGTACGCCGGGCCCTGGCCCGGATCACGCCCCGGCAGCGAGCCGTACTGGTCCTGCGGTACTTCGAGGACCTGCCCGAGGCCGAGGTCGCGCGCGTGCTCGGCTGCAGCGTCGGCACGGTACGCAGCACGACCCACCGCTCGCTCGCGCGGCTGCGCGAGCTGGCTCCCGAACTCGACGAGTTGAACCCCATTGAGGAGGTCCTGCGATGAAGGCGGACATGCTGATCAAGAGCGCCTGTGAGGACTGGGCCGCGGAGGCCACGGTTTCCGCCGGCCTGGCCGACCGGGCCCTGCGGGGACGCGCCCGGAGGCGTGCCCGCAGGCTCGCGCTGGCCGCGGGCTCGACGGCCGTCCTCGCCGGCGCGGGCGTGGCGGCCATCTCGGTGGCAGGGCCGTCGGAGCGGCCGACGCAGCCCGCGATCCAGACCCTGTCCTCGGACACGACGTTGCGCACCGATCTGGACAGCGCGTTCCCGCGCCACCTCGTCGCGGCCGGGCACACCGCCGTCGCCGCCTACTCCACGGCACACCAGCGGCCGACCGCCCACGACCCGCACGCGTTCGCGCGTACGTGGTACCTGTACGCCCCGGCGTCGGGCACGTACGAGCAGACCCCCTGGGCGTACCTCGACGTCGCGCCCGGCATGCACCAGGCGGCCGTGCTCGAGGGGCCGCTGCCGGCCTCACGCGTCGGCGTCCTCGACATGAACACCCAGAAGGTCACCCGCTGGATTTCGGTCGGCCACGCCGTCGCGGGCATCTCCTGGTCACCGGACGGACGCCGGCTGCTCCTGACGGCCTACGACGGGAACCCGGACACGCCCGCCGCGCCCGGCGGCTGCTCCCGAACCGGCTACTACGTGGTGGACGCCGCGTCGGGGCACGGCGCATTCCATGCTCTGAAGGCGGACCGGAACAACCCGGGCACCCGGCAGGACCTCGGCTGGAGCAGGAGCGGAACGCTGATCTGGGCGCCCACCGCGACCAATCCGACGAAGGTCTTCTACGACCTGGACGGGAAGTCGCGACCAACGCCCGCGCACGAGGCGGAGACCAACGATCCCGAAGAGGCCGGGCTCTCGCCGAACGGCAGCCTGCTGCCGTTGTTCGGCCCGGCGCCGGGTCCCGCCGTCACCGTCACGAACGTGACGACCGGCAAGGTCGCCGCTGTCCTGCCGATCGAGGAAGCCGAGGCCTGGGCCGATGACGACCACGTCTTCGCGACCGGCTGCGCCGTGAAGGAGTGCAAGGGCACGGGGGAGTTCCACAACCGGCTCCTCCTGGTGGGCCTCGACGGCAAGATCACGCCGCTGACCGGTTACCACCGGTCCGACCGGCTCGGCTCGTGGGTACCGCTCTTCACCCACCGCTGAGGACCACGTTCGCGGGTGCCGGCCCGGCACCCGCGGACGGTGTTTCCGGCCCGGCTACTCGGCGCCGCCGGTCTTGTCCGACGGGATCTCGGGCTCGAGCACGTTCTCCGGCAGGGCGTCCGGGTCGGCCGGTGAGATCCGGTGGCCGTGCGCGAACACGGCGTCGAAGTTGGCGACGTACTGCGCCTCCAGGGCCGGGTCTGCCACCGTGATCATCGCTTCGTCGTGTCCGTGCAGGCCGACGGTCGTGTAGTTGTTGCTGCCGGTGAGCACGACCTTCTGAGGTCTCCCCTCGTACCCGCCGTCGATCAGCAGGTACTTCGAGTGCGCGTACGTGCTGCCGCTCTCGGTCAGATATTCCAGCTCCGGGCCCCCGTGGTGGCCGCCGTCCTTGGCGAGGTCCTCGATGGCGGTCGGGCCGACGATGTCGAACACGATCTGCACGCGGCAGCCCGCGTCGTCCAGCTTCCACAGCCGACGCGCGATCGGACCCCACGTGAAGTGCCCGAGGCTGAGCCGGATCCGGGTGCCGCCGGCGCACGCGACCTTGTCGAGCGCCTGGCTGACCGGGTCGCCGGTCTTCCAGGGGAAGAAGTCCAGCCGGTACGGGCCGGAGCGGATGACGCGGTGGTAGTCGGCGCTGTGGCGCTGGTGCGCCAGGTCGTCGAAGTAGCGCCGGTACCCCGCGTAGACCCCGGCGTCCTGGATCGTCAGCGCGTCGTTCCACTGGGTACTGCGCGCGCCGTCGGTGGAGTTCGCGGAGGTCTGGACGACCACGTTCCGCGAGCCCAGCGTCTGGGAGAACAGGAAGAACTTGTTGTGGTTGAACTCCGGCCCCACGCAGCCACGCCCCTTGGCGCACATGACTACCCAGGACCGCTTCTTCGGGTTCGAGCCCAGCGCGTGGCGCAGCTTCTTGGCGGCGGCGTACGGCTCGGATTCGTGGTCCAGCACCACGTGCACGCCGATCTTGCGGTGGTCCGCGGCGATCAGCATCGTGGCCGTGTCGAGGCTGGAGAAGTGGTACATCGCGACGTCGATCGCCGCGCCCATGGGCGTCGCGGCGATCAGGCGGCCCACCTGCGCGGCGATCAGGTCGGCCTTCTTGGCGCCCTCGACCGGTGAGTTGAAAATGGACCCCGTCTCGAGACCGGGGCCCACGCGCCGAACGACCGCCGGGGCCGCGGCCCCGGCACCGAAGCCCGGACCGTGCTCCTCACCACCGGCCGTCCCGCCGCCCACCGCACCGCCACCAGCCCCGTCGCCGATCGAGCCGCCCACCGCGCCGCCGGTCACTCCGCCGGTCGAGCCGCCTGACGTGCCGACCTTCGTGCCGACCTTCGTGCCGGCCGCGTTCTCACCGCCGGTCTTCCGGCCGCCGGGGTCGTCGAGCCCACGGTCACCGGGCCCTGGGCCGATCGGCCGGATGGCGGAGGAGACGGCCGTGAACGCCGTGCCGAGCACGTTGCCGTCCGTCGCCGCAGCGGCGCCGAGCGCGCACACCGCCAGCACTCCTCCTGCGAACACCAGCGGCTTCGGCACACGCACTCCCACGCAGGACTGCCCCCAGAAACGGACATTGAGGCTTAGAAGCCGCAAATCGTACACGAGGCGTCAGAGTCCCGGATAGTCCGTGATGTCACGTCCCATGGCGCGAACATGCAGGTGAGCGGCACAGTAACCGTCATACCCCTCTTCGTCCGACATCACGGTCAGCTCCCGGTGAAGGTCCCCGCCCGACCGGACACGCAAGGGGTGTGACGTCCACATAGTGGGCGGCGGGTTGACCGTCGTCCGATTTTGAATCCAAAATTGTCGGACCGCGAACGACCTTCGCGCCCGCACTCGCGGCCCGGCTCGGCGGCCCACATCCACGCCGCGGCGTCGGGCCCGGCCCCCACCGTCCAGCCGAGGAGATGCCGTGGCCTACTCGTTCCTCAGCCACCTTGAGTGCTCACGTACCGGCGAGCGTTACGACGCCGACGTCACGCAGGGGGCGTCCGCGGTCGGCGCGCCCCTGCTGGCCAGGTACGACCTCGACCGGGTGCGCGAGGCGGTGACCCCCGCGGACATCGCCGGGCGCCCGCCGACGCTCTGGCGGTACCACGAGGTGCTGCCGGTGCGGTCGGAGGAGCACGTCGTCAGCCTCGGTGAGGGGATGACCCCGCTGCTGCCGATGCCGGCGTACGCCAAGCGTGCCGGGCTGTCGCGGCTGCGCATGAAGGACGAGGGTCTGGTGCCCACCGGCACGTTCAAGGCGCGCGGCGCGGCGGTCGGGGTGTCACGCGCCGCCGAGCTGGGCGTCACCGGCGTGGCCATGCCGACCAACGGGAACGCCGGCGCGGCCTGGGCGCTCTACGCCGCTCGCGCCGGCATGAAGAGCCTGATCGCGATGCCGGACGACGCGCCCTCGATCACGATGGCCGAGTGCCAGGTCGCGGGCGCCGAGCTCTACCGGGTCGACGGCCTCATCGGCGACGCCGGCAAGCTCGTCGGCGCCGCGGTGGGGCAACGTGAAGGCTTCCAGGAGGTCTCCACGCTCAAGGAGCCCTACCGGCTCGAGGGCAAGAAGACCATGGGCTACGAGATCGTCGAGCAGCTCGGCTGGCGGATGCCGGACGTGATCCTCTACCCGACCGGGGGAGGGGTCGGCATCATCGGCATCTACAAGGCGCTGCGCGAGATGCTCGAGCTCGGCTGGATCTCCGGTGACCTGCCGCGGCTGGTCGCGGTGCAGGCCACGGGCTGTGCGCCGATCGTCGAGGCGTTCGAACGCGGCGAGCGCGAGAGCCGGCCGTTCCCCGACGCGCATACCGCGGCTTTCGGCATCACGGTGCCCAAGGCGCTCGGCGACTTCCTCGTACTGGACGCCGTCTACGCGACCTCCGGCACCGCCATCGCGATCACGGATGAGGACCTCCTGAGCGCCCAGGCCGAGGTCGCCGCGCTGGAAGGGGCGTTCATCTGCCCCGAGGGCGCGGCCTGCTTCGCCGCGCTCGGGCAGCTGCGGGAGTCGGGCTGGCTGGCGGGCGACGAGGACGTGGTCGTGCTCAACACCGGCGCCGGGGTGAAGTACCCCGAGACGGTACGGGTCGACGCGCCCCTGCTCGCCAAGGACGGCCGCATCCCGGACCGAGGCCGGCCATGAATCCCGCCCGTCGATTGGATCTGATCGACCGCCCCTCGTAAGGACCCCTCGATGAAGCGCACCATCCTCGCCGTCACGGCCGTCGCGGCCTGCCTGGCCACCACGGCCTGCGGCATCCGGCCCGCCACCGAAGGGCGCGACCGCGGCACGCTCGTCATCGACACCACCAACTACCCGACCACGCTCGACCCCGGGAAGCAGTACGACGCCGACACCGGCCCGGCATGACGTTCAGCGACGGCAGCCCGGTCACCGCCGCCGACGCGGCGTTCGGCATCAACCGGATCCTGGACAAGAAGTTCGCCGGCCAGCAGTTCGCGAACTTCTCGATGATCAGCAAGGTCACGGCCCAGGGCCCGACCCTCACCGTGCGCACGACGGTCCCCTCGCCGACGCTGCTCAGCTACCTGACGACGCTGTCGGTGGTGCCGCAGAAGTACGTGAGCCAGGTCGGCGACGAGAAGTTCGCGGCCAAGCCGATCGGCTCCGGCCCGTACACGGTGGTCTCGGCCAGCGCCGGCACGGAGGTCCACCTGCGCGCCAACCCGCGCTGGTGGGGCCGAGGCCGCAGGTACGCGACGCGGTGTTCCGCGCGGTGCCCAACGTCGCGAGCCGCGTGGTGGACCTGCAGTCACGCAAGGCCGACCTGGCCGTCAACCTCACCCCCGACGCGGCCGACCAGGTCAAACGCGACCCGAAGCTCGCGGTCCTGCCCACGCCCACCGAGCGGATCGCCTACCTGGCCTTCAACACGATCAAGGGCGGCGCGGCCAAACGGATGGACGACCCGCCCGAGGGCGTCATCGTCACCGCGAACAACACGGTGACCAGCGCGGAGTACCCGTTCGTCTCCCATTCCATGAACGACTGCTACCGCTCCGAGCGGATCCACGAACTCGCGGCCTCCCCGGACCCGGTCGGACCTGAGGACATGGTCGCCTGGCAGGGCGACACGCTGTCGGCGGCGGCGCGGCGCTGGGCGTCGCTCCTGGCCGGGCGCGGCCCGTACACCGGCGACGCCGAGCGGGCCCGCGCTGCTCGCGGCCGGTGGTGGTGACCTGACCGCCGAGGGCGCCGTCGGGCTGGTGCACGCCTGCTTCCGCCGCGCGGTCGCCCGGCGCGTACTGGACCGCGAGGTCGGCGCGGAGACGCGGGCCTGGCTGCTGGACTGCGGACTGCCCGGTGTTCCGGTGCTGCTGCGGCGCTGGTTCGCGGCGCTCACGTGGCCGCGCGCCGACGGCGCCTGGCCGGCGAGCGCGCTGGGCGACGACCTGCTCGCGGAGGCGCTGGCGTCGGCGTGGCACCGGGCTTGCGTCCGGCCTCCACGGCCACCGGCACTACGCTGATCAACTCGACGCGTGGACCCGGCACCGGCTGGTGCCGATGCGGCCGGCGTCCCGCGCGCCGGAGGTGGACGGTGGCTGAAGAGAGCCCGGAGGGTCTCGTCCGGCACGCCTACGAGGCCGTGCGCGAGGCCGTGCTCGAGCGCGCGTTACTGCCCGGCGAACGCGTGACCGTACGCCCCTTCGCCGAGCGGCTCGGCATCTCGCCGACCCCGGTCAAGGCGGCGCTGGCCATCCTCGAACGCGAGGGCTTCCTGGTCGCGCGCAAGCACGCCGGCTACTTCGTCGCCGAGCTGACCGTCGCCGACATGCGCGACATCTACGAGGTGCGCTCCGCGATCGACGCGCTCGCCGCCCGCGCGCTGGCGCGTACCCGGCCGCCGGAGACCCTCGCCCGGCTGCGCGCGCTGCTCGACGCCCAGCGCGCCGCGGTCTCCTCCGGAGACGTGGAGAGCTACGCCGAGCTGGACCGCGAGTTCCACGCGCTGATCTGGCACGGCTCGGCCAACAAGCGCCTGATGGCCATCGCCGACCTGCTGGGCGCGCAGCTGCGGCTCGGGCACAATCTGACCACCGCGGTCCCCGGCCGCCCGCAGGCCGGCATCGAGGAGCATGCCGAGATCGTGGACGCGCTGTTCTCCGGCGACACCGCGGCGGCCGACCACGCCACCCGCCGCCACGTCACCCAGGTCATCCGCGCGCTGGAGAAGGTCCTGCCGGAATGATCTACAACGTAAAGGCATTGGCCTACTTCCGGACGCTGATAGTCGGCGAGATCCAGCGACGTCCGCGCGATCCCCGAAGTCCACGACGCGGGGACCGTCGGACGCGAGGATCAGGTTCGACGGCTTCAGGTCGCGGTGCACGACCCCGGCGGCGTGCAGCGCGACGAGGGCCTCCGCCAGGCCCGCGGCCAGACCGTACAGCTCGTCGCCGGCCAGCGGCCTGAACCCGTCGACGCGCCGGGCGAGCGTCGGCCCTTCACCGCCACCCGCCGTCCGTCATCGCCGGTCGCCGTGTACACGACGCCCATCCGGCCGGCACCGAGACGACCGACCGGCCGGTACGGCCCGATGCGCGCAGGGTCGTGGGGGAGCAGGGGCTCGGTCATCTCGTCAGCTCCAGATCGCGGCGTCGAGACCGTCGCTGAACCGCTCCGGCGGATCGGGCCGGCGCGTCGCGGAGCCCTCCGCGACGCGCCGGGCGGTCCAGGCGGCGACGGCGGCGTCGAGTACGTCGTCGACCGCGGCCTGCTCACCGGCGGCTCCCAGGTCGTCCGGCAGGTCGACGCCCGCCTCGGCGAGCAACCGCCGACGGGTCTGGACGCCCGCCCAGGTGGCCTTGCTCGTGGAGAGCGGCGCGCCGGCCAGCGTGGAGAAGCACAGCTCGGGGTGGACCTCGACGACGCGTTGCCGCGTACGGCGGACCCACGCGTCGACCTGGAGCACCTTCGGCGCGAGGCCGAACGCCTGCCGGCTGATCCCCTTCTGGGTCAGCCGCCGGTTCTCCTCCGACGCCGCGGAGTGGGTCGGCAGGGTGAGGGCGGTGCGTATCGGGGTCATGAAGACCGAGGCGCGTCGCGAGCCCAGGGCCTGGCGCGTGAGCATGTCGGCGAGCCGCGGACGGTCGTCGGGCAGGCCGATCGGCATGTCGACGGCGACGACCTCGAGACTCCCCGCGACGCCGACGAGATCCTCGATATGCGCGGCGACGTGGACCGCCGACACATCGTCGTCGTCGAGCACGACGCCGACCCAGCCTCGCCTGCACGCGTCGACGCCGAGCACTCGAGCCATGAACATCTCCCCCTGTGTCGTGAGTTCTCACCCAGGTAGACGCATCAGACCGCCGGATCGGCGACGCCCGGCCGGTGCCGGACTCCGAGCCATCCGGCGGCCCAGGTGGTGCGATACTTCCGCCCTGTCCGAAATCTCAGGAAAAGCGTGGTGCGATGGACTCTCTGGGGGATGTGGCCGGGGCGCTTCGGGGGTACGAGATCCTTGAGACGCTCGGCCGGGGCGGGTTCGGGACCGTGTACCGCGCGCGGCAGGTCGCCGTCGGCCGCGAGGTGGCACTCAAGATCGACGGCCGCGTGCTGGCCACCGAACGGGACCGGCGGCGGTTCATGCGCGAGGTCACCGCGGCGGGGCAGCTCTCCGGCCACCCCAACGTCGTGGCCGTGTACGACGCGGGCGTGCTCGACGACGGCCGGCCGTACATGGTGCTCGAGCTATGTCCCCAGGGCTCGCTCTCGGACCGGCTGAACGAGCGGGGACCGTTCCCGCCCGCCGAGGTCCGTGACATCGGCGTGAACATCGCCGACGCGCTCGCCGCGGCGCACTCCGCCGGGGTGCTGCACCGTGACGTCAAGCCCGCGAACATCCTGGTCAACCGGTACGGCGTCGTCGCGCTCGCCGACTTCGGGCTCGCGGTCATCCCCACGCCCGGCCTGGAGTCGTCCGCGACCCGCGAGGCGCTGACCCCGGCGTACGCGTCCCCGGAGGCGTTCAACCTGGCCGAGCCCACCCCCGCCGGCGACGTCTACGCTCTCGGCGCCACGCTGTACGCGCTGCTGTCCGGCCGGCCGCCGTACTTCCCGCCGGGCGGTTCGCCCAGCCTGGTGGCGCTGATGGCCGCGCGCCTCGGGCCGGTCCCCGACATCCCCGGCGCGCCGCCCGCGCTCGTCGACGTGCTCCGGCGCGCCATGGCGTACGAGTCCGCGAACCGGCCGTCCGGCGCCGCCGAGCTGCGGGACGCGCTCGCCGCCGTCGACCTGTCCGCGACGACCACCCCGACCGCGCCCGTGACCCGCGCCGCACCCGTACCGCAGGCGCCCGGTCCGTACGCCTCCGGCCCTCAGGGGGCTGGTCCGTACGGGCCCGTACCGCAGGCGACCGGTCCGCAGGGGAACGGGCCGACGGCCGGGGAGGCGCGCGACTGGATCACGACCGCGCCGCCGAACCGCCGCCCGAAGAGCTCCGGCGGGCTGAACGGCGCGCTGCTCGCCGCCGCGATCGTGGTCTCGGTCGGCGTCATCGGCGCCGGCGGCCTGGTCGCGTACTCGATCGCGGGGGGTTCGTCGGAGCGAGGCGGAGCCGCGGACGGCGGCGTGGCCGCCGCGCCGACCGCCCAGGCCAAGGACGCCTACGGCGGTGCGGAGACCACGGAGGAGAACTGCCCGGCCACCGCGGTGGCCGGCGCCCACGCCCGCTGCACGAAGACCGCGGAGTGCTGGGGCGGCATCGTGTCCATGAACGGCGACGTCACGATCAACCGGTCCGACTGCGCGATCGCGCACCCGTACGAGACGTTCGCGATCGCGCCGCTGCCCTCCGACGCGCAGACGTGGAACGAGCACACGCTGAGCCGGCACCCGGCCGTACGCCAGGTCTGCTCGCGCGACGTGATGGCGCGGTCCCGCTACGGCGACGCGCTGCGGTACGCGCCGGACAAGTGGTCCATCGAGGTCGTCCCGCCGTCGCAGGCGCAGTTCGACGGCCAGGGCCTGCGGGCCTTCCGCTGCGTCGCCACGATCACCGGCCGGCAGGTGACCGGCGGCATGTTCCGCCCACGCGGGTAGGGCCGAGCTCCTCCATGGCGAGGAGTACGTTCAGGAGAGATCGTTCACGGAGCCTCAAGAGGAGAAGACCCTTGCTCGAAGTCGTCGGAGCGGGATTCGGACGTACCGGCACGCTGTCGCTGAAACTGGCGCTGGAGCGTCTCGGTTTCGGCCCCTGCCACCACATGGTCGAGGTGATCGGCAATGCCGAGCAGATCGGGCTGTGGGAGCAGGCCGTCGAGGGGAACGCCGACTGGGACGAGGTCTACCGCGGCTACCGCGCGACCGTCGACTGGCCGGGCGCGCACTTCTGGCGCGAGCTCACCGCGCACTATTCCAACGCGAAGGTGATCCTCACCGTTCGCGACCCGGAGCGCTGGTACGAGAGCGTCAAGGAGACCATCTTCCGCGTCGCGCAGGCCACCACCCCGGGCCCGACCGACGCCGGGCGACGGCGCATCCTCGGCCGCGTCGTGTGGGACGGCGACTTCGGCGGGCGGTTCAGCGACAAGGACCACACGATCGGGGTCTTCAACGACCACAACGAGGCCGTGCGCCGCGCGATCCCCGCCGGCCGGCTGCTGGAGTTCGAGGTCGGCCAGGGCTGGGAACCCCTGTGCGCGTTCCTCGACGTGCCCGTCCCCGACGAGCCGTTCCCGCGCAGCAACGACCGCCAGGAGTTCGCCGCCCGCGTCGCCGAACACACCCGCGAAGCGTGACGACGGCCGTCACCGCCGACGGGTTCCGGCTCTGGTACGAGGTGACGGGTGACGGCCCGGCCATCGTGTTCCCGGCGCGGTTCCGCGCCGAGCACGCCGCCTTGGCGTCCGCACTCGCGGCCGACGGCCGCCGGGTCGTCCGCTACAAGCCCCGGCACGTCGTCGGCGTGATGGAGGACGACGACGAGGCCGGCGGCACGTGGGACCCGGCCGGGCTCACGCGGTACCCGATCGAACAGGACGTCGCCGACCTGCACGCCGTGGCCGACGCGGCCGGAGTGGGGGAGTTCGTCCTGGCCGGGTACTCCGGCATGGCCGCGCAGGCGGCCTTCCTCGCACCGGCCAGCGACCGGGCGATCGGCCTCGTGATCGGCGGGTTCCCGCTGCTCGGCGGCTGCGACTACTGGCTCGGCTATCTCGAGGGCGCGCGGGCGGCGCTCCTTCAGGCGGGCCTGAAGGACAAGGCGGCCGAGCACCACACGGGCATCCTGTTCTACCGCGCGTGGGCCGCACGCGACGACAGGGCCGCACTGGCGACGCTGCCGGGACCGAAGATCCTCTGGTACGGCACCAGGGACGGCGAACCGGACTGCCGGATGTACGAACTCGTGGGCGGCTCCGCCATCGCCCGCCGGATCGCCGCCCACGCGGACGAGCTGCGCGCGGCAGGCTTCGAGCTGATCGCGTTCGAGGGCCAGGATCACATCGGCGCCCTGGCGGAGACCGACCTGGTCGCGCCGCGCCTGAGCGAGGCCCTGGCGGGTCAGCCGAGACGGGCGATCGACTTGTACTCCAGGTAGGCCGACAGCCCCTCGGGGCCGAGCTCCCGGCCGACGCCGCTGGACTTGTATCCGCCGAACGGCGAGGACGACTCGATCATGTAGGTGTTCACGCCGTAAGTGCCGGCGCGTACGCGGCGCGCCAGATCGAGGCCGTGCTCGGCGTCGGCGGTCCACACCGTGCCGGCCAGGCCGTAGTCGCTGTCGTTGGCGATGCGCACGGCGTCGTCCTCGTCGTCGTACGGGATCACGGACAGGACCGGGCCGAAGATCTCCTCGCGCGCGATCCGCATGTCGTTCGTGACGCCGGTGAACACGGTCGGGCTGACGTACCAGCCACGGTCGTACGGGCGGCCGGGACCGCCGAGGGCGACCGTCGCGCCCTCGTCCCGTCCGGCCTTGATGTAGCCCTCGACGCGGTCGCGCTGGCGCCCGCTGACGAGCGGGCCGATCTCGGTCGACGCGTCGGACGGGTCGCCGACCTTCATGCCCGCGACCATGCCGGTGAGCGCGTCGACGACCTCGTCGTGGCGGCGGCGTGAGGCGAGGATCCGGGTCTGGGCGACGCACGCCTGGCCGTTGTTCATCAACGAGGCGATCTTGAGCCAGCCCATCGTGGCGTCGAGGTCGGCGTCGTCGAGGATGATCGCCGCGGACTTCCCGCCGAGCTCGAGGGTGCAGCGCTTGAGCTGCTCGCCGCAGATCGCGCCGATCGTACGGCCGGCGGCGGTGGACCCGGTGAAGGCGACCTTGTCCACGCCGGGGTGGCGTACGAGGTGCTCGCCGGTCTCGCGCCCGGCGGCCACGATGGAGACGACGCCCTTCGGCACGCCCGCGGCCTCCAGCATCTCCGCGAGCGGGTAGCCGTCCAGCGGCGTCTCGGGCGCGGGCTTGATCACGATCGTGCAGCCGGCGGCCAGTGCCGGCGCGAGCTTGAGTGCGACGATGAACTGCGGGACGTTCCACGGCACGATGGCGGCCACGACGCCGACCGGCTCGCGGCGTACGGTGACCGGACCCATCAGCCCGGCGCGCTCCTCCTCGAAGGCGAAGGTCGCGCCCAGCTCCGCGTAGTAGCCGTACACGGCGTGGGCCTGCCCGACCTGGCCGAGGTGGGAGAAGGAGATCGGTGAGCCCATCTCCTCGGTGATCAGCTCGGCGAGGTCGCCGGCGCGCTCGCCGTACAGCGCGGCCAGGCGGCCGACGACGGCGGCGCGCTCGGCCGGCGCCATGCGCGGCCACGGTCCGTGGTCGAAGGCGTGCCGCGCCGCGGCCACCGCGCGGTCGACGTCGGCGGGGGTCGCCTCGGGTACCCGGCCGATGACCTCTTCGGTGTGCGGGGAGACGACGTCGATGGTGCCGGTACCGGCGGGCGCGACCCACTCGCCGCCGATGAAGAGCCGATCGTGTTCGCGCATGCCTGTGCCTCCGGGACGACCGAATGCTTGCTTGGTATTTTCGCCGTCCCGTACCCGCTTGTCCACCAGGTGCGGTGGCGCGACGACCCGACTTCAACGGATCCGTGCAGGTGACCGTGGGTAACACCACAAAGTGCGCGTCCGGCCCCTGGCGAACATTCGTAAACGTGCCAAACTAGAACGAGCTACGGATTGAGGTGACCGACGACGGACGTCGCTTCCGGGGGAGGCGGCCGATCCGTCGGCGATGTGGGAGCGGGCACTGATGCATTGCGTGGGTCGATTCTGGCCGGTCCACGCTTCGAGGGCGGCTGCCGCCTGCCGCGCCACCTCGGGGAGGAGCGCGAATGAGCGCGCCGGGCTTGACGGAATCGGATGTGACCGTGCCGGAACTGGGGAAACCGGTCCGTGTCCTCGTCGCGGACGACCAGCCACAGTTGCGCGGAGGCTTTCGCGTACTGGTCGACACCGCACCCGACATGATGGCGGTCGCCGAGGCCGGCACCGGAACGGAGGCCGTTGAGATCACTCGCAGGGAGCGCCCGGACGTCGTCCTGATGAACGTCCGCATGCCCGAGCTGGACGGGATCGAGGCCACCCGCCGCATCTGCGCCCAGCCTGGTCTGGCCGCCACGCGGATCCTCGTCCTGACGCGGTTCGACCTGGACGAGTGCGTCTATGACGCGCTGTGTGCGGGCGCGAGCGGCTTCCTGCTCAAGAACATCCCACCCGACGAAGTGCTGACCGCGATCCGCGTGGTCGCCGCGGGGACGAGCCTGGTCGCGCCGGTGATGACACGCCGGCTGATCGGGAGGTTCGTCGCGCGACCGCGGCCGACGCGCGGCCCCGGCCGTACGCTCGCGGCCCTGGCGCCGCGGGAGGCGACGGTGCTCGGCCTCGTCGCGCGCGGCCTGTCGGACGCCGAGATCGCCGAGCACACGGGGTTCGGGCCGGCCACGGTGCGCGCCCACACGGCGCACCTGCAGACGCGGTTGCGGGTACGCGACCGGGTGCAGCTCGTGATCGCCGGATACGAGCTCGGGCTGGTCACACCCTGATCGCAATCGGCGCGGACGATGTCAAAGCGGCATCACACGGCGTGTGAGGAGGATGTTGTCGGCGGGGACTGTTAGCTTCCGGCCTCATGAGGTTCCTGCACACCTCCGACTGGCACCTCGGTCGGTCGTTCCACCGCGAGGACATGCTCGACGCGCAGGCGCGGTACATCGACCACCTGGTCGACACCGCGCGCGCCGAGCGCGTCGACGCGGTTCTGGTGTCCGGTGACCTCTACGACCGCGCCCTGCCGCCGGTCGACGCCGTCGCGCTGTGCGCGGACGCGCTGGAGCGGCTCGCCGCCGAGCGCATCCGGGTGGTCGTGATCAGCGGCAACCACGACTCGGCGCGGCGCCTCGGCTTCGGCGCGCGGCTGATGGACAACGCGGGCGTCCACCTGCGCTCCGACCCCGCCGACGTGGGGCGCCCGGTGCTGTTCGAGGACGGCACGGCGGTCTACGGCATCCCCTACCTCGAGCCCGAGGTCGTACGCGGCCGGTGGGAGCTGGCCGAGCGCGGCCACGCGGCCACCCTGACCGAGGCCATGCGCCGCGTACGGGCCGACCTCGCCACCCGCGACGGCCGGTCGGTCGTGCTCGCGCACGCGTTCGTCACCGGAGGCGAGGCGAGCGACAGCGAGCGCGACATCTCCGTCGGCGGCGTCGCGAGCGTGCCGATGGGCGTGTTCGACGGCATCGGCTACACCGCGCTCGGTCACCTGCACCGGGCGCAGCCGCTGTCGGACACCGTGCGCTACTCAGGCTCGCCGCTCGCGTACTCCTTCTCCGAGGAGCACCACGTCAAGGGCTCCTGGCTGGTCGACCTCGGCGAGACCGTACGCGCCGAGTTCGTCGAGGCGCCCGTGCCGCGCCCGATCGCGCGCCTGCACGGCGGCATCGACGACCTGCTCACCGGCGACCAGTGGGCCGGCCACGAGGACCACTGGCTGCAGATCACGCTGACCGACCCGCACCGCCCGGCCGGCGCGATGGAGCGGCTGCGGCGGCGCTTCCCGCACACGCTCGCGCTCGCGTTCGAGCCCGAGGGCGCCGTCGCCGACGACCGCCGGTGGACCGAGCGGATCCGCGACCGGTCCGACCTCGAGATCGCCTGCGACTTCGTCGGCAACGTACGCGGGGCGTCCCCGAGCGACGCCGAGCGCGCGCTGTTCGACGAGGCGTTCGAGCACTGCCGGCAGGCGGAGGCGGCCCGGTGAGGCTGCACCACATCACGATCACCGCGTTCGGGCCGTTCGCCGGCACCGAGCGGGTCGACTTCGACGCGCTGTCCGACGCGGGGCTGTTCCTCATCAACGGGCCCACCGGCGCCGGCAAGACCAGCGTGCTCGACGCGGTCTGCTTCGCGCTGTACGGCCGGGTGCCGAGCGCGCGCAACGACGCGAAAAACCTCCGCAGCCAGCACGCGCCGCCCGACCGTACGCCCGAGGTCGTGCTCGAGGCGTCGATCCGCGGCCGCCGCTTCTCCGTGACCCGGTCACCGCGCTGGGACCGCCCGAAGAAACGCGGCGAGGGCACCACCGAGGAGAAGGCCAGGGTCGTGCTGCGCGAGCGGCGCGACGGCGAGTGGACCACCTGGTCGACCCGCTTCGACGAGGCCGGGCAGCAGATCGGCGACCTGCTCGGCATGTCGGCCGAGCAGTTCTGCCAGGTCGTGCTGTTGCCGCAGGGCGACTTCGCGGCGTTCCTGCGGGCCGGCGCGGAGGACCGCCGCGCCGTGCTCGAGCGGTTGTTCGCCACCGAGGTGTACGCCCAGGTCGAGCGCTGGTTCTTCGACCGGCGCCGCGACACCGCGCGGGAGGCCGACGCCCTGCGCGCCACCGCCGAGTCGGTCGGCGACCGCGCCGCCGAGGCGGCACGCGTCGACCGCCCCGACCTCGACCCCGACGCGCTGGCCGGCTGGGCGACCGAGCTGTCCGGCCACTTCGCCGACATCTGCGCGCAGACCGCCCTCGAGGCGGTCGCGGCCACCGCCGCACGCGACGCGGCGCGGGCCGCCGCCGAGCGTGCGCGGTCCGTCGCCGCCCGCCAGGAGCGTCACGCCGACGCGCGGCGCCGCGCCGACACGCTGGCCGGGCGGTCCGCCGAGCGCGCGGGTCTCGCCGCCACGCTGCGCGCAGCCGAGCGCGCAGACCGGGTCCTGCCGCTGCTGCGGCGCGTCTACACGTGCTCGGCGCGACACGAGGACGCGACCGCCGTGGTCGCGCGGCACCGCGACGCGCTCACCCGGCTCGTACCCGACACCGCCGACGCCGACCTCATGCGCAAGGAAGAACGCGCGCGCCGCGACCAGATGGTCGAGCTCGGCCAGCGTGGCGGCGACGCACTGCGGCTCGAGGAGATCGACGGCCTGCTCGCGCAGGCGGCGCTCGAGGCCGACCGGCTGGCGGATCGCGAGGCCGAGCTGGCACTGTTCCTGAAGGAGTCGCCGGCCTTCCGCGAGATCCGCCGCGCCGAGCTCGAGCAGGCGCGGGCCCGCGCCGCGGCCCTGCCGATGGCCGCGGCCACCGCCGACGCCCTGTCCGGACGCCTCGAGGCCGCGCGGCTGCGCGACGGGCTCGCCGCCTCGCTCGCCGCGGCAGAGGCCGACCACCGTACGGCGGTCGACGAGGCGCAGGCCGCGCGTGACGCGGCGCTGGAGATCCGCCAGGCTCGGCTGGACGGCATGGCCGCGTGGCTGGCCGGTCATCTGGAGGCGGGCGCGCCGTGCCGGGTCTGCGGCTCCCTCGAGCATCCGGAGCCGGCCATCACCGGCGCCGAGCATCCCGTCGAGGACGCCGAGGCCGACGCCGACGCCGCCTACGAGCAGGCGCGTCTGCGGCGCGAGGACACCGGCAACCGGGTCGCGCGGCTCTCGGCGGAGCTGGAGGCCGCGGCCGAACGCTGCGGTGACGCCGGCGAGGCGGAGCTGCGGGCCTCGCTGGAGACCGCGCGCGAGGAGCTGGCCGGGCTGGCCGGCGCCGACGCCGACATCGAGCGCATCGAGGACGAGCTGACCCGTGTCGAGGCCGACTACGAGGACGCGCGCGACAGCCAGGGCGAGGTCGCGAGCGCGCTCACCGAGATCCGCACCCACCGCACCGCGCTGACCGGCGAGGCCGACCGCCTGCGGGCCGCCATCGACGCGGCGCGCGGCGAGGACCCGACGCTCGAGGCGCGCGTCGCACGCCTCGACGGCGAGGCCGGCCTGCTCGGCGGCGCCGTCACCGCGCTCGAGGAGCTCCGGATCGCCGCGCAGGACCTCGGCAACGCGCTGACCGAGGCCACGTCCGCCGCCGAGGCACAGGGCTTCGACGACGTCGAGGCCGTACGCTCCGCCGCGCTCGACGACGACGCGCGCACCGAGGTCGCGCGGCTGCGCAAGGCCGACGACGACGAGGAGGCGCGTCTCGCCGAGCTGCTCGGCGACCCCGAGCTGACCTCGGCCGCCGCCCTGCCGCCGCCCGACACCGCGTCGCTCGAGGCCGCGCTCGCCGTCGCCGAGGACGCCTGCCAGGCCGTCGGCTCGGCCCGCGACCGTTCCGAGCACCGGCGCGACCGCCTCACCGCCCTCGCCGCCGAGCTACGCGCCCACACCGACGGCTGGCGGCCCGCCCACGACCACCACCGGCTCGTCGCCGACGTCGCCGCGCTGACCTCCGGCGACCCGGGCGCCAACCGGCTGCGGATGCGGCTGTCGGCCTACGTCCTCGCCGCCCGCCTCGAACAGGTCGTCGCCGCCGCCAACGAGCGCCTCGCCCGCATGTCCAGCGCCCGCTACGCGCTGGAGCACACCGTCGACCGCGCCGCCGGCGAGCGCGGCCGCCACGGCACCGGCGGCCTCGGCCTGCGCGTCATCGACGGCTGGACCGGCCGGCACCGAGAACCCGCCACCCTCTCCGGCGGCGAGACCTTCATCACCTCCCTCGCCCTCGCCCTCGGCCTGGCCGACGTCGTCACCACCGAGGCCGGCGGCGCAGAGATCGGCACGCTGTTCGTCGACGAGGGCTTCGGCACGCTCGACGAGGACACCCTCGACGAGGTGATGGAGGTCCTCGACGGCCTGCGCGACGGCGGCCGCGCCGTCGGCATCGTCAGCCACGTCGCCGAACTGCGCACCCGCATCCCGGCCCAGCTGAAGGTCCGCAAGACCCGCACGGGCTCGGCCCTCGAGGTCACCGGCGCCGCCTGAGCGCCCGCACCGCAGGCGCCAGGCCGCGGCGCGCGGCCTGCCTGAGGCGGCGCGCTGAATGAATTCGCTATTGCATATCCGTAATTCCGCTCTTATCGTGTGGAACACCGCGCGGTTTCCTCTTCCCCGCCCCATCGAATTGGTCGTCGAATCGCTTCGACAGTCAATTCGACAGAGAGAGGTGATCCCTTTGAAAGCGGCTCGACTCGCCCTGCCGTCGTTGGTTCTCGCGCTGTTCTTCGGTCTGTGGTCCGGAACGGCGCAGGCCGCGGTCTGGCAATCCTCCGACCAGTGGGCCACCTGGTCCAATGGTGGCTACACGCTCTACAACGACGTCTGGGGCAGCGGTGCCGGCTCCCAGACGATCTGGGCCAACTCCTACAGCAACTGGGGTGTCACGGCCAATCATCCGAACACCGGCGGCGTGAAGTCCTACCCCAACGCCACGAAGTACATCGGCCGGCAGCTCAGCTCGCTCAACAGCCTGACCAGCACCTTCAACGTCACCGTCCCGGGCTCCGGCGCGTACGAGTCCGCGTACGACGTGTGGTCCAGCGACAACGCCTACGAGATCATGCTCTGGATGAACAAGACCGGCGCGGTCGGACCGCTCGGCTCCCACCAGACCGACGCCTCCATCGGCGGGCACAGCTGGAGCATCTACAAGGGCAGCAACGGATCGAACCAGGTCTTCTCGTTCGTGCGTACCAGCAATACCTCCAGCGGAACGGTCGACGTCAAGGCCGTGCTCAACTGGATCAAGAGCTCCGGCTGGTTCGGCGACATCACCGTCGGGAATGTGCAGTTCGGCTACGAGATAACGTCGTCCAGCGGTGGCCTTAATTTCACCACGAACAACTTCTCCGTCTCATCCGGCTGACGAAGAATCGGCGGCGTCCGGCCTCGTCCCGATGAGGTACGGGGCCGGACGCCCACCGCCAATGCGTGACTTGAGGTACTGATCCCAAAGGGCCACCATGGTCCGGGATGCGCCGCTTTGATGTGATCACCGTGCTCCTGCTCCTCGTCGGCGGCGTCGTGATCCCGGTGGTCGGCTGGATCGCCGGACCCATCGCGATCGCGGCCTATCTCCTAAGCCGGACGCGGCTCGTAGACCCCGGCCCTGGCCGGTGAAGCGCCAGGACCGGAGCACCTTCGATCAGTGGCGGATGAAGCCCTTGAAGACGTCGCCCTCGGTCGACAGGTAGTTGTGCCGGTAGTCGAACCGTTTGCAGTCGGCGAACATCAAGAACCAGTACTTCATCTGCTCCGACCACCAGTAGCCGGACGTCAGGTCGCCGACCTTCGCCGGTGAGGTGGTGACGTCGGAGACGACGGTCCAGCCGTTCGGGACGCGGGACGCGCGCTTCTGGCGCAGGTAGTAGTCGTAGGCGCGTTCGCGGTAGAGCTCCTTGCCGGTCAGGAGCCACAGGTTGAACGCCGAGTCGACGTACTCCGGCCGGAGCTGGTTGCCGGGGTCGGTCGCCTTGCCGGTGCCGTAGTCATACCCCTCGGGCAGCAGCGCGTACGTGTCCAGGACCGAGGCCCACGCGTCGTGGTAGGCCTCGCCCAGGCTCAGGGAACCGCTCTGGCCCAGCAGGCCCGCGTAGAAGGCGGTGAGCTCCGAGGTCTCGCGACCCAGACCGGCGCCGGTCGTCATGTCCGCGCGGTGGAACCACAGGTGGCCGCCGAACCGCTCCGCCTCATGGCGCAGGATCCCCGCGGTGAGCGTGTCGTACCACCGCTTGAGGTCGTGGTCGCCGAACAGGTCCCAGCCGTCCCACAGGTACTCGAAGAACGAGTCGACCGGCGGGTCCACCTCGGACGTACGGTCCGTCCACTCACCGGTCTCGACGTTGAGCGCTGCGCCGACCAGGTCGAGCGGCGAGCGCCGGTCGTACACCGCCTTCATCGCCTTCTTCGCGGCGTCGTAGTACCGAGGGTCGCCCACCAGCCGCGACAGCGTCCCGAACTCCGCGATGATCGTCCCGATCTCGGCGAGGACGTTCTCCGTGCCGGTGATCGCGCCGGTGCTGGGGTTGACCCGCCGGTACGGGAGGCCGGTGGGCGACGTCGTGAAGCACGGCAGCAGGATGTCGGCGATCTTCTTGGCGTGCTCCAGCAGGACGCGTTCGCCGGTGCACAGGTAGCCCGACAGGAGGCCGCCGACCATCCGGATGTTCGTCTCGAACACCTGGACGTCGGCGTTGACCCCGGAGAAGTCGAGGTTGTCGCGGATCCACCCGATGCCGTCGGCCAGCTCGTCGTCGAGCCCCATGAGCCACAGCGTGTCCAGCGCCTCGACGATCGTCAGCCCGACCGGGTGCGCGTCGTCGAAGAACTCGCCGTGCCCGGAGCTGACCGGCAGCAGCTGGTCGTGCCCCCAGGCGAAGTGCCGGTACGACTGCCAGGTGTGCCGCAGCTCGGCGCGTACGTCCTCGCCGACCGGCCGCCAGTCACGACCGTGCACGGACGCCTGGGCCGTACCGCCGGGGAGGGCGACTGCGGCGAGACCACCGACGGCGAGGCCGCCGAGGAGCGTCCTGCGGGAAAGCGGGGTGTTCATCGTTCACCACCTGAGGGAAGGGGATGACAACGTTGTCGTCCCCTTCCGTATCACCCCAGCGATGCCCCTGACGACTCCTGTGACCGATGCCGGTCTGTGGGGCCGATCGGCCCGCCCGCGAGCATGATCAGCAGTGCCACCACGCCACCGGCCCCGGCGACCGCGAACGCGCCGCGTACCCCGGCCGCGTCACCGGCGAGCCCGGCGAGCGCGGCGCCGGCCGAGCCGCCCACCGCGAACGCCGTCACGACCCAGGCGAACGCCTCGGTCACCGTGCCGCGTGGCGCGAGCCCATCGACGAGCGTGAACGCGCAGGCCAGTACCGGTGCGAGGAACACGCCGCTGATCAGTGCGAGCACCGGCATCACCGGGAAGCCCGGCGCCCACGCCAGCGGCAGGTAGCCCAGCGCCAGCCCGCCCATCAGCAGGAGGAGCCGACGGTACGCCGGGCCGCTCCGCGGGCGCCGGCCGTACACGATCCCGCCGATCAGCGCGCCGATCGCCATGAGCGCGAGCAGCACGCCCGAGGCGTACGCGAGGTGGCGGGCGTCGGCGTAGGCCACCACGGCGACGCTGAACACCCCGAGCGCGACGCCGATGAAGCCCATCGCGACGATCAGCACGCGCATCTCGGGGGAGCGCAGCGGCCCCGCCCAGTGGCCGCCGATCCGCTCGCCGCGCCACACGCGTGAGGGCCGCGAGGAGATCACGACGAGGGTGCCGGCCACGCCGAGCGCGCCGGTGAGCAGCAGGGTCGCCTCCACCGACACGGTGGTCGCGGCGATGACGATCAGGGGGCCGAACGTGAACAGGAGCTCCTGCGCGGCGGCGTCCAGCGCGTACGCGGCCTGCACCTCGGCGGGCCCGGACAGCACCGTCGGCCACAGCGCGCGCAGTCCCGCCTCGAGCGGCGGCGTCGCGAACCCGGCCACGAAGACGGCGGCGATCGCGACCGGCAGCGGGTGCAGGCCGACCAGGGCGAGCACCACGAAGCCGAACAGGGCCGTCGTGGCCGCGGAGACCAGGATCCGCGGCTGGCCGACCCGGTCCATCGCCCGGCCGAGTACGGGCTGGCCCGCGGCCATCGCCAGGCCGTACACCGCGGAGAGGGCGCCGGCGAGGGTGTACCCGCCGTGGTGGGCGCGGGCGAACAGCACGATGGCGAGCGCACCCATGCCGTTGGGGAGGCGGCCGAGCAGGGTGCCGCCGAGGAGACGCGAAGCGTGAGGCTTACGGAGGAAGTCGAGATATGCGCGCATGAAGTCCCGTCATACGTATTACGAAGGTGCTAGTCATACGTATCACTAATCGGCGCCGACGCTCTACTCTGTTCTCGTGTCCAAAAGACCGACGAGCCGTGACGTGGCCCGGATCGCCGGAGTCTCACAGTCGACGGTGTCGATCGTGCTGGCCGGAAAGGCCGAGGGCCGGGTCAAGCCCGAGACCGGACGCGCGGTGCGCGAGGCCGCCGAGCGGCTCGGATACCGGCCCAACCGCGCCGCCCGCAACCTGCGGCTCGGCAGCACGCGTACGGTCCTGCTCGTGGTGCCGACGCTGACCACCCCGTTCTTCGGCGAGGTCTACACCGGCGCGGCGAGGGTCGCCGCCGAACGCGGCTTCGGCGTCGTGGTCCACCCCTGGCCCGACGACGCGCACCCGGCGCGCAGCCCGGTCGACATCGACGCCATCGACGGCGTGCTGGCCTCCTCCATCACCGGCGGCGTGGCCGGTCTGGGCGAGGTGCCGCTCGTCATCATGGACAGCGACCCGTCCGCGGCGGCGCCCGTCGTCAACTTCGACATCGCGGGCGGCATGCGGGCGATCGTCGCGCACCTCACGGGCCTGGGGCACCGGAGGTTCGGGCACCTGGCGGCGGCCCACGACTCCTGGACCTTCCGTGTACGCGGCAAGGTGCTCGCCGAGGTCGACGCGGTCGTGCGCCGTACGGACACGATCGACGTGACCGCCGCGCGCGCGGCGGCGTTCGACCTCCTGGACCGTCCCGACCGCCCGTCCGTGCTGGTCTGTGACGACGACCTGATCGCCGCCGGGGCGTACAAGGCGGCTCGCGCGCTCGGCCTGGACATCCCGGGCGACCTGTCGGTGACCGGGTTCGACGACATCCTCGTCGCCACCGCGCTCGAACCGGAGCTGACCACGGTGCGCCTGCCCGCCGAAGAACTCGGCGCCCGCGCGATGGCCGCCCTGCTCGAACGCCTCGCCGGCCACCACCCGCCGAGCGTCTCCCTCCCGGGCGAGCTCGTCGTACGCGGCTCGACCGCCCCGCCGTGACGTCGGCCTCGACCCGCCTCGCGGACGCCGGGGACCACGCCGCGGCCGTACGGGTGTGGCAGACCGCCAACACCGCCCGAGGACGGGCCCCGGGCCCCGAGCGCGTCGAGAGGGTACGTGCGAAGCTCGCCGATCCCGCGGCGACCGTGATCGTCGCCGGGGCGGACCGGTGCGTGCGGGGCATGCTGCTGGCCGAGCCGGGCCGTGAACGCGACGGCCTCGGGCCACCGGTACCCGAGCTGTGCCATATCTCCATGGTCTTCGTCCACCCCGAAGCGCAGGGGCGCGGCATCGGCCGCCTGCTGCTCGAACACGCCGTACGGCTCTGCCACCCGCGTCTGCAGGTGTGGACCGGAGTCTTCAACGACCGGGCGCGACGCCTGTACCGCAGCGCCGGATTCACCCCGAGCGGGCGGCGCGCGTTCCTCGCGACCGGCGACCTGATCGAACACCTCGTACGCGCCGCCGATCCGCGCTGAAGCGGTCCAGGGAAGCGATGCGGGACCGTGCGGTGTTGTTCGTGATCCGGATCGCTCGTACGGAAAGGATCACTCGTGAACGTGCTGTGGGTGTTCGCCCATCCCGAACCCTGCTCCCTCAACGGCTCGCTGCGCGACGAAGGACTCCGCGCGCTCACCGAGGCCGGCCACACGTACGAGCTGTCCGACCTGTACGCGATGGGGTGGAAGGCCACCGTCGACCGCGAGGACTTCACCGACGCCCCCGACGGGCGCCTGGTCGTCACCTCGGCCTCCAAGGACGCCCACCGGACCGGCACGCTCAGCCCCGACATCCAGGCCGAACACGCCAAGCTCGACCGGGCCGACGCCGTCGTGCTGCAGTTCCCGCTGTGGTGGTACGGCACGCCGGCCATCCTCAAGGGCTGGATCGACCGCGTCTTCGTCAAGGGGTACGCCTACGGCGTCATGTGCGACGGCCGCAGCCTGCGCTACGGAGAGGGCAAGCTCGCGGGCAAGCGTGCCCTGGTCCTCGTCAGCAGCGGCAGCCCCGAACCCGCCCTCGGCCCGCGCGGCATCAACGGCCAGCTCGACCAGGTCCTCTTCCCCCTGCTCCACGGCACCCTCTGGTACGTCGGCATGTCCGTCCTGCCACCCGCCCTGATCACCGGCGCCGACCGGGTGAGCGACGAGCGGTACGCGGAGGCCGCGACCCTCGTACGCGACCGGGTCGGCGCGATCGCCGACACCGAGCCCCTGGCGTACCGCCGCCAGAACGGCGGCGACTACGACGAGAACCTCGTCCTACACCCCCGCCTGTCCCCCGGCGAGTCCGGCCTGTCCGTGCACTACTCCAAGACCCCCGCCACCTGACGGACACTCACAGCGGCAGCTCATCGAGCGCCACGTCGATCGCGAACGGCACCGGCACCGTGAGCCGCCCATGGTGGATCCCGGTCAGCGCGTACGCCCGCGTCGCCGAATCCAGCTCGTAGACGTAGACGTAGACGACCGGCCGTCCCGCGTCCTCCTCGACCCGCCAGAAGTGGGGGATGCCCGCCTCGGCGTAGCGCGGCGGCTTGGCCTTGCGATCGCGGTCCTCCGACTCGGGCGAGACCACCTCGACGGCCAGCCGGACCTCCTCCGGACGGTAGAACGTCCGGTTCAGGTCGCGTGCCGCCACAACGTCGATGACCAGCACGTCCGGGCACGGACGCATCCGATGCCCGAGCTTGACGTCCATCCGGGTGACCGCGACCAGATGCTCCGGCCGCTGCGCGTTGAGGAGGACGGCCAGGTCGTCAAGGATCCGGCTATGGAAGCAGGTCTGGGGCGCATTGAAGACGAGCGACCCATCGATGAGCTCGACACGGTCGAAGAAGTCAGCCTCACCGTTCGGGCCTTCGGGCGGTAGCCGGTCGAGGTCGTCGGCGGTCCATCCGCAAGGCGGCGGGCATGGCCAGTACTCCAGCAGCGCACTCGTCATGTCATGCATGGCAGACCCGTTCTCGTGACCATGCGTGCATGTTAGGGCGCGGAACGTGAGTGCCGACGACTGGATTCCATACTTCGGACACCCTGTACCAGCGGGTTCGTGGACACGGCAGACTGCTGCGCATGAGCTATGAGGCCGCCGAGAACAGGTACGACCAGATCCACTATCGCCGCTCAGGCCGCAGCGGGCTGAAGTTGCCCGCCATCTCCCTCGGGTTGTGGCACAACTTCGGGGACGACAAGCCGCTCGACACGCAGCGGGCGATTCTGCGCCGGGCGTTCGACCTGGGTGTCACCCACTTCGACCTGGCGAACAACTACGGCCCCCCGTTCGGCTCGGCCGAGACGAACTTCGGCAAGCACTTCCGCGAGGACTTCACCAAGTACCGCGACGAGCTGGTCCTCTCGACCAAGGCCGGCTACGACATGTGGCCGGGCCCGTACGGTGAGTGGGGGTCGCGCAAGTATCTCCTGGCGAGCCTCGACCAGTCGCTGACCCGGATGGGCGTGGACTACGTCGACATCTTCTACAGCCACCGCTACGACCCGGAGACGCCGCTCGAGGAGACGATGGGCGCGCTGGACCACGCGGTACGGTCCGGGAAGGCGCTGTACGCGGGCATCTCGTCCTACTCGCCGGAGCGCACGATCGAGGCCGCGGCGATCCTGAGTGAGATGGGCACGCCGCTGCTGATCCACCAGCCGTCGTACTCGATGCTGAACCGCTGGATCGAGGGCGGCCTGCTGGACACGCTCGAGGAGACCGGGGTGGGCTGCATCGCGTTCTCGCCGCTGGCGCAGGGCATGCTGACCGACAAGTACCTCAACGGGATCCCGGAGGGTTCGCGCGCGTCGCAGGGCAAGTCGCTGGACACGAGCCTGCTCACCGACGAGACGCTCGCGCACGTGCGCACGCTGAACGACCTGGCCCAAAAGCGCGGGCAGACGCTCGCGCAGATGGCACTGGCCTGGACGCTGCGCGACCCGCGGGTGACCTCGGCGCTGATCGGGGCCAGCAGTGTCGAGCAGCTCGAGGACAGCCTGGGCGCGCTGGACCACCTGGAGTTCGGCGAGGACGAGCTGGCCGCGATCGACGCGGACGCCGTCGAGGCCGGCATCAACATCTGGGCGGCCTCGAGCCGCCACTGAGCGGCTACGCGGTGATCAGCAGGGTGGCCGCGCCCGCGCAGATGAGCGCGGCCGCCCACAGCCGGTCGAGGTTGAACCAGGCACGGCGCAGGATGGTCAGGCCGACGACCTCGTACACGAGGACCGCGATGGTCCCGGCGACGACGAACATCGCCAGGGTGTGCACGCCGGTGACGAACAGCGCGGCCGTGACCGCGCTGCCCGCACCGCCGTGCAGGCCGTGATCGTGGCCGGGGATCGCGACCGATCCGTGCGTGAGCACTGGCAGCAGCATCAGCCCGGCGCCGTGTGCCGAGGACATCAGGAACGACCAGCCGGCGAGCTGCCACAGCGTCAGCCGCATGCCCACCCAGCGGAAATGGCGGGTGGACAGCAGCCGCCACAGGCCGAAGCCGACGAGCACGATGCCTCCGCCGATCGAGACGACGCGTGAGGTCAGTACGGACCCGGTGAGGGTGACGACCAGCGCGACCGCGAACACCGACGCGGCGTGCCCGGCCGCGATCGCCGGCAGCGCCTGCAGCACCAGCGAGCGCGACCGCTCCTGCAGGCCGCGGGCGACCGCGAACAGCCAGCCCATCCCGGGGTTGAGCCCGTGGAACGCGCCGAGCGCGATGAGGGCGATCAGCGAACCGTCCCGCATCACGGATAGCAGTACGAGTCGGACGAGGCGTCGCCGCCCTGGAGCCGTGTCTGGTGGGGCCGCAGGCCGCGGAAGTCCTCGCCGTTCGGGAAGAACCTCTCGTCGAAGGCGAACTCCGGACCCGAGTCCAGCTTGGCCATCCACGCGCCGACGCCGTCGGGGTAGAACTGGTCGTCCCAGGCCCCGTACAGGGAGTTCGTGACGTAGACGCGCTTGCCGTCGCGGCTGACCTCGACCATCTGCGGTCCGCCCGCGAGCGGCACGTCCGGCGCCGACGGGTGCGGGGTGCGCCGTGAGATGCCGCCGATGCGGACCGAACCGGCCTCCACCGGGTGGAACGGGTCGGTCACGTCGTAACGCTTGAGCTCGCCGGTACCCCAGCAGGAGACGTAGAGGTAGCGGTCGTCGACCGACAGGTCGATGTCGGTGATCAGCGGCGGTACGGCCCCGAACGGCGCGATCACCGGCGGGAGGTCCTCGGCCGCGGCGGGCTCGGCCGGGATCGTGATGACCTTGCGTGCCGTGAACGCGCCGTCCTCGCGGTACCAGAGCCACACCGACGCGGACAGGTCCTCCACGCTCACCACGACGCCGACGAACCCGTAGGTCTTGGTCGGGTCGTGCGCGGGGCGCAGCTCGAGGACCATCTGGTGCTCGTCGCCGAGGTCGATGCGCTGGAGGTGGCGGCGCTTGCGCAGGTCCCAGAAGTGCAGGGCGTGGCCGTACTCGCGGCCGAGCAGCAGGTCGGCGTCGACGCCGTTCTCGATCATCGACGGGGTGCCCCACTCCGAGGTCACCACGACGTCGTGGGCGATGTGCCACCACACGTCGTAGGCGAGGTACTGCGGGCCGCGGTCGACCTCCCAGCGCCCGAGCACCTCGAAGGAGTCGTGGTCCAGCAGCGCGATGCCGCCGGGTCCTTCCTCGCCGTTCGCGCCGCCGAGCGCGGAGACGTACAGGCCGTCGGGCCCGCAGTGCACGGTGTGCGGCCGCGAGTAGCCGGCGCGCCTGGCCAGCTCGGAGGCCTCCAGCGTCTTGATGATCGTGGGCTTGACCGGGTCGTCCTTGACGTCGATCACGTAGATCCGAGAGGAGCGCAGGCCCGGGACGACGAGGTAGCGGCGTTCGACGTGCGGATGCGGGGCGTTCGGGCACAGCGCGCTGCTGCAGGCGTTCCACCCGAAGTGGTGGAGCTCGTCACCCTTGTGCGGCATGTTGGTCCAGCCCACGACGGAGCCGTAGGACTTCGATCCGGGGTCGACGTCAAGGACCGCAATGGCGTCCGGTCGCTCCGCCGACCGGTCGAACGCCGCGACGTACGCGAGCGTCTCCGGCGGCGCGCTCGCGGCGTCGCGCGGTGACGGATAGAAGGTCGGGTCGGGCTTCCAGAGGGCCACGCCACACTCCTTCGTCCAGCGGCAGAGGCCACGAACCAAGAGGTCAGGGCCGACCTCAATGATCGGTCGAATTCCCTATCGAATCAATAGGGATTTGTCGGGCCTCGTACCATTCTGCGTCGATGGTCCGATCGGCCGCCAGGGTCGCCCACTGCCCGGAACCGGCCGTCGCCCGAAGGAGGTCATGATCATGACGAGCCACAAGGAACGCATGCTCGCCGGCGAGCTCTACATCGCCGACGATCCCGAGCTGGCCGCCGACCTGCGAAACGCCGCGCTGCTGATGGAGCGGTACAACGCCAGCAGCGCGGCCGACCCGCAGGCGCGCGCCGCCCTGCTCGCCGAGCTGCTGGGCACGGTCGGCGAGCCGGTCGAGGTACGCCCGCCGCTGTACGTCGACTACGGCTACCACGTCGAAATCGGCCCGCGTACGTTCGTCAACTTCGGTGCGGTCTTCCTCGACGTCGCGCCCATCAAGATCGGAGCCGACGTCCAGATCGGGCCGAACGTCCAGTTGCTGACCCCGACCCACCCGGTCGACCCCGAGGCGCGCCGCGCCAAGTGGGAGGCGGCCCTGCCCATCACCATCGGCGACAACGTCTGGCTCGGCGGCGGCGTGATCGTGTGTCCGGGCGTGACGATCGGCGCGGACACCGTGGTCGGCGCCGGCAGCGTGGTGACCAAGGATCTGCCGCCGGGCGTCGTCGCCGTCGGCAACCCGGCACGGGTCCGCCGGAAGGCCTCATGACCCGCCTCGCCGACATCCTGGCGAACGCCGCCGCCGGCCGCCCGCCGCAGCCCGGCGCCGGCCCGACGCTCGTGCCCCAGCCGTCGCCCCGTGACGCGGGCGTCATCGCCTTCACCGCCCACAGCGTGATCTTCGCCGACGTCGAGGAGGACTGGATCCGCTCCCGGCTCCCCGACGACGGCGACCTGTCGGCCCCGCTGAACCCGCCGTTCCTGTCGGCCCTCGAGCGCCGCCTGGGGCGTACGGTCAACAACGTCGACCTACTCGCGCTGGCCGCCCCCTGCGCCGGCCCTCCTCCGGTCGAGCTCACCGAGCTCACCGGCACCGGCCACCCCCGCCTCGACCGCGCCCGCGTCTTCCGCGACGACGTACGCGCCTGGACCTGCGACGGGGGCATCCTGATCGTCGGTCGCGGCGTCGCCGGACGTCGCGAGGTCGCGGTCGAGGTCGACCCCGCCGCCCGAGGCCGCGGGCTGGGCCGGATCCTCGCCCGCGCCGCCCGCCACCTCGCCGCCGAACCGCTGTGGGCCCAGATCGCCCCCGGCAACGCCGCCAGCGTCCGCGCCTTCCTCGCCGCCGGCTACGCGCCGATGGGCGCCGAGGCCCTCCTCATCGGCTGAGCGCGCGTGCCTTGACAGCGGGTTCCGTGCGGGCGCATAGTTAACCAACTCGTTCTGAAACAAGGTGGTTATAAATGGAGGTCGATCGGCTCAGCCTCGTGTTCGGGGCGCTCGCGGACCCGATCCGGCGGGCGATCCTGACGCGGCTGACCGAAGGGGACGCGACCGTCGCCGAGCTCGCGGAGCCGTTCGACGTGTCGCAGCCGGCGATCTCGCGGCATCTCAAGGTGCTGGAGAACGCGGGTCTCATCTCGCGCACCCGGCGGGCGACCGCGCGGATCAGCCATCTGGAGGCCGAGCCGCTCCGTGAGGTGACCACCTGGCTGACCCGCTATCAGCGGTTCTGGGACGAGAGTCACGAACGCCTCGACGAGCTGCTCGCAGCGTTGCAAGGAGAGAGGAACGACGATGCCTGAGACACAGATCACCGCCGAGCCGGGGATCCCGCAGATCATCATCACGCGGGAGTTCGACGCGCCGCGCGAGCTGGTCATCCGTGCCTACACCGACCCGGAGCTGCTGGTCCGCTGGCTGGGCCCGCGCGACCTGACGATGACCATCGACCATTTCGACGTACGCGACGGCGGGCGGTGGCGCTACATCCACGCCGACGCCGACGGCAACGAGTACGGCTTCCACGGGGTCTTCCACGGCACGCCGTCACCCGACGGCCTCGTGCAGACCTTCGAGTTCGAGGGCGCGCCGGGCCACGTCGCGCTGGAGACGCTGACGCTCGAGGAGCGCGACGGGCGGACCGTGACGCGCAGCGTGTCCAGCTTCCAGTCCGTCGAGGACCGGGACGGCATGGTCGAGGGCGGCATGGAGCGCGGCGTACGCGACTCCGACGAGCGCCTGGCCGAGCTGCTCGCCGAGCTGCGGGCCCGCTGACATGGGCGAGTTCGAGGGCAGGACGGCCGTGATCTACGGTGCGGGCGGCGCGATCGGCGGGGCGGTCGCCGGCGCGTTCGCCCGCGAGGGTGCGCGGGTGTACCTCGCCGGGCGGACCCTCGAGCGCCTCGACGCGGTCGCCGAACGCATCCGCGCCGAGGGTGGCGCCGCCGAGACCGCGTCCGTCGACGCGCTCGACGAGCGGGCGGTCGACGCGCACGCCGACGCGGTGGTCGCCGAGAGCGGGCGGCTCGACGTCTCGTTCAACCTCATCTCGCACGGTGACGTCCAGGGAACGCCGCTCGCCGACATGACCTACGAGGACTTCGAGCGCCCGGTCGGCACCGCGCTCAGGACGAATTTCCTGACCTCGCGCGCCGCGGCGCGCCACATGACCGGGCAGGGGTACGGGACGATCCTGATGTTCGGCGGGTACGGCGACCCGAAGCCGCGCCTCGGCGGGCTGCAGGTCGCCTTCGGCGCGCTCGAGTCGCTGCGCCGCGCCCTGGCCTGCGAGCTCGGCCCGTACGGCGTCCGCGTCGTCACGCTGCAGACGGGCGGGATCGCCGACACCCTTCCCCAGGACGAGCCGTGGGCGCGGGAGGTCGCCGGCGAGCTCGCCCGGCGGACCATGCTCGGTCGCTGTGCGACCCTGCGTGACGTCGGTGACGTGGCCGTCTTCGCGGCGTCCGACCGTGCCCGCGCCATCACCGCGACCGCGATCAACATCACGTGCGGCTCGGTCGTCGACTGACGCCCGGCGGCGCCACGTACGCCGGGGTCCTGGCAAAATCAACTCGCGTGACCGATCTCGTGCAACTGCTCAGCCCCGAGGGCGAGCGGATTGACCATCCCGACCACCCGCTGGAGATCACCGGCGAGGAGGTTCGAGGCCTGTTCCGTGACATGACGCTGACCCGGCGGCTCGACACCGAGGCCGTGGCACTGCAGAGACAGGGGGAGCTGGGCCTGTGGGCTCCGCTGCTCGGTCAGGAGGCCGCGCAGATCGGTACGGCGCGGGCGCTGGCCCCCAAGGACTTCGTCTTCCCCAGCTACCGCGAACACGGCATCGCGTACTGCCGGGGCGTGGCGGTCGCCGACCTGCTGAAGATCTGGCGCGGTACCGCGCACGGCGGCTGGAACCCGCACGAGGTCCGGATGGCCGGCTACTCGATCGTGATCGGGACGCAGGCCCTCCAGGCGGTCGGGTACGCGATGGGCATCCAGCGCGACGGCGCCGCCGAGGCCGTGCTGGCGTGCTTCGGCGACGGAGCGACCAGCCAGGGCGACGTGAACGAGGCGTTCGTGTGGGCCGGCGCGCAGAACGCCCCGGTGGTGTTCCTGTGCCAGAACAACCAGTGGGCGATCTCGGCGCCGCTCGAGACGCAAGCGCGCGTGCCGCTGTACCGGCGCGCGTCCGGCTACGGCTTCCCGGGCGTACGGGTCGACGGCAACGACGTCCTCGCCTGCCTCGCCGTGGCCCGTACGGCCCTGCAGCGCGCCCGCGACGGTGAGGGCCCGACGCTCATCGAGGCGTTCACCTACCGGATGAGCGCGCACACGACCTCCGACGACCCGACCCGCTACCGGTCCTCGGCGGAGCTGGACGCGTGGCGGACGAAGGACCCGATCGAGCGCGTCCGCGCGTACCTCATCAAGAACGACCTGGTCGATGAGGACTTCTTCGCGTCGCTGAAGGACGAGTCCGAGGACCTGGGCCGCCGGATGCGCACCGACTGCCGCGAACTGCCCGACCCGGAGCCGCTCGCGATGTTCGAGAACGTCTACGCCGGCCGGCACGCCCAGCTCGAGCAGGAACGCGAGGACTTCGGCGCCTACCTGGCGACCTTCGCGGAATGACCTGATGCCCGGGCCCTGAGGGGCCCGGGCGGTCTCCCGTCAGCGGAAGTCGCCCGCGTGGTCGGCCGCCCACGCGGCGAACGTACGGGCGGGGCTGCCGGTGATCCGCTCCACCTCCATGGAGACGTCGGCCACCCCGTCCTCGAAGTCGGCGAACATTTTCAGCAGGGTCGTCGCGATCTGCGGCGGCATCCCGCGCTCGACCATCTGCGCGTACGCCGCCTCGCGCGGGACCTCCTCGAAGCGCAGCGTCCGCCCGATCGCCTCGCCGATGAGGCGCACCTGGTCGATCTGGTTCAGCGACTCCGGGCCGCTCAGCAGCGGGCGCGCGCCGACCAGGTCGTCCCGCAGCAGCGCCTGCACCGAGACGTCGGCGATGTCGCGCTCGTGGATGGGGGAGATCGCCGCCCGGCCGTACGGCGCGCGTACGACGTCGCCGGCGCGGATCCGCCCCGCCCACTGCAGGGTGTTGGAGGAGAACGCGCCCGGCCGTACGAAGGTCCACTCCAGGCCGGACGCCTCGATCTCCTGCTCCAGCTCCCGGTGGTGGACGGCGATCGCGTTGCCGGGGTCCGTGTCGAGCGCGGCGGCCGAGGAGAGCAGCACGACGCGGCGTACGCCGTGGTCGCGGGCCTTCTTCAGCAGGGCCTCCGCGCTGCCCCAGACCACGGCCGGGTTCAGGAAGAGCGCCGTCACACCGTCCATCGGGAGCGCGTCCGTCGCGGCGACCTCGACGCCCGCGGGCAGGCCGGCGCTCGCGGGGTCGCGGCTGAGCGCGCGGACTTCGGCGCCGGCGGCGACCAGCCCTTCGACGACGGGGCGGCCGACGTTGCCGGTGGCTCCGGTGACCAGAAACATGGATGTCCTCCTGTCGGGTTGTGTGCGCCATCTTTCATCCGAATGGTTGATGACGTCAAACGTACGGTTACCATCGAGGGCATGGACGAGACGACGCGGCGCCCCCGGCGCTCACCGGCGCCCGAGGACCGCAAGGCCGACGCGGACCGGTCGCGGCGGAGGCTGCTCGACGCGGCACTCGATGAGTTCGCCGCGAAGGGGTTCGCCGGCGCCCGCGTCCACGACATCGCCGAGCGCGCCGGCGTCAACAAGCAGCTCATCAGCTACTACTTCGGCGGCAAGGAGGGGCTTTATCGCAGCATCCAGGAGCGCTGGCTGGAGCACGAGTCGGACTTCAACACCGCCGACGTCCCGCTCGACGAGCTGGTGGCGCGCTACGCCCGTCACACCCTGAAGGACCCGCGCGGGACCCGGCTCGCCGCGTGGCAGGGGCTGACCGGTGCCTCCGGCCCCCCGGCGGACGGCGGGGGCACCGCGGACATCGAGGACCTCGAGCGCCGCAAGGCCGAAGGTCAGCTCGCCGACGAGCTCGATCCGCGCGCCGTCCTGCTGCTGTTCATGGCGGCGGTCTCGGCGCCGATCGTGATGCCGCAGAAGGTCCGTGAACTGTTCGGAGTCGACCCCGGGTCACCGGAGTTCGAGGAGCGCTACACCGAACAGCTCCGCGCCGTCGTACGCCGACTTGCGTGATCGAAACCGTCCAGTCCGGACGAGACGTAGAATCCCGACCGTGACCGAGGTGAAGTTCGAGATCCAGATGTTGCATGACCGGGTCATGGTGCGCGCCGACAAGGACCTGGGGGAGCGCCGCAGCACCGGCGGCATCGTCATCCCCGCGACCGCGGAGCTCGCCAACCGGCTGGTCTGGGGCGAGGTGTGCGGCACCGGCCACCACGTGAGGTCGGTCAAGGTCGGCGACAAGGTGCTCTTCAAGGACGAGGACCAGTTCGAGGTCGAGGTCCGCGGCGAGATGTACCGCGTCATGCGCGAGCGGGACCTGCACGCGGTGGCCAGCGAGCGCCCGGAGTACGGGACCGGCCTCTACCTGTGACCGTACCCCCGCGGTAGGTCGAATCCGCGCTGCGCGAGCACCGTACGCAGCCGGTCCGGGTAGTGATCACACCGTCGGCGCCGTCGTCGATGAGCTTGTTCATCGTCGGGGCGTCATCGACGGTCCACGGAATCACCTTCAGGCCGAGCCGGTGCGCCTCGTCGACCGTCGTCGGCGAGCCCGCCTCGACCTTGGTCTCGACGTTAAACTTGACGCCCCACGCGTGATACCGCTTGACCAGGGCGAACACCTCACGCAGCAGCGGCATCCGCGCGCCCGGCGCCGGCACCTGCTCGGGGAAGTCCGCCGGCGTCAGCGACCCGCAGTCGAGGGTCTTGACCTCCGCGAGCGTGAGCGTGTTCACGTATTTGCAGTACTCGTCGAGCTGGGCCTGCACTGCCGTGCGCCCTCGCTGGGAGATCGGGTCGCCATCACCATCGACGCGAGTACCGCCCGATAGACGCGCGGTGGGTCTGGGGTGATGGTGTGCCCGCGCCGTCCGAGGCCGCGCCCGGAGGCATTAGGGGGCGGCGTCGGTCAGCGCTGGGGTGACGGCCCGCCGGCCGGTCATGTCGATCGCCGGTGGTCTCGGCCGTACGACCGACAGCACATCGGTTCCCGGCGACGTGCGGGTGCCGTGGGGGTGATCGAGCGGCGAACGATGGTCGAACGGATGCCTACCGGCCCGGCCAAGGCCCGGCGGCGTTCGGGGCTTAGCCTGCTTCGAGTTCGGCTTTCAGCCGGGCCAGGGTCGTCCGCATGCTCTCGCGGTTGATCTCGGGGCGGTTGTTGGCGGCTTTGCCGGTGAAGACGCGGCCCATGATGAACGCGCCGCGGTTGCGGCGGTCCAGGAAGGACTCCGTCACCTCCGTGCCTTCGGGCGCCGGGGCGAACCGATAGCTCCACCGGGCGACCGGCATTCCGAAGGTCGTCACGTCGAAGGCGAACTCCACGCCGGGCTCGGCGGTCACGACGCGGCAGGTGGTGAACCAGACCAAGGGGCCTCGCCGGTTGAAGCCCACGAACCGCGACGGTGCGCCGTCGCGGCGGGACCACACCCACACGGCGAAGCATTCCGGGCTTCGGCGGCCCATCCGGCGTACGTCGGACACGGACTCGTATGCCACGGCCGGTTGCACGCCCACGGTGACGCGTTCGGAGACTGTCACGGTCCCACACTACGAAAGTCGGTACTTCGCGGCGAGGCCGACGGATGTCACGATGTCATGACAGCGACGGGAGGCCCGGAGATGGATGACAGTGGTGAGGCGAGGTACTCGGCCGGTCCCGAGGACGTGGAGCTCTCGGAGGGCGCGGATCATGCCTGCTGCGACCCCACGGTGACGTTGCGGGACTGCGCTCGGCGGCTGGCGTCCGATCCGATGGGGGAGGGGCGCGCCGGGCTGATCGTCATCTTGGACGCGGCCTGCCGGTACGCGCCTCTGGAGCGGATGGGCGCGGCGAATGTCATGGAGGAGATGGTCGGGGCGCTGGTGACGACCCGGTACGAGCTGACCTGGCCGGACTCCGGGTGCGGGCATCCCCGCCATCCGGGGCCGATCGAGGATCTGGGGACGGCCATCGCCGTGGGCGCCCAGTTGCTCAGCGCCGAAGGACGGGCGGCCCACGCGCACAGCGACACGCTGCTGTGCCCCGCGTACCTCGCCGGGCTGGCCGATCAGGCGATCGATCGGCTCAGGAGCCGCCGCCCGGAGCTTTTCGGCCGGTCATAGACGAGGCGGCCTCAACACGGTTTCATGCTGGTATGGCCGGACCGGTGAACGTCGTCATCGTCGGAGCGGGTTTTGGCGGAATCGGGATGGCGATCAGCCTGAGACGGGCCGGCATCCGCGATGTCACGGTCCTGGAGAAGGCGGACGACCTCGGCGGTACGTGGCGGGACAACACCTACCCCGGCGCGGCGTGTGACGTCCCCTCGCATCTCTACTCGTTCTCCTTCGAGCGCCGCAGGGACTGGTCGCGCCGCTTCCCTCCGCAGGCCGAGATCCTCGACTACCTGCGGAACACCGCCGCCAAGTACGGCGTCGAGCCCCGCTTCGGCGTCGAGGTGGAGGATGCGGTCTTCGACGAGGAAGCGGGCCTCTGGCGCGTCCGGACCACGCAGGGCGCGTATGAGGCGCGAGCGTTGGTCATGGCCTGCGGTCAGCTCAGCAGGCCCGCGTACCCGGAGTTCCCGAACGCCTTCCAGGGCCCCGCGTTCCACTCCGCACGCTGGGACCACGAGGCCGACCTCGCGGGCAAGCGCGTCGCGGTGATCGGTACGGGTGCCAGCTCCGTCCAGTTCGTGCCGCACCTGGCGAGTACGGCGAGCGCGGTGCACGTCTTCCAGCGCACCCCGCCGTACGTCCTCAGCAAGCGCGACCGGCCGTACACGACCTGGGAGCGCAGGCTGATGCGGCTGCTGCCCTTCCTCAGGACGCTGAGCCGCGCGAAGACCTATGCCATGTACGAGTCGCGGGCCCTCGGCATGATCACCTTCCCGAAGCTGATGGAGAGCTACGCGAAGAGGTTCCACAAGCGGCTCGCCGAGCAGATCGAGGATCCGGGCCTGCGGGACACGCTCACGCCCGGGTACGTGATGGGCTGCAAGCGCATCCTCATCTCGAACGACTACTACTCGGCGCTGGCGCGCGACAACGTCGAGGTCGTCACCGACGAGATCGAGCGGCTGTCCGAACGCGGGGTCCGCACCCGGGACGGGCGCGAGCGCGAGGTCGACGTGGTCGTGTACGGCACCGGGTTCCGCACGCACGGCTTCCTGGCGCCGATCGCGGTACGCGGGCGCGACGGGCGGGACCTGAACGACGCCTGGCGCGGCGGCGCCGAGGCGTACCTCGGGATCACGGTGAGCGGGTTCCCCAACCTGTTCCTGGTGTACGGGCCCAACACCAACCTCGGCCACAACTCGATCATCTACATGCTCGAGTCGCAGTTCGCCTACATCACGGGCTGCGTCAAGGCGCTCACCCGCGTGACGTCCATGGACGTACGGCCTGAGGTGCAGGACGCCTTCAACCGCGGCGTGCGCGCGGGCCTTCGCGACACGGTGTGGGGAACAGACTGCACGAGCTGGTACCGGAACGCGGACGGGAAGAACGTCAGCAACTGGCCCGGCTACACCTTCACGTACCGGCGCGCGACCCGGCGGCCCGACCTCGGCGACTTCCGCGTCACGCCCTGAGCGTCTCTCAGCCGAGGCGTGTCAGGCGGGCCAGGACGGACGGGTGGCTCAGGCCGCCATCGAGGCGCAGCGGGCTGCTCTCGCCGCCCACGGTGGCCGTGGCGACCACGCTGCCGTACGGGGGGCGGGCCGGCAGCCGGCCGCCGGGGCCCAGGCCGGTGATGGTCAGGTGGACCGTGAGGCCGGGCCAGCCGAGTGTCTGGACCGGCGCGGCGGTGACGAGCCCGACCCGGTTGCCCAGGCCGTAGTCGGCCTCGGCCAGCCGGGCGCCGCTCGGCGCGAGGGTCATCCGGGTGAGGGCGCGTTCGGCGGCGACGATGAGCGGCTCGGCGGCCTGGACGGCGGGTACCGGGCTGGTGGCGCCGGGCTGCGACATCACCGCGCCGACGATGAGCCGGCCGCGGGCGCGGGCGGCGAAGACGTAGTTGGCGCCGGCCCGGCTCGTGAAGCCGGTCTTGCCGCCCAGGACGCCGTGCGTGCCGAGGAGCGTGTTGCCGCCCGAGCGGGCCCGCCCGCCCGTACGCGGCGTGAACGAGGAACGGCCCACGATCTGGGCGAAGGCGGGCAGTCGCATCGCCGCGCCGAACAGGCGTACCTGGTCGGAGGCGGTGCTGACGGTCGTGGCGTCGAATCCGCTGGGGTCGGTGTAACGGGTGCCGGTCATGCCGAGCCGCCGCGCGGTGGCGTTCATCTTGGCCGCGAACGCCGCGTCGCCGCCGACGTCCCACCGGGCCAGCTCGTGCGCGATGTTGTTCGCCGAGACGATGAGCAGCGCCTCGAGGGCCTCCTGCTCGGTGAAGGGCTGGCCCGCCACGACGTCGACGTGCGTCTCGCCGCGCGCCTTGCGCCACGGCAGCCGCGCCGCCTCGGCGGCGGAGACGCGGTAGGTCGGCCCCTCCTGTGCGCCGCTCAGCGGATGGTCGCTGAGGAAGACGTAGGCCGTCATCACCTTGGCGACGCTGGCGGTCGGGGCCGGGCGCTCGGTCCCGGAGTCGCCCATCCGGCCGAGCCCGTCGACCTCGACGACGGCCTGGCCCGCACGGGGCCACGGCAGCGACAGATGGCCGGGCAGGGTACGGCTCGAGGAGGTGACGAGGCGCAGCTTCGGCGCGGGGACCGGGCGCGCGAGCTGGACGAGCACGAGTGTGACCAGCACCAGGCCGACCAGCGCGACGATGACCGCCCAGATCATGCCGGCGCGGTGCCGCGAGTGTCCCGTCTGCCCGGCGGGTGGCAGCGCGCGCTCCGCGAGAGGCGTCATCGCGTGACCCCCGATATTCGTAGGCCGGTGCCTGAACGCTCCGTGTTCAGGTAGATGCGGGGAGGAGCCTAACGGTTCGGAGGGCGCGGCACAGTAATCTACGGCGCATGCCCACCGCACTCATCACCGGCGCGACCGCCGGCATCGGCGCGGCCTTCGCGCGGCGCCTCTCGGCCGACGGTTTCGACCTCATCCTCCTCGCCCGCGACGCCGAACGCCTGGCACGTGCCGCCGACGAGTACGGCGGTGCCGAGGTGGTCGTCGCCGACCTGGCCACCGAGGAGGGCATCGCCAAGGCCGAGGAGGCTGCGCGCCGCGCCGACCTGCTGGTCAACAACGCCGGGTTCGGCCAGAAGGGCCGTTTCCTCGACGCCTCGATCGACGACGAGCTGGCCATGCTCCGGGTGCACTGCGAGGCGGTGCTCCGTCTGACGTACGCGGCGGTGCCCGCGATGCGCGAGCGTGGCAGCGGCGGCGTCATCAATGTCGCGTCGGTCGCGGCGTTCTTCGCGCGCGGCACGTACGGCGCGTCGAAGGCCTGGATGGTCAGCTTCAGCCAGGGTGTCGCGCAGGACGTGGCGGGCGTGCACGTCATGGCGCTGTGCCCGGGTTTCGTGCACACCGAGTTCCACGAGCGCGCCGGGATGGACATGTCCGGCCTGCCGTCGCCGCTGTGGCTCGACGCCGACGACGTGGTCGCCACGGCGCTGCGCGACTTCCGCCGCGGTGTGCCGGTCAGCGTGCCGGGCGCCCAGTACAAGACCATCGTCGGACTCGGCAAGCTGATCCCGCGCAATCTCGCCTACCGGCTGTCCGCCCGTACCGGCCGTAAGTACAAGTAACCCCGCGCGCCGCCCAGACGACGCCTCGCCGTGTTGTCGTCGGTCGCCGGCCGACACCTGGCTGACTCCCTCCTCCGCCTTGCGACGCGGCCCCTGGACGCCGCTCGCCACGAACGCGACCTTTCAGACACACCCTCGGTCGCGCGGCGGCTTGGGGGCCCGCTAGGTTTGCGGGAGCCGGACGGAGGTCTCCCCCATGCCGCTGTTCTCCCGCCGCTTCGCGGCCATCGCCGCGACCACGCTGCTGTCGGCCGGTCTGACGGCAGGTCTTACGACGACCACCGCGCACGCGGTCGTCGGCGGAGCGTTCGTCGCACCGCCACCGTGGCTCGCCTCGGTCGGCACGCCGGCCTTCCTCGTACGGCCCACGGGCCAGTTCTGCGGCGGTGCCCTGATCGGGCCCGACCGGGTGGCGACCGCGGCGCACTGCGTCGACTTCCTCAGCGCCGTGCCCACCCTGCTGAGCGTCACGTTCGGCCGCGCCGACCTGTCGAAGAAGGACGGCGAGACCATCCAGGTCAAGAAGGTCTGGGTGGACCCCGGGTTCCGCGAGACGGCGTTCAAGGGCGAGACGGTCGAGCACCACGACGTCGCCGTGCTGACCCTGGCCCGGCCCGTGCTCGACCGCATCGCGCTGCCGCCGATCGGGCGGGGCGGCGTGCTCCCGCCGACCGGCACCGCCCAGGTGTACGGCTGGGGCACCATGTCGGAGCGCGATCTGTTCAACGCGCGCCTGCGCGGCGCGAACGTCCCGCTCGTCCCCGACGCCCGCTGCGCGTCCGCGTACGGCGGCTCCTTCGACAAGAAGGACATGGTGTGCGCGGGCTCCACCACTGCCGACACGTGTCAGTTCGACAGTGGCGGCCCGCTCGTCGTGCAGGGACGGCTCGCCGGGATCACCTCGTGGGCGTACGGCTGTGCCCGGCCTGGCTATCCCGGCGTCTACTCGCGCCTGTCCGCGGTCACGCTGCCGCTGTGACCCCGGTCAGGAGTCGCTACTCAGGACTCTAGGAGTCGTTTCAGCTCCGTGAGGCGCTCGCGCCAGTACGTCTTCATCCGCGCGGCCGACTCGGCGTCGGCGAGCCGCTCGTGCGCGACACCGACCTGGGCCTTCGCGTCGCCCTTCGCGGTGAAGCCGACCGCGATCCGGGTCGAGCCGTCCTCCCAGTCGGCGCGGAACCACTTCGGCGGGGTCGCCGTACGTACCCGCACCTCGACGCCGGGCAGCCAGCGCGCCCGCAGCTCCGCGTCGGCGAACGCCTCGAACGCCCGCTCGGCGGCGACGTCCACGGTCTTGCTCGCGGACGCCGAGAAGGACCCGTCGCTCTGCTGCCCGGGCGCGCGCATGCCACGGGCCTGCTCGTAGCCGACCGTGATGGTCTGCGCCCACCAGCCGTCGACCCCGTGCTCATCGACGAGGCGGCGGGCGATCTCGGTGTGCGTACGGTCCGTGGCGCCCCACGCGTCGAGGAGCGCGAACCACGCGTCCGGCTCACGTCCGGTGCGCTCGAGCACGGCGGAGACGGACAGCCGCTGCGCGTTGACCGCGTCGGTGGAAGGGGTCGCGTCGGTGGGGGAGGCCGCGTCGGACCGCTCGATGAGCCGTCGCCGTGCGGTGGTGTAGCTCTCGCCGGTCTTGTCCATGCGCGCGCGTACGCGGGACTTGAAGGAACTCTGCCTGGTCATCACATGCTCCCTGTGGCGGCGCGACCGCAGGACTCACGCTCCTGTCGGCCCCGCCGGATGGGGCATGCTCTGCCGGCGTCCCGAGAACGCGAGGTCCCCTTTGCCTCCACGACGCCGGCGGCGTGAGCACCGGAACGGAGGTACGGCGCGAGACGGCGCCACGACAACCGTATGCGGCGCGCGTCACCCCTCGCAAGCCCCCGCAGGCCCTCGCAGGTCCCGGCGAGGCCCTGCGCGGGGCTCAGGCCAGACAGCGCAGCGCCTCGCGCAGGCGCGGGTCGAGCGGGTGGTCGTCCGGGAGGCGTCCCACGGTCGCCGCGACGAAGTCCGTGGCCGTCAGCGTCGCCCGCGCCCCGCCGGCCCGTACGGCGTGCTCGCCGCCGGGCCCGACCTCGACCTCCACCGGGGAGCCCTGCTCCTTCAGCACGAGCCGGCCGACCTCGGACCGCCAGCGGTCGCGCCCGGGATCGTCGCCCCCGGGTGCGCCGACGTCGTCCGCGTGGGTGGCGTACTCCGAGCAGTAGTGGAAGGTCTGCAGCCCGACCGGGTACGGGCCCGCGAAGGTCGGCACGGAGGCGTCACGGCCGAGCGCCCGCATCCGGCGCCGGGTGTCGCCGTTCCGGGTGCGCCACTCGTCGATGATCTTGCCGACGGGCAGCCCGCGGCGTACCTGGACGCTCCACTCGTTGAAGCCCGAAAAGCCCGTGACGCCCTCTTTGTCCAGGCACGTGGTGAAACGCGCCAGGTCATCCTCGAGGCACGCGTGGTTGTAGGCCTCCTCGCCGGCCAGGTGGGCGAGGACGTCGCGTACGGTCCAGCCCTCGCAGCGCGAGGGCCGCGACCACGCGTCGGCGTCCAGCGACGCGAAGAAGCGGTCGAGACGTTCCGCCTCGGCGTCGAAGATCGCGAATGGGTCCAGGTCGTCGAGTGCCATGCGGGAATCGTCCCCCGATGGCGCCCTCCGATGCGTCAGCTCGGGCGATAGCGGAAGCCGAGCCCGGGCGCCTTCGGGGACTTCGGGGAATTCGCGACCCTGACGCCGGTCAGCGTGAAGTGGCCGGCCTTCATCGTGCGCGGCTGCGTCGTCGCCGTGAACGAGTGCGAGGCGCGGTCGGTCAGGTCGGTCACGATGACCCGGATCCGTCCGTTGCGCAGGGCGCCCGTGTGCACCCGCAGGCCGTGCACGGACCTGATCGTCGACGGCGCCTGCCACCAGGCGCGTCCGGCGGCCCGCTGCGCGCTCGTAGGCGTCGGAGAGGGGCTGGACGGCTTGGGCGAGGGGGTGGAGTGCGCACGCGACGCCGCGCGTTCCCTCCGGACCGCCCCGGCCGGGTCACTGCAGCCGGTCAGCAGCCCGATCGCGACCATCAGAGCCGGAAGGCGTCGGCCTCCGCGCATGCTTTTCCTCCTCATTGGAACGAACGAGGAGGAAGCCTATCGGCGCCGGCGCACCCCTTCGCGGGTGCCCAGCTTGCCCAGAAGTCGTACCAGCGTGGCGCGCTCCTCGGAGGACAACGTCTCGGCCCAGAGCGTCTCGCGGTCGTTGTGCACGCCGAACGCCTCGGTCAGCTCCCGCTCGCCGTGCTCGGTCAGGCTGAGGCGTACGGCCCGCCGGTCGGACTCGTCGGGGGTACGGCTGACCAGCCCGTCCCGGTCGAGGGTGTTGACCAGCGCCGACACCGCCTGGCGGCTCATTCCGGACAGCTCGGCCGCGCGCTTGGACTCCATGGGCCCGGCGACCCAGAGGGTGAACAGCAGCCGAAAGCCCGGGTAGCTCCAGCCGCGCGGCCGGTGCACGACCGACTCCATGTCGTAGACCAGCATGTTCGCGACCCGGTAGAGGGTCAGGATGAGCCGCATGGCCTCGGGGTCGATCTCGGGCAGCCGCTTGTGTGCGTGCTCGACCGCGGCGTCGACGAAGGACCAGAAGTCGAGGTCTTGTGCGCTCACCTGCAACAGCTTAGAGTCAGAGAAGGAAGATAATCAAAGCTTTGATCAATTCCGGAGCCTCAGATGCCCTATTACCGCCTCACGGGGGAGGTCCCCCGAAAGCGCCACATCCAGTTCCGCAGGCCCGACGGCGGGCTCTACTCCGAGGAGCTGATGGGGGAGGAGGGGTTCTCCTCCGATTCGTCGCTCCTGTACCACGTGAACCCGCCCACCGCGATCGTCAAGAGCGAGGGCGTGGACGCGCCGGCGTACGCCACGGGCACCGCGCCCAACCACCCGCTGATGCCGCGCCACTTCAAGCCGCACGAGCTGACCGCCGGCGGCGACCCGGTGCTCGGCCGCCGGCTCCTGATGGCCAACCAGGACATCCGCATCTCCTATGTGGCCGCCGACGGCGACGGTGAGCTGTACCGCAACTCCGTCGGCGACGAGTGCGTCTACGTCGAGTCCGGCACGGCACGCCTCGAGTCGACGTACGGCGCGCTCGACGTCGGCCCCGGCGACTACGTGATCGTGCCCACCGGCACCATCCACCGCTTCGTGCGCACCGCAGCCGAGCCGCTGCGGCTGATGGTCTTCGAGGCCGCCGGGCACATCCGGCCGCCGAAGCGCTACCTGTCGCAGTACGGCCAGTTCCTGGAGCACGCGCCGTACAGCGAGCGCGACCTGCGGGCCCCGGCCGAGCCGCTGGTCCTCGAGGGCGAGGACGTGCCCGTACTGGTCCGCCACCGCGGCGGCCTGACGCGACTGACGTACCGGTACCACCCGCTCGACGTCGTCGGCTGGGACGGTCACCTGTACCCGTACGTCTTCAACATCCGCGACTTCGAGCCGATCGTGAAGCGAACGCACGCGCCGCCGCCGGTGCACCAGACGTTCGAGGGACCCAATTTCGTGATCTGCTCGTTCTGTCCGCGTCCGCTGGATTTCCATGACGAGGCCATTCCGATCCCGTACAACCACCATAATGTCGATTCGGACGAGATGATGTTCTACGTCGGCGGCGACTATTCGGCGAGAAAAGGGTCGGGAATCGACCAGGGTTCCATCAGCCTGCATCCGTCCGGTTTCACCCATGGTCCGGCGCCCGGTGCGGTTGAAGGCGTTATCGAGGCAGTGCGCAACGGACACTCGACCACGACCGAGATGGCGGTGATGGTGGACACGTTCCGTCCGCTCGACATCGGCAACGAGGCGTCGTCCGTCGAGGTCGGGGAGTACGCCTGGACCTGGGCGCGGTAGGGCGCAGCGTCCCCGTTCGCCGCAGATCTCGGGATAAAGCATCGTCACTAAAAGCAATTGAGTAATTGCTGGGTGTGGCGAATCGCGGGCCGGGTAGAAGTCGCTCCGGACACGCATGGCCGTTCGATTAACGAAGGGTCGGCGAGTCCGGAGCGACACGTCTTTTTCTACCTGAAACGGAGATCATGCATGCGCAAGGCATATGCGTTCGGGGTCGGAGTACTGGCGTTCGCCGCGGCAATGGGTACAGGTATCGCCGCACAGGCTGAGGACGCCGCACCGGCGGCGCACTCGCAACACGCCGACGCGGCCGGCTACCAGACGGTCGTTCTTCCGAACGCGAACGTCGCCAACTTCCAGCGGCGTACGGTCCTGTGCCCGGCCGGCAAGCGTGCCATCAGTGGCGGCGGTGAGGCCCAGGGCGCGGACGCCATCCTCGTGGGCAGCTTCCCGACGTCGGACGGCCGCGGCTGGATCGCGCTGGGCCGCCAGAACAAGTACCCGAGCGTGGGCATCAGCGTGTACGCGCTCTGCGCGCCCGCGACCTAGACAGGTCGCCACCCGCCCCGTTGGCGCGATGAGCGGGTGGCGCGATGGCTCTCACCGGCGGACGCCGGTCGCCCGGGACGCCGGGCGGCCGGCGTCCGCTCGTGCGCTGACCACGCGGGATCAGGGCAGCAGGCGCTGCTCCTTGGCGACGGCCACCGCCGCGGCCCGGGTCTCCACGCCCAGCTTCCCGTAGATCCTTCCCAGGTGGGTCTTGACCGTGGCCTCGCTGATGAACAGGGCCCGGGCGATCTCGCGGTTGCCCAGCCCGCTCGCCAGTTGCCGGAGGATGTCGCGCTCACGCTCGGACAGGGCGGGGCGCGGGCAGCGCAGCTGGGCCAGCACCCGGTCGGCGACCGGGGCCGACAGCGCGGTACGGCCGGCCGCCGCGTCGCGGATCGCGGCGAAGAGCTCCTCGGGGCGTTCGGCCTTGAGCAGGTGGCCGGTGGCGCCCGCCCCGATGGTGCGGGTGATGTCGGCGTCGGTGTCGAACATGGTGAGCACCAGCACGCGCGGACACGCCTCGCCACCGTCGGACGACAGATGACGGGTGGCCGTCACCCCGTCCATGCCGCCGCCGAGCTGGAGATCCATCAGGACGACGTCGGGCCGTACGCGGGCGGCGACCGCCAGGGCCTCCTCGCCGTTGCCGGCCTCACCGACCACCTCCATGCCGTCGGCGCTGGACAGCAGCGCCCGCAGCCCGGCGCGCACCACCGCGTGGTCGTCGCACAGCAGCAGCCGGATCGTCATGAGGTGGTCTCCCTCGAAGGGGCGGGGACGGCGACGGACACCACGGTGCCCTCGCCCGGCGTGGACTCCACGGTGAGCGTGCCGCCCGACTGCCGTGCCCGGATGCGCATGGCCGGCAGCCCGTGCCCGCGTACCCGGCCCGCCTCGGGGGCCGGCATGGCGTCCGGGTCGAAGCCGCGGCCATCGTCGGCGATGTCCAGCGAGACCTGGCCGTCCAGGTAGGTCAAGGTCAGTGCGGCCCGCGTCGCCGCGGCGTGCTCGCGCACGTTGGCCAGCGCACCCTGCGCGATGCGCAGGAGTGCCGCCTCCACCGCTAGGCGAGCGTCGGGACGGCGGCCAGGAGCGTACGGGTGTACTCGTGGGCGGGCGCCGCGTACAGGTCGTCGGCGTCGGCGAGTTCGACCAGCTCGCCGTCGTGCATGACCGCGACGCGGTCGCTGACCTGGCGGACGACGGCGAGGTCGTGCGAGACGAACACGATGGTCAGGTCGTACTCCTCCCGCAGGCCGGCCAGCAGCTCCAGGATCTGGGCCTGGGTCGAGACGTCCAGGGCCGAGACGGGTTCGTCGCAGACCAGGAGCTTCGGCCGCAGCGACAGGGCGCGTGCGATGCCCATGCGCTGGCGCTGGCCGCCGGAGAACTCGTGCGGGTAGCGGTCGTGGCGCGAGGCGTCCAGCCCGACGCGTTCCATCAGCTCGCGGGCGTTCTTCAGGGACTCGCGGTCGCCGGTGCCCTGGACGCGCAGCGGGTCGGCGATGCTGTCGCCGACGGTATGGCGCGGGTTGAGGGAGGAGACCGGGTCCTGGAAGACCATCTGCAGGTCGCGGCGGATCGGCCGCAGGCGGCCCTCCGGCAGGCGGGTGATGTCGCGGCCCTCGAACGTGACGGTGCCGCCGGTCGGGTCGAGGAGCCGCACCATCATCCGGGCGAGCGTCGTCTTGCCGCTGCCGCTCTCACCGACGACGCCGAGGGTCTCCCCGCGGCGTACGTCCAGGGACACGGCGTCGACGGCGCGGAGCACGTCGCGCCGCAGACCGCCGCCGGGCCGCTTGAACTCGCGGGTGAGGCCCGCGACCGTCATCAGCGGCTCGCCGGCCTCGCGCCGAGAGGTCAGGGGCGGCCCGTCGATCCGGGGTACGGCCGCGACCAGCGCGCGCGTGTACGGCTCGGCCGGCGCCTGGAGGACCTCGCGGACCGGGCCGCGTTCGACCAGCGAGCCGTTCTGCATGACCATGACCTCGTCCACGGACCGCGACACCACGCCGAGGTCGTGGGTGACCAGCAGCAGGGCCATGCCCGTGTCGGCGCGCAGCTCGTCGATCAGGTCGAGGATCTGGGCCTGTACGGTCACGTCCAGCGCGCTGGTCGGCTCGTCGGCGACGAGGATCTCCGGTTCGCAGGCCAGCGCCATCGCGATCAGCGCGCGCTGGCGCATCCCGCCGGAGAACTCGTGCGGCCGGGCGCGGGCGCGGCGCGCGGCGTCCGGGATGCCGACGCGGTCCAGCACCTCGACGGCGCGTGTCCAGGCGGCCCGGCGGCTCGCGCGAGAGTGCGCGCGGTACACCTCCGAGATCTGGTCGCCGACCCGGTAGTACGGGTCGAGCGCCGACATCGGGTCCTGGAAGATCATCGCGATGCGGTGCCCGCGCAGGCGCCGTACGGCCTCGTCGCCCAGGGCGTTCACGTCGTCGCCGCCCAGCAGGATCTCGCCGGACACGCGGGCCGGCGTACGCCGGTGCAGCCCGAGCAGCGCGAGCGCGGTCGTGCTCTTGCCCGAGCCGGACTCGCCGACGATGCCGAGCGCGCCGCCCGCCGACAGGTCGAAGGAGACCTCGTCGACGGCACGCAGCGCGTCGCCGCCTTCGGAGGGGAAGTCCACGGTCAGGTCCCGGACCGACAGCACCACGTCGTTCATGTCAGCACGACCCTCCGGTCGACCACCGCGTACAGCAGGTCCGCGACGGTGTTGGCCACCACGATGGCCGAGCCCGCCACCAGCGTGAGCCCGGCGACGACCGGCAGGTCGACGTTGTTGGACGCCTGCACGATCAGCTGCCCGAGCCCTGGCAGGCCGAACAGCGTCTCGGTCAGCATCGCGCCGACGAGGATGTAGCCGAAGTCCATCGCCGTGAGCGTGATGACCGGCGTGAACGCCCCGCGGATCGCGTGCCGGCCGACGATCCGCCGCTCCCGCAGCCCGTACGCGCGGAAGGTCCGGATGTGGTCCTCCGACAACGTCTCGAGCATTCCGGTGCGCGTCAGGCGCGCGTACACCGCGGACTGGGCGATCGCCAGCGTCAGCCAGGGCAGCAGGAGGTTCCTGGCCCAGGCGACGGGGTCCTCGGTGAGCGGGACGTACACCGGGAAGTCCAGCCAGTGCAGGAACCCGCAGAAGAGCATCAGCAGCAGCATCCCGCTGACGAAGATCGGCGCTCCGTAGGACAGCAGCGAGGCGGCGGTGATCACCCGGTCGGTGAGGCGACCGGCGCGCAGGGCCGAGACCACGCCCGCGGACAGGCCGAGGGTCAGCCACACGATCATGGCGCCGGTCGTCAGTGACAGCGACACCGGTAGCCGCTGTGCGATCAGCGTCAGCACCGGCTGGTCGTCCTGGAAGGAGAAGCCCAGGCAGGGCGCCGCGCAGTGGGAGATGTCCGGGCCGGAGCTGTAGTCCCGGCCCATGACGATGCCCTCCAGGAAGTGCCAGAACTGGAGGTACTCCGGCTGGTCCAGGCCGAGCTTGTGGTCGATGGCGGCGAGCTGGCCGCCGCCGCAGCCCTTGCCGCAGACGAGGACGGCCGGGTTCGACGGCAGCGCGTAGAAGATCACGTACACCAGCGAGGCCATCACCAGGAGCAGCACGAGCGTGCTGATCAGGCGGCGGAGCAGGTAGCGGGTCATCGGCCCCTCCGGCGCGACGGCACGTGCGGCATGGCCTTGGGGTCCAGCGCCGTACGCAGGCCGTCGGCGAGCAGCGTGAAGGCGAGCACGTTGAGCAGCAGGAGGAGGCCCGGGACCAGGACGTACGTCGGATCGGCCTGGAACCAGGTCGTCGCAGTGGACAGCATCTGGCCCCAGGAGGAGCCGGGCGGGCGTACGCCCACGCCGAGGAAGGACAGGCCCGCCTCGGCGATCATGTTCGAGGGCAGTAGCAGCGCCGTGTACGTGAGCAGGGGCGCCGAGACGCCCGGCAGGATCTCGCGGATCGCGATGCGGGTCCGCGAGGCGCCGGACAGGCGGGCGGCGGCCACGTAGTCACGCGTCCGTAGCGACAGCACCTGCCCGCGCACCAGCCGTGCGGCGCCGCCCCAGCCGAACAGCCCGATGACGAGCATCAGCAGGAGCGGCCGCGGGAACGTGTCCGGCACGATCGCCAGCAGCGCGATCGCGAAGATGAGCTGCGGGAACGAGATGGCCAGGTCGGTCACGCGTCCCAGCACGGAGTCGGCGATGGGACCGCCCAGCCCGGCGGCGAGCCCGATGCCCACGCCGAGCAGGAGCTGCACGATCAGGGTGCCGAACGCCACCATGAAGGAGATCTGCGCGCCGCCCAGCGCGCGGGCGAACAGGTCGCGGCCCGTGGTCGGCTCCACGCCGAGCCAGTGGGTGCCGTTCGCGCCGCCGAAGGCCCCGCGCGGCACGCCGCCGCGCGCCGAGTCCAGCAGCCCGGAGTGGAACGACGTCGTGTCCTGGCCCTCGAGGTGGATCAGCAGCGGCGCCGTGAGCGCGGCGACGATCATGATGACCGCCACCACGAGACCGGCCATGGCCATGTGGTCGGCGCGCAGCCGTCGCCACACCTGACGAGCGCGGGCGGGCGCCTCCGTGGAGACGCCCGCCTCGGCGACCAGCTCTGCGGTCACAACTACTTCACCGAGACCATGGCCGGGTCGTACGAGCCGCGCCACTCGTCCAGGTAGGTGTTCTTGACGTTCTTGCCGCTCAGCCGGATGGAGATCGGGTGGATCAGCGGCGCGGTGAGCGCCAGCTTGCCGAGCTCGGCGTCGAGCGCGCCCCAGCGCGGCCGGGCCTGCGCCGGGTCGGGGATCGCGTTGATCGCGTCGAACTCGGCGTTGATCTTCGGGTCGTTGATCTGGGACTGGTTGAAGTTGCCGCCGTCCTTGAGGATCTGCCGGCCATCGAAGATCGGCGCGAGGAACGGGCCGCCGGTCGGCCAGTCGGCGCCCCAGGTGGCCAGGAACATCCCCGGCTCGGTGGCGGGCTTCTGGATCAGGTCGCTGTAGCCGGCCTCGTCGTAGGCCTTGAGGTTCACCGTGATGCCGGCCTGCTTGAGCCCGGCCTGCACGGCGGTCGCGATCGCGGGGCCGTCGCGGTCTCCGTCGATGTTGCGGTGCGCGAGCGTGATGGTCAGCCCGCTCGGGTGGCCGGCCTGGGCGAGCAGCTCCTTGGCCTTGGCGGCGTTGCCGCCGCCTCCGGCCGGGAAGTAGTCGTACGGCTGGTAGCCGAACGGGGCCTGGTCGGGCAGGAACGTCGTGGCGGGCTCGGCGAGCGAGCTGCCGCCGACCGCGTTGACCACCGACTCGCGGCTGAGGGCGTAGGAGATCGCCTGCCGCACGCGGACGTCGTCGAACGGCTTCACCTTGGTGTTGAAGGCGACGTAGTCGGTCTCGCCGAACTCGCCCTTGAGCGCGCGCTTCTTCAGGTTGGGATCGGTGGAGATCCGGGCCAGCTCGGCGGGGGACAGGTCGGTGTCCGTGGTGATCGCGTTCGCGTCCTTGCCGGCGCTCGAGGACAGCCGCTGATTGATGACGGCGGCGTTCAGGCCGTAGGTGCCCTCCATCCGGTCCGGGCAGGCCAGCCGCTGGTCGTCCAGGGCGCGGGACCAGTACGTGTTGCGCACCAGCACCAGGCTCTTGTCCTGCTCATGGGACTTGACCTTGTACGGGCCGCTGGCGATCGGGTGCTTCTCATAGCCCGTGCCGTCGTCCTTGGCCTTGGGCACCGGCGCGAACTGCGTGGCCGTCGCGACGTAGGGGAAGTCGCCCTCGGGCTTGCGCAGCTTGAAGACGATCGTCTTGTCGTCGGGCGTCTGGATCGCGTCCAGCTCCTTGCCCTTGTACGGGCCCGAGTAGTCGGCGCCGCCGACCAGCCAGTCGCGCAGGTAGGGGATGCCGCCGGGCAGCTCGGGCGCGAACGAACGCTCCACGCCCCACTTGATGTCCTTCGAGGTGATCGGCGTGCCGTCCTCGAATTTCAGGCCGTCCTTGAGGTGGTACGTCCACGTCTTGGCGCCGTCGGAGGCCTTACCGGTGTCGGTGGCGAGGTCGGGGACGACCTCGTCGCCGGCCTGGCCGGGCACCCGGTGGCGCGTGGTGAGCGTGCGGAAGATCAGGGACGGCACCGCGCCGCCGCCGGACGTGTAGATCCGTGCCGGGTCGAGGTGGTGCGAGGTGGGGTCGGTCTGGTTCAGCACGTAGAGGGTGCCGCCCTGGCACGTCTTGGGATCGAACGCCGAGCTTCCGCCGGAGGACGAGCCGCTGGAGGAGCAGGCGGCAGCGGCGGACAATACGGTGGCGGCGGCGATCAGGACGGAGATTCTTCGCATCATCGAGGGGTCTCATTCACGAGTAAAGGGCGGCATGACACGACTGCAAAGAAGGATGACAGGCGCGAGGTGGCCACGAAAGTGCACGAACGAAGCAGAAGCGACGAGTGTGGTCGAACGTCAGATCTCGGGTACTCGGCCTAGCCCGCACACAGCGCGCTGGCCTGCCGTCGAAGATCGACGTGCAGGCGTGCGACGAGGGGCTCGCTTCGGAACACGGTCAGCATCATGCTGGGCATTCGCTCCTTACGTCAAGCCGTCGCAGGTCACAGAGGCGTCAAACCAGAGTTTCCCAGTAGGGAATACCAGGAGTCGCTCCTCGGCAACCCCCGCCGGCGGCCGGGTGTTCCCACGTTGATCGAAGCGTGGTCAACTAGGGGCGTGACCGAGGCGGACGAGACGGCGCGGCGTTGCGCCGAGGCCATGTACTCCACCGACGCCGCCTCGCAGCACCTCGGCATCAAGATCACCGATGTGGCGCCCGGCCGCGCCCGCGCGCACCTGACCATTGCGGACACCATGGTCAACGGCCACGGCATCGCGCACGGCGGCTACGTCTTCCTCCTCGCCGACACGGCCTTCGCCTTCGCCTGCAACACCTACGACGTCCCGACCGTGGCCGCGGCCGCCGACGTGGTCTTCGTCGCGCCCGCCAAGGCCGGCGACGCGCTCGTCGCCGAGGCCGTCGAACGGATCCGCTTCGGCCGCAGTGGCGTCTACGACGTCACGGTGCGCGGGGCGGGCGACGCGGTGATCGCCGAGTTCCGCGGCAACAGCCGTGCGCTGCGCACGGAGGCACGGTGAACCCGCGCCGGGAGGCGTGGGACCTGCTGGGCGGCGAGTACGACGTCCGCGTCCTCGAGCCCTCGCCGCCCGCCGTCACGACCGCGCCCTGGTACGCCGACGACCCCCTCGCCGGGCCGTACGGCACCCGGCTCATCACGCCGGTCACCGGGCTCGGGCGCAGCTGGGACGACCTGGCACGCGAGCGCCCCGAGCTGGCAGGGTTCTGCGCGGAACGCTGGCTCGGCGCCTGGCGCCGGCTCGCGCCGCTGCCCCGGCCCTACACCGAGACCCGGCTCTCCCTGCACGCGCTCGGCGAGCACGTGGTCGCCGCCGCGCGCCATGCCGAGAACGGCAAGATCGGACTGCGGTTCACGCGCCGAGGGTTCGGCACGCCCTACTTCGGCGCCGGCCGGCAGCTCCGCGTCGAGGGCGGTCGCCTGGTCGTCGACGGCGTCGCGCACACGCCGGCCACGCTCGGAGAAGCGGCCGATCTGACCGGATTTCCGCTCGGGATGCCGGCCGAGATCTACCGGCCGTTGACCCCGGCCGAGTCCGGCACGCCCCTGCGGATCATCCCGGCCGCCGCCGACGCCCTGGGCGCCTGGTACGGCTTCGCCTGGTCCGTCCTCGAACAGCTCCGCCACGACGCCCGCACGCTCGCGCCGGGCCGCGTACAGCTCTGGCCGGAGCACTTCGACCCGGCCGTCGACCTCGGCGACGAGACCGCCGATGGTAAGGCCTCCTACGGCGCGTCGCCGGGCGACGAGGACCACCCGGAGCCGTACCTCTACGTCGCGCCCTGGAAGAAACAAACCGGCGCGTACTGGAACGACGACGCCTTCGGCGGGGCCTCGCTGCCGTACGCCGCCCTGCTCGGCGCGGCCGACCAGCGGGCCGCCGCGCTCGCGTTCTTCCAGCGTGGCCTGCGGGAGCTCAACGCCTGATCTCGTCATGGCACGCCGTGCTTTCCCAAGTTCAGTTAAGAAATGAATCGGTTCCCGTTGAACAACGCGGGGGCAGGCTTCTGCATTGCGGGGGCACACGGGGACGGCCTCGAAGAACAGGCCAGACGTTCCCGCCTACGGCGAATACGAGGCAATGCGGCGGAACCCGCGTGCGCCTGCTGGTGCCTTCCAGGTCACCGTGTGAAAGGAGCGGACATATGCGTAAGGAAGTCAGGGCAGCCTGCGTGCTGGCCACCAGCCTGGGCCTGCTCATGACGGGGTGCGGCGAGAAGCACAAGGCCGTGCCATCGTCGGGCGGCTTCGCGCAGCCGTCGTCGTCGGCGGGGCCGGAGTCCTCACCGCCGTCGACCGCGGCGCCGGAGTCGTCGCCGCCCTCGACCGCGGCGCCGGAGTCATCGCCGCCCACGTCGGCGGAGCCGTCGGCCGGGCCGGTGGAGATCAAGGCCAAGGACGTGACCGGGTACGGCAAGGTCCTGGTCGACGGCAAGGACATGACCGTCTACCTGTTCGAGAAGGACAAGGGCGGCAAGTCCGCCTGTACGGGCGAGTGTCAGACCCAGTGGCCGCCGGTGATCACCACCGACAAGCCCACCGCGGGCACCGGGGTGAACGCCTCCTGGCTCGGCACGATGGACCGGGATGACGGCACCAAGCAGGTCACCTACCACGGCTGGCCGCTGTACCACTCCGCGAAGGACACCAAGGCCGGTGACATGAACGGCCAGGGCGCGTCCGCGTTCGGCGGATCGTGGTCCGTGGTCTCGGCCGAAAAGGGCGAGAAGGCGGAGAAGAAGTAACGACCGGGGGTTCTCGTCCGGTGCGGAGCGCGGCGGATCGCCTGACGGCGTCCGCCGACGCTCCCGTCATCCGGGCCGGAGGCGGGCCGGCGCGGCTGCGCGCGCTGGCCATCGGCCTGAGCCTGCTCGCCGCGGGATGCGGCGCGCGGCACGGGCCGCCGCCCTCGTCGGGCGAGCCCACCCGGCCGCCCCACGCGAGGGCGCACGTACCGCCGCCGTCCTCGGCGGCACCCGAACCATCGATCGGGCCCGTCGAGCTGAAGGCGCGAGACACCGCGTACGGCCGCATCGTCGTGGACGGCCAGGGGATGACCGTCTACACGTACGCGGGGGACAACGCCGAGTACGTCCCGACCTGCACCGGCGCGTGCGCGTTCGGGTGGCCACCGGTCCTCACCGACGCGCCCGTCATCGCGGGACCGGGCATCAACACGAGCCTGATCGCCACGTCGTACCTGCCGGACGGCACGAAACAGGTCGTCTACGCCGGCTGGCCGCTCTACCGCAGCGCCCTGGACACCCGCCCAGGCGACCTGAACGGCGACGGCTGGCCCTGGTACACCATCACCGCCGCCACAGGCGAACGCGTGCGGTGATCACCAGTTCGGCAGCGTGGGCATCGTGGGCAGCAGCCACACGACGCCGGCGAGGAGGGCGACGACGGCGACCGCGCCGAAGCCGAGGACCCACATCAGGCCAGGCATGCCGGTGAGGCGGGCGAGCTGGTCGGCGTCGGAGTCGGGCGCGCGGCCGCGCGCCCGCTTGCTCTGCAGCTCCACGACCGGGCGGGTGCCCGCCAGCAGCAGGAACCAGGTGAAGGCGTACGCGAACGCGGCCTGCACGGTAGCGGAGGCGTACCAGGAGACGACGAAGATCACGGCACCGGTGGTGACGACGGACACCACGCCGTACACGTTGCGGATCATGAGGAGGATCGAGGCGAGCAGCAGGATGCTGAGCCAGAGGAACGCCGTGATGTGCCCGATCGCGAGCAGCCCGGCGGCGCCGAGACCGAGCAGCGGCGGCGTGACGTAGCCCGCGAACGCCGTGAAGATCATCCCGGGCCCGTGCGGCTTGCCGCTCGAGACCGTGACCCCCGACGTGTCGGAGTGCAGCCGGATGCCCTGCAGCTGACGGCCGGTCACCAGCGCCGCGAACGCGTGGCCACCCTCGTGCGCGATCGTCACGATGTTGCGCAGCACGTGCCAGACCGAGCGGACCGCGACCGCGGCGAACGCGACCAGTCCGGTGCCCAGAACGAGCCACCATGGCGGATGCGGTTGGGTGCCGAGGACGTCATGCCAGACGCCGCCGATCGTGGACATGTTCTTCCATCACCTCTGACCCGTACGACGTTCCTGGCCGACCCGGAGTTTCCAAACCGGACGAACCCATATCTTGGCCCATGGCGGCCAGTAGGGTGAGTGGTCTATGAGTGACCCGTTGATGAGCGTCTATCCGCCCCTGGAACCCGCCACCCTGGTGACCCGGCGATCCAGGCAGTTCCCGTTCGCCTCGGACGGTCTGACCCTGACACACCTCGGCCGCGGCGCGATCTGGCTCGCGCTGAAGGCCCTCGGCCTGGGCGAGGGAAGCCGGCTGGCGATGCCCGCCTACCACTGCGGCTCGGAGGTCGAGGCCGCGCGGCTGGCCGGCGTCGAGGTCGTCTTCTACCGGGTGCTGCCCTCGCTGCAGGTGGACGAGGACGACCTGACGCGGGCCGCCAAGGAGACCGACGCGACCTACCTGATCTCCTACTACGGCTTCCCGATGCCGCCCATGCCTCCCGGCACCCGGGTGATCGAGGACGCCGCGCACGCCCTGTTCTCCTACGATGGCGGCGGCGCGATCGGCTCGCGCGGCGACGCCGCGATCTTCTGCCCGCGCAAGTCGCTCGGCGTACCCGACGGCGGAGCGGTGCTCATCCGCGACGGCAAGATCGACGCCGAGGGCCGCCCGCCGTGGAAGCGCATGGCGCGCTCGGTCGCCTCGCAGGGCATGGGCTGGGCAGCCCAGTCGCGCGCCGGCATGCTGCGGGCCCCCGCGACCAAGGTCTTCCGCAAGGTCAGCAAGGCCGAGCAGGCCGTCGAGGCGGGCACCCTCACCGAGACCGTCATCGGCGAGTGGAACCTCGACGTCGCCGATCTGGAGGTCGCCGCCTCCAAGTGCTCGCGCGTGACCGAGTGGGCCGTGCACGGCGCGGACGGCGAGAAGATCCGCGAGCAGCGGCGGCGCAACTACCAGATCCTCCTGGAGTCGCTGCCGGAGGTCTGCCTCGACCGGTTCCGCGTCCTGCCCGACGGCGTCGCGCCCCTCTACTACCCCGTACGCGTGCCCGAGCGCGACCGGACCATCGCCGAGCTGCAAAAACGCGGCGTACGTTCGATCGAGATCTGGCCGGTCGCGCACCCGATGCTCGACCGCGAGAAGTACGCCGACATCGACCCGCTGCGGCACCAGATGCTCGCGCTCCCGGTTCACCAGGGCCTCTCGCCCTGGCACATGGAGCAGGTCGCCATCGCCGCGCAGGACGCCATCACCGCCGCCCACCGCTGACCGCACGCCCTGACGCGCCGTACACGCGTCAGGGCGTCGCGGTGCACAGAAACGCCCCGGCACCGTACGGTGCCGGGGCGTTCGAAGTCGCGTGCGGGACTCAGATCTTGCGGATCAGCACGATCGGGGTCTGCTCGTCCTCGTTGCCGGCCGGGTTGTCCGACAGGACCTTCTCCACCCACTTGCGGTCCACGCCCGCAGAGGCGCCGACCACCCACGCGCCGGTGAGGTGGTTGGCATCGACGATGCAGACGTGGCAGCCGAGCGCGGCGGACAGGTCCTCCGACAGCTTGTCCGGCCGTCCGGGGCCGAAGAGCAGGTGGTGGTCGTGCGGCGGCAGCGCGGCGGCCACGTCGTCGATCATCGCGGCGCCGGGACCGGCGACGCGGTAGAACCAGCCGCGCTTGCCGACCAGCTTGCCGGCCGCGCCCGCGGCGGCGCCGAGCAGGACCTTCGTACGGCCCGCCTCGAGGATCGCGCCCTGCATGCCGGCCGGGCTGTGCAGCGGGCCGATCTTGCCGACGAACTTGCTGAGCTGCTTGGCCATGCCCTCCGGCGAGATCAGCTCGAGAGGGATCATGCGGCCCTGGCCGGCCGAGGCCGGGCTCTCCGACAGTGCGAGGATGTCGTCGGGCTGCAGCTTGCCGGAGGTCGCCTCCTGGATCACCGGCAGGATGCCGGAGCGCAGCGTGATCATGTTGGTCTTGATCGGCATGCGGCGCGCGCCGACCGCGCGCTCGTCGACCGGCGGGATGTTCGGGGCCTTCTCCGGCGCGATCTCGCCGAACTGCTCGTGCAGCATCTGCTTGATCTGCGCGTTGCGCGGGTAGATCGACGCGCCGCGCTGCAGGATCTCGCGGGCGCCGGGCCCGTCACCGGCGTCGAGCCGCAGGGCGGCCAGGAGCGTGTAGTCCGAGGCGTAGACCAGGTAGTCCGGCGCCAGCGCGATCAGCTCGGTCTGGTATTTCAGGCCCCGCACCTTGTCGTTGCGGTCGACCGCCCACTTCGACAGGCGCTTGAGCGAGTGCCGGCGCAGCTGGGAGTCGTTGATCACGGACTCCAGGAGGCCCTCGGCCTCGTCGACGCGGCCGCCGTCCTTCAGCACGTCGGCCAGCGTCAGGGCGTACCAGGGGATCATCGGGTACTTCTCGCGCGCGCTGCGCACGATCTCCGCGGCCTTGTCGTACTCGCCGCGCCACTTGTGCACCTCGGCCAGCGCCGCAGTCGCGAACCGGGTGTCGCCGCCGATCGCGATGGCCGCCCGCGCGATCTCCTCGGCTTTGCGGTCGTCGCGTTCGTTGGTGAGGACGAGCCATGACAGCAGTGACAGACCGTCACCGTCGAGATCGGCACGCCTGGCCTCGAGGAGCTGCTGTGCCTCCTCCGGCTTACGAAGCCAGATGTCGTAGGCGCGGCTGCTGGTGCTCATTGTCAAATCCTCATGCGTCGTCGGCTTGTTCGGCGGGAGTTCGGCCCATCATCGCAGACGTTCGAGGCCATCGGCGCGGGCATCCCGATCAAGTCTTGCGGCGTCGTAGCGGGTCACGGTACGTGCACGTGCGGTGCTCGCTACCCTTGGTTCTCGTGGACCCTCTCGAAAACTGGCGCGATCTTCCAGCGGCCCAGCAGCCCGAATGGCCCGATCCCGCGCAGGTGCACGCGGTGGCGGAACAGCTTTCGAAGCTCCCCCCGCTCGTGTTCGCGGGCGAATGCGACCGGCTACGGAGCCAGCTCGCCGCCGTCGCACGCGGTGAGGCCTTCCTCCTGCAGGGTGGCGATTGCGCGGAGACCTTCTCCGGCGCGACCGCCGACGACGTGCGCAACAAGCTCAAGACTCTGCTCCAGATGGCCGTGGTGCTGACCTATGCCGCGAGCGTGCCGGTCGTCAAGATCGGCCGGATGGCCGGGCAGTTCGCCAAGCCCCGGTCCAAGCCGTCCGAGGTACGGGACGGCGTCGAGCTGCCCGCCTACCGGGGCGACATGGTCAACGGCATCGACTTCACGCTCGAGGAGCGCACCCCCGACCCGGGGCGGCTCCTGCGGGCCTACCACCACGCCGCGATCACGCTGAACCTCTGCCGCGCCTTCACCCAGGGCGGCTACGCCGACCTGCGCCAGGTGCACGCCTGGAACCAGGACTTCGTCTCCGGCAGCCCCGCGGGCCGCCGCTACGAGCGGCTGGCCGGCGAGATCGACCGCGCGCTGGCGTTCATGCACGCCGCCGGCGCCGACCCGGAGGAGTTCCACCGGGTCGAGCTCTACTCCAGCCACGAGGCGCTGCTGCTCGACTACGAGCGCGCCCTCACCAGGATCGACTCCCGGTCCGGGCTGCCCTACGACGTGTCCGGCCACTTCCTGTGGATCGGCGAGCGCACCCGCCAGCTCGACGGCGCGCACGTGGAGTTCATGCGGCATATCCGCAACCCCATCGGCGTCAAGCTCGGCCCGACCACGAGCTCCGAGGACGTGCTGGCCCTCATCGAACGCCTCGACCCGCAGCGCGAGCCGGGCCGGCTGACCTTCGTGATCCGGATGGGCGCCGACAAGGTACGCGACGGCCTGCCCCCGCTGGTGGAGAAGGTCACCGCGAGCGGCGCCCAGGTCGCGTGGATCTGCGACCCGATGCACGGCAACACGTTCGAGGCGCCGAGCGGCCACAAGACCCGCCGGTTCGACGACGTGCTCGACGAGGTCACGGGCTTCTTCGAGGTGCACCGGGCGCTCGGCACCCACCCGGGCGGCGTGCACATCGAGTTCACCGGCGACGACGTCACCGAGTGCGTCGGCGGCGGCCACGAGATCGTCGAGAGCGATCTGCACCAGCGCTACGAGACCGCCTGCGACCCGCGGCTCAACCGTAGCCAGGCGCTCGACCTGGCGTTCATGGTCGCGGAGATGTACCGCACAACGAGGTGAGCCGCGTGACGCCCCCTCGGCGTCACGCGGCCCGTGGGCGCGTCCGGTAGGTCCGCGGACGCGCCGGCGCGCCCTCACACGATGCGTACGGCGCCGGCGAACGGCCGGCTGGCCAGCTCGGCGACGCGTACCCGGTCACCGGTGTGGGGCGCGTGCACGAACTTCCCATCTCCGAGGTACATCCCCATGTGGTGGATGTCGGAGTAGAAGAAGACCAGGTCTCCGGGCTGAAGCTGGCTCCTGGAGACGTGGATGCCGGCGTTCCACTGGTCGCCGCCGTAGTGCGGCAGGTTGACGCCGACCTGGTGGTAGGCCCACATCGTCAGGCCCGAGCAGTCGAAGCCCTGGCCCGGTGTGGCGCCGCCCCAGACGTACGGGACGCCGAGCTGCGACAGGGCCGCGCGTACCGCCCCGATGGCCCTGGTGGAGCCGCCGGGGATCACCGGGACGGTCTCGCCGCGTCCCGCGCGGTCGACGGCGTCCTTGAGCAGCGGCTTGCGCACCTTGTCGAGCGTCTTGGTGATGCTCGCCTTCTTCTGCTTCAGGTCGGTCTTGAGCTGGATCGCCTGTGCGGCGTGGTCCTTGGCGTCCTGGCAGGACCGTACGGCGGTCTGGATCGCCCGCGTGAGCATGCGGACCTGGGTGTCGTCCTGCTGCGTGAAGTAGTGCAGCGTCGCGACCTGGTCCAGCAGCGCCTGCGGGTTCGACGCCGAGAACAGGGCGGGAGCCCCGTCGGTGCCGCCGTTCATGTAGCGCAACGCGGCCAGCTTGCCGACCTGGCGCTGAATGCCCTTCAGCGCGGCCGTCTCCTGACGCGCGGTCTCCTCGGCGATCGCCGCCGCGCGCTGTGCCTGCCGTAACCGGACCCGCAGCCCGTCGTACTGCTCGGTGAGCTGTTCGAGCTGGGTGTTGAGCTGGTCGGCCTGCTGGCGCAGGGCGTCCATCCCGGGCGCCGGTTCGGCGTTCGCCGCCCGCGGCGCGAGGCCGGGTACGGCGAAGCCGGGTGGCAGTGCGAGGCCGGTGGCGAGGACGACGCCGGCCGCGAGGGCCGATCGCCGGGCGCGTTCCCTGCCGCGGCCCTTCGTACAGTGAGGATCATTCGCTTTCGCGGATCGCGAAGGCTCCATGCAGGTAGCTCCTCTCCTAGGCCGCCTACCGGGTTAGCTGACGGGTTCGGGCAAGGAGACGCCCTACCGCGTGCCGTGGGACGGGTGCGGATTCACCCCGGGACCGGAGCGGCCGGGCGTATTGCCCTGGTGCTCCGCGAGTGGGTCCCCGGTTCATCGGCGCGCTGGCTGCGCGACGAGCGATTCGGCGGTCCGGCCGGATACCGGCCGGGTGACACCGCTGGACACTAACGGACTGTGACCGGCTCGCCAACGCGAACATGCAGAGATGGTCCGCACGCTTAGTGAATGGTCACTCTGGGTGATGCGTGAGTGGCCCATTACGCCTAGTCACGAGCGTTCGAGAGCGGGATCTATCGCCGGAAGGCAGCGCAAAACCGCCATGCGTGTGTTGGGGCATGGCGGTGCGTTCTACGGCGGAGAGAAGCCGCGCGGCCCTCCGGGGGAGGGAGGGCCGCGTTCGGCTCGTCCTCAGGCGTTGAGGAACTCGGGCGTCGACTGGGACACGGCCGAATGGAGCGTGTTCCAGAACGCGAGCTCGACGTCTTCCTCGAGCTCGGAGATCTTGCCCCAGAATTCCTTGTCCTCGGCGTGCGCGGCGGCCTCGGCGGACAGCGCCGGCATGAGGGCCGTACCGGCGTCGGCGGCGTCGAGGTCGGCGACGTTCATGTCGACGGGCATCTCGACCGGCGTGCGGTGGTGCTTGCCACGCTTGCGGACGCGTACGTTGGGCGTCGGCACCGGGACCTTGACCTTGGACTTGGTGACGGCCAGCGCGACGGTCCCGAACAGGACGACGGCGAGCAGCCCGGTGAGGGCGGCCTGCTGGTCGGCCATCGGCGGCGCCTGGTCGTGCGACGCGGTGGTCTGGGTCTCGTGCTGCGCCGTGGCCGGCTGGGTCAGCACGGCGGCCGACACCGGGGGAGCCGAGTGCTTGGGCACGTACTTCGCCTCGGCCTGCGGAGCCGGCTTGACCTTGACCTTCGAGGGATAGCCGTAGCCGACGACCTGGCTGACGTCGCGGGTCGCGCGTCCGAGGTGGTCGAAGTGGTTGGCCTCGATGGTGTGGAGCGTGCTGCCGTGGACCGACTCGACGATGCCCACGTGCTCGATGTCACCGATGCTCTTGCCGCCGGACCAGGAGAAGAAGACGATCGCTCCCGGCTCGGCGTGATGACCCCACGCGTGGTGCTTCTGGAACCAGCTCGCGTGGTCGGGGGTCGAGGCGAACTCGCCCGTCCAGTCCTGCACACCGGCCTTGTCGGCGGCCCAGGCGAGGAACATGTCGCACCAGGGCGCGGTGGCGAAGGAGGAGTCGTGATCGACGTGTTTGCCGTACCAGTCGCCGAATTTGGTGTACCCGCTGGCCTTCTCGGTGTATCCGAGCTGACCTGTGGCGACCTGTAGCAGTTTCTGACCTATTGGATCCATATCTCCCCTTAGGCCGCCTACCGGGTTAGCTGACGGGTTCGGGCCAGGAGGAGCCCTACCGTTACTGGAACGGATTCACCCCAAGGGACACGTGGGTCCCCGGTTCCCGCTGCGCTGGGGGCACAGCCGGGATTCGGCGGTCAGGCTGCCACCTCCCGGGTGGAGGTAGGTCACAGCCCGATTACGGCGCAATGTAGCGGAAGTTTCGCGAGGGCGGCAACGTGTTCGGGGGGGAAAGTCTGGAACGATCTACTTACCCAGTGTAACCATGTCCTTTGGGCATCTCGGCGGCAACGGCCGAAAAGGCATCCTGACCTGCGGCGGAGCGGATTCATCGCGCCGGGCGTACGTGCGCGGCGGGTGCGTAGCGTAGCGTCCAGAAATCCCGACGATCCGTGGTCGCCTCGACCGGGTCTCGAGGACGGAATGCCGGAGACATGCCAGTTCATCCGGTGTTTCGGGGGGCGCCGGCGTCGGCGAGCCGACACCTCGTCCGCGAGAGTGACCGATGACACACCCTGTTCGAGGGTTCGCCGACCGTCTTTTACGGCCCTACGGTCGGCGCAGTCCGCGTACGGCCTCGGCGACGGGGGTGTCGCCGCTGACGAGTTCGAGGACGCGGCCTTCGACGTTCGGCGCCGTGAGGAGCTCGGCGATGACCGCGGCGACGTCGGCGCGCGGGACGGCACCCCGCTGTGCCGAGTCGGCCAGGTGGACGCGCCCGATGGCGGGTTCGTCCGTGAGCCTGCCGGGCCGCAGGATGGTCCACGCCAGGTGCCGGGTCCGCAGGTCCTCCTCCGCGGCCGTCTTCGCGGTGATGTACGCGGCCCAGACCTCGTCCCGGTCGGGCTCGGGCGGCCGGCCCGCGCCCATCGAGGAGATCTGGACGTAACGGCGTACGCCGGAGCGTTCGGCGGCGTCGGCGAGGAGGGCGGACGCGGCGCGGTCGACGGTGTCCTTGCGGGCCGCGCCGCTGCCCGGGCCGGCTCCGGCGGCGAACACCACGGCGTCGGCGCCCTCGAGCGCCGACGCGACGTCGGAGACTGCCGCCGTCTCGAGGTCGCACACGATCGGGGCCGCGCCGGTCGCGCGTACGTCCTCGGCGTGCTGCGGGTTGCGGATCAGGCCCGCGGCGGTGTCGCCGCGCGCGGTGAGGAGGCTCTCGAGCAGGAGCGCGATCTTGCCGTGGCCTCCGGCGACGACGACCCTCATCCGATCTCCAGGACGATCTTTCCGCGGGTGTGGCCCTCCGCGAGCGCCGTCTGGGCCTCGGCGGCCTCGGCGAGCGGGTACGTACGGGCCACGGTGACGCTCAGGCGGCCGTCGTCGGCGAGGCTGGCCAGCGTCGCGAGATCGGTCGGGTCCGGCCGTACGAACACGTAGCGGCCGCCCTGGTCGCGCACCGACGGATCGACGATCGACGCCCATCGCCCCTTCGGCGCCAGCAGGCCCGGCGTGATCGCGAGGGCGTCCCCGCCGACCAGGTCGAGGGCGGCGGTGACCCCTCCGGGCGCGAGCCGGCGTACGCGGTCCGCGAGGCCGTCGCCGTACGCCACGGGTTCGGCGCCCAGTTCACGCAGGTAGTCGTGGTTGTGCTCACCGGCCGTGCCGATGACGCGCGCGCCCTTCGCGTGCGCCATCTGGACGGCGAAGGACCCGACGCCACCGGCCGCGGCGTGGATGAGGACCGTGTCGTCCGCGGTCACGGACAGGGCCTTCGTCAGCGCCTGGTACGCGGTGAGCCCGGCGAGCGGCAGCGCCGCGGCCTCGGCCCACGACAGGCGCGCCGGCTTGCGGCCGAGCGTACGGACCGGCGCGGCGACGTACTCCGCGTACGCGCCCCGGCCGACGTGGTCCTCGCGGACGTACCCGATGACCTCGTCGCCGGGGGAGAACTCGCTGACCGCAGGCCCGACGCGTTCGACCACGCCGGCGACGTCCCAGCCGGGGATCACCGGGAAGTCGGTGTGGAAGAGCCCGTCCAGCCTGCCCTCGCGGATCTTGAAGTCCACCGGGTTCACCCCTGCGGCCTTGACGCGTACGAGCACGAAGTCGGGCCCGACCTTGGGCTCGGGTGCGTCGGTGACGTATTTCAGGACATCAGGGCCGCCGTATTGGTTCATCACTATGGCTTTCACATAGTGACCGTTACCCGGCGGAGCGGAAAATCACCCGGAGCCTCCGGCCAACCGTGCGTACAACGCGAGTCCGGTCAGGACAAGCGCCGCCGGACCAAGTACAACAAGTGCGGCGAACAGCGCACCGCGCCCGAATTGGTGGCCAACCGGGATGAGTTCGGCTGAACGCCCCGAAATCGGCCAGGGTTCCCGCAGCTCGTCGGCGGTCGGCCGGTCGTCGAAGTCCGGGTCGACCCGGGCGTTCAGGGTCAGACCCGCGGCCCAGCCGAACAGCTCGGCGAGCGCTGCGGGCGGGCTGTCGAACCCGGAGGCGAAGTAGCGCACCTGCCCGGCGGTGCGCTCGAGCGTACGGATGGTGTTGCCGAGCCCCAGCCGCTCGAGCCATTCGCGTACGCCCGCGTCGACGTCGCGTCCCGCCGCGGTGCGCCGCAGGATGTCGGCCTTGGTGACGACCACCGCGATCCGCCGCTGCCGTCCCTGGTCGTCGCGCGAACGCAGGTCGGTCAGCAGCCGCTGGAGCGTGTCGGAGGGATCCTCGTCGGAGGTCGGGGTGACCGTCTCGACGAGCCGCAGCTCCTCCTCCGACAGCGCGAGCCGCAGCTCGGGCAGGGCGAACGGGTCGATCACGAACAGCAGCGCCTCGCCGTGGTCGAGGTAGCGCAGGCGTTCGACGCGGGTCGCGCCGGTGTGCAGCTCCCCGGCCGGGTCGAAGAGATAGAGGATCCGGTGGTCGGCGGGCAACGTCAGGTCGAGCATGGCCGCCGCGGGCGGCTCGGGACCGGTCTTGGCGAGCCGCCCGCCCCGATCCAGCTCGGACACCGATCCGGCGTACGCTCGGGCGTCCCGTGCCTCGACGAACTCCGCACGGCCCTGCGAGGCCGCCGCGCTCGCCCGCAGCGCCCGTACCGCGAGGATCATGAGCGTGGTCTTGCCCGCCGCCGGGCCGCCCACGAACGGCAGCGGCTCGACCCGCGCCCGCCCGATCCGGCCGGGCAGCCGCCGGCCGCACCTCGGGCAGTGGGCGCCGAGCCGGAACCGGCCGAGCAGGATCGTCGTCGGCAGCCGGGTCCCGCACCGGCACACGTGCCGGAACGCACCCAGCCGCCCCGGCACCAGCCGCGCGTGCCGCTGGTCGCATTGCGGACAGGAGTACTCGGGCAGCGCGAACCGCTGGTAGCAGCCCGGATGCGGGCAGGCGATCAGGATCCGGCGGTACGCCATCCACACGCGCTCCACCGCGCCGAGCACCACGACGCAGACCGACCAGGCCGCGAGCCCGGCGGCGGCCACGACGACCGTCGCCAGCCCGAACGCCAGTGCGGCGACCGCCAGCGGTACCGAGGCCAGCGCGATGCCGGCGCACAGCCCCAGCCAGACCGGGAAGAGCACCAGTCCCTGGGGGAGCCGCAGCAGCGACGTGGTGAGGGACATGACGACCTGCCGCGCGCGCTCGACACACCACGGCAGGGTACGGCCACCGAGGGCCAGCACGTCACGCCACACCTGCGAGAGCAGATAGTGCGGATACGCCGGGTCCGCACTACCGGCCGCGGGGAGCGGCACAGGCGACGGCCCATCGGCCCGCGGGTCGGACAGCGTGCGCCACGCGGTGACGAAGAACCGCCCGATCGCCATGCTGGTGGAGACCAGCACCGCGACGGCCATCGCGACGGGCGCCACGACGGCGAGCTCCGCGGCGATCAGCCCCACCCAAACGACGAGCGCCAACCCGTACACGACAGGCATCACGTCAGCCCCCAGCCGATCGAGGCCGCGCACCGAAGCGACGGAAGCCACGGCGGTACGGACCGGGACGCGCCCGGCCCCGGAGCGGCGGTCGGCCCAGGTGGCGGAGGCCAGGCCGGCGCGCGTCCCAGATCACCACCACAGCTGCAGCCGGACTCGGACCTGAACTCGCAACCACGGCCGGGCACCTCCTGACCAACGCGGCCTTAGCCCAGGTCACGTACCGGCCCCAGCCGGCCGCCCTGCCCTTTCGCCAGCGCGAATCATCACCCGGGCGCATCGGGTCAGGCCTTTCGTCGGCGGAGGGCCCGCCAGTCGGTGGCCAGGGTGGGGTCGCGGTCGGCGAGGGCGGACTCGGCGTGGCGGCGGGCGAAGCGGCCTAGGGTGTCCGCCCACTCGGTGAGGCGGGGGACGGAGGCCTGTGCCCGGTGGAGGTGGACCTCGATCTCGGCCAGGTCGGCGCGTGCGTCGCGGTCGGGGTTCGCGTCCAGCCAGTGGGCGGTCAGTGCGCGGCGGAGGGGTTCGGACGCCGCCGTCAGGATCGTCGCGCGGGAACGTGGCGGACGGCGGGTCAGTTCGCGTGCGACGCGGGCGCGGGCGCGGGCGGTCAGCGGATCCTGGGGGTCCATCCGGTCCAGGGCGCGGGCGATCTCGGGTTCCGGGTTGGCCCGCAGCGCGTCGGCGTGGTCGAGTACGACGCTTGCGGAGGTGGCGCAGGTGGGCAGGCGGTCGCGGATCAGCTCCGCGAGGCGCAGCGTGTCGTCCGCGTCGAGTGGCGCGGTGGCGAAGACCCGGCTCGTGACCCGGCGCAGCGCGTCGAACCTTGCCATGGCCGTACCCAGGCGGTCGATGAGCCACCGGCACTCGTCCGGCGTCGGCGGGGTCTCCCACAGGGCGGTGAGCAGCTCCTCGAGGTCGGGCAGCCCGTACGCCGACAGGTCGACGAGCCCGGCGGTGGCCTCGCACCGATCGGTGCGCGCGGACAGAACCAGGCCGCCGGTACGCGGCGCGCGGGTCCAGTCGTGGTCGCCGAGGGCCGTGCAGGCGTCGGGGGTGAGCATGGCCCGGCGTACGGCGGGTTCGCTCGCCTCCAGGCCGGTCACCACGCCGGCGGCCATCGCCTCGCGCCAGGCACGTGGCGTCTCGGCCAGCGCCGACGCGATGTCGCCCGCGCCGCGCCGCGCGCACGAGGCCGCCGCCGCGAGGACCCCGCCGGTCTCGACCGCGCCGCCGACCTGGTCGGCCAGGGTCACGATCTCCGCGAGCGCGGTCAGGCCGGGCGCGCCGGCCACCGCCGCACGGAACTCCTCCGGCAGCCCGTCGGCCAGCCGCAGCGGCGGCAGCCGGCGGCGGAGGCCGGGCTCGGCGAGGGCCAGCAGTACGCAGCGTTCGGCGATCGGCGGCGCGACGCCGGCGAGCGTACCGGCGAGTTCGAACCCGACCTCGGGCAGCGCGGACGACAGGCCGGGCCACACCCAGGACGGCGCGCCTCCGTCGCGTACGAGGGCGGCCGCCGCGGACTGTTCTTCGGCGGAGACCGAGCCGCCGCGGCAGAGCGCGAGCAGCGCCGCCGCGCCGTCGGCGGTGGAGGGCCCGTCGTCGCCGTCGCGCCGGCACACGTCGGCGAGCAGCTCGCCGACCGCGTCGATGCCGTCGAGGTCGCCGGACCGCCAGCACCCGGCCATCACGGTGGCGAACCGGCCGGGCCGCGCCTCCGCGCACGGCTCGTCGAGCCGGAACCCGCGGCCGGACCACGCGGACGGTACGGTGCCGACGACGAGCTGCGACGCGGCCTCCGGGTCGGCGCTGTAGGTGGTGAACGACATCCGGGCGGCCAGCGCCCCGGGCAGCGAGTACGAGACCAGCGCGATCCAGCGGGCGACGAGGTCGACGTCCTCGGCGACCAGCACCACCCGTCCGTGGCCGTCGGCGATCGCCGCCGTCACCGCGTCGAGCAGGACGGCCAGCCGGTCGTGGCCGTCCTCGCGCGCGAGCCACTCGACCAGGGATTCGGGGTCGAACGCCGCGCCGGGTACGAGCTCGGGCGCGTGCCCGGCGGGGCCGTCCCACACCGGGGAGCCCCACAGCTCGATCGGCCGCAGGCCCTCCATCTCCGCCGGGGTCGCGACGACGGCGTGCCCGAGGAAGTTGCCGTAGCGGCCGGAGTAGTCGCGGCCGGTGTAGCGGCAGCGCGCCACGACGGAGTAGCCGCCCTCGCGCCCGTACGCGAGCGCGGTCGGGAAGGCGGCGAGCTCCTCCGGCGCGGGCGCCGACGGCGCGTCCGGCGGCGGGCGGTAGCTCATGTACGGCGTGACGGCGTGGGTGACCTCGGGCGGCGTGTCCGGGCTGGTCGCCACGAACTGGAACCCCGACCGGCCGGTGGGCCCGGAGGCGGCGGAGGTGTAGCGCAGGTCCCACGCCATCAGCGGACCCCGTCGAGCATCCCGAACCGGTAGAGCAGCCAGAGCAGCGGGTCCTCGACCCGGTAGGGGCGGATGCCGCCCGTGCCGACCGAGCCGTCGCGCGGGACGGCGCCGAGGGCGGACAGGCCGAACAGTCCGTAGCCGGTGTACTCGTGGCCGAGGTAGCGGTCCAGCTCGCCGGCCTGCCAGTCGTACAGCAGGGCGCGTACCTGCTCGTGGACGGCCTCGCGGTCGTCGAGGTCGAGTGCGGCGGGTACGGCGCGGTTCTGCTGGAGCGCGCCGTCGAGCGACAGTGCGTCGATCTTGGTGAGGGCCACCGCGGCGGGGACCGGGAGCCGCCGGCCGTGCGGCAGGTCGCGGCCGGCGCGCAGGAGTTCGGTGACGCGGGCGATGACGTTGATGGGGTCGTTGTCCGGGTCGTCGCCGGCGCCGGTCAGCTCCAGCGGGTCGACCAGGAAGATGATCGCGTCGGCCGCCGCGAGGTAGCGCAGGTGCAGGTCGGTCACCTCGCGGCTGCGCAGGTCCTCGCCCGCCGTGTCGAACAGCACCAGCGTCAGCGACATGTCCTGGCGGCGCATGCGGCGCCGGCGCGTGCGGGTGAGCAGGTAGACGAGCGGGTCGCGCGGGGTGGTCACCGCGCTCGCCGTGGCCGGCAGCAGCCGCCGGTCGCCGAACAGCGGGCGGTGGAAGTCGCGCTTGTAGCGCTCGATGGTGCGGTCGTCGCAGGCGACCAGCGACGTGCCCAGCTCGGCGCCGATGCGGTGGGACAGCTCGTGCAGCAGCACGGCGATGTAGGTGCTCTTGCCGGAGTTCTTCGCGCCGACCAGCGCGACGATCTTCCCCGGCGTCTCGCAGTACGCGCCCGGCAGCGGGTTGTGGCACTCGGGACACACCCGGCGTGCGGTGTCCTGCCCGCACTCGGGGCAGGCCGCGCGGCGGCGGCGCCCGCTCCCGTGCGGGCCGAACACCGGCGGAAGCGAGGCCGCCGCGGGCGAACCGGTGTAGGTGGCGAGCCGCTCGTCGAGCCGCGGCGCGCACCCGGGCCCACGCCCGGGACTGCCCGCACACCGGAACGCGATGCGCTCGGCCGACAGCGCCGAGAAGCAGTAAGGACACGTGATGGAGGCCATCAACCGACCCCCGGCCGGTACGGCTGGGCGACGACGCGCCCGGCCGCCGGGGCCGCGTAAGGGGCCATCAGGCGGCTTGGGGGGGCGTTGCTCGTTCGTTGGACGGCGAGGTGCTCGGCCGTCAGGGCCGTGAAGCGGTAGACGCATGTGGTGGGGGCCATCAACCAACCTTCAGGTGGCGCACCGGAGGGTCGCGTAGCTCGATTGTCGCGTCTTCGGCGAAGCAACGCAGCCAGAACGGCCGCGACAGCCGCGGCATCGGGACCTCCAGCCGCGCAGGGACTTCCAGATCGTCCCAGCTCATCACGGTTTCTCCGTCGCCGGTGCGCTGCGGCATCGGTCCGGAGCGCGCGACCAGCACGAGCCGGCGGAGGCGTACGGGCGCGTCGGCCTTCAGCGTGAGCACCAGCGAGCCGCGCACGCGTGGGAGCTTCAGTTCGTAGGAGACGACGGCGCGGCCGGGCACGACGGCGGTGACCGGCGAACCGGTGACCCGGCGGCCGTACGCGGTCGCGGCGGCGGCGACCTCGATCGTGACGGTCTCTCCCTCGGGCGATGCGAGGCGTACGCCGCCGTGCGCGTCGTAGCCGGCGCGGCCGACCGGCAGGCGGCGGGTCTCGCCGTCGCCGGACCGCCAGCGCACCTCGGCCTCGGTGACGTCCGGTGGCCAGTCGAAGCCCAGCATGATGGTCTCGCCGCGCCGCTGGGTGATCAGCTCGCGCGGCGGGGTCAGGCTGACGTGCTCGTGGTGGGCCCCGACCGTGGCGACGTCGCCGCTCACGGAGACGGCGACGAGTACGCCGGGCCCCGTGCGCAGCGCGACCCCGCCCGGGACCGGCGTGGTGCGCAGGACGCGTCCGGCCCGGTGCACCTCTTCGACCGCGAGAGTGGTGCCGGCCGGCCACGGCGGTGGCCCGCCCATCGCGACCAGCTCCACCTGGCCGTGCCGCGGCTCGTCGTAGGTGATGACCAGGTGCCCGGTGTGGTCCTGCTCGACGGCGAACTCCAGCACCGGGTCGGGCCGCGCGGCGGGCGTCGCCGCCGTGTGCACGCCCGAGGTGATGATCTCGTGGCCGTCGAAGGTGAGGTAGGCGGCCGCGATCCGGTAGTGGTACGTCGTGCCGTTGCGGACCGTCTCGTCGCGGAACCCGGTGCGTTCGGCCGGGATCGGGGTGCCGTCGCGCGTGACCAGGACGCGTACGGCCTCCGCCGGGCAGGTCCACCGCGCCGCGACCACGCCGTCGGAGGCCCGGACGAACACCTCGCCGGGCTCGGGGCGTACGTGCACGGGCCCCACGACGGAGGCGGCCGAGGCCGCCGCGCCGCGGACCGCGAACACCGCGTAGTAGACGGGGGAGTTCAGTGGCGGCGCCGTGTCGCGGGTGAAGCCGGCGCCGGTGGGCAGCCGCTCGCCGTCACCCGGATGCCGGGGTACGTGGCCGACGCGGCGGGTCACGACGTAACCGACCTCGCCGACGCGCGAGGGCGAGGTGGCCCACGACAGCGTGACCACCGCGTCCTCGGCGACCGCCTCCGCGCGGCCGGGCGCCTGCGGCGGTAGTCCGGCCTGCAGGTCCGCGGCGCCGGGCAGGTCGCCGACCAGGCGCAGCGCGTCGGCCAGCCGCAGCCAGGCCTCGTCGGGGTCGGAGAGTACGAGCGCGGCGGCCTGCTGGCGCAGGGCGGTCGCGGCCGAGATCCGGCGGCGCGCCTCCTCGGCGAGGATCTCCGCGTCGCCGGTCGGGCCGGCCGGTCCGGTGACGGTTTCGGCCAGCTCGGCGGCGGCGTGCACCTCTCCGGCGTCGATGAGGGCGCGCAGGCGCGCGGCGAGGCCGCCGGCCGGGCCGGTCTCCCGCAGCACCGCGAAGATCAGCCGCCGCGCGTCGCTCTCGTCGACGCCCAGGTCGGTGACCGCGAACCGCAGCAGCGCGCCCTCGGAGGCGCGCTGCTGGCGCCGCTCGCGCAGCCGCGTGACGATGTCGTAGAGGATCAGCTCGCCGAGCCGGTCGCCGACCTGCTTGAGGGCGATCAGCACCGTGTCGGCGTTGGTGCGGTTGCCGTCGTGCGGGCGGCGGCTCCACTGCTCGGCCGCCCGGCGGATCGCGGGCCGCAGGTCCTTGGTGCCGCTCAGCACGGTGCCGGCCCGTGGCGCGCCGGTCAGGAACTCCCGCAGGTGGCGCAGGCCGAGCGCGTCGAGCCCGTCGCGGGCGCGCGGATAGCCGGCGTACGGCGGCGTGTCGGGCAGCACGTCGGCCTCGCGTACCTCGATGCCGGCCGCCCGCGCCAGCTCGGCGGCCTCGCCGCCGATGTCGCGCAGCTCGCCGGGGGTGAGCATCCTGAGCTCACCGGCGGCGTCGAGCAGCCGGTGGCGCAGGTCGTCGAGGCGGCGGCCGGTCCGCTCCTCGGTCGTGGCGAGCTCGGCCCGCAACCCCGACAGGTCGCCCAGCGCGGCGCGCTCGAACAGAGGCGCGAGCCGCAGGTGGTCGCCCTCCAGCCGGTCGATCAGGCGGCGGAACCGCAGTTGGCCGCGCGCCTTGCGCCAGGCCATCCGGACCTGCTTGAGCGTCTCGGCGACCTCGCGCGCCGCGAGCGGCTCGGTCAGGGCATAGCGCACGCGCAGGTCGTCGGGCGGCTGGTTGCCGGCCGCGCGGGCCGGCTCCAAGACGTCACGGACATAGCTCTGTTCGTCAAAGACCATGTGCGCGGGTCAGTCGACGCGCACGTGCGCCAGGTCGGTACGCGACCGGGCCACCTCGTCCTCTGACATGCCGCCGACGCGTACGTCGAGCGTGAGCTCCTCCGCGGTCTCCTTCTCGACCGCGGTCACGTGCAACAGCCCCGACGTGTCGAGCGCGAACGTCACCTCGATCGGCCAGCCGGCCGGCTTGCCGTGCGGGATCTTCAGCTCGCCGTCGGCGATCGGGTTGTTGTGCGCGACCTCGGTCGACTCGGCGCTGCCCGCCTGCTCGACAACGATGATCTTGACGACCGTCTGGTCCTCCTCGATCGTGCCGAACTCGCGTGACTTGCCGCGCGGTAGCGGATCGTTGACGTGCACCAGGTGGACGACGTGCTCGACGCCGTTGGCCGGGTCCAGCGCGATCACGCCGAAGGCGCGGGAGGCCACGGTCGTGATCTGGCGGGCCGCCATGCGCTCCTGGTCGCTGTCGGACAGGCCGGCCCGCGAGGCCAGCTCGCGCGCCTGGTCCATCTCGCCCTTGGCGAGGAGCTGGCGGTAGGTCTCCTCGAACGCGTAGAGCGCCGCGCCCTTGGCCACCGCGAGGTCGGGGTCCTGGAGCTTGGGCCGCAGCGACAGCTCGCTGGACAGGCGCTGCGGCACCGCCGGCATCTTGGTGGACCCGCCGACCAGCACGAGGTCGTCGTAGTCGGTGATGCCCTTCTCGGCGGCGGTCGCGAGGGTGCGGCCGGTGATCTCGATCGTACGGTCGAGGAGGTCCTTGGTGATCTCCTCGAACTTCTCCCTGGTCAGCTCGATCGTGGCGACGCGGCCCGCGTGCATGACGCGTACGACGTGCTTCGTACGCGCCGAGAGGGACTTCTTGGCCTCCTCGGCGTCGTGGCGCAGCTGCTGCTCGGTGTGCTTGTCGTCGAGCGGGTCCCCGACGTCGGGGTGCTCCTCGGCGAAGCGCTCGGCGAGGTGCTCCACGACGCGCGCGTCCCAGTCGGCGCCGCCCAGCTCGTGGTCGCCGTCGGTGCAGACCACGCTGATGTCGCCGCCGCGAAGGGTGATGACCGTGGTGTCGAACGTGCCGCCGCCCAGGTCGTACACGAGGATCGTGCGGTCCTGGTCGGGGTTGAGCACGCCGTATGTGATCGCGGCGGCGATCGGCTCGGAGATGATGTCGATGACGTTGAGCCCGGCGATGCGCCCGGCCTTGCGGGTCGCGTCGCGCTCGGCCGCGCCGAAGTAGGCGGGCACCGTGATGACGACGTCCTCGGCGTCCTCGCCGGTGGTGGCCTTCGCGTCGGAGACCAGCTTGCGCAGGATGAACGCGGAGATCTCCTCGGGGGAGTGGTCACGGCCCTGCAGCTCGCGCGTCACCTCGTGGCCCATGTCCCGCTTGATCAGGCTCACCACCAGGTCGGGGGAGAGCACGGCGGTGTCACGCGCGGGCGCGCCGACGACGACGTTGTCGGCGGACTCGAAGAAGACGACCGACGGCGTGGTGTCGGTGCCCTCCATGTTGCGCAGCACGGTCGGACGGCCGACCTCCCCGATGCGCGCGATGCAGGAATGGGTCGTGCCCAGGTCGATTCCGTAGACAGCCATCTCAATCCCCTCCGCCAGGGTCGGCCGACACCCGGGCGACGATCACCTCGGCGCGTCGTACGACCTTGTCACCCCGTATGAAGCCGGCCCGCTGGACCGTCACGATCGTGCCGTCGAGCTCGGCGTCCTCGACGTCGTGCGTCCCGGCCGGCCGATGCCGCGCCGGATCGAACGGGTCGCCCTCCCCGACGGGCATGCGTTCGACCCCCGTGCGTGCGATGATCTCGGCCAGCTCGTCCGCGATGGCCGCCAGCAGCTTCGGCACGTGCTCGACGTCGGCCCCCTCCCGCTCCGACTCGCGCCGTACCAGGTCATAGAGGCGGTACAGCGACGTGCGCGCGGGCTCGAAGGCCGCCTGCAGCTCACTGTGCCGGAGCCGCTCGTTGTCCTCGTGGAGACGGTCGATCACACGCTCGCGATGCGCGGCCCGGTCGTGCTCCCGTCCGGCGGTGGCGGCCAGCGCGGCGAGCTGCGTGCGAATCTCCAGGAGGGACGCCTCGATGTCCCCACCGGCATCGGCCGACGGGGGCGCCGACGGGGGCGTTGAAGCGGACGCCGTCCCGTCATCGGGGGGAGAGGGGTCATCGGGCATGGTCTGGAACCATAACTCTGAGTGAGCAAGGACGCCAGGCTTATTCTCCCCATGGCCGGATGCTGACACCAGCGTTATTCGCAGTTCCGTTGGCCACGGTCACATTCGCCGAACATGCAGCTCTGACCCACGTTGACTTCCGCGCTGTCCGGAACTAGTACAGAACGGTCAGGTGTTCGGATTGAGCACGTGCGGCAGGGACGCGCGCACGGGCTCTGAGGCAGAGAGGCCGCCGATGCGCCAGCTCAGCGCTCTAGACGCGCAGTTCCTCAACGTCGAGTCGGGCGGGACGGTGGCCCACATCGCGGGGCTCGCGATCCTCGACGCGTCGACGGCTCCCGACGGCGTGCTCACGCTCGATGACCTGCTCGGTCTCGTACGCCGGCGGCTACACCTGATCGAGCAGTTCCGCTGGCGGCTGGCGGAGGTGCCGCTCGGGCTCGACCACCCGTACTGGGTCGAGGACCCCGACTTCGACCTGGAGTTCCACGTACGGGAGATCGCGCTGCCGGCGCCCGGCGACGACGAGCAACTCGGCGAACAGGTGGCGCGGCTGCACCAGCGCCCGCTCGATCGCAGCCGCCCGCTGTGGGAGATGTACCTGATCCAGGGGCTGGACGGCGGCCGGTGCGCGCTGTACGCCAAGGTGCACCATTCGCTGATCGACGGCGTCTCCGCCGCGGGGATCGTGGCCGCCCTGCTCGACCTCGAGCCCGAGCCGCGTGAGGTGGAGGTCGACGACGAGTGGCACCCCGAACGCCCGCCCGGCCCGTGGAGCATGCTCGCCGGCGCCGCGGCGCGCGCCGCCGTCCATCCGCTGCGCACGGCCGGCACGCTGCTGCGCGCGGTCCCGCACCTGGACGCGATGCCGATCGCCGCGCGGCTGCCCGGGATCGGGCTGCTCGCCGGCACGATCCGCGCCGCGGCCCGTACCGGCGAGGTGCCGCCGCCCCCGGACCTCAGCGTCCCGCGTACGCCGTTCAACGGGCCGGTGACCCATCACCGGCGCGTGGCGTTCGGCTCGCTGCCGCTGGAGGAGGTAAAGAAGGTGCGGCGGGCGCTCGGGATCAGCGTCAACGACGTCGTGATGTCGGTGTGCGCCTCGGCCCTGCGGCGATGGCTGATCGCGCACGACGCGCTCCCGGACCGGGCGCTGGTCGCCGCGGTGCCGGTCTCCACGCGCGGGAGCGACGACGACGGCCACGGAAACCGGATCTCGGCGATGTTCACGCCGGTGCCGACCCACCTCGCGGATCCGAGGGAGCGGGTGGAGGCCGTACGGGACACGATGGACTCCGCCAAGCAGCGGTTCGTCGTCACGCCGGACACGTGGCTGAAGGAGCTGACCGCGATGGTGCCGCCGGCGTTCGGGGGACTGGCGGCCAGAGCGCTGTTCCGTCTCGCTCCGGCCGCCGTCCCGCCGATCAATCTCGTCATCTCGAACGTGCCCGGCCCGCAGTTCCCGCTCTACCTCTGCCGGGCGGAGGTGCTCGGCTACTACCCGATCTCGGTGATCAGCGACCTGAGCGGCGGGCTGAACATCACGGTCTTCTCCTACAACGGCAGCGTCGACATCGGCATCGTCGCCTGCCGCGAGATGGTCCCCGACGTGTGGAACCTCGTCGACTACATGCGGGACGCGCTCGAGGAACTGAAAAGCCTGTAGGGGGTGTCCGGTGGACCGGATACCCCCTCTTAGTGGACCGGCGCGCCCGGCTGGCGCTGGCGCTCGGCCATCACCGCGAGCACGTGCTCCACGAGCGTGATCAGCACCTGCTTGCCCGACTCTCGCGCGCGCACGTCGCAGAGGATCACGGGGATCTTCGGGTCGAGGTCGAGGGCGGCACGGATCTCCTCCGTGTCGTACCGCATCGCGCCGTCGAAGCAGTTGACGCCGATGATGAAGGGCAGGCGCCGGCGCTCGAAGTAGTCGATGGAGGGGAAGCAGTCCGCCAGCCGGCGCGTGTCGGCCAGCACGACGGCGCCCAGGGCGCCGAGGGCCAGCTCGTCCCACATGAACCAGAACCGGTCCTGTCCCGGCGTGCCGAACAGGTACAGGACGAGACCGTCACGGATCGTGATGCGGCCGAAGTCCATCGCCACCGTCGTGGTCGTCTTGCGCTCGACGCCGGAGACGTCGTCGACGCCGACACTGCGGTCGGTGAGCTGTTCTTCGGTTCGCAGCGGTTTGATCTCGCTGACCGCGCCGACCATGCTGGTCTTGCCGACGCCGAACCCGCCCGCCACGAGGATCTTTACGGCGAGCGGCATGGCAGCGCCGCCCCGCGAGGGGTCAGAGCGCTTGGAGTCCATTCAGCACTTCCTTCAACAGCCGTTCATTGGGGAGACGATTGTCCGGCTCAGGCCGCCGTACGGCGATCAGCCCATGGTCGAGCAGATCACCTAGCAGGACCCGGACCACGCCCAGGGGAAGTTTCATTTTCGCCGAGACCTCGGCCACCGAGAGCGGCCGTACGCACAACTCCAGGATGGCGAGGTGCTCCGGTCCGGCACCGGGAGGCGCGAAGGTCGACGTCGCCGCCGTCGCGATGATCGCGATGAGTTCGAACCCGTCCCGTGAGGAACGGGTGCGCCCACGCGTCAGCGCGTACGGCCGGACGACCGGCCCGGCCTCGTCGTCGAGCCATTCGCTCATTCAGCCGCCTCGTCTGCCGGCTCGGTGCGGCAGGAACGAAGCCGCCGAGGCCGACCGCGTGCGTCGCACGTGGCCGCCCGGTCTGTGGTGGCGGCGCCGCGCGAGCGACGTCGCTGTCTCGGTGTGCCGGTTCCTCATCGCTGCTCACGATTCCACGGCCGAGCGAGGAAGGGTGGACATGTGCTGCCCCACGCGCTTGACCAGCATCGCCATCTCGTAGGCGATCAGGCCGACGTCGGCGTCAGAGCTGGCCAGCACGGCCAGGCAGGCGCCGGAACCGGCCGCGGTCACGAACAGGAACGCATGATCCATCTCCACGATGGTCTGGCGTACGGCCCCGCCGCCGAACTGACGCCCGGCGCTGCGAGCGAGGCTCTGGAAGCTCGCCGCGACGGCCGACAGGTGCTCGGCGTTCTCACGCGTGAGCCCCTTGGACGCGCCGACCAGGAGACCGTCGCTGGACAGCACGACCGCCTGGTGTACCTGGGGCACCTGGGTGACGAGGCTGTCCAGCAGCCAGTTGAGCTCCCCCGCAGAACCCGCTGACATCAGATGTCCTCCTGTTCGTGGTCGGTGGTCCGCTCGGCTTCCGAGCGTCCGCGCAACCACCCCTTCTGGATGGAGCTCAGCATGGTGCGGAGCTCCTCGGGTGAACGCTCACCGCTCGTGTCGACGATCGGTTCCACCTCGTCGCGAAGCTGAGGTGCCAGGTTGGCCTGGCGGACCCGGCGCGGCAACGACGGTCGGTCGGTCTGATCTCCTGCCGGCGGAGCCGGTTGCTGTACGGGCTCGGCGACCGGTGTCGTGTCGCGCTCGCCGGCCGGCTCGAAGACCGACCTGAGCCGCGCGGGATCCGGCAGGGACGGGCGCTGCGGGAGAGGCGGCCCTTCGCCCAGTGCGTCGTCGGAGCGGCGCTGGGGGAGCTGTGACCGTTCGCCCGGCGCGTCGTCGGAGCGGCGCTGGGGGAGCGGCGGGCGGTCCTCGCCCCGGTCGGGGGCCGGCTGCTGCCACTGCCCGGTGTCCGGCGCGTCGTAGCCGACGTCGCCGAGGCGTCCGGCGTCGAAGGCGTTCGCGCCGAAGCCCGGCGTCGCGCCGCCCTGGTCGTACGAACCGGAGCCGAAGGAACCCGTGTCGTACGAGCCCGTGTCATAAGAACCGGTGCTGTACGAGCCGGTGTCGTAAGAAGTGCTGTACGAGCCCGTGTCATAGGAGCCGGTGGCTTCTGGCGGGGTCGTGTCGTACGGGGTGGCGTCATAGGGAGTGGCATCGTACGGGGTCGCGTCGTAAGGGCGCGCGCCGTACGGTTCGGGCGCCTCGAATCCGCCGGGTCCGGCGTCGTTGCGCCGCTGGGGGAGCGGCGGCCGGTCGCCGCCGGCGACCGGCATCGGGCCGGTCTCCGAGGTGCCGTTCGCGTAGTTGTCGCCCGACGGCGGGCCGATCGCGCCGATCGGTACGAGGGCGTCCTCGCCGCGCCGGGTGACCGCGAGCCGCTGCCCGGACCCCAGTTCGGGCTGCTCGCCGCTGCGGACCACCATCGTGTCCGCGAGCAGGACGATCGCGGTGGTGCCGCCGTACGGGGACTTGCGGAGCGTGACCTGGATCGAGTGGCGCTGGGCGAGCCGTCCGACGACGAACAGGCCGAGCTGGGCGCTGTTGGACAGGTCGAAGTCCGGCGGGTGCGCGAGCCGCTCGTTGGCGTCCGCGAGGCTCGCCGGGTCCATGCTCAGACCGCGGTCCTCGACCTCGATCGCGAAGCCGTGCGCGGCGGTCTGGCCGCTGACCTGCACGGCCGTGTCGGGCGGCGAGTACAGCGTGGCGTTCTCGATCAGCTCGGCGAGTAGGTGGATGAGGTCGGCGACCACCGGGCCGGCGAGCGAGATGCGCGGCATCGTGGTGACCGTGACCCGCGCGTAGTCCTCGACCTCGGCCGCCGCGGCGCGCGCGACGTCGACGGCGGGCACCGGGTTTCGCCAGCCACGGCCGGGCGCCTGGCCGGACAGGATGATCAGGCCTTCGGCGTGACGCCGCATGCGGGTCGCGAGGTGGTCGAGGCGGAAGAGGTCCTCCAGCTCGTCCGGCTCGGAGATGCGGCGTTCCATGGTGTCGAGCAGGCTGAGCTGCCGGTGCAGCAGCGCCTGGTTGCGCCGGGCCAGGTTGAGGAAGACCTCGCCGATGCTCTTGCGGAGCGTGGCCTCCTCGACCGCGCCCTGGATCGCGGTACGGCGCGCGGCGTTGAACGCCTGTCCGACCTGGTCGATCTCGTCGGTGCCGAACGACAGCGGCGGCGCCTCGGCGGCCACGTCGACGTCCTCACCGCGGCGCAGCCGGCGGATGACCGCGGGCAGCCGCTCGTTGGCGAGGTCGAGGGCGGCGCGGCGCAGGCCGTTCAGCTCACGGATGACCGAGCGGCCGACCCACACCGAGAGGGCCAGCGACGCGAGGACGGCCAGCAGGCCGAGCGCGCCGGCCAGTGCCACCCGCGTGATGATGCCGGTCGCGATCGGCTTGGCGCGCTTGGACGCCTCGGCGGTGGAGGACAGCTCCAGTCCGCGCACGCGCGTCAGGACGGAGGAGACGGTGGTCTTCCACTGCACGCCCGTCTCGGCGTTCAGCGCGGCGTCCGTCGGCATGCCGCCCATGCCGCCCGCGGTGCCCATCGGGTTCTGGCCCGCGTTGCCGGCCGCCGGCATGTGGTCGGTGAACCGGTCCTCCAGCGTCTGCAGCCGGGCGAACTCCGACGTGGAGACGATCCGCTGGTAGAAGGCCCGGTCGCTGTCGCGCAGGTCGGGCACCGTCTGGGCGTACATCGTGCGCTGCGTGCCGACCAGCTTGGTGAACTGGACGTGCTCGGCGAAGGTGAGCCGGCCCGCCGCGAGCGCGCCGGACAGCAGCGCGTCCTCCTGCGACAGCACCTCGCGGGCGCGGGCGAGCGCGACCTGCGTCTTGGCGTCCTTGGTGACCTCGGGGTTGCTCAGCGTCGACAGCGAGGCCTGCAGCGCGTTGACCGTCGAGATGGCGCCGCTGTAGCGGGTGAACGCCTGCGGGCGGCTCATCTGGACGTGGTCGATCGTGCGGCGCTGGAGCGGCAGGCCGTCGATGTAGGTCAGGATCTCCTGGGTCCACTGCCGGGCCTGCGGGTTGATGACCTTCTGGGCACCCGCGTCGCTCGCGAGCCGCCGGAACTGCTGGCTCTCGCGGTCGGTGACCAGCCGTGCGGACTCCATCGAGGCGCGGTCACCGGCCGACTTGCTGCCGAGGAAGACCAACGACAGCCGTCGTTCCTGCTCCAGGGCGCTGCCGAGGGAGCCCGACGGGTACTCGATGTGATCCTGGATGGTCTGAACGTGCAGGAGGTTCAGTCCGTCGCCGAGCGTGATGCTCGCCGCGAACGCCCACAAGGTGCTGAGCGAGACCAGGGACACGAGCAGCAGCAAGACGATCTTGAAGCGTACCGATCGGAAGATGCGTCCGGCCTTGATCCGGGACGGCCGGTTACTGGTATCTGATCCCACTCGACGGTCCTTTGATTGCACCGCGACAGGCTCGACTTTCAGTTGGACGGCGGAGGTTTAGACGGCGGGTACGCCGATAGACGGCTGGACATCGCATGAATGCGCGAGACTCTACTACGCAGGACCCGGAAGCCCCGACCATGTCCGTAAATATCCATCTAACAGATGCTTGGCGACCCGCGAAACGACCTACCCGCAGGTCAGATAACACCAGGTAGTTCCCCTGACACGGGGCGGAACGGTCTGGGTCGCCCATGAAACAAATATCGGACGATCGGTCACAAGCCCCCCACGAGAGTGCCTCGCCCCCCTAGACTCCGCCAACGTGATCTATGACGACCAGCAGCCCCCGGAGACGCTTCCCGTCCGCGGACGCTCGCCGTTGCCCAGCGGGCGTCACCGCCGCCCCGCGTCCGCGGACCTTCCGCCGGACGCGCCTGTCCTCGTGCTGGCAGTGCCCGGCCCTTCGCCGGACGTCGCCGAGGAGATCGCCGCACAGACCCGCAGCGCGCGTGGTGACCTGGACGTCCGGGTCGCACCCCTCGGAGGCCCGGCGTTCGCCGAGCTCCTGCGTAACCTGCCTCGCGACCGGTCGGCCGTGGTGGTGCCGTTGATCACCGGCCCGAACCCGTCCATCTACGGCGACATCCGCGCCGCGATCGGCGATACCGACCTGAAGGTCACCGTCACCGACCCGCTCGGTCCGCACCCTCTGCTCGCCGAGGCCCTGCACGTACGGCTCGCCGACGCGGGCCTGGCACGTGCGGACCGGATCCGGCAGTTCAGCATCGGTGCCGCCGTCGACGGAGTGATCGTTGTGACGATCGGTGGCGGCGAGGCGGCGCGCGAAGCGGACATGACGGCCGTACTCCTCGCGGCGCGGCTCGCGGTCCCGGTGGTCGCCGCCGCCGTCGACGGCTCGCCGACGGTCGCCGACGCCGTGGGGCGGCTCCGCGAGTCCGGAGCCGAACGCCTCGCGGTGGCGCCGTACCTCATCGGCCCCGAGCTCGACCACGAGCAGCTCGCCAAGCTCGCCGCCGAGGCCGGCCTCGGCTGCGCGGCGCCCCTCGGCGCGCACAGCTCGATCGTCCGGCTCGTCAACCTGCGCTACGAGGTCGCCCTGGACGAGGAGTACTCGTGAGGGTCGCGCGGCTGGCCTGCGCGCTCGCTCTGGTGCTCAGCGCCGTCGCGTGCAGCGACGACGGCACCACAGGCAAGCAGGCGGAGGCTCCGAAGATCGCCGCTCAGCAGGAGATCGGCGCCTCGGAGGGCAACCTCAACATCGTCATCTGGGCGGGGTACGCCGAAGACGGCTCGTCGATGAAGAACATCGACTGGGTGCACGCCTTCGAGCGCAAGACCGGCTGCGCGGTCAACGCGAAGGTCGCCGACTCGTCCGACTCGATGGTCGCGCTGATGGACACCGGGCAGTACGACGGGGTCTCGGCCTCCGGCGACGCTTCGCTGCGGATGATCTACGGCGGTGACGTCGCCCCGGTCAACACGCACCTGCTGCGCAACTACGGCGACATCGACGCGTACCTGCGCAACCAGCCGTACAACTCGGTCAAGGGCCAGATGTACGGCATGCCGCACGGCTACGGCGCGAACTACCTGACCTACCGCACCGACAAGTTCCCGCGTAAGCCCACGTCGTGGGATGTCGTGTGGGACAAGAACTCCCCGGCGGCCGACCACATCGTCGACTACGACTCGCCGACCTACATCGCGGACGCGGCCCTCTACCTCAAGGCGCACCGGCCCGACCTGAAGATCACCGACGTGTACGAGCTGACGCAGGAGCAGTTCGACGCGGCCGTGGACCTGCTCAAGCAGCAGCGGCCCAACGTCAACCAGTACTGGTCGAACTACCTCGACGAGGCGCAGTCGTTCAAGACCGGCGACAACTACGCGGGCACCGCCTGGCAGGTGACGGCCAACCTCGCGCTGGCGCAGAAGGTGCCGATCGCCACGACGATCCCGCAGGAGGGCGCCACCGGCTGGTCGGACACGTGGATGGTCTCCTCCCACGCCCAGCATCCGAACTGCATGTACAAGTGGATGAACTGGATCACGTCCCCGAAGGTCCAGGCGATGGTGGCGCAGTGGTTCGGTGAGGCGCCCGCGAATCCGAAGGCCTGCCAGTACACGGCCAAGTCGTTCTGCGCCCAGTTCCACGTCAACGACATGGACTTCTACAAGCGCATCGCCTTCTGGAAGACGCCCGTTGCGGACTGTGGAGACTCACGCGGGGCCACCTGCGTGGACTACTCCAAATGGACGCAGCTCTGGGCACAGATCAAGGGTTAGATGAGCGAGCCGATGAACAACGATGAGACCGGACCGTCACCTGCGGTGACCCTCCGGGGCGTACGCAAGACCTTCGGTGACGTCACCGCCGTCGACGGTGTCGACCTGGAGATCGACGACGGGGAGTTCTTCGCGATGCTCGGCCCGTCGGGCTCGGGCAAGACGACCGTGCTGCGGATGATCGCGGGCTTCGAGTCGCCGACCGGCGGCGTGGTGAGCCTCGGCGGCCGTGACGTCACGAAGCTCGCGCCGTTCGACCGCGACGTCAACACCGTCTTCCAGGACTACGCGCTGTTCCCGCACATGAACGTCCTGGCCAACGTCGAGTACGGCCTCAAGGTCAAGAAGGTCGGCCGGGCCGAGCGCCGCGAGCGCGCCATGCAGGCGCTGGAGACCGTACGCCTCCAGGGCTTCGAGAAGCGCAAGCCGGGCCAGCTCTCCGGCGGGCAGCGGCAGCGGGTCGCGCTGGCCCGCGCGCTGGTCAACCGGCCCAAGGTGCTGCTGCTCGACGAGCCGCTCGGCGCCCTCGACCTCAAGCTCCGCGAGGAGATGCAGGTCGAGCTGAAGGCCATCCAGCGCCAGATCGGCATCACCTTCCTGTTCGTCACGCACGACCAGGAAGAGGCGCTCACGATGAGCGACCGGATCGCGGTGTTCAACAACGGCCGTATCGAGCAGGTGGGAACGCCGTCGGAGGTGTACGAGCAGCCGGCGACGTCGTTCGTGGCGGGCTTCGTCGGCACCTCCAACCTCATCGAGGGCGAGGCGGCCCTCTCCATTCTCGGACGGGAGGGCGTCTACAGCGTCCGACCGGAAAAGCTTCGCGTCGACCTCGAACTCGACGTGGAACTGCCCGAAGACGAGCACTCCGCGATCGGAACGGTCGCGGAGGTCGTCTACGCGGGGGCGGCCACCCGATTCGTCGTGGACCTCGACGCGGGCGGCCGGCTGGTGGCCATGCAGCAGAACCTGCAGGCCTCCTCGATGGACGTGCTCAAGCTGCGCGACGCCCGGGTCAGGCTCGCATGGCGACGGGAGCACGAGTTCTCCATCACCGGTCCGCTTTGACCACGGCCGGTCGCCGACCGGCCGTCAGCCGCCCCGGGAACCCGAGCCTCGCGCCGGGGCGTACCTGAATACTCATCCGACACCCCATCCGATCGGAGTATCCATGCGGTCCACGCGCATCGCGGTTGTCGCGATGGCTGCCGTCTCGCTGCTCGCCGCCGGCTGCGGAGGCAAGAGCGGCACCTCCAGCAGCGGCGGAGACAACGCGGCGGGCTTCACGCCCCCGAAGATCCCAGCGATGAAGTCACTCGGCCAGGGGGAGGGCCAGGTCAACCTCGTCGCATGGGCCGGGTACGCCGAGGACGGCTCCAACGACAAGACGGTCGACTGGGTCCACCCCTTCGAGCAGCAGACCGGATGCAAGGTCAACACCAAGGTCGCCGGTACGTCCGACGAGATGGTGAACCTGATGAAGACCGGCGAGTACGACGCGGTCTCGGCCTCGGGTGACGCCTCGCTGCGGCTCATCGCCGGCGGCACCGTCGCGCCGGTGAACACGGCGCTCGTGCCGAACTACACCGACGTGTTCCCGGACCTGAAGAACAAGCCGTGGAACTCCGTCAAGGGCCAGATGTACGGCATCCCGCACGGCCGGGGCGCCAACCTGCTGATGTGGCGCACCGACAAGGTCAAGCCGGCCCCCGACTCCTGGGGCTCGGTCTTCGCGGCCAACTCCCCGTACAAGGGGCACGTGACCGCGTACGACTCGCCGATCTACATCGCCGACGCCGCGCTGTACCTGTCCGCGACGCAGCCGAACCTCGGCATCAAGGACCCGTACGCGCTGGACCAGAAGCAGTTCGACGCCGCCGTGAACCTGCTCAAGCAGCAGAAGAACAACATCGGCGAGTACTGGTCGGACTACACCAAGACGCTCCAGTCCTTCAAGGCCGGCGACACCGAGATCGGCACCACCTGGCAGGTCATCGCCAACCAGGCGCTCGACGCCAAGGCGCCGGTCCAGACGGTCCTGCCGAAGGAGGGCTCGACCGGCTGGTCGGACACCTGGATGGTCGCGGCCAAGGCCAAGCACCCCAACTGCGCGTACAAGTGGATGGACTGGATCATTTCCCCGAAGGCGAACGCCCAGGTCGCCGAGTGGTTCGGTGAGGCTCCGTCCAACAGCAAGGCGTGCGCGCAGACGAGCGACAAGAAGTTCTGCGACACCTACCACGCGGCCGACGAGCCGTACTGGACCAAGGTGCACTACTGGAACACCCCGATCCCCCAGTGCCTTGACGGGCGTACGAACGTCAAGTGCGTCGACTACTCCAAGTGGACGCAGGCCTGGACCCAGATCAAGGGCTGATGAACACGCCCACGACGCCCGGCGGGCCGGTTCACCGGCTCGCCGGGCTGCTCCACCGGAAGCCCTACCTGCGGCTGGCGGGTCTGTTGTCCGCGCCGTTGCTGTGGCTCGTCGTCGCCTACCTGGGGTCGCTCGCGGCGCTGTTCGTCGCGGCGTTCTGGACGACGGACGTGTTCACCGGCAACGTGGTGAAGCAGTTCGACCTGGAGAACTTCCAGGAGCTGTGGAACATGAGCGTCTACCGCACCATCACGCTGCGCAGCGTGACGGTCGCGGTGACCGTGACGGTCGTCGACAGCCTCATCGCGTTCCCGATGGCGTTCTACATGGCCAAGGTCGCCTCGCCGCGCGCGCAACGCTGGCTGGTCATCGCGGTGCTGACGCCGCTGTGGGCGAGCTACCTGGTCAAGGCGTACGCCTGGCGGATCATGTTCTCCGGCTCCGGCGTGCTCAACTGGATGCTCGACCCGTTCGGCCTGCACGGGCCCGGGTACGGGCTGCCGGCCACCATCGTGACGCTCGCCTACCTGTGGCTGCCGTACATGGTCCTGCCGATCTACGCGGGCCTGGAGCGGCTGCCGAACTCCCTGCTGGACGCGGCGGGTGACCTCGGTGCGCGGTCCTTCCGTACGTTCCGTACCGTGATCTGGCCGGTGGCCTTCCCCGCGGTCGTCGCGGGCTCGATCTTCACGTTCTCGCTGTCGCTCGGCGACTACATCTCCGTGAAGATCGTCGGTGGCAAGAGCCAGTTGATCGGCAACGTCGTGTACGACAACGTGGGTGCCGCCAACAACCTGCCGTTCGCCGCCGCCGTCGCCACGGTTCCGGTGGCGATCATGGTGATCTACCTGCTGGCCGTGCGCCGTACGGGCGCGCTGGAGAACCTGTGAGGGGAGCGCGGACATGACGCTGTCGCGTGGAGCGCGCGTCGCGCTGCGGGTGGCGATGGTGCTCGGGCTGGCCGTGATCTACGTGCCGTTGCTCGTGGTGCTGATCAACTCCTTCAACGCCGACAAGACCTTCGGCTGGCCGCCCGCGCACCTCACCGGTCAGTGGTGGACGCGCGCCTGGGACAACGGCGGCGTGCGCGGTGCGCTGTGGACCTCGGTCAAGGCCGGTCTCGGCGCCACGGCCGTGGCGATGATCCTCGGCCTGATGGCGGCGTTCGCCGTACAGCGGTACCGATTCTTCGGCCGGGAGACCGTGTCGCTGCTGGTGATCCTCCCGATCGCGCTACCCGGCATCGTCACCGGCATCGCGCTGAACAACGCCTTCCGTACGGTGCTGTCGCCGTTCGGGATCCAGCTCGGGCTGTTCACCGTGATCGTCGGTCACTCGACGTTCTGCATCGTGACCGTCTACAACAACGTGCTGGCCCGGCTGCGCCGGCTCGGCACGGGCGTCGAGGAGGCCTCGGCCGACCTCGGGGCTGACACCTTCCAGACGTTCAGGTACGTTACGTTTCCCCTGCTCCGCTCCGCGTTGCTGGCCGGTGGTCTCCTGGCGTTCGCGCTGTCCTTCGACGAGATCATCGTCACCACCTTCACGGCCGGGGCGGGCGTGCAGACCCTGCCGATCTGGATCTTCGACAACCTGTTCCGGCCCAACCAGGCCCCGATCGTCAACGTCGTGGCCGCCGCACTGATCGTGCTCTCGGTGGTGCCGGTCTACTTGGCCCAGCGCATCTCCGGAGACACCCGCGCCATTTAGGGAGAGGACGCAATGAAGCGCATCGTCCGTAACTTCGTCGCCGGCTCGCAGGCCGACGCGGCCGACGGCCGTACCGCCGATCTGATCAGCCCCGTCACCGGCGAGGCGTTCGGCACCGCTCCGATCTCCGGGCAGGCCGACGTCGATGCCGCCTTCGAGGCCGCGGCGACCGCCTTCGAGGGCTGGCGGGACACCACTCCGGCCGAGCGTCAGCTCGCGCTGCTGCGCATGGCCGACGCGTTCGAGGCCCGCGCGGACGAGCTCGTCGCGCTCGAGTCGGAGAACACCGGCAAGCCGCTCGGTCTGACGGCGTCGGAGGAGATCCCGCCGATGATCGACCAGATCCGGTTCTTCGCGGGCGCCGCGCGCGTCCTCGAGGGCCGGTCGGCGGGCGAGTACATGGCGGGCCACACCTCGATGATCCGGCGCGAGCCGATCGGGGTGTGTGCGCAGGTCACGCCGTGGAACTACCCGATGATGATGGCCGTGTGGAAGTTCGCGCCCGCGATCGCGGCGGGCAACACGGTCGTGCTCAAGCCCTCCGATACAACACCGGCCACGACATCGTTGATGGCCGAGATCGCGGCCGAGTTCCTGCCGCCGGGCGTCTTCAACGTGGTCTGCGGCGACCGTGACACCGGCCGCCTGCTGGTCGACCACCCCGTACCGCAGATGGTCTCGATCACCGGGTCGGTACGCGCCGGTACCGAGGTGGCGCGGTCCGCCGCGGGCGACCTCAAGCGCGTCCATCTCGAGCTGGGCGGCAAGGCGCCGGTCGTCGTCTTCGACGACGCCGACGTGGAGGCCGCGGCGGCGGCCATCGCCGAGGCCGGCTACTTCAACGCCGGCCAGGACTGCACGGCGGCCACCCGCGTGCTCGCGGGACCGGGCGTGCACGACGCGTTCGTCGCCGCGCTCGCCTCAGCGGCGGCCGAGACCAAGACCGGCCTGCCCGACGACGAGGACGTGCTGTACGGCCCGCTGAACAACGCCGTCCAGCTCGACCGCGTGATGGGCATCATCGACCGGCTGCCCGCGCACGCCGCCGTCGAGACGGGCGGCAGGCGCGCTCGTGAGCAGGGCTTCTTCTACTCGCCGACCGTTGTGTCCGGTCTGCACCAGGACGACGAGGCGATCCAGGACGAGATCTTCGGCCCGGTCATCACCGTGCAGCGGTTCTCCGACGAGGACGAGGCGGTGCGCTGGGCCAACGGCGTCCGCTACGGCCTGGCCTCCTCGGTCTGGACCCGCGACCACGGCCGCGCCATGCGGATGGCCAAGCGCCTCGACTTCGGCTGCGTCTGGATCAACACCCACATCCCGCTCGTCGCCGAGATGCCGCACGGCGGCTTCAAGCACTCCGGCCACGGCAAGGACCTGTCGATGTACGGCTTCGAGGACTACACGCGCGTCAAGCACGTCATGTCCAACATCGAGGCCTGAGTCCCGGCTCGCGGCGCCGCGTACCCCGATGTCGGGGTACGCGGCGCCTTCGCGTGTTGCGTGCGGCTCACTGTCGGTATCGGATGAAATCCTCGGTTCGTTCGCGTATCTCACGTGAGGAGCCGGCGAGTGTCGATCGTTCCGGGACTCGAAACAGGCGGTGACGGCTGGCTGGGCGACCTGCTCGGCGAGCGTGCCGCACGGATGTTGACCACGTACGCGGTGCCGTGCCTGCACTACGCGCACTGGCAGGCGCTGTGGAGGTTCCGTCTCGCCGACTGGACCAATGACACGACGTACGGCACCGACCGCTACCACTGCCTGTGCGCGACGCTCGGCCGGATGGTCTCCGAGCGCCTGCCGCAGGCGCGGGTGAACCAGCCGGTCGACCGGTTCGGCACGCCGTTCACCATCGCGAGCGGCAACTGGCTGGTCTACCCCTGGCGGTACGGCCGGACCCATTCCGACAAGCACACCGGCCTGCGGTTCGACGACGAGAGCTGGATTCGCTCGCGGATCGTCATCGGCGGCGACGCGCCCGGCCAGGGGGTGCTGGAGTACGAGGGGCTGCCCGCCGTGCCCCTGTCGAACGTCGTCGTCCTCGCCTGGGCCGGCAACCGCCACCAGGGGCTCGTACGCGCGTTCCTGTCGTCGCCGTACCTCGACGAGGGCGGCAAGGTGTGCTGGCGCGAGCTGCTCGAACTGGACGTCGAGGCCGGTCGAGACCCGTACGGCCTACCGGAGGTCCCGGACCCGGAGGTGCCGGAGCCGCCGGCGTTCGAAATCGAACTGATCGACAGATTTCGGTCGACATCCGCGTCGAATGCAAGAACAACCGGCACGGATGGCTAAGGTGGGGCACCGCCGGTGACGAAAGGGGACGGAGGAGGCAGAACGTGGACGCCCATCGCGGTCGCGGTCAGCCGTACCCGTCGGTCGTCCCGCATCCTTCCGTCACCGAGCCCGCCGACCTGGACTTCGATCCCGCGCGGCTGACGCTCGCGCGGGAGCGGAGCGGCCTGACAAAGCGCGACCTCGCCGAACGTGCCGGCACCACGCCCGCCGCGCTCACCCGCTACGAGCGCGGCACCTCGCCGCCGCCGCAGACGCTGACCCGTCTCGCCGTCGAGCTGGGCCTGCCGGTCTCCTACTTCGCGGTCGGCCGCCCGGTGCTGCCGGTCGCGGAGGAGGCCACCCATTTCCGTAGCCTGCGCGCGACGCGCGGCTACGAGCGGCGGCAGGCCCGCGCGACGATGGGCCACCTCGCCGAGGCGGTCCGGGTGATCCAGACGATCGTGCGGCTGCCAGAGCTGAAACTGCCGTGCCTCGACCCCGGCACCGCGCCCGACGACGCGGCGCGCCTGCTGCGCTCCGCCTGGGACCTGCCCGCGGGGCCGGTTCACCACCTGATCCGGCTGATCGAGGCCAACGGCGCCGTCGTCAGCATGGCGCGCTTCGGCGCGGGGGAGCGCATCGACGCCTTCTCCTGCCGCCCGTCGGGCCTCGAGCGCCCGCTGATCTGCCTGTCGCGCGACCGCGGCAACCCGCTGCGCCGCCGCTTCAGCGCCGCGCACGAGCTGGGCCACCTGCTGCTGCACGGCGAGGCCGAGCCGGGCAGCCGTACGCACGAGCAGGAGGCCGACCGGTTCGCCGTGGAGTTCCTCACCCCGGCGGCGGAGATCGGCGGCCACCTGCCCGCCCGTCTCGACTTCGCCCAGCTCCTGGACGTCCAGCGTGCCTGGGGCGTATCGGTGCAGGTCCTGATGCGCCGCAGCCGCGAGCTCGGCCGCGTCGACGACGACCTCTACCGAAACGGCATGATCACCCTGGCCCGCCTCGGCTGGCGCCGCGACGAGCCGATGGCCGACTACCCGACCGAGTGGCCGACCCTGCTCGGCGAGGCCGTCGACCTCGGCGCCGAGCAGGGCCTGACCGAGGACGCCCTCGCCGACAGCCTGCGCCTCCCGGTCGCCGAGATCCGCGAGCTGCTCAGCCGCGTCGGCGACGAACTCCCCAGGCTCCGCCTCGTACGCTGACCTAGAGCCCGCGCAGTCCCTACCCGCGCGGGCTCTCAGCCCCAGACCTCTTCGGCGGTCTCGACGATGAGGCGCAGCTTGGCGACCTCCTGCTCGTAAGTCAGGACGTTGCCCTCGACCGTGGAGGAGAAGCCGCACTGCGGTGACAGGCAGAGCTGGTCGAGGTCGATGTACTTCGTCGCCTCCTCGATGCGGCGCTTGAGGGTGTCCTTGGACTCCAGCTCGCCGTGTTTGGTGGTGACCAGGCCGAGCACGACCATCTTGTCCTTCGGGACGAACCGCAGGGGTTCGAAGCCGCCGGAGCGCGCGTCGTCGTACTCCAGGAAGAAGCCGTCGACGCCCAGTTCGCCGAAGAGCGCCTCGGCGACGAAGTCGTACCCGCCCTCGGCCGCCCACGAGGAGCGGAAGTTGCCGCGGCACATGTGGGTGGTGACGGTCATGCCGTCGGGGCGGCCGGCGAGGGCCGCGTTGATCTGCTTGATGTACCGCAGGTGGATGTGGTCGGCGTCGTCGCCACGCGCGGCGATCTCGGCGCGCTGGGCCGGGTCGTTCAGGTACGCGAGGCTGGTGTCGTCGAACTGGAGGTACGTGCAGCCAAGCTCGCCGACCCGGCGGACCTGCTCGGCGTAGGCCGACGCGAGGTCGGACCAGAACTCCTCGATGTCCGGGTAGACGGCCTGGTCGATGGACGCGGGACCACCGCGGTAGTGGACCATGTTGGGGGAGGGGATCGTCAGCTTCGGGGTGTTCGTCGACGCGATGCCGGCCAGCGCGCGGAAGTCGTCGGCGAAGATCGTCTCGTCGAGATGTACGCGGTCGTGCACCTTCAGCGCGGCGGACATGAAGTCCAGGTCACCGGCCTCGTTGCGGAAGTGGACCTTCAGCTGTTCCGGCGCCGGGTCGATCCCGCCGAGGCGGTAGATGAAGTCCATGTGCCAGGAGGTGCGGCGGAACTCCCCGTCCGTTGCGGTGCGCAGGCCGACCTCCTCCTGCATCCTGACCACGGACCGGATGGCATCGTCCTCGGCCGCGCGCAGCTCGTCGGCGCTCACGCTCCCGGCGGCGAAGCCGTCGCGTGCGCGCAACAGCTTCGCCGGTCGGAGCAGACTTCCGACGTGGTCGGCGCGGAATGGCGGCGTCGTACGGGTGGACATCCGGAACCTCCAAGTGGTTGACGGATGAACCAGTCTGCCCCTCCCGTACCTGTGACGTCGAGGGTCAGTGGCCGACGCCGTCCGGCAGCGTGAAGCCGCGCTGGCGGGCGAGCCGCGCCAGCTCCGGCCAGTCCTCGCCGGAATGGGCGTGGTCCGGCAGGATGCAGCCGAGGGTGATGGGCAGCGGCACGTTGTACTTCGGCGCCGTGAGGTTCGGCGGGTTGGTGAAGTCCAGGACCTCGGCCAGGTTGTTGGCCGCCGCGTCGCGTACGGTCAGCGGCTCGAGCCCGTGCCGCCACTCGATCATCTTCAGGACCGAGGTGTGGTCGTACACGCCGTGCGCGACGTGGCCGCGCTTGGCGCGGGGCGAGATCACCACGCAGGGGACGCGGAAGCCGCGCTGGCCCATGCCGAGGTCGGGGTTCGGGTCCGGGGCGACCGTCGGGGGCACGTGGTCGAAGAAACCGCCCCACTCGTCGTAGGTGACGACGAGCACGGTGCGCTCCCAGTTCGGGCTGGACACGATCGCGTCGTGAACCTTACCGAGGAAGTGCTGGCCGAGCCGGATGTCGGCGAGCGGGTGCTCGTCCTCGGCCATGCCGGGGATGGCCTCGCCGAGGAAGCTCGGGTCGACGAAGGAGACCGGCGGCAGTGCGCCGAGCGCCGCCTGCGCGTAGAACTCCAGGATCGGGCGGCTGATGCCGAGGTGCCGGGTGCCGTACAGGGCGGTGATGGGCACGTCGCTGAAGTAGTAGCGGCCCGTCACGCCCTTGTCCGAGAGACGGTCCCAGATCGCGGGCATCGTGGCGATCTGGTCCACCGACGTGGTCTTACGGTCGGTCGTTGCGGAGTGCAGGAAGAACCGGTTCGGGAAGGTCGGCGCCATCACGGACGCGAAGTAGCGGTCGCAGACCGTCCACTCCTGCGCGGCGCGGCCGTAGAAGCCCAGGTCGGCACCCTCGAAGTAGCCGATGGACAGCGCGTCGTTGCTGCCCGCACGCAGCCAGCCGTCGCACGCGCCGTTGTTGAACTCGGTGCGGCCGCCCTCGTAGGAGTGGTCGGGGTCGTTGAACCCGCAGCCGTGGGGGACGGTCAGGTGGTGGGTCTGGTGCGCGGCGCCGGCGGCGTCCGTGTACGTCAGGCCGGCCTGCTTGCCGTCCGCGCCGGGCAGCCAGCCGAGGTAGTGGTCGAAGGACCGGTTCTCCATCATCACGACGACGATGTGGTCGATACCGGACTGTTCGGGGTCGGGCAGTTCGTCCGCCGCCCACGCGACATGGGGCGCGGCGACCCCGGCCGCCACCATCCCCGCTGTTCCGGCGATGAAGCCGCGCCGAGTCAGATCCTTCAACGCCGTCTCCTACTGTCCGGTAATGGATGCCGGAGCAGACTACGACGGCGTATTGACGCTGTGTTGAATATCGTGAGACCGCATGAGGACAGATCGGGGATTGACCTCGGAGCCCCGAATGTGACACCGCGGGTCAGTGTGTCCCGTCAGGGTCGGCTCGCCGTAGGTCCTGAACGGTGAACCCCGCCAGCCCCACCGTTCAGGCGGCCGGTCAATCGGCGCGAAGCGCCACGATGTCCTCCATCAAGGGGCTCTTGTCCAGCTGCCGGAGCAGGTCGGCGACGCCGTCGAAGGCGCGCAGCCGCGTCCAGTGCGTGCCGTACAGCGCGCGGTGCGCCGCGCGGATGTCGTCATCGGAGCCGAGGTCGCGGTCTTCGGGCAGCAGGTGGTCGAGGAGCCGGTCCGACCCCATGCCGATCGCGCGGTGCACGTCGGCCATGTCCACCGCGTGGCCGTGCCGGCGGAACGCCTCCCACCACGTCACGGCGTGGAGGTGGTCGGTGTCCACCAACGTCCCGTCCACGTCGAAGATCGCCACTTCGGTCATGTCCGGCGTCTACCCGAGATGCAGCGGAGTAATCGGGATCAGACTGACAGTTAATAATTTCAGGCGAGGGTCTCTACGAACTCCGCAAGCTGGGTCAGATTGCGACATTCGTGCATCGGGACGACCCTCCCGTACGCGGAGGCCGCCGAGTCACCGGAGTCCCAGTCGCGCGTGGGCTCGGGGTTCAGCCAGTACGCGTGCCGCGCCCGCGCGGCGAGACGCTCGACCGTCTCCAGGTTGAGCGCCTGGTAGTTGGTGCGCGCGTCGCCGAGGATCAGCAGGGACGTCTTCGGGGTGATCGCGGTGGCGTACCGGTCCTCGAACAGGCCGAACGCGCGCCCGTAGTCGCTGTGCCCGCTCACCCAGACGAGGTCGGCCTCCTGGGTCATCCGCGTCATCGCCTCGGCCACGTCCGCGCCGGGCGCGAAGTACTTCGTGATCTCATCCAGCCCGTCGATGAACGCGAACGCGCGAACCTTGCTGAACTGCTCGCGCAGCGCGTACGTCAGCAGCAGCGTGAAGTGCGCGAACGAGGACACCGAGTCGCTGGCGTCGCAGAGCACGACGAGCTCCGGCTTGTGCGGGCGGCGCGGCCGGTGGTGGGTGGTCAGCGGGACGCCGCCGGTCGACAGCGAGGTGCGGATCGTACGTCGGAAGTCGAGGCGCCCGCGCCGCCCGTGCCGCTGGCGGACGGTGAGGCGGGTCGCGAGGCGGCGCGCGAGCGGGTAGATCTCGCGCCGCAGCGCAGCGAGGTCGGCGCGCGTCGCCCGCAGGAAGTCGACCTGTTCGACGGGTGGCCGTGCGTTGGCCCGCGCGATGCGCTCGGCGCCGGTCTCCTCGGCGAGCCTGCGGCGTACGTCGTCGCCCACGAACCGCTGGAACCGCTCGATGCGGCGCGTGAACATCTGCCGCGCGACCCGCTCGTCGAACCCGCCGCGCTCGTTGAGGACGGCGTTCAGCAGCCCGGCCATCAGCGTCTCGGGCGACAGCGTCCGTAGCACTTGGTAGGAGAACCACTGGCCGTTGCCGCCGGACCCACGGCCGAAGGCGCCGACGGCGCCGACCGCGAACGACCGCAGCGCGTCGTCGTCGCCCTCCAGGAGGAGCCGGCTCAGCTCGTCGCGGAGCCGTCCCAGCTCGGGGTCGTCGTAGGCCGGCCGGTCCCTGGCCGTTTCGGGGCTGCCGCTCACCGGCGGGAACCACAGGTCGAACAGCAGGTCGAAGGCCTCACGGTGCGAGGGCCGCTTCACGGTCGTCGCCGCGTACGCCGCGCGCAGCGACTCGCGCTCGGTGAGGTCGATCGCCTCCATCGCGTGCACCGCGTCGAGCCCCTCGGCCAGCGACACCGGCAGGCCCGCCTCGCGCAGGGCCGCGACGAACCCGATGTGCCTATCGAGAAGAGCCATTGAGCTCCTTGCGGGCGCGTTCCTGGTCGGAGTGGTGCTTCAGGACGACGCCGAGGGTCGCGTCGATGGTGCCCTCGTCGAGGTCGTCGGCGCCGAGCGCGAGGAGCGTACGCGCCCAGTCGATGGTCTCCGCGATGGACGGGGCCTTCTTGAGCTCGAGCGTGCGCAGGGTGGCCACCGTCTGCGCGAGCCGCTCGGCGAGGGCCTCCTCGATGCCCGGCACCCGCGCCCGTACGATGTCGCGCTCACGCGCCGGCTCGGGGTAGTCAAGGTGCAGGTAGAGGCAGCGGCGCTTGAGCGCCTCGGACAGCTCGCGCGTCGCGTTGGAGGTCAGCACCACGAACGGCCGGCGTACGGCGGTGATCGTGCCCAGCTCCGGGATGGTCACCTGGAAGTCCGACAGGACCTCCAGCAGCAGGCCCTCGACCTCGACGTCGGCCTTGTCGGTCTCGTCGATGAGCAGCACGGTCGGGTCCTCGCGCCGGATCGCGGTCAGCAGCGGGCGCTCGAGCAGGAACTCCTCGGTGAAGATGTCGTCGTGGGTGACGTCCCACGACTCGTCGCCGGCCGCCTGGATGCGCAGGAGCTGCTTCTTGTAGTTCCACTCGTACAGGGCACGCGGCTCGTCGAGGCCCTCGTAGCACTGGAGCCGTACGAGCAGCGCGTCGGTGATCTGGGCGACCGCCTTGGCCAGCTCGGTCTTGCCGACGCCGGCGGGCCCCTCGACCAGCAGCGGCTTGCCCAGCGCGGCGGCCAGGTAGACCGTGGTGGCGATCGCGTCGTCGGGCAGGTAGCCCACGGCCGCCAGGCGTTCGCGGACGTCGGCGGGCGAGGTGAAGCTCATGCACACTCCAAGGGGAGAATCCGAACCGCGTTCGAATTTACCTCACGCCGGATCCCAGATGATCGAGACGATCGTCAGGATGGTGGAGGTCAGCCGCTCGTCGCCGGAGACCCGCGCCCGTACGGCGGCCTCGTCGGGCGTGATCCCGCGCGTGCACAGGCGCCAGGCGGTGTCGGGATCCAGCTCGACACGTGCGGCCGGGCGTTCGGTCGCGGGCGAGAGCGCCCAGCCCTCCGCGCCGCGTACGCAGGTCCAGGAGCCCGGTGCGGCGACCACCTCGACGGCCGTGCCCGCGGGCGCGGCGACGTCGCGGAGCGTGTGCGGCAGCGCCCGCATGAACACGTCGACGACCAGGTCGAGGTCGCCCGGCAGCGGGCGCCCGGTCGCCTCGGCGATCTGCGCGTGGTGCGTCCAGTACTCGGTGAAGTCGCGCGCCGCGTCGAGCCATTCCGGGGCCGGGCCCGGCCCCGCCCAGGTCACCCGCGCGCCGGGCGCCGCGAGGTCGACGGTCGGCCAGAACGCCGCGATCTGGTCGCCGGCGACCTCGATCAGGTCGATGAGCAGCGCCGGGCCGATCCGCAGCCGGGCGGCGGCCACCCACTCCTCGTTGATCCGGTCGAGGAACGCCGGGAAGGGCTCGCCCCCGCCCGGCGCCGGCGTCGTGTACGCGTCGCGGTGCCGCGACAGCCGGCCGAGATGGTCGCCGAGGACGTGTGCCGCGACGTCCTGGACGCTCCAGCCTGGGCAGACCGTGGGCCGCGTCCACTCCTCCGGGGCGAGGCCGCGCAGCATCGCGGTGAACGCCGCGTGCTGCGGGCCGAACAGCGGTCGTACGTCGACGGAGGGGCCGAGATGGTCGCTCATCCGGTCAGCGGATCACATCAGCGCGAGAGTTCGTAGTCGTTTTTGCGCGCGCGCCGGGTGCGGGCCCAGTACTCGAAGGTGAAGCCGGGCCACAGCGTACGGTTGACGCCCTGGTCGTCGAGGTACCAGCTCTTGCAGCCGCCCTCGTTCCAGACCGCCTTGCCCAGCCGCCGCTGGAGTCGCCGGTTGAACCTCTTCTGGGCGTCGTGACGCACCTCGATCACGTCGGACTTCTCGTCCGAGAGCAGCCGCAGGCAGCTCAGCACGTGTTTGACCTGCGACTCGATCATGAAGACGACAGAGTTGTGGCCGAGCCCGGTGTTGGGGCCCAGCAGCATGAAGAAGTTGGGGAAGCCGGCGATCGTCACGCCGTGGTGGGCCTCGATGCCGTCCGCCCACGCCTCCTGGATCTTCAGCCCGCCGCGGCCGATGATGGGCTGCTCGTTGAGCGCGTCGGTGACCTTGAAGCCGGTGCCGTAGATGATCACGTCGACGTCGTACGCGGTGCCGTCCTCGGTGACCAGGCCGGTCTCGGTGATCTCGGCGATGCCGTCGGTGACCACGTCGACATGCGGTTTGGACAGCGCCGGGTAGTAGTCGGACGACAGCAGGATGCGCTTGCAGCCGATGGTGTAGTCGGGGGTGACCTTCGCGCGCAGGTCCGGGTCCTCGACCTGGCGCGCGATGTGCGCGCGGGCGAGCTTCTCCTGCGGCGCCATCAGCCTCGGGTCGAGCGTGAAGCCGACCGCGCGGGTCTCCAGCGCCCAATAGATGGTGTTGCGGAAGGCGCGCGTCGCGCCGGGGACGTGGCGGAAGACGCGGCGCGCCCCACGGGGGAGCGTGAAGTCGGGCTTGGGCTGGATCCACGGCGGGGTCCGCTGGAAGACGTGCAACCGCTCCGCGTCCTCGGCGATCTTGGGCACGAACTGGATGGCCGACGCGCCGGTGCCGATCACGGCGACGCGCTTGCCGGTCAGGTCGACCGAGTGGTCCCACTGCGCGGAGTGGAACGCCGCGCCGCCGAAGCGCTCGGCGCCGGGCACGGCCGGGATGGAGGGCACGTGCAGCGCGCCGATCCCGGAGACGACGGCCCTGGGGGTGAGCACCGTCCCGTCGGAGAGCGAGACCTTCCAGTGCCGCTCCTCGTCCTGCCACTCGAGTGAGTCCACGGCGCTGCCGTAGCGGATGTGCGAGGCGATGTCGTACTTGTCGACGCAGCGTCGCAGGTAGTCCCAGATCTCCTGCTGCGGAGCGAACATCCGTGACCAGTTCGGGTTCAGCTCGAACGAGAACGAGTACATGTGGGACGGCACGTCGCAGGCGCAACCCGGATACCGGTTGTCGCGCCAGGTGCCGCCGAGGTCGTCGTCCTTCTCCAGAACGACGAAGTCGTCGTGGCCGGCCTTCTTGAGCTGGATCGCCATGCCGAGGCCGGCGAAGCCGGAGCCGATGATCGCGATGTTCACGGGTCCTCCCGGGTCGCTTACTGCCGGTAGGTTACCAGCGGTAAGTTACCGGCAGTAGGTTGTGAGATAGAGTTCACACCGTGGAGAGCACGCGCCGGAGGATGTCACGTGCGGACCGCGAGCGGCAGATGCTCGACGTCGCCGAAGAGGTGTTCGCCGAGCAGGGCTACGCGGCCGTCACCATGGAGGAGATCGCCGTACGTGTGGGGCTGTCCAAGCCGATGCTCTATGAGTACTTCGGCTCCAAGGAGGGTCTCCTGCTCGCGACCATCGGCCGGGCGCGCGCCGAGCTGCGCGACGCCACCGAGCGAGCCGTCGCGGAGGTCGGCACGGCCGAGGAGATGCTCTACCGCGGCTACCTCGCCTACTTCCGGTTCAACGAGGCGCACCGGCGGTCCTGGCTGATCCTGCTCCAGGAGCCCGTCCTGCTCGGCGGCGCCGCCGACGAGATCGAGGAGATGCGGCGGCAGCAGACCGGCCTGACCGTGTCGCTGCTGGAGCACTTCGCGCCGGACCGGCCCAAGCGCGCGCTGGAGGCGTACGCCGAGATCATCATCGGCGCGTCCGAGCGGATGGCCCTGTGGCGGGCCCGCAACCCCGAGGTGACCTCCGAGGAGGCCGCGCGCCACATGCTGGATCTCACGTGGACCGGTTTGGGCTCGCTCGACCGCTGATTTTTCCGATTACGTGGGGTTTCACGCCTGATACGTTGCGGTCCGGCGGGAATGATCCATCCATGCTGCCTCCCCAGCGGGATGAGTAATGCGCGGCCTGCTCCGCAGGAAGACCGGGCTGCCGGATCCCGCGACGCACGCGGCGGAGATGAACCTCCCGCCCTGGCAGACCCACCTCGCCGACCTCGCCTCGGCCGGCCTCGGCGGCATGACGCGGCGGCTGCCCGCCCTGATCGGCGCCGCCGCCCGGCTGGCGTGGCGCGCGAGCCCCTTCGACACGGTCGCGACCGTGGTGCTGCAGTTCGCCGCGGGCATCTTCACCGCCTACGGCCTGCTCGCCACGACCGGCGTCCTGCGAGCCCTCTTCGCCGGGGGCGCCACCCCCGACCGGGTACGCGCGGCGCTGCCGTCACTGGTCGTCGTCGCCGTCGCGACCGCATTCCGCGCCGGGCTGCAGGCCGCCGCGGGCTGGTCGCAGTCACGCCTGAAACCGCAGGTCGACCACCTCGTCGAGAAACGCCTGTTCGACCTCACGACACGGGTGGAGCTGCCGGCGTTCGACGACACCGCCTTCCACGACGCCATGCACCGCGCCCGCGACCGCGGCCTCCTGGAGGCGGCGCCGGTGGTCGAGGCGGCGATCGACATCCTCACGGGGCTGATCGGGCTGGCCGCCGCCGCGGGCGCGCTCGGTGTCCTGCACCCCGTACTGCTGCCGCTGCTGCTGATCACCGCGATCCCCGACGGCTGGGCGGCCGGGCACGCGGCGCGCATGCGCTACCTGGCGATCTTTGTGCTGTCGGCGGTGCGCCGCCGCAAGTGGATCCTCGCCGACCTGATGGCCGACCGTGAGTCCGCCGCCGAGATCCGTGCCTTCACGATGCGCCCCTTCCTGGCCCGCGAGCACGACCGGCTCGCCGTACGCGAGCGCGACATCCACGTCGACCTGGCCCGGCGGCAGACCGTCGTACGGGTCCTGGGCGACATGGCCGGCGGCGTCGCCACGGCCGCGGTGTACGTCGCCCTCGGCGCGCTCCTGGCGGTCGGGGCCCTGCACCTCGCGGTGGCCGGCACCGCCGTCCTGGCGATCCGTACCGGCCAGTCCTCCCTGACGAACCTCCTCAACGCCGTCAACCGCTGCTACGAGGCCGGCCTGTACTTCTCCGACTACCTCGACTTCTGCGCCGACGCCGAGAAGCGCATCCCCGCCGAACGCGACCGGCCGGTGCCGGACAGGTTCGAGGTGATCACCGCCGACAACGTGGGCTTCACCTACCCGGGCGCGGACCGGCCCGCGCTGAGCGGCGTGTCCGTGCGGATCCGCGCGGGGCAGGTCGTGGCCCTGGTCGGCGAGAACGGCTCCGGCAAGACCACCCTCGCCAAGATCCTCGCCGGGCTTTACACGCCGGACGACGGCGAGGTGCACTGGGACGGGACTCTACTGAGCGACATCGACCTCGACCGGCTACGACAGAACGTCGCGATGATCCCGCAGCACTACACCCACTGGCCGATGACCGCGCGGCACAACATCGCCATGGGACGTACGACGGCCGACGTGACCATCGCCGAGGCCGCGGCGGCCTCCGGCGCCGACGAGGTGATCGCGACGCTGCCGCACGGCTACGACACCCTGCTGGACCGGCGCTTCAAGGACGGCCACGAGCTGTCAGGCGGCCAGTGGCAGCGCATCGCGGTCGCGCGCGGATTCCACCGCGACGCGGCCCTGCTGATCTGCGACGAACCGACCGCCGCCCTGGACGCCCGCGCCGAGCACGCCCTGTTCGAACGCATCCGCGAGCACGCCGACGGGCGTACCGTCCTGTTGATCACCCACCGGCTCGCCAGCGTGCGCCACGCCGACCAGGTGTACGTCCTGGACCGCGGCCGGCTCGTCGAACAGGGCGCACCGGCCGAACTCCTCGCGGCGGGCGGGGTCTTCGGCGAGCTGTACGGCCTCCAGGCCCGGGCGTACCGGCTGGACACGCACTGATCGTTCACGGCTCCGCGTGCCGGCGGATCCACTCGTACATGGCCACCCCGCTGGCCACCCCGGCGTTGATCGAGCGCGTGGAGCCGTACTGCGGGATGTGCAGTACGACGTCGGCGGCGGCCCGGCCCTCCTCGGACAGACCGGGGCCTTCCTGGCCGAACAGCATCACGCACGCGCGCGGCAGCTCCGCGCTCTGGATCGGCCGCGAACCGGGCAGGTTGTCGATCCCCACCACGGGCAGGTCGCGCTCGCGGCACCAGGCGAGGAAGTCGCCGGTCTCCGGATGGTGGCGGACATGCTGGTAGCGGTCGGTCACCATGGCGCCCCGGCGGTTCCAGCGGCGGCGGCCCACGATGTGCACCTCGGCCGCCAGGAACGCGTTGGCGTTGCGCACGACCGCGCCGATGTTGAAATCGTGCTGCCAGTTCTCGATCGCGACATGGAACGGATGCCGGCGGGCGTCCAGGTCCGCGACGATCGCCTCGTTGCTCCAGTAGCGGTAACCATCGACGACGTTGCGCCGGTCACCGTCCGCCAGCAACGCGGGATCAAGCCGGGCGTCGTCCGGCCAGGGAAGCGGGTGCGGGCCGACCCCGGGCTGCTCGGCGACGTCAGAGGTCATGCGGCCGAGCTTAGGCCGTCCAAGAGGGTCCCTCGCCCGAGCCCGGCCTGCTCGGCTCAGCCCGGTCCTGGCGCCGTGACGGCGCGGCCCGGCTGTCTCGATCCGGTCCCGGTCTGTCCCGGCCTGGTCTGTCCCCGGCCTTGGAAACGGTCGTCTCGGCCATAATCGGCGGATGGTGGCGCGGCGGATCGATGGGGCGGAGCGGCGGGCGCGGGTAGGGGTGCGGCATCGTCTCGCGGCGCCGGCGGAGACGCCCCTGGAGGTCGCGCGGGCGCTGGTGGCGTTGCACGGGAGCGACCCGGCGACGGTGTACCTGGCCGCCGCGGCGCGGCTGAGCACGCCGGACGTCGTGGCGATCGACCGGGCGCTCTACGACGATCGCCTGCTGCTGCGGATGCTGTGCATGCGGCGAACGGTGTTCGCCGTCCCGGCCGAGCTCGTGCCGGTGGCCCAGGCGGCCTGCGCCGACGACGTCGCACGGCTCGAGCGCCGCCGTACGCTCCGGTTTCTCGAGGAGGCGGGCGTCGGCGACGCCGCCTGGCTGAGCGAGGTCGAGGACGGCACGCTCGCCGCGCTGCGGGCCCGGGGCGAGGCGTACGCGACGGACCTGTCCGCCGACGAGCCGCGCCTCCAGGAGCGGATCACGCTGTCGCCCGGTAAGAAGTACGCGTCGCGGCCGGCCATCACCGGGCGGGTCCTGCTCGGCCTGTCCGCCGACGGCCGGATCGTACGCGGGCGGCCGGGCGGTTCGTGGACGAGCAGCCGGTTCCGCTGGTCTCCGGTCGAGTCATGGCTGCCGGGCGGCATCCCGTCCTTGCCCGCGGAGACCGCGTCCGCCGAACTGGTACGCCGCTGGCTGGCCGCGTACGGGCCCGGCACGCTGGCCGACCTCGCCTGGTGGACCGGCCTGCCCCGTACCCGGATCAAGGCGGCGCTGGCCCACGTCGAGACCGAGGAGGTCGACCTCGACGGCACACCGGGCCTCGTCCTCGCCGGCGACGCGGACCCGACGCCGGAACCCGCGCCGTGGGTGGCCCTGCTGCCGGCCCTGGACCCGACCCTCATGGGCTGGACCGGCCGCGACTGGTACCTCGGCCCGTACGCCCCCCGCCTGTTCGACCGGTCGGGCAACCCCGGCCCAACGGTCTGGGCGGACGGCCGCGTGATCGGCGGCTGGGCCCAGCGCGCCGACGGAGAGATCGTCCACCGCCTCTTCGAGGACGTCGGCGCCGAGACGGCCGAGGCGGTCACGAAACGGGCGGCGGACCTGAGCGCCTGGATCGGCCCGGTCCGCGTCACGCCCCGCTTCCGCACCCCATTGGAGCGCGAACTGACCGCCTAGGAGCACGTACGGCTACTCGCCTGTGGGGACGCGGCTGGACCAGTCGCCGAACCGGATCTCACCGAGAATCGCCTCGCCGACCGGTACCAGAGAACGCTCGCCCAGCTCCGTACCGAAGTAGCGCGCGTGCGGGTCGGTGATCACCTCGCGCGGGTCGTTCCAGTCGGCGAGGGCGTCGCGGTAGAACGCGTCCATCGGGAAGCGTTCCGGCCCGCAGGCCTCCACCCTGCCGTTCACCGGTGCGCCCACGGCGACGTCGCCGACCACGCGGGCCACGTCGTCGCCCGCGATGGGCTGGAAGGACACCGGGGCCACCCGGAACGCGCCGTCTTCGGTGCCCGCGTCGGCGATGCTGCGGACGAACTCGAAGAACTGCGTCGCCTGCACGATCGAGAACGGGATCGACGAGCCCTCGATCAGCTTCTCCTGCGCGAACTTCGCCCGCAGGTAGCCGCTGTCGGGCAGCCGCTGGCTCCCCACCACCGACAGCGCGACGTGGTGCCCGACGCCCGCGTCCGCCTCGGCGGCCAGCAGGTTACGCGTGGAGGTCTCGAAGAACTCCAGCACCGGGCCGTCCTCGAACGACGGCGAGTTGGACACGTCGATCACCACGGACGCGCCGGCCAGGACGCCGGCGAGCCCCTCGCCGGTGAGAGTGTTGACGCCGGTGCTCGGCGCCGCCGGTACCGCCTCGTGTCCGAGTTCGCGCAGGTTCGCGACGAGCTTGGACCCGACCTGGCCGGTGCCGCCGATGACCACGATCTCCATGTAAGGCCTTCCTGTACGCCGGGGCACCCCTTGCCGCCGGTCGCCAGCTAAGACAGGACAGCCCCGCGATCTGTGACAGCCCCCTCGGCCCTGGATGTCACAAACGCGCGCGCCATCTGGTCTCAGCTGACGGCCCGAGCCATCGGTCGGCTCGAGGCCAGGCGTTCACCTCCGGTGTACGCCATCCCTGGCAGGCCGCGGCGAGCACCTCCGCCGCGACCTGCCAGGCGCGCACACCCAGTGCGCGTCCTTTCGGGCAGGCCGCGGCGCCGATCCCCGGGCCCCTCGCCGCGGCCTGCCTCAGATCGCCTTCGGTAGGCTCTGAGGGAAGTAACGGACGGTAATCGGGCAGGCGGTACATGCGCGGAAACCAGCCGGGTATCGATGGCGGGCTCGACCAGGCCGCAGCCGCGTTCCTGGAGCTGCGCCCACGCCTGTTCGGCATCGCCTACCGCATGCTCGGGAGCGCGGCGGAGGCCGAGGACATCCTTCAGGAGGTCTGGCTGCGCTGGCAGAAGACCGACCGCACGGTCGTGATCGACCCACCGGCCTTCCTCGCGCGTACGACCACCCGCCTGGCCATCAACGTCGCCCAGTCCGCCAGGGCACGCCGCGAGACGTACGTCGGACCCTGGCTGCCCGAACCCGTCGACACCAGCGCCGACCCGGCGGTGGGTGCCGAACGCGGAGAGGCACTGGAGTTCGCCGTCCTGCTCCTGCTGGAGAAGCTCAGCCCCACCGAACGCGCGGCGTACATCCTCCGTGAGGCCTTCGACTACCCGTACGGCGAGATCGCGGACATCCTGCGGCTCAGCGTCGTCAACACCCGCCAGATCGTCAGCCGCGCCCGCAAGGGCCTGTCCGCCGAGCGGCGCGAACCCGTCGACACGGCCGAGCACCGTCGGCTCCTGAAGGTCTTCCTCGCCGCCGCACGTGCGGGCGACGTCGCCGCCCTCGAGGACCTCTTCGCCGCGGACGTCGTCAGCTACACCGACGGCGACGGCATCAGGGGTGCCGCGAGGGTCCCGGTGACCGGCCGCACCCGCGTCGCGAGGTTCCTCGTCGCCTTCAGCCCACGCTTCTGGCCAGGTACGAACATTGAATGGGTCGAGGTGAACGGGCGCCCCGGCGCTCTGATCTCCCGCGACGGTACCGATGCCGCGCTGCTGACCATCGAGGCCCTGCCGGAGGGCATCAACACGCTCCTGTGGGTCATGAACCCGGCAAAGCTCAACGCGTTCGCACGCTCGCGCCCCACCCGGAAGTGAGGGGCCTGACCGCGGTGTTGCGTTGCGGCAGGCCCCCTTACCGAGGCGGACTAGCGGTGCCAGTGGTGCGGGTGACCGCCCCACTCACCGTGATGACCCCGGTCCCAGCCGTAGCCGGGGTAGTACGGGGCCGGCCGAATCACCGTGACCGGCGGGTAGTACGTGGTCGGCGGAGCGTACGCGACCGGCGGAGCGTACGGGTTCGGCACGTAGTTGGCGCACCAGTCCGGCGGGACGTAGCCGGGCGTGGTGTAGACGCAGGCGGCCGGAACGTCTGAAATGGCAGCAGGACGGGTCGCGTGAGCGGGACCGCCGAGCAGGACGACGCCCGCGGCCGCCCCTGCCAGGATCCCCGTTGCGGTGAGCTTCTTGAGCACTGATTTCCCCCAAATCGCTGGGCGGCCCTGATCACCAAGGCCACGACTCAGAGGTATCCCGCATCCCGATCGGCGACACCAGCCGACCTCAACCCTTGAATAATTCGTAACGCTAAGTACCACGTACGTGCGTATACGTCCGGGTATCGCCGCCCCGCAGGACGCTGCCCACCCGGGTGGGTGGCCACCTGGCTGATCGCCCACCGGCGCCGTTGCGAAAGAGGGGCATACGGCCAGAATTCGGGCTATTGACACGAGATCATGAAGCACGTTTGATTCGGCTGCGTCGTGCCCCCGGTCGTCGGGCCCAGGTGGGCACCACCGGCACCCCGTACGTCCTGAGCGACACCACACTGGAGCCGGAGCGGAGCCCGGCTGCCAGGTAAGACGAACCGTTGCAAGGCCTCGGAGCGAAGAGCGCCTCGAGGCCTTTCAATCAGCTGGCACTGGTCCGACATCAAATGAGCGTGTCCGATCATCTCTAAAGTCGTGAAGCATGACATCCCTGCACGAGCCGCGCTTGTTCGCTGCCCTGAAGGACTCCGAACGGATCCTGGTGGCCGGTGCCGGGGGCGGCTTCGACGTCTATGCCGGACTACCGCTGGCGTTCGCGCTGATGGACCTCGGTAAGACGGTGCACCTTGCGAACCTGTCGTTCAGCGCGCTGGATCTCATTGACGTATGACCAGCCTGGCGGCCATCGCCGGGGTCGACGTGCCCGTACGGTTGGTGGTCTGCCTGGGCTTCGGCATCGACGCCTACCACGGTGTATGCCATGCGCACGTGCTGGAGAACCTGACGGCCCTCGATCGCGACGGAGCGTACCTGGGCGCGTTGACGATTCCGAGTAACAGCCAGGAGGCGAAGCTCTACCTCGACGCGGTCGCGCATGCGTAACTGCACACCGCGGCGAGGCCCAGCATCGTCAACGGCCAGATCGCTGCCGCGATCCGGGGCGAATTCGGTGACGTCCGGTTCACCGAGCGCACGCGTGGCAGCGAGCTGTTCGTCAACCCCTTGATGGCCATGTACTTCGCCGTAGATCTCGCGGGGCTGACGCGCCGGCTCCTTTACCTCAACGAGCTCATTGACACCGACACCCAGTACGAAGTGCGCGCGGTGATCGAGTCGTTTCGCGAACGGATAGAACGGCGTGAGAGGCGCAGCATCCCGCACTAACGGACCACGGCATCGAGGCTGGCGTTTCTCCTGGATACAGGGTTCGAGCGTCGTTGCGGTCCGGTGTCGGTGCGCTGACCCTATTCACGTCGGGCGGCGGGTCCGGCGGCGAGGCTTGGGCTTGGGGGTGGGATGCTTTTGCGGGGGCTTCTTACGGGTGGGTTGTTGTTGGGGAGTACGGCCACGGGAGCTGTTGGGGGTGCGGCCGCGGACGATGCCGATCAGTTCGTCCATGAGGTCGGTCGTCTCGGCCTCGAGCCAGGCCAGGCCGATCTGGGACTGAGGGGCGTCGGCCACGGTGCGGTAGGTGAGGTCCTTGCGGTGGTGGAGACGGGCCAGAGACTGAGGGAGCAGTAGTACGCCGGCCCCCGACGCCACCAGCTCGATCGCGTCCGACGTGCTCTCGGGACGGGTGAAGGCGGGTTGCCCGGGGCGGTCGACCCAGGCCAAGACCTCGTCGAGCGGCTCGAACACCTGCTCGTCGGCGATGTCGGCAAGCTCCACCTCCTCGACTGCGGCCACCGCGTGATCCTTCGGCACCACGATCACGGTCGTCTCCAGGTACAGCGGGATCACGTGGAGAGCCTCGCGGTCGACGGGCAGGCGCACGAACGCCGCGTCCACGCCGCCGTCCCGTAGCAGGAGGACAGCCTCGGCGGTGGGCATCTGGAGCAGCCGAAGCGGCACCTCCCGTACCCGCTCGGCCCATACCCGGGCCCATTTTCCGGGCGTCACTCCCGGCGCGTAGGCCAGCCGGAACTCACTCTTGGTCACCTCCGCAGCCTAGCCGCGTCCAGACGACTCTTTCCGCTGGCTACCCTTGAGATCATGAGCACGCCCAAGGCGAAGGCCCCGCAGACCATGAAGCCCGCGACCGCGGCCAAGAAGCTGGGGATCCTGCTGTCGGCAGCGCCCGCCGAATTCCAGGAGGGCGTCGTCTCCCGGGACGAGCTGAAAGCACTCCAGGCCGACCCGCCCTCTTGGCTCGCCGACCTGCGCCGCGAGGGTCCCCACCCCCGCCAGGTCGTCGCCGCCAAGCTCCGCGTCTCCGTCTCGGGCCTGGCCCGCGCCGACATCACAGGCCCTCTCACCACCGCCGAGATCGAGACCTTGAAGGCCGAAAACCCCGACTGGCTAGGGCGCGAGCGGGTCATCCAAAACCGGGTCCGCCAAGATGAGCTCCGCCTCAAGCAGCAGCGTGCCAAGGCTTGACCCACCGGAACGAGGCTGGTCTCTGCTGAATGAACCACCCGACCGAGAGGGCCGCGATGAAGGCGGCTACGGCGAAGTTGGGTATCGGTGTGGCGGAGACGGCGCGGACCTGAATTCGTAGGACCGAGATCAAACGCCTGCGGGCCGAGAACGCCGAGCTTCGCCGCGCGAATGCGGTCTTGAAGGCGGCGCCGGCTCTCTTCGCGGCCGAGCTCGACCGGCCGTCGAAGCGCTCGTAGCGTTCATCGTGCTGATGTCTTGCTGATCTGAGAGATGGACAGGGGCGGGGTCGAACCGCCGACCTTCCGCTTTTCAGGTGGACGGGCGTTCCAGGGCCTTGAGGATGCGCTTCTCCGAGACCGGGTAGGCGGTGCCGAACTGCTGGGCGAAGAAGCTGACCCGTAGTTCTTCGATCATCCAGCGCACCTCGCGGACGCCGGTGTCGCCTGGGCGGGCGTCGCGGGCGCGTACGTAGGCGCTTTCGATCTGCTGGACCTTCTGCATCAGCTCGCGGTCGCGGTAGGGGTCGTCGGGCAGGCGGTCGAGGCGGCGTTCGACGGCGCGGAGGTAGCGGAGCAGGTCGGGCAGGCGGCGTGCGCCGGTGACGGTGATGAAGCCCGGGTAGATCAGGCGTGAGAGCTGGGCGCGTACGTCGCTCATCGCGGGGACGAGCGTCGGGCTGCTGGTGCTCTTCAGTCGCGTCTCGACGGCGTGTGCGGCGGCCAGAACACGCTGGGCCTGGCCGAACACCGCGGCGGCCTCGTCGCTCAGGTCCGCGCGTACGTGGTCGGTCAGGCGGCGGAAGGCCTCCTCGTCCCAGGCCGGCCCGCCGTGCGAGGTGATCAGCTTGTCGGCGGCGCAGGCGACGCAGTCGTCCAGCAGGGCCGCGACGCTGCCGTGCGGGGTGTGGCTGAGCACCAGTTTGGCCTGGTTGCTCAGGCCCTTCTGTAGGTATCTGGCGGGTGACGGGGAGTTCAGCAGGACGAGGCGGCGGGTGCCGCGCCACATCGACCGCTGCTGCTCCTCCTCGGTGGCGAAGGTACGGATGGCGACGCTGTCGCCCTCGTCGGCCAGCGCCGGGTAGGCCTTGACCCGGCCCTGCTCGTACGTGCGGGGCAGCGCGCCGAAGTCCCAGGTGCGCAGCCCGGTGCGCTCGATGTCGTCGGCGGCGCGCGACAGGGTGGCCGAGACCTTGGGCGCGAGCGTGCGCTTGAGGCCCGGCAGGTCCTTGCCCTCGGCCAGCGTGCGTCCCTTGTCGGTCACCCGGTAGGTGATCTTCAGATGGTCGGGGAGCCGTGAGAGGTCCCAGGCCTCGCGCGGCACGTCCACGCCGGTCAGGTCGAGCAGCGCGCGTTCGAGGGACTCCAACAGCGGCCCGGACTCGGGGGTCAGCCGTGCCAGGGCCTTGCGCGCGACGTCGGGCGCGGGCACGAAGTTGACCCGCAGCCGCTTGGGCAGCGACCGGATCAGTTCGGTCACGAGGTCCTCGCGCAGGCCCGGGATCAGCCAGTCGAACCCGCCGCCGTTCACCTGGTTGAGCACCGGCAGCGGGATGTGCACGGTCACGCCGTCGGCGTCCGTGCCGGGCTCGAACTGGTACGACAGCCGCAGCTGGTGGCCCTCGCTCTGCCAGGCGTCGGGGTAGTCGGCCTCGGTGACGTTGCCCGCCGCGTCGTTGACGAGCATCGAGGTGGAGAAGGTCAGCAGGTCCGGGGTGTCGCGGCGGGCCTGCTTCCACCATCGGTCGAAGTGCCGCGCGGACACGGCCTCGGATGGGACGCGCTCGTCGTAGAACTCGAACAGTGTCTCGTCGTCGACCACGATGTCGCGGCGCCGCGCCCGGTGCTCGAGCTCCTCGACCTGCTCGAGCAGCTGGCGGTTGTCGCGCAGAAAGTGGTGGTGGCTGTCCCAGTCGCCCTCGACCAGGGCGTTGCGGATGAACAGCTCACGGCACATCTCGGGGTCGATCCGGGCGTAGTTCACCTTGCGCTGCGCCACGATCGGCACGCCGTACAGCGTGACCTTCTCGTAGGCCATCACCGCGCCCTGTTTCTTCTCCCAGTGCGGCTCGCTGTAGGTGCGCTTGACCAGGTGACCGGCCAGCGGCTCGACCCACTCGGGCTCGATCTTGGCCGCCATGCGGGCCCAGAGCCGCGAGGTCTCGACGAGCTCGGCGGCCATCACCCAGCGCGGCGGCTTCTTGGCCAGCGCCGATCCGGGGAAGATGGCGAACCGCGCGTTGCGGGCGCCCAGGAACTCCCGCTGGCCGCGTCGCCCCTCGTCCTTCTTGTCGGCGTCCATGACGCCGATGTGGGACAGCAGCCCGGCCAGCAGCGAGAGGTGGACGCGCTGCGGGTCGCCGGGCACGGAGTTCAGCGTCACGCCGAGGTCCTTGCCGACCTGCTTGAGCTGGCCGTAGATGTCCTGCCACTCGCGGATCCGCAGGTAGTGGAGGTACTCCTGCTTGCACATCCGGCGGAACTGGTTGCCCGACAGCTCCTGCTGCCGCTCGCGCAGGTGGTTCCACAGATTGAGGTACGCGAGGAAGTCCGACTCCTTGTCGGCGAACCGCGCGTGCAACTCGTCGGCGGCCTGGCGCTTCTCGGTGGGGCGCTCGCGCGGATCCTGGATCGACAGCCCGGCCGTGATGATCATTACTTCGCGTACGCAGCCGTTGCGGTCGGCCTCCAGCACCATGCGCGCCAGCCGGGGGTCGACCGGGAGCTGCGCGAGCCGGCGGCCCAGCGGCGTCAGCTTGTCCTCGATGAGCGCGCCCAGCTCCTGCAGGAGGCTGACGCCGTCCTTGACGTTGCGCCGGTCCGGCGGATCGATGAACGGGAACTCCAGGATGTCGCCCAGGCCCAGGTTGGTCATCTGCAGGATGACCGACGCGAGGTTGGTGCGCAGGATCTCCGCGTCGGTGAACTCCGGCCGCGCGAGGAAGTCCTCCTCGGAGTAGAGCCGGATGCACACGCCCTCGGACACGCGGCCGCAACGGCCCTTGCGCTGGTTGGCCGACGCCTGCGAGACCGGCTCGATCGGCAGCCGCTGCACCTTGGTGCGGTGGGAGTAGCGCGAGATACGGGCATTGCCGGGGTCGACGACGTACTTGATGCCCGGCACGGTCAGCGAGGTCTCGGCCACGTTGGTGGCCAGCACGATGCGGCGGCCGCCGTGCGACTGGAACACCCGGTGCTGCTCCGCGACGGACAGCCGGGCGTAGAGCGGCAGGATTTCGGTGTTCCGGAGCTTCTGCTTCTCCAGCGCGTCGGCGGTGTCGCGGATCTCGCGCTCGCCGGACAGGAAGACGAGGACGTCGCCGGGTGGCTCGAGGGCGAGCTCGTCGACCGCGTCGAGGATCGCCTGCGTCTGGTCGTCGTCCTCCTCGATCGGCCGGTAGCGCACCTCGACCGGGTACGTGCGGCCGGACACCTCGATGATCGGCGCGTCGTCGAAGTGCTTGGAGAAGCGCTCCGGGTCGATGGTGGCCGAGGTGATGATCACCTTGAGGTCGGGGCGGCGGGGGAGTAGCCGCTTGACGTAGCCGAGGATGAAGTCGATGTTGAGGCTGCGCTCGTGGGCCTCGTCGATGATCAGCGTGTCGTAGCGGCGCAGCATCCGGTCGCGCGCGATCTCGTTCAGCAGGATGCCGTCGGTCATCAGCTTGACCAGCGTGTTGTCGCCCGAATGGTCGGTGAAGCGCACCTGGTAGCCGACGGTCTCGCCCAGCGGTGTGCCCAGCTCCTCGGCGATCCGCTCGGCGACCGTGCGCGCGGCCAGCCGCCGGGGCTGGGTGTGCCCGATCAGGCCACGGACGCCCAGGCCCAGCTCGAGGCAGATCTTCGGGAGCTGCGTGGTCTTGCCGGATCCGGTCTCCCCGGCGACGATCACGACCTGGTGATCCTCGATCGCCTTGCGGATGTCGTCCTTCCTCTGGGCGACCGGGAGTATCTCGGGATAGGTGATGTCCGGCATCGCCGCACGGCGCCGCGCGACGCGGAGTTCGGCGGCCTCGAGTTCGACGGCGACCTTGGCCACGACCGAGTCACGTGCGTCGGCGTCCCGCAGCTTGCGTACGCCATCGAGACGACGACGAAGCCGATGCTGGTCGCGCAGCATCAACGCGGGCAGGCGCGAGTGCACCTCGGAGAGCGAGATTCCCATACAACCGGTCAGGATAGGCAGGCCGCCGGACCACCCGGCGCCGGGGCTCCCAACCGTGCCCGACCGGCGGGTGTCCCGCCACTCATTTTCCGGGCCGATGGCTCGGGCCGTGGGGCTCACCGCAGTGCGGCTCGATGGTCAGGATCTGCGCCGACGCGTGGTCCACCTGCAATGTCGTGTGCGTGATGCGGTAGTCGTGCTCCAGGATGCGCTCGAGGTCGGCGCGTACGGCGTGGCAATCTTCGCCGACCGCGACCAGCACGTGCGCCGACGCGGCCGGCATGCCGGAGGTGATCTGCCAGATGTGCAGGTCGTGAACCTCGACGACGTGCTCGCGCGCCGCCAGGGCGCGGCCGATCCGGTCGGGCTGCAACCCGTCGGGCGCGGCCTCCAGGAAGATGCGCCCCGAGGCGCGTACGAGCCCGGCGCCCGCCCTGATCATGAGCACCACCACGACCAGGGACGCGATCGCGTCGGCGCGGGAGAAGCCGGTGAGGACCATGACGAGCCCGGCGATCGCGGTGGCGATGAAGGCGTACAGGTCGGTGAGGATGTGCTGGAAGACGCCCTCGACGTTGAGGCTCGCCCGGTTGGCCCGGTTGATCAGCCAGGTGGCGGCGAGGTTGATGACGATGCCGACCAGCGCGGTGGCGAGGACGAGGCCGCCGACGACCGGCGGCGGGTGCATCAGGCGGCGAACGGCCTCGAAGATCAGCCACGCCGATAGCAGGAGCAGCGTGATCCCGTTGGCCTGCGCGGACAGGATCTCCGCGCGGTTGAGGCCGTAGGTGTAGCCGCCGCGCGGTGGCCGCGCGGCCAGCCGCATCGCCACCAGCGCCAGCCCGATGGAGGCGGCGTCGGTGAGCATGTGCGCGGCGTCGGAGAGCAGCGCGATCGAGTGGGCCAGCAGGCCGACCGCCACCTCGCCGGCCATGAAGGTCACGATCAGCGCGAGCGCGCCCGTCAGCAGGCGCTTGTCGGAGTCGGCGCTGACCCCGTGGCCGTGCCCATGACCCTGCCCGTGACCATGGTCATGGCCGCGACCGGGGCCGCGCTCGTGCGTGTCCTCGTAGATCACGGCTCCAGCCAGATGTAGCCCGCGAACCTGCCGGTCCGTCCGTCCCGACGATAGGAGTACAACTCAGGGCGCTCCATCGTGCAACGGTCGTCGTGGCGGACGTCGGTCACACCCGCGCGGGTGAGCTGGCCGGCGATGGCGGCGCGGATGTCGAGGGCGGGCGTTCCCTGGCGCGTGACCGACCAGGCGGCGGGCTCCACGGCGGCGACCTCCTCGCGCAGCTCGGCCGACACCTCGTAGCAGTGGCCGCAGGCGTTGGGCCCGACCAGCGCGATCAACCGCGACGGCTCGGCGCCGTGCGCGGTCATCGCCTCGACCAGGGCGGGGACCACCCCGGACGCGGTGCCGACCCGGCCCGAGTGCGCACCGCCGATCAGCCGGGCCTCCGGGTCGGCGAGCAGCACCGGCGCGCAGTCGGCGACCAGCACGGCGAGCGCCAGGCCGGTCTCGCCGGTGTGCACGCCGTCGAGAGCCGGCGGGTCCTCGCCGAACGGCCCGGTGACGTGACGCACCTCGGCGCTGTGCACCTGCCGCATGTAGACGACCCGATCGACGCCGATCTCGGCCGCGGTCTTGGCGCGGTTGTCCCGTACGGCGGCAGGGTCGTCGCCGACCGCCCCGCCGAGGTTGCGTGAGTCGTACGGCGCGGCGCTCGTCCCACCCGACCGGTCGGTGAAGATCGCGCCCACCCCAGCGGCCAGCTGCATCCGGTGTCCCCTCATCGCGCCTACCCCTGAACCCGACGTTACCAAGGGGATCCGTGCCCGGTCGCCGCCGGATCGCGCCTGTGGACAAGGGGGGCCGGCGCGCTCCCGGCGAACCGGACCTTCCGCGGATGACCTTTCCGCTGAATGGAAAGACATTCATGGGTGTTTCGTCGGGCTTGGCAGGCTGGAGGGCATGGACAAGGTGGTCGATTCCGCGGCCGAGGCCGTCGCGGACATGGCCGACGGCGTGTCGATCGCCGTCGGCGGATTCGGGCTGTGCGGTGTGCCCTTCACGCTCCTCGACGCCGTACACGATCGTGGTGTCGCGGAGCTGTCGATCGTCTCGAACAACTGCGGGACCATCGGCCTCGGCCTCGGACGCCTGCTGGACGCGGGCCGGATCGTACGGGCGATGGGCTCCTACGTGGGGGAGAACAAGGAGCTCGCCCGCCGCTACCTGGGCGGGGAGATCGAGCTGGAGCTGATGCCCCAGGGTACGCTCTCTGAACGCCTGCGCGCGGGCGGCTGCGGCATCCCGGCGTTCTACACGCCGGCCGGCGTGGGCACCCTGGTCGCGGAGGGCGGCCTGCCCTGGCGTTACGCCTCCGACGGCGGGGTCGCGGTCGCCTCCCCGGCCAAGGAGGTCCGCGAGTTCGGCGGACGCGAGTACGTCCTCGAGGAGAGCATCACCACCGACTACGCGCTCGTACGTGCGACGCGGGGTGACCGGCACGGCAACCTGGTCTTCGCCAGGTCGGCTCGCAACTTCAACCCGCTGTGCGCGATGGCGGCGCGGATCGCGGTCGCCGAGGTCGACGAGCTCGTCGACGCGATCGACCCCGACGACGTGCATCTGCCGGGCATCTTCGTCCAGCGCGTCGTCGCGCTGACCGCCGAGCAGGCGGCCGACAAGCCGGTCGAGAAGCGGACGGTGACCCCATGAGCAGGAGCGCGTCCGCCGCAGTGAGCGGAGTGGACGGGCTGCGGAGCGAGCGAGAAGGGCGAGCGACCGGTGAGCTGGACGCGGGATGAGATGGCGGCGCGGGCCGCCTCAGAGCTGTCGGACGGCATGTACGTCAATCTCGGCATCGGGCTGCCGACGCTGATCCCGGGTCACCTGCCGGCCGGCGTGGACGTGGTGGTCCATTCCGAGAACGGCGTGCTGGGCGTGGGCCCGTACCCGGCGGACGAGGACGTCGACCCGGACCTGATCAACGCCGGCAAGGAGACCGTGACGGTACGGCCGGGGGCGGCCTACTTCGACTCCTCCCTGTCGTTCGGGATGATCCGCGGCGGCCACGTCGACGTCGCGGTCCTCGGCGGCATGCAGGTCTCCGAGCGCGGTGACCTGGCCAACTGGGCCGTGCCCGGAAAGATGATCAAGGGCATGGGCGGCGCGATGGACCTCGTGCACGGGGCGCGCCGGGTGATCGTCGTGATGGAGCACGTCACCAGGGACGGCGCCCCGAAGATCGTCAAGGACTGCACGCTGCCGCTGACCGGCTCGGCGTGCGTCGACCGGATCATCACCGACCTCGGCGTCCTGGACGTGACCGCGGACGGCCTGATCCTCGTGGAGACCGCGCCGGGCGTGACCGAGCGGGAGCTGCGCGACCGTACCGAACCCCCGATCGGAGGCCCACGATGACCGACCCCAACCCGCCCTATCTGTACCCGCCGTACGCCAGCACGGTGCTGCGGGCGCCGTCGAAGCCGCTCGTGGTCCCGGAGTTCGGGCCCGACGCGATCGAGCTGTCCAGCCCGGTGTTCGGCCACGCCGAGCTGGGCCTGCTCGACCACGACCTGACCAAGCAGCACGCGGGTGAGCCCCTCGGTGAGCGGATCGTGGTCCACGGTCGGGTGCTCGACGAGGCGGGCCGCCCGGTGCCGGGCGCGCTCGTCGAGGTGTGGCAGACCAACGCCGCCGGCCGGTACGTCCACCTGCGCGACCAGCATCCGGCGCCGCTCGACCCCAACTTCACCGGTACGGGCCGCTGCATCACCGGCTCCGACGGGCGGTACGAGTTCATCACCATCAAGCCGGGCGCCTACCCGTGGCGCAACCACCACAACGCCTGGCGGCCGGCGCACATCCACTTCTCGGTGTTCGGTACGGCGTTCACGCAGCGGCTGGTCACCCAGATGTACTTCCCCGGCGACCCGCTCTTCGCGCACGACCCGATCTTCCGGTCGATCCCCGACGAGAAGGCCAGGGAACGCCTGGTCGCGGGCTTCGACATGGGCGCGACCGTGCCGGAGTGGGCCCTGGCGTACCAGTGGGACATCGTTCTCGGCGCCACCCCGATGGAGATCTGATGACGACACCCTCGCAGACCGTCGGCCCGTTCTTCGGCTACGCGCTGCCGTACGGCGACGGCCCCCGCGTCGTACCCGAGTGGCATCCGGGCGCCGTGCGGATCCACGGCCGCGTCCTCGACGGCGCCGGCGACCCGCTGCCGGACGCGCTCGTGGAGATCTGGCAGGCCGACGCGGACGGCGAGCCGCCGGCCTCGGCGGGTGCGCTCACCAGGGAGGGGTACGACTTCTCCGGGTTCGGCCGCTGCGGCACCGACGCGGGCGGGCGCTACTGGTTCTCCACGGTGAAGCCGGGCGGCCCGGCGCCGCACATCGCCGTGCTCGTGTTCGCGCGCGGGCTGCTCAAGCCGGTCGCGACCCGGATCTACTTCCCGGACGAGGACGGCAACGCCACCGACCCGGTGTTGTCCCGGATTCCGGAGAACCGGCGTGAGACGCTCGTGGCTGTACGCGAGGGCGACCGCGCCTACCGGTTCGACGTGCACCTCCAGGGGAACGAGGAGACGGTGTTCTTTGGCTGACCTGCTGTCGCCGATCGCCGCGGGTACGGCGGCCGAGGCCGCGGTCTCCGGTGAGTCGTGGCTGCGGGCGCTGCTCGACGCCGAGGCGGCCCTGGCGCGCGCCCAGGCGCGTCTCGGCCTGATCCCCGGCGGCGTCGCGGAGGCGATCGACGGCGCGCGCATCGACCTCGCCGCGCTGGCCGAGCGGGCGCGCGACGCGGGTAACCCGGTCGTGCCGCTCGTCGCCGACCTGCGCGGGATCGCGGGCGACCACGTCCACCAGGGCGCCACCAGCCAGGACATCATGGACACCGCGGCGATGCTCGTCGCGGCCCGCACGCGCCGCATCGTGCTGGCCGACCTCGACCGTACGCTCGGCGACCTCGCGGACCTGGCCGAACGCCACCGCGACACCCCGATGGCCGGGCGCACGTTCGGGCAGCAGGCCGTGCCGACGACGTTCGGGCTCCGCGCGGCCGGCTGGCTCACCGCCGTCGCCGGGGCGCGCGACGCGCTCGAGGCCGTACGCCTCCCGGCCCAGCTCGGCGGCGCGGCCGGCACCATGGCGGCGTACGGCACCACCCGGCTGCTGCGGGTCTTCGCCGAGGAGACCGGCCTGGCCGAGCCGGTCCTGCCCTGGCACACGCTCCGCGCGCCGGTCGCCGAGCTCGGCGCGGCGCTGGCTCTGGTCGCGGGCGCGCTCGGCAAGTTCGCCGTCGACGTCGTCCTGCTCGCCCAGACCGAGATCGGCGAGGTCGCCGAGCCCGCCGCGTCCGGACGCGGCGGCTCGTCGGCCATGCCGCACAAGCGCAACCCGGTGCTCGCCACCATGATCCGTTCCGCGGCGCTGCGCGTCCCCGCGTACGCCCAGATCCTGTTCCAGGCGCAGGCGGCGGGCCTCGAACGCCCCGCGGGGGAGTGGCACGCCGAGTGGCAGCCCCTCGGGGATTCGCTGCGCCTCGTCGGCGGCGCGGCCGAGACCGCGGCCGAGCTGGCCGGCGGGCTCGAGGTCTTCCCCGACCGGATGCGCGCCAACCTGCGTGACGAGCTGGTCTCCGAGCACGTCGCCGCCGAGCTGGCCGAACGCGACGGCAAGGCGGCCGCACGCGCGGCGGTCGCCGAGGCCGCGCGCGACGGACGCCCGCTCGGTGACCTGCTGCCCGGCGGAGCCGACCCGGCCGAGCTGGTCGGCTGCGCGCCCGAGCTCGTCGACCGTGCCCTGGCCGCCTATCGAGAAAGGTTCCGATGACCCTGCCGCACCACCGGTTCGACGGCCCGCCCGACGCGCCCGTCGTCGTCCTGGGATCCTCGATCGGCACGACCACCGACCTGTGGGAGCCGCAGCTCGCCGCGCTGACCACCTCCTGGCGCGTGCTCCGCTACGACCTGCCCGGACACGGCGGTTCCGCCGTGAGCCACGGCACCGTCGACGACATCGCCGACGGGGTCGCCCGGCTGCTGGACTCCCTCGGCCTGGACCGGGTCGCGTACGCCGGCGTCTCCCTCGGCGGCGCGGTCGGCACCACCCTGGCGCTGCGGCACCCCGGCCGGGTCGCGAGCCTGACGCTGTGCTGCACGTCGGCGAGGTTCGGCGACCCCGACGCCTGGCACGACCGCGCCGCGAAGGTACGCGCCGGCGGGCTCGAGCCGCTCGCCGACATGTTCGTCGGACGCTGGTTCACCCCGGGGTACACCGAGACCGCCGGTGCACGCGCGATGCTCGCGACCGTCGACCCCGAGGGGTACGCCGCCTGCTGCGAGGCGCTCGCCGCCTTCGACGTACGGGACCGGCTCGACGATGTGCGCGCCCCCACGCTGGTCATCGCCGCGGCCGAGGACATCGCCACGCCCCCCGACCACGCCGAGGTGCTCGCGAGCGGCATCCCGTCGGCCGAGCTCGTCGTCATACCGGGCGCGGCCCACCTGGCCAACCTCGAACGCCCGGAGCCGGTCACGGCCGCGATGTTCGGCCACCTGGAGAGGACGCTGACATGAGCGAGGGAATGCGGGTGCGCCGCGAGGTGCTCGGCGACGCCCACGTCGACCGCGCCGAGGAGCGCAAGACCGACTTCACCGCCGAATTCCAGGACTTCATCACCCGCTACGCCTGGGGTGAGATCTGGACCCGGCCCGGCCTCGACCGGCGTACCCGGAGCTGCGTCACCCTGACCGCGCTCGTCGCCCGCGGCCACCTCGACGAGCTGGCCATGCACGTACGCGCGGCGCTGCGCAACGGCCTGACCGCCGACGAGATCAAGGAGGTGCTGCTGCAGACCGCGGTGTACTGCGGTGTCCCGGCGGCCAACGCGGCCTTCGCCGTCGCGCAGCGCGTACTGATCGAGGACGGCGTCATCTCCTGAGGGCGGGCCCCGCTTATCGTGGGGGCCGGACCAGGAGGCCGCCCCGATGGAAAGCGCGCACAGGCCGCCGAGCGTGGCGGGCAAGGTGATGGCGATCCTCGAGGCGTTCGCGCCCGGGGGAGTCCGTCTGACCCTCACCGAGATCTGCCGCCGGGCGGGCCTGCCCCTCGCCACCGGCCACCGGCTCGTCGGCGAGCTGGCCGGCGGCGGGTTCCTCGAGCGGCTGCCCGACGGGTCGTACCGGATCGGCATCCGCCTGTGGCGCATCGGCGCGCAGGCCTCGGTGGCGACCGGTCTGCGTGAGCTGGCCCTGCCGCACATGGAGGACCTGTACGAGGTCACCCACGAGAACGTCCAGCTCGCCGTGGTCAGCGACCACAAGGCGCTCTACCTCGAGCGGCTGCGCGGCCCGCGCTCGGTGCCGATCGTGACCCGGGTCGCCGCCGAGCTGCCGCTGCACGCCACCGGCGTCGGCAAGGTACTGCTCGCGTTCTCCCCGCCGGAGTTCACCGAGGAGGTCATCGCCCGCGGCCTGACCCCGCACACGCCGCACACCATCACCGACCCCGACCGGCTGCGCGCCTGCCTCGTCGAGATCCGGCGCACGGGCTACGCGGTGACCGACGAGGAGATGACGCTCGGCTCCTGCTCGCTGGCGGCGCCCGTACGCGGCGCCGACGACGAGGTCGTGGCCGCGCTGTCCCTGGTCATCCGGCGGCGAAACGCCGACCTGCGCCGGCTCGTACCCGCCGTCGTCAACGCCGCGCGCGAGCTGTCACGCGACGTCGTGGATCACGGCTGTTCCGCTGAGCGGAAGGACCTCGCCTGACCGGTCCCACCGGAGCGCGAAGATCTTCATGGACGCGGAAGGAAGGGCAGATGCGGACCAAGGTGGCGATCGTCGGGGCCGGACCGGCCGGGCTGATGCTCTCCCGGCTCCTGCACCTGCGCGGCATCGACTCGGTGGTCCTGGAGAGCCGGGACCGCGCGTACGTCGAGCGGCGGCAGCGGGCCGGGATGCTCGAACAGGGCACCGTGGACGCCCTGCGCGGCGCGGGCGTCGGCAAGCGGCTCGACCGTGAGGGGCTCACGCACCACGGCCTCGAGCTGAGGTTCGGCGGCGCCGGGCACCGCATCGCGCTGACCGAGCTCACCGGCGGGAAGACCGTCACCATCTACGCGCAGACCGAGATCGTCAAGGACCTGGTCGCCGCGCGGCTGGCGGACGGCGGGCAGGTCCGGTTCGAGGCGGAGGTCCTGTCGGTGGACCCGGCCACGCCCTCGGTGACGTACCGGGAGGGCGGCGAGACGCACGTACTCGACTGTGACGTCGTCGCGGGCTGCGACGGGTTCCACGGCATCACCCGCGCGGCCGTACCGGACCAGACCGTCCACGAGCGCGAGTACCCGTTCGCCTGGCTCGGCGTCCTCGCCGACGTGGCACCGTCGACCGACGAGCTGATCTACGCGCACAGCGACCGCGGCTTCGCCCTGCACAGCCTGCGCTCCCCGCGGATCAGCCGCCTCTACCTCCAGGTCGACCCCGCCGACGACCTCGCCGCCTGGCCCGACGAGCGGATCTGGACGGAGCTGCGCGCCCGGTTCGCGACCCGCGACGGCTGGGAGCTACGGGACGGCCCGATCCTGGAGAAGGGCATCACGCCTATGCGCAGCTTCGTCGCCGAGCCGATGCGCCACGACCGGCTGTTCCTCGCGGGCGACGCCGCGCACATCGTGCCGCCCACCGGGGCCAAGGGCCTCAACCTGGCCATCTCCGACGTCACCGTGCTCGCCGAGGCCCTGAGCGACTGGTACACCACCGGCTCGACCACGCTGCTCGACGCGTACTCCGCCACCTGCCTCAAACGGGTCTGGCGCGCGCAGCACTTCGCGTCCTGGATGACGACGCTGCTGCACCTCGACCCCGGCGGCGACGCCTTCGACCGGCGGCGCCAGCTCGCCCACCTGGAGTACATCGCCGCGTCCAAGGCCGCCGCGACCAGCCTCGCCGAGAACTACGTCGGCATCGCGCCCACACTCTGAGAAACCCGATTGTGCCGCGCGGCGCCGCGCTCGTACCGTCGAAGCCGTGATCTCAGCCTCGCACGCGCTGGCGTTCGCGCTCGCCTCCACGCTCATCGTCCTCATCCCCGGCCCGAGCGTGCTGTTCGTGGTCGGCCGCGCCCTGGCGTACGGCCGGCGCACCGCGCTGGCCTCCGTCGTCGGCAACGAGGTCGGCGCCCTCGTACTGGCCAGCGCCGTCGCCCTCGGCATCGGCACGATGGTCGAGCGGTCCGTACTGCTGTTCAACGTGATCAAGCTGGGCGGCGCCGCGTACCTCGTCTTTCTCGGCGCCCGCGCCCTGCTGCGCCGCCACGAGCCGATGGAGGCGCGAACGGAGCCGGGCACGCGCGGCTCCTGGCGCGCCGGGCTGGACGGCTTCCTCGTCGGCGTGGCCAACCCGAAGACCTGCGTGTTCTTCGCGGCCGTCCTGCCGCAGTTCGTCGACCGGGACCGTGGCGGAGTCACCGCCCAGATGCTCGTACTCGGCCTGATCTTCGCCCTGGTAGCGCTGGTCTTCGACTCGGTCTGGAGCCTGGCCGCCAGCGGCGCCCGCGCCTGGTTCGGCCGCTCACCCGGCCGCCTCCGCCTCATCGGCGGCGTCGGCGGCCTGGCGATGATCGGTCTAGGCCTCGGCGTCGCCGTCACCGGCCGCAAGGACTGAGACCGCCGTCAGGGCACTACTGCCGGGAGTCGGCGAGGATCTTGTCGACCACCTCGGGCGGCCGCGGGAAGACCGGCTGCACCTGAACATTCCACACGGCGGTGCCGTGGAACCCGGACGTATGGGCGCCGTCCGTGTACTTGATGTTCTTGTACAGCGTGGTCTCGCGCGAGAGCTCGGTGACGTTGCCCGCGCCTGGCGTGTCGACGAGACGTTTGTAGCTCTCCGCCGACGAGGTGTCGGGCATCTGCACCCAGGAGATGGCGACCAGGAGTTCGGAGTCGCCGATCTGGATGTACGCGCGGGATAACGACGTGCAGGGGTTGGACCGGAAGAACGTGCGCACCCGGCCGTAGGAGTGTGCCGCGCAGTCGGTTTCGTACTTCACCGCGAGTTTGGTCTTGTTGCCGCTCGCCACCAGCGTCGCCTCGGCCCGCCTGAACCCGGCCTGCGCCTCCGCGGAGACCTTCACCTTGGACGATGGCGCGCGACCTGCCGTGCTCGCCTTGGACCCACCCACGCCGGCTACCTCATGAAAAGCCAGATATCCCCCGCCGCCGAGTGCGAGGGTCACGGTGATGAGGAGCACGACCGTCGTGCCGTTCCCCGAAGGACCTGAGCCGCCCGCCTGCCCTCCCGGGTTTCTCCTCCGGTGAGGCCTGACCCACCTTCCGTTCCTGACGTGCCCCTTTACGTCGTGCATTGCCATTCCCCACTCGTGAGGCGCTCCGCAGATGAGGCGGCCGCGAATCCGTCGAGCATCGCACCGGCCCTGAGGGGCGAAAGCGTCGAATGGCACACGCCTCCGGCAGGGTCAGAACGTGCCCGCCGGGGGTGTGGGGGACGGTCGGGCGGTGGTGTCGGTGAGGGGGGCTGCGCCGCTGGTGAACCTTGTCAGTTCTTCCCCGGCCACGACGCGGCCGGGGAAGGGGTCGCCGGCGGCGCGGCGGGTGAGTTCCGCGATCGGGGGCGGCGTTGTTCCGCCGACCAGGACGAGGTTGCCGAACCTGCGGCCGCGGAGGACGGCCGGGTCGGCGATCAGGCAGGTCTCGGTGAACACCGCGCGCAGGGTCGCCACCTGGGCTCGGGCGAACTCCAGCCGTGAGCCGTCGGCGACGTTCGCGACGTAGAAGCCGCCCGGCCCCAGGGTGCGTGCGACGGTCGTGAAGAACTCGGTCGACGTCAGGTGGGCGGGGGAGCGGCCGCCGGAGTAGACGTCGCCGACCACGAGGTCGAAGGCGCCGTCGGGCGCGCGCGACAGGACCTCACGCGCGTCGCCGGTGCGGATGCGGATCCGCCGGCCCGGCTCCAGCGGCAACCGGCGGCGTACGAGGTCGATGAGCGCCGCGTCGATCTCGATCACCTGCTGGGTCGAGCGCGGCCGGGTCGCCGCGACGTAGCGGGCCAGGGTCAGGCCGCCGCCACCGAGGTGGACGACGCGCAGCGGGCGGCCCGGCGCGGCGATCAGGTCCGTGAGGTGGCCGATCCGCCGGACGTACTCGAAGTCGAGGTACTCCGGGTCCTCCAGGTCGACGTGCGACTGCGGCGTGCCGTTCACCACGAGCGTCCACGCGTGCGGGCGGTCGTCGTCCGCGACCAGCTCCGCCATGCCGGAGTCGATCGTCTCCTCGATGCGGAGCGAGCGCCGTCGGTGAGCCATCGGATCAGTATCGGCGACGCGTGGAGCGCGCGCGACCTGCGAAGCGGCGCTCATTCCCGGGCGAATGGCCTGCGTGGCACTGCCTTCTCTTGACCAGGTCTCGAGTGACACTTGCCAGTTTCGATATATCGGGATCGAGGGAGTGGAGAGTTCGGATGCGAGTTTTGTTCACGACTTCGAACTGGACCGGTGACTATTTCTGCGTGGTCCCCACGGCTTGGGCGCTGCAGGCGGCGGGTCATGATGTGCGGGTGGCATGCGCGCCGGGTCAGGCGGAAATGATCCGCAACAGTGGCCTGACGGCGGTGCCGATCCTGCACAGTATCGATCTGATGCGCCTGTGCCGGTTCGGGCATTTCAACAAGAGCGCGGAGGGGAATCGTCCGCTGCCCGATCTGCCATTGCCCTTGACGCCGGCGGGGGACCGTCAGGTCACCGATCTGAGCGAAATCGACGTGAAGGCCGAAGGCTCGCTGTTGTGGGACGAGTTGGCGCCGATCCTGAGACGCAGCAGTGACGAGGCGGTCGCGTTCGCGCGGAACTGGCGCCCGGACCTGGTGATCTACAGCCTGATGAGCGAGGCCGGGCCGCTGTCGGCGCGTGTGTGCGGGGTCCCGGCGGTCTACCACTGCCCCGGGTTCTTCGGCGCCGCCGAGCGCGGCAACGCCCTGGACCTGGGCGCCGACGACATGACCGGCTCGTTCGTACGGCACGGGGTCGAGCCGTGGCGGCGCGAGGACACCGAGTACGTCATCGACCCCTCGCCGGAGGCCTCGACACCGCCGCACGCGGACGCGCTCCGGATCCCGGTGCAGTTCGTGCCCTACAACGGGCCCGGAACCGTACCCCCGTGGCTGCTCGCGCCGGCCGAGAAGAACCGCATCTGCATGCTGTGGGGGCGGTCGGTCACCGAGATCTTCGGCCCCGACCTGCCCGCGCTGCGGTACGCGATCGACGCCGCCGCCGGCCTGGACGTGGAGGTCCTGCTCACCGTCGGGCCGAAGCAGGTCAAGGCCCTCGGTGACCTGCCGGACTGCGTACGGGTCATGACCGACTTTCCGTTCCAGCACCTGCTGGACACCTGTGACGCGGTCGTCCACCACAGCAGTGCCGGCAGCCTCATGACCTCGTTCATCGCCGGAATGCCCCAGCTCGCACTTCCCGTCACCGACGACCAGATCGTCACCGGGGAGCGCGCCGCCAAGACCGGCTCCGTCCTGGCCCTGCCGGCCCTGACGGCGAGCTTCGAGGACGTGCAGCAGGCCATCAAGAGCGTGCTCACGGACACCTATCGGGAGGCCGCGCTGCGGCAGCGCCGCGACCTGATGGCGCGCCCAACGCCCGCCCAGATCGTGCCCACCCTCGAGCGCATCGCCCGCTCCTAGGACCGTTCCACGGCCCCCGGGCGGCGCCCGGGGGCCGTCAGTTCCTGCGCTGGTCGTAGTACTTGTCGATGACCTGGCGGTAGTACGCCGGGCAGAACAACCGCTCGGGCACCGGCGCGGAGCGCGCCGCCTTCGCCGTCGAGATCCGGTAGTGGTCCGCCGGCACGTCCAGGTACTTCCTGGTCACCTGACGCCCGCTCAGCCGTGCGAGGTGGTCGACGATCTCCTCGGCCGCCACGGAGTGGCGCGACGCGACGTTGACGGTCTCCTCGTTGAGCCCGGCCTTCAGCAGGCTCACGGCCACGAGCGCGACGTCGTCCACGTCGATCAGGTCACGCCGCGCGCCGCGGTACACGGTGACCACCCCGGTTTTGATCTGCTCCACCAGCGACGGCAGCAGCTGGTGGGAGCTCTGGCCGGGCCCGACCACCTCGGAGAGCCGCAGGATGAGATGGTCGACGCTCGACATGCGGATGACCATCTCCATCGCCGCCTTGTGCCGGCCGTACGCGCTGCACGGGTTGATCGGCCCGTCCTCCTCGCCGAGCCCCGGATTGCGGCCGTACAGGTGTGCCGAGGCGGTGGAGAAATACACGATTCTTCGCCCATCGGCGCGGCATCTGTTAAGCGTCCTGTAAAGAAGGTCCGCCTCCCGTTGGAACTCCGACTCGCAGGCTTCCGTGGACCGGGACACACCGGAGGCGTACAGCAGCACATCCGGGAAGTCGTCACGGAATCGCCCGAAGGCCCGGGCAATCAGGCCATCGCCGATTATCTGCATGTGCGCAACCGTGTCAGCGATCATTGGGGCCCTACTGGAATGCCACTCGACCCATGGAAAAATCTGTCGGGATCCAAGCTGGGAGAGTGGTATATGAGCCCCTATATTACGGCCGGGCGAGGCATCTCGCTAAAGTTGATTGTTCGTCAACTCGGGCGTCGGTGTCCACCTTTGCGAGAAGAATTCATGTGCCGCGAATCGGCTGCGGCTACCGGTCGCAGCCACCCGCGCGGTCGGGACGTACGTAGGCCCGGTTGTGGTCCTCGAGGCCCTTCCAGGCATAGGGATCGCGGCCCGCGACCAGCACGATGTCCCGGTCGTCGACCTTGGCCATGTGCTCGCCCTCCGCCGGCGGGCGCCAGGGGAGCAGCGACTCAGCGCTCATGTAGTGCTGGACCAGGGCGCGGCGAAGACCGCGGGCGGACGTGTTGGGCAGCGAGCGGTGGAGGAGGTACCCGTTGAAGAACACGATCGAGCCCGCCGGGACCTCGACCGGCACGGCGTCGGAGTCGCGGTATGGGAAGTCGTAGGCCTCGATGGCGCAGTCGAACCGCTCGTCGTCGTGATCGCGGTCGGGGTAGATGACCCCGGGTGCCTGCGAGCCGGGCAGTACCCAGAGGCAGCCGTTCTCGATGGTGGCGTCGTCGAGCGCGATCCAGGCGGCAATCAGCGAGCGGTCGCGTGTCGGGATGAAGTACTCGTCCTGGTGCCAGGCCTGCCCGGGTTTGCCCTCGGCCTTGATGAACAGCATCGACTGCATGGCCTTGACGTTGGGGCCGATCACCCCGGTGAGGACGTCCACGATCTTCGGGTGGGCGAGCGTGCGGCGCATGAGCGGGGAGATCTTGTGCGGGTAGTGGACGCACAGGTAGCGGCGCAGGGCGTCGGCGCCCGCGTCCGGCACGCCGCCCTGGCCGAGCTCACCGAGCTCGCCCCGGCACATCCGCAGCACCTCGGCGTTGATCTCGGCGACCTCGGCGGCGGAAAGCCCGCCGGTGAGCACGCCGTAACCCTCCGCACGTACCTGGCCGATCAGCGCGTCGTCGACCGAGTCGTGCAGGCGTGCGCCCGGGATGGTGGTCATAGCCTTGAATCCCCTCAGACGTGGCCGGACGTGCCGGTTGACGTCTTCAGCATGACGAGACGGGAGGTCCGCGGCCATGGACGATCACGCCGGGAACATGGCTGATCGTGGCACCCCCCTCCGCGTACGGGCCGTCGCGCGTCCGTCCGTCGCGCACTATCCGCCCGGCGCGACGTTCGGTCCGCGCACGATGCGGGACCTGGAATTCGTCTGGCTCCTCAGCGGCAGCGCCCGCTGGCAGGCGGGTGAGGAGCAGGTCGACCTGTCACCGGGCGTCCTGCTCCTCGTCACCCCGGGACCGCCCGACGGCTTCGCGTGGGACCCCCGGCACCCGACGACGCACGGCTACGTGCACTTCGAGGTCGAGGTCGAGGCCGCGCCGGCCGGGGTCTGGCCGCGTACCCGGCGGCTGACCGCGGCCGACCCGATGGCCGCCCTGTGCGGCTACCTGCTGCGGCTCGGCTCCCAGCCGAGCGCACCGGCTCGCGCCCGCGTCGACACCGTGCTGGCCCTGCTGCTCGACCTGTTCGTCTCCGGGCCGCTCCTCGGCGAGGACGCCGGTACGGAGCTGCCCGCGCATCTGGCCAGGAGCCTCGACCACCTGCGACGGGCCTGGCGGAACGGGCCGGTGCGCGCCGTACCGGTCGCCGAGCTGGCCGCGGCCGGGGGAGTTTCGATCAGCCACCTGAGCCGCCTCACCCGGCAGTGGTTCGGGATCGGGCCGGCCGCCATGGTCGAGCTGCTGCGGCTCGCACGTGCGGCCACGCTGCTGCAACGCAGCAACCTCCCGGTCCGTACCGTCGCCGAGGCATGCGGCTTCGTCGACCCGCTGCACTTCTCCAAGCGTTTCCGCCTCGCGTACGGCCTGCCGCCGCGCGACTACCGGAGCCGGCCCGCCCTCGATCCACTGGAACCCCTGGAACGCCGCGGCCTGCGCCGGCTGGCGGACCTCCAGCTGGACGACTGACACGCCGCCGCCACAGGCGGCCGGCGGGCAGGCCGGGGACGCGGACGGCCCGTTCGTTCAGTTCGGTCACATTGAGAAGCGGTCCCGTCCGGGCCGGGAGCACGCCGGACGCGAGGAAATTCGCGTCAGGGCGCCTGGATCCCCTCGAGGATCAGTTGGAGGTACTGCTCGGCGATCTCGTCGGCGGTGAGCCGGCCGCCGTGGCGGTACCAGTTCGCCGCGACCCAGACCGTGTCGCTGATGAACCGCAGGACCAGCCCGGTGTCCAGGTCGGGGCGGAACGCGCCCTCGTACGCGCCGCGTTCGAGCAGCGCCGACCACATCGCCTCGAAACTCCGCTTCGACTCGAGCAGGTAGCCGAAGCGCGGGCCGGTCGAGAGGTGCTTGGACTCGCTCTGGTAGAGCACGACGGCCGGGCGGTGGCGGTCGATCGTGCGGAAGGACGCGGCGATCAGGGCGCCCAGCGCCTCGCGCGGGCCGAGACCGGCGGCGAGCACCTCCCCGTACGCCGCACGCAGCTCGTTCAGGAACGCCGAGAGGATCTCGTCGGCCATCGACTCCTTGGAGTCGAAGTGGTAGTAGAGGCTGCCGCCGAGGATGCCGGCGGCGTCGGCGACCTGCCGGATGGTCGTCGCGGAGTATCCGCGTGAGGCGAACACCTCGGCGGCCGTACCGAGCAGTTCGGCGCGCCGCTCGACGCGAGCGGCCAGGGCGGCCTCGGAGTCGCGCCGTCGTGGGCTCATCGGGTCCCTTCGGGACGAGGGGGGAGACGCAGGCGCGACCCGCGCGCACGGCACGAGCGGCGGCGGCCGGCCAGGATGACGATAGCCCCGGCCGGCCACCGGAGTTCGGCATTACGCCCGAACCCCTCCGCCCACCGGGGCGCGGCCAATGGTTCCGCGCCGACAGGCCTGGCCAGGGACGGATGGGTGGCCGGGAGCCGTGCGGCGGCGTCGATCCGCGGCCCCCCGTATCGCGACATCGCGGGCTTGTTTCGTTCCGGCGTGTGAGCGGGGGAATATCCGCCGCCGTACAGTTAGTTAGCCCTAAACAACATTATGTCGACGGACTCAGGAGCCCAAGTCCCCATGACAGCTGTCGCCCAGGCGTCCGCACGCGCGGAAGAGGCGAAGTCACCCCCGTCGAGCTACAAGTGGATCGCGCTGTCGAACACCACGCTCGGTGTGCTGATGGTGATGATCAATCAGTCGATCGTGTTGATCGCGCTGCCCAACATTTTCGACGGAATCGGCCTCAACCCCCTCGATCCCGCCAACACCAGCTACCTGCTGTGGATGATGATGGGCTTCATGGTGGTCACCGCCGTCCTGGTGGTGGCCTTCGGGAAGCTCGGCGACATGTACGGCAGAGTCCGCATGTACAACCTCGGCTTCGCGGTCTTCACCGTCTGCTCCATCCTGCTGTCGGTCAGCTGGATGCAGGGGTCGTCCGCCGCCCTGTGGCTGATCGGCTGGCGCATCGTCCAGGGCATCGGGGGAGCGCTGCTCTTCGCGAACTCGACCGCGATCATCACCGACGCGTTCCCCGCCACCAAGCGCGGCACCGCGCTGGGCATCAACGCGATCGCCGCCATCGCCGGGTCGTTCATCGGCCTGATCCTCGGCGGCGTGCTCGGCCCGGTGAACTGGCACTACGTCTTCCTCGTGTCCGTCCCGGTCGGCGTCTTCGGCACCTTCTGGGCGTTCATCAAGCTGCGCGACACCGGCGTTCGCCGCAAGGCCAAGATCGACTGGTGGGGCAACCTGACCTTCGCGATCGGCCTCATCTCGGTGCTCGTCGGCATCACGTACGGCATCCAGCCCTACAAGAACCACACGATGGGCTGGGGTAACCCCTGGGTGCTCGGCGCGCTCCTCGGCGGCGTCGCCGTGCTGATCCTCTTCCTCGTCATCGAGGCCAAGGTCCGCGAGCCGCTGTTCAACCTGGCGCTGTTTCGCGACCGGACCTTCAGTGCCGGCAATCTGGCGAGCCTGCTGACCGCGCTCGGCCGTGGTGGCCTGCAGTTCATGCTGATCATCTGGCTACAGGGCATCTGGCTGCCGCAGCACGGCTACAGCTTCGAGGACACGCCGCTGTGGGCCGGCATCTACATGATCCCGCTGACCGTCGGGTTCCTGCTGTCGGCGCCGCTGTCAGGCATGCTGTCGGACCGGCTCGGCGTGCGGTTCTTCACCGTGGGCGGCGCGTTCGTGACCGCGGTGAGCTTCGCGCTGCTGCTGGCCATTCCGGTGAACTTCTCGTACTCGGTCTTCGCCGTGCTCCTGGTGATCAACGGCATCGGCTCCGGCATGTTCGCCTCGCCGAACCGCGCAGAGATCATGAACGCGGTCCCCGCCGAGCAGCGGGGCGTCGGCGCGGGCATGAACGCGACCTTCATGAACGCCTCGATGGTGCTGTCCATCGGCATCTTCTTCAGCCTGATGGTCGTCGGGCTCTCCCACTCCCTCCCTTCGACCATGCAGAGTGGCCTGGTCGCGCAGGGTGTACCGGAGCAGGCTGCGCAAGGTATCTCCCATCTGCCGCCCATTGCGGTACTCTTCGCGGCATTCCTGGGCTACAACCCGATGAAACAGCTCCTCGGCCCGGAGGTACAGCACTTGCCGTCCGACCGCGCCTCATATCTCACCGGCCGCAGTTTCTTCCCCCACCTGATCACGCAGCCGTTCCACAGCGGCCTGGTCATCGCGTTCTCCTTCGCGATCGTCGCCTGCCTGGTCGCCGGCGTCGCCTCGATGCTGACCAAGCGCTCGAGGTCCGGCGTGCACGAGTCGCTCGGCTCGGAGCTCGCGGGCTCGAGCGGCGAGGCGACCGGGCTCAGCGAACTGGCCGCCCCCCAGATGACCCCGGCCGAGCTGCACACGGCGTCGGTCGGCGGGTTCGTCCATGACGGCCTGGGCAATCCCGTGCCCGAGGCGGCCATCACGATCGCCGGACCGGACGGGCACCAGCTCGGCCGGACCAACAGCGGTGAGGACGGGCGCTACCTGTTCGACGCGCCGCCCGGCGACTACCTGGTCATCGCGAGCGCCGGTGGCCGCATCCCGAAGGCGGCGTCGGTGTACGTCGACCGGGTCGAGGTCGTGCAGGACTTCGCGCTGTCCCCGGACGAGGCCGAGCACGCCGGTGAGATGCACGGTGTCGTGCGCTCGCCGTACGGCGTGCCGCTCGGCGGCATCACCGCCACGGTCACCGACGACCGCGGCGAGGTGATCGCTACGACCACCACGCGCCCCGACGGGACGTACCGGATCGCCGGGCTGCCCGACGGGCACTACACGCTGGTCGCCGCGGGTCACCGGCCCGCCACGGTAAGGGTCCGGGTCGGCGCCGGTGAGCCGGCCATCGTACGCGTGGCGCTGGGCGAGTGAGCCCCGAGCCCGCGGCGACGGCCGGTCGGCTCAGGATCGTCCTGGCCGAGCTCAACCGGCGGCTCCGCAAGGACTGGCCGGACGACCTGACCCCCAGCCGCCTGTCGGCGCTGTCCATCATCTCCACCTGCGAGCCGCTCCCGGTCGGGGAGCTGGCCAGGCGGATGGCGGTCAGCACGCCGACCGTGTCCCACATCGTCGACGCGCTGGACGAACAAGGTCTCATCGCGCGCCACCCCGATCCCAACGACCGGCGGGTCTGCCGCCTGGTCACCAGCGAGGCCGGTGACGCGCTGCTGGCCGAGCTGAGCCGCCGCACCACCGGCTTCCTCGCGGACCGGATCCACGGGCTGCCCCCGGTCGAGCAGAGCGCGCTCGCGGCGGCGCTCCCGGCGCTCGAAGCCCTGGCGGCCGCTCCGGCACTCACGCACAACGGAGGAGACTTTCGATGACCGAGAACACGGCGCTCCGTGCGACGCTCACCGTTTTCGGCACGGTACGACGCACCGAGGGCCCGCCGGTCTCCGGAGCCGTGGTCACGTTGGCCGACATGGCCGGCTGCAAGATCGGCTCGACGTACACCGGCCCGGACGGTGACTACCGCCTCGGCGTCACCAACGGCGGCACCTATCTGATCATCGCCTCCGCACTCGGGCACGAGCCGATCGCCTCGCTCGTGGCGGTCGGCGACGGCGCGGTGCGCCACGACATGACCGTCGCCGGCGTCGGAGGCCTGACCGGCACCGTACGCCTGGCCGAGACCGGCATGGCGGTGTCCGACGCCACGATCACGGTCACCGACGTCCAGGGCGAGGTCGTCGGCACGGCACGTACGGGCTCCGAGGGCGGCTTCTCCTTCATCAGCCTCCCCGAGGGCGCCTACACGCTGGTCGTCGCCGCGCCCTCGCACCAGCCCGCCGCCGCCGCGGTCACCATCCGGCAGGGCGGCCAGGCGCGCCAGGACGTCGTCCTCGCGGCGCGGGGTGTGGTGCGCGGCGAGGTGTGGACCGAGGACCGGCCCTACGATGGCGCCCGTGTCAGCCTGATGAACGACTCGGGCAAGGTCATCGCCACCGGCCTCAGCGACTCCGACGGTAACTTCTCCTTCGGTGACCTGCCGCTCGGGACGTACACGCTCATCGCCGCGGGCCACGGTCCGGCCGCGGTCCCTGTCCAGATCAAAGACGGCCGTTCCATCGAGGCCGACGTCACCCTGACCGCCTGAGAGGGGCGCCACTCGTGAATTCCACGGTCATGGCTCGGGTCGTCGCCGTCGGCGGCTGGCCGGTCGAGCACGCCGTCATCACCGTCACCGACACCTCCGGCCGCCAGGCCGGCCGCGCGTCGGTCGACTCCGCCGGACGGGCCGCCGTACCCGACGTGCCTCCGGGCCCGTGCACTGTGATCATCTCGGCCCCCGGCCACCAGCCGGTCGCGCAGACCGCCGTCGTCACCGACGGCGGTCTCGACCTCGGGGACATCGAGCTCGCCGCGATCGGCGCCCGCGCGCTGCCCGAGCCCGGTGTCTGGGACATCGACCCGATCCACTCCTCGGTACGCGTGCGGGCCCGCCACCTCGGCCTGGCCAGCGTGCACGGGCGCATCGGTGAGTTCGGCGGCACGGTCGTCGTCACCGACCCGGTGGAGAACTCCGTCGTCGAGGTCACCCTCCAGGCGGCCAGCGTCGAGTCCGGCAACGCCGACCGCGACGCGCACCTGCGCAGCGCGGACTTCCTCGACACCGAGGGCCATCCGGACATGTCCTTCCGCAGCAAGGGCCTGCGGCGCGTCTCCGACGACCGCTGGCTGATGGACGGCGAGCTGGCGATCCGCGGCGTCACCCGGCAGGTCGTGCTGGACACCACCTACCAGGGCGTGGGGCCCGACCCGTGGGGCGGCGTACGGTGCGGCTTCCATGCCGTCACCGACCTGCGCCGCGAGGACTTCGCGATCCAGTGGAACCAGGCCGTACGCGTCGGGATCGCCGCGGTCGGCGGCATCCTGCAGGTCGAGCTCGACATCGAGATCGTCCGCCGCTGACGCGGAGTACTACAGCCCGTAGTACTCTCTTCGGAAAGCGGACGGATCGACGGAAGGCTGACGCGTGGCCCATGGGCTGGCGGTGTCATTGATCGTCGGCGCGCTGGTGCTCGCCGGCCTCGGGTTGGTGATGACCGCGCTCGACCGCGGCGTCGGCAAGGTGTTGCTGGCCGCCGCCGCGATCGGCGAGCTCGGACTGCTGACGCAGGTCATCAGCGCGATCGTCGCGATGGCCGGCGGCGAGCGGCCGGTCGGCGGGCTGCCGGTGTTCATCGGCTATCTCGCCGGGTCGCTGCTCATCCTGCCGGTCGCCGCCGCCTGGGGGCTGGGGGAGCGCGGTCGCTGGGGTTCGGCGGTCGTCACCGGCGGCTTCCTGGTCATGGCCGTGCTGATCGTGCGCATGCAGCAGGTGTGGAATGGCTGATTCACGCAGGTCCGGGCCCGGTCGCCTGCTCGTCGCGGTGTACGGCCTGTTCGCGCTCGCCGCGGGCTCGCGTGCGGGCGTGCAGATCGCGACCCGCTTCCACGAGGCGCCGGTGGCCTACCTCCTGTCGGCCTTCGCCGCGGCGGTCTACATCCTGGCCACGGTCACCCTCGCCCGCTCCGGCCGCACCTCGCACCGCGTCGCCGTCGTCTCCTGCACGATCGAGCTGATCGGCGTGATCGCCGTCGGCACGTACAGCCTCACGGACAAGGCCGCCTTCCCCGACGCCACCGTGTGGTCCTCCTACGGCGGCGGATACGGCTTCGTGCCGCTCGTCCTGCCCGTCCTGGGCCTGCTGTGGCTCCGGCGCACCGCGGGCACGGTCTCGCAGGCCTAACTGATCGTTTCAGCAGTCCCTGATAGAGGTCGGCGGCCGTTTGAACGGCTCAGCCGCGCGGCGAGATAGTGCGATACCGCCGAGACGTCGCCGGCGTCGGAGATCAACGCGACATAGCCGTCGGGACGGATCAGCACGAGGGTGTGGTCGGTCGCGCGGAGCAGGGCGGTCTCGTCGCGGTCGTCGCGCGCCAGTGCGGAGCCGCGATAGCCCACATCGAGCTGGATCGTGCTCGCATCGCGGCGGGTGAGGATGTCCTTCTGCTCGAGCGCCAGCTTGAGGCGCCCGCGTGTCCGGACCATCTACCAGCGGGCCCACGACCGCGGCGAGATCGACCTCGAGCGCATCCCCTCAGCCGTACTCGCCATGCCGTTCGACCTGGTGCGACACGACATGCTCATGGACCTCAGGCCACTGAAGCCCGCACGCATCCAGTCGATCGTCGACGAACTCTTCCTGCCCCTCGTGCAGAATCATGACGGCTCGCACATCCGGGCCCTTTGAAGGGGGGATCACGTCGGCCCCTCACCCGTCGACCGCGTCGACTCTGGCTCCAGGCACCACCTGATCGTCGACCGTCACGGAATCCCGCTCACCGGCGGAAACCGGCGCGACGTCACCCGGCTCCTGTCCCTGCTGGACGCGGTCCCGCCGGTCCGGGGTCTGTGGGGGACGCCCCGCCGCAGGCCCCGGCGGCTGTACGCCGACCGGCGCTACGACTTCGACAAGTACCGCCGCCTGCGCGGCGAACGAGACCTGTCGGAGACGCCCCCGCTCAGAGGCCGCCGTCGCGGCGCAGGCGGCGCGTGCTCATGACGCCGGCCGGGATCGGCGCCCAGAACGTGATGACGCGGAACAGGAGCACCGCCTGGGCCGCCGCGGTGGCCGGCACGCTGATCGCGGTCAGCATCGTGATCAGCGCCGCCTCGGTGGAGCCCACACCGGCCGGCATGGGCACCGCGGCGCCGACGGTCGAGCCCAGCAGGTAGACGCCGATCAGCGCGCCCACGGACGTGTGTCCCACGTCCGGTACGGCCAGCACGCTGACCGTGAACGCGAGCGACAGCGCCACGTTGGCCCCGGTGGCGGCGGTCAACGCCCGCAGCAGGCAGCGCGGCCGCGACAGGGCGTGCCGCAGCGACCGCATCACGCCGGTGAGCGCCTCGCGTACGCGGGCGCGCGCCCGGGTCGAGCGGCGAAACGCCATCGCGAGCCCGATCGCGATCACCGCGCAGCCGCCGGCCAGCGCCGCGGGCACCACCGCCGGGCAGTGGCGCGGCACCAGCCGGCCGAGGTCGATGACCGCCTGACCGGACGGCGCCGTGGCGCTCCAGACGATGACGGCCGCCGCGACCAGTGCGAGCTTGGTGACGCCGCGTACGAGGCCGACGATGGCGACCGCGGCGGTCGCCTCGCATCCGGCCAGCCCGCGCCGCGTCAGGTAGCGGCAGGTGACCGCCGCCGAGCCCAGCCCGCCGGGCGCGACGCGGTTCGCTGCGGCGCCAGCGAACTGCGAGGTCATGATGTCCCACACGCCGAGGCGGCGTCCGGACACGCCGTCCGCCGCCGCGCGTACGCCGAGCGAGGACGCCAGGTAGTGCAGGGCGGTCAGGCCCGCGAGCACCGGAACGAGCCCCCAGCGGAGCCGTGCCGCGCCCTCGGAGAGGGCGGCCGTCCGGCTCCACAGGTCGTCGGCGATGTCGAGGTCGGCCAGCCGAGCGGAGGCGATGAGTCCGAGCGACGCGGTTGCGAGCAGCGCGAGGACGATCCCGGGCCGCACCGGCATGCGCGCGGCGAGCGACCCGTCCGGCCGTGCCACGAAGGCGTCGGCGGCGGGTTCTTCCCGTACGAGGACGCTTCGGCTCATGAGATCACTGTCCCCCAGGCGGACCTATCCCGGCCGAACACGAGGTGACCACAGGCCGTCATCTCGCGACCGAACGGGCGGAGCCTTGTCGGTGCCTCTCGGCGGTCCACGGGCCGGTGGTCCGGTCCGTGTTCTTCCCGGCCGGGGGGAGGCCGTAGTGATCGATGGACTCGGTGAACGTGCCCACTTTGACCAGGGCACCCATGACGGTCATTTCGCCGGTGGATCGGTCGTCCTCGTCGTTGGTAACGATGGGGCGGACTGGTGCGGGTGTGGCCTCATCGTAGGCACGCTTCGCCGCCGAAGTCGCCCGCACGCGTGGATCCGGAGAGACGGTCCGGCCCGCCCGCACGCTCCCTCCGGGCCTGCGTGCCGGTACGAAAGCCGAGGTCGGCGTCCTCGGAGCCGAGCCGTCACAACCCCGCTCACCGTGCATGCGCACCTCCACCGCTTCCGTCCCTGTGGCCACTCCCTTCTTACTCCGATGGTACGTCCGCCAGGCTTCGCGACCCGCCGACGGTCGGTCCGCTGCGAGGCCTCGACCAGGGCGAAGGCCATCAGGTGCCACCAGGGCGGTGAATATCGGTACATCATCGGTAAAATCGCGCCATGACCGGACGGCGAGGGGCGGGGCAGCTCGAAGGGGAGATCCTGGGTGCGCTCTGGGCCGCCGACCGCCCGATGACGCCCGCCGAGGTCCAGGCGGAGCTGGGCGCGGATCTCGCGTACAACACGGTGCACACGATCTTGAAGCGGCTCTGGGACAAGGGCCTGGTCATCCGGGACGCCGAGGGCCGGCGCGGAGCGTACCTGCCCGCGAAGGAGGCGACCGAGCTCGCCGCCGAGGTGATGCACGACGTGCTGCGGCGGGAGCCGGACCGGGCCGGGGTGCTGCAGAGGTTCGTGACCGGGCTCGGCCCCGACGACGAGGACATGCTCAGGAGACTGCTCGGCGCCTGAGGGCAGTCCCGAGGGCGTGTCTGACAGATCGCGTTCGTAGCGAGCGGCGTCCAGACGGCGCGTCGCAAGGCGGAGGAGGGAGCCAGCCCGGTGTCGGCTGGCGACTGACGACAACGCGGCGAGGCGTCGTCCGGACGCCGCGCAGCCGGACAGGGATTTGTCAGACACGCCCTAGTGTTGTGAGTCGTTAATTCGCTGACTATCGTTACGGTTGGCTCATGAGTCGTGAGCCGGGTCGCCCGAAGTTGCCGTTGACCTTGTCCGTGGATGAGCGGGTGACGCTTGAGCGGTGGGCGCGGCGCCGTAAATCGGCGCAGGCGCTGGCGTTGCGGGCCAGGATCGTCTTGGCGTGCGCGGGTGGGGCGACGAACACGGCGGTTGCGGAGAATCTCCAGGTCACCCGGCAGATGGTCGGTAAGTGGCGGGTGCGGTTCATCGAGTCGGGGCTGGAAGGGCTGGCCGATGAATCGCGCCCGGGAGCGCCGAGGAAGATCACCGATGAGGCGGTCGAGGCGGTGGTCGTCAAAACGCTGGAGACCAAGCCCGTCGATGCCACGCACTGGTCGACCCGGTCGATGGCGGCGGCGACCGGCATGTCACAGACGGCGGTCTCGCGGATCTGGCGGGCGTTCGGTCTCAAGCCGCATAGGCAGGAGACTTTCAAGCTGTCGGCTGATCCGCAGTTCGTGGAGAAGGTCCGTGACGTCGTCGGGCTGTATCTGAATCCTCCGGAGCGGGCGCTGGTGTTGTGCGCGGATGAAAAGACCCAGGTCCAGGCGCTGGATCGCTCCCAGCCGGTGCTGCCCATGATGCCCGGGGTGCCAGAACGGGCCAGCCATGACTACATCCGCGCCGGCACCACCGACCTGTTCGCCGCCCTGGAAGTCGCCACCGGCAAGGTGATCACTCAGATGCATTCACGGCACCGGGCGATCGAGTTCCGAAAGTTCCTCAACACCATCGACCGGCAGGTCCCCACCGGCCTGGACGTCCATCTGATCTGCGACAACCTGTCCACCCACAAAACCCAGGCGATCAAGAACTGGCTGGTACGCCACCCGCGTTTCCATCTGCACTTCACCCCGACCGGAGCCTCCTGGCTGAACCTCATCGAACGGTGGTTCGCCGAAATCACCACGAAACTCATCCGCCGGGGCGTACACCGATCGGTCAAAGACCTCCAGCAGGACATCACCGCTTGGACCGACCACTGGAACAGCGACCCCCGCCCGTACGTGTGGACCAAGACCGCCGATGAGATCCTCGAGACCCTCGCCGCATATTGTCAGCGAATTAACGACTCACAACACTAGTCGCGCGGTGCCGTCGACGGGCGGGTCGGGACGTAGACGCGCCAGTGGTGGCCGGCCGGGGTGGTGAGCTGGTAGCGGTTCCAGTCGTGGGCGTAGGAGGGGCGTGCGCCGGTCCACTCGATGGTCGCGAACCGGCCCGCGCGCGCCGCGGTGAGCAGACCGGCGAGCGCGACGGACGTGTCGTGGCCGGTGATCTGGATCGAGCGGCAGCCGGCGTAGAAGGCGAGGGGCGGGGCCTGCTCGCCGGAGACCGTGCACGGCGGGCGTACGCCCAGGTCGTGCAGGGCGATCGCGATCGAGACGAACTCCATGCGCGCGGACCGCTGGTACGTCACGACGCGTGCGAGCACCAGCTGCTGGCCGGCGGACAGGAACGCGAGCCCGGTGAGGGCGGCGCCCATCGCCGCGACGCGCCACCGGCGGCGGCCGATCGTGGCGGCGCCGGTCAGCAGGGACGCCACCGGCAGGGCGAGCAGCGCGTACGAGGGGATCAGGAAGCGCGGCGCGGCGTAGCCGACGAGTAGGAGGTACGAGGCGCCGATCGTTGCGCCGCAGGCGGTGGGGACGGCGAGCGCCCGCGCGCGTCCCTCGCGGACCGCGAGGGCGAGACCGGCGACGGCCAGTACGGGCACCAGCGGCCACCAGAGGGAGAGCGGTGAGACGTGCCAGGTCGCCTCGCCGCACGGCCGGCACAGCAGGTAGTCGTTGAGCGCGTGGAACTCCATGCGCGCGCCTGAGGGGTGCCAGCCCAGCCCGCCCTCGGTCCGGCTGGAGGCGTTGAGGCGGCGCACCGGGCCGTCGAACCGGGAGTACGCCTCGACGATCCACTGGATCGCCCCGGCGGCCGGGCCCGCCAGCACGGCGGCCGACAGGACCAGGCGCCGCCGCCCGGCGAGCGCGATCGCGACGACCAGGGGCAGCGCGATCCACACGGCGTCGCCGGGCCGCATCAGCGCGACGAACGCCAGGCTCAGCGCGAGGCACAGCGGCGCGCGGGCACCGGTGCCGCGGACCGTGCGCACGAACCAGCCGGTCGCGGCGACGGCGCCGTACGCGACGTAGAGGTTCGGCATGACCTCGTTGCCGTAGAACTGAACCATCCACAGGCTGACGAAGAGCAGCGCGGCGACCGCCGCGGTGACAGGACGGACGAGGCGGGTCCACGGCCAGTACGCCAGCACGAGCCCCACCGACGACAGCGCGGTCATGTAGACGCGGAGCGCGACGAGCGACGGCGTGAGGGCGACCAGCGGCGCGGGCAGCAGCGTCACCCCACGGGCGCGCGGCGCGCTGAAGAACGCCGACGGCACGTGTGGATCGACCTGGCTCACGTAGACGGTCTCGTCCCAGCCGAGCCTCACGCGTGTGGTGACGGCGACGAGCTGGACGACCGCGTAGGCGGTCGCGACCGCCACCAGAGGGATTGCTGGGCGAGAGGCGAACCTGCTCACCCGTCCGGGAGGCATCACCCTACAGAGTGTAGGGTCAAGCCCGACCGGCGCACATGATGAAGGTAGGTAGATCTCTTGACCGCCCCATGGGGCGGCGGATCACCCGCGCCGGCCGAGCCAGCGCAGCGCCGGGGTCAGCTCGCGGTTCCACACGCTGAAGTGGTGACCGCCGGTGGGCAGGGTGATGGTCGCGACGCGCATCGGCGGGCGTACGAGCGAGACGAAGCGCAGCGTCTGCCGGTAGTCCCCTTCGCCGACCCGGCTCGTCGTGACGAGGACGTCGACCGGCGGCGGTGGCCGGTGCCGCAGCCGCCACTCGAGGTCGTTCTCCGCCCGGTACGCGCGGCTGCCGCCGTACAGGTCGCCGGTGGTGAAGTCCTTGATCGCCCCGTAGTAACCCGACAGCGAGATCGCCGCGCCGAACCGGTCGGAATGGCGCATGGCCAGCTTGAGCGCACAGTAGCCGCCGGTGGAGTCGCCGAGCGTGCTCCAGCCGACGGGATCGACGACGGTCCGGTACGCGCCGCGGAGTGCGGCCGGCAGGTCCTGCGCGAAGAACGTCTCCGCCGCCGGGCCGTGGGGCACGTCGGTGCACTCGGTGTCGCGCGGCGGCGCGACCGTCGGGCGCGTCATCACGAAGATCGTCGGTGGCAGCCGTCCCGCCTCGATCTCGAGCGCCGCCGTCTGCGGGAGGCGCAGCCGCGAGACGAGGTTCTGCGCATTGCCCGGGTAGCCGGTGATGGCGACGCTCACCGGGAACCGCGCGGCCGGGTCGCGAAAGTACTGCGGCGGCAGGTAGACGTACGCGCGGGTCGTGATGCCCGAACGCGCGCCGTGGATCAGCACCGCCTCGAGGCGGCCGTCGCGTTCGGGCATCCGGTTCTGGTCGGCGAACGCGTCGGGTACGGGTACGACGGGCCGCCGGTCCGTCGTGGTCCGCGGCGTGCTCGTGCTCGCGCCCGTGAGCCCGAGCAGGTCGGTCCACGACCCGTAGAACGCGAAGTAGGCGTTGCCCGCCGTGAGCAGGGCCGCCAGCAGGCAGACCTGGCAGGCGATCAGCAGCGCCGCGCGTCCCGCCGCGCCGGGTACGCGCGGCAGCAGCCAGACCACGAGGGTCAGCGCGCACAGCGCGACCGCGCAGAAGAGGGCGATGAGGGGTGTACCGGTGAGGCTCATCGGCGCTCCGGCCCAAGCCGCCGGTCGAACCAGCCGAGGATGCCGGGCAGGTCGCGCCGCCAGGTGGGCAGCGCGCCGTCGCCGCCGGTGAGGGCGATGACGCCACCGCGCATCGGCGGGCGTACGAGGGCCGCGAACGGCCGCGCGGCGCCGGCCCCGCCGTCGATCGTGACCAGATCGGCGGGCGGCGGCGGCCGGTGCCGCAGGCGCCAGACGAGGTCGTTCTCGTCGCGGATCGCGGCACTGCGGCCGTACAGGTCGCCGGGCGGTGCCGCGTACGTGGTGGCGGCCGAGGCGCCCGCGGTGAACCGGTCGCTGTGCTCCATCACCATCTTGGCCGCGCAGTAGCCGCCGGTCGCGTCGCCCAGCACGCCCCACCCGCGGTCGCCCTGCGCGACCCGGTACGCGCCCGCGACCGCCATCGGCAGGTCCTGGGACAGGTACGTCCCGTACTGCCGGCCCTCGGGTACGTCGACGCAGCCCACCGGGCCGGTCATCACGTACACGGTCGGCTGCAGGGCGCGCCGCGCGATCGCGGCCGCGGCCACCGACGGCAGCCGCAGGCGCGTCACCAGGCCGCGCGCGTCGGACGTGAGGATCAGCACGACGGGGAAGCGCGTGTGCCGGTACGCCCGCTGCGCGTACTGCGGGGGAAGGTAGACGTACGCCGGCGCGTACAGGCCGGACCTCGGCCCGCGTACGACGACCGGGTCGAGCCGGCCCTCTTTGGCCGGTACGGTGCGCGCGATCGCGTCGTGGACGTGGCGCACGGACAAGATGGGCGCGCCGCGCACGCCCTGTCCCGCGACGACGTTCGCCCCTCCGCCGTTCTCGCCCAGCAGGTCCGGCCACGAGGCGAAGAAGCCGAAAGAGGCGTTGGCCATCGCGAGGGTCGCGACGGTCAGGCCGAGCTCGGTCCCCAGGACCAGGGCCAGCCGTGCCACCGTGCCGCCGATCCGCGGCAGTGCCCAGACGCACGCCACCGTCGCCGCGAACGCCAGCAGCACCAGCGACCCCACGAACGGGAGGCCGGTCAGACCCATCAGGACGGCTTCCCGTCGCCGGCGATCGGGCGCAGCCGCGTACGGCGAAGGCGCGCGACGAACCTCCGCAGCGGTCCCTCGAAGATCACGAAGCCGATCAGCGTGACCGTCACGCCCACGACGGTGCCGCCCGCGATGTCCTCCGCGTCGGCCCCCGCGAGGGCGAGCGACAGCACCATCACCGCCCACACGGCCGTGCCGGCCAGCCCGTACCTGCGGCCGACGAGCCAGAGCCCGGCCGCGGTCGCCGCCGCCACCGCGGCGTGGTCGCTCGGCGGAGGCAGGTCCGCCGAGTGCACCACCAGCCCGTGGAACGCCGTCCACCGCACCGTGGGGAGCCGCTCGATCGGCTGGTCGGCCAGCACGGCGGCGATCACTCCGATCGGTGCCCAGAGCGCGGCGGCCATGGTCGCGTGGCGCCGCCGACGCGCGGACCACCAGGCCCAGCCGAGCAGGAGCGCGAACGGGAGGAGCCAGGCCGTGACGTACTCCACGGCCGCCGAGCGCAGCAGAAGCGCCGAGGCGGGGTGGTCGCCGAACATCGTCACTCGCCTCGCTGGGGTTCGCGGGTCGCCAGAGGCGGCCGCGTACGCACCGGCTCCTTGGTGACCTCAACTCTAGGGAGACGCGGGTCAGCGAGGGTTCAGCACACGGTTAGCGTCATGCTCACCTTTCCGCCAAGGCTCTGCCAGGACTCAGCAGGGGGCGCCACGGGGGAGCTGGTACGAGCCGCCGAGGCGGTAGCGGCCCGGAGCGGGGGCGTACAGCTTGGTCCAGTCGCCCGCCTGGACGACGCAGCCGCGCGAGGTGCCGTCCAGCACGCCCAGCCACGGTGACCAGGGCACGCGGACCAGGACCCAGCCGGCGGAGGGCACGTCCAGGTCGATCTCGCCGTCGCCCGCTCGTACGACCGTCGCCGGTGGATCGGCCAGCGGCGACGGGTCGGTGAGGCGGTACAGGCGCCAGTGCCGGTCGTGCCAGACCAGCGGCAGCCAGGACTGCCCGTCACGTACGATGCGCGCCTCGTGGATCCCCGGCCAGTCGGGCGACGAGTCGGACAGCACGACGTACTGCACGGCCCACCGGCGGAGCCAGTCGTGGTAGCGCTGCGTGTTGAGGCTGCCGTCGTAGAACAGCGGGTTGCGGTCCACGTCGGCCTGGCGGTTCCAGCCGCGCGCGAGGTTCACCTGCGTGGCCAGCTCCGAGGCCTCGAGGTGGGTGCGCTCGGGCACGACCTCGACGCGGGCCCGGTCGGCGCCGAGACGCCGCAGCTCGTCCACGACCGACGAGGCGTGCTCGTCACCCGAGGTGTTGACCACGTCGAAGACCGGCCGGACCACCTGGGAGATCACGGTCGCGGCGAACGCCACGTACAGGATGGTGAGCTTGCGCTCCATCGCGGCGGCCAGGATGACCGCGCCGCCGAACAGCAGGGCGAGCCGGTCGACGTTGCTGCCGACCTGTGACGGGATGATCCAGGTCAGTACGGTCCCGAAGGCGTAGACGACCGCGCCGGCCCGTACGCTGCGCCACGACGCGGGCGCGTAGATCGCCAGCGCGACCGCGCTCGCGACCGGTGCGGCGACGAGGAACCACGGGAAGGGCTGTACGCCGCTGAAGGGGAACAGGATCGCCGAGCCCGCGACGACGAACGGCGGGCCGGCGGCCAGCACGTACGCCGACTTCCGGCGCCGGGTGAGGAACAGTGCGGCGGCGGCGACCTCGAGGAAGAGCCCGGCGACCGGGCTCGCGAGGGTGGACAGCACGCCGAACGCCAGGATGGCAGCGGCCCTCGGCGCCGGGCGGCCGCGGCGTACGAACACCATGGTCACCGCGGCGAGACCGAACAGCACGCCGAGCGAGAACGTCACGCGTCCCGACACGGCGTTGCAGGACAGCGAGAACGCCCCCCACAGTGCCGGTGCCAGCGGGCGCGCGATGCCCGAACGCATCAGGAGCACGGCGAGCAGGGAGGCGGACAGCGTGCCCGCGATCACCCCGGTCGTGCGGACTCCGAGGATGGCCATCAGGTAGGGGGAGATCACGCTGTAGGAGGCGGGGTGCATGCCGCCGTACCACGCGAGATCGTAGGCGGAGGTGGGATGCCGCAGCGCGAAGTCGGCCCACGCGCTCTGGGCGGCGAGGTCGCCGCCCCCGCCCGCGAGGAACACGGCCCACAGCACGTGCAGTATTCCGGCAACGATCGTGGCGGCCACGACGGGATGCAGCCACCACTGTCGGTGGTTGATCGGTCGTGTCCGTAGCGCGTCGGCCGGGCGTGCCGACTCCAGTGTGGTGGTCATCGCCCGGGGACGCTCTCCGCAAGCCCGTCATGGGAAAGCTGGGGAGCGGGGGACATTCGGCCAATGATCAACGATCGCGGCCCGTAGGGCAAATCAGCCGAGTGGTGAAATCGGCTACACCCGTCCTCGCAGCTCGTCCGGCCATCGCCAAATCTTCGCGTTTCGGACATTAGACCCCCATGCTGGACCATACTTCGGTCCACAACGGCTGGGCGATATTGCCGTTCGAACCGTTACTTAGATGGTTTTTGAAAGATTGCCGCTTGTGCGCGGCAGGCCCTACTCTTTACCGGCGTACCAGGCTGCGGGCTCCACGAGCCACCCAGATGGGCCTCAATCGGGCAGCGACGGGGAAAGGCGATTTCGTGACTCAGCTTGTCGTGGAGAGCAACGGTGTCTCGGTGGCTCTTGATCCACGACGCTCCTACACCGTTGGTCGTGATCCTGGCGCCGACATCGTCGTCGCCGTCGAGGGAGTGTCGCGATCACACGCCGCCCTGCGCTTCGAGGGCGGTGAATGGGTGCTCGAGGACGCCGGCAGCGCCAACGGCACCTATGACGACGGCCGCCGGATCCAGCGTACGGCCGTGTCCGCGGGCACCGCGGTGCGCCTCGGCCATCCCGAGCAGGGCGTGCTCCTGAGCTTCCGCGCCGAGGAGGCGGCGGCCGAGCCGATGCGTACCGGCTCCGAGGCGACCTCGCGCGCCCCCTTCCCGCAGCAGCAGGCACCGGCACCCGCGACGCAGCAGGAGCCGCACCCGCTTCCGGACTTCGCGCGCCAGCAGCCGCCGGCGCAGACCGGGGCACCGGGCCAGGTCTACCCGCCGGCCGCCGCGTCCGCCCCGCCCACGCAGCAGGGCGCGCCGCAGGGCGGCCACATCGACCCGTACGCCCCGCCGCCCACGCAGGGGCAGCCCTTCCCGTCGCAGCAGCCGCCGACGCAGGGCCAGCCGTATCCGGCCCAGCAGCCGCCCACCCAGGGCCAGCCGTATCCCGGGCAGGGTCAGCAGCCGTATCCCGCGCAGCAGCCGCCGACCCAGGGCCAGCCGCACCCGCAGCAGGGGAACATCCCGCGGCCGCCGATGACCATGGGCGCGGGGCAGCACCGCGAGCCCGCCAAGGTCCGCAACCTCGGCGGCGCGCAGGTCCTGCGCATCGGCCGCGCGCCCGAGAACGACATGGTCATCACCGACCTGCGCGTCTCGCGGCAGCACGCCGAGCTGCGGTCGATGGGCGGCACGTACGAGATCATCGACGTCGGCAGCAGCATGGGCACCTACGTCAACGGCCAGCGCGTCGAGCGGGCCCAGATCGGCCCGCAGGACATCATCGGCATCGGCCCGTCGACGTTCCACCTGGTCGACAACGTGCTCATGGAGTACTCCGACACCGGCGCGATCAGCCTGAGCGCGCACGACCTGACGGTCACGGTGGACAAGGGCAAGGTGCTGCTGGACCGCGTGTCGTTCCCGCTCGGCGAGAAATGCTTCGTCGCGGTCATCGGCCCGAGCGGTTCAGGCAAGTCGACGCTGCTGCGGGCGCTCACCGGCCTGCGACCCGCCGACCAGGGCGCGGTGTCCTACGACGGCCGCGACCTCTACCGCGACTACGCCGAGCTGCGCTCCCGCATCGGCCTGGTGCCGCAGGACGACATCCTGCACACCCAGCTCACCGTACGCCGGGCGCTCATCTACGCCGCCGAGCTGCGCTTCCCCGACGACACGCGCCAGCACGAGCGCAAGGAGCGGGTGGACGAGGTCCTGAAGGAGCTCGGTCTGGACCACCGCCGGGACAACAAGATCTCGGCGCTGTCCGGCGGCCAGCGCAAGCGTGTCAGCGTCGCGCTGGAGCTGCTCACCAAGCCGTCGCTGCTGTTCCTCGACGAGCCGACCTCCGGCCTCGACCCGGGTCTGGACAAGTCGGTCATGCAGATGCTGCGTGGCCTGGCCGACGACGGCCGTACGGTCGCGGTGGTCACCCACAGCGTCGCGAACCTCGACATCTGCGACCGTCTTCTCGTCATGGCGCCGGGCGGCCGGATCGCGTACTTCGGACCGCCGCGTGAGGCGCTGCCGTTCCTCGGCTTCGACGACTGGGCCGACGTCTTCCAGGCGTTCGACAACCCCGAGATCGACTGGGGCTCCCGATACCTGCAGTCGCCGCTGCACAAGAAGTACGTCCAGGACGAGCTCGTCCAGCCGATGCAGCAGGCCGGGACGGTCAACTTCGAGGCGCCGCCGAAGCCGCAGAGCTGGCCGGAGCAGCTGAGCACACTGATCCGGCGCTACGTCCGCAGCATCGTGGCGGACCCGCTGTTCCTCGGCATCACGGTGGCGCTGCCGATCATCATGGGCCTGGTGGCGCGCGTCATCCCGGCCGGCGACCTCACCTCCAATATCCGCGGTTCGCAGGGTGGTGCCGCGAACCTCTTGATGATCCTCTGCATCGGCGGCTGCCTCACCGGCGCCGCCAACGCGGTACGTGAACTCGTCAAGGAAAGAGCGATCTATCAACGAGAACGCGCGGTCGGGTTGTCCAGATCCGCGTATCTCACCTCGAAGCTGCTCGTCCTCGGGGTGATCACGATCGGGCAGGGCATCGCCCTCACCCTGGTCGCGATGGCCGGCGTGAACATGCGGGACAAGGGCGTGATCACCACGCCGATGCCCGAGCTCATCATCGCGGTCGCGGTGCTGTCGTTCTGCGCGATGACGATGGGCCTGTTCATCTCCGCGGTCGTCAAGACCAGCGAGATGACGATGCCGCTTCTGGTGCTCACCACGCTCGTCCAGATCGTGTTCTGCGGTGCCCTGGTGCACCTGGACGGCAAGGCCGTGCTGGAGCAGGTCGCCTGGCTCGTGCCGGCCCGGTGGGCGTTCGCCGCGATGGCGGGCACGCTCGACGTCAGCTTCCTGCTTCCGCACAAGCGCGGGGAATCGGTGGACCCGCTGTGGAAGCAGCAGTTCGGCACCTGGCTGCTGGACATGGGCATGATGGTGGTCCTCACCATCGCCCTGGTGTTCCTCGTGGAGCGCATGCTGCGCCGCCAGGAGCCCGAGGTCATGCGCAAGTAGTGAGCGAAGCCGGACGCCCCGGACACCGCGAGCAGCGGTGTCCGGGGCGTCCGTCGTTCCGGCCGGGCTGGTCGCGCCCCGGACGGGGATCCCCGCTCCACCCGAGGCGCGAGTCGCCGGGTCTCTCAGCCGACCACCGCGGTCACCGCGGTCACCGCGTCCGACCAGATCTGGACCGCCTCGTCGACCTGCGTCGCGTCGACGACGAGCGGGGGGATCATGCGGACGACGTTGCCGAACGCCCCGCAGGTCAGCAGCAGCAGCTTGCGCTTGGCCGCCTCCTGCTGCGCGCGCTGGGCCGAGGCCGCGTCCGGCTCGCCGTCCGCGGTCACGAACTCGCTGCCGACCATGAGGCCGAGGCCGCGTACGTCGCCGATCTCCGGGTGGTCCGAGGCGACCTTGCGCAGGCCGTCCTTCAGCCGCAGCCCCATCTCGGCCGAGTTGGCCACGAGACCCTCCTCGCGGATCACCTCGAGGGTCGCCAGGGCCGCCGCGCAGGAGACGGCGTTGCCGCCGTACGTCCCGCCCTGCGATCCGGGCCAGGCCTTGCTCATGATGTCGGCCGGGGCGGCGATCGCCGACAATGGGAACCCGCTCGCGAGGCCCTTGGCGGTGATCAGCACGTCGGGGCGTACCTCGGAGTGGTCGTGGCCCCAGAAGCGTCCCGTACGGCCGAAGCCGGTCTGTACCTCGTCGATGACGAGCAGGATGCCGTGCCGGTCGGCGCGCTCGCGCAGGCCGGCCAGGAAGCCGGGCGGCGCGGGCACGTAGCCGCCCTCGCCGAGCACCGGTTCGACCACGAACGCCGCGGTGTCCTGCGCGGCGCTGACCGTGGCCAGCACGTAGTCCAGCTCGCGCAGCGCGAAGCGCGTCGCCTCCTCCTCGGTCCAGCCGTAGCGGAACGCCTGGGGGAACGGCGCGACGGCGGTACCGGGCATCAGCGGCCCGAGCCCCGCGCGGAACTTGGTGCCGGCCGTCGTGAGCGCGGCGGCGCCCATGGTGCGGCCGTGGAAGGACCCGTGGAAGACCACGATGTTCTGCCGGCCGGTCGCGTGCCGGGCCAGCCGGATCGCCGCCTCGACGGCCTCACTGCCGGAGTTGAGGTAGAAGACCGAGTCCAGCCCCTCGGGCAGGACGTCGCCGAGCGCCTCGGTCAGGCGCAGCAGCGGACGGTGCATCACCGTCGTGTACTGGCCGTGGATGAGGTTCGCGACCTGCTCCTGCGCGGCTCGCACGACACGCGGATGGCAATGTCCGGTGCTCGTGACGCCGATCCCCGCGGTGAAGTCGAGATGGCGGTCGCCAGCCTCGTCGTACAGATAGACCCCCTCGCCGCGAGCGGCCAGCACAGGCGTGGCCTGCTTGAGGATCGGTGACAACTGCGCCATGCGTAGCTCCTGAAGATTGTCAACAATCTAATGATATGCAAACATCCCTAGGGGTGACTTGTCCAGATAGCGGGGACTACCCGCGAACGTAGGTGGAGGATCCGTGAGCGAAATCGACGCCGCGCGTACGGTCGGCGCCGTCCCGAAGCAGCTCTTCATCGGCGGTGAGTGGCGCGACGCGTCGTCCGGGCGCACGTTCGAGGTCGAGGACCCGGCGACCGGCAAGGCGCTGTGCGCGGTCGCCGACGCCACCCCGGCCGACGCCCTCGCCGCGCTCGACGCCGCGGCCGCGGCCCAGCCCGCGTGGGCGGCCTGCCCGCCACGCGAGCGGAGCGAGATCCTGCGCCGGGCGTACGAGCTGATCATGTCGCGCCGGCAGGAGCTGGCCGTGCTGATGACCCTGGAGATGGGCAAGCCCCTCGCGGAGTCGCTCGGCGAGGTGGCCTACGCCGCCGAGTTCTTCCGGTGGTTCTCCGAGGAGGCGGTGCGCATCGGCGGCGACTTCGCGGTCGCGCCGGACGGCGGCAGCCGGTTCCTCGTGATGCGCCAGCCGGTCGGCCCGAGCGTGCTCGTGACGCCGTGGAACTTCCCGATGGCGATGGGCACCCGCAAGATCGGCCCGGCGGTCGCGGCGGGCTGCACGATGATCCTCAAGCCCGCCGAGCAGACCCCGCTGTCCGCGCTGGCCCTCGCCGACCTGATGCGCGAGGCGGGGCTGCCCGACGGCGTGCTGAGCGTCATCCCGACCTCGGACCCGGGCGAGGTCATCGAACCCCTGCTCCGCGACGGGCGGGCCCGCAAGCTGTCCTTCACCGGGTCGACCGCGGTCGGCCGCCTGCTCCTCGAGCAGTGCGCGGGACAGGTCCTGCGCGTCTCCCTCGAGCTCGGCGGGAACGCCCCGTTCCTCGTCTTCGACGACGCCGACCTCGAGGCGGCGGTCGAGGGCGCGATGCTGGCCAAGATGCGCAACATCGGCGAGGCCTGCACCGCCGCCAACCGCTTCTACGTCCAGGCGGGCATCGCCGAGGAGTTCACCCGGCGGCTCACCGAGCGCATGGGCGGCCTCCTCGTCGGCTCGGGTCTGGAGGACGGCGTGAAGGTCGGGCCACTGATCGACGAGGCCGGGCGCCAGAAGGTCGCCACGCTCGTCCAGGACGCCGTCGACCGCGGCGCCACGATCCGCGTCGGCGGCACCGCCCAGGAGGGCGCCGGATACTTCTACCCGCCGACCGTCCTGTCCGGCGTACCCAACGACACGCGGATGCGGCACGAGGAGATCTTCGGCCCGGTCGCGCCGATCACCGTCTTCGACACCGAGGACGAGGCCGTCGGCTGGGCCAACGACACCGAGTACGGCCTGGTCGCCTACGTCTACACCAAGGACGTCGACCGCGCGCTGCGGGTGTCGGAGTCGCTCCAGACCGGCATGGTCGGCCTCAACCGCGGCGTGGTGTCCAACCCGGCCGCGCCGTTCGGCGGCGTCAAGCAGTCCGGCCTCGGCCGCGAGGGCGGGCGCTTCGGCATCGAGGAGTTCCTGGAGACCAAGTACGTCGCGCTATGACCCCAGGGCACGTCTGACGGATCCCTGTCCGGCTGCGCGGCCGTGATCTGTCAGACACGCCCGAGGGGTGCCGTCCCAGCGCCACGTCGTGAGACGCGGGCGCCCGGGCAGTTCGGCGCGTCCCGTGGCCCACAGCAGAGTGGGCCACGGATCCGTGTCGAGCGGGGCATCGGGGAACAGCCGGGCGAGCACGCGCGAGCACACGTCGGCCGGCGGGTTCCACGCGAACCCGAGCCCGTCGGTCAGGTCGCGCGTGTGCACCAGGGTCTCCACGAGCCCCATCGCGGCGAAGCCCTCCGGGTCCGACGCGCCGAACACATGGTGGGAGCGGACCCGTGACGGCGTCGTGCGCACCATGGCGACCAGCATCGCGCCGCTCGCCTCCAGCACCTGCAACAGCCCGTCGGGCCCGGCCGTACGGTCGGCGTGGAAGGCGTTCGCGGGGCCGCCGGGCCGGCGCGGCTCCCACAGGAAGGGCACCTCGCGGTCCATCGGGGGTGTCCTCGGGCCGAGCTGGGCGGCGTAGCAGAACAGGTCGTCGCTCAGGTGTTCGACGGTCTCCCAGCGGTCCCACTCGAGTGAGCCGGCCCGGTCGTGCCAGGCCGCCGTGGGCGTCCCTCGGAGCGTGTCGACGGCCAGGTGGACGACGCGTTCGAGATCGTCCGCGGTCACCGGGCCGTACGCCTCAGTGGTCAAGGGTGTCCCGCGCGGCGATGGCGGCGCCGCGGGCGCCCGCCATGTCCAGGTCGGGGACGAGGGCGAAGACGGCCGCCTGAGCCTGCTCCTCGCGCAGGAACGTGTGCTCGCGCACGCGGTCGAGGAACCACTCGCGGAACTTCGGGCCGGTCTCGACGACGCCGCCGCCGAGGAAGTACGCGCTCGGGTCGGTGAAGTTGGCGGCGATCGTGAACAGCCGGCCGAGCGCCATCGCCTGCTGTTCGAAGACGCGCAGCGCCAGCTCGTCGCCGTCCTCGCCGAGCCCGCGTACGAGCTTGGCGGCGTCCTCCAGCGACGCGGAGGCGAGCTCGTGGCCCTCGTACCGGGTCAGCCAGTACGGCAGGAGGTTCGACGCGATGCCGGTCAGCGAGGCGACGCTCTCGGCGTCGCCGCTGAAGCCGCAGTTGCACATCGGCAGGGGCTGGTCCTGCTCGAGGAGGCCCTGCATCGGGATGTGGACGTGGCCGAGCTCGCCGGCCATGCCCGCGGCGCCCTTGACGACCTGGCCGGACTCGACGACGCCGCCGCCCAGGCCGGTGCCGACGATCGCCGAGATCGAGGAGTGCCGCGCCGCGTCGGACCCGTAGTGGGCGTGGTGGGCGTACAGCGCGGCGGCGTTCCCGTCGTTGTTGTAGACGACCGGCAGGCCGAGGCGGGCCTCGAGCGCGGCGCGTACGTCAAAGCCCCACCACTCGGGCTGCGGGAAGTTGGTGGCGCCCTTGGAGGAGATCACGCCGTCGGCGCTCGCCGGGCCGGGGGTGTCGAGCCCGACCGCGCGCACCCGGTCACGCGGGACGTCCGTGACGGTCAGGATGCCGTCGAAGGCCTGCGCGAGGGCCTCCACAGCGACCTCCGGACCCTCCGTCACGCGGCTGGGATTCTCCACCAGCCGATCAACGAGGAACTGCCCGGACTCCGTCAGCACCGTCGCGTTGTTCGCGGTGCCTCCGTTGTCCAGACCGACGACGACCCAGGTGTCCGGCATGCCTCACTCCTTCTCCAGCACACGATCGTATGCCCGGCGGAGATCAGGCGGCCACCGGCCCGGGGCGCTTCGCGTGCCAGGGCCGCGCGACCTCGAACGCCCGGCACGCGGCCAGGACGCGGCCGTCGGCGTGACGCGGCCCGACGATCTGGAGGCCGACGGGCAGCCCGGCGGGTGTGAAACCGCACGGCACGCTGGCCGCGGGCTGCTGGGTCATGTTGAACGGGTAGGTGAACGGCGTCCAGCTCGTCCAGCGCGGGCCGTCCCAGCCGGGCGGCACCTCGCGGCCCGCCTCGAACGCCGGGATCGGCAGCGTCGGCGTGAGCAGCAGGTCGTACGTGTCGTGGAAGACGCCCATGAGCCGGCCCAGCTCCATCCGGACCGCGGTGGCGGTGAGGTAGTCCACCGCGGAGTGGCGTTCGCCCTGCTCGCAGATCTCCAGCAGGCCGGGGTCCAGCGCGGCGCGGCCCGCCGCGTCCAGGTGCTCGACCGACTTGGCCGCGCCGGCGAACCACAGCACGTGGAACGCCTCGACCGGGTCACCGAAGCCGGGGTCGACGGTCTCCACATGCGCGCCCAGCTCGGTGAAGACCTCGGCGGCGCGCTCGACGGCCTTGGCCACGTCCGGGTCGACGTCGGCGAAGCCGAGCGTCGGGCTGAAGGCGATGCGCATGCCGCGCACGTCCGGGTCGGGCATCGGCGCGACCGGCGCGAGCGCCGACCAGTCGCGGCTGTCGGCGCCCGAGACGACCTCGAGCAGCAGCGCCGCGTCGTCGACGCTCCAGGTGATCGGCCCGACGTGCGCGAGCGTGCCGAACGGGCTCGCCGGGAAGTGCGGGATGCGGCCGTACGTGGGCTTGTGCGCGAAGACGCCGGTGAACCCGGCGGGGATCCGCACCGAGCCGCCGCCGTCGGTGCCGAGCGCCAGCGGGCCCATGCCCAGCGCGACGGCCGCCGAGGCGCCGCCGCTCGAGCCGCCGGGCGTCAGCGAGGTGTCCCACGGGTTGCGGGTGATGCCGGTGAGCGGCGCGTCCGTCACGCCCTTCCAGCCCAGCTCGGGGGTCGTCGTCTTGCCGACGACGACCGCGCCGTGCTCGCGTACGCGGGCGACCGAGGGGGAGTCCTCAGGCCAGGGGCCGCTCGGGTCGATCGTGCGAGAGCCGCGCAGCGTCGGCCGGTCGCGCGTCAGCAGCACGTCCTTGATAGAGGTCGGCACCCCGTCGAGCAGTCCGCGCGGCTCGCCGCGCCGCCAGCGTTCGGCCGACTCGCGCGCCGAGGCGAGCGCCTCGTCGGCCGTCACCAGGCAGTAGGCGTTGACCAGCGGGTTCATCGTCTCGATGCGGGCGAGCACCGCCTCGGTGGCCTCGACCGGGGAGAGCGTTCCGGCGCGGAAGGCCGCCAGCATCTCGCTCGCGGTCAGGTGCGCGACATCGGTCATCAGGTCCCTCTCGCTACGTATCCCAGGCGCTTGTCGACGACGTTGAGCAGCGGCTCGCCCGACCGGTAGCGGGCGAGGTTGTCCACGAACAGGTCGGCGAGCGCGTCACGCCAGCCGATCGCGTCGCCCGACATGTGCGGGGACACCAGTACGTTGGGCAGCTCCCAGAGCGGCGAGGACTCCGCCAGCGGCTCGGTCGCGAAGACGTCCAGCGCGGCGCCGGCGATCCGCTCCGCGCGCAGCGCGTCGATCAGGTCGGGCTCGACGACGAGCTGCCCGCGCCCGACGTTGATCAACCGGGCGGTCGGCCGCATCCGCGCGAGCGCGGCGGCGTCGATCATGTCGCGGGTCAGGTCGGTGAGCGGCGCGGCGAGCACCACGTAGTCGGCCTCGGCGAGCGCCTCGTGCAGCTCCGCCCACGGCCGCACCTCGCCCAGGTCGGGGTCCTCGGGCCGTGGCGTACGGCCGATCCCGACCACCGACAGGCCGGCGGCGGTGAGGCGGCGGCCGATCGCGCGGCCGATCGGACCGGTGCCGACGACGAGCGCACGCGCGCCGGTGATCCGCTCGGTCTCGCGGTGCACCCAGCGGCGGCGGTCCTGGAACCGCAGCGTCGTGTGCAGGTCCTTGGCGAAGCACAGCACGGTGCCCAGCACGTACTCGGCGATCGGCTCGTCGAAGACGCCGCGCGAGTTGGTGACGACGACGTCGCTGGCGGCCAGCTCGGGGAAGATCAGCCGGTCGACGCCCGCACTCGCGATGTGCACCCAGCGCAGCCGGTCGGCGTACGGCCAGGCGGCGGGCACGGCATCGGACCAGAAGTCCCACATGAACAGGACCTCGGTGCCGGGTAGTGCGCCGGCGAGTTCGGACTCCTGCGCGTGGCGGACGTTCGCCAGTTTTTCGATCGACTCCAGCTGGGGAGGCGGGGCCTCACCTTGGAGTATCAGGACGTCGGGCGGATTCCCGTTGATCAAGGGGCGCTCTCCCGAATTCACGTGGCCACGAGGGCATTGACACGCTATGGAAGCTTCGTATGATTGTCAACAATCGGCGCGAGCGTTGGCGCCGTGTGCTGCAAGACCGTCGTAACCGGATCAGAGGCCAGGACGGATCCCAAGGCGCCCCAGCGAAGAGTCCACCGGGTGGTGCTGTATCCACCTACGTGCACGGGAGGTCTGGCATGCCGAGATTCATCAGCATCGCACTCGAGCGCCGCGGCGTGTCCTGCGTGGCAGAGCTACTCGATAAGGACGCCCCGCGTACCTGTGAAGCCGTCTGGCGGGCGCTGCCGCTCGCCGGCGACATCTACCACGCCAAGTACGCCCGCAACGAGGTGTACACCATGGTCGAGCGGTTCGCGCACGAGCCCGTCGGCCAGGAGAACCCGACCGTGACGCCGATCCCCGGCGACGTCATGTACTTCGACTTCCACGGCGGGATGCTCGACCGCAACTTCAAGGAGGAGAAGGGCATCGACGCCCTGCCCGGCGTGATCGACCTCGCGATCTTCTACGGCCGCAACAACCTGCTGCTGAACGGCGACGTCGGCTGGGTGCCCGGGAACGTCTACGCGTCGATCGTCGAGGGGCTCGGCCCGATGGCCGAGGCCTGCAACGACGTGTGGCGGTCCGGCAGCATGGGTGAGCGCTTGGTGTACCAGCGGTTCGAGCGGTGACCGAGGGCTCCGGCTGGCCGCTGAACCCGGTCGACGGGGTCATCGGCTTCGAACCTCTCGCCCAGCACGGCATCGGCGTGGTCGCACCGTTCGACTTCGCGCTCGACCGTGAGCTGTGGCGCTGGGCGCCCGACGACGTCTCGCTCTACATGACCCGGCTGCCGTTCGTACCGGTGCCGGTCACCGTCGAGATGGCCGCCGCGCTGTCGGACCTGGAAACCGTACGCCGCGCGACACGCGACGTACTGGCGCCCGAGCCGCTGGTCGTGGCGTTCGCCTGCGCGTCCGGCAGCTTCGTCCACGGCGCGGTCGGCGAGAAGATGCTGAGCGGCGGAATCCTCGACGCGGGCGCACCGGCCGCGACGACGACCTCCGGCGCGCTCGTCGAATCGCTGGGCCTGCTCGACGCCCGCCGCATCGCGGTCGTCACGCCGTACATCGACAGCGTCACCGACCGGCTGATCGGCTTCCTGGGCGAGCACGGCATCGACGTCACCGCGAGCGTCGGCCTCGGGCTGCTCAGCCACATCTGGAAGGTCGGCTACGCCGAGGTGGTCGCCGCGGTCAACGCCGTCGACCGGCCCGACGCCGAGGCGGTCTTCATCAGCTGCACCAACGTGCCCACCTACGACATCATCGCGCCGCTCGAGCGCATGCTCGGCAAGCCCGTGCTCACCGCCAACCAGGTGACGATGTGCTCGGCGCTGCGCGCGATGGGGTCCCAGGCCATGGGCGCCGGACAGTGGCTGGTCGAGATGGAGCGACCGACCGCAGCGTAAAATCGTCAAGGAGGCGTTGTATGGGACAGACCGTGGGGATCCTCTATCCAGGCCGCAGCGCCGAGGATGACTATCCGGTCATCGAGCGCGCGCTGGGCGACGTCCGCCTTCCGGTCGTGCACACGCTGATGCGCGAGGACGCGCACCGGATCGACGCGCTGCTCGACATCGGCGGATCCGACGTCCTCGGCGACGGCGCACGCGAGCTGGCCGCCCTGGGCGTCGACGCGGCCGTCTGGGCCTGCACGAGCGGCAGCTTCGTGTTCGGCTGGGACGGCGCGACCGAGCAGGTCGCCGGCGTACGCGACGCCGCGGGCGTACCGGCGTCCAGCACCTCGTTCGCGTTCGTCAACGCCGCACGCCACCTCGGCCTGCGGCGCGTCGCGGTCGCGGCGACCTACCCGGCCGACGTGGCCGAGCGGTTCCGCGACTTCCTCGCCGGCGCCGGCATCGAGGTCGTCGCCCTGACCTGCCGGGGCATCATCACCGCGGCGGAGGTCGGCACGCTCGGCCGTACGGACGTGCTCGACTTCATCGCCGCCAACGATCACCCGGACGCCGAGGCCGTGCTGGTGCCCGACACCGCACTGCACACCGTCGCCTGGCTCGACGAGGCCGAAGAACGCCTCGGCAAGCCCGTGTTGACCGCCAACCAGGTGAGCGTGTGGGAAGGTCTCCGGATCGCCGGAGACCGCGCCACGCGACCCGGCCTGGGCACACTTTTCCGTACGGAGGCCGCTTGACATGGGACGACTGGGCGAGCTCGAGCCGGTACCCCGAAGATCCACCGTCGAGATCATCTCCGATGAGCTCCGGTCCGCGATCATGTACGGGTCGCTGGCCCCGGGCGCGCAGCTCGGCGAGGTCGACCTCGCCGCCCGCCTAGGCGTCAGCCGCGGCCCCCTGCGCGAGGCCATGCAACGCCTCGTACAGGAGGGCCTGGTCCGCAGCGAACCCCACCGCGGCCTGTTCGTGATCACCCTGGACGCGAAGGACGTCGAGGACGTCTACCGCACCCGGCTGATCATCGAACGCGCCGCGTGCCAGCTCGTCATGGCCCACAACCGCGGCGAAGCCCTCGTACGCCTGACCGAGGCCCTGGCCGCCCTGGTCAAAGCCGCCCGCCAGCGCGACCGGATCGCGATCAGCGACGCCGACGTGGCCTTCCACCAGGTCCTCGTCGCCGCGTCCGGCAGCCCCCGCCTGGAGCGCATGGCCCAGACCCTGCTGGTCGAGACCCGGATGTGCCTGAACGTCCTCCAGGACAAGTACCCGGAGCCCGACGAACTCGTCGAAGAACACCGCAAACTCGTCGACGCCATCTCCGACGGCGACGAGGTACGCCTGCTCCGTCTCACCGAAGAACACATGACCGACTCGATAGAACGCCTACGCGTCCCGCACGCCCGGCACAACGGCGAGGACCCCGCCCCCGCCGCCCCCTGACCCGTCGTCGGAGGGGGCTTTCTGGCAGGCCATCGCCGCCCGCCCCGACACCGCGTCCGCCCGGGTCCACCCGGGGGACCGGCGTCGCGGGGAGGAACCGCAGTTCCGCTCACCCCGCCGGGCTCCGCCGCTCCGATCCTGCGGGGGGCGCCCTCGACCTCTACACGTTCGGCCGCGCGTCGGCGGCCCGCCGAAGCTCACCCGCTCCCGGTCCACCGCGTCCGAGTGTTCGGTCTCGCTCCACTCGCGCCGTACGACCGCGAGGAACCGGCCCCGCCGCTCCCTGAAGCACCACGTTTCCATCGCGACCCATCGTCGCTGGGCTTCCCCTGTTTGTGATGTGTCGTGCGGCCGGTTTCAACCGGCGTGCTCGCTGTGAGGCGACCGCGCCGGCCACGGGCCGCGTCGAGTGCTGCGGGAGATTCCGGGCGCGCCTCGTCAGAGGCTCCAGCGGGCGTTGAGGCGGGCGGCCTGGCGCGTCAGGTAGTCGCGCTCGGCGAGGTTGGGCGCCTTTAGGGCCGCCTCGGCGTACAGCCGTGCCGCCTTCGCCAGGTCGCCGTCGCGCTCGTGGAGGTATGCGGCCACCGCGGTGTGGCGGGGCAGTGAGTCGTTCAGTGCCGCGAGCGCCGCCAGTCCGGCGCGCGGTCCGTCGGCCTCGCCGACGGCCACCGCGCGGTTGAGCCGGACGACCGGGCTGTCGGTCAGGCCCGAGAGCTCGTCGTACCACTCGACGATCTGCACCCAGTCGGTCTCGTCCGCGGTGAGCGCGTCTGCGTGGAGTGCCGCGATGGCGGCCTGGGCCTGGAACTCGCCCAGCCGGTCGCGGGCGAGGGCCGCCTGGAGGATCTCGACGCCCTCGGCGATCGACTCGGTGTCCCAACGGCCGCGGTCCTGCTCGGCGAGCGGCACCAGGCTGCCGTCGGGCGCGGTCCGGGTGGCGCGCCGGGCGTGGTGGAGCAGCATGAGGGCGAGCAATCCCGCCACCTCGGGGTGGTCGATCGATGCCGCGAGCTGCCGGGTGAGCCGGATGGCCTCGGCGGCGAGGTCGACGTCGCCGGAGTAGCCCTCGTTGAAGACCAGGTACAGGACTCGCAGCACGGTGGCGACATCGCCGGGCTGCGCGAACCGTACGTCGGAGACGGTGCGCTTGGCACGGCTGATGCGCTGCGCCATGGTCGCCTCGGGCACCAGGTACGCCTGGGCGATCTGGCGGGTGGTCAGCCCGCCGACGGCGCGCAGCGTGAGCGCGACCGCCGACGACGGCGTCAGCGACGGGTGGGCGCACAGGAAGTAGAGCTGGAGCGTGTCGTCCACCGCGCGGGCGGGCCCGGGCACCGGCTCTTCGTCGACGAGGTCCTCACGCCGACGACGGGCGGTGTCCGCCCGGGTCGCGTCGAGGAAGCGGCGCCAGGCCATGGTGACCAGCCAGCCCTTCGGGTCCCGCGGTGGGTCGGCCGGCCAGACGCGGACCGCCTCGACCAGCGCGTCCTGCACGGCGTCCTCGGCCGCCGCGAAGTCGGCTCCGCGGCGGACGAGGATCCCGAGCACACTCGGCGTGAGGCTGCGGAGCAGGGCCTCATTCATCGATGAGGGCACTCCGTGATGGTGGGCGTCGAGGTCAGGAACGGGCGCAGCTCGAGCCACTCGTGGATCGGCTTCCCGCCCGCCCCTGGGGCGGCCGACAGCTCCCCGGCCAGCTCGACGGCGCGCTCGTAGCTGTCGACGTCGATCACCATCCAGCCGGCGATCACGTCCTTGGTCTCGGCGAACGGGCCGTCGGTGACCGGCGGGCGCCCCTCACCGTCGTACCGGACGAACGTCCCCTCGGGAGCGAGCGCCTTACTGTCGACGAACTCGCCGGTCCCCTCGAGCCGGGCCGCGAAGTCGTTCATGTACCGCATGTGCGCCGAGATCTCCTCCGGCGTCCACCGGTCCATCGGCACGTCGTTGACCGACGCCGGAGCGCCGCGGTAGTGCTTGAGCAGCAGGTACTTCGCCATCGTGTTTCTCCTCGATGTCGGTGCGACCAATTTTGGTCACGTTCATCGCAGGGACGGAGCCAGCCACGGGTTCTCGACATCGCCGCCGAACTTTTTTCGTAGATGAGCCCGGCTGAGCCCTCTCGTGGTGTCCGTGCCCACGGCCTGCCGCGAGGGCGAGCCGGGACGAGGCTCCTCCAAGGTCAGCAGCGACCAAGCATGCCGCAGGCGGCACCTCACCTCTACCGGCGGCAGCCCCTACCGGCACTCCTCCTACCGGCACCCGCCGACCGAGACTCGATCGGCCGAACGAGCCGACCCCAGGTTGATCTACGAAGAGCCCTTCCGGTGATGACGGTTGGTCACCTGCTGCTTACCGATCGGTGCGCAAATGGTTACCGTAGATCTTAAGAGCGTGCTTCGGATATACGTTGATGACAGGGACGAGTCTCTCAATCGACACATCGAGAAATGCGGGGGTGGTCGATCCGAGTGGCGTAATGGCAGTGCCAATGTTCGGGGGAGTGGCGCGGAAGGCGTCGTTCACCAGCGCCCGGATGAGGGCGTCGGATCGGCGCGTTCGGCGTCTATGCCGGTCGGTGCTCGCCTGAGGCCACGTCGCCGACACGTGGTACTCCATCACCGATCGAGCCGCTGATGAGGCGGGGTTGACGGCCTGCACGACGGGCCGTCCCGGCGTGAGGTCGTCGTAGCGTCGCGGTCCCCGATGGGGACGGGAGACTTTGGAGGTCTGACCGAATGATCACTTTATGTGTATATCTGGCGTGGCGAGCGATCCTCGGATCGCAGAGCTCGTGCCTTATGGCCGAATCATCCGCCTAGGGTCAGATTCTGATTCGAATGAAGACCGCCAAGGGAAGAAAACGGCCGTCCCTGTCACCTCGATCCTGGAAGTCGATCAAATTGATCAGCGCCAACCCGCTGGTCTCCGGAGTCCTCGCGGCCCTGATCGCGCCCGTCATCATCGCCGCGGCCGTTCACATGTGGCGTGCCGTCGAGTCGGGCCCGAAGGATCACAGGTCCTCCGGCGTGCACCCGTCGTCACCGACCGACCATGCAGGCCCGCCGGGCTTGCCGTCGCACGAACAGCCGACGAACCCCGCCGGCTCGTCTCCACCGGCCGACGGATTCACCGCGAAGGTCGCCTGGACCGACGACGGTGGCCCCACCACCCTCTACGCGTTCGCCGGGCCGAACTCCCACGTGCACAAGGGGCAGTACCTCCTCAATGAGCCCATGACCGTGATGTGCCAGGCCCCCGGCCGGCCGATCACGGTCGGTACCGGCTACAAGGGCCCGTCACCCACCTCGGCCGTCTGGTATCGGCTGGACCTCGGAACCTGGATGCCGGCGGTGTACCTCGACGTGAACGATGCCGGGTCGGTCCCCGCATGCACCTGACCCCTCCCGCGCCCACACTGTCTGCCAGCCGGGTCGTGGCACCGTCCTCATATCGGCACCCGAGCTCATGCGGGGCGGTTCAGGTCGTGGACCGGCGGTCAGGGCGGGGACATGGCGTGATGGGTTGCGTGACGTGGTCATGGCCGAGTGTCACGTGGCGGGTTGCGGCGTGCCGATCGGCATGACTCGGCGTTGTATATAACACATATTTAGTTGACAAAATAGGAAAAGCTCCAGAGCCTTGAGCAGTGAGCTCTGACGTATGTCTGACAGCGCGTCTACACGTGGATCTCTGCCTGCAGGCGAGCGCGCTGTGTGCGCCTTCCCCGCCCCTCCGTTGAGGGCAACGCCCGAAGGATCTTCCCCGTCCGGCTTGAAGAGGGTTGGCATGACACGGCATCAGATCTCCAACGTTGTCGATCTTGAGGGTCGAGTCCGCAGCGGCTCCCGGTACGGCGTCGACGAACTGGGGCAGGGCACGACGATCGTGGACCTCCTACCGTCCGATGGCAGGCTTCTGCAGATCATTCCGCTTCCCGAGACCGGCAAGGCCATGATGATCGTGGCCCACGTGGTCCCCGCGGAGGTCGTCGAGACCGCGAGGGCGGGCACGGCACCTCCCGACGGGCGTGCGGGCGTTCTGCGGCTCGACCGGGACTCCCGCCGCGTGTGGGCGGACGGCCGCGAGGTGCGGCTGACGTTCCAGGAGTTCGAGCTGCTCGGGTACCTCGCAGCACACCCCTGGACGGTCTTCAGCCGCGACGAGCTGATGAACGCCCTGTGGTCCGATGGCGAGGCCACCATCAGGACCGTGGACGTGCACGTCCACCGGCTCCGCCGCAAACTCGGCAGCCACGGAGACCGGCTCGCCACGGTACGGCGCGTCGGCTACGTCTACCGGCCACCTGGCGACCGCCCGGTCGTCTGACCCCGCCGGCCCGCTCCCGCCGCTCCGAGCCCGGCGGCTCACGCCCGCTGGCTCAATCCTGTCGGTCCAAGCCGGATGGTCTAAGCCCGCCGATTCGAGCCCGGCAGTCCAAGCCTGCCGGCCTAAGCCTGCTGGTTCGAGCGGGACGGCTGCCCTCTGGGTGGACGTCCGCTGCCATCAGGTGAAGGCAGGGATCGGGCTTGCGCAGGCCGGTGGTCGGGGCTGGGTGCTTCCTCCTTCGCTGGATGCGGTCGTGCGCGGCTGTCTTGGGACGGTGGCGGGTCGGCGGCGGGTCCACGTCGGGTTGGCGGGGGCCGTGGGAGCGGCCGCGCCCGGCGGGTGAGGGAGCCGGCGGGCGCGGCCGCCTTCTTTCGGTTAGGCGGGGGTTGGGGTGCAGGCTCGGCCCTTTTCGTAGACGACCAGGCCTTCGGAGAGGCGGAGTGGGACGAGGATCAGTTCCACGATGAGGGCCTTCCAGGCGTAGTAGAGGTTGACGGCCTTCGTGAGGTAGACGAAGGGGACGTTCGCCAGTACGCGGCGGACGGGGAGGTGTCTTCGGCGGGCGGCGTAGATCAGTGGGGGTGCGGTGAAGAGCAGCTCCGAGCCGAGCCAGAACGCCAGGGTGGGGATCACCGGCCGGTGCAGGCCGAGGGTGAAGAGGAATGGCGTCGCCCACCACAAGGGTGCGGTGAAGATCTCCAGGAGCGCCAGCAGGATCCAGACGGCGAGCATGGGTTTGCGGGCGATCATTGGGCCGAGGTGGAGGCGGACGTTCTGGAAGAAGCCCGCCATCCAGCGCCACACCTGCTTGCGCAGGTAGGTCAGGGTCTCGGGGTCGGCGGCCCAGGCGACGGCGTCGCCGACGTAGACCGCGCGGTGGCCGGCGATCTGCATCGACCAGGTGAAGTCCATGTCCTCGACGATGGTGCGTTCGGGGAAGCCGCCGAAGGTGACGAGCGGCTCGCGGCGGAAGGCCGAGCAGCAGCCGGAGCAGACGACCGGGCTGTTCGCGCGGTTTTGGATGGGCCGGTGCCAGTGGAAGCCGAAGAGGTATTCGATGGAACGGCCGCGCTCCCAGATGGTGCGGGTGAACCGGGTCTGGACGTTGCCGGCGGCCACCACCACGTCGGGGTCGTCGAACGCCGCCGTGATCCGTTCGACATAGTCACGGGCCAGGACGGTGTCCGCGTCGACGGTGAGCACGATGTCGGTGTCGCAGTGGGGGAGCGCGTGGTTCTGCGCCCGTGCCTTGCTGCCGAGGTTGCGCGGCGGCCGGAGGACGGTCGCGCCATGCGCCGCCGCGACCTCGCCGGTGAGGTCCTCGGAGCCGTCGTCGACCACGATGATCTGGTCGGGCGGAACCGTCTGCCGGCGGAGGGACTCCAAGGTCGCGGGAAGCCCGGCCTCCTCGTTGTGCGCCGGGACGATCACGGTGAGGCTCAATGGTGCCTCCGGAGTTTCGCGAGCGCGTTTCCGGTGAGTACGGCGAGCCCCACGCCGCCGTACACAATCGTGCTGAACCCGATGAAGGGCAGACCCCCGTGCATTTCGACCCCTTTCTGGAGGGATGGCAGAACCCGTCTGCCCACGAAGGGCCGGACGGGTCTTCCGCCGGTCATGCCGAAATGATGCGGGCCCGCTCACCACTGCGTCCATGCCACCGAACACCTGTGGATGACCAGCGGGAACAGTCGACCTTTTTGCCGCGTTATCCGACTGAATCTGCCGTACGGCGGCGCAGCAATCCGTCGATGCTGAACCGTCCGGCGCCTACGGCACCAAGGGCCAGGGCCGCCGCGCCGAGCGTCAGAACCAGCTCGTAACCGCCCTTGTCCACGAAGACACCCTTGTCGATGTGCACGAAGACGAAGGCGCCCGCCATGTCGAGGAACAGCAGCAGCCCCGCTACGGGCACCAGTACGCCGGCGATCAGCAGGACTCCGCCGGCCAGTTCGACGAACGTCGCGTACGGGGCGGAGATCGACGGGGCGGGGACGCCCATGCCCTTGAACGCGTGCTGGGTGCCGTCGATGCCCCAGGTGTGCAGTTTCTGCCAGCCATGAGCGACAAAGACGACGCCGACCGCCACGCGAGTGAGGAGAAGGACGATATCGACCACGGATGAGGGGATCCGACGCGACATGAAGGTGATTCCTCGCGACACGGTAGCAATAACTTGAAAGCTCAACAAATGACTAGACTCGCACCTGTGACCGAGACCCGATGGCTCGACACCGACGAGCAGCGCACCTGGCGCTCGTACCTCAACTCGCATCGGCTCCTGCTCGACGCCGTCGACGCACAGCTACGCCGCGACTCCGGCATGCCGCACGCCTACTACGAGGTGCTCGTACGCCTGTCGGAGGCGCCGGGCCGCGCGCTCCGCATGACCGTGCTCGCCGACGCCACCCGCGTCTCGGCGAGCCGGCTCTCACACGCCATCGCGCGCATGGAGGAACGCGGCTGGGTGACGCGCGAGGACTGCCCGACCGACCGGCGTGGGCAGATCGCCGTCCTGACCGACGACGGGTTCGAGGTGCTGGCCGGTGCCGCGCCCGGCCACGTCGAGGCCGTACGCCGCGCGCTGTTCGACGTCCTCGACCCCGAACAGGTGCGCCGGCTCGGCGAGATCAGTGAGGCCCTCGCCGACGGGCTCGGCTGAGGCCGCCTCGAGCCGATCCGAGGAGGAACGGGACAGCCGGCACGCGCCGGTTTGCGCACAGACCGGGACCGGTCGCCGCTCTCATCACCAGAGACCGCCCGGTCCGGACCGCACGCCCGATCCCCGCCGGGGCCGGGATCGGGAGGCGTGGTCAGCCGGCCGGGACGGCTTGGGGGTTCAGGTTGCGGCCGGTGATGGTGACCACGGGCGCGGAGCCTCGTAGGTCGGAAGCGCGGTAGTGGGCGGTCAGGGTCTGGGTCTGGCCCGGCCACAGGGTGATGTCGTTGTCGTTCCACTGGATCGGCAGGACCTGGTCGTCGCCGCCGAGCGGGTGGCCGTCGCGACCTCGGCGTACATCCGCTCGGGTGAAGACGTTCGGTACGGGTTTGGACCCGACATTGCGGATGGTGACGGTCGTGATGGCGTCGGCGCCGGAGTGCTTCGTCGAGGCCGTGACCCTCACGTCGGCCGGGGGCAGGCTGCCCAGGCCGGTGAGGTCGGCGTAGCCGTCGGGCTGGAAGACCGCGCCGCTGCCCGCGCCGACGGTCTTGGACCAGTCGATGGCGTCCTGCTTGGTGGACAGCCAGTAGACGTTCCGGCTGACGGTCGGGCCGCCGGAGCCGTGCCGCAGCGTCAGCTCCAGGAAGTACGTGCGCGAGGTGCCCGCGGGCACGGACGGCTTCAGGACCGAACGCACGTCCTGGCTGGTCAGCCGCGACACGGGTGCCTGCGCGGTCGACCGGACCGTGCCGTTGACGTCGATCACGCGTGCCGTGGCGGTCAGGCCGTTCTGGTCGGCGCGCGTGAGGTTGGCGACCTTCACCGAGCCGTCGCCGTAGTCGTACATGATGTGCACCGGCTCACCGGCTTTGAGCGCGCCGAAGTACACACCCGGCTGGTCGAGGTCGTAGTTGTAGAGGTTCCAGTGCAGGGACGGCCACGCCTTGTTCAGCATCCAGTAGATGACGCCGGTGCTCGGGTTGGCCGGGTCCTTGGAGTGCCCGAGGTAGGACTCGAACTGGGCGCGCGCCGTCTCGTACCCGCCCATCTGCGCGATCTTCTGGTACGACGCCATGTCGGTCCAGTGGCCATACCGGTTCCACAGCGGGGTGTTGTACTGCCCCATGCGGGCGGTCTTGGTGTAGTCGTTGTACTTCGGGAAGACGTGGAAGATGTCCGGTCCGGTGCCCGGCCCCTTCGTCGAGTTCAGGTCCCAGACCTGGGCCTGCTCCGCGGGTGTGAGGAAGCGGTTCAGCGAGTCCTGCGTCGGCACGGTGTTCCCGGCACTGGTCTCCGTCCCGTACGCCCACGCGCTGCCGGCGTTGGTGTAGCTCGGGTCGGTGCCGGCGCTCTCGGGGCCGTTGGCCCACCAGTAGCCCGGCGGCACGTAGTTGTACGGGCCCTCCTTGGCGCCGGACGGGCCGAGCTTGCCCGAGGCCTTGTACTCCGCGGACGCGATCTGCGGTGTCCGCCAGTCCGCCGCCGCGAACGCCTTCAGGTAGACGGCCTCCTTGGCCGCGTCGGGAGCCTCGTCGCTGCCCTGGAAGAAGGTGAACACGCTGGGGTGGTCGCGCAGCCAGCCGGCGACGCGCGCCGCCTGGTTGGCGGAGTTGACCTGGAGCGTGTCGGGCCACTGGTCGAAGGGCTTCTCCCACCGGTCGCAGCACTGCCAGCCCGGCATGGCCAGGATGCCCGCGCGGTCCATCTGGGCGAACATGTCGTCGGGCGGCAGGTTGCCCTCGAACCGCAGGGTGTTCAGGCCGAGGTTCTTCACGTACGCGAGCTGGTCGTGGATGTTGCCCGGCGAGTACCGCATGAACATGTCCGGCGACCAGCCACCGCCGCGGATCACCAGCGGCACGCCGTTGACGATGAACCTCCGGTAGCCGTGCGGCGCGTGTGTCTTGCCCGGTACGACCGGGGTCAGGTCGGAGGTGACCGTACGGATCCCGAAGTCCTCGGACGTGTGGTCCGACATCGTCCCGCCGACGCTCACGTTCGCCGCGAAGTGGTAGAGCGGCTGCCCGCCGAGCTGGTACGGCCACCAGATGGCGGGGTGTTCGAGCCGTGAGGGGGAGAGCGTCACCGTACGGGTGGACTTCGCCGGGACGCTGACCTTCGTCGTACGGTCGATGTGCGTGCCGCCGCGGCTGATCGTCGAGTGCAGCGACGCGGTCTGTGGAGCGTCCGTGTCGTTGCGCAGGTCGGCCTTGACCGTGAGGTCGGACCGGCTCAGGTCCTTGGCGTTGTCCTGTACGACGTGCGCGTTGCGCAGTGAGACCGGCCCGGCCTGCGCGAGCTGTGGCGCGAACCGCAGGCCGGTGCTCTCGTCCGGGGCGTGCGGGTTCCAGTCGAGCTGGCTGTCGGTCAGGTACGTCTTCGGGAGGTTCTTGGCGACGTCGAGCGCGACGCCGTTCGCCCCGTCGTGGACGTACGGCGTGATGTCGTACTCGAAGCGCGAGTAGGCGCCCTGGAGCTGCGCCCGGTCGGCGACCTTGGTGCCGTTGACCCACAGGTCCGCGGTGCCCTGGACGCCGTTCATGATCAGGAAGGTACGGCCGCCGGGGCGCGGGTGGACCGTGAGCTGGTTCCGGTACCACCAGTTGACGTCGAACTGGGCGGTCGGCACGGACGTCAGCCGGTCGGAGTAGAAGACGTTCGGGTAGCGGCCGTTCTCGACCAGGCCCGCCATCAGGGTCTCGGGCCGGGAGATCGGCAGCCAGCCGGACGCGGCGTAGCCGGGCCGGGAGATCTGGGCTCCGGAACCCCCCGCGGTGGCAGAGGACTGGATCTGCCAGCCGGAGTTCAGGTCCGAGGTGCCGGGGCCGGAGGCGACGGCGGTGGGCCGCATCGTCGGCGCGGTGGCCGACGCGCACGCGGGCACGCCGGCGGCGGCGATCATCGCGCCGGCCGCAACGAACAGCGGCGATCTGACCATAGACAACCGTACCTCCAATGTCCGGGCGTACCCGTAGAAGTCCCCCGACGCCGGTGATTGTCAATCTCCCTAACAATGACCGGATACGGTCAGTGTACGTAACCGTGCGTGTGTGTCCGTGAACATGGGTGAAAGCGCCTTTTTCGGGCGCGGCTTCCGGGTTACCTTCGCAAGGATCCATGGGAGCGCTCCCATGGCGAACCGGACCCGATGGAGCCGCCTCATGCGACCTCGACGTGCGACAACCGCACTCCTCGCATTCATCCTGTGCTTGTTCGGCGGAGTGTTCGTCACCGGCGCCGGCACCGCGTACGCCGCGGTCCAGTGCGGCGTGGACTACGCCAAGAACGACTGGGGGGCGGGCTTCACCGCCACGGTCACCCTGCACAACCTGGGCGACCGGCTGAACGGATGGACCCTCACCTACTCCTACGCCGGCGACCAGACGCTGACCCAGGGCTGGGGCGGCACCTGGTCGCAGTCCGGCAAGGCCGTGACCGTCAAGAACACCGACTGGAACGCCGCGCTCGCCACCGGCGGCAGCACCCAGGTCGGCGCGAACTTCACCTACAGCGGCGCCAACGCCGACCCGTCCTCGTTCGCGGTCAACGGGATGTCCTGCACGGGCACCGCCACCCCCACGCCGCAGGTGAGCATCACGAGCCCGGCCGACAACGCCACCATGGCACCGGGGGCGGACCTGACGATCGCGGCGAACGCCTCCGAGGACGGCGGCACGATCGCCAAGGTCGAGTTCTACAACGGCTCCACGCTGCTGGGCTCGGACACCACCAGCCCCTACACGTACGTCTGGCCGAAGGTCGCGGCCGGTTCGTACACGCTCACCGCCAAGGCCTATGACGCCGCCGGCGCCTCGGCGACCTCGGGCGCCGTGCACGTCGAGATCGGATCCGCCGGGCCCGGTACGGCGCCCAAGCTGCACGTCTCCGGCGCCGAGCTGGTCGACTCCGCCGGCGCCACCGTACGGCTGCGCGGCGCGAACCGCTCCGGCGGGGAGTTCATGTGCGTGCAGGGCTTCGGCTTCTGGGACGGCCCGGTCGACGACGCGTCGATCGCCACCATGGCCGCCTGGAAGATCACCTCGGTGCGCGTTCCGCTCAACGAGGAGTGCTGGCTCGGGCTGTCCAACATCGACCCGCGGTACGGCGGAACCGCCTACCAGAACGAGGTGAAGGGCTTCGTCTCGCGCCTGGAGGCGCACGGCATCACCCCGATCGTCGAGATGCACTGGAACCAGGGCACCTACACCGGTCCCTCCTCCGGCTGCGCGGACGTGCACGCGACCTGCCAGAAGCCGATGCCGGACGCGCAGTACGCGCCGTCCTTCTGGACCGGCGTCGCGAACGCCTTCAAGGGCGACGACGCCGTGGTGTTCGACCTGTTCAACGAGCCGTACCCGGAGCGTGCGACCGGCAGCGAGACCTCCGGGTGGACCTGCTGGCGTGACGGCGGCACCTGCGCGGGCATCCCGTACCAGGTGGCGGGCTTCCAGAGCCTCGTCAACGCGGTGCGCGCCACCGGCGCGGCCAACGTCATCCTGCTCGGCGGCCTGGCGTACTCCAACGACCTGACCCAGTGGCTGCAGTACAAGCCGTCGGATCCGACGGGCAACCTGGCGGCCTTCGCACACCTCTACAACTTCAACACCTGTTCCAGCACGTCCTGCTTCGACTCCCAGCTCGCGCCGGTCGCGGCGCAGGTGCCGTTGACGCTGAGCGAGATCGGCGAGAACGACTGCGGGCACGGGTTCGTCGACACCGTCATGAACTGGGCGGACGCGCACGGCGTCGGCTACCTCGGCTGGACCTGGAACACCTGGGACTGCAGCTCCGGTCCGGCGCTGATCAGCGACTACAACGGCACGCCCACCGCGTACGGCCAGGGTCTGCGCGACCACCTCGCCGCCACCGCGGTCCGGCCCCGCAAGACCCGGTAGGCGGGGGGCGTTTCGGGCACCGTGAACGCGGCAAGTGTGCTGATATCGCGTTCGCGGTGCCCGTCGCCGAGGAGGTCCCATGTCGAAGCCGTTCGCCTCGTCCGCGGATCTGGAGGCCAAGGCGCAGACGCTGGAGGTGCTCGCGGACGGCGTGTACGCGCTGACCGCCGAGGGCGACCCCAACGTCGGCGCAATCGAGGGCGAGGACTTCCTCGTCTGCTTCGAGGCGCTGGCCACGCCGGTGGCGGCGCGCGCGTGGCTGGCCCGGCTGCGCGAGCACACCGACAAACCCGTCCGTTACCTGGTGCTCTCGCATTACCACGCCGTACGGGTCCTGGGTGCGAGCGCGTTCGACGCCGACGTGATCGTCGCGCACGAGAACACCCGGAGCCTCATCGCCGAGCGCGGGCGCCAGGACTGGGAGTCGGAGTACGGCCGGATGCCGCGGCTGTTCGTGGAGCCGTCCTCCATCCCAGGGCTGACCTGGCCGACCGCGACGTTCAGCGACCGGTTCACCATCGACCTCGGCGGCGGGCGCGGCGACCTCGAGCTGCGCTACACCGGGCGCGGCCACACCGAGGGCGACATCGTGGCGTGGCTGCCCGATCAGCGGATCCTGTTCGCGGGTGACCTGGTCGAGGCGCAGGCGGCGCTCTACACCGGCGACGCGTTCCACCGTGACTGGGCGGGCGGCACGCTCGACCGCATCGCCGAGCTCGGCGCCGAGGCACTGATCGGCGGCCGTGGCGCGGTCGCGCGAGGGGCGGACGCGGTCCAGGCCGCCGTCGCGCAGACGCGCGACTTCCTCGACGTGATGCTCCGCGAGGTCGGCGCGGTCCACGGGCGGAACGGCACGCTCAGGGAGGCCTACGAGGCGACCCACGCGAAGCTCGCGCCGCGGTTCGGCGGATGGCCGATCTTCGAGCACTGCCTGCCGTTCGACGTGTCGCGCCTCTGGGACGAGCTGTCCGGGATCGAGCGGCCGCGGATCTGGACCGCCGAGCGCGACCGTGAGGTCTGGGCCGAGCTGCAGAACTGATGGACCCGGTCTGCGTGGTCGGCGCCGGACCGGTCGGCCTGACCGCGGCACTGCTGCTGGCGCGCTGGGGCCTGCCCGTCGTCGTGCTCGAACGGCGTGGCGCGCGGCTGCCGGTCGGCTCACGGTCGATCTGCCAGCAGCGCGACGTGCTCGACATCTGGGCCTCCGTCGGTGCCGGAGCGATCGCCGAGGAGGGCCTCACCTGGACGACGGCCCGTACGTTCGTCCGCGACCGCGAGCTGCCTCCGTGGAGTTTCACGGGCCGGAGCGGCTCGCCGCTGCCGCCGTTCGTGAACCTCTCCCAGGCGCGTACCGAGCAGATCCTAGACGCGTGCGCCGCCGCCTCCGGCCTGATCGACGTACGGCGCGGGCACGAGGTCGCCCGGCTCACCCAGGACGGCGACGGCGTGACGCTCGCCTGCGCGAACGGCGCCGTCGTACGGGCCTCGTACGTCGTGGCCTGCGCGGGCGCGCGCGCCGACGTGCTGCGCGGCGCGCTGGGCGTGTCCTTCGGGGGCCGGGCGTTCGGCGACCGGTTCCTGATCTGCGACATCCGCGTCGACCTGCCGGGCTGGGAGCGCGAGCGGCGGTTCTACTTCGACCCGGAGTGGAACCCCGGCCGCCAGGTCCTCATCCACCCCTGCCCGGGTTCGACGTACCGGATCGACTGGCAGGTGCCGCCCGGCTTCGACCTCGACGCGGAGGAGGCCGGCGGCGGCCTGGACCGCCGGATCCGGCGGATCGTGGGGGAGCGGCCGTACGAGCTGGTGTGGCGGTCGGTGTACCGGTTCGAGTCGCGGATCGCGGACCGGATGCGGGCCGGCCGGGTGCTGCTCGCGGGCGACTGTGCGCACCTGGTCGCGCCCTTCGGCGCGCGCGGCCTCAACTCCGGCGTGCCGGATGCCGAGAACGCCGCCTGGAAGATCGCCTTCGTCCTGCGCGGCTGGGCGCCGGACCGGCTGCTGGACACCTACGACCACGAACGCCACGCGGCGGCGCGCGAGAACCTCGAGGTGACCGGCGCGACCATGCGCTTCCTGGTCCCGCAGAGCGACGACGAGCGCCGCGTACGCGGGGAGGCGCTCGAGGCGGCGGTGCGCGATCCGGCCGCGATGGCCGAGGTCGACTCGGGACGGTTCGCCGAACCGTACTGGTACGTGGACTCGCCGCTGACCACGCCGGAGCCGGCCCGCCCGTTCACCGGCCGCCCGGAGCGGGGGAGTGAGGCGAGCCCGGGGCCGGGCGTGATCGTGCCCGACGCGCCGGTGCGGATCCCCGGGCGGCCCGGTGTACGGCGGCTGCGCGAGGTCGTACGCGACGGGCTCACCCTGCTGCTCTGCGGCGACGGCGAACCGGAGCGCATCGCCCGGTGCGCGCGCGAGGCCACCGGTGCCCCGGTGACCGTGCTCGAGCTGGCGCGGATCGACGAGGACGGCGTCCTCGCCTCCGCGCTGCGCGCCGGGCCGGACGGCGAGGCGTGGCTGATCCGCCCGGACGCGCACGTCGCGGCCGTCCTGCCCGCGCCCGTACCGGAATCCGTGACCGCCGCCGTACGCCGGGCGTCCGGCCACGGCTGAGGTCGTCGCGTTGACTCACGGCGGGCGTCCGCCTAGCGTGGCGGACATACCGACTGGTCGGTATGTCGCGCTTCACGCGAAGGGACGCCCATGGACTTCGCCCACGACAAGATCACCACCGACTACCGGGACCGGCTGCTGGAGTTCATGGACAGCCATGTCGTTCCGGCCGAGCCGGTCTATGCGGCGCAGGCCGCCGAGCGTACGGACCGGTGGTCCACGCCGCCGGTCATCGGGGAGCTGAAGGCCGAGGCGCGCTCGCGCGGCCTGTGGAACCTCTTCCTCGGCCACGGCGAGGGCCACGGGTACGGCGCCGGGCTCACCAACCTGCAGTACGCGCCGCTCGCCGAGATCACCGGACGCTCGCCGAAGATCGGCCCGGTCGCGCTGAACTGCGCCGCGCCAGACACCGGCAACATGGAGATCCTCGCCATGTTCGGCACGCCGGAGCAGCGGCAGCGGTGGCTGGAACCGCTGCTGGAGGGCGAGATCCGCTCGGCGTTCTGCATGACCGAGCCGGCCGTCGCGTCCTCCGACGCCTCCAACATCGCGCTGAGCATCGAGCGTGACGGCGACGAGTACGTGCTGAACGGGCGTAAGTGGTGGTCCTCCGGCGCGCTCAGCCCGGACTGCGAGATCTTCATCGTGATGGGCGTGACGGACCCGGACGGCCCGGCGTACCGGCGGCAGAGCATGGTCCTGGTCCCGAAGGCGACGCCGGGCGTCACGGTCGAGCGCGGGCTCACGGTCTTCGGCTACGACGACGGGACGCACGGCGGCCACGCCGAGGTGTCCTTCGACGACGTGCGCGTACCGGCCGCCGGCATCCTGCTGGGCGAGGGGGAGGGGTTCCGCATCGCGCAGGAGCGCCTCGGGCCCGGCCGCGTCCACCACTGCATGCGGGCGATCGGCATGGCCGAGCGCGCGCTGGAGCTGATGTGCGAGCGCGTCACGTCGCGTACGGCGTTCGGCGGGCCGCTGGCCGACCAGGGCGTCGTACAGGACTGGATCGCCGAGGCGCGTATGCGGATCGAGCAGGCGCGGCTGCTGGTGCTCAAGACCGCGTGGCTGATGGACACGGTCGGCAACAAGGGCGCGCGCGTCGAGATCTCGGCGATCAAGGCGGTCGTGCCGGAGATGGCGAGCTGGGTGATCGACCGGGCGATCCAGGCGCACGGCGGCGGCGGGGTGTCGCAGGACTACCCGCTCGCGGAGCTGTGGGCCGGCATGCGCACCCTGCACCTGGCGGACGGCCCCGACGAGGTGCACCGGCGGTCGATCGCCCGGCGCGAACTGGCGCCGTACCGGAACCGCTGAGCCGGTGGCGAGCGACGGGAGGCCGCTTCGGGAGCGCCTGCTCACCGAGGCCACGCGGCTGTTCGCCGAGAACGGCTACGAGAACACCTCCGTGCAGGAGATCGTCGAGGCGGCCGGGGTCACCAAGGGCGCGATGTACCACCACTTCGCGGCAAAGGACGACCTGCTGTTCGAGGTGTACCACCGCCTGCTCGCCCTGCAGACCGACCGCCTCGAGCACCTCGCGGGCGGCGTCGGCCCACCGGAGGAACGGCTGCGCGCGGCGGCCGTCGACGTCATCGAGACCAGCGCAGGTCACCTGGACGAGCTGACCGTCTTCTTCCGCTCGATGCACCTGCTGACCGACAAGCGGCAGGCCGACGTACGCGCCGAGCGCCGCCGCTACCACGAGAGGTTCCGGTCGCTCGTCGAGGAGGGACAGCGGGCCGGGACGTTCCGCGCGGACGTCCCGGCCGACCTGGCGGTCGACTTCTTCTTCGGCTCGGTCCACCAGCTCAGCACCTGGTGGCGCCCTGACGGCCCGCTCGACGCGCACGCGGTCGGCGAGTACTACGTCGCGCTGTTCCTCGACGGTCTGCGGACCTGAGGACCCGGTGCGCCGTTACCGAGGGTGGCGGTGGGCGCGCTGACACACTGGACGCATGCACAAGTTGTCGCTGGACGCGCTGGCCAGAGAGCACACGGCACGGGCCGCGTCGGAGTCCACGGGCCGTAGTTCCTCCACCGTCGTCGGTGGCCACGAACGCGTGCTGAGGCAGACCCTCGTCGCGCTGATGGCCGGCCGGTCGATGGCCGAGCACGAGAACCCCGGTGAGGCGACCGTGCTCGTCCTCCGAGGGCGGGTGCGCCTCGCCGCGGCGGGTGACACGTGGGACGGGCGGTCCGGCGACCTGCTCATCGTGCCGGACGCACGGCACTCCCTCGAGGCCCTCGAGGACTCCGTGATCCTCCTGACCGTCGCCAAGACCTAGCCCTCGGCCTCCTCCCGCCAGTAGGCGAGGCTGTTCCGGGTGGTGAGGGCCTGGGGGTGGTCGGCGCCCAGCGCCCGCTCGATGTCGAGCAGGAGTTCCGCGAGGGCGGCCACGCACCCCGCCGTGTCGCCGGCGTACCCCCGGAAATTGGCGAGGTTGTGGCGGGTGAGGAGGGTGTCGGGATGGTCGTGGCCCAGGATCCGCTGCCGGTCGGGCAGGAGTTCCTCGAGAGCGGTCACGGCCCCGGCCTCGTCCCCCGCATCCCCTCGCCACCGGGCGAGGTTGTCACGGGTGAGGAGGGTCTGGGGGTGGTCGTGGCCCAGTAGCCGCTCGACGTCGGCCAGCAGTTCCGTGAACGCGGCGACGGCCCCGGCCTCGTCTCCGGCCGCGCCCCGGTAGTAGGCGAGGTTGCCTCGGACGGTGAGGGTCGCGGGGGCGTCGGGACCCACCACCCGCTCCTGGTCGGGCAGGAGCTCCTCGAAGGCGGCCACGGCTCCGGCCGCGTCCCCGGCCTCCCCCCGACAGTGGGCGAGGTTGCCGCGGGTGGTGAGGGTGTCGGGGTGGTCGTGGCCCAGGATCCGCTGCCGGTCGGGCAGGAGTTCCTCGAGGGCGGACACCGCTCCCGCCGCGTCCCCGGCGGCACCCCGCCATCGGGCGAGGTTGTCCCGGGTGATGAGGGTCAGTCGGTCGTCGCGGCCCATCGTCCGCTCCTGGTCGGCCAGCAGCTCTTCGAAGGCGAGCACGGCTCCAGCCAGGTCTCCGGCCTCTCCCCGGCTGTAGGCGAGGTTGTTACGGACGGTGAGAGTGTCGAGGTGGTCGGGCCCGAGACGGCGGTGCGCGATCTCGGCCACGCGCTGGAAATGCTCGATCGCGGCGGTGGGCTGGCCGGCGTCGCCGAGACTCCGGCCGGCGCGGAAGAGGACCATATGGATGCCGTCGTCCCCGTAGACGGCGTCAGAGCGTCCGGTAAGCGCCGCGACGTTGGCGCGCAGGGCCTGGGTGAGGTCGGCGTCGCGTTCGATGCCGGGCCACACGGCGACCAGGGCGTCGGCGGCGGTGCGGGCGATCCGGTCACGTTCCCGGGCGGGGAGCGCGTCGCGGGCGGCACGTTGGACGAGCTGGTGGAGGCGGACCGCCAGGTGGGCGGTGTGCGGGGTGTGGTCGATCAGGCTCAGGCGGTGCAACGCGCGCAGGGCTCCGACCGCGTCGTCGGCGGTGACGGACGCGGTGCGGTGCTCGGCGAGATGGGCCAGGGCGGGCGGGCTGGTCAGGACGGCCGCCGGGATGCCGTTGGGATCGAGCATGGCGGCGAGCCGGAGCATCGGGCGGGCCAGGCCGGCCGGCGGGAGCCGGTCGGCGCGGTCGATGGACAGGGACCAGGCGGCGGCCGCGTTGGCGGCCTGGTCGTCCGGCAGTCCCGCGGGGTCGGGAAGCACGTCGGTGAGGGCGTGCGCACGGTCGGCCAGCAGCGTGCGGTAGGCCGTGCAGTCCAGGTCGGCGTCGACCATGTAGGCGACGGCCTGGGAGAGCGCGAGCGGGAGGTCGCCGAGGTCTCCGGCCAGGTCCGTGAGCCGCTCGGCCGGTTCACGGCGGTCGTGGGCGGCGAGCGCGGTGGTGAGGTAGGCCACTGACTCGGCGGTCGTGAACAGGCCGACCGGTACCAGGCGCCGTTCCGCTCCGGTCAGGACGGCGTCGCGGCGGCGGGTGGTGATCAGGGTACGGCCGTGCGGGCTCGCGGGCGGCCACTGGCCGCGCAGGTCGGCGGGGTCGGCCAGATCGTCGAGGACGACGAGCCAGCGGCAGGGCTCACGGTCGGGCGCGGGCTCCAGCCAGGCCAGGAACTGCCGTGCCGCGTGTTCCGGGTCGCCGGGGTCGGCGCCGAGCACCTCGACGGCGGCCTGGGCGTACCCGGACACGACCGCGGCGGGGGTGGCGGCGGTGACCCATACCAGCAGGTCCAGCCGCCCGGCCTGAAACCAGGCGCGCGCGTGGTGGGCGGCGAGCTGGGTCTTGCCGACCCCGCCCATGCCGGTCAGTACCGTGCTGCCGCCGGCCGCCACGACCTGCTCCAGCCGCTGGGCCGCGGCCCGGTCCTGGAAGCGGTCGGCCCGTACGGGAAGCACCCCGACCTGGTGCGGCCAGGACACCTCGGGCCGCGGCGCGGCGTGATAGCTGACGTGGCCGCCATCGGCGACGTAGCCGACCGCGACGCCGCCGTCGTGGGCGTGCGCGGTGAGATCGCCCGACACACCGGGCGGTGTGGCGGAGCGTGGGCTCGAGTCGGCCGGTCCGTTCAGCCCTGGGACGGATCCGGCGTCGTAGGGGGGCCGAGACGCGCACCGCCATGGATGACGCCGCCCGCGATCGAACCGCCCTCGGCGCGGATGTTCACGTCGCCGCCCACGGCCAGGCCACCCGCCCCGGCCGACACTCCGCCCGCCTCGGAATGGCGGGCCAGCAGGGCCCGCAGCCGATCGGCGGCCTCGGCGCGTTCGGTCTCCTCCAGGCTCTCCAGGACGAACTCGATCCGGGCCTGCCAGATCGCCTCCTGCCGGATCCGCGCCCGTTCGGCCTCGGCCCCGTCGGCGGACTCCAAGGCGGCCGCGGTCTGGTCCAGCCGTTCCAGTTCGGCCCGCTCGCGCTGGGGGTCGCCCCGCCCGAACCAGCCTCCGACGGCCTTCCTCATCCCGGCCCACGCCTCTGTGCCCGCCGCCGTCACCAGCGATGTGCCGCCGGCCGTGGCCAAGGCCGTCAACGCCTCCCCCAGCACCCCGTGTCCTCCCCGCGATCGTGGATCTTTCGATGACCGTACCGTCGCGTCCGGGACCCGAACAGTGCCTCGCGCAAACCCACCCGAGAGCCCGGAACCGAGGCGCGGTACGGGATGCTGGGTGATCACATGAACGTCCAGCGGAGGAGTCCCATGACCGTCCAGGTCTTCTGCTATCCCGAGGACGCCGTGCTCACCGGGCCCGGCCCGCTGTGCGAGCTGGCGGCGCGGATCGGCGCCGACGCCCTGGCGGTCGCGGTCCGCTACCACCCGGCGCGCCGGTGGTTCGCGCGGCACGGCGTCGTACGTCACTCGCCGGCCGGGATCACCTACGTGCGCCCCGGCGACGGGTACGGGCGGCTGCGGCCCCTGGAGATCGCCGGCGAGCGGGAGATCGCGGCCGTACGTGAGCTGCGTGCGGAGGCCACGCGGCACGGCCTGGGGTTCCACGCGTGGACGGTGATGCTGCACGACGACCCGGTGGTGGCCGCCCACCCCGACGCCGCCGCGCGTACGCTCGACGGCACGCCGACCGTCCACGCGTTGTGCCCGAGCCACCCCGAGGTCGTGGAGTACGCGTCGGCGCTGGTCGGCGACCTGTGCGAGCAGCTGCGGCCCGACGTGATCGAGCTGGAGTCGGCGCTGTACGCGGCGTGGGACCCGTCCTACATCATCTCCCTGGAGCTGGCGCCGCCGACCGGAACAGCCCGCGCGCTCCTCGGGCAGTGCTTCTGCGACGCGTGCACGCGCCTGATGGGCGAGCTCGGCCATGACGCCGCCGGGCTGCGCCGCGAGGCCCTGAGCCAGGGCGGGGTCGCCGAGCTGCGCGCCGTACGCGAGCACGGCGCCGCGCGCGTCGTGTCCGCGGCGGCCGAGGCCGCGCACCGGCACGGGACCAAGGTACGGCCGCTGGTCTTCGACGCCCCCGACATGGCCGCGCTCCAGGGCGCGAGCCCGGCGGCGTTCGCGGCGGCCGACGCGGTCGGGGTCGGCTGCGACGTGCGGACCGGCGCCGCGCTCACCGAGCGCTTCACGGACCTCGCGGCGCTCGCCGGCGACCATCCCGTGCTCGCCTCGCTGAACTGGGCGCCGGACCGTACCGGCGACCGGTTCGCCGCCGACGTGCGCACCGTCCTGGAGGCCGGCGCGTCCGACATCGCGCTCTACAACCTGTCGCTCGTACCGGAGATCGCGATCGCGGACCTGACGGCCGCCGCGCACGCCGCGCGCGCGACGACCTGACCCGGCCTCAGAGACCGTTGGGCGAGGGCTCCCCAACGGTCTCTCACGCCCGGCGCAGCTCCGCCAGCAGGCCGACCTGCGCCGGGTCCGACAGGGCCGACCCCACCGCCACCATGCGCGCGCCCGCCTCGAGGTAGCCGGACGCGTTGCGTGCGTCGATGCCGCCGGTCGCCACGAACGCGACCTGCGGGAACGGCCCGCGCATCGCGGTGAACCAGCCCGTGCCCAGCGCGCCGGCCGGGAACGCCTTGAGCCAGGTCAGTCCGTGCCGCAGCGCCCGCTGGATCTCGGTCGGCGTCGCGACGCCCGGCAGGTGCGGCAGGCCCGCGTCGGCCGAGGCGGTGGCGACCTCCGGGTCGAATCCGGGCGCCACCGTGAAGGCCGCGCCGGCCGCCGCGACGTCGCGTACCTGGTCCACGGAGATCACGGTGCCGGCGCCGACGCCGTGGCCGCGCTCACGGCCCGCCGCGATCGCCGCGCGCAGCGACGGGAGGGCGTCCTGGGTCTGCACGGGTACCTCGACCGCCTCGATGCCCAGGTCCCACGCGCGGCAGGCCAGCGTGACGGTCTCGCTCGCGGGCAGGCCGCGGAGGATGGCCATGACCGTACGGTCGCCGATGAGGTCTGCGATGCTCACAACCGCCCACGGTAGCCTCCAGACCATGACGACCACACGTCCCGGTTTTCACCTCGCGATCCCGGTGGACGACCTGGAACGGGCCCGCGCCTTCTACGGCGGCGTGCTCGGACTGGCGGAGGGCCGCTCCTCCAGCGCCTGGGTGGACTGGAACTTCCACGGCCATCAGGTCGTGACCCACCAGGTGGACGGCCCGCCCTCCGGTGCGCGGAGCAACCCCGTCGACGGGCACGACGTGCCGGTGCCGCACTTCGGCCTGGTGCTTTCGCCCGAGGACTTCCACGCGCTGGCGGACCGCCTGCGCGCGGCCGGCACGCGGTTCGTGATCGAGCCCTACCTGAGGTTCGCCGGCGAGCCGGGCGAGCAGTGGACGATGTTCCTGCACGACCCGGCGGGCAACGCGCTGGAGTTCAAGGCGTTCCGCGACGAGTCGCAGCTCTTCGCACGCTAGCCACCCGGTCCGCGTACCTCGGGGTTGACCGTAACCGTTCGCTTACATCAGCATGGGGTGACTTCACGGGAGGCGGTATTGCCATGACGACTCGGTCGCTCCCGGCGCCGGAGAACCTCGACCTGTCCGCGCTGGAGTTCTGGGAATTGCCGCTCGCCGAGCGGATGGCCGCCTTCGCTGCCCTGCGCGATCGGCCGGATCCGACGTTCTTCGCCGAGATGTCGATTCCGTTCGTCCGCTCGGGCGCCGGCTACTGGGCACTCGTACGCCACGCGGACGTCACGGAGGCCAGCCGCCGCCAGGACATCTTCAGCAGCGAGCCGAGCGCCACGAGCATCCAGGACCTCCCGCGCTACATGGGGCCCTACTTCGGCTCGCTGATCAACATGGACGACCCGCGGCACGCCAAGATCCGCCGGATCGTCTCGCGCGCGTTCACGCCGAAGATGCTGGCCAAGACCGAGGACGACATCCGCCACCGCGCCGAGCGGATCGTCGACGAGCTGGTCGAGAGCGGACCGGGCGACTTCGTGGCGAAGGTCGCGGCGCGGCTGCCGGCCGAGGTCATCTGCGACATGCTCGGCATCCCCGCGAGCGAGTACGCCCGGGTCATCCGCAGGACCAACGTCATCCTCGGCAACTCCGACGCCGAGTACACCGGCGTAACCCCCGGCAAGGTGAGCCGTCTCACGTCGGCGCGCGCGCTCTACCGGATCGTCTCGGCGGCGCGCGACCTGCACGGACTCGCCGCCGGCCTCGGCCGCGAGCGCATCAAGAACCCGACCGACGACCTCACCTCGGCACTGGTCAACGCCAACGTCGACGGCGAGCGCCTCACGACCCGCGAGCTCGGATCCTTCTTCCTGCTGCTCGTTGTGGCGGGCAACGAGACGACGCGTACGGCCCTCAGCCACGCGCTCAAGCTGTTCACCGACTTCCCCGAGCAGCGGCGCATGCTGCTGGAGGACTTCGAGGGCCGGATCCCCGGCGCCGTCGAGGAGATCGTCCGCTACTCGACACCGGTCATCTTCATGCGGCGCAACCTGACCCGCGACCACGAGATGAACGGGCACACGTACAAGGCCGGCGACAAGGTCCTGCTCTTCTACAACTCGGCCAACCGCGACGAGACGGTCTTCGACCGGCCCGACGAGTTCGACATCACGCGCGAGAACAACCCGCACCTCGGGTTCGGCGGTCCGGGCGCGCACTTCTGCCTCGGCGCCAACCTGGCCCGTCGGGAGATCACCGTGATGCTGCGCGAGCTGTTCACGCGCCTCCCGGACATCCGCACCGACGGCGAGCCCGACCGGCTGCTGTCCGCCTTCATCAACGGCTACAAGCGCCTGCCCTGCACGTTCTGACGTGACGCGCGTCTTACGCCTGTTCCCGCACGCGGCGGGAGCGGTCCGCGCGCGATTTCAGCAGGACGTCGTGCGACCCGTGGTGTCCCCTGCGCCGCCGCTCGTTCGTCGTGATGACGGGAGCCCACTGACTCCGGAGGTCGCGATGCGGTACGCCCTGTTGGTCTACGCCGAGCCCGGCTACGACGAGGCGTTGTCCGACGCCGACCGTGAGGCGGCGAACGCCGAGTACGCGGAGCTGGCCGAGGACGAGCGGTACGTCACCGGTGCGCGGTTGCAGCCTGCCGAGATGGCGACCGGCGTACGCGTGGTGGGTGGCCGGACGCTGATGACCGACGGTCCGTTCGCGGACACCAAGGAGGTACTCGGCGGGTTCTGCCTGGTCGAGGCGGCCGACCTGGACGAGGCGATCGCGCTGGCGGCGCGCATCCCGGCCGCACGGCTCGGCGGCGTTGTCGAGGTCAGGCCGGTGGTACGGAGCTGACCGCGCTGGAGGAGGTCTTCCGGGACGAGTGGGGCCGGGTGCTGGCCTCACTGGTCGGGTTCCTCGGTGACTTCGACAGGGCCGAGGACGCCGCGCAGGAGGCGTTCGCGATCGCGGCGCGGCACTGGCCCGCGTCGGGCGTGCCGGTCAACCCGGGTGCGTGGCTGGTGACGACGGCCCGCAACCGGGCGATCGACCGGATCCGCCGGGAGCGCACCCTGGCCGAGAGGATCCACCTGCTGCCGGCGCCCGAGGCCGTCATGGACGAGTTCGACGACACCGTGATCAAGGACGAGCGGCTGGAGCTGGTCTTCACCTGCTGTCATCCGGCGCTGCCGCTGGACGGGCAGGTGGCGCTCACCCTGCGGGCCCTCGGTGGCCTGGAGACCGCCGAGATCGCCCGGGCGTTCCTGGTCTCCGAGGAGACCATGAAGCGGCGCCTGTCGCGCGCCAAGGCCAAGATCAAGGGGACCGGTATCCCGTTCGCGGTTCCCGGCCCGCAACTGCTGCCCGACCGTCTCGACGCGGTGCTCGCCGTGCTCTACCTGATCTACAACGAGGGCTACCGCGGCCGGGTCGACCTCGGCGCCGAGGCCATCCGCCTGGGGCAGGTGCTCGCCGCGCTCATGCCGGACGAACCGGAGGCGCTCGGGCTGCTGGCGCTGATGACGATCCACCACGCCCGGCGGCGGGCCAGGTTCTCCGGCGAGGACCTCGTGCTGCTCGACGACCAGGACCGGTCGCTGTGGGACACGCGCCAGGTCGCGGAGGGACGGGCGACGCTCGATCGGGCGCTCGCGCTGGGCGGGCGCGGTGCCTATGTCGTACAGGCCGCGATCGCGTCGCTGCAGACGCGCGAGCGGATCGACTGGCAGCGGGTCGCCGAGATGTACCGGCGGCTGGTCGAACTCACCGGCTCCCCGGTGGTCGAGCTCAACCGCGCGGCGGCGGTCGCCCAGGCCGGCGACCCTGACGCGGCGTTGCGCGCCGTCGACCGCCTCGACCTGAACGGCTACCTCTACTTCCACTCGACCCGTGGCGAGCTGCTGCGGCGTCTCGGCCGTGACGGCGAGGCGCGGGCGGCGTACCTGCGGGCGCTCGAGCTGGCCACCTCGACCCCCGAGCGGCGGTTCCTGACCCGGCGGCTCGAAGATCTCTGACCCGGGCCGTCCCCCGGGCGGGCGCTCGTTCGTCGCCTGGATATGAGGAACATGAAAGAGAACACCGCCCCCGCGATCCCCGGCCATCCGGCCGGCACCTGGAAGGCCGACCCGGCGCACTCCGAGGTCGCCTTCTCCGCCCGGCATCTCATGCTCACCAAGGTGCGCGGCCGGTTCACCCGGTACGACGTCACGATCGTCACGAGCGAGGACCCACTGGGCTCGTCGGTCACCGCGACGATCGACCTCACGTCCATCGACACCGGCTACGGACCTCGTGACGAGCACCTCCGCTCAGCCGACTACCTCGAGACCGAGAAGTACCCGACGATGAGCTACCGCTCCACCGGCGTACGCCGGACCGGCGACGGCTGGGTCATCGACGGCGAGCTGACGCTGCACGGCGTCACCCGGCAGGTGCCGCTGGCCCTCGAGGTCAACGGGTCCGGCCCGGACCCGTTCGGCGGGCAGCGGGCCGGCTTCTCGGCGACCGCGCAGCTCAGCCGCCGCGACTTCGGCATCGACCTCAGCATCCCGATGGACGGCGGCGGCGTCGTGGTCGGCGACAAGGTGTCGATCAGCCTCGAGATCCAGGCCGTCCTGCAGAAGTGAGAAGCCGCATGTCAGAGGCAGCACGCAACAAGGCGACGTTCGGCCGCCTCCATGACGCCGTGAACACCGGCGACGCGGAGCTCATCGCGAAGACCATCGACGAGATCGTCGAGCCCGCCGTACTGATCCGCACGCCCCTGCCGATCGACGCCACGGGGGCACAGGCCCTCAAGCACGTGTGGACGACTTCGCGGACGGCTGGATCGCCGAGACCTGGGGAGTCGTCGACGTCCTCGCGCAGATGCGACAGCTCGGCGTCCGCTCCGCGTACTGACAGGGTGGTGTAACGCTGCCGGTCGTGCCCGTGCTCGAGTTCGTGATGAACGGTGATGCGGCCCGGCTTCGTACGCCGGCTGATTCCGGCGCTGAGACCATTATTCGGTGACCGTAATCCGACGAACGAAGCCCGCTGAACCGGCTATTGCCGTTCCCTGGGATCTGGCTTACCGTACTCGCCAGTAGCGATTAGCAAGGCTGCCTTACCGTCCCGGTGCGTACGGTGAATCGGAGCGAGCTCAGTGCGGCAGCCCTATCGGGGGTCCAGTTTGGAGAAAGGGACCAGGAAATGAGTCCTTCCCGTAAGAGGGCGCGCCTCGCGGTCGCCGGTGCGATCACCACGCTCGCCGCACTCATCCCGGTCGGGTCGGCGTCGGCGACGACGCTGAACGGCGCCTGGGCACCGTTCACGCGCTGTCCGGTGGACGATCCGGCGATGCTGGCCGCGGACGGTGCGACGACCGCGGATCTGTGCGTGGCGGCGCATTCGCCCGGTGGAAGCATCAAGCTGGGCCGGACCAGCGCGACGACCGGTGCGACCGATCTGCAGTTAGGGCTGCTCTCCGCATCGACGTTTTCGCTCGTCTCGCCGTCCGGTGGCGGAATTGTGGCCGATTCTGTGAAGATTCCCGGTGGCCTGCTCGGTCTGATGTGCCCGAGCAACGTCCCGCTGATCACGCAGATCTGCCAGAAGGCCACCGACAATGTGCTGAACAACGTCAGCGCCACCGTGGAACCCGCCGGTGCCCCCTCGGACTTCGACCTGACCGCCGGGCTCGGTGTCGGACAACCGATCCTCACGGTGCCGATCAAGATCCGCCTGAAGAACCCGTTGCTCGCCTCCACCTGCACGATCGGCTCGAACTCCGATCCGATCCTGCTGAAGCCGAAGAACCTCACGACCCCGACCGGGAACTTCACGTCGTTCGATACCGACGGCACGGTCGACCCGTCCGGTGCCATGCTCAGGATCGACCTCAGCGGGACGTCCTTGGGCGATGACTCCTTCGCCGTGCCCGGTGCCACAGGCTGTGGCGGACTCGGCCTGCTCGACGTCGCCATCAACCTCAAGACCGGTCTTCCCTCACCCGCCGGGAAGAACAGTTTGGTGCTGAACGACGCGTTGACGTTCCTCGGCGGGTTCAGCGACCCGAGCTCGTTCGCGCCGGACGCCGGGAAGCAGATGTCGGCCCTCTGGCACTCTGCCGCGCAGTCATAGCAGGAACGCCCGGTACGCCGCCGGTTCAGTCATCGGCGGGCTCTAAAGCGATTGTCAATCGGTGGCAAGGCATTCCACGCGAGCTCGTTGGTGGCGCGGAATGTCTTGCCTGTCAATCCCCTCAAAGCATGGAGACGCTCTTATGCCACTTCGGTCCTGAGCTGGGCCGTTGATGTCCTCCGTGTTTCTGTCATCTGATGTTCGAACGTGATCGGTGCGAGCCCGTTGTTGGCCGAATGCCTGCGGGCGGTGTTGTAGAAGTCCGCGATCCAGGTTGAGATCTTGATCCGGGCCTCGGCGCGGGTGGTGAAGTGCTGCCGGTGGGCGAACTCGACCTTTAGCGTGCTGTTGAACGCCTCGGCGGCGGCGTTGTCGAGCGCGCAGCCGACCCGGCCCATCGACTGGGTGATGCCGTGCCGGCGGCAGGCGGCCGCGGTCTTGGCCCCGGTGTACTCCGATCCGCGGTCGGTATGGAAGATGACTCCGCCGACGTCACCGCTGCCGTGGTGACGGCCATCTGCAGGGACGCGACCACCAGGGCCGCGTCGTGGTGGGCCGACATGGCGTGGCCGAGCATCCGGCGAGAGAACAGATCCTCGGTCGTGGCCAGGTAGAGCGGCCCCTCATCGGTGTCGATCTGCGTCACGTCCCCGCACCACAGCACGTCCGGTGCCACGGCCGTGAAGTTCCGGCGCACCAGGTCCGGCGCGGCTGGCCGCCGTCCCTGGCGGGTCAGCGACCTGCGCCGCCGGGGTGGGCGTCCGGCCAGGCAGAGCTCGGCCATCCGCGCCGCGACGGTGTTGGTCGAGATCCGTTCCTCACGCTCGGATTCGCTCAGCCCGCCACCGCCGCCGGCGGCAGCCCGGTCGGCCCGCACCCAGTTGTGCAGCGTGTAGGGGCTGACACCTAGATCACGCGCGACCTGCGCGACCGGCTTACCGGTCTCCTCGACGATCCGCACCGCCCCGGCACGGAACTCCGGATCGAACCGCCGTCTTTGTTCTCCCACGACCCAACCATCCCTCTGGTTCAGGTCTCCACGCTACGAGGGGAAGCACACGTCGGAGTACGTCAACGCCTTGGTCGGCATGCAGGCCCAGTAGGGAGCACTCACCACGACCAGTTCCCGCTCGACGATGGCGGCGGTCAGACCGCCCTGCACGACCCGATCGGCGAAGTTCTCCCCTACCGGGCCCTGCGCCGATGACCATGACGTCGTACGTAGTGTTTTCCAGGTCAGTTTCCCTTCGCCGCGCGGCCGAGACGGATGGCCGCGATGAGGAAGAAGATGGCGCCGGGGATGGCGTAGCCGACCGCGTTGGTCAGCGCCGGGCTGTCCGCGGCGGCACCGGCGATGAACGATCCGCCGGCAAGCACGGAGATGCCACCGCTGATGATCATCGGCCACTGGCCGCCCATCTTGCGGCGGGTGACGCCCACGATCAGCTGAACCAGGCCGGCCACGACCGCCCAGGCGCCCCATGCGCGCAGGACCGCCGGGATGCCGGACGCGCCGGCCACGGCCAGGCCGACCGCGGCGAGCAGGCTGATCGCGACGTTCATGTAAAGCAGGGTGGGCGATCCGGTGGCCCGCGACGCGCGGACGTCGACGATGGCGGCAGCCACGTCGAACAGTGGGTAGATCACGAGCAGCGTGGTGGTGAGCGGATTGAGGTGTTTGGCGAGCGGAAACATCACGAGGGCCCAGACGATGGCGAACGCGAAGCGACCGAAGTAGAGCCGCCGCAGGGCGGACGCCGTCGTCGAGATGCCGGGAGCGGCAACGGTGGTCATGGTCATGCCTTTCGGTGGTTACTGAGCGAACCGAGTCCAGCGGGTGCCGCAGTCGGAACATCACTCGCAAAGAACGAACGTTCTGTCTGATCCCACGATGGCAACTTCGCTTCGAGCTGTCAAGACGGAACGTTCTATCCGCTACGCTGATCGCATGGCACGTCGCGAAACCGAGACCCGGCCGTCCGAGGCACGACTCCGGCTCCTTGCCACGGCGACCAGAATCTTCTACGCGGAGGGAATCCACTCGGTCGGAGTTGACCGGATCATCGCCGAGGCAAAGGTGACCCGGGCCACGTTCTATCGGCACTTCCCCGGCAAGGAAGACCTTGTCCTCGCCTATCTACAGCGCGCCGACCAAGCCATCCGCGGCCAGGTGGAAACGGCCATCGTCGCGGGCACATCGGCGAGTGATGCCGTCCAGGCCGTTGCGGCGTCGATCGCCGAGGGCATCCAGTCCTCCGGCTTTCGCGGATGCGCCTTCCTGAACGCCGTGGCCGAGTATCCCGATCCCGCCCATCCCGTGCATCAAGCCGTCCTCGCCCATCGGCGGTGGTTCCTCGACACGATCAACACCCTGATGACGAACATCGAGGAGACCAAGGCTGAACCGGCCGCGCAGCACTTCGTCATGCTCCGGGACGGCGCCATGGCGGCCGGCTGCCTTTTCGATCCGGTGCTGATCTGCGAGACCTTCCTCCGCGGCGTCGAGGGACTCGTTCAGATTCACGGCTCGCGCCAGGCCGGATGACAGAGCAGTCCGATCAGCTCAAGCCGTCTTCGTGGCCGGTGAATGGATCGGGCGGGGCGCTTGCCCGGCGACGACGACCTCCGGCCTGAAGACCGACGCTTGGGCGCCGGGCGTACCCCTCGCGCTCGCCACCCTGACGCGTACGGTCGGGCTGCCGCGCGATCGGGCCGCCGCCCGGCGAGGCGCGGCTGTGTCCCACGGGGCGCCGCGAGGACGCCGCGTCGGAGTAGGCCTGTCCGCCCGACTCGGCGATCCATCGCCTGCCGGGCGGACCGGCGGCCGACGACCTGGCGTGGTCCTTCGCGTTCCGGGCGATCGCCACGCAGCCACTTGACTATGTAAAGGCGGTGGCCTCCGACGTCTCGCCGGCCCTCCACTGGACGCCCGCCCGGCACCGCCGCGATCCTGCCGCCAGGCCTCCTCGGCGCACGCCGAGGAGGCCTGGGGCGGCGCGCTGGTCCTGCCCGTGGCGGTGCTGGACTTCGACCACCGCTAGGTCCTGCCGGTCGTGCCCCTCGCGTGCCTCGCGGCGGCGATGGCCGACCGAGGTCAGGGCAGCGTGACGTACTTGCCGAGGAAGGCGCGGGCCATCGGGGTGTCCAGTCGGTAGTCCAGGTTGGTCGCCTTGCAGTCGTCGTCCTCGCCGCTGATCGTGGTCGCCACGAGCAGGTCCGAAGTGGGGCCGCCGAGGAAGTTCGGGCCGCCGGAGTCGCCGTAGCAGGTGCCGCCGTCGCCGTCGCGGTCCTCCGACAGCTGCAGCCACGAGCGGGTGAGCCGGTGGAAGGAGATCGACGTACGCCGGCGGGTGTCGCTGTAGTGATACTTCGGCCCCTTGCGGCCGCGCGTCGGGATCGTGGTGCCGTAGCCGACGGGCGTGAACGCGGTCGACGCCAGGTCGCCGGGCGGGAGCCGGTCGAGCGCGCCCGCGGCGGGCAGCCGGGCCGGCCGGATGTTCGGGATCGGCGTCGAGAAGATCACGACCGCGATGTCGTGCAGGTCGGACTCGTCGTCGTGCAGGGGGTCGGCGACGTACTTCCCGGTGTAGACGTCGTCGCCGAGGCGGTACTTCGGCGAGAACGTCACCATGGCGGTCTTCTGTTTCTTCTTGCCGCAGTGCGCGGCGGTGACCATCACGGTCGGCGAGATGAGCGTGCCGGTGCAGTACGACCAGGTGCCGTCGGGGTAGGAGTGGTCGTCGATCAGCGCGCCCACCGACGGGTGGGACGCCCCGTCCGGCATGCCGTTGGTGATGGCCTGCGCGGGGGAGCCGGGGAGCAGGATCGACACGGACAGAGTGGCTATAACTGCGACAAAGGGGGCAAATCGCATGAACGCACCCTAAGGGCGCGGTGGTTGGATTGTTACCTGAAATCGGGATTTCAGGTAAAAGATCTACCTAGCGCCTGACCTGCGGAGATCAGTGATCGAGGCCGACGCGTACGGCGGCGCGGTCCCAGGCGGCCTCGTCGCCGCTCGGGTGGTGGACCGTGAGCGCCTGCGTCCGGCGTACGAGGTCGCGGGGGTCGGCGGTGAGGCCGTGCGCCCGTGCCTGGACGAGGGCGTTGCCGATCGCGGTGGCCTCCACCGGGCCGGCGACGACCGGCAGGCCGCACGCGTCGGCGGTCAGCCGGCACAGCAGCGCGTTGCGGGCGCCGCCGCCGACGACGTGCACGACCTCGACGGGCCGCCCGGACAGCCGCGCCGCGTCGCGGATCGCCGCGCGGTGCCCCAGCGCGAGGCTCTCCAGGATGCAGCGGACCGTGGCGGCCCGGTCACGCGGACGCCGTTCGCCGATCCGCTCGCAGTGGGCGGCGATGCGGGCCGGCATGTCTCCCGGCGGCAGGAACGCCTGGTCGTCCGGGTCGACGAGCGCGGCGAACGCCGGCGCCTCCTCGGCCTCGGCCAGCAGCGAGGGCAGCGCCTCCGCGGACAGTCTCCAGGTGCGCATCGACTCCTGCAGGAGCCACAGCCCCATGATGTTGCGCAGGTAGCGGACGGTGCCGCCGACGCCCGTCTCGTTGGTGAACCCGGCGAGACGGCTCTCGGCGGTCAGTACCGGCGCGGGCAGCTCGACCCCGGCCAGCGACCACGTGCCGCACGAGACGTAGCCGAACCGGTCGTTCGAGGCCGGGACCGCGAGGACCGCGGAGGCGGTGTCGTGCGAGCCCACCGCCGTCACCGGCAGCGATTCCGGCAGCCCGGTCTCCCCTGCGACCTCGGGCCGAAGCGTTCCGATCACCTCGTACGGGCGCCGCAGGGGCGGGAAGATCCGGCGCGGCAGGCCGAGCCGGTCGATCAGCGGGTACGCCCAGCCGCACGTGCGCACGTCGTACAGGCCGGTCGTGGAGGCGTTGGTGATCTCCGCGCCGACCGAACCGGTCAGCCAGTACGCCAGCAGATCCGGGATCATCAGCAGGGTGGCGGCCCGGTCGGGCGGCGGGGCGGCGACGAGCTGGTAGACGGTGTTGAACGGCAGGAACTGCAGGCCGGACACGTCGTACAGGGTCTCCGCGCCGACGTCGGCGACCACTCGGTCCATGACGCCGTCGGTACGGCCGTCGCGGTAGTGGACCGGGTCGCCGATGAGCGCGCCGCCGTCGTCGAGCAGCCCGTAGTCGACCGCCCACGAGTCGATGCCGACCGACTTGACGCCCCCGGCGCCGCGCAGGCCCTTGAGGATCTCGCGGTAGAGGCCGCGGATGTCCCAGTGCAGGGTGCCGTCCGCGCGTACGGGCCGGTTGGCGAAGCGGTGCGCCTCGCGCAGGCTCAGCTCGTCGTCGCCGACCCGGGCGATCATCACCCGCCCGCTCGACGCGCCGAGGTCGACGGCGGCGAACGCGCGGGCCATGTCAGCGGCTCGACTCGCGTACGACGAGGTCGGGCTGGAACATGATCTGCTGGTGGGCGTGCCCGCCGGGATCCTCGCACTCGTCGAGGAGCAGCTCGGTGGCGATCTTGCCGAGCTGGTACGTGGGCTGCCGGATCGAGCTGAGCGGTACGGCCGCCGCCGAGGAGAACTCGATGTCGTCGTAGCCGATCAGCGTGACGTCGTCCGGGACGCGCACCCCGGCCTGCAGGAACGCGCGCAGGACGCCGAGCGCGAGCAGGTCGTTCGCGCAGAAGACGGCGTCGGGCAGGTCACCGGCCAGCAGCTCGGCCGCCGCCTGCCGCCCGCCGTGGGCGTTCATCTCCGCGACCACGACGTCGCGCAGGGCGTCCTCGGGCAGGCCTGCGGCACGGAGCGCGCGGTGGGCGCCGGTGCGCCGGTCGGCGCACTGCCGGATCGCGGTCGGGCCGGTCACGAACGCCATCCGCCGGGCACCACCGGAGATCAGATGGGAGACGGCCAGCTCGCCGCCCGCAACGTCGTCGACGGTCACCGAGCACAGGTCGCCGGTCGCCGGGTGGTCGACCAGCACGACCGCGATGCCGCGCTCGCGCAGCCGCAGCAGCAGCGAGGCGTCCTCGCCGGCGGGCGTGATCAGCACGCCGCGGACCCGCTGCTCGGCCAGGACCCGCAGGTTGCGGGCCTCCTTCTCAGGAGACTCGCCGGAGTTGCACAGGATCACGGCGTGGTCGCGGTCGCTGACGACGTCCTCGACGCCGCGCGCTACCTCGACGAAGAACGGGTTGCCGACGTCGAGCACGACCAGCCCGACGGCGCGGCTCTGGCCGGCCCGCAAGGTCGAGGCCGAGCCGTTGCGGACGAAGCCCAGCTCGCGTATCGCCTGCTCGACGCGGGCACGGGTCGGCGCGGCCACCCGCTCTGGCCGGTTGAGGACGTTCGAGACCGTGCCGGGGGACACGCCCGCGAGCCGAGCGACCTCCTTGATGCCCACGCTGACCATCGCTGCGCCGGTGCCCCTCTCCGAATCCGCGTTCACTGTTGCCGACTTCATTAAAACGTGTCAATAGGGATGCCGGGGACCTGTGGTCCGTCCACCGCGAAATCCGGACGGCATCGCCGCAGGCAGACGCCCATATTGGTCGCAGAATCCGGCGAATCGACCCTTGACGATCGTCGTCCGTCGACCTAGCGTCCCGTGGCAATCCACTTAAAACGTTTTTATCGCACGCACCCGAACGGAGGGCGTATGGGCGACTCGCCGCCGATCCTGGCCCTGGCCGACGTCAGTATGGCGTTCGGCGCGGTACGGGCCCTGCGGAGCGTCTCACTGGAGCTGCGAGGCGGTGAGATCCACGCCCTCGCCGGGGAGAACGGGGCCGGCAAGTCCACACTGGTCAAGATCCTGGCGGGGGTGCACCGGCCCGACGAGGGCGAGGTGCTGCTCGACGGCGTGCCGCAGAGGTTCCACGGGCCCGGCGACGCGCGGCAGGCAGGCGTCGCCGTGATCTACCAGGAGCCGACCCTGTTCCCCGACCTGTCGGTCGCCGAGAACATCTTCATGGGCCGCCAGCCGAGGGCGCGCCTCGGCCGCATCGACCGGCGTGCGATCCGCACCGAGACGACGCGCCTGTTCGAGGGGCTCGGCGTCGCGCTGGACCCCGACCGCCCGGCGCGCGGCCTGTCCATCGCCGACCAGCAGATCGTGGAGATCGCCAAGGCGCTGTCCCTCGACGCCCGCGCCCTGATCATGGACGAGCCGACCGCCGCGCTGTCCGGCAACGAGGTCGCACGGCTGTTCGGCGTCGCCCGCACCCTCAGCGAGCAGGGCCGTGCGCTGCTGTTCATCTCGCACCGGCTCGAGGAGGTCTTCGACCTGTGCTCGCGGGTGACGACGCTGCGCGACGGCCGGCTCGTCGCGACCGAGGACCTGGCCGGGCTCACCCCGGACGACCTCGTACGCCGGATGGTCGGGCGTGAGCCGGCCGCGCTGTACCCGAAGCAGGACACGACGCCGGGCGAAGCGCTGCTGACGGTCACCCGGCTGACCCGCGAGGGCGTCTTCACCGATGTGTCGTTCGACGTACGCGCCGGGGAGATCGTGGCGCTGGCCGGGCTGGTCGGCGCCGGCCGCAGCGAGGTCGCGCGCGCCGTGTTCGGCGTGGACCGCTACGACGCGGGCCGCGTCGAGGTGGCCGGGCGGCGGCTGCCCGGTGCCAGCCCCACCGCGGCCATGTCCGCCGGCATCGCTCTGGTCCCGGAGGACCGGCGCCAGCAGGGCCTGGTGATGGACGGTTCGATCGAACGCAACATCGGCCTGACCGGGCTGCGCGCGCTGCGCCGCGGACCGGTCGTGTCGCGCCGTGCCGAGCGCGACCGCGCCGCCGACTGGGCGATCCGGCTGCGGCTCAAGTACACGCGGCTCAGTGATGCCGTCGGCGTGCTGTCCGGCGGCAACCAGCAGAAGGTCGTGCTCGCCAAGTGGCTGTCCACCGAGCCGTCGGTGCTGATCGTCGACGAGCCGACGCGCGGCATCGACGTGGGCACCAAGGCCGAGGTGCACCGCCTGCTGTCCGAGCTGGCCGCCCAGGGTCTCGCGGTACTGATGATCTCCTCCGACCTGCCCGAGGTGCTGGCGATGGCCGACCGCGTCCTGGTCATGCACGAGGGTCGGCTCGCCGCGGAGATCGCCGGGCCCGAGGCCACCGAGGAGACCGTGATGGCCGCCGCCACCGGCCGTACCCGCGGGGAGGCCGCATGAGCGAGCACGGCGCTCTGGTCCCCCCTGCGACGAAGGAGGCCGCATGAGCGCGCTCGACGGACGGCGGCTGGCCGACACGGTGCTGCGGGCGCGGGAGCTGAGCATCCTGGCGGCCCTGGTCGTCCTGGTGGCCGTGACGGCGTCGGTGAACTCCTCGTTCCTGTCGGCGCAGGGCGTCAAGGACATCTTCCTCAACGCCTCGATCCTGGCGCTGCTCGCCGTCGGCCAGACGATGGTCGTGGTCACCCGCAACATCGACCTGTCGGTGGGGTCGGTGGTCGGCCTCGTGGCGTTCGCCTCGGGCCGGTTCGAGCTCACCCACGCGCCGAACGTCCTGCTGGTGCTCGTCGTCGGCATGCTCATCGGCGCCGGGTGCGGGCTGGTCAACGGCGTGCTGGTCAGCTTCTTCCGTGTGCCGGCGCTGGTGGTGACGCTCGGCACCCTGTACGTCATCCAGGGCGCCGACTACTACTGGGCGCACGGCCGGCAGATCAGCGCCGTCGACCTGCCGCCCTCGCTGCTGAACCTCGGCAACGGCAGCGTCCTCGGCGTCCCGTACCTGCCGCTCATCACCGTGGTCGTCATGCTCGCGGTCGGGCACTACCTGCGCGGCTATCCGTCGGGGCGTGAGTTCTACGCGATCGGCTCCAACCCGGACGCGGCGCGGCTCGCCGGGCTGTCGATACGTACGCGCGTCCTCACCGCGTACCTGTGCAGCGGCCTGCTGGCCGGGCTGGCCGGCGTGCTGTGGCTCGCGCGGTTCGGGACCGTTGTGGCCGACGCCGCGCACGGCTGGGAGCTGCGCGTGGTCGCCGCCGTCGTCGTCGGCGGGGTCGCGATCGTCGGCGGGCTCGGCAGCGTGTACGGGGCCGCGCTCGGCGCCCTCCTGCTCACCACGATCGGCAGCGTCCTCGTGGTGCTGAAGGTCGACGCGTTCTGGCAGGACGCCATCGCCGGCCTGCTGCTGCTCCTGGCCATCAGCGTCGACCGCGTGCTCGGCCTGCGGGTCGCACGTGCGCTGCGAAGGAGGAACGTCCGCCATGGCGCCTGAGGCCCCCGCGAAGGCACCCGCAGACGAGGACGGCGTGGCACGTCCGCGCCGCGTGGCGCGCCTGGTCCGCTGGGACGTGATCGTCACGGCCCTGCTGGTCGTGGTCTTCGTCGGCGGCGCGGCCGGCACCCCGGACTTCGCGACCGGCGACAACCTGTCGTTCGCCCTCGATGACCTCAGCGAGATCGCGTTGATCGCGCTGCCGATGACCCTGCTGGTCGTGGCCGCCGAGGTGGACCTGTCGGTCGCCTCCGTGCTCGGCCTGTGCAGCGCCCTGTTCGGCGCGCTGTGGGACGCGGGATGGGCGATCGAGATCATCGTCCCGCTGCTCCTGGTGACCGGCGCGGTGACCGGGCTGGCCAACGGCCTGCTCGTCACGCGGCTCGGCCTGCCGTCGCTGGCCGTCACCATCGGAACGATGACCCTCTACCGAGGGCTCGCGTACGTGCTGCTCGGCACGCGCGCGGTGGCGCAGTTCCCGCAGAACTACGCGGACCTGGCGACCGGCGACGTGCCCGGCACGCCGATCCCGTACCCGTTCGCGGTCTTCGCGGTGCTGGCGGTGCTGACCGCGGTCGTCCTGCACGCCACCGGCCTGGGCCGCGCGCTGTTCGCCGTCGGCGCCCAGGAGGAGGCCGCGTTCTTCGCCGGGATCCGGGTCAAGCGCATCAAGCTGCTGCTGTTCGTGGTCTCCGGGGCGATGGCGGCCTTCGCCGGGGTCGTGTTCACCCTGCGGTACGGCAGCGCGCGCGCCGACAACGGCATCGGCCTCGAGCTGGCCGTGATCGCCGCGGTCCTGCTCGGCGGCGTCGACTTCGACGGCGGTCGCGGCACGCTCGGCGGCGTCGTCGCGGGCGTCCTGCTGATCGGCCTGCTCCGCAACCTGCTCATGCTCCGCGACGTCGCGACCGAGATCCAGTCGATCGTCACGGGTCTGCTCCTCATCGTCTCCGTGCTCACGCCGCGGGTCGCGGCACGGGTGCGCGAGACACGACGACATCGTCACGGCCTCCCTCCTGAAACGCGAAAAGGACAAGACACATGGTGAAACCACCCCTGGCGGCCGTGGCGTTCGCGGCCGTACTCGCCCTCGGAGCGTCCGCCTGCGGCGGCACGACGAAGAACTCCGCGGCGGGTGATGACAAGGGCGCCGCGACGAGCGGCCGCAAGGCCGATCCGAATGCGCCGATCAAGAGCGACCTGAAGCTCGCGTTCCTGCCGAAGCAGGTCAACAACCCGTACGAGACGATCGTCGACAACGCGGGAATCGCCGGCGCGAAGGAGTACGGCGGCCAGGCCAAGGAGGTCGGCCCGTCCGACGCCTCGGCCTCCTCGCAGATCTCCTACCTGAACACGCTGATCCAGCAGCGGCAGGACGCCATCCTGATCGCGGCCAACGACCCGAACGCCGTGTGCGGGCCGCTCAAGCAGGCGATGTCCCGCAAGATAGCCGTCGTGTCGTACGACTCCGACGCGGCCAAGGAATGCCGCGACGTCTTCATCAACCAGGCGTCCTCGGAGGAGATCGGCCGCAGCGAGATCAAGGTGATGTCCGACCTGCTCAGCGGCAAGGGCAAGATCGCGATCCTGTCGGCGACGGCCAACGCCACCAACCAGAACACCTGGATCGGCTTCATGAAGGACGAGCTGAAGAAGCCGGAGTACGCCGGCCTCAAGCTCGTCAAGGTCGCCTACGGGGACGACGACGACCAGAAGTCCTTCCAGCAGACGCAGGGCCTGCTCCAGGCGTACCCGGACCTGAAGGGCATCATCGCGCCGACCACGGTCGGCATCGCCGCCGCGGCGCGCTACGTCTCCGGCTCGAAGTACAAGGGCAACGTCGAGGTCTCCGGCCTCGGCACGCCGAACCAGATGCGGAAGTTCGTCAAGGACGGCACCGTACAGAAGTTCGAGCTGTGGAACCCCGGCGACCTCGGCTACCTGGCCGCCTACGCGGCGGCGGCCCTCGCGTCCGGGCAGATCACCGGCGCCCAGGGCGAGGCGTTCAAGGCCGGCAGGCTCGGCTCTCGGACCATTGGCAAGGACGGCGAGGTCATCCTCGGCCCGCCAACGGTCTTCGACAAGGACAACATCGGCAACTTCCACTTCTGAGCCTGCGCGGGCGGGGCCGCCTCTGGGCCGGCCCCGCCACGGAAGGAGCCCTCAGTGCGGCGCGTCTGCTTCCTGCTGAAGGTACGGCCGGACCGGCTCGAGGAGTACCGCGAGCGGCACCGGGCCGTCTGGCCGGACATGCTGGCCGCCCTGCGTACGGCGGGCTGGCGCAACTACTCGCTCTTCCTGCGCGAGGACGGGCTGCTCGTCGGCTACCTGGAGACCGAGGACCTCGCGGCCGCGCAGGAGGCGATGGCGGGCACCGAGGTGAACGCCCGCTGGCAGGCGGAGATGGCGCCGTTCTTCGAGGACCTCGAGGGACGCGCCCCCGACGAGGGCATGGCGCCTCTCGGCGAGATCTTCCACATCGACTGATCGGGGAGCTCACATGAGCACGGACAAGGGACAGGTCAAGGCGGCGCTGCGGACCCAGCGCATCGAGACGCCCTCGTGGGCGTACGGCGACTCCGGCACCCGCTTCAAGGTGTTCACCCAGCCGGGCGTGCCGCGTACGCCGCAGGAGAAGATCGACGACGCCGCGCAGGTGCACCGGTACACCGGGGTCGCGCCGTCGGTGGCCCTGCACATCCCGTGGGACCGCGTCGACGACTACGCGGGACTGGCCGCGTACGCGCGCGACCGGGGCGTCGCGGTCGGCACCATCAACGCGAACGTCTTCCAGGACGACGAGTACAAGCTCGGCAGCGTCACCCACCCCGACCCCGCCGTACGCCGCAAGGCCCTGGATCACCTGCTCGAGTGCGTCGACATCATGGACATGACGGGCTCGCGGGACCTGAAGCTGTGGTTCTCCGACGGCACCAACTACCCGGGCCAGGACGACATCCGGGCCCGCCAGGACCGGCTCGCCGAGGCCCTGTCCGCCGTCTACGAGCGGCTCGGCGAGGGCCAGCGGTTCCTGCTGGAGTACAAGCTGTTCGAGCCGGCGTTCTACACGATGGACGTGCCGGACTGGGGCACCGCGTACGCGCACTGCCTGCGGCTGGGCCCCAAGGCACAGGTCGTCGTCGACACCGGCCACCACGCGCCGGGCACCAACATCGAGTTCATCGTGGCGTTCCTGCTCCGCGAGGAGAAGCTCGGCGGGTTCGACTTCAACTCGCGCTTCTACGCCGACGACGACCTGATGGTCGGCGCCGCCGACCCGTTCCAGCTCTTCCGGATCATGCACGAGGTGCTCCGGGGAGGCGGCTTCGGCGAGCACGTGGCGTTCATGCTCGACCAGTGCCACAACATCGAGCCGAAGATCCCCGGCCAGATCCGCTCGGTGATGAACGTCCAGGAGGCCACCGCCAAGGCCCTGCTCGTCGACGCCGACGAGCTGCGCGGCGCCCAGACCGGCGGTGACGTCCTGGCCGCCAACGCCGCGCTCATGGACGCCTACAACACCGACGTACGGCCGCTGCTCGCCGAGCTCCGCGAGGAGGCGGGCCTGGACCCCGACCCGATGGCCGCCTACGCCGGGTCCGGCTACTTCGAGCGGATCCGCGACGGGCGCAAGGGCGGCAAGGCCGCCGGGTGGGGCGCCTGATGAGCGCGGCCGACGAACTCCTCGACCGCTCCCACGCGCTCGGCTCGGACCCGCGCAACACCAACTACGCGGGCGGCAACACCTCCGCCAAGGGCGCCGGTACGGACCCGGCGACCGGGCGCGACGTCGAGCTGATGTGGGTCAAGGGCTCCGGCGGCGACCTGGGCACCCTCGCCGCGCGCGGCCTCGCCGTCCTGCGCCTCGACCGGCTTCGCGCCCTCATCGACGTCTACCCGGGCGTCGAGCGCGAGGACGAGATGGTCGCCGCGTTCGACCACTGCTTGTTCGGCCGGGGTGGCGCGGCGCCGTCGATCGACACGGCCATGCACGGCCTGGTCGACGTCGCCCACGTCGACCACCTCCACCCCGACTCGGGCATCGCCGTCGCCACCTCCGCCGACGGCCCGGAACTGACCCGGCGGATCTTCGGCGACCGGGTGCTCTGGGTGCCGTGGCGGCGGCCCGGCTTCCAGCTCGGCCTGGACATCGCGGCGATACGGCGCGAGCACCCGGAGGCCGTCGGGGTGATCCTCGGCGGCCACGGCATCACGGCCTGGGGCGCGACGAGCGACGAGTGCCGGGACAACTCCCTGGAGATCATCCGTACCGCCGAGGCGTACATCGCCGAGCACGGCCGTCCCGAGCCGTTCGGCCCGGTGATCCACGAGACGCCTGCGGAGGCGGAGCGGCACGCGCGGGCCGCCGCCCTGTTCCCGCTGCTGCGCGGGCTGGCCTCGGCCGACCGCCCGCAGGTCGGGCACTTCACGGACGCCCCGGAGGTCCTCGACTTCCTGGCACGCGCCGAGCACCCGCGGCTGGCCGCGCTCGGCACCTCCTGCCCGGACCACTTCCTGCGCACCAAGGTCCGCCCGCTCGTCCTCGACCTGCCGCCGGACGCGCCGCTCGACGACGTACGCGCGCGGCTACGCGAGCTGCACGCGGCGTACCGCGAGGACTACAGCGCCTACTACGCGCGCCACGCCGGTCCGGGCAGCCCGCCGATGCGCGGCGCGGACCCGGCGATCGTGCTCGTGCCCGGCGTCGGGATGTTCAGCTTCGGCAAGGACGCGCAGACCGCGCGGGTCGCGGGTGAGTTCTACGTCAACGCGATCAACGTGATGCGCGGCGCAGAGGCGCTCTCGTCGTACGCGCCGATCCCGGAGGCGGAGAAGTTCCGCATCGAGTACTGGGAGCTGGAGGAGGCCAAGCTGCGGCGCCTGCCCGCGCCACGGCCGCTGGCCACCCGGGTCGCGTTCGTGACGGGCGGCGGCTCGGGCATCGGGGCGGCCATCGCGCGCCGCCTGGCGTCCGAGGGCGCCTGCGTGGTCGTCGCCGACCGTGACGCCGCCTCCGCCGAGAAGGTCGCCGCCGAGCTCGGCACCACCGACGTCGCGATCGCGGTGACCGTCGACGTCACGGACGAGGAGCAGGTCACCGCCGCCCTACGGGGGGCCGTGCTGGCGTTCGGCGGGGTGGACCTGGTCGTCAACAACGCGGGTCTGTCGCTGTCGCGTTCGCTGCTGGAGACGACGGCGGCCGACTGGGACCTCCAGCACGACGTGATGGCGCGCGGTTCCTTCCTGGTCTCGCGGGAGGCGGCGCGCGTCATGACCGCGCAGGGGATGGGCGGCGACATCGTCTACGTCGCCTCCAAGAACGCGGTCTTCGCCGGCCCGAACAACATCGCCTACAGCGCGGCAAAGGCCGACCAGGCCCACCAGGTACGGCTGCTCGCCGCCGAGCTCGGCGCGCACGGCATCCGGGTCAACGGCGTCAACCCGGACGGGGTCGTACGCGGCTCGGGGATCTTCGCGGGCGGGTGGGGCGCTGAGCGCGCCGCCGTCTACGGCGTGCCCGAGGACAAGCTCGGCGAGTTCTACGCCCAGCGGACCCTCCTGAAGCGCGAGGTCCTGCCGGAGCACGTCGCGAACGCGGTCTTCGCCCTCACCGGCGGCGACCTGAGCCACACCACCGGACTTCACATCCCCGTCGACGCGGGGGTGACCGCCGCCTTCCTCCGCTGAGGACCGCACGAGAAAGAGACAGCGATGCGCCTGGTATCGAGGTTTCGACGACGACCCCTGCCCGCCCTCATGTCCGTCGTCGCCGCGACGGCCCTCCTCACCGCGCCGCCCGCGTACGCCGCCCCCGCGCACGTACGGGTGTCGGCGACCACGACCGAGCGCGCGACGAACCCGGTCGGCATCGCGGTGGCCCGCCCGCGCCTCGGCTGGCGGCTGTCGTCGGCCGACCGGGGCCAGGCCCAGACCGCGTACCAGGTGAGGGTCTCCTCCACCGCACACGGCGGCGCCGACGTGTGGGACAGCGGCCGGGTGACCAGCACGGCGTCGGTCGACGTCCCGTACGCGGGGCCGGCGCCGAAGTCCGCGCACCGCTACTTCTGGCGCGTACGCGTCTGGGACGCCCAGGGACGGGCGACGGCGTGGAGCGCGGTGTCGACCTTCGAGACCGGCCTGGCCGCCCCGGACTGGACGGCGAAGTGGATCGGCAGCCCGGCCACGACGCCGAGCCTGACCGGCGCCCGCTGGATCTGGTACCCCGAGGGGGACCCGGCCTCCAGCGAGCCGGCGTCGACCCGCTACCTCCGCCGCACCATCGACCTCGGCAGTGGCGCGATCACCCGCGGGCAGTTCACCCTCACCGCGGACGACGCGTTCACGCTGTACGTCAACGGCACGAAGATCACATCATCGCCGCAGGTCACGGACGCCTGGAAGCAGGGTCGGCTCGAGGACGTCACGTCCGCGCTGCGCCCCGGCGCGAACACCATCGCGATCCAGGCGACCAACACCACCGAGGGCCCCGCCGGGGTCGTCGGCCGGCTGCACGTCGAACGGTCCGGAGCGGGCCCGCTCGACGTCGTCACGGACGGCTCGTGGAAGGCGGCGCAGACCGTGCCGGACGGCTGGGAGCAGCCCGGCTTCGACGACTCCTCCTGGCCCGCCGCCAAGGACGCCGCCGCGTACGGCTCGGGCCCGTGGGGCGACCAGGTCGTCCAGCCGTCGCCGCCGGTGCCGTACCTGCGGCACGGGTTCCAGATCGGCAGGCCCGTCGCGTCCGCACGCCTGTACGTGTCCGCTCTCGGCCTGTACGAGGCGCACATCAACGGGCAGCGGGTCGGCGACGACGACTTCACCCCGGGCTGGACCGACTACAACAAGCGCGTCCAGTACCAGACCTACGACGTCACCTCGATGCTGCGCCAGGGCGACAACGCGATCGGCGCGCTGCTCGGCGACGGCTGGTACGCCGGCAACATCGGCTTCGCCGGTACCCATGTCTACGGCCGGCAGCCGTGGTTCCTCGCCCAGCTCCAGGTCGACTTCTCCGACGGCACGACGCAGACCGTCGGTTCCGACGGGTCCTGGAAGACGGCCGACAGCCCGCTGGTGACGTCCGACATCTACATGGGCGAGACCTACGACGCCAGGGCCGAGCAACCCGGCTGGGACGGCACCGGCTTCGACGACGGCGCCTGGCAGGCCGCCAAGGTCAACACGGACGTGACGCCGAACCTCGTCGCCCAGGCCGGCCCGCCGGTCCGCGTCGACACGGTGATCAAGCCGGTCAGGCGGTCCGAGCCCAAGCCCGGAGTGTTCGTCTTCGACCTCGGCCAGAACCTGGTCGGCTGGAACCGCCTGAAGGTCTCCGGCGCGGCCGGCACGACCGTGACCCTGCGCAACGCCGAGGTACTGAACCCGGACGGCACGATCTACACCACCAACCTGCGCGGCGCCGCCGACACCGACCACTACACGCTCAAGGGCGGCGGCACCGAGACGTACGCGTCGCGCTTCACCTACCGCGGCTACCGCTACGTCGAGGTGACCGACTATCCGGGCACGCCGGACCTGGACGCCGTCGCCGGTGTGGTCGCCCACGCCGACGCCCCGCCGACCGGTTCGCTGTCCACCTCCGACCCGCTGGTGAACCAGATCCAGCACAACATCGTGTGGGGCCAGAAGGGCAACTTCTTCAGCGTCCCGACCGACTGCCCGCAGCGCGACGAGCGCCTCGGCTGGACCGGTGACATCGCGGCCTTCGCGCCGACCTCGACGTTCAACATGGACGCCGACGCCTTCCTGGCCAAGTTCACCACCGACCTCGCCGACGACCAGACGTCCGATGGGGCCTTCACCGACGTCGCCCCGGCGGTCGCCGCGGGTTCGGGAACGGCCGGCTGGGGCGACGCCGGCGTGATCATCCCGTTCACGCTGTGGCAGCGCTACGGGGACCTGCAGGTCGTACGGGACCGGTATCCGGCGATGCGGAAGTGGATCGACTACCTGACGGCGCACAGCTCCGGGCTGATCCGGCCCGCGGAGGGCTACGGCGACTGGCTGAACGTCGACGACAACACCCCGCTCGACCTGATCGGCACGGCCTACTTCGCGCACGCGGTGGACCTGGTCGCCCGGATGGCCGACGCGATCGGCGACTCCGGCGCCGCCGCGACGTACCGCACGCTGTGGGGCCGGATCCGCGACGCGTTCGACGCGAAGTACGTGACGTCGGACGGTGCGGTCGGCGGCGGCAGCCAGACGGCGTACGTCCTCGCGCTGTCGGACGATCTGCTGCCCTCCGCCCAGGTCACCCCGGCCGCCGACAAGCTGGTCGCCAACATCGGCGCCCACGGTGGCCACCTCACCACCGGGTTCCTCGGCACCGGCGAGCTGCTGCCGACGCTGAGCCGTACCGGGCACGACGACGTCGCGTACCGGATCCTGGAGCAGACGACGTTCCCGTCGTGGGGTTATGAGATCGGCAAGGGCGCGACCACCATCTGGGAGCGCTGGGACGGCATCAAGACCGACGGCTCGTTCAACGACCCCGGCATGAACTCCTTCAACCACTACGGCCTCGGCTCCGTCGGCGACTGGATGTACCAGCACATCGGCGGCATCGCCCCGGCCGCACCCGGCTACCGGAAGGTCGTGATCGCGCCTTCGCCCGGTGGCTCGTTGCGCTGGGCGAACGCCCGGTACCGGTCGGACTACGGCGACATCACGAGCCGCTGGTCGGTGTCCGGCGGCCACCTCACGCTCGACGTGAGCGTGCCGGTGAACGCCACCGCCGAGGTCCTCGTCCCGGCCTCGCACGCCGGGCAGGTCGCCGCGGACGGCGCACGGTTCACCGGGATGAGGAACGGCGCCGCCGCGTTCACGGTCGGCTCCGGGCAGTACCACTTCGAGGCCTGAGGGCCCCTTCGTAAAGGAGATGGACGACATGACGGTACGCGTCGGGCTCGTCGCCGGAGGACTCGGCGCGTACTGGCCGCAGTTCCCCGACCTACTGCCGCAGCTGCGAAGATCCGCCGAGCGCGTGGCCGAACGCATGCGCGCGCTCGGCGCCGACGTCGTCGACGCCGGCTTCGTCTCCGACGCGCAGGAGGGCGCCGCGGCGGCCGAGACACTGCGCGCGGCGGGCTGCGACCTCATCGTCGGCTTCCTCACGACGTACATGACCGCGACCATGCTGGTGCCCGTGGCCCAGCGCAGCGGCGCTCCGGTCCTGCTGCTCAACCTGCAGCCCACCGAGTCGATGGACCACGCGAACTTCGACACCGGCCAGTGGCTCGCCTACTGCGGCGCCTGCCCGCTGCCGGAGATGGCCAACGCGTTCCTGCGCTGCGGCATCGCGTTCCGCTCCGTCTCGGGGTACCTGGAGGACGAACGGGCGTGGACGCGGATCGGCCGCTGGGTACGCGCCGCCGGCGTACGCGCGGCGCTGCGGCGCGGCCGGCACGGGCTGATGGGCCACCTGTACCCGGGCATGCTCGACGTATCGACCGACCTGACGCTGGTCACGGCCGGCTTCGGCGGGCACGTCGAGGTACTGGAATTCGACGACCTGCGCGTCCGCGTCGACGCGGTCACCCCGGCCGAGGCCTCTCTTAAGCGCGACGAGGCCGCGGACGTCTTCGGCATCGACGAGTCGGTGGACGAGGCGGACTTTTCATGGGCGGCCCGCGTCGCCGCCGGCCTGGACCGGCTCGTCGCCGACTTCGAGCTCGACAGCCTCGCCTACTACCACCGCGGCCTGTCCGGCGAGGTACACGAACGGCTCGGCGCCGGCATGATCCTCGGCGCCTCCCTGCTGACCGCGCGCGGCGTACCGGCCGCCGGCGAGTACGAGCTGCGGACCTCCCTCGCCATGCTCATCATGGACCGCCTGGGCGCGGGCGGCTCGTTCACCGAACTCCAGGCGCTCGACTTCGCCCGCGGCCACGTCGAGATGGGCCACGACGGCCCCGCGCACCTGGCCATCTCCGACACCCGCCCACTGCTGCGCGGACTCGGCGTCTACCACGGCAAACGCGGCTACGGCGTCTCCGTGGAGTTCAACGTCCGCCACGGCCCGGTCACGGCCTTCGGCCTGCGGCAGGGCCGAGACGGGAGGTTCACCTTCGTCTGCTCCGAAGGCGAGGTCGTCGACGGCCCGCACCTGCGAATCGGCAACACCACCTCCCGGGTCGACTTCGGCCGCGACCCGGGGGAGTGGACGGACGCCTGGAGCGCCACCGGCATCTCCCACCACTGGGCCCTCGGCACCGGCCACCGCACCGCCGACCTGAGAGCCCTCGCCGACCTGTCAGAACTCGACCTGATCGTCGTCTGACCACGGATCAGGGCGAACGCAGCCCGATGCGGCACCAGGCGACCGCTTCTGCCTTCTGTCTTACGCCAACAGTTATCTGTGGGGTGTCATCCGCTATGGGCGGATGCGCGTCATATAGCAGCGTGGACAGAATGGGGGATTCCAGTGTCACAGAAGAAACAGCAGACGGCCGGGTGTGGCTGTCTGGCCATTGTCATGTTGTTCATCATCGGTGCCATAAGCAACGCCTGTTCCTCGTCGGGTACATCGACGAGCCAAGCAGTGCCGCCAACCCCCAACGTGGAAGTGTCTTCTCCTTCGTTCGGCGCTGATGTGACGCCTTCTCCCGCACGGACTCGCCACCACCGCACTGCTGTGATTCCTTCCCCCGCGCCCACCCACCGCCATATTCACCGTCAGGTACCGCGGTCGAAGACTGCTTCCGCACCGCGGCCGACCTGTCATCCCCTGACCAACTCCGGGAAGTGTTACGAGCCGGGAGAGTTCTGCCGCAACTCTGATCATGGCGCCAGCGGTGTCGCAGGCAACGGCGAGAAGATCAGGTGTGAGGACAACAACAGGTGGCGGTGGGAGCCCGTCTAACCGTGTACGCGAGTGGGTCCCGTGCGGTGACCACGGCGTGTCGCAGCGGCAATACCAACAGTCATCTGGCTTGGCCCTTTAGCCTGCACCAGCAGGTTCACGAGAAGAGCGTTTCCTTCATCGCTGGATGTGACCTGTTAGTCCCATCGTCTTTCTTTTCGGGGGAACCATGCCAATCTGGCGCACCGGCCTTACCGTCACCGCAGTGCTGTTGACGGGCGCCGCGACCATGGCGGCCGCACAGAGCAGTGTGAGTGCTTCATCCTCCGCGCCCCCAACGAATAGCGGGATCGCGAAACTGCACGCGAACGTCAACCTGCCGCCCGGCACCTGGACCAACACACCACTGGAAGTCACCCTTCCCCGACCGGGCACGTACGCGCTGAACGCGGACGTCCGTGGACGCCTCTCAGGCGTATCGCCGCTCAACACCTACCTGAGTGCGCGGCTGTGGAACGTCACCTCGGGTGCCGAGGTGCCGGAGAGCGCGCGGCTCGTCTACCAGATCATCAACCTGAACCCGGGCCATGAGCAGACCGGCGGTAACCAGACCGCACCGATCAGCGAGCTCGTACGGGTGAACAGGCCGACGACGATCCGGCTGCAGGCTCAGGACAAGAACGCCGCCGGGGCGGCCACCATCGCACAGGTGTACTCCGACGATGTCGGCTACACCGCGCTTCGCTACGTCCGGGTCAGTCCCTGACCTCGGCCCCCACCGACCGTGGTCGTCGCCGAGGTCGCTCCTCGGCGACGACCACCACGGCCGCCTGGGGTGAGGCCGTCGAACCGCGGTTGGTCGGAATAGTTCGCCGGATATGGGGGATCCCCGGTCGCACCAGCACAGCGCAGCGAAGGAGTGAGTGCGATGGGGTTGTTCGACCGTCTGACGCGAAGGGGCCGGACGAATCGCAAGCCGACCGGGCGGGAGCGCCGTGCCGCTGAGCGGACCGCTCAGGCCGAGGCCCGGCTGCGGGAGACCGAAGAGAAGATCCATGAGGTCGCGGACGAAGCCCGATCCGACCTCCACAGACCCGCCTAAGCGTCGGGGCGGCCGACGCCGCGCGGTGATGCGGACGTCGTTGTATCCCGCCTCCAGGCGGCGGCGCCCTGCCCCACTCCGAGCACCGGCCCCACGCGTTGGTGCGGCGAGGACAAGAGGCTCTGACTCAGCGCATCGGCCGCAGCATCGGCGAACGTGTCCAGTCCGTCCGACCGTGCGGGGCGCGTGGGGTTCCGCCGGAGGACATCATGAGCGAAGACCGTCGTCGCCGACCGGGCGCGTACCCGAGCCATCCGCGCACGCATGGCGCAGGCCGGAGAGTCGTACACCACCGCCGCCAGGCATGTGGACGCCGACATCCAGCCGGCCACGGTACGGATCGGCCCCGCCGCCGACAATGACATCGTCGTGACGGATCTGCGGGCGGCGCGCCATCACGCCGAACTGCGCACCGACGCGGACGGCCGGAGAACCCTGGTTGACCTGGGCGGCCACTCAGGTACGGACGTCAACGGCGAGCCCATCGTCGAAGCGGACCTCAAATCCGGCGACATCGTCCGGATCGCGGGCGTCCTGTTCCGTTTCGCGGACGGAACGCTCACCGAGACCGGTTAGCGTCCGGGCGCCCTCGCAGTAGCCGCGTCGCGAGGAACGTACTCCAGGCGAAGTGGCCCGACAGCCAGGCCACGAACACCCCTCGCCGCCCGGCGCGACGTCCCGCGTGCCACATCGCGACCGCCGTCACGAGCAACGCCATCAGATTCAGCCTCGCCACCGCCGAGCAGGGACTGTGCCGGGCGAACAGCCAGAGGCCCGGGACATGGCCCCCGAAGCCGATGACCGCCAAACGCCGCCGTGTCATGCCCATGACCTTAGCCCGCCGTACCAGCGGACCTACGCGGCAGCTCGCCGCGGCGACCTGCCGCGTAGGGGCCGTTCTCGACGAGGAGCTCGCACCTCGTTCACGTGTAGACGCCCTTGCCGTACTGCTCTCGGGGGACGGTGAAGTCGCCAGGCCGAGAGTTCCGGAGTTCCTCGTATCGAACGCCGAAGGCGTCAATGGCCTCGTGGATGGTGTGTCCGTACTCCTCGCGCAAGATCATCAGGGCCGGGAGGATCCGTCCCTGCACGATGTGCTCGTCGATCTCAGGTTGCCGGTCTGTCACCGCTGGGTCCTCACACCTCGGACAGTGCCTTGCCGGTCTCGAGGAGGGTCTTGAGGTTGGAGACGAGCGCCGGCCAGCCGCCGTTCTTGTCGAGGCCCCCGCTGACGGCCTGGAACATCTTGCTGTCCGGCTCGAAGTCGTCGTGGATCACCGTGAGGCGTACGGAGCCGCCGAGGTCCTCGAGGTCGAACGCCACCTTCGAGCGCTTCTCCTTGACGAGTTCGGCGAACTCCTCGTCGGTCCAGCCGAAGTGCGCGGCGTGTTCGGGCTGGTAGTTGTGCCAGGTGTAGGCGAGCCTGCGGTACGGGTCGGCCTCCAGTACGACCTGGTCGAGGTCCTTGAACTCCTCGTCGGGGGCGTTCTGCGTGAGGATCGGTGAGCCGACCTGCCAGTCGGACTCCAGGGCGACGCCGCCCCAGTAGCGGCGGGTGAAGGCCGGGTCGATCAGCGCCTGCCAGAGGCGCTCCGGTGTGGTCTTGATGTGGGTCGTATAGACGAACTCGGTGTTGCCCATGGGTCCTCGCTCCAACGCGTTCTTCAGGTCGGCGAGTGCGTGCACCCGCTCGCGGTCGTACCGGTTGATCCAGCGTTCGGTGATGGCGTTGATCGGGGCCGCGTTGAGGTGGTGCAGCTTCTCCCGCCCGCGCCACGTCGTGGTCACGAGGCCGGCCGCCTCGAGCACCGCCAGATGCTTGCTGACGGACTGCCGGGTCATCTCCAGCCCGGCGCACAGTTCGCGCAGGGTCTGTCCGTTGCGCGCGTTGAGCCGGTCGAGCAGCCCGCGCCGGCTGCCGTCGGCCAGCGCCTTGAACACCTCGTCCATCCTCGCCACCTTTGACATGCAACCGAGTGGCTGCATTTCAGACCATAGGCAACTGGAAGGCTGCATGTCAAACCGAAGTGACCCTAAGTGGTCATTTTGGCGGGCTATATGGCTAAAGGACGGTTTTGCCGTCACTGTTGCGACGAGCGTGCTCCATAGCTGTGTGTTCCATTCCCGCCGAACCCGCCAGGAGACCCCCGTGCGCCTGCATGTTCCGCTGCCCGCCCGCCGTGGTCGGGCCACCCTCTGGCTCGCCGTCGCGGCCCTCGCCTCCGCCGCCACTCCGCTGGCCGCCGCCACGGCCCAGCCTCACCACTCGGTGCCCGCCGCCGCGACCGTCCACCGGGTCCTGTTCGACGACAGCAAGGCCGAGCAGGCCGGCAACGCCGACTGGGTCATCAGCACGAGCATGCCCGACCCGCTGGGGCAGAACTCGTCGCCGCAGTCCGAGGCCGACTGGACCGGCGCGATCTCCTCCTGGGGCGTCGCGCTGCAAAAGACCGGCCAGTACAGCCTGAAGACGCTGGCGCCCGGCAACACGATCACGTACGGCGGCGGCGGCGCGCTGGACCTGTCGAACTTCGACGTGTTCGTGCTGCCCGAGCCGAACGTCCAGCTCAGCGCGGCCGAGAAGACCGCCATCATGAAGTTCGTGCAGGCCGGCGGCGGCCTGTTCCTCGTCTCCGACCACAACGGCAGCGACCGCAACAACGACGGCTGGGACTCGCCGAAGGTCATCAACGACCTGCTGACCAACAACGGCGTGGACAACACCGACCCGTTCGGGTTCTCGGTCGACGTCAAGAACATCACCACCGACAACCCGGTGGTCACCCGCGGCTCGAACCCGATCGTCAACGGGGCGTTCGGCACCGTCACCGGCAGCATCCTGCGCAGCGGTACGACGATGACCATGCACCCGGCCGACAACCCCGACGTGAGCGCGGCGGTCTGGCTGAGCACGGCCGACCAGTCCGGCACCACGGACGCGTTCGTCGTCACCAGTACGTTCGGCAGCGGGCGCGTCGCGGTCTGGGGCGACAGCTCCACCATCGACGACGGCACCGGGGCGTCGGGCGAGAACCTCTTCGACGGCTGGAACGACCCGGCGGGCAGTGACGCCGCCATCGGCCTGAACGCCACCGCATGGCTCGCCTCGGGCACCGCCGGTGGAGGCGGCGGCGGTGGCGGCGGCAGCGAGCTGCTGGGCAACGCCGGGTTCGAGAACGGGACCGCGGCGCCGTGGACCGGCACCGCCAGGATCAACAAGACCACCACCGAGCCGGCGCACGCCGGAACCTGGGACGCCTGGCTCGACGGAACCGGTGCCACCCACACCGACACCCTGAGCCAGCAGGTCACGATCCCCTCCACCGCCACCGCGGCGAACCTGTCGTTCTGGCTCCACATCGACAGCGCCGAGCCCACCACCACGGCGTACGACACGCTCAAGGCGCAGGTGCTGAACAGCTCCGGCACGGTCCTGTCGACCCTCGCCACCTACTCGAACGTCGACCAGGCCACCGGCTACACCCAGCACAGCTTCAACCTGAGCGCGTACGCCGGCCAGACCGTCACGGTGAAGTTCACCGGCGCCGAGGACTACACGAAGCAGACGTCCTTCGTCATCGACGACACCTCGCTCACTACGGGCTGAGGCCCCCAACACAAAAAGACGGCCGGTGAGCGCACGCGCTCACCGGCCGCCTGTCGTTCGTGCGAGAGGTCAGCTACAGGGGCCCTCGTCGGCCCACACGTCGGCCTGCCCTGGCGTCTCGCCCTGGGTCCACCACTTGGCCTTCCACATGTGCGAGGCGTACGAGGCCTCCATGCCGCCGGTGTAGATCGCCGATGCGCTCCAGGGCCCGGCGGTGCAGCCGCCCGGCGGGTCGGTCGGCGGCGGTGAGGTCGGCGGGGTCGCGCCGCCGAACCTCGCGGTGTACTTCGTGAAGTCCCAGTCGCCCTGCGCCACGCTGGAGCACGTGCCGGAGGTCTGGCCGTTGTTGTCCGGCGGGTTGCACTGGCGGTCGCGGTTCACCGACCAGAAGGTGTACCGCGACAGGCCGTGCGAGGTGACGTAGTCCAGCACCGACTGGAAGTCGGCCTGCCGGAAGTACTCGCCGGTGTCGGAGCGCCCGTTCATCAGCGAGACGCCCTCGCGGGCGTACGCGGTCCCGCTGTCCCAGCCGAACGTGCTCATCAGCGTGCTGTGGAAGCCCTCCAGCGCGCCGATCTGGGCCGACGCGCCGCTGAACCCGCCGTCGAACGGCATGATGGCGTAGTTGGCGGGCGTGAAGCCCTGGCTCTTGGCCTCCAGCAGCATCTGCTTGCCGAACCAGCCGGTGCCCTCGCCGCCGGTCGTGCCGGCCGTGGTGATCGACACGTACAGGCCGGAGTTGTTCTGCTGGAGGATCTTGGCCGCGCCGATCTCGTTGTGGATCGCGGCGGTGTTCTCGTACTCCGGCTCCTCGAGGTCGAGGTCGATCGCCTTGAGGGCGTACTTGTTGATCACCTGCTGGTACGCCGCGGCGGTCGAGGCCGGGTCGCCGCAGGTCTGGCCGAGCTTCGTGCCGCCGTAGCCGCCCACCGAGACGGTCACGTCGCCGCCGGCGGCGCGGATGCCGTCGATCACCGACTTCGCCGTCGTGTCGGAGGAGACGTCGTGCGTACCGTCCCAGGTCGGCTGGCAGCCGCCGCCGTTCGGGGCGAGGATGAACGCGAGCTGGAAGGACTTCTGTCCCGTCGCGCTCATCACGGGGCCGAGCGCCGGCGGGCTGTTGTCGAACGGCATCACGTACGGCGCCGCGCCGTACCAGTTGCCGCCGAGGGCGGCGGGGGCCTGCGCGCTCGAGGCCGCCGCGGCGGTGACCGCGGTGACGGCGGAGGCCGCACCGATGGCCACGGTCGTCGCGGTGAGCGCGGCGCCGAGCAGCCGGCGCCGGCTGCGCGTCTTCCAACGCATGTCGATTCTCCTTCGGGTGAGTGACGTACGGGTCGGGCCGTAGTCCTGGCGGGGACGAACCGGCGGCGATAGCGGTTTCTTTTAGGAAACCTTCCTATTGGATTATTCGGAGGGTACCGCCAAACCGGGCGTTTGCGGAGACCCAAAGAGGTCCGGGCAACGCGAAAGGCCCGCCGACGGCATGCGTCGGCGGGCCTTTCGTGCGCTGGGGTGCGCCCTAGGCGTTCCAGGCCTTGGTGAACTCCGCGAGGTTGATCCGGCCGTCGCGGTCGCCGTCGGCGTGCTCCCAGATCGAGTCGATGTCGTCTCCGGTCACCGACTCGCGGCGGGCGGTCATGGCGAGCTTGAACTCGACCGCGGTGACGAAGCCGTCACCGTCGTAGTCGAATTCCTTGAAGGTCCGGGTGATCTCATCATCGTTGGACATGTCCATGTGCCTCTCGGTACGGGCGATCGGTTCCGATCCAGCATGAAAGCACACAGCACCCGGTACGGCCGGGCGAACGCGCCCTACGCTTGAGCGATGCGCACGCTGACGACCGAACGGTTCACGCTCGCCCCCTGGGATCAGCGTTTCGTAGAGGACTTCCACCGCCTCGGCTCCGACCCGCGCGTGACGCGGCATCTCGGGGACGGGCGGCCGTGGGACCGCGAACGCGTCATCAACCGGCACCTCGAGCACCTCGAGCACTGGGCCGAGCACGGGTTCGGGTGGCGGGCGATCCTCGACGCGGACGAACGGGTCCTCGGCGTCGCGGCGCTCAACCGGCTCGCCCGGCCGCTGCCCGGGATCAAGGAGCCGGCGATCGAGATCGGCTGGTGGGTCGCCCCGGAGGACTGGGGGAGGGGCGTCGCGACCGAGGCCGCCACCGCCATCCGCGACGAGGCGTTCACCGACCATGGCGCCGCCAGGCTCGCCGCGCGCTACCAGCCCGCCAACCACGCCTCCGGGCGCGTCATGGTCAAGCTCGGCATGACCCGCCACGGTGACGACATCCTCGGCCCGTACGGCGAGCCCGTCCGCGTCTATGTCCTCGAACGCGACGACTGGTGTCAGGGCCGGTAGGCGCGCAGGAAGACCCGTACTCCGCCCGCGACCAGTTCCTCGATCTCGGCGTCGGTGAGGCGTACGGCGCCGTACCAGGAGCGGTTGTTGACCCGGCCGGTGATCAGCAGGCCCAGGAACTCCGCGGCCTCCAGCGGGTCGGGGACGGTGAGGAGTCCCTGCTCGCCGAGCTCGGCCAGCCGGTCGGCCAGGGTCCGCTGGGTCGGGCGCTCCTCCGGTGCGGGGGCGACCAACTCCGGGAAGTGCGACGCCTCCGCGATCATCAGGCGCATCACCGCCGCACGCTCGTCCGAGCGGGTGATCGCCGTCGCGAACGCGCGGCCGAAGGCCATCAGCGCGGTCTCCAGATCCTCGAACGCGCCCAGCGTACGGTCCAGCAGGTCATCGAAGGTGGCCGCCTGTGCCGCCGCGGTCTCCTGTACGGCCGAGACGAACAACCGCTCCTTGCCGCCGTAGTAGTCATAGATCGTGCGCTTGGAGACGCCCGCCGTCTCGGCGATGGCATCGACGCTGGCACGCGCGTAGCCCTCGCGTACGAACACCTCGAGCGCCGCCCGCGTGATCGCCGCGCGCTTGGCGGGCGAGCCCTGGCGGAGGGCCGGCGGGACTGGCACGGGGAGGATCTCCTTCGGCTCACGTAGCTACACCGTGCAGTGTAGTAGCACTACACTGCACGGTGTAGTGTGCCGCTCATGGCGGACACCGGCACGACACCCGACGCACTCGATCCGGCGAGGAGCGCGGCCACGACCCGCCTCGACCCCGCCGTCCTGCGACTCGGCGCCGTCATCGTGGTCGGGACCATCGCCGCGATGCTGGACATGACGATGGTCGCCGTCGCGCTGGCCGACCTCAGCCGTGCCTTCCACGCCTCCGTGACCACGATCCAGTGGGTCAGCACCGCGTACCTGCTTGCCATCGCGATGGTCATCCCGGTCACCGGACGCCTGGCCGAGCGGTTCGGCGCCCGCGCCATGTGGATGTTCGCGCTGTCGGCGTTCCTGACCGGCTCGGCGCTGTGCGGCATGGCCTGGTCGGCCGGCAGCCTGATCGCCTTCCGAGCCCTGCAGGGCATCGGCGGCGGGATGATCGTCCCGCTCGGCATCATGATCCTGGCCCGGGCGGCACGCCCCGACCAGCGCGGGCGGGTCATGGCCATCGTCGCCGTACCCGGGCAGGTGGCGCCCATCATGGGCCCGCTGATCGGCGGGCTCATCCTCGACGGCACGAGCTGGCGCTGGATCTTCTACGTCAACGTCCCGATCTGCCTGATCGCCTTCCCGCTGGCCTGGCGCTACATCCCCGCCGGCGGGTCGGGCGAGCGCGGCGGCCGATGGCTCGACGTGACCGGCCTGGCCCTGCTGGCCCCCGGCCTCGCCCTGACGCTCTACGGCCTGTCCGCTCACGCGAACCGGCTGCCCCTGACGGCCGCCGGGATCGCCTCGCTCGCGGCCTTCGCCGTCCACGCACTGCGCGCACGCGACGGCGCGCCACTGCTCGACCTGCGGGTGTTCGCGCACCGCTCCTTCACCGCCGCCTCGACGCTGAACTTCCTGTCCCGCCTGTCGATCTTCGGCGTGATGATCCTCATGCCGCTCTACTTTCAGCGGGTACGGGGCCACAGCGCGCTGACCACCGGCCTGCTGCTGGCCCCGCAGAGCCTCGGCACGATGCTCGCCCTCCCGTACGTCGGCCGGCTCACCGACCGGATCGGCGCCCGTCCGGTCGTGCTCGCCGGGATCGCCGTCAGCACCCTGGCCACGCTCACCTTCACGCAGGTGGACGCCCACACCGGCGGCGTACTCCTCGGCGTGGCCCTCCTGGTGTGGGGGATGGGCGTGGCGGCGGTCGCGGTACCGGTCGCGGCGGCGGCCTATGACGGGCTGGCGCCCGCCCGGATCCCCGGCGCGACGAGCACGATCACCACGGTGCAGACGGTCGGCGCGTCGGTGGGCGCGGCCCTGCTCGTCGCGATCCTGCAGAGCCGGCTGACCCACCACGGCGACGCGCCGGCGGCGGCGTTCGCGGACACGTTCTGGTGGGTGCTGGGCTTCACCGCGCTGACCCTCGTACCGGCCCTGTTCCTCCCGCTGCGTCGGGCCGGCTCCCGCGCGTCAGGGTGACCGGCGCCGCGCCATCAACGCGACGCCGTCGAGCAGGATGCTCCGGCCCGTCGTGAAGGCCTCCTGAGCCTCTCGCTCCCAGCGCGTCGCCGGGTCCGACGACGACAGCGGTGGCGGTGCCTGCTGGGAGAGCCGGGCCGACAGGGGGAACCGCTGGGCGAAGTCGGGGACGAGCTCCTGCATGAGGCGTGAGCGGACCGTCCACCACTCGGTGTCGGTGGTCCCCGTCGTCCCGGCGGCCGCCCTGGCCTCCGCCACGGACCGTGCGGCGTCTCGGACGAGGCTGAACAGGGCGCTGACGACCGGCCGGACCTCGGACGGCTCCAGCCCCGTACCGTCGAGAACGCGAAGGACGGACTCGAGCACGCCCTGTTCGTGTGGTCCGAGCACCGGACGCGCGTGGGACACCTGAAGGAGCCACGGGTGCCGTAGGTACAGGGCCTGGAGGCGGTCCGCCCAGGACTCCGCGGCGGGGCGCCAACCGCCGGACAGGTCGTGCTCGGTGGGCATCTCGGCGTGGGCCTGGTCGTACATCAGGTCGATGAGCTCCCGCTTGGTCGGCACGTACGTGTACAGCGCCATGGCGGTACGCCCGAGTCTCTCGCCGACCGCCCGCAGGGACAGGCCGTCCATCGCGTCGGCGTCGGCGACCGCGATCGCGGCGTTCACGATGGCGTCCACCGACAGGGCGGGCTTGGGGCCAGGAGCGGTCCGGGGTTCTTGGACCGCCGAGGTCCGCCACAGCAGCGCCAGCGTCTTCCGTGGGTCGCCCTGGCCGGTGTAGACAACCATCGTGCAACTCCTTACAGCATATTGTATTGTCGCGAACGGCAATAGCTTACGGCATATAGAGATGCCTGGACGAGAGGACACCGAGATGCCGGCTGCGATCCTGCACGACGGATGCACCATCGAGATCGAGGTACACGGCGACGGACCGGCCGTCCTGCTGCCGGTCAACCCCAGGCCCGCCGAGGAGGGTCCCCAGGCCGAGGAGATGCGCAAGTGGGGCGCTGATCCTTCTCTCGGGCACTCCCTCGTCGCCGGGCTGAGTGAGGCGTTCCGGGTCGTCGCCTTCGACTACGAGGGGCACGTCCTGAATGCGCCGAAGGCCGAGACCCTCGACCCGGACAACGTGGCTCGCGACCTACTCGCCGTTGCCGACGCGGCCGGTGTCGCCGAATTCGCGTACTACGGATATTCGTGGCTGGCGATGATCGGCATGCAGTTGGCGATTCGCACCGACCGCCTCACGGCGCTCGCCATGGGCGGCTTCCCGCCCGTCGGCGGGCCGTACGCCGAGATGCTCCGCGTCACCGACGCGGCCCACCGGATGGCCGTCGAGCAGCAGGACGCACCGCCGCCCGCTCAGCCGGTGGAGGCGGGCGACTGGGAGAACGTCTCCGTGTCCACGTCGCCGGACCAGACCCGCCAGTACGTCACGCTCTACGAGGCGCTTCGGCGTTTCGACGACCGCGCCGCCCAGCGGCGGATCACCTGTCCCAGGCTGTGCTTCGCCGGATCGGCCGACGCGATCGACTACGGCCCGAAGTGGGGAGACGTCCGCGTGGACATCGCCGGGCCGATCCTCGAACGGCGCGCGGAGCTCGAAGGGCTCGGCTGGGACGTCCGCGTCCTCGACGGGCTCGACCACATGCGGGCCATGCAGGCCGATCGGGTCCTTCCGGTCATCCGTCCGTGGCTCGCCTCGAAGCTCTGAGGCCATCGAACACCTGTTTGATTCCGGCGCGTACACTCGGGGCATGACGCTGTCGCTGCAGGGTTCGCTGCTGGACTGCGGTGCCGAGACCGGTCCGGGCCCGCTCGGGTCCGAGGTGCGCCGGACCGTGCTCGACCACGGCGCCTGGGTCGACCTGCGGCCGGGGTGGATCGCGGGGGCGGACGACCTTTTCGAGCGGCTGGTGGACGACGTGCCGTGGCGGGCGGAGCGGCGGCAGATGTACGACCGGGTGGTCGAGGTGCCCCGGCTGCTGAGCTTCTATGACGAGGGGCGGGCGCTGCCCGACCCGGTCCTCGATGACGCCCTGGCCGCGCTGAACGCCCACTACGCCGACGAGCTGGGTGAGCCGTTCCGTACGGCGGGCCTGTGCCTCTACCGCGACGGCCGGGACAGTGTCGCCTGGCACGGCGACCGCATCGGGCGCGGCGCCACCGAGGACACCATGGTCGCGATCGTCTCGGTCGGCGCGCCCCGTAGCCTGCTGCTCCGCCCGTCCGGCGGCGGCCCGGCGCTACGCCACGAGCTCGGCCACGGGGACCTGCTGGTGATGGGCGGCAGCTGCCAGCGCACCTGGGAGCACGCCATCCCCAAGACCGCCCGGCCCACCGGACCGCGGATCAGCATCCAGTTCCGCCCCCGCAACGTGCGCTGACCGAGGCCCCACCCGCTCCGCCGCGCGCCCCGCCATCCGCCCTGCGCTCTGGCTCCCGCCGACTCCGGCCGTCTCCCCGATTCGCGTCGTGCCGGATCCGGCCAACCTCTGAGGTCCGATTTGGCGTCTTCTCGGGTGTGACCTGCGGCGTAAGAGAGACCCGCCAATCCGACAGGGATAGTTGGGGGAATTTTCCACCTTTTCCTTGGTCTTTCAGCAAGATATCTACATAGAAGGCCCATAGTTCACGACAGTCCTCGAGCCCCCCATTTCTGGAGGATCACGTGGCATCGTTCAAGCGCTCCCGCCGCAAGGCGATCTCCATCGCCGCTCTGGTCGGCGCCGCCCTCACGCTGGCCGCCGCGCCCGCGGGCGCGGCCACCGGGAACCCCGTCACCCACCCCGAACGCGACTGGCTCGGCTCGCAGGTGGCCAAGCATGAGCCCGGCTCCGGTGGCCTGGTCGTCCGGCCGAACGCCGCCCAGACCCCGGGCCTGGACGTCAGCAGCTGGCAGGGCAACGTCGACTGGGGCACGGTCGCCGCCAACGGCGCGCGGTGGATGTACACCAAGGCGACCGAGTCCACCAACTACACGAACCCGTACTTCAGCCAGCAGTACACCGGCGCGTACAACGCGGGCCTGGTGCACGGCGCGTACCACTTCGCCACCCCGAACACCTCCTCCGGCGCCTCGCAGGCCGACTACTTCGTCGCGCACGGCGGTGGCTGGTCCCAGGACGGCAAGACGTTCCCCGGCATGCTGGACATGGAGTGGAACCCGTACGGCGCCGCCTGCTACGGGATGTCCGCGTCCGGCATGGTGAACTGGATCCTGTCGTTCAGCAACGAGTATCACGCCAAGACCAGCCGCTGGCCGGTCATCTACACGGCCACGAGCTGGTGGAGCCAGTGCACCGGCAACACCGGTGACTTCTCCTCCACCAACCCGCTGATGCTGGCCAACTACAACGGATCTCCGGGACCGATGCCCTACAACTGGGGCTTCCAGACGATCTGGCAGTACGGCGACAGCGGCACCTTCCCCGGTGACCAGGATCTGTTCAACGGTGACTACTCCCGCGTCCAGGCCCTCGCGAACGGCTGAGGCGCCTGTTCCGATTCCGGCAGGTAGCCGGGCGCGTCCGCGTACGCGCCCGGCCACCGGCGTTCGTGGACCCGCCCTGGCCGACGCCGGGGCACACTACGGCCGCGACAGCGGCCCCGCGCAGGAAGAGAGGAAGCGCGTGCCCCCCGGACGGCCCGGACGGTCTCACGCGCGGACACATGATGAACAACTCCGATAACTCGATCAGCCGGCGCCACGCGATGCTCGCCGGAGCCGGTGCGGCGTTCGCGACGCTCGGCCTGGCCGGTACGGCGCAGGCCGCCGGTCTCGCCACCCGGCCGGCGGCAGGCCCCAGGGCGCTGACCCCGGCGCAGCAGGCCGGGCAGCGGGTGATCTACTCCTACACCGGGCTGACCGTGCCGCAGTCCCTGCTGACCCAGATCGCGGCCGGCCAGTGCGCGGGCGTCATCTTCTTCGGCGACAACATCTCGAGCATCAGCCAGATCAACTCGGTGTGCGCCCAGCTGAACGAGGCCAACCAGAGCAGCCCCGTCGGATCGCCGCTGCTGCTGATGACCGACCAGGAGGGCGGCCAGGTACGGCGGCTGCCCGGCGGTCCGACGATGTCGGAGAAGCAGATCGGCGCGTCGTCCGACCCGGCCGCCAATGCGAGCGACGCGGGCGACACCGCCGGCCGGTTGCTCGCCAGCGCCGGCATGAACGTCAACCTCGCGCCGGTCCTCGACGTGTACCGCACCGAGGGCGACTTCGAGGACCAGTACGGGCGCTCGTACAGCAAGGACCCGAACGTCTGCGGCCAGTGCGGAAGCGCGTTCATCTCCGCGCAGCAGAGCCTCGGCGTCGCGGCGGCGGCCAAGCACTTCCCCGGTCTGGGCGCGGCGGGCTCGAGCCAGAACACCGACAACGTGCCGGTCACGCTGAACGTCTCGGCCTCGAACCTGCGCACCATCGACGAGGCGCCGTACGGTCCGGCGATCAGCGCCGGCGTCAAGCTCGTCATGTGCTCCTGGGCCGTCTATCCCGCGCTGGACGGCAGCATGCCGGCCGGTCTCTCGTCGACGATCGTCCAGAACGAGCTGCGCGGCCGGATGGGCTTCACCGGCGTCACCGTGACCGACTCGCTCGGGGCCGGCGCGCTGAACTCCTTCGGCACCATCCCCCAGCGCGCGGTCCTCGCGGCCAAGGCGGGCATGGACCTGATGCTGGAGTGCTCGCGCTCGACGAGCGGCGGCCAGGGCGTCGTCAACAGCCTGGCGAGCGCCCTGCAGAGCGGCCAGCTCAGCCAGAGCTCGTTCGACGCCGCGCGCAACCGCGTCACGAGCCTGCGCAACGGCCTGGCCTGACGTACCGCGTCCCCCCGCCCGTGTTCCACCGCGGCCGAGGTGCACCCCTCGGCCGCGGCGGTTCGCCGGATCAGTAGATCGTCACGCCGTAGACGGACAGGATCTCGGTGATCGGCTGGAAGAAGGAGACCCCGCCGGACGAGCAGTTGCCGCTGCCGCCGGACAGGATGCCGTACACCGTCGTGCCGGAGAAGAGCGGGGCGCCGCTGTCACCGGGCTCGGAGCAGATGTTGGTCTGGATCAGTCCGCTGACGGTGCCGTCGGCGCCGTAGTTGACCGTCGCGTTCAGGGCCGTGACGACGCCGCAGTGCAGGCCGGACGTCGCACCCCGCATGCAGACGCTCTGGCCGACGGAGGGGCTACCGGCCGCCGTGAAGTCGTGCGTGGGGGTGACACCGGCGGCGTACCGGACGATCGCGTAGTCGTTGGACGGGAAGCTGGCGCCCGTGGTCGTCCCGGCGAGGGTGGTCTGGCCGGAGTCGGAGTACCAGGTGCTCACGACGTTCCCGCAGTGTCCCGCGGTGAGGAAGTAGTTCGTGCCGCCGCTGGCCACGTTCGCGCCCAGCGTGCAGCGGAACCCGCTGCCGAAGATCGGGTCGCCGCCGCTCAGCCGCACGCCGAGCGTGCCGGAGATCCGCTCGACGCGCGCCGCGTCGCCGTACGGCGCGAGCACCGCCTTGATCCGGCCGAGGGTCGCGCCGGTGACCGACTGGTCGGCGAGGACCACGACGCGGCCCGTCGCGGCGTCGGACTCCCACGCCGTACCGGCGAACCGCGCCGAGTGGTAGAGCGCGTCGGTGATCCGGGCCTGGGTCGCCGGAGAAGGGGCCTGGGCCGCCTGCGCGGCGGGCGCGACGAGCAGGCCACAGAGGACCAGCCCGATGGCCGCGACGAGTGCGCGGAACTGGGGTCTCACACATGCCTCCTTGGGGGCTTCGGACCGGCCCGCGGAGTACGCGTGTTCGCCGCGTCCGAATGGCAGGGTTCGCCGATGCCGACCCGGTCAGGAACCGGGTCGGCACGGGGTCACCAACAGTGTCGACAGGGGGACTAACCCCCGTACAGCCCTCAAGAACGGCCGAGTCCGGCCATTTGCGTGAGTATTGAATAGCGCCAGGCTCAGCGGTTTTCCGGCCCGGTCATTTCCAGTGGATCTCCTTGATTCCCGGGCGGTCGCCGTCGTAGCGGAGCGTGTGCTTCTTGCGGGTCGAGTCGAACAGCATGAGGTTGTAGGAGGTGTTGTTCTCGTCGACGAATGTCAGGTCCAGCGTGCCGGAGCGAAAGCCCTTGGGGCCCTGTCCGTCGACCTCCAGTTTGAAGTCGTAATAGCCGCCGGAGGTGACCAATTTGATGGAATGGATGCAGGCGTTGCTCTTTCCGGCGATCACGCCGCTCAGGTCGGTGTCACCGTTGATCTGCACGGTGTCGCCGGGGAACAGCGAGCCGTGCGCGGCGACCGCGCGTCCCTTCTTCTGCCCGGCGTCGGCCGTGTTGAAGGTGACGGCCGAGGCGGTCGCGGGCACCAGGTGACGGATCACACCGGCGACGTCGACGGTCCAGGGGGTGCCGTCCGGGCCGACCGCGATCCGGACCGCCCGTCCGTCGACCAGGTCCCAGCGCTCGCCGTTCCAGGCGTAGATGTCGCGCCCGCCCGCGGCCTCGATGTCGTTGGTTCCGATGATCCACGCCGTCGGCTGGACGCCGGTCGAGACGGCGATGTCCTCGGCGAGGCCGGGCAGGGTGGCCCAGCCGTCGCCGAGCCGGCCGCCGGAGTTGAGCCGGCCGATCGCGCCGTGCGCGTCGGCGGTCCACGGCAGGCCGTTCGGCGCGACCGAGATCGCGACCGCGGCGCCGGTCGCGGCCTGCCAGCGCTGCCCGGTCCAGCGCAGGATCGGATGCCCCTGCTCGGAGCCGGTACGCGCGGTCACCCACACCGATCCGTCGGCGCCCGCCCCGATGTCGCTCGCGCCGCTCACCTGGTCACCGGCGGCGTCCTTCCCGGCGGGGATGCCGTCCTCCGTGACGGCCTCCCAGTCGCCGCCGCTGCGGCGCCAGATCCCGCCGTCCCGGTCGACGACCCACGGGTTGCCGAGGCCGTCGACGGCGACGCGTACGCCGCCCACCCCGGCCGGCACCCACGCGCCGTCCTTGAGCCGGAGCACGGCGTACCCCTTGGCCGGATCGGGGTCCCGCGAGACCGCCCACACCGACCCGTCGCCGCCGACCGCGAGGTCGGTCGCCCGGCCCGGGAGCTCCTCCCAGCGCCACCCGCCCGTCACGTCGATCGAGACCTTCTTGATGCGCGGCTCCGCCAGGCGTACGCCCAGGACCTTCAGGCTGGGGAACAACCGGGTCGCGCGGTCGCGCAGCGTGGTGTTCCACTCCTGGAGGGGGAGCGTCGTGTCGTTCTCGCGGACGGAGGTCGGGAACCGCCTGAAGAGCGTCTCCGCGGTGATGGCCGTGCCGCCCTTGGAGATCAGCTCCAGGATCGAGGTCTGCGACAGCTGCGCGGTCTCGGCCGCGATCATCGCGCCGGCGCCGCCGTCCAGCATCGCGCAGTCGCCATAGATCTGGTACGGCGTGGTGTGCTCGGCCGACGCGACCCAGAGGCCCTTCTCGTCGAGCTCGTCGTGCAGTACGCCGGTGGCGAGCTGGATCCCGGTGTTCTGCAGCAGCGCCAGGTAGTGCTTGTAGGCGTCGATCTGGGGCCGCGCGCCGTCGGCGGCCACGCCGGCGATGTCCATCCGCCGCTGGAGCGCCCACTGCTCGTCGGCGGTCTGCGGGTCGCGTACGACGCCGCGCTTGGCCGGGTCGAGGAAGCCGTCATACAGGGCACGCGCCGCGAGGCCGGGCTGCCGGTCGGTGGTCATCGTCTGGACCATCTTCCAGTCGGCGACCGGCATGAACTTGCCCGCCTTCGACGCGGCCCACTCGACGAACCACTGCATGACCAGCGTCTTGTTGATGAGGTGGCCGGCCGCGAAGGAGTCCTGCAGGAAATGGTCGGCGTAGCCGTGGTTGATCCAGGCGAGGTGCGCCAGCCGGTCCTTCGCCTCGGCGCTGCCGGCGTGGTGGGCCTGCGTCGCGTAGTCGCGGGCGATCAGGTAGTAGGTCTCCCAGCGGTACCACGCGCCCGGCGCGAAGTGGCAGGCGTTGCGGCCGACCAGCGCCTTGTAGTGGTCGATACCGCCCGGGCCCAGCGCCAGCGTGAGCTTGTCGAGCTTGTCCGTCTGGCGGAGCAGGTCGGCGAACCTCCAGCCGGTGTTGCCGGCCACCGACCGCGCGAAGTGCGGTTTGGTCTCCTTGCCGAGCAGGTGGTTGACCCAGTAGGAGGACTCCTGGCGGATCGTCTGCAGGATCGGCTCGAGGATGCCCAGCGGCTGGCCGTCCAGCGACGACGGGCTCGCCAGGTAGTCGGCCAGGGTGTTCAGCTCGCCGTACGTGACCAGTAGCCCGCTGGTGCCGAGCCGCAGCGTGCGGATCGTGGGGTAGTGCTTCGCGATCGCTTCGGGGGTGACGTCCTCCGGCCGCTCCCGCCACATCTCGAGGAAACCGTGCAGGTCCTCGAGCTTCCGCTGCCGGTCCGGCGTCTTCAGCGCGATGGCGTTCAGGTCGGCCGGCGGCGCGTCGCCGAGCAGCCGGTGCTCCCACGACGCGTGCCTGCGTACGACGAGCCGGTCGGCATCGGTGAGCCTTCGTACGCGGCGCGCCGGCCCCCGTCGAGTCGTCGCGCCGCGTACGAAGGTGTCGGCGAGCGCGCGGGCCTCGGCCTCGCACGCGTCGCCGGGTAGGGAGACCGCGGCCTCGTGCGGGCCGCCGTCCTGCGTGGTGTGCGCGACCTCGTGCGCGAGCAGCTCGAGGCCCGCGCGCGTCCCCGGAGCGAACCGGCCCGCGGCGAAGAACACGTCCGCGCCGACCGTCAAAGCCTCGGCCCCCAGCGCGCGGCAGATCCGGTCGGCGCGCGCGTCCGTGTGCACGCGTACGGGCGCCAGGTCGGCCACGTACGCGTGTTCGAGCGCGGACCGCAGGCGCCCGCCGAGCGGGTCGCCGGAGCCCTGCGCGTCGCGGATCAGGTCGTCGATGGGTCGGGGGAGGTCTCGGGGCACGGTGGCGACTCCTTGGTTTCATGGCCGTCACCTAGCGTGTACGACCGAACACCTTCCGTGAGGGAAACACGGCGTGGGAGCGTGCCGCAAGGCGAACGCGGGCATCGGTCCGCCACATAACTCGGACCGTCCGGCCTCTGTTCGGATCAGGCCGGGGAGAGTCGCACCGGTACGCCGTTGAGGCGCGCCATGCCCGCCAGGCGCTCGAGGTCGGCGGGATCGGAGGAGGTCAGCAGGTTGACGTTGGCGCCGCCGGCCCGGCCGGCGCGCCGCTGGCCGCCGCCGCGATGACCCCATCCGTGCGGGACCGCGACGGTGCCGGGCATGGCGTCGGCGGTGAGCGCGGCGGTCACCTCGATCGAGCCGTACGGTGAGGTGATCCGGCACCGTCCGCCGTCGCTCACCCCGTACGCGGCCGCGTCGTCGGGGTTGACGCGCGCGGCGTGGGCGCGGGCGCCGCGCATGAGCGTCGCGGAGTTGTGCATCCAGGAGTTCTGCGAACGCGGCTCGCGCAGCCCGATCATCCGCAGCGGGAGCCGTCGCAGCCCGAACAGGTCCCCGCGCGCCCAGGCACCACGGCAGGAACTTGTTGGTCGCTTAAGAGCGTGTAGAGACGATCAACCCGTTTTCTGGAGAACGAATACAGATGTCTGTCCTTCTGTATAAAGTCCTGATCCCGGATGAGGGTCTCGCTACGTTCCATGCGGAGGCAGTGATGCGCAGACAGGAGCGCCACTTAGCGCAAGAGGGGCCAGCCCCGTGGGGGCATCCTGACGAGCCGAACGATGACCTCGGGCTCACGGACCTTGCGGACGTTGTGTTGAGCACGGTCACAACCGACGAGATGCAAGCCCTCCTCCAGACATGCCCGCCGAGATTCCGTCGTGCAGTGCTCGGCCAGGTGGGGCTCCAGGACGCCAAGAAGGTCTCCAAGCGGACCTCCGAGACGGTGTTGCGCACGCTGCAAACGGGTGAGTCTCGGCGTCGTGGCGCGCTGCAGGAGATGATCAGCGGAAGCTTCGTCTGGGGTTTCGGCAACCTCGATGGCCTGACGGCTCAGGACTGCTGCGCGTTACTGGATCAGGCCACGGCGGCGGAAGTTCTCGACCGGGCGCCCGTCTTGCGCGTGAGCCTGACCTGGGAGTGCTCGGCATCGATCAAGTACTGGTGCCTGGCCTACGTCGTCGAACTGAATCGCCCGCTCGCTCCCGTGGCACTCGGGCTCATGGCGGCAGAGTCGGCCAATCTGGGCAACGGTGTGGACGAGGTCCGCTCGGCCTGGGCGACCCTGCGCGAGCGACATCCGGAGCTCCCCGAACGGCCTATCGGCCTTCTGGATCTGCAGGAGCTGGCGCGGCGCTGTTCCGCCGCCACGACTGTGACCGATCAGGAGATCGAAACGACTATGACTTCCGACGCGACCGGCGACACCGTCTCTGGGACATCCATCGACCGGCAGAGCGGCTTCGCTCAGCTGGCCGTGGCGCTCGAGGAACTACGCGGGCATTTTCCAGCTGCGGCGGATGCGGCCCACCGGATCGCTGCCGAACTCCGCGTGGGCCGGCGCCCGAAAGATAGCGATTTCGCATTGATCCGCGATGCGGTTGCGGGCTTCGATGCAGTGTTGGACCAGGCCGCGACCGTGATGCCCGGCACTGCGCCGGCCTCCGACCTCGCCACCCTGTCGACGGTCCTGGAGACCGCGCGCGAGTCCGAAGCGCGTTCCTCTCGGATCCGGATGCTGACGGGCATCCAGGGGCCGGACATCGTAGCCGGTCCACTCGAAGAGGTGCGCCGAATGGCGCGTTCGGGTACGGGCGACGGGTTGGACGTCCTCGGCGAGCTGATCGAGGTGACCACCCGACAGGGCGATCTGGGCCGTGCGGCCGAGCTCGCCGAGAAAGCGCGCCAGCAACTGCCCGAAGGTTGCCGAAAGCTGGTCGATGTCGCCCTGATGAGAGGGCTGATGATCGTCCCCACTAACACAAGCGTGTCTGTGCCCCCCGACGCCGCATCGGCCGAGGAACTCGAGGACGACTCTGCCGTCGAGACGTTCGCGGACGCACCCGGCACGGTCGAGTCGGCGGTCGGCGATGCCGTCGATTACGATCGCCCGGCCGCGGGCGCGGAGGCGGCGGATGCGCTCAGTAAGGGTGACGGCAGCCCGGCCGATGACGATTTGTCCGACCTGGACGCGCTGATCTCCGAGCGCTGCCCGACGAGTGGGCCTGGCAGTGCCGCTCAGCCTGCCGTGGCCGTGGCGCCCGCTCGAGACGATGCCGCCGACGATGTACGCGCCGGTGTCGAACCCACGGAAGCGGTTTCGCGCTCTGAGCCAGTGAGCGCTGCCGTTGCTGTGCGGCGGGAGTCGGCGGCTTCGCCGGAGGAGGTGGCCGGGCTGGTGCATGAGGCCGAGCCGCGCTCTGATGAGGCGCTCCCGGTCTTCACTTCGCGTCTCGCCGAGGCGGAGGCCGAGGCGTTGCGTGCGGGTCAGCTCGGCTTGGCCGGTCGGCTACGCAGTGCCGCCGGCAGGCCAAAGGCGGAGGAGGCCGCCCGTCGCTGCGCAGCGATTGCGGCCGAGATGGCGATCTTCGCCGGGCCGCTGTCGGCGGAGTTCGTGGCAGCGGCCCGCGACGTCAGCTCCAAGGCTCTCGTTGACGATCCTGCCGGCCGTGTCCTGGCGTGGGGGGCCGCAATCCGGGCTGGCCTGGTTTACCCCACCCCTGAGTCAACCAGGCTGCTGGAGGATCTCACGGTCGTCGTCTCAGGCTTCCCGGATCTGGTCGAGTGCGGGGAGGCGTTCACCCGCGCCGCCCGCAGCGGCGCGTACCTGGGCTCTGGGGTCGCTGGCCGAGGACGGGGAACCGTCGAGTCGACGATGATCCGCAGGCAGAGCGCGCGCGAGGCGTCCCGGCAGTTGGAGGAGGAACCGCATCGTACGATCAAATATCAGCTCGCCACTGAGGTGTGGAAGGCACTGCTGCAGCAGGACGGCCCGGTCGTATGCCTGCTGAAAATCGCCGCGCAGGACGATCCGGCGTTCGCCGACAAGGCCGCTGCTGAGGTCAACCGGCTGCACGCAAGCGGCGAGATCGACCGGTTGATCGATGAGACGGTCCGCCGCGTGGCCGCGAGGCGTCGAACAAAAAAGATCATCGCGGGCGCACGCAGCCAGCTCGTCGCCAAGGTCAAAAAGGCCGTCGACACGGCGGGCGAATGGGTCAGGGCTGTGAAGGAGGCTGAGCGTCAGGAGGTCGCGGCCACACAGGACTGGAGGCTCGGGCCGCTCGGGCAGCTTCAAGAGGTGGTCGGGGCGCTCAGGCCTCGGATCATCACCGCGCTGGATGGACTGGCCGCCTCGTACGGAGGGTCAGTGGCTGCGGCTACCAAGGTGACCTGCGGTCTGGTGGCCGAGACGCTCGATCTGCTCGACGGCAAACCCGTTCCGGAGACCGAGCCGCCGGTTGCACATGTGATCAATCGAGACCTGCTGCTGGCTCCCGAGGTCACCCTGCACCCAACCTCCCTCGAACCGCTCGAGCCGCCGACCGTCGACCAGCTTGTGCCCGTCGCGCTTGCCGACGATCAGGCCTGGCGGGCCGCGTTCGAGCGTCGGGCCGAGCGTGGCGACCACGAAGGCACCCTCGGAATCGTCACGGTCCTGGAACGTAGCGATCCAGAGACGGCTGTCGAACTGCGCGAGCGGCGCGACGAACTCATCCCACGCGCCCGCAAGACCAGGAACGAACGGATCGACCAGATCCAGGATCTGGTAGCTGGCTGGGCACGGGACGGGGCGCTCACCGAGAGCGAGGTCCGGAACGCGGATGAGACCCTGGACGCTCTCACCGGCGACCGGCGGGACTTCGACCGGATCGACCGCTCTCTAGATGACCTGCGCACCAGGCTTGAGAACTGGCATGAGGCTGGCATCGATCGGGAGCGAGCCCGGTTGGACGATCGAGCTCGGGAGGACTCGCGAGTCGCCACCGTCCGCGACCGCATCGCCGAACGCATTGAGCACGGCGATCTGATCACAGCCCGGGATTACCTCGCCCAGGTCGAGGCAGACAAGCAGCTGCCCGAGCCCTCCGAAGACGTTGACCACCTGCGGCGTTTCTACCCCGCCTTTCCCAGGACGTTCGCCAACGATGCGGTTCGTGCTGGGAACCGTGCTCGCAAGCAGGAGGCCGGCGAATTCTTGACCGCGCTGAAGAACGCACTGCGTGCTGGCACGAATGTCGACGATCCCGAGCTGACGGCACTGTTGCGTGATACGGGAATCGACATCCCCGCACTCCGCAACGCACGCCGAGACGAGGCATGGGAAGGGCTTCGGCAGTGGTATTCATGCGGACATGGGCCCAAGGCCGCAGGGAACCTCCGTACGGCGATCACCCGAGTCCTGCGAATGATCGGGTTGGAGGGCACTCAGCGCGAGGTGCCCGGTGGTTCCGGAGTGGCGGGCCGCATCTGGATCGACCTGGAGCAGCTACAGATAGTCGGTGAGGCCATGTTGCCGGCCTTCGGATCGCGGATGAGCCCGTCCGGGAACCGTCTCCGTCTCCTGTTGGTATGGCGTCGACCTGGTCCCCAGCAGCTCATCGAGCTGCTCAAGGGGCAGCCGGAGGACCAGACAGTCCTGGTCTGGTATTTCGGTGTGTTGTCTCCGGAGGAACGGCAACAGCTCGCGGTCGCCGCGCGGCGCCGGCCCACACCAGTGGCCGGAGTACTCGACGACGCCGCGATCAGCTACCTGGCCTGCATGCCGGGGGCCGACTGGGCCACCACGGTGGAGCTCATGGCTCCGTTCACCGCCACCAATCCGTACGCACCTGTCGGCGATGTTCCCGACGAGATGTTCTATGGCCGCGACGACCAGCTTCGGGAGGTCACTGACCGTGTCGGCTCCTCGTTCGTCTACGGTGGCCGCCAGCTCGGCAAGTCGGCGCTGCTGCGCAAGGCCGAACGGCACATCCAGGCCACCGACCAGGACCGTACGGTCATCCTGGAGAACATCCAGACCGTCGGCAAGGTCGCACCGTTGGAGTCGCTGTGGTCCAAGCTCGCTGACAAGCTCGTGCAAGCGGGAGTGATCGCCACCGGGCTCGTCCGGAGCGACCAAGTGCGCGAGGCCGTCCGGGAATGGGTACGCGACGATACCCAACGGCAACTCCTCATTCTGCTGGACGAGGCCGACCAGTTCCTCAACGAGGACGCTAAGGGCGCGAGGTTCGAGAATGTCATCGCTCTACGCGACCTGATGGACGAGACGGACCGCCGGGTGAAGGTCGTCTTCGCTGGCTTGCACCAGACCGCCCGGTTCCAGAGCCTGACCAACCAGCCGCTCGCCCATCTGGGCACGCCCATCGCGGTGGGTCCGCTGGAGCCTCAGGATGCCTTTAACCTGCTGGTGCGGCCCCTGGCCACGCTCGGTTTCCGGTTCCCCGAGACCCTGGCTGCACGCGTTATCGCCGAGGCGAACAACGCTCCCGCCCTGGTCCAGCTCTTCGCCGAGGAGCTACTGAAGAGGCTGCGCCGGAGTTCGAGCGCCACCCGCAGTTTTCCTTACGAGATCACTCGCGACGACGTTGCGCTGGTCTGGGAGGACAAAGCCCTCGCGCGTGGATTCCGTGACCGGTTCGAGTGGACCCTCAACCTGGACAAGCGTTACAAGGTGATCGCCTACACGGTGGCCCTGCACGCTCTTGAGAACGGAGCAGATGCGACCCTCAGTGTCGGCGAGCTGTGGGAGCAATGCCGGTACTGGTGGGAGCCCGGTTTCGAGGACTGCGCCAGCGACGATTTCCGCAGCCTGCTCGACGAATGCGGCAACCTCGGCGTCCTAGGCTTGGACGCCGACCGCTATCGCCTTCGTACTCCGCACATCCTCAACCTGCTCGGCGGTGCCGCCGGGGTCGAGGAGGTACTGGAGAACGCAGGAGAGTTCGAAAAGCCGGACAGTTTCGATGCACACTCCTACCGCGGAGTCTTCCGAGACGGTCCCGAGCGCTCGCCGCTGAGCAGCCGCCAGCTCACGGCCCTGTTCCGTCCGCACGATCTCGTCCACGTGGTGGCGGGATCACGCGCCTTGCACGGGGAACGGGTCGCACTGGCTCTCCAGCAGGAGGCCGAACACCCGGGAGTGAAGGTCCACCTAGTGAGCTCCGGCCAGCTCACCTTCGAGGGCGCCGTCAGCCGGGCGGACCGCCACGACGGGCACACCGTGATCGTGATGAACGTGTCCGAACGCAAGACCGGGCAGCAGTTCGCCAGGCGGCTCGAGGACGCACGCACAGCGGTCTCCGCGTCCCGTCGCGGCACGCTCGCTGTCGTCCTGGTCACAGGCGTCCAACTTGCGGGTATCTGGCGGGAAATCCCGTCCCTGGACGGCGTTGACCTGGTCGAGCTGCGCCGCTTCGACCGGCTCGCGATCCGTCAGTGGATGTTGGAAGACTCCTACGGCTTCCCCGACGAAGCCGGGCAGAAGGCGCTGCTAGCCGAGACCGGCGGATGGCCGACGTTGATCGGCTATGTGGTCAACCGGCTGACAGACAACGGCGGTAATCGGGACCATGCACTCGAGCGATGTCGGGAGCAACTCCAGCAGAACCCTGGCGAACTGGTCGCCGACACCGGCGTAGGCGCCGACAAATGCCTGGCCGAGGCATGGCGGGTGATGACCGGCGAGAACAAGCCGGAGACTCCCGAGTACCTTGCCGAGTTGCTCCAACTGCACGGGGATGTGTCGACTTCGGCGCTGAGCGAGCAGGTCCTGAAGGAGAAAGGCTATTCCGGAACCGCCGATCTGGTGGAGGCCCTGCGCCTGTTGGGCGCTTTGGAGTCGCACGAGGGACGGCTGGTGTGTGAACCGGTTCTTGCCGGGGCCACCCGAAGGGCAGGGAGCCGTTGATCACGCCGGAGGATCAGGCTGCCGCCGAACCGATCCTTCGGGCCGTCGCTGAGGTGGTCTGCTCCCGACCGGGCGCCGTGAACCTGTCCACTGATCCGGACCGGCTCGTGAAGGAGCAGCCTTCTTGGCTGGTGGAGGCATTACGGCGATCCCCAGGCCTGCGCACCCGCGCCGCGACGGCGGTGGCCGACAACCAGCCTGGGTCTCGTACCAGAAGCCTCGCCACTTTGCTGCTGTGCTCTGACGACAACGTGGTTGAAGCCGCGATTGCCTGTTTGAACCTCGCCAGTGCACCAGCACGGGACCGTGCGGCCGATCGGACGGCCCGTACTATCGCCGATCTCAAAAAGAAGCTGCAGGCCGAGAAGCAACGACGCGAGTACGCCCAAGAGGACGCCCGGAAGTCCGGGAATCTGCTCGACGAGACGCGTGCCGCCAGTGCCGACCTGCAAGAGCGTGTCGACAGACTTACCCGGCAGCTCAAGACCGAGCAACGTCGCTTCCAGGAGCCGCAGACGATCGCCACTGCGTTGCTGTACGCACTGGAACAGCCATCCTCCCCGCCGGGGAAGGACTCGGCGGCCCGGGACCCTCGACACACTGTCACCCCGCAGGGCAGGCATAACGAGGTCCTACTCGCGGCAGCGACCACCGCCGCGCTCACTCCCGAGGAACTGCTGGCCGCAGTGCGGGCCGTCGTGGACCCGGCACCGCCCGCCCCGATGGTCCGAGTCGTCGAGGAACTCGATCTGAGGGTCACCCCGCTCGGCGGAGACACCGAGATCGGTGGTTCGTGCCTGCTCGTCGAAGCCGGCGGCACCAGGCTCCTGGTCGACGCCGGCCTGCGTCCCGGCGAGCAGTCGTCCCCGCCTCGGGACGTTGAAGTTGCGCTCGACGGTCCGCTGCACGGGGTCGTGATCACTCATGCGCACAACGACCACTGCGGGTACGTGCCCGCCCTGATCGCGCGGGAGCCTGACCTTCGGGTCCTGGCCACTTCCGAGACCGTCCGGCTCATGCCGGTGATGTGGAGCGACACCGCCAAGATCACGCAGGATCGAGCCCGAAGGCTTACCCAGTGGGGCACGGAAGCGACCGCACTGTACGGCCAGGCCGAGGTCGACGCGGCGGCCCGCCGATGCGAGGAAGTCCCGTTCGGGGTGCCGCGCCGCGTCGGTGATGTCACGATCGAGCTGTTTCCGGCAGGTCACATCCTGGGCGCTGCCGGGGTCGTGATCCGCGCCGGCGGTCGGCGGGTGGTCGTCACCGGCGACATCTCCGGATTCAGGCAGGAGAGTGTCGACGGCTACACCCTGCCAGAGTCGGCTCATGGCGCCGATCTGCTGGTCATGGAGACCACCTGCTGCGGTGATGACCACGACGACAGGAACCTGCGGGTCCGAGGCTTCGTCCGCGAGGTCCAAGAGATCTACCAGGGTGGAGGTCGGGTACTCATCCCCGCATTCGCCCTCGGTCGTGCCCAGGAGATCGCTCTCCTCGTGCGTCGGCACCTGCCGGAGGTACCGGTGCGTATCGACGGGATGGCAGTCGATCTGAGTACAGCGTTCGAGACGGCGACCGTCGGCTCGCCCCGTCCGCTGACGATCTTCGGTGGAGCCGTCACGGTTGCGGAGCGCCCAGCCGAATTCGACACCTTTCGCCGTGGGGTCGTCATCACGACCTCCGGGATGCTGACGGGAGGACCGGCTGTGCCGTGGGCGGCACGGATCCTTCCCGAACCAGGAAGCGCCTTGTTCATCTCGGGCTACCAGGACGAGGAGTCTCCCGGAGCAAGACTGCGGCGGCTTTCGTCGGAGGGCGGGGACTTCACTCTGACTGACCACGGCCGCGAGGTGACGGTCCCAGTGCGGGCGCGCGTGGCCACCATGAGCCTGTCGGCGCACGCCGACCGCCGCAGCCTATTGGACATCGCGGACGAGGTCGCCGCCCATCAGGTCATGCTCGTCCACGGCATCCAGAACCGCCAGCGGAGATTCCGCGACGTTCTGAGCGTCCGTCACCACGCCACTACCGAGACCGCTCTCTGGTCCGCTTCTTAACGAGCCTGGCCCCGTCGCCGGTGTGTTGCGCGGTGGCGCTGCGCGGCAGCCGTCTCGGCGTGGACGCTGCGCTGGTCGCCTCAGGTACGTGAGCCGAAGGTCGTGCGGTACGCGCTGGTGGAGGTATTCAGCCGTCCCCGGAACTGGAGGCGGAGGTTGGACGGGCTGCCATCTCCAGCGACAAAGCCATCTCTACGTACCGGCTGTGTGGCTACGCGAATTTCGAACTGCACGGAACGGCCCTCAAGGACCGCTCGGATCTCTACTTGTTGACGGCGGTTGATCGGTCAGGTGGTTCTCGTCGCGCGGAGCGAGTACATGAGGGGGATCCGTGGGTGGCCGGGAGGGAACTGGAATTCGCCGGTCTCGGTGCGTTCGAGTACCGGATAGCGCTGGAAGAGCGTGGTGGAGTGCTCGTGGAGGAGCTCGATCCGGAGGCCTGCGTGGGCGAGGGCGGTCACCACGGTGCCGAGCGGATGGTGCCACTGTACGGAGACGGTCTTGGTGAGCGGCGGGCCGTCGGTGTAGGTGTACGGGAGGTCCTCGGTCTCGCCGTGGACGTGGAAGTAGTCCCGCTGCACGCTCGTGCCGTCCTCGCCCAGGAGTTCGGTGAGCGGATGGAACTCGGCGAGGTAGAGCGTCCCGCCGTCGTTCAGCAGTGCGGACACCACGCGAGCCCAGCGCGGTAGGTCCGGTAGCCACACCAGGGCGCCGAGCCCGGTGTAGACGATGTCGAAGCGTTGCCCGTTCAGGGCCGCCGGCGCGTCGTACACGTCCGAGACGACGAACCTGGCGCGGTCGGTGAGGCCGGTGTCCTCGGCCAGTTCGCGGGCAACCCGTACGGCGGCGCCTGAGAAGTCCAGGCCGGTGACGTCGGCTCCCCGGCGTGCCCACGACAGGGTGTCCTGGCCCATGTGGCATTGCAGGTGCAGGAGACGCTTGCCGGCCACGTCGCCGACCTCGTCCAGCTCGAACGTCCGCAGGGTGGACGCGCCCGCGCGGAAGCCGGGCAGATCATAGAAGTCGCTGTCCGCGTGCACGCGGACCCGGTCGTCCCAGTTCTCCCGGTTGGCCGGAAGCCAGTCGATGTCCGTCATGCGGCCGACCGTACGCTCCGGCCGGTCCGCCGCACACCGAATGGAAGGTCAGGCGGAGTGGTCGAAGAACGGGGAGGCGGGTTCTCGGTCACGGCCCTGCCGGGGCGTTGCGGGCATCTCGCCCGTCATCGGGGCGCTCCCGGCGGCGCGGGAGCGGGCCAGCTCCCGCTGGAGCTGCTGGTTCTGCGTCAGCAGCGTTGAGATCGACTCCTGGCGCTCCTCTCGCAGGTCGCGGAACTCGCGGCGGGCCTGTGAGGAGCGTCGCATGGAGCGCGAGGCCATGGAGAGGCCGGCGATGACGAGCATGCCGACGATCAGCCCGGCGATGAAGACGCGTGCCTCGGTGTTCACGGCGGGCACGTGGTGGCCGAAGAGGCTGAGGGAGGCGGATGTCGAGTTCTCGGTGACGATCCCGACGGCCACCCCCACGGCGGTGGCGGCCAGAACGATTCCCAGGAAGACCATCCGGTCCTCTCCTCTCCTCGAGTGGACGGGGACCGCGGACTCCAGCGCAGTACGCAACCATCCAGGCAAAATGGGCGGATTGGATAAGTTAGCCCTAATTTGCCTGTTTCAACAGAGCGGTGGCCAAAGTCCGACGCTCCGCATCCAGTCGGTCGCCCATTGCAAAGACCGCTATTGGATATGCGCTCTCATAACTCGGCCATTGCCGTCAATGGCCGAGAAGGTCCCGCCGATAGGAGGTGCCCGCCTTGCCGCCGATGTCCGCCGGATCGGCCGGGCCGACCGGGACGAACCCGGCCTTGGTCAGCACCTTCCGGGACGCGACATTGCCGTGAGAGACGGCCGCCCTGAGCGTGCGCAGCCCGTGCCGCGTCGCCGACAGCCGGCACAGCTCCCGTACGGTCGCGGTCGCCACGCCGCGGCCGGCGACGTGCTGCGCGACCCGGTAGCCGAGGTCGGCGACACCGTCATCAAGGAAGAGCAGGTTGAACCGGCCCAGGACCGCGCCGTCCTCGGCGACGAGGACGTAGAAGGCGCCGACGCCGGCGTCTTGCGAGGTCAGCAGGGTGTTGTATCGGTCGGTGAACTGCTCGAAGAACGCGTCGCCGCGGTCAGAGATCGAGGCGGCGAAATAGGCGCGGTTCGCCAGTTCGAAGGCCAGGACCGCCGGGCCGTGATCGGCGTGCAACCGTTGAAGTGAGGACACGGCCCGACTCTAACCAGCGGATGAGCTGCAACAATCGGGCATTTCCGGCGTAGCATCCCGGGCATGGGGCTCCTGGAGCGGGAGGAGGCACTCGCCGCGCTGGCGGAGTGCCACGGGGAGGGCGGCCGGGTCGTACTGGTCGCCGGTGAAGCGGGAATCGGAAAGACGGCGCTTGTCGCGGAGTTCGCCGAGCGCGTCGACGGCGGGATGCTGCGCGGTGGCTGTGACGCGCTGCGTACACCGCGCCCACTGGGTCCGGTGCGTGACATCGCGCGGGCCGCGGGTGGGGAACTGGCACGGGTGATGGTCGCCGAGTCGGCGCGGTACGACCGGTTCGGCGCGTTCCTCGACGTGCTGGCGGAGGGGCGAGCGGTCGTGATCGAGGACGCGCACTGGGCCGATGAGGCAACCCTCGATCTGCTGGTCTTCGCCGGACGACGGGTCGCCGGCACGCCCGGCCTGCTCGTCATCACCTATCGCGACGACGAGATCGGCCCGGACCATCCGCTGCTCGGGGTGCTCGGCTCGCTGGCCGGCGCGCACGCGCGCAGGATCACGCTCCGGCCGCTGTCGCGGAAGGCCGTCGCACGCCTCGCCGGGCCGTACGGGATGGACCCGCGCGAGCTGCACGCCCGTACGGAGGGGAATCCGTTCTTCGTCAGCGAGGTTCTCGGCGAGCCCGGACCCACGGTGCCCGCGACCGTACGCGACGCGGTGCTGGCCCGTGCCGCACGCCTGGAACCGGCGGCTCGCGAGGCGCTGGACGCCGCCGCCGTCGTGCCCGACCGTGCGGAGCTGTACCTGTTCGGCGACCTCGACGGGGTCGACGCGTGCGTACGCGCCGGGATGCTCGTCGGCGAACCGCAGGGTACGCGCGTACGGTTCCGGCACGAACTGGCGCGGCTCGCGGTCGAACAGGTCATCTCGCCGTCCCGCCGGGTCGCGCTGCACGCGGCGGTGCTGGAGCGGCTGGCGGCCAGGCCCGAGTCGGACCCGGCGCGGCTCGCCCACCACGCCGAGGAGGCCGGGGACGGCCCGTCGGTGCTGGTCCACGCGCCGGTCGCCGCCGAGCGCGCGGCGGCCGCCGGGGCCGCGCGGCAGGCGGCCGACCACTACGCGCGGGCCCTGCGGTTCGCCGACGGCCTCCCCCCGCACGATCTGGCCGAGCTGCTCGAAAGCCACGAGAGCGCGTGCGCGACGGCCGACGTCAACGCCGCCGCGATGGAGTCGTCCCGCCGTGCCCTGGAGATGTGGCAGGCCCTCGGTGAGACCGACCGCGCGGCCTCGGCGCTGGCCCGCCGGTCGAACTACCTGTGGCGGTCGGGCCGTACGGAGGCCGCGTACGACTCCTTGGAGGAGGCGCTGGCGCTGCTCGACCCGGACGAGCCGGGCCAGGCTTTCGCGGTCGTCCTGACCTGGCAGGCGTACCTGCGGATGTTCGAAAGCGACCTTGCCGGCGCCGTCGAGGTCGGCACCCGCGCCATCGCGCTCGCCGAACGGATCGGCGACCGGTCACTGCTGTCGTGCGCGCTCAACGCCGTCGGGACCGCCGAGTGGCTCGCCGCGCCGAGCGGGCCCGAGACGACCCTGCTGCGCAGCCTCGAGGTGGCGCGGGAGGCCGGGGACGACGCCTCGGCGGCCTCCGCGATGGCGAACCTCGGCGCCGCCGGCGGCGAGGTACGCCGCTACGAGATGGCCGAGTACTGGCTGCGCGAGTGCGTCGCCTGGTGTGAGCGGCGTGACCTGGACGGATACCACCAGTACGCGCTCGCCTGGCTGGGCCGCGTGCTGTTCGAGCGTGGCCGCTGGGCCGAGGCGGCCGACCTGCTGGGCTCCGCGCCGCCCATCCGCACGGCCATCTCGCGGATCGTCATGCTCACCGTGCGCGGCCGGATCGGCGTCCGCAGGGGAGACCCGGACGGCGCGGCGCTCCTCGACGAGGCGTGGGAGCTGGCCGTACCGACCCGGAACCTCCAGCGCCTGTGGCCGGTCGCCGCGGGCCGCGCCGAGGCCGCTTACCTGGAGGGCCGTATCGAGGAGATCCCGTCGCTGGTGACCGACGCGTACGCGCTCGCCGTACGGTTCGGGCAGCGGTGGGCGATCGCCGAGCTGGGCTACTGGCTGCACCGCGCCGGTGGTGCGGCTCCCGCCGGTGACACCCCGTACGCGCTGGAGGCGGCCGGCGACTGGCGCGGCGCCGCGCGGGCGTGGGAGCTGCTCGGCTGCCCGTACGAGGAGGCGGTCGCGCGCGCCGCGAGCCCGGACGCGGCCGACGTGCTGGCGGCGCTCGAGCGGCTGCAACGGCTCGGCGCCCACCCCGCCGCCGAACTGGTCGCCCGTGACCTGCGTAAACTCGGAGTGGACAGGAGGCCCAGGCGCGCGACCCTCGCGCATCCGGCGGGGCTCACGGCACGCGAACGCGACGTGCTCGCCCTGCTGCGCGACGGCCTGCGCAACGCCGACATCGCGACCCGCCTGCACATCACGGAGAAGACCGCGGGCCACCACGTGTCGGCGATCCTGGCCAAGCTCGGTGTACGGACCCGGCAGGAGGCCGCGCGCTGGAAAGATGGGGATATGTCACGGCAAATCTAGGGATACGCTCCCGATGCCCGCTCCAGCGCGCCAGAGCCAGACTCTCGGGTGAAAGGAGCGTGTGACATGCCGCGATACATCGTCCAACGGACCTTCCCTGAGGGCCTGAACATCCCGATCAACGCCGACGGCGCCACGACCTGCCGGTCGGTCGTCGACGGCAACGCCGGAGTCGGAGTCACCTGGCTGCAGTCCTACGTCAGCAACGACAAGAGCGTGACGTACTGCGTCTACGACGGCCCCGACCCCGACGCGATCCGCAAGGCCGCCGAGGTCAACGGCCTCCCGGTCGACCAGATCACCGAGGTCAGCGTGCTGGACCCGTACTTCTACCGCTGATCGCCGATCCGGCGGGCCGGCTCCGTCTCATCGGGGCGAAGCTCGGCCGGGCCCTCGCTCAGCAGCGTCCAGTCGCCGGACGCGAGAGCACCGGCGATCCGGCGGCGTACGGCCGGCTCCTCATCGGGAGTGCTTGCGAACACGATTCGCAGGCGGATGGAGTCACCGGACCGGTCATCGATCGCCGTATGGTGCGGCAGGCGGCAGGGGGCCTCGTGCTCCCAGTGGCCGCACAGCTCGACCGTCACGGCTCCGCCGGGCGCGCGTTCGTCGGCGCCCGGCGCGAGCCGCAACGTCGCCGTATGGACGTAGCCCGTCACTCGCCCGTCACGCCGTCGATCAACTCGCGCGCCACGTCGGCGTGGCCGGCGTGGCGGGCGTACTCCTGCAGCAGGTGGAACAGGATCCGCGAGAGCGTCGGCGCCTCCTCGGGCGTACGGAACCGGCCGCCGAGCTTCGCGACATCGGTCAGCTCCGCGCCCGCGACGATCGTCCGCGCGCGGTGGACCTCCTCGTGGTACGTGGTGAGGATGTCCGCCGCCGACTCGTCGTCGGCCACGCCCCACTCCACGGCATCGTCGCCCAGGTACGGCAGGATGTCCTCGGCCGCGAACCCCCACCGGAGCCAGCGGCGCTCGACCCAGCCGAGGTGCTTGACCAGGCCGAGCGGCGCCCACCCGAGCGGCTCGACCGGCCTCCTGAGCTGGGCGTCCGTCAGCCCGGTGAACTTACGGATCAGCGTCTCGCGGTACCACTCGAGGTAACCGAGCAGCAGCTCCCGCGAGTCGGCCTCCTGAACGCCGGGCCCGTCGAGCGGAAGGTTCGTGAACTCCATCGCTCGACCCTAGGGCATGCCCGGTGGGCGCGAGCCTGCCCTGTCGCGGCTGCCGTTTCTCCCCGGGCATTCCCGTCCCCGGACCGGCGCTGGACTACGTGTGACGGCCGGAGGCGTACCGGCTTCAGGGCGTGTCCGGCGGACCGGACACGCCCTGGCTGTCAGGACTTCCAGACGCGGCGGCGTTTGTCCTCGAGCGGCTGGGTCGAGGCCCAGACCCGGCGCCAGGGGGCGACCTGGGCGCCGTCCTCGTTCTCCGGGACCGCGACCGCGCCCGGGCGTACGGACTTCGCGCCGCCCGGGACGTCGAGGGTGTCCTCGGCGGCGGCGCGCATCGCGCCGTACCAGCCGAGCTCCTCCTCCGCGGCGAGCCGGCTGACGGCCTTGGCCATGCGGGCGCGGAAGGCGCGGACGTCCTCGCCTTCCTCGGCATAGAGCGGGCGTCCGTAGCGGACGGCGACCCGCGGCTTGCCGGGCTGGGGCCAGTTGCGCCCGCGCGGCATCGCGGCGTACGAGCCGCGCAGCGCGATCGGTACGCACGGGATGCCCTTCGTGACGCAGAGCATGGCGGCGCCGAGCTTGAACGGGCTGATCCAGCCGTCCTCGGACCGGGTGCCCTCCGGGTAGAGCAGCAGGCTCCAGCCGTCGTCTACCAGGTCCAGCGCGAGGCTGCGCAGCCGCCGCGAACCGTAGCGCTCGACCGGGAACGCGTTGAAGAAGATCGCGGTCAGCGCGGCCCGCCAGCGGACGTCGAAGAAGTAGTCCGAGGCGGCGCCGACCGCGACCCGGTCGGCGAAGCGTTCCGGCAGCGAGCCCAGGATCAGCGGGGTGTCCAGGTGGCTGGAGTGGTTCGCGATGAAGACCACCGGGCCGCGTACGCCGTCGAGGTATTCGGCGCCCTCGACCACCGGGGTGGTGAGGTTCCAGGTCACCGGCCGGAGCACCCCGCGCCGCAGGCCGGCGCGGATGTTCACGGCCAGCCGGGTGCGCGCCCAGTCCGTCGGGAAGTCGCGCTCCGACGGCTCGAGGACGTGCGGCTCGGCCGACCTCGGCACCGCCCCGCGCCCGCGCCAGTCACGCCCGTGACGCAGCAGCCGGATCTCCCGGCGGAGGCTCATCGGACGTCCGCCAGCGCGAGTGGCGGCGCGTGCAGGTAGGAGATCGACGGGCTCGAGCCGACCGTGTGGCTCGCCATCTCCAGGGCGTCCGACAGCGTCGTCGCGGCACGGAAGCCCATCCGCGCGGTCGTCTTGCGGTTGCCGCCCACGAAGATCACGTCACCGAGGTGCTCCATCGCGTGCGCACCCCAGTACCACATGTAGAAGGGGTGAACCCCGTGGTAGGCGTAGCTGTTGCGGTAGAGCTGGGTGTACCACGGGTCGGTGGCGAACTGCTCCTCGTACTTGGTCTCCAGGAGCAGCGGGTCGGTGCTCTCGGTGAGGATCTCTTCGAAGAAGTCGATGTAGCTGGGGTGGTGCACCGGGTGGAACTCGTTCGGTACCGGGTGGTAGAAGATCGCCACGCCGCCCTGCCGGACGATCGGCTTGTTCTTGTACAGGTTGAACATGTAGCCGAGCCCGAGCGACATCACCAGGATCGGGTTCATCACCGAGTTGACGTTGTACGGGCAGATGTAGGGGAGCGAGTAGATCCCCACGTCGGCCTGTCCGTTGACCTCGGTGAGCTGCTGGCGGTGGACGTTGTCCAGCGTCAGCGGGTGCACCTCGGACTGGAGGCCGGCGTTGACGCCGGTCACGCCGTACGGCGCCGCCGTGCCCTGCCAGATCCGGCGCCGGGTCTTGGCCGGCAGCAGCTCGTTGGCGCGCTTGACCGCGACGTAGGACGCCTGGTCCTTGAGGTTCCACTCCCACTCGCGCTTGTTCAGGAAGCCCATCGAGGACGGGAAGGTGTCGTTGTTGAGCGTCGTCTCGATCGTGAAGACCTTGACGTGCTCGTCGATGACGCCCTTCATCCGGTCGTACGAGTGGTGCATCGCGGAGTTCGGCGGGTCGTTGAACGACTTGGAGTGCCGCAGCGTCTGCACGTTGTGGTGGTGCCGCAGGCTCTTGTAGCTCGCCAGCCCGACCGACACCGACTTCGACCCGCCGCTCATCGCGGTGAGGGTGATGTTGACGTAGACGATCAGATCGCTCTCGGCGGCCCGCCGGTTGATCTCGACGTCCTCGCCATGGCGCGTCGTGCCCATGTGCGTGAGGTTGTCGCGGTCCTCGGCGTCGTGGTTCTTCAGGTGGTCGGGGAAGAACGCGTGGAACACGCGGTCGCCGACGGTGCGGCGCAGCTCCGCCGGGGTCATCCGGCGGTGCAGGGCGTTGCCCGCGATCAGCTCGACGTCGTCGACGCCCTTGGCGGCGGCCATCTCGAGCACCTGCTCGATGACGCGCTGGCGTACGTCGGGGGTCTGCATCGGCGGCAGCGGCAGCGACAGGTCGTCGAAGACGATGGTCAGCCGCATCCCGGACCGCAGCAGCTCGGGCAGCGGGTCGGTGCCGTGCGGGTTGAGCAGTGCGTGCCTGATGGCGGCGTCGACGTCGCGGATGCCGGGCAGCGAGTCCGGCGGGTAGATGACCTTGGCGCCGAGCGGCAGGCGCTCCAGCCGGAAGCCCTCGCCCTGGTGCATGAGCAGCGGTGGTGTCCGCTCATCCACGTCGAGTACGAAGCCTGGTCTGCTCACTCGTAACCTTCCTATCGCGCCAGGTCGAAGGCGACCTTGACGGTGCCGAGCCGTCCGGCGTCGGCCGCGTGGGTCAATGCCTCCCGCCAGCGGGCGAGAGGGTAGGTGGTGCCGACGTACCCGTCGAGGGGAGCGTTCTCGGCCAGGCGGAGCGCGTCGGCGAAGTCGGCGCCGTCGGCGCCGGAGGCGTACGCGCCGACCAGCTGCAGCTCGCGGTACCACAGCGGCGTGAGGTCGACGTTGCCCGACGGCATGCCGGATACGACGACCGTGCCACCCGCGTGGACCAGCCGCAACGCGGTGTCCAGCCCGCCGGTGCCGCCCGTGCACTCAAAGGCCGTGTCGACGCCACCGAGCAGGAAATCCGCGCCCCGCTCAGGCGTGTGCATCCGGGCGGTCGTGACGCGGCGCAGCGCGCGTACGGCCTTGCCCGGCTCGATGATGGCGGTGGCGCCGAGCGCCTTGGCCTTCTCGCGCTGGTGGCCGTGCTTGGCGACCATGTAGACCGCGCCGACCTCGGTCAGCTCGCGCAGGGCCAGCAGCGTCAGCAGCCCGACCGTGCCGGCGCCGATGATGACGGCCGTCGAACCCGGCTCGATGTGGACGCGGCGTACCGAGTGGACGGCGCAGGCGAGCGGCTCGGCGAGTACGGCGCGCTCGTCCGGCAGCGCGTCGGGCACCGGGTGGAGCTGGCTCGTGTGCGCGACGAACTGACGGCTCCAGCCGCCACCGGTGTCGGCGCAGAACCCCGTCTGGAGCCCGGCGGAGATCCGGCCGGTCGTGATGTGGTCGCAGCGGCTCTGCCGTCCCGCGGCGCACCAGCGGCACTCCGGGGTGCCGCGTACGGCGCAGGACAGCACCGGGTCGACCACCACGCGCGTGCCCTTCGGCACGCCGGGCAGGTCGTCCTGGGTCTCGCCGACGATCTCGTGCCCGGGTACGAACGGCATCGAGGTCATCGGCGACAGGTACGGCGAGGACCGGCCGGTCAGCAGGCCCAGGTCGGAGCCGCAGATGCCGGACAGCCGCGGCGTCACGCGGGTCCAGCCATCGCCGGGCAGCTCCGGGGACTGGCGGTTCACCAGCCGCAGCGGAGAGACGTTCCCGGCGATCATGCCGCTCATCCGGCCGCCGGCCTTGGTCGCGGTCAGCCCGCGGGCGGCCATGAACCGTCCCGGCGAACGGTGGTACTCCAACGCGAGGATCATCGCGCGCTCACCGTTCCGATCGTGTCGATCAGCACGTCTCCCCGTCCACGGGTGTGGGTTCCCCATTCGTAGATGCGCCAGTGCTTGCGCTTGGCGTGCCGGTAGAGCGAGGGGTCGGGGTTCACCGCGCTGGGGGTGCCCACCGCCTCCAGCATCGGCCGGTCGGAGTAGCTGTCCGCGTACGCGTACGACTGGGACAGGTCGATGCCGGTGTCCAGGGCGTGGCGGCGCAGCCAGGCCGCGCGGGCCTCGTCGACCAGCGGAGGCGACTCCAGGTAGCCGGTCAGCACGCCGTCGCGCGTGTGCATGCGGCTGGCCACGACCTCGTCGAACAGGCCGGCGAGCGGACGCACGAACATGTCGACGGTGCCGGTGATCAAGATGGTCTTGTGCCCGGCGGCCCGGTGCGCGCGGATGCGGCGTACGGCCTCGGGCATCACGCGCTGCAGCAGCGCCTCGCCGAGGACGTCATCGACCAGGTCGCGCAGCTCCGCGACGTCGGCGCCCTCGTAGCGGCGCAGGAACACCCGGACGAAGTCGCCGCGGTCGCGGCGCTCGGCCCGCATGTAGCGGGGGAGGGACCGGGCGAGGTCGGCGATCTCGCCGCCCCACTGCGAGCGCGGCGTCGACGACAGCCGCGCCCACAGGTAGGACTCGATCAGGTTGGACGCGACGATCGTGCCCTCGAGGTCGAAGACGGCCGCGATGTCGGTGCGCTCCGGCAGCTCCGGCTCGCCCGCCCGGCGACTGCCTCCGCGGCTCTTGGAGAACCCGCGCATCAACGCGGTCACGCTGGGGGAGTGCACCTCCTGGAGGTAGTGCCCCCAGTCGATGTCGGCCGGGTCGAACCCGTATTCGTCGACCAGCTCGGGCGGCAGGCTGCGGTGCAGGGCCTCCGTCCGCCCGGTCTCGTAGATGACCTCGGCCTGGGTGTAGGCGGCGTAGAGGTCGGCGTAGCGGCGCAGGAACTCGAGGTTGTTCTGCTGCCGGTGCACCGCGGTCATCCAGTCGCGGGTGCGGGAGGAGGCCGGCATCCGCAGCAGCGCGCGCTCGGCCACGGCGGCGGCGCGCTCGCTGCCGTTCAGCATCATCTCCACCTGGCGGTTGCCGGGGAAGCGCCACGACGGCACGCGTACGTGGCCGCGCTCGCCGGCCGGCATCGGGTGGCGGCGGAAGTAGTCGCGGACGTTCTCGTACAGGCCGCGGAAGGACAGCGGGTTGCGCGAGCCGGACCCGACGTGGAAGTAGGCGGTCTCACCGGTCGGCGCGGGCGTCGACGCGACCGCGATGGTGGCGTTGACGACCATGTCCACCGGGATGATGTCGACCACGCTGTCCGGCAGGCCGGGGAACTCCGGCAGGATGCCGCGCCCGTACGCGATGATCAGCGGGTCGGCCATCTTGTAGCCGTCGATCCAGCCCGGGTACGGGTGGCGCAGCGAGCTCTCGACGATGGCCGGGCGGACGATCGACAGGCGCCGCTCGCCCCACATCTCCTCGGCGGCGCGCTCGCCGAGCGCCTTGGTGAACGTGTAGACGTCCGGCCAGCCGAGGCTCTGCGCACGCGCGCGGCCGTACTCGACGAGGCGGTCGGCCACCCACTCCTGGCGGGCCTCCTCGGCGGCGGCGACGACGGACTGCGGGCCGGCCTTGCGGTGTTCGCCCTGCGCGCGCGACATGGAACGGCGCAGCACCTCGGGGCGGCGCGAGTCGCGCTCGACGTCGGAGCGGGCGGCCAGCGCGCCCTCGAGCTCCGTGCGCCAGTCGACGGTGTGGTCCAGCCGGTCCTCGGGCACGACGCCCTTGCGCACCCCGGCGACGTAGGCCGTGGAGACGTGGACGACGTGCGGGTCGGCGCCGCTCTCGCGCAGTGCCTCGTAGAGGGTCACGACGCCCGAGACGTTGGTGCGGAAGGCCTCGTCGATGGGCGGGTCGAAGGAGACGGTGGACGCGCCGTGGATCACGACGTCGAGGTCGCCCGGCAGGCGTACCTCACCGAGATCGCCCTCGATGACGTTGACGCGCTCGGCGGCGATCCGCTTGAGCTCGTCCTCACCGAGGCGCCCGCGCAGCTCGCGGAAGACGGGCTTGCGCAGCAGCTGCTCGAACCGGCGTTGCGCCGAAGCGCCGTTCCGCGGCCGGATCAGCACCGAGATCCGAACGCTCTCGTGCGCCGAGAGGAGCTTCTCCAGGGTCGCCTGGCCGAGAAAGCCGGTGGCACCGGTGAGAAGAACGTGGCAGCTGTCGAGACGACGGAACTCGTGTCGGTCTGGCGTCATCCGCTGAATTTCTCCGATCGTGGGCATGAGCCGTCCCGTCCGCGAGCTTTCGGGGGCAAGACTAACGGCTAGGCGACACACGCGACCAACGGCCGCGCTGGTCGGCCGGGATCATGTTCCGGTCATTCTCGCGGATCGGAATCGGTCAGTTGCTCGTTCATGGAACCTGACCGGAAAACCTCGACGCTCACGGCCGCGGAGGCGAATCCGGCCTCGCGAATCGCGGCGCCGACGGCCCTGTCACGGCGGGCGCGGTCGACCAGTCCGCGGTCGATCTCGAGGCGTACGGTATCGCCGAGATCGCGGACCCGAAGGTCGCGAACCACGCCGCCCAGCGCGGCCCGTACGGCGATCTCCGCGCGCTCGATGCGGGCCAGGCGCGCGGGCGTGACCGAGATCCCGTACGCGACGCGGCTCGCCATGCAGGCGGCGGCGGGCTTGTCCCAGACCGGCAGGTCCCAGTGGCGCGCGACGGCGCGTACCGCGGCCTTGTCCAGGCCGAGGTCGGCGAGCGGGGTACGGGCGCCGCGCTCGGACGCCGCGCGGATGCCGGGCCGGAACCCGGCGACGACGTCGGAGGCGTTCGTGCCGGTCGTGATCGTCTCGAAGCCGAGGTCGGCGGCCAGCGCGTTCGCGGTGTCCAACAGGACGCTCTTGCAGAAATAGCAGCGCTGCGGGCCGTTCTCCCGGTAGCCGGCGACGCTCATCTCGTCGGTGCGTGGCGTGTGGTGGGCGATGCCGAGCCCGGCGCACAGCTCGCGCGCCGACTCGAGCTCGGCGGACGGCAGCGACGGCGAGACGGCCGTGACCGCGGCGACCTGCGCGGGGCCGAGCGCGCGCGCCGCGGCGGCGAGTACGACACTGGAGTCCACGCCGCCGGAGAACGCGACGAGCGTTCTGCCGTAGCCTGCCATCTCGGTCAGCAGATCATCGGAGAGGACTACGACGTCCACATGCAACCCCTATCCGTTGAGGGACTCCAATGACCGTATCCCAGCCGGACGGGGTGGCCGATCTCGGCTTCGCCCGTCTGGACCTCGAACGCGCCCAACGCACGGGGGACCCGGAGGTCGTCTTCGGGCAGGGCAAGACCCCCGACCAGATCGTCACCGCGCTGAGCACCCTGCGTGAGGCCCACCCGGACCGCGCGATCCTGGCGACCCGGCTGTCGGAGGAGGCGATCGAGCGGTGCCGCGAGCGGCTGCCCGAGGCCGGGCTCGACCCGGTCGGGCGTACCGCGGTGCTGGGCGAGAGGAGGGCGAGACGCGCGGCCGGGTGGCCGTGGTCGCCGCCGGCACCTCCGACCTGCCCGTCGTACGCGAGTGCGCGGTGACCGTACGGGTGTTCGGCTCCGAGCCGGATGAGATCGTCGACGTCGGCGTGGCCGGCCTGCACCGGCTCCTGGCCCAGCGCGACCGGATCGCCGAGGCCGACGTGGTGATCGCGGTGGCCGGCATGGAGGCCGCGCTGCCGTCCGTGCTCGGCGGCCTGGTCGGCGCGCCGCTCATCGCGGTGCCCACCAGCGTCGGCTACGGCTGGAACCTCGAGGGCGTCACCGCCTGGCTCGCCACCGTGAACAGCTGCGCGCCCGGCATCGTCTCCGTCAACGTCGACAACGGCTTCGGCGCGGGGGTCGCGGCGGCGCGCATCGCACGGAAGATCGCCCGATGAGGTCGCTGTGGGTCGACGCGGGCAACGGCGCGGCCGGTGACATGCTGCTCGCCGCCCTGCTGGACGCCGGCGCCGACCTCTCCGCCGTACGCGACGGGCTGCGCGGCCTGGCCGTCGAGCCGATCGACGTGGAGATCACCCAGGTACGCCGCCACGGCCTGCGCGCCGCGCACGCGAACGTACGGGCCCCGCACACCGACGTCTCACGCGGCCTCGCCGACGTGATCGCCGTGCTGTCGGCCGCCGTGCTGCCCGCGCCGGCACGGGAGTTCGCCCTCGCCGTCTTCGAGCGGCTCGCGCGCGCGGAGGCGCGCGTGCACGGGGTGGACGTCTCGGAGATCCACTTCCACGAGGTCGGCGCGCTCGACGCGATCGCCGACGTGACCGGCTGCGCGCTCGCGCTGCACGACCTGGACCTGCTCGGCCCCGCCCGGCGGATCGTCTCGCCGATCGCGGCGGGCTCCGGCGTCGTACGCGCCGCACACGGGCCGCTGCCCGTCCCGGTGCCCGCCGTACTCGAACTGCTCACCGAGGCGGGCGCGCCGATGCGCGCGCACCCGGCGCGAATGGAGCTGTGCACGCCGACGGGCGCGGCGCTGCTGGCCACCCTCGCGACGGGCTGGGGCCCCGTGCCGGACTGCGTCCCCTCGTCCGTGGGCACCGGCGCCGGGACCGCCGACCCGGAGGGCCACCCCAACGTCCTGCGCGTCGTCGTGGGGGAGGCCGCCGCCGAGCCCGGCTGGGCGGCCACCGACATGCACCGGGTGGACGCCACCATCGACGACCTGGACCCGCGCGTGTGGCCGGACGTACTGGAGGCCCTGCGGTCGGCGGGCGCCGCGGACGCCTGGTGCTCACCCGCGCTGATGCGCAAGGGACGGCCGGGCCAGGTCCTCAGCGTCCTCGTCGACCCCGAACGCCTCGACGTCGTCTGCCGTGTCGTCTTCGAGCAGACCACCAGCCTCGGCGTGCGCATCTCCTCCGTCGAACGCCGCGCGCTGCGGCGCGACCGGATCGAGGTGACGTACGGCCAGGTCACGGTGGGAGTGAAACGCGGACTGCTCGGCGACCGCGTGGTCACCGCCCAGCCGGAGTACGACGAGGCCCGCGCCGCGGCCGAGGCGGCGGGCCGTCCCGTCGCCGAGGTCCTCGCCGACATCCGGACCCAGGCGACCGACGCGTAAGGGGACACGCCCGCCGCGGGCGTGCCCCCTCACCATTCGGTCAGTAGCGGCGGGCGCGCTGGTCTACGGCGGGCTTGCCGTAGGGGTAGTCGGCCATCTGCGGTGCGCTGGCGCGGTCCAGCGTGGCGGTCTCGGCCTCGGACAGGTGGAGCCCGGCCGCGCCCAGGTTGTCCTCGAGCTGGTCCACGCTCCGCGCGCCCAGGATCACCGAGGTGACGGCGGGCCGGTCACCCAGCCAGGCGAGTGCCACCTGCGCCATCGACACGCCGCGTCCGTCCGCGACCTCGCGTACCGCGTCCACGATCCGCCAGGTGCGCTCCTGGGCGTTGCGCGGCCCGTACGCCTCCATGCCGCGTTCCGGGTCCTCGCCGAGTCGGCTCGTGCCGCTGGGCACCTCGTCCCGCGTGTACTTGCCGGTCAGCCAGCCGCCGGCGAGCGGCGACCAGGGCAGGATGCCGATGTTCTCGTTGCGGCAGACGTCGACGAGCTCGAACTCGATGTCACGGGTGATCAGGTTGTACTGCGGCTGCAGCGTCACGATCGGCGCGAGGCCGCGCAGCTCGGTGATCGTGGCGGCCTTCTGCAACTGCCAGCCGATGAAGTTGCTGACCCCGGCGTAGCGGATCTTGCCGGCGCGTACGGCGTCGTCGAAGAACCCCAGGGTCTCCTCGATCGGGGTGACCGGGTCCCACGCGTGCGCCTGGTAGAGGTCGATGACGTCCACGCCGAGGCGGCGCAGGCTGGCGTCGAGCGCGCGGGTCAGGTGCGTACGCGTGAGGCCGAGGTCGTTGGGGCCGCCGCCCATCGCGAACCGGCCCTTCGTGGCGAGCACCGTCTGGTCGCGCAGCCCCGGACGGGACGCGAACCAGCGGCCGATGATCTCCTCCGATTCGCCCTGCTGGTAGACGTCGGCGGTGTCGATGAAGTTGCCGCCGCGTTCGGCGAACAGGTCGAGCTGGGCGTGGGCGGTCTTCTCGTCGCTTTCCTTGCCGAACGTCATGGTGCCCAGGCAGAGCGTGGACACCACGGTTCCAGTACCCCCGAGGGGCCGGTACTCCATGACATGCCTTTCATCGGTAACGACTCTCACCGGGACGAACGCGTCCCGGCGCGGAGATCATTCCGCGGGGCGCCGTCCCCATGCCGAGACGAGCGGCGCGGTGGCCAGGTCGAGCCGCCCGGCGGCGACGTTCGCGAGGTGGCGCTCGACCTCCTCCTCGGTCGCGTGCCCGCCCGCGACCAGGCCCGCGCGTACGTGGCCGATGGTCGCGCGCTCGAGCGCGCCGGCGACCTTCGAGGCCAGCGGGAAGAAGACGTCGGCCTCGACGTCGGCGAGCCCCGCGTCACGGAGCAGCCGGGGGAGGCGGCGGCCGTACGCGAGGTCGGCGCCGCGCTCGGCCAGCATCGCGCGAAACCCCGCGCGCAGCCGGTTGGCCAGCGCCTGCTCGGGGCCGTGCTCGTCGGGGCACGGCAGCGGCTGCAACGCGGGATCGGCGTCCTGCACGAACAGCACGCCGCCGGGCCGCAACGCCCGGATCATCGACTCCAGAGCACGGTCGCGGTCGGCCAGGTGCACGAGCACCAGCCGCGCGTGAACCAGGTCGAACGTCTCGTCCGGCGGGGCGTCCGCGCCGACATCGTGACGGCGTACCTCGATCGCCGGGTCGGCGGCGGACCCGAGCCAGGAGACGTCGATGTCGGTGGCGAGCACGCGCCCGCCGGGCCCCACGAGGCCCGCCAGATGCCTGGGGACCGACGCGCCGCCCGCGCCGACCTCCCAGCAGCGCCACCCGGGCCCGACCCCGAGGTCGCCGAACCGTCGGAACGTCGTCGGGTCGAACATGACCGACATCGCGTCGAACCGGCTCCCCGCCTCCGGCCGCGCGTTGTCCAGCAGGTATCCGTCGCTCATGCCGCGCCCTCCCGGACCGCGAGTCCGAACCGCCGCAACCGCACCGGGCCGCCAGACCAGCGCGACCCGGTCGTCCTCGTGATCGCGAGGACGAGAAGCAGCCTGCCACGCGGGGGCGACCACGGCACCGGCCGCCCGCCTAACCGTGCGGCCCCGCCGCGACCTGCGGCACAGGCTTCAGGGCGCGGGGTCGGTGGGTCAGGGGGCGTAGCGGGGGTGGCCGGCGTGCCATTCGAAGCCGCCGCCCATCCAGGCGCGCAGTCCGCGCAGGTAGCGCTGGAGTTCGGGGGAGGGGATGGCGGCGAGTTCCCGGTGGCCGGCCTCGAAGTCGCGTACGAGGTCGTTGTGCAGGGCCACGGTGATCTCGGTCGCCTCCTCGACGGAGCAGCCCCGGTCGGCGGCGGTCAGGAGGACGAGGTTGCAGACGGGCTTCTCGTCGGCGGCGTCCTTGGCCACCGAGAACAGGTCGTTGACGACCACGCTCGCGGTGCCGGCGCGCATGGAGGCGCGGCGGACGCGGGGTTCGTAGAAGAGGTCGGCGGGGACCTCGTAGCCGCCGACGACGTCGATGAGGGTCATGGAGGTGTAGAAGCTGTCGTGCTGGCGGGCCGCCAGGTATTCCCACGCGGGCGGGTCCTCGCCGGTCTCGCGCCAGGCCGCGTAGGCGGTCCAGCTCACGAACATGGCGAAGGTCGAGTAGCAGGCCCGCTGGACCTGGGACGGGGTCCCGTGGCGGCTCAGGTGGGCGACGGCCGATTCGAGCATTCTCAGGACCAGGTCGCCTTCGTGCGCCTCGCGCAGCGGAGGGGTGAGGTCTCCGGTGGGCGGGATCGCGTCCATGGCCGACATCGCCAGGGTGAGGCGCTGCGGGAGCCGGGCGGGTACGGCGCCCAGGGCGGTGTCGTCGGCGTAGTAGTCGTCGGCCGCCCACCAGGCCGCGTTGAGCTGCGCGGCGACCAGGAGGGCGTCGGGGTCGTCGGTGTCGGGGTGGGCGAGGGTGACCAGCCGCCCGAAGGCGGCCTTGCCCAGCGCGTCGAGCTCGTGGCCTGAGAATCCGCGGTCGCCCGCCCAGGATCTCAGCCGGGCGTCCACCTCGTCGGCGAGGCGCTGGTCGATGCGTTCGGGCAGCGGGCAGTAGAGCGGGGAGTGCGAACCATCGCCCCAGGGGCGTTCGGCGTAGCCCGGACCGCCGGGCGCCTTGGAGAAGGGCGCCTGGCGGCTGGGACCCGCGGCGGCGAGCATCGAGGGCAGGAGCGCCGCGGCGGTTCCCATGCCGGTCGGACTGAGGGGCCACACGCGCCGCCCACCGGCGGCGCATGGCCCGTACGTCGGGTGCATGGTCTGCTCCTGCCTGTGTTCGGACATGAAGGACTCAGACCCGGTCGGCGACGATGAGCAGGTACTGGAAGCCGCCGGTGCGATAGGCCTCCAGGAAGGTGCCCTCGATGCCGGTGGCGACCGACGCCTTCTCGCGGAGCTCCCAGTACGGGATCGTGTCCGCGGTCAGGTCGATGACGTTGGCGGGCACGAGCCGGTTGGCCGCCATCGCACGGAAGTAGGCGCTGCGGGGGTGGATGTCGCACACGTAGTGGGCGTTGATGGTGGAGACCGCCTTGGACGGCAGCCCGTACACGTCGTTGTAGCAGCCGGTGATGGTGACGTACCTGCCGCCGCGTGCCAGGAGCCGGGAGTGCGCCCCGAAGAGGTCGTCGAGGTCGACGTACATCGTCGACTCGTTGTTCCAGATCGCCTGGAACGCGCCGGCCTCGAAGCCGGTGTTGAGCATGTTCTTGAGGTGGAACCTGACCTTGCCGGCGACGTTGCGCTTGGCCGCCTGGTCGTTGGCGAAGTCCACCTGGGTCTGGGAGATGGAGACGCCGTCGACCCGGCAGCCGAACGCGGCGTTGGCCATGATGCTGGAGCCGCCCCGGCCCGAACCGGCGTCCATCAGGCGGTGCTCGGGCCGGATGTCGCCCAGCCGGTCGAGCAGGAGCCGGGCCTGGGCGTTCTCCAGCCGGTGCAGTTCGGCGATGATCGCTTCCTCGCGCGCGTCCTCGTCGGCCACCTCGAGTACGGACCAGTCGACCTCACCGATGCCGTAGTGGTGGTGGTAGATCCCAGACACGTCGCCCAGCCGGAGGTTGACCGGGTTGCGCTCGGCGTTCCAGTAGTTGGCGACGTCGTTCTGGTAGACGCTGGCGATGGTCATGCGTGTTCCTTTCGGTGGGGGGATGCTCAGTGGCGGGGGGCGGCGATCGCCACGTTCTCCAGAAGGCCGATCGCGTCGGGTACGAGGACCGCGACCGACGCGTACGCGGAGACCAGATAGCTGTTCAGGGCGCGCTCGTCGCCGCCCATGTGCCGGACGTTGAGCCCGGGCGCGTACTCGTCGGTGAGCCCGGTGCGGCGCAGGCCGATGACGCCGTGCGCGTCCTCACCGAGGCGCATCGCGACGATCGAGGTGGTGTGCCCGTCGCTGATGGGCAGCTTGTCGCAGGGGAAGATCGGGACGCCTCGCCAGGCGGGAACGGGCCGCCCGTCCTCGATGACGGGCGTGGGGTACACGCCGCACCGGCTGCATTCGCGCATGAACGCGGCGATCGCCTTGGGGTGCGCCAGGAACAGCTTGGTGCCGCGGCGGCGGGTGAGCAGCTCGTCCATGTCGTCGGGGGTCGGCGGGCCGTTCTGGGTGCTGATGCGCTGGTCGTACGCGGTGTTGTGCAGCAGCCCGAACACGCGGTTGTTCAGGAGCTCCCGCTCCTGGGTCTCGCGGATCTCCTCCACGACCAGCCGCAACTGCTGTTCGAGCTGGTCCATCGGGTCGCTGTAGAGGTCGTGGACGCGCGTGTGGACGCGCAGGGTGGTCTGCACGACCGACAGTTCGTACTCGCGGGGCGCCAGGTCGTAGTCGACGAACGTGCCCGGCAGCGCGGGCTCGCCGTGGTGCCCGGAGGCCACCGCGATCTCGGCCTCACCCTTGCGGTTGACGGGCATCGCCGCGGCGGCGAGCCGGCCGGCGATGTGCGCCCGTAGCCGTGGCGAGCCGTCGAAGATCTCCTGAAACTCCCGCCAGCGCAGGCACATGAGGGTGCCCGACGTGGTGGCCCGATAGGTGTGCGCCCATACCGGCTCGGACCGCTGGAGCGCCTCGTCGCCCAGATGCGCTCCGTCGACGAGCATGCCCAAGGTCTGCGGGTCTCCGTAGTCGCCGGTCCCGAGTTGCTCGACCCGGCCGTGGGCGATGATGAACGCCTCCGTCACCGGCGCGCCGGCTTCGGCGATGACGTCGCCGGGCCCGAAATGGCGGGGCGTGAATCGGCGGGCCAGGTCGGCGAGCAGCGCCGTGTCGCCGAAGCCCCGCAGCATCGGGAGTTCGGTGAGGGTCTCCGGGATGAGCCGTACGTCGTCGGCGCCCGTCTGGACGAACCCGACCCGGCCGCGCCCGGCGGCGAAGTTGAGCCGCCGGTTGACCCGGTAGGTGCCGCCGGGGACCTCGACCCAGGGCAGCTTGCGCAACAGCCACCGCGGGCTGATGCCCTGCACCTGCGGCACGGTCTTGGTGGTGGTCGCCAGTCCCCGCGCCCCCTGCGTACCAAGACTCAGGCTGCCTTCGTCGGCCGGGGAGTCGGCGGTGGCCTCGCTGGTCATGACAGGCTCCCATCTGCGGGGGGTGGAGCGCCCCAACGGGCTAACCGGGCGGCCACATGAGTGATGCGTTGTGTTACCCGCCGAACACTAAACGTGAGGTCGTGGAGCCGTGAAGGGTGCGGATGTTCACAGAAAACTGAGCGCGTGGTCACGGAGTTGTCACACTCCGGATAGTGGAGTCGGCGAATCGAAAATTTTCCGCCGCTCCGCGATGAGTTTCCGCGCCGGCCGCCGTCAGTCCGGATGACACGACACGATCAAGGAGTGGCGATGCGGAGAATCACCGCCGGCCTGTTCATCTCGCTCGACGGCGTCGTCGAGAACCCACAGGACTGGCACTTCCCGTACTTCAACGACGAGATGGGCGCGGCCGTCGGCGCTCAGCTCGGCACCGCGGACACGATCCTGCTCGGCCGCCGGACCTACGACTCCTTCGCGGGAGCGTGGCCGGACCGCGAGGCGGCGGGCGGTGACGACGCCGGCATGGCCAAGACGCTCGGCGACGCACGCAAGATCGTGGTCTCCGGCCAGGATCGGCCGCTCGGCTGGCGCAACTCCGAGCGGCTGCGAGGCGACCTCATCCAGGCCGTCACCGCGCTCAAGAACGAATCGGGCGGCACGGACATCGCGATGAGCGGGTCCGTCTCCGTCGTCCGGCAGTTGCTCGCCGCCGGGCTCCTCGACGAACTGCACCTGCTGGTCCACCCGATCGCCCTGCGCGCGGGCACGCGCCTGTTCGACGAGGGCGAACCCCCGATCCCGCTGCGGCTCGTCTCCTCCCAGGCCTTCACCACCGGCGTCCTGCACCTCGTCTACGCCCCGGCCGACGCGATCCCCACGGGCACGTACGACGACGCGAAGGCCCACCTGCGCCGGTCCGAGTGACGCGGGCATCGGTCACCTTTTCCCCTCGCGCTCCGTCTGGTTCGTGTGGAACCGATGGGCGAGACGCGAAACGGAGACGGGCCGATGATCCGAGACGAGCCGCAGGCGTTGCTGCGGCCGGTGGCGCTGGGGGACCTACGGCTGCCCAACCGGGTGGTGATGGCGCCGCTGACACGCTGCCGCGCGACCAACGAGGAGCGGGTGCCGACGGACCTGCACGCCGCGTACTACGCCCAGCGGGCGAGCGCCGGGCTGATCATCACCGAGGGCGTGTGGGTGAGCGAGCGGGCGATCGGCTTCACCGGCGTACCCGGGCTCTACGGCGAGCGGCAGGCCGACGCGTGGAGCCGGGTCACCGGCGTCGTCCACGCCCTGGGCGGCCGCATCGTGGCACAACTCTGGCACGCCGGCGCCAACTCCCACCCCGACCATCTCGGCGGCGCGCTGCCCGCCGGGCCGTCGGCGATCAACCCGCACGAGGTCTCCCCGACCCCGGACGGGCGCAAGGCGACCGTCACGCCACGGGAGATGGCCGTCGCGGAGATCGAGCGTACGGTCGCGGACTACGGCGCCGCGGCCGGGTACGCGCGCCGGGCCGGGTTCGACGGGGTCGAGATCGCCGCGAACGGCACGTACCTGATCGCGCAGTTCCTCAGCCCGCGGCTGAACCGCCGCACCGACGCGTACGGCGCGCGCCGCGACCGGCTGCTGCTCGAGATCGTGGACGCGGTGACCGCCGCGTGGGATGGACGGGCCGTCGGCGTACGGCTGTCGCCCTACTGGGGCGTCGCCGACCGGCCCGCCTCCGTACGGCCGCGCGGGGAGTACCCCTTCGCCGCCGACGAGCGGACCCTCGCGGCCCATGACGCCCTCGTGGGCGCGCTCAACGATCGCCCGGTGGCGTACCTCCACCTGCGTGGCCGTGCCTCCGGAGCCGCGCCCGACGTCGAGGCGATCGCCAGGTATCGCGCGCTCTTCGACGGCCCGCTGATCGCCAACCACGGCTTCGACCGGGCGACCGGCAACGCGATCGTCGAGGCGGGGATCGCCGACGCCGTGTCCTTCGCCAGGCTCTTCGTCGCCAACCCCGACCTCGTCAGCCGCTTCGCGCTGGGCCACGACCTGGCCACCGCCGATCGGAGTACGCACTACTCCGGCGGGGCGCGCGGCTACGTCGACTATCCGGTCTGGGGGTTGGAGTAGACGCGGTCCGGCGACAGCAGCACGACGGCGCGGCGCTCCTCGGCCATGACACGGTCGTAGGTGTCCCAGTCGTCGTGCGTGCCGCCCGCGGCGGTGAAGACCGCGCGCAGCAGCCCAGGGAGCGCGTCCGGCGCGAGGCCGGGAAGCGGGTCCGTCGGGCCCGCGAGCTCGACCGCGCCCTCGGCGGCGGTCCATTGCCAGCCGACCCGGACCACGATCGAGGCGTACGGGCGAAGCCGCAGGTTGGCCAGCTTGCGGGTGCCCTCGCGTGCGGCGAACCCGACGACGGGGCGCCCGGTCACCGGGTGGTCCAGCACGCCCGCGTTGACGACGGAGGACTGGATCGTTCCGTCGACGCGGACGGTGGAGATGACGCACAGGCCATGGTCACCGGCGACGAGGCCGGCGAAGCCCGAGAGATCGATCATGCCCGGAGCCTAACCGACCGGTTCTGTCGGCAATCTGTGCCGATGACGCCGACCGGCGGCGGCTCGCGTCATATCCTCACCTGTGACTCATTCCAGCCGAGAGCGTGGATAGACACGTGTGAGGGGCATTTCTTCGAACATGAGCGGCTTCCGGAAGTTCATTCTGCGCGGCAACCTGGTCGACCTCGCGGTCGCGGTCGTGATCGGCACGCAGTTCAGCGACCTGGTCAAGGCCTTCGTCGCGTCGTTCATCGACCCGCTGCTGAAGGTCTTCGGTGGCCGGCCGAACTTCGACGGGCTGTCGCTCACGATCCACGGCTCGCAGTTCAAGTACGGAGTGTTCCTCACCCAGGCCGTGTCCTTCCTCATCGCCGCGGCCGTGATGTACTTCGTGATCGTGCTGCCGATGGCACGCATGCTCAAGATGTTCGAGAAGGACGCCGCGGTGACCGAGCGCGACTGCCCGGAGTGCACTCGGAGCATCCCGATGGCGGCACGCCGCTGTCCGGAGTGCACCGCCGAGATCGGAGCGGCCGGACAGCCGGCGGGGTACGTTCCGGCACCTCGGCACGGGTGACCAAACCTTCGGCGTGATCACGATTCGGCATTGAAACCGGTGGCGCGCGGCGCACGTCAAAGCTTGACTTGCCATGCTTGACGCCGCACCGTGCGCCGTCGGGTCACGGGGAAGAGGGGAACTGGTGTTCGTGAACGAGGGTGTTAGACCGCTGTGGAAATCCGGCGGCAAGCCGCTGGCACAACTGAACGAGGAGGAGCTCGCCGAGGCGATCAGCTACGTCAAGACGCAGGAGGCGGGCGACATCGCGTTGCTCAAGGCGCTGACCGCACTGCGCGACGAGCGGGAGCCGGCCACCGGCGAGGCGACCCCGGAGCACGACGACTCCGACCCCCCGGTGCTCGCCTGCGGGTGAGGGCCGCGCGCCCGCGCGCCGGTGGATCGTTCCACACGCGCGTCTGGTGCGCCGGACGCCGACCGCGGTTAGGGTCGCAATCGATGTCACAGCGACGACGAGCCGCCGCGTTGGCGGTGTTCCTGACGGCGGTCCCCACCGCCTGTTCTCCCGCGCGCGAGCGCACCACACCTCCGATCAGGGTGGCACGGCCGCGGATCAGCGCGACGCACCTCACGCTGCCGTCGGCCGAGACCAGCGGGCTCGCCCGGTTCCGCCGGTGGCCCAAGGCCTGTGACCTGCTCACCTCCGATGACGTGCGGGCCGTGCTGCCGCAGGTCACCAAGATCGTGGAGACGCCGCAGGCGCTGCAGATCAGGGTCGTCAACCTCGAGATGGACGGCGACTTCGACGTTCCGGACAGCTCGTGCGAGATCAGGTTCTGGGTCGCCGGGACGGAGCGGAAGAAGCGCGCCGTGCCCGACGTCCTGCGGGTCGAGGACGTGGCCGTCGGCGACGTCGGCACCGTCAAGGACAACTACGACTCGATCGCGCACGCCCGTACCCCGGTCCGCGACGACCTCGGCGCCGCCGAGTGCGTGGTCGACAACGACGCCTACTACTGCCGGATGCCGAACATCGCGTTCACGGTCGAGGCGGCGCCCTCGGTCTACATCGACCGCTTCGCCGGGCAGCCCGCCCGTACCGAGACGCGGACGTACTGGGTCCGGCAGGTTCTGCCGGTCTTCGTCCGCTCGATCGCCTCGAAGCTGCCACGCGGCTGACCTGCCTGGGTCTCGCATCTCAGACACTTCCGGTCCGTGCGTCCTTGTGGCGCGACGCCCGTTACGGTGTTGTTCGGTCATGCTGAATGCCGAGGTCAACGGCACGACGGAGCCCCGTACGCTGCCCTGGGTCGAGCGCCGGTCGATCGATGTCGTGCCGCCGGAGGAACGCCACGGATCGGTGCGCAGCCTGTTCACCGTCTGGTTCGGCGCCAACATGCAGGTCACGACGGCGGTGACCGGGGCGCTCGGCGTGATCCTTGGCCTGCCGCTGCCCTGGGCGATCGCCGCCCTGGCGGCCGGCAACCTGGCCGGCGCGGTCTTCATGGCGCTGCACTCCGCCCAGGGCCCCAAGCTCGGCATCCCGCAGATGATCCAGAGCCGCGCGCAGTTCGGCTTCTACGGCGCGATCCTGCCGCTCCTGCTCGTCGTCCTGATGTACGTCGGGTTCTTCGCCGCCAGCGCCGTCCTCGGCGGGTCCGCGCTCGCGGCCTGGCTGGGGATCGAGCGCGTCCCGGCGACGATCGCGGTGTCGGCGGTGTGCACCGTGCTGGCCGTGTACGGCTACCGGATCATCCACCGGTACGAGCGCTGGATCAGCCTGGTCGCCGCCGCCGGCTTCGCCTACCTGACGTACCGGCTGCTGACCGGCGGGCACGTCGGCGCGGCCTGGCACTCCGGCCACATCATGGCGGGGCAGTTCCTGCTCGTCGTGGCGATCGCCGCGACCTGGCAGATCACCTACGCCCCGTACGTCGCGGACTACTCGCGCTACCTGCCGGAGACGACCTCGACGCGCGCGGCGTTCTGGTGGACCTACGCCGGGAGCGTGCTCGGCTCGCTCTGGATGATGGCCTTCGGCGCCGTCTGCGCGGCCGTGGGCGGCAGCTCCTTCGAGAGCGGCTCGGTGGCGTTCGTCGTCGGGCTGGCCCGGCCGCACTGGGCGTTCTCGCTGGTCATCGTGCTCGGCATCATCGCCGTCAACGTCCTGAACCTGTACGGGATGTTCATGTCGGCGACCACGACGATCACCGCGCTTCGCCCGGGGCGCCTGGGCGGCGGCCTGCGGGTCGTGCTCATCCTCGCCGCCGCCGTCACGGGTACCGCGCTCGGGCTCGCGTCCGTGCCCGAGTTCCTGCGCAACTTCGAGGACTTCATCCTCTTCCTGGCGTACTTCCTGATCCCCTGGACCGCGATCAACCTCGTCGACTTCTACCTCGTACGCCGGGGGCGGTACGACCTGGACTCGATCTTCCGGCCGGACGGCGTCTACGGCGCGGTCAACTGGCGCGCCGTCGCGGCGTACCTGACCGGGATCGCGGTCGAGGTCCCGTTCATCAACGCGACCTTCTACACCGGCCCGTTCGTCATGCACCTCGGGGGCGCCGACATCTCCTGGGCCGTCGGCCTGGTCGTCGCCGCCACCCTGTACTACCTGTGGGTCCGCCCGGAACCCGAACCCGCCTGACGCGGATCAGTACCAGTGGTGGGCCTGCCAGAAGCCCCACGCGCGGCAGGGGTCGCCGTACCTCGCGCCGACGTAGCTCAGGCCCCAGGCGATCTGGGTCATCGCGTTGTTGTGCCAGTCGGGGCCGGCGGAGGCCATCTTCGACCCGGGGAGCGCCTGCGGGATCCCGTAGGCGCCGCTGCCGGGGTTCGAGGCGTGCTCGTTCCAGCCGCTCTCGTGGTTCCACATGGTCAGCAGCGAGTCCCAGCAGCCGCCCCAGCCCTTGAGCTCGTTCATGTGCTTGGCGTACGCCTGGTTCTGCGCGGCGCTCGGGTCGTTGCTCATCCGCTTCTTGAGCGCCTCGAACGCCGCCAGCTCCCGGCGCTTGCGCTCGGCCTCCGCGCGCTTCTTGGCGGCGAGCTTGGCCTTGGCCTTGATGAGCTTCTCCAGGGCGAGCTGCTTCTTGTACGCGCGCTCCTTGGCGTTCGACTCGGCCCGCGCGATCTCCGGGTTCATCTGCTGGCCCGACAGCGTCTGCATGAGCTCGTTGGTGGAGATATCGGCGGTGCCGGGAGGCGGCTTGCCCTTGCCGAAGTCGACGTTGGCGACGCCGACCAGGACGAGCACGGTGATCACCGTCATGATCGCTGTGGTGCTGGTCGCGACCCGTTTGAGCAGCACGATCGCGCGCGACGGCTGCTTGGGCGCCTCGGGTGGCGGGGCGTCCAGGGGGTGCCAGACATCGTGATCAACTCGCTGCATAGCCCCCTAGCTTGCACTATCTGCGCGATCAAATGCCCCTTTGTCCGTATATTGGTCCGCGCATTTTCAGCGAGATGTCGGGCTATGTCAGACGCCGTCTGTGGCGAACGCGTCAAGCTCCGCGCGCGTGGGTGGATCCGCGCCGTGCCTCCCGCAGGTCAGCGCCGCCGCTCGGGCCGCCTCGTCGAAGACCTCCACGAGCGTGGCCGCCGTCGCGGACCGGAGGTCCTCGCGCCGATCGGCGCCGAGCAGGCCGCGGTCGCGCAGCCCGGCCAGTACCGCGCTCATGTAGGAGTCGCCCGCGCCGACGGTGTCCACCACCGCGGTCCGGTATGCCGGGAGCCGACGCGGCGGGCACCCGCCGCCGGTCACGATCGACCCGGCGGGGCCACGCGTCACGGCCACCACGCACACGCCCGCCGACAGCAGCTCACCGGCGAACCCCTCCGGGTCCGCGCCCGGCCGCAACCACTCCAGGTCGGCATCGCTGATCTTGACGATGTCCGCCGCGCGCATCAGCGCCTCGACGCGGTCGCGCGCGTCCGCGAAGCGCTCCATCACCGCAGGTCGGCAGTTGGGGTCGTAGCTGACCGTCGCCTGGGTACGGGCCCGGCGCGCAAGGCGGGCGAGCACGTCCGCGCCCGGCGGCACCACCATCGCGAGCGACCCGACGTGCAGGGCCAGCGGCGCGCCCTCGACCGCCCCGGCCGTCTCCTCGTCGGTCCACTGCCAGTCCGCCGTGCCGCCGATCCGCAGGTCATAGTCGTCCGCGCCGTGATGGACGATGGCCAGCGACGACGGCTCGGCCGCGCGTACGACCGACGCCGTGTCGACGCCGTTGACCTCGAGGTGCGCGCGGAGCGTACGGCCGAACGGGTCGCCCGACACCCGAGCCAGCATCCGCGTCGGCACGCCGAGGCGCGCGAGACCGACGGCGACGTTGGCCGGGCTCCCGCCGGGCAGCGCCAGGTACTGTCCGTCCGGCCCGGTCGCCACCAGGTCCACGATGGCCTCACCGGCGACCGCGACGTCAGGGGAGGTCAACGCGCCACTCCTCGTCCGGCCGCGGGTCAGGGTCGAGCCACGGAGTTATCCACAGACCGACTTCCTCGCCCCGCGCGGCGAAGCCCCGCTGGACAATAGAAGTGGGCTGAAGCCCCCCGGGCGGGCGGGGACCGACCACGGGCCGGGACTGAGCACGGGCCGTGCGGGTCAACGTTGCTCTCCTTGCTCGGCTGCCGTACAGGGTCAACGCGGCACTCACGCTCGGCTGCCGTCCAGGTTAACGCTCGTTCTGCCGTCGTCCGGGGTCAGGCGGCGCCGGCTTCGCCTGGCGCCGCGCCGGTCATGATGGCCACGGCGTCGGCCATGCCGAGGTCGCCGGGGTTCACCACGGCCACGCGCCGTCCGAGGCGCTGGATGTGGATCCGGTCGGCGACCTCGAACACCGCAGGGATGTCGTGGCTGATCAGTACGACCGGCAGCCCGCGCTCGCGTACCTCGCGGATCAGGTCGAGGACCATGCCGGACTCCTTGACGCCGAGCGCGGCCGTCGGCTCGTCCATGATCACGACGTGCCGGGCGAACGCGGCGCTACGCGCCACGGCGACGCCCTGGCGCTGGCCGCCGGACAGTGTCTCGACGGCCTGGCCCATCGAGTTGATGCCGATCTTCAGGTCCTGCATGTGGGAGTTGGCCTCGGTCCGCATCCGCTTGGCGTCGAGCATCCGGAAGACCGACCCGAGGACGCCCTTGCGCCGCACCTCGCGGCCGAGGAACAGGTTGGAGGCGATGTCCAGCGCGGGCGCCACCGCCAGATCCTGGTAGACGGTCTCGATGCCCGCGCGCCGGGCGTCGGCCGGGCTGTGGAACCGTACCGGCCGTCCGTCGAGCCGGATCTGGCCCTCGTCGGGGATCAGGGCGCCGGACAGCGCCTTGATCAGGCTGGACTTCCCCGCGCCGTTGTCGCCGATCACGGCGAGGATCTCGCCGGGGAGCAGCTCGAAGTCGGCCCCGTCCAGCGCCGTGACGTGCCCGTAGCGCTTGACCAGGCCGCTGGCCTCCAGGATCGCGTTCACCGCCGCCTCCTTCGGGTCAGCTGGTCGACGCCGACCGCGACGATGACCAGGATTCCGGTGATCAGCACCTGGTAGATCGACGGCACGCCGGTCAGCTGGAGGCCGTTGCGGATCACACCGACGATGAGCGCGCCGAACAGCGCGCCGATGATGCTGCCCCGGCCGCCGAACAGGCTGATGCCGCCCAGCACGACCGCGGTGATGCTGTCGAGGTTGTCGGTCTCGCCGGCCTGCGGGTCGCCGACCGCCGTACGGCCGACCAGCAGCAGCCCGGCGATACCGTAGATCGCGCCCGCGACCGTGTAGACCGTGATCAGCAGGCGGCGGGTCGAGATGCCGGTGAGCCGCGCCGCCTCACTGTGGTCGCCGACCGCGTACACGTGGCGGCCCGCGGCGGTGTGCCGGAGCACGTACCAGGCCAGCAGGAACAGCCCGAGCATGACCACCGATCCGTACGTCACGTCGGTGTTGCCGAGCGGGAACGTCTGGCCGAGCGCGGTCAATGCCTTCGGCAGGCTCGTGATGGTCTGCTCGCCCGAGTAGACGTGGGTCAGCGCGAACGCGATGTTGAGCGTGCCGAGGGTGACGATGAACGACGGCAGCCGCGCCATCGTCACCAGCGTGCCGTTCAGCGCACCGAACGCCGCGCACACGCCGATGCCCACCAGGATCGCCAGGGGAGCGGGCATTCCGCCGCTGACCGCGAGCTTGGTCATCACGATCGTGCCGAGCGCCATCACCGCCCCGTTGGACAGGTCGATGCCGGCCGTAAGGATCACGACGGTCTGGCCGATGGCGAGCGTGCCGACCTCCATCACCTGCTGGACGATCAGCGAGAGGTTGGCCCCGGTGAGGAACCGGTCGGTGCGCAGCGAGAAGAAGACGCAGGCCAGGAGGAGCGCGGCCAGGGGACCGACGGTCGGCAGGGCGGCGAACCGCGCGACCTGCCCCGGCAGCGTACGGGCCGGGGTCTCCTCGGCCGTCACGGTCGTTGCGGGCATCGGCTCAGCCCCAGCAGTTGGCCTGGCCGAACTGGACGTCCTTGGACTCCAGACCCGGCAGCGGCTTCGCGGTGATCAGGTTGACGCCCGTGTCGGTGTAGCCGCTCGCCTTCTTGCCGCCCTTGGCGAAGTCGACGATCGAGTCGATGCCCTGCGTGGCCATCTTCAGCGGGTACTGCTGCGCGGTCGCCGCGATCCGGCCGGCCTGCACCGCCGCGACGCCGCTGCACCCGCCGTCGATCGAGACGATCATCGTGTTCTTGTCCCGGCCGGCCGCCTTCAGCGCGGTGTACGCGCCGAGCGCCGCGGGCTCGTTGATCGTGTAGACGAGGTTGATGCCGGGCGCCTTCTGCAGGCAGTTCTCCATCGCGGTCTGGCCCTTGGCCTGGTCACCGGCGGTGAACTGGGTGCAGGCGATGCTCGGGTCGCCCTCCTTGATGCCGAATCCCTGCAGGAAGCCGTTGTGGCGCAGGACGCCGACGGTGATCCCCGGGTTGAGGTCGAGCATCGCGATCTTGGCGGGCTTGCCGGCGAAGGCGCTCTTGGCGTACTTGCCGATCAGCGTGCCGGCGCTGAGGTTGTTGGTGGCGTACAGCGCGTCGGCGGAGCTCTGCGGGTCGGGAGGCGTGTCCAGGGCGATCACCTCGATGCCCTTGGCGCGCGCCTTCTCCAGGCTCGGCACGATGGCCTTGGTGTCGCTCGGGACGATCAGGATGCCCTTGACCCCGGCGACGATCATGTTCTCCATCGCGGTGACCTGGCTGGCGTTGTCGCCGTCGAACTTGCCGGCCGCGGTCATCAGCTTGACGCCCTTGGCCTTGGCCTCCTTCTCGGCGCCCTGCTTCATCTTCACGAAGAACGGGTTGGTGTCCGTCTTCGTGATGAGGCCGATCGTGACGTCCTTGCTCGAGCCCTTCGCCCCGCTGCCGCAACCGGCCGCGGCGAGCGCGACCGCCGTGAGGCCGACGGCGAGGCGGCCCGGTGCCGAGATCCCGCGCTTCATTTCCCGACTCCTCCCAGCACGCCGCAGGCGTGCGGCGTCATGTTTCGGAAACGTTTCCAAGGAAACGTTTCCAAGAATGTAGACCTGGCGCGAGAGCCTGTCCAGAGGTGGTGCACAATGACTGCGGCTGGCTCAGGCGGGGGAGGGGACCGATGCCGGGCGATGGGCAGATCCGGCCTCGAGCGGCGACGATGCGCGACGTGGCGAGGCACGCGGGCGTCGGTCTCGCGACCGTCTCACGCGTCATCAACGGCAAGCCGGGCGTCGCGTCCGAGCTCGAACGCCGCGTCGAGGAGGCCGCTCGCGCGCTCGGCTACCGCCACGACGTCACCGCCAGCAGCCTGCGCCGCGCCGACCGGCGTACCGCCACGATCGCGCTGGTCCTCGAGGACGTCGCCAACCCGTTCTCCTCCGTGCTGCACCGCGCCGTGGAGGACACCGCGCGCCGCGAGCACATCCTGGTCCTGGCGGGCAGCAGCGACGAACAGCCCGACCGAGAGGGCGAGCTGATCGACGCCTTCACCCTGCGCCGGGTCGACGGGCTGATCGTCGTGCCCACCGGCGGCACGGACGACCAGCTCGCCGCCGTACGCCGCCGGGGCACCCCGATCGTGTGCGTCGACCGCCTCGTCGAGCTCGACCGCGTCGACACCGTCACCGTCGACAACAGCGACGGCACCCGCGACGCGGTCCTCCGCCTGCGGGCCCTCGGCCACCGCCGCATCGCGTTCCTCGGCGACCTCGACACCATCTGGACCGCCCGTCAGCGGCACGCGGGCTTCGCCGAGGCGTACGCCATCGCCGGCGAACCGGCCGACGCCCGCCTCGTCCACCGCGACCTGCACAACGCCGACACCGCCGAGGCCGTGGCCCGAGCCGTCCTCGCCGCGGGCGACCCCCCGACGGCGATCTTCGCCGCGCAGAACCTCCTCACCATCGGCGCCCGCCGCGCCCTGCAGGCCCTGGGCCTCCAGGATCGGGTCGCGCTGGTCGGCTTCGACGACTTCCCGCTCGCCGACATGCTCAGCCCGGGCATCTCGGTCGTCTCCCAGGACCCCGTCCGCATCGGCCGTACGGCGGCAGGCCTGCTCCTCGACCGCATCCGCGACGCCGACGAGTCCCCGGCCCACCACGCCGTCGTCCCCACCACGTACGTCGCCCGAGGCTCGGGAGAGATCCGGCCGGTGTGATCGGGGCGTCACCAAATCGTGTCCGGATGGCGGTGGTGTTGAGCGCCAAATGACCGACAACGCGGCGGCGGATCTCCGCACACTGGTGGTCGGGGGATGACCACGAACAGGGGCTGATCGTGAAATGTCCTTCCTGCGGTAGCGATACGTCATCGGGACGTCCGACCTGCATGCGGTGCGGGGAGAACCTCCTTGCGCCACAGCCGCCGACCGAGGGTTCCGGGGCGGATGAGACGTGGCGGAGCGGGTGGCGGCCGGCGGAGATTCCGGGCGTCGATCGGTGGGGCAGACCGCCTTCCGCGGCGGACGCGCCGCCGCCGACGGAGGTGTTCGAGGCGCGGCGGGCCGCCTCGTACGGAGGTCCCCGGAGGAAGCACCGAGTGGCTCGCCGGGCCACCGGGAGCGGAGCCGGACGAGCCGCGGCCGGGGGCCGGGTGGAAGGGGCTCGCGCTGTGGGTGGCGTTCGTCGTGGTGCTGGCCGGGGGCGGGACGGCGTTCGCGCTGTTACGTGGGGGCGGGCATGGGCGGCCGACGCGGGTGGTCGACCGTACGACCGGCGTCTCGACGCCGGGCTCGACATCGGCGACATCCGGCTCGACGCCCGGCTCGACGTCCGGAGCGGCTCCGCAGGACGGGTCGGCGCAGGCCGAGGACGTGAACACCATGCTCAAGGCGGTGAAGGCCACGCGCGCCGAGGTGCCGGACACGCTGGGCGACTGCGGCACCGTCACCGGAGATCTGGGCGCGGTCCAGCAGGTCGTACAGGAACGCCAGGGCCAGGCGGGCGCGGCGTCGCGCCTGCGCGTCGACCTGCTCATCGGCGGCGAGGACCTGCGGCAGGCCCTTAAGGACATGACGCAGCGCACGCTCGAGGCCGACCAGGCCTACCTGAGCTGGGCGCAGGACGCCCAGTCCGGCGACTGCACGGACGCCGGTAAGAGCAGCGCGATCGAGAACGCCAACCAGCAGGCCGCGGACGCCAAACGCCACTTCGTCGACCTCTGGAACGCCCTCGCGACCCAGTTCGGCCAGCCGACCTACGTCTGGAACGACTTCTAGACCAGGTGTTACCTCGGCTCGGTCCGCTCCGTCATAGTCGTGACGGAGCGGACCGAGCAAGGGTGATCATGACTGAGCAGGACTGGCTGGCCGAGCGGTTCGACGAGCATCGGGCGCATCTGCGGTCGGTGGCGTACCGGATGCTCGGTTCGCTGCAGGAGGCGGACGACGCGGTGCAGGAGTCCTGGTTCCGCCTCAGCCGTTCCGACACGAGCGACGTGGCGAACCTCCGGGGGTGGCTGACGACCGTTACCGGGCGGGTCTGCCTGGACATGTTGAGGGCCCGTACGTCGCGGCGCGAGCAGCCCCTGAGCGTCCACGTGCCGGACCCGGTCGTCAGTCCGGCGGATCGGGTCGATCCGGAGCAGGAGGCGTTGCTCGCCGAGTCGGTGGGGCTCGCCCTGCACGTGGTGCTGGAGACCCTCACGCCCGCCGAGCGGCTGGCGTTCGTGCTGCACGACATGTTCGCGGTGCCGTTCAACGACATCGCTGAGCTGCTCGGCCGGTCGCCGAGCGCCACCAAGCAGCTCGCGAGCCGGGCTCGCGGCCGGATCCGGGCGGGCGGCCCGGTGCCCGACGCCGATCCGGCACGGCAGCACGACGCGGTACGCGCGTTCTTCGAGGCGGCGCGTGCCGGCGACTTCGACGCGCTCCTCGCGCTGCTGGACCCGGACATCGAGCTGCGCGGGGACGGCGGCACCGGGGCTCCGCACTTCACCGACCTGCTACGAGGCGCGACGGCGGTCGCGGGCCGGGCGCTGATGTTCGCCCGGCCGGCCGCCGTGGTCCACCCGGCGCTGGTCAACGGTGCGGCCGGCGCGGTCATAACCGTGGACGGGCGGCCCGTCTCGGTGATGGGCTTCACGGTCAGGGGCGAACTGATCGTCTCGATCGACGTGCTGGCCGACCCGGACCGGCTGGAGCGGCTCGCACTGCCGGAATTCGAGCCCTAGAGGGAGATGCCCAGGCTCTTGGCGACCTCCTTGACCGCCGTGATCAGCGCGGCGACCGAGGCGACCCGCTCGGACAGGCGGCGCAGGGCGTCGGTGATGCGGCGCCGGTCCGGGGTGTCCTTGGTCAGCTGCTCGCGTACGTCGGCCAGGTCGCCCTCGGCCTCCTCGCCCTCGGGCAGCCGGGCGGAGTGCTCGGCGAGCAGCGCCTCGAGCCGGTCGAGGACGTCGGGTGGCGGAGCGCTGGAGGCGTGCTGCTCCACGTCGCCGCGTACGTTCACGGCGAACTGGCCGCCGGTGATGTTCCCGCCGCCGGTCGAGATGCCCTCGTTCTTCACGACGCCTCCTGCGCGACCTGGCCGCCCGACACGTTGACCGCGAACTGGCCGCCGCTGATGTCCCCGGCGATGACGCCGTTGTTGATGATCCCGGCCATCTGGCGCCGGTAGTGCGACACGTCGATCTTGCGCCGCTGCAGGTAGTCGAGCATCGCCTCGTTCAGCCGCCGCTCGATCAGCCGCAGGTACTTCCGCGCGTCGAGCTCCTGGGTGTACGTCTCCAGCCGAGGCGCCGCGGCGAGCTCACGTACGCTCATCCGCGCCCCGTAGTCGTACGTCGTGAAGCCCGTGTGCGCGGTACTGGTCGATCCGCCGGAGGCCATCGCGATGAGCCGACCGGCCACCGAGAACGGCGCGCGGAATCCCAGCCCGAACACCCAGCGGAAGGCCGACAGGAACGCGAGCCGCCGCAGCCCCGCGTCGGGTACGGAGATCAGCGTGTCGGCCTGCCGGAACTCATGGCGTACCGGCGGGAGCGCGTCGGCGACGAACTGCGCGTACAGCATGTTCCCCTCGATGGCGACGTAGATGAAGGCCGAGACCACCACGTCCTGGTCCTCGACCGGCGCGATGACGGCGCCGTCCACGTCGCGAACCTGCTGGCCGGTCGCCCCGACCGTCACCCGCTGGTAGCAGCGGATCGGCGCCTGCGGGTGCCTCAAGATCGCGTCACGAGCCGCCACCGAGGCCTTGGAGTACGGGAGCCCGCGTACCGGGTCGATGAGCGGATGGCCCTGGTACATCGGGGGGCCGAAGCCGTCCAGCGGCCTCGGGTACTGGTCGCACTCCCCGCGAGCGATGATCTGGTAGTCCACGGACAGGCCGGTGATCCGCTCGTTCGGCGGCAGCCGGCGGCCGGTGGTGTCGGGCCGGTCCAGCTCGTCGGCCGGCCACTCCTCGGACATGGCCATCAGCGCGCGGCGGACGTGTTCGTGCAGTTCGACGACGTCGACGTCGTCCGGCGGGGTGTTCTCCGAGGCGGGCCGGTCGACCTCCAGGACGACCGACCAGGCGCGTTCCCAGGTCGTCTCCGGGGTCCCGGAGCCGAGGAACGGGTTCCGGCCCGAGTACAGCGTGATGTTGCCGAGCTGGGCCCCGTTCAGGTGCGCGATGCGGTCGCGCTCGTGCGCGGCGTCGCCCTTGTACGCGGAGGTCGCGGCGCCGGGTCCGAGCTCGTCGCGGAGCGTACGGTAGACGCCGAGGCGGTGCAGCACGCTGATGACGTACGCCGCGATCCACAGCAGCGCCAGCAGCCCGGCCGCGAGGCGTGTGTCGCTCCACAGACCGCCGCCGTACCCCGGCCCGAGGCGCGCGTTGATCAGCGGTGCGCCGGTCAGCCTGCCGAGCCCCCACAGCACCGCGAAGGCGCCCAGGACGCTGAAGACGGCGACGAAGGCGCGTTCCTTGATCGGAACGCGCGCGCCGAGGGTGAGAGATCCGAAGAAGAACACCACGGCCGCGATCGGGCTCAGCCAGAACGCCGCGAACATCAGGCCCGACATCACCAGGTCACGTACGAACCGCGCCTGCCGGGACCGCAGGCAGTGCGCCAGCACCGGACCGATGTCGAACCCGTACGAGGGCACGATCGCGTTGTGCGGGCGGTCGAGCAACTCATCGAACGCGGCCGTGCGTAAGTCCTCGTCGAGGTGCATGGCGGCGCAGAGGTAACGGGTGATCCGCGTCATCCGCTCCGGCGCGTGCGCGCGCCGGACGTGAGTGAAGAGCTGTTCCCTGGCGCCCGTCTGGATGGACATCGCGTCGACCCCCGCTCCGTGCCCCCCGATCAGAGCGTAAGCAGGGCGCGTCGCGCGGTATCGGCCATTTGACGCATTCGGCGCCTCAGATCAGCTCGGGAGCCTCCTGGCCCTCGACCGTGGCGACCTCGACGCAGTTGCCCCCGTTGTCCGAGCTGCGGCGGCTCTTGCGCCAGGTGGCGTCCGTCACGTCCATCGTTCCTCCAAGATCTTGCGGATGAGGTCCCTCGACATGTCGACGGGAAGGGCTCTCGACCTAACCGCGGCATATCTATCGGAAAGGATATTTAGGTCATCCGGCTCGTTCAGTGTAAGGCCACGCGCTGCGGAATCCGCGTACGCCAACTCGCTCCGGTCCGGGAGGGTGGCCAAACAGAAGGGCCCGGCCGTGCCAGATGGGGCGAGTGATCCCGTTAGCACCTGTATTGAGATCCTGGCCGGTGGCGCGGAGAGCAGATGCTCCAGTTGCTCTCGCATGACCTCGCGTCCGCCGATCTCATTGGTCAGGACGCTCTCGGTCAGGACGACGGACAGCCGGGGCGGGAGCGGGTCCTCTCGGTGGAGGATCTCCTGCCGACTCATCCGAGCCGCCACCGCATGGTCGTCGCCGCTCAGCAGCGCCGACGCGTACGCCTCGGTCTGAAGCAGGCCGTACATGACCAGACACTCATAGGCTTCGAGGGCGACGGCCTGGGCCTCCACCTGAGGCCAGTCGAACCAGACCGGAAAGATCGCGCTCTGGACGAGCTGGTCCCAGAGCGCGGGCAGCGACCCTCGGGTGTCGAGCACCTGGTCCAGCAGGACGGCCAGCTTCCGGTCGCATTTGCCATCGCCGCGCTCGATATTTCCGATATGCGTGCTGCTGATCGGAACCTTCTCGCCGAGCTGCGCCTGCGACCAATTCCGCAGCTCGCGATATCGCCGCACCTCGCTGCCGAATACGCGCAAAGGCGCTGGTCGGAGCTGTCTCTTGGCCATGCCCACCACCCCGTGTTCTCGTCCTGGGCCGCTGGCGGCAAACGGCGGCCAGTGCCGATCATCGCCCGTCATGATATGGCCGCCGGTCGCCCGATCCTAGTCACTGTTCATCAAATGACCTCCTATTCCTACACGATTGTGGGCAGCCGTAATCACCGAACTGAAATGACCTTGGATTTCTGGGCGGGAGACAGGCTTCATGGAGCGTTCACGTACTGTCACCCCAGTTCCGGGGCATCGAGGACAATCTGGCGGAGTCATCGCGCTGATCGCGGTGAACACTAATAGGAGGATTGATGTCTGCTTTGTCTCCCCAGAGGCGGCGCGTGCTCGGCGTCGCCGCGGCGTTCGGGCTGGTGGCCACGGCCGTCGTGCCCGGAAGCGCGGCGTCCGCGGTTCAGCCATACGACGGTTCGGCCACGACCACGCCGATCAAGCACGTCGTGGTGTTGTTCCAGGAGAACGTGCCGTTCGATCGGTACTTCGGTGTGTATCCGCATGCGATGAACCCGCCGGGCGAGCCGCGTTTCGTGGCCAGGCCCGGCACTCCGACGGTGAACGGTCTGACCCCCGCGCTGCTCACTGACAACCCGAACTCCGCGAATCCGAAGCGGCTCGGCCGCGACCAGGCCAGCACCTGCGGGTCGGACCACGGCTACACCGCCGAGCAGAAGGCCGAGGACCACGGCCTGGTGGACCGGTTCGTGGAGGAGACCGGTAGCCGTGACCCGAAGTGTGATCAGACGCTGGGAATCGACTACTTCGACGGCAACACCGTCACCGCCCTGTGGAACTACGCCCAGAACTTCTCCCTGAACGACAACTCGTTCGGCACGACCTTCGGGCCCTCCCACATCGGCGCGCTGAACCTCGTCAGCGGCCAGACCCACGGCATGGTGACCACGGGTGACGTACCCGAAGGCAAGATCGTGGACGGGACGATGGTCGGCAACATCGAGCCGACCTCCGACGACTGCCCGGTCTCGCCGGTCTCGGCGAGCATGACCGGCAAGAACATCGGAAACCTGCTCGACGCCAAGCACGTCTCCTGGGGGTTCTTCAGCGACGGCTTCCGCCCCACCTCCCGGCTCGCGGACGGTACGGCGGTGTGCGGCAAGACGGCGACCAGCCGGAGCGGCATCACCGACACCGTCTACGACAGCGGCAACGAGTCCTTCCAGTACTACAAGTCGACCTCGAACCCGCACCACCTCGCCCCGACCTCGGTGCAGGCCATCGGCCACGACGACCAGGCCAACCACCAGTACGACCTGGAGGACTTCTGGAAGTCCGCCAAGGCGGGCAACATGCCGGCGGTCTCGTTCCTGAAGGCCGGTGGCTTCGAGCAGGGCGGCGGCGATGACTCCGACCCCCTCGACGAGCAGGAGTTCCTCGTCGACACCATCAACGGAATCCAGCGCCTGCCCAGCTGGAAGGACACCGCGGTCGTCGTGATGTACGACGACTCCGACGGCAGCTACGACCACGTCATGCCGCCGATCGTCAACACCTCCCAGTCCTCGGCGGACGCGCTGACCGGCGACGGCCTGTGCGGCACCAAGAAGCCCCGGCTCGCCGGCTACGAGGCGCGCTGCGGCTACGGGCCTCGCCTGCCGTTCCTCGTCGTCTCCCCGTGGAGCCGGTCGAACTCCGTCGACCACACGCTGATCGACCAGACCTCGGTGATCCGCTTCGTCGAGGACAACTGGAGGCTCGGCCGCATCGGCGACGGGTCCTTCGACGCACTCTCGGGGTCCATCGCCGGCATGTTCGACTTCGGCCACCGCCGCGCCGGAACCCTCTTCCTCGACCCGGACACCGGGCTCGCAAGCCACCACGGCTGATCCGACCTGCACGATCACGGGACACGCCTCAGACGTGTCCCGTGATCGTGCGCGCCCTGGGATTGACGTTGCGTGCGCCTTTGGTTAATTATTAAGCGTATGGTTAACGAGATCGATGCGACGCTGACGGCTCTGGCCGATCCGACCCGGCGTCGTATCGTCGAACTGCTGCGCGAGCGGCCTCAGCGGGCCGGCGAGCTGGTGGCCGCCTTCGAGGTGAGCGCGCCCGCGATCAGCCGGCACCTGAGAGTGCTGCGTCGCAACGGGCTGGTGACCGAGCGCGGGGTGGAAGAGGACGCCCGCATCCGCGTGTACGAGCTGCGTCACGAGCCGTTCATCGCCCTGCAGAGCTGGCTGGACCAGGTGCAGGCGTTCTGGACCGATCAGCTCGGCGCCTTCAAGGAGCACGCCGAGCGTCTGAATAAGGGGACATCCACGTGAGTACGACGGCAACCGCCACGGCCACCATCGAGGTGGCCTGCGATCAAGAGACGGCCTTCACGGTCTTCACCGCCGACATCGGGACCTGGTGGAAGCGCGGCACCCGCTACTGGGACGACGCCGAGAAGGGCCGGGAGCTGCGCTTCGAGCCCAAGGTCGGGGGCCGCCTGATGGAGGTCCACGACCTGGACACCGGGGAGGGCTTCGAGCTCGGCCGGGTGCTGGTCTGGGAGCCCGGCCACCGGCTGGTGTTCACGTGGCGCCAGGGCGACTGGGCGCCCACCGAGACCACGGACGTCGAGGTCCGCTTCGAGCCGATCGCCCAGGGCACCCGGGTGATCGTCGAACACGGCGGCTGGGACCGGGTTCCCTCCGCCCGGCCGGGCGCTACCGACGGGTACGCCCACGGCTGGGCCGAGCTTCTCGGGTTCTACGGAGAGGCGGCGCGCTGATGTTCGTCCACCTCGCCATCCACCACCCCAAGCCCGAGCACGGCGACGACCTGCTCGCCTCGATGCACCGGGTCGACGAGGCGGCCCAGGGCGCCCCCGGGCTCGTCCAGATCGGCGCGTGGCGCGACCAGCGCAGCGATCGGCTCGTCGGCCTCGCGCTCTGGGAGAGCCAGGAGGCGTTCGAGGCCTCCGCCGGAGAGATCTTCCGCGCCGTCGCCGACGACCCCTTCGACGAGTGGTGCAGCGGGCCCCCGGAGGTCTTCCACCTCACCAAGCCCTGAGGGTGCTTGGACGGTTGTTGCAGGGCACGGGTAGATTCGGGCTGCGTAGCCTGTCGCCAATGGGTCAATACCAGCCCATTTGGGTCTCTCGGTAGCTGTAATGCGCAGGGCGCCTTCCCGCGGCAAGCTTGAGGGTATGACCACGCGATGCGTCATCGTCGATGACAGCCATCAGTTCCGCTCCGCTGCGGGTCATCTGCTCCAGCGCGGCGGGATGGCGGTCGTGGGCATGGCATCGAACACCGCCGAGGCCCCGCGCAACCCCGTGGTCATCCTGGTGTCCGCTCACCCGGCGGAAGACCTGGCGCAGGCCGCCGCCTGCCTCTTCCTCACCAAGGCCGAACTGTCGGGCAGCGCCATCCACGAGATCATGAGCGGCCACGCCTGAGAGGCTGAGGGCCGTGTCCGAGGTTTCGGCGACCTCGGACACGGCCGGGCGGCGTGCTCAGTCGGCCAGGCGGAAGTCCGGGTCCGGTTCGATGGTCGCGGTCTCCATCTGGGCCTTCTGAAGGCGTCCGGAGTAGTCCCAGTTCAGCGACTGCCAGCGGGTGAACTGGTCGAGGACCCACTGGCCGGACTGGCGGCTGCCGTTGCCGGACTTGCCGTTGCCGCCGAACGGCAGGTGCGCCTCGGCGCCGGACGTGGAGTTGTTGACGCTCACCATGCCCGCGCCGATGCCGGAGCGGAAGTCGAAGACCTTGCGCGGGTCGGTGGTGTAGATCGAGGAGGACAGGCCGTACCCCGGGAGGTTCGCCAGCTCGATGGCCTCGTCCAGCGTCGAGTACGGCATGACGCCGACGATCGGGCCGAACGTCTCCTGCAGGAACATCTCGTCGTTACGGGTCACGCCGTCGACGATGACCGGGTGGTAGTAGAGCCCGCTGGACGGGTCGCCCGCGAAGCCCTCACGCGGGTTGTCGGCCGTGATGCGGCCGACGCCGGTCGAACCGTACGTCGGGTGGTCCCCGATCCAGCCGAGGTACTTCTCGTACGACTCGGCGAACCGGTCGGCGAGCAGCGGGCCGAACAGGACGTCGCCCGTCGGGTCGCCCACGACGGCGGCGCGGGTCACGGCGTCGAAACGGCGCAGGAACTCCCGGTGCACCGACTCGTGCACGATCACGGTGCCCAGGGAGGTGCAGCGCTGGCCGGCGCTGCCGAAGCCGGAGAACAGCGCGCCCTCGACGGCGAGGTCGAGGTCGGCGTCCTCGGCGATCACCATCGGGTTCTTGCCGCCCAGCTCCAGGCAGGGTGTCTGCAGATGCAGGCCGCACAGCGAGCCGATGCGCGAGCCGACGCGTGACGAGCCGGTGAAGCCGACCTTGTCGACGACGCCCTCGACGAGCGCGTCGGACAGGCCCGCGAACGTGTCGCCGCCGTCGGCCATTACCACGTTGAGCACGCCCTCGGGGAGCCCGGCGTGCGCGAACAGCTCGTACATCGCCAGGGCCGACGCGGCGGAGTACTCGGCGGGCTTCCAGACCACCGAGTTGCCGCACAGGAGCGCCGGCACGATGTACCAGGAGGGCACGGCGACCGGGAAGTTGCCGGCCGTGATGATCATCGACGTGCCGACCGGCACGCGGAACGTGAAGAGCTGCTTGTCCGGCATCTCCGAGGGCACCGTCTGCCCGTACAGCCGCCGTCCCTCGCCGAGGAAGAAGTCGCAGGTGTCGATGATCTCCTGCACCTCGCCCAGCGCCTCGGCGTACGGCTTGCCGATCTCCCGGGTGACCAGGCGCGCGAGGCGTTCCTTGTTCGCCTCGACGAGACGGCCGGCCGAGGCGATCACGCGCCCGCGTACCGGGGCGGGCACGGAGGCCCAGGCGCGCTGCGCCTCCTTGGCCGTACGGCACGCGTCGACGATCTCATGCGGCCTGGCCAGCGCGACCTCGGCGACGACGTCGGAAAGATCGGCGGGGTTGACGGAAGGCATGGTCCGGTAGCCGGCCAGCGGCCGGCCTCCCACCACCGACGCGACGGTCTGCATGTATGTGTCCTCCTAGGAAAAATGCGTTCGTCACATGGTGCCGTGTCCGGACCACCCGTCATCGGCCTATACCGGTCACTCCTCGGTCTCGGGCAGCAGTACCTCCGCGAGGTGCACCGCCGTACGGCCCGTGAGCTGCTCGATCTGGGTACGGCAGCTGAACCCGTCGGCGAGGACGATCGTGTCCGGGTCCGCCGCGCGTACGGCCGGGGCGAGGCCCCGCTCGGCGACGGCCACCGACACGTCGTAGTGCCCGCGTTCGAACCCGAAGTTGCCGGCGAGCCCGCAGCAGCCCGAATCGGGCAGCTCCACCTCGACCCCGGCCTCGGCCAGCAGCCGCAGGTCGGCGTCCTTGCCGAACTCGGCGTGCTGGTGGCAGTGGATCTGGGTGATCGCCCGGCGGGCGCGGCGCGCCGGCTTCCAGCCGGACTCGTCTAGGAGCTGGGCGAAGGTGCGCACCTTCAGCGCCGCCACCCGCGGGTCGTCGGGCAGGAGCTTGGCCCAGTCGCTGTGGATCGCGGCGGTGCAGCTCGGCTCGAGGCCGATGACCGGGATGCCCTGCTCGATGTACGGCTGGAGCGCGTCGAGCGAACGCCTCGCGACCCGGCGGGCGACCGTGAGCTGCCCGGTGCTCATCCAGGTCAGCCCGCAGCACACCGAGCCGGAGGGGACCAGCACCTCGTAGCCGGCGTCCTCCAGGATCCGTACCGCGGCCTGCCCCGCCGACGGGGTGAAGAAGTTGGTGAAGGTGTCCGGCCAGAGCACCACCTGCGGCCGGCCCTCGCCGGACGGCGCCGTACGCCGGCGGAACCAGCGGCCGAACGACTCGCGCGCCGGAGCGGGCAGGTCGCGCTCGACCGCGACGCCGCCGAGGCGCTTGGCCACGCCGGCCAGGGCCTGCGCGACCCGTCCCTTGGAGGACGCCGCGCGGATCGGCCCGCGCCCGAGCCGCAGCCACAGCGGCAGCCAGCCCATCGAGTAGTGCGCCATCGGGCGGATCCGGCGCTTGTAGTGGTGGTGCAGGAACTCGGACTTGTAGGTGGCCATGTCGACGTTGACCGGGCAGTCGGAGGCGCAGCCCTTGCACGAAAGGCACAGGTCGAGGGCCTCGTGCACCTCCTTGGACCGCCAGCCGTCGTCGATCAGCTCGCCGCGCAGCATCTCCTCCAGCAGCCGGGCGCGCCCGCGCGTGGAGTGCGTCTCGTCGAGCGTGGCGCGGTAGCTGGGGCACATCACGCCGCCCTGCCGGCTGCGGCACTTGCCGACGCCGACGCAGCGGTGCAGCGCCTGACGCATGTCGCCGTGGTCATCGGCGAACGGCAGGAACGTACGCGGCGCGGCCGGCATGTCCGCGGTGCGCAGGCGGTCGTCGACGGGTTCGGGGTCGACGATGATCCCCGGGTTGAGGCGGCCCGCGGGGTCCCAGGCGCCCTTGAACTCGGCGAACGCCCGCAACGTCTCGGCGCCGTACACCAGCGGGAGTACGTCGGAGCGTGCACGGCCGTCGCCGTGCTCGCCCGACGGGTTGCCGCCGTGGGCCACGACCAGCCGGGTCGCCTCCTCGATGACCTCGCGGAACTGCTTGCGCCCGGCCTCGCTCATGAGGTCGAAGTCGAGCCGGATGTGCAGGCAGCCCTCGCCGAAGTGGCCGTACGCCGCACCGTTCAGGCCGTGCCGCCCGAACAGGTCCCGCAGGTCGCCGAGGTAGCCGCCGAGCCGGTCCGGCGGCACCGCGGAGTCCTCCCAGCCCGGCCACGCCTGTACGCCGCCGGGGCCGCGCGAGCCCAGGCCCGCGCCGTCGGTGCGGATCCGCCAGACCGCGGCCTGGCGGGCCGGGTCGGTCTCGACCATGGCGCCGGGGAAGGCGCGCGCCAGGGCCCTGGCGCGTCCCTCCGCCTCGTCCCCGCCGAACTCCACGAGCAGCCAGGATTCGGCCTCCGGGAGCAGGCCGTGCCCGCCGCCGGCCATCGCGACGATGTGCGTGTCGAGCCCCTCGCAGGCGTTCGGCCCGTGCGTCAGGACCTCCGGTACGGCGTCGCCGGCCGCCACGAAGTCGGGGAACCCCAGGACGACGAGGACCTTGGTCTTCGGCTCCTCGACGAGCCGCAGCGTCGCGCCGAGCGTCAGCGCGCAGGTGCCCTCGGTGCCCACCAGGGCGCGTGCGACGTTGAAGGCGTTCTCGGGCAGGAGGTGCTCCAGCGCGTAGCCGGAGATCTGCCGGGGGAAGCGGCCCAGCGAGGTGCGGATCGTGGACAGGTGCCGGTCGCGCAGCGCCCGCAGCCCCTCGATGAACGGGTCGCCGGTCTCGTTGCCGAACGCGCGGACGGTCAGCGGCGTCCCGTCGTAGCGGACCACGTCCAGGGCCTCGACGTTGTCGGCCGTACGGCCGTAGACGAGCGCACGCGTCCCGCAGGCGTTGTTGCCGATCATGCCGCCGAGCACGCAGCGGCTGCGCGAGGACGGGTCCGGGCCGAACCGCAGGCCGTGCTTGGCGGCGGCGGCGTTCAGGTGATCGAGGACGACGCCCGGCTGTACGACGGCGGTCCGGGTCTCGGGGTCGATCGAGATGATGCGATCGAGGTGCCGGGAGAAGTCCAGGACGATGCCCTCGCCGATGGCGTTGCCCGCGATGCTGGTGCCCGCGCCGCGCGGGGTGATCGGCACGTCATGCTCGCGCGCGACGTTGACGGCGGCGACGACGTCCTCGGTGGATCTTGGGAAGAGCACGCCGAGCGGCACCCGCCGGTAGACCGAGGCGTCATAGGCGTACTCGGCCCGCCGCAGGTCGGAGAAGTCGACCTCACCGCCGATCGCGGCGCTCAGGTCGCGCTCGAGCGCGCTCATGAGGCGTCCGCCCTGATGGTCCGCCGGACCGGCGTCGCGGTCATGCCCTCCTCCTTCACACCGCGGAACGTGCCGCGGCCGTCGGCACTGGAAGCTTCCCGAACAGCGTCGCAGATCGGGCGGCGTACTCCGTACTCCGGGCGCGGGTGGGCGAGGATGGGCCCATGACGGTTCTCGGTGCTGTGTGCCTGCCCCAGCTGCCACCCGAACGGCTGCGCGCCGTCGCTCGGGCCGCCGACGAGGCGGGACTGGAAGAGCTCTGGCTGTGGGAGGACTGCTTCTGGGGGAGCGGCATCGCCACGGCGAGCGCGGTGCTGGCGTGGACGACGCGGCTGCGCGTCGGCGTCGGGCTGCTCCCGGTACCCCTGCGCAACGCCGCGATCGCGGCCATGGAGATCGCCACGATGCACCGGCTCTTCCCCGACCGGGCGATCATCGGGGTCGGCCACGGCGTACAGGACTGGATGGCGCAGGTCGGCGCGCGGGCCGAGTCGCCCATGACCCTGCTGCGCGAGCACCTCACGGCGCTGCGCGCCCTGCTGGCGGGGGAGACGGTGACCGCCGACGGCCGGTACGTCCGGCTCGACGCGGTCGCGCTCGACTGGCCTCCGGCGCCCGCGCCGCCGATCCTCGCGGGCGCCACCGGCCCGCGGACCCTGCGGCTGTGCGGCGAGGCCGCCGACGGGACCATCCTGACCGGAGGCACACCTCCGGAAGGCGTACGCCGCGCCCGTGAGCTCGTGGACGAGGGCCGCGCGGCGGCGGGGCGTACCGATCCTCATCAGGTGATCGTCTATCTCGAGGCCGCGACCGGCCCGGACGCCGCCGAACGCCTGCGGCGCGCGGGCTCTCAGGCGGGCGTCGCCGGCGACGCGCACGCGATCGCCGACGCCGTCGAACGCCACGCGGCGGCCGGTGCCGACACCGTCGTGCTCCAGCCGACCGCCGACGACCCCGACCCGGAGGCGTTCATGCGCTTCACGGCCGAGCGGGTTCGGCCTCTCGTTCGCTGACGGCATGGTGGTTCATGATCGCGTGAATGGCACTGCCGGACAGCTCGGTCTTGGTGAGGAAGGGGCCGGTGACGGCCTGTTCCAGATCCTCCGCCGGATACGTGGACACGAGGATGACCACCGCATGCTGGAACATCCGGTGGATGTGCTCGGCGAGGTCGAATCCGGACTCACCGCCGAGCCGCACGTCGACGAGTGCGACGTCCGGCTGGGTCTCGTTGATCGTCGCGAGGGCCTCGGCGCTGTTCGACGCCATGCCGACGACCGCCATCTCGCCGCCGTGCAGGAGACGGCCCGCAACGGTTCGGAACTGGTAATTGTCATCGACGATGACGCAACGCGTGGTCATAGGGCAAGCCTGCCTCGGAGAACGGTCTTTCGCATTGCAGCTACCGATACACCCAAATGGGTTGGACGGCAACGGCGGCGGATTTTGTGATCTTGCCCAAACATGCTCTGACCTGGGGTTTTGTGGGCTCTCTAAGGTTTTTTGCGGGTGGCCCGTGCAAGATCGAGTCCTATTGAATTCGTCGGACGACATTGAGTCGATCGGCCCTGAACAGGTCAGGCGACATTTGCTTTAGTGGTGTCTTACGTCAGACGACATTGGCCGGGCGACGCCTGAATTCGTGAAATCCGAGGGCCGGTCACGTGGCCGCGCCCCGGCCGGTGTCGATCACACAGAAGCGGTTGCCGTCGGGGTCGGCGAGCACGATGAAGTCGGCGTCGTCGGGGTAGCGGTCCCAGTCGACGCGGCGGGCACCCAGCGACACCAGGCGCTCGACCTCGGCGGCCTGGTCGGCGGCGTCCCCGGCGTACAGGTCCAGATGGATCCGCGGGTATTCCTGCACGGGTGTGTCGCTGAGGCTGAGCGAGAGTCGCGGCCCGGCTCCCTCGGTCGGAGCTGCGGGCGCCAGGATCACCCAGTCGTCCTCGATCTCGCCGAGCGGGACGTACCCGAGAGCCGCCGTCCAGAACGCGGCCGCCCGCCGTACGTCGGAGACACCCAGCACGACGGAGCCGATTCGCAGCATGCCCCGATTCTCGCGCCCTTGACGCCGTTCATGGTTGTAGCTTATTTCTAGAGTTGCTCACTAGTGATGGACTCTAGTTAGATTCGGAGTGTGCCGTGGACGCGATCGAGATCAGCGCGCTGACCAAGGTCTATGGATCGTCGGGGGTGCGGGCGGTCGACGACGTCTCGCTCAACGTGCCCGCCGGGTCGGTGTTCGGGTTCCTCGGACCGAACGGTGCGGGCAAGACCACGACGATCAAGATCGTGGCGGGGCTGCTGGCCGCCACCTCCGGGCAGGTACGACTGAACGGCTTCGACGTGGCCCGGCGGCGTTCGGCGGCGATGGAGCAGTTCGGCGCGGTGCTGGAGGGGTCCCGCAACGTCTATTGGACGCTGTCGGCCTGGCAGAACCTCATGTACTTCGGGCGGCTGAAGGGGATGCGCAAGGCCGCGGCGCGGGCACGGGCCGAGGAACTGCTGACCGACCTGGGGCTGTGGGACCGCCGCCAGGACAAGGTCGGCGGTTTCTCCCGCGGTATGCAGCAGAAGGTCGCGATCGCCGCCGCGCTGATCGCCGATCCGCCGATCGTGCTGCTGGACGAGCCCACGCTCGGCCTGGACGTCGAGGCCACCCGTACGGTCAAGGACCGGATCGGCGCGCTCGCCCGCGACCGGGGCACGACGGTGCTGGTCACGACGCATCAGCTCGACGTGGTCGAGGAGCTGTGCGACCGGGTCGCCGTCATGCGGAGCGGGCGGGTGGTCGCCGACGGCCCGACCCGCGAGCTGCTGGCCGGCCACCGGCGGCGCGACAGGTACGAGCTCAGGGTCGACGGGAGCGTGCCCGCGGAGGTCCTGCCGGCGGGCTTCGAGGTCGCGAGGCGCGACGGGACGACCGTGATCACCGGGGCGATCGCGGACTCCGACGGCGTCTATGACCTGCTCGACCTGCTGCGCGGGCGGCGGATCCCCCTGCGGTCGCTCGCCCAGGTTCGGCCCGGCCTGGAAGAGGTCTTCCTCACCCTGATCCGGGAGCCCGCGAATGACTAGGGCTTGGGGCGTACTCCGGGCCGAGGTGCGCAAGGGGCTGGCGATCCAGCTCGCGCATCCCATCGGGCACGTGGTCACCTTGGTGATCAGCGCCGTGCTCTTCCTGGGCCTGCAGTTCGTGGTGGGGCAGGGCGGGCTGCGCCACGACCTGCTTCCCCAGATGCTCGTCGCGATCGGCTCCTACTGGTTCCTGCAGTACGCCGCCCTGGTGATGGTCGCCGACCTGGTCGAGGAGAAGCGCACCGGAACGTTCGGCCAGGCCCTGATGTCGCCCGCGCCGCCGTGGGTCCCGATGCTCGGCCGGCTGGTGACCGCGTCGGTGTTCGGCGTGGCGGTCGCCGCGGTCGCCGTCGCGGTGCCCATGCTCGTGGCCGGCGTCACGGTCCCGCTGCGCTGGGCGGCCCTCGTCACGTACGGGCTCGTGCTGGTCAACGTGCTGGCGTTCACGTTCGTACTGGCGGCGATCGCGATCGTCTCCCCGATGGTCGGGGCGCTGCAGTCGATGTTCACCACGCTGATCCTGCTGCTCAACGGCTCGTTCCTGCCCCTGGCGTACTACCCGGGCCGGCTGGCGGTCGTGGCCCGGTTCCTGCCGACCACGTTGGGCGTCGAGGCCACCACGAAGACGCTGTTCGGCGGGCGGTCGCTGCCCGGCATCTGGGCCGACGGCACGCTGCCGTGGCTGATCGCCTACACCGTCGCGCTCTGCGTCCTCGGGGGCGTGCTCTTCGTCCGCAACCACCGCCGCGCCGTACGCGACGGCCGGCTCGATCAGTACTGAGAGGAACGATCATGTACGAGGGGTTCGCGGGCGGATGCGCCAACGAGGTCCGTAAGGGCCTGCTCGGTCTCGCGGCCGACTGGCGGCAGACGCTCATCCAGATGGTGACGTTCCCGATCTTCTACCTGCTCATCGTGCTGTTCATGGGGAGCGGGCGGCTGCGCGCGGACCTGCTCCTGCCCACGCTGCTGGGGATGGTGGCGCTGACGTTCGTCCACGAACAGGTCAATCGGGTGTTCTGGAGCTACCTCGGCGACATCCAGTCCGGCGTCCTGGAGCAGGCCTACCTCACCCGGCTGCCCTCGGCGGCGCTGATCCTCGGCCGCCAGGTCGCGGCCGTCGTCTCGGCGCTGCCGACCGTACTGGCCGTCCTGGTCACCGGCGTGGTGGCCATCGTGCTCGGCGGCGGCGACGTGCCGCTCGATCCGCGGCTCCTGGTGCCGATGGCGGCCATCGTCGTCGGCACCTGCGGGCTGGCCCTCGTCCTGTGCGGCCTCACGCTCGCGTACCGGCGCATCGAGATCGTCACGCAGCTCTCCGTGGCGATCTGCGCCATCGCCGGCGGGACCCTGGTGCCGCTCAGCGCCATGCCCGGCTGGATCGCCGCCCTCAGCCGGGTGTTCGTCCCCCTCGCGCCCGGCATCGAGGCCATGCGCGACATCCTCCTGCGGGGCCGGCCTCTGAGCCTCGGCTGGCTGCTCGTCCAGCCGATCCTGATCACCGCCGCTGGGGTCGTGGTCTTCGCCCGGCTCGAACGCCTCGCGAAGCGCCGCGGAAGCCTTAGTCGCTGACTCTAGAGTTATGCTCTAGCCATGAAGGTCAATAAGCGCGCGGAGAAGGCCCGCGAGACCCGGCGGCGCATCATCGCGGCCGCCGGGGAGCTCTTCGTCGAGCAGGGCTACGGCGCGACGAGCCTGCAGGAGGTCGCCGACCGGGCCGGCGTGGCCGTACAGACCATCTACTTCGTCTTCGGCAACAAGCGGACGCTGCTGAAGGAACTGTCCGACGTCACGATCGCCGGCGACGACGAGCCCGTGGCGACGATGGACCGGACGTGGTTCCGCGAAGCGATGGCCGCCGAGACCGCCGGTGCCCACCTACAGGCCCACGTACGCGGAACGCGGGAGATCCTCGAGCGCGTCGCCGCCATCACCGGCGTCATGGCCACCGCCGCCGCGACCGACCCCGAGATCGCCGCCCTGTGGCAGTACGACGAGGACCCGCGCTACGTCGTCCACGCCGCCGCCGCGAAGGCCCTGGTCGCCAAGCCCGGAGCGCGCGACGGCGTCACAGCCGAACACGGAGCCGACTTGCTGTTCGGCGTGCTCAGCCCCGAGCTGTACCTCGTCTTCGTCCGCGACCGCGGCTGGTCGCCCGAAGCCTGGGCCCGGTGGGCCGAAGACACCCTGCACACCCAGCTCTGCGCCGACTGAAACCGCGAGACCGCGGGCCCGTCGACCGCCTCCACGCGCACGCCGGTAAAAGGAAACGTCTGAACGGTCCAGTCCGGTCCGATGAATATCCGCCGTGCCATCTGCGGGTGGGCGTTTCGGCGTGCTGAGAACTTTTCGCTCTCGTGCGATGCTGCGGCCGAGGTAACGCGGTCAACATCGGAGTCAACCGAGGGGCCGGCGGCCCGATTTTCAGCACCGTTTTCTGGCTTCGTTGACAGATCGGTGGAGGTCGCGAACCGTGTTGTCAGGGTGCACAGTCGGTAGTTTCCGCAGTTCATCGCGATCTTAGTAACTTCTTTGCATTTTGTGAGTCGGACCGAAGATCGCTTTTGAATCGTCCCTGGTCATCGCGCATGCCATCGAAATGCGGTTGGGATGTTTCTGCAGTTCGCGGGGCGAAATAAGGAACTTCTTTACATTTACGGTCGGGCCGTCTTTGTGGTTCCGTACGGCATGTATTGCCTCCCGAGACAAGACCTTCTGTGCGTTTTGTCCGGCCTTGGCCGATCTATTTACCAGGCTCCTGACTCGTGTCACGGTCTGCTGGAACGTCAGCAGAGGGCATCTGCTGGTCGTTTCTAGGTCCGCTTGTCGGACGTAGGGCAGCGCGGCCGTACACCCTCACGGCCGCACGACCAAAGGCCCGCCGGTAACGGAGCCGGTGGGCGGTAGGAGGAATCCCCGCCATGTACGGAATGACAAAGGCACGGATGGCCGCCGGTGCGGTGGCCCTCGTCGCGGCCGCCGCCACCTCCCTGGCCGGCGTGTCCTCGGCGTCCGCGGCCCCCCAGGCCCGCACGCACAGCACGCACGTGATGAAGGTCAACAACGGCAGCGTGAGGCCGCTTCTCAAGAGCAACCTGATCAACCACGGCGGCCCGGTCCAGAACGCCCCGGTCGTGTACATCGACTTCTGGGGTTGGGGATCGGACCCGTCCGGCGAGCAGTCTTACCTGACCAACTTCCTCGGGTCCGTGGGCGGAAGCAACTGGCTGGCCTCGGTCAACCAGTACGGCGCGAGCAACAACACGCGTCTGGGCGGCACGTGGTCCGACTCCACGGCGGTCCCCTCCGCCCCGAGTGACGCTCAGATCCAGGCCACGGCGGCCCGTGCCGCGTCCCACTTCGGGACCGGCGGTTCGGTCAACGTGGAGATCGTCGTGGCCACGCCGACCGGACACTCGACCCCCGGCTTCGGTACGCAGTGGTGCGCCTACCACGGCGCCGTTTCGTCCAACCCGAACATCACCTACACCGACCTGCCCTACATGTCCGACGCCGGCGCCAGCTGCGGTTCGGGAAGCGTCACCGGCAGCTCGCTGGACGGCGTGAGCATCGTCGAAGGCCACGAGCTGGCCGAGACCATCACCGACCCGCTGCTCAACGCCTGGTACGACGCCGGCGGCGAGGAGAACGGCGACCTGTGCGCCTGGACCGGCCTGCACACCATCAGCACCTCGGGCGGCACCTTCGCCGTCCAGCCGCTGTGGAGCAACTCCGCCGGTGGCTGCGTGGGGTAGTTCACCCCAGCACCACCGCGGCGGCCGGATCGTCCGCTGACAGCCAGGGAAGTTCTCGGCCGTCGTCGCTGTGAACCCAGCCGTGGGCCCGCCTACCAGCGGGCCCACGGTGTCAGACCCTAGGGCCTGCTTCACATTTTCCGCCGTCCCTGCGTGGCGGAACGTGAAGCAGGCCCTAGTTCTGTCAGTCGCCGTACTCGTTCTGTACGCCGCGCGGGGTCAGGGCGGTGATGTAGTGGTGCGGCCGGTGGTCCTCGAAGGAGTACACGGCAGGCAGGGAGCGCAGGGGGCGCAGGCGGTTGCCGATGAAGGACAGGACGGCCAGGCCTGCGCCGCCCAGGAGGCTCACGGTCTGGCGTGCGGGGGTGTCGCGTTCTTCCAGGCGGCCCTCGCGGCCGTCGTGCGGCTGGCGCGCGAGGTCGAGCACGGTGTTCCGTACGTGGGGGACGCGGTAGTGGTACTCGCGGCCGAAGTGGCGGTACGGGCCGCTCGTCATCGGCGGGAGGTGGGGGACGACGTCGCTGTCGTAGACGTAGCGGATCACCCGGTCGTGTAGGAAGCGGTCGTTCTCGCAGGCGCGGGCGAAGGCGGGGTCGCCGATCATCGGCTGGCCGTACGTGTAGACCGCCCGCAGCCTCGAGGTGATGTCGTCGCGGTACTTCTTCTCGTGCCGGAGCATCACGGCCATCATCGCGGCCATCGCGCCGCCGAGGCTGTGCCCGGTGACGTACAGCGCCTCGAGTCGCTCCAGCCCCTCGGGGAACGGCACGCACACCGAGCGGCCGTGGCAGGCGTGTTTCAGGGCGGTGGTCACCTCGTAACGCGTCGCGCGTACGTTGCGGTAGAAGCCGGCGTGCACGGTGGTGTCGGGGTCGCCGAACCGGTAGTTCATGCGTTCGGGCTCGACGTCGGCGTCGGTCATCCAGTTGATGAAGTTCATCGGCTCGGTGCCGCGGTAGCAGAGGATCGCGACCCGCCCGCTCCGGCTCTGGACCAGGAACGCGGTCGACCGGATGAACATCGCGTCGACCGAGGAGGAGATCATCCGGCAGTGGTTCTCCTCGAGCCCCATCCTCGCCATGATCATCGAGACGGTCTCCGCAGACGAGTAGGCGTACGCGGAGCAGGTGGCCAGGGTGTGCGCGATCGCGGGGTCGGGGTGCTCGCGTGCGTCCAGCAGCCGTGCCTCCAGGTCGGCGTAGACCGGGAACCCCGGCGTCGTACGCGGCCCGTACGGGCGCAGCTCGGCGTAGCTCGGGCCGCGCGCGTCGCGGGTCCACAGGCCACCCGCGCGGAGCTGGTCGCGCAGGAGGTCCTCCCATACGGGCACTGAGAGGGTGACCTGGCCGTTTCCCGGAACCGTTGTCGACACGCTGCGGTGATTTCCGCGGATCCGGGGGAGAAGCCCACGCGCTCGTAAATTCACCGGAAGTCACGGCTCCTCGTCATCGTCGCCACGGGCAGGCGGCGCAGGCGGGTGGCGATGAGGTTCGCGGCGCCGTCGTGGCGTTCGAGGCGGCCGTGCACGACCATCGCCTGTGCCTGGAAGGCCATCGCGCGGTACCGCTCCCAGACCTGCGGGCGGCAGATTACGTTGGCCATGCCGGTCTCGTCCTCCAGGTTGAAGAAGATGACGCCGCCGGCGGTTCCCGGCCGCTGCCGGTGCGTCACCACGCCCGCGACCAGGACGTTCGTGCCGCCCGGTACGTCGCGGAGCGCCGCCAGCGACAGGACGCCGCGCTCGTCGAGCGTGCCGCGCACGTGGGCGATCGGGTGCACGGAGGACGTCCCGGTGGCCCACAGGTCGGCGATGGTCTCCTCGATCGCCGTCATGGCCGGCAGCGCGGGCGGGTCCGTGCCCGGGGTGGTGCCGGGCAGTTGGTCGGCGCCCGCGCGAGCCAGCGCCCCCGCCGCCCACAGCGCCTCGCGACGTCCGAGGCCGAAGCAGCCGAACGCGCCCGCGGTGGCCAGCGCCTCCAGGGCCGCCACCGGCAGCGGCACCCGCCGGACCAGGTCCTCCAGGCCGGTGTACGGCCGGGCGGCCGCGAGGCGTTCGGCGGCGTCACCGCCGAGGTTGCGCACGTACGACAAGCCCAGCCGGATCGCCGGCTGCGGGCGCGAGGGCCGGTGCGGGCCGTCGCCGGCGGGCGTGTGCGGCTCCTCCAGCGTCGCCAGGTCGGCGCTCGCGTTGACGTCCACGCCCAGCACGCGTACGCCGTGCCGCCGCGCGTCGCCGATCAGGGTCTGCGGGCTGTAGAAGCCCATCGGCTGGTTGCGCAGCAGCGCCGCGGAGAACGCCGCCGGGTAGTGCCGTTTCAGGTACGCGCTGGCGTAGACGAGGTGCGCGAAGCTCTGCGCGTGCGACTCGGGGAACCCGAAGCTCGCGAAGCCGAGGATCTTCTCGTACACCTCCTCGGCGATCTCGCCGGAGATGCCGCGCTCGGCCATGCCCTCCAGGAGGCGTGCGTGGAGGCGTTCGATGCGTTCGGGGGCGCGCTTGGAGCTCATGGCCTGCCGCAGCGCGTCGGACTCCGCCGGGGTGAACCCCGCGCAGTCCACGGCGAGCTGCATCATCTGCTCCTGGAACAGCGGCACGCCCATGGTCCGTTCCAGGGCGCCCCGCATCAGCGGGTGCGGCAGGTCCGGCGGCTCCAGCCCGCTGCGGCGCCGGAGGTACGGGTGGACCGAACCGCCCTGGATCGGGCCCGGCCGGATCAGCGCGACCTCGACCACCAGGTCATAGAACCGCTCCGGCTTGAGCCGCGGCAGCGTGGCCATCTGGGCGCGCGACTCGACCTGGAACACCCCGACCGTGTCGGCGTCGCACAGCATCGCGTACACCTCCGGGTCCTCCGTCGGGATGTTGTGCAGGTCGTAGCGGTGCCCGTGGTGCCGCGCGACGAGGTCGAAGGTGTCGTGCAGCGCCGACAGCATGCCCAGCCCGAGCAGGTCGAACTTGACCAGCCCCACGGCGGCGCAGTCGTCCTTGTCCCACTGCAGCACGCTGCGGCCCGGCATGCGGGCCCACTCGACCGGGCAGACCTCGCCGATCGGCCGGTCGCAGATGACCATGCCGCCGGAGTGGATGCCGAGGTGTCGGGGGAGCCGCTGCATCCGGTCGGCCAGCTCGGTGACCGCCTCCGGGATCCCGTCCGGCGGCAGCGGCTCGTGCGGCGAGAGCTGGCGGGACCATGCGTCCTGCTGGCCTGGGGAGAAGCCGAGGGCGCGCGCTGCGTCGCGTACGGCCATCCGCGGCCGGTAGCTGATGACGTTGGCGACCTGCGCGGCCCGGTCGCGGCCGTACTTCTCATAGACGTGCTGGATGACCTCCTCGCGCCGCCGGTGCTCGATGTCCAGGTCGATGTCGGGCGGCCCGTCGCGGCCGGGGGAAAGGAAGCGTTCGAACAGCAGGTTGTGCCGTACCGCGTCGACTCCGGTGATGCCCAGCGCGTAGCAGACCGCGGAGTTGGCCGCCGAGCCACGCCCCTGGCACAGGATGTCGTTGTCGCGGCAGAACTCCACGATCTCCTGCACGATCAGGAAGTAGCCCGGGAAGCCGAGCTGGTCGATGACGTTCAGCTCCATGGCGATCTGCCGGTACGCCTTCCGCGCGCGCTTCTGCGGCCCGTACCGTTCGGCGGCGCCCTCGGCGACCAGGTGCCGCAGCCAGGTCGACTCGGTGTGCCTCTCGGGGACGAGCCAGTTCGGCAGGTTCGGGGCGACCAGGTCGAGGTCGAACACGCACGAGCGGCCCAGTTCGACCGTGCGCTCGAGCACGCCGGGGAAACGCTCCAGACGTACCGCCATCTCCTCGGCCGACCGTACGTGCGCGGTGCCGGTCGCCGGGAGCCAGGACACCATGTCGTCGAGGCCGCGCCGGGCGCGTACGGCGGCCAGCGCCTCGGCGAGCGTGGCGTCGGCGGGCGCGGCGTAGTGCACGTTGTTCGAGGCGATGACGGCCACGCCGGTACGGTTCGCGAGGTTGTGCAGCGCATCGTTGCGCGCGTCGTCGAGCGGCTGGTCGTGGTCGATCAGCTCGGCGAAGACGTTGTCCCGCCCGAACATCTCGATCAGCGCGCGCAGCTCGGTCTCCGGGTCGCCGCCGCGGTGCACGGCGCCCTTGCGGCAGCCCGTGAGGACCGCCCAGTGGCCGCCGTGCGCGTTCGCCAGGTCGGCCAGGTCGTAGACCGGACGGCCCTTCTCGCCGCCGGCGAGCTGCGCCCGGGTGATCTCGGCGCTCAGCCTCCCGTACCCCTCGACGTCGCGCGCCAGCACCAGCAGGTGCCGCCCGCCCGGATCGGGCTCGCCCTGCGCCGGCCGATCGAGGCTCAGCTCGGCGCCGAAGATCGTGCCCACGCCGGTGCCCTTCGCGGCCTCCTTGAGCTGCACCGCGCCGTACATGCCGTCGTGGTCGGTGATCGCCACGGCCTCGACGCCTCGGCGTACCGCCTCCTTGATCAGCTCGCCCGGGGCCGAGGCGCCGTCGAGGAAGCTGTAGGAGGAGTGGCAGTGGAGCTCGGCCCAGCCGCCTTTCTCCCTGTGCGGTCGTGGCCTGGGCGAACTCGGCGGTTCGGCGGGGGCGCGCTCGCCCCAGGATAGGCGGCGCTCGAACTCCCGCCACGGAATGTCCGGATTGTTCCAGCCCATCAGGTGCCCGCCTCAGTCATAGCCCGCCTCGACCTGCCAGCGGCCGCCCTCCACGACGAACAGGTACGCGCGGCCGTCCCCGGTGACGATCTGGAACCGCGCGCGGCGCCGCGTACGCGCCGGGTCCCACCAGCGTTCGCGCGCCGGCCACGGCCCCGTCCACGCCGTCACGGGCAGGCGGTGGCCGGCGATCTCGACCTGGTGCGGCGGCGCGGACACCACGCACCGGGCGCTCACCGTGACGGGCGCGCCGCCGGCGTCGGTCACCACGGCGGGCAGCGGCTCGGGGTGGACGACGGCCGGCGCGGGGGCGGGCGTACGCGCCGGCCAGGGGCCCTCGGTGAGGGGTTCCGGCGGCAGGTCGCCGACGGGCACCCGGACGATACGCTCGCCCGGCCCGCGCCCGCCGGAGGGGAACGGCCGGGTGATCGCCTGGTGGCCGAGCATGGCCTGGATCCGCGCCGCCGCCCGTTCGACGCGATCGGAGACGGTGACCTCGCCCCACAGCGCCTCCTGCCGGCCCTCGTCGGCGACGAGCTGGTCGGGGAGGAGGTGGAGGTGGGTGATGCCGCCTTCCTGCCCGGTGTTCTCCCAGGACGTGAGCTGCCAGCGGACCCGCTCGGCGACGGCCAGGGCCGACAGCGCGCCGTCGTGCCGCCACAGCCGAGTGAGCGTACGCCCGTCGGTGCCCGTCACCTCGACCCCGAGCCGTACGCAGGTCAGCGCCTCGGCGGCGAGCACGTCGTGCAGCCGCTCGGCGAGGGACTTGGCGGCGAAGACGACCTGTTCGGCGGCCACGGCCGGTGGGTCGAACTCCATCGACACGCTCAGGTCCCCGTGCGGGGACCGCGGCGCGAGCGGCCTCGGATCCAGCCCGCGCGCCAGCCGGTGCGCCCGGATCTCGTCCGTACCGAACCGCCCCGCCACATGCCGCGCCGGCAGCGCCGCGAACGCGCCCAGCGTACGTACGCCCAGCCGGTCCAGCAGGCCGGCGAGCTCCGGCCGGCCGAGCACCGTCACCGGGTACGGGTCGAGGAACGCCGGCGTACCGCCCGCCGGAACGACGACCCCGCCCTCGTCCGCGCGCGCCGCCAGCTCCGCCGCGAACGGCCCGTCGGCGATGCCCGTCCCGCAGTCGAACCCGTGCTCGACCACGGCATCCTGCACGTGGATCCGCAGCGACTCCTCGTCCTCCTCGTGTCCGGTGCCGTGATAGCGCGCCGCGCCGCGTACCGGAATCGCGCACACCCCCGGCCGTACGACCTCGACCCACGGCGTGATCCTGGCGACCGCCGAGGCCACCGACTCGAACATCCGCCCTTCGGCGTCGAGATCACGGTCACGTACCACCAGGTCGGGACAGTGCCGCTGAGCGTCCCTGACCCGCTGCCCCCGCCGTACGCCGACCGCCCGCGCCGCGGACGAACACGCCTCGACCATGGCGCGCGAGATCACGGCCGACGGGGTGGCGGCGTCCAACCCGGTCGCGGTGACCGGCCAGTCCGGACACCAGACAACGAGCACCCGCGCGGCCGTCATCCGCCCGCCACCAGCGCGCCGGTCGGGGCGGTCGTTCGGTAGCCGAGACGCGAGCACCCGCGCGAGCCGGCCATCCGGGCGGTCACGGTCGGCCGGTCCGCCCGCCGGTCACGGCCGTGCGCGGCGGTCATCGGGCCGCCGCCAGCGCGGCGACGCCGGTCGCCCGGCCGCCGAGGCGCGAGCGGCCATGTGAGCCGGTCATCCGGCGGCCGTCAGGGCCGGGCGGGATGTGGCTTCCTCGGGGGCCGCCGCCACCGTCACCGAACCGTCCGGGCCGGGCAGCCACAGCCAGGCGCTCAGCCCTGCGCCCGCCGCGCCGCGCCCGGAGGCCGACACGAGCGCACGGCGCCCGCGCAGGTGCCCATGGCCCGTCCCGACCCCGGCCCAGTGACCGCGCTCGACGCGCAACCGCAGATCGGCGCCCTGCCATGGACCGGCCACGACCAGCGCACACCCGTTGCGCCGGGCGAGCGCCCCGAGACGCCGCACCGCCTGCGGCGCGGGCCGCTCCGGCGGCCGGGCCAGCACCAGCGCGCACGCCTCGGTCAACGCCGCGACCACGTCCGCCCACCGCCGTCCGGGGTCGTCGACGAGCAGTATCCGCAGCGGATCCCCCGTCCGAGGCCCCACGTCGCCGCGTCGGCGGGTGAGGTCACCCGTGAGCTCACCCACAGCGCTGCCCGTGATGCCACCCGCAGGGTCACTCGTGCGAGGGGTCATGGCCGCGACGGCGTCGATGTTCGCCTCCGGCAGGCCGACGACGGCGGCCCATTCGTCACCGAGCCCGGCGGTCAGTGCCAGCGCGAGTGTGGCGGACTCCTCGACGCTCGTGACCGTCCCCGGACGCAGCCCTCCGCCCGGAACCACCGCGTGCAACGCGGGCAGCACCGGCACCGACGTGATCGTCGACAGAGCCGAAAAACCCTCCGTGACCTGCGCCGATAGTCCGCTCACCCGGCCATCATCGAACAAGTTTTCGAATAAGGCAAGTCGATCCCCGAGGCGCGCCGTGCCGGTCTAAATCGGTTGCCGTTCGTGACGCTGCGTACGTACGCTGCCGTCAACGCGATGACGGAGACGAGTAGTCACCGGATCAGGGCAGGCAGGAGAGAGCCGCCGGCAGCTGCGAAGGCGGACCCGCTCCCTGGTGACGAAGACCCTCCCGAGCGCGGGGAGGAACGGCACGTCGTGCTCGATGCCCCGCCGGCCGGTCCCCGTTACCGGGCCGTTCGAGGCCGCCGTTCGCTCGGCGGCGGCGAAAGTGCGGTGGCACCGCGAGTTCCCTTCTCGCCCGCACTCCCAAGGGATCACCACTCACCCATCAGAGGCTTGTGATGATCTCCACGCACACGACCGCCGGCACCGCACGGACCCTGGCCGCGGAGCTTCCGCGGCGGATCGGCCGGCAGGTGACCGTACAGGGCTGGCTGCACCGCAGGCGCACGCTCAAATCGGTGGTCTTCCTCATTCTGCGGGACCGTTCGGGCCTGGCTCAGGTGGTAGTCACCGAACCGCAGGTCATGGCCGCCGCCGGTGGCATCTCCGAAGAGACCGTCCTGCAGATCACCGGAACCGCGACGGCCAGTACGCGGGCGCCGGGCGGGGTCGAGGTGACCTCCCCGGCCGTGGTCGCCCTGTCAGGGCCGGCCGCGGCGCCGCCGTTCGACCTCTACCGCCCCGCGGTACCGGCCACTCTGCCGACCATCCTCGACCACGCGCCCGTCACCCTGCGGCATCCGCTGCTGCGCGCCCCTCACGCCATCTCCGCTGCCTCGGTGGCGGGCTTCCGCGCGGCCCTGGACGCACGCGGGTTCACCGAGATCCACACGCCCAAGGTCGTGGCCTCGGCCACCGAGTCCGGCGCCGACGTCTTCGGGATCGACTGGTTCGGCACTCGCGCCTACCTCGCGCAGTCCCCGCAGTTCTTCAAGCAGGCCATGGTCGGCGTCTTCGAACGCGTCTACGAGACCGGCCCGGTCTTCCGTGCCGAGCCTCACGACACCGCGCGGCACCTGGCGCAGTACACCTCACTGGACGCCGAACTCGGCTTCGTCACCGACCATCGCGACGTGATGGCGGTACTGCGCGAGGTCCTCGCCGCCATGACCGCCGCCGTCACGCGCCAGGCCGCCGAGGCGTGCGCCCTGCTGGAGATCGAACCGCCGGGCGTTCCCGAGCGGATCCCAGAGATCCACTTCACCGAGGCCCAGGAACTCCTCGCCGCCCGTACCGGCGAGGACCCTCGCGGCGAGCCGGACCTCGCCCCCGCCCACGAGCGCCGGCTGTCGCAGTGGGCGCTGCGCGAGTACGGCAGCGAGTTCCTCTTCGTCACGGGCTACCCGATGGCCAAGCGCCCCTTCTACACCCACCCCGAACCCGGCCGGACGGAGTACTCCAACAGCTTCGACCTGCTCTTCCGCGGCCTGGAACTGGTCACCGGCGGCCAGCGCCTCCACCGCCACGAGGACTACCTCACGGCCCTGGCGGCCCGAGGGGAACCCCCGGAGCCGTACGCGGGCTACCTCGCCGCCTTCAGGCACGGCATGCCACCGCACGGCGGCTTCGCCCTCGGCCTGGAACGCTGGACCGCCCGGCTGACCGGCGCCGACAACGTCCGCCGCGCAACGCTTTTCCCCCGTGACCTCCATCGCCTGACCCCATAGCCGGGACCCCTCCCGGACGCCGAGGCCTACCCTCCGCCAATGAGCGGACCGCGCACGATGATCTTCGCAATGGCCGCGCTGGCGATGGCGGGCTGTTCCAGTACGGACACCGCGCGACCCGCGGCGACGGGGCCGGGGGCGTCCCACCCCGCGCCCCCGGCCCCGTCGCCGACCCGTACGGCGGCCTCGGCCTTCTGCCTTGAGCTGTCGACCTTCCAGGTCGCCGTGATCATGTATCGCAGCGAGGCGGGCAAGGCGATCGACGGGAATCCGCTGGACTTCAAGGACCTGCGGGAGAGGGCCACGATGATCGCCCACTTCGGCGCGGAGATGCGGGCGAGTGCGCCGCCCGACATCGCCGCGCGGTTCCGTACGGTCCTCACGGCGGTCAAGGGCTCGGCGAGCAGGTTGAAGACGGGCTCATCGGTCCGCGACGTCGTGGACCCTCTCTACGGAGCACACAACCGGCCCGCCTTCGACGCGGTCGACAAGTACCACTGCCGTTGACGACGGCGTGAAACGCGTTGTTCATCGAGACCCGGAAGACTGCGGCCCATGGAGCGGCAGGAGTTCTGGAAACTGATCGAGGACGCCCGTACGCGGGCGGCCGGTGACGCGTACGCGGTCGCTGGGCATGCGGTGGAGATCCTGGCCGCGCTGTCCGGGGCCCGGATCGTGGCCGCGGCGCAGCCCTTCTGGGACCTGATGGCCGACTCCTACCGCGGCGACCTCTGGGCCGCCGCCTACCTGATCAACGGCGGGGCCTCCGACGACGGCTTCGAATATTTCCGCGGCTGGCTCATCGCCCAGGGCCGCGACGCGTTCGAACGCGCCGTGGCCGACCCCGACACCCTGGCCGACCTCCCCGACGTACGCGCCACGGCGGCCGGCCAGGAGGAGCTGGAGTGCGAGGAGGTCCTCGCCATCGCCTGGAACGCCCACCTCAGGGCGACCGGCGAACAACTCCCGCCCGGCTCCTTCACGATCCGCTACCCGCCGGTCGACTTCGGCTGGGGCTTCGACGACCCGGCCCAGATGCGCGCCCACCTGCCCCGCCTCGCCCACCTCTACCTGGACTGACTGTGCCGGCGCTCCGCGCTGTGCGGCAGCCATATCGTGACCGAGTGGATCTTCTCGTGGTGGGTGGCACCGGCCTCCCCGGCCCCGTCGACGTCCGCTTGGACAGCACCCGCACCCAGGCACGGTTGAACACCCGCCTACGAGGTGCACGCGAATTCCTCGCGCTCACGCCGCCCTGACCAGGACGGCCGGGCGACCGGCCGTTCACGGCCGGCCGGTCGCGGCTCGCGCCACGAGGCGTTCCAGTGCGCGCGGATTTCGGATCACGTGCAGGTTCGCGTCACCGCCGTGCGTGGCGATCGCCGTGAGGAGGAGGGGGCGGCTTCGCCGGCGGTAGGTCCAGAGCCAAAGCCAGAAGTCGGCGCGTTCCCGTGACCGCCGGACCGCTCGCCACGCGCATCGCCGGAACGAGAAGTCCAGCAGGATGACGGTGTCCGCCGCGCGGAGCCGGACGTCGAGGACGTCGTAGGGCCCGAGGTCGCCGTCCATGATCCACGTCTCGTCGCGTACGAGTTCGCGTTGGATCGTGGCCCATTCGCCGGGAGGCGTCGCCTCGAGGCCGGGGCGCCAGAAGTGGGTGTCCAGCTCGATGACGGGAAGCCCGGTGACCGCGCCCAGGCGTACCGCGAGAGTCGACTTCCCCGCGCCGCCACGACCCAGGATCACGACGCGCTTCATGGCGCCATGGTGGCAGTCCGGGTTCCGCGACGTCTTCCCGTTTTCAGCCGCTGAACCGGCCATCTCACCACTCCGCCAGTTCGGCGACGGCGCGGTCGAGGTCGTCGGTCACGCCCTGTCGTACCAGGCGGGCGAAGACCGGGTCCCCGGCGTCGGCGAGGCGGCGTACACCTTCGGCGTGGGCCTCGATCCGGGCCCGTACGACCGTGAGGAACGCCGGGACGTCGGCCGGGCCGCCGTACGTCTCCAGGAAGCGGCGCAGCCTGCGCGGGCGGGCGGGGAAGTCCGTGAAGCCCTCCGCGGTGACGACGTGCCGCGCGTGCAGGGGGCCCAGGAGAACGTGGTGAAGGCCAGGTCCCATTCGCGGGTGACCGGGCCGGCGAAGTCCCAGTCGAAGAATCCGGTCAGCGCGCCGTCGCGCCCCGTGTTGCCGCCGTCGAGTCGCTCCACGACGACCAGTTTGCGCCAGGCCGGGCGCGTCGTGGAACCTTGGCCGATGGGTGAAACGGACGTCCTGCGCGCGGCGTACGGCGATGTGGTGGGGGCGGTGCGCCACATCGGGACCGATGAGTGGCTGCCCACCGGCTGCGCGGGCTGGTCGGTCCGCGACCTGGTCTTCCACCTGCGCGGTGACGCGCAGCGGGCGCTCGTGGCGCTGGCCACTCCGGCCGGTACGGCGCCGGACACCGACGCGGTCTCCTACTGGGCGTCCTGGCGGCCGGACACACCTGAGGCGCGGGACGGGCTGCGGACGACGCGGATCGGCGCGAGCGTCTACGCGACGCTGACGCCGCTGCTGGACGGTTACGAGGAGACGGCCCAAGCCGTTGCGTACGCCGCCGCCCACACCGATCCCGGCCTCGCGGTACGGACCCAGGGGCACGTCATCCGGGTCGAGGATCTCGTGCGGACCCTCATCGTCGAGGTCGCGGTCCACCATCTGGACCTCGTCGTCGCGCTCGACCGTCCCGGGCCGTCGGCGGCGACGCTGCGGCCCGTCCGCGAGGCCCTCGACGGGCTGCTCGGTACGCCGTCGCCGGTGCCGTGGGACGACGTCGCGTACGCGCGTGCCGGGACCGGCCGGGTCCCGCTGACGGACGGCGAACGGGCGTTGCTCGGGCCGCTTGCCGACAGGTTCCCGCTCTTCGGGTAACAACCGTCGGTGGCGTTGCCTAGTCTTCGGTGCGTGCCGGTCGGCGCGCGCTCCGCTGATTTGCTGCGCGCCTTCGGCATGTGGGTGGATGTGCGGGGCTGTCGGGGGCTACGGGGGAGGCGCGTGAACGGGCGCAGGGCGCTGGATCTTGACTCGTTGGCGGTGAGCGACCGGTTCCAGCTGTTCAACTTCACACGCCGCGACGACCACGTCGCCTACCTGTGGGTGCTGCGCGCCATGGACCGGCTGCGGGCGGTTCACCACGTCCAGGTCGACACCGACGAGGTGGCCGCCGCGCTGACCGAGCTGGCCGGGCTGCACGCCGACGTGCCGACCCTGGACGGCAACCTGCGCGACCGGCTCGACGCGCTCTACAAGGACCGCGTCCTGCACCGTTTCGACGACGCCTCGCGCGCCGGCAACCTGGTCCGTTACCGCAACCGCCAGTCGGTCTACCAGTTCAGCGAGCTGGGCTACTGGGCCTACACCTCGGTCGAGGACCTGCTCGCGGCGCGGATCCAGGACGCCAACCTGTCGCGGCTGGTGTTCTCCGACATTCTCGAGGACCTCAAGGCGCTCGCGGAGGCCAACCGCGCCGGCGCCACCGAGCAGGTCTACCGCCGCCTGTCGCGCCTCGACTCGGTGATGGAGGACATGGGGCGCCGCTCCGCGCAGTTCCACGTGACGCTCGGGGAGATCGTCCGCTCCACCGACGCCTCGCCGGACCTCTTCCTGCGCTACAAGAACGCTCTGCTCACCCACATGACCGACTTCATGGCCGAGCTCGACCGCTACCTCGGGCGGCTCGGCCAGGCCGTCCACGAGGTCGAGGACACCGGCCTGAGCACCCTGCTCACCCGCGCCGCCGAGGCCGACGAACGCCCCTTCATGACCTACGCCGAGCGGCTGGACGAGTGGCGGCGCCGCTGGGCCGCGCTGCGCGAGTGGTTCGCCGCCGACGGCCTCGGAGACTCGCGCGCGGCCGAGCTGCGCGCCGCGACCCGTACCGCCGTGTCCGGCGTCATCGCGCTGCTGCGCCAGATCACCGAGGCGCAGCGTGGCGGCGTCAACCGCGCCACGCAGCTCCGGCACCTGGCGGAGTGGGTGTGGGCCACGCCCGACACCAAGGCCGCGCACGCGCTGATGTCGGGGGCCTTCAACCTGCGTTCGGCGCGCCATCTCGGCGGGGTGCACGACGACGCCGAGCAGATCTCCGATCGCTCCACCTGGTGGGACGCGCCGGGCGTCGAGCTGTCGATCAGCCTGTTCCGCACCGGAAAGGCACCGACCACGGGCCTGCCGCAGCCGGTACGCGCCAACTCCGGCGCCCGCGTCGAGCTGCGGCGCCGCCAGGCCGCCGAGCGCGCGGCCGAGCGCGAGGCCGCCGATCGCCTCCTGGGCGCCGGCGCGTACGACCGGGTCCTCGACGAGTCCGAGACGCGGGTGCTGCTCAAGCTCCTCACCCGCGCCCTGGAGGCACGCGCCATCGTCGCCGGGCGCCTCACCACCGGGTCGGGTGCCAACGACGTCATGACCATGCGGCTGTCGCCGTCCGAGACGGGCACCACGGTCCGTACGGCGCGGGGGCTGCTGCACCTGCCCGGGTTCCGCCTCGACCTGGTGCCCGGCCGCCGCACGCGCGGGGTGTCCTGATGCGCCGCGCCCAGGCCGCCGCCGGCGTGGCCGTCACCGAGCTGGGCTTCTACCAGCAGGCCGTACGCCGGGTGCTGACCACCGACCTGATCACCGCCACCCGGCCGCGGCCCGGCGTGCTGGAGCAGGTGCTCCGCTGGGCCGACGAGATGGCACGGGACTTTCGCGAGCTGCTCGGCTATACGCTCATCGCCGACACGCACCAGGTCCGTCTCGTACGCCGGCTCGACCGGCTCGACCCGACCCAGGGGCTGGTGTTCGCCAAGAAGGGCAAGCCGTTCGACCAGCGCCGGCTGGCCTACCTGTGCCTGGTGCTCGCGTCGTTCCAGCGCTCCCGCGTGGAGATCAGCCTCGCCGACCTCGTACGGGTGTTCACACCGGCGGCCAACGCCATCGCCGGCCTCGGGTTCGACCCGACGATGGCCTCGCACAAGGCCGCGGTCGTCGACGTCCTGGGCTGGCTGGTCGACCGCGGCGCGCTCCGCCTGTCCGACGGGTCGCTGGAGGCCTGGGCGCGCGACAGCGAGCGCGGTGACGCCCTCTACGACATCGACCACGACATCTGCGCGGTCCTGTTCAAGCCCGCCCGGCCGGTGCAGCACCTCACCAGCGCGGCCGGCCTGCTCGACGACCCGCTCGCGCGCGTCGACGGCGCCGTCCACCGCGAGGCCGTCGCCCAGCGGGCGCGCCGGCTGCTGGCCGAATACCCGGTCGTCTACTTCGCCGACATCGACCCCGCGATCGCCGAGGCGCTCCGCAGGCCCGGCATCGCCGAGGACCTCGCGCGCTTCACCGGCCTGGTCGTCGAGCGTCGCGCGGAGGGCATCATGCTCGCCGACGCGGGCGGCGCGTTCACGGACAAGCCGTTCCCGGGCCGCGGCGGCGCCATCAACCGTACGGCGGGCCTGCTGCTGGCCAAGATCGCCGATCTGCTGGAGGACCCCGAGCACAGCCCGACGCCGATCGAACGCCCCCGGCAGGCCGACGACCACGCCGAGCTCGTCGCCCGTATCGACTCCGGGCTCCCCGAGGACGGCGTCGTACGCGAGCTGGCCTGGACCCCGCCCGAGCCCGTCGCCGACCGGCGGTCCGAGGACGCGCCGGTCGCGCCGCTGGTCGAGCAGAGCCGGCTCGACGCGATGATCGACGAGCTGTTCGAGGAGTTCGGCGCCGCGTCGTTCACGAGCGCCTGGCAGCAGGACCCGCGTGGCCTGCTGGACGCCGCGGTGACGTTCCTGGCCGAGCTGAGCCTCGTACGCCCGGTGCCCGGTGGCGTCCTGGTCCTGCCCGCGGCGGTGCGCTACCGCAACATCACGCTGGCCCTCGCCGACACCCATCAGGGCGGCGGCCAGCTGTCTTTTCCCTCCGGAGGAGAGAGGTCATGACGGCACGGGACGACCGGTTCCAGCCCTCACGCGCAGGCGTGATCAACGTCTGGGACTACGCCGACGAGGAGTTCGTCTTCGCCGACGGACGGCTCGTGCTGCGCGGCCACAACGGCTCGGGCAAGACCAAGGCCCTGGAGGTCCTGTTCCCGTTCGTGCTGGACGGCGTCGCCGACGCCCGACGGCTCGACCCGTTCAGCGGCGACAACCGGACCATGAAGTCCAACCTGCTCTACCGGGGGCAGGAGGCCGAGTACGGCTACGTCTGGATGGAGTTCGCCCGCGACCATCCGGCCGAGACCGTGACGCTGGTCATCGGGCTGCGGGCGCACCGCAATCGCGACGGCGTCCGCACGTCGTTCTTCGTCACCGGCAGGCGGCTCGGCGTCGACTTCGGGCTGCTCGGGCCCGACTCGCGGCCGCTGACGGAAAAGCAGCTCAAGGAGGACCTGGGGGCCGGCTCCGCGTACAAGACCGCGACGGAATACCGCGACGCCGTCGACACGCGGCTGTTCGGCCTGGGCCGCGAGCGCTACACCCAGCTCCTCGACCTGCTCCTGGCGCTGCGCCGCCCGCTGCTGGCCAAGGACCTCGACCCGGACAAGGTCTCCGCGACCCTCACCGCCGGCCTGAGCCCGGTCGATGAGGAGCTCGTCGACCAGGCGGCGCGCGACTTCGAGAACCTCGCCGCCGTACAACGGCTGTTCGACGACCTGACCTCCGCCGACAACGCGGTGACCGCGTTCATGGCCGACTACACGACCTACCTGCACACGCACGCCAAGGCCCGGTTGGACCGCATCCGTACCGGCACCGACGGCGCGGTCGCGCACGCCAGGACGATCGCCGAGGCGATGGCCGAGGCCGAGCGCGCGGGCCGGGCGCACGCCGCGGCGGTGGAGGCCAGGGACACGGCCGCGGACGAGCGTGACCGGCTGACCGCCCGGCTCGACGCCCTGAAGAGCCACGATGCCTATCGGCAACAGGGCGACCTCGAGCGCATGCGCGCCCAGATCGCCACGGCCGAGGCCGAGCTCGTCAAGGAGCGCGCCCGCCACGGCCGCGCGGGTGACAACCTCCGGCTGCTGGCCCGCGAGGCCGACGACGTCGAGCGGCGGCTCGAGTCGACGCGGCTGGCGATCGGCCGCTGCTCGACCACGCTCGCCGAGGCCGCCGAGCGCGCCGGGATCGTCGCCGACGGCGACGGCGCGGCCGACACCGGCGAGGACCTGCTGGTCACCGCCGCCGCGCGCGGCACGGCGCGGCGCGAGGACATCGCCCACGTACGCACTCACCTCGCCCAGCTCACGGCCGCCGAGGACGACCGGCGGCGCGCCGAGACGGCGCTGGCCGAGGCCGGTGAGGTCCTCGATCGGCGCGAGACCGACGGCCGCGACGCCGACGAGCACCTGCTGGCCACCCGCCGCGAGGCCGCCGAGGACCTGACCCGCTGGATCGAGCGCTGGCCCACGGTCGCCGAACCCGACGAGACCGAGCCGCTGACCACCGCGCTGGAGCGCATCGGCGAGCCGGGCGCGCCGAGCCTCGCCGAGGTGTTCGCCGGGCTGTCCGACGACCGGCGCCTCGACGTCGCGGCCCGCGCGCAGGCGCTGACGACCGACCGCGAGCGGCTCGCCGCAGACCTGAAGCGCGTACGTGCCGAGCGCGCCGCCGTCCTCGCCGAGCGCGACGACGCGCCGCCGACGAACGACCTGCGCACCGCCGACCGAACGGACCGGCCCGGGGCGCCCTTGTGGCGGCTCGTACGCTTCGCCGACGGCGTCGAGGACGACCGCGCCGCCGCGGTCGAGGGCGCGCTCTACGGTGCGGGCCTGCTGACCGCCTGGGTGCACCCCGACCCGGCGCTGACGAGCGCCGCGCTGGCGGCGTCGGAGTCCGACGGCTACCTCGTACCCGCCGCCAGGCCGTCCGGGCCCACCCTCGCGGACGTCCTGGTCCCCGAGGAGCAGGAAGCCGTCCCGGCCGGTGCCATCGCCGCGGTGCTCGGCTCGATCGCGCTGGCCGACGACCTTTCCGGGGCGCCGGAGGGCCCGGTCGTCACGACCCGCGCGCAGTTCGGCCACGGCGTCCACGTCGGCGCGCGGCCCAAGGCCGCGCCCGAGTACATCGGGGCGACGGCCCGCGCCGCCCGCCGCCGTACCCGTCTCGCCGAGTACGACGCGGCCATCGCCCGGCTGGAGGCCTCGTCGGCCGAGGCGGAGGCGGAGCTGGACCGGGTGAAGGCCCTGCTCGCCGACTTCAAGGTCGCCCAGCGGGAGCTGCCGCCCGCCAAGCCGCTGCTGGGCGCCGTCAAGCGAGTCGCGGACCAGGCGATCCTGCTCACCGTCGCCCGTACCACCGAGGGCGAGGCCCGTAAGGCGTTCGAGAGCGCCGCCGCCGAGGTCGACGCGCGCAGAAGGCGGCTCCGCCTCGCCGCCGAAGAACGCGCCATGCCCGCGGGCGCGCTCGAGGTCGACGCCGTCGCCCAGGCCGTCGAGGACTTCGTCGCGGCGGCCGGGCGCCTCGACGGCGAGCGCCGGACCGCCGCGCTCGCCGAAACGGACCTCGAGGCGCGTCGGGAGACGGCCGAACGCCTCGGTGCCGAGCAGGCCGAGGACACCGAGACCCTCGCCCTGAAAGAGAAGGCGCACGTCGCCGCCGTCGAGGAGTTCGCCGCGCGCGAGCAGGCGCTCGACGCGCCGCTCAAGGAGATCCTCGCGCAGGTCGAGGGGGCCGACCGCGCGATCAAGGAGGCCGAGGCCGCCCACCGCCGGCACGAGTCGCGCGCCACCGATGAGGACCGCAAGGTGATCCGCGCCGAGACGGCCCTGGAGAGCGGCCGCACGTCGATCGCCGAGTCGATGGACGGCCTGCTCGAGCAGGTCGCGTCCTTCGCCCCGTACGCTCACCGCGACCTGCGGCTTCTGCTGGGCGTCGCCGACACGACGCCATGGCCGGCCGACCTGGGCACCGCGCACGGCGACGCGATCATCACGGCGCTGTCCGGCGACGCCGACCCCGCCGAGGCCGTACGCGGGGCGCTGCCGCGCGCGGTGACGGACCTGCTCGACGCGTACCGGGAGGAGGTCGGCGGCGGCCGTACGCTCGGCGAGAACGCCGTGAAGAACGCCTCCTCCCAGATGTCGGACGCGCTGCGCACCTTCGGCGACGCGCTGGCCTCCTGCGAGGCCGACTACCGGCTGGACTACGACCCCACGGGCGTCGTCATGGTCTTCGTCATCGACGAGGAGGGCCGCAACCCGGTGGCCGTCTTCGCGCGCCGCGTCGCCGAGCGCGCCAGGGACCAGGGCGTCCTGCTCGAGGACCGCGAGCGCACCGTTCTGGAGGACGAGCTGCTCACCGGCCTCGCCCAGCAGATCCACGGCCGTGTCCTCACCGCCCGCGACCTCGTACGCGGCATGAACACCGACACCCGGTCCCGCCCGATGTCCTCGGGCACCGCCATCGGCATCCGGTGGGCGCACTCCGACCGCATCGACGAGAGACAGCGCGCCACGTCACGGCTGCTCGCCCGAGACGCACAGGGCCTCGGCCCCTCCGGCCTGGCCGAGCTTCGTGGCAACCTGCGCGAGATGATCCGCGACCACCGCGCGCGCCACCCTCGCGCGACGTACAAGGAGGTGCTCGCCGGGGTGCTCGACTACCGCACCTGGCACACCTTCGAGCTGCTGCTGGTGGTCCCCGGCGAGCAGGAGGTGCGTCTCACGCGTGCCAAGCACTCGGTGATGTCCGGCGGCGAGAAGTCCGCGGCGATCCACCTGCCGCTGTTCGCCGCCGCGAACGCCCTGTACTCCTCGGCCGCCCACGCCTGCCCCCGCATGATCGCGCTGGACGAGGCGTTCGCCGGCATCGACGACAAGTACAAGCCCGACCTGCTGGGCCTGACGGTCAAGTTCGACCTCGACCTGTTCATGACCGGCCACGACCTGTGGGTGCACTACGAGACCGTGCCGATGGCCGCGCACTACGACATGCACCACGACAAGGCCGCGCACGCGGTCTCGGCGATGCTCGTGTTGTGGGACGGTGCCCAGATGATCGACGCCGAGGCCGGGTTCGCCGGCAACGACGAGCTCGCCGAGGAACTCCTCGGCATCGCACCACGCCGCTATGCCCCGCCCGCTGCCGAGGAGACCCTCCTCACCGTCCTCGACGCCACCGAGCGCGAGGACGACCACGATGAGGAGGACCTCTGAACTTCGTCGAAGGATTCCGCGAACCCCAGTACGAACGGCTGCTCACCGCCGCTAGGCGCGCCCTCGAGCAGAACGGCGGGGACCTGTCCGGCACCACCGGCATCTCCCACCCGACCGACGCCGAGCGGCGGGCGATCATCGGCCTCGTCGCCGTCGATCCACGGCCCGACGCCCAGCAGATCAGGGTCCGCCTCCAGCAGCTGGACGACGCCGTACGGAGATCGGCCGAGATGAGCCTCGTCGAGCTGCTCGAGACGATCGGCCCGAAGCTGGCGAACCGGCCGGCCGAGCGTGCCGAACGCGCGGGGGCGAGGTCGGACCTGCGCGCCGTCGCCGAGGCCAGCCCGCTGTACGCGTCCGCGGGCTGGTACCGGGAGTGGGTCGAACGCCTCGGCGGGCGGCTGACGGAAATGGCCGCGCAGGGAGAGGCGTTCCGGCTAACGCAGGCCGTACAGGTCCTCGAACACCTCGAGAGCCGGCCGGCGGACGCGCCTCCCGTGGCGCTGGCCGAGCTGGCGGCCATGGCGACGCGGGACACCAAGGCACTGGACCGCGGCACCCGCCTGTCCACGCTCGTCCTCGGGGCACTCGCGATCTGCTGGGGCGTGGACCCGCCCGTGGACGCCGAGGGGCTCCGCGAGCTGTGGAGCGCGTCCGGCGTCGTGGTCGACGACCTGGCGAGCCGGGTGCTGGTGCTCAACCTGCCGGCCGAGGGCGACGGGCTGGGGGAGTGGCTGACCGGCGCCGCGCGGCTCGGCACGCCCTTCCAGGTCACCCTGCACCAGCTGAACACCCTCCCGATCCGGGTCGCCCTCCGCCGGGTGTTCGTCTGCGAGAACCCCGCGGTGCTCCGGCGCGCGGCCGGCGACCTCGGCGCCGCCTCGGCGGCCCTGGTCTGCACCGAGGGCATGCCCTCCGCCGCGTTCCACCACCTGGCCCGGGCGATCATCGCGGGCGGCGGCGAACTGCACTGCCACGGCGACTTCGACTGGCCCGGCGTCGCCATCACCGGAGCGCTGATCCGGCGCTACGACGCCACGCCCTGGCGGATGTCGGCCGCCGACTACCGCGCCGGGCTCGGCGAGTACGACGACCACCGGCGGCTCGGCCGCAAGGACGCGCCGACGCCCTGGGACGCCGACCTCGCCCGAGCGATGAGCGAGGCCGGCGCGGCCGTGTACGAGGAGGCGGTCGCGGACCGCCTCCTCGCCGACCTCACCGAAGCCCGGGCCGGCCTCCTCGCCGACCGGCCGGTGCCCCGCCCCGCCGGGCCCGGCTACGGCGACAACCGGCCCGACGGCCAAGCCGCGCCCTACGGCGGCGGGCCGCCCGGCGCCCAGGACGGTCAGTCCACGCCCTACAGCGGTCAGTCCGGGCCTCGTGAGGGCGAGCCTGCGCCGTACAGCGGTCAGTCCGGGCCTCGTGAGGGTGGGGCCGCGTCGTACGACGGGCCCGGCGTGCAGGACGGCCAGGCCCCGCCGTACGGCGGGTTCGGTGTGGGTGCGGGCGGGTCCTACGGCGGTCGCGCGGGGCCCCGTGACGGTCAGGGTGAGGTTCGGTCCTACGGGGGCGGGTTCCCCGCCGGGCAGGGCGGGCAGGCGGGGCTCAGGCCATGAGGAGCAGGCCGAAGACGGTGACCCCGGCGACGAGCCAGGCCACGTAGTCGCCGACGTGGCCCGAGTGGAGGCGGTGCAGGAGTGCCGCCTTCGGGATGTGGCCGCGTACGCCGAGGGCGGCCACGCCGAACGCCAGCGCGGTGGCGAGCAGCCCGCTCGCCAGGCCCTCGGGCGTCCATGGGCTTCGCGGCCGGCCGGTGAGGCCGGCGAACGCCGTCCCGGCGAACACCGACACGGCGTGGCCGGCGAGACGGCCCGGGAGCAGGCCGAGCAGCAGCGCGCCGAGCAGGAGGGCGACGACTCACCGCGCGTTCGAGCGTCGACGGCGGCCCGCCGATCCGGTGCACGACGAACCGGTTCTCGTCAGGGTCGACCTCGGCGACCTACGTGCCGGGGGAGGTGGAGACGGCGAGCGCGGCGAAGCCCCGCAGCGCGGCGGCGCGCTCGTCCTCCGGCAGCCGCAGCTCGGCGAATGCGCCGCGCGGGCGCAGCAGGCGTACGGCGTCGACCGGGATGCGGGCGGCGAGCGACGGCAGCACCCGCAGCCACGAGCGGCGCGGCCGGTAGCTCTCGGCGTTGTCGGCCGACAGCAGCGCGCGGCGGGTGACGACGGCGCCGGCCGCCCCCGCCGCCGCGGTCAGCGAGCCCGTCACGAGCTCGATCGTCGTGATCTTGGAAATGACGGCCAGGTACGTCGCGAGCAGCACCGCCCACCACACCGCCGGTTCGATGAACTCCCGTCCTGTCATGTCGCGCGCCTTTCCCCAACGGCGCGTCATGAAGCGGGCGTGGCGGATTTGGTCGGACCGCTTCGCGGAGGCCGGGACAGGGTCCGTCGACCGAAAATCCCGCATCTTATCCACAAATGACAACGTTTTCGGCATAGCTCGGTCCCTTGACTGACGCTGTATTGACACTTGGTCAGTGAGAGGAAGCCCAGCTGGGGTACCCGTCATACCCGGTCTGACCTGCGAAAGGTGACCGAGTGACGGGGGTGGCGCATCGGGGTGGGGCGACTGTTTTGTGGCACCTGAGGCAGGATGGCCGGTTTGGGACGCAGTCAGAGTCTTGCGGTAATTGACAATCTTTGTCAGCGTTTTAGGTGGTTAGGCAGCCGGTTCTCACCCCCCGCTCCGGTGACTGTCAGGAGATCCCCAGAGATCTCCGGACCGACATCGGGAGCCGAGCGCCATTGCCATGCCACCCCTGGGCGCGCCATTGGGGCGCGCCCGCTCCTCAGGGAGGCACGTGTGAGGTTCAACCCCCCGTCCCGACGCGCCGGGCTGACCGTCGCGGCCGCCGGGCTCCTGGCCCTCTCCGCGGCGCCCGCCGCCAACGCGGCGCCCACGTCGGCTAGGGCCAAGACCGACGCTCTTGCGACCTCGCTGTCGCACCAGCTCGGATCTCGCTCCGCCGGTTCGTACCTCGACAGCTCCAAGAAGCTGGTCGTCACCGTCACCAACGCCGCCGACGCGAAGACCGTGAAGGCCGCGGGTGCCACCCCGCGCACGGTCGCTCGTAGCGGTGCGCAGCTGGCGACGGCGAAGGCCGTCGTCGACGCCGCCGCGGTTCCGGGTACGGCTCGCGCCGTCGACCCGATCACCGACACGGTCGTCGTGACCCTCGACAGCACCGTGACCGGCGCGAAGCTGGCCAAGGTGCAGAAGGCGATCAACTCGCTCGGCAGCGCCGTCAAGGTTCGCCACGTCAGCGGCCACTTCCGTACGCTGATCTCCGGCGGCGACGCCATCTACGGCAGCGGCTACCGCTGCTCGCTCGGCTTCAACGTGACGACCAGCAGCGGCCCTGGCTTCATCACCGCGGGCCACTGCGGCAACGTCGTCAGCACCTGGTACTCGGACTCGGGTGAGAGCAGCGCGCTCGCCACCACGGGTGCGAGCACCTTCCCGGGTCACGACTACTCGCTCGCCACGTACAGCGGCAGCGCCTCGCACCCCAGCGAGGTCGACCTGTACAACGGCTCGTCGCAGTCGATCTCGGGTGCGGGCAACGCGTCGGTCGGCGAGTCCGTCCAGCGCTCCGGCAGCACCAGCGGCCTCCACGGCGGCACCGTCACGGCCACCGACGCGTCGGTGACCTACCAGGAGGGCACGGTCAACGGCCTCATCGACACCGACGTGTGCGCTGAGCCCGGCGACAGTGGCGGCGCGCTGTTCGATGGCAGCTCCGCTCTCGGCCTCACCTCCGGCGGCAGCGGCGACTGCTCCTCGGGTGGCGAGACCTTCTTCCAGCCGGTCCCGGCCGCGCTGAGCGCCCTGGGCGCCAGCATCGGCTAACGGCGAAACTCCCGACGGGGTCCTCCTGGCTTGCCAGGGGGACCCCGTTCCCGTTCCCGCAGGCCGAATACCAGGACGGACCCTGACGGAGATCACCGCCGGGGCCCTTCCAATGAGGACGTCCTCACGCCTCGGATCGTCCGTCGAGCCTTCGCATCAGGTCCTTCAGCGCGTGCGTGAGCAGCGCCACCCTGGTCTCCAGTTGGAGGATGCGCTCCTCGAGCACCTGTGGCGAAGGGGGCTCAAGCCCGGGGGCGATCTGTCGTGACATCGTGCTGTTCCTCCCTCATCTCCGTGACCCCTGTCAGCCCGGCGGCATGACGCTTCCGCTCGGGTGTCCGGTGGGCAGTACCGGCTCGATCCGGTACAACGTGGGGCCGTTGGCGTACGCGGACCTCGCGTCACGCTTGTGGCCGGCCACCGTCGCGATCAGGTCGTGCGCGGTCACCAGGCCGACGAACTGCTCGTCGTCGGTCACCGGGACGAAGTCCAGATTGGCGGCGAGCATCGTACGGGCCGCCGTCGCGACCGAGTCCGTGACGCAGACGTGAGGCAGGGGACGGCCGCCCACGACGGTGCTGACGGGCTTGCGCATCCGGTCGGGACCCCGTCCGTCCCATGCCGCCGCCATCGTCTCCGCGTCCAGGACGCCGACGCAGCGGCCGTCGGCACTCACCACCGGAAGGTGGTCATAACCGCCCTGGCGCATGAGTTCCCAGGCCATCAGTGTGGTCTCGGTGTCGGAGACGGTGAGTACCTCGGTGGACATCACCTCGACGACCGGACGCTCCTCGATGATCGAGTTCATGGCGTCGCCTCCAGGAAGGTCGTGTGGATCCGCCGGCCGCTGACGTAGTCGCCGCGGATGCGGATGAAGTAGTGGTCGTGCCCGGGGAGCCACGAGCGCAGCGGCAGCCGGGAGAGCCGGTCGACCTCGGCGGCGAGGCGTACCGCCCGCGCCTGCCCGACGACGGTCACCGACCAGCCGGACTCCCCGCCGGCGTCGACGGCGTCGTACTCGAAGGCATCGGTCTCGAACGCGACGATCGCGCCGCAGGTGGCCGCGGCGAGCTTGGATCCGGGCGCCGTCGAGATGATCACATCGTCGCCGTCGATGACGAAGTGGACGGGCTGGATCGCCGGCAGGGCGCGATCGGTGAAGACGACCCGGCCGAGCGTCACGGACCGCATGAGGGTCAGGCAGTCCTCGCGGTCGAGGACCTCGAGTCCGTTGGCATCGAGTCGCATGACTCGATGCTCCCTCCCCGACCGCCTTCACAGCAGGGGCGAAGGTCCCGGCCGAGGCCGTCCTTCTCCCCCCCGCCCGACCTGCGCGGCGGCCGGTCAGGCGTCGTCGTGGTGGTGGCTCTTGAGCTGGGCGGCATAGGCGGCGGCCTGCGTACGACGGCGCATGTCGAGCTTGGTGAAGAGGTTGGAGACGTAGTTCTTGACGGTCTTCTCGGCGAGGTAGAGGTGTTCGCCGATCTGGCGGTTGGTGAGCCCCTCGCCGATCAGGGTGAGGATCTGGCGTTCCTGGTCGGACAGGTTGGCGAGGGGGTCCTTGCGGGTCTGGCGTTCACGGAGGTGGTGGAGCATCTGGGCGGTGCTGTGGGGATCCAGGAGCGACTGGCCACTGGCGATGGTGCGGACGGCGGTGATGAGGTCGTTGCCGTGGATCTGCTTGAGGACGTAGCCGGCCGCGCCGGCCATGACGGCCCCGAGGAGGGCCTCCTCGTCGGAGAACGAGGTGAGCATGAGACAGGCGGTGGAGGGGAGCCGTGAGCGGATCTCGCGGCAGACGGTGATGCCGTCCTGGTCGGGGAGGCGGACGTCGATGATCGCGACGTCGGGCCGGGTGGCGGGGATGCGGGCGAGGGCGTGGGCCGCGGTGGCGGCCTCGCCGGCGATCTCGATGTCGTCCTCGGCCTCCAGGAGCGCGGCGACGCCGCGGCGTACGACTTCATGGTCATCGACGAGGAACACCCGGATCGCCATGCCCAGCCCCCAAGATCCCCGATACCCCTGTATGGGGAACATTCCCCCGAACCCGGTGTCGCGAACGCACGCAACCTTCTGACCAGGGGGTCCTCGAGTCAAGGTTACGCTGGGTGGTGGCTCATACTGGTCTTTCAGACGCCCGATATGGGCCATGACGATTCGGACGGGAGGCATCCGCGTGCCCCCTGACGACCCGACGGCCGACGGCGGTACCGGTCCGGTCCTGCCGTACCTCCGGCTCGACGAGCTCCTGGCCGAGCTGCAGTCACGGCTCGCCGCGGTCCTCCTCAGCCGCGACCGCGTGCACACGCTCCTCGAGGCGGTCGTCTCCATCGAGAGCGATCTCGACCTCGAGGCCGTGCTCCGCAGGATCACCGAGGCGGCCACCACGCTGGTCGACGCCCGCTACGGCGGGCTCGGCGTGATCGGGGAGGACGACCGGCTGAGCCAGTTCGTGACGGTGGGGGTCTCCGAGGAGGAGATCGCCGCGATCGGGCACTGGCCGACCGGCCACGGGATCCTAGGCCTGCTGATCAAGGAGCCCTCCTCGCTGCGATTGCCCGACCTGTCCCAGCACAAGGAGTCGGTCGGGTTTCCGAAGAACCATCCGCCGATGCGGCGGTTCCTCGGCGTGCCGATCCGGGTGCGCGACGAGATCTTCGGCAACCTCTATCTGACCGAGAAGGCCGGCGGCGGGGAGTTCGACGAGGACGACGAGAGCGTGGTCGCGGCGCTGGCCACCGCGGCGGGCGTCGCGATCGAGAACGCACGCCTCTACCAGGCGGCGCGGCTGAGGCAGCGATGGCTGGAGGCGTCGGCGGAGGTGTCCACCTCGCTGCTGTCGGGCACCGACCCCACGACCGTGCTCAGGCTCGTGGCCCGGCGGGCGCGGGAGATCTGTGACGCCGGATCGGCCGCGGTCTCGCTGGTCCACGGGGACCGGTTCGTGGTCGAGGCGGCCGACGGCGACCACGCCGAGGCCCTCCGCGGCCTGAGCATCGGCATCGACGAGGCGGTGGCGGGCCCGGTGTTCCGCAAGGGGCACACGCTGGTGCTGGCCGACGCCACGCAGGCGGCACGGGAGATGAAGGCGCCGTCCGGGGTGTTCATCGGCCCGGCGCTGATCGTTCCGCTCGGCATCGGCGAGGCCTCGCGCGGCGTCCTCTCGGTGGCCAACGCGCCCGGCGGCCCGCAGTTCACCGAGCCCGTACAGGGGCTGCTGGAGGCGTTCGCCGCCCAGGCGGCGGTCGCGCTGGAGCTCGCCGAGCGGCGGCGCGACGCCGAGCGGCTCGTCGTGCTCGAGGACCGCGACCGGATAGCCAAGGACCTGCACGACACCGTGATCCAGCGCCTGTTCGCGACTGCCATGACGCTGATGAGCGCCATCAAGATCACCCAGAATCCCGACGTCACGGTACGCGTGCAACGCGCCGTCGACGACCTCGACGAGACGATCCGGCAGATCCGTTCGACGATCTTCGCGTTGCAGGCGCCCGGCGACGAGCGGTCGCTGCGCGTACGCGTCCTGTCGGCCACCGACGGCGCCGCGGACAGGCTCGGGTTCGCGCCCGCCGTACGGCTCGAGGGGCTCCTTGACACCCTGGTCAGCGACGAGATCGGCGATCAGCTGATCGCGGTGCTGAGCGAGGCGCTGTCCAACGTCACCCGGCACGCCCAGGCCACGTGGGTGAGCGTGTCCGTGGACGTCGGCGAGATGCTGTCGCTGGTCGTCGAGGACGACGGGGTCGGGATCATCCCCGGCGGGCGGCGCAGCGGCCTGCGCAACCTGGCCGAGCGCGCCCATGACCTCGGCGGTTCGTTCACGGTCCGCGACCGCACGGGCGGCGGGACCGTGCTCGAATGGCGGGTGCCGTTCCGCTGAGGAGCCGAGCGGCCCGAATCACGGGACCTTCGGCCCCTTCTTTGCCGCCTCCGCGCTGGCGACGCTGGGGGAAGCGGGCCCAACGGCCGTGCCTGTGGCCTGCGCGGACCAGAGGAGCATGAACATGGAACCGATCGTCGTCGGAACCGACGGATCAGCCCGCGCCGACCTGGCGGTGGAATGGGCCGCCGACGAGGCCGTCCTCAGAGGACTGCCGCTGCATATCGTGCACGCCGCCGAACGCTGGGACTACGACGTGCCCTTCCATACGGCGCCGGGGCTGTCGGAGTCGCTCACCGAGAGCGGCGAGCGCGTCCTCACCGACGCGGTCGACCGTGCCGCCAAGGGACGCAGCGGCCTCCCGATCACCACCGAGCTGATGTTCGAGTCGCCCGCGTACTCGCTGCGGTCCATGGCCGGTCGCGCTCGCGAGATCGTCGTCGGCCACCGCGGTCTGGGGGGCTTCAGCGGCATGCTGCTGGGCTCGACCGGGCTGCGCGTCGCCGGTCACGTACGGATCCCGGTGATCGTCGTACGCGGTGAGCTGCACGAACGGCGTGGCGAGATCCTCGTCGGCGTCGACCTGTCCGAGGAGTCCGAGCTCGTCCTGCGGTACGCCTTCGAGGCTGCGGCGATCCGCGGCGCGTGGGTGCGTGCGGTGCACGTCTGGCAGGTGCCCTATCCGCTGTACGCCGGCGCGTACCCGGTCAGCGTCCACCAGGCCGCCGCCGTCAGCCAGGAACGCCTCGCCGACGCGGTCGCGCCGTGGCGCGCCCGGTTCCCGGACGTACGCGTCATCGAGCAGGCCCCGCCCGGCCAGATCGTCAAGGAGCTGTCGGAGCGTTCGGCGCGCGCCGCCCTCCTCGTGGTCGGCTCCCGCGGCGCGACGGGCCTGCGTGGCCTGCACCTCGGGTCGGTCAGCCACGGCGTCATCCACCACGCGGACTGCCCGGTCGCCGTCGTACGCGAGCGGAACTGACGGCGAGCGGCCCGCCGCTCGCGTTAGCGCGGGGGACCGGGCCGCCGTGCGGCACGCCGTTCAGTCGATGTGTCGTAAGTCACATTAAGGGATGATTGAAACCCCTTTAAGGGGTTACGTTGACCCATGCGCGCGACAAGACGGAGTCGTGCGATGACACATTGTCATCGCCGGCGTCGTGTCTGCTCGGCATGGCGTCGGCACTCGTCCCGATTGGATGACGGATGAAATCTGCCGTTGACCGGATGACCCTGCTGATGCTGCTGGCCGGGGTCCTCGCCATCTCGACCGCCTATGGCGTGTTACTGCTACTCCCGCTCTTCATCAAGGAGGCCCTGCACGGGACGGAGACCGACTACGGGATCATCACGGCGTCCGCGGCCATCACGAGCGCGCTGGCCATCGGCCTGCTGATCCGGTTCCCCAAACGACTGCCACCGCACCACATCCTCGCGGTCGCCTCGGTGACCTACGCGCTCGCCGCGGTCGCGGTGTCCCTCACCCACTCGCTCGCCCCGCTGGTCGTGATCGGGATCGTCCTGGGCACGGCCTGGGCGGTGGCGTACACGTCCGCGCCCATGGTGGTGAGTGAGCTGTGCGACGACCGTACGCGGGCGAAGTACATCGGGTACGCCACCGGGATGATCCAGGTCGGCTTCGGCCTCGGCCCGGTCATCGGCAACGCCCTGCGCGGCGCGGGCCTGTCCTTCGCCACCATCTTCGAGGTGGCGGCCGGGATGGCGCTCTTCGCGACGCTGGTCGTCATGCCGTTGCACCGGCGCTCGCCGGAGCTGTCGGTCCGTTCGGAGGAGACCGCCGGGATCCCGCTGGGTGAGTCGCTCCGCGCGACCCTGCGGTCGGCGGCGCTCCTGCCGATCATCGTGATCCTGCTGTGCTCGTGCCTGTTCACCACGATGAACAGCTTCCAGACCACGTTCGCCGGCACCCGGCACCTGAACTACGACGTGTTCTACGTCAGCTACACGCTCTCGGTGATCTTCGTCCGTTTCATCCTGGTGCGGGCGTTCAAGAACCCGGCGTCGACGATGATCCTGGCCGTCAGCACGATCGGCATGGTCGTCGCGATCATGCTGTTCCTCGCGGTCGGCCACAACGCGTACGTGTACGGGTTCTCCTCGGTCCTGCTCGGGATGACGTACGGCCTGACCCTTCCCGCGGTCCAGGCGCGCGCGGTCAACCTGAGCGACCCGGCGTACCGTCCGAGCATGCTGCCACTCGTCGGCCTGGTGTTCGAGACGGCCATCCTGGTGTTCCCGCTCGTCGCGGGAGCGATCGCCGCGAGTACGAACTACAACGTGCTGTTCGCCGTGCTCCTGGCCTTCGCCGTGGTGATCGCCGCACTCGGCCTGCGCGAACACTTCCGCAAACCTGTGGAGCCCGCCGAGGAGGACCGCAGGGTCTCCGCGAGCCACGCCTGAGCCGCTGACCGGCCCGGTGCGCTCGACGGATCTGCGACCCCCACAGGTCGCAGATTCGCCGAGTGCGCCGGTCAGTCGTCGATCATGTCCACGAGTTCCGCGATCGAGGTCGCCACGCGTGAGGGGCGGAACGGGAAGCGGTCGACGTCGGCAGCGCCTGTGACGCCCGTGAGCACCAGGATCGTGTAGAGGCCGGCCTCCATGCCGGACACCACGTCGGTGTCCATGCGGTCGCCGATCATCGCGGTGCTCTCGCTGTGGCCGCCGACGGTGTTGAGGGCGTTCCGCATCATGAGCGGGTTCGGCTTGCCGACGAAGTACGGCTCGACCTTCGTGGCCTTGGTGATCAGCGCGGCGACCGAGCCGGTGGCCGGCAGCGCGCCCTCCATGGAGGGGCCGATCGGGTCCGGGTTGGTCGCGATGAACCGCGCCCCGTCGTTGATCAGCCGGATCGCCTTGGTGATCGCGGTGAAGCTGTACGTGCGGGTCTCGCCCAGGACGACGTAGTCGGGGTTCAGGTCGGTCAGCACGTAGCCGATCTCGTGCAGGGCGGTCGTGAGCCCGGCCTCGCCCAGCACGTACGCGGAGCCCTGCGGGCGCTGGTCGTCCAGGAACTGCGCGGTCGCCAGCGCGGAGGTGTAGATCGCCTCGATCGGGACGTCCAGGCCCGCCGCCCGCAGGCGTACGTGCAGGTCACGCGCCGTGTACATCGAGTTGTTCGTCAGGACGAGGAACGGCTTCCCCGCCTGGGTGAGGCGCGCCAGGAACTCCTTCGCGCCGGGTACGGGCTCGCCCTCGTGGACGAGCACCCCGTCCATGTCCGTCAGCCAGCATTTGATCGGCCTGCGGTCGCTCATGCGCACAAATATCCACCATTCCGGCGCCGACGGGAGAATCGGGCTCCGGGAGCGCGACGGGTCAGGCGTCGAGGCGCAGCTCGAACCACACGGCCTTGCCGGAGGCGGTGTGGCTGGCACCCCACCGGTCGGACAGCCGGTTGATCAGGTAGATGCCGCGCCCGCCCTCGTCGGTCTCGCTCGGCTCGCACAGGACCGGCAGGTGGTGGTCGTCGTCGGTGACCTCGCACAGCAGCGTCTCGGTGCGGAGCAGGCGCAGGCTGATCGGGCGGGTGGTGTAGCGGATGGCGTTGGTGACCAGCTCCGTCGCCATCAGCTCGGTCGCGTCGATGTGCTCGTCCAGGCCCCAGCCGCGCAGCGTCGTCGCGACCAGCCCGCGTACGTGCCGTGCGGCGCGCGGATGCGGGCGCATGATCCAGTTGGCCACGCTCGCGCTGGGGATCCCGTCGAACCGGGCGATCAACAGTGCGACGTCGTCCTCACGCTCGTCGGTGTGCAGGGCGCGCAGGACGTTCTCGCACAGGTCGTCCGGCGAGGCCTCCAGCTCCGAGAGGCTCTCCTGCAGCGTCGTCAGCCCGTCGGACAGGTCGCGATCGCGCGACTCGACCAGCCCGTCGGTGCACAGCGCGAGCAGGCCGCCGTCCGGTGCGGGCACCTCGATGGTCTGGAAGGCGACGTTGCCGACGCCGAGGGGCACCCCGGCCGGGACCGGCACCAGCTCCGTACGGCCGTCCGGGTGGACGAACGCGGGCGGTACGTGGCCCGCGTTGGCGATCGCGCAGCGCCGGGCGACCGGGTCGTAGACGCAGTAGACGCACGTCGCGAGGTACTGCTCCTCGGACTGGCCGACGGTGTCGTCGAAGAGCTGGTCGAGGTGGCGGAGTACCTGGTCCGGCGGCGGGTCCAGGGCCGCGAGCGTACGTACCGCGGTGCGCAGCTGGCCCATCGTGGCGGCGGAGTGCACGCCATGGCCCATCACGTCGCCCACGACGAGGGCCACGCGGCTGCCGGGCAGCGGGATGGCGTCGAACCAGTCGCCGCCGACCTGCGCCGCCGGGTTGCCCGGCAGGTAGCGGTAGGCGACCTCCACGCCGGGCAGGCGCGGCGGGTTCTTGGGCAGCATGCTCCGCTGCAGCGCGTCGGCGACGCGCGCCTCCCGCTGGTAGAGCAGCGCCTTGTGTACGCCGATGGCCGCCTGGTCGGCCATGAGCGTCGCGGTCAGCAGGTCGATGTCGTCGAACTCCCCGCGGCGGACCGTACGCAGGAGGACCGTGAAGCCGAGGACGCACTCGCCCGCGCGCAGCGGTACGACGAGCATCGCGCCCTTCCACCCGGACGGCAGGAGGCACTCGACGCTCTCGTGGTCGTGCCCGGGCTCGGGCCACATCACGACCTGGCCGCTGGAGACCGTCGAGGCGAACGGCCCGGTCAGGTCGGACACGGCGACCTTGCCCGCGAGTGAGCCCTGGCGCACCCGTCGGCGGCCCGCGACCGCGGCCTGGCGCAGGACGGCATCCCCGCCGGGCATCTCGGGCAGGTCGCCCTCGTTGAGCACCGCTTCGTAGAGGTAGGTCGCGGCCAGGTCGGCCACGCGCGGGACCGACGTCTCGCACAGCGCGGTCACGACCTGGGAGAGCTCGAGGTCACCGCCGATGCGCACCGTGGCGCCGTGCAGGAACGCGAGGTGCTCGCGTACCCCTGCGGGCTCGGCCTCCCGCTCCTTCGCTCGCCACTTCACCGATGGCCGTCGCGTCGGCAGAACAGGAACAGCTGCACCTCCGGGGGTGCCTGTGTCGTGGCCGGTGCGTAGGACAGGGCCCGCAGCTCGCAGACCTCGAAGCCGGCCCGCGTGACCAGCTCGCTCAGCTCGTCGCGGATGTAGCCGGTCACCCGGATCTGGTTGCCGAGGAAGCGGATCGGGGTGTCGTCGAGGTCGGCCTCGACCATGCTCAGCAGGAAGTGGCCGCCGGGCTCCAGGTTGTCGTGGATCCGGTCCAGGACGCCGGGGATATCCGTGCGGGGCAGCATCAGCAACGAGAAGAAAGCGACTATTGCCGAGAAATCGCCCAGCGAGTGGTCCAGCTCCATGGCGTCGAGATGCACGAATTTGGCCTCGGGAACGTCGCGCCGCGCGAGGGCGAGCATTCCGTCGGAGATGTCGATGCCGGTCACATCGTGCCCGGCATCGACGAGCCGTCGCGCCGTCGGGGTACCCGTGCCGCAGCCGACGTCGAGCACGCGCGAGCCCGCCGGCAGCCGCTCGATCAGCCATTCACCGGCTGCGATCTGGCCGTCCTTGTGCGGAAACGCCTGGTCGTAGTGCTCGCCGATTCGGTCGAACGCCCAGGCCTGCGCGGCCTGCCGCTCGGCCCGGATGCGCGGCAGGTCCGGATCCTGGGTCATCGCACCATCCTTCCATGTTCCGCTGGGTACACCGGTGGCGCATCCTATTGAACACGTAATCCGGGTGAAGCTCCGGAGAACACTGGTTACAAACCTTGACAAAATTGGTATCTATTGCCGGATGAGCGACGAGTTGGACCTCTTCGGCACCGCGTTCGACGCCGACCCCTACGCCACGTACGCCCGGCTCCGCGAGGCCGGTCCCGCCCACCGGATCACCGCCCGCGACGGACTGTACGGCTGGCTCGTCACCCGCTACGACGACGCGAGGGCGCTGCTCGCCGATCCCCGGCTGAGCAAGGATCCGCGCCTGGCTCCGGCGGACTGGCAGGAGGCGGGGCGCGGCCGCCCGCTGGAGGACCGGTCCGGGCTGGGCACCCACCTGCTGACCACGGACCCGCCCGACCACACCCGGCTGCGCCGCCTCGTCTCGTCGGCCTTCACCGCGCGCCGGGTCGAGGGGCTGCGCGGCCGGATCCAGGAGATCGCCGACTCTCTCGTCGACGCGATCGAGAAGCGCGACGGCGAGGTCGACCTGGTCGCCGAGTTCGCCGCGCCGCTGCCGGTCACGGTGATCTGCGAGCTGCTGGGCGTACCCGGCGGCGACCGGGCCGACTTCCGCCGGTGGACCGGCGACGTCATCTCCTCCGACCCGGACGCGCCCGACGCACGCGGCGAGGCGCTCGCCGCCCTGTACGGCTTCATCACCGACCTCATCGAGGCGCGGCGCGCCGCGGGCGGCGACGACCTGCTCGGCGCGCTGATCGCCGCGGGCGACGAGCAGGACCGGCTCACCTCGGCCGAACTGGTCGCGATGGTCTTCCTGCTCCTGCTCGCGGGCCACGAGACCACGGTCGGCCTCATCGGGAACGGCGTGCTGGCCCTGCTCGAGCACCCCGCCCAACTCGCCCTGCTACGCGAGCGGCCGGACCTGCTCGGCGCGGCGGTCGAGGAGATCCTGCGGTACGACGGCCCGGTCGAGATCGCGACCTGGCGGTTCACGACGGAGGCGGTACGGGTCGGCGGCACGGAGATCCCGGCGGGCCGGCCGGTGCTCGTGGCCCTCGCCTCGGCCGACCGCGACCCGGACCGGTTCGCCGAACCCGACCGGCTGGACATCGGTCGCGCGCGCCCCGGGCATCTCGCGTTCGGCCACGGCCTCCACTACTGCGTCGGCGCCGCGCTCGCGCGTGTGGAGGGTGAGGTCGCGCTCGGAACCCTGCTGCGCCGCCTGCCCGACCTGGCGCTCGCCGTACCGGCGGACCGGGTCCGCCGTCGGCGCAGCCTGACCATGCGCGGACCGGCCGAGCTGCCGGTCACCATCGGCCGACGAGAAACCTGAGGACACGGTGGAGTCCGTGCTGGGGTGGAGCGCGGAACGGGGTGGCGAGGCGGGTGCGGGCCGTACGGCCGCGGAGCGTGATCGTGTTGCCGAGGCGCCAGTGCCCGGCCTCGGTGACGCGCGCGGCGGCGACGACGGTCGCGGACGCCAGTAGCCGGTCCGGCGACGACTTGGCGACGTCGCTGAGCCGCGCCGCCTCATTGACCGGGTCGCCGATCACCGTGTACTCCAGGCGCTGCTCGGCGCCGATGTTGCCCGCGACGACCTGGCCGTAGGACACGCCGATCCCGGCGAGCAGCTGCGGCAGCTCGGCCTGGAGGCGGTGCGAGAGCGTACGCGCGGCGGCCAGCGCGGCACCGGCCGGGTCCTCGAGCGGCTGTGGCGCGCCGAAGATCGCCAGCGCTGCGTCGCCCTGGAACTTGTTGATCAGGCCGCCGTGCGCGGTCACCACGTCGACCACGATGCCGAAGTAGGCGTTGAGCAGGCCGACGACCTCACCGGGCGGCCGGGTCGCGGCCAGCCGGGTGGAGCCCTTCAGGTCCGCGAAGATCACGGCCGCGTCGCACACCTCGCCGCCGAGCGCGACGCCGTGCTCCAGCGCGTGGCGGGCGACGTCCTCGCCGACGTGCCGCCCGAAAAGATCGCGCAGCCGCTCGCTCTCGCGCAGCCCGGCGGCCATGTGGTTGAAGCCGGCCTGGAGGAGGCCGAGTTCGCTTGCGTCGTAGACGGGCACCGCGGCCTGGAGGTCACCGTGCTCGATGCGGGACAGCCCCTCGCGTACGGACTGCACCGGGTCGGCGATCGCGCGCGCGGCGATGTAGGTCACCTGGAACCCGACGAGCAGCGCGACCCCGCCGAGCGCGAGGATCGTGAGCGCGAGCTGGGTGAGGGACATGCCGGGCAGGACCAGCGCGGACAGCGCGGTCGCGACGAGGCCGAGCACCGGGACGGCGCTGCCGAGCGCCCAGGCGAGCATCGCGCGCGGCGTGACGCCGAACCAGGTGTGATGCGAGGCGGGCCGTGACGCCATCACCACGGCCGCGATCGGGCGCAGCAGCCGCTCGGTGAGCAGATAGGCGATCGCGCAGGTGGTGACGCCGCCCAGCAGCGTGACCATGCCGACCTTCAGCGCGAGCAGGGGCGAGAACGCCAGGTCGATCGCCGCCCAGGCGGCGGCGCCGAGGGCCCAGAGCGCGCCCTGCATGGCCATCAGCCGCAGCGGCCCGCGCAGGACGGCCCGGCGTTCCGCGTCGGTCGGGTCGTGCTCGTGGCCCGCGAGGGCCCGTACCGGCCGGAACAGCCACATCCCCCACACGACGCCGATCGGCGCGCCGAAGACCACGTACGAGGAGAAGACGACCAGGTTGATCAGCCGGGTCCGCTCGGGGTCGGCCAGCCCGGGCGGGTCCGGCATCACGAACGTCGTGAACAGCAGGACGAAGATCGCGCCGCCGAGGTTCGCGGCCGTCACGGTGACGATCAGCAGCCACCGCGTGCGGCGCTCGATCGCCGCCCGCGAAGCGTCGGGCGGGCCGTCGAGCCAGGCCCGGAACGACTCGGCTCGCATCATGCCGGCCACCGCCACCCCTCCCGTCCGGCGCGTCCAGGCCCCTAGTGTGACGGACACCCGCAAGAGCCGCGAAGCGGGCACGGTTAATTCCCCGTGTCCGACCGATTGCGATGAACCGCGAGGGTCACCGGGCTAAGGCCTGTCTGACAATGCCCAGGGCCGTATCGGCGGCGTCTATGAGGGTGGTGTGGGGCGCGGTCTAGGACGCGCCGTCGCTGGCAGTCTCGCTGCGGTGCGGCTCGAGGCGATCGACTGCTTGCTCACTCCATGCCCGGATGACTGATGCCTGCTCGGGGGTCAGTGAGTCGAAGAAGTGGCGGCGGACGTTGCCGCCGTGCACGAGGACGGCATTCTGGGCGGCGCGGCGGCCCTCATCGGTCAGTCCGATCCCCGCGCGGCGACCATCGGCCCCGTACTGGGTGCGTTTGACGAAGCCGCGTTTTTCCATCCGCGTCAGCTGATGTGAGACGCGGCTCTTGTCCCAGTCGAGCGACTCGGAGAGCTCGCCGACGCGCATGTCGCGGCCGGCGGCCTGCCACAGCGTCACCAGCACGCTGAACTCGGGCTTCGAGATGTCGCAGTCACGCTGTAGACCACGCTCCAGCTCCCTGGTGAGCAGGCGCTGCGCGCGCATCCAGGTATCCCAGAACTCCCACTCCTCCGGTTCCAGCGATCGAGTCTCCGCCATATCGCCGAGGATACCGTGACCAGCAGAGTTGTCACTTCAACTCTTCCTGATCTAGAGTTGACGTATCAACTCGCCTGGAAGGGAGACCATGACACTTCGCATCGCACTCATCCTCGGAAGCACCCGCCCCGGACGGCGCGGCGACCAGATCGCCGCCTGGGCGCTGGAGGCCGCCCGTGCCCACGGCGGTGCCGACTACGAACTCATCGACCTCGCTGACCACAACCTCGGCAACCTCGATGAGCCCGGCAACCCGAACCTCCAGCAGTACCAGCACGACCACACCCGCGCCTGGGGCGCACTCATCGACAGTTTCGACGGCTACGTATTCCTCGTCCCCGAGTACAACCACTCCTACCCCGGAGCGCTGAAGAACGCCCTGGACTACGTCTACCGGGAGTGGAACGACAAGGCCGCCGGGATCATCAGCTACGGCGGCTGGGTCGCCGGGGCCCGGGCCGCCGAGGCGCTGCGGCTCGTCCTCGCCGAACTCCAGGTGGCCACGGTCCGCGCCCAGCCCACCATCGCGACACACCCCTCGTTCCGCACGGGCACCTTCGTCCCCCAGGAGGGCCTCGACACCGCCGTGGGCGGCATGCTCGATCAGGTGATCGCCTGGTCCGGCGCCCTGCGCGGGGTGCGCCAGGCCAAGACGCAGACGGCCACGGCCGCATGAGGCCCAGTTCGTGGCCGATCACGTGAGCGGACGTGGCGAGCTGACGGACGCCGCATGGGAGGCGCTGAAGCCCTTACTGCCGGCTGCCGATGGACCAGGCCGTCCGTGGCGCGACCACCGGCAGGTGATCAACGGCGTGTTATGGCGGTTACGAACGAGTGCTCCCTGGCGTGACCTGCCGGAACGCTACGGACCGTGGCAGACGGTTTATGAGCGGTTCGCCCGTTGGGAGCGGGACGGGACCTGGGTGCACCTCCTGGAGCAGATTCAGGCGCGGGACGACTCCGTCGGAGCGGTGGATTGGACGGTGTCGGTGGATTCCACCATCAACCGATCCCACCATCACGCGGCCGGCGCCCGGGGGCGGGCGCGAACGGCGGGCTGGAAGGTCTGGCACGCTCGGCGGCCGACCAGGCGCTGGGCCGCTCCCGCGGCGGGCTGACCACCAAAGTCCATCTCGCCTGCGACGGCCGGGGCCTGCCCCTGGCTGTCGTCCTCACCCCCGGCAACGTCAACGACTGCACCGTGTTCAAAGCGGTGCTGGGATCTGTGCGGGTGCCTCGGGCAGGCGCCGGGAGGCCGCGGCAAAGACCCGACACGGTCATCGCGGACAAGGCGTACTCCTCCCGGGAGGTCCGACAGAGCCTGCGGCGCCGAGGCATCCGCGCAGTCATCCCGGAGCGGACCGATCAGAGGGCCAATCGCCAGCGCCGCGGCAGAGCCGGTGGCAGACCACCGACCTCCGACCCCAAGCTCTACACAGCCCGCAATGTGGTCGAGCGCTGCTTCAGCCGGCTCAAGCAATTTCGAGCCGTCGCAACGCGCTTCGACAAGTTAGCGACCCGCTACCGGGCCGGACTTCACATCGCCTCGCTCGTCCTTTGGCTCCGCCAACCCGCTCAGGAACGATTGCCAGACACGCCCTAGAGCCCCAGTAGGTCACGCAGCGTCCGGGTGTAGGCGTCGAGTGCCGTACGGCCGCGGCCGGTCAGCGCCACCGTGGTTCTGGACGCGGCTCCGTTGCCGGTCTTCTCGCTGCTGAGGTAGTCCGCGTCCTCGAGCTTGCGCAGGTGGACGATCAGGTTGCCGGGCGTCAGCCCGATCATGTCCTGCAGCCGAGTGAAGGAGAGCGTGTCCCCGTCTTCCAGCGCCGCCAGCGTCGCGACGATCCGCAACCGGGCCGGGGCGTGGATCAGCGGGTCGAGCGGGTCGTCGGTCATGCGTGCTGCCGCAAGGTGGTGGCGGCGGCGCTGCCGAGCAGCACGAGGAAAAGGCCCACGCCGGCGACCATCCACGCCCCGGCCGGTCCCGCGAACACACCCACGGCGCCGACCACGGCCACCGCGAGCGCGGTGCCGCACGCGCGCCGGTTCGCCCGCGCCGCCATGATGCCCGCCCAGGCCAGGCCGGCGACCATCAGCGGCACCGTGGCCGGGTACAGCCCGTAGACGATCGCGCGGCTCACTCCGGCGCCGGCCAGGGCCCCCATGACCACGAACACGGCGACCCATGCCACCGCCATGAGGGTGATCTCGGCCGGGCGCAGTCGTGATCTCCCGCTCACACCGGCGGTCGCGCGCCTGGCGACCACGAGTGTCGCGCCGGAGTGGACGATCACGAACGTGATCACGACGAGGACGGCCGTGGCGGTCGGGCCCTTGTAGGGATGCTGTCCGCGCACCGACAGCCAGACCGCGCCGCAGGTGGCCAGAACCATGACCGCCCTGATCATCAAGAGCCACGGCGGGTAGGGCTCGAGCCGGCGCAGCGCCCGCAGCCTGGTCTGCTCGAGGAGCGTCGCGGCCTCGCGGGGATCGAGTCCGCGGCCTTCGTCGGCCGTCCCTGCTCCGCTGCCGTCGCGTGTCCCGTTCATCTCGCTCCTTCCAGCAACTTTGTACCGCAAAGCTAATATACTTTGCGGTACAAAGTCAAAGCCGGGAAGACGTATGTGGCCAACGCTCATGGCCACCACACCTAGGCGGGGGCGTCCTGGACCTGGGAGCGGGTGCCGGCGAGCAGGCCCGTCGCCGAGGCGGCCACGGCGGCGACCGCCGCGACCACGAAGACGGCCGGGTAGCCGAAGGTCGCGACGGCGCCGGTGAGCAGGCCGCCCGCGCCGAGGCCGAGGTCCCAGAACGAGGTGTACGCGCCGAGGGCCGCGCCGCGTTCCTCCGGTGTCGTCCGGTTGATCGCCAGTAGCGCGAGTGAGGGGTACAGCAGGGTGAAGCCGGCGCCCATCACCAGCGCGCCGAGGGACGCGGCCCACAGCGTGCTCGACGCCGCGATGATCAGCAGCCCGGCCGCCTCGGTCAGCCCGCAGGCGACCGCGACCCGGCCGGCGCCGGTACGGTCGGGCAGCCCGCCCGCGACCAGCCGTACGCCGACGTAGGCCGCGCCGAAGAGGCTGAGCGCCAGGGACCCGCCGCCGATCCCGCGCGACTCGAGCAGCAGGACCACGAACCCGGACAGCGCCGAGTAGCCGGCCGCCGCGAGGGCCAGGGCCGTACCGGGCAGCACGACGGGGCGGGGGAGCAGGCGCCGGGTGACCTGGCCGGCGTCGGCGGGGCGCGCGGGAAGCCGCAGGACCAGCAGCGCGGCGGCGAGCGGCAGGACGACGTGCAAGGTCCACACGGCGCCGTAGCCCGCGTGGCTGCGCAGCAGTTCACCGGCGACCGGCCCGACCGTCCACCCCGACCACATCGCCAGCCCGTAGAGCCCGACGAACCGGCCGCGGCGCTCCTCCGGGGCGAGGACGACCACCCACAGCGAACCGGAGGTGAAGACGGCGGCCTCGCAGAGCCCCATGAGGGCCCGCGTGAGCAGGAGCCCGGTGAGGCCGAGCCCGCCCGGCAGGCTCGCGGCGATCGCGTACCCGACGCCGACGAGCGCGGCGCCGCACGCGCCCGCCGCCATCACGGTCCGCCCGCCGGCGCGCTGCGCGAGCCGCCCGACGTACGGCCGGACCAGCAGCGCGACGATCGCCGACACGGCGAAAGCCGCGCCGACGCTCAGGTCCGGGCCGTGCAGCCGGTGCTCGACCAGCCGCGGCAGCACCGGCACGGCGGCGCCGAACGCGATGAAGTTCAGGAGGACGACCGCGAGGAGCCCGGCGAAGACCGCGCGCCCGTCGCGGTTCACGCCGACATCCCGTACCCGTACCGCCGGAGCAGGGGGAGCGCCAGGCCGGTGGCGAGCAGCGCGTCCCGGCCGGGCAGGTCGTGCCGCCACGCCTCGTCGGCGCGGATCATGACCTTCCCGCGCCGCAGCCGGTCGGGGTTGCCGGTGACGGTGTGGTTCACGCCGAACGTCGCGGAGCCCGATCCGTCCACCGGCGGAGGGCCCTCCACGCCGACGAGGCGCATCACCGCCGCGGTCACCTCGGCGGGCCGCTCGGTGAAGTCCTCGTACCGAACGCGGAGGTACCGGTCGGGGAAGGCGCGGCCGATCAGCTCGGAGGCGAGGTTGAACGCTGTCCAGTATCCGGTGCTACGCGCCACTCCCATCGCTGGAATATAGGCCTTGGCGCGGCGCCAGGACCGCGCGGTCGCCCGCGGATCGCGTACGAGGTGCAGGACGCGGACGTCGAGCCCGGGGACCCGGCACAGCGCGGCGGCCTCGGCGGGGAACTTCGAGCTGTCGATGACGATCTCGGCGTCCATGGCGGCGGCGACGGAACGGTAGCCCGCGACCATTCGCGCCAGCACGGCGCGGGCGTCTTCCGGTGGCGCCGGCTCGGTGAGCCGGGTACGGGTGTGCCGCGTGCGGAGGTACGCCTCGTGCCCCGCGATCATCTCGGCGGCCGTGCCCTCCGGGTCACCGCCCGACGTCTCGGCCAGGACCCGCGCCCAGATGCCGCACGCGCGCAGGTCCTCGCCGCACCCGCAGGTGCTGTTCGTGCCGGTGCGCAGTACGCCGTTGGCCCACAGGTACGCCAGCTCCCCGGCGTGGGCCACGCCGGGCAGCTCGCCGAGGAGGTTCGCCAGCACGGTGCTACCGCTGCGGCACCACCCGGTGACGTAGAGGACCCGCACGGCTACTTCGGCTCGGTGAGGACGAGGTGCTGGGGCAGGTGGATCGCCAGGCCGGTCCAGACCGAGCACTCGATCGCGTCCGGCAGCAGGCGGATGCGCGAACGCCCCGGGTCCAGCAGCGTGGCGGCGGCGCGGAAGTCGCCGAGCAGCGCCTGCCCGCTCGCGATCATCCGGGTGCGCGACACCCGGACGCCGACCGCGTTCAACCGGTCGAGCAGCCCGGACTCGACGATCATCCAGTACGCGTCGGGGTGCACCACGATGCCGTCGCACGACCCGCCGGTCTCTTCGACCAGCGCGGCGGCGCGAGCCAGGTCGAACGTTGCCGTACGCCGTCCGGGCGCGCGCAGCAGCCCGGTGATGACGCCGTCGTCGCTGCCGTGCAGCAGCACCTCGTTCTCGATCGTGCAGAGCCGTACGGTGACCCGCCGGTCGATGTACCGGGCGAGGAGGGCGGGCTCGTCCGTGAGTCCGGCCGGGAGCGGTACGCGCGCCCGCAGCTCGGTCACGCCGCCGCGTTCGAGGCGCGGCACGAAGGCCGCCTCGGGGCTGTCGGCGTACGCGACGCCGGACAGCTCCGGCGCGTGCTCGGCGGGCGGCTCGTGAACGTACGTGGTCTCGTCCTCCGAGACGGGGAGCGCCTCGAGCAGGTGCCGGACCGTGTAGCGCGGGCGCGTCGCGAAGAGGGGGAACGTGGTCGGCAGCGACACCGGCAGGTCGAGGGTCACCTCACGGGTGCCGGAGGGCGCCTCGGCGAGGGTCCGCGCGAGGCGTTCGCCCGGCGTGAGGGTGTCCTGGTCAATCATGGGACCTCCGGGGGAAGGCGGCGAGGACCTTGCGCACGGCCGTGACGAGCTGGTCGCAGTCCTCGAGGGTCAGGTTGGCCGACAGCGGGATGTCGATGGACTCGGTGACGTACCGCGCGGTGTGCGGCAGCCGCGCGCGTGCGGCGTCCGGGTCGGGGCCGACGAGGAAGCGCCAGTTCCAGAACGCGCGGATGTTGGTGTCGTACCGGCAGCCGAGCGCGCGCGCCTCGATGCCCTCGGCGCGCAGCGCGCGGGCGAACCACGAGGCGCCGCCTGCCGACACACCGGGCAGCCGGAAGTTCAGGGCCTCGCCGAGGTAGGCGCCCTCGGCGACCGGGCGCCGCATCGCCAGGCCGCCGAGCTTCTCGAGCCGCTCGACGACGTGGTCGTGGTTGCGCCGGTGGAGTTCGAGCCGCTGGGGGAGCCGCTGGAGGAGCGCGTCCGCGAGCGCCGCCCGGATCTCGTCCATGCGGAAACCGAAGATCGGATGGGCCAGGTCGTCCACGTCGGGCGGTTCGCCGCCGAAGTGACGGCTCATCCGGCCCTCGTACGCGCCACTGTGCACGGCGGCACGTGCGAACGCCTCGGAGTCGTCGGTGAGCAGGAAGCCGCCCTCGCCGGTGTTCAGCGACTTGTCGGACTGCGTGCTGAACGCCCCGAAGTCTCCGAAGGTGCCGAGGTAGCGGCCGCCCAGACGCGCGCCGAGCGCCGGCACCGCGTCCTCCACGACCGGTACGCCGTGGTCGGCGGCGGCCGCGCAGATGGCCGGCATGTCGGAGGCGTAGCCCCGCATGTGCACGACGACGACCGCGCGTACGCCCTCGGCCAGGACGCGGCGCAGGTCCGCGACGTCCAGGTGCAGGTCCTCGTCGGCTTCGACGAGGACCGGCCGGTGCCCGGCGAGGATGATCGCGCTCGGCGTCGCGGAGAACGTGAAGGCCGGGCAGGCGACCGGCGAGCCCGGGGGCAGGCCGAGCGCGAGCAGGCTCAGCGCGATCGCGGTCGTCCCGCTGGTGCAGGCCAGCGCGTGGCGCGTGCCGAAGACCTCGGTCAGGCGGCGCTCGAACCGGCCCGCGTTGGTCTCCTCGAACGGGCGATGGTCGTAGCGGAAGTACAGCCGGGAACCGATCGCCGCCGTGGCGGCGGCCTCGTCCTCGGCGGCGATGAACACATCGCCCTTGTCATAGGTCGGCCATGGCCTGGTCCGCGTGGGTGGTCCGCCGTCCAGGGCGAGACCGGTCGCGAGCCGATCGTGAGCGATCATTGGCGGCACTCCTCGTCCGGATCAGGCAAATAGTAAAAGTCCGGTAAAGCGGGAGAAAGTGCCCACCATTACGAATACGCCGAATCCCGAATCGGAACGTGCCGCGAATGTCGTACACCCGGACCGTAATCAGCCGGCGGCTTGCGGCATGGCCTCCGGACGGTCGCCGGAATGGGTCATGGACAGGCCGCGGGCCGCGAGGGCGGCGGTCAGCAGGACGATGCCGCGCGCGCTGGTGGGAGGCACGGTCGTGAAGCGTTCGACGCGGCCGAGGCGGTGGTCGAGCGTCGAGCGGTGGATGCCCAGCCGCCGGGCCGTACGTCCGCGGTCGAGGCCCCCGCAGTACAGCGAGCGCACGGTCTCCCACAGCTCCGGGTGCTCCCACAGCCCGGCCGCCCACGCCTCGAGCCGGCGCGCCAGGTCCGGCCGGTGGTCGAGCAGTAGTTCCAGGACGACCTCCTCGAGGAACGCGGTCGGCTGCGGGCGCCCCGAGCGCACCAGCAGGTCCACGACCTCGATCGCCTCATCGACCGCGTCCCTCGCCGCCCCCATGTCCTTCGCGAGCGCCAGCCCGGCCGCGAACCGCCGCCCGTACGCGGACTCGCACGCGGACGTGAGGCGTTCGGCCGCGGCGCGTACGACCGGCGCCGCGACGTGGTGCTCGAGCGAGGGCACGTGTACCAGCGCGACCAGCCGCTCGCCGCCGTGCGTGGCCGCGTACAGCCCCGACGTCACGTTCAGCAGCATGCTCTCCGGCGTGGGCGGCAGCCGGTCGAACGGGAACCAGTCCGCCGACGCGCCCGGCTCACGTACCGGCGCGAGCACGATCAGCCCGCACGGCTCCGGCAGCGCCGCGCCGACCACGCTCGCCACCGACGCGACGTCGCCGCCGTCGAGGAGCGTGCCGATCACCAGCTCGCCCGCCCGGCGGGCGCCGCCCAGGCGGTTCGTCTCGTCGACGTACGCGTGCCGCAGCGCCGCCAGCACGACGCGACGCGCACCCGACGCCCACGAGGCGATCGCCAGCAACTGCCCGCACATCCGCGCCTCGATGACGTCCCACAGCCGGCGGATCGCGCAGGTCACGACGGTCTCGCAGGCGAACTCCAGCTCGTGCAGCGGCACCCAGTCCCGCGCGGCCCGGTGCGCCGCGGCGGCCACCATCCGCAGGTCCTCCGGCGTCGGGTCGGCCAGGTCCCGCATCCGCTCGAAGAGGACCCGCGTCCACCAGGGAGCGAGCCGGGACCAGGGGTACCGCGTCCCGGCCACGGCGAGCCCGGAGGTCAGCAGCCCGGCGGCCTCACGTGCGCTCTGCCGTACGAGGGGCTCGAGGTCGATCTCGTCAAGGAATCCCGCCAGGTCCGTCATCGCTCCTCCTTCGCGTGTCACCCCCCAAAGGTCACGAGCGTGCCGTGCACCGGTCCAGATCCGAACCTGCCGACAGCGAAGCGCGGCCCTTGTGCGGCAGTGGAGAGGACGCCTGTTCGTGGGACCGTGGAGCCATGACGATGATCGGGAGGATGGGCCTCGGGCTCGCCGCGCTCGGCCGGCCCGCCTACATCAACCTGGGCCGTACGGGCGAGCTGCCCGCGGACCGTACGGTCGAGGCGATGCGGGCGGCCACGTGGGACGTGCTCGACGCCGCGTACGCGGCGGGCGTCCGCCGGGTGGACGCGGCGCGCTCGTACGGGCGTTCGGAGGAGTTCCTGGCCGGCTGGCTCGCCGGACGCGGCCACGACGACGTCACCGTCTCCAGCAAGTGGGGGTACGCCTACGTCGGCGACTGGCGTCTGGACGCCGACGTGCATGAGGTCAAGGAGCACTCGCTCGGCCGGTTCCGTACGCAGCTCGCGGAGACGCGCGCGCTGCTCGGCGAGCGGGTCGCCTGCTATCAGGTGCACTCGCTGACCGGGGACAGCCCGCTGTTCGGCGACGCGGCTTTGCTGGACGCGCTCGCCGGGCTGGCCGACGAGGGGGTACGCGTCGGGTTCTCCACCTCTGGCCCCGCGCAGGCCGACACGGTACGGCGCGCGCTGGACCTGCGGGTGGCGGGCCGTCCGGTGTTCACGAGCGTCCAGTCCACCTGGAACGTCCTGGAGCCCTCGGCCGGTGACGCGCTCCGCGAGGCGAGCGAGGCCGGCGCGCACGTCTTCCTCAAGGAGGCGCTCGCCAACGGCCGGCTCGCGGTCGATCCGCCCCCGGCCGTACGCGGGGCCGCCGAGCGGCACGGCGTCGGGTCCGACGCCGTCGCGCTCGCCGCCGCGCTGGCCAACCCGTGGGCCGGCACCGTCCTGTCCGGCGCCGTGAGCGTGGCGCAGCTGACCGGCAACCTCGAGGCGGCGGCCGTGACGCTCGACGGCGACGAACTGGCCGCCTTCGGCGAACTCGCGACACCGCCGGAGGCGTACTGGAAACGGCGGGCGGCCCTCTCCTGGACGTGAGGCCGTAATCACGCCGAAAGTCGTCCGATTATCGGGACACGACGGATTCCATACGCGAATATGACTGTCGACGGTCGCTATTGACGCTCGGATGGTGATCCGCGACAGTCGTGGCAGCGGGCGTGAAACCTGACGTCACGTACGACGCGGGTACGGAAGGCTCGGTGAATTGGGCGGATCTGACGTCAGGGGCGCGATTCTGGCGCTGATGGCGACCCTCATCTACTACCTGGGCTTCATCGTCTTCAGGGTCTCCGCAAACCGGATGCCCGTTCTGCGCGGCACCCGCCCGCTCCGGCTGCTGAGGGTGACCTACACCAACCGGCTCTGGCTCATGGGCTTCGTCATCGTCCTGGCCGGCGTCGCCACGCAGGTGAAGGCGCTGACGATGATCCCGCTCAGCATCGCCGAGCCCATCTTCGCCGCGAGCCTGGTCTTCATCCTCTTCTACGCCGTCGTCTTCTTCCGCGAGCGGCTGAGCGGCCGCGAGTGGACCAGCGTCGCCCTGTTCGCGGTTGCGACCGGCCTGATCGGGGTCTCCACCGGCGGACGCGAGGTGCTCACCACCGCCGTCGCCTCGCCCCTCATGCTGGCCGCCGTCGCCGTACCCGCCGTGGTGATCTGCGTGGTCGTGCTCGTCGGCGGCGACGCGCGGGCGTTCGGCCGGCACGTGCGGCCGGTCGCCGGCATCGCGCAGGGCGTCGGCGCGGGCGTCAGCCTGGGCGTCTCGGAGCTGGCCATCAAGGGCGTCGCCACGGTCTACACCACCCACGGCCTCGCGGCGGCCACCTACGCGACGGCCTACCCGTACCTCACGGTCATGATGGCGGTGCTCGGCTTCGCCCAGCTCCAGATCGGGCTGCAACGCTGCCGGATGGCGATCGTCGTGACCGTGCTGACCGTGACCGCCAAGACGGAGCTGGCGATCCTCGGCCCGGTGCTGTTCAAGGAGCCGTGGCCGACCGACCACCTGATGCTCGGGCTCCGCATCGGCGCGTTCCCGCTGGCCGTACTCGCCGTGCTGCTGTTCCCCCGGCACGAGGCGGTCGCGGACGACGACGAGTTCACGCTGCTGCCGCCCCTGCGCGAGCGCACCTGACGCCCGACGGTCAGGAGTGCCCGCGGAAGGCCTCCTCCAGCCACCATGACGGGCGCTCGCCGGTCACCTTCGCGTGTACGACGAAAGGGCGGTCGCGCGGGCCCGCCAGCCACTCCGACACGGGAACGAGGTCCTCGGGCCCGCGTACGGTGACCGCGTCGCAGCCGAAGCCGCGGCCGATCGCGGCGATGTCGGTGGGCGGGAACCGCACGGTGTCCAGCGGGTGCCCGTCCGGCCCGAAATGGTGCACCTCCGCCCCGTACGCCTCGTCGTCGTAGACCACGACGAGCAGGCCGAGCCCGAGGCGTACGGCGGTCTCGAGTTCGGCGACGCTCATCAGCGCGCCGCCGTCGCCCAGCGCGGCGACCGTCAGGCGGTCCGGGCGCGCGATCGCCGCGCCGATCGCGGTGGCCAGCCCGAGCCCCACCGACTGGAACGCCTGCGTGAACACCAGCCCGTCGCCGTCCGGTACGTCGAGGTACATCGCCGGGTAGCCCATGAAGTTGCCCGAGTCGACGGCGACGGTGCGCTCGGCGGGCAGCAGGTCGTCCAGGGCGATCGACAGCGTGCGCGGGTCGACGCGCGCGCCGTCGGAGGCGTCCTCGTACGGCACGCCGCGCCAGCGGACCTCGCGCGTCAGCCGTTCGGCGAGTGCGGGGGAGCGCGCACCGCTCGCGTGGTGCCCGCGCCGCTCCAGCTCGGCGCCGACGGCCAGCGCGGTCCCGGCCACGTCGCCGGCCAGGCCGAGGTCGACCGGCCGGTGCGCGCCGAGCGCGGCCGGGTCCAGGTCGACCTGCACGACGGTCGTGTCCGCGCCGACGAGCGTGCCGTGGCGGAGCGTCCACATGTTCAGCGCGCAGCCCCAGCCGACCAGCAGGTCGGCGCCGCCGATCAGCTCGGCCGCGACCGGCGAGGCGAAGCCGCCGCTGACGTCGAGGTCGAACGGGTCGCCGCGGAACAGCCCGCGCGCGACGGCGGAGGTCGCGAGCAGCGCCCCGGATCGTTCGGCCAGCGCGCGCAGCGGTTCGCGCGCCGCGCGTGCGCCGCGGCCCGCCAGGAACACCGGGGCCTCCGCACGCGCCAGCAGGTCGGCCAGTGCCGCGATCGCCGTCGCCGACGGCACGGGCGGGTCCGGCACCGGCGGCGCGACCACGGCGTCCGGGCCGGTGTACTCGGCGGCCTGCACGTCGAGGGGCAGGCCGAGCACGACGGTGCGCCGGTCATGCGCCGCCGTGTGCCAGGCGCGCGTCAGGTCGGCCAGCGCCGTCGCGGGTGAGTGCAGCCGCTCTGGCACCGCGCCGACCGCCGAGGCCAGCCCGGCCTGGTCGACGCGGAAGTTCGAGCGCACCGCCGAACCCGACGCCTCGGCGGCCAGCACCAGCAGCGGGGTACGGCTCTTGGCGGCCTCGGTGATGCCGGTGAGCGCGTTGGTCAGGCCGGGACCCTGGTGCACCGACAGCACGCCGACGCCGCCGCCTGCGCGCGCGTACGCGTCGGCCATGGTCGCCGCGCCGCCCTCGTGCCGTGCCGCGACGAACCGCGCGCCGCCGGCGACCAGCGCGTTGGTGACGTGGAAGTTGCCGCTTCCGACGACGCCGAAGACGGTACGCACGCCGAGCCGGGCCAGCGTGGTGCCGGCCGCCTCGGCGACGTTCACCGTTCGACCAGGGCCAGTACGCGCGCCGGGCTGCCCGAACCGCCGACGATCGGCAGCGGCGAGGCGACCAGGACGGCGCCACGCGCCGGCAGCCGCTGCAGGTTGCGGAGCTGGGTGAGCCCGTACTTGCCCGCGCCGAGCAGGAACGAGTGGCAGGGGAACGGCGGGTCGAGCCCGGGCGCGCCGCCCGCGTCCGTACCGACCGTCTCCACGCCGAGCCCGATGATCGGCGTCTCCTCCGCGAGCCAGCGCGCGCACTCCGCCGAGATCCCCGGCGTGTGCGAACCGGTCTCGTCGGCGTTGAGGAACTCCTCCTGGTCGCCGGAGCGCGCGTCCCAGCCGGTCCGGTAGAGCAGCCAGCCGCCCTCGGGCAGCGCGCCGTTCGTCCTCGCCCAGTCGCGTACATGGTCGATCTCGAGCAGGAAGTCCGGGTCCGCCGCCACCCGGTCGGCCACGTCGAGCACCACCGCGGGCGCGACCAGCTTCGTCGGCGCGACCTGCGACACGTCCTCGCCGTCGCGCCCGGTCACCCAGTGCACCGGCGCGTCGAAGTGGGTGCCGCTGTGCTCACCGGTGATGATGTCATTCCAGTACCAGGCGGGACCGCGCTCGTCGTAACGGCTGATCTCCCGCAACGAGAACGGCACAGTGTTGGCGAACGGCTCCGGCAGCCGCAGGATCGGGGTCGTCTCCGACAGCGGCGCGGTCAGGTCGACCACCTCGATCGACCCCCCGGCGATCGCCGCGGTCAGTTGCGCGAGCAGGGACATGGTTCCTCCCACGTGTCGCGACCAAATGTTACTCCGCGCCATTTCGGAGCGGGCGAAGAGAAAGACCCCCGGGAAAATCCGGGGGTCTGACTGCCTGACTCGCGTCAGTCCTGGTCCAGGGTCGCGACTTCAACGCAGTTCGCGCCCGTGTCGTTGCTTCGGGCCGACTTGCGCCACGCGAGATCGTCTAGCTGTGCTTCCAAAGCTCCTCCGCAATCTTGAGGATCAGGTCTCGGGACATGTCCTCGGGTAGGGCGGCCGAACTGATCGCCTCCCACGACGCCGTGACCGTCGTCACGTCCTCGGTGCGCGTGCTGACGACGCCGCCGAACGCGGTCTCGGTATGGGCGACTTGGGAGCCGTCTTCCAGCGTAGCTATCGCGAATGGTCCGCGTACGCCCCGATGTCTCTTGGTTGGCACGATACGGACGCTGATGTTCTCGGCCTCGCCCACCTTCGCGAGGTGCTGCAGTTGCTCGTACATCACGGCGGCGCCGCCGATGTCGCGCCGGAGCACCGCCTCGTCGAGCGAACAGAACAGGGTGACCGGTGCCGAATCCCGCGTGAGGATCCCCTGCCGGGTGAGCCGACTCTCGACGTCCGCCTCGTTCCCGTACAGGATCGCGCGGGCGTAGTCCGGCGTCTGGAGCAGTCCGGGGATCAGGGCGACCTCGAACGACCGCAGGAGGAGCGCCTTCTCTTCGGCGGGAATCCACTCGACGAACCAGGTCGGATAGGCGGGCAGGCCCTTGCGCCAATCGAGCAGGCGGAACAGTGTGCCCTCGGTCTCCAGCTCCCGGTCGGCGGCCTTCGCGAACTCCTCCGTCGCCGGGGACTGACCCGTCTCGATGCCGCTGATGAGGGACGTCGAATACCTGACTCGCGTCGCGAACTCGGCCTGGGTGAGCCCGGCGCGCTCTCGGTAGAAGCGAAGCTCGCGCCCCCAGATCGCCTGTGGGCTGAAGCGCTCGTCCATGTGTGACCCCTATTGTCCGGCTTCGACTTGTTTCGACGGTTCAGCCCGATGGGCGCGCCCCATTCCAGCGATCCGATCGCGGGTCGAGCCCCTGCACAGCATATGTGTCACGCGTCACGCCATGCGGGGATGAATCACATTTCGACAGGGCGTGACGTGCGAGCAGGGTGACACTGGCGACCTCGCTCGATTCCGCGCGGATCCGCGATGATCAAGCGCGGTTTTCGATCTCTTCGAAGATGTCGACGTCGGTCTGTCGCTGCCATTCCGGAAGCGCGTCCCAGTCCGCGACGTAGGGCGGTTTCGGTTCGGGGATGTGCTTATGGATCTGGGCGATCCAGCACAGCGCAACAAAGCGGCCCTTCTGCTCTCCGGTGAGTTCGGCGGTTGCTCCTCCGGACACTGCGACGAAGTCAGCCACCTGCCGGTAGACCGCGGATGCGGCTTGGCGTTCCCACTCGGGGGTCTCGTCCCATGGGGCGACGTATCCGGGCTTGGGGTCGCCCGGGTAGTGCTTGCGCACTCCGGCGATCCACGCTTCCCGGAAGATGCGGCCGTGTTCGCTCTGCTGACTGTCCGACTGTGCCGGCATATCGTGTCCCTTAGAGTTGAGCGATTCGATCGCTGAGTTGAGCCGCCCGGTTGTCGGATGACAGTGGGGCGAGTTGGGTCCGCAATCCTTGGAGCTTGCGCCCGATGTACCCCGACGATCGGGTCTGTTCTGCCAGTTTGATGGCTTGCCCTCCGTAATCAAGGACCCGATCGAGGTCTCTGGTCTGTACGCCCAGGGCGGCAAGGTCGGTCAGGATGCTTCCGCGTCGGCGTGGCGATGTGGCTGTGTCGAGAGCCTTGGTCAGCACTTCCGAAGCCAGGTCGGCTCGTCCGAGGGCGGCGTAACAGGTACCGCGTTCTTCGGCCAGCCGCGAGCCGTCGAAGCGGAGCCAACCGCCCGGCATCACAGGCTCGGTCAGCGCCTTCACTTGCTCGGCTTCGTCTAGGGCGCGCTGGCACGCGTCAAGATCGCCCAGTCCGGCGTACGCCTCCGCCTGCACCGCGGCGACCCAATGCCGGGTGGACAGTTGCCCCCAAGGCACTCCGCGAGGTGTACGACGGCCTCGCGTCGGTCCGGGAACGTTACGGCGCAGCCGTGCCGGACCTGGCGCGCGTCGTGCTGTGCTACGTCCTCGCGCGTGACCCGGCCGCCCCTGTTCTCATCGGATTCCGAGACGACGAGCAGATCAACACCACGATCACGAGTCTCGCCGAACGGCTGACTGGCGACGAAATCACCTGGTTGCACCAATCGCTCGCTCCACTCCGCGACGCGTTCGTGGCCCGGATGGCGAAACGCCACGCACCATGACCGCCGTCCCTAGGCTGCCCACCGGGACGAGCTCACCCACCATGAAGGAGATAGCGGCAGTGAAGTACATCGAGGTCGAGCAGAAGTTCGCGCTTACCGAGCCGGACAAGCTCAGACAGGAGTTAGAGGAACGCGGCGCCAAGCGCAGTCCGGCCGTCCGGCAGGTGGACACCTACTACAACGCCCCACATCGCGACTTCCTCGCCCCTGCCGTGATCTCCGAGTGGCTGCGTCTCCGCGAGACCGACACCGGAGCCTCGGTCAACTACAAGCGGTGGCATCCCGAGGACGCCGATATCAAAACCCACTGTGACGAGTACGAGACGCCCATCGAGGACGTCGAGGCACTGCGCCGGACGCTGCTTGCCCTCGACTTCACGAAGCTGGTCGCGGTGGACAAGACCCGTGAGGAATGGACCATCCCAGGTGAGGTCGTCGTCGCGTTCGACGCCCTGGCCGACGCCGGGCACTTCGTCGAGTTCGAGTTCAAGGGCGAAGCCGAGAGCGTCGAGGATGCCATCACACGTCTCCAGGAGTTCATTGACGGACTCGACGTGCGCCTCGGTGACCGGATCAACCGGGGCTACCCTCACATGCTCCTCGGCCGGGAACGCTGAGTCACAGCACCGCCCTGCCACAACAACACGGTCCCGTGCACCCGTATTGTGCTGCCGACGCAGGAGGCAGGAACTCCCGCGACCGACCGATGGGGTGCAATGGCCGACAGCGACGCCGACGACGCTCACGAGAACGAGGCGCCGGAGACAGAGCCGGAGACCGAGACACCCGAGACACCCGAGACGCTTGAGACTGCCATGCCCGAAACGGCGGAGCCCGACGCGCCGCGGCGGAACCATCGGCGTGCTCTGAAGTGGACGGCCGTTGTGGTGGCGGTGGTGGTCCTCGTGGCCGGGGGTACCGCGTTCGCGCTGTACGAGAAGCTGCAGAGGAACATCCACAAGGAGCATGTCGAGGACCAGCTCGGTGCGAACCGGCCGACCAAGCTGAACACGTCGATGAACATCCTGCTGCTCGGCTCGGACTCGCGTGACGGCGCGAACCGGGCGTACTGGTCGCCCGACATCAGCGGCGAGCGTTCCGACACCACGATTCTGTTGCACCTGTCGCCGAACCGGGACCGGGCCGTCGCGATCAGTTTCCCGCGCGACTCCATGGTCCAGGTCCCGGGCTGCCGCAAGAAGAACGGGCAGAAGGTCGCGCCGTTCTTCGGCATGCTGAACGCCGCCTTCGCGTACGCGGGCGCGACGTGCACGTGGAAGACGATCGAGGCGACCACCGACATCCACGTCGACCACTACGTGAAGATCGACTTCACCGGGTTCAAGCGGGTGGTCGACGCGCTGGGCGGCGTGGAGATCTGCGTGCCGCACGCGGTCAATGACCCGCGCGCCGAGTTGAGCCTCCGGGCGGGACGCCAGGTCGTGAAGGGCGACGAGGCGCTGGGCTACGTGCGCACGCGGTACGGGCTCGGCGACGGGAGCGACCTCGAGCGCATCCAGCGGCAGCAGAAGTTCATGGCCTCGGTGGTAAAGAAGGCGACGAGCGGCAGCATGCTGACCGACCCGTCGCGTACGTACCGGTTCCTGGACGCGGTGACGAAGTCGATCGCCACCGACGACAAGCTGAGCGTGTCGGCGATGCGGAAGCTGGCGACGAGCCTCAGGGGCATGAGCGCGGGTACGGTCCGCTTCGTCACCGTGCCGACCCGTACCTACCCGCAGGACCCCAACCGGGTGCAGTGGGACATGGCGCAGGCCGGTCCGCTGTTCGCGGCGATCCGCAAGGACGACGCGCTGCCCGCGCCGGCCCCGGCGCCGTCCGTACCGGCGCAGCCGAGGGCCGAGGACGTGAAGGTCACCGTCGTGAACGGGCCGAAGGCCGCCGTGAAGGAGCTGCGCGCCCGGCACTTCCAGGTGACGGCCACGCGCGGTCCGGTCCAGGCCGAGACCCGGATCCTGTACGGGCCCGGCGCCGAGCGTCAGGCCGACGCGCTGGCGGTCGCCGTCCCCGGGGTGCGGATCGTGCCGGACGCGAGGGTGCGGCCGGGTACGGTCTCGCTGGTCGTCGGCCCGACCGGCGTCCAGGTCCAGGCGCCGGAGATCCCCAAGGTCAGCGGCGAGATCAAGGCGGATCAGAGTCCGTGCGCGTGAGCACGGCGTCGTTGGGGCGCGGCCCGGAGCGCAGTCCCGCCCACAGGCCGCGGCCCAGCTCGCGCACCAGCCGTCCTCGGTCGGCGGAGCCCGCGACCGCGGCCGCCCAGCGGCGCGCCGTCGATCCCGCGTAGAGCAGCCGCTCGCCGGGCGCGAGGCAGCGGCTGCGGGTGAACAGCCAGACCTTGTTGCGCACCTCGTAGAAGAACCGCACGCCGAGGTCGAAGTCCGGGCTCGCCGTACGGTGCACGACGACGCTCTCGTGGCACAGCAGGCCGAGCCGGCCGCGCAGCAACCGCAGCGTGTACTCGAAGTCGTCGTTCCACAGGAAGTAGTCGGCGATCGGGAGGCCGCGCTCGCGTACCGCGTCGGCGTCGACGAGCACCGACACGAACGACGCCGACCGGATGCGCGCGCACCCCGGTACGTCGGAGGGGCGCCCGCGCGGGGTGTTCATCGGGTGGTCGCGGCCGTCGGTCCACACGACGCGGCTCGCGACGAGGGCGGGGCCGTGCCGACCGGCCGACACCAGGGCCTCGAGGGCGCCGGGCTCGGGCACCGTGTCGTCGTCCATCAGCCACAGCGCGGTGGCGCCCAGCTCGAGGGCGCGGGCCATGCCCGCCGCGAACCCACCCGCGCCACCGGTGTTGTGCGGCAAGGCCAGCACCGAGGCCCAGGGGAAGCGTTCGCGCAGCATCCGAGCGGTGCCGTCGGCCGAGGCGTTGTCGACGACCACGACGGTGTCCGGACGGCGGGTCTGCGCGTCGATCGCGGCCAGCGCCGCGGCGAGGAGGTCCCGCCGGTCGTGCGTGACAACCACCGCAGCGATATGAGCGTCTTTCAGTTGAAACCCCACACTAGGAAACGGTTGACCCGTAAAGGGGCATCTGCCAGCTAATTCCTTATTTAGCATAAGATGCATCCCGCCTAAGTGGCCCCACCGCTTTTTCCGCCGCACCGAGATGGACGTATGGCCGAACCGTTCTCGCTTCTCCTCACCGTGTATGGCGGGGACCGTACGGAATACGTCCGAGAGGCGTTCCACAGTGCGGTCGTCGCCCAGACACGCCGTCCCGACCAGGTCGTTCTCGTGCAGGACGGGCCGGTGCACGCCGACCTCGCGGCCGGCCTCGCCGAGCTGCGGGAGTCGAGCCCGGTCGACGTGACGTTCCTGCACCTCGAGCGCAACGGCGGCCTGGGGATCGCGCTGGACGAGGGGCTGGCGGCCAGCCGGCACGACATCGTCGCCCGCATGGACGCCGACGACATCGCGATGCCGCAACGATTCGCCGTGCAGCTCCCGGTGATCGAGGAGGGCGCGGACCTCGTCGGCGCGGGCATGCTGGAGTTCGGCGCCGACCGGCAGGACATCGTGGGTCGCCGTACGCCGGTCGCGGGCCATGGCGACATCGCCCGGTACGCCCGGCTGCACGACCCGTTCAACCACCCGACCGTCGTGTACCGGCGCACCGCCGTACTCGCCGCCGGCGGCTACGGCGACCTGCCATTAATGGAGGACTACTGGCTGTTCGCGCGGATGATCGCGAGCGGCGCCGAGGTCGTCAACCTGCCCGAACCCCTCGTCTACTACCGCGTCGGCGACGGCGCGTACGAACGCCGCGGCGGCGTCGCGCTGCTGCGGGCCGAGCTGCGCCTGCAACGCGAGCTGCTCCGCGGCGGCTTCACCTCACGCGCCCAGTACTTCCGCAACGTGGGCCTGCGCGGCGGCTACCGGCTGACGCCCGCGTGGATCCGCCGTCCCCTGTATCGCCGTTTCGTCGCGCCCCGCGGCGAGTCGCCCGGAGGCACGAGTGAACGTTGACCTGGTCGTCGCGGGCTCCGGCCTGTTCGGGCTGACCGTGGCCGAACGCTGCGCGCGCGAGCTGGGCCTGCGGGTCCTGGTCGTCGATCGCCGCGACCACATCGGCGGGAACGCCTACAGCGAGCGCGAGCCGTCGACCGGCATCGAGGTCCACCGGTACGGCGCGCACCTGTTCCACACCTCCAACGAGCGCGTGTGGGAGTACGTCAGCCGGTTCACCGCCTTCACCGGCTACCGGCACCGGGTGTTCTCGATCTTCAAGGGCCGCGTCTACCCGATGCCCATCAACCTGGGCACGATCTGCTCCTACTTCGGGCAGGCGATGTCGCCCGACGAGGCGCGCGCGCTCATCGCCGAGCAGGCCGCCGAGGTCACCGACCCACGCGACCTGGAGGAGAAGGCGATCTCGCTCGTCGGGCGGCCTCTCTACGAGGCGTTCATCCGCGGCTACACCGCCAAGCAGTGGCAGACCGACCCGAAGGAACTGCCGCCGGAGATCATCACGCGGCTCCCGGTGCGCTACACCTTCGACGACCGGTACTTCAACGACCGCTACGAGGGCCTGCCGGTCGACGGGTACGCCGCCTGGCTGGAGCGGATGGCCGACCATCCCCGCATCGAGGTACGCCTCGGCACCGACTTCTTCGACCTGGACGCGGCCGGCAACGTCCCGGTCGTCTACACCGGGCCGATCGACCGGTACTTCGGCCACTCCGAGGGCGTACTGGGCTGGCGCACGCTGGACTTCGAGCTGGAGGTCCTGCCGACGGGCGACTTCCAGGGCACGCCGGTGATGAACTACGCCGACGAGGACGTGCCGTACACCCGGATTCATGAATTCCGTCACTTTCATCCGGAACGCGACCATCCGTCAGACCGGACCGTCATCATGCGGGAGTACTCCAGGTTCGCCGATCGGGGCGACGAGCCGTACTACCCGATCGACACGGCCGGCGACCGGGAGACGCTCGCGCGCTACCGCGCGATGGCACACGCCGAGAAGGACGTGTTCTTCGGCGGTCGCCTCGGCACGTACAAGTACCTCGACATGCACATGGCGATCGCGTCCGCGCTGACCATGTGCGACAACCGCCTGCGGCCGTTGTTCGGCCGCTCCGGCAGCAAGGGTGTGGGATGAGAGTCCTCCAGCGGGTCGTGCTCCCCGTCGACCGCGACCTGGACGTGCTCACGTTGTACGTCGAGGGCCGGATCCTCCGCGGCGAGGCGGACACCGCCGGTGCGGCGCCCGGGCGCGACGCGCGGATCACGGGCCGGCGGAGCGTCACCGTGCCCGCCGGGCGCCGGGTGTCGTTCTGCACCTACTTCAACGCGTTCCCGGCGAGCTACTGGCGCCGCTGGAGCGTCCTGGACGACATCACGCTGCGGCTGCGCGTACGCGGCGACGCCGTCGTGATCGTCTACCGCTCGACCGGCAAGGGCTTCGCCCAGCGCGTGACGCAGGTCGAGGTCGACTCCGACACGGCCGTGGACCGTACGGTCGAGCTGCCGCTGGGGCCGTTCATCGACGGCGGCTGGTACTGGTTCGACGTCGTCGGCGGCGACCGCGCCGCCGTCCTGGAGAGCGCGGAATGGTGCGCGCGTACCGACCGCCCGCGCGGCTCCACGAGCATCGGCATCACGACGTTCAACCGGCCGGCGTTCTGCGTCGACCAGCTGCTCACCCTCGGCCGGTCCGGCGACGTGCTCGAGGTCATCGACCAGATCTACGTCGTCGACCAGGGCACCGACCGGGTGGAGGACCACCCCGACTTCCCGGCCGCCGCCGAGGCCCTCGGCGACCGGCTGCGCGTCATCGACCAGGGCAACATCGGCGGTTCCGGCGGGTTCTCGCGCGCGATGGCCGAGACGCTCGACGCCGGGCGCAGCGGCTACGTGCTGCTCCTCGACGACGACGTGGTGGCCGAGCCCGAGGGCATCCTGCGCGCGGTGACGTTCGCCGACCTCGCACGCACGCCGACGATCGTCGGCGGCCACATGTTCGACCTGTACAACCGGTCCGTCCTGCACGCGCACGGCGAGAACGTCGCACGCTACCGCTGGTGGATGGTGCCCTCGCCGCACACCGGCTACTGGCACGACCTCGGGCGCGAGGGCCAGAACCTGCGCGACACCCCGTGGCTGCACCGGCGGATCGACGCCGACTTCAACGGCTGGTGGATGTGCCTCGTCCCGGTCGACGTGCTGCGCAAGGTCGGGCTGTCGCTGCCGTTCTTCATCAAGTGGGACGACATCGAGTACGGCGTGCGGGCGCGCGCGGCCGGCATCCCGACCGTCCCGTTGCCCGGCGCCGCCGTCTGGCACGTGCCGTGGCACTCCAAGGACAACGACCTGGACTGGCAGGCCTACTTCCAGGAGCGCAACCGCGTCGTCAGCGCCCTGCTGCACTCCCCGTACGACCGGGGCGGCAACATGCTCAAGGAGAGCATGATCATGGTGGTCAAGCACGCGCTGGCCATGCAGTACTCGACCGCCGAGCTGATGCTGCGCGGCATCGAGGACGCCCTGAAGGGCCCCGCCGACCTGCACGGCTCGATCACCACCAAGATGGCCGAGCTGCGGGAGCTGCGGGCCGGCTTCGTCGACGCGCAGGGACGGCCCGACGTCGAGGACTTCCCGCGTGCGCGCCGCCGCAAGCCGCCGCGCAAGGGACGCGAGCCGGCACCGCCCGGCAACCGCAAGGAGATGATCCGGACCGCGCTCGGCGGCATGGCCCGGCAGATGCGGCCGGTCGGGACGTTCCCCAAGGCCCACCCCGAGGTGAACGTCCCGCACGTCGACCAGTCGTGGTGGCTGCTCTCGAGGTTCGACAGCGCGCTCGTGTCGGCCGCCGACGGCACCAAGGTCGCCTGGTACCAGCGCGACCCCGCGCGCCTGCGGTCCATCCTCCAGCGCAACGCCGTCCTGCACGCGCGCCTCATGCGCGACTGGCCGAGGCTGCGGCGCGCGTACCGTACGGCGCTGCCCGACATCACGTCACCGGAGCGCTGGCGCGAGACGTTCGAGGCCGCGAGCCCGGAGGAGCGGTGACGGCCGGTCCGCTCGTCGCACCCGGCCGCGGTGGCGGCCTGCTCGAGGTCGCGCGCCGCCGCTACCTGCTGCGCCTGCTCGTACGCCGGGAGCTGCGCAGCCGCTACCAGGGGTCGCTGCTGGGCCTCGGCTGGTCCTACGTACGCCCGGCGGTCAGCTTCGCGGTGTACTTCTTCGTCGTCGGCGTCTTCCTGAAGATGAGCAAGGCGATCCCCGGCTACCCGGTCTTCCTGTTCTCCGGGATGGTCGTCGTCAGCTTCTTCACCGAGACCATGATCACGAGCACCTGGTCGGTGATCGGCAACGCCCCGCTCGTACAGAAGATCTACCTGCCCCGCGAGATGTTCCCCGCGGCCTCCGCGCTGGTCTCCGGCGTGCACATGCTGCCGGGCCTGGCCATCCTGTGGGCCGGGTCGCTGCTCGGCGGCTGGACGCCGTCGGTGCTCGCGTTCGGCTCGATGGCGCTGGGCTTCGCGGTCGTCGCCGTGCTCGGCATGGCGTTCGGGCTGCTGTTCTCCGCCGTCAACGTGTTCTTCCGCGACTTCGGGCAGGTCGTCGACATCCTCAACATCGTCATCCCGTGGACGGTGCCGATGATCTATCCGTGGACGGCGGTGCAGGACGCGGCCGGGACGGGCCTCGGCCTGCAGATCTACCTCGCCAACCCGCTCGCCACCGCGACCCTGCTGTTCCAGCGGGCGTTCTGGTGGCCCTCGGACCCGCACCGGGTCACCGCGCAGGACGGCACCCCGCTGTTCCCCGACGGGCGGCACGCCTTCCCCGCGCACCTGACCGTACGCGGGCTGGCGAGCCTGTTCGTCGCGCTGGTCCTGCTCGGCGTCGCCCAGCTCGTCTTCGCCCGCCTGCAGCGGCGTTTCGCCCAGGAGCTGTAGATGGAGGCCATCGTCGTCGAGGGGGCGACCAAGCGGTTCACGCTCCGGCACGCGCACTCCATCAAGGAGATGACCGTACGCGCCGCGCGCCGCCAGAGCCTGTCCGAGCGCTTCACCGCGCTCGACGGCATCGACCTCACCGTTCAGGAGGGCGAGTCGCTGGCCCTCATGGGCCTCAACGGGTCGGGCAAGAGCACCCTGCTCAAGCTGATCTCCGGCGTCATGCGGCCCGACGACGGCTCGGTACGCGTACGGGGCCGCGTCGCCGGTCTCATCGAGGTCGGCGCCGGCCTGCACCCCGACCTGACCGGACGGGAGAACATCTTCCTCAACGCCGCGATCCTCGGCATGAGCAAGGCCGAGACCGAGGCGAAGTACGACGCCATCGTGGCCTTCTCCGAGATCGAGAAGTTCCTCGACACCCAGGTGAAGTTCTACTCCTCCGGGATGTTCATGCGGCTCGGCTTCTCCGTGGCCGTGCACACCGAACCCGACGTCTTCCTCGTCGACGAGGTCCTCGCCGTCGGCGACCCGCCGTTCCAGAAGAAGTGCCTGGACCGCATCCAGGAATTGCACGCCGAGGGCCGCACGCTCGTCATCGTCTCCCACGACATGGGCACGCTCGAGCAGGTCTGCGGGCGCGGCTACGTGCTGTCGGAGGGCCGGCCGGTCTACGAGGGCGACATCTACGGCGCCGTCGACCTGGTCGCCCCGCCGGAGAACGAGCTCGAGGCGACGATGCGCACCCGCGCGCGCCGCGACGCCAAGGCCCTGGCCGCCGCGCGCGTCCCCACGCCCGCGCCGCCGTCGTGCGGCGGGATGCCCTCGAACGGCGCGGCCTTCGAGGCGTCCGAGGACACCGCGGCCTTCGTGGCCGCCGAGCTGGCCGGCGTGCCCGACCTGCCCGACCCGGTCAGCGCGTTGCGGTACGGGCTGGCGCTCGCGGACGGCGAGGAGGGCATGGCGCTGGAGTTCGGCGTCTTCTCCGGCCGTACGCTCCAGGTCATCACCGCCGCGCGCGACGGCAAGAACGTGTTCGGCTTCGACTCGTTCGCCGGCCTGCCGGAGGACTGGCGGCCCGGCTTCCCGGCGGGCACGTTCGCCGTCGACGAGCCGCCGGACGTCCTCGGCGCGGAGCTGGTCATCGGGCTGTTCGAGGACACGCTGCCCGGATTCCTGGACGAGCACCCCGAACCCGTGGCCTTCCTGCACGTCGACGCCGACCTGTACTCCTCGGCCGCGACCGTGCTCCACCACGTCGGCCCGCGCCTGCGGCCCGGCAGCGTCATCGTCTTCGACGAGTACTTCAACTACCCGGGCTGGCGGGAGCACGAGTACCGCGCCTGGCAGGAGTACGCGGACCGCACCGGCGTCGGCTACCGCTACGAGGCCCGTACCCGCTCGGACGAGCAGGTCGTGGTCCGCATCACGAGCGCACCCACCGAGCCGCGTGAGGCCGCGTCCGACGCCGCGCCCGTGCCTGGCGCGGCGTCGGATCCCGGCGTACGGGCCGGGGCGGAGTCCGCGCTCGGGGGCGAGCGGGTGACGGCGGAGGCCGCGACGCGTACCGGGCACGAGAGGCCCGCGGGACGCGCCGCGCCGGACGAGCCGGCCGCCCGCGCCGGGCGTGCGGCACCCGACGAGACCCCGGCGCGTACCGCGCGCGCCGCACCCGCCGAACGGCGGGGGAGGGGCCGGCTGCGCGAGCTGGACCTGCTGCGGTTCGTCGCCGCACTCGCGGTGATGGCGCACCACTTCACCGGCGTGCCCCAGGGTTCGTGGAACGGCGACCCCCGGGTCATCTTCCCCTCGCTGTCGGTCGTCACGAGGTTCGGCCACCTCGGCGTGAACCTGTTCTTCCTGATCAGCGGGTTCGTCATCCTGATGAGCGCCTGGGGCAGGACGCCGGGCGACTTCGCGATCTCCCGGGTCGTCCGGCTGTTCCCGGCGTACTGGTTCGGCGTGGTGCTGTCCTTCGTCCTGTTCGAGATCCCCGGGCTCGTCGGGGCGCCGCTCGGGGCGCGGTCGCGCTTCCTGCCCAACCTGACGATGCTCCAGGAGGGCGTGGGGGCCGGCTCGATGGAGCTGCCCTACTGGACGCTCTGGGTCGAGATCCACTTCTACCTGCTGATCGCCCTGTTCGTGTGGCGCGGCGTGACGTACGGGCGGTGCGTGGGCGTGATGGCCGCCTGGCTGTTCGCGGGCGTGCTCGCGCAGGAGGGCGGCTCCCAGCTGCTGAAGTCGGTGCTGATCGTGGACTGGGCGCCGTACTTCATCGCGGGGATGGCGTTCTTCCTCATCCACCGGTACGGCTCGAACCTCGTGCTGTGGCTGCTCGTCGGCGCGTGCTGGGCGCTCGCCGTCTACTACTCGCTGCGCGCCGTACTGCCCTGGCAGGCGTGGCCCGGCGTCCACCAGTACGTCTTCCCTGCCGTCATCACCGCGATCTTCGGCGTGATGGCGCTGGTGGCGCTGCACGGGCTGGCGTGGCTGAGCTGGCGGCGGCTGCCGGCGCTCGGGGCGCTGACCTACCCGCTGTACCTCCTGCACGAGACGGTCTCGCGGGTCGTCATCAAGCAGCTCGACTGGCGGATGGACCCGCGCGGCGTCCTCGCCATCGCCGTGGTGTCGACGCTGGCCTCGGCGTACCTGGTGTACCGGTTCGTCGAACGCCCCGTACAGCGGTGGCTGCGCGCCGGGTTGCGGCACGCAGCCGAGCAGATCCGCGCGTCCTAGACGAGGGAGGCGCGCTCGCCTGGTGAGAGCAGGACGAGGCTCTTCCGGAGCCCGCGGCGGGTGAACGCGTCGAGCACGGTCTCGGGTCCCTCGGTGAAGTGGCCCCAGCCCTCGGTGTGCAGGGGTACGACGGCGTGCGCGCCCAGGATCGTGGCCGCCTCCGCCGCCTGGTCGCTGCGGATCGTCAGGTAGGCGTCCAGTAGCGGGGTACGCGCGGCGCCGGCGAACAGCAGGGCGATCCCGATCGGCCCCAGGTGGTCGGCGACCTCCCGGACCACGCCGAGCGAGGCGTTGTCCCCGCTGACGTACACCGCGGGCAGGCCCTCCCCGGACAGCACGAACCCGATGACCTCGCCCACCACGTCCTCGGTGCCGTCCGGTCCGTGCTTGGCGGGCACGCCGGTCACTCGCAGCGTACGGCCGTCCGGGCGCGGCAGCGTGACGTGCCGCCAGGGCGGCAGCGCGGTCGCGGCGCCGCCGAGGCGCTCCGCGCCCCCGGCCGTCGTGAGCACCAGCGGGACATCGTCCAGGTACCGGCGGCCCGCGTCGTCGAGGTTGTCCGGATGCTGGTCGTGCGAGAGCAGTACGGCGTCGACCGGCCCGATCCGGTCGGCGGACACCGCGGGCCCATGCGTCTTGACCAGGGCACGGTCGCCGATCGGATGGTCACCGGGCGGGTCGAAGGTCGGGTCGGTGAGCAGCCGGAGCCCGCCGATCTCGATCAGGGCGGTCGGGCCGCCGATCAGGCGTACGGCGACGTCGTCATTGGTCGAAGTCATGATCGTGATGGTGGCGCGCGGTGGCCTACGATCGTGAGTGGCCGGTAGGCCACCCATCGATCGGTTCCGGCCAGAGGAGTCTCGGGTGCGTGACAGGGCGACGGTGGCGGTGCTGATGTTCGACGGCGCGCCGATGTTCGAGACGTCCGTGCCGATCAGCGTGTTCGGGGTCGAACGCACGGGCGCCGGCTCGCCGACCTTCGACCTGCTCCCGGTGGCCGCCGACGACGGGCCGCTCACGAGCACCGGCGGCGTGCGGTTCGAGGCCCCGTACGGCCTGGATGCGCTCGACCGGGCGGGCATCGTCATCGTGCCGAGCTGGCGCGACCCGCTCGAGACGCCCCCGGAACCGGTGCTCGCGGCCGTCCGCGCGGCCCACGACGGCGGGGCGCTCGTCGTCGGCCTCTGCCTGGGCGCGTTCGTGCTCGCCGCGGCCGGTCTGCTGGACGGCCGCCGCGCGACCACCCACTGGTTCCATGCCGCCACGCTGGCCGCGCGCTTCCCCGGGGTACGCGTCGACCCGTCGGTGCTGTTCGTCGACGACGGCGACCTGATCACCAGCGCGGGCACCGCCGCGGGCATCGACGCCTGCCTGCACGTCGTCCGTCGTACGTGGGGCGCCCGCGCGGCCTCCGCCATCGCGCGCCGCATGGTCGTCCCGCCTCAGCGCTCCGGCGGCCAGGCCCAGTACATCGACCATCCGCTGCCGGACCGGCACGACGGCGACGATCTGTCGGAGGTCATGACCTACGCGCTGGAGAACCTCGACGCGCGGCTCGACGTCACCACCCTCGCCGAACGCGCCCATCTGAGCCGCCGGACGTTCGACCGCAGGTTCCGCGCGGTGACCGGCGTCTCACCCCTGCGATGGCTGCTGCACCAGCGGATCCTGCACGCTCAGCGGCTGCTCGAGGACACCGACCTGCCCATCGACGCCATCGCCCGGCGCGTCGGCCTGGCCACCGCCGTCTCGCTCCGCCCCCACTTCCACCGGGTCCTCGGCGTCAGCCCCCAGGCCTACCGGGACACGTTCCGCACGCCGGGGTGATGCCGATTGGTCAGCTGATACAGGGCATGATCCTGCCAGTCGCCATTGACGTAGAAGTAGGCGGGCGCGACGCCGAAGCGGACGAACCCGTTGCGTTCCAGCACGCGTTGCGCGGGGACGTTGTTCAGCATGGTGTCCGCCTGGACCCGATGCAGTCCCAGTTCCTCGAAGGCGATCTCCACGATCTCGTGCACCGCCGCGGCGGCGAAGCCTCGACCGCCGGCAGCGGCGCTCATCCAGCAACTCATGTTGCAGGAATGGAAGAAGCCGCGGACGATGCCGTTCAGCGCGATGCGCCCGACCACCTCGCCGGAGTCGTCGAGGATGACCTGGGGCAGTTCCCGTCCGCGCTTGTGCAGTTCGAGCACGTCCCGGATGTAGGCGTGCTGGCCGTTCTCGGTGAAGTACTCCTCATCATGAGTCGGCTCCCAGGGAGCGAGGAACTCGCGGTTGGCCCGCAGCAGTTCCGCCAGGATCGGTGCGTCGTCGAGGGTGACGAGCCGGGTGGCACTCATCCGTACAGCCGTCCGGCCTCGTCCAGGAAGTCCAGGAACCTCGCGTCGACGGCGTCGTTGAAGGCGGTGACCTCCGCGGCGCGATCGGTGTAGTGGGTGGAGTCCTCGCAGGAGATCCACAGGCCTTTTGTCCGCTCGACGGGCAGGTAGCCCTCGGCCGCGGTCCCGACCTGCCAGCCGGGTTTGCCGGCGGTCTCCCAGCAACTGGACAGTGCTCCGTCGGCGTTGACCGTGGCGCCGTAGCGGCCGTCGTCGAACGAGCAGGTCACGCAGGGGTGCGCCGCGGCCGGGCGGCCGACGTCGAAGCCCGCGCCGACCGCGTGTCGTTGCCAGGCGAAGAACCGGTCGGCGAGTTCGGCGCTGTGCTCCATCGTGTTCGCATAGCCGATGCCGATATCGCCCACCCAGGCAAGCTGAAGGCCGCACCTCGACGTGTCGAGACGTTCCGCGAGGTCGTCGATGAGCGACTCCACCCCGCCGGAATTATGGTGCGAGACGTTGATCCGGATCTCCCACCTGATCGGGGTCACCTCCGAGACCGCCCGCATGTTGTCGATGATGGTGTCGAACGTGCCACCACCGGAGCGCCGGACCCGGATCAGGTCGTGCGTGGAGCGGCCGCCGTCGAAGGTGACCTGCACCGACCGTAGGTTGAGGTCGGAAAGCCTCTTCGCCACCATCGGGGAGAGGAGCGTCGCGTTGGAGATCATCGAGGCCGATACCAGCCCGTGGTCCGCGGCGCGCGCCAGCAGTTCCTCGCAGCCCTTCGGATTGAGCAACGGCTCACCGCCGAACAGCAGAACATGCAGCTTCTCCATCCCGGCCAGCGCCATCTGGCGTCGGGCGAACCCCAGGATGTCGCCGATCGTCCTGGATTCCAGGCGTGCGTGCGAGATCCGCGGGGGCCGGTTTCCGCCGTTCAGATCCTGACCGGTGTTCTGGAAGCAGTAACCGCAACCCAGATTGCAGTCGGTGCTCGTCAGGACCGTCAGGGTGTAGACCGTCGGCTCCTTGACCTCGAAGAGCCCTTCCTCGCGCAGATAGCTCTCCGCCGGAGGTGTCAGCGTCCCCCCGCCGGTGAGGTGTCTCGCGTGCAGCCGGGCGACGCCTCCAGGGCCGAGGAACCACCAGTGGCTCTTCCCGCGAATGATCCGCTCATGGGGCACATCGGAGATCCGAGCTGGTGCCTGCACATCAACCTCCATGTGCACGGGCCGCACCCCTCGAATCGAGGGGTGCGGCCCGTTCGCCGTCTTAGTTCTCGGAGCGGTAGAGGATGCAGCCGGGAGTGCTTTCGCCCCCGTCGCGCAGCACGATCTCCGGGAAGTCTCCTGTGAGCCTGCTGTCCAGCTCGAGCATGGTGAGCTCTCCCTCGCGTGTAGAAGATCATCGCGGCGGCGTCGCCGCTGGGCCACACGATGGGCATGCCCGGTATCGAAACGACTTTGGTGGCGGGCGCTCAGCCGGTCACAGCGCGCCGGGGGCGATGTCGATCGCGTCCAGTTCGGCGGCGCACGTGGCGTGGCTGAAGCGCAGCGTGTCGGTCCCGGCGCGCAGCCATGTCGTGAACGCGGTGATGGTCCAGTGGTCCCAGCCGTACCCCGGGTAGCGGACCGTCCCCTGCGGGCGCCCGTTGACCCTCACGGTCTGGGTACACGTGCCCTTCATGCCGTTCGCGCCGCGTACGAACACCCGGTGCCACCCCGTGTCCGGGCTCGTCACCGAGAACTCCACGTAGCTGTCGGGATAGTTGAGATAGCCGACCTTGCCGGTGCCCGTCGCGAGCCGGTCGGTGAGGCGTTCACCGTCGTTGACCGAGGTACGGCCGACGGTCTCGGCCTGCCAGCGGGTCACGGCCGTTCCACGCAGCGCGGCGAACCAGCGGGCGGCCATCGCGGAGTATCCGGCCTTGTTGGGGTGGATCCCGTCGACGGTCAGGTCCTTGCGGCCGAGCGCGGAGTGCATGTCGACCAGGTGGACGTGCGGGTCGACGGCGGCCCTGGCCCGTACGAGACGCGTCACGGAGGCGTTGTAGACCCGCGCCCGCCGGTCGATCGACGCGCGCCCGAGAGGGATGATCGTGGCCACGTAGACCTGCGCGGAGGGCAGCGTCGTGGTGATGTGCCCGAGCAGCGCGGACAACCGCGTCGGCGCGTTGGCCAGGGCATGATGGCGCAGGACGTCGTTGGTGCCGATGTGCAGCAGCACGATGTCGGGCCGATACTCCGTCAGCCAGCCGCGTACGCGAGCGTCGAGCTGGGCGATCTCCCAGCCCGGATGCCCTTCGTGGTCACGGTCGCGCAGCTCCGCCGGGCCCGACGCCGACGAACCGACGAAGTCCACGCCGGGGCTGCTGGCGTTCATGAGCTGCCACAGGTCGCTGCGGTAACCGCCCCTGACCCTGACCCCGGACGTGATCGAGTCCCCGAGCGGCATCACCCGCACGCCCCTCGGCGGCGCCGTCGCGACCGTCGCCACGGCCGCCGGCGGCCGCGTACTGGAAGCAGCCTCCCCACACCCCGCCACGCACGCGAGCGCGACAATGCAGGCGACCAGCCCGCACCACCGCCGCCGCGCGGTCATTCCTGACGTGGCCTTGTCGTGCCCGGCGTGGGGTGGCCGGGCGTCGGCTCGGGCCGTCACGGCAGGGACCGGCGCCACAGGGTCGGCTGTTCGCCGCGGTGATCCGCGGTGACGCCGACCGCGAGCAGGTCGCCGCCCGACGCGGCCAGGCCGGTCAGCCACTGGTCGCCGCGGCCCGACAGGCCGAGGCCCTGCGGCCGCTCCTGGGTGAAGGACCGGCCGTCGGGCGACGTCCAGAGTTCGACGTCGCTGCGGCCTCCGCGTCCCGAACCGGCCGCCGCGACGAAGCCGTGCGGCGTCGCCGTGAGCGCGGTGAGGGCGAGCGTGGAGGCGCCGTCCGTGCCGAGGAGCTGTGCCTGTTCCCAGCTCTTTCCGCCGTCGGGCGAGACGAACGCGAACACCGTGGACCCGGTCGTCGTACGCGCCGTTCCGGCGGCCATGAGGCGGCCGTTCACGGCGGCGACATGGGCGAACGTCGCCTCGGTCGTCCCGCTGGGCAGCGGAAGCTGCTGGAGCCGCCACACCTTGCCGTCGGGCGAGCTCCACACGGCGGGACGCCCGCGCGGGGCGTTCCCGGCGGTCGGGTCGTTCAGCCCTCCGGCCGCGACGTACCCGAAGGGGCCCGCCGTCACGTCGTTCATCCAGCGTTCGGCGCCGGGCCGGCCGTCGAGGTCGCCGTGGTCCGACCCGGTACCCCGGTGCCAGGACCGCAGGTCGGCGGAGTACCAGGTCGCCGAGGACACGCCGTCCGCGCCGACGATCACGTGTCCGCCGGGGCCCGCAGCCGTCGCGGACGTGAGGAGCTGGGCGCCGCCGGACGGCTTGAAGGCGCGGTCGGCGTCGGCGGCCTTCCACGTCGTACCGTCGGGGGAGGCGACCACGAGCGGGCGCTTCGGCGCGAGGCCGTCGTACCCGACCGCGAGCCAGCCCGACCCGCCCGATGCCGCGCTCAGGAGCCGCTGCCGTCCCGGCCGGGCGAACACCCCGGGCGCGGCGGCCGAGCGGTTCCAGTGCTCGCCGCCGGTCGAGGTCCACACGGCGCCGTCGCCGTTGGCGCTGCCCACCGCGAGGGTCATGCCACGGCCCGGGACCAGCGCGTCGATCGCGCGGTCCGGCTGGTCGCCGCCGGGTACACGGAACAGGTCGACCGGCACCCGGCCGCCCTGGGTGTCGCGTACCTCCAGCAGCGCGTCGTTCCCGTCATCGTCCGTGTCGCGTCCCGCGACGATGGTCGCGCCCGCGGTGACCGCGACGCCCTCGACGTCGCGGTTCTTGGGCAACGGGAGCGTGCCCGCGGCGTTCCACGCGCGGCCGTCGGCGCTGCGTACGACGGTCAGGGCCTTACCGGTGTCGATGAGGGCGGCCAGGCCGCGGTCGGACGCGGTGATCCGGCGCAGCCCGTAGTACCCAGGCACCTGGATGGTCCCGATCTCGGTCCAGCGCTGTGCGTCGGGCGAGGCCAGTACCACGCCCGTGAACAGCGGCTTCTTGTGCGAACCCTTCCCGGTCGTACCGGCGACGTTGCGCGCGGCGATGAAGCCGCCGGGCGTCGCGGTCACGCCGAGACCGGTAGCGCCCTTCGGCTTCGGTACGGTGACCGGCGCCCACGAGCGCCCGCCGTCCGCCGAGCGCCAGGTCAGGTCCTCCGGCGTCGACCCGCGCCCCGTACTCCAGCCGTGCGCGACGATGACGTCGCCGACCGAGGCCGCGTCGATCAGGGAGACCGGGCGGCCGTTCGCGGAGATCCCGAGCTGGTCCGCCGAGTGCCGGTCCCAGCGGCGGCCGTCCTGCGACAGCCACACGACCGGCGACGCATCGCTGTAGTCGCCCTTCGCCGACGTGTCACCCACCGCCGCGAACCCCGAACGCGTCTTGACGATCCGCCCGATCCGGTCCGGGCGGTTGAACGCCGAGCCGACATCGTCGGGCTGGCGCGTCCACGACGTACCGTCATGGCTGGTCCACACGACCGTGCCGTCGGGCGAGCTGCCCAGCGCCACCCACGCGCCGGGGATGCCCGCGACGCGGCGGGGGATGTCCCCGTACGGCGGCTCCTGTCCGTCCGGCGTACGCACGTCGCCGAGCCGGAACGATCGCCCGCCGTCCGTGGAGACGAAGAACTCCGCGCGGTAGTCGGTGTTGAACTCCCCGCCCACCGCCACGACGGTCGAGCCCGCCGCGGTGACGTTGAGCAGCTCCTGGTCCCGGCCGTCGGTCCTGGCCGCCGCGTCCACCGCGAACAGCCCACCCGCGAGCCGCGCCCCGGGTACGGATGGCGTCTTCGCACCGCCGCCTTCGGTCAGCAGGACCACGCCACCGGCGATCAGCCCGGCGACCACCACGCCCGCGACGCAGATCAGCAGCGTGCGCGGCCGGACGCCGCCGTCGCGCCCCGGCGTCTCACGCCGCCACGGCTCGTCGAACACCGCCGGCGCGGCCTGCGGCCCCGTACGCGGATCCATCCGCGAGTCCATTCGCGGGTCCATCGGGGGCCGCGGGTCCAGCGGCGGCCGAGGCGTCGAACGCGGCGCGGTCGCGGACGGCGGCAGGTCGAGCGCGGTATTGAAATGCTCGGCGTGGTTCGACGGCCGGCCGTGTGCCGGGAACTCCGCCGCGTCCGGCACGCTGGGCGCGGGGTCCTCCGACGGATCCCACGGCGCCTGCGGCGGAATCCGCCAGGGGTCATTCGCCGGTGGCGGTGGCGGTGGCGTCTGCGGCGGGTAGGCCGGCGGCGGACTCACCATCGGCACGTCCGCCCGCGTCATGGACGGAGGCGGCGGACCAGCCGCGTACGGCGCGTCCGTCATCGCCCGGTCCGTGGGATTCCCGCGCGGATCGTCTGAGGGCGGCAGGCCGGGGATGCCGGGGTCGGTGTGCGGCTCGCGGTCCGATGGCGGGCCGCTCACATACGGCACCTCGGAGGCCGGCGGCCCCGCGTTCCCAGGAGGCGTGCTCCACCACCCGGTCGGCGCACCGCCTTCGCTCTCGCCAGCACCCGGCCCGGCAGTGCCGGGCCCGCCGTCGGCCGGCCGGTCATCGGCGGGCTGCTCGTACGCCGGGACGTCGTCCTCGGGCTCGTCGTCGGCCGGTATCTCCTGCTCCGCGCCGGGCCAGCCCACGACCGGGCCGAACGGCGGCTGCGGCGGTGCGCCCCACTCCGGCAGCGACGGAACGGCGGGGTCCTGGCCCCAGCCACCCGGCGGCGGAGGCGGTACGGACCACGATTCGTCCGGCGGCGGGTCCGCGTTCGGATTTTCGTCCGGAGTCTCATGCCCGGCCACGTTCACCATCCCCGTCCATCGCCCGTGAAAGGGCGACCCCGCGACCCCGATTTCCCTTTGGAGAGTCGTCGCAGCATCTTATCGGGGCAAAGCGGTCACGCGGGCGTGTCAACGGAGCATCGCCCGATTTCCCGCATGAAGTTCGAACAGTGCGCATCCGCACGAGCGGATGCCGCAATTAATTTCCTGACCCGCTTTACAGGGCTCTTAGCCGCCGGAGGCGAACATTGGCCGATGTAAGGCCCCCCGGGGCTTTCGAAACACGACTGACGGCGCCGACGGCCGGGGGACCGCCGGCGCCGTCGGGAGTGTGATCGGTCCCCGGTGTCAGCTGGGCCAAGCGGCGGCACCGACCGGGCGATAGCGCAGGCCGAGGCGTTCGTAGATGTGACGGGCCGCGTGGTTCCACTCTTCGACCATCAGGGCGACCGCTCCGTGCTTCATCAGGCCCGCGGAAACGGTGAAGGCGCAGACCTCGCGGCCGAGGCCCCTGCCCTGGGCGCCCGGGTGCACGGCGACTCCGGCGAGCAGTCCGACGGCCGGAGCGGACCACGCCAGGGCGGCGACGGCCATCAGATGCCCGCCGTCGTCCCGGACGCCCGCCCATCCGTCGACGCCCGGTACGCCAGGCTTGGCGAAGGAGTCGGGGAAGGTGAGTTCGAGGAGTTCGGCGACCTCCGGCAGGTCCGCGTCGGGTAGCCACCGGGCTCTCCCCGCGTCGGCCGGAATGTGCGGCGTGACCCGGCCGGTGGCCATCCAGCCGAATCTCTTGACCTCCCGCAGGCCGGGCACCGCTCGTACCAGGGCCTCGATCACGCCGCGGTCGCCGAACGGGCGGTAGTCGGGGCCGAGCTCCCGCAGGACCGTACGGCCCAGGGATGCCGCGGCGTCGGGCGGGCCGTGTACGGCGAGGCGTGCGCGGGCCGACAGCCGTGGGCCGCCAGCGGCGACGGCGCGGCCGTCGTCGCTCGCCCAGGCCCGGCCGCGTCCGTCCAGCCCTTGGGCGGCCCACAGGCACAGACTGTCGCCGTCGCACAGGGCCATGAGTTCGTCGTGGTCGTCGATCTCTCGCATCGGCGCGAGTCTGGCAGCGTACGGAGAGCGTGGGACGACCGTGTCCGGACACGGTCGACCCGGCAGCGGTGACGGGGTCAGGCGGCTTCGGAGGCGATGCGGCGCGTCACGTCGTCGCGGAGGTCGGCGAGGTCGATCCCCGCGTCGATCAGGATCAGGGCGGCGGCGCCGTCGGTCTCGCGGAGGAGGCCGAGGAGGATGTGGCCGCTGGAGATGTGGTCGTGCTTCAGCCTGATGGCCTCGCGCAGGGAGAGTTCGAGGGTCTTCTTGGCGCGCTTGGTGAACGGGATGTGTCCCGTACGCACGGGCTTGCGGCCCTTCGTGTCGAGGGCGCCCTCGCCGAAGCTCGCCTCGGTCACGCGCCTCACCGCGTCGAGGTCGATGCCGAGCGTCGCGAGCGCGTCCGGGTCGAGGCCGTCGCGGCCCTCGTCGACGAGGGCGGCCACCCTGCGGCGCAGGTCGGATACCTCCAGCTTGCGGGCGAGCATCGCCTGCGCGGCCACACCGTGGCCCTCGCTGAACATGGCGAGCAGCAGGTGCTCGGTGCCGATGAACGGATGGCGCAACCGGCGGGCCTCCTCCTGCGCCAGCCGTACGACCTGGCGTGCCTCGTCCGTGAACCGTTCGAACATCCCTATCGCTCCTTTCCGAGGACCCGCCGGCCCCCGCCGTGCTTCTTGTGAACCGCCTGCCGGCTGACGCCCAGGCAGACCGCGATCTCCTGCCAGGACCAGCCCTGTTCGCGTGCGTTGTCGACCTGTAGGGCTTCGAGCCGCTCGGCGAGTTCGCGCAGTGCGCGGACCGCTCGTAGCCCGATCGCCGGGTCGCGGCTGCTCGCCTCCTGGGCGAGCTGGACTCCATCGCTCATGCCGTCAACATAGGTTGACATGGGGGGCGTTGTCAACCAACGTTGACGCTGTACGGAAAGTCCCTGCACGCGCCGGAAACGGACCGAATGAGATTCGACTCACGGCGTGTGTGATCTTCCCCTGTGGTGGGGCGCTTGGCCATACTCGACGGAGGAGGGTCGCGTGACCGGGGCCCCACCACCGACGGAAAGGGTCCCGCATGACGGTTCTCACCAGCGCGCTCGACCCTGCCGGCGAGGCGTACGCCACGCGGCGGGCGGCGATGCTGGCCAAGCTCTCCGACCTGGACGCCGAGCACGCCAAGGCGGTGGCCGGAGGCGGGCCGAAGTACGTGGACCGGCATCGGAGCAGGGGCAAGCTGCTCGCGCGAGAGCGGATCGAGCTGCTCCTCGACCCCGACGCGCCGTTCCTCGAGCTGTCGCCGCTGGCCGCCTGGGGCAGCGACTTCGCGGTCGGGGCGAGCGTGGTCACCGGGATCGGCGTGGTCGAAGGCGTCGAGTGCATGATCGTCGCGAGCGACCCGACCGTACGCGGCGGGTCGAGCAACCCCTGGACGGTGAGCAAGTCGTTCCGTGCCGCCGACATCGCGCTGGAGAACCGCCTGCCGCTGGTCAACCTCGTCGAGTCCGGCGGCGCCGACCTGCCCACCCAGAAGGAGATCTTCATCCCGGGCGGGCGGGTGTTCCGCGACCTCACGCGGCTGTCCGCCGCGGGCATCCCGACCATCGCCCTGGTGTTCGGCAACTCCACGGCCGGCGGCGCGTACCTGCCCGGTATGAGCGACTACGTGGTGATGGTCAAGGACCGGGCGAAGGTCTTCCTCGGCGGCCCGCCGCTGGTGAAGATGGCGACCGGCGAGGAGTCCGGCGACGAGGAGCTGGGCGGCGCCGAGATGCACGCCCGGACCAGCGGGCTGGCCGACTACATGGCCGCCGACGAGCACGACGCGCTCCGGCTCGGCCGCAGCATCGTCAAGCGGCTCAACTGGCGCAAACGGGGCGCACAGCCGCAGCAGAGCACGCCGCCACGGCAGGACCCCGACGAACTGCTCGGCATCGTCCCCGAGGATCTGAAGATCCCGTTCGATCCGCGCGAGGTGATCGGGCGGATCGTCGACGGGTCCGACTTCGACGAGTTCAAGCCGCTGTACGGCGCGAGCCTCGTCACCGGCTGGGCGACGCTCCACGGGTACCCGATCGGCGTCCTGGCCAACGCGCGCGGCGTGCTGTTCGGCGCCGAGTCGCAGAAGGCCGCGCAGTTCATCCAGCTCGCGAACCAGACCGGCACACCGCTGCTGTTCCTGCAGAACACCACCGGCTACATGGTCGGCAAGGAGTACGAGCAGGGCGGCATCATCAAGCACGGCGCGATGATGATCAACGCGGTCTCGAACAGCACCGTGCCGCACCTGACCGTCACCATGGGCGCCTCGTACGGCGCCGGGAACTACGGCATGTGCGGCCGCGCGTACGCCCCGAGGTTCCTGTTCACCTGGCCGAGCGCCAAGTCGGCGGTGATGGGCCCCGCGCAGCTCGCCGGGGTGCTGTCCATCGTCGGGCGGCAGGCCGCGCAGGCGCGCGGCCAGGACTTCGACGAGGAGGCCGACCAGCAGATGCGCGCCTTGGTGGAGGCGCAGATCGAGTCGGAGTCGCTGCCGTTCTTCCTGTCCGGACGGCTGTACGACGACGGCGTGATCGACCCGCGCGACACCCGTACCGTCCTCGGGCTCTGCCTGTCCGCGATCAACAGTGCTCCCGCCGCCGAACGTACCGGTGGCTTCGGCGTCTTCAGGATGTAGGCGATGATCTCCAGACTGCTCGTCGCGAACCGGGGCGAGATCGCCCGCCGGATCTTCCGTACCTGCCGAGACCTCGGCATCGAGACGGTCGCGGTGTTCTCCGACCCCGACGCGGAACTCCCGCACGTCGCAGAGGCCGACCTCGCGGTACGCCTGCCGGGCGCGACGCCCGCCGAGACGTACCTCGACCAGAAGGCGATCCTCGCGGCGGCAAGGTCCGCCGGCGCGGACGCGATCCATCCCGGCTACGGCTTCCTGTCGGAGAACGCCGGCTTCGCCGAGGCGGTGATCGGCACCGGGCTGACCTGGGTCGGCCCGCCGCCCACCGCGATCGCCGCGATGGGCCTGAAGGTCGAGGCGAAGCGGCTGATGCGCGAGGCGGGTGTCCCGGTGCTGCCCGACCTGGACCCCGACGATGTCGCGGAGTTCCCGGTACTGATCAAGGCGTCCGCCGGTGGCGGGGGCCGGGGGATGCGCGTCGTACGGTCCGCCGAGGAGATGCCCGAGGCGATCGCGTCGGCGCGGCGCGAGGCGGAGTCGGCGTTCGGTGACCCGGCGGTGTTCTGCGAACCGCTGCTCACCGGCGCGCGCCACATCGAGGTCCAGGTGCTGGCCGACACGCACGGCACCGTGTGGACGCTGGGGGAGCGGGAGTGCTCCATCCAGCGGCGCCACCAGAAGGTCATCGAGGAGGCCCCGTCCCCGGCGGTCGACGCGCAGCTCCGGCAGTGGCTGTCCGAGGCCGCGGCCTCGGCGGCGCGCGCCATCGGGTACACCGGCGCGGGCACCGTGGAGTTCATGCTCGCCCCGCACGGCGGGTTCTTCTTCCTCGAGGTCAACACCCGTCTCCAGGTCGAGCACCCGGTCACCGAGTGCGTCTACGGCGTGGACCTCGTGGCGCTCCAGCTCGGGGTGGCCGAGGGCGCGGCCCTGCACGACCCGCCCCGCCCGAAGGGCCACGCCATCGAGGCGCGGCTGTACGCCGAGGACCCGGCGGAGGACTACCGGCCGCACAGCGGCGCCCTGCACGCCTTCGAGGTCCCCGGCGTGGACGCGGAGTTCGCCGTACCGGCCCGGTACGGGCTCCGGCTCGACGCGGGCGTCGTCTCCGGCAGCGTCGTGTCCACCCACTACGACCCGATGCTCGCCAAGGTCATCGCGTACGCCCCGACCCGTACGGCCGCGGCGCGGCGGCTGGCCACGGCGCTCGCCACCGCGCGCGTCCACGGGCCGACGACCAACCGCGACCAGCTCGTCAACACGCTCCGGCACGAGGCCTTCCTCACCGGCGCGACCGACACCGGCTTCCTCGACCGGCACGACACGACCACGCCGCTGGCGGGCGAGGACGCCGTACGCCGGTCCGCGCTCGCCGCGGCCCTCGCCCAGGCCGCCGCCAACCGCGCCGCCGCGCCCGTGCTGCGCGACCTGCCCGGGGGCTGGCGCAACGTGCCCTCGCAGCCGCAGCGCGTCGCGTTCGAGGGCATCGAGGTCGCCTACCGCCTCACGCGCGACGGCCTGGTCGCCGAGGGCCACGAGGACACCGCGCTGGTCCAGGCGGCACCGGACGAGGTCGTGCTCGACACCGGCGGCGTACGGGTCCGGTTCGCGGTCGCCCGCCACGGCGCGCGCGTCCACGTCGACTCCGTGCTCGGCCCGGTCGCGCTCACCCTCCTCGAACGCCTGCCCGACCCGGCCGAACAGATCGCGCCCGGTACGCTGCTCGCGCCGATGCCCGGTTCGGTGATCCGCATCGCGGTCAGCGAGGGCGACACCGTCGAACGAGGCCAGCCGATGCTGTGGCTGGAGGCGATGAAGATGGAACACCAGATTCTCGCCCCGGCCGCCGGAGTCGTGGCCACGCTGCACGCCGAGGTCGGCCGGCAGGTCGAGTCCGGTGCCGTGCTCGCCGTGGTCACCGAGGAGTGAGGAGCCCGATGGAACCCCTGGTCCGTCTCGCCACCGAAGGCGGCGTCGCGACGATCACGCTGGACTCGCCGCGCAACCGCAACGCGCTGTCCCGGCGCCTGGTCACCGAGCTACGCGAGACGCTCGTGACCGCACTCGGCGACGACGGCGTACGCGTCGTGGTGCTCACCGGCACCGGTCCGGTCTTCTGCGCGGGCGCCGACCTGAAGGAACAGTCGGCCGGCGAGCCACCGCCGGACGTCCCCGGCCTCGTCAGCCTCATCTGGGACAGCCCCAAACCGGTAGTGGCCCGCCTCAACGGCCCCGCGCGCGCCGGCGGGCTCGGCCTGGTCACCGCCTGCGACCTGTCCGTAGCGCCCGACACGGCGACGTTCGCCTTCACCGAGGTACGCCTAGGCGTCGTCCCCGCGATGATCTCGGTGACCTGCCTGCGCCGCATGGAGTCCCGCGCCGCCGCCGAGTACTTCCTCACCGGCGAGGTCTTCGACGCCCATCGCGCCCAGGAGATCGGCCTGATCAACCGCGCCGTGCCCGAAGCCGAGCTGGACGCGGCGGTCACCCACTACACGGACATGCTGCTCCGAGGCGCACCCGAGGCGTTGGCCGTCGCGAAACGCCTCCCACGCACCGTGCCGACCATGACGGTCGAGGAGGGCTTCGCCGCGATGGCCGCCCTGTCCGCCGAGCTGTTCTCCTCGGACGAGGCCAAGGAGGGCATCGCGGCGTTCCTGGCGAAGCGCGACCCCCGCTGGCTGCCCTGACCTGGGCGGGGGGGCTTGGGCGACTTCGGGCGATCCTCTTGCCCGGGACGCCCGGTCGCGGTGAGGGTCGGTGCTTTCATCTTCCTCGTCCAGGCCGAGATCCTGGTCGCTCTGGCATCTCTGGCGTCGGCCGCCCCGAGCCCGAGCACTGGCACGCCGACTTCCGCTGGGTGTTCCGGTTGGAGGAGCCCAAGGTGGTGCTCCAGGCCGAGGAGGTCGAGGGCCACGCCTGGCGGTCCCGCGCAGACGCTCCCACTCTGAAGCTCGCGGCCAAGCTCGACGCGCTCTGACCGGCCGCCCGTCTCGGACGCACGCGTGGAGCGTTCCGCGAGCACGTACAGGCCGGGGACAGGCTGGCGGTCTGTGCCCAGGTGGGGCGGAGGCAGGCCATGGGCGGGGTGCGCTGCCCGGAGGCATTCGCCGGCTGCGCTACCGTGCCGGTGTGACGACGTCAGCTTGGTTCCGGAGCGCCACGGGCGGGTGCGTGTGGGCGTGACGCCCGATGGGCCCGGGCTGGACCGGCGGCTGATCACGGCGGAGATCTGGGTGGTCTTCGCCGTGTCGCTCGGGGCGAGCGGAGCCCAGGCGTTGTTGCAGCTCATCGCCTCCCTGACCGCGCCGAAGCCGCTCTCGCGGCAGCAGGCGCTCCTCGTCGGCTCGCTGGCGCCGGGGCGGCCGTGGATCGACCTGGCGTACCAGTTGCTGAACATCGCGGTCGCCGTCGCGCCGGTGGCGCTCGTCGCGTACCTGCTGGTGCGGTCGGGGGAGTCGCTCGCCACGGTCGGCGTCGACCGGCGGCGGCCGCTGGCGGACCTCGCGCGCGGAGCCGGGCTGGCCGCGGTGGTCGGCGGCGCCGGTCTCGCGCTGTACCTAGCGGCCTACAAGGCCGGGGTCAGCCTCACCGTCGTGCCCGCGTCGCTGCCGCCCGTCTGGTGGCGGATCCCGGTGCTGGTCCTGGCCGCGGCGCAGGACGGCGTACTGGAGGAGATCCTCGTCGTCGGCTACCTGCTGCACCGGCTGTCGCAGCTCGGCTGGACGCCCCGGCGTTCGCTGGCTGTCAGTGCGTTGCTGCGCGGGTCGTACCACCTCTACCAGGGCTTCGGCGGGTTCGTCGGCAACGTGGTTATGGGCGTGCTGTTCGGCCGGTTGTACCAGCGCTGGGGGCGTACGACGCCGCTGATCATCGCGCACACCCTGATCGACACGGTCGCGTTCGTCGGGTACACGCTGCTGCACGGCCGCGTCGCCTGGCTCCCCTAGAAGAGGCCGAAACGGGCCACACCCGACCGCGGCGAAGTTTTCAGCGTCTTTCACGCCATTGCGCGTGCGTTCACGCGTCTGTCAGGGCGTTCTGCCCCTGCTCGGAGGCGGGTCCGCAGTGAGGCGCTGTCAACATCAGGAAACTCCGGGTTTACACGTCCGACACATCCCTCTTGACACCCCTTCGTGCAAATTGGATTGTGGGAGCGCTCCCACAGACCGCCACTCGAGCCCAGCGCCCGAAGGGAGTCATCGTCTTGACCGGAATCGAACTCGCCGCACCTGTGGAGGCGGCCGAGACGCCGACACTTGCTCACGTCGCCGCGCTCGCGGGCGTCTCGCCCGCCACCGCGTCGCGTGTCATCAACGGCACGGCCCGCGTCAGTCACCACGCACGTTCGCGGGTCGAGGAGGCCGTCGAACGGCTCGGCTACGTACGGAACCGCGCCGCCCCAGGAGAACGCCGCAGCGGTTCGATCGCCGCGGTGATCTGCGAGGACGATTCACGGGTCTGGGGCGACGAGTTCTTCGGCCGGCTGTTCGGCGGCGTACGCCGAGAGCTGGGCGACCGCGAGCTCGTGGTGCTCGTCATCGGCCGTACGGGCCGGTGGAACACCGTCGCCCACTACCTTCGCGGCGGGCAGGCCGACGGCGTCATCGTGCTCAGCGCGCACGGTGCGCCCGCGACCGCGCTCCGCCAGGTGCCGGTCCCGGTGCTGCTCGCCGGACGCCCGCTGTGGCAGACGCCGCTGCCCTACGTCGACGCCGACAACCGGGGCGGGGCGCGCACCGCGGTGGACTACCTCGTACGGTCCGGGCGTCAGACGATCGGGACCATCGCCGGGCCGCCCGACAGCGCGGCCGGCGTCGACCGGCTGGCCGGGTACCGGGCAGGGGTCGACGAGGCGGGCCTGGCCACCGCGGGCCTGATCACCTACGGCGACCTCCACCAGGCCTCGGGCGAGCACGCGATGAACCGGCTGCTGGACCGTCGGCCCGACATCGACGCCGTCCTGGCCGCCTCCGATCACATGGCGGTGGGTGCGCTGCGCGCCCTGCGGCGTACCGGCCGCCGTGTCCCCGACGACGTCGCGGTCGTCGGCTTCGACGACTCACCCATCGCCGGACGGGTCCGGCCGAGGCTCACCACCGTACGGAGGCCCATCGCGGAGATGGGCGTCCGGATGGCGCGCGAACTGCTCGGCCTGATCGCCGGCGAGGCCACCCCCGACCGGGGCGTGGTGCTCAACACCAAATTGATCATCCGCGATTCCGCGTGAATCCCCGCCAGGAGGAGTGCCCAGGATGAAACGACGACAGAGATGGCGACCGTTCATGGTCGCGCTCTCCCTGCTCGCCGGCGCACTGGTCGTCGGCCGCGGCGCCGAGGCCGCCGCCGTCCAGTGCAAGGTCGACTACTCGGTCAACGACTGGGGCGGCGGCTTCACCGCCACCCTCAACCTCACCAACCTCGGTCCGGCGATCAGCAGCTGGAGCCTGAAGTACTCCTACGCCGGTGACCAGAAGCTCACCCAGGGGTGGAGCGGCAACTGGACGCAGTCCGGCAAGGACGTCACGGTCACCAACCTGGACTGGAACGGCTCCCTCGCCACGGGCGCCACGCTCAGCGTGGGCGGCAACTTCACCTACAGCGGGACCAACGCGAACCCCAGCGCGTTCTCGCTGAACGGCACGGCCTGCACCGGGATGCACAAGGCCCCGGATGTGGCGCTGACCGGCCCGGCGGCGGGCGCGACGTACTCGGCGGGCGCCACGGTGCCCATCACGGCGACCGCGTCGGCCAACGACGGAGCGTCGATCGGCAAGGTGGAGTTCTACAACGACACCACGCTGCTCGGCACCGACACCTCCGCCCCGTATGCCTTCGACTGGACGAACGTCAAGGCGGGCGACTACTCGCTGTTCGCCAAGGCGTACGACGACCAGGGCGCCACGGCGGAGTCCACCCCGGTGGGCGTGCACGTCGCGAGCGGACCGGCGCTGGTCGCCACCGCCGGGGCGATCACCGTCCAGCAGGGCAAGACCGCGACGTTCGGCCTGAAGTTGTCGAGCCAGCCGTCCGGGTCGCTCACCGTGACGACGACGCGGGCGAGCGGCAACACGGGCCTGTCCGTCTCGGCGGGCGGCACGCTGACCTTCACCAGCGCGAACTGGTCGACCGCCCAGAACGTCACCCTCAGCGCGGACGCCTCCGGCACCGGCGCGGCCGACTTCACCGCGAAGGCCACCGGGTACGACCCGGTGACGGTCACGGCGACGGAGACCAAGTCGAACGGGGCGTACGAGGACCGCTTCCTGACGCTCTACAACAAGATCGTCGACCCGGCCAACGGCTACTTCAGCAAGGACGGGATCCCCTACCACTCGGTTGAGACCCTCATGGTCGAGGCTCCCGACCAGGGGCATGAGACCACGTCCGAGGCCTACAGCTACCTGATCTGGATGCAGGCGGTCTACGGCAAGGTCACCGGGGACTGGAGCAAGTTCAACGGCGCGTGGGCGCTCATGGAGAAGTACATGATCCCCACGCACGCGGACCAGCCCACCAACTCCTTCTACCAGGCGAGCAAGCCCGCGACGTACGCCGCGGAGCACGACCTGCCCGAGCAGTACCCGTCGCAGATCGACTCCAGCGTGCCGGTCGGCCAGGACCCGATCGCCGGCGAGCTGAAGTCGGCGTACGGCACCGACGACATCTACGGCATGCACTGGCTGCAGGACGTCGACAACACCTACGGCTACGGCGACACTCCTGGCGGCGGCTGCGAGACCGGTCCGACCTCCAAGGCGCCGTCGTACATCAACAGCTACCAGCGCGGTCCGCAGGAGTCGGTCTGGGAGACGATCCCGCAGCCGACCTGCGACAAGATGGCGTACGGCGGCCAGAACGGCTACCTGGACCTGTTCATCAAGGACTCCAGCTACGCCAAGCAGTGGAAGTACACCGACGCCCCGGACGCCGACGCGCGCGCCATCCAGGCCGCGTACTGGGCCGACACTTGGGCCAAGTCACAGGGCAAGTCCTCGGACGTCTCGGCGACCGTGGCCAAGGCCGGCAAGATGGGCGACTACCTGCGGTACTCGTTCTTCGACAAGTACTTCAAGAAGATCGGTAACTGCACCAGCCCGAGCTGCCCGGCCGGCACCGGCAAGGACAGCGAGCACTACCTGCTGTCCTGGTACTACGCCTGGGGCGGCGCGACCGACACCAGCGCGGGCTGGGCGTGGCGCATCGGTGACGGTGCCTCCCACTCCGGCTACCAGAACCCCCTCGCCGCGTACGCGCTGGCCAACGACACGGCGATGGCGCCGAAGTCCGCGACCGGCGTCGACGACTGGAAGAAGAGCCTGGCCCGCCAGCTCGAGTTCTACCGCTGGCTCCAGTCCTCCGAGGGCGCCATCGCCGGTGGCGCGACCAACAGCTGGGGCGGCGCGTACGGCGTCCCGCCGTCCGGGACCTCCACCTTCTACGGCATGGCCTACGACCCGGCTCCCGTCTACCACGACCCGCCGAGCAACCAGTGGTTCGGCTTCCAGGCGTGGTCGATGGAGCGCGTCGCCGAGTACTACTACGTCAGCGGCGACGCCAACGCCAAGGCCGTGCTCGACAAATGGGTGGCCTGGGCGACCGCCAACACCAAGCTGAACGCGGACGGCACCTACCAGATCCCCTCCACGCTGCACTGGACCGGACAGCCGGACACCTGGAACGCCTCCAGCCCGGGTTCGAACGCCGGCCTGCACGTCACGATCGCCGACTACACGAACGACGTCGGCGTGACGGCGGCGTACGCCAAGACGCTCGCGTACTACGCGGCCAAGTCCGGCAGCGCGAGCGCCAAGTCGACCGCGCAGACCCTGCTCGACGACATGTGGGGCAAGGACCAGGACGCCATCGGCGTCTCGGTGCCCGAGACCCGCACCGACTACAACCGCTTCGACGACCCGTACAGCACCTCCACCCCGAACCACGACGGCGTGTACGTGCCGCCGGGGTGGACCGGCACCATGCCCAACGGCGACAAGGTCGACTCGAACGCGACGTTCCAGTCGATTCGCTCCTGGTACAAGCAGGATCCGGCCTGGTCGAAGGTGCAGACCTACCTGAACGGCGGCGCCGCCCCCGTCTTCAACTATCACCGGTTCTGGGCGGAGTCAGACATCGCCATGGCGATGGCCACGTTTGGTCAGCTGTTCAACCAGTAAGGAGAACGTCCCGATGAGAGCAAGTCCCCTCACCCGGCTCGCGGTCGCGGCAGGCTCGCTGCTGCTCGGCCTCGGCATGATCGCGGGTACGACCACCGCGGCCACCGCGGCCACCCACGTCGACAACCCGTACGCGGGCGGCAATGGCTACGTGAACTCCGAGTGGTCCACCAACGCCCGTAACGACGGCGGCAGTGCGATCGCGAACCAGCCCACCGCCGTGTGGCTGGACCGCATCGCGGCCATCAACGGTGCGAGCGGCAGCATGGGCCTGCGCGCCCACCTCGACGCCGCGATCGCCCAGGGCGCCAGCTACGCGCAGTTCGTCATCTACGACCTGCCCGGTCGTGACTGCGCCGCGCTGGCCTCCAACGGCGAGCTCGGCCCGACGGACATCGGCCGCTATCAGAGCGAGTACATCGACCCGATCGCGTCGATCATGGGCGACAGCAAGTACGCCAACCTCAAGATCATCACGTTGATCGAGCCGGACTCGCTGCCGAACCTCGTCACCAACACCAACGGCAAGCCGACCGCCACGCCTCAGTGCGACACCATGCTGCAGAACGGCAACTACGTGAAGGGCGTCCAGTACGCCCTGAACAAGCTGCACGCGATCACGAACGTCTACACCTACCTGGACGCCGCGCACCACGGCTGGCTCGGCTGGGACGACAACTTCGCCCCGTCCGCGAGCCTGTTCGCGCAGGTGGCCCAGGGTACGACGGCGGGCGCCCAGAGCGTCGACGGCTTCATCCTCAACACGGCGAACTACTCGCCGACCAAGGAGCCGTACTTCTCGCTGACCGAGCAGCTCCGGCCGACCGACTGGATCGACTGGAACCGCTACATCGACGAGTCGACCTTCGGCACGGCGTTCCGCAACCAGCTGATCAGTGACGGCTTCCCGTCCAGCATCGGCATGCTGATCGACACCTCCCGCAACGGCTGGGGCGGCTCGAGCCGGCCGACCGGTCCGAGCTCGTCCACCGACCCCAACACGTTCGTCAACCAGTCGAAGATCGACAAGCGCCCGCACGTCGGTGACTGGTGCAACCAGTCCGGCGCGGGCCTCGGCCAGCGCCCGACGGCCAGCCCGGCCGCCGGCTTCGACGCCTACGTCTGGGCGAAGCCCCCGGGCGAGTCGGACGGCTCCAGCACGAGCATCCCGAACGACGAGGGCAAGGGTTTCGACCGGATGTGCGACCCGACCTACGGCGGTAACCCGCGGAACAACAACCACCCGACGGGTGCCCTGTCCGGCGCCCCGCTGTCCGGGCACTGGTTCTCCGCGCAGTTCCACCAGCTCGTCGCCAACGCCTTCCCGCCCGTCTCCTAAGTACGGGTGATCGACGGCCGGCCGGAGGCGCCGCCTCCGGCCGGCCCCATCGGGGGACACCACACCTCCCGCGCGGGACGCGATCCGCTCCGTCCCGCGCGGGGCACCACCGCGCACCGGATGGAAGGTCCGATGACCTCGCTTCTCACCCGGCCGATCAGACGCGTCGCGCTCGCGCTGTCCGCCGTACTCCTGCTGGCGCTCGTCCCGGCCGTCGGCCTCGCCACTCCGGCGCAAGCCGCCGACTCGGGTTACTGGCACACCGACGGCGCCCAGCTCCGCGACGCCCAGAACAACCCCGTGCGCATGACCGGTATCAACTGGTTCGGCAGCGAGACCGCCAACTACACGCCGCACGGCCTGTGGACCCGCAGCTACAAGGACATGCTCGACCAGATCAAGAGCCTGAAGTACAACACGCTGCGGCTGCCGTACTCCAGCCAGCTCTTCGACTCCGGGTCGACGCCGAACAGCATCGACCTCGCCAAGAACCCGGACCTGACGGGCCTCAACGGCCTGCAGATCCTCGACAAGATCATCGGGTACGCGGGCCAGATCGGGCTGAAGGTGGTGCTCGACCGGCACCGGCCCGACTCCGGCAGCCAGTCGGCCCTCTGGTACACCGACGCCTACCCCGAGTCCCGGTGGATCTCGGACTGGAAGATGCTCGCCCAGCACTACGCAGGCAACACCACGGTAATCGGCGCCGACCTGCACAACGAGCCGCACAGCCCGGCGTGCTGGGGCTGCGGCGACACGACCAAGGACTGGCGTCTCGCCGCCGAACGCGCCGGCAACGCCGTCCTCTCGGTCAACTCCAACTGGCTGATCATCGTCGAGGGCATCGACAGCTACAACGGTGACGGCTACTGGTGGGGCGGCAGCCTCCAGGGCGCCGCGCAGTTCCCGGTGCGGCTCAACGTCGCGAACCGCCTCGTCTACTCCGCGCACGACTACGCCACGTCCGTCTTCCCGCAGCCGTGGTTCTCCGACCCGAGCTTCCCGAACAACCTCGCCGGGATCTGGGACAAGAACTGGGGCTACCTGGTCAAGAACAACGTCGCGCCCGTACTCCTCGGGGAGTTCGGCACGACGCTGCAGGACCCGCGTGACCAGACCTGGCTGCGGACGCTGCTGGCGTACCTCGGCAAGGGCACGTCGGGGATCAGCTTCACGTACTGGTCGTGGAACCCCAACTCGGGTGACACCGGTGGCATCCTGAACGACGACTGGACCACGGTGAACACCACCAAGCAGGCCTACCTCGACCCGTACCTCATCCCGGCGGGCACCGGCAGCGGTACGCCTCCGCCGCCCGACGTGTCGTGCAAGGTGGCGTACACGGTCCAGAACACCTGGGACACCGGCTTCGCCGCACAGCTGACCGTCACCAACACCGGCACGGCCCCGCTGAGCAGCTGGAAGCTGACGTTCGCCTTCCCCGGCGACCAGAAGATCACGCAGGGCTGGAACGCCACGTGGGCCCAGAGCGGCCACGACGTCACGGCCACCAACCTCGACTGGAACGGTTCGCTGGCCGCCGGCGCGTCGACCGGCATGGGCTTCAACGCGAACGGAGCGAGCGCCAAGCCATCGGCCGTGGCGCTCGACGGAACGGCCTGCGCCATCGCCTGACCGGCGCGGGAGGAGCGCCGGGGTCACCTTGTGTGGGAGCGGGAGACCTCGGCGTTCTCTTCTCTCTTTTCGATCACGTGTCGCGCGGCGATCGTCGTGCCGTCGGTACGCACCTCGGCGGCGACGGATCGGGCCCGTACCGCGACGTCCTTCTGGAGGGCGTGGCCGAGAGCGTCGGTCAGGCTCGGGTGCGCGGTCCCGATGCCGAGATCGTGGACGCGTCCCGCCCAGTAGGGCTGGTCGTAGTGCTGGGGGAGGAGAACCTGAGGCGCTCCGGCCCGCGCGGCCGCGGTCGTGGTGCCCGCACCCCCGTGGTGCACGACGGCGGCCACCCGCGTGAAGAGCGCCTGCTGGTTGACCTCGCCGATGGACAGGCAGTCCGGTCCGTCGTCCAGCAGCCCCAGCCCGGTCCACCCACGCGACACGATCGCCCGGCGCCCGAGCGCGCGAGCCGTCTCGATCATCGTCCTGTCGAGGCCCTGCGGAGCGCGGATGCTGCCGAAGCCGAAATAGACGGGCGGCTCACCGGCCTCGAGGAACCTCTCCAGCTCGTGCGACAGGGGACGCCGGTCCGGCAGAATCCAGGCGCCGGTCTGGACGACGTTGAGGTGTCCGTCTCCGTCTGCGGGCTTGGGCCAGGGCGCCAGCGTCGGATCGGCGGCAAGCAGGGGCTCGCCGGTGAAGATGTGGCTCCGTACGCCATCGACCGGAGCCAGGCCGGCCGCCGTCCGATGTTCGTTGAGAGCCACGCCCCAGGATCCGTTCCAGCGCCGTGCGTCCGCGGCCCACAGCGCGTCGTTGTCCGCCGTACCGTCGGCCGCTGAGTCGCCCTGCCACGCGGGCGGCGCGTGGTGAGGGGAGGGCAGGGAGACCGGGCAGTAGCTCGCGTAGACGTAGGGGACTCCCCGCAGCTCGGCCACCGAGCGGAGGGCGATCTGCAGCGCTCCACCTCCGACGAGGACGTCGCACCCGTCGGCCGCCGCCGGTATGACCTCGAACTGCGTGGCGACCGTGGCCGCCGCGATCTGCCGCATCTGCTCCGGCGAGGGCGTGCTGTTCTTTTCCGCGCCGCGGGTCGCCGTGCCACGTACCTCCGGCCCGATGGGCACGAACGGGATCCCGAGCCCGCCGATCCAGTAACCGAAGTCCGGCGGCGCGCACACACGGACCTCCTGGCCAAGCTCCCTCAACCGCAACGCCAGCGCCACCACCGGCTGAACATCGCCCCGCGACCCGATCGTCGACAGCAGTACCCGCATTTGTAACTCCCCTTCGACGCCCCGTCTGTGTGAACCCCGCGCCTCGCCATGCGCGTCGGCTCACGGCCCCGAATTCTGGACCAGCATCGGGGCCTTGCCGCAAGACCCCCCTTCCGCTATACGTTGAAAATGCAGGCAGGATCGCCTCTGAGGGCCCGTCCGCTGTAGTCGTCGCCTCGAAGGCATTGCTCGGCGCTGGGGGTGTGGGTGGTCGCCACACGCAGGCCACACGATCTTTGCTTTTATCGGGTCGGTTCGACCAGGAAGGCTGCGATCGCCGACTTCATCCGCGGGTCGAACAGCGCGGTGGCATGCCCTCGACCGGGAAGCAGGACCAGCCGCGCGTCCGGAATGCCGGATGCGGTGGCACGCGCCAGATCGGGCGGAACGATCCGATCACGGGTGCCGGCCATGACGAGCACGGCATGCTGATCTCGGCGAGCCGTCTGGTCACGTCCCAGGTCTGGACCGCCTCCACGAGCGCGACCTCACCAGGCACTCTCGGTCGGCTCCTCTGCAAGCCGAGCGCGGCCAGCAACAACAGCCGCAACGGACCGTGTGCGACCAGGCGGCTGCCGACCCGGGCGGCGGACCGCCCCTCGCGTTCCAGCTCCACCATCCACAGAAGATCACGCAGGCCGCGTTCGCCGACTCGGCCAGCCGCCATACTCGCTGAACGGCGCCGAATCTGAAGAGTTCCTCGCCATCTTCCTGACGGCGATCACGAAGAGCATCATCGGTCAGTGGCGTGTCAGTGTGAGGTCAGTGGTGGCTGCGACGATATGTACATCGGCAGCGAGGAGCCGGGGGAGATCCCGGGTCGGAGTGGCCGGTGAGGAGAGGTACCCGAAGTGGTTTAACGGGGACCGGGGCGACCCGGTCGGGCCATGCCTGCGCAGCGTTCGAATCCTGCCCTCTCCGCACAGCCTCAGGCCGGTGGGCGCACAAGCACCCACCGGCCTCTGCCGTTCCGCGATAAATGCCGATCGACGTCCGCGCGCATTCCGTCGTCTCAGGGCACGCCTGTCGCTTTCGTGACGTCAGTGGCGTGTCAGTGTGAGGTCAGTGGTGGCTGCGACGATATGTACATCGGCAGCGAGGAGCCGGGGGAATCCCGGGTCGGAGTGGCCGGTGAGGAGAGGTACCCGAAGTGGTTTAACGGGGACCGGGGCGACCCGGTCGGGCCATGCCTGCGCAGCGTTCGAATCCTGCCCTCTCCGCACAGCGGGACAGCACGCCCCCCTCGCACTGCGGCGATTCTCTGACTAAGGTCAGAGGATGGATGTGGGCATGGTCGAGCAGGTACGAAGGTTCAACCGCACCGTCACGCAGCGGATCGGGGCGCTGCATGACGCGTTCCTGGCGCGGGATCGGCCGCTCGGGCAGGCGCGGTTGCTGTGGGAGATCGGGCCGGACGGTAGCGACATCCGGGCGTTGCGGGCGCGGCTCGATCTGGACTCCGGTTACCTCAGCCGGCTCCTGCGGTCGCTGGAGAACGACGGGCTCGTCGCCGTCGAGCAGAGCGATACCGACAAGCGGGTGCGTACGGCGCGGCTCACCGGTGACGGGCGGTCGGAGCGGGCGGTGCTCGATCGGCGTTCCGACGATGCGGCGGCCTCGATCCTCGGCCCGCTCAGCGCGGCGCAACGTACGCGGCTCGTCGGGGCGATGGCCGAGGTCGAGCGGCTGCTGACGGCCTCGGCGGTGGAGGTCGCGGTGGCCGATCCAGGGCAGCCGGACGCACGCTTCTGCCTGCGGTCCTACTTCGGCGAGCTCGCAGGCCGCTTCGACGGCGGGTTCGACCCGGAGCTGAGCATCTCCGCCGACGACGCCGAACTCACCCCGCCCGCGGGGCTGCTGCTGGTCGCGACCCTCCACGGGGAGCCGGTCGGGTGCGGCGCGCTCAAGTTCCACTCCGGCGCGCCGGTCGAGATCAAGAGGATGTGGGTGTCCCCGACGGTCCGTGGTCTCGGGCTCGGACGGCGGCTCCTCGCCGAGCTGGAGACGTACGCCTCGGCCGGCGGGGCGCGCGTCCTGCGGCTGGAGACCAACCGTACGCTCAGCGAGGCGATCGGCCTGTACCAGGCGGCCGGATACCGCGAGGTCGAGGCGTTCAACGACGAGCCGTACGCCCACCACTGGTTCGAGAAGACCCTCGACCCGGGGGTGTTCAACTGATCATCCAGCCACGATAATCGCCGTCGGTGCGGCCCATCCTGAGCCTTCAGGCCGCAAATGGAGGCAGCGATGTCGGATCAGTACCGTCGCCGTGGCTGGTGGAGAGACGAGACCTTCCTCGATGACCTGCGCCGGTACGCGGGGCTTCGTCCGGAGAAGCCGGCCGCGATCGTACGCCGGGCGGGGCGCGGTGCGCGCGTGATCGACTACGCCGAGCTGGCCGCGCTCACCGACCGCTGCGCGGGCGCCCTCATCGAGCTGGGGCTGCGTCCGGGAGACTTCTTCGCGGCCCAGCTCACCAACCGGTGGGAACTCGCGGTGCTCGCGCTCGGCTGCATGCGGGCCGGCGTACGGTTCTGCCCGCTGATGCCGATCTACCGGCGATGGGAACTCTCGGCGATGCTCCGCGTCTCCGAGGCGCGGGTGTTCGTCACGATGGCCGAACACGGCGGGGACCGCCTGGCCGACCTCGCCGCCGAACTGGCGGCGGATCTGCCGTCCCTGGAGAAGGTGCTCGTCGCGGACGGCGACGGCCCAGGCGGGTTCGAGGAGTTCTTCTTCGGTACGCCGTGGGAGGAGCGCCACGACCTGGACGGGCTGGAACTCCGGCCGGACGACCCGTACCTCCTGCTCTTCACCTCCGGTACGACCAGCGAGGCCAAGGGCGTACTGCACAGCCAGAACACCATCCACGCGGCGATCCGCGGCGAGGCCGGGGTGTTCGGTCTCGACGAGTCGCTGGTGATGACGACGTCGGCGTCCTACAGCCACTACACGGGCGTCGCCCAGGGCATGCTGATGCCGCTGATGCTCGGCGGCACGATGGCCTTCCACGACTCGACCGACCCCGGCGACCAGCTGGACCACCTGGCCGAGCGCGGCGTGACGTTCCTCTACACCGCGCCGCCGAACCTACGGAAACTGATCGCCGAGCAGAAACGCGCACCACGCGACCTGTCCCTGCGGAACCTCGTCTCCGGGTCCGCGCCCATACCGCCGTACTTCGTGGACGATGTGAGGGACACGTTCGGCGTACGGCTGCACTCGCTGTGGGGCATGACCGAGAACGGTCCGGTGACGATCAGCCGCCCCGACGACCCGGAGGACTGGGCGGCGCACAGCGACGGCAGCCCGATCTCCGACATGGAGCTGCGCATCGACCCGGTCCCCGGGCAGTCCGACGACGTGGGCGTGCTGTGGGTACGCGGCCCGACGCAGTGCCTCGGCTACTACCGGCGCGAGGAACTGTACGCGGCGCAACTCGACGAGGACGGCTGGTTCGACACCGACGACCTCGTACGACCCGACGGCCGCGGCGGCATCCGCGTCACAGGCCGCGCCAAGGACCTCATCCTCCGCCACGCGAACATCGTCCCGGTCGCCGACCTGGAGACGATCATCGGCCGCCACCCCACGGTGCGCGACGTGGCAGTGATCGGCCTCCCGGAAGGCCCCGTAGACGAAACCGTCTGCGCGGTCGTCGTCCCCGCCTCGCCCGACGTCCCGGTCACCCTGAACGATGTCTACAAGTTCCTGGCCGACGCCGGAATGGCCGAGCTGTACTGGCCGCAGCGCGTGGAGACGATGGACGCGCTCCCCAAGACACCGACCGGAAAGACCCGGAAGGGGGAGCTGAAGAAACGCTTCTCCGAACCCACCTAGCGACCCGCCGAAACACGCGCGGGCCCAGATGTGCGGAGAGGGCAGGATTCGAACGCTGCGCAGGCATGGCCCGACCGGGTCGCCCCGGTCCCCGTTAACCACTTCGGGTACCTCTCCCTATCGGCGGCTCCGACCCGGGGTTTCCCCCGGTTCTTTGCTGCCGATGTACATATCGTCGACAGCCACCACTGACCTCACACTGACAGGGCGCTGACTGATGGGATTCGTGGAGGACGACCCGGGGCGTCGTGGGCTGCGGGGTGGGTTCGACAAGGCCGCGGAGGATTATCAGCGGACCAGGCCGGTGTGTCCTCCCCGGCTGTTCGATGACCTGGTCGGCAGGGCCGGGCTCGCAGCGGGGGACCGGGTGGTCGAGATCGGCTGTGGTACCGGGCAGGCGACCGTGCCGCTTGCGCAAAGGGGGCTGGCGGTCACGGCCGTCGAGCTGGGTGCCGCACTGGCGTCGATCGCTCGCCGGCGGCTGGAAGGGTCCCCCCACGCCGAGGTGGTGACCTGTTCGTTCGAGGACTGGCAGCCGCCGAGCACCCCGGTCGACGCGGTGGTGGCGGTCAACTCCCTGCACTGGATCGACCCGCGGCTCCGTTACGCCAAGCCTCACGCACTCCTGCGGACCCACGGCGTCATGGTCGAGGCCGGATGCCTGTGGGCACGGCCTGCGGACGCCGAGCGCTTCTGGACGGAGGTGCAGGAGGACTACCGGGCCGTGGGGTTCGTAGGTGACCCGCCGCCGCCTCCCGAACGGATCGGGCTCCGGCACTTCCCGCCTGAGGCCGAAGGCCTTTTCGACGAGGTGGCGAGCCTGCGCTACCCCTTCCAGATCAACTACAGCGCCGACGACTACCTCGCCAATCTGGCGACGCAGTCGGGGACGCAGGCGCTCGGTGAGGTGCGGCGCGCCGAGTTTCTCGACCGTGTCGAGGACCGGCTGGAGAGGCTCGGAAGGCCGCGGCTGACCGGCACATTCGTCGGCTATCTGGTCGTCGGGCGGCGGACGTGACGGCAGAAGGCAAGCGAAAGCCGCGGGCCGAGCCGGCGGACAGGTCGCCGGCCCGGCCCGCGTCGGTCAAGAGGCGTCCGGCTCGATGATGAGCCGCTGCTCCAGCTCGCGGATCGCCTTGCGGTCGGCGGCGATCTGCTCGCTCGACTCGTGGGCCAGGACGATGTAGCCCATCGTCATCGTGGCGAACAGGTCGGTGCTCGCGTCCACGTGGTCGCCCGTACCGACGAGGTGGACCGGTGAGTGGTAGCTCGGCAGGGCGCGCGCCTCGTCGTAGATCTCGGCGTTGCGCACGATGCCGGCGGAGTGGGCCATCAGGAAGACCGCCATGACGTTCCGCTTGAGGGTGTAGCCGCGCGGCAGGTCGTCGCCGCGGCCGGCGCACACGTCCACGATGCGGGTCACCTGGCTCTCGCCGGAGCCGATCTCGGTCACCGCGGGGTTGCCCGCGCCGGCCAGCCGGGCGTTGACCTCGAGCAGCCGGGGGCCGTTCGGGGTCATCATGATCTCGGTGTGTGCGGCCCACTGCCGGAGGCCGACCGCGTCGAGGGCGCCGAGCCCGTACTCGATCAGGCCGCCGAGCTCGTCGGGGTCGTACGGCAACCACTCGACGCTGTCGTAGACCGCGATGCCCTCGCCGTACGGGATGCGCCGGTACTTGATGATGTCCGTGATCGAGTGCCGGCCGTGGTGGCTGACGGTATCGATCGCGTACTCGGTGCCGGTCATGTGCTCCTGCACGAGCACGTCCTCGGCGAGGACGCCGAGCTTGTCGTACGTGCCGAGCAGGCCGGTGAACTGCTCACGCCAACCCTGTCCGCCCGGCGCGCGGCTGACGCCGACGGTGCCGGCGCTGGTCGTGGGCTTGATCACCAGGTCCTGTCCGGTGAGGCCCTCGCGCGAGATCCAGTCGGCCACCTCTTCGGGGTCCGTCGTGCAGATCTGGCGGATGATCGGCAGGCCCGCGTCGGCGAGTGCCTGGTGCATGACGTACTTGTGCCGGCGGGCGTCCACGAGCTCGGTGACGTTCGCCTCGTCCGGGGTCAGCTCGTCGGCGCACCGCTGTGCGAGTCGCAGGGACGCCTCGACGCCGGGGATGACCGCCGCGGGCGCGAGCGCGCGGAGCTTGGCGACGGTGGCCTCCACGTCACCGTGGTGGTTGACGACGGCGTCGTACGCCTGCGGGTCGTAGCCGCCCCGCAGCGGAGCCAGGGCGGGCCCGGCGTAGTCGACCACCGCCACCGGGCTCATCCCGGCCGCGCGTACGGCGGGTGCGACCATGGCCGCCGAGGTCAGCGGCTGGACGACTGCGACGACCGGTTTGCTCATCGCGGGTCACCTTCCTTCATCTTCGGTGCGTCGGTGATGGACAGAGATTCGGAGACCGGCGGCACGACAACAGGAGCGGGCCTGCGCCGCACTCCCACGCCGATCGCGGTGAGGACCGCCGCGACGAACGCGAACGGGCCGACGACGAGGAAGACGCCCTCGTCCCACCACTGCCAGGCCGCGACGCCGATGAGCGGGCCGACGCTGTAGCCGGCCTGCTGGGGTACGGTCGCGGCGGCGATGTAGCGTCCGCGCAGTTCGGGCGGTGCGACCATGCCGGGGTAGGCCATCATCGACGGCGTCGCGACGACCTCGCCGAACGTCCACACGACGGTCGCGATGACGAGCAGCGCGATCGTCGAGGGGCCGAGGTACATCAGGTAGCCGAGGCCGAGCAGCGCCATCCCGGCCGACATCGGCAGTCCGATCGGCAGGCGCTGCGTCCACTTCGACAGCAGCACCTCGAAGACGATCACGACGAAGCCGTTGACGGCGAGCAGCAGCGCGTACGTCCGCTCGGTGTGGCCCGAGTGCGTGACGAACAGCGGCAGCGTGGCCGTGAGCTGGATGTAGGTGATCGCGGTGAGGAAGAGACCGACGACGAAGAGCACGTAGCGCCCGTCGGTCAGCACCTGCCGGTAGCCGGCGCGCTTGGCGGCGACCGACTCCGACTCCCCGTCCTCGGAGGCACGCGGCGGGTCCGCCTCGAGCGCGACCAGCGCGACGAGACCGAACACCAGCGACCCGGCCGCGTCCGCGTAGAACAGCACGTCGTAGGAGTAGTACGCGAGCAGCAGCGCGGCGCCGAGCGGGCCGAGCGTCGCCCCGAGGTTGAAGGTGAGCCGCAGGAAGGAGAAGACCATGACCTGGCGGTTCATCGGCGTGAGCTCGACGACCCACGCCTGCGCCGCCGGCCGGTATGCCTGGTTGAAGATGCCGGCGAGGCCGGCCACGATCACGATCGTCCACAGGTTCGGCGCGTGCACCAGCAGCGCGGTGAGCACCGCCGACCCGAGCATCGACCAGATGATGACGAGGCGGTACCCGATCCGGTCGGCGACGGCGCCGCCCACGGCGGTGCCGTTGATCCGGCCGATCATCAGCGCGGTGAACGCCACGCCGCTGTCGAACGCGGAGAATCCCCGGTGGGTCAGGAACAGTATGAGGAACGCGTTGAGGAACGCCGCCAGGTTGGTGATCAGGTTGCCGACGACCAGCACGCGTACCGTCGTCGACATCTCCCGTACGGTGCCGAAGACGGTCGCGTGCCCCTCCTGCGCGCTCACTCGGACTCCACGAGGAGTGCGGCCTCGGCGGACTCGAGGGCCTCGCGGCACTCGGCGGCGGAGTCCGCCGCGGCGGTCGCGAAGGCGAAGCGTCCGAGGACGATGCCCTTGGGCGGCGGCGAGACGACCGTGCCGGGCAGGACCATCGGCGAGACGCGGTCGATCCCGGCCGGCAGCCGGTCCTCGTCGAAGCCGACGGATTTGATCGTCGTGTCGTCCTTCTCGGGGTAGAAGAACCGGATGCCCGCTGCGCGCGTACGGTCCGGCGAGACGTCGGGCACGAGCCCGCACGCGACGGCCGCCGCGGCCAGGCCCGGGTCGATCCCGGTGGCGAGCCGTCCGAGGTAGGGGATCATGTCGCCGCCGAGCCGCCCGTTGACCTCGATCAGCCGGGGGCCCTCCGAGGTGAGAATGAACTCGGCGTGCGTCCAGCCGTCGCGGAAGCTCAGCGCGGTGTGCGTGTCCTGCAAAAGAGAGAGGAACGCCGGATCGCGCAGCAGCGGATCGGCGCCGTCCACGACGTGGCCGATCTCCTCGGCGTACGGCGGGTAGCCCACGACCTTCCGCGCGACGTAGAGCGCGGTGACCTCGCCGTCACGTACGACCGAGTCGACGCTGACCTCCTCGCCGGTCACGTACTCCTCGACGAGCAGCGGCGTGGCCATGTCGAGCCCGACGGGGTCGGGCGCCCGCGCGGCGAGGGAGAACGCGAAGCCGTCGCGGAGCTCACCGGCGTCCTTGACGCGTACGACGCCGAGGCTGGCGGCGAGGCCACGCGGTTTGAGGATGACCGGGTAGCCGATGCGGTCGGCGGCCTCGAGCGCCTCGTCGAGGGTGGTCACCGGGTACGAGCGGGGCTGCGGCACGCGGGCGGCGTCGAGGGCCGCGCGCGTCTGCCCCTTGTCGCGTACGCGGAGGATCATCGCGGGGTCGCCGCCGCGCAGGCCGAGGGCCTTCGCGACGAAGGAGGCGGGGTGGATCCGCGCCTCGTCCCAGCACAGCACGCCGCCGATCGGTTCGCGGGCGTTCAGGCGTACGGCCTCCTCGGCCATCGCAGGCCCGTCGATGGTGCTCGGCACCACCGTCGACGCGGTGATGTACGCCCGCTCCCAGGTGGGCTCGGCCACGTGGAACAGGTGGACGCGGAACCGTTCGCTGATCGAGCGCAGCAGGTACTCGCGGTAGACCTGCCACCCTGTGGCGATCACGAGAAGGAGCGGACGCTCCTCCGGCTGTGTGGTCATCGTTCTTGCCTCTTCCTCCGGGTGCCCGCCCACCGCCCAGGCGGCGGGCCCCGACGCTGGTCAGGACGTGAAGTAGTCCTCGAGCGAGCCCCGCCTGCGGACGTCGAGCGTCGCGCAGTGGAATCCCCCGCCGAAGGTGTTGACCGTGCGGAACGGCACCGGAATGGGGGTGAGGCCCTCCTTCTCGAAGAGACGGATGAGCTCGGTCTCGCCGGCCTCCACGAACACCCGCTCCGGGTCGAGCATGAGCGTGTTCATGGCGATCCAGCGGCTGCAGAAGTACATGGTCTGGTCGGCCGGGATGGCGGGCTCAGGGCAGACGACCATGTCCCAGCCCTTGAACATCTCCGGGAGCTCCGGCACCCGCTCGGGGTTGACGAGGACCTTGCCCGGCCGCAGCGGGACGAACGTCGCGTTCATGTGCATCGGGTGGTCGTCGACGAAGGCGACCTCGTGCACCCGGAACCGCTCGCCGAGCAGGCGGCGGACCCACTCGATGCCGAACCGGTTCGTCACGTGGCTTCGCTGCACCAGGATGTCGCGGCCGAACCGCATGAAGTCCCCGGCGTCGACGATCGGCTCGAACTCGGTGATGACCGAGGTCTCCGGCGGGAACGGGTCGTCGGGCGACGGGCCGCCGGCCGGCTTCGCGTCGGCGTACCGCGGGTTGTACGACGCGTCGGTGAGCTCCGGCTTGGGCGCGGCGACCCACCCGGCGCCGCGACGGAAGTAGTCCTTGAAGATCGTGCGGAACGGATGCGTCGCGAAGTAGTACGACCGCCAGCCCATCGTCGCCTCGACGATCTGGTCGCCCGCCACCAGCGCGATGTCGCGCGGGAACGTGTGCGACGAGCCGCCGGTGGACGCCCAGTCGGCGGTGCCGAAGGACCGCGACTGATCGACCGGGTCCGGGCGGCGTACGGTCACGCCCTCGCCCTCGAGGATCCGTACGAACCCCTCGAGCTCCTCGCGCGCCGCGTCGACCTGGTCGGCCGGGAACGCTCCGCCGCCGTTGCGCCGGTAGAACTCCCACGCCTCCGGCGGCACGGTCGCCTCGATGGCCGGGTGCCACGGCGGCACGGCCGCGCCGTCAACGACGCCGACGATCACCTCCTCGAGCGGGTCCCACTCGTTGTACGAGCCGACCGGCCCGGGCGATTCGGTCACGTCAGGTTCCCTTCGAGAGTGCGTACGGAGACGTCGGCGGAGGAGGAGACCGCCGTGAGGCCGTGCAGCCGGCCGCGCGGTACGAGCAGCGCGTCGCCCTCGCCGAGCCGGTGCGGCCGCTCGGTCGCCCACGCGTGCACGTCGACCTCGCCGCCGGTCACCTCGATGATCCGGTCGGCGTCGTAGACGCGGGTGGTGAACGGGTCGCCGGGGCGTTGCGAGGAGATGTCGGCGTCGTCGAGCGTCGAGGTCGCCAGCGAGGCGCCGAGGCGGGCGTGCTCGTCGAGCGTGTCGGCCCAGCGGATCTGCGCGCGGAAGTCCTCGTCGCCGAGCCGCAGGAGCAGCTTGGTGTCCTCGATCCCGCGCACCAGCTCGGGGATGACCAGCTCGCCGTGCGTACGCGCCAGGCCGAGCAGGAGGTTCTCGTAGGTCATCCGGCCGTGGTGGATGTCGATGTGGGCGTGCTCGTCGCAGTACTTCGTGTCGACGCGGTCGCCGAAGACCGTGCGCAGCATGGCTCCGGTGTCGGCGAAGCCCTGGGCGAAAAGCCACTCCAGGTACGTCACGGCCGCCATGTAGCGGAACATGCCGCGATGGTCCTCGGTGAGCCAGTTGAAGTAGTTCACGCCGACCAGCGAGCTGGTGAGGTAGAAGTTCCAGTACGCGTGCACGTCGGTGCGCAGCCCGACGCTGGCGAGCATGCCCTTGAAGATCGTGCTGTGCTTCGCGTCGTACAGGCCGTACCCGAACTCGTCGTTGAAGATCTTGAACAGTTCGGACTGCTCGACCCCGTACGAGCCACCGAGGTTGCGCGCCATCGCGGACGCCTCGGTCAGCGCGTCCAGCGCGAGCTGGATCAGGTGCAGCCCGGCCGCCTCCTCGGCGTGCCGGCACTCGGCGATCGCGCGCATCGTGCCGCTCAGCGGCGCGGCCGCGTCGACCGCCGGGTTGTTGCCCGTGTGGTCGGCGGGCGCTCCCGCGCCGCCGACCTCGGCGAGGAAGTACGCCTGCAGCTCGTCCAGCGTCCGTACGGGCGGGGCCGGCACGGACGTCTCGAGGAAGGCGTAGGAGTAGCGCTCCAGGCCGGGCCGGATCGTGTCGCGCAGCCGGCGTACCTCGTCGCCGTAGAAGAGGTCGAAGTCCTCCTTGGCCGTGCCGAGCCCGGCCTCGGGAAGCAGGATCATGTCGCTCTCGTAGGCGTTGCACAGGATGCGGCCGGCGACGAGCTGCCGGTGCCCCAGGAACTCCGCCTCGGTCGCGGGCACCGAGAAGTCCAGGTCCCCGGCGTCGTCCAGGCCGATCGGCCGGCGGTACGGGTTGCCCACGATGTAGACCTCCGGCCCCGGCTGGAAGATCCGCTGTGCGCAGTAGGCCTCGATCGGGCCGCCCAGCCCCGTGGTGACCGTCATTCCGCCCCTCCGTCCGTCGCGGTGCTGACCCCGCTCGCCACGGCGGTGAAGTGGATGTTCACGCCGTCATGCCGGGCGTCCAGCAGCAGCGGCTCGTCCGGCTGGACCCTGATGGGGACCGGCAGGCACTGGATGGCCTGCTTCCAGTGGGTGTTCGGCGTCTCGGGGGAGTTCGTCAGCGTGATGCCCGGCAGGAGCTCCAGCTCGAACCAGAACGCGACCGCGTGACACGTACCGGTCGCGGACGGCGGTACGACGAACTCCGCGCGCCGTGGCGTGGCGTCGTCGCGGTAGAAGTCGAACCGGAAGACCTCGATCGGCTCGGAGAGCGCACGATGCTCGTGGTGGCGGAGCCGCGAGTCGAAGTACTCGAGGGATGACAGCCGGTTGAAGTCGGTGAGGTCGAACCCGTACAGCTTCCCGACGTGGTTCTTGTGATGCAGTGAGGTGCTCTCGACGAGCTGCGCGAAGACGCGGCCGGAGGACGGCATGATGATCGCGTCGTCGGTGAGCAGGTGCTCACGCGCATGGGCGATCGTGGGCAGGATGCCCTCGCCCAGCAGCGCGCAGTCGACGGTCTCGGTGACCAGGACGTCGGCGCGGCGCGGCAGGTCGTCGGGGACCCGCATCCGCGTGGACATCTTCGGCACGACGGTGATCGCGCCGTCGTGGCCGGCCTTCCGGATTACGCGCCGCGCCGTCTCGGCGACCGACGGCTGTCCCTCGCAGGCGATGACCCGGCGGGCGCCGGCCCGCGCGGACATCATGGAGAGCAGGCCCGAGCCGGTGCCGACGTCGAGGACCAGGTGGTCGGGCGACACGACGTGCCGGATGGCCTTGTCGTAGAGCTCCGAGCGCTCCTCGTCGTGCAGCATCTCCCAGTGCCAGCGCGGCACACACCGGCGGATCGCGCGGTTGTGACCGACGATCGCCTGCCAGTTACGGTCCTGCAGGTCGAGGACGAACTGGAAGGCTTTGGCGGCCTCCTCGTACCGGCCCTCGCCGTGCAGCGCGTTGCCCCAGCGGATCAGCTCGGTCAGGTCCGGACCACTGGTCGCCTGCTGAGCCGAACCGGCAACCTCGACGAGGCTCGCGCCCTGAACGTCGTCTTCCATGTTGATCACCCGTATTCCTTTTCCGTCCGATCAACTGCTCGTGCGCGTCCGCCGGCGACTCACCGGCAGGGACCGGGGCGTACCTCCGTCGGATCCGCCTCGGGTGGCAGGTTGGCCAGAATGCGTTTGTGGATGACCGTGACCGGCACGTCGGCGTCGGCGTCGGTGAGCAGGACGACGGCCTCGTCACCGGTGCGCACCATCGGCACGGACATACGCTTGACCGCCGCGACGCCGACCTTGGTGCCGTGCCAGGGACAGGCCAGCCGCCGGTCGGTGGTCCGCCGGCCGAGGCTGAGCGGCCCGCCGCGATGGGGGCACCAGTCGCGTACGAGCAGCGGGCGGTCGTCCGCGTCGAAGATGAAGTAACGGTCGTGACCCACGAGCACCGTGTTGTGCCGCCGCAGATCCATCACCACAACGCGACTCATCGAGTTCCTTCTCATCTAGGGCAGGCTCGGATCGGGTCATGCCGTGACGGCGCGACCCGAAGGCGAACGGGGTGCGTTACGGGGTAGGGGCTTCCGTCGCGTGCAGGAGGTAGCGGCAGTCGGGGGAGACGGCCTTGACCCCGTACACGCGGCCGGCGGGGATCAGCACGGCGTCGTCGCGTACCAGGCGCTCGGGCTCGCCGGTCGGCGTGGTGACGAGGTCGGCCTCGCCACGCTCCAGCACCAGGACCACGGTCTCGTCGTGACTGCGGGTGCCGAACGGGCTCCGCGCGGACAGCGCGACCCGATGCGGGTCGCCGACCTGCGGCGCCGCCGCACCGAGGTCGCGGTAGCGAGGGATGTCGTCCGACCAGCGGATCTGCGCCGCCGTGTCGTCCTCGAACCAGCCGCCGATCAGACGCGCCTCGGCGATACCGCGCATCAGCTCGGGGACCACGCCGGGGCCGTGTTTCTCGGCCAGGGCCAGCAGCACCTGCTCGCGCGTGATGCGCCCGTGATGCTCGTCGATGTGGGCGTGCTCGTCGCAGTAGTGGAGGTCGACATCTTCGCCGAAGATCTCCCGGTACGTTTTGATCATCTTCACGAAGGCCGGCGCGAAAACGGCCTCCGCGTAGGTGACCGCACCGGCATAGCGAAAGAACTTCGCATGGTCCCGGGAAAGGTAGTAATAGTAGTTGTTCGTCGCGAGCGGACCGGGCAGATAGAAGTTCCAGTACGCGTGCACATGGGTCGCCATCGCGCGGCTGCGCAGCATCTTGGCGAATATCGTCGTGTGCTTGGTGTCGTAGACGCCGTACCCGAACTCATCAATGAAGATCTTGAATAGCGCCGACTGTTCCGGGCCGTAAGCGCCGCCGAGGTTGCGCGACATCGCGGACGCCTCGGTGAGGCCGTCCAGCGCGAGCTGCACGAGGTAGATGTCGGCGGCCACCGCCGGGTTCCGCGCGGTCGCGATCGCGGTGAGCGCCGGGGACTCGCCCTGCTCGGACTCGGTGGTCACGTGCTGGAAGTAGGCGTCGAGCACGTCGACCGTGCACGCCCCGCTGACGTCCACCTCACCGGCGAGGCAGCCGAAGGCGTACCGCTCGAGGTCGGAGATCGTGGACTCGCGCAGGCGCCGGAGCTCCTCGCCGTAGAAGACGTCGAAGTCGCGGCGCAGCTCGCTCAGCCCCTGCTCGGGCAGCAGGACCGTCTCGGACTCATAGAACGTCCCGAGCAGCCGGTGTACGGCCAGCGAGCGATGGGTGGCCCAGTCGCCGGCGCCGAGCGGCCGGGCGAAGTCCACCTCGGCGATCGCGTCGGGCACCAGCGTCCGGCGGTACGGGTTCGGCCCGTGCAGCACGTGGCCGTCGCCGCCGAAGAGCGGATTGCGCGCGAACGAGAGGGTCCGTTCCGAAAGGGACTCGGGAACGGCGTTCACCGACAGCGGCGCATGCTGAATTGTCATGTATTGACCGTCCACCAGGGTCTCTAAGTCGGTTGGGCGAAGACAATGATCGCGTCGTCGGGGGTCCCCGAGGTGACGCGAATAGAGGACCTTCAGCTCGGGCGCGGCAACTACCAGGGTTGCGCAGCGCAATCAATAGACTACGAAAAACATTGCCTGTTCTTGGTGATCTGGCGGGAACATTAACACCTGAAAAGCGCCCTCATGGGTAACGTTCCGAAAACGAGACATTCGGACACTGGGTGCCATAGAGTGACAAAAGGGACATATCGGACAAAGATCCAGATTCATGCGCGTATCGCGGAGGGGCTCACGGTGCCCTCTGCGGGGCCTCTGGGACGCCCGCGAAGTGACAGAGCGGAATGACGCCTGGTCAGGGCGGTTGTGGTGGGGCGTGCCGCGTCCACCTGCGCAGATTCGGCCCGGCGCGGCTCTTTCGGCCGGTTTACAAGCCTGCCGCCGCCAATGTACACCTGAGGTCAACCGGGTTGACGGCGGGGGTCAGGGGTGCGAACGGGTGCCTCTCGCCCCGGATCGGTGACCTGGGCGAGGCGTGGAGCGTGGCCGCATCCGGCCGCACGTGGCCTCTACCAGGAGGCGCTTGCGCCGCGCTTAAGCGCCGGGATGAGGTGTACGCCGGCCGGCTCGCCGAGCAGACCCGCGACGGCAGAGCCGATCGCGAGCGCGCCGGTGAGCACGAACCGGAACGTCACCGCCCTCCGCGCTAGCCGATGAGCAGCCGTCCGACCTTGTTGGCGGTCAGTTCGGCGAACCAGATCGAGCCGGGCATCTCGTTGTTGACGTCGCAGGGACTCGACAGCGACGAGGGGGTGTCGTACGTCTCGAGTCGGTGAGTTCGCGGGTCGAAGGCGGCCATCCGGTGGCCGAGGCCCACGCTGCCGGCGAGGTTCAGCGAGAAGTAGAGCCTGCCGTCGCTGCCGGTGACGATCGGACCGGGGATCGGGAGCGGGTTGCCGATGCTGCCGCGCAGGCCGTCCCTCAGGCCGGTGAGTGGGAACTCCTGGATCCGGCCGGTGGCCGGGTCGATCCGCGCGAGCTTCATGGCCAGCTCCTCGGTGACCCAGATGGCGCCGTCGGGGCCGGTCGTCACGCCCAGCGGGAACGACAGCGGCGTGGGCATCCGGTACGCGGTGACGGCCTTGGTGTCGACGTCGATCGAGAAGACCGTGTTCGCCAGCGGCATGTCGGTCACCACGGTGCGTCCCGGGCCGGGCTTGATGATCCCGAAGAGGGCCTGCTCCGCCCCGAGGACCGTCGGCAGCCGGTATCTCGTCATCGCGTGCGTCGCCATGTCCATGCGGCCCACCGAGTTCAGCCCGCCGAGGGTGAACCACATCGCGTCGTCGGCGCCTTTGGTGATGTCGTTCGCCAGGCCGAGCCCGGTGTGGAGCGGCAGCCCGAGCGGCTTCGCGCTGAGGGCGTGGACCCAGGGGAGGGGCACCTCCCGCATGGCGCCGGAGCGGGGATCGATCCGCAGCAGGCCGTTGCCCGTGACCTCGGGAGACCAGATCGCCCCGTCCTGGCCGATCTCCTCTCCTCCCGGTACGGACAGCGGCATCGGAGTGTTGAACTCCGTGAAGCGGCCCGTGTCGGGATTCAGCCGGGCGAACTGGCTGGACAGGTACTGCTCGACCCAGAGCCGCCCGTCGTGGTCGAACTCCACCTCGCAGGCGCCGGAGACCGGACCCGTCGGCAGCGGGCCGTACTCGACCACGTGCGGTACGGCCGCGCGCGCCGGGGTGGGCGCGAGTGCGGCGAGGAGGGCGGCGGCGCCGAGCCCGTTCGCCAGCCGTCGTCGTAAGAACATCGGGATCTCCTCCTGCGTGGTCGCCGGACTCCGGTGCGTCACCAGGCTCCATCTCGGCCTGGCCCAGAAGCGTTACTTCCACGCCCCGAGCAGGGAACCTGTGCAATGGTGTGGCCCGTTGATCGCGACCTTGGGGGGTTGTTGACGTGGCGATGATCCGGGTACCGGTGGACGCGGCGTGGGTGCGCCGCGTCGCGGGGCTGGCGGACGGCCCGTGGACCGAGGAGGCCGTCACTGAGGCGTTCGCCCGGAACGGCTGGATACAGGCCGGGGACCTTCCGTGGTGCGACCTGGGCGATCTCGCCCCCGTCGACGGCGGCAGCGGTAGCGGTAGCGGTAGCGGCTGGACCATGTACTTCTACGAGGCGCCACCCTCGGAGAAGGACCCGGAACCGGTGGTCGACCCCGACTCGGGCATGGCGCTGTTCTGCGCCGGGTTCTGGCCGGCGGGCGGCGAGGAGGACCTCGGCGAGCCCGGCCCGTGCGACGACCGTGACGAGATGCTCCGGATGGCGGACGAGTGGGCCGCCTGCGTCGCCGACCCCGGTGCCCGCCGCGCGGCCTTCGTCGCGGAGTACGACCGCCTCCACGCGCTCGTACGCGACGTCCTCGGCGAACCCACCCGTACGATCCGCGGCGCCGGCGGGGTGGTCCACACGATCTGGGACCGCGGTGTGACGGCGCTGATTCTGATTACGGAGCCGTGCGCGATGAACTACGAGGCCAACGACTGGATCGCGCTCCGCCTCGCCCCCGGAATGGGCGCCGCCGTTCCGTCGCACGCCATTCATTGACCCCTTAGCGCGCCCCTCGTCGCGGGTATGCTCAGGGAGACTTCGCCGCGCACCCGTACACGCCGGCGGACATGGCCGGTGATGCGGCGGCGATCCTCGACGGGCGCGGAATCGCCGCCGCGCATGTCGTAGGGGCGTCTCTCGGCGGTGCGATCGCGCAGTGGCTGGCCGTGCACCGGCCCGAGCGCGTGTTGACCCTCACCGCGATCATGACCGGGCCGATGGGCGCCGACGACAGGGCCGCCATGGCGCGCGCCCTGGCCGGGGAGCCCGCCGATCCCGACGATCTGCCACCGCCCACATCGCGGGTGCTGGACCATTTCGTCCGCCTGGCGGGCGTGCCGCGGTGCACGCGTGAGGAACGTGTCGCCGCCGCTCTGGAGACCTGGCGCGTGCTGAACGGCGACGGCGTGCCCTTCGACGAGCAGGCGGCGCGGCGCAACGTCGAGATCTCCAACGACCGGACCGCCGACCACGCCGCGGCCGCCGACCATGACCTCGCCGCGAGGCGGATGACCTCCGACCGGCTGGCGCCGCTGTCCTCGATCACGGCGCCCACGCTGGTCGTGCACGGCGGCGAGGATCCGCTCCGCCCATTGCCGCACGGCCGGGCCGTCGCGGCGGCGATACCCGGCGCGCGGCTGTGCGCGGTCCGCGGCATGGGCACGGGCTCTTCTCGCCCGGACTGCCCGGCCGGATCGCCGAGCTGATCCTCGAGCACACGGCACGGTGAAGGGGCGCCACGCGGGATGGCGCCCCTTCGGCAATGAGGTGTCTCAGCTCATCCTCAGAAGTGGATGAACCTGAGTCCGGACGGGCTGATCGTGCGCTGGTCGTACGCGAAGGAGACCCAGTTGTACTCCTCGACGTTGATGGACCCGTCGCCGTTGACCGACATGACGTACGCGACGTGGCCGGCGCTGCCGGTTCCGCCGACGAAGGCGTTCCAGACGGCCACCGAGCCGGCGGACGGGTTGCCGTCGACGCCGATGCCGACCGAGGAGGCGGCGTCGTCCCAGTGCTCGGCGTTGCCCCAGTTCCCGGCCGGGTTGCGGTACTGGTTGGTGAACGGGATGCCCCGGTCGTTGTTCAGGCGCCAGGCGACGAACGAGGTGCATTCGCGCGTGTAGAAGTTCCAGCTGTCGACCGTGTCCGGCGTGGAGCTCGCGTAGGGGTAGTCGTTGGACCCGACCGTCGCGTTGGCCGGCGCGGGCCCGAGGAGGCCCATCCCGATGAGGGCGATGGCGAAGGCCATCAGCCCCAGCGCGCGCTTAGTCCATGATCGAACCGTTGTGATCACACTGACCTCTATTCGGCGGAGCGGGGGTCTCGGGCACATCAAAGCCCGGGCCGCCCGGGTTGGCTAACCGGGAAACCCCTACCGGATTTGCCTCGCCGTAGGGGCCCCGGAAGGCCCGCCGATCAGCGGCCCCGCTCGCGTCCAGAGCACGCGCCCCCCACCGCCCACGTACGATCCGTCGCTCCCACCCCTTGACGTGGGACGTTTCAACCCGGTTTCATACTCTTCACTCTCGTAAACGTTTACCGCTCTCCAGCCTCATCAGTATCCGTAAACGTTTACGGCTCATCGGACACAAGGAGACCAGGCCGTGGGGCAGAGCCCGACGATCACCACCATCGCGCGGCGGGCGGGGGTGTCGATCGCTTCCGTGTCGCGCGTCCTCAACGGGTTGCCCACCCGTGAGGAGACGGTGCGGCGGGTGATGGCCGCCGCCGACGAGCTCGGCTACGTGCCGAACTCCGTGGCGCGCTCGCTGAAGTCGAGCCGTACGCAGCAGATCGCGTTCGCGATGGCCGACATCGGCAACCCGACGTACGTGGCGATGGTGCGCGCGATGCAGCCGGTGCTGAAGGCCGCCGGCTACCGGCTCGTCCTGCACTCGACCGACGCCGACACCGCGGACGAGCTCGACGTCCTGCGGCGGCTGGGGGAGCGGTACGTGGACGGGCTGATCATCAGCCCGCTCCGGGTGACGGACGAGCACCTGAAGGCGTTCGCCGAGGCGCGGGCGCCGGTCGTGGTGATCGGCTCGGTGCCGGACGGGACGCCCGTGGACAACGTGCGGGCGGACTCGCGTACCGGGCTGCGGCTCGCGCTCGACCACCTGTACGCGCAGGGCCGGCGGCGCATCGGGTTCATCAACGGCCCGCTGGACACGGTCCCGGGCGCGGCGCGGTCCGGCGCGTACGCGGAGGCGCTGACCGCGCTGGGCCTGCCCTATGACGACGAGCTGGTCGAGGTCGGCGACTTCTACCGCGAGGAGGGCGCGGCGGCGGCACGGCGGCTGCTCGCCCGAGCCCGCACGCGGCCGGACGCGCTGATGTGCGCCAACGACCTGATCGCGCTCGGCGCGCTGGACGTGCTGCGGGCCGAGGGCCTGAGCGTGCCCCGCGACGTCGCCGTCGTCGGGATGGACGACACCGACCTGGCCGTGGCGACCTGGCCGACGCTCACGAGCGTGGCGCTCGGGTCGGCCGAGCGCGGTCGCCGCGCCGCGGAGCTGATGCTCGGCCGCCTGGGCGACGGCGACGCCGCCCCGTACGTGGTCACGGTCGAGCCGCGGCTCACCGTGCGCGCCTCGACGGGAGGCGGCACATGACGGAGCCCCGCCGGGAGCGCGGCGTCCTGCTCCTCCTGCTCCCCGCCCTCGTACCGGTCCTGCTCTTCAGCGTCGGCCCACTGCTCTACGGCATCTACCTGTCCTTCACGGACGCGCGCGGCGGGCGCAACGCCATCGTCTCGTTCGTCGGCCTGCACAACTTCGGCGAGGTGCTCCAGGACGGCGACTTCTGGTCCTCGTTCAAGATCGGGCTGATCTGGGCGATCGGCGTCACGGTGCTGCAGTTCTTCGCCGCGCTCGGGCTCGCGCTGCTGCTGAACCAGAACCTCCGGCTGCGCGGTCTCGCCCGCGTGCTCGCGATGGCGCCGTGGGCGATGCCGCCGATCGTGATCGGCCTGATGTGGCGGCTCGTCTACCACCCGAACGCCGGCATCCTCAACGCGACGCTGCGGAACGCGCACGTCATCGGCCACAACATCGACTGGCTGAACGACTTCGGCACCGCGCTGCCGGCGATCATCGTGGTCGGTGTCTGGACCGGGATGCCGCAGACGACCGTGGTCCTGCTGGCCGGTCTGCAGGGGGTGGCCAAAGAACTGCACGAGGCCGCCGCGGTCGACGGCGCGGGCACGTGGCGGCGGTTCCGCAGCGTGACGCTGCCGCAGCTGCGGCCGGTGATCGTGGCGATCACCTCGCTCGACTTCGTGTGGAACATCAACCAGTTCGCGATGGTCTACGCGCTGACCCAGGGCGGTCCCGGCGGGCGTACCCGGCTGCCGATGCTCTTCGCGTACGAGGAGGCGTTCCGCTACGGCTTCCTCGGGTACGCGGCGGCGCTCGGCGTCGCGATCACCCTCGTGGTCCTCGCCGTACTGGGCCTCTATCTCTGGCGGCAGATGCGGGAGAACGCCCGATGAAGCTCACGCTGAAGTACCTCGCGCTCCTCGGCTACCTGATCTTCCTCGGGTTCCCGCTGCTGTGGCTGGTCTCCACGTCGGTCAAGACGCCACGGGAGATGGCGAGCCTGTCCCCCGGTGGATCCCGCACCACCCCACACTGGCCAACTTCACCGACGCGTTCGCCGCGCAGGACCTGACCGGCAGCGCGCTGCGCAGCCTGATCGTGGCGGTCTCGGTGGCGGTCGTCACGGTGGCCCTCGCGCTGCCCGCGGCGTACGCGCTGGCGCGGCACCGTTCGCTGCTGGGCCGGTTCGCGATCGGCTGGGTGCTGGTCAGCCAGGTCTTCCCGGTCGTGCTGATCATCATCCCGCTGTTCATGATCCTGCGGCGGATGGAGCTGGTGAACACCCTGCCGGGCCTGATCCTCGTGCACGTCACGTTCACGCTGCCGTTCGCGCTGTGGATGCTGCAGGGGCACGTGCGCGGCCTGCCGCGCGAGCTCGAGGAGGCCGCGGCCGTCGACGGCGCCGGGCGGGTACGCGCGCTGGTGAGCATCGTCGCGCCGCTGCTCGCGCCGGGCGTGGTGGCCACCCTGCTGTTCGCGTTCATCTCCTCGTGGAACGAGTTCTTCTTCGCCCTCGTGATCCTCAAGGACCCCGACCAGGCGACCCTGCCGCTCACGCTCGTGAAGTTCACCGGTGCCGACCAGGCCGCGCGGCTCGGGCCGCTCGCGGCGGCCTCGGTGCTGGCCACCATCCCCAGCCTCGTCTTCTTCGCAGTCATCCAACGCCGGCTCCGTTCGGGACTGACCGCCGGTGCCGTCAAGGGTTAATCAGGAGGTGCCCATGCGTCGCAGGATTCGCTCCGTCGCCGCGGTCGCCGCGGCCGTGGTGATCGGCCTGGCCGCCGGCTGTTCCGGTGGTGGCGACGACTCAGGAAAGCCGGTCAAGCTGAAGTTCCTCAGCCTGGCCTGGCAGAAGGACTCCCTGGCCGCCAACAAGCGGCTCGTCGCGGAGTGGAACAAGGCCAACCCCGGCATCCAGGTCCAGTACGTCCAGGGCAGCTGGGACAACGTCAACGACCAGCTCGTGACCTCGTTCGAGGGCGGTGATCCGCCCGACGTCATCCACGACGACTCCTCGGCGCTGGCGAGCTTCGCCGGGCAGGGTTACCTCGCGGACCTGACCAAGCTGCTGCCCGCGGACCTGAAGAGCGACATCCCGCAGGCGGCCTGGGGGACGGCGAGCTTCTCCGGGCAGGACGGCGCGCAGGGCGTCTACGGGGTGCCGTTCCTCCAGGAGTCGCAGGTCATCCTGGCCAACAAGGACCTGCTCGACGCGGCGCACGTGCCGGTGCCGACGGTCGCGAACCCGTGGACGTGGGACCAGTACCAGGAGATCTCCAAGAAGCTCACGAGCGGCGGGCACTTCGGCGTCGCCTGGGCCCTCAAGACCCCGGTGAACCGCGTGCTGAACCTCGCGCTGAACTTCGGCGGGACGTTCTTCCAGATCTCCGGCGGCAAGACGACGGTACGGGTCGGCCCGCAGGAGCGTGAGGTCCTCCAGCGGATCCACGACCAGCTCTACCGCGACCACACCGCCGACCCGTCCACGCTCGGCATGGGCACCTCCGACCCGCTGCCGGGCTTCTACGCCGGCAAGTACGCGATGCTGCCCGCGAGCATCTTCATGCGCCAGCAGGTCGTCGAGCAGGCGCCGAAGAAGTTCCACTGGGTGACGATCCCGCCGCTGAAGGGCCAGACGACGCAGGAGGGCGCGATCTCCCAGACGCTGTCCGTCGCCGCCGACAGCAAGCACCCGAAGCAGGCGATGAAGTTCATCGGCTGGTTCCTGAACGGGCCGCACCAGGTCGCGCTGGCCAAGGGCGACTGGCTGATCCCGGCGAGCCTGTCGGCCGCCAGGGACCCGTCGCTGGCGACGCCCAAGGACGGCTGGGACGTCGCGACCGCGTCGGCCAAGAGCCTGGTCCTCGCGCCGTACCTGAAGGTCAACGGGTACGACGAGTTCAAGACCAAGGTCGCCACTCCCGCGCTGCAGGCCTACTTCGCCAACAAGATCAGCATCGACGAGCTGGCGCGGAAGCTGACCGACGACGGGAACAAGGTTCTGGCGAGATACGCGAAATGACGGTCTCCCTCCGCGACCGCGCCCGTGGGTGTCTGCTCGGCCTGGCGGCCGGCGACGCCCTCGGGCGACCCGCCGAGAACCTCACGCCGGAGGAGATCACCCGGCGCTGGGGCCGCCTCACCGAGCTCGAACCCGGGCCCGACGGCACCGCGGCGGGTACCGACGACACTGAGTACGCGATCTTCGTCGCGCTGCTCCTCGAGGCGTACGGCTCCGAGCTGACCAGCGAGGACGTCGTCCGCGCCTACCGCGAGCAGATCCTGCCCATCGCCGGGCCGATGAAGGGCGCGGGCTTCTCCGAGCTCGGTACGGTCCAGGCGCTGCGCCGCGGCATCGAGCCGCCGATGTCGGGCCGCTGGCACCGGCACGGCTGGTCCGACGGCCTGGCCATGCGCGCGGCACCGTACGGGGTGTTCGCCGCGGGCGACCCGGGCGAGGCGGCGCGGCTGGTGGCGGCCGACGGAGCGGTCAGCCAGAGCGGTGAGGGCATCCACGGCGGCCGGGCCGTCGCGGCGGCGGTCGCGGTGGCGATGACCGGCGCGACCACCGAGGAGGTGGCCGCCGCCGGGCTGTTCGCGGTCCCGGCCGACTCCTGGACCGCCCGCGCCCTCGCCGCCGCCATCCGGATCGCACGTGAGGCGGGCGAGGACCTGGCGGCCCGGCTGCATGAGGAGGTCGTCGTCCGCCACTACCCGTGGACCGACCTCGCGCCGGAGGCCGTCGCGCTGGCGTTCGCCGCCTACCTGGCCGGCGGCGGCGACGTCGAGGGGTCCGTCGTGACCGCGGTGAGCCTGGGGCGCGACGCCGACACGACCGCGGCCATCGCGGGCGCTCTGGCCGGCGCGGGCCGGGGCGAGGCGGGCGTACCCGAACGCTGGGCCCGCGCCATCGGCCCGGTGCGCGGCGCGTGCCTGCCGGCCGTCGCGGGCAGGGACGTGCGTGACGTCGCCGAGCTGCTGCTACGGGACCGCTGAGGGAGGAGATCGATGACATCGGGGGATCGGGTACGCGGCGCGTTCGCGGGACTCGCCATCGGCGACGCGGCCGGCTGGCCCGCCGCGCGGCACCGCTGGAACCTGCTGGCGCCCTGGACCCGCAGGCTCGGCCGTGAGCTGGACGGCTTCGCCGAGGAGCACGGGCTGACCGCGCTGCCGGTGCCGTTCGCGCTCAACCAGCCCATCGGGCCGCTCGCGATCGGCCCGTCCGACGACGCGGAGTGGCTCGCCTGGACCGCACGCACCCTGCACACCGACCGCCGCGCCGCGTTCGCCGCGCTCGGCGAGGACGTACGCGCCCGCATCTCGGTGCGCACCGCGCTGGACAACCTGGCGCGCGGCGCGGACCCGCCGGCGAGCGGCCACGACAACCCGCACCACTTCGACGACGGGGCGGCCGTACGCGCGGTCGCGTTCGGCGCGGCCCATCCGGGCGACCCGGAGGCGGCGGCGCGCGCCGCGCGCGCCGACGCGGAGGTCACCAACGCCGAGGACGGCGTGCACGGCGCCCGCGCGATGGCCGCGTCGGTCGCGGTCGCCGTGGCGGGCGGCCCCGTCTCACGCGTGATCGACGCCGGGCTCGCCGAACTGCCGGACGGCAGCGCCATCCGGCACGCCGCCCTGCTCGCCCTCGAGGCGCCCGGTGACGCCTTCGCCCTGGTCCCGTCGCTGGACGCGGCGTTGCAGGACCACGTCTACAGCTACGGGCTCGCGGCGGCGCAGACCGTGCCGGTCGCGCTCGCGCTCACCCGTGCGGCAGGCGGCGACCTGGCGCGCGCGGTCCCGGCTGCGGCCTGCCTCGCCTCGCTCGCCGACTCCGCGCCCGCCCTCACCGGGGCCCTGACCGGGGCGCTCACCGGGTACGACGCCCTGCCGCGTACCTGGCGGGACGCCACACGGACCCTGGCCGGCTGCTGCCTGCCGGAGCTGGCCGGCGCCGACATCGTCGCCATCGCCGATCGACTGGGCGAGCAGGGACTCGCCGCTTCCACGGGAGGACAGGAATGACGCCGTTGCAGGACAAGGCCGTCGGCGCGATCGTCGGCGCCGCGGTCGGGGACGCGCTCGGCGGGGCGACGGAGGGATGGACCCCGGAGCAGATCCGCGAACGCTACGACGGGCCGGTCACCGGCATCGTGCCGCCGTACTTCGCCGACTGGCGCAACGCGCGGCCCATCGCGCCGTACCACAAGGGCGACGGGCACATCACCGACGACACCCTCATGACGCACGCGCTGGTCCGCGTGTACGAGAAGGCAGGCGGCCACCTCGACGCGTACGCGGCGGCCGACCACCTCGTACCGGAGATGATGGGGACCAAGCGCTGGATCCCGGAGCTGGAGGCGGAGGCGCTGCCGCTGCAGCGCGTGTTCCTCGCCGAGAAATGGCTGGTCCTGCGACTGCACTACGGGCACGTCGACCCGCGCGAGGCGGGCGCCGGCAACATCGTCAACTGCGGCGCCGCGATGTACATGGCGCCGGTCGGCATCGTCAACGCCGCCGACCCCGACGGCGCGTACGCGGAGGCGGTCGACCTCGCGGGCGCGCACCAGTCCAGCTACGGGCGCGAGGCCGCCGGGGTGTTCGCGGCGTCGGTGGCCGAGGCGATGCGGCCCGGCGCGACGCCGGACTCCGTCGTGGCGACCGCGATCCGGCTGGCCAGGGACGGCACGCGCGCGGCGATCGAGGCGGTCTGCGAGCGCGCCGGCGACTTCACGCACTGGGAGGGCTCCTTCGCGGGCCTGCGTGCGGCGGTACGGCCGTACGATCTGGTCGCCGACACCTACCGCGACCAGGGCATGGCGGCGCGGCGGCCGAGCCGCGAGCACAGTATCGAGGAGCTGCCGCTCGCGCTGGCGTTCCTGCTGATCGCGGCGGGCGGCTACCGCGACACCGTGCTGGGCGCCGTCAACTACGGGCGGGACGCCGACTCGATCGCGAGCATGGGCGGCGCCATCGCCGGGGCGCTGGGCGGCGCGGGCTCGGTGCCCGCCGGGTGGAGCAAGGAGATCGCCGCCGCGAGCCGCCTGGACCTGGAGGCACCGGGGCTCGCCATCGCGGCGGTCGCCGAACGCGTGCACGAGGCCGACCTGGAACGGCGGCGCGCGCACGAGCGGGCCTTCGAGGAGCTGCGATGACCCGGCTGACCTGGATCCAGCCCGAGGACCTCGTCGGGCACGAGCTGCGCCAGGCCGAGCAGGACGGCCGCGACGCCACCGGCATCGCGGCGCGCTGGCACGACGCGGGTGGCCACGATGCGCCGCCGCGCGCCGGAGCCTCGCCCCGCCCCGCGCCGCCCGAGCTGCGCGCGCTGGCCGAGGAGCTGCTCGACGCGCTGGACCTGCTGCCCTCGGGGCACGACGAGCCGAGCGCGCTCGAGGAGATCATCGAGGCCTGCCCGCACTGGCCCGCCGGTACGCCCGCGCCCGTGGACCACGACCGTCTGCACGGTGCCTGGCTCGGCCGCGCCGCCGGATGCGTGCTCGGCAAGCCGGTGGAGAAGATCCCGCGCGACGGCATCCGCGCGATCGCCGAGGCCACCGGGAACTGGCCGATCCGCCGCTGGTTCACCGCACGCGGCCTGCCGCCCGAGGTCGCCGAGCGCTGGCCGTGGAACCGCCGCAGCGCGCCGAACAGCCTCGCCGAAAATCTCGACGGCACCCCCGAGGACGACGACCTCAACTTCCCGATGCTCGCGCTGGACCTCCTGGAGCGGCGCGGCCGTGACTTCACGACCGACGATGTCGCGCAGGCGTGGCTCGACGCGCTGCCCGCCGGCCGCGTCTTCACCGCCGAGCGCGTGGCCTACCGCAACCTCCTGCTGGGCATCGAGCCGCCGCGCACCGCGACGTACCGCAACCCGTTCCGCGAGTGGATCGGCGCGCAGATCCGCGCGGACGTCTACGGCTGGGCCAACCCCGGCGACCCCGGGGCCGCGGCGGAGATGGCGCACCGCGACGCGCGGCTCAGCCATACCGCCAACGGCGTGTACGGGGCGATGTTCGCCGCCGCGATGTGCGCGAGCGCGCTGGTCGCCACGTCCGTCGACGAGGTCCTCGCGGCGGGCCGCGCGGTGCTGCCCGAGGGCTCGCGGATGGCGCGCGCCGTCGACGACGCGGTGGCCTCGGCGCGTACGGAGACCGACTTCGAGCGCGTCGCCGACGGGCTCCACGAACGCCACGGCGACCTGCACTGGGTGCACGCGGTTAACAACGCCGCGCTGGTCGCCGCCGCCCTCGCGCACGGCGCGGGCGACTTCACCCGGTCGATCGCGGCTGCCGTCGCCTGCGGCTGGGACACCGACTCCGACGGCGCGACCGTCGGCTCGGTCGTCGGCGCCCTCACCGGAGCGTCGGGCCTGCCGGGGCGGTGGACGGCGCCGCTGCGCGGCCGGGTGGCCAGCAGCCTGCCCGGCTTCGACGGCGCGCGCTTCGGCGACCTCGCCGCGCGTACGGCCGCGCTCGCGCCATGAGACCGATCGACCGCCCCACCCTCGTACCCCTGGAGCCCCACGCCGACCTGTCCGTCCTCGACCGAGCCAAGATCTTCGCCGCGCCCGACGACCCCGCCGACCGGCCCGCGTGGCGCGACGCGCTGCACCGGTGGCGCGACGGCCACGCACCGGCGCGCACGTTCTACCCCGCATGGACCGGGAGCTGCTTCGCGGTCGGCGTCGCCTGGCTGTGGGACGAGCTGCTGTATGACGCCCGGCGCGGGGTCTTCACGCCTGAGAGGTTCCTCGACCACGGCGTACGTGAGTTCGGCGGGTACGACGCGGTCGTGCTCTGGCACGCCTACCCGGTCATCGGCCTGGACCGGCGCGACCAGTTCGCCTTCTATCGCGACGTGCCCGGCATCGCGGGCCTGGTCGCCGCGCTGCGGAACCGCGGCGTGCGGGTCATGGTCGACTACAACCCGTGGGACACCGCCGGCGGCCCGCACGCCGGGGCCCTCGCCGCGCTCGTGCGCGACCTCGGCGCCGACGGCGTCTTCCTGGACACGCTGCGGGAGGGCGACGAGGCGCTGCGGGACACGCTCGGCGCACGCGTCGCCCTGGAGAGCGAGTCGGCGGTGTCGCTCGCCGCCGTCGCCGGCCACGCGATGTCGTGGGCGCAGTGGTTCGGCGACTCCGCGACCCCCGGCGTCCTGCGGACGACGTGGTACGAGCGAGGCCACGTCCTGCACCACACCCGGCGCTGGCACCGCGACCACTCAGCTGAGCTGCACTCCGCGTGGATGAACGGCTGCGGCGTCCTGGTCTGGGAGAACGTCTTCGGCTCCTGGGTCGGCTGGAACGCGCGCGACCGTGCGCTGCTGCGGGCCATGCTGCCGGTGCAACGCAGGTTCGCGGAGCTGTTCCGTACGGGGGAGTGGACCCCGCTCGTGGACGAGGCCGAACCCTTCCTGCCCGCCTCGCGCTGGACCGGCGGCGACGTCACGCTCTGGACGGTGGCCAACCGGTCGGGCCGCGCGTACGAGGGGCCGCTCCTCGGCATCGACCCCGGCGTGCCCTGCCACGACGCCGTCACCGGCGCGCGCCTCGGCGACGGGACGCACGGCCGGATCCCGGCGCGCGGCGTCGCGGCCGTGGTAACGCGCACGGGCGGGGCCGCGTCGCGGTGGAGCGACGTCACGGCGTTCCCGGCGCGACACCTCATGCGGACCCCGGCGCCGGTCGCGTACGCGGAGCCGTCCGCCATGGTCCGCGTGCCGGGCGGACCGCGCGACCTGACCGTGACGTACCGCGTGCGCGAGTGCGGCTTCGACGGCGGCGCGCCGTACGTCGACGCGTGGAAGCCGCTGCCGCCGGACCTGCACGCGATCCGCACCGTACGCCGGCACGTCGACCTGCGCGCCGTCGCGGTCGACCCGAGGGAGGTGACGAACGCCGAGTACGCGGCGTTCGTCCGCGTCACCGGCTACAGCCCGCGCCACCCGGAGTGCTTCCTCGACCCCGGACGCGACACGCGGCCCGAGGCGGCCGTGACCCGCGTCGACCTCGACGACGCGCGCGCCTACGCCGCGTGGGCCGGGCTGCGGCTGCCGACCGAGCACGAGTGGCAGGCCGCCGCGGCCACCGGCGGCCCATGGACCTGCACGACCTGGAACTGGACCGAGAGCGAGCACACCGACGGCCGCACCCGGTTCGTGCTCCTGAAGGGCGGTACGCCCGTCGCCGTCACGGGCTCGGAGTGGTACGCCGACGACGGCGTCCGCGCGCCCGAGCACACCGTCAAGCTGCTGCGCACGCACCCGGCGCTCGAGCGCTCCCCGGTCGTCGGGTTCCGGTGCGCCGCCGATCTGGAGGCCCCATGAGCACCGCACTCGAAGGCGTACGCGTCCTGGACGTCGCCACCCTGTTCGCCGGGCCGATGGCCGCGATGTTCCTGGGTGACTTCGGCGCCGAGGTCACCAAGGTCGAGCACCCGCGCCGTCCCGACCCGTCGCGCGGGCACGGGCTCGCCAAGGACGGCGTCGGGCTGTGGTGGAAGATGCTCGCGCGCAACAAGCGGGCCATCACCCTCGACTTGTCCGTGCCCGAGGGCCAGGAGCTCCTGCTCACCCTCGCGCGCGACACCGACGTCATCATCGAGAACTTCCGGCCCGGCACGCTCGAACGCTGGAACCTCTCCTACGACCGGCTGCGCGCGGCCAACCCGCGCCTCGTACTCGCTCGGGTCACCGGCTTCGGGCAGTTCGGCCCGTACGCCCGTCGGCCCGGGTTCGGCACGCTCGCCGAGGCGATGAGCGGGTTCGCCGCGATGACCGGCGAGCCGGGCGGCCCGCCGACGCTGCCGCCGTTCGGCCTCGCCGACGGCATCGCCGCCCTCGCCACCGCGTACGCGGTGATGACCGCGCTGCGGGCCCGCGAGACCACCGGCACCGGCCAGGTGGTCGACCTGTCCATCATCGAGCCGATCCTGACCGTGCTCGGCGGCCAGCCCACCGGCCACGACCAGCTCGGCGTCGTACCGGCGCGCACCGGCAACCGGTCGGTCAACAACGCCCCGCGCAACACGTACCGGTGCGCCGACGGCACCTGGGTCGCGGTCTCCACCTCCGCGCAGAGCATCGCCGAACGCGTGATGCGGCTCGTCGGACGGCCCGAGTACGTCGACGAGCCCTGGTTCGCCACCGGAGCCGGACGCGCGGGGCACGCCGACGAGCTCGACGCCGCCGTCGCCGCGTGGGTCGGCGAACGCAGCCGCGCCGAGGTCCTCGAGGGGTTCGAGAAGGCCGAGGCGGCGGTGGCACCCGTCTACGACGTGGCCGATGTCATGGCCGACCCGCAGCTCGCCGCGCTGGAGGCCATCACGACCGTGCCCGACCCCGACCTCGGCCCGCTGCGCATGCAGAACGTGCTGTTCCGGCTGTCGGACACGCCGGGCGCGCTGCGCTGGACCGGCCGCGCACACGGCGCCGACACCGACCACGTGCTGGGCTCCCTCGGGCTCACCGCCGGGGAGATCGCCGGGCTGCGCGAGCGGGGCGTGATCTGACGTGCCCACCCTGCTGTACGTGCCCGCCGACCGGCACGAGCGCGTCGCCAAGGCGCTCGCGTCAGCGGCCGACGTGGTCATCCTCGACATCGAGGACGCCGTCGCCGACGAGCACAAGAACGACGCGCGCGCGGCCGTGCTGCGCGCGCTGTCCGGGCAGCGCCGGCGGATCCAGGTACGCGTCAACGACATGCGCACCCCGCGTGGCCGCGCCGACCTGTCCGCGCTCGCCGGGGCGCTGGGCGGCACCGACGGCGTACGCCTCCCCAAGGTGGAGTCGGCCGAGGAGCTTCGGGAGGTCGCCGCCCTCGTGCCCGGCGTCCCCCTGCACCCGCTGTTGGAGTCCGCGCTCGGCGTCGAGTGCGCCTACGCGATCGCGGCCGCGCACCCGGCCGTGGCCACGATCGGGCTCGGCGAGGCCGACCTGCGCGCCGACCTCGGGATCTCCGATGAGAACGGCCTCACCTGGGCGCGGTCGCGCGTCGTCGTCGCGGCGCGCGCGGCGGGGCTGCCGCCGCCCGTCCAGTCGGTCTACCTCGACGTACGCGACCTCGACGGGCTCGCCGCGTCGTGCCGTACGGGCCGGGCGCTCGGCTTCCGCGGACGCGCGGCGATTCACCCCGCCCAGCTCCCGGTGATCGCCGCGGCGTACCGGCCGACCGAGGGCGAGGTGTACGAGGCGCGGCGGATCGTCGCGGCGTTCGAGGAGAGCCGTACGGGCGCCGTCGCGCTCCCCGGAGGCAGGTTCGTGGACCTCGCCGTCGTCCGCCAGGCCGAACGCGTGCTCGCGGACGACCGGAACACACCCCCGGGCGAATGAGCCCTCCGACCCGATAACGTCGCAATCATGAGACTCGGCGTCCTCGACGTGGGATCCAACACGGTGCACCTGCTCGTGGTCGACGCGCATCAGGGCGCACGGCCGCTGGCGGCGTTCTCCCACAAGAACGAGATGCGGCTGGCCGATCACCTCGAGGACGGTGAGCGCCTGTCCGACGAGGGCGCGGGGCTTCTGCGCGCGTTCGTCGAGGACGCGCTGCGAATCGCCGAGGACAAGGGCGTCGAGGAGGTCATCTCCTTCGCCACCTCCGCGGTGCGCGACGCGGTCAACGGCGAGGAGGTCCTCGATGGGATCCGCGCCGGCACCGGGATCACCATCGACGTCCTGTCCGGCGAGGACGAGGCACGGCTGACGTTCCTCGCCGCGCGACGATGGTTCGGCTGGTCCTCGGGGCGGCTGCTGGTGCTGGACATCGGCGGCGGCTCACTGGAGATCGCCTCGGGATCGGATGAGGAGCCCGACTTCGCGGTGTCCCTGCCGCTCGGCGCGGGACGCCTGACGCGTGACCGGTTCAGCGCCGACCCGCCGCCTCCGGAGGAGGTGCGGCAGCTCCGCAAGGACGTCCGAACGATGATCGCGCGCGAGGTCGGCGGCGTGATGCGGTACGGCGTTCCGGAGCACGCCGTCGCCACGTCGAAGACGTTCCGGCAGCTCGCCCGGATCGCCGGTGCGGCACCGTCCGTGCACGGTCCGCTCGTCGGGCGGGCCCTCAGCCACGCCGACCTCACCGACTGGGCGGGCCGGTTGGCGGCCATGACCGTGAGCGAACGCCAATGCCTGCCCGGCGTCTCGGAGGCGCGCGCACCGCAGCTCGTGGCGGGCGCCATCGTCGCGGACGCCGCGATGGACCTGCTGGGCCAGGCCGAGGTCGCGATCTGCCCGTGGGCGCTGCGGGAGGGTGTGATCCTCCGCCGCCTGGACACGATGCCCGACCCCGGCCACGGCGTTCAGAGCCCGCGCGGATAGGACTGCGCAACTGCGCGACGCCCGCCCTATCCGCGCGGGCTCTCTCAGCCCGCCGGCGTCCAGTAGTCGCCGGCCATCACGATGTAGACCAGCATCTTGATGGTCTCGCCGTAGTACGTGTCGTCGTACGGGTTGGTGGCCAGGAAGCCCCACAGCGCGTCGGTCCACGCCTGGTCGCCCGCCGCCATCGCCGCGACGCCGACCGGGTCGTTGGCCGCCTCGCTCTGGTCATCCGTGCTGGTCGGGGTGCCGTCGAGCTTGGTGTGCGGGTAGATCTTGTCCGGGTCGCCGCCGGCGTGGCCCTTGTAGCTCGCCGACTCCTTCTTCGCGGCGGCCAGGCTGACCGAGCCGCCGTACACCAGGGCGTCCGTGCCGAGGTGCCACGGCACACGTACGGAGTTGTAGCCGACGATGTTGTCCGGCTGGCTCTCCTGGTAGTCCGCGGGCGCGGGCTTGGGGCTGGAGGTGTCGGCCTTCACCACGAAGTCCGACAGGAGGTTCGCGGTGGGCGAGTACGCGGCGGTGAACTCCTGGACGATCGCCTCGGTGCGGGTCACGACCTTGTTCCAGTCGTGCGAGGTGTCGTAGGCCGCGAACGCGCGCAGGTGATCGAGCATGAAGTCCGACGGCCGGGTGTCGGTGTCCGGGCCGTCGTCCTCGCACTTGAGATGGCCGTCGGGGGCGACGTCGGCCGCGTAGAGGTGGTCGAGCCAGTCCATGGCGGCGCCGGTGTAGCCGCCCCACTGCGCGTCGGCGAGGATCAGGCCGTAGCCGACGTCGAGGTCGCCGTCGGTCGCGGCGTCCGGCGTGCCGCTGTCGGCGTACGCGCAGGTCTTGCCGTCGAGCTTCCACTCCATCATGCCCTGGCCGTCGCGGTGGGTCTGGGCGACGTGCCAGAGCCCGTCGAACTCCGCCTGGGCGTTCGCGTCGTACCCGGCCATGAGCGGCACGATGTTCATGCCGTAGCCCTGCGCCTCGGACACGGTGCCCTTGTTGGGTGCGTCGCCCGTGGCGTAGACGAGGTAGCCGCCGCACGCCGACCGCAGGTAGGCGCTCTTCCAGGCGTCGTACTGCTTCTTCACGGCGGCGTCGCGCGAGGACTGGCTCGCCGACGGCAGGACCCCGGTCCGGTACGTCACGTGGGCCGGGAACGGATGGGCGGCGGTCGCGGCGGCCGACCGCGCGGCGTCGAGGTGCATTCGTGTGGCGCTCGAGGAATGCTGGCCGTTTGCGGCCACGGCGGACACTGATGCGGCTGCCAGGACGGACACGAGCACGGCCGTTCCGATGGCGTTACGTCTGAGCATGCGGGGGCTCCTCGGAGGTGGTGGGGGGCTCGAGAAGTAGTCCTAGTTAGGAAACCTCCCTAACTAGGGAAGACAATGAGCGGCCCGGCCGCTCCCGTCAAGAGGTGTGCCGCGGATTCGCGGCCCTGAGAAGGCCCCGTACATGACGAACGGGAGGGAGTCGAAGACTCCCTCCCGGTTAAAAGGCCTGGTGAAGGCGCAGATCAGCCGATCAGTGGTGGCGCACGACGTGGTGGTGCACGACGACGTGATGATGGACGACCGTGTGATGCGAGTGGGAGTGGCCACATGCCGACAGGGTCAAAAGTGCCGGCAGCAAGACCAAGCTCGCCGCAGTCGCCAGACGGATCCGCTGAACCATGACGTCATCCTCCGAAGTCACATATACAGGTATTATTCAGGCTTTTCTCAGAAAACCTGGATGAGCGTACAAGACAGAGACGCGGCCCGCGGGCGTTCGGTTCCAACGCTCGCGGGCCTGGTCCGTGCCGCTCAGTACGGCCTGTACGACGTCAGAGACCCATGCAGGACAGGGCCTTCTGGAAGGCCTCCTTCTGGACGTCCGCCTGGCCCGCCGCTCCGAACAGCTCCGCGAGGTCGAACCACGCGCGCGCCGCCGGACGGTGCGCCTGCATCTTCTCCAGGTACTCCACGGCCTGCGACAGCGACGCCACGGCCTCCTCACGACGGCCGAGCCGTACGCACGCGTCGCCCAGCACCTTGTAGGCCTCGGCGATCGGCAGACCGGCCGTGCCGCACAGCAGCTCGGTCGCGCGGCGGCCGAGCTCCGCGGCCTCGAGCGGGCGGCCGAGGGCCAGCTCGGCGCAGGCCCGCGTGGTCACGGCCACCGCCGTGTCGACCGTGCTGGCGGCGCTCTCGCCCAGCTCACGCTCGGCCCGCAGCGCCATGTCGTATGCCTGCTCGGCGCGCTCCGGGTGGGCGGCCAGCAGGAAGTGGGCGTAGGCGGACCGCAGGCGGCTGAGGTTACGCGGGTCGTTCTCCTCGCCGAGCAGCGCGATCGCGCGCTCGGCCAGCTTCAGCGCCACGTCGACGTCGCCGCGGGCCTCCGCGACCCAGGCCGCGTTCCAGTACGCCGCCATGAGCGCCTTGGGGCTGCCGATCGCCTCGGCGCGGTGGACCAGGGCCTGGGCGAACTGCGTGGCGTACGCGAGGTCGCCGCGGACCTCGTAGCCGGCCAGGATCGTGGCCCCGAGCATGACCATGGCGTCGGTCCACTGGCCGCCGCCCTCGGTGAGCCGCTCGAGCGCGGCCTCGCCGGTGCTGATGCTCGCGGCCAGGTCACCGCGCTCGCGGTGACAGCGGCTGAGCGCCGTGTGCAGCTCAGCCCAGCGCTCGGGGTCGCTCTGAGGCGAGATCATCGCGGCGGCGATCTCGAGTTCGGCGATGGCCTGCTCGAGCGCGCCCGTCGCCTCGAGGGCGAGCGCGTGGCCCCAGCGGGCCTCGTGAGCCAGTGTGGGCAGGTCGTCGAGTGCGGGGTGGGAGAGTACCTCCGCAAAGCAGAGGCGGGCCTCGTCGGCCGCACCGTTCTGGAGGGCGATGTGGGCGTAGCGGAGTGTCTCCTGCAAGCCGGACATGGCCTCTTCGGTCACACCGGTCGTGAGATAAGCCGCAGAACACTCGAGCTTGCGGGCGATCAGTGCGACCATGCTGGGCGCTGGGGTGCGTTTTCCGCTCTCGATGAGCGATACGTAGCTGTCGGAGAGTTCCGGCCATGCGAGCTGCGCTTGAGACATGTTCTTGCGCAGACGCAGGTTTCGTATCCGTTCGCCGAGTGATTCTTGACTTCGCATCCCGCCCGCCTCTACAAGAAAGTGACAGAACCACACGAAAGGATAGAAAGAATGTCACAAGTTGGCAGGATCGTCGCCCTGATCATGGTCACGTTGATGGCCTGGCTCGTCCCCGCGGGAGCGATCGGCGCCGTCTCCGCTTCGGCGTCGTCGTCCTCAGAGGTCACTCCCCTCGAGCCACCCACCCGGTGCTGCTGACCTGATAACGCAGGTCAGGAGGCGCGCGTCATGGTCGAGTGGCGTACCTCACGCTCGGCGGCGGCCAGCGCGGCAGTACCGCGCAGGACGGAACCGGCGATCGGGTTACCTCGGAAGCCGGCTGGTTCTGGCCTAGTGTGGCCGCGGCATGGGCGGCCGGGAATGCCTTCCCCGGCCGTCCGCAACGGATCCCGGCACCGGGATCGGGCGATGGTGTGACGGTGCCGGGTCTACCGGTTCGGCCGCGGCCACGGGTTGGAATTACGCTCGGCGCACGCCTGTTGTGCCGGAGGCGGCGGGTCCACGTGGACGCCGCGCCTTCGACGGATGAGGAGCCGACTGACATGGCCACGACGACACTGACGACCGACAACTTCGACCAGGAGACCGGCGACGGCATCGTCCTGGTGGACTTCTGGGCGAGCTGGTGCGGTCCGTGCCGGAGTTTCGCGCCGGTCTATGAGAAGGCCTCCGTCCAGCACGAGGACGTCACCTTCGGCAAGGTCGACACCGAGGCGGAGCAGGAGCTCGCCGTTCGGTTCGACATCTCCTCGATCCCCACGGTCATGGCGATCCGTGACGGGGTCATCGTGTTCGCCCAGGCCGGGGCCCTTCCCGAGAAGGCCCTCGAGAACCTCATCGAGCAGGTGCGCGGGCTGGACATGGACGACGTACGCGCCCGCGCCAAGGGCTGAGGCGCCTGCCGCCGCGCCGCGCTCGTGATCATTTCCCCCAACGTCCCGCGCCAGGCGCCGAGCGGCCCGAATCTCCGGGCCCGGCCGGGTCCCATGGGCTACAGTTGCCCGTATGGCAGCCATGTCCCTGACGACGACGCCGGGTATCTCCCGGCGCGGCTGCACGCACTGACTTAACGCAGCATCGAGGCCCCGGGAGCGATCCCGGGGCCTCTGCCGCTTCCGGGGTGGTTCGCTCCCACGACGAAAGGAGCCGACCATGGGAGTCGAGGCGTCCGGCGTGGACGCGCGATCGATACCATTCGGTGTCGATATCACTGACCAACGAGGAGTTTCCGTGTCTGAGCTGCGCATCACCCTCGGAGCGAGCGAGCGTGTGGTGGCGGCCGGCACCACCGCGGGGGAAGCGCTCGAGGCCGACGGCCGTACCGTCATCGCCGCACGCGTGAACGGCGAGGCGCGTGACCTGGCCTACGCCGTCCGCGACGGCGACGCGATCGAGCCGATCGAGATCGGATCCGGCGAGGGCATCGCCATCGTCCGCCACTCGGCCGCGCATGTGATGGCGCAGGCCGTGCAGGAGCTGTTCCCCGAGGCCAAGCTGGGCATCGGCCCGCCGGTCGAGAACGGCTTCTACTACGACTTCGACGTCGACGCCCCGTTCCAGCCCGATGACCTCAAGCGCGTCGAGAAGCGCATGCGCGAGATCGTCAAGCAGGGACAGCGGTTCTCGCGCCGGGTCGTCACCGACGAGGACGCGCGCGAGGAGCTCGCGGCCGAGCCGTACAAGCTGGAGCTGATCGGGATCAAGGGCGCCGCCGCCGACGAGGAGAGCGTGGAGGTCGGCGGCGGAGAGCTGACCATCTACGACAACCTCGACGGCAAGACCGGCGACCTGTGCTGGAAGGACCTGTGCCGGGGCCCGCACGTCCCGACCACCCGCGTCATCCCGGCCTTCAAGCTGATGCGCTCCGGTGGCGCCTACTGGCGGGGCAGCGAGAAGAACCCCCAGCTCCAGCGCATCTACGGCACCGCGTGGGAGAGCCGCGATCGGCAGGACGAATATCTCAAGCTCCTGGAGGAGGCCGAGAAGCGCGACCACCGCAAGCTGGGCGCCGAGCTCGACCTGTTCTCCTTTCCCAGCGAGATCGGCAGCGGCCTTCCGGTCTTCCACCCCAAGGGCGGCATCGTCCGCCGGGTCATGGAGGACTACTCCCGCAGGCGGCACGAGGAGGCGGGGTATGAGTTCGTCAACACCCCGCACATCACCAAGGGCAACCTGTTCGAGACCTCCGGGCACCTGCCCTGGTATGGCGACGACATGTTCCCGCCGTTCGACCTCGACGGCGCCGACTACCGGTTGAAGCCGATGAACTGCCCGATGCACAACCTGATCTTCAAGGCTCGCGGGCGGTCCTACCGGGAGCTGCCGCTGCGGATGTTCGAGTTCGGCACCGTCTACCGGTACGAGAAGTCCGGCGTCGTGCACGGCCTCACCCGCGTACGCGGCATGACCCAGGACGACTCCCACATCTACTGCACCAAGGAGCAGATGGGGGACGAGCTCAAGAGCCTGCTGACCTTCGTGCTCGACCTGCTGCGCGACTACGGGCTGAGCGAGTTCTACCTCGAGCTGTCCACCCGCGATGACTCCGAGAAGTTCATCGGCGAGCGCGGGGACTGGGAAGAGGCGACCGCGGCGCTGAAGAAGGCCGCCGACGACTCCGGTCTCGAGCTCGTCGCCGACCCAGGCGGCGCGGCGTTCTACGGCCCGAAGATCTCGGTCCAGGCCAGGGACGCCATCGGCCGCACCTGGCAGCTCTCCACCATCCAGGTCGACTTCAACCAGCCGAAGCGGTTCGAGCTGGAGTACCAGGCGAGCGACGGCTCGCGGCAGCAGCCCGTCATGATCCACCGGGCGTTGTTCGGCTCGATCGAGCGGTTCTTCGGCGTGCTCCTGGAGCACTACGCGGGCGCGCTGCCGCCGTGGCTGGCGCCGGTCCAGGCCGTCGGCATCCCGATCACCGACGAGCACGTGACCTACCTCCAGGAGGTCGCGAGCCGGCTGCGGGCCCGCGGGGTCCGCGTCGAGATCGACTCGAGTGACGACCGCATGCAGAAGAAGATCCGCAACGCCCAGAAGCAGAAGGTCCCGTTCATGCTCCTGGCCGGCGACGAGGACGTCACCAAGGGCGCGGTCTCCTTCCGCTACCGCAGCGGCGAGCAGAACAACGGCGTGCCGGTCGACGAGGCGATCGAGGAGATCGTGAAGGCGATCGAGGGACGCGTCCAGGTCTGACGCGACCACGTTCGACGCAGGTGAGGCCCCCGGCATGCCGGGGGCCTCTTGCCGTCGGCTCCCGGGCCGCAGGCGGCCCGTACCCGGAGGGGTTCGGCGGCGGCCCCGGTCCTATGCTTCTGACATGACCGAGCCAAGGCGTGAGGAGCAGTTCGGCGCGGGGCATCCCGACCAGTTTCAGCGGCTGTGGACCCCTCACCGGATGGCCTACATCAAGGGTGAGAGCAAGCCCAGCGGCTCGGGAGCGGACGACGGCTGCCCGTTCTGTGACATCCCGAAGATGGACGACGACGAGGGCCTCATCGTCCGCCGGGGTGACAGCGCGTACGTCGTCCTGAACCTCTACCCGTACAACTCCGGTCACCTCATGGTGTGCCCCTACCGGCACGTCGCCGACTACACCGAGCTGGACGCCGACGAGAGCACCGAGATCGCGCTGCTCACGAAGAGCGCCCTCACCGCGCTGCGCAAGGCGAGCGGTGCGCACGGGTTCAACGTCGGCATGAACCTCGGGACCGTCGCGGGCGCGGGCATCGCCGCGCACCTCCACCAGCATGTCGTGCCCCGGTGGGGAGGCGACGCCAACTTCATGCCGGTCATCGGGCAGACCAAGGTGTTGCCGCAGTTGCTCCGCGACACCCGCCAGATCGTCGCCGACGCATGGCCTACGGACTGACGGCCGTGCCGACCCTCGTCTACGACGGCGACTGCGGCTTCTGTACGAGCGCGGTGCGCTTCATCCGGCGCCGCATCCCGTCGAAGGCCGAGATCGTCGCCTACCAGTTCGCCGACCACGGCGCGCTCGGCACTACCGCCGAACGGGCGGAGCGTGAGCTGCTGTGGGTCGAGGACGGCCGCGTGTACGGCGGCGCGCGTGCGGTCGCGCGGCTCCTCACCGACGCCGGATGGCCGTGGCGGGCCCTCGGCCTGGTGGCGGACCTGCCGCCGCTCCGCCCCCCGGCGCGGGCCCTCTACCGCCTGGTCGCCGCGAACCGCATGCGCCTCCCGGGCGGCACCCCGGCCTGCGCCGTACCACCCGCCGACCGGCCGGACACGCGCTGGGACACGCCCTAAGACGGCGTCCGGCGGATCTTCCATCTGCCGCAGGGCGCCTTATTCTCGGCAGGGTGGACACACGTGACAGCGCGGCAGGGCACGGCGGTGGGGACCAGACGGACTTCGACGCGTTGCGCGAGGTGGCCCGCAATACCTACGGCGCCGACGCCGCCGGCTACCGGGAAGGGCGGCCGGACTATCCGCCGCGGGTCTACGAGGTGCTGCGGTCGAGGTGCGGTGTCGGACCGGGCAGCCGGGTGCTGGAGATCGGGCCCGGCTCTGGGCTGGTGACCGGGCATCTTCTCGCCGCGGGGGCGACCGTGGTCGCGGTCGAGCCGGACCGCGGGTTCGCCGACTACCTCGGCCAGGCCATGCCGGAGGTGCGGGTGGTGAACGCGCCTTTGGAGGAGGCCGAGATCGGTGACGGGTTCGACGCGGTCGTGGCCGCGACCTCGTTTCACTGGCTCGACCAGTCCGCCGCCCTGCGGAAGGTGAACGCCGCGCTGCGGCCGGGCGGCTGGGCGGCGATCTGGTGGACGGTGTTCTCCGACCCGTACCGGGAGGACCCGCTGCTGGCCGAGGCCGGTGCCGTTCTGGGCTTCGAGCCCGGCGACCAGCGTGGCGGGACGGCGTTCCAGCTCGACCGCGACGCTCGATGCGCGGATCTGCGCCGCGAAGCCGGTCTGGCCGATGTCGCCTCGGAGCTGATCTCCTGGGATCTGCCGATGAGCGCCGATCAGGTACGTGCGCTGTTCGACTCGATGATGACGGTCCGGCGGCTGCCGGACGCCGAGCGCGGGCACGTTCTGGAGACGCTGACCGGCCTGGTCGACGAGCGGTTCGCGGGCGTCGTCACCCGTCCGCATCTGACCGCCCTGTACGTCGGCCGGAAGGCCGGGTAGCTAGATCCGCGCGGTCGTGGTGTCGGCGGCCTCCATGAGCTCGGGCACGGTCACGAACGTGAAGCCGCGGGCGTGCAGGCCGCTGATCATGGCGGGCAGCCCGCGAAGGGCGACGAGCCGATCGCGGTGCCCGGTGTCGTGGGCGAGCAGGATGGTCCCGGGCTCGCAGGAGTTCACGATGTAGTCGACGAGCCGGCCGGCCGGATGCCCGAGGTAGGACTCGCGCATCTTCAGCGACCACAGGCAGAGGCGGTAGCCGAGCTGCCCGGCGGCGCTCAGCGTCGTACCCCCGATGTTGCCGAGCGGCGGGCGCAGCAGCGCGGCCTCCTTGCCCGTCACCTCGGCGATCATGGCGTGCGCGCGGTGGATCTCCTGGTATGCCTGGGTGTGCGTCGCCCGCGACAGGTCGGTGTGCCCCCACGTGTGGTTGCCGACGGCGTGCCGGTCCATCCGGCCGTGGATCAGCCGGCCGTGCCGGCGTACGCGCCGTCCCACCATGAAGAACGTCGCCGGGATCCGCGCCTCGTCGAGGATGTCGTGGACCATCGGGGTCCAGTTCGGCATCGGGCCGTCGTCGAAGGTGAGCGCCACCAGCTTCTGCGTGGTGTCGACCGCCCAGGTGACGTCGACGTTCCCGGAGGCCGGCCGCCAGGGGCCGTCGGACGGTACGCCCATGGCCGAGACCGGTGTCGCCGGCAACGCGTCGGCGTCGTCGAGGGCGGCCCCGCCGGCGAGGCCCGCCATCGCCCCGGCCGCGCCGGCTCCGCCGGCGGCCAGGGCCCGGATGGCCGTACGCCGCGGGACGTCGCGCACCACCGGCGAGACCACGCCGGGGACGGCCTCGAGATCCTCTACTAATTCCCCCATGACAAGGATCATCGCAAACCAAGGGTTAACGGTGCGTCATCCCCTGGAGGGATCGAATACGCCTTAAGGAGGAGTTTGCGGCGATTTGGTGACCCCGCGCCGGAGCGCGGGGCCACGCAGGGTCAGGATTCGGCGACGAGCTTGTCCGCGAGGTTGGACGGCAGCGGCTCGTACCTCAGGAAGGTGCGGCTGAACGAGCCCGTGCCGTGCGACATCGACCGGAGGTCGATCGCATACCGCGTGATCTCCAGCTGCGGCACCTCGGCCCTGATCATCGAACGGCCGCCAGGCACGGTCTCACTGCCCAGCACCCGGCCGCGCCGCGAGGACAGGTCGGACATGACCGCGCCGACGAAGTCGTCGGCCACGAGCACGGAGACCTCGTCCACCGGCTCCAGCAGCAGGACCTTGGTCTTGGTCGCCGCGTCCTTGAGGCCGAGCGACCCCGCGGTCTGGAAGGCCATGTCGGAGGAGTCCACCGAGTGCGCCTTGCCGTCGTGCAGCGTGACCCTGATGTCGACCATCGGGTACCCGGCGAGGACGCCGCGCTCCATCTGGATGCGCAGGCCCTTCTCCACCGAAGGGATGAACTGGCGCGGGACGACCCCGCCGACGATCTTGTCGACGAACTCGAACCCGGTGCCCGACGGCAGCGGCTCGACGTCGATGTGGCAGATCGCGTACTGCCCGTGCCCGCCGCTCTGCTTGACGTGGCGGCCGAGCCCGCCCGCGGTGCCGCCGAAGGTCTCGCGCAGCGGTACCCGCAGCGTCACGGTCTCGACCTCGACGCCGTATCTGCTGCTCAGCCGCTCCAGGAGCACGTCGGCGTGTGCCTCGCCCATGTTCCACAGCACGAGCTGGCGCGTCTCGGAGTTGTTCTCGAGCCGCAGCGTCGGGTCCTCGGCGACGAGCCGGGACAGCGCCTGGGACAGCTTGTCCTCGTCGGCCTTCGACTTCGCCTGGATGGCCGTCGGCAGCAGCGGGTCCGGCATGGACCACGGGGCCATCAGCAGCGGCCGGTCCTTGGAGGAGATCGTGTCGCCGGTCTCCGCGCGGGTCAGCTTGGCGACCGCGCAGATGTCGCCGGCCATGCACGACGCCACGGTCCGCTGGGTCTTGCCCAGCGGCGAGGTCAGCGCGCCGACGCGTTCGTCCACGTCGTGGTCCTCGTGACCGCGGTCCTCCAGGCCGTGGCCGGATACGTGGACGGTGGCGTCGGGCGTCAGCGTCCCGCTGAACACGCGAACCAGCGAGATCCGCCCGACGTACGGGTCGGAGGTGGTCTTGACGACCTCCGCCACCAGCGGCCCGTCGGGATCGCACTTGAGGTCTTCGGCCGACCCGCCCTCGGTGGTCGTCACCGGCGGGATGCCGTGCTCGAGCGGTGACGGGAAGGCCTGGGTGATCACCTCGAGCAGCTCGCCCATGCCGATCACGGGCCCGGGGTGGTCGCCGTGGGGCACCGACGTCGTCAGCACCGGGTAGAAGGTGCCGCGCGCGACCGCCTTCTCCATGTCCTCGATGAGCGCCTTGACGTCGATCTCCTCACCGGACACGTAGCGTTCCATGAGGGTCTCGTCTTCGCTCTCCTGGATGATCCCCTCGATGAGGGCGCCGCGCTGCTCCTCGAGGCGGTCCAGGAACTTCGGGTCGGGATCGTGCTCGGTGCGGCCGCCGGAGGAGTAGTCGAAGCACTTCTGCGACAGGAGCCCGATCAGGCCCTCCTCGCAGGGGAAGTAGCACGGCAGGACGCCCTCGCCGAACGCGTCCTGGCACTCGGCCAGGGCCTCGTCGAAGTCGCCGCGCTGCTGGTCGATCTTGGTGATGACGACGGCGCGCGGCATGCCGACCGACGCGCACTCCTCCCACAGCATCCGGGTGACGCCGTCGATGCCGTCGACCGCCGAGACGACGAACAGGGCCGCGTCGGCCGCCCGTAGCCCGGCCCGCAGATCGCCGACGAAGTCGGCGTAACCTGGGGTGTCCAGCAGGTTGACCTTGACGCCGCCCTGCATGATCGAGGCGAGGGAGAGGTTCACCGAGCGTTGCTGGCGCATCTCCACTTCGTCGTAGTCGCTGACCGTCGAGCCGTCTTCGACGCGACCGGGACGCTGGATCGTACCGGTCGCAGCGAGCAGCGCCTCGACGAGAGTCGTCTTGCCCGCACCAGAGTGGCCGACCAGTGCGACATTACGGATTTTTTCGGGCTGGTCGACCGACGGTGCCCTGCCGGCGGCTCCTTGTGGACCTGTCTTGTCCGCCACGCGCCCACCTCCAATTGGACCTGGGTGTGACGGGCGCCACACCCGTGGTCACCACCCTCTCCGCCCGGGCCTCATATCACAAGGGGTGACCGGGAAAGACTCAAGGCCCCTCTGATATGTGCCGTTCCCACCTGCGGTGACGTCACGCACTACGATTGGCCCGCCAAGGGGGTGGCGGGGCGCAGCCACGGGCGAAACCACTGCGGCCGTTTCACGAATTCACAAGGATGGCAATGCTCAACCACTTTCGGCCGGCGCTGGCGCGTGTCACTTCGCCCGTCGGTACGGCGCTGGCTCGTACCGGCGTCACACCCAACACGATCACGATCATCGGCACGATCGGCGTCGTCGGCGGCGCGCTGGGGTTCTACCCGCGCGGCCAGTTCTTCTGGGGCACCGTCGTGATCACGCTCTTCGTGCTGTTCGACATGTTCGACGGCGCGGTCGCCCGCATCACGGGCCGTACCAGCCGCTTCGGGGCCTTCCTCGACTCCAACATGGACCGGGTCTCCGACGCCGCGATCTTCTCCGGGCTGATCGTGTGCTTCGCGGGCCAGCAACGGCACGACATGATGCTGCTCGGCCTCTCGCTGTTCTGCCTGATCTCCGGCGCGCTCGTGTCGTACGCACGCGCGCGCGCCGAGGGTGTCGGCCTGAACGCCGCCGTCGGCATCGCCGAGCGCGGCGAGCGCCTGATCATCGGGTTGGTGGCCATCGGCCTCGACGGGCTGGGCGTGCCTTACATCCTGGCCGCAGGCCTGTGGATCCTGGCCATCGCGAGCGCGATCACCGTCGCGCAGCGCTACCTCGCCGTACTCCGGCAGCTGGAGGCCGGAGAGGCCTCATGAAGGACGAGGTGATGGACGCCGCCTACGCGCTCGGGTGGCTCGCGGTCCGGCACATGCCCGAGCCGGTGGCGCACGAGGTCTTCGCGCTCATCGCCGACCGGATCTGGCGCAAGCACGGCCGTGGCGTCCGGCAGCTCGAGAAGAACCTCCGCCGCGTCGTCGGCGACGACGTCTCCGAGGAGGCGCTGCGCGAGCTGAGCCGTAAGGGCATGCGCTCCTACCTCCGCTACTGGATGGAGTCCTTCCGGCTCCCCTCGATGAGCCGCGAGCGCATCCTGTCCGGGATGCGCATCACCGGCGTCGAAGAGATCTTCAAGGAGATCGAGGCCGGGCGCGGCGTCATCGCCGCCCTGCCCCACATGGGCAACTACGACCACGCCGGTGCCTGGATCGCGCTGTCGGGCACACCGTTCACCACCGTGATGGAGCGCCTCAAACCCGAGTCGCTGTACGACCGGTTCGTCGCCTACCGCGCCGGCCTGGGCATGGAGGTCCTGCCGGCCTCCGGGGGGGACGGCGACGTCTTCCTCACCCTCGCCGACCGGCTCGAGAACGGCCGGCTGGTCTGCCTGGTCGCCGACCGCGACCTCACCGTGAACGGCGTCGAGGTCGAGTTCTTCGGTCGCCCCGCCAAGCTGCCCGCCGGACCGGCCGCGTTGGCCGTACGGACCGGGGCCGCTCTTCGCCCCGTCACCCTCTGGTACGAGAATGAGCACTGGGGCGCGCGCGTCCACGATGAGATCGCGGTGCCGGACGGCGGCGACGAGCAGGCGAAGATCGTCGCGATGACCCAGTCCCTCGCCCACGCGTTTCAGCAGAGCGTCGCCGCACACCCGGAGGACTGGCACATGCTCCAGCGCGTCTGGGTGGAGGACCTGTGAGCCGACCGGGCGGCCGGTACGAGTGAGATGGGTGAGCGACCTGTGAGGATCGGCATCGTCTGCCCGTACACCTGGGACGTCCCCGGCGGCGTGCAGCAGCACGTACGTGACCTGGCCGAGGCGCTGTTCGCCTCAGGCCACGAGGTGTCGGTCATCGCGCCCGCCGACGACGACGCGCCCCTGCCGGCGTACGTCGTGTCGGCCGGGCGCGCGGTCCCGGTGCCCTACAACGGCTCGGTCGCCCGGCTCTCCTTCGGATTCCTCTCGGCGAGCCGGGTGCGCCGGTGGATCAGGGAGGGCGCCTTCGACGTCCTGCACGTGCACGAGCCCGCGGCGCCCTCGCTCGGCCTCCTCGCATGCTGGGCCGCTGACGGCCCGATCGTGGCGACCTTCCACGCGTCGTTCGAGCGGTCGCGCGCGCTGTCGGCGGCCGGTCCGATCCTCCAGAGCGCCCTGGAGAAGATCACCGCGCGGATCGCGGTGTCGGAGAAGGCGCGCCGCACCCTGGTCGAACACCTCGGCGGCGACGCCGTACTGATCCCCAACGGCGTGACCACCGAGCGCTACGCCATGGCCGAGCCGCTGCCGGGCTGGCCCGGCGACGACGGCGCCCTGGGCTTCCTCGGCCGCATGGACGAGCAGCGCAAGGGCCTGCCGGTGCTGCTGCGGGCCTTCGAGATCCTCGGCCGCGAGCGCCCCGGGCTGCGGCTGCTCCTCGCCGGCCCCGGCGACGCCGCTGAGATACGCGCGCGCGTCTCGGCGGACCTGCGCGACCGGGTGGTCAACCTCGGCCTGGTAAGCGAGGCCGACAAGGTACGCGCGCTGCACTCGGTCGACGTCTTCGTGGCGCCCAACACCGGCGGTGAGAGCTTCGGCATCGTGCTCGCGGAGGCGATGTCGGCGGGCGCGCCGATCCTGGCCAGCGACATCGAGGCGTTCCGCCGGGTGCTGCTGGACGGGAGCGCGGGCGCCCTGTTCCCGGTGGGCGACGCCGACGCGCTGGCCGCCACGGCCGCCGAACTCCTCGACGACGCCCCGCGCCGCAAGCAACTGTCCGACGAGGCCAAGGCGGCCGTACGCGCCTATGACTGGTCGACCGTCGCACGTGACGTGGTCCGGGTCTATGAGACCGTGGCCGGCGAGGACGCCGTCGTCGAGCTGTCCGGGAGCTGAGCGTGCCCGAGACCCTCATGAACATCGCCCTGCTCGTCGCGATCGTGATCCTCATGGGCGTGTACGTCTCGTGGCGCGCCACCAGGCTCGACCGGCTGCACGTCCGCCTCGAGACCGCCCGTGCCGGGCTTGACGCGGCCCTGGTGCGGCGCGCGGCGGTCGCCCTTGAGCTGGCGGCCTCCCGCCAGCTCGACCCCGCGACGAGCCTCCTGCTGGCCGCGGCCGCCCATGAGGCGCGGATCGCCGACGTGGACAACCGGGAGTTCGCCGAGAGCGACCTGTCGCGCGCGCTGCGCGCCGTCGTCGACCAGCCGGACTTTCGCGACACGCTCGTGGCGCGCCACGACGGCGCGGCGCTCCTCGGCGATCTCGACGCCGCCGTGCGGAAGGTCGGCTACGCGCGGAGTTTCTACAACAACGCGGTCACCGCGACCCGGGCCGCGCGGCGCAAGCTGCTGCCCCGGCTCCTGCCCCTGTCCGGACGGGCGCCGCTGCCGGAGTTCTTCGAGATCGACGACGCCCCGCCGGGGGCCTGAGCCGGGCCCCTGCCGGCGACCTTCCGTACGCGCGGCGCCCTCACCACGGCGTTCATCGACTACCCTCGCCGGTTCAGAGCTTCCGAATTGCCGGAAAGGTCGAGCTGTGCGCTTCCGAGTCGCATCCATGGGCGCCGCCGTACTCGCGGCCGCGGCGTCCTGCTCCCACGGGCCGAAACCGGAGTCCGCGCCGCCGCCCCCCGCCTCCACCCGCCCGGCGTCCCCGACGCCCACGCCCCCCGGCACCAACCCGTTCACCGGCACGAACACGGCGGCCGGGCCGGTGCTGGCGATCAAGGTGGACAACACGCGCTCCGCCAAGCCGCAGCTCGGGCTGCGCTCGGCGGACCTCGTCTACGTCGAGCAGGTCGAGGGCGGCCTGAGCCGCGTCATGGCGATCTACTCCTCGAAGCTGCCCGCGCGCGTCGGGCCGGTCCGCAGCGCCCGCATCTCCGACCTGCACCTGCTGCCGCAGTTCGGCCGTCCCGCCTTCGCCTTCTCCGGCGTGCAGGGCAAGATGAAGCCGTACGTGGCCAAGGCGCCGCTGATCGACGTGTCACAGGACCGCGGCAACACCGGCTACGCGCGCACCGGCGCGCACGCGCCCCCGTACAACCTCTATGCCTCGCCCCGCGCGCTGCTCGCACGCGCGCACGGCGCGGCCAAGCCCCGCGACATCGGCTTCCGGTTCGGGCCGGCCCCCGAGGGCGGGCGGCCGGTCGCGAGCTACAAGGCGCGCTACCCCTCGGCGTCGTTCGCCTTCCGCTGGTCGGCCGATGCCAAGCGATGGCTGGTCACCCAGGACGGCCGGTCCGACAATGCGGCCGAAGGCGGACGGCTCGGTGCCGGGACGATCGTCATCCAGCGGGCCCGTACGACGCGGTCGCCGTTCCACGACTTCCTCGGCAACTACACCCCGCTGGTGAACACGGTCGGCACGGGAACGGCGACCGTTCTGCGTGACGGCAAGGCCTTCGACGCCCGCTGGTCGCGGTCGTCGGAGGCGACGGGGACCACCTTCACGACGAAGGACGGGCACCCGATGACGTTCGCGCCGGGGCAGGTCTGGGTCGTTCTCGTCAACGCCGGAAAGCCCACTACACCATGAGATGGCCTGGTTATTGGACTTGACGGAGTATGGGGGATTCGGTTCGATCTTCCTTTCCAACGCAGGGTGACTTGGGGGTCGTCCTGCGCTCAAGCAAGTAGGGGGACTCTGTGGGACGCTCCGTATCCCGAACCATCGCCACCATCGTCCTGGCGGGCGTGCTCCCGCTGGGCCTGGCCGCTTGTGGTGGCGCGAAGGTCAGCAAGACCGACATCTCCGCCAAGCTGAAGTCCGACTCGCAGTTCAAGGCGCTGAACGACAAGCAGCGCGACTGCCTCGCCGACCTGATGCTCAAGAAGGGCAACAAGGGCGACCTGAAGGACTGGGTCGACGGCAAGAAGAAGATCGACGATGTCCGCGGCGACTCCAGCGGCATCGAGGACTCCGCGCGCAAGTGCGCGACTGGATGACCGGGCGCCCGCCTCACGTCCGCTGAGGCGGGTACCGTCGGCATCGCCCCCGGAGGCCGGGTCCGGACACTCTGTTCGGGTCACGGCCTCGTTCCTTACGTATTGACGGGGGCGAAGCCGTCCTTACCTGCCTCTACCATGGAGACGACAGCTTGATCGACTTTCCGAAGAGGTAGCGCCGTGTCCACTGCCACGCCCACTCCGCCCACCGCCGCTCCGGAGACCGGCACCGCCCGTGTCAAGCGGGGCATGGCGGAGATGCTCAAGGGCGGCGTGATCATGGATGTCGTCACGCCGGAGCAGGCCAAGATCGCCGAAGACGCCGGCGCCGTCGCCGTCATGGCACTGGAGCGCGTGCCCGCCGACATCCGTGCCGAAGGCGGCGTGTCGCGCATGAGCGACCCCGACATGATCGACGGGATCATCGAGGCCGTCTCGATCCCGGTCATGGCCAAGGCCCGCATCGGGCACTTCGTCGAGGCCCAGGTTCTGCAGGCCCTCGGCGTCGACTACATCGACGAGTCCGAGGTCCTCACGCCGGCCGACTACGACAACCACATCGACAAGTGGGCGTTCACCGTGCCGTTCGTGTGCGGCGCCACCAACCTCGGTGAGGCGCTGCGCCGCATCACCGAGGGCGCCGCGATGATCCGCTCCAAGGGTGAGGCCGGCACCGGAGACGTCTCCAACGCCACCACCCACATGCGCCAGCTCCGCCAGCAGATCCGGCGCCTCGGCTCGCTGCCCGAGGACGAGCTGTTCGTGGCGGCCAAGGAGCTCCAGGCCCCGTACGAGCTGGTCAAGGAGATCGCGCAGAGCGGCAAGCTGCCCGTCGTGCTCTTCACCGCCGGCGGCATCGCGACGCCCGCCGACGCCGCGATGATGATGCAGCTCGGCGCCGAGGGCGTGTTCGTCGGCTCCGGCATCTTCAAGTCCGGCGACCCGGCCAAGCGCGCCGAGGCGATCGTCAAGGCGACCACCTTCTTCGACGACCCCGACGTGATCGCCAAGGTCTCCCGTGGCCTCGGCGAGGCGATGGTCGGCATCAACGTCGCGACCATGGCCGAATCGGAGCGTTACGCCGGTCGAGGCTGGTGACGGCGGTGCCGGGAGGCCAGCGCGGCATCGCGCGGGCTCCCGGCACCCACCGGAACGGGGTTCCGCCCTCCACGCCGGCCGGGCGCCGGGTTACGCTGGGCCGCGCCTGACGGCGTCACGGCTCCGCGGCCACCTCCGGAGCCCGGGAAGGAACGAAGCCCATGGGTTGGTCGGTCGCCTTGGCATGTGCGAGCGTCGGCGGTGCCGGACAGGCCTTCAGACAGGGGTTGGCCCCGGACCCGGACGCCGCCGCGGGGCTCGCCCGGCGGCTCTACCCGGACGCCACGGTCGTCGAGACCGGCGACACCGTCCTGGACTTCGCTCTTTGGCCCTACGAGGACGAGCTGTTCGTCGGCGCGTACGGCGAGGCGCTCGTCGTCTGTGACCGCAGGCTCTTCGGCATCGACGACCAGGCCCGTACCCTCGCCGACGAGATCGCCAGGGCCCTGCCCGGCGCTTCGTGCGGGGTCCTCGTCCTGCACAGCGTGGTGTCCGGCTGCTGGTTCCGCTGGTACGACGGCGACCGCCCGCAGCGCGACGTCTTCGTGACCGCCGAGGACGGTGTGGTCGTCGATCTCGGCGACCGGCTCGAGGCGGAGGCGCCGTTCTGGACGGGGATCGACGGCGGCACCGCCGACGTGCCCCTGCCGTTCGACTACGAGGAGTACGGGCTCGCGCTCGCCCGCGATCACCTGTTCGGCCGCGACATCGCGCTGCGCGGTGCGGACGGCTTCCTCCCGCTCGAGCTGCCGCTCCGCCGCTTCAAGCTCGCCTGAGCCCGGCGTGTCGTCTCCGGCGCTGTAACGGGGACTAAGCTCATTGTTCGTACAAACAGAGTCGAAAGGGCGTTCGTGGCTGCCGTACCGACGATCGGTGTTCTGGCGTTGCAGGGCGATGTCCGCGAGCACCTGCGCGTGCTGGAGTCCTGCGGCGCGCGTACGGGCATGGTCCGCCGGCCCGAGGAGCTGGAGCGCGTCGACGCGCTGGTGATCCCGGGCGGGGAGTCGACCACCATCGGTAAGCTCGCCCGCACCTTCGACCTGCTCGAGCCGCTCCGCAAGCGCATCGAGCAGGGCATGCCGACCTACGGATCCTGCGCCGGGATGATCATGCTCGCCGACCGGATCCTCGACGGCGCCGACGGTCAGGAGACCATCGGCGGCATCGACATGCTCGTACGGCGCAACGCGTTCGGCCGCCAGGTCGATTCCTTCGAGGGCGACGTACGCGTGACCGGCCTCGACGCGCCGTTCCACGCGGTCTTCATCCGCGCCCCGTGGGTCGAGTCGGTGGGGGAGAGGGCCGAGGCTCTCGGCAGTGCGGAGTCCGGCGCCTCCGCCGGTAGGATCGTCGCGGTTCGGCAGGGCCATCTTCTCGCGACGTCGTTCCACCCTGAGCTCACCGGTGATCCGCGGATCCACGAGCTCTTCCTCCAGATGGTGAAGGTGCAGGCCTGACGCGGCCACCCTCGCGATGGAGGGGTCCGGTGGTACACCGGCGATACGACACTTCGTGTTCTTATGAGATTGGAGGCAAGGGGCTTCTTCTTCGGCTCGAGGGCCGAGGCCGCCCCAGAAACCAGATGAGTGGCCACTCCAAATGGGCGACGACGAAGCACAAGAAGGCGGTCGTCGATGCCAAGCGCGGCAAGCTCTTCGCCAAGCTCATCAAGAACATCGAGGTCGCGGCACGCACCGGCGGCGGTGACCCGGACGGCAACCCGACGTTGTACGACGCCATCCAGAAGGCCCGCAAGAGCTCCGTACCGCTCGAGAACATCGAGCGCGCGCGCAAGCGCGGCGGGGGCGAGGAGGCCGGTGGCGCCGAATGGCAGACCATCATGTACGAGGGCTACGGTCCCGGCGGCGTCGCGGTGCTCATCGAGTGCCTGACCGACAACCGCAACCGCGCCGCGTCCGACGTGCGCACGGCCCTGACCCGCAACGGCGGCTCGCTCGCCGACCCGGGCTCGGTCTCGTACCTGTTCACCCGCAAGGGCGTCATCCTCCTCTCCAAGGAGGGGACGACCGAGGACGACGTGATGATGGCGGTCCTGGACGCCGGCGCCGAGGAGGTCAACGACCTCGGTGAGTCGTTCGAGGTGATCAGCGAGGCCGGTGACCTCGTCGCGGTCCGCAAGGCGCTGCAGGAGGCGGGCGTCGACTACGAGTCCGCCGAGGCGAACTTCCTGCCCAGCGTGAGCGTGCCCCTCGACGAGGACGGCGCCAAGAAGGTCTTCCGCATGCTGGAGGCGCTCGAGGACAGCGACGACGTACAGAACGTCTTCGCCAACTTCGACGTGTCCGACGAGGTCATGGAGAAGATCGAGGCCTGATCGGGCGCGCGCATGCCGTAGCGTCGTGGCCTGTGCAGATCCGAACGCTCGACCCTGACGACCTCGACGCCTTCGAGGACCTGAAGATCCGCGCCTTCGGCCTGCGGCCCGCGCACGACTGGCGTACGCCCGCGCTGGCCGACATCGGCGAGGATCGCCTGTTCGGGGTCTACGACGGCGCCCGGCTGGTGGCCACGGCCAAGACCTTCCCGTTCGAGCAGTGGTGGCACGGCCGAGCGGTGCCCATGGACGGCGTCGCGGGCGTCAGCGTGGCGCCCGAGGACCGCGGCCGTGGCATCGGACGGCGGCTGGCCACCGCGCTCGTGGAGCGCCTGCAGAGCCGGCCGCTGTCGGCGCTCTACCCGGCCACCGCGCCGGTCTACCGCGCGGTCGGCTACGAGCACGCGGGCGCCCAGCACTGGGCGACCGTACGGCCCGACGTCCTGCGCACGCTCTCCTCCGGCGCGATCGGCGTGCGCCGCGCCGGGCCGGACGACGCCGCCGAGGTCGTGGCACTCCTGCGCCGCCTGCACGCCGACGCGCGGGACTGCGGCCCGATCGACCGCGGCGCCGGCTTCGTCCGCGACCTGCTGAGCGACGCGCGCGTCTACTCCTACCTGGCCGACGACGGCTTCCTGTCCTACGGCTGGGAGAACGGCAACACCCGGCTGGCCGTACGCCGCTGCGTGGCCGGCTCCGAGGAGACCGCGCGTGCGCTGTGGTCCATGGTCGGCACCGGTTCCTCGATCGCGCACGAGGTGTACGCCTGCGTCGCGCCGCACGACCCGATGTTCTGGCTGCTGCGCGACCGCTCCACCGACACAGTGCACCGCGAGTCCTGGATGCTCCGCGTGCTGAACGCCCCCGAGGCCGTCGCCGCGCGCGGCTTCCCCGAGGGCGTGTCGGTGGACGCGCCCCTCGTCCTCGAGGACGACCTGCGGCCCCTCAACGCCGGCACCTGGCGGCTGAGCGTGGCCGGCGGGCGCGGGAGCCTCGAGAAGGACGACGCCGGCCGTGACGCCGCCCGGCTGTCCCCGCAGGGCCTGGCGGCCCTCTACGCGGGCCTCCCGATGGCGACGCTGCGACGCGCCGGGCTCGCCGAGGGCGGCCGTGCCGCCGACGCGCTGCTCGACGCGGCCTTCGGCGCCACGCCGTTCATGCTCGACTACTTCTAGGAGACACGCCGGGGGTACCCGGAGCCGGTGGGCCTCCAGGACGAGTAACCTCGCTGCGAACACGTGTTCGGGGTCGAGAGGAGCGGTCGTGCGGGTGCTGGGCGTCGACCCCGGGCTCACCAGGTGCGGAGTGGGTGTCGTCGACGGCGCGCCCGGCGCGCCGCTGAAGCTGGTATCGGTGGGCGTCATCCGTACCAGCCCCGACGAGGACCTGGCCCTGCGGCTCATCGCGCTCGAGCGCGGCATCGAGGCGCTGCTCGACGAGGTGTCGCCGGACGCCGTCGCGGTCGAGCGGGTGTTCAGCCAGCACAACGTCTCCACCGTCATCGGCACCGCGCAGGCGGGCGCGATCGCCATCGCCTGCGGCGCGCGCCGCGGCCTGCCGGTCGTACTGCACACGCCGAGCGAGGCCAAGGCCGCCGTGACCGGTAGCGGCCGTGCGGACAAGGCACAGGTGACCGCGATGGTGATGCGGCTGCTGCGGCTCGACACGCCGCCGAAGCCCGCCGACGCCGCCGACGCGCTCGCCCTGGCCATCTGCCATGTTTGGCGCGGTGGCGCGCAGGCGCGCCTCCAGGCCGCCAAGCTGAGGCAGGGCGGCCGACCATGAGCCAGGAAGGAACTCGCGAGTGATCGCATTCGTCAACGGCCGGGTCGCGTCGGCCGGTCCCGACGGCGCCGTGATCGAGGTCGGCGGTGTCGGCCTGTCGGTCCTGTGCACGCCCGGCACGATCGCCGGGCTGCGGGTGGGCGACCCCGCGCGCGTGTCCACCTCGCTCGTCGTACGTGAGGACTCCCTCACCCTCTACGGCTTCGCCGACGACGACGAGCGCACCGTCTTCGAGCTGCTGCAGACCGCCAGCGGCGTCGGACCGCGGCTGGCGCTGGCGATGCTCGCGGTCCACACGCCCAACGGGCTGCGCCGCGCCGTCACCACCGAGGACTTCAACGCGCTGACCAGGGTCCCCGGCATCGGCAAGAAGGGCGCCCAGCGCATCGTGCTGGAGCTGAAGGACCGGCTGGGCGCGCCCCTCGACGAGGAGTCGCCGGTGCCGGCGTTCCGCGCCGACCCGTGGCGTACCCAGGTGCACGCCGGGCTGACCAACCTCGGCTGGCCGGGTCGCGACGCCGACGCCGCCGTCGACGCGGTGGCCGCCGAGATCGACGGCCAGGACGTGCCCGACGTCGCCGTCCTGCTGAGGCTCGCCATGAGGAAGCTGAGCCGATGACCGTTCCCGCCATGCCAGGGGAGGCGCAGCGTGAGTGAGGACCGCTTCGTCTCACCGCTCGCGGACGGCGAGGAGAAGGTCATCGAGGCGGCGCTGCGCCCCAAGCGCCTCGACGACTTCATCGGCCAGGCTCGCGTACGCGAGCAGCTCTCGCTGGTACTGCAGAGCGCGATGCGGCGCGGTCGTCCGCCGGACCATGTCCTGATGTCCGGGCCGCCCGGCCTCGGCAAGACCACCCTCGCCATGATCATCTCCAGCGAGCTCGGCATGCCGATGCGGATCTCCTCGGGCCCGGCCATCGAACGGGCCGGCGACCTGGCCGCGGTGCTGTCCACGCTCTCCGAGGGCGAGGTGCTGTTCATCGACGAGATCCACCGGATGGCACGCCCGGCCGAGGAGATGCTCTACGTCGCGATGGAGGACTTCCGCGTCGACGTCGTGGTCGGCAAGGGCCCCGGCGCCACCGCGATCCCACTCGACATCGCGCCGTTCACGCTGGTCGGCGCCACCACGCGCGCCGGGCTGCTGCCCGCGCCGCTGCGCGACCGGTTCGGGTTCGTCGCGCACATGGACTTCTACGAGCCGGAGGAGCTGGAGCGGATCCTCCGGCGCTCGGCGCGGCTCCTCGAGGTCAGCATGGACGACGCGGGCGGCGCCGAGATCGCCCGCCGGTCACGCGGCACGCCGCGCATCGCCAACCGGCTGCTGCGCCGCGTACGCGACTACGCCGAGGTACGCGCCGACGGTGTCATCACCGAGGAGACGGCGCGGCGGGCACTGTTGCTGTACGAGGTGGACGCCGAAGGCCTCGACCGGCTCGATCGATCGGTACTCGACGCGCTGCTGCGAAAGTTCGGGGGCGGGCCCGTAGGGCTGTCCACGCTCGCCGTCGCGGTGGGAGAGGAGCCGGAGACCGTGGAAGTGGTTGCCGAGCCGTTCCTGGTACGAAAAGGGCTGATCGCGCGGACCCCTCGTGGGCGTATCGCGACGCCCCTGGCCTGGCGACACCTCGGGGTCACGCCACCACCCACGGTTGAAGGTACGCTTTTCGAAGTAACAGAGGAGTGACGAGCTGCTTCTCGGCGCTCACATCGTTGCCGGGGTTTCGTCAACTCCTTTACACTCCGGAGCTTGGTCGCCGTCGTCATGGCGACGCGCCTTTCGCACGCGAAATCGTCGGCGGCAGGCTGAACACACATATCGGAAGGATGCCCCGGTGCAGGGCAACATAGAACTCACAGCGCTCTCTCACGTCGTCGCCGCGGGGAAGGGCGGTAACCCGCTCGTCACGCTCCTGCCGGTGATCCTCATCGGCGTGGTCTTCTATTTCCTCCTGTTTCGCCCGCAGCGTAAGCGCCAGCAGCAGCAGGCACGGATGCAGAGCCAGGTCGAGCCGGGACAGCGGGTCATGACCACCGCCGGCATGCTCGGGACGGTCATCGCGATCGAGGACGACGCCGTCGTGCTCGAGATCGCGCCGGGCGTCGAGGCCCGTTTCGTACGCCAGGCCATCGGCCAGGTCATCGACGACACGGTCGACGAGGACGAGGACGAGGAGACCGAAGAGGAGACCACCGAGGTCGACGAGACCCCGGAGGAGCACGAGACGCTGCAGAACGACGTCGAGGCGAAGACCGAGACTCTCTCCGGTACCCCGGGGAAGCCGGCTGACGAACCGCTGAACGACGGCGAGAACAACACCGGCAAGAGGCCCTCCGCCTGATCGCCTGACGCAGACAAAGGACGAAAACGACCGTGGCTCCGCCAAACAGAAATGTTTCGAAACCGGGGCGCGTGCTCATCACGCTGCTCGTGATTGCCGCCGCGCTGGTTGGCCTGATGTTCTGGCAGGGCCAAAAAACCCCAAAGCTTGCTCTTGACCTGGCCGGGGGCACCACGGTGAACCTCACGGCCCAGCCGACGAAGCCCGGCGCCAAGATCGGTGCCTCCGAGATGACCCAGGCGATCAACATCATGCGCGAGCGCGTGAACAGCCTGGGCGTCTCCGAGGCCGAGGTGACCAAACAGGGCAACAACGTCATCATCGTCCAGGTGCCCGGCCAGGGCCAGGAGCGGGTGGTCAAGCTCATCGGCACCACCGCGAAGCTCGAGTTCCGCCAGGTGCTGGTGGCGGAGCCGGTGGGCGTCAAGCAGACGCCGCCGCCGGCTCCTTCGCCCTCCCCGACCGGCAAGGGCAAGGCGACCCCGAAGGCCTCGGGCAGCGCCAAGCCGTCCGCGGGCGCCTCGTCCACGCCGTCGCCGAAGGGCCGTGCGCTCGCCAAGGCGCTGACCGCGCCGACGCCCAAGCCCACGGCCAAGCCGGCCCCCAGTGCCTCCCAGTCGCTGACGCCCGAACAGATGCAGCAGCTTCAGCAGCTTCAGCAGCAACAGCAACAGCAGCAGGCCGGCGCCGAGGACTTCAGCGGCGTCGACCCCGCGGTCAAGGCGAAGTTCGAGAAGCTGACCTGCACCGGCAACGACGTCGGCCAGGGCCAGACGCTGGACCCGGCCAAGCAGTCCGCCATCTGCGCCAAGCCCGACCCGAAGACGCACAAGAGCGACTACAAGTTCATCGTGAGCCCGGCGCAGATCTCCGGTGAGCAGGTCACCAAGGCGCAGGCCCTCCCGCCGGACCCGCAGTCCGGCCGCGTGCAGTGGACCGTCAGCCTCGACATGAACGGCACCGCCACCAAGGCGTTCGCCGACTTCACCCAGAAGGCCGCGGCGCTCGGCGAGGCCAACACCCGCAACCACTTCGCGATCGTCCTCGACGGCACGGTCTACTCCTGGCCGAGCGTCAAGGAGGCGATCACCTCTGGCAACGCGCAGATCGAGGGTCAGTTCGGCCAGCAGGAGGCCAACGACCTCGCCGACGTGCTCAAGTACGGCGCGCTGCCGCTGAAGTTCCAGCAGAGCTCGATCGAGTCGGTCTCCGCGACGCTCGGCAAGGACCAGCTGCTGGCCGGCCTCGGCGCGGGCGCGATCGGCCTCGCCCTGGTCGTGCTCTACTGCCTGCTCTACTACCGGGGCCTCGGCCTCGTCGCGATCTCCAGCCTGATCGTCGCGGGCAGCCTGACCTACGAGTCGATCGTGCTGCTCGGGAAGTTCATCGACTTCCGCATGTCCCTCGCGGGCATCGCCGGTGCCATCGTCGCGATCGGCATCACGGCGGACTCGTTCGTGGTCTTCTTCGAACGGCTACGTGACGAAGTGCGTGAGGGGCGCAGCCTGCGTACCGCGGTCGAACGCGGCTGGCACCGTGCCCGGCGCACGATCATCGTGGCGGACGCGGTGTCCTTCATCGCCGCGCTCCTCCTCTACTGGTTCACGATCGGCGGCGTGAAGGGTTTCGCCTTCACGCTTGGTTTGACCACCCTCATCGACGTGGTGGTGGTGTTCTTCTTCACCAAGCCCCTGGTCACCGTGCTCGCCCGTACGAGGTTCTTCGGCGGCGGACACCGGTGGTCCGGGCTTGATCCGAGCACGCTGGGCGTCAGGGTGAACTCCGCCGCCCGTACCGCCACCACCAAGGAGGCCTGATGTCACGGCTGGGCAACATCGGCGGCCGCCTCCACCGCGGCGAGATCTCGCTCGACTTCGTGGGGCGGCAGAAGACCTGGTACGCGATCTCCGGCCTGATCCTGGTCGTCAGCATCGTCTCGCTGCTGACCCTCGGCCTGAACTTCGGCGTCGAGTTCAAGGGCGGAACGGTCTTTCAGTTCCCCGCCAAGGCGAACTCCACGACCGAGATGGCCCGCGACGCGGTCAAGAGCTCCGGCGTGGTCAAGGAAGACCCGATCGTCCAGAAGACCGGCACCGGCTGGCGGGTCCAGACGGAGAGCCTCCAGTCCACGCAGGTCTCCGCCGTCCAGAAGTCGGTCCAGCAGCGGTTCGGGCTGGCCAACGCCGACGACGTCAGCCCGCAGACCGTCGGCGCCAGCTGGGGTAAGGACATCTCCAAGAAGGCGCTCCAGGGTCTGATCGTCTTCCTGGTCGCGATCGTGATCTATCTGTCCATCGCCTTCGAGTGGCGGATGGCGGTCGCGGCCCTGATCGCGCTGGCGCACGACATCCTGATCACCATCGGTGTCTACTCGCTCGTGCAGTTCGAGGTGACGCCCTCGTCGGTGGTCGGCCTGCTGACCATCCTGGGTTACTCGCTGTACGACACGGTCGTGGTGTTCGACAAGGTCCGTGAGAACACCCGCTCGCTGACCACGTCGAACAACCTGACGTACAGCCAGGCGGCCAACCTCGCGATGAACCAGACCCTGGTCCGGTCGATCAACACCTCGGTGATCGCCCTGCTCCCGGTGGCCGGCCTACTGTTCATCGGCGCCGGCCTCATGGGTGCGGGCACGCTGAAGGACCTGGCGCTCGTCCTGTTCGTCGGCATGCTGGCCGGCGCGTACTCCTCCATCTGCATCGCGACGCCGATCCTGGCGGACCTGCAGGAGCGGCAGGAGAAGTACCGCACGCTGGCCAAGCGCGTCGCCGCCAAGGCCTCCAGCCCGAAGCGCCGGTCGAAGAACGAGGCCTCCGCCGTACGCGAGGAGCAGGACGACGACGATGAGGAGCCTTCCTCGGTCGGCGCAGGCTCGGTCAAGCTCGTACAGCAGGGGCCCCGACAGCAACCACGGCGGGCGGGCTCGAAGAGCCGCCCGAGTGGTAAGAAGAAGCGCTGAGGCCCCCTTCGCGCTGCATCGCATCACGGTTATTTCTTCGAGGAGAGACGTGACCACGCGACCGGTCGACCTGACACAGCTGATCAAGGAGCGCACCCGCGAGGTGCCCGACTACCCCAAGCCGGGGGTGGTCTTCAAGGACATCACGCCGCTGCTCGCCGACCACACCGCGTTCGCCGCGGTGGTGGACGCGGTCGTCGCCCACTACGGGCGGGGAACGATCGACAAGGTGGTCGGCATCGAGGCCCGCGGGTTCATCCTGGGCGCCCCGATCGCGTACCACTTCGGTGCCGGGTTCGTGCCGATCCGTAAGAAGGGCAAGCTCCCGGCGAAGACCTTCGCCGAGGACTACGACCTGGAGTACGGCAGCGAGACGATCGAGGTGCACCAGGACGCGTTCGCCCCGGGCGAGCAGGTGCTGATCGTCGACGACGTGCTCGCCACGGGTGGCACGGCCAAGGCCGCGGTGGAGCTCGTACGCCGTACCGGCGCCGAGGTCGTCGGGGTTTCGGTACTCATGGAGCTGTCATTCCTGCACGGCCGGGACAAGCTCGAAGGGGTGGACGTCCACCCGCTGACGGTCGTCTGACCGCCTGTTTCGTTCCGACGCCCCGGTGCCGATCATGGCGCCGGGGCGTCGTTACGTTCCGGGCAAATGGACCGGAATGGGCGATCGGCACCGTCTGGAATTCGACGACCGCTAAACTGGTGTTCCGACGCAGGTATGGGGAGGCTGGGTGCCCGGTGAGGTGGTGTCGACCGACGCGGTAGCCGACGACGCTGTGACGCCGCGAGTCAAGCCTGCCTCACTCGCGCTGCCCGACAGTGTGCCCGCTCCCGCACCGGACGAGGGCGACCCGACGCCGTCGAGCCCGGCTGCGCCGTCGGCCGCCCGGGTCCGCCGGCGGCTTGCCCGGCTCGGCGCCCAGCGTGGTCCCATCATGAATCCCGTACTCGAACCTCTGATCAAGACGCTCCGCAACACGCATCCCAAGGCGGACGTGCGTCTCGTCGAGCGCGCCTACGATGTCGCGGCTCACCATCACCGTGAGCAGAAGCGCAAGAGCGGCGATCCCTACATCACCCACCCGCTCGCGGTGGCGACGATCCTCGCAGAGCTCGGCATGAACACCGAGACCCTGTGCGCCGCCCTGCTGCACGACACGGTCGAGGACACCACCTACACCCTCGACCAGCTCCACTCCGACTTCGGCGACGTGGTCGCCGCCCTCGTCGACGGGGTCACCAAGCTCGACAAGGTCAAGTACGGCGAGGCCGCGGAGGCCGAGACCGTACGCAAGATGGTCGTGGCGATGTCGCGCGACATCCGGGTCCTGGTCATCAAGCTGGCCGACCGGCTGCACAACATGCGCACCCTGCGCTACCTCCCGCGCCCCAAGCAGGAGCGCAAGGCCCGCGAGACCCTTGAGATCTTCGCGCCGCTCGCGCACCGCCTCGGCATGAACACCCTGAAGTGGGAGCTGGAGGACCTCGCCTTCCAGACGCTCTACCCCAAGCGGTTCGACGAGATCGCCAGGCTGGTCTCCGAGCGGGCGCCGCGACGCGACGTCTACCTTCAGGACGTGATCCAGCACGTCTCGGGCGACCTGCGCGAGGCCAAGCTCAAGGCGACGGTCAAGGGCCGCCCGAAGCACTACTACTCGATCTACCAGAAGATGATCGCCCGCGAGCTCAGCTTCGAGGACATCTACGACCTCGTGGGCATCAGGGTGCTCGTCGACACCGTCCGCGACTGCTACGCGGCGCTCGGCACGATCCATGCGCGATGGAACCCGGTCCCCGGCCGGTTCAAGGACTACATCGCGATGCCGAAGTTCAACATGTACCAGTCGCTGCACACCACGGTGATCGGTCCTGAGGGCAAGCCCGTCGAGCTGCAGATCCGCACCCGGGCCATGCACAACCGCGCCGAATACGGCATCGCGGCGCACTGGAAGTACAAAGAAGAGACGATCGGGGCCGGCGGGCAGACCGGCAAGGCCGGCGACATGGCCTGGCTCCGGCAGCTCCTCGACTGGCAGAAGGAGACCACGGACCCGGCGGAGTTCCTGGAGTCGCTGCGCTTCGACCTGTCGGTGTCGGAGGTCTTCGTCTTCACGCCGAAGGGCCAGGTCCTCGCGCTGCCCCAGGGCGCGACGCCGGTGGACTTCGCCTACGCGATCCACACCGAGGTGGGCCACCGCACGATCGGCGCGCGGGTCAACGGCCGCCTGGTGCCCCTGGAGTCGACCCTCGACAACGGCGACACGGTCGAGATCTTCACCTCCAAGTCGCCGGACGCCGGGCCCAGCCGCGACTGGCTGCACTTCATCAAGAGCGCCCGCGCCCGCAACAAGATCAAGCACTGGTTCTCCAAGGAGCGCCGCGAGAGCGCGATCGAGCAGGGCAAGGACTCCCTGGCGCGCGCGATGCGCAAGCAGAACCTCCCGCTGCAGCGGATGCTGTCCGGTGAGGCCCTGCTGGCGCTGGCCCACGACATGCGCTACCCGGACGTGTCCGGCCTCTACGCCGCCATCGGCGAGAACCACGTCTCCGCGCAGAACGTCGTCCAGAAGCTCGTGGAGGCCCTCGGCGGGGCCGAGAGCGCCGCGGAGGACCTCGCGGAGACCGCCACCCCGACCCGCAAGCGCCGCTCGCGTCCCGCGGGCGATCCGGGGGTCGTCGTGGCCGGAGACCGCGACGTCTGGGTACGGCTGTCGCGGTGCTGCACTCCCGTCCCCGGTGACGAGATCGTCGGCTTCGTGACGCGCGGCAACGGCGTCTCGGTGCACCGGAGCGACTGCGTCAACGTCGCCAACCTCCGCACCCAGCCCGACCGGATGGTCGACGTCAAGTGGTCGCCCGGCGAGGACTCGGTCTTCCTGGTAGCCGTCCAGGTCGAGGCGCTCGACCGCCCCAGGCTCCTCTCCGACATCACGCGTGTGCTGTCGGACCAGCACGTCAACATCCTGTCGGCGTCCGTGACGACCAACCACGACCGGGTCGCGGTCAGCAGGTTCAGCTTCGAGATGGGCGATCCGAAGCACCTCGGCCACGTGTTGCGGGCCGTACGCTCCGTCGACGGCGTCTACGACATCTACCGCGTCACCAGCTGACGCCGACCGCCACAACGCACAAGGCCGGTCGCGTCGGCCCCATCAGGGGCCGACGCGACCGGCCTTCGAAAGACCGCTGGGGACCACCCTGCTGCGCGGTGGGCCCGGGCGGCCTCTCAGAGACTGTTGGGGAGCCCCCTGGACGCCGCTCGCGACGGACGAGGGCTCCCCAACGGTCTCTCAGACGGTCTCTCAGGAGAGTTCGGCGAGGGTGTGCTCAGCCTCCGCAAGCCACGAGCGGCGGGCCGTCAGGGCCTCCTCGGTGTCCTTGACGTCCTTGTCGCGCCCGGCGGCCTGCGCCTTGCCCAGACGGGTCTCCAGCTGGTCGATCGACGAGCGGAGCTGGGCCACAGTGGCCTCGGCACGCGCCCTGGCCTCGGGGTTCGTACGCCGCCACTCCGAGTCCTCGGCGCCGCGTACGGCCTCCTCGACCTTGCGCAGCCGGCCCTCGAGCCGTTCGCGCGAGTCGCGGGGCACCATGCCGATCGCCTCCCAGCGCTCCTGAATGGAACGCAGGGACTGGCGGGCGGAACGGATGTCGCGTATCGGCACCAGCTTCTCGGCCTCGACGAGGAGCTGCTCCTTGGCCACGGCGTGCTCGGCGAACTCCGCGTCGCGCTCGGCGAAGACCGCGGAACGGGCCGAGAAGAACGTGTCCTGGGCGCCCTTGAAGCGACCCCACAGGTCCTCTTCGACGTCGCGGGCGGCCCGGCCGGCGATCTTCCAGCGCCGCATGAGCTCGCGGTAGGCCGCGGCGGTGGTGCCCCAGTCGGAGGAGCCGGACATCGCCTCGGCCTCGGAGACGAGGCGTTCCTTCTCCTGGCGGGCGTGCTCGCGCTCCTCCTCCAGGTTGGAGAAGTAGGACTTGCGTCGCTTGGTGAAGGCGTTGCGCGCCGACGAAAGCCGCTTCCACAGCGCCGTCTCGGTGGGGCGGTCGACGCGCTCGGCGGCCTTCCACTCCTCGACGAGCTGACGGAGGCGCTCACCGCCGTTCTTCCAGTGCGTCTCCTCGGTCGCGATCCGCTCGGCCTCGGCGACGATGCGCTCCTTGACCTCACGCGCCTGCCCGCGCGCCTGGTCGCGTGCGACCTTGAGTTGCTCGCGGCGCTCGCCGAGCAGGCCGTTGAGGATGTCGAGCCGACGGCCCAAGCCGTCGAGATCGCCGACCGCGTGGGCCTCGGTCACGGACTCGCGGAGCTTCTTGATGCTGTGCTCGGCCTGCGCCGCGGCCAGATCGGTGGTCTTGATCCGCTGCTCGAGCAGATCGATCTCCGTCACGAGGGCGTCGTACTTGCGCCGGAAGTAGGCCAGAGCTTCGTCTGGGGCACCGGCCTGCCAGGACCCGACGGTCCGCTCGCCGGCCGAGGTACGGACATAGACCGTCCCGTCCTCGTCCACCCGGCCCCAAGGATCTGTGGTCACCGCCGGCCTCCCGTATCCGAAACGTGGCCCTGGCGCGGCGCGTGACGTCCCTCGAGTAGCCCGTCCCGCCCACGGCAGGCGGGGTTCCTCGAGGATTCGGTGGCGCTGGACACCGTTGCCTCCTGTGTCAGGGTCCGGCACGTCCCCTCGTGTACCGGGCCCACCATGATGACGACCGTGGGAGTAGCGCTCCCGCAGGCCACCCTAACCTTCCGCATTGCTACATCTTCGTGACGGTGAGGTCTTTTATCTCGATTTTCTTCTTTGGGGCGGTGTTTCCGGTCTGGTCGGCCGGCGCCGCGCCCGCCTTGGCGACCGAATCGACGATGTCCATGCCCTGGGTGATCTCACCGAAGATCGTGTAATCGGCGGGCAGCGGCGAGTCGCCGTACACGATGAAGAATTGGCTGCCGTTGCTGTTCGGCGCGCTGCTGTGGGCCATCGCGATCACGCCGCGCTTGTAAGTGGCCTGGCCGGACTTCTCGGCCTTGGGGACGTTCTCGTTGCCGAACCCGTACTTGGGGCCGCCACTACCGGTGCCGGTGGGGTCGCCGCACTGGAGGACCTTGATGCCCTCGGTGACCAGCCGGTGGCACTTGGTGTTGTCGAAGAACTTCTTGCCCGCGAGGTACTTGAACGAGTTGACGGTGCAGGACGCCTTGTTCGCGTCCACCTTGGCGACGATCTTGCCGAGGCTGGTGTCCATCGCCATCTCGTACGTGCCCTTGACCGGCTTCACCGGGGGCGTTCCGACGTCCTTGGCGGCCTGGGCGGCCTGGCCGGAAAGCGGCTGGTATCCGCACTCTCCGGGCTTGACCGAGACGCTCGGCGCCGGTGTGGGGGGCTTGGCCGCCGCGTCCGGCTTCTTGTTGCCGCCGTCCATGGCGAATGCGATGGCGCCGCCGCCGGATGCGACCGCCAGGACGACCACGGCCGAGACGACGATCTTCACTCTCCGGGCCTTCGCCTGCCGGATCTCACGGTTCTGCTGCTGGCGCTCATAGCGCTGCCGGGCCAGCTGCTTCTTGCGGTCTTTACCCGCCACCGGTGTCGCACCTCATCGAATCGCGTCATGAACTGGGAAACGTGCTGCGCATCGTAGCGGGCTCGGCCGATGTTTTTCTGCGCCGACCCCCGCGGCACCCAAACCGGCAGATACTCCGACTATCGTCCGGCGCGCACGGCAATGTCGTTCGCGGTCGGCGGTGTGCCGCCGGTACGCTCGAGCTGCCGGAAGTTCAGGCGTCAAAGAGAGGACGATCGTGCTCATCGCCGGGTTCCCCGCGGGCTCTTGGGCCACCAACTGCTACGTCGTGGCACCCGCCGCGGGTGAAGAGTGCGTGATCATCGATCCCGGCCAGGACGCCGTGGACGGTCTTGACGAGCTGCTACGCGAGCACCGGCTCAAGCCGGTCGCGGTGGCCCTCACCCACGGGCACATCGACCACATCTGGTCGGTCGTCCCGGTCTGTGGCGCCCGCGACGTACCGGCCTACATCCACGCCGACGACCGCGCCCTGCTGTCCGATCCCGCCAAGGGCTTCCCGCCCTCGGTACGGCAGCAGCTGCTCGGCGGCCTGACGTTCGGCGAGCCCGACGACGTCCGCGAGATCGAGGACGGCGCGACGCTGACGCTGGCCGGCATGGACATGATCGTCGATCATGCTCCGGGCCATACGCAGGGGTCGGTGACCTTCAGGCTCGCGGACGCGCACGTGATGTTCAGCGGTGACCTGTTGTTCGCCGGCTCCATCGGACGCACCGACCTGCCCGGCGGCGACTACGAGGCCATGCTGAAGAGCCTGTCCCGCGTCTGTCTCTCCCTACCGGACGAGACGACGGTGCTGCCCGGCCACGGCACCCAGACCACCATCGGCCGTGAGCGCGCGACCAATCCGTTCCTTGCGGACTGCGTCCCGCCCGGCGGCCCGCACAGGGGACTCTGAACCACTGATGAGCTCGAACTTCCAGGCCCCCAAGGGGGTCAACGAGTACTTTCCGCCGAGGTCGGAGACCTACCTCGCCGCACGTGACGCGTTCGCGCTCGCGGCCGCGCGCGCCGGTTACTCCTACCTCGAGCTTCCGGTGTTCGAGGACACCCGGCTGTTCGCGCGTGGCGTCGGCGAGTCGACCGACGTCGTGAGCAAGGAGATGTACACCTTCGAGGACCGCGGCGGCCGGTCGATCACGTTGCGGCCGGAGTTCACGGTCGGCGTGTTGCGGTCGGTGCTCCAGCACGGCCTGCACAAGGGCGAGCTGCCGGTGAAGGTCTGGGCCACCGGCCCGGCGTTCCGCTACGAGCGCGCGCAGGCCGGCCGCTACCGGCAGTTCTACCAGGTCGACCTGGAGGCGATCGGCTCCGAGGACCCGGCGGTCGACGTCGAGACGATCGCGCTGGCCTCGGACTGGTACCGCGACCTCGGCCTGACGCGGCTCACCCTCAACCTCAACTCCCTCGGCTGTCGCGAGTGCCGCCCGGTCTACCGTTCCGCGCTCCAGGAGTTCCTGCGGGCTCTGGAGCTGGACGAGGCCACCCAGGCTCGCGTGGAGATCAACCCGCTCCGGGTGCTGGACGACAAGCGGCCCGACGTACGCGCGCAGGTCGAGGACGCCCCGCTCGTCATCGACTACCTGTGCGGCGCCTGCAAGGCCCACCACGACCGCGTACGCGAGCTGCTCGCCGACCTGGGCATCGCGTGGAGGGACGACCCGCGGCTCGTACGCGGCCTCGACTACTACACGCGGACCACGTACGAGTTCGACCACCCGCTGCTCGGCGCCCAGTCCGGCATCGGCGGCGGTGGTCGCTACGACGGCCTGTCGGAGGACATCGGCGGCCCGCCGCTGCCCGGCATCGGCTTCGGGCTCGGCCTGGACCGTACGGTGCTGGCGATGGAGGCCGAGGAGGTCGCCGCCACGGCCGCGTCCAAGATCTCCGTGTACGGCGTGCCGCTCGGCGAGGAGGCCCAGCGCATGATCTTCGGCCTGGTCGCCGAACTGCGCAGGGCCGGCATCGCCGCCGACATGTCCTATGACGGCAAAAAACTCAAGGGCGCCATGCGGGGCGCGGACCGGTCCGGCGCCGCGTACGCCGTGATCCTCGGCGAGCGCGATATCGCCGACGGGTCCGCGCAGGTCAAGGACCTGACGACCGGCGAGCAGACCGCCGTGCCGCTGACCCGCATCGCCGAGGTGCTCAAGGAGAAGCTGGGCTGAGGCGGCCAGGGGATCGCCCCGGGCGACAGCGCAGTGTTCCGACGTAGAAGAAAGGCTTGCCAGAAATGATCCGCACACACGACGCGGGGTCACTGCGCCGCGAGCACGCCGGCGGCCAGGTCGTGCTCGCCGGCTGGGTCGCGCGCCGCCGTGACCACGGAGGCGTCACGTTCATCGACCTGCGCGACGCGTCCGGCATCGCGCAGGTCGTCTTCCGCGAAGAAGTGTTGTCCGCGCACGGAGCCGGCACGGCGCACGACCTCCGCTCGGAGTTCTGCGTCAAGGTGACCGGCGAGGTCCGGGTGCGTCCCGCGGGCAACGAGAACCCCGAGATCCCCACCGGTGACATCGAGGTCGTGGCCTCCGAGATCGAGGTCCTCAGCGAGTCGGCGCCCCTGCCGTTCCCGATCGAATCGGACGTCAACGTCAACGAGGAGGTCCGGCTCAAGTACCGCTACCTCGACATCCGCCGCGAGGGAGTGGCCAAGGGGCTGCGCGTACGCTCGCAGGCCACCTACATCACGCACGACGTCCTGCGCGAGCACGGCTTCCTCAACGTCGAGACCCCGACCCTGACCCGGTCGACCCCCGAGGGCGCCCGCGACTTCCTGGTCCCCGTACGCCTCAAGCCCGGCCACTGGTACGCCCTGCCGCAGTCGCCGCAGCTGTTCAAGCAGCTCCTCATGGTGTCCGGGCTGGAGCGGTACTACCAGATCGCCCGCTGTTACCGCGACGAGGACTCCCGCGCCGACCGGCAGCCGGAGTTCACCCAGATCGACGTTGAGATGTCCTTCGTCGAGCAGGAGGACGTCCTCCAGGTCGCCGAGGACCTCGTCGGACGGCTCTGGAGCGAGATCGCCGACCACGAGATCCCGCGGCCGATCCCGCGAATGACCTACGCGGAGGCGCTGGGCCGGTTCGGCTCCGACAAGCCCGACCTGCGCTTCGGCAACGAGCTGGTCGAGATGACCGAGTTCTTCAAGGACACGCCGTTCCGCGTCTTCCAGGCGCCGTACGTCGGCGCGGTCGTGATGCCCGGCGGCGCGTCGCAGACCCGTAAGGAGCTCGACGGCTGGCAGGACTGGGCCAAGGCGCGCGGGGCCAAGGGCCTGGCGTACGTCCTCGTACAGGAGGACGGCGCCCTCGGCGGCCCGGTGGCCAAGAACCTCTCCGACGCCGAGCGCGCGGGCCTGGCCGACCAGGTCGGTGCGGTGCCGGGCGACGCGGTGTTCTTCGGCGCCGGCAAGCAGCACTCCACCCAGGAACTGCTCGGCGCGGCCCGCCTGGAGATCGGCCGCCGCTGCGGGCTGATCGACGAGTCGCAGTGGGCCTTCACATGGGTCGTGGACGCGCCCATGTTCGAGGAGACCGACGAGGGCGGCTGGACCGCGGTGCACCACCCGTTCACCTCGCCCCGCCCCGAATGGGCCGACTCGTTCCACGACAAGCCCGGCGAGGCCCTCGCCAACGCGTACGACATCGTCTGCAACGGCAACGAGATCGGCGGCGGCTCGATCCGTATCCACCGCGGCGAGATGCAGCAGCGGGTCTTCGAGACGCTCGGCCTCGACCGCGAGGAGGCCGAGGAGAAGTTCGGCTTCCTGCTGGAGGCGTTCAACTACGGCCCGCCGCCGCACGGCGGGATCGCGTTCGGGCTGGACCGTACCGTCATGCTGCTCGCCGGCCGTGACTCGATCCGCGACGTGATCGCCTTCCCGAAGGCGGCGTCCGGCTTCGACCCGCTCACCGGCGCACCGACGCCGATCACGCCCGCACAGCGCAAGGAGGCGGGCGTCGACGCGCGGCCCGAGGCCAAGGCGGTCCCGGCCAACGAGCCCGGCGATATCGTCCGCCCGGACGAGAAGCGCTCCTGACCCTGTCGTGACGAGGGCCCGGCCGACCGGCCGGGCCCTTTTTTCACGGGCCGGACCGTCGGCCCGCATGGCCCGGCCTGAACGGCCCGGCGCGGCCTGCCCCGCCACAGCTCGGCGTGGTCCGTAGTGGCCCGCCCCGCCACGGCCTCCGCGACCCCCCACTCGCCTTGCGCGGCCCGGCCCGCCGTCCCCTACAGCGCGGCGGGGCGCCTCGCGTCCGCCAGGGCGCCGCTGGTCAGCGCGCGGTTCACGGTGAAGCCCAGCCGGTCGTACATCCGGCGGCCCACGAGGTTCTCGGAGTACACGCCGAGCGTGATCACGTCGCAGCCCTCCTCGAACATCCGCCGCGCCGCCCACGCCGTGATCGAGGCGCCGAGCCCCCGGCCGCGCAGGTCGTCGCGTACCGCGATCGAGGAGACGTGCCCGACCCCGGTGACGCTCGAGGTGTCACCGAGGCAGGCGACGAGCCGGCCCTCCTCGCGGATCACCGCCCAGCGCCGCGCACGCCCGTCTCCCGGCCATGCGGAGGAGTCGGGCGCGGCGAACCGCAGCAGCTCGGCGACCGCCTCCTCGTCCTCGTACCACTCCACCGCGTCCTCGGCGGGCTGCGGCGGCGGAGCGTCGTAGGTGGCGCGAAAGTGCCACTCGGCCGGGCCCTCGAGCACCAGGGGAGTGTCGCGGGGCAGGATCAGGCGGATGTCGTGCGGCAGCTCGCCCCACACGGACAGCACCAGGTCGGCGGTACGGTCGGCAGGCCCGACCGCGACCAGCACCTTGACGCGGTCGTGCGCGTCCAGACCGGTGAAGGCCACCGCCGCACCGTCCTCGGTGCGCCACGCCGGACCGCGGTTCGGGCCACCGACACCCCGGATGACGGGGTCGTTCCCGGTGATGGCCAGGACCTCGTCCATAGAGCAGCGAATCATGCCGAAAAGGGTAAGCGGCGCCGAACGGGCGTGATCACGCGAACGTCCGCGGGTGCGGATAGTGTCGGCACGTGGCACGCAGGGACGACGAGCAGGCCGACAGCCTCTTCGACACACAGGCGGAGGAGACCGGGCGTGCGAACGCCCCGCTGGCGGTCCGGATGCGGCCGCTGGGCCTCGACGAGGTGGTGGGCCAGGAGCATCTGCTCGGGCCGGGCACGCCGCTGCGCCAGCTCGTCGAGCGCGACGTCTCGATGTCCCTGGTGCTGTGGGGCCCGCCCGGCACCGGCAAGACCACCCTCGCGTACGTCGTGAGCCAGGCGACCGAGCGGCGGTTCGTGGAGATCTCGGCGGTCTCCGACGGCGTCAAGCAGGTGCGGGCCGCGATCGAGACGGCAAAGCGCGACCTCGGCATGAGCGGGCGCCAGACGGTGCTGTTCGTCGACGAGGTGCACCGTTTCAACAAGGCACAGCAGGACGCCCTGCTCCCGGCGGTGGAGAACCGCTGGGTCTCCTTCATCGGCGCGACGACGGAGAACCCGTTCTTCTCGGTGATCAGCCCGCTGCTGTCGCGCTCGCTGCTGCTGACGCTCGAGCCGCTCGGCGACGACCAGCTCCGCGAGGTGATCCGGCGCGCGCTCACGGACGAGCGCGGCCTCAGCGGCGCCGCGGAGCTCACCGAGCCCGCCGAGGACCACCTCGTACGCCTGGCCGGGGGAGACGCCCGGCGCGCGCTGACCTACCTCGAGGCCGCCTCCTACGTCGCGCCGGCCGGCAAACCGATCGACGTGGACGTCCTGGAGAAGGCCGTCGACCGGGCCGCCGTCCGCTACGACCGCGAGGGCGACCAGCACTACGACGTCATCAGCGCGTTCATCAAGAGCATCCGCGGCTCCGACGTCGACGCCGCCCTGCACTACCTCGCCCGCATGATCGAGGCGGGGGAGGACCCGAGGTTCATCGCGCGGCGGCTCATCGTCCACGCCAGCGAGGACATCGGGATGGCCGACCCGACCGCCCTGCAGACCGCGACGGCCGCGGCCCACGCGGTGGAGTTCGTCGGCCTGCCCGAGGCGCGCATCAACCTCGCGCAGGCCGTGATCCACCTGTCCCTCGCACCCAAGTCCAACGCCGTCATCAAGGCGATCGGAGAGGCGAGCGCCGACGTCCGGCGCGGCCTGGTCGGCCCCGTACCCGCCCACCTGCGCGACGCCCACTACAAGGGCGCGAGCAAGCTCGACCACGGCAAGGGCTACCGGTACGCACACGACTTCCCCGGCGGCGTCGTCGGCCAGCAGTACGCCCCCGACGCGATCGCCGGCCGCGACTACTACCAGCCGACCGGGCACGGCATGGAGGCGCGATTCTCCGAGGTCCTCGAGCGCCTCCGCGCCATCCTGCGGGGCGGCCGCCCGGAGTGACCCGCAGGTGAGGGCGGCACCTCGTGATCGCCCTTCCGGAAGCCCGTTCTCCCGTACGGACACGAGGCTTCGCATCGCCTATTTCGGGAGGCGGGGGACGGTAGGGTCGGTCCGACCAAAGTTCTCCACGAGCCGAGGAGAGGGAGCCGATGTTGAGTGGCGGACAGGTGGCCGGCCTGATCGTGGCCGTGTTCTGGGCGATTCTCGTCTGCTTCCTCGCCTACACACTCGTCAAGCTGGCCCGCGTGCTGACCGAGGCGGCCAGTATGCTCTCCGAGCTCGGTGACCAGGCAGGCCCGCTGCTGGAGGACATGACCAGCACGGTCGCGCGGGCGAACGAGCAGCTGGGCCGGGTCGACCTGATCACCAAGAGCGTCGGCAGCGTCACGCAGAACGCCGCCGCGGTGACCACCACCGTCACCTCGATCGTCGGCGGCCCGCTCGTGAAGGCCGCCGCGTTCTCTTATGGTGTTCGTAAGGCCATGGGCTCCCGCGGCCAGGACGGCAAGCGGTGATCCGCCGGCTCTTCTGGCTGCTCACGGGCGCCACCATGGGCGCGTGGGCCGCCTTCCGGCTCAAGCGCCTCATGCGGGCCCTGATGCCCCAGAGCCTGGTCCACCAGGCCTCCGGGGTCGGCCAGACCGTACGGAAGTTCGCCGGCGACGTCCGCGTCGCGATGGACGCCCGTGAAGACCAGTTGCGCGACGCTCTCGGACTCGACGTGCAAGCCGAAGTTCAAGCCGATACAGACAAGGACCACCACTGATGGAGTCGGCAGAGATCGCCCGCCGTTTCCTCCGCTTCTTCGAGGAGCGCGGGCACAATGTGGTGCCCTCGGCCAGCCTGATCGCCGAGGACCCCACACTGCTGCTGGTCAACGCGGGCATGGTGCCGTTCAAGCCCTACTTCCTGGGCCAGCGCAAGCCGTCGCACCCGCGGGCCACGAGCGTGCAGAAGTGCATCCGCACGCCCGACATCGAAGAGGTCGGCAAGACGACGCGGCATGGCACGTTCTTCCAGATGCTCGGCAACTTCTCGTTCGGGGACTACTTCAAGGAGCAGGCGATCCCGTTCGCGTGGGACCTGCTCACCCGTCCCGAGTCCGAGGGCGGCTTCGGGTTTCCCGAGGACCGGCTCTGGGCGACCGTCTACCACGACGACGACGAGGGGTTCGCGCTCTGGCGCGACAAGGTCGGCGTGCCCGAGGAGCGCATCCAGCGCCGCGGCATGGCCGACAACTTCTGGTCGATGGGCGTCCCCGGCCCGTGCGGTCCCTGCTCGGAGATCTACTACGACCGCGGCCCGGAGTACGGCCGCGAGGGTGGCCCGATCGCCGACGAGGACCGCTACCTCGAGGTGTGGAACCTCGTCTTCATGCAGTTCGAGCGCGGTCCCGGTGCGGGCAAGGAAGGCTGGCCGATCCTCGGCGAGCTGCCCGCCAAGAACATCGACACCGGCATGGGCCTGGAGCGGATGGCCTCCATCCTCCAGGGCGTCGACAACATCTACGAGATCGACACGATGTGGCGCATCCTCGACCGCGCCGCCGACCTGACCGAGACGAAGTACGGCCGCGACACCCGGTCCGACGTCTCGCTGCGGGTCATCGCCGACCACGTGCGCAGCGGCACGATGATGGTGGCCGACGGCGTCGTGCCCTCCAACGAGGGCCGCGGCTACGTCCTGCGCCGCATCCTGCGCCGCAGCATCCGCAACCTCCGCCTGCTCGGCGCCGGCGACGAGCGCCACATGCACGAGCTGACCGACGCCGCGATCGAGGGCATGGGCGAGACCTACCCCGAGCTCCGATCGGACGCCGCGCACATCCAGACGGTCATCGACGCCGAAGAGCAGTCCTTCCTCTCCACGCTCCGTACCGGTACCGCGATCTTCGACGCCTCGGTCGAGGAGACCAAGCGCCGCAAGGAGCCCACGCTCTCGGGATCCCAGGCGTTCACGCTCCACGACACCTACGGCTTCCCGATCGACCTGACCCTCGAGATGGCCTCCGAGCAGGGCCTGTCGGTCGACGAGCCGGAGTTCCGCCGGCTGATGGAGGAGCAGCGGCAGCGCGCCAAGGCCGACGCCGCCGCCAAGAAGACCGGCAACCTCGACATCTCCGTCCTCGGTGACATGCTCGAGCGCGCCGGAACGGTGGTCTTCACCGGCTACGACGCCGTCGTCGGCGAGGCCGGCGTCGTCGGCCTGCTGGTCGGCGGGGCCAGCGTCCCGACCGCCGGTGAGGGCACCGAGGTCGAGGTCGTGCTCGACCGCACCCCGTTCTACGCCGAGGGCGGCGGCCAGCTCGCCGACCACGGCGTCATCAGGTTCGGCAACGGCGCCGTGGTCGAGGTCCTCGACGTCCAGTCGCCGCTGCCCGGCCTCGTCGTGCACCGCGGCCGCGTGCGCAGCGGCGAGGCGCGCGCCGGTGACACCGTCCAGGCCGAGATCGACGTCGAGCGTCGGCGGGCGATCTCCCGTTCGCACACCGCGACCCACATGGTGCACCGCGGCTTCCGCAACGCCCTCGGCGAGTCCGCGGCCCAGGCCGGTTCGGAGAACTCCCCTGGCCGGTTCCGCTTCGACTTCACCGCCTCGGGCGCCGTCCCGGTGAGCATGCTGCGCGACGTCGAGGACGAGGTCAACGCGACCCTCACCGACGACCTCGGCGTGCACGCCTCCGTGCACTCGATCGACGAGGCGCGCAAGATGGGCGCGCTGGCCCTCTTCGGCGAGAAGTACGGCTCCGAGGTCCGCGTCGTCGAGATCGGCGACTACTCCCGCGAGCTGTGCGGCGGCACCCACGTCGCGCGCTCCGGCCAGCTCGGGCTGATCAAGGTGCTCGGCGAGCAGTCCATCGGCGCCGGCGTACGCCGGGTCGAGGCGCTCGTGGGCATCGACGCGTTCCGCTTCCTGGCCAAGGAGAACGTCCTCGTCTCCCAGCTCGCCGAGCAGCTCAAGACGCGGCGTGAGGACCTGCCCGAGCGCATCTCCGGCATGGTGACCCGACTGCGCGAGGCCGAGAAGGAGCTCGAGCGGGTCCGCTCGCAGCAGGTCCTGCAGGCCGCGGGCGCGCTGGCCGGCAAGGCCGAGGACCTCGGCGGTGTCGCGCTCGTCGCCCACCAGGCGCCCGACGGCACCGGCGCCGACGACATGCGACGGCTCGCCGTCGACGTACGCGGGCGCCTCACCGGGCGGCCGAGCGTGGTCGTCGTCGCGGGCACGCCCAAGGACCGGCCCGTCGTCGTCGTCGCGGTCAGCGAGGAGGCCCGCGCTCGCGGCCTGCGCGCCGGCGCGCTCGTCGGCGTCGCGGCCAAGGTGCTCGGCGGCGGCGGTGGCGGCAAGGACGACCTCGCCCAGGGCGGCGGCACCAACTCCGGAGCGGTCGGAGAGGCGCTGTCCGCCGTACGCCGAGCGGTGGGGAGCGCGTGAGCCGGATCCACGGTCGGAGTGGGAGCAGGGCATGAGACACGGCGTGCGCCTGGGGGTCGACGCTGGCAGCGTACGGATCGGCGTGGCGCGCTGCGACCCGTCGGGCATCCTGGCCTCCCCGCTGGAGACGGTTCCCAGCGGTAAGGGGGACATCGACCGGATCATCGCGCTGGTCGAGGAGTACGAGGCCGTCGAGGTCGTCGTCGGCCTGCCGACCGGGCTGTCGGGCAGAGAAGGCCCGGCGGCCGGTACGGCCCGCAAGTTCGCGGGCCGCATCGCCGACCGCCTCGGCCCCGACCTCGTTCGTATGTTCGATGAAAGGTTGACGACCGTGACCGCTGAGAGCGGTCTCCGCGAGAGTGGCGTGCGCGGCAAGGCACGCCGTAAGGTCATCGACCAGGCGGCGGCCACCGTGATCCTCCAGGCGGCCTTGGACGCCGAACGCATGACCGGCCGTCCTCCTGGGGAGATTGTCCGGGGGGGCTCATGAGTGACGCGGACCTTGATTTCTTGAGGCAGTTGTCGGAGCGGCAGCGTTCGGCACGCTCCGAGGGTGGTGCCCACGGCGGCGGCAACGGCGGCCGTGGACGACGGCGGAAGAAGACCCGTAAGGGCCGCAGGCTCGCGCCCTTCGTCGCCTTGGCGTTCCTGGTCGCGGTCGTGGGAAGCGCCGGTTACTTCGGCTTCTCCGTGCTGCGCGGCTTCCTCAAGCCGCCGGACTACGACGGCAAGGGCACCGGCTCGGTCACCGTGCAGATCCAGGACGGCGACTCGGTCAGCGCGATGGGCGACCGGCTGGCCACCGCCGACGTCGTCAAGTCGAGCAAGGCGTTCGTCCGGGTCGCCAAGAACGATGCCAAGGCCACCAGCATCCAGCCGGGCTACTACAAGCTGCGGCTGAAGATGTCGGCCGAGTCGGCGCTGGCACTGCTGCTCGACCCGGCCGCGCGTGCGGGCCGTCTCACCATTCCCGAGGGCAAGCGGGTCGCCGACATCCTCCCGTTCCTGGCGAAGAAGACCCACATCCCGCTGAAGAACTTCCAGCGGGCCGCCAAGAACACCAAGGCGCTCGGCCTGCCGTCCTACGCCAAGGGCAACCTCGAGGGGTTCCTCTACCCCTTCACGTACGACCCGAGCCCCAAGGCGACGGCGACCGAGGTGCTCAAGGACATGGTGTCGCGGTTCAAACAGGTCGCCACCGACATCGACCTGGTGAACCAGTCCCGGGCGGTGCACATGTCGCCGCACGACATCGTGACGATCGCGAGCATGGTGCAGGCCGAGAGCGGCACGGCCGACGACATGCCGAAGGTCTCGCGGGTCATCTACAACCGGCTGAACAGCCCGCAGCCCTGGATGCACAAGCTCCAGCTCGACAGCACGGTCATGTACGGGCTGGGCAAGTACGGCATCGTGGCCACCGGTCAGGACCTGCAGTCGACCAGCCCGTACAACACCTACAACCACGACGGCGTGCCGCCGGGAGCGATCACCAACCCGGGTGAGGCGGCGCTGAAGGCCGCGCTCAACCCCGGCACCGGCCCGTGGATCTACTTCGTGACGACCGACCCGGCTCACCACGTCACGAAGTTCACCGCGAGCCACGACGAGTTCCAGAAGTTCCGCGAGGAGCTCTCACGGAACACGAGGCACGGGTGAACCGAGCCGCGGTCCTCGGATCACCGATCGGGCACTCGCTCTCACCGGTGCTGCACCGGGCGGCGTACGCCGAGCTCGGCCTCGACTGGTCCTACGAGGCCATCGAGTGCCGCGAGGACGAGCTCGGCGGCGTGCTCGACGGACCCTGGTCGGGGCTGTCCCTGACCATGCCGTTGAAGCGCGCCGTCCTGCCGCTGCTCGACGAGGCGTCCGAGCTCGCGCACGCGGTCGGCGGGGCCAACACGGTCGTCTATGAGGACGGCCGCCGGCTCGGCTTCAACACCGACGTCTACGGCGTGGTCACCGCGCTCGCCGAGGTCGGCGTTCGCGCGCCCGGGTCCGCGGCGGTGCTGGGCGGCGGCGCGACCGCCTGCTCGGCCCTCGCCGCCCTCCGCGATCTCGGCCTGCCGAAGGCGACCGTGGTCGTACGGGAGCCGTCGCGCGCAGCCGAGGCGGTCGCCGCGGCCGGGCGGCTCGGCGTCGGCCCGGAGGTGCGCACCTTCGCCGACCCGTTCCCCGAGGCCGACCTGGTGATCTCCACGCTGCCCGCCGGCGCCGCCGACCCGTACGCGCGCACGATCGCGTCGGCGACCGGCGCGTTCCTCGACGTCGTCTACGCGCCGTGGCCCACGGCCGCGGCCGAGGCCGTACGCTCGGCCGGCGGCACGGTCGTCGGCGGCTTCGCCATGCTGCTGTTCCAGGCCGTCCGCCAGGTCGCGCTGATGACCGGCCGCAAGGACGTACCCGTCGACGCCATGCGCGCCGCGGGCCTGGCCGAGATCGAGCGCCGGGCGGCCTGAGGACGCTCGCCGTACAGCATGATGGTCGGATGCTCGCCGACGTCGTCCCGTACCTCCGCTGTCCCGTCTGCGCCGGTGACCTGGCCTGTGCCGGGCCCACGCTGCGGTGCGCGGAGGGTCACGCGTTCGACGTCGCGCGGCAGGGGTACGCCGGCCTGCTCACCGGGAACGGCCACACCGGCACCGCCGACACCGCCGCCATGGTCGCCGCGCGCGCGGAGTTCCTGGACGGCGGGCACTTCGCCCCGTTGGCGGACCTGATCGCCGACCGCGCGGCCGAGCGAGCCCCGGAGACCGGCTGCGTGCTGGACGTCGGGGCGGGCACCGGCCACTACCTCGCGGCCGTCCTGGACCGGCTGCCGGGACGCCCCGGCGTCGCGCTGGACGTCTCCAAGCACGCCGTACGCCGCGCCGCGCGGGCCCACTCCCGCGTCGGCGCCCTGACCTGGGACGTCTGGCGCCCGTTGCCGCTGCGTACGGGCTCGGTGTCGGTGCTGCTGGACGTGTTCGCGCCGCGCAACGGCGCGGAGTTCCACCGGGTCCTGCGGCCGGACGGGGTCCTGATCGTGGTCACGCCGGCCGCCCATCACCAGACGGAGATCATCGAGGCGCTGGGGCTGCTCACGGTCGACGCGCGCAAGGCCGACCGGGTCGCCGACGCGCTGGGCGACCGTTTCACGCCCGCCGGCACCTGGCCGCTGGAGATCCCGCTGCGGCTCACGCGCGCCCAGCTGGCGTCACTCGTGGGGATGGGGCCGAGCGCGTGGCACACTGATCCGGAGACGCTCCGCGTCCGGATCGCGGCGCTGCCGGAGCCGACAAAGGTGACCGCGGCGTTCGAGGTCCGCGTTTTCGACGTGCGTCCCGAAAGCTGATACCTTTAACCGTTGACTGGCCTGGCGTTCACGCGCCGGGCGCTCAAGCGGAGGTCACCTCCCACCTGATCGGCCGCGCTCCCTCGGGAGCCGCCAGGCTGATGGGTTCCGGTCAGGCGCACGTTACGTGCGCCCACCTCGTCGGCTCTGCCGTCGAGGTGTCCGGTGGTGGCCCCGCATGTGAGCCGTGCGGGGCTTTTCGTATGAAGGGCCCGGGGTACGGCCGGTCGTGACAGTTCGGAACCCCAAGGAGGTCCCATCAGCGCCGAACCGCGTATCAACGAGCGCATTCGCGTGCCAGAGGTCCGGCTCGTCGGCCCGAACGGCGAACAGGTCGGCATCGTTCCCATCGCCAAGGCACTTGACCTTGCCCGGGAGTCCGATCTTGACCTTGTCGAGGTCGCCCCGACCGCGCGGCCGCCCGTGGCCAAGCTCATGGACTACGGCAAGTTCAAGTACGAGTCCGCGATGAAGGCCCGCGATGCGCGACGTAACCAGGCGCACACGGTCATCAAGGAGATCAAACTCCGGCCGAAGATCGATCCGCACGACTACGGCACCAAGAAGGGCCACGTCGAGCGGTTCCTCAAGGCAGGTGACAAGGTCAAGGTAACGATCATGTTCCGTGGCCGCGAGCAGTCCCGGCCGGAGCTGGGGTTCCGGTTGTTGCAGCGGCTGGCGGAGGACGTTGATGATCTCGGCTTCGTCGAGTCCCGTCCGAAGCAGGACGGCCGCAACATGATCATGGTGCTCGGGCCGCACAAGAAAAAGAGCGAGGCCAAGGCCGAGCAGTCGCGCGCGACGGGCAGCCGCTTGCGGCGGCAGGAGGAGAACGAGTCCCCGGCCTGACGGGGACCGCTCTTCCGCCGCGACCCTGCTCGGTGAGCGGGGTCGTCTCGCGATGAGGTACGCACACCGCGCCGTGACAGGCGTGCCGTATCCCCCTTCGGGGAGTGTCGGCATGCCCGGACCGCGGCGCACGGACTAGGGAGACGTCGGCACCATGCCGAAGATGAAGACGCACAGCGGTGCCAAGAAGCGGTTTCGCGTAACCGGCACCGGCAAGGTGCTGCGCCGCCGCGCCAACCGCAACCACCTGCTCGAGCACAAGCCGACCAAGCGCACCCGCCGGCTTGACGGTGACGTCGTGATCGCCAAGAGCGACGAGAAGAAGATCAAGAAGCTGCTCGGCAAGTAATCCTGCCCGGCATGACACCATTGCCGGGCTACGGCGTCCTCACCAGGACGCCGGCAGCCCCGTAAGTCGTACGACCGGCCGGAGCCAAGGGCACCGGCCCCCACGAGGGAGTTCAAAACGTGGCACGCGTGAAGAGGGCGGTCAACGCCGCCAAGAAGCGCCGGGTCGTCCTCGAGCGGGCGAGTGGCTACCGTGGCCAGCGGTCACGGCTGTACCGCAAGGCCAAGGAGCAGCAGCTCCACTCGATGACGTACGCCTTCCGCGACCGGAAGGACCGTAAGGGTCAGTTCCGCCGCCTGTGGATCCAGCGGATCAACGCGGCGGCCCGTGCCAACGGGATGACCTACAACCGCTTCATCCAGGGCCTGCGCGAGGCCGGCGTCGACGTCGACCGCCGCATGCTCGCGGAGCTCGCGGTGAGTGACGCCGCGGCGTTCACGGTTCTCGTCGAGACGGCCAAGAAGGCGTTGCCCGCCGAGGGCAACGCCGCAGCCTGACGCGCAGATGGCGGGCCGCGAGCTGACTTCCACTCGGTCTCCGCGGGTGAAGGCGGCTCGGCGGCTTGCCAAGCGCGCGTTCCGGCGCCGAGAGCACCGGTTCCTCGCCGAGGGACCCCAAGCCGTACGCGAGGCTCTGGCGCTGACCGGGGTCCTGTGCGAGCTGTTCACCACGGCCGAGGCCGAGAGCCGCCACCAGGACCTGGTCACCCGGGCGGAGAAGTCCGGAATCCCGACCCTGCGTGTGAGCGGCGAGGTCATGGCCGAACTCGCCCAGACCGTCACACCGCAGGGCCTCCTGGCGGTGTGCGAGTTCATCGACGTCTCACTCGAGTCGGTGCTCGACCCGGCACCCCGCCTGGTCACGGTGCTGGCCCACGTACGCGACCCCGGTAACGCCGGCACGGTCCTGCGGACCGCCGACGCCGCCGGGTCCGACGCGGTGATCTTCACCGACGCCTCCGTCGACCCGTACAACGGCAAATGCGTCCGCGCCTCGGCCGGCAGCATCTTCCACCCGCCGGTCGTCGTCGGACCCCGGTTCGACACGGTCATCCCGGCCCTGAAGAACGCGGGCCTGACCATCATCGCCGCCGACGGCGCGGGGGAGCGATCCCTGGACACCGCCCTCGACGCGGGACGGCTCGACGGCCCCACGGCCTGGGTGTTCGGCAACGAGGCCTGGGGCCTCCCAGAGGAAATCCTGTCCGCCGTCGACGAGGTCGTCCGCGTCCCCATCTACGGCGGCGCCGAAAGCCTGAACCTCGCCACCGCCGCCGCCGTCTGCCTCTACACCTCGGCCCGAGCCCAACGCGCTCACTGACCACTCGCTCTCAGCAGGCACGCGACTCTGAGTCGGACTGCGGCTCGCGGACCGAGTTCTGGTCGGCGAGCCTGCCCGCCCGACACAACCCGATCTCCAGCGGCATGCGCCGTACGACCGCGGGGTCAGCGGGCGGGGAGGAGGCGTACGGTGAAGTGGTCGTCGGTGGTCTGCTCCATCAGGACCTTCGGGGGACGGCCGTTGGGCCAGGGGGCGAGGCCGTTGAGGCGGAGCCAGCGGCCGATCTGGGCGCTGCGCAGTTCGCGGCAGGTGCGCCAGAAGGACGGCGACAGGGCCACGACGATCTCGCCCTGGCCGGTGAGTTCCAGGACCACGCGAGGCCGATCCGGGTCGAAGAAACGATCCCGATCGTGCTCGCCGATCTTGAATCCGTAGCCGCCACTGCCATTGCTCCACGCCGTCACGTACATGGACGTCACCTCCAGGTCGAGAAGAAGACGCGGGTGACGGCCGGGCGGTTGGCATCTTCGGGGAGGAAATGGAACCTCGCGTACGGGTGATTCGTCCAAGCCGACGTGATCGCGGTACTCAGTGCGCCGGGCGAGGGGACGTTCGCGTCCGGAACGGGGGCATTGATCGCGATCGTGCCGCTCGGGTTCTTCGTGCTCTTCGCCGCGTTCGTCGTGGGGATGGTCCTGCTGTTGGTCAGGGTCGCGCGCCGCGAGCGGGTGCGGCGTGAGGAGTTGTGGGCGTACGCGGTGCAGTACGGCTGGCGGCCACCGCCGATGGGCGCGCCGCTGCCCAGGCCGGTGGAGGAGGCCGCGCGTTCGCGGCGGTCCGAACTGGTGCTAGGCACCCGCTCCCAGGGGTTCGACCTGTGGCTGGTGTGGCACCACTGGACCGAGACCAGGAGAACCGGCGACTCGTCCGGTCCGGGCGGCCAGACGACCCACCACACGACCCACAACCTGACCCGCTACTTCCTGCGGCCCGGCTGGGCCTACCCGGACGTCGACCTCAGCAGGCGTACGAAGATCGGTGGGGCGCTGATGCCCGTACGGGGTGTCGGCACAGGGGACGCAGAGTTCGACCGCAAGTTCCTGGTTCGCGGCGCGGAAGGGCTCGTCCTGCCACCGGCCCTGCGCGAGGCGATGATCGCCGGGCACCTCCCGACCTGGGAGATCTCCGCAGGCATCCTGATCACCAGCTACCACGACACGCCCGAGATCGAGAACCTTCAGTACCGTGCGGACGCGATCGTCCGCATCGTCCACATGCTCGGTTAGCGCAGCGCGAGGGCCACCGCGACGCCGATGCCGAACGTCACGATGACGGTGCGCAGGACGGTGGGGGACAGCAGCCGGGCCACGCGGGCGCCGAGGAAGCCGCCCACCAGGCTGGCCGCGGCCATAACCGCGACGGCGGGCCAGCGCACCGGGCCGAAGAGCGCGAACGCCGCGAAGGCCACCGTATTGATGACCAGGGACAGGACGGCGCGTACGGCGTTCACGCGTTGCAGGTGGTCGTGCACGAACACGCCGAGGATGCCGAGCAGCATGACGCCGAGCCCGGCGCCGAAGTAGGCGCCGTACACGCCGCCGAGCAGGATCCCGCCGTGCAGGAGGAGCCGATGGCTGCCGCCTGACATGCGTTCCGACGCGGTGAGCTTGGACTTCAGCCACGGCTGCAGGGCGAGCAGCAGGCTCGCGACCGCGATCAGGATCGGTACGAGCGCGTCGAACACCCCGCCCGGCGTGATCAGCAGGAGCAGGCAGCCGATCACGGCCCCGATGACGCTGGTCACGCTGAAGGCGATGGAGCGTCCGCGCTGGCCGGCGAGTTCGGCGCGGTAGCCGACGGCGCCGCCGATGTAGCCGGGCCACAGCGCCACCGTGTTGGTGACGTTGGCGGACACGGTCGGGTAGCCGACGGCGAGCAGGGCGGGGAAGGAGATCAGAGAGCCGCCCCCGGCGATCGCGTTGACGACGCCCGCGGCCACACCCGCCCCCGCGAGAAGGCCGGCCTCAGGAAGGTTCACGCGTCACCGTCCGACCGCGTAGCCCTGGACGCCGCGCGGGTTCGCCGCGGCGCGCAGGAAACCGGGCGCCTCGCCGTCGCGGGCGACCGCGCTGAGGCGGCCGAGGGTCCACGGACCCTGGACGTCCACGACGTGCCCGCGCCGGCCGAGCTCCTCGACCACCGCGGGGTCGAGCCGGTCCTCGACGAGCAGGACGCCGGGCTGTGCTCCGCGGGGAAAGAACGAGCTGGGGAAGTGCGCCGAATGGTGCATGGGCGCGTCGATGGCCTCCTGGAGGTTCAGCCCGCCGTGGACGAGCGACAGGAAGAACTGCACGCTCCACTGGTCCTGCTGGTCACCGCCCGGCGTGCCGAACGCCAGCCACGGCCGCCCGTCGCGCAGCGCCATCGACGGCGACAGCGTCGTACGTGGCCGTGTGCGGGGGCGCAATGAGGCGGGCAGGCCGGGCTCCAGCCAGAACATCTGCGCCCGCGTACCCAGGCAGAAGCCCAGCTCGGGAATGATCGGGGAGCTCTGCAGCCAGCCGCCGCTCGGCGTCGCCGACACGAGGTTGCCGTGCCGGTCGGCGACGTCGAGGTGGCAGGTGTCGCCGCTGGCCCGCCCGTCGGTGCGTACGGTCGGCTCGCCGGCGCCCTCGGCCGCGGGGACACCCGGCGCGGACGGCGTGGACAGCACGGGCGAGCGCCCGTCAGGGGAGCCCGGCCGCAGCTCGTGGCTCGCCGTGTCACCGATCAGCGCACGGCGCGCGGCGTTGTAGTCCGCGCCGAGCAGCGTCTCCATCGGCACATCGGTGGCGTTCGGGTCGCCGTACCAGGCCTCGCGGTCGGCGAAGGCCAACTTGGCGGCCTCGGTGACGGCGTGGACGTAGTCGGCGGACAGATGCCCGGCGGCGTCCAGGTCGAGGCCGGACAGCAGCGCGAGCTGCTGCAGGAAGACGGGGCCCTGGCCCCACGGGCCGGTCTTGAGCACGGTGTGGCCGCGGTAGTCGAAGCCGATCGGGTCCTCGGTCGTGGCCGACCACGCGGCGAGGTCGTCACCGGTCAGCAGCCCGCCGTGGACGCGGCCCGAGGTGTCGCGCCAGGCGGTCTCCGCGCAGAATCGCGCGATCGCCTCGGCCACGAAGCCGCGGTACCAGAGGTCGCGCGCCGCGGTGATCCGCGCCTCGCGGCCCGATACCGTGCGCGTCTCGTCCACGATGCGGCGGTACGTCGCGGCCAGGACCGGGCTGGTGAACCGCGACCCGACGGCGGGTACGGCGCCGTCGCGCAGCCAGACCTCGGCGGAGGTGGGCCAGTCCTCGTTGAACATCCGCTGGACCGTTCCGATCGTGCCCGCGATGCGGTCGAGGACGGGGAACCCGCCCTCGGCGTACGCGATGGCCGGCGCCAGGACGTCCTCCACCGACCAGGTGCCCCAGCGTTCGAGCATCAGCATCCAGGCGTCGAACGCCCCCGGTACGGTCGCGGCCAGCAGCCCGGTCCCGGGTACGAGGTCCAGGCCGAGGCCGGTGTAGTGCTCGATCGTGGCGCCGCCCGGCGCGGTTCCCTGCCCGCAGACCGTCGAGGCGCGTCCGTCGTCCTCGCTCCAGACCAGGATGGGCACCTCGCCGCCCGGCCCGTTCAGGTGCGGCTCGACGACCTGGAGAACGAACCCGGCGGTGACCGCGGCGTCGAACGCGTTGCCGCCGCGCTCGAGCACGCTCATCCCGGCGGCGGAGGCGAGCCAGTGAGTGCTCGCGACCATGCCGAAGTCACCGGTCAGCTCGGGGCGGGTTGTGAACACGCTAGTCCCTTCCAGCGATGTCGGGCAGCTCGGTCGGCGTGACGAGATGGCACGCGACGGGCTGAGCCTCGTCGCGTACGGCGGCCAGGACGGGCACGTCCGTCCGGCACGTGTCGATGGCCACCGGGCACCGGGTGTGGAACCGGCATCCGGACGGCGGATCGAGGGGGCTCGGGACCTCGCCGCCGAGCACGACGCGGTGGCGCTGCCGCTGCCGCACGGGGTCGGGCTCGGGCGCGGCGGACAGCAGCGCCTGCGTGTACGGGTGCTGCGGCCGCGCGAAGATCTTCTTCGTCGGCCCGGTCTCCACGATCTGCCCGAGGTACATCACCGCGATCCGGTCCGCGAGGAACTCCACCACCGACAGGTCGTGGGTGATGAACAGACAGGAGAAGCCCATGTCCCGCTGCAGGTCGGCGATCAGGTTGAGCACCGAGGCCTGCACCGACACGTCCAGCGCCGACACGGGCTCGTCGGCCACGACGAGCTTCGGCTCGAGGATCAGCGCGCGGGCGAGCCCGACTCGCTGGCGCTGGCCGCCGGACAGCTCGTGCGGGTACCGGGACCGCATCTCGGTGCGCAGGCCGACCTTCTCCAGCATCGTGGTCACCCGCTCGCCGACCTCGGCGCCGCGCGCGACCCCGTGCCGCCGCAACGGCTCGGCGACGATCTGGGCGACCGTGAACCTCGGGTTGAGAGAGGAGTAGGGGTCCTGGAAGACCGTGTGCACGTCACGGCGCAACGGCCGCAGCGCACGCGCGGACAGGTGCGTGATGTCACGGCCACCCAGCTCGACGATCCCGGCCGTGGGCTCGGTCAGGCGCAGGACGCACTTGCCGATCGTCGACTTGCCGCTGCCCGACTCGCCGACCAGGCCGAGCACCTCGCCCTGCCCGATGGACAGGGAGACGCCGTCGACGGCGCGTACCGCGGGTCCGCGCCCTCGCGAGCGGTAGTGCTTCACCAGGTCCTTCACCTCGAGGACGGATCCGCTCATGAGTCGTCTCCCGTCGCCGGTTGGGGATGGAAGCAGGCCGCGAGGTGCCCCGCGTCATAGGCCTCGAGTACGGGGCGTTGGGCCCGGCAGTCGTCTCGCGCGCGGGGGCAGCGCGGGTGGAACGCGCACTCGTCCGGGTCGCCGAACGGCGGCGGCACGAGGCCTGGGATCTCCGCGAGCCGCGGGCGACCGTCCTCGCCCGTGACCGCGGCCGAGGGCAGCGCCCGCATGAGCCCGGCCGTGTACGGGTGCCGCGGCCGGGCGAACAGCTCGGTCACCGAGGCCTGCTCGACGGCGCGGCCCGCGTACATGACGACGGCGCGGTCGGCGATGTCCGCGACCACGCCGAGGTCGTGGGTGATCAGGATGATCGCGGTGCCGAGCCGGTCGCGCAGGTCGCGGAAGACGTCGAGCACCCCGGCCTGGATCGTGACGTCCAGCGCGGTCGTCGGCTCGTCGGCGATCAGGACCCGCGGCGAGCACGCCACCGCGATCGCGATCATCACGCGCTGGCGCATGCCACCGGACAGCTGGTGTGGGTACTCCCCGATGCGCCGCGCCGGCGCGGGGATGCCGACCAGCTCGAGCAGCTCGACGGCGCGGGCGCGGGCGGCCGACCGCGACAGGTTCTCGTGCCGGCGCAGCACCTCGGCGATCTGGAACCCGACGGTGAACGAGGGGTTCAGCGAGGTCATCGGCTCCTGGAACACCACGGAGACGTCCTTGCCGCGGATCTCGCGCAGCTGGCGGTCCGACAGCTCGGTCAGCTCACGGCCGTCGAGCCGGATCGAGCCGGACAGCCGCGTGGTGTCCGGCGGCAGCAGCCGCGGCACCGACATCGCGGTGACCGACTTGCCGCAGCCCGACTCGCCGCACAGCGCGAGGATCTCCCCGCGTTCGAGGCTCAGCGAGATGTCGCGTACGGCGCTCACCTCACCGTCCTCGGTGTCGAAGCCGACCCGCAGATCGGTGATCTCGAGAAGGCTCATCGGGCGCTCCGTGGGTCGAGGACGTCGCGCATGCCGTCGCCGAGCAGGTTGAAGCCGAGCGTGGCGAGAGCGATCATCAGGCCGGGCCAGATCGCGAGCCACGGCGCCTGGTCGAGGAACTGCTGCGCGCTCGTCAGGATCACGCCCCACGACGGCGTCGGCGGCTGTACGCCCAGGCCGAGGAAGGACAGGACCGCCTCGCCGATGATCGCGGTCGGGATGGCCACGGTGGCCTGCACGATCAGCGCGCTGGTCGCGCCGGGCAGCACGTACCGGAACATGATCCGGCCATCGCCCGCGCCATCGGCGACCGCCGCCGACACGTAGTCCATCTGGGCGATCACGAGCACCTCGCCGCGGGTGATCCGGATGATCCCCGGGAGCTGGGAGACGCCGAGCGAGATGACGACGTTGCGCAGGGACGGCCCCAGGATGGCGGCCATGCCGACCGCGAAGACCAGGAACGGGAACGCCAGCACGACGTCGACCAGCCGCATCACGATCGGGTCCAGCACCCGGCGGTAGTAGCCCGCGACGAGCCCGATCGGGATACCGATCACCATCGCCAGCAGCGTGGACAGCACGCCGGCCTCGAGCGAGACCCGCGCGCCGTACGCGATCCTGGCGAGCACGTCGCGGCCCAGGTCGTCGGTGCCCAGCAGGTGCGCGCCGGACGGCGGCGCCAGCGTGGCGACGTAGTCCTGCGCCGCGGGGTCGCCGGTCACGAACGGCCCGACGATCGCGAGGACCAGGAAGAACGCGACGAGCACCAGCCCGACCATCGCGGCCGGGCGGCGGCGGAACCTCCGCCAGGTCTGGCGGAGCCGGCCGGGCGGCACCTGGACCCGGCCCGCCGGCACGGACAGGAGCTGATCAGCCATGTTCCGCTCCAGACAGTCGGATCCGCGGATTCAGCAGCGCGTACGTGATGTCGACGAGAAGGTTCACCGCGATGTAGCCGACGACCGTGACCAGCACCACCGCCTCGATGACCGGGTAGTTGCGGGTCAGCACGGCGTCGATGGTGAGCTTGCCGAACCCCGGGATGACGAAGATCTGTTCGGTCACGACCGCGCCGCTGATCAGCGCGCCGAGCTGTAGGCCCAGGACGGTCACCACGGTCGTCAGGCTGTTGCGCAGCGCGTGCACGCCGACGACGGAGCGTTCCGGCAGGCCCTTGGAGCGCGCGGTGCGGACGTAGTCCGAGGACAGCGACCCGAGCATCGCCGATCGGGTCTGCCGCATGAGCACCGCCGCGAAGCCGGTGCCCAGGACGATCGCGGGCATCAGCATGCGTTCGAGGTTGCCACCGGGATCACCGGTGAACGCGACGTACCCGGACGCGGGTAGCCAGTGCAGTTTCACCGAGAACAGCAGGATGCCGAGGATGCCGAGCCAGAAGTGCGGGACGGACAGGCCGACCAGCCCGAAGGCGGTGGCGACGTGGTCGGCGAGGCGGCCACGACGTGTCGCGGCCACGATGCCGGCCGTGACGCCGACCCCGACGGCCACGAGCATGGCCAGCACCGACAGCTCGATGGTGACCGGCAGCCGCTCCACCAGGATGTGGCCCACCGGCAGGCGGTCCTGGGTGGAGCGGCCGAAGTCGCCGCGGATCGCGTGGCCGACGTAGTGCGCGTACTGCACGGGGAGCGGCTGGTCGAGGCCGTACTCGTGGCGGATGGCGGTGATCGCCTCCGGGCCCGCCTCCTGCCCGGCGAGCACGCGGGCCGGATCGCCGGGCAGCGCCCTGACTCCGAGGAAGACCAGGACGCTGCCCAGGAAGAGCACGATCGCCGCCGCGCCGATCCGCCGCAGGATGAACGGTCCCATCGTTACTGGGCCGCGTAGCCGGCGGTTCCGAGCCTGGGGAGTCCGTCGGCGTAGTACTTGATGCCGGCGATGTTCTTGGCCATGCCCAGGTAGTACAGGTTGTGGTAGAGGTAAATGTTCCCGCGCAGCTCGGCGGCTCGCGCGAGCGCCTTGGCGTAGAGCTCCTTGCGCTTGGCGACGTCGCTCGTGGCGGCGGCCTGCTGGATCGGCTCGTCGATCCCCGGGTCGGCGATTCCGGAGTAGTTGTTCTTCCCACCGCCGGTGATCAGGCCGGACAGGTCGCCGTCGGGGTCGATGCGCCCGGACCATCCGCTCGTGTAGGCGTCGAACTTCCCGGCTGCGGCCTGGTCCAGCGAGGTCGCGAAGTCCACAGGCTGCACGGAGACGTCGAAGCCGGTCTCCTTGGTCATCTGCTGGATGACCTGGCCGAGCCGCGCGCTGGTCGCGTCCGAGGGCACGGTGAGCTTCACCGGGATCGGCGTCTTCACACCCGACTTGGCGACGAGCTGCTTGGCGGCGGCGACGTCACGGCTCGAGCAGGTCACGCCGGCGGGCCGGTACGGGCTGTTCAGCGGGAGCGGGCTGCAGTCGGGCTGGTTGAGCCCGTTGTAGACGGCCTTGTTGATGAGGGTGCGGTCGAGTGACAGCTCGAAGGCCTGGCGCAGCTCGGGGCTCTTGCCCAGCGGAGTGTTCACCTCGGCGGGCTTCTCCGTCGAGCCGTTGGCGTTGGTGACGTTGATGTCGATGCCGTAGTTGCCCAGGCCGCCGCCGGAGACCACCCGGAGCTTCGGGTCGCCCTGTACGCCCGCGACCGTCGTCGTGGCGAGTTCCTCGGCGGCCTGCACGTCGCCGGACTTGAGGTTCGCGGCCCGTACGTTCGGGTCCACGATGACCTTGTAGACGACGTGGTCGAGCTTGACCTTGGACGCGTCGTAGTAGTCCGGAGCGCGGTCCAGCACGATTTGGTTCCCCGAGGTGCGGCTCGCGAACTTGAAGGGCCCCACGCACACCGGATTCGTGCCGAAGTTGTCGCCCTCGGAGTCCAGGGCCTTCGGCGACATCACCATGCCGGCGCGGTCGGCGAGCTGGGCGGTGAGCGGCGTGAACGTGCGCGACAGCGTCACCTTGACCGTGGACGGGTCCACGACGTCGATCTTCTGCACGGCGGCGAGGTCGGAGATGCGGGCGGACTTCTTGTACGTCCGGTGGCGGTCGAGCGACTTCTTCACGGCCGCGGCGTCGAAGGGGGTGCCGTCATTGAACTTCACGCCCGTGCGCAGCTTGATGGTGGCGGTCTTGCCGTCCGCCGACATCGTGGGAAGCCCGGTGGCGAGCTGCGGAACGATCTTGGAGTTCGCGTCGATGTCGTACAGCTTCTCGCAGAGCGAGGTGAACACCTCGCGGCCGATCAGCGTGGTGGAGGTGCTCGGGTCCAGCGCGTCCGGGTCGGCGGCGAGCGCGAGCGTGAGGGTGCCGCCGTTCTTGACGGTGCGGTTGTCGGCGGCGGCACCGGAGACCGAGGGTTTCGCCGTTCCGCCACCGCCGGAACACGCGGCCACGGCCGCGAGGGACAGGGCGACGAGTGTCGCCGCGAGGCCACGAGAGATGTGCATGGAGGTCGCTCCTTCGCCGATCGGAGATTTCGGGAGGGGACAGGAGAAGACTTATCGGGAGACTGTATACAAAACCAGAGTTACGTGGACGTTTCGAGGGGTGCCGAGTTTGTCAGGTCTCGCGCAGGGCCGCTAGGTACGAACGCCTCGCGGCTGCCACATGGGCCACCGCCCTGGCCTCGGCCTCCGCCTCGTCACCGGCCGCGATGGCCTCGTACAGGCCCAGGTGCTCGGTCCACGAGTGCGGCGCCCGATGCCGCGCCGTCTGCTGGAACACCCACTGCGCCCGCCGGAGCATCGGCCCCACCACGAGGTGCAGGTACGCGTTTCCGGCCGTCTCGGCGACCGTGCCGTGGAAGGCGGTGTTCAGGTCCGCGACCTCGTCGAGCCGCCCCTCATCGACCGCGATGCGCGCGGAGTCGAGCACCTGCCGCAGCCGGCGTGAGGACTCCGCGGTCACCTTGCGCGCGGACAGGCGCGCGGTCAGCCCCTCGAGGGCCATCCGCACGTCGAACAGCTCCTCGGCCTCCTCGGCCGGAAACCGCGCGACGGCGGCGCCGCGACGCGGCGTGACCTCGACGAACCCCTCGGTCGCGAGCACGCGGATGGCCTCGCGCACGGGGTTGCGCGAGACGCCGAGTCGTTTGGCGAGCCGGTCCTCGACCAGCCGCTCGCCCGGGGTCAGCTCACCCGTGAGGATCAAACGGCGCAGCTCCGCCGTGACCATGTCGCGGAGGGGGCGGTGAGTCGAGCCCACGGTGTTGTCGGTCATCGGCGTTCAACCATAATCAATCCGGGCGATCCGCGCTTGATCGCCTCTTGACAGAGCCCTCGCGGGCATTGTCGGCCGCTGCCCGGCACCCTCCTCGCAGGTGACCCTCCGTGATCGAACACGCAGCCGATTGGCCGATCCGCGTGAAAGCCGACATGATCGGTGAAGCGACTCCGCCGGGAGGATGAGAGGGAACCAACCTGCCGGGGGATCCGAGCGTCCTAAGAGTTGCCTATGGTGTCCATGGGTATTTCGAGAACGGGGCGAGACCGTGACTACCAATGTGAGTGGCATCCCCGCGCCACGGCGCCACAGGATGGCCCGCGACGCGGCCACCTCGCGGATGCGTACGGCGCGTGGCGGTGTGCGCCGCTGCAGCACCACCGCGCGAGGCCTGATGACCACGCTCGTGCGCACCGACGGCCGGTCCGCCGTGGTCGCGATCTGCGGTGAGATCGATGTGCACACCTCAGGGGAGCTGCGCACGATCCTGTTCGCCCTCGTCGATGACGGGCACGCGCAGCTGGTCGTCGACTTCTCCGGCGTGCGCTTCTGTGACGCCGCCGGCCTGGGCGTCCTCGTCGCGGTGAACAACCGCGTCCGTGAGAGCGGCGGCGAGGTGCGCCTCACCGGCGTCGCGCCCACGCAGCGGCGCATCCTCGAGATCACCCGGCTGGACCAGGTGTTCCGGCCCTACGACAGCGTCGACGACGCGCTCACGACCTAGGGCGTGTCTGACAGATCCCTGTCCTACTGCGCGGCGTCCAGACGACGCCTCGCCGCGTTGTCGTCGGTCGACAGCCAAACCAGGCTGACTCCCTCCTCCGCCTTGCGACGCGCCGCCTGGACGCCGCTCGCGACGAACGCGATCTGTCAGACACACCCTGGGACGAGTGTCCCGAGCGTGTCGACACACGCGGTCGACCAGGCATTAGCCCGCTCACGTGGCGGGGTTTCGGTGTTCCCTACTATCCTCGTGCTGTTCGCGCCCACGGACTCGGGGAGGTGGTGGCGGTCGTGGTAGGACCGGACCTCCACCGCGGGCTCGGCCAGGGTGGATTCACCGCGGGACTCGACCCCGACTCACTCCCCGACGGGCTGCTCGTCGCCGACGCCAACAGCAGGGTCGCGGTCTTCAACAACGCCGCCGTACGCCTCATCGGCCTCCCGCGTCCCGACGCGCTCGGCCGTGACGCCGCGGTCGTGCTCCCGCTCTTCGACTCAGACGGCCGCGACTGGTGGAAGTGCACCGACCCCTATCACGGGCTCGGCACCCGCAGCCGCCATCCCGAGGCGCCCCTGCACCTGGCCGACGGGCGCGAGCTGCTGGTGACCGCCTCCTATACGCGCGACGGAGACGGCCAGGTCACCGCGTTCACCGTGGCGTTCCGCGACGCGAGCCGCCGGGCCCGGCAGGAGCGCAGCCGCGCCGACCTGGTCTCGACGGTCGCCCACGAGCTGCGGTCCCCGCTCACCAGCGTGAAGGGCTTCACCGCGACGCTCCTCGCCAAGTGGCACCGCTTCAACGACGACCAGAAGCGCGTCATGCTCGAGACGGTCAACGCCGACGCCGACCGGGTCACGCGGCTGATCACCGAGCTGCTCGACGTGTCCCGCATCGAGGCGGGCCGCCTGGAGATGCGGCGCCAGGTCGTGGACCTGGTCGAGCAGGCCCGCAAGGTGATCGCCGGCCGGGTCGTGGCGGGCGAGCCCGCCGACCGCTTCGTCCTCGACGTGCCGGGCGAGCTGCCCGAGATGTGGCTCGACCCCGACAAGATCGACCAGATCCTCGGCAACCTGGTGGAGAACGCCGTCCGACACGGTGCTGGTACTGTCACGATTGTGGTGGAGCCGGACTCACGCGTGCGGGGAGCCGTCGTGTCCGTACGCGACGAGGGCGAGGGAATCCCGCCCGAGGCCGCGCAACGGGTCTTTCGGCAGTTCTGGCGCGGTCACGGCCAGCCGCGCGGAGGCACGGGCCTCGGCCTCTACATCGTGAAGGGCCTGGTCGAGGCGCACGGTGGCACCATCAACGTACGGCGTGCCCCGGGCGGCGGCGCGGAGTTTCGATTTAGCCTGCCCGCCGGAGCTCCGGACTACGCCTGAGAGCACCGAGCGGGCTTCCCGGCCGCTCCTCCGATACATGATCGTCGGCTCCGATCAGGTCTGATCAGACCTGATCGGCCGGGGGCGCGGGCGCATGCCGACTAGACTTGATCGTCATTCCGCACCCGCTGGAGTTGTCCGAAAACATGTCCGCACCCAACAAGTCCTATGACCCGGTCGAGGTCACCGCGCTGCACCCGGACGAGGTGGCCCGCATGCGCGCGGAGGCCCTCGCCGCCATCGAGGCGGCCTCGAGCCTGGACGAGCTGAAGCAGGTCCGGCTGGCCCACGCCGGCGACCGCTCTCCGCTCGCGCTCGCCAACCGCGAGATCGGCGCGCTGCCGCCCCAGGCCAAGGCCGAGGCCGGCAAGCGCGTCGGCACCGCACGCCGCGACGTCTCCGAGGCGCTCAAGCAGCGCCAGGCCGAGCTGGAGGACGAGCGTGACCAGCGCGTCCTCGTCGAGGAGGCCGTCGACGTCACCCTGCCCTGGAACCGTACGCCCAAGGGCGCCCGGCACCCGATCACCACGATCCAGGAGCGGATGGCCGACGTCTTCGTCTCCATGGGCTTCGAGGTCGTCGAGGGGCCCGAGGTCGAGGCCGACTGGTTCAACTTCGACGCCCTCAACTTCCCGCCCGCGCACCCCGCGCGCGAGATGCAGGACACCTTCTTCGTCGAGTCCGAGGACTCCGGCCTGGTCCTGCGCACGCACACGTCGCCGATGCAGATCCGCGCGCTGCTGAGCCGCGAGCTGCCGGTCTACGTCGTCGGCGCGGGCAAGACGTTCCGCACGGACGAGCTCGACGCGACGCACAGCCCGGTCTTCCACCAGATGGAGGGCCTGGTCGTCGACGAGGGCATCACGATGGCCGACCTGCGCGGCGCGATCGGCGCGTTCGCCTCAGGCATGTTCGGCGAGGGGCTGCGGACCCGGTTCCGCCCCTACTTCTTCCCGTTCACCGAGCCATCCGCCGAGGTGGACATGGAGTGCTTCGTCTGCCGTGGCGCCTCCGCGGAGCCCGGCGGCGACCCGTGCCGTACGTGCCGGTCCGAGGGCTGGATCGAGCTCGGCGGCTGCGGCATGGTCAACCCGCGGGTGCTGGTCGCCTGCGGCGTCGACCCGGAGCGGTACAGCGGCTGGGCGTTCGGACTCGGCGTCGAGCGCACGCTGATGTTCCGGCACGGGGTCGAGGACATGCACGACATGGTCGAGGGTGACGTTCGCTTCACTCGCGCCTTCGGAATGGAGATCTGAATGCGCGTCCCAATTTCGTGGCTGCGTGAGTACGCCGAGCTGCCGGCGGGCGCGGACGCACGCGAGATCGCCCGGCGGCTGATCGCCGCCGGGCTCGAGGTGGAGAGCATCGACGAGCTCGGCACCGACCTGACCGGCCCGCTCGTGGTCGGCCGGGTCCTGGCGGTCGAGGAGCTCACCGAGTTCAAGAAGCCGATCCGGTACTGCCAGGTCGATGTCGGCAACCCGGAAGCGCAGAACATCATCTGCGGCGCGACCAACTTCGCCGAGGGCGACCTGGTCGTCGTCATCCTGCCGGGCGGCGTGCTGCCCGGCGGGTTCGAGATCGGCTCGCGCAAGACGTACGGGCGGCTGTCCGAGGGCATGATCTGCTCCGAGCGCGAGCTGGCCATGGGCGACGGCCACGACGGCATCCTCGTGCTGCACGAGTCCTCGGGCGTCGTACCCGGCCAGAATGCCGTCGAGCTGCTCCAGCTGCGCGACGACGTCCTCGACATCGCCATCACTCCGGACCGCGGCTACACCGCCTCGATCCGCGGGATCGCGCGTGAGGCCGCCACGGCGTTCGGGGTGCGCTTCAACGACCCCGCCGCGACCGAGCCACCCGCCGCGACCGGCGAGTCCTACCCGGCGTCCATCGCGGACCCCGGCGCCTGCTCGCGCTACGTCCTGCGGGAGGTACGCGACCTGGACCCGGCGGCGCCCAGCCCGATCTGGCTGATGCGCCGGCTGCAGAAGTGCGGCGTCCGCTCGATCTCGCTGGCCGTCGACATCACGAACTACCTGATGCTGGAGTTCGGCCAGCCGCTGCACGCCTGGGACCGTGGCAAGCTCAAGGGCCCGATCGTCGTACGCCGCGCCGCGCCGGGTGAGCGGATGGAGACCCTCGACCACGTCGTACGCGACCTGGACCCCGAGGACATCCTGATCACCGACGAGTCCGGCCCGGTCAACATCGCGGGCGTCATGGGCGGGCTGACCACCGAGATCGACGAGAAGTCCACCGACATCGTCATCGAGGCCGCGCACTTCTCGCCCGAGGCCATCGCGCGCACCGCGCGCCGGCACAAGCTGCACAGCGACTCCTCGTACCGCTTCGAGCGCGGCGTCGACCACGAGCTCCAGCGGCAGGCGGCGGCCGAGGCCGTACGCCTGCTCGCCGAGCTGGGCAAGGCCGAGATCGTGCCGGGGGAGACCTGCCTGCGCGCACCGCTCGAGCCGCGCGCGATCGCGATGCGGGCCGACCACCCCGACCGGGTGGCCGGCATGGAGTACGGCCGCGACACCGTCGTACGCCGGCTCGGCGACGTCGGCTGCGCGGTCTCCGGCACGGACGCGCTGACCGTGACGCCGCCGTCGTGGCGCCCGGACCTGCGCGACCCCAACGACCTCGCCGAGGAGGTCATCCGCCTCGAGGGGTATGAGAACATCCCCGCCCGCGTGCCGCGTTCGGTCCCCGGGCGCGGGCTCACGTCCACCCAGCGGCTCCGCCGCAGGGTCGGCCGCGCGCTCGCCGCCGACGGCTACTCCGAGGTGCTCGGCTACCCGTTCGCGTCCGAGGGCGACTGGGACGCCCTGCAGCTTCCCGCCGACGACGACCGTCGGCGCGCGCTGCGCCTCGCCAACCCGCTCACCGACGACGAGCCGCTGCTGCGGACGACCCTGCTGCCCGGCCTGCTGCGCGCGCTGAGCCGCAACGTCGGGCGCGGCTTCACCGACGTGGCGCTGTTCGAGATGGGCCTGGTCTACCGGCCGCGACCCGGCGCCGCCACCCGTCCGCCGCGCCCGCCGCTGCACCGCGGCCCGACGCCGGAGGAGCTCGCCGCGATCGAGGCGGCGGTCCCGGACCAGCCGCTGCGCGTCGGCGCCGTACTGGCCGGCGAGCGTGACCCGGCCGGCTGGTGGGGCCCCGGACGCCCGGCGACCTGGGCCGACGCCATCGAGGCCGCGCGTACGGTCGCGGGCGAGGCAGGCGTGGAGCTGGAGATCGTCGCCGACCAGCACGCGCCCTGGCACCCCGGCCGCTGCGCGAAGCTGCTGGCCGGCGGGACCCTGGTGGGGCACGCCGGCGAGCTGCACCCGCGCGTCACCAAGGCCTACGACCTGCCGGCCCGTACCTGCGCGATGGAGCTCGACCTGACCCGGCTCGAGCCGTTCGCGGTCGGCACGGTGCCCGCTCCGGACATCACCACCTACCCGGTGGCGACGCAGGACGTCGCGCTGGTCGTACCGCAGGACGTGCCCGCCGCCGACGTCGAGGCCGCGCTGCGGGCCGGCATCGACCGGCACGGGGCCGGCGAGCTGCTGGAGTCGGTGCGGCTGTTCGACCTCTACACCGGTGAGCAGGCCGGCGAGGGCAACAAGTCGCTCGCCTACACCCTGAGGTTCCGCGCGGCCGACCGTACGCTGACGGCGGAGGAGACGACCGCGGCCCGCGACGCCGCCGTCGCCGAGGCCACCGAGCGGATGGGCGCCTCACTGCGCGGCGCCTGACCCCGCGAACGCGAACGCCGGGCCACCGCGATGCGGTGGCCCGGCGTTTCGGCGTCGAAGGTCAGATGACCCGGGCGCGCTTGCCCGCGTCGTTGCGGGCCGCCAGCTCGGTGAGCAGGAGGATCTCGCTCAGGCAGGCGTTCTCGAAGTCGCCGAGGTCCAGGCTCTCGTTCGCGCCGTGCGCGCGGGAGTCGGGGTCCATGCCCGCGCTGGTCACGAGGATGGCGGCGTCGGGGAACGCGTCGGCGAACGCGGCGATGAACGGGATCGTGCCGCCGATGCCGACGTTGACCACGTCCTTGCCGTAGGCCGCGCCGTACGCCGCGCGTGCCGCGTCGAAGGCGGGGCCCTCCGCGGCGATCGTGTAGGGGCTGCCGGCCTTGCCGCCGGTCACCTCGATCTGCACGCCCCACGGAGCGTTCTCGTGCAGGTGGCGCACGAGCTTCTCACGGCCCTCGGCGGCGTTCTCACCCGGCGCCAGCCGCAGGCTGATCTTGGCGCGGGCCGACTTGGCGAGCGTGTTGGAGGCGTTCGCCACGGACGTCGCGTCGATCGCCAGGACCGTGCACGCGGGCCGGCTCCAGACCCGTTCCGCGATGCTCCCGGTACCGATGAGCTGGACGCCGTCGAGCAGGCCGGCCTCGGCGCGGAACCGCTCCTCGGGGTACTCCGTCTCCGGTGCCGGCGCGGTGACCAGGCCTTCGATGGCGACGTTGCCCTTGTCATCGTGCAGCGTGGCCAAAAGCCGGCACAGCGCGGTCAGCGCGTCCGGGGTGGCGCCGCCGAACATGCCCGAGTGCAGCGCGTGCTCCAGCGCGCGTACCTCGACCACGCAGTCGCACATGCCGCGCAGCGTCGTCGTGAACGCCGGGGCGCCGACCTCGAGGTTGGCGGAGTCGGCGAGCACGATGACGTCGGCCTTGAGCTTGTCGCGGTGGCGCTCCAGCATCGGGCCGAGGGTCGGCGAGCCGATCTCCTCCTCGCCCTCGACGAAGACGGTGACGCCGACCGGGGGGTTGCCGTTGAAGACCCGGAGGGCCGCGAGGTGCGCGGCGATGCCGGCCTTGTCGTCGGAGGACCCGCGCGCGTGCAGGCGGCCGTCCCGCACCGTCGGCTCGAACGGCGCGCTCTCCCAGAGGGCCTCGTCGCCGGTGGGCTGGACGTCGTGGTGGGCGTACAGCAGCACGGTCGGCATGTCCATCGGCGCCGGGTAGCGCGCGAGGACGGCCGGCTGGCCGCCGTCGATGCCGTCGAGGATCTCGACCTCGGGCGCACCGGCGCCGCGCAGCAGCTCGGCGGTCAGCTCCGCGGTACGGCGCGTGTCCGCGTCGTGTGCGCGATCGGCGCTCACCGAGGGGATCTTGATGAGTTCGTCCAGGTCACGCCGGACGGAGGGCAGGACCTCGGAGAGGGCCTGACGGAGATCTTCGCTCATGGAGGTGTCTTTCCCACTCGATGTCGTTGGAACGGTCTGCATGGTCACCAGGGACGCCGCGTGGCTCGCCGCGTCGGCGGCGCTCCCCGCGTCCGAGCCGGCCGCGAGCACGTACCCCGCGCGGCCACGGAAGTCGGCGAGCGGTGCCACCACGTCGCCGACCTTGCTCATCTCACCGATGCGCAGGACGCCCTTGGCGGCCAGCGCGCCGGCGAGCCCGGTGATGCCGATCAACCGGCCGGGCTCGGGCGTCAGGAACCGGACCGCGGCCGCGCCACGGGGCACCGGAAGGGGCTCGGGGAGCTGACCGTACGCGAGCGCCATCGCCGAGTCCCAGGAGATGCTCACCCCGTAGATGATCTCCAGCATCTCCCAGATCCGTGCCCCGCCGAACCGAATGTTGATCTCCACGATCGTGGCACGGCCGCCGTCCACGATCACCTCGGTGTGGCACGGGCCCCAGACGTGGCCGATGGCGTCCAGCGACGCCAGGACGGCGACGACGGCGGCCTTCGACTCGACGTCCGGGATGTCGCCCGGCAGCTCATGCGCGATCTCGACGAAGTGGGGCGCGTCGGTCTTGTGCTTGGCGGTCAGCGCGAGCAGGCGATGCTCGCCCGCGGCGCTCATCGTCTCGACGCTGATCTCGCGTCCTCGCAGGTACTCCTCGGCGAGCACGCCGCCCGCCCTGGACTCGGCCGCGGTGTGCGCCCAGGCGGCGCCGACCTCGTCCGTACCGAGGACCAGTGAGATGCCGCGCCCGCCGTTGCCGTCGGCCGGCTTGAGGATCACGCCGCCGCGACACTCGTTCAGGAAGGCGCGCACCTGCTCGGGGCTCGCGCACACGCGGTGGCGGGTCGTGTCGAGCCCGCGCTCGGCTAAGCGCTTCCGCATCCCTGCCTTGTCCTGGGCGAGGGCCACGGCGTCCGCCGGGTTGACGCGGGCGCCGAGCTCCTCGCCCACGATGGCCGTGGGCAGCAGGGCGTGCTCGGTGAGGCCGATCATCGCGTCGATGGGCCGCCAGGCGTGTACCTCACGTGCACACGCGCGGAGGGCGTCGACGTCTGTGATGTCGGTGCTGAACCGGCGCAGCGACATCTGCCGGCCGTACGTGCCGTCGGTTCCGGTCCGCTCGATCAGCGACAGCGTGACCGGAGCTCCGATCAGCCGGCCCACGATCTCCATGCGGGCGCCGACGAGCACCAGGTGGGGGAACATATTCCGGGGTCGTCCTTATCCGTGAGTCGTCAGGAGCCGACGGTCGCCTGCTCGGGGGCCGGCGCTGGTTCGTTGCGCAGCCGTTCGCGCTCGGCCCAGCGGGCCACCGGAGGCGACGCCGAGCCGATCAGAGCGAGGACGACGCCGAGCACGAGCCAGCCGACCGCGCCGGCGGGCAGCACGATGGCCGTGAGGATGAACGCCCCGGAGACGTCCAGAGCCGATGACCCCAGGTTGAACACGGACAAGAACCGGCTGCGGGACCTGTCCGGCGACAGCGCCAGCTGCAGCCCCCAGGTGCCGGCCGCCTGCCACATCTCGGCGAGCGTGAGCGCGAGGGTGGCGACCACGAGGACCGCGCCGACGGTCAACGGCTTGATGGGCATGTGCACCACGGCGAGGGCCAGCATCCCGGTGCAGACCAGCATCAGCCATCCGGAGGCCCGCAGTACGCGCGCGGAGACGTCGACCTCCTCCGAGCGCCGGCTGAAGCGGACCTGCAGGACCACGACCAGCACGGTGTTGACGGCCACGAGCACGCTGACCATCGACTTGGGCGCCAGATGGTGGGTGACGATCCAGAGTGGGAGCCCGACCGCCAGGACCTGGCGGTGGATGCTGAGCAGCCCGGTGAACACAGTGGCGAGCAGGAACGCCGGGCGCTTGCGCACCAGGTCGGGAGCCTCGCCCTTGGCCTTGCGGATCGGCTTGGCGTCGCGGACCAGCTCGATCCGGCGCAGCAGGAACGCCGCGATCACGAACGACGCGGAGTTGCCGAGCACGATGGCCAGCATGGAGGCGCGGCCGGGGGACAGCAGGGCGAGCGCGGCCAGCAGGGCGCCGACCGTGAAGCCGGCGTTGCGGATGCTGCGCAGGGCGGCGGCGGTCTTGACGCGCTCGGACTCGTCCACCGCGGAGGTGACGAACGCGAGCAGGATCGGCGGGCTGGCGCGTTCGGCCAGGCCGAGGAAGATCACGACCGCGACGTAGCCGGCGAAGTTGTGCACGAACACGTATCCGGCACAGCCGACCGCACGCCACAACTGGAGACTCAGCAGCACCTTCTTCGGGCCGATTCGGTCGGCCAGGCCGCCCCACAGGACCGACACGGTCAGCCCGATCAGCGCGCCGACGGCCATGCCCTGGCCGATCTGGACCGGTCGCAGGCCCAGGACGGTGGTGAACAGGACGACCCCGGCGGACACGAAGGCGCCGTTTCCGGTCGAGTCGATGATCGAGACGATGAGCAGGCGGCGGGCGTTCGGGGACGCCCACAGTCCGTCTCTGAGATTCGGGAGCCTCATTTAACGGTGATTCCGATCAGTTCGCTGGCGTACTCGGCACGGCTCCACGCCTCTTCGGCGTCGCTCCCCACCGCGATGACATGCCCGACACGGTCGCGCGAGGCCTGTGGAGGCGAGGCCCGCGCGCCGGGGGCGGTGGTGACCTGGGCCGACGAGGTGGCGGGTGGGCGAGGTCGCCGAGCAACCTCACACCGCACCCGGCCACGAGCGTTGCCACCGGGCTCCTTTCTCGTCGTGCCTCCTCGGATGTCTCGTCCGCCGGGTCAGGAGTGGAGGTGGGGTCCGCCTGCTTCGGTCGGCTCGATGACGAGCTGGCTCTCCAGCTTCCGGATGATCGCGTAGTCGGCCTCGATCGACTCCCAGTCCGGGCCGGACTGGATGATCCAGCCCAGGCTGCTGCTCATGCCGGTGGTGTACGGGACGTGCGTGCCGTTCTCCGGGACGCTCATGGCGAAGAACGTCGGGAGGTCCTTCGCGGCGTCGAGGAGCTCGATGTTGCGCAGGATCCCGTCCTGGTTCGCCGCCAGCCAGAGCGTGCGGCACTCCTTGACGATCTCGAAGCTCGGGAGGAACTCGCCGTCCACGTAGTGGCGGACCGTACGGTCGATCTGGTTGTCGCCGGTGGCCAGCGAGCCGGAGATCATCATGCAGCTGCCGGAGTAGCGCGCCGCGAGCTCGATGAGGCGCGGGCCCTTCGGGGTCAGCATCACCTCGGCGTGCGTCGAGCCGTTGCGGATCCCGCAGGCGTGCGCGGCGATCTTGGTGTACTCGGCGAGCTCCTCGACCACGGGGTCCTCGGGGTGGACGAAGTCGGCGACGTCGTAGATCCCGATCTGGCCGTTCTTGTTGTGCTTGCGGTACTCGCAGACGTCCACCAGGCCGTGCTCGCCATCGACCGAGTAGAGGTCGACGATGTACTCGGTGCCCTCGGCGAACTCCTGCACGATCACGTCGTCGTTGACCATGCCGTAGTGGTTCTTGGTGCCGAGCAGCTGCTCGAAGTAGGCGCGCCAGTCGCCGCCTGCCTCGATGAGGACGACGTCCTCGGCGCCGCTGCTCTTCGGCGGCTTGATGACCAGGGGCTCGCCCTCGAGGCCGCTGGCGCGGATCCACTCGGCGACGGCGTCGCCGTCGTCGGAGCAGATCGTGCGCAGGTGCGGAACGCCCTCCTTCTCCAGGGACTTGGCCATCAGCGACTTGTCCCGGTGAATGGGGGAGGAGCCCGGCAGGTTGCCGGTTCCCGGCAGCAGGGCGTCGACGAGCCGGCCGGCCAGCTCGACGCCCGGCTCGAGACCCGGCACGATGCAGATCGGGTCGTAGTTCTTCAGCGTCGTGGTGAGTGCCTCGAAGTCACCGTCGAAGTAGTGGATCGCCTCGAAGTCCTCGGGGAACCAGCGCTTGAGGAAGGCCGGCATGGGTTCCGGCGTGCTCATCACCGCGACGGGCAGGATGCCGCGGTCGCGGAACGCACTGGCGAACCCGCGAGAGTCCCCAAAAGGGATGTGATAGGCGTCGACGATGAGGGCGTAACGGTCCATCTGAAATTCGTGTCCTTCGGAGCTTGTCCGTGCCATGAACAGTGGGTCCGCAACGGACGCCACTGTAACCCCCATATAGGATTACGCTGGATCATAAGGGGGGAAGCCTCCGGTTTCACGTCAAACGCCCGAAGTGGGGGTGACCTGGCCGTCCTCACCCGGCGGGACGCGTGGCCGTGGCTCCATCGACAGGGCCACGTCCCTGTGAGGTCCCGAGACGAACCGGCGCCATCGTGACTCCGTGGGCCCGCGTTCACCGAACGGGGATCTGTCACCCATCCGCCGCCGGTGAACGCCGAATCGGTGCCACGGGCGTGCTCGGTTTCGCCGTCATCGGGTTCTGGCGAATGGCGTCCTTTCGGCCGCCGACATGCTCAGGACCTGCGCGTACTCAGAGTTTCCGGCCGATTCCGACAATCGCCCTACGCGGGATCGTGAAGCGCCAGACATCCAGCTCCTCGACGTATTCCAGGGCGCTCTTCTGTACGGTCCCGTCCTCGCGCGGATACTGGAAGATCTCCTTTCCCTGGTCGGCGGCCCAGCGCGACGCACGCTCGGTCCCGAGGGACTCCTCGATCTTGCAGAGGCCGTACATGTTCAGGAGGTATTCGCCGAGGCTCAGCTCGGCCTCCTCGGGCGTACGTCCGGTCGCCGTGTACGGGTCGTCGATCTCTTTCAGCTCATAGAATTCGAAGCCCGCCTTGGCCAGGTAGCCCTGGATCTCCTCGCGCGAGAAATGCGGGTAGTCGTGCCCGGTCTGTGAGTAGTTGTGGACGACGTTCGAGAACCAGTCGTCCATCGGCGACCCGGTCAGGAAGTCGTGCAACAGGAAGGTCCCGCCCTGCCGGAGCACGCGGTAGGCCTCCGCGGTGACGACGCCGCGCGCGTCGAGCGGGATGTGGTGCGTGCCGTACGCCAGGAGGACCCCGTCGACGGACGCCGTACGGAAGAGCTGGCGCTCGGCGCGCTGCAGGAGGGCGGGGACGCCCGTCGCCCACGCGGCCTGCACCATGTGCGGGGACGCGTCGCAGGTCATGACCTCGACGTCGGAGAGCCCCAGCAGCGCGCAGACCCGGCGTACCAGGCCGTCGCCGCCGAGCAGGTCGACGATCGTCCGCCGGCCGGCCGGCCCCTGCCGCATCAGCTCCACGAGCTGGGCGATGCCGTGGGCGCGCGCCTGGACGTTCAGGGTCTGCGCGCGGACGTACATGTTGCCGCGGCCACCGTTGGACTCGGCGCCGAAGTCGTCCTTGTGGAAGCCGTTCCTGGTGAGCTCGTCCTGCCACGAGCCGACGCGGATCGGGTCGATGCGCTCGTAGACCTCGGGGGAGTTCAGTCGAAGCTGGTCGAGCTGCGCCTGGAGGTCGTTCCCGGACACGGAAACGCTGATGTTATTGACGGTCACTCTTCCTCCGATTTACTCGATGATCAGCCAAGAATGGCTGCATGTTAACGGCCTGAATTGGGCATGCAAAATAGAACCACTCGCGATGAAATGTGTTTTCGGGCAAGGCGGAACGGGCCGCTGGAGTGCATTCTCCTTTCGTGTTGACAGGCTCCGCCTGATCAATTTGAAATGTAATGCCCGCCACGTTGATTATGAGTGGATGTAATGTTTTTTACAACCATCGTTGATGGCCGGATATGGACCTGGAAGTAAGGTTCTTACGGCCGACCGGTCCGCTGTCCCTACCGCTCGAGTAATCGAATTCCAGTCGCGATGTATCGCGCCGTATCGACCATTGCCGATGCGTCGCACATCACAGAACGGGGCGCTTCCATTCGGTGACGAGTGAGGGCCCGCCGGTGCCTATTCACGGTATTGCGGTGGCCGTCGGGGCGCGGCCGGTGGCGCGGGAGCGAGCGGGACGGGTGAACCCTGAGTGAACGAGGGTTTTCTGGAGCCTGCCGGGGCCCGTGAGCTGCGATGATGCGGCGATGGCGCGATGGCGGCGGGCGCGGGGCCCTGGGACGCCGGCCGCGCGATGATCTGGCGACTGACCTGCCGGTTCGTTCCTAGATCACGAACGGGCAACCATGAGATCACGCTATTAGCGTTGGTGATTAGCAGGCTGTTTGAGCGCTCAAGGTAACCTGTTAATTTGGTTAGCGACAGTGGACCTGCGGCGCCGCGACGCGCGCGCGACAGGAGGTGGCTGACAAAGTGGTACAGGACAAGCTCGAGTTCCGCTTCCGTGGAGGAAGAACGTGTCTCGACTTCGCCGCGACCTACGGCGGGCGATACCGGGGAGGCGTGGAGAGACTCGCGACTCCCGCTGATCTCGGGCGCTGGTTTCGCGTCGCTTTGGATTTGGGCGACGAGGCTCCGGCGACCGTAGAGGGCTTGGAACGTTCCCGCGAGCTGAGGGAAGCGATCTACCGTCTCGTCAATCCGGTGACACGTGACGAGCCTCGTAGCGAGGACGTCGACCTGGTCAACGCCTGGGCCGCCCGGCCGGACTTCGCTCCGGAGCTCGCTCCGGACGCACGGTCGGCGACCCTGAGATCGGGCAACGTCATCGAGGCCGGGCTCTCGGCGGTGGCGCGTGACGCCATCGACCTGTTGTCCGGGTCGCAGCTCGACCGGGTACGGGAGTGCGCCTTCCCCGACTGCTCCCTGCTGTTCCTCGACTCGTCCCGCACCCAGCAGCGCCAGTGGTGCGAGATGAAGAGCTGCGGGAACCGTTACAAGGTGCGTCAGCATCGGAAGGCGCACGCCCGGTAGGCCCTTCTAGCGCGGGGGACGGTCCGAAGACGTCCCCACCCGGATGGCGACGGACTTGCACTGGCAGTACTCGCGCAGTGCCTCGTAACCCTTCTCGCGTCCGAAGCCGGAGCGCTTGTAACCGCCGAACGGAAGCTCGACGGCACCGGCGGCGCTGTAGTTGTTGACGAAGACCTGCCCGACCCGCATCTCGCGGATCAGGTGGTGGGCCAGGCCCACGTCCTTCGTCCAGACGCCGGCGCTCAGCCCGTACGACACGCCGTTGGCCAGCTCGATGGCCTCGGAGGTGTCACGGAACGGCGTCACGCACAGCACCGGGCCGAAGATCTCCTCCTGCGCGCAGCGGGAGTCCGGCGGCACGTCGTCGAAGATCGTCGGACGGACGAAGAAGCCGCCCTCCAGCTCCGGATCGTCGGGGGCCTCGCCGCCGGTCCGCAGGGTCGACTCCTTCTTGCCGTGCTCGATGTAGCCGAGCACGCGACGGCGCTGTTTGTCGGAGATGAGCGGCCCGAGGTCGGGGTCGGTCCTGCCGGGACCGATCCGCATGCGCTCGAACGCGGGGACGAGGGCGGCGACCGTCGCCTCGTGCACCGACTCGTGCACGAGCACGCGCGAACCGGCCGAGCAGTTCTGGCCGGCGTGCTCGGTGATCGACGAGACGATCAGTGGGATCGCCTCCTCCGGGTCGTAGTCCGGGAAGATCAGGTGCGGTGACTTGCCGCCGAGCTCCAGCGTCACCGGCACGATGTTGTTCGCCGCGCTGGTCATCACCAGCGTGCCGACCTCGCGCGACCCGGTGAAGGCCAGGTGGTCGACGCCGGGGTGGGCGGCAAGCGCCGCCCCGGCCTCCTCGCCGAAGCCGGGTACGACGTTGAACACGCCGGGTGGCAGCCCCGCCTCGAGGGCCAGCTCGGCGATGCGCATCGGCGTCAGCGGAGCGTCCTCGGCCGGCTTGAGCACGCACGCGTTGCCCGCGGCCAGCGCAGGCGCGATCGTACGGGCCGTGACCTGCATCGGGTAGTTCCAGGGCACGATGTGGCCGCACACGCCGTACGGCTCGAGCACGGTGTAGGCCATCACGTCGGGCTGGGAGAACAGGGTCTCCCCGAAGAGCGCCTCGGCGCACCCGGCGTAGAAGTCGAAATACCGTGCCGCGGCGTCCGCGTCCACCAGTGCCTGAGACAGCGGCTTGCCGGTGTCGAGCGTCTCGAGCTCGGCGAGCTCCTGACGGTGCTCGCGCAGCGTGTCCGCGATCCGCCGGCACGCCATCGCGCGGTCGGCGGGTGAGGCGTGGCGCCAGACGCTCTCGTACGCCTCGCGTGCCGAGGCGACGGCCAGGTCGATCTCCTCGGCGCCACCGCGCGCGATGCGGGCGCACGGGCGCCCGGTCGACGGGTCGAGATTGTCGAAGGTCTCGCGGGCGGGTACGTGCTTGCCGCCGATGAGCGCCTGGCGAAGGGGGAGTTCGGAAGTCATGGGAACCTCTCCAGATTCGTGCTTACGCTACGTGGTGGCCTCAGTACTTCATGGACGCTTCGAAGACCCGGGTGAGTTCCTCGGATCCGACGTCGCGCGGGCAGCCGACCAGCAGCCGCTGCTGCTTGGCCGCACCCTCGACCAGAGCGGGGATCGCGTCGGTCCCATAACCGAACGCGCTCACGCCGCGAGGCCCACCGGTGTCGGTGACGATGTCGAGAAGCGTCTGGGGAAGTACGTCGGCGCCGTTGCGTGCCGAGATACCGGAGAGGTTCGCGCCGAGGAGCTCCGCGGCGCGCAGGTGGCGGTCGGGTGACGCGGGATAGGTGAACTCGAAGGTCGCGGGCGCCGTGGCGATGACCGACTCACCGTGCGGCACCAGCGCGTGGTCGGTGATGTAGTCCCTCGGCCGGTACTCGGTGACCATGCCCGCGATGGGGTACGCGCAGGCGTGCGGGATGTGCGTCCCGGCGTTGCCGAAGCCCATGCCGGCGTACGCGGCCGCGTGGCTCATCCCGGTCCGCGCCTCGAGGTCCATCGGGTTGAGCACCGCGCGCCGGAAGTACTGCCCGATCAGCGTCAGGGCCTTCTCCACCCAGATGTCGCTGATGGGGTTCGCGCCGACGTAGATCGGCCGGCTCGCGGGCGAGGCGTACGGCGGGCGCCGGTCGTACGCGCGGGCCGTGTAGGACTCGCAGGCGTGCGTCAGCACGTCGTAGCCGGACGCCGCGGTTACCGCGGGTGGCATCGTGAGCGTGTTGACCGGGTCGATGATGGAGGCGGTCGGACGCAGCCGCAGGTCGCTGATCCCGGTCTTGACCCGAAGGTCGGTGACGCCGAGCGCGACCATCGCGGTGCACTCGCTGCCGCTGCCGGCCGTGGTCGGGATGGCCACCAGCGGGCTCAGCGGGCCCGGGATGAGACGGCCGGCGCCGATCGGCTTGTTCAGGTAGTCGCGCAGCGGCGCACCCGGATAGGTGCGCAGGAGATTGAGCACCTTGGCCGTGTCGATCGAGCTTCCGCCGCCGATCGCGACGTAGCCGTCGACCGAGACGCCCGCCAGCTTGCGCGCGGCCTCCTCGCAGTGGACGTCGTCGGGTTCGACGTGGGCCTCGTCGTAGATCGTGGCCTCGATCCCGGCCTGCTCGACGTACTGGCGCACCTTGTCGGCCATGCCGAGGCGCGACAGGTTGGGGTCGGTGACGATCAGGACCGAGCGGAGCCCGAGGGACTTCAGCTCGTGACCGATCTCGCGCGTCGCACCGGCGCCGATGCGCAGTGGTGGTGCCTGCCAGGTGATGACGGTCTCGTTGGGGAACAAAACGCCGTCTGGGTCAGCCTTCGCTCCTTGCATCATGTCCCATCTTCTACCATCGATCGGGCGTCAATTGAATCGATGGACCCCACCCGTGCCATCCGAATTTCCGATGTCGCCGGCGTTAGGCCGAATGCGCCAAGTATCATTCCCGCCGCTTCGGGTGTGGGGACACTGAGCATGCACAGCATTCGATCGCCGGGTACGGCGGTCGCCGCGAAATAGTCGTTGACCCGCTGATTCCTCGACTCGGGCAAGGCGGGATACAGGTCCGGTGGCTCGCCGGCGCCACGGATGATCCCGGTCTCCGCGATGAAGCTGTGGCCAGGGGAAATGGCGCTGGCCACCTCGGTGGCGATCGCCACGCTCTGGGCGTCCTGTCGCTCCGCCTTGACGTCCGGATAGAACGTCACACCAGGGCACCGTGTGAAGGCGCGCATGGCGCAGTAGGCGATCGGGTTGTACGTCTTGAGAACGAACAGCCCGGGGAACTCCCCCCAGTCGGAAAACAGCCGGGTGAAGTGTCCACCCCAGCAGCTCGCGAAGGCGGCACTGCCCTGGTATCTCTCGGCGACGAACTGCGCCATAATGTGCAAGAACTTGCCGCCGGACGGGTAGGCGCACCATCGCGATGACAGTGCACCTACAACCGTCCCACCGGCCGATTCCGTCACCAGCGTGATCAGATCCGCTTCCCTGAACATGTCACGCCGCAGCGCGAACAGGGTGCCCATCTTGAGGCCGGGAAGCGCGGTGACCAGGCCGTCGGTGATCCATTCCTCGTCGTCCGGCGCCAGACCGTTGCGGCTCGGTGCCAGGTTCTTGATTTCGAGGCGGTCGGTATCGACGGCGGTCATGGCGCCCACTTCCTGACGGTCGGAATCGTTCCGGGTGCGTCCGGCGTCAGGCCGGGATCATCACCGGCTCGGGAAGGGCGATCTGCCCCTTCTCGTCCACGGTGAGCTGGTAGAGCTCGAGGAAGTACATCTGCCACAGGCGGTAGATGTCCTGGAGGTGCTGGAACACCTTCTCCTCGCCGTCGGCGTCCGGCACGAGGGTCTCGAGGACGGTCCACACGAAGTCGTCGTGGTGGTCGTCGAGGTCGGTGCCGACGTGCGCCTTCTGGCCCTTGATCTTGTCCTTGCCGAGCTGCTCCTCGAGGTTCTTCACCCAGTCCGGCTGCGTCCGCGTCGTGACGTACTCGACGAAGTACACGCTGGCGAGGAGGGCGAGAGGCGTGCCCTCGTACTCGATGCCGTACTGCAGGTAGCCGGTGAGGAGCTTCGTGGAGAGCATCGGCTCGGTCGAGTAGATCTGCTCCTTGCTGACGCCGACCTTCTCAAGGTCCGCGGCGAACAGCCGGTCGTGCAGCATCTCGTCGTCCGCGTAGTGCGACCACGCCTTGGCCGCCACCGGGTCGACCTTGGTGAAGTAGCGGATGGCGAGCGCGTCCACCGTGCGCTTGCGGCGCAGGCGCAGGATCGTCTCGATGTTGTGCCGCTTGTAGTAGTCGAGGTTGATGTCCTTGCCCTCGAGCTGGTGCCGGGCGTACGGGATCTTCTCGTAGAAGTCCGCGATGCAGATGTCGAGATACTTGTCGACCCGGTTGCGCAGTTCCTGCATGGTGGTCTTGTAGATCATTGGGCTTCTTCCTCCTGTCGTATGACTATCGACCTTCGACTTCTTTTGACGTCAGTGGCAGCCGCAGCTCGCGCTGCGTACCCGGTTGACGCGCCGCTTCTGCGGTTGTGCTTTGCGACTTCCCAGGATCGAACCGCCGTCGCCGTCGACCAGGGAGGAGGTGGGGCAGATGAACGTCAGGGCGAATTTCGTCCACGGGGTGAGGCCCATTCCGAAGTGCACGACCCCGTCATCGGCGCCGTAGACCTCGTTGAGCCCGCAGTTCCCCGGGAAGATTTCCATTCCATTGTTGATGCCGAACCCGAGTTCCCAGATGGTCCGGTACCGCGGCTCTTCCGCGAACAGCTCGTCCAGGAACGCCACCATTTCGGCGCCCTCGTCGGTGTCCGCGTGGCTCTTAACCTCGGTGATCACGCCGTCCTCGACCGTGGCGACGATCGGGTTCCGGTGCAGTGGCACGAGACGTTCGTAGAGCGCGGCCTGCTCGGGCTCGAGGGCCTTGTCGTAGCCGGCGTGCACGATCGGCCAGCCCTGCAGCGTCAGCGTCCCGTTCAGGGCCAGCCGGCGGTCGCCGTCGAACTCGGTGATGTCCATCGGGAGCACGCTGAGCTCACCCGCGGGCGCGATCTGCTGCTCCGCCGGACCGAGGAGGCCGGCCTGCTGGTTCCAGACGTAGTCGCCGCCGACCGGGTCGAAGTCGCAGGAGGTCCCGTGCTCGCCGTCCGCGATCTTGATCTCCGGCGAGCGTGAAACGGCGTCGAAGAAACGATTCGCGCGTTCCTCCTGGGCGGCCGGGTCCGTACGTCCTATTACCTGAAGGAAATAACGGACTTGCTCAAGAGTAACCGGAGTGGACGCGCAGGGAAGCGCGACAATGCGCCGGCCTGCCCCGATGACCGAGGCGTCCGGCGACGAAAGAAAGGCCTTGCGGCATATGACCACGACATCGGCCGACTCAGGGATGTCCGATTCCAACAATCTGCTCAGATCGCCATCCGGCCCGATGGGAACTGCTATACTCTTGCCATACGGCTCTGCAGGTGCGAGTGCGAAGTCGGCCATCGATTCTTCGTCGACCACCAGGCAGAACGTATCCGCTGGCGTACCGAACTGGCGAAAGGCGCTCGGGGTCACCGTTACCTGAGGTCCGACTTCCGCTTCCATCCGTTCATCCTTCAAAATCGGTGCGCTCGGCTTCTAAGTTTTCCGGGTCACAACCCGGGGGGCAGGTGGACCGCTCTGTGGCGGTCCACCTGCCGCTACCAGTCAGCCCGGAGGCTTAGGCAATGCTCAGCCAAGCAGCGTGCCCAGGTAGTTGCTGTTCTTGCGAACCTCGATCTTGCGCTCCATGGTGGCCCCTCCCTTCCGGGACTCGTAGTTGCACTTACTAGCCGCGCGCGTGGCTAGGTATTGGGGAACACGGCGAGGCGATCCGATTCGCTCCCGCCAGGGGTGCCGAGCACCACTTCGCCGCCATCGGTGTAGACCGTGGTGTCTGGCGAGATGATGTCCAGGTGGAATTGTGTGAAGGGTGTCAGTCCGAGCCCCCAGTGAAGGCAGCCCTCCGTCCCTCCGTAGACCTCGTTCATGGCGTGGTTTCCGGGGAGGATGTCGAGACTGACGTTCAGGGCGTGACCCATTTCCCACACGATGCGGTAGCGCGAGTCCACATCGAACATCGTGTTGAGCATCTCGACCGCGGCCGAGGCTCCCGGTGTATGGGGTCGTAGGTCGGTGATGATTCCCCTCTCCACCGTGGCGATCACGGCGTGCAGGTTCATCGAGGCGAGCCGGCTGTGGATCCGTGCCTGGTCCCTCCGTGAGAAGGACGGAGTGCCGCTGTGCAGGATCGGGTAGCCGCGGAAGGCGATCGTGCCTTCCAGGGGCAGGTGCAGGTCCTCGTGGAACTCCACGATCTGCGTGGGCAGCACGCTGATCTCGCCGGAGGGCACGATCTGCTGCTCACCCCACTCGAGGGGGCCTGCCTGCTGGTTCCACACGAGGTCGGGCTGTAGGTGCTGGAGCTCGGCCCGTGTGCCGTGACGTTCATCGACGTAGACCAGGTGGTCCGCTCTCTCGAGCTTGTCGAAGAAGGTGTCCGAGAACACTCCCTGGTCCGCCGGAGACGTCCGCTCCATGACCTTCAAGAAGTGCTTGATGGTGTCAAGCGAGGTCGGCGTCGAGTTGCACGCCATCCCCATCAGCTTCCGTCGCGGGCCGAGTTGTTCCGGCATCGGCGACTCGAAGAAGGCCTCAGGAGAGATCGCAAGAATGTGGGCCTGTTCGGGCACCCGCTCCGGAAGAACGTCTTCGAAACGCTCTCCGGTCTTGAACGGAATCCGAATGTAGTCCCGGTAGTCGCCGCTCTCAATGAGCGTGATCTCCTCCATGAACTCAGGGTTCGTGATGAGGCAGAAAACGCTTCCCATTGGCTCGCCGAACTGGCGAAGACGGGCCGGGTCTACGATAATTTTTTCAGACATCGGACTCCCTCTCGTTTACCCGTCTTTTGCGGCGCTCATTTGTTTTTCTCTTGCTGATACACATACTCCGGTCTGGGCGACGGGGAGTCAACAGCACTCACGATTCCATGCACGAATGCGATAAGCAGACTTGGACTGTTGACAGTCGTTGCGCGCAGATATACCTGATGGCTTGTTCGGCATAACTGATAAGCGCAGGTCAGGAAAACAAAAAGCGAGCGCGGTGCTCGACTACGGCACTGCGCTCGCTTTCTCATGGCGGTGGCGCCCAGATGCGGGCCACCGCTCCTATGTCAACCCGCCGGGGGTTCCTCCGCGGCCGTGGCTTCCTGCGGGTCGGTGGGGAGGTCAGAGGCGTGTGCCGCGCTCTCCCCGGGTTGGGTCAGCATGCCGCTGAGGGGAGAACGCTTCTTCTCGCCCCGATGGTCGTTGACCTCCGGGTAGTGCAGCAGGTGCCGGCGCCGTGCCTCCGCCGCCAGCTCCGCCTGCGGGATCAGATGCCGCTCCGGCTCGTGGTCGCCGTGCACCGTGGTGATGAGTCGCAGGTCCGGCCGGCGCGGGATGGACGCGCACACGCGGTGCGCGATCCCGCGGGGGTCGCCTCCGGGGATCGCCAGATGGCGCGACCCCTCGTAGTCCACGACGACCGCCTCGCTGACCTGATCGCCGTCCTGTTCCTTCGCCAGCCGTTCCCGTACGTACTCCAGGTCCGAGGCGTTGGTGAAGGCCCACACGTCGGTCCGCTGGTCCGGGATGATCGCCACCGGCGAACCGGAGGTCGAGATCAGCGTCCCTCGCGCCGCCGACGGCGGACGCGAACGGCACACGATGGGCAGCGAGTGCCGCTCGGCGAGCTCGACGGCGTGCGGGTGGAGCACCTTCGCCCCGGCGCGCGCCATCATCAGGGCGGCGTTGTAGTCCAGGTGCGAGATCACCCGAGCCTCGGGCACCAGGTAGGGGTCGGTGGTGAACACCCCGGGTACGTCCGAGTGGATCTCGCACGCCTCGGCGTTGATCGCCACGGCCGCCGCCACCGCCGACAGGTCGGAGCTGTTGCGGCCGAGCATGACGGGACGACCGGTGGCGTCCAGTGCCTGCCCACCCGGGATCACCACGACCTCGGCACTGGCCAGGACCGACCACAGCGGCGCGGGGTCGATCCCCACGATGGTGGCGCGCTCCGGCGAACCCTGGGCGACCACACCCTGGTCGTGTGCGTCGATCGCACGCGCCTTGACCCCCAGCTCGGACAGTGCTGTCGCGAGCAGGATGGCGCTGACGGTGTCGGCGGTCATCATCAGCGACGCCGCGAGCTCGGGGGGCGCGTCGTCGTTCAGCTCACGCTGGACGTTCTGCAGCGTGCCCGTCGTACCCGACATCGCGCTCACCACGGCGATCACCCGGCGCGAGCCGTCGAGGCGACCGGTGATGTAGCGCGCGACGGTCTCGTAGTCGGGCAGGTCGAGGAAGCAGGCGCCGCCGAACTTGAAGACCAGCGGCCGCTCCGGAGATGGCCCGGCCATCAGCCGAGCCATCCGTAGTCGCAGGCCACCCGCAGGATGTCGACGGCGTTGAAGGCCGCGCCGACCCACAGGTTGTCGGCCACGACCCACATCGACACGGTGTCGGGGTCCTCGTCGTCGACGCGTACGCGGCCGACGTGCACCAGCGCGCGGTCACCGCCGGACCTCTCCACCAGCCGCGGCGACGGGTACGCCGGCTGGTCATTGGACCGATACAACTTGATGCCTTCGGCATCCGCGAGAGCATCCTCGGCCTCGCCGATGGTGATCGGGCGCTCGAGCTCGACCCGTACGGCCTCGGAGTGGCAGTGGAACACCGGCACGCGGACGGCGGTCACGCCGACCTTCAGCTCGGGCAGTCCCATGATCTTCCGCGGCTCCTGGCGGAGCTTGCGCTCCTCGTGGGCCACGCCGTGCTCGTCGAGCAGACCGATCTGGGGGACCAGGTCGAAGGCGAGCGGCGGGCCGAAGCGACCCGGCGTCAGGTCGTCCTCGCCGTCGAGGATCCGGCGGCTGTCGTCGGACAGCTCGTTCAGTCCGCGCAGGCCACCGCCCGAACCCGCCTGGTAGGTCGAGACGAAGACGCGCCGCAGCCCAGCCAGCTCGTGCAGCGGGCTCAGCGCGCGTACGAGCTGGATGGTGGAGCAGTTCGGGTTGGCGACGATGTTGCTCTCGGGCCGTTCCTTGATCGACTCGGGGTTGACCTGCGGCACCGTCAGCGGAACGTCCTCCCGCATCCGGAACGCCGAGGTGTTGTCGATCACCAGGCAGCCGCCCGCGGCGGCCTTCTCCGCGGTCTGCCGACTGACCTCCGCACCTGCGGCGAAGAACGCCACGTCGATCTCGGTGAAGTCAAGGTCGTCCAGTGAACGTACGGGCTCGATGTCTCGGCCCAGCCCCAACTCGGCACCGATGTCCACTCCCGCAGAACGGAGGGACGCGGCCGGGATGAGATGCAGGGGTGGCAGACCCGGTCGGGTGAGCAGGCGCAGAAGTTCGTGACCTACTGCTCCAGTGGCTCCCACGATGGCCGTGCGCAGCATCGCACCTTCCTTTCAACGGATGACAGGAGAGCGGCGACACTGAAGAGTCATGTCGCCGGACGGGGCCGGGAGCTGCTGAAACCCGGCAAACGACCCCGTCCGGAGAGAGTAACTCTTATAGGGAGTTACATATCGGAGAATTCCGTGAAAAGATGCGTTTCATGTGGGACCACGCCCGACGACTGCTGAGCCGGACAAGTCGTCACTTAGCGTGCGTGCGGATCGGTGTGACCCCACTCGCCGGAACTCGCCCTTCACGTGACGATCGCCGACGCGTCTCCGTCGACCGAAAAGGGGTTGGCCACCGAGTAGGCCTGCCGGAAGACCTCCTCGGCCCGCGCGAGCACGGCACTGCGCCAGTCGCACGCGGACGGGTAGAAGGCCTGGCGGATCTGATGCTTGATCGCCGACCTGATCTCCGGGTCCGCGTCGGCCCGCAGGTGCAGCCAGTTGTCGGCGCGCAGGGCGTCGAGCACCTCGATGCCCGGAAGGGTGCCGAACTCCAGAGTGATCGCGGTGAGCTCCTGCCCCGGGATCAGCTCGCGCGCGACGAGGCTCGCGGTGTTGCCGATGATCGGCGTCGAGCTGGAGGTTCCGTCCTCCGACATGGTCAGCTCGCCGCCGTACCAGGCGCGCGCCCGGGTGAGGGCGTACTCGTCGAGGCCGCCGCGGAAGATCGGCTCGCCGTGGCCGCGGGCGCCCAGGCCGGTGTGCAGGTCGATGTAGGCGATGCGCGGGATGCCTCGAAGGTAGCGCTGGACGATCGAGCGAAGGAGCCGGTGCGACCAGGCCGGCTCGGTGCCGCCGTAGAAAAGGCCGTCCGGGTGCCGGTACTGCCCGTGGGTGACCGCCTCCTGCAGATGGCGCATCCCACGCTCGCCGGCGACCTTCGCGAGGAAATGGTCGGCGTCCTTCTTTGCCGGTCCGGTCCACGAGTCGGGGACCAGGGCGGCGTGGATTCCGTCGTAGTCGTCGTTGTGCGGCGGGCTCGCATGGTCGACGAAGTTGCGGTTGAGGTCGATGTTGTCCTCGTTGACCCGCCGCTCATAGGCGAAACCGTACGGATTGAGCGCGTGCACGAGAAGCACGGCGGTCTCCGCGGGCGCTTCCTTGATGAATTCCCGCAGGAAGCCCAGCTGGCAGGCCGAACCACAGAAGCCTTCGATGCCATGCGTGCCGGATACGAGGACCAGTACGGAGGCCGGCTCCCGGGGACCTATCCAGGCGACGTCGGTACGGAGTTCCGCACCATCCGGAGCGCGCGCGCAGTCATTGAGAAACGAGTCGAGGGTGGCTCCCGCGTCATTCGCCGCGGCGACGAACATTTCGCGTGCCTGCGTGTAGGTCCGAGCGAAGTAGCTCGTGTAAGCCATGCTGTGACCGCCGTTTCGGATCAGGTGAGCATCATGTCCAGTTCGCTGGGCGACCAGTTCGGGCTGCGCAGGCGTTCGAGCAGCCGCTGTTCGTTCGCCGCAATTTCCTTGGCGCGACCGAATACCTTGTCCGCGTACTTGGTCGGGAAGAAGACGGTGCCGTTCTCGTCGGCCACCACGGTCCATCCCGCGGACACGGTCTGGCCGTCGATCAGCACGTCACACCCGGTACTGGTGAGTGCCAGCCGTCCTCGCACGCTGGCCGGATGCACGCTGCGGGCGAAGGTCGGGAACTCCATCTCGGCGAGGCCGCCGACGTCGCGCGTCGCGCCGTTCACCATCGCCGCCCGCACACCGTGCTTCCGTGCGGCGGTCGCGAGCACCGTTCCCCAGCACTGCACGTCCGTCCGTCCGCCGAGGTCGATGAGGATCGCGTCGTACGCGGTCTCCTCGAACATCTCTATGAGCGAGCGGAGGGGCATCCCTTCGCCCGGTTCCAGGAGGACCGTGGCGACGACGCCCGTGAAGGGGGGGCAGTCGGAGTAGACCGGCCTGATCTCACCGGACCGCACACACGTGACGCCGAGTTGATCGCAGGAGTCCGACACGTCGCACACCGTGGCCACTTCGAATAGATCGTCAATCTCCACGCCCTGACGTTCCCGTTCTTGTTGGCTGACCACATTCGGCCAGCGGTCTTCGTTCTGTCATGCCTTCGGCCTGTCGAAGTGATGACAGAGCTATCGGTATTCAACGTTACGCTCGTTGCTATCGGAAATTTTAATAGCGGAACAGCTTATCTGCGGTTGATATAACCGCAGCTTACAAGCATGCCTGCGTTCCTGTTCGACCACTGTCTAAATAGGACCTTCGGGTCGGTTGTTGACGCATCATTACGCTGAGTCACCGATTTGTGTCATTGAGTGAACGGTTAGCGTGATGCATAATCACTGGCAGACGCGTCGGTCAGTAGTGCCCGGGGAACGCGGGAGTGTGTGCATGGAACTACGTCAGCTACGCTACTTCGTGATGCTTGCGGAGGAACTGCACTTTGGTAGAGCGGCACAACGCCACCACATCGGTCAATCCGCACTCAGTCAGCAGTTGAGGCTTCTCGAACGAGAACTCGGCGTAAGACTGCTGGACCGCAGTACCCATCACGTCGAGCTCACCTGCGGCGGAAAAGTATTTTTGGCAGAAGCCAGAAAGATTCTCTCGCAGGTAGAACGGGCGGCGACGCTCGCGAGAAGCGAGACCGAAAAGCCGGTCATGAGGGTCGGAGTTCTGGACGCCTCATACGAATCAATACCGTTGATCTTGCATGAAGTGCAGGAGCGGCACCCTAATCTCAAGATCCATCAGGTGAGGGCGACCCTCTCTCAGCAATATCAATGGCTGATCGACGGGCGGCTCGACGTCGGCTTCGGGCGGGCGTTCCTCACGCCGCCGGAGATCGCCTCGAAGGTCTTCCGAACGGATCGCGTGGGGCTTTTGGCCGCCGAGCATCATCCGTTCGCCGCGATGGAGAGCGTGCCGGTGAGCATGCTCGCGAACGAGCAGCTCATGCTGATCGACGAGGATCAGGCACCCGAGCTCAACCAGCTCATCATGGAGCTGTGCCGGTCGGTCGACGTCGTCCCGACCCTCTATCGCAGCAGCAGCGACAGTGTTCAGGGGACGGTGTTCCCGGTGAGCCGCGGGCGTTGCGTCGTCTGCGTGCCCTCTTCGGGCGTGCCGGCCTCGCACCACATCGTGTGGCGTCCGCTCACCGAGCCCGGCGCGACCTATCCCTGGTCGGTGCTGTGGCGCAACGAGGAGAACGCCTCCTATATCGGCACCGTGGTGGCCTGCGCGCAGCAGCTCTCGCGGGAACGCGGCTGGTTACGCGAGCCCCCGGCCGAGGCCAGGTCGCGGCTTCTGCGTTCGCAGAAGTAGGACGTGTCCCCACGTGTTCGCGGCAGGTGGCCAATGGAGTCCGTCCTGCCGCGTCGACCGGGTGTCCGTGGTGGTCGCAGCCGGTTAGGAATCGGCTACCGAGTGAAACACTCAAAGACATGAAGCCGTGCCTGGAATGCGGGTTCGAGCCGGCCGCCACGGAGCCGGGACGTACGCCGCCGCTCATCCGGCGCCTGGCCAGGCTGCACCGGGCATGGCTCACCGGGTCCGGGGTCCGCGCCGCGGACCCCGCCCCTCTGCGGATCCGCCCGAGCGAGGGAACGTGGTCGCCTCTGGAGTACGAGGCGCACGTCCGCGACGTCTTCCGGCTCTTCGACCGCCGGGTCCGCTCGATCCTGCGGGCCCCCGGCGGCGAGCTGGAAGTGGTCGACCACGATGCCGCGGTGGTCCGCGGCGCGTACAATCGGCTGGCCCCCGGCCCGCTGGCCGACGAGATCAGCCAGTCCGCCGACCGCCTGGCCGAGACGCTCGAACGGGTCCGGCCCCGCGAGTGGTCGCTGAGCGGGTTCCGCTGCGGTGAACCGCGGACGATCGGCGAGATCGCCAAGCGTGCCGTCCACGAGGGCCGCCACCATCTGATGGACGTCCGGCGCACCCTCGCGCCCGAGGCCGACGTACGCCCTTAGAGACTGTTGGGGAGCCCCATGCCCTACTGCGCGGCGCCCAGACGACGCCTCGCCGCGTTGTCGTCGGTCGCCGGCCGACACCAGGCCGACTCCCTCCTCCGCCTTGCGACGCGCCCCCTGGCCCGCCGCTCGCGACGGGCGAGGGCTCCCCAACAGTCTCTTAGACGACTTGCATGGACATGCACATCGATGCATACTTCAAGCATAGACCGCAAGGGGGAAGTCGATGGGCGCGCGGGCGGCCGTAGCCGGGGCGAGCGGGTACGCGGGCGGTGAGTTGCTGCGTATCCTCGCAGGTCACCCCGGTCTCGAGATCGGGGCGCTGACCGCGGGGTCCAGCGCGGGCACCCGGCTCGGCGCGCACCACCCGCAGCTGCATCCATTCGCGGACCGGATGCTCGCCGAGACGACGCACGAGACCCTCGCCGGGCACGACGTCGTCTTTCTGGCCCTGCCGCACGGGCAGTCCGGGCCGCTGGCCGCCGGTCTCGGCGAGGACGTCCTCGTCGTCGACTGCGGCGCCGACTTCCGGCTCGCGGACGCCGAGGACTGGACGCACTTCTATGGCACCGCGCACGCGGGCACCTGGCCGTACGGCCTGCCCGAGCTGCCCGGCAACCGCGAGCGGCTGCGGGCCACGCGGCGCATCGCGGTCCCCGGCTGCTACCCGACCGTCTCCCTGCTCGCCCTACTCCCCGCGTACGCCGCGGGCCTCGCCGAGCCCGACGCCGTCGTCGTCGCGGCCTCCGGCACCTCCGGGGCGGGCCGCTCGCCAAAGGCCGACCTGCTCGGCAGCGAGGTCATGGGCTCGATGAGCGCCTACGCCGCCGGCGGGGCGCACCGGCACACGCCGGAGATCGCCCAGCAGCTGTCGGCCGTGGCCGGGCGCTCGGTCACCGTGTCGTTCACGCCGACCCTCGCGCCGATGAGCCGCGGCATCCTCGCCACCTGCACGGCCAAGGCGCGGCCCGGCGTCGGCGCGGACGCGCTGCGCGAGGCGTACGAGCGCGCCTACGCCGACGAGCCGTTCGTGCGGCTGCTGCCCGAGGGGGAGTGGCCCGCCACCGCGATGACGGTCGGCGCCAACATCGCCGCCGTCCAGGTCGCCTTCGACGAGCGCGCCGGGCGCCTCGTCGTCGTGGCCGCCATCGACAACCTGACCAAGGGCACCGCCGGAGGTGCCGTCCAGAGCGCCAACCTCGCCCTCGGCCTGCCCGAGGAGCTGGGACTCACCACGATCGGAGTAGCCCCGTGAGCGTCACCGCACCCATGGGCTTTCGGGCCGCCGGGCTCGCCGCCGGCATCAAGGACGGCGGCCGGCGCGATCTCGCACTGGTCATCAACGACGGTCCGTCGCGCGCGGCGGCCGGGGTCTTCACCGCCAACCGGGTGAAGGCGGCGCCGGTGCTGTGGTCGGAGCAGGTGCTGCGCGGCGGCCGGCTGAGCGCGGTCGTGCTCAACTCCGGCGGCGCCAACGCCTGCACCGGGCCGGCCGGCTTCCAGGACACCCACCAGACCGCGGAGAAGGCCGCCGACGTGCTCGGCGAGTCCGCGGGCGAGATCGCGATCTGCTCGACCGGTCTGATCGGCGAACGCCTGCCGATGCCCGCGCTGCTGTCCGGGGTCATCACCGCGGCCGGAGAGCTGTCCCGCGACGGCGGCCTGGCCGCCGCGGACGCGATCCGCACCACCGACACCGTCGCCAAGATCGCCTTCCGGCGGTCGCCGGCCGGCTACACCGTCGGCGGCATGGCCAAGGGCGCGGGCATGCTCGCCCCCGCCCTCGCCACCATGCTCTGCGTCATCACCACCGACGCCGAGGCGGACGCCGAGACCCTCGACCGGGTCCTGCGGCGCGCGACCGGGCTGACCTTCGACCGGATCGACACCGACGGCTGCATGTCCACCAACGACACGGTGCTGCTGCTCGCCAGCGGCGCCAGCGGCACCCGCCCCGACGAGGACGAGCTCGCCGAGATCGTCACCGAGATCTGCGCGGACCTGACCCGGCAGCTCCTGATCGACGCCGAGGGCGCGAGCAAGGCGATCGCGATCGAGGTCGTGGGCGCGGCCAGCGACCACGACGCCGTGATCGCCGGCCGCGCGGTCGCCCGCAGCAACCTGCTCAAGTGCGCCATCACCGGCGAGGACCCCAACTGGGGCCGGGTCCTGTCCGCCGTCGGCACCACCGAGGCCGTCTTCGAGCCCGACCGGCTCAACGTCGCGATCAACGGCGTGTGGGTCTGCCGCAACGGTTCGTTCGGCGACGACCGCTCCAAGGTCGACATGCGGCCGCGCGACGTGACGATCACCGTCGACCTCAGCGCCGGCGCGCACACCGCGACCGTGCACACCACCGACCTGACCGCCGCGTACGTCCACGAGAACTCCGCCTACTCCTCATGACCATCCAGCCGAACCCGCCGACGCGCGCCCGCGACGCCGCCACCGCCCTGCGGAAGGCCGCGACGCTCATCGACGCGCTGCCCTGGCTCGAGGAGTTCCACGGCCGGACCGTCGTGATCAAGTACGGCGGCCACGCCATGACGCACGACGCCCTGCGGGCCGCGTTCGCGCAGGACGTCGCCTTCCTGCGGTACGCCGGGCTGCGCCCGGTCGTGGTGCACGGCGGAGGCCCGCAGATCAACGCGCAGCTCGACCGGCTCGGCATCGAGAGCACCTTCAAGGCCGGGCTGCGGGTCACCACCCCCGAGACCATGGACGTCGTCCGCATGGTGCTGGTCGGCCAGGTCGGCCGCGACGTCGTCGGCATGCTCAACCGGCACGGCCCGTTCGGCGTCGGCATGTCCGGCGAGGACGCCCGGCTCTTCACCGCCGAGCGCAAGGCCGCCGTCATCGACGGCGTCTCCGTCGACATCGGCCAGGTCGGCGAGATCGTCGAGGTCGACGCCCGTTCGGTACGCAGCCTGCTCGGTGATGGCCGCATCCCGGTGATCTCCAGCATCGCGCGCGGCGAGGACGGCGAGATCTACAACGTCAACGCCGACACCGCGGCGGGCGCGCTGGCCGTCGCGCTCGACGCGGCCAAGTTGATCGTGCTCACCGACGTCGAGGGCCTGCACGCCGAATGGCCCCCGTCCGGCGACGACGCCGGAGACGTCATCGACCGGCTCACCGCCGCCGAGCTGGAGGAAATGCTCCCGGACCTGTCCTCCGGGATGCTGCCGAAGATGGAAGCCTGCCTGCGCGCCGTACGCGGCGGAGTCCCGCAGGCCCACGTGCTCGACGGCCGGGTCGCGCACGCGCTGTTGTTGGAGATCTTCACCCAAGAGGGGATCGGAACGATGGTGGTGCCGTCATGAACGACCTGCACAAGCGCTTCGAGGCCGTGTTCATGCCCAACTACGGCGTGCCCGCCGTCGCGCTCGCGCGCGGTAAGGGCTGCCAGGTGTGGGACAACGACGGCAAGGCCTACCTCGACCTGATCGGCGGCATCGCCGTGTCCGCGCTCGGCCACGGGCACCCGGCGCTGATCGCCGCGGTGACCGAGCAGGTCGCGACCCTCGCGCACACCTCCAACTTGTTCCTGCACGAGCCCGAGGTACGCCTCGCCGAGCGGCTGCTCCGGCTGTTCGACACCGACGGGCGGGTGTTCTTCACCAACTCCGGCACCGAGGCCAACGAGGCCGCCTACAAGCTGGTCCGCCGCCACGGCGGACCCGAGCGCCCCTACGTCGTCTCCACGACCGGCGCTTTCCACGGCCGGACCATGGGCTCGCTGGCCCTGACCGGCAAGGCCGTGATCCGCGACCCGTTCGGCCCGTACAACGCCGACGTGCGGTTCGTGACCTTCGGCTCGGCCGACGAGCTGCGCGAGGCCGTCACCGAGCAATGCGCCGCCGTATTCCTCGAGCCCTCCCAGGGCGAGGGCGGCGTCGTGCCCGCGCCGCCGGGCTACCTCGAGGCCGCCCGGCAGATCTGCGACGAGACGGGCGCGGCGCTGGTCCTCGACGAGATCCAGAGCGGCATCGGCCGTACCGGCGCGTGGTTCCAGCACCAGCACGAGGGCGTACGCCCCGACGTGATCACCATCGCGAAGGGCCTGGGCGGCGGCATGCCCATCGGCGCCTGCGTCGGCTTCGGCCCGTACGGCCAGGCCTTCGGCAAGGGCGACCACGGTTCGACGTTCGGCGGCAACCCGGTCTCCTGCGCGGCCGCGCTGGCCGTACTGGACACGATCGAGAAGGACGGCCTGCTCGACCACGTGACCGAGGTCGGGGAGCGGCTCGCCGACGGCATCAGGGCGATCGACCACCCGCTGCTCGCCGGCGTACGCGGCCGCGGTCTGTGGCGCGGCATCGCGCTCGCCGAGCCGAAGGCCGCCGAGGTCGAGCTCGCCGCGCGCGAGGCCGGATTCCTCATCAACGCGCTCCGGCCGGAGGCCATCCGGATCGCGCCGCCCCTGATCATCACCGCCGACGAGGTCGACTCCTTCGTCGGCGCGCTACCCGGATTCCTTGGATCCCCATGACGACGCCACTGACCAAGACCGCGCGCCAGTCACGCATCATCGAGCTGCTGGGCCGCAACGCCGTCCACTCACAGAGCGAGCTGGCCAAACTCCTCGCCGACGCGGGCGTCGACGTCACGCAGGCGACCCTGTCCCGCGACCTCGTCGACATCGGCGCGGTCAAGCTGCGCGCCGAGGACGGCGCGCTGATCTACGCGGTGCCCGGTGAGGGCGGCGAGCGCATCCGCCGGGCACGTACGGGCGCGGCGGAGACCTTCGGCGGCCGGCTCGCGCGGCTCGCGCAGGAGCTGCTCGTCTCCGCTGAGGCCTCCGCCAACCTCGTGATCGTGCGCACCCCGCCGGGCGCCGCGCAGTTCCTGGCCTCGGCGATCGACCACGCCGACTGGCCCGCCGTGCTTGGCACCGTCGCCGGTGACGACACGGTCCTCGTCATCTCTCGTGACCCGGTCGGCGGCCACGACCTGGCCGCCGCCCTGCTGGCGCTGACCGAGCGCCCCAACCGGAACCCGCGAGGAGACCTGGCGGCACCCGCCGCCCCGGTCCCGTGGGACACCGCGGGCGACCTGCCCGCGTCGAACGGCGGCGCCGTCACGGCCCGCCGGACGCAAGGCAACGGAGAGCGACGACCCTAGGGCGCCGTCGGCGACGGCGCCCCAAGGAACCGCACTCCGTCTCACATACATTTTCGACATCTGGAGTTTTCACAATGACTGAACGCGTCGTACTCGCATATTCCGGGGGTCTCGACACCTCCGTCGCCATTCCGTTCATCGCCGAGCAGACCGGCGCCGAGATCATCGCCGTCGCGGTCGACCTCGGCCAGGGCGGCGAGGACCTCGAGGCCATCAGGAAGCGCGCGCTGGCCTGCGGCGCCTCCGAGGCGGTCGTCACCGACGCCAAGGAGGAGTTCGCGGCGGACTTCTGCTACCCCGCCCTCAAGGCGAACGCCCTCTACATGGACCGTTACCCGCTGGTGTCCGCGCTGTCCCGGCCGCTGATCGTCAAGCACCTGGCCGCCGCGGCCAAGGAGTACGGCGGCACCGCCGTCTCCCACGGCTGCACCGGCAAGGGCAACGACCAGGTCCGGTTCGAGGCCGGCCTCGCCGCGCTGAACCCCGAGCTCAAGGTGATCGCGCCGGCGCGTGACTTCGCCTGGACCCGGGACAAGGCGATCACCTTCGCGGAGGAGAAGGGCCTGCCCATCGACGTCTCCTCCAAGTCGCCGTACTCCATCGACCAGAACCTCTGGGGCCGCGCCGTCGAGACGGGCTTCCTGGAGGACATCTGGAACGCCCCGATCGAGGACCTGTACGACTACACCGCCGACCCCGCGCAGCCCCGCGAGGCCGACGAGGTGACCATCTCCTTTGACAAGGGCGTCCCGACCGGGCTCGACGGCCGCGCGCTCAGCCCGTTCCAGCTCGTCGCCGAGCTCAACCGCCGGGCCGGTGCCCAGGGCGTCGGGCGGCTCGACATGGTCGAGGACCGGCTCGTCGGCATCAAGAGCCGCGAGGTGTACGAGGCGCCCGCCGCGATCGCGCTGATCGCCGCGCACCAGGAGCTGGAGAACGTCACGATCGAGCGCGACCTCGCGCGGTTCAAGCGCGGCGTCGACCAGCGGTGGGCCGAGCTGGCCTACGACGGCCTGTGGTTCTCGCCGTTGATGAACTCCCTCAACTCGTTCATCGAGGACGCGCAGAAGCACGTCTCCGGCGACATCCGGCTCACGCTCCACGGCGGGCGCGCGGTCGTCACGGGCCGGCGCAGCGCCGCGTCCCTGTACGACTACGAGCTCGCGACGTACGACACCGGCGACACGTTCGACCAGAGCCTGGCCAAGGGATTCGTCGAGCTGTGGGGCCTGCCGAGCAAGATCGCGGCAAAGCGGGACCGTAAGGTCGGCTGAGCGGCCGTCGCCGCGATAATGCTGAGGTCCGGGCGGCCGAGCCCGGCATCATGAGGAAGTCGTCAGGGGAGAAGAACAGCGTGACCGACGAGCAACACCGCAAGACACCGATGAGGCTCTGGGGCGGCCGGTTCGAGGGAGGACCGTCGGACGCCCTCGCGCGCCTGTCGGTGAGCGTGCAGTTCGACTGGCGGCTGGCCCCGTACGACCTGCTGGGCTCGCGTGCGCACGCGCGCGTGCTGGGCCGTGCGGGCCTGCTCACGGACGAAGAGCTGAGGCGGATGCTCGACGCGCTGGACGATCTCGAGGAGGCCTGCCGCGCCGGGGAGTTCCGGCCCATGGTCGCCGACGAGGACGTGCACACCGCCCTCGAACGCGGCCTGCTCGAACGCCTCGGCACGCTGGGCGGCAAGCTGCGCGCCGGCCGCAGCCGCAACGATCAGGTCGCCACCGACCTGCGGCTCTACCTGCGCGACCACGTACGCCAGATCGTGTCCCGGCTGGTCGAACTGGAGACCGCGCTGATGGCGCAGGCCGAGCAGAACATGGGCGTGGCCGCGCCGGGCATGACGCATCTCCAGCACGCCCAGCCGGTGCTGTTCTCACACCAGTTGTTGGCGCACGTGCAGGCCTTCGCACGCGACGTCGACCGGCTGCGCGACTGGGACCGGCGGGCCGCGGTCAGCCCGCTCGGCTCGGGCGCGCTGGCCGGCTCGTCGCTGCCGCTCGACCCGGAGGCGGTCGCCGCCGAGCTGGGCTTCGACTCCGCCGCGGCCAACTCCATGGACGCGGTCAGCGACCGCGACTATGCCGTGGAGTTCCTCGCCGCGGCGGCGCTCATCGGCGTCCACCTGTCACGCCTCGGCGAGGAGGTCGTGCTGTGGGCGTCGCAGGAGTTCCGCTGGATCGAGATGGACGACACCTACGCCACGGGTTCGTCGATCATGCCGCAGAAGAAGAACCCCGACGTCGCCGAGCTGGCGCGCGGCAAGTCCGGCCGCCTCATCGGCCACCTCACCGCGCTGCTGACCACGCTGAAGGGCCTTCCGCTCACCTACAACCGTGACCTGCAGGAGGACAAGGAGGGGGTGTTCGACGCCGTCGACACCCTGCTGCTGGTGCTCCCCGCGGTGTCCGGGCTGATCGCGACGATGCGGGTCAACACCGAGCGCCTGGAAGAACTCGCGCCACAGGGGTTCGCGCTCGCCACCGACCTGGCCGAGCTGCTCGTACGCAAGGGCGTGGCGTTCCGCGAGGCCCACGAGGTCGTCGGCCACCTCGTCGTGTGGTGCCAGGTGAACGACAAGGACTTCGGCGACCTCACCGACGACGAGCTCGTTAAGGTCTCGCCGCAGCTCACCCCGGACGTACGCGACGTGTTCTCGGTGAAGGGCGCCCTGGCCGCGCGCAAGGCCTTCGGCGGCACCTCGCCCGAGCGCGTCGCCGAACAGCTCGCCGCCCTGCGCACGCTCGCCGACGATCACGCGTCCTGGGCGACCTCCGGCTCCTGATGGACGACGCCCCGGTGCCACGGGCCTTCTTCGACCGGCCCTCCGAGCAGGTCGCGCCCGACCTGCTCGGTTGCGTGTTCCGGCGTACCGGTCCGGAGGGGACCGTGGCCGTACGCCTGACGGAGGTGGAGGCGTACGCCGGCATGGCCGACCCCGCCTCGCACGCCTACCGCGGCCCGACCGAGCGCAACGAGGTGATGTTCGGGCCGCCGGGCCACGCGTACGTCTACTTCACCTACGGCATGCACTTCTGCGTCAACCTGGTCTGCCTCGGCGAGGGGACCGCATCGGCCGTACTGCTCCGGGCCGGGGAGGTCGTCGAGGGGCACGACCTGGCGGCACACCGCCGGCCGCGCTCGTCGCGGCGTGACCTGGCCCGGGGCCCGGCCCGGCTCTGCCGGGCGCTCGGCATCGACCGCGCGCTGAACGGCACCGACGTCTGCGACCCGTCGGGCCCCCTCCGCCTGCTGCCGGGTTCTCTCTCGTCCCGGGCCTGTACGGGGCCGCGCACGGGCGTGACGAAGGCGAAGGAGGTGCCGTGGAGGTTCTGGATCGACGGCGACCCCAGCGTGTCCGCATACCGGCTGCACACGCCCCGGCCCCGTACCGTTGTAGACCAGGGCTGAGTCCCCGATAACCGTTACCTTGATCCCCAGCCGGTCCGCCATCCTGGGCGCTGACCGGGATTCCGGACGAGACGAGGGAGCACGTGACCGACATTCTGGACGATCTCGCGTGGCGCGATCTACTCGCGCAGTCCACTGACCTGGACGAACTACGAGCGATGCTCGCCGCGGGGCCGGTCACACTGTATTGCGGGTTCGACCCGACGGCGCCTTCGCTGCACCTCGGCAACCTCGTCCAGCTCCTGTTCCTGCGGAGGTTCCAGCAGGCGGGCCACCGCACGATCGGCCTCGTCGGCGGTGCCACCGGCCTGATCGGCGACCCCAGCGGCAAGAGCGCCGAGCGCACGCTCAACTCCGAGGAGGTCGTCGCCGGCTGGCTCGAGCGGATCCGTGAGCAGGTCTCGCGCTTCCTCGACCTCACCGGCGACCGCGGTCTCATCGTCAGCAACCTCGACTGGACCGGCCCGATGTCGGCCATCGAGTTCCTGCGCGACCTGGGCAAGCACTTCCCGGTGAACAAGATGCTGGCCCGCGAGAACGTCAAGTCGCGGCTGGACACCACGGGCCTCAGCTACACCGAGTTCAGCTACGTCCTCCTGCAGTCACTGGACTTCCTCGAGCTGTACCGGCGCTACGACTGCCGCCTCCAGACCGGCGGCAGCGACCAGTGGGGCAACCTCACCTCCGGCGTCGACCTGATCCGCCGGGTCGAGGGCGGCACGGCGCACGCCCTCACCACACCGCTCGTCACCCGGGCGGACGGCACGAAGTTCGGCAAGACCGCGGGCGGCGAGACGTACTGGCTCGACCCCGACCTGACCTCGCCGTACGCCTTCTACCAGTTCTGGCTCAACGTCGACGACCGCGACGTCGTGCGGTTCCTCAAGTACTTCAGCTTCCGTAGCCGCGAGGAGATCGAGGAGCTGGAGAAGGTCACCAGCGACCGCCCGGCAGCCCGGCAGGCGCAACGCGCCCTGGCCGAGGAGCTCACGGTCCTCGTCCACGGCGCCGACGAGACCGAACGCGTCATCGCGGCCTCGCGCGCACTCTTCGGCCAGGGCGACCTCGCCTCGCTCGACGAGCGCACCCTTGAGAGCGCACTGGCCGAAGTCCCGTCGGCAACGGTCTCCGGCCCACTCCCGCCGGTCGTGGACCTGCTGGCGACGTCCGGCCTCGTGGCGAGCAAGTCCGAAGCCCGCCGTACGGTCGCGCAGGGCGGCGCCTACCTGAACAACGTGAAGATCACCGACGACACGGCGACACCGGAGCAGTCCGACCTCCTGCACGGCCGCTTCCTCGTCCTACGCCGCGGAAAGCGCAGCGTGGGCGGTGTAACCGTCGTCCCCGAATGAACCCCGTGAAGTAGTGACCGAACCCGAGCCCGCCGCCACCGCGCCGGGCTCGGGGCCTTTCTGCACTAGGCCAGGCAGTCCACGCCAAGCCTGGCACCCACCGAGCCCAGGGGTAGGCCCTGCCGTGCCCGCGCTGGGCTGAGCCCGTGCCGCACCGAGACCGTGCTTCGACCTGGCGGCGCCCTGCCGGGCCCGGGACTCGCCGTGCCGACTCGCCCTGGGCGGCGCGGCGGTGCCGTGCCTGCACTGTGCCGAGCCTCCGCCGCGTTAAGCCAACGCTGCGCCGAGCCTGCGTGGCGCCCGCGCCGCGGTGCGTTAAGCCTGCGCCCGGACCAGGCCGCGCCCTGCCCGTGTCCGAGACCCGCGCAGAGACCGCGACGCCACACAGACCGGAACCGCTCGCCCGAGGTTCGTCCCACGGAAACCCGCCGGTCACCCGAGACATCCATGATCACGGTCCGATCACGGACGTGCACATACGGGTGTTGATCATGCCCCTGACCTGCGAAAACATGGCGATTCGGCGAATTTGACGCACTGTGGCGACCCGCGTAACGTTCTCCTTGTTCGAGAGGGAGCGGGACGCCGGAAGGCGGCCGACCTCGAGGAACACCCCGCGCTTTGAATCGCCGATCTGGATTCCGATCCGGATCGAGATGGTAAAGTAAGGGGCCCCGGAGCGAGGGATGCAGGACGCCGCAGACGCGGTGGCCGGCCCGGATGGGGATCCTGGTAGATTATGATCATGGTCGGTTCGTCCGGCCTGGTCCTGGCTCGCCAGGAGCCAGCTCGAAGCAGAAAATCAAGATCGGATTTTGATTCGAACTTGACAAACTGGATCGGGATGGTAAGTTAGTAGGGTTGCCCCGGAGGGGGTCCGCGAGGATCTTCGAAGATGGCGTCCGTTTCTTGAGAACTCAACAGTGTGCTAAAAGCCAGTGCCTTATAGGTCCTCGACTGGTCGTTTTTTGACTGGTTTTGGATTCCTTTTTGGCAAGATATGATTCTTGCTGGGATTTTTTCTGTAACAGGTTTGGCGGGCCGACTTCGGTTGGTTCGTCGTTTGACCTTAACGGAGAGTTTGATCCTGGCTCAGGACGAACGCTGGCGGCGTGCTTAACACATGCAAGTCGAGCGGAAAGGCCCTTCGGGGTACTCGAGCGGCGAACGGGTGAGTAACACGTGAGTAACCTGCCCTTGGCTCTGGGATAAGCCTAGGAAACTGGGTCTAATACCGGACAGGACCACTTTACGCATGTTTAGTGGTGGAAAGTTTTTCGGCCAGGGATGGACTCGCGGCCTATCAGCTTGTTGGTGGGGTAATGGCCTACCAAGGCGACGACGGGTAGCCGGCCTGAGAGGGTGACCGGCCACACTGGGACTGAGACACGGCCCAGACTCCTACGGGAGGCAGCAGTGGGGAATATTGCGCAATGGGCGAAAGCCTGACGCAGCGACGCCGCGTGGGGGATGAAGGCCTTCGGGTTGTAAACCTCTTTCACCACCGACGAAGCTAACGTGACGGTAGGTGGGGAAGAAGCGCCGGCTAACTACGTGCCAGCAGCCGCGGTAATACGTAGGGCGCAAGCGTTGTCCGGAATTATTGGGCGTAAAGAGCTCGTAGGCGGTCTGTTGCGTCTGCCGTGAAATCCCGAGGCTTAACCTCGGGCCTGCGGTGGATACGGGCAGACTAGAGGTAGGTAGGGGAGAATGGAATTCCCGGTGTAGCGGTGAAATGCGCAGATATCGGGAGGAACACCGGTGGCGAAGGCGGTTCTCTGGGCCTTACCTGACGCTGAGGAGCGAAAGCATGGGGAGCGAACAGGATTAGATACCCTGGTAGTCCATGCCGTAAACGTTGGGCGCTAGGTGTGGGGTCTTTCCACGGACTCCGTGCCGTAGCTAACGCATTAAGCGCCCCGCCTGGGGAGTACGGCCGCAAGGCTAAAACTCAAAGGAATTGACGGGGGCCCGCACAAGCGGCGGAGCATGTTGCTTAATTCGACGCAACGCGAAGAACCTTACCAAGGTTTGACATCACCGGAAAACTCGCAGAGATGCGGGGTCCTTTTGGGCCGGTGACAGGTGGTGCATGGCTGTCGTCAGCTCGTGTCGTGAGATGTTGGGTTAAGTCCCGCAACGAGCGCAACCCTCGTTCCATGTTGCCAGCACGTAATGGTGGGGACTCATGGGAGACTGCCGGGGTCAACTCGGAGGAAGGTGGGGATGACGTCAAGTCATCATGCCCCTTATGTCTTGGGCTGCAAACATGCTACAATGGCCGGTACAAAGGGCTGCGAAACCGTGAGGTGGAGCGAATCCCGAAAAGCCGGTCTCAGTTCGGATTGGGGTCTGCAACTCGACCCCATGAAGTCGGAGTCGCTAGTAATCGCAGATCAGCAACGCTGCGGTGAATACGTTCCCGGGCCTTGTACACACCGCCCGTCACGTCACGAAAGTCGGCAACACCCGAAGCCGGTGGCCCAACCCTTGTGGGGGGAGCCGTCGAAGGTGGGGCCGGCGATTGGGACGAAGTCGTAACAAGGTAGCCGTACCGGAAGGTGCGGCTGGATCACCTCCTTTCTAAGGAGCATCAACCAGCCTCCGATCGATGGCCTCGGCCGTCTGGGGTGTCTGGGGTGGCTCGCGCCACGGGCGAATGTTCCGTGGGTGGGTCTGCTCAAAGAAGTGGAGCACTGGCTATTCACATCAGCTCAACGGCTGGTCCGGTAAGTACCGCCCAAGCCTCTTCGGAGGTGTGGGAGTGGGAAACCTCGGATCGGTGCGGGGGGTCGGTGTGAGCACACTGTTGGGTCCTGAGGGAACGGACACCTGCTCGTCTAGGGGTTGTCCGGCTCTCGTCAGGGCATGCCGGCTTTTCTCTGCCTGGTTGGTGGAGGGGGTCTGGGGTGCACGGGCTGATCCGGCCATCACATCGCATCGAATCCATCTTCGAAGGTTGTTTCTTCTGGGGTTGGTTGGGTGGTCTGGTGGTGGTGTCTGGGGTTAGGTCTCGTCCGTGTTTTGAGAACTGCATAGTGAACGCGAGCATCTTATTTTTCTTGTAGTGTGTTCAAGTTTTTAAGGGCACACGGTGGATGCCTTGGTACCAGGAGCCGATGAAGGACGTGGGAGCCTGCGATATGCCCCGGGGAGTTGGCAACCGAGCGTTGATCCGGGGGTTTCCGAATGGGGAAACCTAGCACCCGTCATGGGGTGTTGCCTCCGCCTGAATTGATAGGGCGGTTGGTGGTAACGCGGGGAAGTGAAACATCTCAGTACCCGCAGGAAGAGAAAACAAAAGTGATTCCCTGAGTAGTGGTGAGCGAAAGGGGAAGAGGCTAAACCATGCGCGTGTGATAGCCGGCGGGCGTTGCGTGTGTGGGGTTGTGGGATTGTTTGTACCTGATCCGCTGATCGGGTGTGGAGTAAGAAAGTGTTGGAGTAACCGAATGGCCTGGAATGGTCGACCGTAGTCGGTGATAGTCCGGTAGGTGAAACTCTGATGCCTCCATATAGCGTATCCCGAGTAGCACGGGGCCCGAGAAATCCCGTGTGAATCTGCCAGGACCACCTGGTAAGCCTAAATACTCCCTGGTGACCGATAGCGGACTAGTACCGTGAGGGAAAGGTGAAAAGCACCCCGGTGAGGGGGCGTGAAATAGTACCTGAAACCGTGTGCCTACAAGCCGTCAGAGCGTTAAACATCTTCGGGTGTTGTGAAGTGATGGCGTGCCTTTTGAAGAATGAGCCTGCGAGTTATGGTGTGTGGCAAGGTTAACCCGTGTGGGGGAGCCGTAGCGAAAGCGAGTCTGAATAGGGCGTCTGAGTCGCATGCTGTAGACCCGAAGCGGAGTGATCTACCCATGGGCAGGTTGAAGCGCGGGTAAGACCGTGTGGAGGACCGAACCCACCAGGGTTGAAAACCTGGGGGATGACCTGTGGGTAGGGGTGAAAGGCCAATCAAACTCCGTGATAGCTGGTTCTCCCCGAAATGCATTTAGGTGCAGCGTCGCGTGTTTCTTGCCGGAGGTAGAGCTACTGGATGGCCTAGGGGGCCTACAAGCTTACTGAAGTCAGCCAAACTCCGAATGCCGGTAAGCCAGAAGCGCGGCAGTGAGACTGCGGGCGATAAGGTTCGTAGTCGAGAGGGAAACAACCCAGATCACCGGCTAAGGCCCCTAAGCGTGTGCTAAGTGGTAAAGGATGTGGAGTTGCCGTGACAACCAGGAGGTTGGCTTAGAAGCAGCCACCCTTGAAAGAGTGCGTAATAGCTCACTGGTCAAGTGATTCCGCGCCGACAATGTAACGGGGCTCAAGCACACCGCCGAAGCCGTGGCATCCCAGCAATACCCAAGCCGCCCTTTCGGGGGTTGGTTCAGGGGTTGGGATGGGTAGGGGAGCGTCGTGTGGGCAGTGAAGCGGCAGCGTGAGCTAGCCGTGGAGGCCACACGAGTGAGAATGCAGGCATGAGTAGCGAATGAGGGGTGAGAAACCCCTCCGCCGGATGACCAAGGGTTCCTGGGGCAGGCTAATCCGCCCAGGGTAAGTCGGGACCTAAGGCGAGGCCGAGAGGCGTAGTCGATGGACAACGGGTTGATATTCCCGTACCCGCTGACACGCGCCCATGCTGAACCCACTGATACTAACCTTGTGATCTCTGCTTGGTCCCTTCGGGGGTCTTGTCGGAGGGAGCGTGGGACCTGAGGTGGTAGTAGGCAAGTGATGAGGTGACGCAGGAGGGTAGCTCAGCCCAGGCGGTGGTTGTCCTGGGGTAAGCATGTAGCCCGGTGTGTAGGCAAATCCGCACACCATTAAGGGTGAGATGTGATGCCGAGCCGATTTAGGCGAAGTGAGTGATCCCATGCTGCCAAGAAAAGCCTCTAGCGATGTGTGTCGGCGGCCCGTACCCCAAACCGACTCAGGTGGTCAGGTAGAGAATACCAAGGCGATCGGGTGAACTGTGGTTAAGGAACTCGGCAAATTGCCCCCGTAACTTTGGGAGAAGGGGGGCCCCTGCTGGTGACCGGACTGGCTCCGTGGAGCTAGTGGGGGTCGCAGATACCAGGGGGAAGCGACTGTTTACTAAAAACACAGGTCCGTGCGAAGTCGTAAGACGCTGTATACGGACTGACGCCTGCCCGGTGCTGGAACGTTAAGGGGACCGGTTAGTGCCTTCGGGCGCGAAGCTGAGAACCTAAGCGCCAGTAAACGGCGGTGGTAACTATAACCATCCTAAGGTAGCGAAATTCCTTGTCGGGTAAGTTCCGACCTGCACGAATGGCGTAACGACTTCCCCACTGTCTCAACCACAGGCCCGGTGAAATTGCATTACGAGTAAAGATGCTCGTTACGCGCAGCAGGACGGAAAGACCCCGGGACCTTCACTATAGCTTGGCATTGGCGTTTGGAGCGTCTTGTGTAGGATAGGTGGGAGACTTTGAAGCTCATACGCCAGTATGGGTGGAGTCATTGGTGAAATACCACTCTGGTCGTTTCGAGCGTCTAACCCGCACCCGTGAATCCGGGTGGGGGACAGTGCCTGGTGGGTAGTTTAACTGGGGCGGTTGCCTCCCAAAGAGTAACGGAGGCGCCCAAAGGTTCCCTCAGCCTGGTTGGCAATCAGGTGTCGAGTGCAAGGGCACAAGGGAGCTTGACTGTGAGACAGACATGTCGAGCAGGTGCGAAAGCAGGGCCTAGTGATCCGGCACCTACGTGTGGAAGTGGTGTCGCTCAACGGCTAAAAGGTACCCCGGGGATAACAGGCTGATCTTGCCCAAGAGTCCATATCGACGGCAAGGTTTGGCACCTCGATGTCGGCTCGTCGCATCCTGGGGCTGGAGTAGGTCCCAAGGGTTGGGCTGTTCGCCCATTAAAGCGGCACGCGAGCTGGGTTTAGAACGTCGCGAGACAGTTCGGTCCCTATCCGCTGTGCGCGCAGGAGACTTGCGAGGGTCTGTCCCTAGTACGAGAGGACCGGGACGGACGAACCTCTGGTGTGCCAGTTGTACCGCCAGGTGCATGGCTGGTTGGCTACGTTCGGTCGGGATAACCGCTGAAAGCATCTAAGCGGGAAGCCTTCCTCCAGATGAGGTCTCCCAACCTACGGGTTGTAAGGCCCCCAGCTAGACGACTGGGTTGATAGGCCAGATATGGAAGCACCGCAAGGTGTGGAGTTGACTGGTACTAATAGGCCGAGTGGCTTGAACACAAACCTACTGCGTTTGCTCGCGTTCACTGTGCGGTTCCCGGGACACGGCCGGGAACCAGAGTTCTGCCGGAGATCCCATAGGGCGTTTCGGTGGTCATAGCGAAGGGGAAACACCCGGTCCCATCCCGAACCCGGAAGTTAAGCCCTTCAGCGCCGATGGTACTGCACCGGGGACGGTGTGGGAGAGTAGGACACCGCCGGACACAGCTTACAAAAAAGGGGCCGCCCATTTAGGCGGCCCCTTTTTTGCGTTCCCAAGGAACATGCGTACTCCCGAGGCACAATGGAAGGCCGAGGGTCCCCACAGCTGAACAGGTACTGGTGTCATGAGCACGGATAACGATCATCCCGGCGGCGACGAGGAAGGCCGGAGCCGGCGTCCGGGCGGCACCGGTCGCCCGAACGGCTCGACCGGTGGTTCCCGAGACCGGCAGGGTGGCCCCCGGGGCTCATCAGCGGGTCGAACCGGCGGCAAGCCCCCATACGGCCGCTCCGGAAGCGGCCGGCCAGGCGGCCAGTCCGGCTCCGGAGGCCGACCGGCCGGTGGCCGTGGCGGCAAGCCCGGACGATTCCAGAATCGCGACGACAACCAGGGCGGCGCAGGCCCCCGTCGTCCCAAGCCGTTCCGTGCCAACGACACCGACTCGTTCAACCGCGGCGGACCCAAGCGCGACGACGCTCGCCCGTACGGCAAACGCGACGACAAGGGCCGATCGGGCTCTGATCGCTTCCCGAGGAACGGCGGAGAAGGCGGCGCTCGCCGCGACCGGCCGGGCGGCACCGACCGCTACCAGCCGCGCGACGGTTCCGGCAGCCGCTACCAGGGCCGCGACGACCGCGAAGGCGGCCGTTCGAACCCGGGTCGCCGCCCGTTCGACAAGGGCAACCGCCCCGGCGGTGAGCAGGGCGGTCGCCGGTTCGGCCGAGACGACGCCCAGAACGACCGCCGCGGCCCGTCCGGCCGTGACGGAGGTCGTCCCTTCGACCGCGACCGCCAGGGCGGCGGACGCCCCTACGAGGGCCAAGGCCAGGGCGGCAACCGCGAGAACGACCGGAAGGGCGGCAACCGCCCGTACGGTCGCTCCGGCGAGCAGAGCGGCGGCCGTTCCTACGGTCGCGACAACGCACGCCCGGCCGGGCAGGGCGGTGGCCGGCCGTACGACCGCGACGCCGGGCGTTCAGGCGGGCAGGGCGGTGGCCGGCCGTACGGTCGCGATGGGGTTGGCGGGCGTTCTGGAGGACAGGGCACCGGTCGTTCGTACGGTCGCGACGGCGGAGGCCGGGGCGAACAGAGTGGCGGCCGTTCCTTCGGCCGGGACCGCGAAGAGAACCGCGGTCGCCCGTCCGGTGGCAGTCGCCCCTACGGCCGCGACGGTGGCCGCCAAGGCGAGCAGAGCGGTGGCCGGCCGTACGACCGTGACGCCGGACGTTCAGGCGGGCAGGGCGGCGGCCGTCCTTACGGCCGCGACGGCGGGCGCCAGGGTGAGCAAGGCGGCGGCCGTTCCTACGGCCGCGACAACGCACGCCCGACCGGGCAGGGCGGTGGCCGTTCGTCTGGCCGTGACGATGGCCGTCAGGGTGGCGGGCGTCAGTTCGGTCGTGACGGCGGGGGCCGGGACGAGCAGAGCGGTGGCCGTTCGTATGACCGCCAGGGTGAGCAGGGCGGCGGCCGTTCCTACGGCCGCGACGGCGGAGTTCGAGGCGAGCAGGGTGGCGGCCGTTCATTCGAGGGCGGCCAGCGGAGCGGTGGCTCTTACGGCCGCGGCGGTGAGCAAGGCGGCGGTCGTCAAGGCGAGCAGGGCGGCAGTCGCTCCTACGGCGGTGGCCGTCCGAGCGGTGGCGGTTCGTCCGGCCGTCAGGGTGAGCAGGGCGGTGGCCGCTCGTACGGTCGTGACGGTGGCCGTCAGGGTGAGCAAGGCGGCGGTGGCCGCCCGAGCGGTGTCGGTTCGTCCGGTCGTCAGGGCGAGCAGGGCGGTGGCCGCTCGTACGGTCGTGACGGTGGCCGTCAGGGTGAGCAAGGCGGCGGTGGCCGCCCGAGCGGTGTCGGTTCGTCCGGTCGCCAGGGCGAGCAGAGCGGCGGCCGCTCGTACGGTCGCGACGGCGCAGGCTCGGGCGAGCGGCGCGGTGGTCGTGACGGTGGCCGGGGCGGCGAGCGCCGGCCGTTCGATCGTGATGGGCGTTCGGGCGAGGGCGGCGGCAATCGGCCGCTCGCGAGGGACGGGCGGGCCGAGCCGGAGGTGCGGCCGAACCGGGAGCCCCGCCCGCCGATTCCCGAGGACGTCACCGGTGCCGAGCTCGACCGCGCCGCGAAGTCGGACCTGAAGACGCTGCCCAAGGATCTGGCCACCGAGGTCTCCCGTTACCTCGTGATGGCTGGCCGGCTGGTCGACGAGGACCCTGAGCAGGCGTACCAGTACGCGCTGGTGGCACGGCGTCTCGCGGCGCGTGTCGGTGTGGTTCGTGAGGCCTGCGGGCTCGCGGCGTACCACGCGGGCCTGTGGTCCGTGGCGCTGTCCGAGCTGCGCGCCGCACGGCGGTTGACCGGCCAGGAAGAGGCGTACCTCGCGATCATGGCCGACGCCGAGCGCGGTCTTGGCCGTCCGGAGCGTGCGCTGGACATCGCGCGTTCCGACGAGGCCCGCCGTCTGCCGCAGGCCGAGTCGATCGAGATGCGCATCGTCGAGTCGGGCGCGCGCCGCGACCGCGGCGAGTACGGTGCCGGCGTCCTCGCCCTCCAGGTACCGGAGCTCAAGGACGAACGCCTGCGCCCATGGTCGACCAGGCTCTTCTACGCGTACGCGGAGGCCCTCGCCGACGCCGAGCGTGAAGAGGAGGCTGCCGACTGGTTCGCACGGGCCGCCGCCGCCGATCGTGACGGCGAGACCGACGCCGCCGAGCGCTACGCGGAGCTCGAAGGCTTGGTGATCATCGATACGGAGATCGATGACATCGAAGATGGCGAGATCTCGGAGGACGCGGGTTCTGCCGGAGCGGAGGACGCGGGTTCTGCCGGAGCGGAGGACGCGGGTTCTGCCGGAGCGGAGGACGCGGGTTCTGCCGGAGCGGAGGACGCGGGTTCTGCCGGAGCGGAGGACGCGGGTTCTGCCGGGGACGTTGGCGAGATCCCGGAAGACTCCGGTCCTGCAGGGGACGTTGAGGCCATCTCGGGAGACGCCGGTCCTGCCGGAGACGTTGAGGACACCGAGGCCTCAGATACGGATCAGAGTCCTCAGAGTCCGCCCGAGTAGGGGAGACTGCGCGGCGTCCAGGGTTCGGCAGGCGGCGTTGTCATCGGCTGATGGCCACGACGGGGCCGTCTGCACCTGGACGCTAGTCGGCGCGAACAGCTCGTCACTTGCCAGGCGAGCTCAGCCCGTGTGGACTCAACGGATCCTCGGTGGCCTCGGACGCGTCCGCTCGGAAGATGATCTTCTCTCGGCGCCGCCGAGCCGGTGGCTTGCCCTGACGCGGGTTCTCGAGAGCCAGGGGCAGAGCGCCTCGATCCGTCCCAAGACATGACGTCTTAGCGGCGGGAGCCGGGCGGCGGCCTCGTCATCGGCCCATTGCGGGTCGGCCGATGACGAGGCGATCCACCTTGGGCGGCCGGCTCGAGAGCCGGTCTGCCTCGTCGTCCCCCAGCAGCGACTGGGGATCTCACCGCGACGCCCATCGGCTGCGGTTCACCTGTTCGTGCCCCGGGCGGGATGTTCCCCCGCCTGCCGCGGCCGGTCCGGCCTTAACCAACGATCACGTGCGGCCGTCGGCTCCCGGGTTTGGGCCGAGCCCGCGCACCTCCCGTCTCAAGTGACGACCGACGCTGTTGTTCAGCGAGCCGTGGCTTCAGACGAGTCCCCGCTCCCCTGGATGATCAACGATCCATCAGGGGAGCGACCCCTCAGAAATTCCTCCGCGGTCACGAAACATGAGCTAAGGAGACCTGGGTCGTGCTCTCATGCGGCGTGTGCACGGTATGTTCTACGTTCTGACGGCTGGCGAGAATCGCCGACCGCAGCTGGCGTAGTTCTTTTCCTGGCTCTAGGCCAAGTTCGTCCACGAAGGTGTGACGTGCCTCGCGATATACCTCGATCGCCTCCGCCGCTCGTCCCGATTGAGCGAGCGCGCGCATGAGACGGACGTGCAAGGTTTCGCGGAGCGGGTGGGCCGCCGTCAACAGCCGCAGGTCCTCGACCAGGTTGTGGTGCGTGCGGAACCTCAGGCACACGTCGGCGTACATCTCGGCGACGCACAGCCTACGTTCGGTAAGCCCGATTGCGGCGACTTCGATGAGGCGGCTGATAGTGCCGGCCAAGGGTTCGCCACGCCAGAGGGCCAACGCGTCATGGAAAATCTTCATTGCGTCGGCGTGGCGATTCTCTTGAAAGGCGATCCGGCCGGCCTCGGCCTTTGCCTCGAAATCTTTCAGGTCGAGGGTATCGCCGTCTCCCAGGCGGAGTACGTAGCCGGGGACGTGAAATGCGATCTCACCGGCGAACCCGCACTTCTTGAAGAGCTTCTTAAGGACCGAGATGCAGATCAGGATTTGCTTTCTTGCGGTCTCGGGCGGGAGAGAGCCCCAGACGGCGTCAACAAGCCGCTCAATCGAGACGATGCGGTCGCAATCGAGCAGAAGCATACCTACCACAATGCGTTCGCGCGGCGGTATTCTTATGTATTGACCATCGAGGCCTATGACTTCAATTGGGCCAAGAACCCTGAATTTCAAATGATGCTCCCATTACACGTGTAATGGATCTGCCAAACGGCAACCAGAACTATGAATACGCAGAAGAAGCGGGAGGGCTACTCAAATCTCTGTCGGAAGTGAAGTGAACCGACAGATGATTATTGAATAGCCCTCCAAGGCATTAGAACATCGCTTGCATGGTCTCATGCGTTGACGACTTCGTGCCGTCGTTCCGGCTGGCCCAGCAGGTATTAAGAATGATTCGGGTCTTGTCCGCATTGAGCGGAATGGTGCGGTGAAGCGTCGTGTCCGAGCGCAGGAAGTAGATGTCTCCCGTGGCGTGGCCGTACGTCTTGATCGGGTGGTTGAGCAGGTACTCCTCAACTCGGGGGTCATCCTTGTTCCAGTCGGTGTGCGGGACGCACTGCAGCTGGCCGCCGAACTTTCCGTCGGGCGCTTCGATGATCCAGATCAGCGTGAAGCTGAAGTCTCCCCAATGCCAGCCATGGGTGTCGCCCTGCTTGTGCAGACGGGTCGCAATGTACCGCTCATCGACGTACGGGCAGCTTATGACGTCTTCGCGGGCCAAACGGGACAGAAAGCCCATCATCTCATTGGACTCGTAAATCGCGGGAATCAGGTCACTGGTGCTCGTGATCGCGGCCTGATTGACGGTGCTCATGTAGCGAGGGGTTTCGCCCGTCACCTTGATTTTCAGGTCAATGCGCTTCTCGTGCAGGTCGAGAATGCGGTAAACCTCATCCGAGATCTCACTGAAAAGGTCCGGTGGCACAAGGTTGGAAAGCTTGACATAGCCCTCGCGCCGAAAGTGCTGTGACATGCGGCGCACGGTGTCGTCGTCGAATCTCTCCGCAAGATGGGGGGCAAGTCTCTCATCAATGGTCGGAGCAGCGAGGACAGTCATAGAAAATACCTCCAAATGGCGCCGTTAGTTGCCCGGCGTAACGAAAGGTCGCTGTACGTCGCAAAGGTGCGACCTTTAAGGCTGATAAGAGTGTACCGAAATAACCTTACTTTTCAATCGTTTGTTACTTTATCTAAGAAGATCATTTTTTGTCACCATGAGTTATTGAAATCGGGCTCACGGTATCAAGATCGACTCAGATCCTTAAGCCCGGCTAAAGGCGACGGGGAGCCGGCTGTAACCCTGCAGAACATTGGAGTAGATCGCCTTGGGAGGGCCGGTCGGTTCTATATTCGCCACCGTGGTGCGCAACGCGTCGAGCAACGCGCTGATCTCGGTACGTGCCAGGAACACTCCGACGCAGAAGTGCGCACCGAAGCCGAAACCGAGGTGGCCGTTGGGTGAACGCCCGAGATTCAGCACGTCCGGTTCGGTGAAGACCTCCTCATCTCGGTTGGCGGAGGAGTTCCACAGGGTCACGATGTCGCCGGCCTTGAGTGTTCTGCCGTTCACCTGGACGTCCTCGGTGACGGTTCGGCCGATATGCATGATCGGTGTGGACCACCGCACGATCTCTTCGGTGGCGAGGTCCAGGTCGGCGTCTCCGGAACGGAGGTGCGCCCACTGTCTCTTGTCGGTGGCGAGCGCGTGTACGGCGCCGATCATCGAAAAACGGCTCGTCTCATCTCCGCCCAGCAGGAGGCTGTAGCAGTTGAGCACGATGTCCTGGCTGGACAGGTATTCGCCCGACACTTTGGTGTTCGAAAGCACGCTGAGCACGTCGTCGCCATCCTGGCCGCGACGCTGCTCGACGAGGTCTGAAAAGTACATCACGATCTCATTACGGGCCAGGCGTGCCTCGGCATCTGAATGGTCCGCGTCGTCCGAACTCACGGCCTTCTTGTTCAGGGAAAGCAGGTACTCACGGTCGGATCCGGGCACGCCGAGCAGATCGCAGATCGTATTGATCGGGACCTTGGCCGCGATGTCTCTGGCGAAGTCGCAGGAGCCGGCCTCCAGCGCCTCGTCGAGCAGCCGCCTGGTGAAAAGATGAATCCGCTCCGCCACGTACTCCAGCGCGCGTGGGGAGAACGCCTTGAGGATCATCGTTCGCAGGTCTTTGTGGCGGCTGCCGTCCGTCACCGAGACCATCCGCCCGCCCGCCGGGTCACCCCCGTACAGCAGGGTCGCGAGCATGTTGCCGCGCTCGGTGGAGAACCGTTTTCTGTCCCGATAGATGGCGGCGACGTCCTGATGACGGGTGATGGCCCAGAAGCCGGGTCGGCCGTCGACCGGGCGGTGCCAGAAGACCGGATCGGTCTGCCTGATCTGGCGCCATAGCGCCCCCATGTCGTGGTCCAGATACGTGCTCGGGTCGATCAGGTTCAGGGTCTCGAGCTCCACCGGACCCGGCGGTGTGGTCGTGGTCATGCCTGGTCTTCCTCCGCGTCGAAGAATCCGGGAATCTCCAGGGCGAGACCCCGCCGGTGCGCCTCTGCGAGCACGAACGCACCGACGCCGATGTCGAGTACGCCGAGGCCGAACGGGGAGAAGATCGTCGGCAGGCCCGGTGCGAGTTTCACCTCGTCGGCGAGGAAGGCGCCGAGTGTTCCGTTGATGAATTCCCGGGAACCCGACAGTTGCTCGGCCAGGTGCGGCGACGTCTGGGCGGTCAGGCAATGGTCGACGTCGTCGACCACGTTGTTGGCGCCCAGGAGCAGCTGCGGAGCCAGGTCCCGAAGCGAGATGTTCAGCAGCAGCTGCTCCGGGCGAAGCGCGGTATCCGCTCCGATGTACGGGGAGCCCGCGGTGGTCGCGCACACCACGGTGTCGCAGTCGAGTACCTCGGCGAGGCTGCTCGCCGATCGCACCGGCGCCGCGATCTGGGCGGCGGCGTGCTCGGCCAGCATGTCGGCTCGGTCGGGGTTCAGATCGAAGATGAGCAACTCGGCGAAGTCGCACTGTGCGGCGACGAGGTAGTCCACGATCGTGCCGGCGATCACGCCCGCACCGATGACGCCCACCCGCTGAGGCTCCGTCGAACGGTTCAGCGCGGTCGCGGCCAGCGCCGCCGACGCGGCGGTTCGGGCCGCGCTGATTCCCGCGGCTTCCAGGCAGGCGATCGGGTACCCGGTCTTGGAGTCATTGAGCACCAGGACCGCGGAGGCGCGAGGCAGATCGAGGAGGAGGTTGTCCGGGAAGCTGGCGATCCACTTGATGCCGATCCGGTCCACCGGGCCGCCGAGGTAACCGGGCAGTGCGATCACCCGGTTGCTCGGCTCGTCGGGAAAGCGCAGGAAGTAGCTGGACGGGTTGATGGTCCCACCCTGCTCATGGCAGAGATAGACGTCCTTGACCAGGCCAAGGACCTGGTGCCGAGAATCGGCGAGGATAGCTGCGACTGCTCTACCCGGTACTACGTGGAATGCGTAGGTATTCACAATCGACTCCATTACGTGTCGCGCCGCAGCGAGATATCGAGGTGTTCGGTGTTGAGATCGATCCCGCGGCCGGCCAGCCAGCCGCGGTCGTAGAGGGTTTCCGTGTAGGACTCGCCGCCGTCCGCGCAGACGCAGACCGGGGCCGTGATCTCCGGGTGCGCGGCAAGGTAGGCCAGGCAGGCGGCGACCACCGCACCGCTTGAGCCGCCAAGGAACAGGCCCGTGGAGCGCCTGACCTCGTGGCACATCGCGATCGCGGTCGCGTCGGCCGTCAGCGAGGTCTCGTCCCAGTCCCCGGGCCGCAGGAAGGTCGAGCGCCGGCTCGCACCGATTCCGGTGAGCAGGCGGGTGCCGGTCGGCTCACCGAACACGCGAGAGCCCGGCACGTCCACACCGATCATCCGTACCCGGGGTGCGGCGCGTCTCATATATCGGCTGATCCCGGCCAGGGTTCCGCCGGTCGAGACCGCGACGAACATCGCGTCGGCGTCGGGGGCCTGCTCGAGGATCTCGGGCGCGGTCCACTGCTCGTGTGCCAGCGGGTTGGCGGGGTTGTGGTACTGGTCGGTCCAGACCGCGTTGGGCATCTGTTCCAGCAACTCCGCCACCCGGTTGAGACGGGCGCTCAGGTATCCGCCCTGCTCGTCGGGTTCGGTCACCACGTCGAGCTTGGCGCCGGCCCGGCTGAGTCGCCGCTCCAGCATCGGCGACATGTTCGGGTCGACCACGGCCACGAAGAGCCTGTCGAGCTTGGCGGCGACCGCCGCGAGCGCGACGCCGAGGTTGCCCGAGGTCGATTCGACCAGTACCGCGTCGGGGCGGATGAGCTGTTCGCCGACCGAAGCGGCCAGGGCCAGCGCGGTCCGATCCTTGATCGACCCCCAGCGGTTGGCCGCCTCCATCTTCAGCCGGATGGGGACCTCCCGCCCGCCGACGGTCGCCCGTACGGTCACCATCGGCGTGGCCTTCGACGTCCCGGCGCTCACGATCAGCTGGGTGGCGACCGCATGTCCGGCCGCGGGCGGGCGCATGACCGGGCCGAGCGGAGGCACGTGCACACCGGCCGTCTCTTCGGCGGTCACGCGATCTGACCTGTGGTCGCGCGGCCACCGCGGCTGCCGGAGGAGCGGCGCCGTACGCGGACGGCAACGCTGAGGTTCGATGCGGTCGCCACTCGGTCGCCCCGGTTCATCGCTCTGCCTGCGTGGTCATGTGCCATGCGGTGATGACGTCGGCGAGCGTCCGTACCTGTGGTGGAGCGAGCGCGCCGAGATGACTGGCGTCGAGTGACGCGACCGGCGCGTCGCCGTGCGCCAGTTCCCGCCAGCAGTCGGTGTAGTCCTGGTAGCTGCGGCCGCCCATCGCCTCGAAACCACCGTCGGTGATCTCGTTCGTCACGACGACCTGCAGCGGGATGTGCGCCGGCTGCGGGTGATGGCGATGCATGGCCTCGCTCTGTCCCCGCCAGATCCGCAGTCGGGTGAGCCATGACTCGTCCAGGTCCGCCGGAACGATCGGCTCCCCTCCGTCCGTCTCGACGAGCCGTGTCAGAGTGGCGGCCAGTTCGTCCCTTAGCGGGGACGCCAGTTCGGGCGGTGCCGCGTGCAGCTCGTCGAACAGCCGCTCGCAGCGGCGAAGGAGGACCAGCTGTTCCAGCGGCTCCGCACCCACCATGGTGGGATCCAGCAGGACAACGGACACGCGTTCGCCGGCCTGATCGAGCTGCCGTGCCAGCTCCCATGTCACCGGCGCGCCGGCACACCACCCGAACAGCCGGTACGGTCCGCTTGCCTGGGCCGAGCGGACGTCGGCGAGATAGAGCTTCGCGACCTCCTCGATGTCGAGCCCGGCCTGGTCGGTATCGGACAGACCGGGGTGCTGGAGCGCGGCCACCGGATGCCCGTCCGGCAGCGCCGCAGAGAGGTCCCGGTACCAGTGGACGGAACCGCCGCCCGGATGGATCAGGAAGACCGGCTGGCGGTCTCCCGGCCGGAACCACACCAGCGAGGTACTCGACTCACCTTCACCGGTGTCCGCGTAGTGGGCGCCCTCACCGGTCCTGCGCGCGATGGCCGCCGCGACGGCGGCGACGGTGCGCAGGCTGAGGATCTCGCGGACGTTCACCTCCAGGCCGTGCTCGCGCCGCAGGGACGCGGCGATCCTCATCGCCATCAGCGAATGGCCACCGAGACCGACGAAGTCGTCGTGTGCGCCGACCCGCGCGACCCCCAGCGCCTGGGCCCAGGCATCGGCCAGGAGAGCCTCGACCTCGGTACGCGGAGGGACGTAGAAGTGGCCGGGGGCGGACTGTTTCCGGTCCGGTGGTGGCAGCGCGCGCCGGTCGACCTTTCCGCTGGCGTTGACCGGCAGCTCGGGCAGCGAGATGACGATCGCGGGCAGCATGTAGTCGGGAAGCCGGGAGCGCAGTGCCGTACGGAGCGCGGCGGCGTCGATCGGTGTTCCGTCGTCGGTGCTCACGTAGGCGACGAGTCGCTTGTCGCCGACATCGAAGGCGTGAGCCACCACCGCGGCCTGGCTGACGCGGGAATGCGCGACGATCGCGGCCTCGATCTCGCCGGGTTCGATCCGCTGACCGGAGATCTTCACCTGGTCGTCGACCCGGCCGAGGAACCCGATCGTGCCGTCGGCGAGCCAGCACACCCGGTCTCCCGTGCGGTACAGCCGGGCCCCGGGAAGAGTGGAGAACGGGTGTGGCACGAAGCGTTCCGCGGTCAGCGCGGCCTGCCCGAGGTACCCGCGGGCCAGTCCGGCGCCGCCCAGGTACAGCTCGCCGGGCACGCCGACCGGAGCCGGGTGGCCGCGCTCGTCGAGGACGTACGCCTCGGAGTGGCCGATCGGCACTCCGATCGGCACCGACCGAGCGGGCAGGGCGTCCGCCGCGGGGATCGGGTAGTAGGTGCCGAACACCGTTGCCTCGGTCGGGCCATAGCAGTTGGTCAGCCGTACCTCGGGCAGGGCGGTACGCGTGCGCTCGATGTGCGGAAGATGGACCGCCTCGCCGCCGAAGTACAGCTGCCGCAGGCCGGCGAAGATGGTCACGTCGTGCTCGACGACGAGCATGAACAGCATCGTCGTCATGAACAGTGACGTCACCTCGTGGCGGGCCAGCAGCCCGCGGAAGTCCTCTGGCAGCAGGTGCCCGTGCGGGGCGATGGCCAGACATCCGCCGTTGAGGAGCGGTGCCCAGATCTCGAACGTCACGGCGTCGAACGTCATGGGGCTGTGCAGCAGATGTACCTCGTCGGACCCCAAGGCGCCGTACCGCTGGTCCGTGACGAACTGGACGACGGCTCCGTGCGTCACGCCGACCGCCTTGGCCCGGCCGGTCGAACCCGAGGTGTAGATGAGGTAGGCGAGGTTGTCCGAGGACGCGCGGGCCGGGAGGTCATCGTCCGGGGCACCGTCGAGATCGAGCCGGTCGACGCGGATCGTCTGGACATCGCGCGTCGTCGGCAGGTCGTCGAGCTCGGTCGTGGTGACCACCAGCCCGACTCCCGCGCCCGTCAGCATCTGCCGCAGCCGGTGTGCCGGATCCTCGTGGTTGAGCGCGAGGTAGGCGGCATCCGCCTTGAGAGTGGCCAGGACCGCCACGACCAGCTCGATCGAGCGCTCGAGGCAGATTCCGACGACCGTCTCCGGTCCGGCCCCGCACGACCGGAGATGGTGTGAGAGCCGGTTGGCCCGAAGGTTGAGCTCGCCGTAGGTGAGCTGCTCGTCGCCGCATCTCAACGCGACGGCGCCGGGTGTCGCCGCGGCTTGGGCGGCGAACACCTCGTGCACCAGGCCGTCGGGTGCGGCGGCGACCGGGTTGGCCCATTCCTCGGTGAGCATTTCCAGCTCGGCCGCCGGAAGCAGGCAGGCATCCGGGTCGCCGTCCAGGTCGCCCGCCATGGCCGTGAGCACGGCCGTGTAGATCCGGGCCAGCCGTTCACCGTGCGGACGGGCGATCCGGTCGGGGGCGATCGAGAGCATGAGCAGGTCCGGCGCGGTCGAGACGACCAGCGCGAACTCGGTGGGGCTGTAGTCGGTCGTCGCCGGGACGTCGAGTGCGTCACGGTCCAGTACGTGGAAGTCGAGGAAGCTGAACAGGACCTCGATGAACCGTTTTCCGTCCGCCCACTGACGCTGCATCGCCGGTGCGGGGTAGCGCCGGTGCGGCCACAGGCCGACCTCGGCGGCGAAGACGTCGGCGACCAGATCCCGCCAGGTACGGCCGGCCGAGGGGGTCGCGAAGGGCACGATGTTGAGGAACATCCCGCGTACGCGGTCGCCGCCGAAGACCTCGGGCCGGCCGTTGACGGCGAGTCCCGTGTGGAAGGCGCTCTCGTCGCTGATCATGCGCAGGACCGTGAGGTGCGCGGCGAACAGCACGCTCTTCAGCGGGGCCTCGGCCGCTCGGGCGAGTTCGCGCAGCCCTGGCGTCAGGTGGCCGATCGGGATCGCGAGATCGTAGGGAAAGGGGTCGGTCGTCGCCGGGTCGGCCCACGCCGATGGCGTACGCAGTGGCCGGTTGTCGAGGATCCGCCTTTCCCAGAACGCCTGGGTGTCGGCGTCGTCGAGGGCCGTGCGCTCGAGGGCGATGAAGTCCGCGAACCGTCCGACGTCGGCCGGATCGGCGGCGATCGAGCCGCCGGAGCGGACCGCTCGATAGATCTCGAGGAGCTCGGTCACCAGCGAGTTGTGGCTCCAGCCGTCGAGGATCGCGTGGCACTCGACCCAGCCGAGCCGCCACGTCGTATCGGTCAGCTGCTGGGTGTAGAGGCGGAACAGCGGTGCGCGGCTCAGGTCGAACAGGCGGCGCCGTTCCCGGTCGACCGCGGTCTGCGCCCGCAGGTCCTGGTCGGCGAGAGGGAGCGCGCGCAGATCCTCGAAGCCGATCTCCACCTGCGCGTCGGCGCGGACGAGCTGCAGGGACTCGGTGTACGACGTGAGGTCGATGACGGTCCGTAGCACCTCGTGCCGGGCCAGCAGCAGCTGTGCCGCCGTACGCAGGCAGGACAGGTCCAGGGGAGCGTCATCGTTGACGACGTAACCGGTCACGTTGTGGTACGGATGCAACGCCTCGGCGCCGAGCATCTCGTAGATCATCCCGGCCTGGACCATCGACAGCGGGTAGGCGTCGGTGACGTCCGCCGGGAGCGCCGCCCGATCGGCGGGATCGATCAGGGCGAACGGCTCGACCCGCATTTCCTCGGCGGTCGGTTCGGCCGTCGTGCGCCGCATGACCTTCGCGAGTGCCTCCGCCGTCTGGTACTCGAAGACATCACGGACGGCGACCTGCCAGCCGTTCTGGGCCAGCGACCCCACCGTCTGCAAGGCGCGGATCGAGTCGCCGCCCAGCTCGAAGAAGTTGTCGTCGACTCCCACGTGGGTCACGCCCAGCACCTCGGACCAGGCCTGAGCGATCGCGATCTCCTGCTCGGAACGCGGCGAGGTCCGGCCGTGAGCCGGTATGTCGCGGTCGGCCGAGGGCGCCGGCAGGGCGGCACGGTCGATCTTGCCGTGGGGTGACAACGGCATCTGATCCAGGAACACGAATAGCCCCGGCACCAGGTAGGAAGGCAGCCGGCGGCCCAGCCACGCGCGCAGCTCACTCACCGCGATCTCGGCGTCCGGCACGACGTGGCCGAGCAGCCGTCCGTCGTGAACCGAGACCACGGCGGCGCGGATCTGCGGATGCTCGGCGAGTACGGCTTCGATCTCGCCGAGCTCGATGCGGTGCCCGGCCAGCTTCACCTGGTGGTCGAACCGGCCGAGGAACTCGATGGCGCCGTGGTCGAGCCATCGGACCTTGTCGCCCGTACGGTAGAGGCGCGCGCCGGGCCGCCCGAACGGATCGGGTACGAACCGGTCGGCGGTCATGGCGGGGCGGTTCAGGTAGCCGCGGGCCAGACCGGTGCCGGCGATGAACAGCTCACCGGGAACGCCGATGGGCACGGGTCGCATGGCCGCGTCGAGAACGTACACGCGGATGTTGTCGATCGGTGCGCCGATCGGAACGGCCGTGTCCTCGGGGTGACACCGCCAGGACGTGACGTCGACGGCGGCCTCGGTGGGTCCGTACAGGTTGTGCAGTCGTGCGTCGCATCGGGACATGAAGGTCCGCGCGACGTCGGCGGGAAGCGCCTCACCACTGCAGATCACGTCGCGCAGGGTCACGCACTTCTGGACTTCGGGGATCTCGAGGAAGATCCGCAGCATCGAGGGGACGAAGTGGCAGACGGTCACCCCGTGCCGAATGATGGTGTCTCGCAGGTATGCGCCGTCCCGGTGCCCTCCGGGCTGTGCCACCACGAGCGTGGCACCCGTGATCAGCGGCCAGAAGAACTCCCACACGGAGACGTCGAAGGCGAACGGCGTCTTCTGGAGCACGACGTCACGGGCCGAGAGCTGGTACGCCGACTGCATCCACAGGAGCCGGTTGACGATCCCGCCGTGGGTGTTGACCGCGCCCTTCGGCCGGCCCGTGGAGCCCGAGGTATAGATCACGTACGCGGCGTTGTCGGAGCCGATCCTTCTCGACGGCGCTGCGGCCGGCCGGCCGGACAGGTCGAGGTCGTCGACGCACACGACCTGGACGGCGTCGCCGAACAGGTCCAGGTGCGCCGACTGCGTGAGCACCACCTCGGCATCCGCGTCGCCGAGCATGTAGGCGATCCGCTCGTACGGGTACTCGGGGTCGACCGGTACGTAGGCGCCACCGGCCTTGATCACGGCGAGGAGCGCGACCACCATCTCCGGTGCCCGGTGCATGCACACGGCGACCCGTGACTCGGTGCCGACGCCGAGGTCGCGCAGGTGGTGAGCGAGCCGGTTGGCCCTACGGTCCAGTTCGGAGTAGCTGAGGCCGACGTCGTCCATGGCCACCGCGACGGCCTCGGGGGACGCCGAGACCTGGCTCTCGACCAGGTCGACGAGCGAGAGCCCGATCCTGGCGACCGCGGTGTCGTTCCAGTCGAAGAGCACCCGGTCACGTTCGGCCGGCGCGATCGAGTCCAGGTGTCCCAGCGGAGCCGACGGCGCGGCCACCGCGTGCTCACAGAACCGCACGAAGCTCGCCGCGAGCCGTTCGATGGTGGCGCGGTCGAACAGCGCCGCGGCGTAGACGAAGCCACCCGACACGCTGCCGTCCGCCTGCTGAGCGAGGTTGAGCGCGAGGTCGAAGCGGGCGGGCGCCCATTCGACGGCCAGCGGCGAGAGATGCAGGCCGCCCATGTGCCCGGCGTCGTCCGCGCCGTCGGTGACCGTGAGCATCGTCTGGTAGAGGGGATTGGCCGCCGGGTTCCGCTCGGGACCCAGCTCGTCGACGAGTTGCCCGAACGGGAGGTCGGCATGCGCGAACGCCCGCAGAGTCGTGTCGCGCGCCTGGTCGATGGCCTGCTGGAACGAGGTTCCGTCCGAAAGCGAGCTCCGCAGCACCACCGTGTTGACGAAGTACCCGATGGTCTCGGAGATCTCGGGTACGGACCGACCGGCGACCGGCGTGCCGACCGTGAGATCGGTCATGCCCCAGTGCCGGGACAGGAAGGTGGAGTAGGCCGCGAACAACGTCATGAACGGCGTCGCCCCGCGCTGCTTGCCCGCTTCGAGCAGGGTCTCGGCGGTCCCGCGCGGTATCTCGAACCGTACGAGCGCCCCGTCGGGGTCCCACTGCGCCGGCCGCGGACGGTCCAGTGGCGCCTCCCACACCTCGACACCGGCCAGCTCGCCACGCCAGTACTCGACGTGCTCGGCGGGTACGGGCCGCTGCCGCCGCCAGACTGCGTAGTCGGCGTACTGCCGGCCCACCGGCGAGAGCGTGGCCGGCAGCCCCTCGACCTTCGACGAGTAGAGCCGGGTCAGCTCCCTTTCCAGAATCTCCGCCGACCGGCCGTCGAAAGCGATGTGGTGAAAGGACAGCAACAGGACATGCTTGTCGGACGCCACCCGTGCCAGCGTGGCTCGGACCGGCCATTCACGGGCGAGGTCGAAAGGGCGGTCCTCCATTTCGAGCAATTCGTCGAGATCGGCGGTGGAACCGCTGTCGCCGATGTCACGGATGTCCAGCGTGAGGGGGCGGGGCGCATCGATGACCTGGCATGGCCGCCCGTCGATCTCGACGAAGCGGGTCCGCAGCACCTCATGCCGGGCGATCACCCCATCCAGCGCGGCGCGAAGCGCGTCGACATCGAGGGGCCCGGACAGCCGGTAGCCGACCGGAATGAGGTACTCGGTGCTCTCCGGCCTGATCTGGCCCAGCAGCCACAGGCGTTCCTGCGATGGCGACAGCGGCAGTGGCTCGTCGCGCGGTGCGGCCGGGATGACGGTGGCCGGGGCCATGGTCCGGCGCGGGTTGCGCAACCGCTCTTCGATCAGCCGCTGGCGCAGCTCGGCGGTCGACGGTCTCTCAGCCGCATTGTCACGTGCGGGATCCGTGACGCTCATCGTATTCTCCTACACGCCGAAAATGGACTGAATTTGTTCGTCGGACTGTTGCGCGATATCGGCCTCGATGGCCTTTTCGAGCACCTGTGCCTGGCCGGCCGGAGTCCGGGCCGTGAGGAGTTCCTTCAGCTCGATATCGACACCGAACGCCTCGCGCAGCCGCAACGCCAGCTGAATGGCGTGCATCGAGTTGCCGCCGACCTCGAAGAAGTCGGTGTGAACGCCCACGTTCTCCAGGCCGAGGGCCTCGGTCCAGATCTCGCAGATGGCCTTCTCCGCGGCGCTGCTCGGGGCCGTTTCGTCCTTCGAGAGTTCCGTGTGGCTCCAGTCAGGTGTCGGCAGCGCGGCGCGGTCGATCTTGCCGTTGCGCATGAGCGGAAGCTTGGGCAGAACACTCCAGGTCAGAGGCACCATGTACTCCGGAAGCCGCGCCCGTAGGAAGTCGACCAACTCCCGTGGAGTGATCGGTTCTCCGCGCTGGTCGGGCACGACATAGGCGGCGAGACGCCGTTCGCCCGGCCGTAGCTCCCCGGGGATGACGACCGTCGTGCCGACCGAGGGGTGGGTGGCCAGTACCGACTCGATCTCCCCGAGTTCGACGCGGAATCCGCGGATCTTGACCTGATTGTCGGCCCGGCCGATGAAGTCGAGCGGTCCGTCCACCCGGCGGCGTACGAGGTCGCCGCTGCGGTACATCCGCATCCCCGGCCGGTCGATGAACGGGTCGGGCAGGAACCGGTCGGCGGTCAGCTCCGGCCGACCGTGGTAGCCCAGGGCGACCCGGAGCCCGCCGACGTACAGCTCGCCGATGGCTCCCGGCGGAACGGGCCTGAGGTTGGCGTCGAGGACGTACACCGGCGTGCCGGTCAGCGGCCGGCCGATCGGGATGGTGGCGTCCCGCCGGGCCGTGGCGAGTTCGGCCGGTTCGACCGGATGCAAGGTGGTCGTGATGGTGGCCTCGGTGGGGCCGTACCCCACCTCGAAGCGGGCGGGAAGCCCGGTGTCGGCCCATCGGCCCGCATCCGTGTAGGTGACCCGGTCCCCACCCACGCTCATGATCTTCAGCGCGGACAGGCGCTGGTCGCCCGGGGCCAGGGACTCGAGCATCGCCCGGTAGTAGGCCGGGGTGACGTCGATGACGGTGACCCGGTGCTGCCCCAGCTCGTCGATCAACCGGGCGGGGTCGGTCGTGGCGGGGTCCACGACGACGACGGTCGAACCGGCGGTGAGCGGGGCCGCGATCTGGTCCAGGGACGCGTCAAAGGTCAGAGAGGCCATCACGGCCCATCGGTCGTCGCCGGTCAGCGCGTAGGTGTCCGTCATCGTCGCGCAGTGGTGGGCGAACGCCCGGTGGTCGACCACGACTCCCTTGGGGCGTCCGGTCGAGCCGGACGTGTAGATGACGTAGGCGAGGTCGTCGGCCGTCAGCGCGGCGACCGGCGCGGCCGGCCCCTGCTCCAGGCTTTCCACCGCGATCACCGTCGACCGGGGGAAACGGTCGGCGAAGCGCCGATGAGTGATCACGACGGTGATGTTCAGCTCGTCGAAGATGCCGTCCATGCGCGCGGCGGGATGCTTCGGATCGAAGGGCACGTACACGCCGCCCGAGCCGAGCACTCCGACCAGGGCGGCCGCCGCCTCGACGCCTCGTTCGAGACACACCGCGACCACGCCGCCGTGACGCAGTCCGCACGCGGCCAGCCGCGCGCGTACCCGTCCGGCCATCAGCTCCAACTCGCCGTAGCCGAGGTTCCGCGAGCCGTGGATGACGGCCGGTGCCGACGGCGTTTCCGCGGCCCGTTCCACGATGGCGTGCGGGACGCTCTGGAACGGCGCTGAAAGGACCGCGTCGTACCGGTTCGGATCCAGCCCCACCATGGAGAGCGGAGTCTCCGGGCCGGCGGCCACGGCGTCGAGCAGCTGCAGCAGGCGTTCGGCGAAGCCGGCGATCGTGGCCTCGTCGAACAGCGTGGTCGAGTACTCCAGGTCGCCCTCGAACGTACGGTCGGGGCATTCCGTCAGCGTGAGGGCGAGGTCGAAGGTCGCCGTGCGGCGGCCGGTCTCGTACGGCCGGATCTCCAGCCCCGGCAGGGTGTACGGGGTTCGCGCGACGTCCGTGAGCCGGAACATCACCTCCGTGAACGGGAGACGCGCCGAGTCACGTTCGGGCGTGAGCTCGCGGATCAGCCGGTCGAACGGAGCCTCGTGGTCGTACGCGTCGAGCGCGGTGTCCCGTACCCGGCAGATCAGGTCGCCGAAGGTCGGATCCCCGGAGACGTCCGTCTTCAGCAGGATCGTGTTGATGAAGCAGCCGATCAGCTCCTCCACCTCCGACCGGTCACGACCGGCGACCGGAGCGGCGACCGTGACGGACGGTCCGTCGGCGTAGCCGGCGAGGAACGCCACAAAGCCGGCAAGGAACGTCATGAACGGTGTGGCCTGGTACTTCTCGCCGGCGCTCACCACGGCTTGGACCAACGGGGCCGGGATCGCGAAGGTATGAGCCGACCCGGCGGAACCGCGCACCGCGGGCCGGGACCGGTCCGTGGGCAGCTCCTGCGGGACGGTGCCGACGAGGCGTTCGCGCCAGTAATCGAGGTGCTCGTCCGACGGATGCCGGCGCTGCCACGCGGCGTAGTCGCCGTACCGCACCGGTAGCGGCGCGAGCTCGGATTCACGTGCTTCGACCCGCGCGCTGTAGAGCTCGTGCAGGTCACGCGCGAGGACGTCCAGTGACCAGCCGTCGCAGGCGATGTGGTGGGTCAGCAGAACGAGCACGTGGTCGGTCGGGGTGAGACGTACGAGAAGCGCTCGCAGCGGCGCTTCCCGCGCGAGGTCGAAGGGCCGGCAGATGAACTCGTCCACCAGCGACAGCGCCGTGACCTGCGCGTCCGGGTCGTCGGTGAGGTCGGCGACCGCCAGGTCCACGGGGGCCGGCGGGTCGACCAGCTGGCGGGTCTCCGCATCGACGACGACGTACCGCGTGCGCAGTACCTCGTGGCGGGTGGCCAGCGCGGTGATCGTGGCGCGCAGCGCGCCCTCGTCGAGCGGGCCGTCCACCGCGAGCGCCACCGGTGCCAGGTACGAGCCGGGCTCCACGCGTTCGGCGAGCCAGAGCCCCTCTTGGGTGAAGGACAGCGGCCAGAGCGTGCCGGGATCGGCGGGCTGGAGCGGCGGGAACGTGGTCCCGACCCTTGGCGTACGCTCGGCCGCGGACCGTTCGGCGATCCGCGCCGCCAGCCGCGCGACCGTGCGCGACTCGTACAGGAACCTGACCGGTAGGTCGAGCTCGAGCCGTTCGCGCAGCCGGACCATCATCCGTACGGCGGCCAGCGAATGGCCGCCGACGCTGAAGAAGTCGGTGTGCAGATCGACGTGCGTCAGCCCGAGCACCGTGGCCCAGACCTCGGCGACGATCTCCTCGATCGGGGATCGCGGCCGCTGGACCTCGGCGTTCGGCGAGGACTCGAACCGCGGTGCGGGCAGCCCGTTCCGGGCGATCTTTCCGCTCGACGTACGCGGCAGAGCGTCGAGGAAGACGATCCCGGCCGGTACCAGCGGGCCGGGCAGCCGCCGTGCGGCGTGCGCGAGCAGCTCTTCGGAGGTCGGCACCGGTTCGCGGCCGACGACATAGCCGATCAACCGGGTGTCGCCGTTGGCATCGGTCCACGGCGCCACCACCGTCTCCGTGACCTCCGGGTGCGTGGCGAGCACGGCCTCGATCTCGGCCGGCTCGACCCGTACACCGCTGATCTTCAGCTGGTCGTCGTAGCGGCCGAGGAACTCCAGGCTCCCGTCCTCGCGCCAGCGGGCCCGGTCACCGGTGCGGTACATGCGGGCACCGGGCACCGTGGCGTACGGATCGGGAACGAACCTCGCCGCCGTGAGCTCCGGCTGGTTCAGGTATCCATGGGCCAGTCCGGCGCCGGAGACGCACAGCTCACCGGGAACGCCGACCGGGACCAGCCGGCATTCGTCGTCGACCAGCCTGATCCTGATGTTGTCGATGGGGCCGCCGATCGGCACCAGGGCGCCGGGGGTACCTCCGCGCCGGTACGCGAACGCCGTGACGTCGATGGCGCACTCGGTCGGGCCGTAGGTGTTGTGGAGTCCGGCGTCGAGGACGCCGGTCAGCTCTTCGGCCAGCGCGGTGGTCAGCGGCTCTCCGGCCGAGAAGACCAGCCGCAGTGACCGGCAGTCCCGCAGCCGGGGCTCCTCGGCGAACAGCCGCAGCAGGGACGGCACTCCCTGCAGGACCGTCACCCCGTGGCGGATGATGTCGGTGATCATCATGGCGGGGTCGCGCTCGGCGCCCGGCGTGGCCAGTACGACCGTGCCTCCGGACACCAGAGGGGCGAAGAACTCCCAGACGGCGGCGTCGAAGGACGGCGTCGTCTTCTGCAGGACCCGGTCGGTCGCGCCGAGGCCGTGCCGGTTCACGGTCCACAGGATCCGGTTGATGATGCCGCGGTGGGGGACGAGCACGGCCTTGGGCTCTCCGGTGGAACCGGAGGTGAAGATGACGTACGCGCCGCTCTCCGGGGATCCGGCCGGCAGTGGCCCTCCCGGCGTACCCGGAGTGAAGCCGCGGGGGTCGACGGTCACCACGCCGTCCAGCCGGTCCGCGACCGTGTCCGCGATGTCATCCAGGGTCAGCAGAACCCGTGCACCCGATTTGCCGATGACGGTCGCGAGCCGCTCCACCGGGTGGTTGGGATCCATCGGCAGATAGGCCGCGCCGGCCTTCAACGCCGCCAGCAGCGCGACGGGAAGATCCAGGCAACGAGGCAGGCAGACCGCGACGATGCCGTCCGGGCCGACACCGAGGTCGCGCAGGTGCCGGGCGAGAGCGTCGGCACGGTCATTGAGCTCGGCATAGGTCAGCCGCGAGTCGTCCATCTCCACGGCGGTGGCGTGAGGGGTCTCCGCCACCTGCCGCTCGACCAGCTCGTGCAGGCGGCCCGCCGGCCGCGGTGCGTCGGTGTCGTTCCAGGCGGACAGGTGCTCCCGATCGTCGGCAAGCGGCAGCGCCGTGACGATCTGGTCCGGGCTCTGGACGGCGAGACGCAGCAGCCGGGCGTAGTGCCCGCAGATACGGTCGGCGGTCGAAGCGTCGAACAGCGAGGTCGCGTAGTCGAGCTCACCGGACAGCGTCCCGTCGGCCTGGTCCGCGAGCCGGAGGGTCAGGTCGAACTGCGCCCACTGCACGGGGCCCGTCATCATCGTCACGGCCAGGTCCCCGACCTTCGGGGTGAATCCAGGCGTGGTGTCGTGGGCGAACATCACCGAGAAGAGCGGTCCGGCGCCCTTACGCTCGGCCGCCAGCTCCTCGACGACACGGGCCAGCGAGATCTCCCTGTTCAGGAGCCCGTCCAGGGTCGCGCGCCGTACCCTCCCGACCAGTTCCGTGAACGAGGGCCGGCCGGACAGATCGGTACGCATCACCAGCGTGTTGCCGAAGTAGCCGATCAGCGACTCCAGCTCGTGCCGGTCGCGCCCGGTGACCGGGGTGCCGACGCTGATATCGGTGCTCCCGGTGTACCGGCCCAGCAGTGCGTTGAACGCCGCCAGCAGCACCATCGACGCGGTGGCTCCCGCCTTCCGTGCGAAGGCGTGGACCTCCCGGGCGAGCTCGGCGTCCAGCGTGAACGCGAGGCAACGGCCGCGATTGCCTTGTTCCGACCGGGATCCGTGGTCGGCGGGAAGTTCCGGTGCCTCCAGGCCGGAGAGCCGGGTGCGCCAGTACGCCAGCTGGGCGGCCTGCGCCGGGCCGTCGGTCCGCGCATGCTGCCAGGCCGCGTAGTCGGCGTACTGCAACGGCATCGGGTTCAGCCGTGACGCACGCTCGGTCGTGATCGCCGTGTAGAGCTCGTCGAGCTCCTCGAAGAAGAGGGCGGAGGACCGCCCGTCGAAGGCGATGTGATGGATGATCACCAGCAGGACGTGGCTGTCGGCGCCGAGCCGTACCAGCAGTGGCCGCAGCATCAGATCGCGGGCGAGATCGATCGGCCGGGCGGCGGCGTCGCGGAGGATGCCCTCAAGGTCCTCGGTGACGGCATCGATCACCGGAAGGACGACCTCGGCCGGCGGGTCGATCAGCTGCGCGGGCTCGTCGTCGACGAGGTCGATGCGCGTACGCAGGATCTCGTGGCGGGCGACGATCTCGGTCAGGGCCCGGCGCAGCGCGTCCTGGTCGAGCGGGCCGTCCAGCCGTACCGCGATCGGCACCTGGTAGGCGGCGCTGTCCCCGTCCTTACGGTCCACCAGCCACAGCTGCCGCTGGCCCGCCGACAGGGGCAGCCGGCCGTCGCGTGAGACGGCGACCACGGGAGCGTCGTCGCCATGGGCCGCCTCATTCTCTTCCGCGTCCTCCTCGGCGGCGGCCTCGGGCTGCGGCTCGGACGCCAGCTCCCCGAACTGGCTCCGAATCGCCTCCAGGGCCCGCGTGCCGATCAGCTCGGCGAGTCCCGCGACGGTGGGTGCGTTGAACAGATCCCGCAGCCCGAGCGGGACCGGGAACTGGGCACGCAGCCGGGAGATCACGGTCGCGGCCAGCAACGACTGCCCGCCGATCTCGAAGAAGTCGGCGTTCACGTCGATGCTGCTCGTCTCGAGGACCTCGCACCAGACCGCGGCCACCGCGCGTTCGGCGGGAGTGCGCGGCAGGGTCTTCTCGTCCACGACCGCGGTCGGCACGCCCAGCTCGACCAGCGCGGCACGGTCCACCTTGCCGTTCGGCGTGAGCGGCAGCGTGTCCAGAGTGACGAAGGCCGAGGGCACCATCGGCTCGGGAAGCAGCCGTTGCATGTGCTCGCGCAGCCGCTCGGAGCCAGGCGACGCACCCGCGCCGGCCAGATAGGCGATCAGCTGCTGCTGCTCGGGCAGGTAGCAGACCACGGTGTCGCGCACTCCGGGGTGCTTGCTCAGCGCCGCCTCGACCTCACCGAGCTCGATGCGGAAGCCACGCACCTTCACCTGCTGGTCGCGCCGTCCAAGGAATTCGAGGTCGCCGTCCGGCCGCAGCCGGGCCAGGTCCCCGGTGCGGTAGAGGCGCTGACCGTTGCCGCCGAACGGGTCCGGTACGAACCGCTCGGCGGTCAGCGCCCGGTCGCCGGGGTAGCCGCGTGCCACGCCCGGTCCGCCGATGTACAGCTCCGCGGGCACACCGACGGGTACCGGGCTGAGCGTGGAGTCGAGCAGGTAGATCCGGTAGTTGGCCGGCGGCCGTCCGATCGGCAGCCGCTCGTCCAGGTCCTCGGCCCCGGCCGCCTCGCCGGCCACGTGGAAGGTGCCCCAGGAGGCCTCGGTCGGTCCGTACTCGTTGACCAGGCGCGCGCCCGCCGTGTGGTTCCGGTACTGCCGGGCGAGCTCCCGAGGGCAGGACTCACCACCGACGATCCCCAGCACCAGGTGGTTGGCGCCCTGCACGTCCTCCCGCGCCAGCAGCGCGCGGTGCACGTGGTGCAGCCCGACGAGATGCGTCACCCGCTGCGTGCGCAACAACGTGGCCAGCTCATCGAGGTCCGCGCCGCGGGCCCCGGTCGGGATCACCAGCCGGCCGCCCTCGCACAGGGTCCACGCGGTGAACGAGAGGAACACGTCGAAGGCGAACGACACCGGCAGCAACAGGCTCGCCGGCGGCGCGTCGTAGGCGGCGCGGCCGACCTGTGCCGAGAGCACGTTGGCGTGCGTGAGCGCGACGCCCTTGGGCGTGCCGGTCGAACCGGACGTGAAGATCATCGCGGCCAACCGGTCACCGCACGCCTCGGGTACGGCGGGCGGAGTACTCGGCCACGCGTCGATCCGGTCGCCATCGGCGTCCAAGCACACCACCGAGGGGACGCCGGCACGCCGTCCGTCCGCCAGGCGTTCCGCGCCACGAGTGATCAGTGCGCTCGGCGCGGCGGTGGCCAGCATCGCCGTGACCCGTTCCGTGGGATGTTCGTCGTCGAGCGGAACGCAGTACCCGCCCGCCTTGAGCACGGCCAGCAACGCGACGACCTGGTCGACGCCGCGCGGCAGCCGGACGGCCACCGCCGCCTCCGCGCCCACTCCGCGGTCGCGGAGGTGATGGGCCAGCCGGTTGGCGCGGGCCTCGAGCTCGCCATAGCCGAGCTCCTGATCACCATCGGCCACCGCGATGGCCTCCGGGGATCGCGCGGCGCGCTCCCCGATGACGGCGTGCAGGCCACGGCCCGGCAGCGGTGCGGTCGCGGCGTTCAGGCCGGCCACGGTTCGCGCGTACTCCGCGTCGTCGAGCAGCCCGATGGTGTCCATCGGCGCGTGTGGCGCGGTGACCAGGCCGGCGAGCAGATGGCCGTAGTGACCACCGATCCGGTCGACGGTCTCGGCATCGAACAGCGCCGTGCTGTACTCGAGGTCGCCCAGCAGGCTGCCGTCCGGCCGGTTCTGCAGGGCGAGGGTCAGGTCGAAGGTCGCGGTACGGGCGGGGAGCCGCAGCTGGTCGACGATCAGCCCCGGCCACTCCTCGTCGGAGGCCGGCATGTTCAGGTAGGCGAACATCACGCTGAACAGCGGGTTGCGGTCGGCCTGGCGGTCGGGAGCCAGCTCGGCGACCAGCTTCTCGAACGGCAGGTCCTGATGGTCGAACGCATCGAGCGAGGTCTGCCGTACGCGGCCGATCAGGTCGGCGAACGAGGGGCGGCCACCCAGGTCGGTGCGCATCACCAGGGTGTGGACGAACGAGCCGATCAGCCCATCGAGCCCCTGCCGGCCACGGGAGGCCATCGAGGTGCCCACCGCCACGTCGGTGGTGTCGCAGTACCGGCCGAGCAGTGCCATCCAGCCGGCCAGGAACAGCATGAACGGCGTCGCGTCGGTCTGCCTGGCCAGGTCGCGTAGCCCCTCGGCGACGTCGGCGGTGACCGTGAAGCTTCGACGCGCGCCTTCGGTGGTCCGCACCGAAGGCCTGCGCCGGTCGGCCGGCAGGTCGATCGGTGTATTACCGGCCAGCTGGTCACGCCAGTAGCGCAGGTGCCCGGCCTCGGCCGTGGGCAGGTGCTCGTGCTGCCAGACCGCATGGTCGGTGTACTGGATCGGAAGTGGCGGCGAGGTGACGCGCCGCCCGTCGCGGTGCGCGGCGTACCGCTCGCTGAGTTCACGGCGCAGTACCGACTCGGACCAGCCGTCGAAGATGAGGTGGTGGATGGCGAGGGCCAGCACGTGTTCGCCGGCGCCCAGCCGGTAGAGCACGGCGCGCCAGGGAGGCGCGGCCGACAGGTCGAAGCGCGACGCGGCCAGCTCGGCCGCGCGCTTGAGCACCTCGTCGAGACCGAAGCCGTCGAGGTCGACCTGCGGCAGGATGCATGCCATCGGCGGCAGCACCTCCTGCCGGGGTTCGTGGTCGTCGAGCACGAACCTGGTGCGCAGGGTGCCGTGCCGGGCGACGACGTCGCTGAAGGCCCGCTCCAGTGCCATCGGGTCCAGGTCGCCATGGAGCCGTAGGACCATCGACACGTGGTACGCGGTGTCCTCGCCGGTCTGGTTCAGCAGCCACAGCCGGTTCTGGTCGTGCGACAGCGGCCATCGCGTTCGGTCGCCCGTGGGTGACGGCGGCCCTTCAGGGGCGGTGACGAGGGGTTTCGCCGCGGTCAGACCGGCCGCCAGTTCCTCGGCGGACCCGGCGGACAGGACATCGCTGGCCGAGACGGCCTTCCCGATGGCCGCACGAAGCCGGATCGCGACACGCATGGCGGCCAGGGACGTCCCGCCGGCGGCGATGAAGGAGTCCGTCGGGCGAACGTCCGCGGTCCCGAGCACCTCGCTCCACACCGCGAGGACGGTGGACGACATCGTGGTTCGTGGCTGGAGGCTGGAGGCGCTGGGCCGTTGCCGGTCCGGCGCGGGGAGCGCGCGCCGGTCGACCTTTCCGCTGGTGGTGAGCGGTAGCTCGGGGAGCGAGATGACGGCCGCGGGCAGCATGTAGTCGGGGAGCCGGGGGCGCAGCGCGTTCTGCAGCGCCGCGGTGTCGATCGGGTTTCCGTCGTCGGTGCTGACGTAGGCGATGAGTCGCTTGTCGCCGATGTCGAAGCTGTGGGCGACGACGACGACGTGGTTGACGCCGGGGTACTCGGCGATGGCGGCTTCGATCTCGCCGGGCTCGATCCGGTGACCGGAGATCTTCACCTGGTTGTCGATGCGGCCGACGAACTGGATCGTGCCGTCGGGGAGCCAGGCCACCTGGTCTCCGGTGCGGTAAAGCCGGGCGCCCGGCTTACGGGAGAACGGGTGCGGCACGAAGCGTTCGGCGGTCAGCGCGGCCTGCCCGAGGTATCCGCGGGCCACTCCAGGGCCGCCCAGGTGCAGCTCGCCGGGCATTCCGATCGCCGCTGGATGGCCCGACTCATCCAGGATGTACGTTTCGGTGTGGCTGGTGGGCCGCCCGATCGGCACCGATTCCTCGGGCATCGCGTCTGCCGCCGGGATCGGGTAGTACGTCGCGCACGTCGTGCCCTCGGTCGGGCCGTACAGGTTGAACAGCCGGACCTCGGGTAGCGCGGCGCGGGCCCGCCCGACGTGGGGGAGGCTGACCTTTTCTCCGGCGAAGAACAGTTGCCGCAGGTCGGCGAAGATGGCCGCGTCATGCTCGACGACGAGCATGAACAGCATCGTCGTCATGAACAGCGACGTCACCTGGTACTCGGTCAGGACCGCGCGCAGATCCTCCGGCAGCAGGTGCCCCGGCGGGGCGATGGCCAGGCACCCGCCGTTGAGGAGCGGCAGCCAGATCTCGAACGTCGCGGCGTCGAACGTGACCGGCGAGTGCAGCAGGTACACCTCGCCCGGCCCCATCGCGGCGTACTCCTGCTCGCGCGCGAGCTGGACGACGCCGCGATGGGTGATGGCGACGGCCTTGGGGCGGCCGGTCGAGCCCGAGGTGTAGATGAGGTTGGCGAGGTTGTCCGAGGAGGCGCGGGCCGCGGGGTTCTCACCAGAGGTGTCGCCGAGGTCGATCTCGTCCAGGCGGATCGTCCGGATGCCGGCCGGCACCGGTGATCCGGCTGGCTCGGCCGTGGTGACCAGCAGGGTGACCCCGGCGTCGGTCAGCATTTGCCGCTGCCGATCCGCCGGGTCGTTCCCGTCGAGTGCGAGATAGGCGGCGTCCGCCTTCAAGACGGCCAGGATCGCCACGATCAATTCGATCGAGCGTTCCAGGCGTACGCCGACGACCTGGTCCGGCGCCGCGCCGCAGGCCCGAATACGGTCGGCGAGACGGTTGGCCCGGGTATTGAGTTCGGCATAGGTGAGGCGTTCGTCGCCGAACCTCACCGCGATCGCATCGGGTCTCTCCGCGGCGCGGGCCGCGAACACCTCATGCACCAGGCCCTCGGGCGCGGTGTCGACCGGGTTGGCCCACTCCTCGACGAGCAGGCGCAGCTCGATATCTGTGGGACGGCCTGTCGTGAACATCAGATCCTCGCCTGTTCGGTGAGTTGGTATGGAGTCCGACTGCGGCTGGAGACCGTGCTCAGCTGCAATTCGCGCTTTGCTGCAGGTGAATATCGGTTAATTCCAGACACGATGACGACTCCTCAGGGGAGGCGACATTCTGCAACGGGCTTTTATGTCGTACTGGAATTGTCTTTCTCAGGCCGCCTGGGGCGGCCTCTCAGATCACTCGGCCGTTGCCAATTCGACGGGTCCGGGAGTGTCTTCTGGTGTCGCAAAATCGCTGCGTACGGTGACGGCGAGGACCGTCAACGCGATGACGGCCATGACTCCGGTGAGTACGACGGTGGTCACGGCGTCGCTGTAGCGGTCGAGCAGGAAACCGGCCAGCAGCGAACCCAGTGACAGCGCGCCGAAGGTCAGGGTGCCGATGGCGCTGCTCACCCGGGCGAGCATGTGCTCCGGTGTGATCTTCATTTGGTACGAGCTCACCGCGATGTTCCAGATCGGGCCGATCAGGCCGATGAACGTCATCGCGGCGCCGGTGACGATCGTGTTGTCGATCGCGACCAGCGGGATCAGTCCCGCCCAGACCCAGTTCGCGCCGATGAGGATCGTGGTCAGGGAGGCTCGTTGGGAGAACCACGGCGCCACGAGTGACCCGAGGACTCCACCGATGGACGCGCAGGCCAGGACGAAGCCGACGGCGGCCGAGCCGGATTCCCGCCCGACCTGCACGATCACCACAAGGGTGAGCGCCTGGAACACCAGGTTGCTCCCCGCCACGGCGAGCGCCGCCGTACGAAGGAACGACTGCCCCCACAGCCAGGCGATCCCCTGGCGGATGTCGGCGAGCAGGTGCTGCGGCCCGGCATCCGCTTCGGCCTTTTCGACCTTGAACCTGCCTCGCAGCGACAGCACGCTCGCGAGAGACACGACGTAGGTCCCGAGGTCGAAGAGGAAGGGAACCGAGCGGCCCACGGCGAACAGCAGACCCCCGAGGGGCTGACCGGTCATCGTGGCGCCGCGGACCACCGCCTCGTTGAGCGACAGCGCGTCGGTCAGCTGCTCATCCGGTACGACGCTCCGTACGGCGCCCTGCTCGGCGAGCGAGTGGAACACGGTCATGGTTCCCTCGACGAACGCGACGATCACGAGCTGGGTCACCGAGGGCCGTCCCAGCAGGACGGCGACCGCCACACTGCCGATGGCCAGGAACCGCACGATGTCCGTGAGGATCATGACCAGCCGCCGGTTCCACCGGTCGACGAGCGCGCCTGCCGCGAGCTGGAAGAACAGGTACGGCGCCATGGCCGCGAAGCCGACCAGCCCGGCGTCGGTGGCCGATCCGCCGGTCGCGAAGACGAGCAGCGGCAACGCGATGGCGGAGGCGCGAGAGCCGGCGATCGACACCCCGCCGCCTGCCCACAACAACCCGAAGTTCCTGTTGCGGGTCAGGAGTCCGATTCTCATGAGCTGCTGTCCGGCTTTCCTGTCATGCACCATTCCAGGACCGACATGGCACTGAACAACTTGAACTCGGCCTGCTCGAAGGCGATGCTGCGGGGCCCGTCGAGCACCTCGCCGCTGACCTCCTCGCCGCGATGCGCGGGCAGGTCGTGCATGAACAGCGCGTTGGAGGCGCTTCGCATGACGTCCTGGTCCACCCGGAACGGATCGAAGACGGTCCGCCAGTCCTCCGTGTGTTTCGAGGTGCCGGTGGTCTGCCAGCGCGTCGTGTAGACGACGTCGACCTCGGCGGGGAGCGCCTCCACGTCGTGGAGTTCGTGCACCGCGCCTCCGCGCTTCCCGGCCTGCTCCTGGGCCTCGGCCAGTACGGCCTCGTCCAGTCCGTAGCCGGGCGGAGTGCGGAGATACAGCTGGGTGCCCTCGAATCGGGACAGTGCCAGTGCGAGGGCCACGGCGGTGTTGTTGCCCTCACCCATGTACAGCAGGCGCAGCCCGTCGACCCGGCCGAACCGTCCGTGGATCGTGCCCAGGTCCGCGATCGCCTGGGTCGGGTGTTCCCCGGCGCTCATGGCGTTGACGACGGACATTCGCGGCTGGTCGGCGAACGTCCGTACCTCGTTGTCATCGCCCGCGGTACGGACGACGAAGGCGTCGAGCATCGATGAAAGGACCCGGGCGGTGTCCTGACTCGACTCGCCGGTGTTCTCCTGAAGGTCCGCCGGGCCGAACGCGATGACCTGAGCCCCGAGCCGCAGCGCCGCCGACGAGAACGCCGTACGGGTCCGCGTGGAGGTCTTACGGAAGTAGCTGCCGACGATCCGGTCCTTCAGCGGCCGATGGTCGGCCGGCACCCCGGAGGAGTACCAGACGCTGCGTTCGACCAGTGCCCGGACGGCCTCGTCGCTGAGGTCCCGAATGGACAGCAGATGGCGCGCGGACACCTAGACGTTCCTCGCGGCAACGGGTGTTGTTTCGCCCATGCGAACCCGAAGGCTTCGCGGCCTGATATCGGTCCAGATCTCACCAATGTGGGCGAGGCACTCGCTCTTCGTTCCAGCGGTTCCCTCGGCATGCCAGCCGGCCGGCAACTCCCGATCCGCGAACCACACCGAGTACTGTTCTTCATCATTGACAACCACGTGGTAGAGTCGGTCAGCATCTTCAGTTGACATGATGAAACCCCTTCAGTCGCCTCGATAGAGTCGCCCCGGTCACGTCGATGACTCTCTGCTTACAGATCATCGACAACATCGCTCTCCCCGGAGAGCTCTGTGGCGATGAGAGGATTGAACCCACCGGTATTGATCGGGTATCGATGCTGGTCGAGCCGACATGCGCCGCGTTTGGCGGTACTCGCTGAAGGTGTTTGCGGGCGTCGTTTTCCCTGGTCAGAGGGGTCCTGACCGGCGAGCTTTCTAGCGCAGAGTCCGGGACGGCCGCAGGTGCTGCCGTAGTCAAACTTTCAACATTTCGGTCCGGCCTTTGTGTCACCTCATTCGCCCGGCAGCGGGCGGTCGGCGTCGCCGGAGTCGGGTGGCCGGTGTCAGACCCTGCGCGCGTCCTGCTCCAGGGCGTGCATGATGCCCGCCACGTTGTTGCGCGCGGCGGAGATGACCTCGAGCTTCTCCGTCACGGAGGGGTCGGCGCCGGGCGCGAGGGCCTTGTAACGCTCGTCGGTACGCTCGCGGACCATCGCCACCGCGTGATCGAGGTCGAGACGCTGGTCGTACGCCTCGGTGACGAGCTCGACCCAGAGGCACAGCTCCTCGGCGGAACGGTCGAGGGTCTCGTCCACGACCTCGACCGGGCCGTAGTGGCTGAACAGCAGCCGTGACGGCCTGAGCGAACGGAACCTCTCCAGCGACGCCAGCGCGCTGTCGAGGTCGAAGTCCGGCGGCGGTGTCGCCGGGCGCAGGTCGGCCGTCTCGGGGATGTAGACGCCCGCGGCGTCGCCGACGTACAGGTCACCGGTGAGCGAGTCGAGCAGCCCGACGTGGTGGCGAGCGTGCCCCGGCGAGTAGTGGCTCTCGAGCCGCCGGCCTCCGCCGAGGTCGACGCGGCCGGTGTCCTCGACCGCGCGGATCCGTACGGCGTCGGTGGGCTTGAGATCGCCGAACAGCGAGTCGAGCGCCGACCCCCACACCTGGCGCGCGCTGCGCATCAGGCGGGTCGGGTCGGCGAGATGCCGGGCACCCTTCTCGTGGACCACGATCTCGGCGTTCGGGTACATCTCCGCGATGTCCCCGACCCCGCCGGCATGGTCGAGATGGATGTGCGTGACGACGACCGTCGCGAGGTCGGCGGGCCCGATCCCGGCGGACGCCAGCGCGTCGCGTACGACGGTCGCGGAGTTGCCCGCCCCCGTCTCGACCAGGCACGGCCGCTCGGAGCGGATCAGATAGCCCGCCGTGATGCCCGAATACCCCGCCATCCGGGTGTCGATCTCGAAGACATCGTTTCCCAGGTCAGTGACCGTCTCCATATCCGGCTCCGAGGTTCTCCACAGATGTGGGGCGGGGGCTTATGCGGGCAGGGTCGATCGCTCCATCGTAGGGAGGTCGCCGGTGTGGGTACGCGGCCGGCCGAGCGCGATTGGAGACGGCCATGGAGCACGTCAACGAGATCGTCCTGGTCGGAAGGCTGTCCGGCGCCCCAGAGTGGCGTGCGTTACCCGACGAGCGCCAAGTGGCCGTCTGGCGGCTGGTCGTCGAACACCGCACCCCCCGCTCGCCCCAGGACGGCCTCGACACCATCCGCTGCGTGACGTACGACGAGGCGCTCCAGGAGCAGGTACGCGCCTGGTCGCATGGAGACCTCGTCGAGGTACGCGGCGCGCTACGCCACCGCTTCTGGCGGAGCCCGGCCGGCCCCCGCGGCCTGTACGAGGTGGAGGCCGCTGTCGTCGTCCTGCGAGCCCAGTCCATCGTGAGGGAGGGCAGCCTCCCGTGACCCGGACAACGCCGATCACAGCACACCACGCATCACCGTGTCGGCCGTGGCGGACTGCGGGGCAGTGCGACGGAGGCCTGCCATGACCGGGGCGGCAGCGTCTGCGGTTGCGGTGCCGGGCTTCGCCATGCCTGGAACACCACTCCCGCTCCGGCCACGGCGCGGGCCCGCCTGGCCTCTGGCGTCTTGTGGCTGGAGGCCAGGCGGAGGGGCTGTCCGCGCGTACCGGTCAGTCGGTGGCGAAGGTGCGCATCACCAGTCCGGTCAGGGGCTTGGGGCCGAACGAGGTTGATTTACGGGGGACTTTCTCGCCGTTGGCGGCCACGGCCAGGACGTCGGGGACCTTCAGGGGGTTGAGGATCACGGCCGTTCCTCCGCCGCGCTGGGCTTTGGCCAGGGCCCGGTCGGCGTCGTGGTGGACGATGCCGACCGTGGCCTCGTCCTCTTCGATCGACCACAGGCGCGTGATGAGGAGGCGGTGCAGGACGGCGGTGTCGAGGCCGCGCCACCGGTCTGAGGCGTCGTCCGGCATCGCCTTGTGCACCTGTGCGGGGTCGGGGTCGGTGAGGAGGAACAGTTCGTCGCCGCCGCCCAGGAGGAAGGCGGTGTCCCGGTGCGCGGCCAGCCGGTCCAGGGCGCGGGCCAGGTCCGTGCCCAGCGGTTCGACGTTGAACGCCGCCCGCGCCAGGCGTACGGCGTCCTCGGGTGGCAGGCCGGGCAGGACCCGGTGGATCGCGCCCAGACGCGGCGGGTAGGTCGCCGAGTCGACCAGCAGGGCCAGGCCGTGGTCCCACGGTCCGGGGACGTCGTGGCGTGCGCGCAGGGCCTGGTAGGTCGCGTAGCGGTGGTGGCCGTCGGCGATGAGTGCCTGGCGGTCGCGCAGGTCGCGGGCGACTGCGGCGTGCACGTCGGGGTCCTCGACCGCCCACAGCCGGTGGCGTACGCCGTCGGCCGTGCTGGTCTCGAGCAGCGGCGGCAGCGACGCGGCCGTCGAGTCGACCACGCGGCTGGCCGCGGACTCCGCGCCGCCCTCGTACAGGAGGAAGATGGGTTCGAGGTTCGCCTCGGTGGCGCTCATCAGCGCGAGCCGGTCGCGTACGGGGCCGGGGAAGACGTCCTCGTGCGGCAGGACGACGCGTGCGGTCTCGTCGCAGACGCCGAGGCCGCCGATCAGCCCGCGCTGGACGATGCCGTCGGCGATCTCCTCGTAGACGTACAGCGCCGGCTTCGGATCGACGGTCAGGATCCCTGAGGACAGCCAGGAGCGCAGCGTCGAGGCGGCATCGCCGTAGTCCTCCTGCGGCAGGATCAGGCGGACGACGTTGTGGGGCTCGTCGGCCATGAAACGCCGCAGCGCGTCCTCGTCGATCAGGTCGTACGGTGGCGAGGTCACGGCCGCGAGCGAACGCACACGCGTCGGGGCGTACCGGACACCGCGGAAGGGGCGCAGGGTGAGGACGGGATCACTGGTCACATCGGGCATGGTAGATACCGGGGTCGTGTCAGCAGACGGACGGAGGCCACACATGGTTCAAGGTTCGGACCACGGCGGGGATTCCCCCGGCTCGCCGGCAGGTGAGGTCTATGACTGGTACCAGCGTGGGATGGAACTCCTCAACGGCGGCAGCCCGGCCGCCGCGATCCAGATCCTCGAGCACGCCGCAGCCGCGGAACCCTCGTCGAGGAGCGTGCGCGAGGCCCTCGCCCGCGCCCAGTACGGCGCCAAGCGGTACGTCGAGGCCGCGGCGAGTTTTCGTATGATCGTGGAGGCCGACCCCGCCGAGGACTACGCGCTGTTCGGACTGGGCCTGTCGCTGACGCGGATCGGAGAGGTCACCGAGGCGATCGAGCACCTGGCCTTGGCCTGCGCCATGCGGCCGGACAACAAGCACTACGCGACCGCGCTGCGCCACGCGCGAGCGCGGAAGGGATGATCATGCCCAGGCGCCACGCGACCGCGCAGCGTCACGCGCGTGCGCGCGAGAGTTGATCGTGCGGCATCAGGCGGTCGCCCTGCGTCATGCGCGTGCGCGAAAGAGCGCGGAAGAGACGGCCCTGTCCGACCTCGCGGCATCGCGCGCGTGTGCGGGAGGGATGATCGTGCTCGAATATCAGGCGGTCGCGCTGTGTCATGCGCGAGCGCGGAAGAGATGACCGTGTTCAAGCATTGCGCGACCGCGCGGCGTCACGCGCTTGCGCGGAAGGGGTGACCATGTTCGGGATCGACCGTGCGTTGTCGGAGGCCTATGACGTGGGCGTCCTCGATCTCGACGGGGTCGTCTACATCGGCCACGACCCGGTGCCGGGCGCGGCCGAGGCGCTGGCCAAGGCGCGGGCGACCGGGATGCGCCTCGCGTTCGCGACCAACAATGCCTCCCGTACGCCGAGTGCGACGGCCGCCCTGCTGACCGAGGTGGGCGTGCCCGCGCGGGCCGAGGACGTGGTGACGTCGGCGCAGGCCGCGGCGCGGCTGCTGGGCGAGCGGCTGCCGGCCGGCGCGAAGGTCCTGGTCGTCGGCGGAATGGGGCTGCGGCAGGCGCTGCGAGAGCGCGGGCTGCGCCCGGTTTCCACGGCGGCCGACGAACCGGCCGCGGTCGTACAGGGGCACGCGCCCGGGCTGTCGTACGGGCTGCTCGCCGAGGGCGCGCAGGCCGTGGCGCGCGGGGCGCTGTTCGTCGCCTCCAACGCCGACACGACGATCCCGAGTCGCGGTGGTACACCGCGGCCGGGCAACGGCGCGATGATCCAGGTGATCCGCACGGCCACCGGCGTCGACCCGATCGTCACCGGAAAGCCCGAACGCCCGCTGCACCGCGAGACGATCCTGCGCACCGGCGCCCGGCGCCCGCTGATCGTCGGCGACCGGCTGGACACCGACATCGAGGGCGCGCACAACGGCGGGGCCGACAGCCTCCTCGTCCTGACCGGCGTGACCACGCCCCGTACGCTGCTGGCCGCCTCGCCGAACCACCGGCCGACCTACATCGCGGCCGACCTGTCCGGCCTCCTGGTGCCCCACGCGGAAGTACGCACCGAAAAGGGCGGTTACGTCTGCGGTGGCTGGACCGTCTCCCAGGAGATGTCCCTCAGCGGATCCGGGAACCCGATCGACGGCCTGCGCGCCCTGTGCGCCGCGGTCTGGGAGACAGGAGAGCCGACGGCCGGCGAGCGGGCGCTGGCCGGCCTGGGGATCTGAGACTCAAAAGACCCGGCGCGGGCGCGGCAGCCGCTGATGCGTGCGTTGATCGGCAGGCGAGTGCTTGCCGGGCTGCGGATCTGAGGCTCAGGGGGCCCGGTGCTGGTGCGGCAGGCCGGCGATGCCGGCGTCGGCGGGTGCCGGGCCGGCGGCGGGTCTAGGGGTTCAGAGGATTCGGCGTAGGCGTAGCAGGTCGCCGATGCTGGCTTCGATCTTGAGTCGGCCGGTGGCCCAGGCCTTGGTGACGGCGAGTTCGTCGTTGGCCAGCGCGACCAGGTCGTCGCTGTTCACCGTGAGGCGGACCTGGGCTCGGTCGAGGATGTCGACGAGCTGGAAGTCATCGAGGCCGCCCTGGTGAATGCGTGTGAGGAAGACGACCTCCAGGTCGGGAACGCGGCAGCTGATCGTGCGCTCGACGACGTGCTTGGCCAGCTCACCGGGGTCCACGTCGGTGAGCCGGGTCGCCATGCGCTTGAGCGCCGCGCGTGCTTCGTCCACGGTGGCCATCGTCAGGTCGTTCCCCCAGCGGTCGTGATCGACACCGTTGTCACCAACGGACGGTAGCGTTCTTCCAGAGCCGGGGTCGACCGGCGCAATGAGATCAGGGAAGGGTTCATGTGAGCGCCACCGAAGGTGAGATCACGGGGGAGGAGCGGGTCGACGCCGCCCTGGCCGGTCTCGACCGGCTGGACGAGGCACCGCTGACGTCCCACCCCGAGATCTTTCAGGACGTTCACCGCGGGCTGCAGGACGCCTTGACGGGGCTCGACGATGACCCTGCGTGACCGGGCGCCCCGAGGATCGGCGGGGGGTTCATGAGCGCCCGGCGCAGGCTCGACAGCGAGCTGGTACGCCGGGGGCTGGCGCGGTCACGGGAGAGTGCCGCCGAGCTGGTGGCCGCCGGGCGTGTCTCGATCGCGGGACACACCGCGACCAAGGCCGCGACGCAGGTCGAGACGTCGGCGCCGATCGTGGTGCGGACCGAGGAGACCGGTCCGGACTACGTCTCGCGCGGCGGGCACAAGCTGGCGGGCGCGCTGTCGGCCTTTACGGGCCTTGAGGTCGCCGGCCGCCGTTGCCTCGACGCGGGCGCCTCGACCGGCGGGTTCACCGACGTGCTGCTACGCGCGGGCGCGGGCCATGTCGTCGCGGTCGACGTCGGCTACGGCCAGATCGCGTGGTCGCTGCGCACCGACGAGCGGGTGACCGTCCTGGAGCGGGTCAACATCCGTGACCTCGCGCCGGAGCAGGTGGGCGAGCCGCCGAGCCTCGTCGTCGGTGACCTGTCGTTCATCTCGCTGCGCCTGGTGCTGGAGCCGATCAAGCGCTGCGTGGCGGCCGACGCCGACTACGCGCTGATGGTCAAGCCGCAGTTCGAGGTGGGCAAGGACCGCGTGGGCGCGGGAGGTGTCGTGCGCGATCCGGAGCTGCGGGCCGGGGCCGTACGCGACGTCGCGCGGCACGCGCAGGGACTGGGCCTGGGGGTGCGGGGCGTGACGGCCAGCCCGCTGCCCGGGCCCTCGGGCAACGTCGAGTACTTCCTGTGGCTGCGGGCGGGCGCGCCGCCGCTCGCCGAAGCCGACCTGGACAAGGCCGTCGCGGAGGGGCCCGCATGACAGACAAGAGATCGGTCCTGGTCGTGACCCACACGGGCCGGCCCGGAGCCGTGCGCAGCGCGCAGCTCGTGATCAGCAGGCTGAGCGAGGCAGGGATCTCGGTCGGCGTCCTCGACAGCGAGGCCAAGGAGCTCGAGTGCGCGGGCGTCGACGTGATGCCGGCGTCGGCCTCGGCGGTCGACGGCGCGGAGATGGTGATCGTCCTGGGCGGTGACGGCACGCTGTTGCGCGCCGCCGACCTCGCACGTACGTCGGGCACCCCGCTGCTCGGCGTCAACCTCGGCCACGTGGGCTTCCTCGCCGAGGCCGAGCGTGAGGACCTGGCGGCCACCGTCGACAAGGTGGCGACCCGCCGCTACCGGGTCGAGGAGCGCATGACGATCGACGTGATCGTCCGCCAGAACGGCAACGTGACCCACCGCGGCTGGGCGCTCAACGAGGCGAGCGTCGAGAAGGCGAGCCGGCAGCGGATGCTCGAGGTCGTCGCCGAGATCGACGGCCGGCCGCTGTCGCGCTGGGGCTGCGACGGCGTGGTGTGCGCGACCCCGACGGGGTCGACGGCGTACGCGTTCTCGGCCGGGGGGCCGGTGGTCTGGCCCGAGGTGGAGGCGATGCTCGTCGTGCCGATCAGCGCACACGCGCTGTTCGCCCGGCCTATGGTGGTCTCACCGCATTCGGTGGTCGCGGTCGAGCTCCTTCCGAACACCTCCGGCGGCGTGCTGTGGTGTGACGGGCGACGTCCGGTCGAGCTGCCACCCGGTGCGCGGGTGGAGGTGCGACGGGGCGAGAAGCCGGTACGGCTGGCGCGTCTGCACCAGACGCCGTTCACCGACCGGCTCGTGACGAAGTTCGGGCTGCCGGTCGCCGGATGGCGCGGACGCGTACGCGACTGACCTCGTGCCGGGAAAGAGGCGAACATTTGTTCGCCTCATCGGCTCCTACCGCAGCGATACGTCACCTTGACGAGGTAGCCTCGGGGCCGCCGGGTTGCAGTGCTACGGGAGGGGTTCGACAGGTGCGGCCGATGGTCGAGGAAGTACGGATCCAGAATCTCGGTGTCATCGAGGAGGCCGTTCTCGAGCTGTCACCGGGCTTCAATGTCGTGACGGGCGAGACCGGTGCGGGCAAGACCATGGTCGTGACGAGCCTGGGCCTGCTGTTCGGCGGGCGCGCCGACCCGCAGCGCGTACGGCCCGGCGCCGACCGCGCCGTCGTCGAGGGCCGCATCGTCCTCGCCGAGGGCGGACGGGTCGCCGCACGCGTCGAGGAGAACGGCGGCGAGCTCGACGAGGGCGCGCTGATCGTGACCCGGTCGGTCTCCTCCGAGGGGCGCTCGCGCGCCCACATGGGCGGCCGGCAGGTCCCGGTCGCCACCCTGATCAACGTCGCCGACGACCTCGTCGCCGTGCACGGCCAGTCCGACCAGCAGCGCCTGCTGCAGCCCGGACGTCAGCGCGCGGCGCTCGACCGGTTCGCCGGTGACGAGGTGGCCAAGCCGCTGCGTGCGTACACGACGGCCTACCGCCGCCACCGCGACGTCTCCGAGCGGCTGGAGGAGCTGACCACCCGGGCGCGCGAGCGCGCGCAGGAGGCCGACCTGCTGCGGTTCGGGCTGGAGGAGATAGAGAAGATCGACCCCAAGCCGGGCGAGGACGCGAGGCTCGCGGCCGACGAGGAGCGCCTCGCGCACGCCGACGCCCTGCGTACGGCGGCGACCGGTGCCCACGAGGCGCTGCAGGGCGACCCGACGGCCGCCACCGAGACCGCCGACGCGATCGGCCTGCTCAGTGCCGCGCGCCAGGCCCTCGACGCCGTACGCGCCCACGACGAGGCGCTCGCCGCACAGGCCGACCGGCTCTCGGAGGCCGTCTACCTCGTCTCCGACGTCGCCGCCGAGCTGGCGGGCTACGCCGAGTCGATCGAGGCCGACCCCGCGCTGCTGGCCAGCGTGCAGGAGCGGCGCGCCGCCCTGGTCGGTCTGATCCGCAAGTACGGCGAGGACGTCGCGGGTGTCCTCGCGTGGGCCGAGAGTTCCGCCGCACGGCTGGCCGAGCTCGACTCCGACGACGACCAGATCGGCGAGCTGCGCGCCGAGCACGACGACCTGACGCGGCAGCTGACCGAGCTGTCCGGCGAGCTGAGCGTGGTCCGGTCCGCCGCGGCCGAGCGCCTGTCGGAGGCCGTGACCGCGGAGCTCGCCGCGCTGGCCATGCCGCACGCGAGCATCCACGTCACGGTGACGCAGCAGGAGGAGTTCGGGCCGCACGGCGTCGACGAGATCGAGCTGCGGCTGGCCTCGCACCCGGGCGCGCCGCCGCTCGCGCTCAACAAGGGCGCTTCCGGCGGTGAGCTGTCCCGCGTCATGCTGGCCATCGAGGTGGTCTTCGCGGGCGCCGACCCGGTGCCGACGTTCGTCTTCGACGAGGTCGACGCGGGCGTGGGCGGCAAGGCCGCGGTCGAGGTCGGTCGCCGCCTGGCGCGCCTGGCCCGGTCCGCCCAGGTGATCGTGGTCACCCACCTCCCGCAGGTGGCCGCCTTCGCCGACCAGCACCTGGTGGTGGAGAAGTCCAACGACGGGCGTGTCACCCGCAGCGGCGTGACCGCGCTGGACAACGACGGCCGCGTACGCGAGCTGTCCCGGATGCTCGCGGGTCTTGAGGACTCCGAGCTCGGCCGCGCACACGCCGAGGAACTGCTGGCCATCGCGGCGGCCGAGCGCTGAGCGCACGCATGGTCACCGAACGAATCCGTCCTGACGATCGTCGTTACAAGTGTCAGCGTCCGGGCTCTGGCAGGATGGCATCACGATGAACGACGTCTCCCCGAAGATCAAGAACAATGGCCGCGTGCGGACACCGCGGCTTCGAGGGCTGCGCCGGGAACGCAATGAGGCCGGTGCCGGCGTCACCGGGGTGGCCCGTCTCGACGGCAAGACCAAGAAGCTCACCAAGCGGTTGCAGCCCGGCGACATCGCGATCATCGACCACGTCGACCTCGACCGGGTGAGCGCCGAGGCGCTGGCCTCCTGCGGCGTCGGCGCCGTGATCAACGTCGCGCGCAGCATCTCCGGCCGCTACCCCAACCTCGGCCCGCAGATCCTCATCGAGGCCGGTATCCCGCTGATCGACGACGTCGGCTCCGAGGTGTTCACCAAGGTCCGCGAGGGCGAGCTGGTCCGCGTCGACGACGAGATCCTCTACCTCGACGGCGAGGTCGCCGCCAAGGGCATCCGCCACACCGAGGAGACGGTCGAGGCGGCGATGGTCGAGGCGCGGGCCGAGCTGCCCGCCCAGCTCGAGGCGTTCGCCGCCAACACGATGGAGTTCCTCAAGCGCGAGCGCGACCTCCTCCTCGACGGCGTCGGCGTCCCCGAGATCACGACCGACCTCGACGGCCGGCACGTCCTCATCGTCGTGCGCGGCTACCACTACCGCGAGGACATCGCGACGCTGCGGCCCTACATCCGCGAGTACCGTCCGATCCTGATCGGCGTGGACGGCGGCGCCGACGCGCTCATGGAGGCCGGCTACCGGCCCGACATCATCGTCGGCGACATGGACTCGGTCTCGGACGAGTCGCTGACGTGCGGGGCCGAGCTGGTCGTGCACGCCTACCGCGACGGCCGCGCGCCCGGGCTCAAGCGGGTACACGATCTCGAGCAGAAGGCGGTCGTCTTCCCGGCGGCGGGCACCAGCGAGGACATCGCGATGCTGCTCGCCGACGACCGGGGCGCCAATCTCATCGTCGCGGTGGGCACTCACGCGACGCTCGTGGAGTTCCTCGACAAGGGACGTGCCGGCATGTCGAGCACGTTCCTCACACGGTTGCGGGTCGGCAGCAAGCTGGTCGACGCCAAGGGGGTGAGCCGGCTCTATCGGAGCCGGATCAAGGGATCATCCCTGCTCTTGCTGGTCCTGGCGACCGTCATCGCCATGGTCGTCGCGATCGTCTCGTCGCCGGCGGGTGACGCATTCGCGCCCGTCGTCGCCGACAAATGGCATCAATTCGTCTATTGGCTCACCGGATTGTTCACGTGATCGATTTCCGATATCACCTCGTATCCATCATCGCGGTCTTCCTCGCGCTGGCGCTCGGCCTCGTGGTCGGCGCCTCGGCGCTCCGCGGATCCGTCACCACGGAGCTGCGGGCCCAGGCCGCCCACCTCGAAAAGGACAACCAGAGCCTCAGAGTCCAAAAGCGCGCCGTCGACCAGCTCAACGGCTACAACAGCGAGGTCGTCGCCGGCATGGCGCCGCAGGTGCTGGCGGGTCGTCTCAAGGGCGAGAGCGTCGTCTTCATCGAGGCGCCCGGCGCCGACGACCAGATCCGCGCCAAGACCGCGGACATGGTCGGCAAGGCCGGCGGCCGGATCAGCGGCTTCGTCACGCTCCAGGACAAATATCTCGACGGCAGCCAGCTGGCCACGCTGAGCGAGCTCACCGACCAGCTGAAGCCGGCCGCGATGAGCTTCCCCGAGGACGCGACGCCCTATGACCGGGTCGCGCTCGAGCTGGCGGCCGTGCTCGTCACCAACCAGGCCTCGCGCACCCTTCAGGAGGATCCGGCCGCCGGTCAGGTCCTCGCCGGCTTCAAGACGGCGGGTTTCCTGAACTTCAGCGGGCAGCCCGCCACCCGTGCCACACTCGCCATCGTGATCGCGCCCGCCGCGGCCAGCAAGCACAAGAACGCCGACGCCGAGAACAAGGCGCTCGTCGCCCTGCCGGTCGCCCTCCAGGGCTACGGCAAGGGCACGGTCGTGCAGGGCAACGCCGACACCGCCTCCGACGGCGGCATGATCAAGGCGCTGCGCGACTACGGCAAGGCCCAGGGTCACGTCTCCTCGGTCGACACGGCCGACAACCCGGCCGGTCAGATCACGACGGTGGTCGCGCTGAGCGACGCCCTGCAGGGCAGGTCCGGTGACTACGGGACCGGCTCCGGTGCCGACGGCTCGCTGCCGACGCCGATGCCCACCCCGACCGAGAAGAAGTGAGGCGGCAATGCGCAAGGCAGTGGCCGGCGCCCTGCTCGGAGCGGCGGCGGCGCAGGCGGCGTACGCGCTCCTGACCCGGCGCCCTCCGCGTGACGAGAAGCTCTGGCTGCGGACCAACCACCGCGGCGAGCCCGTGACGCTGCTGGAGGGGCCGGCCTTCGTGGCCGGTGCGGTCACGGCGGTGGCGCTCGCGCCGGGCGTGCCCGCCCGCATGCGCGCCGCCGCGGTCTTCGCCGGTGCGGCGACCGGCGCCCTCGGCGCCTACGACGACCTGGCCGGCTCCGGAGACTCGCGTGGCTTCAAGGGCCACCTGACCGCCCTGGCGCGCGGCGAGGTCACGACCGGCGCGGTCAAGATCCTCGGCATCGGCGCCACCGGGCTCGTCGCGGCGGCCCTGGCCGGCACCGGCAGGCGCGCCACGCTCGCCGACACGCTGATCAACGGCGCGCTGATCGCCGGTGGCGCCAACCTGCTCAACCTGTTCGACCTGCGGCCCGGCCGCGCCATCAAGGTCGGCACACTGGCCGCGCTGCCCGGCACGCTGTGCGGCTCGGCCGTGACCGCGGCGCCGCTCGGCGCGGGTCTGGCCCTGCTCCCCACCGACCTCCGCGAGCGCGCCATGCTCGGCGACGCGGGGGCCAACGCGCTCGGTGCCCTGCTCGGCCTGTCCGCGGCGCACCTTAACCGGCCGGCCCGGCTCGGCCTGCTCGCGGGCGTGACCGCGCTCAACGCCGCCAGCGAGTTCGTCAGCTTCACCAAGGTGATCCAGGCGAACCCGGCGCTGAACCGCATCGACCAGCTCGGCCGTCGTCCCGCCGCCGTGCCGGAGGCACGTCCAGCGGACCCCGAGTGACGGCAACTCAGGTGACCGACGAGCCCGTCACCGGTCGCACCGGCCGAGGGCTCGCCGGGGCCGCCCTCCTGATCGGATTCATCACCATCCTCGCCAGGATCGCCGGCTTCGGGCGCATCGTGGTCTTCTCCCAGACGGTCGGCAACTCCTGCCTCAGCCAGGCGTACTACACCGCCAACCAGGTCCCGAACATCGTCTTCGAGATCGTGGCGGGCGGCGCGCTCGCCGGCATGGTGGTCCCGGTCCTGGCCGGGCCGATCGCGCAGGGAGACCGCGAGCACGTACGCCGGACCACGTCGGCGCTGATCACGTGGATGGCCGTGACCCTGGTGCCGCTGTCGCTGCTCGGCGTGCTCCTGGCCGGGCCGATCATGCACGGTCTGGTGCGCGGCCCGCTGGACCGCTGCTCGCGTACCGACGTGGTGACGGTCGGCGGCCACATGCTCGTGGTGTTCGCGCCGCAGATCGCGCTGTACGGGTTCGCCGTCGTGCTGTACGGCCTGCTCCAGGCGCACCGGCGCTTCACCGCACCGGCCCTCGCGCCGCTCGTGTCCAGCCTGGTCGTGATGGCCGCCTACCTGGCGTACGTGCCGCTCGGCCACGGAAGGCAGCAGGACCTGTCGCGCCTGCCGCGCTCGGCCGAGCTGATGCTGTCGGTCGGCACGACCGCCGGCGTGGTCGTGCTGGTCGTGACCGCGGGCGTCGCCGCCGCGCGGCTCCGGCTCCGGCTGCGGCCGACTCTGCGCTTCCCCGAGGGCACCGGCGCGCGCGTACGCGCGCTCGCCGCCGCAGGCGTGGCCACCGTCGCCGCGCAGCAACTGTCGGCGGTCGCCGTCGTGATGCTGAGCGGGCGCGGCACCCGTGGCGCGCTGGCCGACTACCAGTTCGCCTGGGCGATGTTCCTGCTGCCGTGGGCGGTGCTCGCCGTGCCCATCGCGACGAGCGCCTTCCCGACGCTGTCGGCCCGTGCCGGTGCGGGCGAGACCGAGGAGTTCGACCGGATCACCGCCGCCACGACCCGCGCCGTCGTGCTGGTGTCCTGCGCGGGCGTCGCGGTGCTGGCCGCCATCGCACTGCCCGCCGCCGCTTTCCTCGACCACCGGGCGGCGCCCGCCGTACTGGCCCGCGCGGTGCTCGGCTTCGCCCCCGGCCTGATCGGCTACGGCCTGGTCGCGCACCTCGGCCGCGTCCTGTTCGCCTGCCACCGGGGCCGCGACTCCGCGGTCGCCACCGTCGCGGGCTGGCTCGTCGTGATCGTGGCCGACGTCATCCTGGTCTTCGCGCTGCCGCGCGACTGGACGGTCGCCGGGCTGGCGATCGGCAACACCGCGGGCATGACGGTCGCGGGCGTACTCCTGGCCGCCGCCCTCGTACGCGTACGAGGGCGCGCGGTCGTCGCGGGCCTCGGCCGCGCGCTGCTGGGCGGCGCGGCCGGCGCGCTCGCCGGCGGCGGGGTGGGTTATGCCGTCGCCTCGGCGATCGGCCCGGACGGCCAGCTCGCCAACGTCGGTACGGCCGCGCTCACCGGGCTCGTGGCGGCGGCACTGTTCGTGGTGGTCACCTATGTGTTGGACGGCCGGGACCTGAAGGCCGTGATCGCGCGGAGGATCGGATGACCGGACTGAGGGTCGCACTCGTACTGGCCACGAGCGCCGGGGGAGTGGGCCGGCACGTCCGCTCGGTCGCCGCCGGGCTGCGCGATCGCGGCGTCAACGTCGTCGTCCTCGGCCCGTCCTCGGCCGAGGACCTGTTCGGGTTCGCCGCGGTCGGGGCGCGGTTCGCGCCCGTCGAGATCGCCGACCGGCCGCACCCGGTCGCGGACACGCGCGCGGTGGCACGGCTGCGCCGCCTCACCCGCGACGCGGACGTCGTACACGCGCACGGGCTGCGCGCCGGCGGGCTCGCCGCCCTCGCGCGCGCCCTGCGTCCCGGTGCCCCGCCGCTGGTCGTCACGCTGCACAACGCGTCCATCACGGGCGGCGCCATCGGCGCCGCATACGGCACGCTCGAGCGGATCGTCGCGCGCGGCGCCACCGAGATCCTCGGCGTCTCGCCCGACCTGGAGGAGCGGATGAGCGCGCTGGGTGCGCGCTCGGTCCGTCGTGCCCTGGTGCCGGCGCCCCCGCACCGCCGGTCCGAGGACCCCGCGGCGCACGTGCGGGTGCGCGCCGAGCTCGGCGCCGCGGACCGCCCGCTGATCGTGTCGGTGGGGCGGCTCGCCGACCAGAAGGGCCTGCCGACGCTGCTCGACGCGGCCGTCGGCTGGACGCGGCTCACGCCACGGCCGCTGGTGGCCATCGCGGGGGAGGGCCCGCTCGAGGATGGGCTGCGCGCCCGCATCGACGCCGAGAAGCTGCCCGTACGCCTGCTCGGCCGCCGTTCGGACGTACCCGAGCTGCTCGCCGCCGCCGACGTCGCCGTCGTGGCCAGCGTCTGGGAGGGCCAGCCGCTGATCGTCCAGGAGGTGCTGCGCGCCGGAAAGCCCCTGGTGGCGACCAGGGTCGGCGGCATTCCGATCATGGTGGGCGACGCGGCGCTGCTCGTGCCGCCGGGCGACGTACCCGAGCTGGAGCGCGCGGTCTGCCGGGTGCTGGAGGACACCGACCTTGCCGGGCGCCTCGCCTCGGCCGCCACCGGTCAGGCCGCCCGGCTCCCCACGGAGGGCGACGCGATCGACCAGCTCACCGACATCTATGCTCACGCAACCCGTACGTCACGCTGACGCTCCGCGTGTGCGGGTTAGGTTCCCCTTGGATATAGTCCAAATGCAGGAAGGGGAGTATCCCTTCGCGGCAGTGTCGTCATCACGGCCCCAGCTGACGAATGCGGCCCGGTGCTGTCGGTCCGCGCCGATGAGTGCGGACGGGAGAGACCTTCGGGGCGTTCGTCGGCCGCCGGAGGATTCTGTCTCGTGAATGTCACGCTGTGGTCCTGGGGTGTCACCCTCCTCGTACTTCTCGTCGTGATCCTCATCGACCTTTGGGTCGTCGACCGGGGCGAGCCGCGTGAGTTCTCCCTGAAGCAGGCGGGCGCGTGGGTCGCGTTGTACGTCACGCTGGCGGCGATATTCGGCGTCGGCCTGCTGGTATTCGAGGGCGGTGCGGTTTCCGCGCAGTTCTTCGCCGGCTATCTCACCGAATACAGTTTGAGCGCCGACAACCTCTTCATCTTCTACGTCATCATGGCGCGCTTCGCGGTGCCGAGACAGAACCAGCACAAGGTGCTTCTGATCGGCATCCTGATCGCGCTCGGGACGCGTGGCGTCTTCATCGGGATCGGCGCCGCCGCACTGGCGCGCTTCGAATGGCTCTTCTACATTTTCGGCGCGTTCCTGGTCTGGACGGCGTGGGGGTTGCTGCGCGGCGCCGACGGCGGCGACGAGGACTTCAAGGAGAACGCCCTGCTGCGCTGGGTGCAGCGGGTGATGCCCGCCACGGACGAGTACTCCGGCAACCGGATGACGGTACGCGTCGAGGGCAGGCGCGTCGTCACGCCGATGCTCATCGTCATGATCGCGATCGGGTCGACCGACCTGCTGTTCGCCCTCGACTCCATCCCGGCCATATTCGGGCTGACGAAGGAGTCCTACCTCGTCTTCACGGCCAACGCGTTCGCCCTCATGGGCCTGCGCCAGCTCTATTTCCTGCTGGGCGGGCTCCTCGACCGGCTCGTCTACCTGAGCAAGGGGCTGGCGTTCATCCTGGCCTTCATCGGGGTCAAGCTCGTGATGGAGGCGACGCACGCGACCGGCTTCGAGCAGGTGCCGAAGATCCCGATCTGGCTGTCCCTGTCCGTCATCGGCGCGACGATGGCGGTGACCACGGTCGCGAGCCTCGTCAAGGCACGCCGCGACGAGACGGCCGCCGCGGCCTCGACCGGTGGTGCGTCTACCCCCGTCGACGCAGGGCGTACGCCACGTTGATCAGGCAGATGGCGCCCCACACCACCACCAGCCCGGCCAGCCCGGACTGGCTGACGGCGATCGCCGAGGTCGGGATCGAGACGCCGAGCGAGACGCACGCGACGGTCAGCGCGGCCGCGCGTTCGCCCTTCGCGCTCTCGGGCGGGCGCCGTACGGCCGCCGCCGCCTCGATGCGTTCGGCGAGCGCCTCGACGAACGCCGCGTCGTAGTCGGGGCCGAGCTCGCGCCGGGCGGCGAGTGAGGCCGTCAGTTCGTCACGGGGGAGCCCGGGTGTCGTCATGTCGTTATTTGTACGCCTTGCCGGGTCATCGCGCCTCCGCCCTGCGGCCGATCTCCGGCATAGCCCCCCGGTATGAGACCGTCCGACGAAGGGCGGCGGACGCTGTACGGTGAGCTGCACGGGCTGCCGGATACGGGGAGGTTTCGCATTGCCCACGCCCTCACTGGCACCCCAGATCACCAAGGCGCTCTCCGTCGCGCTGGCCGTCGCCGCCACCGCGATCCTGGCGTTCACCGCGCTCGCCGACTATCACTCCGGACGTCGCCCGGCCGCCGCGCCGACCACGCCGAGCGCGAGCGCGCGCCCGCTGCCCGAGCCCACGATGCCCGGCAGCATCGACGATCCGGGCACCGAGTCACCCGGGCCCCGGATCCCGGCCGCCACGGCACGGCGGCTGCTGAAGCGCCTCACCGGTAAGTGGGCGCAGAACCCGACCACCGACTACTTCCTGTTCCGCGCCGACGGCTCCGGCGAGTGGTTCGCGTTCGGCCAGCGGCTGTGGACCGGCAAGGCGACGCCGCGCGACGCGACCACCTTCGACCTGTCCGACCCGAGCGGGCAGGGTTCGGGGTACTGGCGGGTCAGGCTGATGGCCGGCGGGCGCCGGTTGTTCTTCGCCGGCACCCGGCACACGTATCGCAAGACCTGAGCCGTCCGCCGGACCATTTTCCCAGGCCCGTTGTGGCCGCTGCCGTCATGCCGTCAACGGGGCGAGCGTCGCCCCGCGCGACGCTAAACTTGCACCGTTCGTTGTCTTGGATAGTTCGTGTTTATGGAGGTAGGTTTGCGCCATGACCGCATCCCAGACTCCGTCCACCGCCGATGAACTGCGCGGTGCCGGCCTGAGGGTGACGGCCGCCCGCGTCGCACTGCTCGAGACCGTCCGGGTCGGTGACCACCTCGGTGTCGAGGCGATCGCCTCCGGGGTGCGCGATCGCGTAGGTCATGTCTCCCTTCAAGCTGTGTACGAGGCCCTCCACGCACTCGCCGCGGCCGGACTCGTACGCCGTATCGAACCGGCCGGCAGTCCGGCCCGGTTCGAGGGACGCGTCGGGGACAACCACCACCACGTCGTGTGCCGGTCGTGTGGAGTCGTCGCCGACGTCGACTGCGCGGTCGGCGAGATGCCCTGCCTGACCGCGTCCGACGACCACGGCTTCACGATCGACGAGGCCGAGGTCGTCTACTGGGGCCTGTGCCCCGCGTGTTCCACCGCCCGCAGTTCCTGAGCACCGTGATCCGCCTAAATCCGGAAGGATTCCCATGTCTGAGAACCATGATGCGATCGTCACAGACGCGAAGTCTGAGGGCGGAGGTGGCTGCCCGGTCGCTCACGGGCGCGCACCACACCCGACCCAGGGCGGCGGAAACCGCCAGTGGTGGCCCGAGCAGCTCAACCTGAAGGTCCTCGCCAAGAACCCCGCCGTCGCCAACCCCCTCGGCGAGGGGTTCGACTACGCGAAGGCGTTCACGACCCTCGACCTGGCGGCCGTGAAGCAGGACATCGCGGAGGTCCTGACGACCTCGCAGGACTGGTGGCCGGCCGACTTCGGCAACTACGGCCCGTTCATGATCCGGATGGCGTGGCACAGCGCGGGCACCTACCGGATCAGCGACGGCCGCGGCGGCGCCGGGGCGGGCCAGCAGCGCTTCGCCCCCCTCAACAGCTGGCCGGACAACGGCAACCTCGACAAGGCCCGTCGCCTGCTGTGGCCGGTCAAGAAGAAGTACGGCCAGAAGATCTCGTGGGCCGACCTCATGATCCTCGCCGGCAACGTCGCCCTGGAGTCGATGGGCTTCGAGACCTTCGGCTTCGCCGGCGGCCGTGAGGACGTCTGGGAGTCCGACGAGGACGTCTACTGGGGTCCCGAGACCACCTGGCTCGACGATGAGCGCTACACCGGTGACCGCGAGCTCGAGGAGCCCCTCGCCGCGGTCCAGATGGGCCTCATCTACGTCAACCCGGAGGGCCCGAACGGCAACCCGGACCCGCTCGCCTCGGCTCGCGACATCCGTGAGACGTTCCGCCGGATGGCGATGAACGACGAGGAGACGGTCGCCCTGATCGCGGGTGGTCACACCTTCGGCAAGACCCACGGCGCGGGCCCCGCGGAGAGCGTCGGCGCCGACCCCGAGGGCGCCCCGATCGAGCAGCAGGGCCTCGGCTGGAAGAACAGCTTCGGCACCGGCAAGGGTGGTGACGCGATCACCAGCGGTCTCGAGGGCATCTGGACGAACACCCCGGTGACCTGGGACAACAGCTTCTTCGAGATCCTGTTCGGCTACGAGTGGGAGCTGACCCAGAGCCCCGCGGGCGCCAACCAGTGGCAGCCGAAGGGCGGCGCCGGCGCGGGGACCGTTCCCGACGCCCACGACGGGTCCAAGACCCACGCGCCGACGATGCTGACGACCGACCTCGCGCTCCGCATCGACCCGGTCTACGAGCAGATCTCGCGTCGCTTCCGCGACGACCCCGCCGAGTTCGCGGACGCCTTCGCCCGCGCGTGGTTCAAGCTGACCCACCGCGACATGGGCCCGATCGTGCGCTACCTCGGCTCCGAGGTCCCGACCGAGACGCTGGTCTGGCAGGACCCCCTCCCCGCGGTGACGCACGAGCTCGTCAACGCCGAGGACATCGCCTCCCTCAAGAGCCAGGTCCTCGCCTCGGGCCTGTCGGTGTCCCAGCTCGTGTCCGCCGCGTGGGCGTCGGCCTCGACGTTCCGTGGCGGCGACAAGCGCGGCGGCGCCAACGGTGCGCGCGTACGCCTCGAGCCGCAGAGCGGGTGGGAGGTCAACGACCCCGACCAGCTTGCGACGGTGCTGCGCACGCTCGAGGGGATCCAGGAGACCTTCAACGCCGCCCAGTCCGGTGGCAAGCGGGTCTCGCTGGCCGACCTGATCGTGCTCGCCGGCGGCGCGGCCGTCGAGCGTGGCGCCAAGGCCGCCGGCGTCGACGTCGAGGTCCCCTTCACGGCGGGCCGCGCGGACGCGTCGCTGGAGCAGACCGACGTGGAGTCGTTCGCCGCGCTCGAGCCGACCGCCGACGGGTTCCGTAACTACCTGGTGAAGGGCAACCGGCTCCCGGCCGAGGCTCTCCTGATCGACCGGGCGAACCTCCTCACCCTGAGCGCCCCCGAGATGACGGTCCTCGTCGGTGGCCTCCGCGTCCTGGGCGCGAACCACCAGCAGTCGTCGGTCGGCGTCTTCACCGCGACCCCCGGGTCGCTGACCAACGACTTCTTCGTCAACCTGCTCGAACTGGGCACGACGTGGAAGGCGACGTCCGAGGACGCGAACACGTTCGAGGGCCGCGACGACTCGACGGGCGAGGTCAAGTGGACCGGCAGCCGCGCCGACCTCGTCTTCGGGTCCAACTCCGAGCTGCGCGCGCTCGCGGAGGTCTACGCGAGCGATGACGCGAAGGAGAAGTTCGTGACGGACTTCGTCGCGGCGTGGGACAAGGTCATGAACCTCGACCGGTTCGACCTGGTCTGACCAATGACGTCCGGGTCGGCCCGCCCGGGCCGACCCGGACGATCAGCTTTCGGCGAGGTTCTCGAGCGCGTCCATGGCGTTCACGAGCGCGAGGCGTTGCTCGGGCGACAGCGTGGCGAGCTGCTCGACCAGGAACGCCGACCGCTCGTTGCGCAGCTGCTCGAGCTGGCGGCGGCCCTGCGGGGTGATGGCGAGCAGCGTGGCGCGTCGGTCCTCGGCGTCGGGTGTACGCCGCAGGAGTCCCTGGCTCTCGAGTGAGGCGACGAGGCGGCTCTGCGTCGGAGCGGTGACGCCCTCGCGCGCGGCGAGGTCGCCGAGGCGTACCGGACCGAGAATCTCCAGGCTGGCCAGCGTGGAGGCCTGGCTCGAGGTGAGGGTCTGCGGGCCGTGCTGGCGGACGCGCCTGCTGAGGCGGCCGAGGGCCATCCGCAGCCGCGCCGCGAGTTCGACGTCTGTCGGGCCCCGGGTCTCCGGCACCTCTTTGGTCACGCCGGTCATCATCCCTTACCCACCCGCCTCGCCGAGATCGTGCGCCGACCGCTGAACGATCTCATTCCCTCATCTTGCTTCACCGACGCGCCGTGCGCACCGGCCGTCGTCGGCGAGGCGCCGATCGGGCCGCGCTCACCAGCCGCGAGCGCGCCATTCGGGCATGTGCGGACGCTCCTTGGCGAGCGTGGTGTCCTTGCCGTGGCCGGGGTAGACCCACGTCTTGTCCGGCAGGTCCGCGAAGACCCGCTCCTCCAGGTCGTCCATGAGCCGGGTGAACAGCTTCTTGTCGCCCCAGGTGTTGCCCGGCCCGCCGGGAAAGAGGCTGTCGCCGGTGAACAGGTGCGGCGTGTCTCCGTCGTCGTAGCGCAGCGCGATCGAACCCGGCGTGTGCCCGCGCAGGTGGATGACCGACAACGTGGCACGCCCGACGCGTACGATGCCGCCCTGCTCGACCGGCTCGGTCACCGGCAGGGGGAGGGCCTCGGCGTCGTCGGGGTGCGCGACGACGCGCGCGTGCGTGGCGTCGACGACGGCGGCGAGCGCGTTCCAGTGGTCCTGGTGGCGGTGGGTCGTCACGACACGCGACAGCGGGCCGTCGCCGAGCAGCTCGAGCAGCCGGTCCGACTCGTTCGCCGCGTCCACGAGGACCTGCTCGCCGGTGGCCGTACAGCGTAGGAGGTAGGCGTTGTTGTCGTACGGTCCGACGGCCATCTTCTTGATCGTCAGTCCGGGGAGTTCACGCACGTCGGGGGCGCCACCGACCTCGACGTTGCCCGAATAGCTCACGCTGTCCTCCATTCGTCGCACCGCGGCAGCGGTCGTACCGGTGGCAGGCGTCCATCCTTCCACGCCGCACGGCGACACCGGTGAGTAGGCTTCAGGGTGTGGAGGACCACCTTCCGATCTGCGGCACCTGCGGAGTGCAGTACGCCGCGCCGCGCCCCGACTGTCCGATCTGCGTCGACGAGCGCCAGTACACCGCCTGGGGCGGCCAGCGCTGGACGAGCCTCGCCGAGCTGCGCGAACGCGGGCACCGGGGCCGGGTCGAGGAAGAAGGGCCCGGGATCGTCGGCATCGGCGCCGAGCCCGCGGTCTCCATCGGCCAGCGCGCACTTCTCGTACGTACGCCGGGCGGCAACGTCCTGTGGGACATGGTCACCTACCTCGACGACGCGCTGGTGGCCCAGGTCGAGGCGCTCGGCGGGATCTCGGCGATCGCGATCAGCCATCCGCACTACTACGGCACGATGGTCGACTGGGCGCACGCGTTCGACGCCCCGATCCACATCCACGCCGCCGACCGCGCGTGGGTGGCGCGCCCCGACGACGCGGTCGCCTTCTGGGAGGGCGACACCCTCGAGATCGGCGACGGCCTCACGCTGATCAACGCGGGCGTGCACTTCGAGGGCGGCCAGGTCCTGCACTGGCGCGACGGCGAGAACGGCCGGGGCGCGCTGCTGTCTGGCGACATCTTCACCGTCGTCCCGGACCGCGAGCACGTCGGCTTCATGTACAGCTATCCCAACTTCATCCCCGAGCGCCCCCGTACGATCCGGCGTGCGCTGCGGCTCGTCGAGCCCTATCCCTTCGAGCGGGTGTACGGCGCCTGGTGGGGCCGGGTCGTGGCCGCCGACGGGGTCGAGGCCGTACGCAGGTCGGCCGAGCGTTATTTCGAATTCGCGCTGGACGACGCACCGGAGTGACGTTCTCCTGCGGCCGGCGTTCGAACACGTGTACGGTTCTCGTGCGGCGAGGGGCTCGGTGATTCTCATCCGGAAGAAAAGTGTCCGGCTCGCTCGTTAGCCTGAAGCTGACCCGTCTCTACCAGGCTCTCTAGGGGATTGCGGATTCCGACGTGGCTGACCGTCTCATCGTGCGTGGCGCACGTGAACACAATCTCAAGGACGTCTCGCTCGATCTGCCGCGCGATGCGCTGATCGTGTTCACCGGCCTGTCCGGGTCCGGCAAGTCCAGCCTCGCGTTCGACACGATCTTCGCCGAGGGCCAGCGTCGCTACGTCGAGTCGCTCTCGGCGTACGCGCGCCAGTTCCTCGGCCAGATGGACAAGCCCGACGTCGACTTCATCGAGGGTCTGTCGCCGGCGGTGTCCATCGACCAGAAGTCCACGTCGAAGAACCCGCGGTCGACCGTCGGCACGATCACCGAGGTCTATGACTACCTCCGGCTGCTGTGGGCCCGCATCGGCCACCCGCACTGCCCGGACTGCGGCCGCACGATCCACAAGCAGACCCCGCAGCAGATCGTCGACCGGATCCTGGAGTTCGAGGAGGGCGCGCGCTTCCAGGTGCTCGCCCCGGTCGTACGCGGCCGCAAGGGCGAATACGTCGAGCTCTTCCGCGACCTTCAGACCAAGGGCTTCTCCCGTGCGCGGGTCGACGGCGCGCTCGTACGCCTCGACGAGGCGCCGAAGCTCAAGAAGTACGAGAAGCACGACATCGAGGTCGTCGTCGACCGGCTCAGCGTCAAGGACGGCTCGCGGCGCCGCATCGCCGACTCGGTCGAGACCGCGCTCGGGCTGACCGGCGGCACGATCATCCTCGAGTTCGTCGACCTGCCGGACGGCGACGAGCAGCGCGAGCGGATGTTCTCCGAGCATCTCTACTGCCCCTACGACGACCTGTCGTTCGACGAGCTCGAGCCGCGCTCCTTCTCCTTCAACTCTCCCTACGGCGCCTGCCCGGACTGCACCGGCCTGGGCACCCGCATGGAGGTCGACGCCGAGCTGCTCGTGCCCGACACCGACAAGTCGCTCGGCGACGGCGCGATCTCGCCGTGGTCCAGCGGCCACGTGAGCGACTACTTCCTGCGGCTGCTCGGCGCCCTCGGTGAGGCGATCGGCTTCGACCTGGACACCCCGTGGCACCGGCTCTCCGCTGCGGCGCGCAAGGCCATCCTCAAGGGCCACGACACGCAGGTCCACGTGAGCTACCGCAACCGCTACGGCCGGCTGCGCTCGTACTACACGACGTACGAGGGCGTGATCCCCTACGTCCAGCGCCGCCACTCCGAGGCCGAGAGCGACTCGAGCCGCGAGCGGTTCGAGGGCTACATGCGGGAGATCCCGTGCCCCTCGTGCGAGGGCCGCCGGCTCAAGCCGGTCGTGCTGGGCGTCACCGTCAACGACCGTTCGATCGCGGACGTGGCCTCGATGCCGATCGGGGAGTGCGCCAAGTTCCTGCTCGCCATGGAGCTCAGCGACCGCGAGAAGGTCATCGCCGAGCGGGTCCTCAAGGAGATCAACGCCCGGCTGGGCTTCCTGCTCGACGTCGGCCTGGACTACCTGACGCTGGACCGCGCCTCGGCGACGCTCGCCGGCGGCGAGGCGCAGCGGATCCGGCTGGCCACCCAGATCGGCTCGGGCCTGGTCGGCGTGCTGTACGTCCTCGACGAGCCGTCCATCGGGCTCCACCAGCGCGACAACCACCGTCTCCTCGAGACGCTGATCCGGCTGCGCGACATCGGCAACACGCTCATCGTCGTCGAGCATGACGAGGACACCATCCGTGCCGCCGACTGGGTCGTCGACATCGGTCCCGGCGCGGGCGAGCACGGCGGCCAGGTCGTGGTCACCGGTACCGTCGATGAGCTGCTCGGCTCCGAGGAGTCGATGACCGGCGCCTACCTGTCCGGCCGCCGGCAGATCCCGGTCCCGCCCACGCGCCGCAAGCGCCAGCGCGGCCGCGAGCTGGTCGTCAAGGGCGCGCGCGAGCACAACCTGCGCGAGGTCGACGTGGCGTTCCCGCTCGGCGTCTTCACCGCGGTGACCGGCGTGTCGGGATCGGGCAAGTCCACGCTCGTCAACGACATCCTCTACACGACGCTCGCCAAGGAGCTGCACGGCGCGCGTACGGTGCCGGGCCGGCACAAGCGGATCAACGGCATCGACCAGGTCGACAAGGTCGTGCACGTCGACCAGTCGCCGATCGGCCGCACGCCACGGTCCAACCCGGCCACCTACACCGGCGTCTTCGACCACGTGCGCAAGCTGTTCGCCGCCACGCAGGAGGCCAAGGTCCGCGGCTACCAGCCGGGCCGGTTCTCCTTCAACGTCAAGGGCGGCCGCTGCGAGGCCTGCTCGGGCGACGGCACCATCAAGATCGAGATGCAGTTCCTGCCGGACGTCTACGTCCCATGCGAGGTCTGCCACGGCGCCCGCTACAACCGCGAGACGCTAGAGGTCCACTACAAGGGCAAGACGATCTCCGAGGTCCTCGACATGCCGATCGAGGAGGCGCTCGACTTCTTCGAGGCCATCCCGGCGATCCGGCGGCACCTGCAGACCCTCAACGATGTCGGCCTCGGCTACGTACGGCTCGGGCAGCCGGCCCCGACCCTGTCCGGCGGCGAGGCGCAGCGGGTCAAGCTCGCCTCGGAGCTGCAGCGGCGCTCCACCGGCCGCACGATCTACGTCCTGGACGAGCCCACCACCGGCCTGCACTTCGAGGACATCCGCAAGCTCCTCGGCGTGCTCGGCCGCCTGGTCGACGGCGGCAACACCGTCATCGTCATCGAGCACAACCTCGACGTGATCAAGACCGCCGACTGGATCATCGACATGGGCCCCGAGGGCGGCTCGCGCGGCGGCAGCGTCGTCGCGACCGGCACGCCCGAGGCCGTGGCGAAGATCGAGGAGAGCCACACCGGCCAGTTCCTGGCCAAGATTCTTAAGGGCTGAGACTCCACCGCCTGGGGCTCCAGGGACCACAGAGAAGAAAGTCGTTTCGTCATTGAACCGAACGGGCCGCTACTCCGTGCAACCGTAGTAGCCCCAAAGCTAGGAGGATTACATGCCGATCGACACACCCGCTCCGGAGCCCGTGTCAACGCGCCGAGGAATGCTGCTCGGCGTCGGTCTCGTCGGTGTCGCCGGCACGCTGGCCGCCTGTGGTGGTTCGAAGGACTCCTCAAGCTCCGCGGACGACAAGGACGGCAGCGGCTCCGGCTCGCTGGCCAAGGCCAGCGACATCCCGGTCGGCGGTGGCAAGATCTTCACGGACCAGAAGGTCGTCGTCACGCAGCCGAAGCAGGGCGAGTTCAAGGCCTTCAGCGCGATCTGCACCCACCGCGGCTGCTCGGTCGGCTCGGTCGATGGCGGGAAGATCCACTGCCCGTGTCACGGCAGCATGTTCAACGTCGCTGACGGCTCGGTGGCCCGCGGCCCCGCGGCGAAGCCGCTGGAGTCCAAGAACGTCACGGTCCAGAACGGCGAGATCAAGCTCGCCTGACGCACCGCAACACCGGCGTGGCCCTGGCCTCCGTCCACGGCCACGCCGGCGAAGACCTTGCCGGGCGATCGAGCACGGGCGGCCGGGATGCGAACGCGGCGACCGGGACCCGCGAGGCCACCGCGCGCCGAGGCCGGCCGAGAGGCCACGTCGCGCGCCGGGAGGCCCACCCAATCCTGGCTTTCCCCTCCCGCGCCGGGAGCGGCCGAAAGGCCGCCCATTCCGGCTTGCCGCCAGGTGCCGGGGAGCGGGCCGGGAACGTCGTAGGAACGCACTAGGCTGACGGTCGTGGCAGATCCGGCGACCTACCGGCCCGCCTCCGGCACCGTTCCCGAATCGCCCGGGGTCTACCGGTTCCGCGAATCCAGCGGCAGGGTCATCTACGTGGGCAAGGCGAAAAATCTGCGTGCCCGCCTTAATTCCTACTTCACGGACTTCGCGGGCCTGCATCCGCGGACCCAGAGCATGTTGCAGACCGCGGCGCGCGTCGACTGGACGGTCGTCGGCACCGAGGTCGAGGCGTTGCAGCTCGAGTACTCCTGGATCAAGGAGTACGACCCGAGGTTCAACGTCAAATACCGCGACGACAAGTCCTATCCCTACCTCGCGGTCACGATGAACGAGGATGTGCCGCGCGTCCAGGTCATGCGCGGCGCCAAGAAGAAGGGCGTGCGCTACTTCGGGCCCTACTCCCACGCGTGGGCGATCCGGGAGACCGTCGATCTGCTGCTGCGGGTGTTCCCGGCGCGTACGTGCTCGGCCGGGGTGTTCCGGCGGCAGCGGCAGATGGGCCGGCCGTGCCTGCTCGGCGACATCGGCAAGTGCTCCGCGCCGTGCGTCGGCCGGGTGACCCAGGACGAGCACCGCGAGATCGCCGATGACTTCTGCGACTTCATGGCGGGCGACACGGCCCGGTTCATCAAGGCGCTGGAAAAGGACATGCGGGCGGCGGCGGGCGACCAGGAGTACGAGCGCGCGGCGCGGGTGCGCGACGACATCCGTGCCCTCCAGCGTGCGCTGGAAAAGCAGGCCGTGGTGCTCGGCGACACGACCGACTGCGACGTCATCGCGCTCGCCGACGACCAGCTCGAGGCGGCCGTCCAGGTGTTCTACGTCCGCGGCGGCCGGATCCGCGGCCAGCGCGGCTGGGTCGTCGAGAAGGTCGAGGACGTCACGCCGGGCGAGCTGGTCGAGCAGTTCGTCCTGCAGATGTACGGCGACGGCGCCGCCGACGCCGTACCCCGCGAGATCCTCGTGCCCGCGGATCCGCCCGACGCCGACGCGCTGGTCGAGCTGCTCGCCGAGCACCGGGGCGGCCGGGTCGACCTGCGGGTGCCGCAGCGCGGCGACAAGCGGACCCTGCTGGAGACCGTCGAGCGCAACGCCAAGGAGTCGTTCAAGCAGCACAAGACGCGGCGCGCGACCGACCTGACCAGCCGCAGCAAGGGGCTCCAGGAGATCCAGGACGCCCTCGAGCTCGAGCAGGCGCCGCTGCGCATCGAGTGCTACGACGTCTCCAACCTCCAGGGCACCAACGTCGTCGCGTCGATGGTGGTCTTCGAGGACGGCCTGCCGCGCAAGAGCGAATACCGGCGGTTCTCCATCAAGACGGTCGAGGGCCAGGACGACGTACGGTCCATCAACGAGGTGATCGGCCGGCGGTTCCGGCGCTACCTCGAGGAGACCGAGAAGACCGGCGAGCTGGACGTCCTCGGCGAGCAGGAGACCGGCGGGCCGATCGATCCGGAGACCGGGCGGCCACGGAGGTTCGCCTATCCGCCCAACCTCGTGGTCGTCGACGGCGGGCCGCCGCAGGTGGCCGCCGCCCAGCGGGCACTCGACGAGCTCGGCATCGACGATGTGAGCCTGTGCGGCATCGCCAAGCGGCTCGAGGAGGTCTGGCTGCCCGGCGAGGAGGACCCGGTCATCCTGCCGCGCAACAGCGAGGGCATGTACCTCCTGCAGCGCGCGCGTGACGAGGCCCACGACTTCGCCATCAGGTTCCACCGCAGCAAGCGTTCCAGGGGCATGATCGTGAGCGAGCTCGACGACGTTCCCGGGCTCGGGCCGACCCGCCGTACGGCCCTCATCAAGCATTTCGGCTCGGTGAAACTGCTGAAGGAAGCCGGACCCGACGAGATCGCCGAGGTTCCGGGCATCGGGCGCCGTACCGCTGAGAGCATTGTGGCGGCACTGCACGCACAGGACGGGGGAGAGACGACGTGAGCAGGTCTTTGAGACGGGTCGGCGCGCAGGTCCGAGGGCCGCGCGCGCACGGGTCCGTACGGACGACGCGGGATGCCCAGGCGGCTCCGCGGGGCGGGCGGGCCTCGTGAACGCCACGACCGGCAAGATCACGGGGACCCCGCAGGTCCCCGACATCGTGATCGTCACCGGCATGTCCGGCGCAGGGCGGAGCACGGCCGCCAAGTCCCTCGAGGACCTCGACTGGTTCGTCGTCGACAACCTGCCGCCCGGCCTGCTCGCCACCATGGCCGACCTCGCCGAGCGGGGCCACGGCGCGGTGCCCCGCATCGCGGCCGTCGTCGACGTGCGCAGCCGCGCCTTCACGACCGACCTGCAGTCCGCCTTCGACGAGCTGGAGGCCCGCGGCGCCCACCCGCGCGTGCTCTTCCTCGAGGCCTCCGACGACGTGCTGGTCCGGCGGTTCGAGAGCGTACGCCGCCCGCACCCGCTGCAGTCCGACGGCCGGGTCGTCGACGGCATCGACCGCGAACGTACGCTGCTGCGTGAGGTGCGCGCGGAGGCCGACCTGGTCATCGACACCAGCTCGCTCAACGTGCACGAGCTGCGCGCCAAGATCGTCGGGTTCTTCGGCGGCGAGGGCGACGAGTCCAGCCTGCGCGCGACCGTGGTCTCCTTCGGCTACAAGTACGGCCTGCCCGTCGACGCCGACCTCGTCGTCGACTGCCGGTTCCTGCCCAACCCGCACTGGGTGCCGGAGCTGCGACCGCACACGGGGCGCGACGCGCCGGTGCGCGACTACGTCCTGTCGCGTCCGGGCGCCAAGGAGTTCCTCGACGCGTACACCGAGGTGCTGCGGCTGCTCGTGGAGGGCTACGAGCGCGAGGGCAAGCACTACGTCACGTTCGCGGTCGGCTGTACGGGCGGCAAGCACCGCAGCGTCGCGATGGCCGAGCAGTTCGGGGGCCGGCTCCGCGACGAGGGACTTGACGTCCAGGTCATCCACCGGGATTTGGGACGGGAATAACCGAACGTGCCTTCCCCCAAAGTGGTCGCCCTCGGTGGCGGACACGGGCTGTCGGCCTCGCTGTCCGCGCTCCGTCGCGTCACCGAAAGCCTCACGGCCATCGTCACCGTCGCCGACGACGGCGGGTCGAGCGGACGCCTGCGGCGCGAGCTGTCCGTCCTCCCACCGGGCGATCTGCGAATGGCCCTGGCCGCGCTCTGCGGTGACGACGAGTGGGGACGCACCTGGAGCCAGGTCGTCCAGCACCGGTTCACCAGCCAGGGCGAGCTGCAGGGCCACGCGGTCGGCAACCTGCTGATCGTGGCGCTCTGGGAGCTGCTCGACGACCCCGTCGCGGGGCTGGACTGGATGGGCCGGCTGCTGCGCGCCGAGGGCCGGGTGCTGCCGATGTCGTCGGTGCCGCTCGACATCGTCGCGGAGGTGAGGGGGGCGGACCCGGACGAGCCACGCGCGATCACCCACGTACGCGGCCAGGTCGCGTGCGCGAAGACGCCGGGTCAGGTGGTCAGCATCTCGCTGGTCCCGCCGGACCCGCCGGCCAGCCCGGAGGCGCTGCGCGCCATCGAGGAGGCCGACTGGGTCGTGTTCGGGCCCGGGTCGTGGTTCACGAGCGTGCTGCCGCACCTGAAGGTGCCCGAGCTGGCCCGTGCGCTGGTCACCACGCGCGCCCGGCGCATCGTCGCGCTGAACCTCGCGCCGCAGCCGGGGGAGACCGACGACTTCTCCCCGCAGGCGCACCTGGAGGTACTGCGCGCCCACGCCCCCGACCTCCGCGTGGATGTGGTGCTCGCCGACCGTAATCTCGTAGATGAGCCGGATGCACTGGAAAAGGCGGTTCGAGCGCTCGGCGGGACGCTGGTCCTCGCCGATGTCGCGGCCGAAGATGGATCTCCACGACATGATCCGGCACGGTTGGCCCAAGCGTTCGCACAGATATTCGTCAGCGCCCACGTGACGCGGCAGGATTCGGCGAGACTGCCCTGACGGGTGATGACAACAGGGGGAGGATCACATCCATGGCGATGACCGGCGTGGTGAAGGACGAGCTGAGCAGGCTGTCCATCATGAAGCCGTGCTGCCGCAAGGCCGAGGTGTCGACGCTTTTGCGTTTCGCCGGAGGCCTGCACATTGTGAGCGGACGGATCGTGATAGAGGCGGAGCTCGACACCGGAGCCGCGGCCCGACGCCTGCGCCGTGACCTCTCGGAGGTCTTCGGCCACACCTCCGACGTGGTGGTGCTCGCGCCGAGCGGCCTGCGCAAGGGCAATCGCTACGTGGTCCGGGTGTTCCGCGAAGGCGAGTCGTTGGCACGCCAGACCGGTCTGATCGACAACAACGGCCGGCCCGTACGCGGGCTGCCACGGCACGTCGTCGCGGGTGCCTCCTGCGACGCGGAGTCCGCCTGGCGTGGTGCGTTTCTGGCCCACGGGTCGCTGACCGAGCCGGGGCGCTCGATGTCGATGGAGGTGACCTGCCCGGGGCCCGAGGCGGCCCTCGCGCTCGTGGGGGCGGCGCGGCGGCTGCGGATCCACGCCAAGGCCCGTGAGGTACGCGGCTTCGACCGGGTCGTGGTCCGCGACGGCGACGCGATCTCCGCGCTGCTCACCCGCCTCGGTGCGCACGACTCGGTGCTGGCCTGGGAAGAACGCCGCATGCGCCGCGAGGTACGCGCGACCGCCAACCGGCTGGCCAACTTCGACGACGCCAACCTCCGCCGCTCGGCCAGGGCCGCGGTCGCGGCCGGCGCCCGCGTGGCGCGCGCCTTGGAGATCCTCGCCGACGACGCGCCCGAACACCTCGTCGCCGCAGGCCGCCTGCGCCTCGAGCACAAGCAGGCCTCACTCGAGGAGCTCGGCCAGCTCGCCGACCCGCCATTGACCAAGGACGCCATAGCGGGCCGTATAAGGCGTCTGCTCGCCATGGCCGACAAGCGCGCGAACGACCAGGGCATCGCCGGCACCGAGGCGAACGTCACCGCAGACATGCTCGCCCCCTGATGGCCGCAGCGTCGCGCCGCCGCCGGTTAGGGGCCGTGACCTGCGAGACGGACACGGCGCGGGCGTTGCGCGGACAACGGAGGAGCGCGCGGACGGGCGGGACGTGCTGATCGCGCTGGGCCCCAGGGGAATCATGGGGATCCGCGAGTCGGCGGTGGGGCGGAAGAGCCGGGCTCGGCCAGGGGCGGGACTCCCGATGCCCCGATGGGGCTGCGGCGACGGCAGGGGCTTCCGTCGGCGTCCGTTCCCGTACCCGGTCCCGTCCCGCTCCCGTGCCTGGTCCCTCCCGTTTCCCTTTCCTCGCCGCTACCGGACTGTGCGGCGCGTGGTGGCGGGGTTCGTTCGGCGCATCGCCGATTCGGTCGTTTACTGGGGACAGGGCGGACTACAGTCGCCAGAACCGGGGCCGGATCACCCTCCAGGCACCGGGAACCTCGCGGAACAGGGGCCGGGACCTACGGCCTGTGCCTGCGACGACACCCTGAACGTTCCGTGAAGCGTCCGTGCTTTCCGGCGATTTGGTCTAGACCAACTTGGTCTAGACCAATTAGGCTGCCCGTGGTTCGCCGCCCGCCATGGATGTTGGCTCCCGGCCGGGCGGCGGACCGGTTCTGCTCCGGCGCTGCGGTGACGGGCTCCCCAGGCCGGTTCGGTAGGGTCGGCTGTGAAAAGAACAACGATTCATAGACCCCGGCAGACGGCCGGGTACGACGCATGAGGAGATTGGTGCCGTGACCATCCGGGTAGGCGTGAACGGCTTCGGTCGTATCGGCCGTAACTTCTGGCGAGCGCTGAACGCCGCCGGTGGCGACGTCGAGGTCGTGGCGGTCAACGATCTCACCGACAATGCCACGCTCGCGCATCTGCTCAAGTACGACAGCATCCTCGGCCGCCTGCCGCAGGAAGTGAAGGCCGGCGCCGACGAGATCACGGTGGGCGGCAAGTCCATCAAGGTCTTCGAGGAGCGCGACCCGGGCAAGCTGCCCTGGGGCGACCTGGGTGTCGACATCGTCCTCGAGTCGACCGGCTTCTTCACCGACGCGAACAAGGCCAAGGCGCACGTCGACAACGGCGCCAAGAAGGTCATCATCTCCGCGCCGGCCAAGAACGAGGACTTCACGGTCGTCATGGGCGTCAACGACGGCGACTACGACCCGGCGCAGCACACGATCATCTCGAACGCGTCCTGCACCACCAACTGCCTCGGCCCGATGGCCAAGGTCCTGGACGACACGTTCGGCATCGAGCGTGGTCTGATGACCACCATCCACGCCTACACGGCGGACCAGAACCTCCAGGACGGCCCGCACAAGGACCTCCGCCGCGCACGTGCCGCCGCGCTCAACGTCGTGCCCACCAGCACCGGCGCCGCCAAGGCGATCGGCCTCGTGCTGCCGCAGCTCAAGGGCAAGCTCGACGGGTACGCGCTGCGGGTGCCGGTGCCGACGGGCTCGGCCACCGACCTCACCGTCACGCTCGGCCGCGAGACCAGCGTGGAAGAGGTCAACGCGGCGGTACGCGCGGCCGCCGAGGGCCCGCTGCGCGGCATCCTGACCTACACCGAGGACCCGATCGTCTCCTCCGACATCGTCACGGACCCGGCCTCCTGCATCTTCGACGCCGGTCTCACCAAGGTGATCGGCGACCAGGCGAAGGTCGTCGGCTGGTACGACAACGAGTGGGGCTACTCCAACCGCCTCGTCGACCTCGTCAAGCTGGTGGGTTCGACGCTTTGAGCGACACCACGAGCATGCGCACGATCGATGATCTGGGAGACGTACGCGGCAAGCGGGTGCTGGTCCGTTCGGACCTGAACGTCCCGATCGAGGACGGCGTCATCGGTGATGACGGCCGTATCCGCGCCAGCGTGCCCACGATCGCCGAGCTCGCCGGGAAGGGCGCACGCGTCATCGTGTGCGCCCATCTCGGGCGTCCTAAGGGCAAGCCGGACCCCGCCTACTCCCTGAAGCCGGTGGCGGCGCGCCTGGGCGAGCTGCTCGGCGCCGAGGTCCGCTTCGCCACCGACACCGTGGGCGACGCGGCGAAGGCGACCGTCGGCGAGCTGGCCGACGGCGAGGTCGCCCTGCTGGAGAACCTCCGGTTCAACGCGGGGGAGACCAGCAAGGACGACGCGGAGCGCGGCACGTTCGCCGACGCGCTGGCCGCCCTCGCCGAGCTGTACGTCTGCGACGGCTTCGGCGCGGTGCACCGCAAGCACGCCAGCGTGTACGACGTGCCGAGCCGGCTGCCGCACGCGGCAGGCGGGCTGGTCGCGGCCGAGGTCGGCGTGCTCAAGCGCCTGACCGAGGAGACCCGGCGCCCGTACGTCGTCGTGCTCGGTGGCGCGAAGGTCTCCGACAAGCTCGGCGTCATCGCCAACCTCCTCGGCAAGGTCGACCGCCTGATCGTCGGCGGCGGCATGGCGTACACCTTCCTCAAGGCCCAGGGCCACGAGGTCGGCCGGTCCCTCCTGCAGGAGGACCAGCTCGACCAGGTGCGCGGGTTCATCGAGGAGGCGGCCAAGCGCGACGTCGAGCTGGTGCTGCCGGTCGACGTCCTGGCCGCCACGGAGTTCGCGCCCGACGCGCCGCACGAGGCCGTCGACGCGACCGCCATCCCGGCCGACCGTGAGGGCCTCGACATCGGCCCGCGCAGCCGTGAGCTGTTCGCGAGCCGTCTCGCCGACGCCGCGACCGTCTTCTGGAACGGCCCGATGGGCGTGTTCGAGTTCGACGCGTTCGCCGGCGGTACACGCGCGGTCGCCGAGGCGCTCGTGGCCTCGGAGGCGTTCACGGTGGTGGGTGGCGGCGACTCGGCCGCGGCCGTACGCAAGCTCGGCCTGCCCGAGGACGGGTTCTCTCACATCTCGACCGGTGGCGGCGCGAGCCTCGAGTACCTCGAAGGCAAGACCCTGCCCGGCCTCGCCGTACTGGAGGACTGATCGTGGCGTCGAAGCAGAGCGGCCGCAAGCCGCTCATCGCCGGCAACTGGAAGATGAACCTCATGCACCTTGAGGCGATCGCGCACGTCCAGAAGATGGCGTTCGCACTCAAGGACGCGGACTACGCTTCCGCCGACATCACGGTCCTGCCGCCGTACACCGACATTCGCAGCGTGCAGACGCTCGTGGACGCCGACCGGCTCGACCTGACGTACGGCGCGCAGGACGTCTCCGCGCACGAGAAGGGCGCCTACACCGGTGAGGTGTCGGCGCTGATGCTCGGCAAGCTCGGCTGCACCTATGTCCTGGCCGGGCATTCCGAGCGGCGCGCCTACCACCACGAGGACGACGCGCTGGTGAATGCCAAGGTCAAGGCGGCCTTCAAGGGCGACCTGACGCCGATCCTGTGCGTCGGCGAGGGCCTGGAGGTCCGGCAGGCCGGCGAGCACCTCTCGCACACGCTCGCGCAGGTGGACGGCGCTCTGGAGAAGGTCCCCGCCGAGCAGGCGCGCCGGATCGTCATCGCGTACGAGCCGGTGTGGGCGATCGGTACGGGAGAGGTCGCCACGCCGGACGACGCGCAGGAGGTGTGTGGTGCCATCCGCACCCGCCTCGCCGAGCTGTACAGTGGAGACCTTGCCGACCAGGTTCGCGTTCTCTACGGGGGCTCCGTCAAGGGCGACAACATCGCCGGAATCATGGCGAAGTCCGACATTGACGGTGCACTTGTAGGTGGTGCGAGTCTCGACGCCGGTGAGTTTGTCAAGATCTGCCGGTTCCGCGAGCGGCTCGCCTGATCTTGGCTATGAGACTGAGCGTTTCTGCTGAACCACGCCGGGGAACGACGTACCCTCGGTACGGATGACCTGAATTAGCGATTATTCCCCGCACTCGCGGGGGTGCCCACCACCACACGAAAGCGCTGGACTGCTGTGATCATCGGTACCTCCATCGTGCTCATCATCACGAGCTCGCTCATGGTCTTGCTCGTCCTCCTCCACAAGGGCAAGGGCGGTGGCCTGTCGGATCTGTTCGGCGGTGGTATCAGCTCGTCGCTGGGCGGGTCGTCCGTGGTCGAGCGCAACCTCGACCGCCTCACGATTGGCACGGGCGTGATCTGGTTCGCGTCGATCATCGTGCTTGGTCTTCTGTTCAAGCACGGCCACCACGGCTGACGAACAGACGCAGCCCGGCAGTGTTTACGGCCGTCGCGCCCTCGCCGCGACGGCAGAAAAGCGAGGAGTAGTCCGTGGGTAGTGGCAACGCTATTCGGGGTAGCCGTGTCGGCGCCGGCCCCATGGGAGAGGCTGAGCGGGGTGAGGCGGCACCGCGTGTCTGGGTGACGTTCTACTGCGCGAACCGTCACGAGTCGCGGCCGAGCTTCGCGACCGATGTCGCGGTTCCGGACCAGTGGGACTGCCCGAGATGTGGCTTCCCCGCCGGCAAGGACCCCCAGAACCCGCCGGCACCGCCGCGCAACGAGCCGTACAAGACGCACCTGGCCTACGTGAAGGAGCGTCGTAGCGACGCCGACGGCGAGGCCATCCTGGAAGAGGCGCTCGCCAAGCTTCGGGCCGAGCGTGCCGCCATCCAGGCGGCAATGGAACGGGCGCGCAACTAGCTCGTTCACGGGTCTTGACGACGGCCCGGCATCCGCATTGACGCGGGCGCCGGGCCATCGCCGTACCCAGACCCGAACTCAGGCCGCGCTCGAGCCGCGCGCGATACGATGACGGCCTCGCGACTGGCGCATCGAAGGTGGAGTTCACCACCGGGGAGCGAACGCAGACTGGCACCGCGCGCCTGGGTGCCGGGAGCCGCCTTGGAGGCAGCCCCATGCACCAGCCGCACCTGCGCCATCTCACCGCCGGCGACCCCGATGTGGCCGCGCTCATCGAGACGGAGGCGACCCGCCAGCACGACAAGGTCCGCCTCATCGCGTCGGAGAACTACGTGTCGCCGGCCGTGCTGGAGGCCACCGGCTCGGTCCTGACCAACAAGTACTCCGAGGGCTACCCGAGCCGTCGCTACTACGAGGGCCAGCAGGTCGTCGACCCGATCGAGGAGCTGGCGCAGGAGCGCGCCCGCAGGCTGTTCGGCGCGGACCACGCCAACGTGCAGCCCTACTCGGGCTCGCCCGCCAACCTCGCGGTGCATCTGGCGTTCCTGAACCCCGGCGACACGTTCCTGTCCCTGGAGCTCGCCCACGGCGGCCACCTCACGCACGGGTCGCCCGTCTCGATCACCGGTAAATGGCTGCGGCCGGTCCACTACGGGGTCGGCCGCGAGACCGGCCGCGTCGACATGGACCAGGTGCGCGACATCGCACGCCGCGAGCGCCCCAAGGTGATCTTCTGCGGGGGCACGGCGATCCCTCGGACCATCGACTTCCCGGCGTTCGGTGAGATCGCCCGCGAGGTCGGGGCCGTACTGGTCGCCGACATCGCGCACATCGCCGGGCTCGTCGCGGGCGGCGCGCACCCCACTCCGGTCGGGCACGCCGACGTCATCACCACGACGACGCACAAGACCCTGCGGGGCCCGCGCGGCGCCATGATCTTGACGACGGAGGAGCACGCGACCGCGATCGACAAGGCGATCTTCCCGGGGCTGCAGGGCGGCCCGCACAACCACACGACCGCCGCGATCGCCGTCGCACTCAAGGAGGCCGCGACCGAGGAGTTCGGCGCGTACGCCCACCAGGTCGTCGCGAACGCGAAGGCGCTGGCCACCGCGCTGACCGGACGCGGCTTCGACCTCGTCTCCGGCGGCACCGACAACCACCTGATCCTCATCGACCTGACCGGGAACGGCATCCCCGGCAAGCCGGCCGCCAAGGCGCTGGACCGGGCCGGCATCGAGCTCAACTTCAACACCGTGCCGTTCGACCCGCGCAAGCCGTGGAGTCCGTCCGGGATCCGGCTGGGCACCGCCGCGATCACGACCCGCGGCCTCGCCGAGCCGCACATGGCGATGATCGCCGAGTGGATCGAGCGTGCCGTCGCGGGCGCCGAGGACGACGCCGCGCTCGAGAAGATCGCCGGAGAGATCCGGGAGCTGCTGAACGGGTTCGCGATGCCCGGCTGGGCCCCGGCCTCCTGACCCGCCGTACGCGCGCGGACGGCCCGGCGTCCGCGCGCGTCAGGTGCCCGGCTCCCAGGACGGCGGGTCCTCACCATCCGGGACGCCCACGCGGAACACCCGCATCTGCACGGCCAGCGCGGTGTAGTAGCCCGCGAGCGTGACGAGCTCCACCAGCGCGGTACGCCCGAGCGTCGCGGTCGCCTCGGCGAACAGCGGGTCGGAGAGGTCGCCGTCCTCGGCGAGGGCACGGGTGGCCTCGAAGACGATGCGCTCGCGCGCGTCGGCCAGCAGGGGCTCGGCGCCGGTGCGCAGGGCCGTCAGCTCGCCGTCGGTGAGGCCGGCGCGCCGGCCGGTCCGCTCGTGGGCGTACCACTCGTAGTCCGAGCGCGCGTGGGCCGCGAGCACCAGCGTGGCGATCTCGCGTTCGCGCTTCGTGAAGCTCGTACGGAACCGCAGGGCCGCGCCGAGCTCCTGCAGCGGACCGCCGACGGCCGGGCTGTAGAGCATCGCGTTGAACGGCCCCAGGAGGCGTCCCTCGGCGTCGGCGAAGGAGAAGACGTTAGCGGGTCGCGGTCCGCCGACGATGGCGTCGTAGACGTCGTGTTGCTCCTCCGTGAGTTCGCCGGGTTTCAGGGTGGGCAGGCGTGGTTCGTCGGTCACGTACGGCACGCTACCGACCCGGCGCCGTTCGCGGCCGGGATGCGGACGGGACTATCGTCGAAGGCGGAGTCGTACGGAAGGACAGCACCATGAGCATGCCGTCGTTTCCGCCCGGGTTCCCCCTGGGCCCGGGGGCCGGCGAGGTTCCGAACGGCGCCGACCTGCTGTTCGAACGCCGCATCGTGCTGGCCGCCGGCCACCTCGACGGCCTGCGGGCCACCGACCTGTCCGCGCGGCTGATGACGCTCGACGGGGCGGGGGACCGGCCGATCGCCCTGCACCTGCGCACCACGGACGCCGACCTGGACGCCGCGTTCGCGCTGGCCGACACGATCGGCCTCATCGGCGCCCCGGTCGACGCGCTCGTCAACGGCCTGATCGGCGGGCCGGCGCTGGTGGTCTTCGCCGCCGCACGCCGCCGAGAGGTCACCCCGCACGCGATGCTGCGCCTGACCGAGCCGAAGATCCGCATCGAGGGCGACGCCACCGACGTGGCCGGTACGGAGTGCGAGCACCGCCGCCGCGTCGACGCGCTCTACCTCCGGCTCGCCGAGGTCACCGGCCGCGAGCTGGACGAGATCCGCGAGGACGCCCGCGACGGGAGGCTGCTCACCGCCGAACAGGCGGTCGACTACGGCCTCGCCGACGCCGTCGTACGCACCGCACCGACGAGCTAGGGCGCGTCTGTCGGTGCCTCCCACGATGATGGCCGCGTGGATGATCTGACGCTCTTGCGGCGGGCGCTCTGAGCGGAGGCCGGTCGTGGTTCAGGCCAGGGCGCAGTCGCCGCACATGCGGCCGGTGGGGACGCGGTAGATGAGACAGCAGCTGTTCCGGCGGAAGCCGCCTGGGCCGAAGTCGCCGGTGCCCTCGAGGCCCGGCATGGTCAGGAGCTCCTCGATGAGGGCGCGGCAGGCGTCCGTGTGGGCGGATCGCTTGCGCGAGATCATCGTCAGCGAGCCCATGAGGGCCGAGGTGGCGTTGCCCCACAGCAGGCCCTCGGCGACGTTGGTCGTCGTGCGGATCGCCTCGATCAGCGGGGCGAGGTGGCGTTCGACGACGATCCGGTAGACGGCGGCCGCGTCGGCGGGCCGGCCCTGGACGCCGGGCGCCGCGAGGGCGAGCGGCCCGGGGGAGGCGGGGCGCCAGTACGTCCGCGCCGGGTCCAGGTCGGGGGCCACGCCGTGCTGTACGGCCGTCGCCACGACCGGGGCCCAGAAGCGTCCGGCGATGCCCTGGAAAAGGACCGACGCGGCAACGCGTGGCTCGTCGGTCTCGAGGAGGAGGCCCGTGGTCTCGATCTGGCCGGGCAGCGCGTCACCCACCAGGGCGGGGAACTCTCGCCACTCGGGATCACCTGCCGCGTCCGTGGCGGTGTCGATCGAGAAGAACGGGCTGATCGTCGCCACATCGGTGAGCGCGGCGAGGATCGGGGTCTGTGAAACCGAGCTGCTTTCCATCGCGACCGAGCCTGCACGGCGCACCGTGCGCGGTCAACACTCTGGGACGATCGGATCATGATCTACGACCATCCGTGGGCCTACGAGCTCGCGTGTTCCTTTCGTGACGTGAGCGCCGAAGTGGACGCGCTGGCGTCGTGGTCGGGCGGTGCGCGCGAGGTGCTCGAGCTGGCCGCGGGCCCCGCCGAGCACGCGCGGGAGTTCGCGAACCGCGGCGTGCCGTCCACGGCCCTGGACCTGAGCCCGGCCATGTGCGCGTACGCGCGCGAACGCGGGCAGGGCCTGCCGCTGACCGTAGTCGAGGCCGATATGACCGGGTTCCGGCTCGGCGAGCGGTTCGGGTTGGTCATCACGATGCTCGACTCGACCGCGCACCTGATGACGCTCGACGCGTTCGTCGCGTACCTGACCTGCATGCGCGACCACGTCGCCGACGGCGGCCTCGCCGTGATCGAGATGAGCCATCCGGCCGACCGGCTCGGTGACACCCCGCGGGTCTCGACCGCCTGGAACGTCGAGCAGGGCGAGGTGAGCGCCGACGTACGGTGGGGCGAGCCCTCCGACGTACTGGACCCGATCACCCAGGTGGTGCACGACCACGTGACGATCGCGATCGACGGCGGCGAGACCATCCAGGGCGTGGTGCCCTACCGCTTCTGGACGGCGACCGAGCTGGCCGCCGCGATCCGCCTCGCAGGCGGCCTGGAGGTCGTGGCGCAGTACGGCGACTTCGACGCGACCATCCCGCTGGATTCCCTCGAGGCCTGGCGCATGATCACCCTGCTGCGCCGCACGAATTAGGGCGAGGCGATCCGGCCGATGCCCCGCGGAAGCTCCTTGGCCGCCGTACGGTCCAGCAGGAACAGCGTGCCCTGGCGTCCCCGCGCGCCGGCGGCCGGCACCTGGACGGGGCCGGCGTCGGACAGCGCGAGGCGCACGGCCTTCGCCTTGGACTCACCGGCCGCGATGATCCAGATCTCGCGTGCGGTACGGAGCGCGGGGAGCGTGAGCGTGATCCGGGTCGGCGGCGGCTTGGGCGCCCCGCGCACCGCCACCACCGGACGCTGCTCGTACAGCGCCGGCATGCCCGGGAACAGCGACGCCACGTGCCCGTCGGGCCCCATCCCGAGCATCAGGATGTCGAAGGACGGGACCGCACCGTGGTCGTCGGGACGGGTGACGGCGCGGAGTTCCTCGGCGTAGCGCGCCGCCGCGTCCTCCGGGCTGCCTCCCTGGTCCGATGACGGCATCGGGTGGACTCGCCGCGGGTCGAGGTCGACGCGGTCCAGCAGGGCCTGGCGCGCGCCGGTCTCGTTGCGTTCCTCGTGGCCGGCCGGCAGGTAGCGCTCGTCGCCCCACCAGATGTCGAGGTGCCGCCAGTCGACCGCGTCGTGGGCCGGCGTGGCGGCGATCTCCTCGAGTACGGCGATGCCGACGCCACCGCCGGTCAGCACGAGATGGGCCCCGCCACGTGCCGCCTGGATGTCGACGAGCCGCGTGACGAGCCGCGCGGCGACGGCCTTGGCGAGCACTTCCTGGTCACGGTGGACCAGGATGGCGGGGACGGTCATGACTCCGTGGCCTTCGGCTTGGCCTTGGCGGTGTTCTTGGCCGCCGCCTTGGCGCTCGCGTCGTGGTCCTTGGCGAACTTCGTGATGGCCTCGTGGTAGACCTCGTCCGGGTCGAGCCGGCGGAGCTCCTCGGCGAGCAGCTCCGCCGTCGAGCGCCGGTGCAGCGCGACCTGGCGTTCCGGCTGGCCCGGCCGCGCCAGCGTCGCGACCCGTCCGTCCGGCCGCGTCACCGTGATCTCGCCGGCCTTGGTGTTCAGCCGTACGGCGGTGATGCCGGGCCCGTGCGAGGCCGTGACCTGGCACGGCACGCCGAGGCGTACGGAGAGCCAGCCGCCCAGCAGCGCCGCGCTCGGGTTGTCCTGCTCGGCCTCGATGGTGGCGGCCGTGATGTCCTCGTGCGGCTGGTCCAGGGCCGCGGCCAGCAGCGAACGCCACGGCGTGATCCGCGACCACGCGAGGTCGGTGTCACCCGGCCGGTAGGCCTCGGCGAGGCGGCGCAGCCGCTCCAGCGGCTCGCTGCCGCCCGCCGCGTTGGTCACCCGGCGCTGGGCCAGCGCGCCGAGCGGGTCGCCCGCCGGGTCGGCGGGCGACGAGCCCGGCCACCACGTGACCACGGGCGTGTCCGGTACGAGCAGCGGCAGCACCACCGAGTCGGCGTGGTCGGCGAGCTGGCCGTAGAGGCGGACCAGCACGGTCTCACCGGGGCCGGTCTCGCCGACGCGTACCTCGGCGTCGAACCGTGACTCGTCCTGGCCGCCGCGCGCGATGACCCCGAGGATCCGGCTGGGGTGCTCGCGCGCCGCCTCGGTCGAGGCGCGGACCGCGTCGTACTGCGCGGCCTCGTCGGTCACGATGATCAGCGTCAGCACCTTGCCGGTGGCCGGCCCGCCCATCCGGTGGCGCGTCGCGGTGAGCGCGTCCTGGATCTTGCGGGTGCTGGTGTTGGCCAGATCGATGATCATGCTTAGAGTCGCCTCCAGGCTCGGCCGTCGCGAGCCATCATCTCGTCGGCGGCGGACGGACCCCAGCTGCCCGCCGGGTACGTCGCGGGCGCACCGTTCCTCTCCCAGTGCTCCTCCACCGGGTCGAGGATCCGCCAGGACAGCTCGACCTCCTCCTGGCGCGGGAACAGCGGCGGGTCCCCGATGAGCACGTCCAGCAGGAGCCGCTCGTAGGCCTCGGGGGAGGACTCGGTGAAGGACTCGCCGTAGTCGAAGTCCATGTTGACGTCGCGGACCTCCATCGAGGTCCCCGGCACCTTCGAGCCGAACCGCAGGGTCACGCCCTCGTCCGGCTGCACCCGGATGACCAGGGCGTTCTGCCCGAGTTCCTCGGTGTCGGTCGCGGCGAAGGGCAGGTGCGGCGCCCGCTGGAAGATCAGCGCGACCTCGGTGGCGCGCCGCGCCAGCCGCTTGCCGGTACGCAGGTAGAACGGCACACCCGCCCAGCGCCGCGTGTCGACGTCGAGCTTGAGCGCCGCGAACGTGTCCGTACGGGACTTCTGCGAGATGCCATCCTCCTCGCGGAAGCCGGGCACCTTCACGCCGCCCTGCCAGCCGGAGACGTACTGGGCGCGCACGGTGTTGACGTCGAGGTTCTCGGGCAGCCGGACGGCGGACAGGATCTTGGCCTTCTCCGCGCGCACGGACTCGGCGTCGAAGGAGACCGGCTCCTCCATCGCGGTCAGCGCGAGGAGCTGGAGGAGGTGGTTCTGGATCACGTCACGGGCGGCGCCGATGCCGTCGAAGTAGCCAGCCCGGCCGCCGATGCCGATGTCCTCGGCCATGGTGATCTGTACGTGGTCGACGTAGGACCGGTTCCAGATCGGCTCGTAGAGGGTGTTGGCGAAGCGCAGCGCCAGGATGTTCTGGACCGTCTCCTTGCCGAGGTAGTGGTCGATGCGGAAGATCGACTCCTCGGGGAAGACCTGGTGCAGGATCGAGTTGAGCTCCTGGGCGCTGGCCAGATCGTGGCCGAAGGGCTTCTCGATGACCACGCGCCGCCAGGAGTCGCCCGAGGCCTTGGACAGCCCGCTGCGCTCCAGCTGCTTGACGACGTCCTGGAAGAACTTCGGGGGGATCGACAGGTAGAACGCGTAGTTGCCGCCGGTGCCGCGCAGGGCGTCCTGCTCGCGCACGGTCTTGGCGAGCGTCTCGAACGCCTCGTCGTCGTCGAACGTGCCCGGGACGAACTTGATGCCGTCGGCGAGCTGGTTCCAGACCTCCTCGCGGAACGGGGTCCGCGCGTGCTCCTTGACCGCATCGTAGGCGAGCTGGCGGAAGTCCTGGTGTTCCCAGTCGCGGCGGGCGAACCCGACGACCGCGAAGCCCGGCGGCAGCAGGCCGCGGTTGGCGAGGTCGTAGATGGCCGGCAGCAGCTTCTTGCGGGACAGGTCGCCGGTGACACCGAACAGTACGAGCACGCAGGGCCCGGCGACACGTGGCAGGCGTTTGTCCCGGGGATCACGGAGCGGGTTGAGCACCATTTCGGTCCCCTTCATCGAATGTTTCCGTTCTGCGTCCCGGCGGGCCGTTGCGGGCGGTGCTGTGCACAGCGTCGTCGTGCACGGTCTTCCCCCGCCGGCAAGAGATGTACGCCGTCGCGGATGTCGGCCTTGTGCATTGTTCCATTCTCCAGACCGCGCCATATGACGGGAAATGACGTTGATCTACGATCGTTCCAGCGGTTGCGTGTGTCGGGGGTTGAACACGCTGTAAATATGGATAAATCGTTTCCGATGGGGCGTGTCCTCCTTGGGTTCTCAGCCTCCCAGAGCCTTCTCCAGCTGTACGAGACCCGCCGCCCGGTCCCGTAGGTGCAGCCGTACGACGGGGCGCCCGCGCGTGCGCAGCGCCCGTACGTCGCCGCGGGCCCGCGCGAGCTGAAGTGCCGCGAGGCCGTACGGCCGGCCGGGAACCTCGACGTCCTCGCGCGCGCTCCCGGTGATCTGGAGGAAGGCGCCCACCGGAGGGCCGCCCAGGTGGAGGCGGCCGGTGCAGTGCAGCAGCCCCGGCCCCCATTCGAACGTGACCGGCGACCCGGTCAGCCCGGCCAGCAGCGGGCGCAGCCGCCCGGCGGACGCGTCCGCGGTCCGGTCGAGGTGGGCCATGACGGCGAGGTAGCCGCCGGCCGGCACCGCGCCGATCACCGCGTCGAGCACGCCCGCCAGGTCCGTGGCACCGGCGAGCTCCTCGCCGCCGTACACCTCGATGTCGCCGTCGACCAGCGCGGGCTCGCCGCCGTCACCGTGGAGCAGCTCCGCCGCCTCGTCCTCGGACGCCTGTCCGTACGCGCCGTCGAACGGGCTGACGCCGATGAGCCGGCACGCGACCGCCGTGGCGTACTCCCACAGCAGGAACTGCGCGCCGAGCGGGCCGGACACCGACAGCGCGGCCTCGCCGGGGTGCCCGCCGAGCACTACCCGGCGTACGTCGTCGGCGACGTCGAACCCGGGCGCGGTGACGTCCTCGACGACGACCGGCAGGATGCCGTGGCCGTCCTTGCCGGTCGAGTCGGAGACCAGCCGCCCCGCCCAGCAGGCGAACCCGGCCAGGCCGGGCCCCTCACCGGTGATGAGCAGCCGGTCCCGGCCGCCCGCCGCCGACGCCCCGAGGGCCGCGCCGAGCGCCAGCCCCGGATTGTCGTACGGCTGGCGAAGCACGGTGACGAGCGCCGCCGCCTCGTCGAGCAGCGCCGGCACGTCGGCCCCGCTCAGCACGCTCGGGACCAGCGCGTGGGCGCCGAGCGCGCCGTAACAGCCCTCCGTGTCGGGGTCGGCGAGGACGACGGTGTGACCCGCCTCCCGCGCCGACGCCTCGAGCGCGGAGCCCGGGTCGGTCACCACGACGGTGCGCTCCGCCGGGTCGATGCCCGCGTCGCCGAACGCGCGCTCGACGACGCGCATGACGGCGTCGGTCTCGACCGCGGCGTCGTCCTTGCCGGACACGACGAGGACCGTACGGTCGAGCCGTCCGATCGCACCGCGCACCCGGTCGGGGTCGCTCGTGTCCAGCAGCGTCAGAGAGCCGCCGTGGTTACGCGCGATCACCTCGGCGGCGACCGCCGACCCGCCCGTCCCGGCGAGCAGGACGTCGCCTCGGCCGGCGAACCGCGTGGCGAGATCGGCGAGGCCGGGGAGCAGCCGGCGCGACCGGTCGGGCAGGTCGACCCAGCCCATCCGCCGTGCCGCCCGCTCCGCCGCGCCGAGCCCCCACAGGCTCGCGTTTCCCGCCATGAGTGCCGCCGGCACGCCATCGCTCGCCAGGCGATCGAGGGCGCCCTCGGCACCCTCGACGGCGTCACCCTGGACGATGACGGAGACGCCGCCGCCGGTCACCCGCAGCGTCACGAGGCCTTGTCCTCCAGCTCCTTCTTGACCGTGTCGAGCAGTTCGTTCCAGGACGCCGCGAACTTGGCGACGCCCTCTTCTTCGAGGACGCGTACGACGTCGTCGTAGTCGATCCCGGCCTCCGCGAGGGCGGCCATGGTGGCGCGGGCCTCGTCGTAGCGGTGGATGGTGTCGCCGGTGATGGAGCCGTGGTCGGCCACGGCGTCCAGCGTCGCCTCCGGCATCGTGTTGACGGTGCTCGGGGCGACCAGCTCGTCGACGTACATCGTGTCGGAGTAGTCGGGGTTCTTGACGCCCGTCGAGGCCCACAGCGGACGCTGCGGGCGCGCGCCGGCGGCCTTGAGCGCCCGCCAGCGGTCGGTGTCGGACTTCTCCTCGAACAGGGCGTAGGCGAGCCGCGCATTGGCGATGGCGGCCTTGCCCCGCAGGTCGGTCTTGCCGGCCTTCTCCAGCCGCTTGTCGGCCTCGGTGTCGACCCGGCTGACGAAGAAGGACGCGACCGACTCGATCGTCGACAGGTCGTGGCCGTTGGCCCGTGCCTTCTCGAGCCCCTCGAAGTAGGCGTCGATGACCTGGCCGTAGCGCTCCAGCGAGAAGATCAGGGTGACGTTCACGCTGATGCCCTGGGCCAGGGTCTCGGTGATCGCCGGCAGGCCCTCGAGGGTCGCCGGGATCTTGATGAACAGGTTGGGGCGGTCCACCAGCCACCACAGCGCCTTGGCCTCGGCGACGGTCTTGGCCGTCTCGTGGGCCAGCCGGGGGTCGACCTCGATCGAGACGCGGCCGTCGATGTGGTCGCTGCGCTCGTAGACGGGCCGCAGCACGTCGGCCGCCCACCGGATGTCGTACGTCGTGATGGCGCGGACGGCCTCTTCGACCCCCACACCGCGTACGGCCAGGTCACGGACCTGCTCGTCGTACGCCGAGCCCTTGCTCAGCGCCTTGGCGAAGATCGTCGGGTTGGACGTCACGCCGACGACGTACTTCTCCCGTATGAGCTTCTCGAGATTGCCCGTCTCGAGACGCTCCCGGCTGATGTCGTCGAGCCAGATGGACACGCCCTCGTTCGAGAGCTTCTTCAGGATCTCGCTCATGTCTCTCCTCAGTTCCCGGTCGTCGAGCCTCGACCGGCCTTGCCCGCCTTCGTGAGGCTGGCGCGGGCCGCGGCCACGACCCGGTCGGCCGTGAAGCCGAACTGCTGGAACAGCGTCTGGTAGTCGGCGGACGCGCCGAAGTGCTCGAGGCTCACGCTCTCGCCCACGTCGCCGACGTAGGAGCGCCAGCCGAGGGAGATGCCGGCCTCGACCGACACACGGGCGCGTACGGCCGGCGGCAGCACCTGCTGCTTGTAGGCCTCGTCCTGCTCCTCGAACCACTCGACGGACGGCATCGAGACCACGCGCGTCGGGGTGCCCTCGCTCTCGAGGATCTCCCGCGCCTCGACCGCGAACTGGACCTCGCTGCCGGTGCCGATCAGGATGACCTCGGGCTGCCCGTTGGACGCGTCGGCCAGGACGTAGCCGCCCTTGGCGGCGCCGTCGGCCGGGGCGTACACCGAGCGGTCGAAGGTCGGCACCTTCTGGCGGGTCAGCGCCAGTGCCGCCGGGCGGTCGTCGCGCTCGAGGACGGTGCGCCAGGCCACCGAGGTCTCGTTGGCGTCCGCGGGGCGAACGACGTCGAGGCCGGGGATGGCGCGCAGTGCCCAGAGGTGCTCGACGGGCTGGTGGGTCGGGCCGTCCTCGCCGAGCCCGATCGAGTCGTGCGTCCACACGTAGGTCACCGGCAGCTTCATCAGTGCGGCCAGGCGTACCGACGGCCGCATGTAGTCGCTGAAGACCAGGAACGTGCCGCCGTACGGGCGCAGCCCGTCGTGCAGCGCGATGCCGTTGAGGATCGAGCCCATGCCGTGCTCACGGATGCCGAAGTGCAGGGTGCGTCCGTAGCGGTTACCGGGGAAGTCCTTGGTCTGGTACTCCTCCGGGATGAAGGACGGCTCGCCCTTCATCGTGGTGTTGTTGCTGCCCGCGAGGTCGGCCGAGCCGCCCCACAGCTCCGGCAGCACCGGGCCGATGGCGTTCAGGATCTCCCCGGAGGCCGCGCGGGTCGCGAGGCCCTTGCCGGCCTCGAACTCCGGCAGCTTGGCCGTCCAGCCGTCCGGCAGGCGCCGCGCGCTGATCCGGTCGTACTCGGCGGCGCGTTCGGGGTTGGCGCTCCGCCATGCCTCGGCGGCCTCGTTCCACGTGGCGTGGGCCTCGCGGCCGCGCTCGACGACCTCGCGTGCGTGGGCGAGGACGTCCTCGCCCACCTCGAAGGTCTTGTCCGGGTTCAGGCCGAGCACCCGCTTGGTCGCCGCGACCTCCTCGGCGCCGAGCGCCGCGCCGTGCGCCTTGCCGGTGTTCTGCGCGTTGGGCGCGGGCCAGCCGATGATCGTGCGCAGCGAGATCAGCGAGGGCCGTCCGGTCTCCTCGCGCGCCGTGACCAGCGCGCGGTAGAGGGCCTCGGGGTCCTCCTTGTAGTCGCCGCCCTCGGTCCAGTCGACCGTCTGGACGTGCCAGCCGTACGCCTCGTAGCGCTTGGCGACGTCCTCGGACTTGGCGATCTGGGTGTCGTCCTCGATCGAGATGCGGTTGTCGTCGTAGATGACGATGAGGTTGCCGAGCTTCTGGTGACCGGCGAGGGAGCTGACCTCGTGGGTGATGCCCTCCTCGATGTCACCGTCGGACACGATCGACCAGATGCAGTGGTCGAAGGGGCTGTCGCCGGGCGACGGGTCCGGGTCGAACAGGCCGCGCTCACGCCGGGCCGACATCGCCATGCCGACCGCGTTGCCCAGGCCCTGGCCCAGCGGCCCCGTGGTGGTCTCGACGCCGACCGTGTGCCCGTGCTCGGGGTGGCCCGGCGTCAGGCTGCCCCAGGTGCGGAGCGACTTCAGGTCATCGAGGGTCAGCCCGTACCCGGACAGGTAGAGCTGGATGTAGAGGGTCAGGCTGCTGTGCCCCGCGGACAGCACGAACCGGTCGCGGCCGGCCCAGTCCGGGTCGGTCGGATCATGGCGCATCAGGCGCTGGTAGAGCAGGTACGCGGCCGGGGCGAGGCTCATCGCGGTCCCGGGATGCCCGGAGCCCGCTTCCTCCACGGCATCCATGGCCAGGGTGCGGACCGTGTCCACCGCCCGCCGGTCCAGCTCGCTCCACTCGAAGGTCTTATCGGAATGCGTACTCACGAGACGCTCCAGGCTCCTCTCGACAAACGTGCCATGTCCCCGCGGCCCGCCCCCAAGGCGAAAAAGGCACTGTGACCAGGCCCTGCCGGGGCCTTGAGCGAGCCTATCGTCCGGAGCATTTGCCGGACGCGAGGCTCTATACGTCGTTAACGGCGTGTTCCCGTACGGCATTTCCCCGAAGCCACCGCAGAAACCAGTCCATGCCGGCGACCCCGGTGACGGGGTGGCCGGAGACTCGGACTACAGTGATGGCGCGGCCGAGGCCGGTGAGATACAGAGCCAGGTGACGTACGAAATCCGAGGACCAGTCCCAGTGCCCCTACATGTCGTGAACGCGTCGGCGAGTCTGTCGTGACGGTGGTCGCAAGCCGCCCGGTCGCGTCGCCCGCGCCCCCGGCCTCCGGTCGCCGTCCGCTCGGGGCGCTGGTCCGTGCCTACGTCGCGCTGACCAAGCCGCGCATCATCGAGCTGCTGCTGATCACGACGCTGCCGGTGATGTTCCTCGCGGCCCGCGGCCTTCCGCCGGTGTGGCCGGCCCTGGCGACCCTGGTCGGCGGCATGCTGTCGGCGGGCAGCGCCAACGCGCTCAACTGCTACATCGACCGCGACATCGACGCCAAGATGCGCCGCACCCGGCGCAGGCCGCTCCCGATGGTGCAGGTCACGCCCGCCGAGACCCTGGTGTTCGGGATCACGCTGGCGGTGGCCTCCACGATCTTCCTCTGGTTCGCGGTCAACCCGATCTCGGCGGCGCTGTCGGTCTTCGCGATCCTTTTCTACGTCTTCGTCTACTCGATGGTGCTCAAGCGGCGCACCAAGCAGAACGTCGTGTGGGGCGGCATCGCCGGCTGCATGCCCGTCCTGATCGGCTGGTCGGCGTTGACCGAGGGCCTGTCCTGGACGCCCGTCGTGCTCTTCCTGGTGGTGTTCTTCTGGACGCCGCCGCACACCTGGACCCTCGCGATGCGCTACCGCGAGGACTACGCCGCCGCCAACGTCCCGATGCTGCCCGTCGTCGCCACGGACCGGCGCGTGGCGATCGAGGTGATCGCCTACACGGTGGTGACGGTGGCGTGCTCGCTGGCGCTGTGGCCGGTGGCCCACACCACGATCTTCTACCCGATCGCCGCGGCGATCCTCGGCCTCGCCAGCCTCGTGGAGTCCTACCGTCTCCTGCGGCGCGTACGTGCCGGCGCGAGCGGCGCGCTGCTCAAGCCGATGCGATACTTTCACCTGTCCAACGCGTATCTCGCCCTGCTCTTCCTGGCCGTGGCGATCGACCCGCTCCTCCACTGAGGGTTAATGTCGCGGCATGACGCGCGTTGATCCCAAGGCGATCCTCGAAGGTCGCATGCCGGGCCGAGCCCCGGTCGGTCTGATCGTCGGTATGGTCGTCTCCTCGGTGTGCGCGCTGGTCGTCCTGGGCATCGACGCGTTCAACGGCGCGTCCTTCCTCGTCGGGCTGACCTTGGCGATCCTGCCGGTGCCGCTGCTCGTGGCGCTCGTGCTGATGCTGGACCGGCTGGAGCCCGAGCCGTGGCGCGCCCTGCTGTTCGCGTTCATGTGGGGTGCCGGCGTCGCCGTGCTCGGCGCGCTCCTGCTCAACACCGCGGGCTATGAGCTGCTCACCAAGCCGGTCTTCGGCCAGCGCGGCGAGCTGGTCACGGCCTCGGTCGGCGCGCCGCTGGTGGAGGAGTCGCTGAAGGGCGCCGTGCTCTTCGGGTTCCTGTGGTTCCGCAGGAACGAGCTGGACGGCCTCACCGACGGGATCATCTACGCGGGAATGGTCGCCCTCGGCTTCGCGATGATGGAGAACGTCAGCTACTACATGCGGGCGATCAACCAGCACAACATCGAGGCCGTGTTCATCATGCGCGGCGTGATCTCGCCGTTCGGGCACCCGCTCTTCACCTCGATGACGGGCCTGGGCGTCGCCTACGCCGCGCTGAACCGCGGCGCCGCGCGGGTCGCGGCGCCCGTCGCGGGGCTCTGCGGCGCCATGCTGCTGCACGGGGCGTGGAACTTCTCCACGGCCTTCGGCCTCAAGGGCCTGACGATCGCGTACGGCATCGACTTCTGCATCCTGATCGGCCTGATCGTGATCGTCGCGTACGAGCGCCGCCAGACGGTCCGGCTGATCCAGCTCCACCTGCCCAACTACGCCGCGACCGGCCTCGTCACTCCGCAGGACGTCCACATGCTGGGCAACATCGCGCTGCGGCGCCGCGCGCGGCAGTGGGCGCGGATGGCCGGGGGAGCGTCCGCGGGCCGCGCGATGGGCGACTACCAGCTCGCGGCGACCGAGCTGGCGCTGCTGCACCAGCGGGCCGAGCGCGGCGTCGCCGAGCCGGCCTGGTTCTACCGCCGCCGCCTGGACCTGATGAACCTCATGCACGTCGCCCGCCAGGCCTTCCAGGTGCGTCACACGCGCCCGCTACAGCCGCCGTGGGCCGGGCCGGGCCAGTCCGGCTTCCTGCACCAGGGCCACTCCTTCGGCCCGCCGCCCCCCGGACCCTTCCAGGGCCGGGCGCCCGACGCCCCGATGTGAGGCACGCCGCCCTCGGGCGGTGACGCGACGGAACACGGCCGGGTTTGCCCCTTGACGGGCCCTTTACTGAGATCAACAATCCCTAGAGGCCATGACAACGTTGTCATGCCGTTCGCTCGCGGTGGTCCCCGCCAGCGCGATCTGTGAACTCCCTAGAGGAGCTGCCGTGCCCAGACGTTCGCGCCCCTGGCTGGCAGGCATCGTCTGCCTCGCCCTTGCCTCGATCACACTCTCGGCCGTCCCCGCGACGGCCACCCCCGACGTCACCTCGTACGTCAACCCGTTCGTCGGCACGATGGACGGTGGACCCGACTTCGGCCACGGCGGTGGCGCGGGGATGGACTTCCCCGGCGCGGTCGTGCCCTTCGGGATGATGCAGTGGAGCCCGGACACGGTCCGCAGCTCCGGCGGCGGCTACAAGTACGAGGACGACCGGCTCCGCGGCTTCAGCATGACCCACATCTCCGGGCCCGGCTGCACCGGCGCCCAGGACTTCCCGGTGACCCCGATCTCCGGGCCGATCACCACCTCGCCGGCGACGCACGGCACGGACTATGTCCAGACGTTCAGCCACGCCAACGAGCAGGCCACGCCCGGCTCGTACGCGATGACGACCGACGCCGGTGTGAAGACCGAGCTGACCGCCAGTACGCGCGGCGGCGTCGGGCGGTTCACGTTCCCCACCGACAAGGTGGGCACGCTGCTGCTCAACGTCACCGGCTCGATCAACGGCGTGGACGACGCCGAGGCCACGGTCAAGGGCAACACCGTCTCCGGCTGGGCCAAGACCGGCGGCTTCTGCGGTGCGGAGTCCCGCTACTACGTCTACTTCTCCGCGACGTTCGACCGGCCGTTCCAGACGTACGGGACCTGGAAGGACGACGTGGTCCAGCCCGGCCAGCCCGAGGTACGTGGCCACGCGCCGGCGAAGGTGTCGCAGCCCTCCTCCAAGGTGTTCGGGCGTCTGCACAACGGCCCGGACGGCAGGCCGCTCACCAACAAGACCACGAAGACGGAGCCGCGCGACGTCAGCGTCAAGGGCCCCGGCTCGGGCGTCTACCTGCAGTTCGACACGAGCAAGAACCAGGCGGTGCAGATGCGCACCGCGGTGTCGTACGTGAGCGTGGCCGGCGCCGCACGTAACCTCGCCACCGAGATCGGCGGCAGGGACTACGACGCGGTACGGAACGCCGCGCACCGCCTGTGGGCCGACCGGCTCGGCCAGATCAAGGTGAGCGACGGGGCGCCGAGCCGGCTGACGGCCTTCTACACGGCGCTGTACCACGCCCTGCTCCAGCCGTACGTCTTCGACGACGTGGACGGCGCCTTCACCGGCTTCGACCACAAGGTCCACCAGGTGCGTAAGGGCCACCACGAGTACGCGACCTTCTCCGGCTGGGACATCTACCGCAGCGAGGTCCAGCTCATCGCGCTGCTCGCGCCGGACGTCGGCAGCGACATCGCACAGTCGCTGTACGACGACGCGCACTCGATCGGTGACGTTTGGGACCGCTGGTCGCACCAGAACACCATCACCGGCGTCATGAACGGCGACCCGTACCACTCGATCATCGCGACGATGTACGCGTTCGGCGCGCGCGACTTCGACGCTGGCGGCGCGCTCGCGGCCATGGTCAAGGGCGCGAACCGGATCGGCGAGGACAAGGCCACGAAGTACACCGAGCGGCCCGGCAACGCCGACTACCTCAAGCTCGGCTACGTGCCCGGCGACCCCGCGACGACGCTGGAGTACGGCCTGGCCGACTTCGGCATCGCGCAGCTCGCCCAGCGTCTCGGCCAGAACGACACGTACCAGGGGTTCATGAAGCGCTCGCACGCCTGGGAGACGGTCTACAACCCGCTGAACGACTGGATCCAGCCCCGCTTCGGCGACGGGTCCTTCCTCAGCCCGTTCGACCCGGCCGACTCCGGCTGGTACGTCGAGGGCAACGGCGCGCAGTACCACTGGATGACCTACTCCGACGTGACCGGCCTGTTCAACGCCATGGGCGGGCGGGCCAAGGCGGCGAAGCGGCTCGACACGTTCTTCACCAAGCTGAACGCCGGCTCGCACGAGCCCTACGCCTACCTCGGCAACGAGCCGTCGCTGCAGTCCCCGTGGCTGTACGCCTGGGCCGGCCAGCCGTACAAGACCCAGGACGTGGTCGCGCGGGCGCGCGTGAAGCTCTTCAAGTCCGGGCCGGACGGCATGGTCGGCAACGACGACCTCGGCACGATGTCGGCGTGGCGGGTCTTCGCGGGCCTCGGCATGTACCCGGCGATCCCGGGGCGCGCCGAGATGGTGCTGAACAGCCCGGAGTTCCCGAAGACCACGATCACCCGGTCCAGCGGCCAGAAGATCGTCATCACCGCTCCCGGCGCGTCCGACACGATCAAGTACGTCCAGTCGCTGAAGGTCGACGGCAAGGCGAGCTCGCGCGCCTGGCTGCCGGAGTCCTTCGTCGCGTCGGGCGGCAAGCTCGACTACGTCGTCGACGACACGCCGAACAAGGCGTTCGGCAGCGACCCGAAGGACGCGCCGCCGTCGTTCGGCACCGGCGCGCGGCCGTTCCTGTCCGCGATCTCGCCCGGAATGAGCTCCCTCGAACCGGGTGACTCGATGGACGCCACGCTGCGGGTGCAGTCGGTCGGCGCCGGTGACACGGTGACCTGGACGGCCAGGCCGCCGGCCGGGATCACGGTCACGCCGTCCTCGGGCACGCTGAAGGTCGGCACCGCGTCCCGTACGGACCAGAAGGTCAAGGTCTCGGTGGCGGCCGGCGCGAAGCTGGACTACTACTCGGTTCCGTTCGAGCTGACCGCCTCCGGCGCGTCGGTCGGGAACACCGGCGTCACCCTCAACGTGGCCAAGAAGGGCACGATCGAGTGGTACCAGAACAACGCCGGCATCTCCGACGACGGAGCGTCGGGCCAGGCCAATTTCGACGGCGGTGGCTGGAGCTACTCCAAGGAGGCACTGGCCAAGGCGGGCATCACGCCCGGCGGCACCGTCTCGTGGAACGGCTTCGCCTTCACCTGGCCCGGCCGCAGGTCCGGCCAGCTCGACAACGTCCAGGCGGGCGGGCAGGCCGTCGACCTGGCCGACGTGCCCAAGGGCGCCTCGAAGCTGGCGTTCCTCGGCGCCGCCGGCAACGGTGACGCGCCGTCCACGGTGACGGTCACCTACACCGACGGGTCGACCTCCGACGGCAAGCTGGAGTTCAGCGACTGGGCGCTCGGTGCCGACGCCTACCCGCCGAGGTTCGGCAACGAGATCGTCGCGAAGACGCCGTACCGCAACACCTCGGACGGCGGGAACCAGGCGCTCAACATCTACGTGTTCGCCGCGACGCCGATCGCTCTCGACGCGGGCAAGCAGGTGAAGAGCGTCACGCTGAACACCCCGAAGGGCGACGCGGGCTCGCTGCACGTGTTCGCCTGGGCGTTCGCCTGAGCCATCCCGTACGTGCGCGCCGCACCCGGCGGCGCGCATGTACGGGCTCAGGTACGGGCGGGGCCGCGGAAGACCTGGCGAGTGTGCCAGCCGGTGTTGCGCGGGCTCGGCGGCGGGAACCCGCTCAGCGGGCGCGCGGCACCGCGCCCGCTGAGTGAGAGCACGAGGTTCTGCGCGACCGGCGTGACCCCGGTGAAGTGCTTGGAGACCAGGATGACGCCGCCGCTCGTGAGCCCGATGACGCCCTTGTCCAGGAGCCGGTGGTGCAGGGTGCACAGGCAGAGCACGTTGGTGAGGTCGTCGTGGCCGTCAAAGGCCCACCAGCGCAGGCGGGCGACCTCGAGCCCGACGACGGCGCCGCCGATCCAGCCCTCGTACCCGCAGAAGGCGCAGCCGTAGTCGTAGGCGACCAGGACCTTGCGCCACAGCGCGATGTCGCGTGGCGCGCGGACCGCGGACTCGGCGGGGTAGTGCGTCCTGGCCTGCTCGGGCAGCAGTCCGGTCGCGATGCGCAGGTCCTCGTGCAGGGACGGCTCGAAGTTGACGTCCAGCAGGAGCTGGACCGCCTGGTCGAACAGGACCGGGTCGCCGAGCAGCTCCTTGGCGAACCCCGGGTCCAGCCGGCCGGCCGCGTCGTGGGCGCGCAGCGCGCGCGGGTCGGGCCCCGGGGGCGCCAGGCCGGTCGCGGTGTCCACCTCCCAGAGGCGGTCCGCGACCAGGTGGTGGAAGGGGTTGCCGGGGCTGACCGGCTTGGGCGGGCCGAACTCCGCGAGCAGTACGGCCAGCGGTTCCTCGATCTCGCGGAACGCCAGCGCCGCGTGGCCCTCCCGCTGGAGCCGCCCGAGCGCGTAGAGCAGCAGCAGGGCCTTGTTCGGGTCGCGCTCCCCGCCGTGGGTACGGCGGCGGATGCGGCCGATGCGCTCGAGCCAGGTCATCGCGGCCCGCTCACTGGAACAGCGAGCTGGACAGGATGCCCAGGATCCCGGGGCCCAGAACCACGATGAACAGGGCCGGGAGGATGCACAGCGCCACCGGGAAGGTGATCTTCACGGGGACCTTCTGGGCGGCCTCCTCGGCGCGCTGCCGCCGCTTGACACGCATCTCGTTGGCCTGCTCGCGCAGAATCTTCCCGATCGGGATGCCCAGCTCGGACGCCTGGACCAGCGCGGCCACGAACGCGCGCAGCTCCTCGACCGCCACCCGGCCCGCCAGCCCGCGCAGCGCCTCCTCGCGCGACTTGCCGATCTGCATCTCCTGGAGGGCACGGGCCAGCTCACCGGCCAGCGGCCCGGTGGTCTGGTGCGCGACGCGGTGCAGGGCCGCGTCGAAGCCCAGGCCGGCCTCCACGCTGACGCAGAGCAGGTCGAGGATGTTGGGCAGCGCGTGCCGGATGGCGTCCTGGCGGCGCAGTGCCGCGTTGTACAGCAGCAGGTCGGGCAGGTAGAAGCCGATGGCGGCCCCGGTGGGGCCCATGACCAGCGCGCTCACCGGCCCGTTGCCGAGCGCCACCAGCCCGAACACCAGGCCCGCCACGACCAGCCCCAGGCCCTTGTAGGCGAGGATGCGCTCGGGCGTCCAGTGGCCCGGGTTGCCCGCGGCCTCGAGCCGCCGTTGCAGGGTGGCCTCGACGCTGCGGGGCGCCAGGCGTACGGCCAGGCGGCGCATCGTCCGCATCGGTGGTGACAGGCGGCGTGCCGCCGCCGGTCCGGCCCGCCACGCGCCGCCCTGGCCCGCGTAGTCGTTCTCGATCGAGGCCAGGACCTCGGCGACGCCCGGCGGACGCGGGTCGTTCCGTACCGCCAGCGTGGCCCCGAGGACGATCGCCCCGGCGATCGCCGCGAGCCCGGTCATCAGCAGCGTGTCCGGCATGTCAGGCCTCCACCTTGATGATGCGGCTCATCCAGAACCATCCGACCACCAGCGAGAACGCCCCGACCACCAGCATCAGGACGCCGATCGGCTGGGTGAGGAGCGGGTGCATGTACGCGGGCCGTACGACGAGCATGAACCCGCCGATCACGAGCGGCAGCGCGATGAGGATGTAGGCCGTCAGCCGGCCTTCGGCCGACAGCGCCTGCACCTGGCGGCGCAGCCGGGTCCGCTCGCGCATCGTGCCGACCGTCGTGTCGATGACGTCCGCGAGGTTGCCGCCCACCTCCCGCTGGATGTGGATGGCCATGACCACCCAGCTCAGGTCGGGACAGTCCATCCGGGCCGCCACCCGGTCGAGTGCGTCCTCGATCGAGACGCCGATGCGCGACTCGGCGACGGCACGCGCCATCTCCCCGCCGAGCGGCCGCAGGTCCTGCCGGGCGAGCCGCTCCGCCGCCTGCGAGACCGTGAAGCCCGACCGCAGCGAGCTCGCCACGAGCTGCAGCGCGTCGGGAAGCTGGTCCGAGAACGCCATCAGCCGCCGCCTGATCCTCGTGCCGAGGTACGCGCGGGTGGCGACCCAGCCCGCCACCGCGCCCAGCAGCAGACCGGCCGCCGGGGCGTCGCTCGCCACGGCGAGCACCGCGCCGAGCATGGCCGCGGACGCGATCCGCAGGAGCAGCCACTCGTGCGGGCGCAGCGAAAGGCCCGCGCGGTCGAGGTCACGGGAGATGCGTTCCTCGAGCCCGCGCGAGCGTACGGCCCACTCGCCGAGCGCGAGGAGCGCGCGCGGCGCCCCGCGGCGTACGGAGGTGGCGTCCCGCCGCGGGTCCGGCGTGCGGTACCGGTCGATCCGCCGCGCCCACTCCGGGCCGCTCGCGGCGCGTGAGAGGCCCCGCACCGCCGCCACCAGGAGCAGTACGGCGAGGAAGCACGCGCCGAGCCCGGCCTCCAGCACGACCCGGCCGGTCACCAGGCGACCTTGCCGGGCCCGAAGATCTCGTTCGGCACGGAGACGTCCAGGTCGCCCAGCCGGTCGAGGAGTCGCGGCCGCAGCCCGGTCGGGCGCAGCCGCCCGCCGGGGCGCCCGTGCTCGTCGGCCCCCGCACGCGGGTCGAAGACGAAGATGTCCTGGAGGGTGATGACGTCGCCCTCCATGCCGGAGACCTCGGTGACGTGGGTGACGCGCCGCGTGCCGTCCTTGAGGCGCGCCTGGTGGATGACCAGGTCGATGCCCGAGGCGACCTGCTCGCGGATCGCGCGTACCGGCAGCTCCATGCCGGACATCAACACCATGGTCTCCAGCCGCGCCATGGCCTCGCGCGGGGCGTTGGCGTGCACGGTGGTGAGCGAGCCGTCGTGGCCGGTGTTCATCGCCTGGAGCATGTCGAGCGCGGCACCGTCGCGTACCTCTCCGACGATGATCCGGTCGGGCCGCATCCGCAGGGAGTTGCGCACGAGGTCCCGTACGGTGATCTCGCCCGCGCCCTCGATGTTGGGCGGCCGGGTCTCCATGCGCAGCACGTGTTCCTGCCGGAGCTGGAGCTCGGCGGAGTCCTCGATCGTGACGATCCGCTCGTCCGGCGGGATGAACGACGACAGGACGTTCAGCGTCGTGGTCTTGCCCGAGCCCGTACCGCCCGTGATGAGGATGTTGCGCCGGCCGCGTACGCACGAGGCGATGAACTCGGCGACCTGTGGCGTGAACGTACCGAAGCCGACCAGGTCGTGCACGGTCAGCGGCTCGGCGGCGAACTTACGGATGGTCAGCAGCGAGCCGTCCAGGGCGACGGGCGGTACGACGGCGTTGATCCGGCTGCCGTCGGGCAGGCGGGCGTCGACCATCGGGCTGGCCTCGTCGATGCGGCGGCCGACCCGCGAGACGATCTTCTCGATGGTGCGGCGCAGGCTGCCCTCGCCCGCGAACCCGCTCTCGGCCAGGCTCAGCCGGCCCTCGCGCTCGACGTAGATCTGGCCCGGCCCGTTCACCATGATCTCGGTGATCTCCGGGTCGTTGATGTACGGCTCCAGCGGGCCGAGCCCGAGGATCTCGTCGGCGATCTCCTGCGCCACCCGTGCGCGGTCGGCCACGGTCATCGGGGTGTCGTCCTGGTCCAGCACGGACTGGAGGGTGGCGCGCACCTTCTGCTCCAGCTCGACGGCGCCCAGGTCGGTGTCGTACAGGCCGGGGCCGAGCGTCTCGATCAGCGACCCGTGCACCCGGCGCTTCAGCGCGGCGAACGGGTCGCGCGGCCGGGTCGAGCGCCGGTGCGGCGAGGGCACCAGCGCCGTACCGGAGTCGAGGGGCCCGCCGTCCTGCAGCCGGGCCAGCCGCTCGCCGAGGGCGCTCATGAGCGCTTCGCCTTGGCCGGGCGCCGGCTCCGGCGGGTGGAGCGCGGCGCGGCGGGCGTGGCCGTACCGCCGGCGCGCACGTACCGCGCGACCTCGGCGACGGCCCGGCTCACCGGGTGGCGCGGGTCGTCGCGTACGAGGGGGACCCCTCGGTTGATCGAGGCGGGCACGTCCGGGCTCGTCGGGATGTACGCCGTGATGGGCAGGCCGATGACCCGGTCGATGTCGGCCTGGGACAGGCCCGCCTTGGCGTCGGCCCGGTTGAGGACGACCGCGCGGCCCTCCACCGGGTAGCCGAGCAGGTCCAGCATGTCGAGGGTGACCCGCAGGCCCTTGAGCGCGGTCACCTCCGGGTTGGCGATCAGCAGGTGCATGTCGGCGGCGTCGAGGGCGGCCAGCACCTGCTCGCTGAACTGCGGGGGAGTGTCGACCACCACGACGTCGAAGATGCGGCGGAGCACGGTGAGCAGCTCGGTGACCAGCGCGCCGGAGATCTTCTCCGCCTCGCCGGGTGCCACGGGGGCCAGGACCGCGCACACCCCGGACGGGTGCCGGACCAGCATCGACTCCACGCCGGTCTCGTCCATGTGCTCGGCCATCGGGACGGCGTCGACGATCGTGCGCTGGGGCTCGACCCGCAGCATGATGCCGACGTCGCCGAACCCGAGGTCCAGGTCGAGGACGCAGACGGCCTCGCCCTGCCCGGCCAGGGCCACGGCGAGGTTGGTGGAGACCATCGACTTGCCGCAGCCGCCCTTGCCGGCGAAGACCACGACGGCCCGGCCGTTCCTGCCCTGCGCCGTGGTCTGGCCCCGCGCCTGCTCGGCGGCGAGCAGGCGGCTGGAGACCTCCCAGCTGCGGCGGCAGGCGTCCATCAGCGCGGGGAAGTCGCGGTCCGGCACGACCTCGCGTACGCCCGCGCGCATCGCGTCGGCAAGTACGTCGACCTCGATCCGCGTACGGACCAGGATGACGGCCAGCGCGGAGTGGTCGAGCCGCCGCGCGGCGGCGAACGCCAGGGCGGCCGGCAGGTCGACGCCGGGCCCCAGGACGACGATCAGTTCCTCGCGGTCGGCCGAGAGTAGCTGCTCCAGGCTCGCCAGGTCGCCGACGGTACGGCCGTGCTCGCGGAAGGTGGCGGCGATCCGGCGGGCGGCCGACTCGTCGGGTTCGCAGATGACCGGCATGTCTCTCCTCTCGGCTACTTCAGGAAGGTGAAGCTCGTGACCCCGGGCCCGGCCGGGTCGAGTACGGACGAGTCCGACTGCAGGCCCAGGTAGAGCGCGCTCTGCTGGGAGCCGCCAGACGTGCCGTTCGCGGCCCAGATGAGCTTCTCGGCCTGCTGCTGGTTGACGGCGAGCGTGACCAGGGTCTTGGTGTCGGCGCCCGAGGCGGCGTCCTTCGCGGCGCCGCCCGACGGACCGGTGGACAGGACATCGACCCCCGACATCAGCAGCCGGGCCCCGGTGGCGTCGTTCTTGACCTTGCCGGCCGCGTCCATGAGCTTGTACGAGGCGAAGACCGCGACCTTGGCGCCGGCCTTGACGTAGCCCGCGACCCGCTGCGGGTCCGTGAGCGCGATGGTCACCGCGAGCGCGCCGTCCGGCACCGAGAACCCCTGCGACCCGCCCTTCGCGACCAGCAGCGGACGCCGGACCAGCTCGCCGGCGCGGAGGCCCGCGCCGACCACGAGGCCGGACAGGTCGCCGTCGATCGTCGTCACGACATCGTCGGGCAGGCTCTCGGCGGGCATCCGCACGGACCGGACCCAGCCGTCCGCGAGGCTCGACACCGGAGTGCCGGCCGGGATCGTACGGGCCGCGACCAGCACCTGGACCGCCTGCTTCCCGGCGACCGCGCGCCGGTCGGCGCCCTGGACGTACAGGAAGACCAGGGTCGTCCCGGCGGCGGCGAGCAGGAGAGCCGTCACCATCGTGAGCAGTCGGCGTTTCACGTCGTTCCCTTCATGAGTGCGTCCCGCTCAGCCGACGAGCTTCAGCGCGTAGACGCCGTAGTCCTCGCCGGTGGCGGCGATCCGGCCGCGGAACGCCTTGCGGGTGAAGAAGCCGCGCAGGCACGGGATGTCCAGGCCGCACAGCCGTCCGGTCCGCCACGACGGGAGGCCGAGCGGCCCCAGGACGGCCCCGGTCGGCTCGAACGCGGCGAACCCGGACACGTGGTAGCGGTACGTCGCGAACAGCCCGGTCCCGCTCTTGACGACCTGGTCGTAGACCGGGAGGTAGATGACCTTCGGGACGCCGCCGGCGAACAGCTCGCCCAGGGTCTGGGTGAGCCAGAGGAGCAGCGACCGCCCCTCGCAGAACCCGGTGACCAGGCTGCCGAGCAGGTCGCTCGCAGGCAGGCCCGAGACCTGGTCGTTCGTACGCACCGTCTGACGGCAGTTCAGGTCACCGGGGCCGAGCAGGAGGGCGAAGTCGCCCTGGGTCGATGAGGGGTCGCCGTCGCAGCCGGCGACCTTCGGGCTCACGGCGTCCTCCTCGGAGGCCGGCGGGTCCCACGACGGCGAGGGCGGCGCGGTGTACGCGGTCCCGCCCGACGTCGCCTGCCGCCAGGCGCAGGCCGAGATCATGAACGGGAACGCCCGGTCGACCTGGACCGGCGCGCCCCAGGCTGCGCGGGCGCAGGTGCCCACGGTCGTGCCGGTGTAGGTGCCGAACACCGAACCCGCGACCACCGGCGGGAGGACGGTCGTACCGTCCGGCAGCCGGGTGCTCGCGCTCACCTCGACGTACGATCCGGTCGCCGGTGGAGGATCGGTGCAGGTGGCGAGGTCGGTGGCGCCGTACGCCGGGCACGCGCCGAGGTTCGTGGCCCGCCCGCAGATCCGCCTGATGCCGGCGGCGCCGTCTCCGGCGTTGGCGTCGGCGAGCCGTCCCGCGTCGCCGCCCGGTCCGGTCGAGGTGTCGCAGCCCGCCTCCGCGCATCCGCGCGCGACCGCCATCACGGCGGCGTCCGCGCCGCTGCGCAGCTCGCCCTGCTCGAGCTCCAGCCGGCCGCCGTCCACCACGACGGCGAACATCGCCAGCAGCATGCCGCTCGCGACCAGGACGCCGAACAGCACCTGGATGGCGCCCTCGTCCCCGCGCGCTCTCCGCCGGCGGTTCAGCCCTGGCATTGCATGACACCCTTGCTGGTCAGTGTCGGGTCGCTCATGCCCGGCAGGACGACGTACGTGAACGCGTAGGAGACCGTCACGGTGACCGTGGCCGTCGGCGGCGCGTCGTCCGGGCACGGACCGTCCCAGCCGATCGAGACCGGGTCCAGGGAGCCGGCCGCGAGCCGTACGCGGTCATCGACCAGGTTCTTGGGCTCGCCCACCGCGGCCATCCGGGCGCCCTCGCGCGCGGCCTGCGTGAGCTCGATCCGCGCGTTCAGGAGCCGGCCGAAGTCGATCGTGGCGAAGACGATCAACATCATGATCGGCAGGATCAGCCCGAACTCCACCGCGGCCGCGCCGCGGTCGCGTCGTTCTCGGTCGCCGTTCACGGTGAGTGACGCCGGAAGCACGCGGGAGCGAGGCTCCGCGTCCTCCGGCTCCGGAGTCACTTCGAGGTGATCCGGGTGGACAGCGTGTTGGAGAACCAGTCGGAGATGTTGTTGCCGAAGGCCACGGCCCCGACCAGGATGGCGACGACGACCACCCCGATGAGCAGGCCGTACTCCACCATGGTCGCACCGCGGTCGGTGTCGGTGGAGCGACGTGCCATCAGCCGCGTGACGGCGTGCAGGATCGCGTTCGTGAGCATGGGGGCACCTTTCCGAGCGTGGAGGCATCGGGGGTGATGCCCGCCCCGGCGGTGACGTGGCGTCACCTGCGGGGGTCCAGCTTGGAGACCGGTCGAAGGTGATCAGAAGGACCGAACGGTCAGGAAAAACCGCCCGAACGGCCGAGGTGTCCTCCGAACGGCCGACACGAGGCCGTGGCCTGGGGCTTTCTACGCTGAGTATTCGGTATCGACCGCTTTGGGCTTATTCAGCTACTGTGTGCGAGAAATAGCGCCGGACCTGGGCGAACATCGCCTCAGGGTCCGGCGCGGTCGTCCTCTCCCGGGGAGGTCCGTTGGGCATCCGTCTCGTCGCGGTCGACGCTCACACGCTCTGCCGCTATGGCCTGGCACGCGTCGTCGAGGATCGGCCCGACATCGAGCTGGTCGGTGAGGCGTCGACGGCCGCCGAGGCCGAGGCGCGACTCGACGCGTTCGACCCCGACGTGGTCACGGTCGCCGCCTCGCTGCCCGACGGCGACGGGCTCGCGCTGGTACGCACGCTGCGGGAGCGCCGGCCACGGCTCGGCGTCGTCGTGATGGCCGCCGTCGACCACGACGACCCGCTGTTTCGCGCGATGGAGGCACGGGCGTCCGCGTACGTCGCGAGGACCGCCACGGCCGACGAGATGGTCGCCCTGATCCGGCACGCCGCGGTGGCGCCCGAGTCGTTCACCGCGTCGGGGCTGGTCGCCGCGCTCGGCCGGCGCCGTACCGGCGAACTGCTCAGCTCGCGCGAGCGCGAGGTGCTCACGCTGTTGATGCAGGGGCTGTCGATCGCGGAGATGGCGCGCGTGATGCACCTGAGCCACTCCACGGCCAAGACCTACACCGCGCGGCTGTACGACAAGCTGGGCGCCGCCAACCGCGCCCAGGCGCTCATGGCGGCACTGCGCCAGGGACTGATCCGGCAGGACGACCCGTCGTTCGGGCCGTCGTCCGGGAGGCGGGACCGGCTCGACATGAAGTGATCGTTGTTCGACTTCTCACAGTAGGCAACCGCTGACGGTTGGTGAGAGTAGGGTCGGGCGGAACTTCGCACCCGATCCCACTGGATCCGCATGAGCAGCAGCAGCGACATCGCCCGGCCGCTCGCGTCAGACCGCGGCACACCCGCACGCGACCCCTTCTTCGACAACGCCAAGTTCCTCGCGATCCTGCTCGTGGCGGCGGGGCACGCGATCGAGAGACTCCAGGACGTCCCGGTGGCGCGCGGGCTCTACCTGTTCGTCTACCTGTTCCACATGCCGGTGTTCATCGTGATCACCGGCTACCTGTCGCGGAACTTCGCGTTCTCCTCCGGCAAGGCGCGGAAGCTGATCACGAAGGTGGGCGTCCCCTACCTCGTGTTCGAGATCGCCTACTCGGTCGTCCACTGGCGGCTCAACGGCGGTGACCTGCACGTCAGCCCGCTGTCGCCGTACTGGATCATGTGGTTCCTCATGGCGCTGTTCATGTGGCGCCTGTCCACACCGGTCTGGCAGCAGCTGCGCTGGCCGGTCGCGGTCGCGGTGGTGATCTCGCTCCTGTCCGGCATGAGCGACCTGCCGGACACGCTCCAGATGAACCGCGTGCTGGGCTTCGCGCCCTTCTACGTGCTCGGACTCTTCCTGCGGCCCGCCCACTTCGACCTGCTCCGCCGACCGCGCGCCCGCGTCCTCGCCGTGGCGGTCTTGCTCGGCGGGCTGGCGACGGCGTTCGTGGCCGACCGGCACATGTCGAGCGAGTGGACCTACTGGAGCCACGCCAACGCGCACTTCCACGTCGGCGTCCTCACCGGCACCCTGATGCGGGTCGCGCTCCTGCTGGCCTCGGCGATCCTGGCGGCGGCCTTCCTCGCCGTCGTGCCCGGCCGCCACACGTGGTTCACCCCGCTGGGCGCCGCGACGCTCTACGCCTACCTGCTGCACGGGTTCGTGGCCGAGGTCGCGCAGGCCGCCGGCTGGTACGACGCCGCGTGGCCGCACACCGCGCCCGGCGTCGCCGCCTTCGCGGCCATCGGCGTCGCCGCGGTCACCCTCCTATGCCTCCCGCCCGTACGCGCGGTCACCCGCTGGGCGGTCGAGCCGCGGCTGGCCTGGGCGTTCACGCCGCTCCGCCGCCCGGAGCGGCGCTACCACCGTCGGTCGGCCTGACGCGCCCCCTCACATCGCACGTCAGGCCGAGGTCGTGCCCGCTCAGGCGACGATGCGCAGCGGGTTCTCCAGCAGGTCGGCGAGCTTGCCCAGGAACGCCGCGCCGGTCGCGCCGTCGCACGCCCGGTGGTCGACCGACAGCGTCAGCGTCATCCGCCTGCGCGCCGCGACCTCGCCGTCGACGAAGGCCACGTCCTGACGGGTGGCGCCCACGGCCAGGATCGCGGCCTCCGGCGGGTTGATCACCGCGGTGAAGGAGTCCACGCCGAACATGCCCAGGTTGCTGACGGTGAACGTACCGCCGGACATCTCCTGGGGGGTCAGGCGCTGCTCGCGGGCCCGCCCGGCCATCTCGCGGGTCTCGGCGCCGATCTGCGAGACGCTCTTGCGGTCGGCGTCCCGGATCACCGGGACGACCAGGCCCTGGTCCAGCGCCACCGCGACGCCCACGTGCACGCGCTTGTGCACGAGCAGGTGCTCCTCGGTGAAGGAGACGTTCAGCACCGGGTCGGTGCGCAGCGTCGCCGCGCAGGCCTTCACGATCAGGTCGTTCACGCTGACCTTCGCCGGCGCCAGGGCGGCGTTGAGGGTCGCGCGGAACTCCAGCAGGTCGTCCACCTCGACGACGCGCGTCAGGTAGAAGTGCGGGGCGGTGCGCATGCTCTCGGCGAGCCGCCGCGCGGTGACCTTGCGGATCCGGCTCAGCGGAACCCTCTCGGTCTCCTGGTCGGCGGAGACCGCGGAGACCTGGTCCGGCGTGCTGGCGGCGGGCGCGGGCACCGGCGGGGAGGCGAGCTCGCGTACGGCGTCGCCCGCGGCGGCGGCCTCGACGTCGGCGCGCACGATCCGCCCGCCGGGACCGGAGCCGGTCAGCCCGGCCAGGTCGACGCCGTTCTCGCGCGCGATCCGGCGGGCGAGGGGCGAGGACGGCGGGCGCGAACCGGCGCTCTCATGCCGCGGCGCCGGAACGCTCACCGGCGCCTGCGCCGGAGCGGGGGCGGCCTGTGAGGAAGCAGCGGCGGCCACCCTGACGGGCGCCGGGGCCTCCCCACCGGCGGTGACCAGGACCGCGATCGGCATACCGATCTTCGCGGACTGGCCCTCGGACACGAGGATCTCGCCGAGCACGCCGTCCTCGTAGGCCTCGTACTCCATGAGGGCCTTGTCGGTCTCGATGTCGACCAGCGCGTCACCGGCCGAGACCGGGTCGCCCGGCTTCTTGTGCCACGAGCTGACGACGCCTTCCTCCATCGTGTCGGACAGGCGTGGCATGAGGATCTGGGACATGGGTGGCTCCTACCGGCCCGTCGCGCGCAGGGTGTCGCGTACGGCGGTGACGAGGGAATCCGCCGACGGCAGCGCGGCGAGTTCGAGGGGCTTGGAATAGGGGAGCGGCACCTCGGCCATCGCGACCCGGCGTACCGGGGCGTCGAGCCAGTCGAAGGCGCCCTCCTGGATGGTCGCGGCGATCTCGGCGCCGATGCCGTACGTGAGCCAGTCGTCCTCGGCGATCACCGCGCAGCCGGTGCGGCGCACGGAGGCGACGATGGTCTCCCGGTCCAGCGGGCGGAGGCTGCGCAGGTCGACGACCTCAGCGGAGACGCCGTCGGCGGCGAGCTTCTCGGCGACCTCGGTGGCGACGTGCGCCATCCGCGAGTACGCGACGATCGTGACGTCGGTGCCCTCGCGCGTGACCGCGGCCCGCCCGATCTCGGCGGGCTCGAGCTCCTCGGGGACCTCGCCGCGCGTGTTGTAGAGACCGAGGTTCTCCAGGAACAGCACCGGGTCGTCGTCGCGGATCGCGGCCTTCAGCATCGAGGACGCCTCGGCCGGCGTGCTGGGCGCGAGGACCTTCAGGCCGGGGATGAAGGAGTAGAACAGCTCGACGTTCTGCGAGTGCGTTGCGCCGAGCTGCTGCCCGCCGCCGCCCGGCGTACGGATCACCATCGGCACGCTGCACTGCCCGCCGAACATCCCGTAGATCTTCGCCGCGTGGTTGACGATCTGGTCGAGCGCGAGCAGCGAGAAGTTGATCGTCATGAGCTCCACGACCGGGCGCAGGCCCAGCATGGCGGCGCCGATGGCCGCGCCGACGAAGCCCTCCTCGGCGATCGGCGTGTCGCGCACGCGGCGCGGGCCGAACTCGCGGAGGAGCCCCTCGGTGATCTTGTACGAGCCCTCGAAGACGCCGATCTCCTCACCCATGAGGAAGACGTCCTCGTCTCGCAGCATCTCCGTGCGCAGCGTGTCCCTGAGCGCCTGGCGGTAGGTGATGGTCGCCACTGGATCTCCTCAGAAGACCGGGTCGGCGGGCAGGCGGCGGGCCTCGCCCGGCACCGGCGTCGCATAGGTGTAGTCGAACAGGGTGGAAACCTCGGGGTGCGGGCTCTCCTCGGCGAACGCCGCGGCGTCCTCGACCTCCGCGCGTACCTCGGCGTCGATCGCGTCGCGGGCCTCGGGGCTCAGGACCCCGATCTCCTCGAGCTCGAGGGCGAACCTCGCCAGCGGGTCGGCGGCCTTCAGGGCCTCCTTCTCCTCGGCGCTGCGGTAGCGCGCCGGGTCGACGACGGAGTGCCCGCGCAGGCGGGGGCTGGTCGTCTCGAGGAGGTAGGGCCGGCTCTCCGAACGGGCGCTCTCGACGGCGACGCGCGCCGCCTCGCGTACGGCGACGACGTCCGCGCCGTCGACGCGCGCGCCCTCCATCCGGTAGGCGGCGGCCCGGCGGTACAGCTCGGGCTCGGCCGACGCGGCGTTGACCGTCGTGCCCATGCCCAGGCCGTTGTTGACGATCACGAAGACGACGGGGAGGTTCCACAGCGACGCCATGTTCAGCGACTCGTGGAACGCGCCGATGTTGGTGGTGCCGTCACCCATCTGGCACATGACGACCTCGTCGCCGCCACGGTAGGAGACGGCGAGCGCCGCCCCCGTGGCGAGCGGAAGCTGGCCGCCCACGATGCCGTACCCGCCCAGCAGCCGCGCCTCGGTGTCGAACATGTGCATCGACCCGCCCCAGCCCTTGGACACGCCGGTGCTGCGTCCGTACAGCTCGGCCATCACGCGGCGGGAGTCGATGCCGCGGCCGAGGGCGTACCCGTGCTCGCGGTAGTTCGTGAAGAGGTAGTCGCGCGGCTCGAGGGCGGCCATCAGCCCGGCGACCGTCGCCTCCTCGCCGAGGTTGAGGTGGCAGTAACCGCCGATCTTGGCCTCGGTGTAGGCCCGCGCGGCGCGCTCCTCGAACTTACGGATGAGTAGCATCTGCCGGTAGTACGCGATGAGCGTCTCCGGCTCCGGCCTGGCCTTACGTTGCCGGCGGGGGCGGGCCGGGCTCTTGGTGTCGGTGTCACCCATCGGGTGTTCCCTTCGTACGCGGGCGCGTGCGATGGGGTCACCACGGCGTGCGCCTCTGGATCGGGGGCGATCAATGATCGATCATAGTTCAAGCCGCCTGCGACCCGTCCCGACCGACCATCTACGATTGACCAGCGTGAACGCTCCCAAGGCTCCATCTCTGGTGCGTACCGGTCTGGGGGACCAGATCCGGCAGGTCCTCATCGATGGCATCACCTCAGGGCGCTGGCAGCCCGGTGAGCGCATCGTCGAGCGCCGCATCGCCGTCGAGCTCGGCGTCAGCCAGGCTCCGGTCCGCGAGGCACTGCGCCGCCTCGAGGCCCTTCGGCTGATCGAGACTATGCCCAACCGTGGCGCCCGGGTGCGCGATTTCACCGAGGAGGACTTCGCCGAGTTCTTCCCCGTACGCGCCGGTCTGGAGAAGACCGCGGCCGACCTGGCCGTCGTACGCATGGCGGGCCGCGTCGAGGCCCTCGAGGGCCACATCGAGCGCCTCGCCGGTGCGGCCGGGCCCGACGTCATGCGGCACAGCATCGCCTTCCACCGGGAGATCGTGGAGGCCGCCGGCAACGGTCTGCTGCGCTCGGTGTGGGAGTCGCTCGGCATCGAGGTGTGGACCACGCTGTCCGTACGCCGCCACGACACCGAGCTGTGCGGCAAGACCGCCGAGCACATCGAGATCGCCGAGGCCTTCCGGCGTCAGGACCCCGGCGTCGGGCAGCTTCTGCACGACCACGTGATGAGCTACGCGCCCTGAGAGACTGTTGGGGAGCCCCATGCCCTACTGCGCGGCACCCAGGCGCCGCCTCGCCGCGTTGTCGTCGGTCGCCGGCCGACACCGGGCCGACTCCCTCCTCCGCCTTGCGACGCGCCCCCTGGCCCGCCGCTCGCGACGGACGAGGGCTCCCCAACAGTTTCTGAGACTGTCCGACCCGAGCCCTAGGATCGGGGGCATGGGGAGGCCGAACGAATCGGTCGCCGAGCTCTTCCAGGAGTTCGCCGACCTGCTCTCGATCACCGGTGAGGCCGCGTACAAGGTGCGCGCCTATGAGAAGGCGGCCCGCGCGATCGGCGGCCACCACGAGGACGTGACCACACTCGACCTCAAGGGGCTGCGCAAGATCCCCAATGTCGGCGAGGCGATCGCGAAGAAGATCCTGGACTACCAGGAGACCGGCACGATCCGGCAGCTCGAGGAGGTGCGCGCCCGCATCCCGGCGGGCGTGCGCGCGCTCACCGCGATCCCCACGCTCGGGCCCAAGAAGGCCCTGACGCTGTACGAGGAGCTGTCCATCTCCTCCGTCGACGAGCTGGCCGAGGCGATTCCGGAGGGGCGCCTCGCCGGGCTGAAGGGGTTCGGGGCCAAGACCGAGGAGAACATCCTCCGCGGCATCGAGCTGATGCGCGGCTCCGGTGACCGGGTCCTGATGGACACCGCGACCGAGCTGGCCGAGGAGATCGTCGCCGTCCTCGCGCCGCTCGCCGGGCGCTGCGTGTACGCCGGGTCGCTCCGCCGCGCGCGGGACACGATCGGCGACGTCGACATCCTGGCCACCGCCGACGACTCCGGCCCGCTGATGGAGGCCTTCGCCGGCCTGCCGTTCGTCGCCGAGGTCATCGCGCACGGCGCCAAGAAGACCTCCATCCGCACCGACCGCGGCCTCCAGGTCGACCTGCGCGTCGTACCGGACGCGGCGTGGGGCGCGGCCCTCCAGTACTTCACCGGTTCGAAGGCGCACAACGTCCGCACCCGCGAGATCGCCGTACGCGCCGGGCTGAAGCTGTCGGAGTACGGCCTGTTCGACGTGGAGACCGGCGACCTGGTCGTGTCGGCCACCGAAGAGGAGGTCTACGAGCGGCTCGGACTGCCGTGGATTCCGCCGCCGCTGCGCGAGGACGGCGGCGAGATCGAAGCCGCGCTCCGCGGCGAGCTGCCGAGGCTCGTACGGATCGAGGACGTACGCGGCGACCTGCACAGCCACACCGACCTGACCGACGGCATCGCCTCGCTGGAGGACATGGTCGCCGCCGCGGCCGGGCGTGGCCTGGAGTACTACGCCATCACCGACCACGCGCCCAACCTGTTCATGCAGCGCATGACGGACGAGAAGATGCTCGCCCAGCGCGAGGAGGTGCACGCGCTGCAGGGGCGCTACCCGGACCTGACCCTGCTGCACGGCACCGAGCTGAACATCGACGCCGACGGCGACGTCGACTGGCAGGCCGACTTCCTCGCGGGCTTCGACATCTGCGTCGCCTCGGTGCATTCCCACTTCACCCAGGACCGCACCGCGATGACCCGGCGGCTCGTACGCGCCGTCACCAACCCGGGCGTACACGTCCTGGGCCACCCCACCGCACGCCTGATCGGGCGCCGGCCCTCGGTCGACGCGGACTGGGACGAGGTCTTCGCCGCCTGCGCCGAGAGCCGTACGGTCCTGGAGATCGACTCCTTCCCCGACCGCCTGGACCTCCCCGCCGACCTGATCCGGCTGGCCCTCCGCCACGGCGTACGGTTCACCATCGACAGCGACGCACACGCCACCGGCCACCTCGCCAACCTCCGCTACGGAGTGGGCACCGCCCAACGCGGCTGGCTCACCCCGGACGACGTGGTCAACACCTGGCCCCTCGACCGCCTCCGCACCTACCTGCGTGGCGACTAGCGCCGCCGAACCACCACGATGGGCCGCCGCGCACGCGCCACCGCCGCGGGCGGCACGGCCGTCGCCACCGGCCTGATCCGGCTCGTCGCACCCGGCGGGCGTGGACGACCGCCTGGCGACACCGGTGGCGAGGGCGCGGGCCCGAAGGCGTGACCACCCGAACGGACGGTCCCGGCGCGCTCGCGACGATGCCGCCCACGTCGGCCCGCCGGACCGCGTGCGTACCGGCACGAGGGCGTGATCACACGAACGGGCCGCTCCCATCGGCCCGCGGCGCCGCCCGCGTCAGTGCGCGTCAGCCTGCCGACTCGGCGGCGTCGGCGCGGGTGGTGAGGTAGCGGCGTTCGGGGAGGCTGGTGGTGCGTCTGGCGGCGGCGCGGTAGTGAGCGGCGGCGGTCTTGTGGTCGCCGGCCAGTTCCAGCAGGTGGGCGCGGACGGCGTCGAGGCGGTGGTGGCCGGACATCCGTTCGTCGTCGTCCAGGCCCTCGAGGAGGCCGAGCCCGGCTTGCGGGCCGTGGACCATCGCGACCGCTACCGCGTGGTTGAGGGTCACCATCGGGCTCGGGGCTAGGCGTTCGAGGAGGCGGTAGAGGGCGAGGATCTGCTTCCAGTCGGTCTCCCGCGCGTGCGGGGCTTCGGCGTGGAGTGCGGCGATGGCGGCCTGGAGCTGGTACGGCCCCGCCGGGGACCGGGCCAGCGCGCCGGTGACCAGGGCCACGCCCTCCTCGATCGAGGTGGTGTCCCAGAGCCGCCGGTCCTGGTCGGCCAGGGGGATCAGCGCGCCGTCCGCCGCCGTGCGGGCGGCGCGGCGGGAGTCCGTGAGCAGCATCAGCGCGAGCAGGCCGGTCACCTCGGCGTCGCCGGCCAGGGACCGGTGCACGGTACGGGTGAGCCGGATCGCCTCCCGCGTCAGGTCCGTGCGCTGCAGGTCGGGGCCTGACGTGGCGGTGTAGCCCTCGTTGAAGACCAGGTACAGCGTGTGCAGGACGACGCCGAGCCGGTCGGCGCGCTCGCGTTCCGGTGGCATCGCGAACGTCATCCCGGCGGCCTTGATCCGCTGCTTGGCGCGGCTGATGCGCTGGGCCATCGTCGCCTCGGGTACGAGGAACGCCGTGGCGATCTGGGCCGTGGTCAGGCCGCCGACGGCGCGCAGCGTGAGGGCGATCTGCGAGGCGGGGGTCAGGGCGGGGTGGCAGCACAGGAAGAGCAGCGCGAGCGTGTCGTCCTCGTCCGGCGGCCGGTCCTCGCCGGGCCCGGGCACCACGGCCGCACCGAGCGCGGCGGCACCGGCCTCGCGCCGGCGGCGTGCGTCGTCGCTGCGCCACCGGTCGGTGAGCCGGCGCGTGGCGACGGTGACCAGCCAGCCGCGCGGGCTGTCCGGTACGCCCTTGTCGGGCCACTGCGTCGCGGCCTCCAGGAGGGCCTCCTGTACGGCGTCCTCACACAGGTCGAACTGGCCGTACCGGCGAATCAGCGCGCCGGTGACCTGCGGTGCGAGCTCGCGCAGCACGTCCTCGACCGTCGACGGCCCCACGTCAGGGCGCGGCGACCGCGGCGTCGCGGACAGGTGCGGCGGCCTCGGGCAGGCCGGGGCGCTCCCTAAGCGCGAACACCACCCGCAGAACCGCGATCCACACCAGCGCGGAGCCGAAGACGTGCACGGCGACCAGCGCGGCGGGCACGTCGGTGAAGTACTGGACGTAGCCGACCAGGCCCTGCGCCAGCTCCACCGCGAGCAGCTCGGCCGCGCGCCGCTGGACCAGCGCGGGCGCGCCCGTCAGGCGCAGCCCGAGCAGCAGCGCGAACGTCAGGCCGACCGTCGCCCAGACCACGTCCACGTGGAGCTGGGTGACCTGCTGGAAGTCGAAGGACCAGCGCCGGGCGCGTACGTCGCCGGGGTACTTGTCGGTGCCGGTGACGATCGTGCCGACCACCATCAGGGCCGCGGCCACCGCCAGCAGGCCACGGCCGAGCCAGGTCAGCTCGGAGCGTACGACCCGGTGGACCGGTCCGTCGCCCTCACCGGCGCGGACCCACAGGGCCACCGCCGCGGCGAGCAGCGCGGGGGACAGCAGGAAGTGCAGGGCCACGGTCGCCGGGTGCAGGTCGGTCAGGACGACGATCCCGCCGACGACCGCCTGGGCGATCACGCTGAGCGGCTGGATCACGGCGAGCCGGACCAGGACGCGGCGGCGCGGGCGGAGCCGTAGCGCGGCGACGAAGACGGCCACACCGACCGCCAGCACGAGGAACGTCAGGAGGCGGTTGCCGAACTCGATCCCCATCTTCAGCGCGGGATGGTCCGGATTGTGCGTCGGGACGAGGCTGTCGCCGGTGCACCGGGGCCAGGTCGGGCAGCCGAGACCCGAGCCCGTGACGCGTACGGCCGCGCCCGTCCCCATGATCACGGCGTTGCCGATCACGCTCGCCAGCGCGAGTCCGCGTACGGCACGTGGGGTGGGACGCCAGACGACGCCGCGGATCCGGGCGAGGGGGTTCTCCGATTGCACGCCCCCAATCGTATGGGCGCCCTTCCGCGATACCGCCCCGACCCTCGAGGTCAGGCCTCGGGAGCCTCGGGCGGCGACTCCTGGAAGCGGGTGGAGCCCACGCAGGCGGCGATGACGAGGATGATCGCGGACCACTGGCGCCACCCCAGCACCTCGCCCAGGAACACCAGTCCGACCAGGGCGCCCACGGCGGGTTCGAGGCTCATCAGGATGCCGAACAGCCGCGCCGGTACGCGCCGCAGGGCCTCCATCTCGAGCGAGTAGGGGATGACCGAGGACAGGACGCCCACTCCGATCCCGAGGATCAGGAGTTCGGGCCGGAGCAGCGCGGTGCCGCCGGTGCCGATCCCGGTGGGCAGCGCGACCAGGGTGCCGATGATGCTCGCGAGGGCCAGCCCGGAGGACCCGGAGAACCGCCGGCCGGTGGCGCCGGTCAGCACGATGTAGACGGCCCAGCCGACGGCCGCGCCGAGCGCGAACAGCACCCCGGTCACCGCCACGCCGCCGCCGCCGCGCGCCAGCAGGATCACGCCGGTGAGCGCGAGCAGTACCCAGACCAGGTCGAGCCGGCGCCGCGAGGCCACCACCGCCACCGACAGGGGGCCGAGGAACTCCACCGTCACGGCCACGCCGAGCGGGACCCGCGACAGCGCCTGGTAGAAGCTGAGGTTCATGCCGGCCAGCGTGAGGCCGAACAGCACCGCGACGCCGATGTCACGCCAGGAGTGCGTACGGCGCAGGCCGCGCAGCGCCGAGCGGTTCGCGACGCCGAGCACGACCGCCGTGGTGAGCAGGCGCAGCATCACGACGGCGTCCGGCGGCACCTGGGCGAAGAGGTTTTTGGCCAGGCCGGCGCCGACCTGCACCGACACGATGCCGAGCAGGATCAGCGCGGACGGCGGCACCGAGCCGAGCGAGAGCCGGATACCGCGCGTACGCCAGGGGATCCGCTCCGAGTCACCGTAGGAACTCCGAGCGCCGTGCGTCATTCCCACCGGAAGAAACGCGCGGCGAGGGCCAGACCGAGCACCGCCCACACGGCGAGCACCGCGAGGTCGCGGACGGGCACTCCGGAGCCGTGCCCCAGCACCTGCCGCAGCCCGTCGGAGAGCGCGGAGATCGGGAGCAGCTCGAGCACCGAGCGCACGCCGCCGGAGAACTTCGTCAGCGGGAAGACGACCCCGCCCAGGACGAGCAGAAGCAGGTAGACGAGGTTGGCTGCGGCGAGGGTGGCCTCGGCGCGCAGCGTGCCCGCCATCAGCAGGCCGAGGCCGCTGAAGGCGACTGTGGCCGACAGGACCAGCAGGATCGCCACTAGCGGGTCGCCGTGGGGGTGCCAGCCGAGCGCGAGCCCGACCGCGACCAGGATCACCACCTGGACCAGCTCGACCATGAGCACGGTCAGCGACTTGGCGGCGATCAGGCCCGCACGGGGGAGGGGCGTGGCGCCGAGTCGCTTCAGTACGCCGTAGCGGCGCTCGAAGCCGGTGCCGATGGCCTGGCCGGTGAACGCGGTGGACAGTACGGCCAGCGCCAGCACCCCGGGTGTGATGAAGTCCACCCGCGAGCCCGGCCCGGTGTCCAGCAGCGGTGCCGTAGCGAACAGCACGAGCAGCACCACCGGGATGATCAATGTGAGCAGCAACTGCTCGCCGTTGCGTAGCAAGGTCCGCAGCTCATGCACGGTCTGCGCGCCGATCATCCGCCGCAGCGGCGCCGCGCCGGCCGCCGGCGTGAAGGTCAGGCTCACGAACGCAGCTCCCGTCCGGTCATCTCGAGGAAGACGTCTTCCAGGGTCCGGCGCTCGATCCGCAGGTCCTCGGGCATCACGCCGTGCGAGGCGCACCAGGCCGTGACGGAGGCCAGCAGCTCGGGCTCCAGGTCGCCCTCGATGACGTAGTGCCCGGCCGGCGACTCCTTGGCGATGGTCGCGACCGGCAGCGCGGACAGCAGCTCGTCGAGGCCGAGCCCGGGGCGCGCACGGAAGCGCAGCTGGCGCTCCGCGCCGGTGAGGTCCTCCGGGGTGCCGCTCGCGATCACCACGCCGCGGTCGAGGATCAGTACCTGGTCGGCGAGGCGCTCGGCCTCCTCCATGTAGTGCGTCGTGAGGATCACCGCCACGCCCGAGGACCGCAGCTCCTCGATCAGCTTCCAGGTCGCGTGCCGGGCCTGCGGGTCCAGCCCGGCGGTCGGCTCGTCGAGGAAGACCAGCTCGGGGCGGCCCACGATGGCGGCGGCCAGGGCGAGGCGCTGCTGCTGCCCGCCGGACAGCCGCTTGTACGGCGTACGGTCGCTGTCGGACAGGCCGAGCCGCCGCATCAGCGCGGTGGTGTCCAGGGGAGTGGCGTAGAAGCTCGCGATCAGGCGGAGGTATTCACCGGCCCGCGCCGCGGTCGGCACTCCGCCGGACTGCAGCATGACGCCGACGCGGGCCCGGAGGGCCTTGTCACGCGGGTCCAGCCCCAGGATGCGGACGGTACCGGCGTCGGCACGCCGGTAGCCCTCACAGATCTCGACGGTGGTCGTCTTGCCGGCGCCGTTGGGGCCGAGCAGGGCCGTCACCTCGCCGGATCCGGCCGTCAGTGACACGCCGTCGGCCGCGGTGACGGAGCCGTACCGTTTGACCAGGCCGTTCACGTCGACGGCGAGGGGAGTCATGCCTCTGAGTGTAGGTGTGACGCGCGAGACGTGAGGCGACACCCCGTACCGGCCTCTGAATATTGATTCGATCTCACGCATATGGATACAGTCGAAACATGTCCTCGGATGGTCAGATGCTGCGCGGTCGCTGCTTCGTCAAGGAGCTCGACCTCACGCGTGAGGAGTTCGCGTCCCTGCTCACGCTCTCGGCCGAGCTGAAGGCGGCCAGGCGGCGCCGCGCGGAGCGGCCACGCCTCACCGGCCGCAACATCGCCCTGGTGTTCGAGAAGACCTCGACTCGCACCCGCAGTGCGTTCGAGGTCGCGGCGCACGACCAGGGCGCGCACACCACCTACCTCGACCCGGCCGGATCCCAGCTCGGCCACAAGGAGTCGATCCGCGACACCGGACGGGTGCTGGGCCGGATGTTCGACGGCATCCAGTTCCGCGGCAGCCGGCAGGCCGACGCCGAGGCGCTCGCCGCCCACGCGGGCGTGCCGGTCTGGAACGGCCTCACCGACGAGTGGCACCCCACGCAGAGCCTGTGCGACGCCTTCACGATGGCCGAGCACGGCGGGCGGCCGCTCGAGGAGACCGCGTTCGCCTACCTCGGCGACGCGCGCAACAACATGGGCAACTCCCTGCTGATCACCGGCGCGCTGCTCGGCATGGACGTCCGCATCGTCGCCCCGCCGGACCTGCTGCCCGACGAGGACGTACGGGCCGCGGCGGCCGAGCTGGCCGAGCGCTCCGGCGCGCGGATCACGCTCACCGACGACGTCGCCGCGGGCGTGCGCGGCGTCGACTTCGTGCACACCGACGTCTGGGTCTCGATGGGCGAGCCCATGGAGGTCTGGGCCGCGCGGGTCGCCGCGCTGCGGCCGTACCAGGTGAACAAGGGCGTCCTGGACGCCACGGGCAACCCGCGAGTGAAGTTCATGCACTGCCTGCCCGCCTACCACGACCGGCAGACGGAGGCCGGCGAGCGGCTCTACCAGGAGTTCGGGCTCGACGGCATCGAGGTCACCGACGAGGTGTTCGAGTCCGACGCGTCCATCGTCTTCGACCAGGCGGAGAACCGCCTGCACACCATCAAGGCGATCCTGGTGGCCACGCTCGGCGGCTGACCCGGCATCCTTCGGTCCTCGTCGAAGGAACCACGGGCAAGGCTAATGGCATGTCCGACAAATCCCTGTCCTACTGCGCGACGCCCGCTCGCTACGAACGCGATCCATCAGACACGCCCTCGTCATGACCCGCACGACGACGGAACCACGTACGGACCTTCGGAGACGGGTGGCGATCCTGCCGCTGCTCGCCGTCTGCCTCGGCTACTTCATGGTCATCCTCGACGCCACGGCGGTGAACCTCTCGCTGCCCGCGCTCGGCCATGACCTCGGCGGCGGCCTGGACGTGCTGCAGTGGGTGATCGACGGGTACACGGTGACCTTCGCGGCGCTGCTGCTCACCGGCGGATCGCTGGGCGACCGGTTCGGCCCGCGGCGGGTGTGCTGCTGGGGGCGGCCTTCGTGGCCGCCGAGCGGCGCTCCGGCGAGCCGATGCTGCCCCTGGCGTATTTCCGTAGCGCGGCGTTCTCCGGCGGGAGCGCCGTGGGGCTCCTGATCAACCTGGGCAACTACGGGCAGCTGTTCGTGCTGAGCCTGTACTTCCAGGAGACGCGCCACATGAGTCCCGCGCTCGCCGGGCTGGCGCTGTTGCCGGAGGGCGTGCTGGTCTCGGTCGCGTCGTTCCTGTCGGGCCGGAGTACGAGCCGGCGCGGCACCGCGCCGACGATGCTGGCCGGGCTGAGCCTGGGCGCGGCCGGGCAGTTCGGGCTGATGGCGGCGGGGCCGCACACGCCGTACCTCGTGCTCGTCCTGCCGCTGATCGCGGCCGGGTTCGGGATGGCCTTCACGATGCCCGCGGCGACCACGACCGTCGTGGAGTCCGCCCCGGCGGGCCGGGCCGGCGTGGCCTCCGGCGCGATCAACGCGAGCCGCCAGGTCGGCAGCACGATCGGCGTGGCGCTGCTGGGTACCCTGAGCGTCTCCGCGGGTCTGCCCGTCGCCATGGCGGGCGGGGGCACCGCCTTCCTCCTCGGCGCCGTCCTCGTCGCCCTCGTCGTACGGGAGAAGTCCCAGGCAAGGCAAGCCTTGCCTAAGTGAGGCAGATTACCGCGAACCGTTTGTGCCGAGGGAAGGAATTAAGGCACACTGATGTTGTGAAAAAGGTGACCGACGCGAAGGAAGCAGCTCCGGCGACCGCCGGCGTGGCCTCGCTCGGCCCTAGTCACGCCGAGCGCAGCACCCGCGCCCACGTGGCACGTTTGATCCTTGAACATGGTCCCATCAGCGCCTCCGCGCTCGGGCAGCGGCTCGGGCTGACGCCCGCGGCCGTACGCCGCCACATCGACCACCTCCTCGAGGAGGAGATGATCGAGGTGCGGCGGTCCCGGCCCGATCCGCGCCGCGGACGCGGCCGGCCGGCCAAGCTCTTCGTCATCACCGACGCGGGCCGGAGCGCGTTCGAGCACGCCTACGACGATCTCGCCACCAACGCCCTTCGATTCCTCGCGGAGAGACTGGGCGAGGAGGCGGTCGCGGAGTTCTCCCGGCGTCAACTGGGTGATCTCGAGGCGCGTTACGGCACGGCGATCAGGGCCGTACCCCCGCAACAGCGGGTGCGGGCCCTGGCGGAGGCACTGTCGGCGGACGGCTATGCCGCCAGCTCCAGCACGGCCCCGGCCGGTGGAGTGCAGCTCTGCCAGCACCACTGCCCGGTCGCGCACGTCGCGTCCGTCTTCCCGCAGTTGTGCGAGGCGGAGACCGCGACGTTCGGGCGGTTGCTCGGCGTCCCGGTGCAGCGGCTGGCCACCATCGCCCACGGCGATGGCATATGCACGACTCACGTCACCGCGCGTGAGCTGACCGAGAAGAACGACACCAAGCAAGAGTCCGGAGGAACCTCCGTATGACTACGGCAGCCCATCCTGAGCTCGAAGGGCTCGGAAAGTACAAGTTCGGCTGGGCCGACTCCGACGAGGCCGGCGCGTCCGCTCGTCGCGGGTTGTCCGAAGAGGTCGTTCGCGACATCTCGGGGAAGAAGAACGAGCCCGAGTGGATGCTCGACCTTCGGCTGAAGGGTCTCCGCCTGTTCGGCAAGAAGCCCATGCCGAACTGGGGAGCCGACCTTTCCGGCATCCACTTCGACAACATCAAGTACTTCGTTCGGTCGACGGAGAAGCCCGCCACGTCGTGGGAAGAGCTCCCCGAAGACATCAAGAACACCTATGACAGGCTCGGCATCCCCGAGGCGGAGAAGCAGCGCCTGATCGCCGGCGTCGCCGCGCAGTACGAGTCCGAGGTCGTCTACCACCAGATCCGTGAGGACCTCGAGCAGCAGGGCGTCCTGTTCCTCGACACCGACACGGGCCTGCGTGAGCACCCGGAGATCTTCCAGGAGTACTTCGGCTCCGTGATCCCGGTCGGCGACAACAAGTTCGCCGCGCTCAACTCGGCGGTCTGGTCGGGTGGCTCGTTCATCTATGTGCCGCCGGGCGTGAACGTCGAGATCCCGCTGCAGGCCTACTTCCGGATCAACACCGAGAACATGGGCCAGTTCGAGCGGACGCTGATCATCGTCGACGAGGGTGCCTACGTGCACTACGTCGAGGGCTGCACGGCCCCGATCTACAAGTCCGACTCGCTGCACTCGGCCGTCGTCGAGATCATCGTGAAGAAGGACGCGCGCTGCCGCTACACGACCATCCAGAACTGGTCGAACAACGTCTACAACCTCGTGACCAAGCGCGCCGTCTGCTACGAGGGCGCCACGATGGAGTGGGTCGACGGCAACATCGGCTCCAAGGTCACGATGAAGTACCCGGCGATCTACCTCATGGGCGAGCACGCCAAGGGTGAGACGCTGTCCATCGCCTTCGCGGGCGAGGGCCAGCACCAGGACGCCGGCGCCAAGATGGTGCACGCCGCGCCGAACACCTCCTCGACGATCATCTCCAAGTCGGTGGCGCGCGGCGGTGGCCGCACCAGCTACCGCGGCCTGGTCCAGGTCCAGGAGGGCGCCGAGCACTCCAAGTCCACGGTGAAGTGTGACGCGCTGCTGGTCGACCAGATCAGCCGCTCCGACACCTACCCGTACGTCGACGTCCGCGAGGACGACGTCGAGATGGGCCACGAGGCGACCGTCTCGAAGGTCTCGGAGAACCAGCTCTTCTACCTCATGAGCCGCGGGCTCACCGAGGACGAGGCCATGGCCATGATCGTCCGAGGCTTCGTCGAGCCGATCGCTCGCGAGCTGCCCATGGAGTACGCCCTCGAGCTGAACCGGCTCATCGAGCTTCAGATGGAAGGAGCCGTCGGCTGATGGCGGTCCAGACGACCGCGCCGGGCGGCGCCGAATCCGTGCGCCCCCGGGGCACCCTCCACGAGCAGGCGTCCTACGACGTCGCCGACTTCCCCGTACCGACAGGTCGCGAGGAGGAGTGGCGGTTCACCCCGCTGCGCCGCCTCCACGACCTGCACAAGGGCGCCGTCGCCGACGGCAAGGTGATCGTCGACGTCGACGCCGCGCCCGAGGTGACCGTCGAGACGGTCGGGCGCGACGACGAGCGGGTCGGCAAGGCCTACGTCCCGGCCGACCGCGTTAGCGCGCAGGCGTACGTCTCGTTCGAGCAGGCGACCGTGATCACCGTCGCGCAGGAGGTCGTCGCCTCGGCGCCGACCGTCGTGACCGTGCGCGGCGAGGGTGGCGTGGCCTACGGCCACACGACCATCATCGTGAAGCCGTTCGCGCAGGTGACGGTGGTGCTCGAGCACATCGGGTCGGCGATCTACGCTGACAACGTCGAGTTCGTGGTCGGCGACGGCGCGTCCCTGACCGTCTTCAGCCTGCAGAACTGGGCGCCCGACGCCGTGCACCTGTCGCACCAGCACGCCAGGCTCGGCCGCGACGCGCGGTTCAAGAGCTTCACGGTGAGCCTCGGAGGCGAGGTCGTGCGCATCGCGCCGTCGGTGGCCTACGACGCTCCGGGCGGCGACGCCGAGCTGTACGGCCTCTACTTCGCCGACGAGGGCCAGCACCTGGAGCACCGCCTGCTCGTCGACCACGCGCAGCCGAGCTGCCGCAGCCGTGTCGACTACCGCGGGGCGCTGCAGGACGAGGGCGCGCACGCCGTCTGGATCGGCGACGTGATCATCCGCGCCGAGGCCGAGGGCACCGACACGTACGAGCTGAACCGCAACCTCGTCCTCACCGACGGCACGCGGGTCGACTCGGTGCCCAACCTGGAGATCCTTACCGGCGAGGTCGCCGGCGCCGGGCACGCCTCGGCGTCCGGGCGGCTCGACGACCAGCACCTGTTCTACCTCCAGGCGCGGGGGATCCCCTACGACATCGCCCGCCGCATGGTGGTGCGCGGGTTCCTCGGCCAGCTCGTCGAGAAGATCGACATCGAGGAGCTGCGCGAGCGCGTTCTGGCCGCGATCGACGAGGAGATCGCGCGATGAGCTTCGTCCGCGCCTGCGCGCTGGCCGACCTGCCCGACGAGGGCGCGCTCGGCGTCGAGATCGAGAACACGCCGGTCGCGGTCGTCCGCGTCGGCGAGGAGGTCTTCGCGCTGCGCGACGTGTGCTCGCACGCCGAGGTCGCGCTCAGCGAGGGTGAGGTCGTCGACCACACCATCGAGTGCTGGTTGCACGGCTCGTGCTTCGACCTGAGGTCGGGAAAGTCGACCAACCCGCCGGCCACCCAGCCGGTTCCCACATACCGAGTGAAGATCGAGGGCGACGACGTCTACGTGTCGCTCAAGGAGTCCTGAGAGATATGGCCACGCTTGAGATTCGCGACCTGCACGTCTCCGTCGAGGACAAAGAGATCCTGCGGGGCGTCGACCTGATCGTACGATCGGGCGAGACCCACGCGATCATGGGGCCGAACGGCTCCGGGAAGTCCACCCTCGCCTACGCCATCGCGGGTCACCCCAAGTACACCGTGACCAGCGGCGAGGTCCTCCTCGACGGCGAGAGCGTCCTCGACCAGAGCGTCGACGAGCGCGCCCGCGCCGGGCTGTTCCTCGCCATGCAGTACCCGGTCGAGGTCCCCGGTGTCTCGGTGTCGAACTTCCTGCGCACCGCGGTCACCGCCATGCGCGGTGAGGCGCCGAAGCTCCGCGACTTCGCCAAACAGATGCGCGGCGCGATGAGCGAGCTGCAGATCGACTCGTCGTTCGCGCAGCGCAACCTCAACGAGGGCTTCTCCGGTGGCGAGAAGAAGCGCCACGAGATCCTCCAGCTCGAGATGCTCAAGCCGAAGATGGCGGTGCTCGACGAGACCGACTCCGGCCTCGACATCGACGCGCTCAAGGTCGTCTCCGAGGGCGTCAACCGGTTCCGCGAGGGCGGCGAGACGGGCGTCCTGCTGATCACGCACTACACGCGGATCCTGCGTTATGTGAAGCCGGACTTCGTGCACGTGTTCGCCGGTGGCCGCGTCGTCGAGGAGGGCGGCTCGGAGCTGGCCGACCTGCTGGAGAACGAGGGCTACGAGCGATTCGTGAAGGCGGGCGCATCCGGGTGAGCATCGACATCGGACAGATCCGCAAGGACTTCCCGATCCTCGCGCGTACCGTCCGTGACGGCCGGCCGCTGGTCTACCTCGACAGCGCCAACACCTCGCAGAAGCCGATGCAGGTCATCGACGCCATCGAGGACTACTACGCGCGGCACAACGCCAACATCCACCGCGCGACGCACCAGCTCGGTGAGGAGGCGACCGAGGCGTACGAGGGTGCCCGCATCAAGGTCGCCGAGTTCATCGGCACCACCGACGAGTCCGAGGTGATCTTCACCAAGAACATCTCGGAGGGCATCAACCTCGTCGCGTACGCCATGGGCAACGCCGCGACGGCCGGCCCCGAGGCCGAGCGGTTCCGCGTCGGCCCTGGCGACGAGATCGTCATCACCGAGATGGAGCACCACTCCAACATCGTGCCGTGGCAGCTGCTGGCGCAGCGCACCGGTGCGACGCTCCGGTGGTTCGGCGTGACCGACGACGGACGCCTCGACCTGTCGAACATCGACGAGCTCCTCAACGAGCGTACGAAGATCGTCGCGGTCGGGCATCAGTCCAACGTGCTCGGCACGATCAACCCGATCCGCGAGATCGCCGACAAGGCGCACGCGGTCGGCGCGCTGGTCCTCGTCGACGGCGCCCAGTCGGTCCCGCACATGCCGGTGAACATCCCCGAGCTCGGCGTCGACTTCTACGGCTTCACCGGGCACAAGCTGTGCGGCCCGACGGGCATCGGCGTGCTGTGGGGACGGCGCGAGCTGCTCGAGGTGCTGCCGCCGTTCCTCGGTGGTGGCGAGATGATCGAGACCGTGGCGATGGAACGCTCTACGTACGCTCCGCCGCCGCACCGGTTCGAGGCCGGGACGATGCCGATCGCCGAGGCCGCGGGCCTGTCCGCCGCGATCGACTACGTCTCCGCCATCGGGCTCGAGGAGATCCACGCGCACGAGCAGGACCTGCTCACCCACGCGCTCAAGGAGCTCCAGGGCATCGAGGGTCTGCGCATCCTCGGGCCGCTCGAGGCCGAGAACCGCGGCACGGCGCTGTCGTTCACGCTGCAGGGCTTCGACGGGCGGGAGATCCACCCGCACGACGTGAGCCAGGTCCTCGACGCGCACGGCGTGGCCGTACGCGCCGGTCACCACTGCGCGCGTCCGCTGCACCGCCGTTACGGCATCAACGCCAGCACCCGCGCCTCGCTGTACCTCTACAACACCCACGACGAGGTCGACGCCCTCGTCGAAGGTCTACGCCAGACACAGAAATTCTTCGGTACGGCCTGACGTTCCCCAACACATCGGTGCAGGAAGGACGCGGGAAGGAAGCGCATGCAGCTCGAGTCGATGTACCAGGAGATCATCCTGGATCACTACCGCAACCCCCATCACAAGGGGTTGCGGGATCCGTACGACGCCGAGGTGCATCACGTCAATCCGACCTGTGGTGATGAGGTGACGTTGCGCGTCCGGCTGGACGGCGACGACGTGGCCGACGTGTCCTATGACGCGATGGGCTGCTCGATCAGCCAGGCCAGCGCGTCCGTGATGGCCGATCTGATCATCGGCAGGCCGGTCAAGGACGCGATGGAGACCGGCGAGGAGTTCCTCCGGCTGATGAAGTCCCGCGGGCAGGCCGAGCCCGACGAGGACGTTCTCGAGGACGCCGTCGCCTTCACCGGTGTGTCGAAGTACCCCGCCCGCATCAAATGCGCCCTGCTCGCCTGGATGGCGTGGAAGGACGCGACCGCGAAAGCCATGGAGGCTCAGGCATGAGCGAAACGAAGGCCGCCGAGGACGATGTCTTCGAGGCGATGAGGGATGTCGTCGATCCCGAGCTCGGGATCAACGTCGTCGACCTCGGGCTCGTGTACGGCGTCACCATCGGCGATGACAACGCCATCACGCTCGACATGACGCTGACCAGCGCCGCCTGCCCGTTGACCGACGTCATCGAGGACCAGACCAACAGCGCGCTCGAGGGTCTGGCCGAGAACGTCACCATCAACTGGGTCTGGCTGCCCCCGTGGGGCCCGGACAAGATCACCGACGACGGCCGGGAGCAGCTGCGCGCCCTCGGGTTCAACGTCTGATCGGACGCGCGACGCGATGACCGGGTGCCCCCGTGGGGTGCCCGGTCATTCTGCTTGTTCGAGCCCGGCGTGCTCGCGCCACCATTCGGGCCGGCGGGAGCTGGACAGCCACTGGTCGGTGTAGCCGAGCACGGTCGTCAGTGCGTCGAGCGCCGAGGCCGGCCCGCCCGACCGCCAGGACACCTCCACGACGGTGTGCGGGTCGTGGCCCGGGTCGCACCGGCACGCCACCGCGAGCGCGGCGCCGATCCGGCAGTGACCGGGCGACGGCGCGAGCGCCTCCAGGCTCACCGTCACCTCCAGCCAGTCGCCGTCGGGCCCGTCGTAGGAGTGGGCGTCATAGATCCGGCGTGCCGGCGGATGCCACATCCACTGACCGGGCCGGGCGGCGCCCTCCGGGGCGAGCATCGGGGACGGGTGGCGCGCCTGCCACTGGGCGGTCAGGGTCAGGAACCTGGCGCGGGCCTCTCTGCCGTCCCACGACGAGCCGAAGATCTCGACGAGGGGGAGCGCGCGCGGCCATATCCACACCGCAAGGGAATGATCCTCGGGCGGGTTTCTCATCGGATGATCATGCCGCGTGGAGACCTCGCAGCGCACGCTACCGGTGGGTTTCTACCGTTTCAGAACACCAGGGGCGGCGGCCGGTCGTCGCGTACGGGGATCGTCACCCGCAGGACCGTGCCCTCACCTGCCGGGCTGTCGATCCGCATCACGCCGCCCAGGGCCTCGGTCCGGTCGATCAGGCGGTTCAGCCCCGCGCCGTTGGCGGGGTCGGCACCGCCGACGCCGTCGTCGCGGACCGAGAGCCGTACGGTCCTGTCCTCGACGCGCAGCCCGACCAGCACCACGGTGGCCCGCGCGTACGCGGCGGCGTTCGCCAGCGCCTCGGCCACGATCTGGTAGACGGTCACCGCGATCAGGTCCGGCAGGCGGTCCGTGCTGACGTCGAACTCGACCGGTACCGCCGACCGGCGCCCGAGCGTACGCAGGGCCGCCTCGAGCCCGCCCCGCGCGATGATCGACGGGTGCAGGTCGCGGGCGACCTCCTGCAGCTCCTCGACGGTGTCGGACAGGCTGCGCGCCGCCCCCGACAGACGCTCCTTGAGCCGCTCCATCTCGGGCGGGACACCGGCCTCGACCGTGCGCAGCTCGAGCGCGATGGACACCAGGCGCTGCTGGGTGCGGTTGTGCAGCGCGCGTTCGATCCGGTGGCGTGCCGCGTCCGAGGCGTCGACGAGGCGCGCGCGTGACGCATCGGCGGTGGCGCGCCTCTCGGCGTTGCCGATCGCGAGCCCGGCGAGCCGGGCGAGCTCGCCCGCCAGCCGCTCCGTGTCCGCGTCGGCGGACCGGGACAGCACGGTCAGCAGGCCCCACGGCCGGTCGTCGGCCGTGATCGGGCAGCAGACGATGTGGCCGATGCCGTGCGCGCGGGCCCACCCGCCGACCCGCCCGCGGGTGTCGTCGCCGACGGCCGCGCGTACCGGCCGCCCGGTCCGTAGGGCCACCGCCTCGGGTGCCTCCTCCTCGACCGGCCGGTGCTCGTCGAGCGGCGGCGCGGTCACGTGGCCGGCCGACCAGCGCGCGACCGTGGTCAGGGTGTCGGCGTTCCGCCGGTCGATCAGCGTGTGGTCGGCAGCCAGCAGCGGCCCGGCCTCCCCGGTGACCACGCCGAGGATCGCGGGCGGCGCGCCGCCGCCCGCGACGAGCGTCGCGACGCGTCGCAGGGCGCGCTCCTCCTCGGCGATCCGGCGGAGCCGCTCCACCTCGTGCCAGCGCGTGTGCGCCGGAGAGGGCGGCCACACGGCGGCGGCGCCCGTCCGGCGGCGGGCGCGCACGCTCGTGCGCGTCATGTATCCGAGCAGCAAGAAGATGGCCAGCAGGGACCCGGCCGTGCCGGCGGCCGTCGCGAACATGCGCCGTACGGCGGGGATGGCGTCCCGCTCGTGCGCGGTGGAGATCTGGTGCTGGGCCTCGGCGAACCGGTCGAACTGCCGCCGTATCGCGTCGATCCGCCGACGGCCCTCGCCGTGGGCGACGAGCGTCCGTGCCGCCTTCGGATCGCGCTTGGCGATCTTGACGAGCGGCTCGGCGTGCTCGCGTACGTAGGCGTTGGCGGTCTCCACGATCTGGTCGGCGCGCTTGGCCTGGGTCGGGCTGCTCCTGGCCGCGAGCCGCCGGAGCGCCTCGGCCTGGCCGGGGAACGCCGCACGTGCGTTGTTCCACGGATGCAGCGACTTGCGGTCGCCGGTGGCGACGTACCCGAGCTGCCCGGTCTCCAGGTCGACCACGAGGCGTTCGAGCCGGTTGGCCGACAGCAGCACGTTCGCGGAGTCGTACGTCGCGGCGCTCGTCGTCAGGACGTAGGTGAACGAGCACCCGACGAGTACCGAGAACAGCACGCACGCGAGTAACGCGCGGTGGCTCAGTCGCCCGTGTCGACGCGTGATCCCGGATCGCATGTGGCGCGCCCCCATGGTTTCGCCGGCCATCGAGCCGTACGGCGCTGTACCCGGGATCAGGTGGGCCTACGGTCGGCGGTCGTTAAAGCCCTGGTGCGGCCGAATGCGAGGCCGCGCCCGCCGCGGCGAGCCCGGGAGGCGCGGAGGCCACCGCCGCGCGGATCGCGTCGGCGAGGGCGAGGGCCGCCTCTTCCGTCAGCTCGACCGCCACGCGCGCGGACGGGCCCTGCCCCGGGTTGAGGAAGTCGATGTTGACGGTGTGGTCCTGCGGCATGTGGACCGGGTGGTCGACGTACACGGTCGCGTCGGTGAGCCGGATCCAGCCCTGCCGCGCCTTACCGCTGCCGTCGATCGAGATCTTCTCGGTCTGGTACGTGCACATGGTGCCCAGCCTTACGCGTCGGTGGTGCGGCCGGTGATCGTGACGCTATCACCGGCCCTGAACTGGCCTTAGGGGGGTGTCCGGTGGGTCTTGGCCGCCGCGCAGCAGGCTGAAGATCCACCGGACACCCCCTACGTCGGAGTGCGGCCCCCGCGCGCGCCGCGGGGGCCTGGTCACTCAGGCGGTCGTGAGGGTCCGGCCGTAGAACTCGAAGATCTTCTGCCAGCCGTCCACCGCGGCCTCGGGGCGGTAGGCGGGCCGGTCGACGGCGAAGAAGGCGTGGCCCGCGCCCTCGTAGGTGTGGAACTCATGGGCCTTGCCGAGCCGCTTCAGCTCGGCGTCCAGCTCCGCGACCTCGTCCGGGGCCGGGTAGGAGTCATCGGCGCCGAACAGGCCGAGCATCGGGCAGGACAGCTGCGGCGCGAGGCCGAGGATCGGCTGCATCGCCTTGGGCATGCCGGCCGGCGGCTCGCTGATGATGAAGGCGCCGTAGCAGTCCACCGCGGCGTCCAGCTCCAGTGAGCAGGCGGCCAGGAAGGCGTGGCGACCGCCGGAGCAGTGGCCGATCACGCCGATCTTGCCGTTGGCGCCCGGCAGGGAGTTCAGGTAGCGGGCGCCACCGTCGACGTCGCCCACAAGGCGCTCGTCGGGCACGCCGCCCGCGGCGCGTACGGCCGCGGCCGCGTCGTCCGGATCGGCACCCGGCGCCTCACGGGAGTAGAGGTTGGGGCAGACGGCGGCGTAGCCGCCGGCCGCGAACCTCCGCACCATCTCCTTGGTCGACCGGTCATAGCCGGGCATGTGGTGGATGACCACCACGCCGCCGCGCGGGCGGTCGTGCAGCGGGCGGGCGGCGTACGCCTCGATCTCGTCGTCGCCGTGGCCCGTGATGGTCACCGTCTCGGCCCGGATGGCGTCGGTCATGCGTTCTCCTCGGTGTGGACATATCGGGTTCCGCGGAACGCGGAGCCGATGGCGGCGATCGCCGCCATCGCGGCGGCGGAGCTGAAGACGAGTACCAGCCCATGATGGAACGGGCCGGAGACGAGCTGGGGGAAGAAGGTCTGGCCGGTGAGCGCGTCCCGGTTCTGCGGCGGAAGGTGGGGCAGGACGCCGGTGGCACCCAGCAGGTGGCCGATCGGGTTGTCGCCGAGGAACGCCGCGAACAGCGTGCTCACCGGCGGCAGCCCGGCGACGTGCGCGGCGTCCGCGGCGGGCACTGACTGGGCGATCAGGCCCGCCGACATGGTGTGCGGCAGCGTCCCGGCGAGCCCGGCGATCATCAGGGAGAAGAACACGCCGATGGACAGGGCGCTCCCGGAGTTCTGGAAGGTCGAGCGCATGCCGGAGGCCACACCGCGCTGTGCGCGCGGCACGGCGCTCATGATCGCGGAGGTGTTCGGCGCGGAGAACATCCCCTGGCCGATGCCGCTGACGAACAACATGAGGGCGAAGAGCCAGTACGAGAAGTCGACGGGCAGCGCGATCAGCCCGAGGAACGCCGCGCTGACCAGGATGAGGCCGCCGGTGGCGAAGAACCGCGCGCCGTACCGGTCCGACAGGTGGCCCGAGATGGGCCCGGCCACCAGGAAGCCCGCGGTCAGCGGCAGCATGTAGATCCCGGCCCACAGCGGCGTGCGCTCGAAGGCGTAGCCGTGCAGCGGCAGCCAGATCCCCTGTAGCCAGATGATCAGCATGAACTGCATGCCGCCGCGTGCGATCGCGATCAGGAGCGCGGCGAGGTTGCCCATCGCGAACGCCCGGATCTTGAACAGGCTCAGCCGCACCATCGGCGCGGCGACGCGCCGCTCCACGAGACAGAACAGCACGAGGAGCCCGACGCCGAGCCCGAGCCCGCCGAACACCAGGGGATTGGTCCAGCCGGTGGAGTGCCCGCCGTACGGCTGGATGCCGTAGGTGATCGCGGCGAGCAGCGCACCCGTACCGCCGACGAACGTGAGGTTGCCCGGCCAGTCGATGCGGGCCTTGACCGGTGTGCCGACCTCGCGAAGGCTGACGTAGGACCAGATGGTGCCCAGGACGCCGATCGGGACGTTCACCCAGAAGACCGCGCGCCAGTCGAGCTCGGCGAGCAGCCCGCCGGCGACCAGGCCGAGGAACTGTCCGGCGAGCGCGGTGATCTGGTTGACGCCGAGCGCCATGCCGCGCTGCTCGAGCGGGAACGCGTCGGTGAGGATGGCGGCGGAGTTGGCGGTCAGCATGGCGCCGCCGACCCCTTGGACGACCCGCCAGCCGATGAGCCACAGCGCGCCGCCTCCGCCGTGGAAGGGGTCCAGCGACAGCGCGAGCGAGGCCACGCTGAAGACCATGAAGCCCAGGTTGTACATCCGGACCCGGCCGAACATGTCGCCGAGCCGGCCCAGCGCCACGACCAGCACGGCCGAGACCAGCAGGTAGCCCAGGATCATCCAGAGCAGGTAGCCGATGTTGGACGGCGCGAGCGGGTCCAACCCGATGCCGCGGAAGATCGCGGGCATCGCGATGATCACGATCGAACCGTCGAGCGCGGCCATCAGCACGCCGAGGGTCGTATTGGACAGCGCCGTCCACTTGTAGCGGTCGCCGTGGGTCACAGGTGGTCCGCCAGCCGCTCGAGCAGGGGGATGACCTCGGCCAGGCGGTGCCGCTCGTCCGGGGTGAGCCCGTCGACCAGCGCGCGGGTCATGCGCCGGGTGCTGGCCGAGCGGCGGTCGTGCAGGACCCGCCGTCCGGCGTCGGTCACCGACATCGAGACCCGCCGTCCGTCATCCGGGTCGGGCATCCGCGCGACGAGGCCGCGCTGCTCCAGGGCCGCCAAGGTGGCACCCATGGCCTGCGGGCGTACGCGTTCGTCGACCGCGAGCGCGCCCGGCGTCGCCGGTCCGTCCCGATCCAGCCGTGACAGCACCGACACCTCCGAGAGCGTGAGCTCGCCGGGCCGGTGCGCCTGGCGGAGCCTGCGTACGATCCGGCCGAGCGCCACGCGGAGGTCCGTCGCAGCGCGCTCGTCCTCCGGTCTGTACTCGATCACAAGTAGTAAACCTAGACTTATCAAGCTATATGTACAAATGGGCCGGGCTCGGCGCCATGGCCGCGAGCTGGTCCGGGCTCGCGGTCGGCATGGTGCGAGCGCGGCGCACGACGCTGACGGTCCGCGAGTGGAGCGGCGAGCTCGAGCTCGACCCGGGCGAGCAGGCACCGGCCTTCCCGCTCAGCCACGTGGTCTTCCCGCTCCTGGTGGCCCGGCGCGCGGGCGTAACGCGGATCCGTGACATCGCGTACGCGGACGACCCCCGGCTGCTCCTCGACGTGTACCGGCCCGCCGCGGAGCCGGACGGGCCGCGTCCGGGCGTCATGCAGGTGCACGGCGGGGCGTGGATGATCGGAAGCCGCCGTGAGCAGGGCATTCCCCTGCTCGGGCATCTCGCGGCCAACGGCTGGGTCGGGATCAACGTCGACTACCGGCTCAGCCCCGCGGTGAAGCTCCCCGAACCGCTCGTCGACCTCAAGCGCGCCATCAAGTGGTACCGCGAGCACGCCGCGGAGTACGGGGCCGACCCGGACTTCCTGTGCGTCACCGGCGGATCGGCGGGCGGCCACCTCGCGGCCCTGGTCGCGCTGACCGCGAACGTTCCGGAGTATCAGCCGGGCTTCGAGGACGTGGACACGAGCGTACGGGCGGCCGTGCCGTTCTACGGCGTGTACGACCTGCACGCGCTGATGGACGGCGCCTCCGGGGTCTTCGCCTCGGTCATGGAGCGTCATGTCATGGGGGTCCGGCGAGCGGACGCGCCGGAGGCGTACGCGAAGGTGTCGCCGGTGCACTGGGCCCACCGGGAGGCGCCGCCGTTCCTGGTGATCCACGGCAACCTGGACACCCTCGTCCCGGTGAGCCAGGCGCGGTCGTTCGCCCAGCGGCTCAGGGAGACCTCCGGTGCCCCGGTGCTGTACGCGGAGATGAAGGGCGCCCAGCACGCCTTCGACATCTTCCCGTCCTACCGCGCGGCCCGCGTCATCGAGGGCGTCGAACGGTTCCTGACCTCGGTGTGGCGCGCCGAGGGGCGCCGCTGACCTCAGCGTTCCAGGGACGACAGATTGCGGATCAGGTCGCCGACCCGTGCGACGCCGATGCAGCGGCCGACTTCGTCCACCACCACCAGGTCGTCGTACACGCGGTCGGCATCGTTGCCCGCCGCGTGCAGGGCGGAGATCGCGGGCACCGTACGCGGCACGGTCCTGGGCGCGTCGGCGAGCCGGGCGGCCGGCTTGTGCGAGTGCAGGGCGTGCCCGTACGCCCCGGCGAGATGGAGCAGGAACCGCGTGCGCTCGACCGTGAAGCGCGGGCGCTGGTGCTGGTCGACGAGGACGACGCTGGTCGTGGAGCGTTCGGCGCTGAACGCCGAGTACACCTCGTCGGTGGTGGCCGAGTCGGGCATCACGGTCGCCGGCAGCATGAACTCCGTCACCCGCGGGCCGATCCGGTCGGTCTCGCGCGGCCCCATGGGCACGGGTACCGGCATGCCCGGCCGCCAGCCCGGCACCGACAGCAGCGGCCCCTGCGCCAGCCGTACGCCGATCCCGCGAAGCTTCGCCACCTGATCGTCATCCGCCACGCCCGGCGCGAGCACGTGACCGCCGGTGCGCCGCCCGAGCGCCACCAGGGCCTCGATCAGCGCGGTACGCCGCGGGTCGGACGCCACGCGGCGCGACGCCTCCGGGTCGAGCGTCAGCACGGCCGGGGCGATCTCGGCGACGAGCCGTGCGGGCAGGTCGCCCGCGTGGTCGATGGCGGTCAGGTAGCCCGCCGAGCGCAGCCGGCCGAACCGCTGGATCGCCTCGCCGGGCGACGTACCGTCCAGGACGCCGGCCACCGCGACGATCACGCCGCCGGGCCGCCGGCCCAACCCGCCGAGGGTCTTGTGCAGATGGTCCATTGCCCGCTCGTCGCCCAGCGTGCGCATCCACAGGGTGACGTGCAGCGGCAGCAACGTCTCTCGGCGCGAGGTCGCGTGCGCGGCGAGGATCGCCCGGTCGACGTCGGACTCCAGCCCGGGACCGTGCGACGGCGCGGGCGCGCTGACGGCGGCGACGGTGCCGGCCTCGAGGTCGACGATCGGGTGCAGGCTGATGTGAGGTGAGGACGGGTCGCCCGGCCGGGCCGCAGGCAGGTCCGGCGAGCCGCTGGAGACGGCGACGGGGTCGGTCACCATTCGATTGTGGTCCCGAGCCCACCGCGAATCGACACCGTTCGAGGCATGTTCACGGACAATTCGGACACTCGACTCTCAACCCGATCGGACCGAAGGATGTCAAGAAACCCCAGGTCCACCGCCTGGGCGAGACGCAGCTGCGGTCGGTGAGAGGGAACGTGAAGGCCGACGTCCTGCGGCACTTCGTCCCCGGCTGCACACCCGGCGACTTCGTCGAGACCATCCGCGACTCGCCTGGCCCGAGTGAGCGGGCCGGCACGGGCAGGGGCGCCCAGGTGACCGGCGTGGACATCAGCGACGTTCAGATCGAACGAGCCCGATCGCTGGTTCCCGAAGGCACGTTCATCCGCGCGGACGCCACGGCACTCGACCTTCCATCCGAGACCTTCGATGCCGTCGTCTGTCTCTATGCACTGATCCACATGCCGCTCGACCAGCAGCCCCACCTTCTGCACGACATCACCCGGTGGCTGCGCCCCGGGGGCTGGCTGCTTGCGACCATCGGTCAGGACGCCTGGACCGGTACCCAGGACAACCGGCTCGGCGGTCCTGCCTCCATGTGGTGGAGCCACACCGACGCCACTACCTACCGGTCCTGGCTCCACCGGAGCGGCCTGCAGATCACCGACCAGCGGTTCGTCCCTGAGGGCGACAGCGGCCACGCCCTGTTCTGGGCACGCCGAAGTCGCACGTGATCCAAGAGCCAGGGGCTAGTAGCTGTTGTTGAAGACGATGATCGAGAACAGGTAGGTCACGCCCGCGATGGCTGCGAGGCCGGCCAGGATCCAGATCTGCTCGCCGCGCAGGGCTTGGACGATCAGTGCGGCCACGAGTACGCCGACCAGTACGTCGCCGGTCATCGCCGCGGCTCTCATGTGCACACCCGAGCGGCGTCCGTTGAAGGCGTCGTGCATGGTCAGCGGGGTCTCGCCGCGTCGGTAGGCGAGCAGTGCGCCGTACCCCAGGAGCACGGCCAGCGTCACGAGGCCCGTCTCCATCTGCCCGCGGATGGCGATGGTGGCCCCGACCGCGACGCCCGCGGCCGCCGCCACACCCGGCGCGACCCAACGTTGGGCCCGCCGTCGTTCGGGAGCGATCCACATGCCAGCAATCCTCCCACCCCCTCTGTCCGGTCAAACCGGTCCGAGGGAAATCTCGATCATCAAATAGGGTTCGGGGATGGCAAAGCCGAGACCCGCGGCCGGGGGAGGGCGGTGGGTCGAGGTTCCGCCCGAGCGTGTCGCGCGCTGGGTGACCGGGTTCGGCGAGCGCCACGGCGGGTTCGCCACTGAGACAGGGCCCTCGATGGTGCGGCTCGTCGGCGGCGACGGAGCCCTCGCCGAGTGCCACGTGCCGTTCCCGCCCCTCACCGGAGACCTCGCCGAGCACGCGTTGCGCGAGCGACGGGTGGGCGTCCTGCTCGTACGCCTCGGCGGGTACGCGTGCGGCGTCTTCGAGGGCGACCGCCTGGTCGCGTCCAAGGTCGGCGCGCGGCTCGTCCACGGGCGCAGCGCGGCGGGCGGCCAGTCGCAGCAGCGGTTCGCCCGGCGCCGGGAGAATCAGGCGCGCGAGGCCCTCCAGGACGCCGCCGACGTCGCCGCGCGGATTCTCGCCCCGCAGGCCGGAGCGCTGGAGGCCGTCGTCTGCGGCGGGGACCGGCGCGCGGTCGACGCCCTGCGCGCGGACCCGCGGCTCGGCGCGATCTTCGCGCTGGAGACCGGGCCGTTCCTGGCCGTGCCCGACCCTCGGCTGGCCGTGCTCAGGGAGACCCCGCCGGCCTTCCGCTCAGTACGGGTACGGCTGCTCGAACCGACCACGAGCCCGCAGCCGCCGTCACCACAGGGGTGACGACGGCCGCGGGGAACCGCCTACTTGCTGGGCTGTGGCGTATGGCACTTGATCTTCGGGTTGAGACCGATGTAGTTCAGGGGCCCGGCGACGATCGTCACCGCGATGGTGCTCGCCTTCGCGCAGTTGACGTCCGAACCACTCAGGTAGTGGCGCTGACCCGCGGCGATGATGCCGATGATCAACCAGAGAAGGACCAACACTGAGCCGACCCGCATGATGTTGCCTCCAAATCATCCCTTGCCGGGGATATCGATCGTTGGGGAGTTTCCGGTCGGGTGCCGCGTCAGCGAGGACGGGGTCACGGGGAAGTCGAAATAGGTGTTGGGGAAGGGTTCCGGCTGGTACGTGAAGTGCCACCACTCCTCGGCGAGGTTGACGAAGCCGAGGTGTTCGAGGGTGGTCTTCAGCAGGAGCCGGTTGGCGTGCTGCGCGCCCTTGATGCGGGGATCCATCGTGTGCGCCAGCGTGTCGAAACAGTCGAAGCCGGTGCCCATGTCCACGGAGTTGTCCGGGAAGCGCTGGGCCTTCGGCGCGTAACACGGCGCCAGCGGTTCGCCGGGCCGGTACGGACGGGTCGGTCTGGCCGGCAGCGGCACGATCGTCAGGTCCATCGTGCTGCCGCGGCTGTGCCCGGATTTCTCGGCGATGTAGCCGTCCGCGAACAGCCGGGTCTTGTCGACCCGCGGGTAGAACTCCTTCTTCATGGACTGGTCCTGCAGGTCCTTCGCCCAGGCCACGAAGCGGTTCACGGCCCGCTGCGGCCGGTAGCAGTCATAGACCTTCAGGGTGTATCCCTTGTGCCGCAACGTCACCTGGGCCTCGTGCAGCGCACGCGCCGCGGGCTCGGTCAGGATGCACATCGGCGCGCGGTAGCCGTTGATCGGCCCCCCGGTGAAGTCGTGCGGCGTGACGTAGCGGATCTCCTGGAGGATCGTGGGGTCCACGTCCCTCAGGGCGACGAACTCCCGCGGCGCGGGGCGCGCGGGCCGTGCCTCGGCAGCCGTCTGCGCGGCGGGGAGGGCGAGTACCGCCGCCATCGTCACGCTGAGGCCGCGAAGTGCGGCGGAGAGCATTCGCATGCACTTCGATTTACCACAATCCGCGCAGATTGAACGGACTGGCGGTAACGGGTTTTCGCGCGCGGTGACCGGCGGGCCTCCGCGCGCGAAAACCGGGGGACGGATCAGCCGCCGAGGGCGTGCACCATGCTCATGATGCTCTCGATCTGCGCCCCACCGTGGGTGTCGTAGTTCGACGCGGACAGGTAGCCCCACCAGTCCCAGCAGCCCTGCGGGTTGCTGCCGGTGGTCGCGGTGGCCTGCGGATAGAGCACGATCATGTTGTTCGTGTCGCCGTACTCGTTCAGGTGGGCCTTGGTGACGAAGGTCGTGCCGACCGAGTTCACGCCCTGCTGGCAGCCGTGCAGGGCGACCATGAGGCGGCACGACGCGCCGCCCGCGCAGGCGGACGGCACGTACACGTACCCCTTGGCGGCCATGCTGATGGCGGCGGCGTTGCCGCCCGGCGCGTAGGCGTTCTGGTCGAACTCCGTCACCGTGCCCGAGGGCGAGGCGGCGGGCGGCGCCGCCGACCCGAACAGCGCGCCGAGCATCGTCCCTTCGGGGTCGTTGCCGCAGTTGTTGATGTACGGGGTGAAGCTCGTGCCGCAGGCGTTCGGGCCGAGCGGGCTGACCCAGGAGTGCGCGGCGGCCGTCGTGTTGTCATAGGTCACGCTGGAGCCGAAGTCCTTGTAGAACTGCACGAGGTCGTTCGACGAGCCGACGTTGACGGTCGTGTCCGCGGTGCCGTGGAAGACGTACACCGGGTGGCCCGACAGGTTGGCCACGTCGTCGACGGCGCCCTGTGACGCGCGGGTACGCGCGGACTGCTCGAGCGTGGGGAGCGCGCGGCCCTGCACGGCGGACATGCAGGCGAGCTGCGCCGTGATGAGGCTGCCCTGCGCGCAGTGGTACGGCCCGCCGGCGAACACCCCGAGGCCCTTGACGGTCCCGGAGTAGGCGACGTGCAGCTGGTCGGCCATGAAGCCGCCGGCGGACACGCCGGAGGCGTAGACCGAGCCGACGGTGTAACGGGGGAGCGGTGCGGCGTGCGCGGGTCCGGCGAGGCCGGTGGTGAGCAGGAACGTCCCCGCCAGGACGGCGAGGAGACGGCGGAGAGGGGATTTCATCGGGCTCCTTCCACGGAACTGTTCAGCGAGCAGGTGTTGGCGAGGTCCCCCGAGTCGGGCCTGGGCAGCGTCCCGCCGGCCGGCGGCCGGTGGCGCGCGTCCCACCGCTCCAGCGCGGCGAAGGCGGAGCGGAAGCAGGGCAGGATGGGCCGTAGCCGGTCCGGATACGTGTCGTACAGCGCGTCGACGTGGGTGCCGTCCTGGACGCGGTAGTAGCGGTACGCGCGGTCGCGGCCCTGGTCGTGCACCATCCGCGCGTACACGTCGGAGTCGCGGGCGATGGGCAGGAGCGTGTCGAGCGTGCCCTGCAGAGTGATCAGAGGCCGGCCGATCCGGCCGTCCAGCGAGACGCCCGAGACCGCGCGGTGCACCGACGGCGGCCGGGCCGCGTAGTCGTAGTCGGCGTCGCAGCCGGGCGTACCGCTCGTGCAGTACGGCGTGCCGGCCTCGGTCGCGCCGTCATAGGCGGGGTCGAACTCCTCGCGGTAGATCCGCTGCGTCAGGTCCCAGTACACGCTCTCGTGGTAGGGCCACAGGAACTCCGAGCCGGGCGCCAGACCCGCCTCCAGCATCGCCCGGTGCGCGCTCTCGTCGCCCTTCGCGTACGCGGGGTAGTTCCGCAGCAGCGCCGGCAGCGAGGTGAAGAGATTCGGGCCGCGTGCGGTCCACAGCGTGCCCTCCCAGTCGACGCCGCCGTCGTACAGCTCCGGATGGTTCTCGAGCTGCCAGCGCACGAGGTAGCCACCGTTGGAGATGCCCGTGGCGTACGTGTGGCGCGGCGGCCGTCCGTAGCGTTCGGCGACGACCGCGCGTACCGCACGGGTGAGCTGGGTGAGCCGGGCGTTCCACTCAGCGACCGCGTCGCCGGGGCGGCGCCCGTCACGGTAGAACGTCGCGCCGACGTTGCCCTTGTCGGTGGCGGCGTACGCGTAGCCGCGCGCCAGCACCCAGTCCGAGATCGCGAAGTCGTTGGCGTACTGGGCGCGGTTGCCCGGTGTACCGGCGACGACGAGGCCGCCGTTCCAGCGGTCGGGCAGCCGGATCACGAACTGGGAGTCGTGGTTCCAGCCGTGCGTGGTGTTGAACGCCGAGGTGTCGGGGAAGTAGCCGTCGATCTGCAGCCCCGGCACGCCGCTCGGGTTGCGGGCGCCGGCCGGTTGCAGGCCCGCCCACTGCGCCGGGTCGCTGTGCCCGTCCGCGACCGTGCCCGCCGTGGTGAGGTCGGGCAGGCAGGCGCCCACCTGCCGCCCCGCGCCGGGGACCGGGACCGTGGGTCCGCACGCTGCGGCGCCGGCGGGGTGCGCCGGCGCGAGGGCCGTGACGCCCAGCGTCAGGGCGGCGGCGAGGCGGCGGATTCGGGGCATGACCGCTCCCTGGGGTCGGTGAAGGGACGCCCCGATCGTCACCGGGTCGGCGCTCGCGTTCCAGCCGCGACCACCACACTTTCGCGCGGCGTCACGTGTGTGTGACCCACATCACCCTCACGTGACGGAGGCCGACGTACGGGCTGACCGGTCGGGTTGCACCGACATGGGGCGAGACGCCGTGTCAGGACGGTCAATTGTGTCGACCGGCCACATGGTCGGCCGTTGCCGTGCCGCCTAATGTCCCGGTCACGACATATGTGTGACCTACGCAACACGGGCGAGGAGACGGAATGGCGACGGTCCTTGTCGCCCAGGGCCTGTGCAAGGAGTTCCGCGGGTTCCGGGCGGTCGACGGCGTGGATCTCGAGGTGGCCGAGGGCAGCGTGCACGCCCTCGTCGGCCCGAACGGCGCCGGGAAGACGACCCTATTCAACCTGCTGACCGGGTTCCTGCGGCCCACAGCCGGGCGCATCACGCTCGGGTCGCGCGAGCTGACCGGGCGCCCGCCCGAGCAGATCGCGCGGGCCGGGGTCGCGCGCTCGTTCCAGATCACGAGCCTCTTCCCGCAGCTGACCACGCGGGAGCACGTCGAGCTGGCACTCCAGGGCGGCACCGGCCTCGGCTGGCGGTTCTGGCGGTCCGACCGGCGCATGGCGCGCTTCGGCGACCGCGCGATGGAACTGCTCGACCAGGTACGCCTGACGGACCTCGCCGGCACGCACGCCGGCGCGCTCTCGTACGGGCACAAACGCGCGCTCGAACTGGCGCTCGCGCTGGCCCTCGACCCGAAGGTGCTGCTGCTGGACGAGCCGACGGCGGGCATGGGCGCCGAGGACGTGACCGCCACGGCCGAGCTGATCGGCCGGGTACGCGACGGCCGCACCGTCGTCCTCGTCGAGCACAACATGAATGTGGTCTCGGCGCTCGCCGACCGCGTCACCGTCCTGCAGTCCGGCCGGGTCCTCGTCGAGGGGCCGTACGCCGAGATCCGGCGCGACCCGCGCGTGATCGCCGCCTATCTGGGAGACGCCGATGCTTCGGATTGACGGCCTGTCCGCCTGGTACGGCGAGGCGCAGGCCCTGCGCGAGGTCTCGCTCGAGGTGGCCGAGGGCGAGATCGTCACGCTCGTCGGGCGCAACGGTGCGGGCAAGACGACGCTGCTGCGCTGCGTGATGGGCCTGCACGCGAAGGCCGAGGGCACCATCGAGTTCCTCGGCGCCGGCATCGGCGGGCTGGCACCGCACCGGCGAGCACGCCGCGGGCTCGGCTACGTACCCGACGACCGCGGCATCTACGCGAACCTCTCGGTCGAGGAGAACCTCACGCTTCCTCCCCGGTCAGGGCCGGACCCGTGGTCGCTGGACCGGGTCTATGAGACCTTCCCCCGGCTGCGCGAGCGCCGCCGGTCGCCCGGCACCAAGTTGTCCGGCGGCGAACAGCAGATGCTCGCGCTGGCGCGGGTGCTGCGGACCGGCGCACGGCTGCTGCTGTGCGACGAGCCCACCGAAGGCCTGTCCCCGCTGATCGTCCAGCAGATCGGCGCCATCCTGCGCGAGGTCAAGGAACAGGGCGTCACGGTGCTGCTGATCGAGCAGAACGTGCACTTCGCCGCGACCGTCGCCGACCGGCACTACCTGCTCGCCGAGGGCCGCGTCGCGGAGTCCATGGACAACGCGGAGGTCAAGGCCCGCGAACACGAACTGCTCGAGTACCTCGGAATCTAGGGAGAACGCACATCATGAAACGCTTCGGTCGCACGGCCGCCCTGGCCGCCGGGATGGCGCTGCTCGCCACGGGATGCAACGGCGGCCCCGGCGGAGGCGGCGGGAAGATCAGCGACGGCAAGGTCGAACTCGCCGTCCTGAACGACCAGTCCGGCGTCTACGCGGACCTGTCCGGCAAGGCCAGCGTCGAGGCCGTCAAGATGGCCATCGCCGACTACAAGGCCAAGTACGGGGACAAGGCCGTCGCCAAGAAGATCGAGGTCACCTCCGCCGACCACCAGAACAAGCCCGAGGTGGCCAACTCCAAGGCCCAGGAGCTGTACGACCGCCAGCGCGCCGACATCATCCTCGACGTCCCCACCTCGTCCGCGGCGCTGGCCGTCGCGAACGTCGCCAAGAACAAGAAGAAGCTGTTCATGGACATCGGGGCCGGCGCCACGGCGCTGGAGGGCGCGCAGTGCAACAAGTACACGTTCCACTACGGCTACAACACCTACATGCTGGCCCACGGCACCGGTGACACCGTGACCAGGGACGGCGGGAAGAACTGGTACATCGTCTACCCGGACTACGCGTTCGGGCAGGACATGACCAAGAGCTTCAGCGCGTCGATCAAGGGTGCGGGCGGCACGATCGTCAAGAACGACCCGACGCCGTTCCCGAACGACAACTTCTCGACGTTCCTGCTCAAGGCCCCGGGCCTGAACCCCAAGCCGCAGGTGCTCGGCGCCATGCAGGCCGGCGGTGACCTGGTGAACCTCGTCAAGCAGTACAACGAGTACAAGCTGCGGGACAAGGGCATCAGCCTGGCCGTCGGCCTGATGTTCCTCACCGACATCCACTCGCTCGGCCCCGACGCCCTCGCCGGGACGAAGTTCAGCGACGCCTGGTACTGGAACGGCAGCCCGGACAACCGCGCCTGGGCCGACAAGTTCCAGGCCAAGACCGGCAAGCGGCCGACGTTCGCGCACGCGGCGAACTACTCCGCGGCGACGCAGTACCTCGAGGCCGTCCAGCGCGCCGGCACCGACAAGTCCGACGCGGTCGTGAAGCAGCTCGAGGGCCTGAAGTTCAACGACGTGTTCGCCAAGAACGGCACGATCCGCGCCCAGGACCACCTCCTCCTGCACGACGCCTACCTCGCGCAGGTCAAGCCCTCCTCGGAGGTCAAGGAGCCCTGGGACTACGAGCGGATCCTCAAGACCGTCCCGGCCGCCGAGGCGTTCCAGCAGCCCGACGCCGCCTGCAAGCTGTAAGGAGAGAGGACTCGTGCTCCAGCAGGCCTTCAACGGGCTCGTCGGCGGGGCGTTCTACGCCCTGCTGGCGCTGGGCCTGGCCGTCATCTTCGGGATGCTCGGCGTGGTCAACTTCGCGCACGGCGCGTTCTACATGCTCGGCGCGTTCGGCGCGTACGTCCTGCTGAGCGACTGGGGCGTGAGCTTCTGGGTCGCGCTGTTCGCCGTCCCGGTCGCGCTCGGCGTGGTCGGCGTCGTCGTGGAGCGGCTGTTCATCAGGCGGCTCGCCGCGCTCGACCCGCTCTACAACTTCCTGCTCACCTTCGGGCTCGCGCTCGTACTCCAGGACCTGGTCAAGCGGGAGTACGGCGTGCAGTCGCAGCCGTACCCGCGGCCGAGCGCGCTGTCCGGCTCGGTGAACCTCGGGCTGTTCTCCTACCCGGCGTACCAGGTGTTCGTGCTGGCGGTCGCGGTGGTGACGTGCCTGGCCGTCTGGTATCTGCTGTCGCGCACCCGCGTGGGCGTGATCGTGCGGGCGGCGACCGAGCGGCCCGAGCTCACCCGCGCGCTCGGCATCGACGTCGGGCGCTGGGTCACCCCGGTGTTCGGCTTCGGCATCGGGCTGGCCGGGCTCGCCGGGGTGCTGGCCGCGCCGATGCGCGCGGTGAACCCCCTCATGGGCTCTGACCTGATCATCGCGGTGTTCGCCGTCGTCGTCATCGGCGGCCTCGGGTCGATCTTCGGCTCGGTGGCGGCCGGCTTCGCGATCGGCCTGGTCACCGCGGTCTGCAACTTCTACCTGCCGTCGCTCTCGCAGACGCTGGTCTTCATCGTCATGGTCGTCGTGCTGCTGTGGCGGCCGGCCGGGCTGTTCGGACGCGAGGAGGGAATCGCGTGATCATCCGCAAGCTGGCCGGACGTCCGGTCCCGGTGGCGATCGGGCTGCTGGTGGCGCTCGCGCTGCCGTGGATGATCTATCCGCCGGTCGCGATGGACATGATCTGCTGGGCGCTGTTCGCGGTCGCCGTCGACCTGCTGCTGGGCTTCACCGGGCTGCTGTCCTTCGGGCACGCGGTCTTCTGGGGCACCTCCGCGTACGTGGCGGGGCTGATCGCCCTGCACAGCGGCCTGCCGTTCCCGGTCGCGGTCCTGGGCGGCGCGCTGGCGGCGGCGGTGCTCGCGGTCCCGATCGGCTGGCTGTCGGTCCGCCGTACGGGCATCTACTTCGCGATGGTGACCCTGGCGTTCGCGCAGATGGTCTACTTCGTCGCCAACCAGTGGCGCGGCGTGACCGGCGGCGAGAACGGCCTGCAGGGGATCCCGCGCGAGCTGTTCGGCGTCGACCTGTCCGACCCGTTCTTCTTCTACTACGCGGGCCTGCCGATCGTCCTGGTCGGCCTGTGGTGCGCCTGGCGGATCGTGCGCTCGCCGTTCGGGCGGGTGCTGCTGGCCGTACGCGACAACCCGGCGCGGGCCCGCGCGCTCGGCTACCCCGTCGAGCGGTACAAGCTGCTGGCGTTCGTGCTGTCGGCGGGGCTGTCGGGTCTGGCCGGTGGCCTGTTCGCCATCGGGCATGGTTTCGTGTCGCTGCAGGAGGTGTACTGGACCACGTCGGGCCAGGTCGTGATGATGGTCGTGCTCGGCGGGATCGGCACGCTGTGGGGCGGCGTCATCGGCGCCGGCCTGATCGTGGAGCTGAACGACTACCTCGCCACCGCGGGCTTCGAGGAGATCGGCATCGTGACCGGCGCCGTCTTCGCGATCACCGTGCTGGTCTTCCGGCGCGGCATCTGGGGGACCGCGCGTCACCTGCTCGCCGCGTACGCCGGCCGCCGTCGGGCCGCGCGGCGTACGGTGCCGGACGGCGAACCCGTCAGGGCCTGAGGGAGCCGTGCAGGCGGTACAGGCGCAGCGCGAGCTGGATCTCCAGGGCGCGGTCGGGCTCCTGCCAGTCCGCGCCGAGCAGCCGCCCGATGCGGTCCAGGCGCTGCGTGACCGTGTTGACGTGGATGTGCAGCCGCTCGGCCGTACGCGCGAGGCTGCCGCCGGTGCCGAAGTAGATGGCGAGGGTCTGCGTCAGCGCGGTCCCTCGCCGGTCGTCGTAGGCGATGACCGGGCCGAGGGTGGTCGCCAGGAACGCACGCGCGTCGCCGCCCTCGCCGATCAGCAGGCCCACGAAGCCGAGCCCGTCGGCGCCCGCGCCCTCACCGGCGCGGCCCAGGGCCAGCAGCGCGTCGGCGCAGCGCCGCGCCTCCTGCCGCGCCGCGGCCGCCCCGCCGGGCAGGTCGACCGGGCCCGCCGCGCCCGCCGTCGCCGGGATGCCGAGCGCGACGCCCAGCTCCTTGGCCACGCGGGAGGCGATCTCGCCGGGCCGGTCGCCCGGTAGCAGGAGCACCACCTCGTCGCCGTAGGACGTGCTGAGGCCGTGCTCGACGGCCGAGCGCGACGACGCCCAGAACGCCGCCTGCTCGCGCTGGCCCCCGTGCTTGGCGACGACGAGCACATGCGGTGCCTCGAGGTCGACGCCGAGCCGCCGGGCGCGTGCGTCCAGCGCGTCCGGGTCCGCGACGTGCCCGGCGACCAGGTCGTCCAGCAGCTCCCCACGTACGCGGCCCTCGACCTCCGCGACGTTGCGCCGGAACAGCAGCAGCAGCGCCATCACGAGGGCGGCGCGTTCGAGGATCCGCTCGTCGGCGTCCGGGATGTCGCGTGCCGCGCGGAGCGCCAGCGTGCCGAGGACCTCCGCGCCCGCGCCGATCGGCGTGACCCGCAGGTCGCCGCGCCGCGCCGTACGCCCGAGGGCGCGCGCCTGGTCGACGAGGTCGTCGTCGGGCGGGTCGACCTCGCCGACCGAGGCGAGGCGGCGGCCCTCGGCATCGAGGACGACGAGCGCGCCGCCGAGGATGTCGGTGACCACGGCCGCCACGTCCTCGACGCCGCCGCCGCGCACCGCGAGGTCGGTCATGCGGTCGTGCGCACGCGCGGCGCGCTCGACGGCCTCGCTGTGCGCCCGCGCGACCTCGCTCGCCGCGCTCAGCTCCTCGAGCGTGACCCGCGTCTCCTGGAGCAGCCGGGCGTTGTCGATCGCGATGGCCGCGTGCGCGGCCAGCGAGCACAGCAGCGCGACCTCCTCCTGCGCGAAGGACCGCTCGGAGCGGTCCGCGGCGAACAGCACGCCGATGACCTGCTCGCCCAGCCGCATCGGGACGCCGAGGATCCCGACCAGGCCCTCCTCGGTCACGCCCGTGTCGATGGACTCGGTGTGCCGGAACCGGCCGTCCACCAGGTAGCCGGAGCTGGCGTACGGCGCGCCGGTCTGAGCGACCAGGCCGCCGAGCCCCGCGCCGAGCGGCAGCCGCAGCCGCTGGAAGGCGATCGAGATCGAGCCGTCGGTGACGCGCATGTACGTGTCGTGGCGCTCGTCGTCGTTCAGCGTCATGTACGCGACGTCGGTGTTCAGGAGCTGGCGCGCGCGGCGCACGATGGCCTGGAGCACCGCGTCGAGCTCCCGCAGGGCCGCCAGGTCGCCCGCGGTCTCGAACAGCGCGGACAGCTCGACCTCGCGCCGGGCCCGCCGGGCGAGTAGCGCGCGTACCCGCAGCGCCGCCACCTTGGCCTGCTCGAGCTCGGCCAGCACCGCCGGCGAGGCGCCGGCGGCCCGCGCGTCCACGACGGGTGCCTCGAACTCCACGGGCGCGGCCTCGCGCGCCAGCAGCTCGAAGAAGATCCGGATGCTCACGTGCCCCATCTCAGCGTGCGGTCCACCCACCGTCGATCGGGACGGAGGCGCCCGTGATGAAGGCGGCCTGGTCGGAGCACAGGTAGGCGACCACGTCCGCGACCTCGCCCGGCTCGATCAGCCGCTTGATCGCGGCGGGCTCCAACATGATCCGCTCGATGACCTCGTCCTCGGTCAGGTCGTGCGCCGACGCCTGCGCCTGGATCTGGTTCTCCACGAGCGGCGTGCGCACGTACGACGGGTTGACGCAGTTGGAGGTCACGCCGTGCTCGGCGCCCTCGAGCGCGATGACCTTGGACATGCCCTCGATGGCGTGCTTGGCCGTCACGTATGCCACCTTGAACGGCGAGGCCACCAGCCCGTGCACCGACGAGATGTTGACGATCCGGCCCCAGCCGCGCTCGTACATTCCGCGCAGTACCTGGCGGTTCAGCCGGAACGGCGCCTCGACCATGACCCGCATGATCTGGGTGAACCGCTCCGGCGGGAACTCGTGCACCGGCGCGACGTGCTGCAGCCCGGCGTTGTTGACCAGGATGTCCGCGGTGAGGTCCAGGGCGTCCACCGCGTCCGCGTCGGCCAGGTCGACCACGACGTGGCCGCCCCCGATCTCCTCGGCGGCCTCCTTCGCCGCGTCGGCGCTGACGTCGACGACGATCACGTGTGCGCCCGCGCCCGCCAGCCGCCGGGCGCACGCCCGGCCGATCCCGCTCGCGCCGCCGGTCACCACCGCGGTACGGCCGGCCAGGTCAAGCGCCCGCGTCCCCTCAGCACTCATGTCAGTGAACCTAGACCGGTTATGCGGGCCGCTCCACATGGGGGACCGCCATGACCGTCGCCGAAATGGTGTGTCCGGCCACATGTCATTCGCTATCGCGGAGGGGTTCGCCCGATATCCATCTTTTGGAGGGATTGCGGCGAAGCGTAGTCTCCGCTCCCGTTAGTGTGCTGCGGTCTGGTGACGATCACCGGTTCGAGGAGGAACGACGTGATTCGCGAGGTCGGGCGGCGATGGCTGCCGGGAGTGGTGGCACTGGCCCTGGTGTCGGCGGCGGGATCGGCGCGGGCCGTGACCCCGGACGCCGCGAAGGACCGGCCGGGCGAGACGCGTTCGACCGAGACGGTCGCACCGGGCGTCACCCTGACCACGATCACGCGGGGCGCGGTCTCCCCGGACGATCACTGGACGGTCAACGTCGGCATCCCGACCGGCACGGAGATCCCGCCGGACCCCGACCCCGACGCGGTGACCGCGGCGCTGGGCACCGAGCAGGCCGCCGGCGAGGTCGCCGCGCAGCTGAAGAAGGCCGGTTGGACCGCGCGCGTCGAGCCCGTCTCGATGGGCCGGTACGCCGACGCCGGACCCGGGCTGCTCGGCTACCGGGTGCGCGTCGGACTGCTCGCCTCCGAGGCCGAGGCGAACGCGCTGTCCACGCAGCTCAAGGCCGCGAAGTTCATCCCGTCGGTCGTCTTCACCGGCCAGGACGGCGACGCCACCACCGGCCCCTGGGTCGTGCGCGCCCTCACCGTCGACTACCGGACCTTCACCGGCACCGTGACCGAGTCGCACGACGCGACGCTCGCCGGGCGGCGTACGACCACCCAGATCGCGCAGGACACCGGCGCGGTCGCGGCGGTCAACGGCGGATTCTTCATCATCGCCGACACCGACGGCGTGGTCGGTGACTCCGCCGGCATCGTCGTACGCGACGGAAGGCTGCTGCACGACGCCACCAACGGCCGGGTCGCCGCGATCCTCGGCGACGGCGGGCGGCACTTGCGGCTCGAGAAGCTCTGGACCCGGATCGACCTGCGCGACGCCAATGGCCGCGACCATCTCGTCGAGGGTCTCAACCGGGCCCCTGGTCTGATCCGCGACTGCGGCGGCCACGAGGGCGACCAGCCGACCTCCGCGCCACGAATGGACGTGACCTGCAAGAACCCGAACGAACTCGTGGCCTTCACGCCGGAGTTCGGCTCCCCACTGCCCGCCGGAGCGGGCTCGGAGGCCGTGCTCGGCGCGAACGGACGCGTCGTCTCGGAGGGGCCGCGCACCGCGCAGAGCGTCCCGGCCGGCGGCACCGTCCTCGAGGCGATCGGCACCGAGGCGTCCTGGCTCGACCAGCACGCCGCCGTCGGCGAGCGCCTGCGGATCCGTACCACGGTCACCGGGCCGGGCGGGCACCCCGTACGGTTCGGGCCGCACGACTCCGCGGTCAACGGCGGCCCGCAGCTGGTCGCGGACGGGAAGATCTCGATCGCCCCGCAGGCGGACGGCCTCATCCACCCGGACGACCCCTCCTGGTTCTACGGCTGGGCCATCCGCCGCAACCCGCGCACGATGATCGGCACGGACCGCAGTGGTCGGCTGCTCCTCGTCGAGGTGGACGGCCGCCAGGCCACCGCGAGCCAGGGACTTAGCATCCCCGAGGCCGGTGGCCTGATGAAGGAGCTCGGCGCGGTCCAGGCGATGAACCTCGACGGCGGCGGCTCGTCCTCGATGGTCGTCGACGGCCGCCTGATCAACACGCCGTCGGACACGACCGGCCAGCGCCCGGTCGGCGACGCGGTCGTCGTACTGCCCGGACACTAGGCTCATGGGTTTCGAGATCAGGACCACGGGAGCGCGTGCGGTCGTCACCGGCGCCTCGTCCGGCATCGGCGCGGTGTACGCCCGCCGGCTGGCCGGGCTGGGCTGGAACCTGACGCTGGTGGCGCGGCGCACCGAACGGCTCGAGGATCTGGCCGAGGAGATTCGCTCCGCGCACGGCTGCCGCGTACGCGCCGTCACCGCCGACCTCGCGCGCCCCGAGGACGTGGCGACGGTGGCCGGGCAAGTCGCCGAGGACGACGTCGCCTTGCTAGTCAATAACGCCGGGATCAACGGGTACGGCCCGTTCGCCGAGATCGAGCCGGAGCTGGTGGGCCGGGTCCTCGCGGTGAACGTCACCGCCCCGACGCTGCTCGCCCACGCCGCCGTGCCCGGGATGCTCCGCCGCGGGCACGGCGCGGTGGTCAACGTCGCCTCACTCCTGGCCTTCTCCGGTGGGCTGCCCCCGGACCCGCTACCGCACCGCGCCGCGTACGCGGGGTCAAAGGGCTACCTGGTGACCTTCACCCGTACGCTCGCCGCCGAGCTGGCAGGCTCGCCGATCGCCGTCCAGGTGCTGTGCCCGGGACTCACCGGCACCGAGTTCCACCAGACGTCGGGGGCCACCTCGGTGCCCGGCCGCCGCGAACGCACGCACACCGACTACGGGATGGCCTCGGAGGACGTGGTGACGGCGTCGTTGGACGCCCTGGCCCGCGGCGAGATCGTCTGCGCGCCCGGCCTCGTCGACCCGGTCGCGGTCGACCGGCTCACCGAGGCCGAGGGCGAGTTCCGCGCCGCCAGCCGCCCCGACCTCGCCCCGCGCTACCGCGCCGGCACCGCCTAGGTCCATCTCGCGCATGATCCCGGTGGTCCGGCGGAGGCCGCCGGACCACCAGGGCTCAGCTCAGCTCCAGCAGAAGTAGATGGGCAGCCGGTTCGCGGCCTCGCCGAGCACGGGCAGGCCGTACATGTCCTCGATCGTGCGCAGGATCGAGTAGTGGTCGATCCAGTTCGCGTAGACGCCCGGAACCACGTGCGCGCCGAAAATGATCGTGGGAATCCTGTTGCCGTCGCTCCCGTCGTGGTTCTCGTCCCACTGGACGATGAGCAGGCTGTTGTGCTGAACTGCCCACTGCGCATACGAATTCATACGCGTGCTCATCCAGTTATCACCGGTCTTGACGCTGCAGTCGTGCATGTCCTGGCACAGGTTCGGAACGACCATGGAAACGGTGGGCAGCTGGTTGTAGTCCGTCGGGAATTCCAGCCACGTGCGATTGCTCGACGATGGGATGTTGTTGAAGTCTACCCACGGATTGTGCTTGCGGGCGTAGACACCGGAGTCGCAAACGGTGGAGCCTTCGCCCGGCATGTCTTCGGCGTACCCGGCGAAGCTGTAGCCCGCCGACATCAGCTCCGAGCCGAAGTTCGGGGCGGAGAGGTTCTGGGGGCAGTCATCGTTGGTCACGCCCTGCGTCGATCCGGAGAACAGCGCGATGTAGTTGGGCTGGCTCGGGTGCGTGACCCCGTAGGACTCTCTGATGTTGGCGCCCTGCGAAGCCAGGGAGTTGAGGTAGGGTGCGTTCGACGACGCGATGACGTCGTCTTGGTCCTTGTTCTCCATCATGACGATCACGATGTGATCGGGGCGGGGCAGGACCCCGCTTGCGCCGGCGGTCGACGTCTTGACGGTGGCGGTGGTGGTGGCCAGCAATGTCGCTGCGATACAGGTCGCAAGGGTGAACCTGCGGCTGCGGGCCAGGCGGGGAGTTCGCATTGCACAATCTCCTGCTCAAGTGATATGTAACCCCAAACGGGCTGTGGGGAGAGTACATCTCCACCTGGGCCGTGTACATGTTTCTGACAGAATGTGGCCGTGGGCCGACCTGACATCGAGCCGTTTCCCAATGTCGCTTTGAGCCGCGAGTCGCCGTTTACATGTGTCGCGGCCTCCAATTATGCGGCTTTTAGGGTGGTACCGGTGATCCCGGCGAATTCGCCGGTGCCGCCGACGATCGTCGCGCTGCCTGGAACAGTGGTATTGAGAGCGAGGTCGCCTTCCCACGGTGTTCCGGTCTGCAGCACAGGAAGGACGACCTTTTTCACGAAGTCGTCTTGGTTCTCCTGCTCGTCGAAGACGATTGACCTGACGGGAGTCAGCGAGGTGCAGCTCCAGTACCGGCTGGCCCACTCACGAGCCCCGCGCCGGTCCTGACACCTGGGTCAGGGCTTGCGGGCCACCACGCCGTACCAGCTGACCTCGGCGGCGGTCGGTCGGGGGGCGGTGCCCTCGGGGCGCCATTCGGAGACCAGCTCGATGCCCGGTTCGATCGGCTGGAGCCCGTCCAGGGCCAGCGCGGCGAAGTCGTCCATCGAACGGACCTGGGCCGGGACGCCGCCCGCGCGGTAAGAGCTTTCCAGGCCGTGGACGCCCGCCGGGTCGTACTCGGGGGTCACGTGCGACGCGACGAGGTAGCTGCCGGACGGCAGGGCGTCCACGAGCCTGCGCACGATGGCGCGCGGGTTCTCCTCGTCCGTCACGAAGTGCAGGATCGCCACCAGCATCAGCGCGATCGGCCGGTCGAAGTCCAGGACCTCACGCGTCGTCGGGTGGGAGAGGATCCGGTCCGGCTCGCGGAGGTCGGCCTGGATGTAGGCGGTACGGCCCTCGCGGGTGCCGGCGAGCAGGGCCTTGGCGTGCGCGAGCACGATCGGGTCGTTGTCGACGTAGACGACGCGGGCCTCCGATGCCACGGTCTGGGCGACCTCGTGCACGTTGTTCGCGCTGGGCAGTCCGGTGCCGATGTCGAGGAACTGCCGGATCCCCGCCTCGGTCGCGAGGTGGCGGACGGCGCGGCCCAGGAACGCCCGGTTCGCGCGCACCGCCGTACGTACCGAACGCCAGCTCTCCATCGCCTTCTCGGCGGTCACCCGGTCGGCCGCGAAATGGTCCTTGCCGCCGAGGTAGTAGTCGTACATCCGCGCGGAGTGCGCGCGGCTGACGTCGATCGTGCGCGGCAGACGGTCCGATTCGTCCGGGAAGGGGCCCTTCATGATCGGGAAGCGTACTCCGTCCGTTCCGCTCCCGATGGCAACCTGCCGGGCCGTGTCGCGGCTGAAGTCAACCTCATACCTGGACACGTTGGACGGTGCGCGCCGATGGCGACGCCCGATACGTTCTTGGGTATGTCGACATCCCGGGCGAGACTCGCCGCCTCCGTCACCTCGATCGCGCTCGCGCTCACCGTCACCGCCGCGTGCGGGGGCAAGAGCGACGCGAAGAAGTACCCGGCCGGCCCGCAGCTCATCCAGCAGGCGGCGACCGTCCTGCGCGGGGTGAACAGCCTCAGCTTCACGATGCGGACCAGCGGCGACCCCAAGGTGGCCGTGAAGACCGCGGACGCGCAGCTGCTGCGCAACGGCAACTCACGCGGCAACGTGAAGGTCAGCGAGCTCGGCATGGCGCTCCAGCTCGACTTCGTGGTGCTGGGCAAGACCGTGCACCTCAAGGGGCTCACCGGCGGGTGGCAGACCGAGCCGCTGTCGAAGGTCGCCGGGCTCTATGACCCGTCGGCGATCCTCGACCCCAACCGCGGGCTGGTGCAGCTGCTGTCCACGGCGCGTGACGGCAAGACCGAGGACGAGGGCAAGGTGTCCGGCCAGCAGTGCTACAAGGTGCACGCCACGTTCACCAAGGCCGCACTGAAGGTCCTGGTGCCTGGGATCTCGGCCGACGCGCCCGCCGACCTCTGGATCTCCGAGTCCGACCATCACGTGCTCAAGTCCGACGTGCAGGTGCCCTCGACGAAGGCCGGCAAGACGGGCACCGTGACGATCACGTTCGCGGACTTCGGCAAGCCGTTCTCGATCATCGCCCCGGCGCAGTGAGCGGCGCATGAACATGGGTGAACGCTCACGGCGCATCGCGATCGGCGTCGGCGGCATCGTGGTCCTCCTCGCGGCGATCGACGCGTACGTCGTCGTCACCGTCCTGGTGACCATGGTCGGCGACCTCGGCGTACCGGTGAATCACATCGAACGGGCCAGCCTGGTCGTGACCGCGTTCCTGCTCGGTTACGTCGCGGGGATGCCGCTGCTCGGCCTGCTGTCGGACCGGTTCGGCCGGCGAATGATGCTGCAGGTGTGCCTCGCCGGGTTCCTGGCCGGATCGGCGGTGACCGCGCTGGCCGGGTCGCTGACCGTACTGATCGCCGGGCGCGCCCTGCAGGGGCTCGCGGGCGGCGCGCTGCTGCCCATCACGATGGCGCTGGCCGGCGACCTGTGGGACGAACGACGGCGCTCGACGGTCCTCGGCGGGGTCGGCGCGGTCCAGGAGCTCGGGAGCGTCCTCGGCCCGCTGTACGGAGCGGGCGTGGCCGCGCTCGTCGGCTGGCGCGGCATCTTCTGGATCAACATCCCGGTGGCGCTGCTCGCCATGGCGGCCGTGCACTGGACGGTCCCCGCGGCACGCCGCACCGACCGTACGCCGGTCGACGTGGTCGGGGGCGCGCTGCTGGCGGCCGGGCTCGGCCTGCTCGTCGCCGGCCTGTACAACCCGGACCCGGAGCGGGCGGTGCTGCCGTCCTGGGGCTACCCGTGCGTGGTCGCGGGCGTCGTCGTCCTCGTGGCCTTCGCCGGCTGGGAGGCGCGGGCGCGCACCCGCCTCCTCGACCTGCGCGACGCGCGGCGCGGCGGCCTGTCGGCCGCGCTCGTCGTGAGCCTGCTGTCCGGCGCGGCCCTCATGACGACCCTCGTCGACGTGCAGCTCGCCGCGCAGACGCTCTTCGGCCGCGACTCCGCGGGCGGCGCGCTCCTGCTCGCGCGCTTCCTCGTGCCGCTCGCCGCCGCGGCGGTCCTCGGCGGCGTACTGGCCCGGCGGATCTCCGAGCGGTGGGTGGTCGCCGGGGGCATGCTCGTCGCCGCGGCCGGCTACACGCGCATCGCCGGGTGGCCGGCCGCCGCCGAGGGGCTGCGCTACCACCTGGTCCTGTTCGCGGTGCCGAGGATCGAGGCCGACCTGGTGCTCACCGGGCTGGGCCTCGGGCTCGTGATCGCCCCGCTGTCGGCCGTCGCGCTGCGCTCGGTGCCCTCGCCGCAGCACGGCATCGCCTCGGCCTCCGTCGTCGTGGCGCGCATGATGGGCATGCTGGTCGGCATGGCGGCCCTGAGCGCGTGGGGGTTCCACAAGTTCCAGTCGCTGACCGCGCACCTCGTCGCGCCGCTGCCGACCGGGCTGGGCCGGGCGGAGCGGGCGGACTTCGCCCGCAAGATGGCCGCGTACACGTCCGCGGTCAAGCACGCCCTGCACACCGAGTACAGCGACATCTTCTGGGCGACGGCCGGCCTGTGCGCCATCGCTGCGGTCATCGGCCTGCTGGTCGGCGGCCCCGACGCCGTCGAGCGTGACGGTACGGAGGCCCCCGCCGAGCGGACGGACGCCGTCACGAACTGACCATCGGCTGTCCTGCCACGCGAGACATCGGCCCTCGGGTTGCCATATTTCACATTTAACGTAACTATGGACCATGTCAAGGCCGAGTGCCACTGAAGACGTGTTCCGCGCCGTGGCCGACCCGACCCGGCGTGCCGTGCTGGAGATCCTCGGGCAGGGGAGGGAACTGCCGGTCACCGAGCTGGCCGACCGGCTGGACGTCGGGCTCCCGATGCTGTCCCGTCACCTCGCGGTGCTGCGGGCCGCCGGGCTGGTGCGCGAACGCCGTGACGGGCGCCGCCGCCTGTACGGCATCGAGCCCCGGCCCCTGCGGGACCTGTTCGACTGGGCGTCGCTGTTCAGCGGCTTCTGGACCGAACGCATGGACGGCCTGCGGTCCTACCTGGACCGGGTCGACGGCGACGGCGCGGCGGGAGAAGACCGACCAGGAGAGTCCGATGAGACGTGACCTGACATTTCACAACGACCTGCGGCACAGCCCGGCGGTGGTGTGGCGCGCGCTGACCGAGCCCGAGGCGCTCGCCGAGTGGCTGATGCCCGTCGAGGGGTTCGCGCCCGTCGTCGGCACGGAGTTCCGGTTGCGGGCCAAGCCCATGCCCGGCTGGGACGGCGTGATCGAGGCGAAGGTGCTGGAGGCCGACGAGCCGAACCGCCTCGTCTACACCTGGAAGGGCATCCGGATGCGCAGCGCCACGACGGTCCGCTGGACCCTCACCGCGCTGGACGACGGCGCCGCGACCCGGCTGCGGCTCGACCACGAGGGGTTCGAGGGACCGGTCGGCGCCCTCATGGCCTTCATGCACGGCGGCGGCTGGAAGAAGTTCACGACCGTACGCCTGCCGAAGCACCTCGCCGGGAGCGGCTCACCGGCCTCGCGCTAGGGACGGAAAAACCGCGGCGGCCGGCCGGTTGAGAACCGGTCGGCCGCCGCGGGGGCGGGGCTGGTGGTGGTCAGAGGGTCGTGGGCAGGCCCAGGTTGCCGGCGTCGTCGACGGCCTGGATCACTACCTTCTGCGCGCCGGACGGAACGGCGAGCGTCTGCGTGGCGCCCGCGTCCACCGTCGCCGCCACAGAGGTCGTCGTGACGCCATCGGCGGTGATCCGGTACGTGGTGGCACGGCCCGCGTACCAGTCGTCGCCGGGAGCGGTGAACGTCACCGTCCCGCCGTCGCGGTGAGCGGAGCGGATCGCGCCCGGCGGGCGCGTGTCCGTGCCGTACCGGCCGGTGCGCCACTCGTCGTGGTGGTAGGTCCACGACTCGGCGTCCGGCTTGCCGTCGGTCTTCCAGGCGAACAGGTAGCCCTCACGGGTGGTGGCGACCAGGTCCGTGTGGCCGTCGCCGTCGAGGTCGCCCACCGACGGGGAGAACAGCGTCCACCCGCCGGTGAACTTCGGGAAGCCGGCGGCCTGCCCCGACGAGGTGAAGCCGTGCAGGGTCGAGGTGTCACCGGCGTCGACGACCTCGGCCTTCCCGTCACCGTCGACGTCGGCGATCACCGGCGCGCCGAGGAAGTCCAGGCCGTGCCGCGCGTGCGGGTAGCCGGCGACGGGCAGCGAGGTGCCGGCGTCGTACCCGCGCTCGAAGTTGGCGATCGGACTGCCGCTGCCGGGGAACAGCAGCGCGGCGACCAGCGACACCGCTCCGGACCCGGACTCGGCGTAGCCGAGGCGGCCCGAGGGGCCGAACTTGCCGAACGCGCCGGTGGTCGTGAACGACGCGGGCGCGTCGACCGGCAGCACACCGCCCAGCAGCGCCTGGATGATGTTGGTGTCGCCGTTCAGTAGCGGGAGCGCCGGGTTGTTGATCGGCCCGTACCGGCTGCGGATCTTGCCGTCGCCGCCGATCAGGTACGTCGCGGCGAACGACGGGCCGGTGGCCACCTCGTCCTTGCCGTCGCCGTCCACGTCCGCGACGACCGGTGCGTTGGCGGCCTCGGTGATGAACTCCTGCGCGCTGCCGTAGTAGGTGATGATCGACTGGAGGCGTACCGGCCAGCCCTGGACCGTGGAGCCGTCGGCGTGGAAGGCGTAGGCGTAGTTCGCGCCGAACGCCTGGATGCCGCCGCCCTTGCTCTCCGAGTGCTGGGAGCGGACCACGATCTCGGGCTTGTGGTCGCCGTCGAGGTCGGCCACGGCCGGCGTCGCGTCGATCTTGGCGTCATTGATCGAGTCGTACCCGTCCGCCGGCTTGGGCGGGGCGGGCAGCGCCACCGGCCAGCCGGGCACCGCGCTTCCGTCGGCGTGCCAGGCGTGCAGGCGGCCGTCCCAACCGGCCTGCACGACCTCCAGGCCCGGCGTGCCGTCCAGGTCGGTCAGGACCGGTGAGGCCGTCGCGCCCTGGTGGGGCAGCCGCGTGAACGACAGCGCGGGGCGCGGGATCGGGGGGTTCGTCACACCGGTGTCGAGCGTCTTCGGCCAGCCGGACAGCGTCTTGCCGTCCGCGTCGAAGACGTAGGTGCGGCCGGTGGTACTGGTGGCCACGACCTCCTGGTGCCCGTCATGGGACAGGTCACCGACGGCGACCGGCGCGATGATCGGTTCGTGGCCGGGGTCGAAGCCCGGCACCCGCACCTTGCCCGCCGCGGTCTGGGCGGGCCAGCCCGGCAGCTCCTTGCCGCTGACTCCGTCGATGGCGTGCACGTTGCCGTCGGCGTCGCCGAAGATCATGGCCTGGTGGCCGGTGCCCTGCAGGTCGGCCAGTGCCGGCTGGCTCTCGCCGCCGATGCCGAACTTCTTGGGGAAGCCGGAACGCAGCGTCGCGTCGTGGTGGACGGCGATCGTGCGCCGCTCCTCGCCCATACGGTTCTTGTCATCCCAGACGCGCAGGCGCAGGGTGACGGTGTACTGCTCGGTGGTGGAAAGGGCCTTGTCGGAGGACATCCCGTAGGCCTTGTTCCAGAACGACTCGGGCAGCGAGCCCAGGTCGAGCGTGCCGACCTTGCCGTCGTAGGTCCCGCTGCCCTCACCCGATCCGGCCTTGGCGAAGGCGGCGTCGGCGGGGTCGATGCCGGGCGCGTACTGCAGCTCGTACCGGTAGCCACCGGCGCGGTGAGCGTCGACGTGCCCGGTGACCGGCACCGACGGGGTCGTCTGCGGGTCGTACAGGGAGTACCAGTCGGGGCTCTCGATCCAGGTCGACGGCGGGATGTCGCCGGCCGCGACCGCGGCCATGGCCGCGTGCACGTTCGGCCGGCCGTACCCGTACTGGCTGTCCCAGCCGGGCTTGCCCGGCCAGCCCAGGTGCGCGTCGTCGACGTCGCTCGCGGTGGAGCGCATGACCTGGACGGCCTCGGCGTTGGACAGCGGCGAGGAGATCTTGCCCTCCTTGGCCGCCTGCGCGCCGTAGGACAGCAGCAGCCCGAACACCCCGCCGGTGGTCGGCGTCGACTCCGAGGTCGAACCGCCGACCGTGGACACCGAGAACATCGAGTGGGAGCCGAAGGACGTCATGTTCGAGCGTTCGCGGTACGTGGTGGCCAGCGGGTTGGCCAGCAGCGTCGGAGCGCCCGCGGTGTTGGCGACCAGGCCGTTGCCGGGGATGACGTGCGGCCAGAACATGCCGCCTTGGTGGTCGGTGGAGTCGAAGTCGTTGCTGGACTCGATCATGACCACGCCGTCGTGCCACAGCTTGTCGACGGCCCGGCTCATCGCGGAGGAGTAGCCGAGGTCGGCGGTGGTGCTGACGATGACCTTGGCGCCGGCCCGTCCCGCGTACAGCCACGCGGCGGCGAGGTCGTCCGTACGGTCGAGGGCCTCCTGGCCGGCGCGTACCGGCATCAGCCGGCACTTCGGGCAGATCCCGGCGCCGCCGATGGCGTTGTCGGTCTGCGCACCAGCCGCCTTGAGCTGGCCGTTCGCGTGACCGTACGTCGCGTCGGAGGTCGCGGGGTCGTTCTGGTCGTCGTAGAAGTCCCAGCCCGAGATATCGTCGGTGAAGCCGTTGCCGTCGTCGTCGTGGCCGTCGGAGAACGCGACGATCAGGTCCTCCGGGTCGGTGACGCCGTTGCCGTTCGCGTCGTGGACGCGGGAGTCTGCGGAGTAGTCGGCCGCGGTGACCGAGCCGTCGCCGTCGCGGTCATAGACCGAGGAGCCCTGCGGCTTCGGCAGCTCGCCGGTGTTGATGTACACCTTGTTCGCCAGCTCGGCGGCGTCACCGTTGTGCCAGTTGATGCCCGCCTCGACGTAGGCGATCACCGTGTCCGGCGACCCGGTCGAGTAGTCACGCCAGGCCGTGTCGATCGACATCCCCGCGGCGTTCTCCGGGTCCTTCGCGCCGGGCGTACAGCGCGGCATGTAGGAGTAGAAATTATGCTGCTCGCCGCCCGGCGCGGACTTGCTCAGGCAGGTGAGAACCGTGCCTTGTTCCGCCGGGGCATAGTCCGGATCGTTCGGCGGCCCTCCAGGGAAGCCGCTCGCCGCGCCGCCTGGAGCCGCCATGATGACGGTCAGGACGACGGCGGACACGATGGCCAGGAGACGCCTCATCCGATCCACCTCTAATCCATTGATCGCGTTGATCACTCTGAGGCAAGGGCCCGGTCAGGTGTAGCCCCCTGACCGGATGAGGACATGAGTATTTTTCATTTTTTCGCCCGGGGGCGTGTCGAAGGGGACCTTCGGCTCTCTCATCTGCCCTGTACGGCCCTACCGGCTCGGGGAGCGGAGGGGAGAGGTTCGAGACGGAGGTGGCCGATGGATCGCGAGACCGTGCGGGACTACATGACGACGGATGTCGTGATGTTCCGGCCAGGCGATGGCTTCAAGGAGATCGTCCGGGCACTGGCCGATCGCGGCGTCAGCGGCGCTCCGGTCGTCGACGAGACCGGCGGCGTGATGGGTGTCGTCTCCGAGGCCGACCTGTTGCACAAGGAGGCGTTCACACTGATCGCGGAACGCGGTCAACGGTACTTCGCGAGCCGCAGCATCATGCGTATGGCGCGGGCCAAGGCGGCCGGAGGCACCGCGGCCGAGCTCATGAGTGTTCCCGCCCTGACGGTGTCCGTGGACGCCCCCGTCGCCGGGGCGGCACGCCTCATGGCCGAGCACGGCGTCAAACGACTGCCCGTGGTCGGGGCCGATGGCGCTCTGGTCGGGATCATCAGCCGTTGCGATGTGATGGGGGTCTTCCTCGCGCCCGATCACCAGATCCGGCGGGAGGTCTACTCCGAGGTCATCGAGCGGAGCCTGTGGGTGGACCCGGCGCGGATCCGGGTGGAGGTGTCCGACGGGGTGGTCACCCTCAGCGGGCAGCTCGCGTCCAAGAGTCTCGTATCGATCGCCGTCGCGCTGACCCGGGGCATCGACGGCGTCGTCGGCGTCGTCGACGATCTGTCCTACGCGCGGGACGACCTGGCACCCGAAATGCCGCATTACCGGCCATGATCACATGCTGGGCCGTGGACGAGGCGGCCCGGCTTCGTCCCGCGGCGGCCGAGATCTACCGCGAATTCCGGCCGAGGGCAATCCGCGGCGGCCGGGGCTCCGAATCCCGTGCATGACGTTTCGTATGGAGGAGTACGCACGGTCGGCCGCCCCGGTGGCGCTCGACGGCCTCGACCTCGCCGCGTTCGAGGAGCGGCCGCTCAGCGCCGACGGGCTGCGGTGCCTGCGCTACATGTGCGACGTGGAGAACCATACGGTGTGCTACCTGCGGGACCTCCTGGTGACTCCGTCGCACGCCGACCCGGAGATCACCACCTTCCTGACCATGTGGAACTACGAGGAGTACTGGCACGGTGAGGCGCTCGCCGCCGTCCTGGCCGCCCACGGCATCCCCACCGGCGACGACCACGTACGCACGGTCCGGCGCGCGCAGGGCCTTCGCGACCGGTTCGCGCCGATCAAGCAGGCGCTGCTGGCGCAGCTCGTCGGCACGGACTTCATCGCCGTGCACATGACGTGGGGCGCGATCAACGAGTGGTCCACGCACGCGGGCTACGCGCGGCTGATCGAGCGCGAGGACCACCCGGTGCTGACCGAGCTGCTGACCCGGATCATGCGGCAGGAGACCCGGCACATGGCCTTCTACGTGAGCCAGGCGCGCGAGCGGCTGGCGGGCTCCCGCCGCGCGCGGCGGCTGACGCGGTTCGCGCTGCGGCGCTTCTGGCAGCCGGTCGGCTCCGGGGTGATGCCGGCCGCCGAGACCCGGCACCTGCTGACGTACCTGCTCGACGGGCCCGGCGGCGCGGAGGCGGCCGGCCGCATCGACGCACGCGTCGACCGGCTGCCTGGGCTGGCCGGGCTGGGCCTGGTCCGGAGCGCCGTGACCGCGCACCGGATACCGTGCACGACCAGGAGGTTCACCATGCGGACCCGGGCGTGGACATGAACGATCCGCGACGATGGCAGGCCGCGAACGCGCCCGCCGCGGAGGCCGACCTGGGCGACCTGCTGGACCGGGTGGCACGCGGCGACCGCGCCGCCTTCGAGCTGGTGTACGACCGGATCTGCGGCCCCGTGTACGGCCTGGCGCTGCGCGTCGTACGCGACCCCGCGCAGTCGGAGGAGGTGGCGCAGGAGGTCCTCGTCGAGGTCTGGCGCACCGCCTCACGGTTCGAGGAGTCCCGTGGGAGCGCGATGTCGTGGGTGATGATGCTGACGCACCGGCGCGCGGTGGACCGGGTACGGTCCGCCCAGGCCGCGGCCGACCGCGAGGAGCGGGCGGGCCGCGCCGCCGCCCCGGCGTACGACGAGGTCGCCGAGGACGTCCAGATCCGGCTCGAGCGTGAGCAGGTACGCCGCTGCCTCGTGACGCTGACCGAGACCCAGCGGGAGTCCGTCACGCTCGCCTACTACGGCGGCTACACCTATCGCGAGGTGTCGGAGCTGCTGAAGGTGCCACTCGGCACGATCAAGACCCGGATGCGGGACGGGCTCATCCGGCTACGCGACTGCCTGGGGGTGAATCCGTGAGCGAGCATCTGCACACGCTGGCGGGCGCGTACGTGCTCGACGCGCTGACCGATGTCGAGCGTCGTCGTTTCGAGACCCATCTCACCGACTGCGACACGTGCGCCGAAGAGGTGCGCGGCATGCGGGAGACCACGACGTGGCTGGCGCTCGCGGTCGCCGCGAACCCACCGGCGGATCTGCGCGCGCGGGTCCTCGACCAGACGGCGCGCACTCGGCAGATCCCGCCGAGGATCGCCCGGCCCGGCACGCCGAGGGTCAACCGTCTCGGCTGGCTGCTGTCGGCCGCGTGCATCGTCCTCGCCGTCGTGCTGGGCGTCGCGGCCGTGCACGCCCGCCGTACGTCCGACCGCGTCACCGCGCTGAACCGCGACATCGCCGCGGTCATGGCCGCGCCGGACGCGCACACCGTCGTCGCCCCGGTGCACACCGCGGGCAGCGGCACCATCGTCGTCTCGCGCGGCCTCGGCAAGGCCGTGATCCTGCTGTCGGGGCTGCCGCCGCTGCCGTCGTCGAAGACGTACGAGCTGTGGCTCATGGGCCCGGCGGCGCCGCGTCCGGCCGGCACCCTGCGGCCGCCCGCCGGTCACCGGCCGCGTACCGTCCTCGCGAGCGGGCTGGGCGACGCCACCCGGATCGGCCTGACCGTGGAGCCGGCCGCCGGCTCCACGCGACCGACCAGCGGGCCGATCTTCGTCGCGGCGATCGCGTGAACCCTTTGGTCTCCCGTCGCGGAATCCTGGCCGTTTCCTGGTGACGGGAGCAGGCCGAAAACGGGGTTCCGGAGGTACGATGCATGATCATCACCTGGGGTTTCCCGCTTTCGCCCACCGGTGACGATCGGTTCATCTCGCGCGCAGGGGAAGTGGTCCGCAGATGCCGCGGACAACGGGAGTACGGGACGTGTTCGCCCGCCGGGAGGCGCCCGGACGGGCACTGGCGGACGAGGCCGAGCCGATCGCGCGTACCTGCCACGCGATGGCCGAGCGATTCGCGCGCGGCGGCCGGCTCTTCACGTTCGGCAACGGCGGCGCCGCCACCGACGCCCAGCACATCGCGGTGGAGTTCGTCCATCCGGTGATCGTGGGCAAGCGCGCCCTGCCCGCCCTGTCCCTGACCGGCGACGTCGCCACCCTCACCGGGGTCGGCGCCACACGCGGCTTCGACGACGTCTTCGCCCACCAGCTCCGGCACTTCGGCGCCCCGGACGACATCGCGCTGGGCGTCTCACCCGACGGCCGGTGCGCCGCCGTCCTGCGCGGGCTGCGGACGGCGCGGGAGCTGGGGCTGCTGACGGTGGCGCTACTCGGCGGCGACGGAGGCGACGTCGCGTACGCCGGGGTCGCCGACCACGCCGTGATCGTGTGCTCCGCGGACCCGCTGGTGGTCAAGGAGGTGCACGTCACGGCGTACCACGTCCTCTGGGAGCTGGTGCACGTCTTCCTCGAGCGCCCCGGGGTGATCGCGTGACGCACTGCGAGGGCGATCACTGCGTCACCTGTTCCGATGAGGCCGTCGCCGTACGCGTCGTACGCCTGGGCGCGGACGGCCTCGCCGACGTCGATGTCGGCGGCGGGCGCATCGAGGAGATCAGCGTCGCGCTCGTGGACGCGGCCGTCGGCGACACCGTTCTGGTGCACGCCAAAGAGGCGATCGGGCTGGTCACGTGAGCGAGATGCGGGAGCTGTACCCGTTCTTGTACTCCGGGACCTCGGACCTGGAGGCGGTCCTGGCGGACGTGCGCCGCTCGACCGTCGAGAAGGCCGAGGAGATCGTGGCGCTGCGGCAGGCGGTGCTCGCCGAGGACGGTGAGCGGCTGACCGGCTGCGCGGCGGCGATGGTCGAGGCGTTCCGCGCGGGCGGGCGGCTGTTCACGTTCGGCAACGGCGGCAGCTCCACCGACGCCCAGGACGTCGCCGCCCTGTTCCTCAACCCCGGCGGCGACGCGCGCCCGCTGCCCGCGCTGGCCCTGACGACGGACGCCGCGGTCGTCACGGCCCTGTCCAACGACATCGGCTTCGACGTGGTCTTCGCCCGCCAGCTCGAGGCCTTCGCCCGGCCCGGCGACATCGCGCTCGGCCTGTCGACCAGCGGAAACTCCGTCAACCTGATCCGCGCTTTCGAGGAGGCGATGCGGCGGGGAATGCTCACGATCGGCCTGGCCGGACACACCGGCGGCCGGCTGGCCGAACTCGAAGGCCTGGACCATCTGTTCGTCGTGCCGTCGTCGTCGGTGCACCGCAACCAGGAGGCGCAGACGACGATCTACCACGCCCTGTGGGAACTCACCCAGTACGCGCTCTGACGCGCACCCCCGCCGTACGCGGCGGCATCGTCATCCGGCCGAGCGGAAAGAGGTCCGCCGATGCCCGAATCCAACGAGGTACGAGACGCGGGCGAGCGCGTCGAACGACTGCTCGCCGAGATCACCGATCCGGCCGATCGCGAGCGGGCCGAGGACCTGGTCGCCGCGCTCATCCAGATGTACGGCTCCGGCCTGGAGCGGATCGTCCGGCTGGTCGGGGACGCGACCGCGCGGACCCTCGCCGCCGACGACCTCGTCGGCTCGCTGCTGATCGTGCACGACCTGCACCCAGTGAGCACCGGTGAGCGGGTACGCGCCGCGCTCGAACGGGTCCGCCCGTACCCCGGCGCGCGGCTTGTGGAGCTCGACCCGGACGGGATCGTACGCGTGCGCCTCGAGGGCGACGCGCGGGACGCCAGGACGGCGATCGAGCGCGCCATCCTGACGGACGCACCGGAGATCGTCGAGGTACTCGTCGAGGGAACCCTCACGTAGGGCATGTCTGACAAATCCCTGTCCGGCTGCGCGGCGTCCGGACGGCGCCTCGCCGCGTTGTCGTCGGTCGCCGGCCGACACCGGGCTGACTCCCTCCTCCGCCTTGCGACGCGCCGTCTGGAGGCCGCTCGCTACGAACGCGATTTGTCGGACACGCCCTGGAGCGAACGCGGACGCCGGGCCGGGAGCCCGCTCTCCGGCCCGGCGTCACGCCGTGCGATCCGTCAGGCCGCGTAGGCCTTGAGGCCGATCCAGGTGCCCAGGTCGTACGTGCTGATGGTGTAGCTCTGCGGCACGTTGCCCCAGCTCGAACCGCCGGCGCCGCCACCGGCCGGGTCCGCGATCACGGCGCTGTTCCCGTCGTCGGCGTAACCGACCACCGCGACGTAGTGGTAGATCGTGCCGCTCGGGTAGCCCGGCGGACGCCAGCCGCTCACCACGTTGGCGACGAGCGCGTAGCCGCGGTCGACGTCGAAGACGATGTCCTGCTTGAGCAGGTCGCGCTGCGCCTGGGTCGGCGGGTCGCTGACCGGCTTGCGCTCGTACCAGGTCGTGCCCAGGAAGTGGTTCAGGGCGCCGACGACGTTGGAGATGTCATCGGTGCCGTCGGTGTCGGTCCCCATGTAGGCGCCGAGGGTGCTCTGCGACGGCGGGGAGATGCGCGCGCTCAGCGCCATCTTCGTGGAACCCGGACCGCAGTAGTAGTACGTCTCCTGCCCGTACCAGGTGAACGGCAGGGTCTTGGCTGCGGCGGGCTTGACCACCGCGGGCGCCGGGTGCGCGGCACCGGCCGCCGATGCGGGCGGCACCGCGATCAAAAGCCCGGCGGACGCTCCGAGGAGCGCCGTCAGGGCGCGGGGGACTGGGCGCAACATTTTTCTTGCCTCCAGGATCGGCTGTGAATCGAGGGTGCTTCGCCCAGAATGCTGTTGACTGCAGCGGTTTTCTGCACCTTTCAGGCTCAGCCAAAACACCGGCGAGGCGGTGAGTCGAGTGCTGCGGATCTGGTTCGCGAGCGAGGACATGGGGCGGTTGCGGGTGGCGCGGCAGCCGCACGCCCTGTGGGAGACGGTCCTCAGCCTCCAGACGCTGCAGGCACGCCAGCGGACCCTGCTGCCCGGCTGGCGGGAACACGCGCTCGCCCGGCTCGCCTCGGCGCGCTCGTCGGAGGCCTTGCGCGTGCTCCGGCCGCTGGTCCCGACCCGCGGCTACTTCCCCGACTTCCTCACCCCCGTCAACGGGGCGCTCAACGACGGGATCGCCGCCGTCCTCAGCACCCCGGCACGCCGGGTCATGGCCGAGCTGGAGCTGATGGCCCAGAGCGGCACCGTCCCCGAACCGGTCGCGTACGGCCTCGGGCCGCTCGGCGAGGCGCTGGCGTACTACCACGACACCGTGCTCGCCCCGTACATGCCGCGGATGCGGGCGCTGGTCGATGCGGACCGTGCCGTACGCGCCCGCGCCCTGCTGGACGGCGGGGCCGAGGCGCTGCTGGAGACGCTGCGGCCGGTGGTGCGCTGGCGGCCACCGCTGCTGGAGGCGGACTACCCGGTCGACCAGGAGCTCCGCCTGGACGGGCGCGGCCTGCTGCTGGTGCCGTCGGTGTTCTGCCAGCGCACGCCGATCACCCTGATGGACCCGAGCCTGCCGCCCACCCTCGTCTACCCGGTCGGGTACGACCCCGGCCCGGACCGCCCCGAACGTCCCGAGGCCGGTGACCCGCTCGCGGCGCTGATGGGCAGTACGCGCGGCGAGGTGCTCCGGCGGCTCGGCGAGGCCGACTGCAGCACCAGCGAGCTCGCGCGCGGGCTCGGCATCTCGATCGCGTCGGCCAGCCAGCACGCCTCCGTCCTGCGCAGGTCCGGCCTTGCCGTCAGCCGCCGTGCCGGCAACGCGGTCGTCCACCACATCACGCCGCTCGGCGCCGCCGTGCTGCGCGGTGGCGAGCACGGCGACGGCCCCCGAACACTCAGCGGCTGACGCGGAACCAGGCGTTCGTCGCCCCCGGCACCTGGGTGAGGCCGACGCGCTCGAGCCGGACCCTGGTCCCGCCCGGGTGGTCGAAGAGCCGGACGCCGTCGCCGAGCAGGACGGGCGCGATGAGCACGAGGATCTCGTCCAGCAGGCCCGCCTCGAGGCACTGCCGTCCGACGCTCGCGCCGAGGACGTTGACGTACGTGCTGCCGCCCGCGGCGTCCTTGGCCGCGGAGACCGCCTTTCCGAGGTCGTCGACGAAGGTGACGTCCGGCACCGAGGTGGCCGGGGCGTGGTGGGTGAGCACGAACTGCGGTCCGCTCCACCCCCCGCCGAACGGCTTGCCCTCCTTGTCCGTACCCCGGTGCGGATCGTCGCCGTGGAAGGTGCGGTTGCCGACGAGGAGCGCGCCGATGTCGCCGATCAGGCCGTCCACCAGCGGGTTGGGCCCGAGATACTCGGTGAACCAGGACATGTCACCACCGGCGCCGGCGATGAACCCGTCGAGCGACATGGTGGCCGAATACAGCAGTCTGGCCATGAGCTACCTCCGTCGAGATCAGCGTGACTGACCCTCGTTGAGACGGCGGAGCGCGCGCGAAGTCATCGGTGGCCGGGCGGCAGCGCCGTGGGCAGCCCGAACGCCGGGAACAGGCCGGGGTCGTGGAACGCGGTCATCTCTACGATGCGGCGGTCCTCGATCCGCAGCACGGAGATCGCGAAGGCGCGATGGCCGGGCTCGCCCGCGCCGTGGACGTACGCCGCCACCGCCGGCCCGCCGTTGGCGCGGGTCGCGACCAACCGGAACCGGCCGACGTACCCCGGTGCACCGGGGTCCCAGCTCGCGCCGAGCGCCGCGACGACCGCGTCGCGTCCCTGGAACCACATCGGCCACGGGGGCATCGTGGTCCGTACGTCCTCGGCCAGCAGGGCGGCCACGGCGGCGAGGTCGGCGCGTTCGACCGCCGCCATGTAGCGCCGCAGCACGGTGAGCTCGCCCTCTGTTGGCGCGGCCGACGGCGCCCAGTCGAGGCGGTGTTGGGGCAGGTGCTCCTTCAGCGTCGCGCGGGCCCGCTGCAGCGCGCTGTTGACCGACGCGACGCTGCCCTCCAGTAGCTCCGCGGTCGGCCTGGCCGGCCAGCCGAGCACGTCGCGCAGGATCAGCACCGCCCGCTGCCGGGGCGGCAGATGCTGGATCGCGGCCAGGAACGCCAGCTCGATCGTCTCCCGGGCGACGACCGCGGCGTCCGGCTCGGACTCGCTCGGCGCGGCCGGGTCCGGGAACGGCTGGAGCCACGCGATGTCGGTACGGGGCGGCTGCGGCCGGGACGGGTCCGACGCGGCCGACAGCTGGTGGGGGAGGACCCGGCGCGCCCGGCCGTCGAGGGCGTCGAGACAGGCGTTGGTCGCGATCCGGTACAGCCAGGCGCGGAACGTCGAGCGGCCCTCGAAGCCACGGAGGTGCCTCCACGCGCGCAGGAAGGTCTCCTGCACCAGATCCTCCGACTCGTCGTACGAGCCCAGCATCCGATAGCAGTGCACGTGCAGCTCCACCCGATGACGCTCGACGAGCGCCGCGAACGCGGACTCGTCGCCCGCTCGCGCGGCGGCCACGGTCGCCTCGTCCTCACCCGCGCCCAACGATGGCCCTCCGTCCCTGCCCCCGCCGGTGAGTATGGTCCATCTCCCCGTGGCGATGGGCACGTAGAGTGAGGGGTAAATGCCAGTGTGAAGCTGATCGCCCAGTTCGGACCGCTCATGCGATGGTTCACCCGGTCGGTACGGTGCGTCTCCCATACGGCGAAGAGGCTCGCCGATGGCGAGCTGGGCCCCCTTGTGCGCATCGTGCATATGTTCGACAGGGTGCCCTCGACGGCGCCCGACCGGGACGAGCTCGCGCGGATCACCCAGGAGCAGGCGGCGCTGCGCCGGGTCGCCACGCTCGTCGCGCGGGGAACCCCTCCGCCGGACGTCTTCAAGACGGTCGCCTCCGAGATGGGGCGCCTCCTGGAGGCCGACTGCACCGCGATACGCCGCTACGAGACCGAGGCCTCCGTGACCGTCGTCGGCTCGTGGGCGGAGTCCGGCGACTCCGAGCTCCGGATGCCGGTGGGCCTGCGCCTGTCAGTGGAGGGCGAGAGTGTCACGTCGATGGTGCTGCGCACCGGGCGCCCGGCCCGGATGATGACCTACCGGGCCACGCCCGGTGAGATCGGCGCGTGGGCGCGAGAGAAGGGACTCGACTACGCGGCCGGGAGCCCCATCACGGTCGAGGGGCGGCTGTGGGGCGTGATGATGGCCTACTGGCTGAGCGTCGAGCCGCCGCTCCAGGTTGAGGAGCGCATGCGCGAGTTCACCGAGCTGATCGCCACCGCGATCGCCAACGCCGAGAGCCGCGCCGAGCTGGTCGCCTCGCGCGCACGGGTCGTCGCGGCCGCCGACGCGGTGCGGCGCGGCATCGAGCGCGACCTCCACGACGGGACCCAGCAGCGGCTCGTGACCCTCGGTCTCGTCCTGCGCCAGGCCGCGAACGGCCTGTCGAGCGGCCAGCCCGGCCTCCGGAAGGAGCTGGAGCAGTCGGCGCACGAGCTGTCCGGCATCGTCGACGAGCTACGGGAGATCTCCCGTGGCCTCCATCCCGCGATCATTTCCCGTGGCGGGCTCGCGCCCGCCCTCGCCACGCTCGCCCGGCGCTCCGTGGTCCCGGCGACCTGCACCGTGCGCGTCGACCGGCCGCTCGGCGAGCAGATCGAGGTGGCCGTCTACTACGTCGTGTCCGAGGCCCTCACCAACGCGGCCAAGCACGCGGGCGCCTCACACATCGAGATCGAGGTGACCGCCGGCGACGTCGTCCAGCTCCTCATCCGGGACGACGGATGCGGCGGGGCCGTCACCGACCGCGGCAGCGGACTCCTCGGCCTCAAGGACCGGATCGAGGCGCTCGGCGGCTCCATCCGGATCACGAGCCCGGCCGGAGAGGGCACCACGCTTCTCACGCGGATCCCCGTGCCGCTCGCCTGAGAGACTGTTGGGGAGCCCCATGCCCTGCTGCGCGGCGCTCAGGCGACGCCTCGCCGCGTTGTCGTCGGTCGCCGGCCGACACCGGGCCGACTCTCTCCTCCGCCTTGCGACGCGCCCCCTGGCCCGCCGCTCGCGACGGGCGAGGGCTCCCCAACAGTCTCTGAGTCCCCGTCAGATACGCCCCAGGGCGTCGCGGGCCGTGCCGGCGATCAGGGCCGCGTTGTCGTCGGCCGGGCCGGGCCGGCCGGTTGTGGGTGAACGCGAAGGCGAAGCCGCGGGCGGGGTCGGCGAACGCGATGCCGACGCTGCCGCCCTTGCACCCGAACGCGGCCGCCCCGCCCATCTCCGGCAGGCCCAGGAAGTAGCCGAGCCCCTTGGGAATGGGCGCGCCCAGCACCCGGTCGACGTCGGCGCTCCCAGAGCGGCTCCAGGTCGGCGATCCGCGCGCACATCAGGTCCCAGTCGGCCAGGTCGGCGACCGTGACACCGGCCGGCGCCTGCGGCACACCGGCCGCGTGCGTGAGCACGTGGGCGACGGTGACGCCGCGCGCGTAGACCCGCGCCGGTTCCCGCGCATCGCGCGTACGCCGGCCCTGCGGACCCGGGGGCGCGACTTCGACCGCGAGTTCGAGTACGGCCTGGCGGTGTTCGTCGCGGGGCTGCGTGCTACAGCACCGGGTCGGCCTCCCACCAGCGGGTGAGGCGGGCCGTCCACTCGATGTTGTCGGTGCGCTCGGAGAACCACCGCCGGTTGAGCAGCAGGTAGATCACCTCGTCGGTGTCCAGGAACAGGCGTAGCGGGGCGCCCCATCGCCGGATGCCGCCCGTCAGGAGTCGGCTGTGCTCGGTCTCGTCGTTGGTGATCGCGGAGATCTGGTCCGGGCGCAGGGAGATCTCACCCATGGCGTTGTCCCAGCCGGTCAGCACCAGGCGGTCCGGCTGCAACGTGGCGATTCCGCGACGGGGGAACAGGATCTTCTGGTCGATCACCGCCAGCAGGCGGTCCAGGACCGAGCGGGCGGCGAGCTCGGCCTCGGTCGTGCCGAGATAGATGTCTCGCGCCAGCACCGTGTCGGTCTCTCCGTGTGCCATCAGACAAGCCTGCTCGCTCGCGGGCGGCGGCCATATCCGCCGAACGGCTATGAAACATCACCACCCGTCCGCCTCGCGTACGACTTTGGTCTATTTTCGCGCGTCAGGTCCGCAGCGCGGCGCGCGCCCGCGCGGTGCGGACGGCCGCGGTCAGCGTCTCGAGGTCGAACGCGCCGTGATGGCGGCGGCCGTCGATGAAGAACGTCGGCGTGCCGCTCACGCCGCTCAGGTCGGCCGAGTCGAGGTCCTCGGCGACGCGTTCGGCGCCGTGGTGACGGCGCAGGTCGGCGTCGAAACGCGTGAGGTCCAGGCCGAGCCGCTCGGCGTGGCCGGCCAGCTCGTGCGGGCGCAGCGCGTCCTGGTGGTCCAGCAGCAGATCGTGCATCTCCCAGAACGCCCCCTGCAGGGCCGCCGCCTCGGCCGCCTCCGCGGCGAGCTGGGCGTACGGGTGCACGTCGTGCAGCGGCAGGTGCCGCCAGACGTAGCGCACGTCGCCGAAGTCGGCGAGCAGCTCGCGTACGACGGGTTCGGCCCGGCCGCAGTAGGGGCACTCGAAGTCGCCGTACTCCACGACGGTCAGCGGCGCGTCCTCGGCGCCGCGGATGTGGTCGCGGTCCGGGTCGACCGGCGCGGCCAGGTCGACGATGCCCTCGGCGGTGCCCAGCAGCGCGCGGATCCGCAGCCGCTTCGGCAGCATCGACGTGCCACGGAAGAGGAGCCAGGTCACCGCGGAGGCGCCGGCCGCCGCGGCCAGGATGCCGAGCTTGGCCTCCTGGAGCTCCGTACCGGTGAAGGCGAGCGTGGCGATCAGCAGGGACACCGTGAAGCCGATGCCCGCGATCGTGCCGCCGCCCACGACGGACGCCCACCCGACCGGCGGATGGATCCGGCCGCGGGTCAGGCGCGTCACCAGCCACGCGGAGCCCGCGATGCCCAGCGGCTTGCCGACGATGTAGGCGGCCACGATGCCGAGCGTGATCGGCGAGGTGAACGCGCGGGCCAGGACGGCGCCATCGACCGCGACGCCCGCGTTGGCCAGCGCGAACAGCGGGACGATCAGGTACCCGGTCCACGGGTGGTAGAGCAGCTGCAGGCGTTCGTTGGGCGAGATCGCGGCGGCGAGCCCGCCCCCCGCCGTACGCGCGAGCTCGGCCGTCGGCTGCTCGCGGAACAGCCGGAAAAGGTCGCTGGCCCGCTCCAGGTCGCCGCGCGCCGCCGGCGACGCGTACGTCAGCAGGCCCATGGCCAGGCCGACGACCACGGGCTCGACGCCCGCCTCGTACATCGCCACCCAGACGACCACGCCGAGCAGCCCGTAGACGATCCCGTACCTGACCCGTACGGCGCGGACCGTGAGGATCAGCGCGAAGACGGCGATCGCGACCAGCAGCGGGCGCGTCTCCACGCGCCGGCTGTAGAACACCGCGATGACACCCAGCGCGACCAGGTCGTCCACGACGGTGACGGTCAGCAGGAAGGTCCGCATCCGGGCCGGCAGCCGCGAGGCGGCGAGCGTGAGCATCCCGAGCGCGAACGCCGTGTCGGTCGACATCGCGACGCCCCACCCGTGCGCCGACGACCGCCCGGCGTTGGCCGCGAGGTAGATCGCGATCGGCACCAGCATCCCGCCGACCCCGGCGACCAGCGGCAACGCGAGCCGGCTGCGCTCGCGCAGCTCGCCCATGTCGAACTCGCGGCGCGCCTCCAGCCCGACCACGAAAAAGAAGAACGTCATCAGGCCGTTGTTGACCCACTCGCGAAGATCCTGAGACAGGCCCATGTGTCCGATCCGGATCGACAGCGGCGTGCGCCAGAACGCGTCGTAGGACCCGATGTCCGCGTTGGCCCAGGCGAGCGCGGTGAGGGTTGCGGCGAGCAGGATCGCCGCACCACCCGTCTCGGTGCGCAGGAACTCGCGTAGCGGGGTCCGCAGAGCCCATCTCCACGCCGTGCTCCCAGAGAGGTCCGGGGCGGCGTCCTGAGGTTCGGTCATCCCTCGGCTCTCATCGTCTTCGCCGACGCGGCCATCGTAACCGGGCCCGACCGAAACAACCGCCATGGCCTGCCCGTTCCCAGGCCCACGCGTCAGGGGGTGGGGCCGGGCAGACCCCGAAGTGGTGGCAGAGGTGGCGCTGTAGTGCTATCCGATATTCACACCGGAAATGGCAGGCCGGACCTCGGCGAGGCGGATCCGAAGCTTGATCTTCCCAAGCGCAAGCATGTTTCTGGTTCGTTCCCTCTCAATGGTCAGATCGTCATAGACGCGGACCCCGGACCGAACGCCTACGTCGTCTACGCCCCGTCACATGGCGTGCCCGTCACCTGGTCGTTGTTCACCGACTCGGCCCCGAAACCTGGCGAATGAGCCTCCGGGCGCGTTCCGCGTAGGTAGGTGACCTGTGCGGACAGAACCGCCCGAGTCCTCGAACGGAGGGCTCGGGCGGTTTTCGTCGCCTCCAAGGGCGCAGGTCGCGGCTGAGGTGCCGCGGCGCTGACCCCTCCTGCGCGTCGGCTTCAACGATGAGTCGTCGTACTCACGGCGAAGCCGCGTATGGCGTGGCGGAAAAGCTCGGCGGCAAGGTGGTGTCGGCCACTGCGCGTCGGGGCGGTGACCTGGCGTCCGGCGGCGGAGAGTCGGGGTGGCGGCGCGCCCCACGCGCCGCCACCCGCTGTCCCGGAGGTCCGCCGCAGTATTGCTCCGCGCAGGCCTGGCGGTGATGGAGTCTCCGGGTGACTCCCACGACCGGAAACCTACCCGCTCTATAGAGCGGTGTATAGCGGCATGCCGCTATCTGTGTATCCGTGCAGCTCACTGCTGCTCTAGCGTGCTCCACGTGAATGATGCGACGTCGTCCTTCGACCCCGCCGGGCCCGCGTACGTCTACATGCAGCTGGCCGACCACATCGCGGCGCGCATCGACAGCGGCGAGCTGCAGCCCGACTCGCGGCTGCCCGGCGAGCGCGACCTCGCCGAGGAGTATGGAGTGGCCCTCGGCACGGCGCGCCGCGCGGTGCAGGAGCTGCGCGACCGCGGCCTGGTCCTGACGCTGCCAGCCAAGGGCACCTATATCAACGCCCGTAAGCAGGACGGCTGAGCCGCATCACGGCACCGCGCGCCCGCCAGGACGGCTGAGTCGAGTCATCGCACCGCCACCTGGATCTCGGCCGCCGACGCGTACCCGCCGCCCCCCGCGAGGGCGGTCAGGCGTACGAACCGGGCGGTGACGTCCGGCAGCGGGATCGTCTTCCGCGCCGCGTCCAGGGGCCACGTGCCCCGCCCGCCCGCCTGCCAGGTGACGCCGTCGACGCTGGTGGCCAGCTCGTACCGGGTGATGACACCGTTCGTGTTGCCGTCCTCGCGCGGCTGGTAGGTGACCTCGCCGATCCGGTTCACGCCGCCCGTGTCGACGGTGATCGTCTGCGGCAGGTGGCTCTGCGGGCTCCACTCGGAGTGCCACATGGACTGGACGCTGCCATCGACGGCCTTGCGCGGCTCGAAGCCGAAGTGGAAGCCGGTCCCGGTGGCGCTGAGCTGCTGCGCGGGCAGGTAGCGCAGGTCGCCGGACGTATGGCCCGGGGCCACCGACAGGTCGTCGAACTGCGCGTTCTGCCACGGGGAGACGCCCAGGCCGACCTGCCCGGACGCGTGTACCGACGTGGTCACCCGTGCGATGCGCCGGTCGTCGAGGTAGGCGGTGACCTGGTCGCCGGCGAAGGCGAGCCCGAGCCGGTGCCAGTCGCGGCCCGTCACCGGCGCGTGGCCCTGCGCGAAGGTCCGCCGGTGCACCGGACGGTGCGGGCGCAGGCTGGTGATCCCGGCGCAGGCCGGGTTGCTGGGCACGCACAGGGCCGAGTCCTGACCCTGGAGGTTCTCGTCGTACAGCTGCCATTCGCCGCCGCTCGACAGGCGCAGGTGGATTCCGGAGACCGCGTCGCCCCACTGCCCGTCGACGCGTCCCAGGAGCTCGGTCCAGCCGTCCTGCTCGAGCCGTACGTCGACGTCCGCGCGGTAGTCACGCCAGGACTTCAGGTCGCCGACGAGGGTGATGGGCCGCTTGAGCCAGCCGTTCCACCACACCGGCTGCTGGCTGATCACCTGGCGCAGGCAGCCGCCCGTACGGCCGGTGCAGGGCGCGGTCTCGAACGCCCCGTCGAGGTCGCTGACGTATCGGGGCACGGTGCCCGGAGGGGCGTCGAAGCCGTCGCGGTACGGGAGCCGCAGCGGCGCGGAGGACGGAGAGACCGCGTCGCCCCGGCCCTGACCTCTCGTGGTGGACAGCGTGTAGACGCGCCCGGGTTCGAGGGTGACCGTGTCGCCGGACCGTACGGACGGGTCGTGGCGGAACCACCGCCGTGAGTCGGAGGAGGACAGGTCCGAGGACCAGACGTTCACCGGGGCCGGCGACAGGCCGCCGGTGGCGGTGACCTTCAGCCGCTGCGGCGCGGTCGCGTCGATGGTCTCGACGACGAGGCTGTAGTCGTCCGACCGCGGGTCGCGCAGCGCGACGTAGCTGCCGCCGCCGTCGAGGTAGCCCTTCGCCGAGTCGACGTAGCGCCAGCCCGGCCGGGTGAACTGCGTCGTGTGCGCCATCGCCCAGATGCTCGGCCCGGCGACGTACGCCCCGGACCAGGGCTCGTTGGCGCCCATCAGGCCGGACGCCTGGAAGGGCATCGTGTCGTACCAGGACGCGATCAGCGACCAGTTGACCGTCGAGGTCATGGCGCCGTCGATGTACGGGCGGGACAGCGCGCGGGCCAGCGGGCGCGCGCCCGAGTCGTAGGGCAGCGAGCCCTGTTCGCTCGCCGCCAGGGGCTTGCCGAGGGACCGGGCCGCGGCCGGGCTGGGGCAGTGCAGGTAGTCGTTCAGGTATCCGCAGACGTAGTGCTGGCCGACGACGTCGACCGCCGACCGGAACGCCGCGTCCTTGGTGAGCGACGGGACGACGTCCCAGTTGAAGCTGTCGTCGGCGACCACCTTCGTATCGCCGTACCCGCGCTCGTGCAGCGCCTGGTGCAGCCGGACGAACCAGGCGGCGTCGGAGTACCCCTCGTTCCAGCCGCCCAGGTAGTCGATGTGCAGGTGGTGGCGGCGCGCGCAGCCCAGCCACGTGGTCAGGTAGTCCACGTCGCGGTCGGTCCACACCGTCGGCCGCGCCGCTCCGGTGCCGGCCCAGCCGGGCGCGCCCCACTGCAGGGCCGACAGCTTGATCTGCGGGTTGCGGGCCTTGGCCTGCTCCATCAGCCACCACTCGTAGCCGCGGTCGCAGTCGACCTCGGACGGCGTGCGCATGTGGCCGGGCTCGGCGCCGTCCGTGGAGTTGGTGTCACCGCCGATCTCGACCTTCAGGATCTGCAGCGCCGCGCCGTACCCCGGCTTGAACAGGTAGTCCAGGATCTGCCGGCGCTGGGGCTCGGGATAGTCGATGAGCAGGCGCGACGAGCCGCCGGCGCTCAGCGCGCCGATCCCGTCGAACGTCAGCCCGCCCGAACGGCCGTCGATCGTCACCTGTTGCGTGGCCGTCGCCCGCGCGGGCGCGGCGAGCGTGAAGGTCAGGAGCAGCCCGAGGGCAAGGTGGGTCCAGCGGGGGTGCGCGCGCATTCCGTCTCCTCACGAACGTCGCTACGCACCACCGATTCCATGTTCCTGACATGGCGTCAACACATCTGTCCGGTTGCGGCATTCTCGGGTGCCGCAGGTTTGGCGGAACGCCGATGGCCGGCCCGATCGGACCGGCCACCTGCATAAACGCCGTTAAATGGCGCGCCATGTGTCCTATCGACCGGGCATATAGATGACGTTGTCCGGCCGTACGCGCACGGTGATCCGCCGCTCGTCCGCCTGACGGAAGGGGTATGTGTCCACGCCGAGATACTTCTTGGCGAGTCCGTCGATGACGGCGTCGGCGCCCTCCTCGTCGAGCGTCGCCTCGCCGGAGACGCTCACGGCGTGGAACGCGTCGTTCGGGTCGAGCACGCTGATCGAGACCTGCGGGTTCGCGCGCAGGTGGCGTTCCTTCGCGCGCCCGACCGCGGTGTTGAAGATGACGTCGTCACCGTCGACGTCCACCCAGACCACGGTGCTGTGCAGCGATCCGTCGGGGCGTACGGTCGACACCCATCCGTGGATCGGCTCGCGCAGCAGCTTCTTGGCGTCCTCGCTCAGTCCGGACATGGGCCGGCCTCCAGTCTGTCAGTGGGAGTTCCGTCGAGCCGCAACCCGGTCTCTCAAAGGATCATTCCCAGCGGAAGGACCAGATGCCACAACCGAGGATCTCCTCGGCGTGGCCCGCGATGCTGCCGGACCCCTGGACGATGGCCTCGGGACAGAACGTCGCGTGCTCGGCGGCGACGTGCATCGCGTGCCGGAAGCTGGTCGGCGGGGCGGCGACGCTCAGGTCGAGGGTGTCGAAGCCGAGCCCGACGACCTGCGCGCCGAAGCGTTCCTCCCAGCCGCGCACCACCGCCGACAGCGGCGCGGTCAAGGGGTTGTGGTGGCGGGCGCCCTGCCAGCCGATGGCGGTGAGCGTGTCCGCGCCGCGCCCGGCCGGTACGAGGCCGAGCGGCCGGCCGGCGAGCGACGCCGCGCAGCGATCGGCCGCCGTCGAGGGCTCCTCGCGGCGTACGCCGGGCGGCGCGGGGCCGGGGGAGTAGTCGCCGAACGGGTCGATGTCGATGGGCGGGTGCTCGCCCCACTCGGCCCAGACCTCGGCCATGAAGGCCATGGGGTCGTAGTCGCCGATCTCCGTCGTCGGCTCGGGGGCGATCTGGCCGGCCGACCACGGCTGCGCGGAGTCCTCGAGGAGAAGCGGCCAAAGCCCGGAGGTGGCGTGCTCGGCCCGCAGGCGCGCCCACAGCGCGGCGTCCACCGGACCGTCGCTGATCCAGAACGCGGGGCGCTTGGCCACCTGGTGCTGGGGAAAGCCCGGATCAGGCCAGATGACGGATCCGACAGGAAGCGTGACCGACAGTGATCGGGCGGCTACGCCGTCCTCGAACAGCTCGTCTACGCCTGGCGGCAGCCGTTGGAGATCGTCCATCGCAGTCGGTACGGCGGCCATGGAAATCACGACGCCGCGGAGGAATCGTAGTGCGGCAGGGCCGCCCGCGTGCGGGCGGCCCTGCCAAAAACCGATTTTCGTGCTGTCCTCAGCGCTTGGCCTTGGCCCGCTTGAGCGCCGAACCCGCCGCCGAGCTGAAGACCGGCAGGTAGCCCGAGGAGTGTCCGAGGGCCGTCGGGTGGTAGGAGTCGCCCAGGTTGGAGACGTCCACCGAGTGCAGCCAGTCGTCGTTGGAGCACAGCTCGTGCCCGCTGAACTGGCCGCGGACGTCCGCGAACGTGAAGCCGGCGTTTCCGGCGGCGGTCTGAATGACCCCGTCGATCGTGTCGGCCGCGCTGTTCAGGGCGTCCCGCTTGGTGTTGCTGAGGCCCACGCAGATGCTCGTGATGACGTACAGGTGCGGGTAGTCCATCACGACGACGTTGGCGTTCGGAGCCGCCGACCGCATCGAGCCGAACAGCGAGCTCAGGTTGCCCGGCAGGGTGTTCTGGGCGTAGCTCTTGGCGCCGTCGACCGCCGACAGGCAGGTCGAGTCCGAGCTCAGGACGCAGGTCTGCATGACGTCGCTGAATCCGGCGTCGTTGCCGCCGATCGTGATGCTCGCGAGCGAGGTGCTCGAGTTGAGCGCGCCGAGCTGGCTGCCGGCGACGTCCGCGGTGGTGGCACCCGAGCACGCGACGAAGTTGAACGACGCGGGTGAGTGCGAGGCGGCCCACAGCGAGGCGTACGCGTTGGTGCTGCGCTTGCAGCTACTGCCGTCATATGACCCGGCGCCGACGCCGGACGAGTAAGAGTCGCCCAGCGCGACGTAGTTCGTGGTCGACGCCGAAGCGGGCGTCGCCACGGCGATCGTCGCACCGGCGAGGGCCACAGCACACGCAGCCGATGCGACGAGGCGGGGGAGTTTCATCGGTTCTCCGTAACGGGGGGACGGAACGCGACTTACTCAAGCACCAAATGCCCGTTTTGTGGAGCAACCGAAATTAGTAAATTTCAAGTTGATTTCGCCGTTGACTGAACGGCGTTGATAGTGTCAAATGAACGGTTCAGGGTAGTTTAGGCCGCACTGACCTGCGCGCCATGGCCCAGCGCGATGAACGCGAGGTTCCGCAGCGACACGGAACCCGGCCGGAGGTAGTCGCTGTGCCCCGCCGAACCCGCCCCGAACACGCGCGCGCCGAAACCCGATGAGACCGGGTCGGTACCGAACCCGAGCCCGAAGACCCGTACGTGCGGAACGAACTGCATCCAGTCGGAACTACCCCGCGCCGCCCACACCCGGGCGTGCGTACCGAGACCGGCGGCGCGCGCCACGGACATCCCCGGGCTGCCGAAGGCCGCGACGTCGTCGACGGGCAGGCCGTGCACCGCCTCGCCGCACACCACCGAGCCGTAGCTGTGGCACAGCAGCGTCGTGCGGGCCACCGGGTTGAGCCCGTGCACGCCCTGGACCAGCCGGCGGAGCCGGGTGGCACCCGAGTCGGCCCGCAGGTCGGTCATCACGCCCGCGCTGGTCGTCGCCGGGGGCTGGTAGCCCAGCCACGCGATCACCGCCAGGCCGGACGACGGGTCCGTACGCCGCGCCTGGTCCATCAGCGCCCGCGCGCCGCCGCCGGGCGTGGCGAACGGCCGCTCCCCGCGATGGTCGAACGTCGACAGCGTCGTGTCGGCCCCTGGTACGAGGATCGCCACCCGCCGGGCGTGCGCCAGATCACCGACGACCTCGACCGCCTGGCCCGGCCCGCGCGGGTCGAAGGACAGGAACTCCCGCCCGGGGGCCAGCAGCCCGTTCAGTGCGCTCGCCCGGTCGCCGTCCTTGATGCGCTCGGCCGTACCGAGCGCCTGGTTCATCGCCCGCCGGTTCGCCTTGTACCGCGCGGCGAGCGTGGACACCGACAACGCCGGCAGCGCGCCGGGCTTGTCATAGACGTTGACCCGCCCCGCCCCGAGGGTCGTCACCCACACCGCGAGGATCACCGCGACGACCGCCAGGCATCTGCCCAGTCCACGGACGTGCGGCAGACGCGGCGTGACCATACGGGGGACCCTCCAAGGGCAGTACGGGAACGGCGGCATGGCGGAGACCTGCGCCCGCCATGGCCATGCACCCTAGTACCCGGCCTCCGGAGGCGACTCCGATCGACGGCCGGCCCACAGCGTACGCCAGGGCGAACCCGGGCACTGGGGAACCGGCCACGGGGAGTGAGACGGGCGGCCCGAGCGATTGGTTCCCCTGGCTCACCAACCGACCCGCCGCGACCACATCGGACCGCCGGTCATGCCACCGGCCTCGGGTCCCTGAACCGCCGGAAGGCGGGCCGGTGAGCTCCCATCCACGCCCCCACGGCCGCGCCCCGCTACCGAGCGTGGACCCCGGCATTTCGGGCGGGTGGGGCGGAATCGCTACGCTCGCGGGGTGAGTGACGGTGGAGACACGCGGGCGGCGGAGGGTGCCGAGGTGCCGGCGAGGGCACCGGCGGTGGCGCCGGGACGTGACCCGCGCCGCAGGCGTGCCCTGCTCGAGGCGGCCGACCGGATCATCCTGCGCGAGGGGCCCGACGTGTCGATGGCCTCCATCGCGGCCGAGGCGGGCATCAGCAAGCCGATCCTGTACCGGCACTTCGGCGACAAGAGCGGCCTCTACCAGGCGCTCGCGGACCGGCACGTCCGTGTCCTGATGGGCACCGTGCGCGCCGCGTTCGTACGCGCCGGGTCGATGCGTGAGCGCTCGAGCGCCGCCATCGACACCTATCTGTCGGCCATCGCCGCCAACCGGCCGCTGTACGGGTTCCTCGTCCACCGCGCCGGCGCCGAGGACACCGCGACGCACAGCGCGATGAGCACTCTCATCCGCGGCCTCGGCGGGCAGCTCGCCGAGATCCTCCTCGCCGAGGGCCGCCTCCACGACCAGATACGCGCCCACGTCTGGGGTCACGCGACCGTCGGCATGGTGCAGGCCGCGGGGGAGTGGTGGCTCGACCACTCCGACGTCCCACGCAAGACGGTCGTCGACGGCATCGTCGACCTCCTCCTCGACGGCCTCCCCATCACCGACGGCTCGGCCTGAGATCACACCGCCCTAGGCGCGTGGGCCTAGGTGCGCGGGCCGAGCAGGGCGATCGAGGCCTGGACCGCCACCTCGGTGACGTCGCCGACCCGTCCGCCGTCCTCGACGGTGGCCGCGGTCAGCTCGCGCAGGCCGCCGAGCAGCATGATGGCGAGTGGCCGTGACACCGGTCCGGCGCCGGAGGCGCGCCATTCGCCGGTGTCGCAGAGCGTCTGGATCATGATGATGAAGGCTTCCATCATGTCGCGCTGCAGTCGGCGCGCCGCGTCGCCGAGTGAGGGCGTGTCGCGGATCCAGCTCACCATGATGGCGGGCTCGGACTCCACGCCGGCGATCCACGCCTCGACCGCCTGCCGTACCTGGTCCGCCCAGGCCGCGGACTGGTCGACGGTGGTGGAGATCTGGCGGATCATCTCCGTGTTGGCGCAGGTGAGAAGCGCGACGAAGCAGGTTTCCTTGCTCGAGAAGTGCTCGTAGAAGGTCCGCCGCGACGTACGCGCGCGGCGCACGATGTCGGCGACCGTGGTGTCCCGGTAGCCCTTCTCCGTGATCGACGCGGCGAGGCCGTCGAGCAGCCGCTGGCGGAAGCCGCCGGTGTCGTCGTCAGGGGCGTCCAGTGGGCGCCGATGCCGCACAGTCGTCACCGGGATCACGCTATACCTCCCGTCTCGAGGTGCCCTTGAAATCCAATGGTACGACGGCGTACCGTACCGGTGGTACGTTCGCGTACCACGCTGAGAGGGTGTGCCCCGATGACGACTGCGACGCTTCCACCCGGCCCGTCCGCGCCACGTTTCGCGCAGGGCCTCTACGCCCTGACGACTCCGCTGCGCGGCATGCGCCGGCTGCGCGACCGGCACGGCGACGCCTTCACCGTCAACGTTCCGGTCTTCGGCCGGGCGGTGGTGATCAGCGATCCCGCACAGATCAAGCAGCTCTTCACGGGCGGCCCCGAGGTCGCGGACAACCTCGAGCCGAATCTCGGGCGGATGCTCGGCCCCGGCTCGCTGTTCGCGCTCACCGGCGCGGAGCACCGCAGGCAGCGCAAGCTGCTCGTCCCGCCGTTCCACGGCCGGCGGCTCGCGGCGTACGAGAAGATCGTCGAGGAAGAGACGGTGCGCGAGCTGGCGTCGTGGCCCGAGGACCAGGCCTTCGCGACGCTGCCCTCGATGATGCGCATCACGCTCAACGCGATCCTGCGCGCGGTGTTCGGCGCCGAGGGCACCGAGTTCGGCCGACTGCGCGACCTGCTGCCGCCGTTGGTCACCCTCGGCTCGCGGCTGGCCGTGCTGCCGCTTCCGGAGATCGACCTCGGACGGTGGAGCCCGTGGGGCCGGTTCCGCCTGATGCGCCGGGAGTACGACGCGATCGTCGAGAGCCTGATCACCAAGGCCGCACGCGCCGACGACCTCGACCAGCGTGACGACGTCCTCGCGCTGATGCTGCAGAGCCGGTACGACGACGGTTCGGGGATGAGCCACAGCGAGATCGCCGACCAGCTGCTCACACTGCTCTCCGCCGGGCACGAGACGACCGCGACCACGCTCGCCTGGGCGGTCGAGCGGCTTCGCCGCCACCCCGCGGTGTTGCGCGAGCTCGTCCAGGAGGTGGACGCGGGCGGCAGCGCGCTCCGCGAGGCGACGATCCTCGAGGTGCAGCGCTCCCGCCCGGTCATCGATCTCGTCGGACGGAAGATCAAGGTCGACGGCTTCCGGCTCGGACCGTGGACCGTGCCGAAGGGGTACACGGCGCTCGTCGGCATCACCCTGATCCACGACGACGAGGCGCTCTTCCCGAACGCGCGGGCCTTCGACCCGTCACGCTTCCTCGACGCGAAGCCGGACCTGTACCAGTGGATCCCGTTCGGCGGCGGCACCCGGCGCTGCGTCGGCGCGGCCTTCGCGAACATGGAGATGAACGTGGTCCTGCGCACCATGCTGTCCGACTTCTCGCTGGTGCCGACGGACGAGCGTGACGAACGATGGCATTCGCGCGGCATCGCCAACGCCCCGGCGAAGGGGGGCCGGGCGATCGTACGGCGCCGGAACTCCCAGACGGCCCCGGCCACGACCGCCGGAGCGCGGTGATGGGCGAACGCGTCGCGGACGTGGGGCGCGGCATCACGCTCGCCTACGAGGAGGTCGGCGACGTCGGCGCGGATCCGCTCGTCCTCGTCGCCGGGCTGGGGCAGCAGTTGCAGAGCTGGCCGACCGCGTTCTGCGAGCGGCTGGCCGCACGCGGCTATCGGGTCGTACGCTTCGACAACCGGGACGTCGGCAGGTCGACCCACCTGCGTTTCCGGCCGCCCGGTCCGGCCGCGATCATCACGCGGCGCCGGCACCCGGACCAGTACGACCTCGCCGACATGGCCACCGACACCGTCGGGCTCCTCGACGCGCTCGGGCACGACGACGCCCATTTCGTCGGGGTGTCGATGGGCGGCATGATCGCGCAGACCGTCGCGGCGCTGTGCCCGGGGCGGGTACGGACGCTGACCTCGATCATGTCGACCACCGGGGCGCGCCGCGTCGGGCGGCCGAGGCTGTCGACCTGGCGGCTGATGGCCACCGAGCGGCCCACGACCCGGGAGGCGGCGGTCGAACGGGCCGTGCGGATGTTCCGGCACATCGGCTCGCACGGCTTCCCCTTCGACGAGGCCCGGGTACGTGAGCGGGCCGGGCTGGCGTGGGACCGTGATCCCTCGCGCGTGGGCGTGGGACGCCAGCTCGCCGCGATCTTCAGCTCCGGCGACCGGACGGCCGGGCTGCGGGCGGTCACCGCCCCGACGCTGGTCATCCACGGCGATCGCGACCGCATGGTCGCCCCGACCGGCGGGGCCGCCACCGTACGGGCGATCGCCGGCGCCCGGCTCGAGACCATCCGCGGCATGGGCCACGACCTGCCCGAAGGCGCGTGGCCGGTCCTGCTCGACCTCATCGACGACCACGCGCGCGGCGGGCGACCCGGAACCCCAAGGAGCACCGATGCCTCGACGACCTCGTAAGATCACCGGTCGCCCGGTGGTGATCACCGGCGCGGCGTCGGGCATCGGCCGCAGCCTCGCGCGGCGGCTGTCGGGGCTCGGCTCGCCCGTGGCCGTCGCCGACGTGGACGAGGCCGGGCTGAAGGAGACCGCGGCGTCGCTGCCCGGCCCGGTGCTCACCCGGGTCCTCGACGTACGTGACGCGGCCGACCAGCGGCGATTCGCGGACGAGGTACGTGACTGGCTCCCGGCGCCGCTGTCGGCGGTGTTCAACAACGCGGGTGTCGCCGTGGCGTCGAGCGTCCTGGACGCGGTGCCCGAGGACGACGACTGGCTGCACGACATCAACTTCCGTGGCGTGGTCCACGGGACGCGCGCGTTCCTGCCGATCCTCGTCGAACAGGACGACGGCGTCATCGTGAACACCTCCAGCGTGTTCGGGCTCCTCGGCATGCCCCACCAGAGCGCCTACTGCGCCTCGAAGTTCGCGGTACGCGGCTTCACCGAGGCGCTGCGCCAGGAGTTGCGCGGCACCGGCGTACGCGCCGTGACCGTGCATCCGGGCGGTATCACGACCAACATCGCCCGCAACGCGCGCGTACGTAAGGACCCGGAAGGGCTCGGGCGTACGAAGGAGGAGATGGCGGCGCAGTTCGAGGCGCTCACGATGACCTCGCCGGACAAGGCGGCGGCGATCATCCACAATGGCGTCGAACGGGACAAGGCGCGCATTCTCGTCGGCCCGGACGCCTACGCGTTCGACGCGCTCGCGCGGATCGCGCCCACCCACTACTACGCGGTGATCTCGCGGCTGGAGTCCAGGCTGCGCGCCCGGGGGAAGGACACGGTGTGACGACCATCGCCGAGCACGTCGACGTGCTGATCGTCGGAGCCGGCCTGTCCGGCATCGGCGCGGCGCATCACCTCCGGGAGGCCTTCCCCGACCGGACCTACGCGATCCTCGAGGCGCGCGATGCCATCGGCGGGACGTGGGACCTCTTCCGGTATCCCGGCGTGCGGTCCGACTCGGACATGATGACCCTCGGCTACCGGTTCCGGCCGTGGACGCAGGCGAAGGCGATCGCGGACGGACCGTCGATCCTCCGCTACATCCAGGCGACCGCCACCGAGGCGGGAATCGACCGGCACGTACGTTTCGGGCACCGGGTGGTGCGGGCGGAATGGTCCAGCACGGACGCCCGCTGGACGGTCGAGGCGGACCACGACGGCGAACCGGTCCGGCTGACCGCCCGCTTCCTCTACGCCTGCAGCGGCTACTACCACTACGACGCCGGCCACACGCCGAGCCTTCCCGGCATCGAGCGGTTCGGCGGCACCGTCGTCCATCCCCAGCACTGGCCGGACGACCTCGACCACACCGGCCGGAAGGTCGTCGTGATCGGCAGCGGCGCGACGGCCGTGACGCTGGTCCCGGCCATGGCCGAGCAGGCCGCGCACGTGACGATGCTGCAGCGATCGCCGACGTACATCATGGCGCTGCCGGCCGAGGACGCGATCGCGAACGGCCTGAGGCGGCTGCTCGGGGACCGCGGCGCGTACATGATCACCCGGTGGAAGAACGTCGTGATGACCACGCTGTTCTTCCAGCTCAGCCGCCGCCGTCCGGGCCTCGTGCGGTCGATCATCCGCAGGGCGACGATCCGGCGGCTGCCGCCGGGCTACGACGTCGACACCCACTTCAAGCCGCGCTACCAGCCGTGGGACCAGCGGCTGTGCGTCGCCCCCGACGGCGACCTGTTCGCCGCGATCCGCGACGGGCGGGCATCGGTGGTCACCGATCAGATCGAGGAGTTCACCGAGACGGGGCTGCGCCTGCGATCCGGCGCCGAACTCGACGCGGACATCGTCGTCACGGCCACCGGCCTGCGGCTCCTGGCCTTCGGCGGAGCCCGTCTCGCCGTCGACGGCCGCGAGATCAGCCCGCCGGAGACGATGGCGTACAAGGGCATGATGCTCAGCGGCGTGCCGAACTTCGCCTTCACCGTCGGCTACACGAACGCGTCGTGGACCCTCAAGGCCGACCTCGTCAGCGAGTACGTCGTCCGGCTGCTGCGCCACCTGGACGCGAACGGCTACGACCAGTGCGTTCCGGTCAACGACGACCCCACGGTCAGTGAGCGCCCGCTCATGGACTTCCAGGCCGGGTACGTGCTGCGCTCCATCGAGGAGTTCCCCAGAGCGGGCTCACGATCCCCGTGGCGGCTCGGCATGAGCTACGCGCACGACCTGGTCAAGCTGCGGTACGGCCGCATCCAGGATGACGCCCTGCGGTTCTCCGCGGCGAAGGAGACGGCACGCCGCCCGGCGTGACCCGCCTCAGCGCGGTCGCTTGGCCGGCGCGTCGCGTTCGCGGCGCACGGTGGCCTTCCGGCCCTTGACCGTGCTGCGGCGGAAGGCCTTGATCACCTCGTCCGCCGACGACTCGGGGACCTCCACCAGCGAGAACCGGTCGGCGATCTCGATCGCCCCGATGTCGCGCCCGGCCAGGCCCGACTCGCCGGCGATCGCACCGACCAGGTCCTGCGGCCGTACGCCCGCGGCGCGCCCGACGTTGAAGAACAGGCGCGTCATGCCCTTGGCGGTGGCCCCACCGCGCCGGTCGCGGCGTCCGGGCCCGGCGCCGTCTCCGCGGTCCCGGTTGTCCCGCTCCGGCCGCTGGGCGATCTGCGGGATCTCCTCCTCGTCGGCCGCCGCGCCGCTGGACTCGTACGCCAGCTTCACCGCGGCGAGCGCCACCTCCATGACGTCGAACTCCTCGGCGAGCGACTCGACCACGGTCACGAACTGGTCCAGGTTGTCGTCGAGCAGGCTCTCCTGCAGCGCGGCGCGGGTCAGCTCCAGGCGACGCGCGCGCAGGTCGGCGACCGTCGGGACCCGCTCCACCGTGATCCGCTGCTTCGTCGCCCGCTCGATCGTCTTGAGCATCCGGTGCTCACGCGGCTCCGCCAGGGTGATGGCGACACCCTCACGGCCGGCCCGGCCCACCCGGCCGACGCGGTGCACGTACGAGTCGGGCGCGGACGGGACGTTGTAGTTGACGACGTGGGTGAGCTGCTCGACGTCGAGCCCGCGCGCGGCCACGTCGGTGGCGATGAGCAGCTCCGCCGTCCCACTGCGCAGGCGGCCCATGACCCGGTCGCGCTGGTCCTGGCTCATGCCGCCGTGCAGCGCCTCGGCGCGGTAGCCGCGCCCGTTGAGGGTCTCCGCGAGCTGGTCGACCTCCTCACGGGTGCGGCAGAAGACGATCGCGGCCGTGGGCGCCTCGACGTCCAGCAGGCGCCCGAGCGCCGCCGGCTTGTGCGCACGTGCGACCACGTACGCGCACTGCCGTACCTTGGGGCCCTCACCGGGGGCCGCCGCCTCGCGGCCCACCTGGATCTGGACCGGGTCGCGGAGGTAGCGGCCGGTGAGTCCCTTGATCCGCGCGGGCAGCGTCGCGGAGAACAGCACGGTCCGCCGCTCCTCGGGAGTCTCCTGCAGGATCTCCTCGATGTCCTCGGCGAACCCCATGTCGAGCATCTCGTCCGCCTCGTCCAGGACGACCGTCTCGACACCGCGCAGATGGAGGGTTCCGCGCCCGATGTGGTCCAGCGCCCGCCCGGGCGTGGCGACCACCACGTCGACCCCGCGCTCGAGCGCCTTCATCTGCCAGCCGATCGACTGCCCGCCGTAGATGGGCAGGACGCGCACGCCCAGCCCGCGGCCATAGCGGTGGAACGCCTGGGAGACCTGCACGGCGAGTTCCCGCGTGGGCACCAGGACCAGGGCCGACGGGCCGGTGCCCCGGCCGCCGTCGCTCAGGCCCTGGAGTACGGGCAGCGCGAACGCCGCCGTCTTGCCCGTCCCCGTCGCGGCCTGCCCGATCAGATCCCGGCCCGCCAGCAACGGCGGGATCGCCTCACGTTGGATGGGCGTCGGCTCCTCATAGCCCAGACCGGACACGGCGTCCATGAGTTCTGGCCGCAGCCCCAGGTCCGCGAAGCTCGTCACACCATCCGACACGTTCTGGCTCACCGTCTGCTCGTCCTCCAGGAAAGGTCACTCTCACCGTACGCGGAGCGTACGGGTCTACGGTCCCACGGCCCGTGGACTCCGGGCGCCACGCGGGGCTCAGATGAGGGGAGTCGTACGGCGCGCGGCGTGCACCCGATCGACCAGCGAGTCCAGCCTCCCATCGCCGCGCCGCTCGTCAAAAATCGAAAGCAGGTCGTCGATCCACTCGGATGGCAGCCGCGGAGCGTCGAGCACGAGCTGGCGGAGCACGACGCGCAGATAACGCTGGTCACCCCGCATCTCGGAGGCGGCGGCCAGGCAGGCGTCGTAGCACCGCATCAGCTTGGCGGGCGGGACCTCGTCGGTGCTCGCGTTCAGCAGCGTGGTGAGCAGGTGCACCGGGGAGGTCGCCGGGCCGCCGTTCTCGCCGAAGACGATGAAGGTGTTCATGTCCTGCCACGGCCGTAGGGCGTGGGTCAGCGTGTCGCCGAGCATCGAGCAGAGGAAGGCGCTCTCGATGTCCAGGTCCATCAGAATTTGGCTGGTCCCCCGAATGGGCGCCAGTTCGTTGTAGGTCCAGCGCAGGTCGATCGTCGGATCCGCCTCACCGTCCAGGGTGACGGTCAGCGCCCGCGTCCGTTCGTCGCGCCAGAACCGCCGCGGGGTGAGGGTCTCCGCCAGGCTGAAGAAGCCCTCGTTGCTGAGCTGCGAGCGCCAGAGCGTCGCGTGCTGCCGCCAGCCCGTCACGGAGTTCACGGCGTCGGGGAAGAGCTCCTCGCCGGTGATCTCGCCGCCGGTGGCCGCGGTGAGCAGCAGGAGGTTGGCCGCGTACGCGGCGTACCGCGCGGGTACCGGCAGGCGTTCCGGCGCGTAGTCCGCGTGACGGTCCGCGCCGCGCGGGTCCATGGCGGCCGTGAACATCCCCAGCAGCAGCGTGCGTACCGAGGAGTCGCCGTCCAGCAGCGACTTCAGGAAGTCCACGGTCGGGCGGCGCATCGAGAGCGGGACGTACGACAGCAGGGCGTACAGGAATCCGTCGTCGGTCGCGGTCCGGCGGGTGCGCCGCGCGTGATGCTCGGCGTCGCGGGCGAGCTCGGCCAGCTCGCGGGCGACCAGCCGCGCGACGAGGTACTCCCCGAACGTCGCGTGCAGGAACTCGCACGTCGTCAGGCGGGTCTGGTCGCGGATCGCCTGGGCCTGGTGGACGAAGAAGAACCGGCCGACGATCGTCTGGCCCGGGGTGAGCGGCGCCTGGACGCCGATCGCGGCGCCGCGATCGTCCACGAGGGCGGCCAGGTCCGTACTGAGCTCGTCCTCGGTGACCCACTGGCGCCCCCGGTTGAACATCGCGAACGCCGCCACCGACAGCCGCAGCAGGTCCTCCTCGACCGACCGGCGGAACTCCCGCTCGTCGAGCCGGGCGCCCGACTTGGCGACCTCCCGCTCGGCGAACCGGACCAGCAGCCGCTCGTAGAGCCCGGCGCCGTCGAGGTCCCCGCCGTCCCGCTGCAGGGAGTTGCCGTCGGCGTCGTACAGCGCGAGCATCAGCAGCAGCAGCGGCTGGCCGGTCAGCTCCGGGTGGGCCAGGACGCTCTCGGCCGGCAGCGGGCGCAGGTCGTTCCCGGCGAAGTAGCCGGCGTTCGCGCGGTTCCAGACGTCCAGCCAGCGCCGGACCTGCCCCTCGTCGAAGGGTTCCAAGCGTACGGCGACCGCGCCCTCGACCGGGATCCGCACCCGGTCGGCGACGGCCGTACGGCTGGTCACGAGGACCACGACCGGCCGTCCCTGGTCGGCCTCGCGCTCCTGGAACCGTGCGATCTGCTCCAGGTAGTCGGACTGGCTCACCCCCGTCGCCTGCAGGAACTCGTCGAAGCCGTCGAGCAGGACGACCGGCAGCGCTCCGTCGGCCGTACGCGTGAGGTCCGGCCAGCTCAGAGTCTCGCCCGTGGCGTCGCGCACGGCGTACTCGATCTGGCCCTGCAGGTCGGTGTCGGCGGGCGTCTCCCGCAGCACGACCCGTACGACGAGGAAGTCCGAGGCGGGCAGCCGCGCCGCGAGGATCTTCGTGAGCACCGACTTGCCCGAGCCCGGCTGGCCCAGCAGGAGCAGCGGGCGGCGCACCGTGGCCGGCGACGTCAGGTGGCCGAGCAGGTAGCCGTACAGGTCGTCGCGGACCGGCAGTTCGTCCCACCAGTCCTCGCGGTCCGGCGCCGAGTACCGATCGAGGCCGGTCACGCGGAACCGGTGGTCGATGTACGCCTCGCCCAGCGACGGGATGCTCAGCCCGCCGGGTACGTCGCCGGTCGGCACGACAGCGCGGCCGAGCTCGGCGCGGTACCGCAGGGACAGGGCCTTCCGCCGGTCGTCGGGGACCCGTCCCGACGCGATCCCCGCCAGGACGCGTTCCAGCTCGGTCAGCCCGGTCCGCGTCGCCCGATGTTCGGCCCGATTGACCCAGAACGCGACCTCGGGGAAATCGGCCGCCAGCCGCCGGAGCAGCTCCTCGTACCGCCGGAACGCCCTTTCGGGGACCTCGTCACGGAGAGTTCGCTGATACCGGCCGCGACGCGTCTCGTCGAGGCGATCCCAGACCACCAGGCCCTTAACGAAGGAAGTGACCTGCACGGACAATGCCGTGTAGTAACGCGTAAGCGCGCGCGCCGACCACGAGCGGGACACGTCCGGCGTGACCTCCGGGGGGAGGAAATTCAGCAGGTGTCCGCCCCCTGCGGAATCGGTGGCGCACCCGCCGGCCGCGCCGCCTGCGATCGCGACCTGCTCGGACCGGTCGAGCTCGAGGTCGGGCAGTCCGGACTCGTCGACCGCCTCGAAGAAGGCCGTCAGCACGATCACGGTGTGCGCCGCCTCCAGCCGCTGGGTGCGGTCGTACCGGCCGAGCCCGGACACCTTGTCGCGCAGCCCGGTCAGCAGCTCCCCGCTGAGCCGCGCCAACTCGCCCTTGGCGTCGAAGAGGCCGAGCGCCAACGCGCTACCACCGCCGGTACCGAGCAGCAGCGCCCCGCCGAGGAGCCGGTCTAGCGCGGCGACCGTCTTGCCCTCGCCGCCGAGCAGCTTGGCGGCATCGGAGTAGGACAGCGATCGGGCCACAGGCGCTCCATTCGAGGGGGGATCTATCGTTACAGGTCCATCGCGACGGAGGTGGGGAGAATGACGCTCGGCGACGCGCTGGCCGAGGTTCTCGGCGAGCCGGTGGCGAAACTCCAGCGCCTGAGCGGCGGCGCGTCACGGGAGACGTACGCGTTCGAGGCGGGCGGGCGGTCACTGGTGCTGCGGCTCGACACCCCAGGTCAGCCGGGCATCGGCCTGCCGCTGTCCCTCGAGGTCGAGCTGATGAGGGCCGCCGCCGCGGCGGGCGTACCGTCGCCGGAGGTCGTCGCCTCCGGCGACGAGAGCAGCCCCCTGGGCGCCGCGTTCGTCGTCTCCGCGTACGTCGCGGGCGAGACCATCCCGCGCCGGATCCTGCGCGACGAGGCCCTGGCCGGCGCCCGTACGCACCTGGCGGCCCAGTGCGGGCGGATCCTCGCTGAAGTCCACCGGATGGAAGCGCCCGGCGGGCTCGAACACGCCGACCCGCTCGAGGCCCTCTCCGCGCTGCTGGCCGCGACCGGCGAACCCCTCCCGGCGCTCGAGTACGGCCTGCGGCGGCTGGCCCGCACCCGGCCGCCCGGCGGGCGTACCACCGTCGTGCACGGCGACTTCCGCAACGGCAACCTCATCGTCGGCGCGGACGGGGTCCGCGCGGTCCTCGACTGGGAGCTGGCCCACCTCGGCGACCCGCTCGAGGACCTCGGCTGGCTGTGCGTCAAGGCGTGGCGGTTCGGCGCGCCGCTGCCGGTCGGCGGCTTCGGCACCTACGACGACCTCGTCGCCGCGTACGAGGAGGCGGGCGGCGACCCCGTCGACCGCGAGGCGCTGCGCTGGTGGGAGACGTTCGGCGTGCTCCGGTGGGGCGTCATCTGCGTCATGCAGGCCCAGCGTCACCTGTCCGGCGGCGAGCGCTCCGTCGAGCTCGCCGTCATCGGCCGCCGCACCTGCCAGAACGAATGGGACCTCCTGCGCATGCTCCCCTAGCGCAGCCCGAAGTCCCAGCTACGGCCCGCGGCGTACTCCTTCAGGAGGCGGCGCGCCGTGCTCGTCACGTGCACCTCGTCGGGACCGTCGTAGATCCGGCCGGCCCGCGCGTGCCGGTACATGTGGTCGAGCGGCGTGTCCTCGGTGAGGCCCTGCGCGCCGTGCACCTGGATGGCCCGGTCGATGACGTCGTGCAGCATCCGGGCGCCGACCACCTTGATCGCGCCGATTTCCACACGGGCCTGGTCACCGGCGTCGATCTTGTGCGCGGCCTGGAGCGTGAGCAGCCGCGCCGCCTGGATCTGGGCGTACGACTCGAACACGTGCTGCTGCATGAGCTGCTTGTCCGCGAGCGGGCCGCCGAAGGCGTCGCGTTCGTGCAGCCGCGCGCACAGCAGGTCGAAGGCCCGTTGCGCCTGGCCGAGCCAGCGCATGCAGTGGAAGATCCGCCCGGGGCCGAGCCGCTCCTGCGCGATCACGAAGCCGTGGCCGCGCGGCCCGAGGAGGTTCGAGGCGGGGACCCGCACGTCCTCGTACGCGACCTCGCAGTGGCCGCCGTCGATGCCCAGCACCGGTGTGTCGCGGACGATGCGGTAGCCGGGCTTGTCCGTGGGCACCAGGATCATGCTGAACGCCCGGTGCGGCGCGGTGCCCTCCGGCTCGGTCCGGCACATGACCGTCGTGTACGCCGCGCGGTTCGCGCCCGTCGTGAACCACTTGCGCCCACGGATCACCCACTCGTCGCCCTCGAGCGTCGCGTGGGTCCGCAGGCCGGTCGGGTCCGAGCCGGCCACGCCGGGTTCGGTCATCGCGAAGCTCGGCCAGATGTCGCCGGCCACGAGCGGCTCGAGGTAGCGCGTCCGCTGTTCCGGGGCGGCGTACCGGTGCAGCATCAGGGAGTCCTGCAACGTGAAGGTGCCCAGCGCGAGCTGCCCGAACTCGCTCCGCCCCTGCACCTCGTTGACGTAGACGTAGTCGAGGAACGGCAGGCCGCCGCCGCCCAGCTCGGTGGGGTGGCCGAGCGCCCACAGCCCCTCGGCGCGCGCCTGCCTCTGGAGGTCGGTGAGCAGGTCGCGCGCCTCGTCACCGTTCCCGCGCAGCGCGGGTTCGGCGGGCTCGACCCGCTCGGTCATGAACGCGTGCACGGCGTCGCGGACCGGCCGTACGGACTCGGGTACCTCGAAGCTCATCGGTCCCTCCTCAGGTCTAGAATCACATTCTGTCCTGACGTGAGGGGAAGGGCGATGGTGCACGACAGGCCGACCGCGCGCGAGCTGGTCCAGGCCGTGCGGGAGTTCCTCGAACGCGACGTGCTGGCCACCGCCGAGGGACGCCTCAGGTTCCACGCCCGGGTGGCGGTCAACGCGCTGGCCATCGCCGAGCGCGAGATGGAGCTGGGCCCGGCCCAGGATGCCGCTCACCGCGCGCGCCTGGCGGAGCTGGGCGTCGCCGGCGACGCGGAGCTGGCCACCGCGATCCGTGCGGGGCTGCTGGACGACCGTCACGCCGAGGTGCGCGAGGCCCTTCTCGCGGCCGTACGCGCCAAGCTCGAGGTCGCCGACCCGTCCTACCTGGAAGACGACGTGTAGGTCCCCGTACGGGGTGGTCCGGCGCGATGCCGGACCACCCCGGCGTACATCAGGTGGCGAGCTCGGCCTCGATCTCGCCGGTACCCCGCTCGACCTTCGGGTCGCCCTCGTCGGCGTAGTAGTCGCCCTCGCGGGTGGCGTCCTCGCCGTCCTCGGCCCCGACCGCCCGCAGCACGAGCGTCGCGACCACGGCGACGACCAGGTTGACCACCAGCGCGATCGCACCGGCGTACACGGTCAGCTTGGTGTCGAACCCGAGGTCGTTCAGCGGGTACGCGGACCCGCCGAAGTGCAGCTTCTTCGTCGCCGGGTTGGGGATCCGGTACAGCATCCACATGCCCGCCGCCATGCCCGCGGCCCAGCCCGCGACCAGGCCGCCCCGGTGGAACCACCGGGTGATCAGGCCGAGCCCGACCGAGGGCAGCGTCTGCAGGATGATGACGCCGCCGATGAGCTGCAGGTCGATGGAGAACTGCGGGTCCAGCAGCAGGATGCAGGCGACCGCGCCGACCTTGACGAGCAGCGAGACCAGCTTGCTGACCCGCGCCTCCTCACGGTCGGTGGCGTCCGGCCGGAAGTACTCGCGGTAGATGTTGCGGGTGAAGAGGTTCGCCGCGGCGATCGACATGATCGCGGCGGGGACCAGCGCGCCGATGCCGACGGCGGCGAAGGCCACGCCCGCGAACCAGCTCGGGAACACGTGGTCGAACAGCAGCGGCACGATCGTGTTGCCGTCCGGCTTGCCGTTGGCCCCCACGACGGGCTTGATGCCGCCCGCGATCGCCATGTAGCCGAGCAGCGCGATCAGGCCGAGCAGGAAGCTGTAGGCGGGCAGCGCGGCCATGTTCCGCTTGATCACGTTGCGGTTCTTGCCGGCCAGCACGCTGGTGACGCTGTGCGGGTACAGGAACAGCGCGAGCGCCGAGCCGAGCGCCAGCATCGCGTAGTTGAGCTGGTTGTTGGCGTTCAGCAGCGTGCCGTCGGCGGGTGCCGGCGTCTTGTCGAACTTCGCCTGCGCCGCGCCGAAGATGTGGCCCCAGCCGCCCAGCTTGTGCGGGATGTACAGCACCGCGACGATGATCACGAGGTAGATCAGCGCGTCCTTGACGAACGCGATCAGCGCCGGTGCCCGCAGACCCGACTGGTACGTGTACGCCGCGAGGATGGCGAACGCGATGATGATCGGAAGGTGGCCCTTCACGCCCATCGCCTCCAGCGTCGCCTGGATGCCGACGAGCTGCAGGGCGATGTAGGGCATGGTCGCGACGATGCCCGTGATCGCGACCAGCAGCGCGAGCGTCGGCGAGCCGAACCGCGCCCGTACGAAGTCGGCCGGCGTGACGAAGCCGTGTACGTGCGAGACCGACCAGAGCCGGATCAGCACGAGGAAGACGAGCGGGTAGACCACGATCGTGTACGGCACGGCGTAGAAGCCCGCGGCCCCGGCGCCGAAGACGAGCGCGGGCACCGCGACGAACGTGTACGCGGTGTACAGGTCGCCGCCGAGCAGGAACCAGGTGATCCACGAGCCGAAGCTCCGGCCGCCCAGGCCCCACTCGTTGAGGCTGTGCATGTCGGTGGGCCGCCGCCAGCGCGCGGCGATGAACCCGAGCACGCTGACGACCAGGAAGAGGACGGCGAAGACGATGATCTCGGTGGTGTGCGCGGACATGGGTCAGCCCTCCTTCGGGCCGGCCGGGCCCGATCCGCGCCGGGTCATCAGGTAGACGATCGTCGTGCAGACGACGCCGAAGGCGACGAACACGAACTGCGCCCAGTAGAAGAAGGGGAATCCGGCGAGTCGTGGCTCGTTCTTGTTGAACAGGAACGTCAGCAGCGGCACGACGACCGGAAGGACGAGCAACCAGTTCCAGGGGCTGCGGTCACCGCGGCGCGGCGGGGGGTCTGACTCGGCCAACGGTCCTCCTCGTTACGCCCAATAGGCGAGACGGCCGCCCGGGACGTGATCCGGACAGCCGAATATCGAGTGTCTTACCAAAACTTTAGGGGGCCGTGGATCTCGGTTGGATATCGGCCGCGTGTCTCTTTGGACGTTTCATCCCGGTATCTGAGACGTGGCCTCCAGCGGGTGAACGCCGCCATGCTGGCGCGGTGGCCGGGCACCCGGTAACCTTCGAACCATGCGTACCCAGGCCAGGCAGTGGTGGTGGCGCCGCTAGGCGGCGCGGGTTCACGCATTCTCAGACACCGCAGCGACCGCCCTCGTCCGGCGGTCGTTCTTCGTCTCCGCCGAGCAGGGCCTTGAAAAATCGAGGGACCGATCGTGGAGACGACGACCGAGTATGTGACGGCGGGCGGAGTGCATGTCGTCCGTACCGCCACTCCTGTGGATTCCGAGAGAAAGACCGACGCGCTGGACGCGCTCGTCGAGGCGGTGGGCGAGCGCCGGGGCGGCGTGCTCAGCTCCGGCATGGAGTACCCGGGCCGGTACAGCCGCTGGCACATGGCCTACATCGACCCGTGCCTGGAGCTCGTCGCCCGGGGCCGACGCCTCGCGGTACGCGCGCTGAACGACCGGGGGCGGGTCCTGCTGCCCGCCGTCGCGGAGGCCGTGGCCCAGACCGGTGAGGCGGAGGAGATCCCCGACGGCGTCGAGGTCTTCGTGCCCTCCTCCGACGAGGTCTTCACCGAGGAGGAGCGCAGCCGCCGCCCGACCGTCTTCACCGCGCTGCGCGCCGTCACCGACCTGTTCGCCGGCGACGACCCCCACCTCGGCCTGTACGGAGCCTTCGGCTACGACCTGGCCTTCCAGTTCGAGCCGATCCGGCTGAGCATCGACCGGGCCCGCGACCAGCGCGACCTCGTCCTCCACCTCGCCGACGAGATGATCGTGGTGGACCGCAAGCGGGAGACATCGGCCCGCCTGACCTACGACTTCGAGATCGGCGGCGCCCGCACCCACGGCCTGCCGCGCCGCACCGAGCCGACCCCGCGTCCGGGCACGCCCGAGGTGCCCCCGCAGCCGACGCCCGGCGCGTACGCCGACGTCGTGCGCGGGGCGAAGGAGAAGTTCATCCGCGGTGACCTGTTCGAGGTCGTGCCGGGCCACCTGATGTACGGCCGGTGCGACTCGCCCGCGGCCTTCTTCGAGCGCCTGCGGGTCACCAACCCCGCGCCGTACGAGTTCTTCTTCAACCTCGGCGAGGGGGAGTACCTCGTCGGCGCCTCGCCCGAGATGTTCGTCCGGGTCACCGGCGACCGCGTCGAGACCTGCCCGATCTCGGGCACCATCAAGCGCGGCGCCGACCCGCTCGAGGACGCCGACAACATCCGTGAGCTGCTCAACTCGGCCAAGGACGAGTCAGAGCTGACCATGTGCACCGACGTGGACCGCAACGACAAGTCGCGGGTCTGCGTGCCCGGCAGCGTACGGGTGATCGGGCGCAGGCAGATCGAGATGTACTCGCGGCTGATCCACACCGTCGACCACATCGAGGGGCGGCTGCGGCCCGGCTTCGACGCGCTCGACGCGTTCCTCACCCACATGTGGGCCGTCACCGTGACCGGCGCGCCCAAGACGTGGGCGATGCAGTTCATCGAGGACCACGAGGACACCCCGCGGCGCTGGTACGGCGGCGCGGTCGGCTGCGTCGGGTTCGACGGCTCGATGAACACCGGGCTCACCCTGCGCACCGCCCAGATCCGCGACGGCGTCGCCGCCGTACGCGCCGGGGCGACCCTGTTGTACGACTCCGACCCGGACGCCGAGGAGCAGGAGACGTACCTGAAGGCGCGCGCGCTGATCGCGGCGCTGTCCCCGGAGGAGCCCGGATCCGGCGAGCGCGAGGCGGACCGGGCGGGCGAGGGCCTGACCGTCCTGGTCGTCGACCACCAGGACTCCTTCGTCAACACGCTGGCCGACTACTTCCGCCAGCGCGGCGCCGACGTGACGACCCTGCGGTCCGGGTTCCCCGACAAGATGCTGGACGAGATCCGGCCCGACCTCGTCGTGCTGTCGCCCGGTCCGGGACGGCCGGCGGACTTCGACACGTCGTCCCTGCTGGACGCCGTCTACGCGCGCGGCCTGCCGGTCTTCGGCGTCTGCCTCGGCCTGCAGGGCATGGTCGAGCACGCCGGCGGCGACCTCGAGCTGCTGCCCGCGCCGGCGCACGGCAAGCCGGGCGCCGTCGAGGTCTTGGGCGGTGACCTGTTCGCCGGGATCCCGGAGTCGTTCACCGCCGCCCGCTACCACTCCCTGCACGCCAAGCGTGAGGGCGTACGCGGCGGGTTCGAGATCACCGCGACCCTCGGCGACGTCGTGATGGCCATCGAGGACCGGGCGAACCACCGGTGGGCGGTGCAGTTCCACCCCGAGTCGATCCTGACCGCCAACGGCGAGACGGGCCACCGCATCATCACCAACGTGCTGAACCTCTGCCGAGGCGCCGCGAAGTGACGCTCGCCGCGACCCGTGGCATGCGCCTGTACTGACCCGACCAGGAGAAAGGTTCTTCTCTCATGACAGAGGCGGCAGGCGTCCTGCGCTTCCCCGACGACTTCGCCTGGGGTACGGCGACGGCCGGCTACCAGATCGAGGGCGCGGTGACCGAGGACGGCCGCGGGCCGTCGATCTGGGACACGTTCTCGCACACGCCGGGCGCGGTCCTGGGCGGTGACACGGGTGACGTCGCCGACGATCACTACCACCGCTATGCCGAGGACGTCGCGCTGCTCGCCGAGCTGGGCGTCACCCACTACCGCTTCTCCCTCGCGTGGCCCCGCCTGCAGCCGGACGGGCGGGGCGCGTTCAACGACGCGGGCGTCGACTTCTACAGCCGACTGATCGACGAGCTGCTCGACAAGGGCGTGCAGCCCTGGGTGACCCTCTACCACTGGGACCTCCCGCAGCCGCTGGAGGACGCGGGCGGCTGGCCCGAACGCGACACCGCGTACCGGTTCGCGGAGTACGCCGCGGGCGCGTACGAACGGCTGGGCGACCGGGTGCGCTACTGGACGACGCTGAACGAGCCCTGGTGCGCGGCGTATCTCGGGCACGCGTCCGGCGTGCACGCGCCCGGCCGCCGTGAGCCCGCGGCGGCGGTCCGCGCCGCCCACCACCTCATGCTCGGCCACGGGCTCGCGCTGCAGGCGATGCGGGCCCACGACGCGGAGCGGACCTTCGGCGTGACCCTCAACCTGTACCCGGCGGTCGCGGTGACCGGCGACCTCGCCGACGTGGACGCCGCCCGGCGCATCGACGGGCTGATGAACCGGCAGTTCCTCGACCCGATCCTGCGGGGCCGCTACCCGGCCGACCTGACCGAGGACCTGGCCGTGGTGACCGACACCGCGCACATCCGCGACGGGGACGAGAAGACGATCGGCCAGCCCCTGGACGTCCTCGGCGTCAACTACTACCGGCGGCACGTCGTACGGGCCGGCGGCGGCGAACGCCAGGCCGCGGATTCGGCATCGCCCTGGGTGGGCAGCACCGACGTGGAGTTCACCGGCTCCGGGCTGCCGCGTACGGAGATGGACTGGGAGATCGACCCGGACGGCCTCCACGCCATCCTCACCCGCCTGCACCGCGAGTACGGCCCGCTGCCGATCTACGTCACGGAGAACGGCGCCGCGTTCGCCGACGAGGTCGGCCCGGACGGCGAGGTCGCCGACCCGGACCGGGTGGCCTACCTCGACGCCCACTTCCGCGCCGCGCACCGGGCCCTCACCGAGGGGGTCGACCTGCGCGGCTACTTCGTCTGGTCCCTCCTGGACAACTTCGAGTGGGCGTTCGGCTACTCCAAGCGGTTCGGCATCGTGTACGTCGACTACGACACCCAGCGCCGGATCCCCAAGCGGAGCGCCCGCTGGTTCGCCGACGTCATCCGCCGGGGCGGCCTGACCTAGTCTCGATCTTCGTCACCTCGACGCGGTTGTCGTGGAAGACCGCGCCGTGGCCCAGGTCGGAGTCGCGCTCGTCGATGGTGGCGTTGACGGTGGCGCCGCCGTTGAACTTGGCCCAGTGGCCCTTGGTGGTCGCCGCGACGCCGGGGCGTACCCGGTCCGACACCTCCGCGACGGTCTCGTAGGCCCCGCGCGCGTTGCTCACGCGTACCGGGTCGGCGTCGGCGATGCCGCGCGCCGCCGCGTCCTCGGGGTGCAGGACGATCGCCGGGGCACCGGCGCGGCGCCGCAGTTCGGGGTTGTTGCCGAACGTGCTGTTCAGGAAGTGGTGGGAGGCCGCCGAGATCAGCACGAGGCCCTCCCCGGGGTCGGACGGCGGGGTGAAGCCGGGCAGCGGGTCGTGCCCGCCGCGTGCGGCACGCTCGGAGTGGAACTCCAGCCGCCCCGACGTCGTCGGGAACCCCTCCGCGAACGGCAGGAACGGGCTGCCGACGTTGAGCCGGGCGTAGCCGCGCTTGCGCAGCTCCTCCACGGTGATGCCGGAGAGCCAGGGATGGTCCGTGTCGAGCAGGCAGCGTACGAGGTCCTCGTCGGAGTCGTACAGGCTCGGCTCGGTCATGCCCATGTGCCGTGCCAGCCGCCGGAACGTCTCCGACGTGGACAGGCACTCGCCCGGCGGCGCGACCGCGGGTTCGTTCCAGACGAGGTAGAGATGGCCGTACCCGGCGATCACGTCCAGGTGCTCGGTCTGCATCGTGGCGGGCAGCACGATGTCGGCGTAGTCGGTCGTGTCGGTGGGGAAGTGCTCGAGGACGACCGTGAAGAGGTCCTCGCGCGAGAGCCCGCGGCGTACCTTCGTCTGGTGCGGATTGCTGCCGACCGGGTTGGCCGCGATCACGAACAGCGCCTTCACCGGCGGGTCGTCCACGTCGAGCAGGCCCTCGCCGATGCGCGTCATCGTCAGGGTGCGCACCGGGTTCGGCAGCAGGTCGAGGCGGACCAGGCCGGGCAGGTTGAGCGGGAAGTGTCCGCTGGTGGAGTAGCACAGGCCGCCGCCGGGCAGCGCCCAGTCGCCGGTCACGCCCGGCAGGCAGGCGAGCGTGCGCAGCGTCATGCCGCCGCCGGCGTGACGCTGGAGGCCCTGTGTGGCGCGGATCGCGGTCGGCCGGGTCCGCGCGACGCGCTCGCCGAGGGCGACGATCCGCTCCTCGGGCAGGCCGGTGATCTCGGCGACCCGCGACGGCGGGAACTCCTCGATGCGGGTGCGGAACTTCTCCCAGCCCAGCGTGTGCGCGTCGAGGTAGTCCTGGTCGTGCGCGCCCATGCCGACGACCACGTTGAGCAGGCCGAGGGCGAGCGCGGCATCGGTGCCGGGAAGCGGCGCGAGGTGCTCGTCGGCCTGGGCGGCCGAGCGGGTGCGCACCGGGTCGATGGCGACCACGTACGCGCCGTCGCGCCGGGCGTCCTGGATGAACTTCCACACGTGGTGGCCGCTGGTCAGCGGGTTGCTTCCCCACAGCAGAATCAGCTTCGACCGGGCGAAGTCCACCGGGTCCATGCCGCCGGAGGTGCCGAGCGTGAGGTTCAGGCCCTCGACGCCGGCGATCGAGCAGATCGTGGGCTCGTGGATCGAGGCGCCGAGCATGTTGAAGAAGCGGCGGCCCGCGAACCCCTCCATGCCCTGGACGTAGCCGAGCGAGCCGGTGCCGTGAAAGGGCCAGATGGCCTGGCCCCCGTACGTCGTCGTCACCTCCTCGAGCCGTTCGGCGATCTCGCCGAGCGCCTCATCCCAGGAGATCCGCTCGAACCGGCCCTCGCCCTTGCGGCCGACACGCCGCATCGGATGCAGGATGCGGTCCGTGGCGCGGGTCTGCTCCAGGTAGCGGTTCACCTTGACGCACAGCGCGCCGCGCGTCACCGGGTGCTCGGGGTTGCCGCGCATGCGGACGGCCTCGCCGTCCTTCACGGTGACGACCCACGAGCAGGCGTCCGGGCAGTCGAGTGGGCAGGCGCCCAGCACCTCGGTCAAGCTTCTCCCTCGAAGTGGTCGTCGAGATAGGCCTCGATGTCGGGGCCGTCGGGGTTCGCGAGGACGTGCTTCAGCCATGATCGCCGCTCGGCGTCGATGACGGCGAGCTCCCAGACACAGCCGATCGCGGGCGTCGGGTGGGGGCGCATCGCCCCGAGCCGGGTCGGCAGGGACGAGAACATCCGCTGGTGGAGCTCGTTCTCGCCGGCCCACCAGTCGAAGAGCGCGAACGCGTAGTCGATGGCGTCGTGCGCGATGACGAAGCCGACGCCGTACCGGTCGACGTCGTGCGGCTCGTCGCCGCCACTGTGCACGGCGGGCTCGGGCATCACACTCGGCACCAGAGCCTCCGCGACCGTGACGAGTTCGGGCCGCGGGCTGTCGTTCTGCGCCGCGATGCCGTAGAACTTCAGACGCCAGCCGCCCGCCTCATACAGCTTGAGGAAGCGTATGGAGCGAGGATGATGGGTGCCGGTCCTGGTGATCGCGCTGTCGGTCACGGGCCCTCCTGCGAACAGGTACTACTCTCCTTTATACCTGCCAGGAGTGTCCAGGGGATACGGACCTTACGGGCGTGTCGGTAGAGTGGCATGCGAGCAGATACGAGGACAGGGGGACATCGGTGGGGGACGAGATTCGGTTCCGTGGCGACGTGACGGTCGAGCTGATCAAGCAGGCCGCGTCGGACGCCGACGTCATCTGGGCGGCACGCGTGTCGACCAAGGGCGAGAACTCCCTGGCCGACGTCCAGGCCGACCCCGAGCGCTCCAAGGGTCTGATCAACTACCTGATGCGCGATCGGCACGGCACGCCGTTCGAGCATTCCTCGATGACCTTCTACGTGCAGGCGCCGATCTTCGTCTTCCGCGAGTTCATGCGGCACCGCACGTTCAGCTACAACGAGGAGAGCGGCCGCTACCGGCAGCTCGACCCGGTCTTCTACGTCCCCGCGCCGGAGCGCCGCCTGGTCCAGATCGGCAAGCCCGGCAAGTACGACTTCGTCGAGGGCACGGCCGAGCAGCACAAGCTCGTCGTCGAGGCCACCCAGGAGTCCTGCCGCCAGGCGTACGCCGCCTACCGGGAGATGCTGGACGCCGGCGTCGCCCGCGAGGTCGCCCGTACCGTCCTGCCCGTCGGCCTCTACTCCTCGATGTACGCCACCTGCAACGCGCGGGCCCTGATGAACTTCCTCTCCCTCCGCACCCGGCGCGACGACTCCACCTTCCCGTCGTTCCCGCAGCGCGAGATCGAGATGGTCGCCGAGAAGATGGAGGACGAGTGGGCGAAGATCATGCCCCTCACCCACGCCGCCTTCGAGGCCAACGGCCGCGTCGCCCCCTAGCGCGCCACGCGGTGGCGGAGGTAGACGACTCCTGAGCTGAAGGTGCGGGTCTCGACGAGTTCGAGCTCCACCCGGCGCTCGTGCTGGGGAAAGTACGGAATGCCGCCGCCGACCAGCACCGGGCAGACCCTGGCCCGGTACTCGTCGATCAGACCCAGCGCGGCCGCCTCAGCGGCGAGCGTCGCGCCGCCGATCGCGATGTCGCCCTCTCCCGGCTCGGCTCGCAACCGCTCGATCTCCTCCGCCAGGCCGCCGGAGGCCAGGCGGGCATGGCCCTGCACCGCCGGCAGGGTGCTGGAGAACACCATCTTCGGGAGCGGCTTCCAGAGCGCGGCCCACTCGAGCATCGAGTCGTCGAGCGATGGATCCTGGTCGGCGGTCTCCCAGTACAGCATCGTCTCGTACAGCCGTCGTCCCATCAGGTGGGCGCCGACCCCGCGTATCTCGTCGGTGACGAAGCGAAAGACCTCCTCGTCGGGCGCCGTCCAGCCGAAGTCGCCGTCCGGCCCGACGATGTAGCCGTCAAGTGAGACGCCCATCGAATACGTCACGCTGCGCATCAGGAGTCCTCCTCGGCAACGGGTCCGACCCCTAGGGTACGAACGCCTCCTCGGCCGCGCGCAGGCCGTAGACGCGGCGGTAGGCGGTCGGGGTGGTGTCCAGTGCGCGGCCGAAGTGGCGGCGCAGGGCGGAGGTCGAGCCGAAGCCGGTCCGGTGGGCGATCGAGTCGACGGACAGGGTCGTGGTCTCGAGGAGCTCCTGCGCGAGCTGGATCCGCTGGTGCTGGAGCCATCGAAGCGGCGTGGTCCCGGTCAGCCGTACGAACTGCCGCGCGAACGTCCGGTCCGACATCCGGGCGCGTGCGGCCAGCCGCCGTACGGTGAGCGGCTGGTGCAGGTGCGCGCGGGCCCACGCGATCACCTCGACCAGCGGGTCGCCCGCGGTCAGGTCCAGTACGGGGGAGCGGATGTACTGGCGCTGGTCGCCGGAGCGGTGCGGCACGCTCACCATCCGGCGCGCGATGGTCGCCGCGACCTCCGCGCCGTGGGCGGTGCGTACGAGGTGCAGGCACAGGTCGATGCTCGCCGCGGTGCCCGCCGACGTCCAGATGCCGTCGTCCTCGACGAACAGCGCCTCCCGTACGACGCGTACGTCGGGGAAGCGCTGTTCCAGTTCATCGGCCAGCAGCCAGTGCGTGGTGGCCCTCCGGCCGCGTAACAGTCCGGCGTGCGCCAGCACGAAGGCTCCGCCGCACATCCCGACGATGGGCGTACGGGCCTCGTGTGCCGTGCCGAGGGCCCTCAGCAGCGCCGCGTGGGCCCGTGCCGTCGAGCGGAGGCCGCCCGGCACGATGACCAGGTCGGCGTCCGCGAGACCGGCCAGCCCGTGAGTGGCGCGTACGCGCGTGCCCGCCTCCGCCGAGACCGTACGGCGGCCCGGCGAACAGCGGCGGAACTCGAAGGGCGGAACGCCCGACTCGGAGCGGTCGATTCCCCAGACTTCGAATGTGACTGCGTAGTCAAATATGCGCATTCCGTCATAGAGCACCACAGCAACCGTCCTCATGGCAGAAATCGAACCATAGGTGTCATATCCGTGGCTCGTGCAGACCATTTCGGTTGGTGAAGATTCAGTGCGACCGGACATTCCGGTCAAGTGGCGCGGGTTCGCCCGCGCCATCCGCGAGCCCGCCTCCGGCAACGTAGGCCGTCATTCCACCATTGGCCGCCCGAAAGCGGCCGCGCGTCACGATCCGTCATGTGAGGGGGCGCTTTCCCATGCTCGAAGCGCAGTACCAAGACGAACGTTCCGCGCCGGAGACCGTCCTCACGCCACCACGCACGGCGGACCTGGTGTTCCACCCGACCGAGACCCGGGACGTCGCGTGGGAGCGGGACGCCGCCGACCGGTTCAGCCGCCGCATGCTCGACCGCGAGCGGCCGTTCCCGTGCATCTTCGGCACGGACGCCCTGCGCCGCGGCAGCCTGCGGTTCGCCTTCGTCCCCGACGGCGTGGACCCGGACGGCCACCTGGCGGACGTGCTACGGGGGTTCGTCGCGATGGCGCCCGCGCTCGGACGGCGTACCTCGCTGGTGGCCTTCTTCGAGCCCTCGCCCGGCGTGGAGACGCTGGAGGACCACCGCGACTGGTTCTGGTCGCTCATGCAGTCGCTGCACGTCCAGGACACCGAGCCGTGGCCGGCCGACATCCCGGTCGACGCCGAGCACTCCATGTGGGAGTTCTGCTTCGCCGGCATGCCGATGTTCGTCGTCGCCAACACCCCGGCGCACCAGCATCGCGCGAGCCGCTACTTCGAGTACTTCTGCATCACGTTCCAGCCCCGATTCGTCTTCGAGGACATCGGCGAAGAATCCGCGCAGGGCCAGAGCGCACGAAAGATCATCCGTAGCCGGCTGCGGGCGTACGACACGCTCACGCCGAACCCGATGCTCGGCAGCTTCGGCGCGCCCGGCAACCGGGAGTGGACGCAGTACTTCCTCGAGGACGACAACGAGGTCATGCCGGAGACCGCACGCTGCCCGATGCACATGGGCGGGTCCGGCGAGGTCAGCATCAGCAGCACGGAGGAATCGTGAGCCCTCGGTTCGACTACGCCGTCCCGCCGGAGATCTCCCCGGAGATCCAGCGGCTGCTGCCGGAACAGGGCAGCTTCGAGCTCCAGCATGATCAGCCGGGTAAGGTGCACGACTGGCACCGTCACAGCCTGGATGAGGAGCTGTTCGTGATCTCCGGAGACGTCGTGCTCTTCTGGAGCGCCGACGACCACTACGAGCAGCGCGAGTGCCCGGCGGGCACCTGGATCACGCTGCCCGCCGGCACGGTCCACGGATCGCTCGCCGGCGCGACCGGCGCGCACTACATGATCCGCCCCGAGGGTGGACGTACGGCCGTCACCACCTTCCTCTCGGCGCAGGAGCACCCGCACCCGACCCCACAGCCGGCCGAGCACTGATCGATGGACTCCGCACACTCCGAAAGCGTCGTCGAGGCCACCACCGGCGTCCCGCCGGCCGATGAGGACGAGGGCAGGCTGCAGGGCCATCTCCGGTTGCCCGGCGCGATCGCCCTCGCGATCACGATCGTCGTCGGCAGCGGCGCGCTCGTCCTGCCCGGCATCGCCTACCACCAGGTCGGCGACGCCGCCGTCTACGCCTGGGCGGCCGCGGCGGTGCTCACCGTCCCGCTGCTGGTGATGTTCGCCCGCCTCGGCGCCGCCCATCCGGGCGCCGGGGGCGTGGCCGGGTTCGTACAGGTCGCGTTCGGCCGGCATCTGGCCGCCGGCGTCGAGGTGCTCCTCCTGGGCACGTTCGGCCTCGGCATCCCGGCCATCGCGCTGACCGGCGGGAACTACCTCATCGCCGTACCCGGCCTGCACGCGCTGACCGCCCCGGTCTCGGCGATCATCCTGCTCCTCGTGGCGGCGTGCGTGGTGCTGGTAGGGGTACGGCTGTCCACTCGCGTGCAGGTCGTCCTGGCGATCGTGCTCACGGTCGCGCTGCTCGGCATCGGCCTGCTCGGCGTGCTGCACGGCTCGCCGTCGGGCCACCTGCCGCGCTTCGGCACGTCCGCCGTCGTCGACGGCGTGATGGCCACCGGCAGCGTGTTCTTCGCCTTCACCGGCTGGGAGATGCTCTCCTTCACCACCGAGGAGTACGCCGACCCGCGCCGTGACTTCCCGCGCGCGGTGGTGCTCAGCTTCGTCATCGTCGTGGTGATGTACCTCCTGCTGGCGATGGCCGTGCAGACGCAGCTTCCGCGCGGCGCCGACTCCACGCTGGCCGCCCCGGTCCAGGCCGTGATCGGGGCCACCGTCTCCCGCGCCGCCGCGCAGCTGATCGCCGTGCTCGGCGTGGTGATCATCCTGGCCAACCTCACCGGCGCGGTCTGGGGCGCCTCGCGGCTCGTCATGTCGAGCGCGCGCGAGGGGCTCCTGCCGTCCGGCCTGGCGAGCCTCGGCCGCTCGGGCAACCCGCGGCGCGCGGTGGTCGCCTGCGCGACCGGGTTCGTGCTGGTGATCGTGGCCAACCGGCTGGGCTGGCTCGGCCTGGCCACGCTGCTCACGGTGGCCGGCCGCAACTTCTTCCTGCTCTACCTGCTCTGCGCGGGCGCGTACACGCGGATGTTCGCCGGTCGCGAGCGGGTGTTCGGGATCGCCGCGACGGTCGTGCTCGGTGCCATCGCGGTCGCGACGTTCGGGCCGGCGCAGCTCGTGTACGCGGCGGGGCTGACCGGCCTCGGCTTCGCGATCTCGGCGACGCGCGTCGCGCGGGGGAGACGCGGCCCGACCTGAGTTTAAGAGACTGTTGGGGAGCCCCATGCCCTGCTGCGCGGCGCCCAGGCGCCGCCTCGCCGCGTTGTCGTCGGTCGCCGGCCGACACCGGGCGACTCCCTCCTCCGCCTCGCGACGCGCCCCCTGGCCCGCCGCTCGCGACGGACGAGGGCTCCCCAACGGTCTCTCAGACGGCACTTGTCAGATCCGTCCCAGGCGGCGAGGGTGGACGGCCATGGCGGACACCACCCTCGGTGAGGGACTCACCGGATATCTCGCGACTCCTGACGGTGACGGCCCCTGGCCGGGCGTCGTCGTCCTGCACGAGGCCCTCGGGCTGACCGACGACATCCGGCGCCAGACGGACCGGCTGGCCCGCGAGGGCTACCTGGCCTTCGCGCCGGACCTGTACACCCGCGGACCCAAGATCCGTTGCGTCCAGCGGGCGTTCCGTGAGCTGCTCGCCGGGCACGGCCGTACCTTCGACGACGTCGAGGCGTCGCGCACGGCGCTGGCCGGCCGCGTCGACTGCACCGGCCGGGTCGGCGTCATCGGCTTCTGCATGGGCGGCGGCTTCGCGCTGATCGCGGCCTCGCGGTACGACTTCGCCGCCGCGTCGGTGAACTACGGGCGCGTGCCGCGCGACGCCGAGACGGTCCTGGACAATGTCTGCCCGGTCGTGGCCGCGTACGGCGCGAAGGACGTCTCGCTGCGCGGCAAGGCCGCCGAGCTGGACCGTACGCTGACCGTGCTCGACGTGCCGCACGACGTCAAGGAGTACCCGGGCGTCGGGCACGCGTTCCTCGCAGAGTGGGAGACCGGGCCGGCGCTCTCCGTCCTGCGGCGCGTCACGGGCATGCGTCACGACCCGCACGTCGCCGCGGACGCCTGGAAGAGGATCTTCGCGTTCTTCGGCGAGCACCTCTCAAACGGATCTACAACGTAAAGGCGGCGGCCTCACCGGACGCCGCGTACGTCCCAGTCGTTCGGGCCGAGGCCGACACCGTCTCTGCCCTCGACCGTCATCCCGAGCTCGGCGAGGTGCTTCAGCGCCGTACGCACGGTCGCCTCCTCCAGCCCGGTGGTGGCGGCGAGATCGCTTACGCTCATCGGCCGGCGTACCGTCGCGATCGCCTCGTACACGATCACCTCGGTCCGGCTCATGAGCTGGGCCTCACGCTGGGCGCCCGCGTGGAGCGGACCGTTCCGGCTCATTGGAAATCCCTCCTTGATGCCGTATGTCTGGTCTGCTACCCGGTTCCTCCACGGGAAATCAGCCGATCAGGGGGATCAACCTCCGAATCACGGGCATGTACGGCAATTTGTGGTCCTTGATACGGGAGGCGCAGATGACGAACGGTGACGTCGGCGGGGACACACCCGGCCTGACGCCGCATGACCTGGGACGCCGCGACGAGCTGCCGCAGGTGCTGGCCGGCGCGCGGTTCCCCGCGACGCCGAAGGCGCTCGCCGAGCACGCGGCGCGCGAGGGCGCGCCGGACGTGACGGTAGCGCTGCTGGAGGAGCTCTCGGACCGGAGATACGACGGTGTCTCCGACGTCGCCGGGGCCATGTCCGACGAGGAGCCGACGTGACCGAGCCCGTACCCCTGGACGCCGAGTTGGTCTATGAGGAGTTCCACCGGGTCGTGAACATGACGTCCCAGGAGCTCGGGGCCTGGCTGTCGACCGACACCGGCGCCGACCCCGCGGTCGCCGCGCTGGGGCGCGACGTCGCCGAGATCCTCGGCAAGCGCAAGGTCGACCTGACCGAGGACGACGCCGCGATCATGGAACGCGCGGCCGACTTCGTCGCCGAACGCCTCGGCTCACCCCCGCCGGAGGGTACGGAGGACGTCGCGTGGCGCCGGTCGCTGATGACCGTCGGCCACGACCCGCTCAGATCCGCCTGACCATCCTGCGGCCGGTCACCAGATCGACGATCGCGGCGCCGAGGGCGGCCGGCACGAACACGATCACCACGATCAGCCCGTGCCGGAACGCCGTGGTCCAGCCGGCCTGCCCGCCTCCCTGGCCGCCCCGCATCCCGGCCAGGGAGGCGAAGAAGACCGCGCCCACCGCCGCGATGCCGCCGCACTCCGGCGGTACCTCCGACAGCGTGATCGTCTGGTTGGGCGCGATGACCAGGCCGCTGCCGAGCCCGGCGAGCAGCAACGGCGCCGCCGTCGCCAGCGCGACCTGATTGCCCGGCACCGCGAAGCGCGGCGGCGAACGTCGCGATCAGCCCGGCCGACGACCAGCACCAGCCGGAACAGGCTCAGGTCCATCATCGGCTCGTCGTGCCGGCGCTCCCAGGACAGGAAGGCCGCCAGGACCAGCGCCGCGACGGGCACGAGCAGCCACTTGGCCGCGCCGTGCCACTCCTGGCCCTGCACGAACGGCAGCAGCAGGGTCACCACGCCCGTCCCGAGGAGTACGACGCCCACCGGGTCCAGGCTCTTGGGCCTGCGGTGCCCGTGGCCCGGCGGCGGAAGCAGCCGCCAGGCCAGCGGCAGCGCCGCCAGCCCGACCGGCACGTTCACGTAGAACACCCATCGCCAGCCGTCGGCCGGACCGGCGAGCGCGATCAGCGCGCCGCCGATGAGCGGCCCGGCCGCCGTGGCGACCCCGATCACCGTGCCGAGCGCGCCGAACGCCCGGCCGCGCTCCGGGCCACGGAAGAGGATCTGGATCAGCCCCGCGATCTGCGGGTTCAACATCCCGCCCGCAATGCCCTGCACGAGCCGCGCGATGATCAGCCACAGGATCGTCGGGGCGACGCCCGCCACGGCGAGGGACTCGTCGGCGCTTTTGGAGCGCTGATATACCTGTGGGGCAGGCGCGGTCACGTGATCGCTAACTCGGCGTTAGTCGTTTGCGCAATTGGCATGCTCGGATCGGGCCTCGCCGGGGTTTCGCTGCACCACTACTTTGCCGGTAAGAATAGGCTGCTGCCGCAATCGGCGAGTGGGCCACCGTCGTCACCAACACATGAGTCGGAAGGGTCGCCGTCGCAACCGTCCACGGCCACGACGCCGGCGGCTGTGAACACCATCAAGCTGACAGACCTGGACATGGTGGGTGACGAGAACTTCTCGGTCGGTCCGCAAAAGATCAATGGTCGCCAGTATGACGAAGTGGTATACGTCGATTACGTGGGCCAGTATGCGACATCCCAGTCCTACAACCTTGATCGGAAATACTCGACATTGCAAACAAAGGTTGGCCTTGGCGACCAGTCGGAGTCTGGTGTCGTCGTCAAATATCGCATACTAGTCGACGGCGTTGTGAAAGCTTCGACGTCCATCGAAGTGGGGCGAATCAAAGACTTGAGTGTGTCCGTAAGCGGCGCATTCAGGATTCAAATTGATATATTGCAAAGTGGGCAACACGGTGGAAATGCGACTGCCGCCATGATCGATGCCAAACTTACCCAATGAAGTGGCCGTCGATATCGCGGGCCTGTTGAAGTGTGACGTGCGATAGGGCTGAGTTGACGATGTTGAAGTCAGTCAAGCGACTCTCACAACTTCGACTGCGAGCTGGGTCGTTGTCGAGCGGTGGTCCGTACTGGGCGTTCTCCATCTGTTCTCTTCTCTGAACTTGTCGCCCGATCACAAAAAGCGTCGAGTTCTCTGGCAAGTGACCAACCCGCCTTGTGGGCGAATCGCCGGGACATAGGAGGACTCAAATTTTCGAGCCGAATAGCGCAATCTTGATGGTCAAGAACTGTCGGAAGGAGGGTGCGCTAGCCGTACTCGGTTGTTCATTGGATGTGCTCTTTCGCGCTGGCCGTGTAAGGCTCCTGAGCGGGGCCGTGCGAAGAAATGCTAGTACAATAGGGCTGCCGCGCCGTATTCTTATTATTGGCGCGCGCATGGTGTAATCACATTACATGAAGGAAGGTGGCGGGTGCTGGTGGTATGAAATGGTGCGCCATGGCTGTCAATTGTTACTGTGTTGGAGGCGCCATTGGTGGAAGACCATGACAGCTTTGCGATCCATGCGCAATCATTGCGTGTTGTTCTAGCGCTGATGAGAAATGCCTCGCTATCGGATGCAGAAATTCTATAAGGGAATCTGATTGGGGTGTGCCGCCCCCATTGTGGCGGGGCGCCTGCCGCACGATCTGAGTCATAGTGCGCTATTTCGCGTGTCGGAGAACGGTCAAGGTTCACATCAAGCCATCGAAATTCCGATATATCCCCACAGGGTGCGCCTATGACTGTTCCTTTGAGAGGTGGACGGCGGCCGCGCACCTCCACGTGAAGTCCGGTTAGAAATACGTCGGCACCCGGCTTGCCCTTCACAAAGATCTCGACCCTTCCGGGTGAAGCGCTGGCTCCGTCGACTGCTGGCGGCCAAGCTGGCCAGTTCTGATTGTTTTCCGGGAATGATCCAGCAGCAATGGAGTCAATCGCCTCTGGCGATCTGGGTGCAACCCATGGCGCTTCGCACGGGGTTATCAATGGATGTACCGTCCAGGTAAACGGAGGGTTGGCATCACCTCGTGCGGTTGGGTTTTTGCTCGTTCTTGTAGATGCTTTAGGATCTGCAGAGGGATCGATTCCGACGAATTTTTGAGCAACATTCGTGGCGACCGCCGTAACAACTGCAGTAATGATGGCAAATACCGCTGTTGCTACCTTGGTAATCGTCGATTTCCACCACGGCTTCGGCTTGACGCTGCTGCCGCTCATCGTCCGGGTATGCCTAGCCCACTTTGGTCGCCCGTTTCTGGCGCTTCCCATTGTCGTCCTTTAACTATATTCAGATGGCCTCTGTTGGGGCGCGAGGGCTTCGCGCACCCTACTATTGTTTCATCCGAATCAGATGTGCGTACCTACAAGCTCGAAGATCGTGCTCATCGTTAGATCGAACCCTCTAAAAGTCGCGTTCGGGTACATTTGGGACGAACGATCCTGGCGCCCTAGGGAACCTGGGGCGTCGGCGGCGCCAGTGCCTCGTCGCTTCCTATGCCGGCATGCAGTCCGTCGATATCGTGGATTGGCGATAGTGCGCTCAATGTTGACCACGAAGAAGTCGAGCAGCGTCATGAACGCCGCGACCAGGCACACCGCTAGCGCCCGCCAGCGCCGCCGTACCCACTCGTCGGCGACGGTCTCCGAACCGCGCAAACCGCCCGCCTCTCCCCCAGGCCCGATCTACCCGGAATATCGGTCTTACCCGGATAGTGGGCGCTTGGGGTGATGCCGGGCCCTGGGTCAGGTCGGGTCGGGGAGTTGCGTCGCCGAACGGGCAAGGCGGAGAAGACCGGCACGTATCCGCTCTTCCCCCAGCTCCGGCAGGATCGCGGACACGTGCTCCGCCGACACGGCGGCGAGCAGGGCGTGGGCGGTGTGTTCCGGATCGGCCGTGGCGCGGAGCAGGATCGCCGTGTGGCGGTGCCAGAACCGGTAGGCCCCGATCCGGTAGCGAGCACCCGGTGCGGCGGTCTCCGACATCCGGATCAGATCCCGGTGTTCCAGCAGATAGTCGAAGTAGGCGTCGATGAACGCGGCAAGCCGCTCGTCGGCTGCCGCCCCGGGGCCGAGCGGTGGGGGTCCATGCAGGATGCCCTCCTGCAGTACGCGCTCGCGGGCGTCCAGCAGGGCGGCGGCCAGCCCTGCCTTGTCGCCGAACCGGCGGAACAGGGTGCCCTTGCCGACGTTGGCGGCGGCTGCCACCTGATCCATGGATATCGCGTCCACGCCCTGTTCGGCGAACAGCCGGGCGGCGGCCTCCAGGACCGCGGCCCGGTTGCGTGCCGCGTCCGCCCGTTCCTTGGGCGGCAGTGAGCGCAGGAGTTCCAACGGCATTGCAGAAACGGACTGCGGTCCGTTATCGTCGTGAGCCACAACCGGACTATAGTCCGATCCCTCTGGAGGTAGTGGCATGACCGCACTCATAACCCGCGACGAACTCAGGACGGCGATCGACGCGGGCACCGTGACCGTCATCGACGCGCTGGGCGGTGAGCACTACGCGAAGCAGCACCTGCCCGGCGCCCGCCCGCTGATCCGGGACGATGTCGACGCCCAGGCGCCCACCTTGCTCCCAGACCTCGACGCCGCGATCGTCACCTACTGCTCCAACCCGGCGTGCCCCAACAGCGGACAGGTCGCCGACCGGCTCACCGCCCTCGGTTACACCAACGTCCGGAAGTACCGCGAGGGCATCCAGGACTGGGTGGAGGCCGACCTCCCCACCGAATCCGCCTGATCTGCCGACGGGGGAGCGGGCAGGCGGAGGTCCGCCTGCCCGTGGCGGTCAGCGGCGGAGCGGGTCGTGGTGGATGCGGATGGCGGGTACGCCGAGCTTCTGGAGGTTCGTGACGCTGGCCTCCACCATCGGCGTGGGCCCGGACACGTACACGTCGTGGCCGGACAGGCCGGCGAACCGGTCGAGGACGTCGGGCACGGCGCCGTGCATGCCATGGAACGTCGGGTCCGCCGAGACGACCGGGATCACCCGGAGCCACGGGAACCGCGCCTCGAGCGCCCGCAGGTCCGGCAGGTCGTACAGTCCTGCGGCGGTGCGCGCGCCGAACAGTAGGTGGACGGAGGGCCGCCGCTCCGCACCGACGGCCTCCTCGATCAGGGCCTTCAGCGGAGCCAGCCCGGTGCCGCCGGCGACGCACAGGACGTCGCGGTCGGAGTCGGGGTCGAGCGCCATCGTGCCCGCCGCGTGGCCCAGCAGCACCGTGTCGCCGATCCGGGTGTGCCGGACCAGTGCGCCGCTGACCCAGCCGGCGGGCAGTGCGCGTACGTGGAAGCGGAGCAGGCCGTCGTCGCGGGGCGCGTTCGCGATGGAGAACGCGCGCCAGTTCCAGGGCCAGCGCGCGGTCTGGAGCGTGATGTACTGACCGGCCCGGTACGGCAGCGGCTGGTCGGTGCGTACGGTGAGGACCGCGATGTCGGGACCCCGGAGCTCGTGCTGGACCACCTCGCCGGTCCACCACCGGGGGACGTCGGCCGGGACGGCCTCGGCCGCTCCGATCATCAGGTCGGCCACGGTCGCGTAGGCGTCCTGCCAGGCCGACTCGACCGCGCCGGTCCACGCGTCGCCCGCGAACTTCCGCAGTGTCGTCAGCAGGGCGTGGCCCATGGCGTCGTAGTGCTCACGCGCGACCCCGAACTTCCGGTGGTCGCGTCCCAGCCGGGTCAGGAAGGCCGACAGCGTGTCGGGGCTGTCGAGACTCCACACGATCTCTCGCAGCGCGTGGAACAGACGCTCGCGCTGAAGGTCCATGGCCGGCGGGAAGAGGTTTCGAAGTCGAGGGTTCTCCGCGAAAAGGCGGCCGTAGAAATAGGCGGCGGCTTCTTCCGCCCTGGGCTCGATGAGGGAGAAACTCTCTTTGATGATCCGGGGATCTAACGCTTTCACCAATCCCCCCATGTTCGGTGCGAAGACTTCGATCTTGCTCCCCTTGTTCTGAGTTTCGCACCTCACCAGCGGGAACATCAACCTGTTCGGGGGGTCACGTGGCCGAATATACGAAGAGTAATCAAACGGGGATTATGTGTAATCGGAGGGTAATTGGGCCGCACGTGCAAATACCGCTCGGTATGGAATTGTATTTCGCGGGCCACTGATATCATCGGCCGCGACGTAGATGGATAAACAATCCACGACTTCGAAGGATCATCTACTCGAGACCTCCGAGGTGACGATCTCCTGGCGCCCGGGCTACCACGGGCGTCCGTGGCGGGTCGGGTCCGGCTCGGGCCCGGGTCGTGCCGCGGGCGCGAAGGTGGGACGGGTCCGCAGCCCTGGCGCCCGAAAAGGGCGGCTATGCGCAATGATGATCGGACACGAAGGAGACGCCCGCCGATACGGCGTCATGGAGGGGGCTCTGGCATGGCAGGGGCGACATACGGTGCGGTTCCCCCATTGATTGGGATCACGGCCGGCCTCGAGCCCGCACGCTGGGCGGACTGGGTACGCGAGGCGACGGTGCTGCCCGCCGTCTACCAGCGGGCGGTCGAACGCGCGCGAGCGGTCCCGGTGGTGGTGCCGCCATCCGTACGCGCGACCGTGCCCGTCCTCATCGAACGCCTCGACGCGCTGATCGTCACCGGCGGGGGAGACCTCGAACCCACCCTGTACGGCGAGGAGCCGCACGAGGAGACCGGACCGCCGCAGCCGCAGCGCGACCGCTTCGAGTTCGCGCTGCTGCGCGCCGCGATAGAGGCCGACCTGCCCTTCCTCGCGATCGGCCGCGGCATGCAGGTGCTCAACGTCGTGCGCGAGGGTTCGCTGATCCAGCACCTGCCCGACGTCGTGGGCGGCGACACGCACGCCCCGATCCCCGGCGGCTTCGGCCGGCACTCCGTGCAGATCAGCGTCACCAGCGCGCTCGGCAAGGCGCTCGGCGACCACGCCGAGGTCGCGACCGGCCACCACCAGGCGGTCAAGCGTCTCGGCAAGGGGCTCGCCACGGTCGCCTGGGCCGAGGACCAGATCGTCGAGGCGGTCGAGCTTCAGGGCCACCGGTTCGGCCTCGGCGTGCAGTGGCACCCGGAGGAGTCCGACGACCCGCGTCTCATCGAGGCGCTGGTCGCGGAGGCGAGCGGCTGATCGGTCGCGCTCGGACCTGGGATATGGTCGGCGCGAGCCGCACCAGGAGGTCTTGTCGCATGCCCCTGCATCCGCAGTCGATCGCGTTCCTGAAGATCCTGGACGCCGGGGCGCCGCCCGCCGAGCCCGAGGTCGCCGCGATGCGCAGGGCCACGCGGAGCAACCCGCACCGCGGCGTCGGCCCCGAGATGGTGCGGGTGGAGGACGCCGCGGTCGGTGAGATTCCGATCCGGATCTACCGGCCCGCCGAGGGCGCGCTGCCCGCGCTGCTGTACTTCCACGGCGGCGGCTGGACCATCGGCGATCTCGACTCCGCCGACCCGATGTGCCGGTTCCTGGCCGAGGAGGCCGGCTGCGTCGTCATCAGCACCGACTACCGTCTCGCGCCCGAGTTTCCGTTCCCGGCCGCCGTCGAGGACGCCTTCGCCGTGACGACCGACGTCCTGCGCCGGGCCGGCCACTACGGCATCCGGGCGGACGTGGTGGCGGTCGGCGGCGACAGCGCGGGCGGCAACCTCGCGGCGGTGGTCGCTCAGCTCGCCCGCGAGGACGGCGCCGACCTCGCCCACCAGCTGCTGTTCTGCCCCAACACCGACTCGGGGCTCGACTGGCCCAGCTTCACGGAGTTCGGCGAGGGGTACGGGCTGAGCGCCGCGGGCATGGCGTGGTTCTTCGGGCACTACCTGGGCTGTGCCGACCGGTCCGACCCGCGCATCGCGCCGCTGCGGGCCCCCGAGCTGTCCGGGCTGCCGCCCGCGACCATCGTCACCGCGGAGTACGACATCCTCCGCGACGAGGGCGAGGCGTACGCCCGCGCCCTCGCCACCGCGGGCACCCCGGCGGAGGTACGCCGCTTCGAGGGCATGGTGCACAACTTCGTGACGCTGCCCGAACAGTTCGACGATGCCACCCTCGCCCGTACCTGGGCCGTGTCCCGCCTGCGCCGCGCCTTCGAGACGAGGATCTGACGATGAGTTACGCGTCGTACGAACGGCTGAAGATCGACTGGGCCGCCGATGGCGTGCTCCGGGTGACCATCAGCGCCCCCGGACGCCTCAACGCCGTCGACGCCGTCGGCCACCGCGAGCTCACCGAGATCTGGCGCGACGCCGACAAGGACGACGAGGTGCGCGCGATCGTCGTACGCGGCGAGGGCACCGCCTTCTCCGCCGGCGGCGACCTGTCCATGATCGAAGAGATGATGAAGGACTACCAGGTACGCTCCCGCGTCCTGCGTGAGGCCCGCGACATCGTCTACAACGTCATCAACTGCTCCAAGCCGATCGTGAGCGCCATCCAGGGCCCGGCCGTCGGCGCCGGTCTGGCCGTCGCGCTTCTGGCCGACATCTCCGTGGCCGGCCGTACCGCCCGCATCATCGACGGCCACACGCGCCTCGGCGTCGCCGCCGGTGACCACGCCGCCATCGTCTGGCCGCTGCTGTGCGGGCTCGCGAAGGCCAAGTACCACCTGCTGCTGTGCGAGGCGCTGAGCGGCGACGAGGCCGAGCGCATCGGCCTCGTCAGCGTCTGCGTCGAGGACGACGAGGTGCACGAGAAGGCCCTCGAGATCGCCGGACGCCTCGCGAACGGCGCCACCCAGGCGATCGCCTTCACCAAGTACGCGCTGAACAACTGGCTCCGCACCGCGGGCCCGGCGTTCGACGCCTCGCTCGCCATGGAGTTCTTCGGCTTCGACGGCCCCGACCTGCGTGAGGGCGTCCAGGCACTACGGGAGAAGCGCCCGCCGAAGTTCTAGCGTGCGCCGTGCCCGGGGACCGGTCCCGGGCGTTGAAGTACGAGGCCGCGTCGTTCACCGTGGCCGCCACCGCGAACCGGCGCATGAGCTTCGTGGGCGTCGACGACCAGCCCTCGCCGCTGCGCGGGTGGATCGGCGGCACCGGCACGGTCAGCTTCGCCGACGTCACCGTCGACCTGCTCCGCATCGACGGCCGCACCGTCTTCCTCCGCGTCCACCCAAGCTAGACAGGGTCGCCCCGGTCGGGGGCCCGGGGCGACCCGCGTTGACGGAACAGAATCGCGTTCGAAACCATGGGGGAGGGACACCCGGGAGGACCGTTGCTGCTCGGAGACCTGGCACACCGCGGCGCGGCGCTGTGGCCGTCGCGCGTCGCCTTCGCCTGGAACGGCCGCACGCGCACGTACGGCGAGTTGGCCGGGCGGGTCGAGCGCCTGAGCGCGGTGTTCGCCGCCGCGGGCGTACGCGCCGGCGGGCCCGTCGCGCTGCTCACCCCGAACACCCCCGAGGCGCTCGAGACCGCGTTCGCGGCGTCACGCCTCGGCGCGTACGTCGTGCCGCTGAACGTACGGCTCGCGCCCGCCGAGATCCGGTTCCAGATCGAGGACGCCGGCGTCGAGCACGCCGTGGTCCATCCGTCGCTCGAACCCCTCGCGCGGTCCTCGGGCCTGCTCGAGCGGGCGCACTGGAGCACCGGCGAGGAGCTCGACGGCCGGCTGGAGACCGCGAACGCACTGACACCGCCGCGTCCCGGCGGCGACGTACCGGTCATGCGGCTCTACACGTCGGGCACCACCGGTCGGCCGAAGGGCTGCCTGCTCACCAACCGCGGCTGGGTGACGGCGGCGGCCAACGCCGTGCACGCATTCGGTGTCACGAGCGAGGACCGGTTGCTCGCGACGCTGCCGCTGTTCCACGTCGCCGGGTACGGCGCCGCGCTCGCGCACCTGGCGGTCGGCGGCACCGTCGTCATCCCGTCCGGCACCGGCCTGGACGAGGCGTGGGCGCTGGTCGGCGAGCACGCCGTGACCGTGGCGGTCTTTCCGGCGGGGACGCGCCGCGCGCTCCGCCATCCGTCGGCCCGGCCACTACGCCTGGTGTACGGGATGGCGGGCACCGAGCGCCTCGACACCCTGCGGATGCTGGCCGAGCTCGACTACGACTACCGCGGCGTGTACGGGTCCACGGAGGCGGGTAACTTCGTGTCCGTCTCGACCCTCACCGACGAGCTGGCCCGGCCCGGCACGGTCGGCCGCCCGTTGCCGGCGTTCGACGTCGAGGTCGACGCGCCGCCCGGCGAGGTGGGGGAGCTGCTCGTACGCGGCCCGTCGATGATGGCCGGCTACGGCGGGCTGCCGGAGGAGACCGCGCGTACGCTGCGCGACGGCTGGCTGCACACCGGCGACCTCATGCGCTGCGACGACGACGGTTACCTGTACTTCGTCGACCGGGCCAAGAACATGATCAAGACCGGCGGGGAGAACGTCTACCCGGCCGAGGTCGAGCGGGTACTCCTCGAGCACCGCGCGGTCGGGGACGTCGCCGTGATGGGCGTCCCCGACCGGCGCTGGGGCGAGGCCGTGAAGGCGGTCGTGGTCGCGCGCGAACCGGTCGGCGCCGAGGAACTGGACGCCCACTGCCGCGAACGCCTTGGCGGGTTCAAGCGCCCGCGCTGGTACGAGTTCGCCGATGCCATCCCGCGCAACCACTCCGGCAAGGTTCTGAAGCGCGCACTCCGTGACGCACACGACCCCGCCGTCGCCGTACGCCTCCCGGAGGGGTCATAGTACTTAGTACGACTTGGGCAGGCCGAGTTCGTGCTGGGCGATGTGGGCCAGGACGAGCTCCTCGGCGACCGGGATGTTCTTGCCGATGCGCGCGTCGCGGAAGAGCCGTGCGACCGGGTACTCCAGGGAGTACGCCATGCCGCCGTGCGTCTGGAACGTCCGGTCGGCCGCCTGCCATGCGGCGTCCGCGGCGGTGAGCTTGGCGATGTTCGCCTCGGAGCCGCAGGGCCGCTGGTGGTCCCAGAGCCAGGCCGCCTTGTACGTCATCAGCCGCGCCAGCTCGACCTGCGCCTTGACGCGTGCGAGCGGGAAGGCGATCGCCTGGTTGGCGCCGATCGGCTTCCCGAACGGCGCGCGGTCCTTCGCGTAGTCGCAGGCGACCTTCAGCGCCAGGTCGGCGCCGCCGACCCCGCCCGCCGCCGCGATGATCCGCTCCGGGTTGAGGATGTCCCACAACACGGCGAACCCCTGGTCCACCGCGCCGATGACGTTCGCCGCCGGGACGCGTACGTCATCGAGGAAGACCATGTTGGAGGCCACCGTGTTGGTGCCCAGCTTGGGGATGGGCCGGTACGTGAGCGTCCCGTCGGCGACCGCGCGCTCGACGTCCACCAGCAGGATCGTGAACCCGTTGAGCCGAGGCTTGGCCTCGGCCGCCGGGATCGTACGGCTGACCAGCACCAGGTGCTTGGCGCGCTCGATGCCGGAGATCCAGATCTTCTGGCCGTTGACCACGAACTCGTCGCCCTCGCGGCGCGCGTGGGTGCTGATGTTGATCGCGTTGCTGCCGGCGTCCGGCTCGGTGATCGCGAAGCAGGTCTCGGTCTCACCGGCGGCCAGGGCGGGCAGCAGCGCGCGCTTCTGCTCGTCGGTGCCGTGGCGGGCGATCGTCAGCGCCCCGAACGCCGGGGTCAGCAGGTAGACGAACGACGCCGCCCCACCGGCGCCGGACGCCGCCAGGGTCTCGGTGGCCACCGCGAGCTCGAGCAGGCCCTGACCGCCCCCGCCGTACTCCTCGGGGACGGCGAGGCCCAGCCATCCGCCGTCGGCGAGGTCGCGCCAGACCTCCTCCGGCCAGCGCTTCTCCGCGTCGCAGCGGTCCCAGTAGTCCAGCCCGTAGCGCGCCCCGATCGCGGCCACACCGTCCCGTACGGCGAGGGCGCTGTCCGGCAGGTCGAAGTCCACCCGAACCTCCTTCGGTTTTGGTCCGGACCACAGTAGCGGGGCGTACTTGAGGGCGACGTCGCCGGTGGCATCTACCTGTTCTGGCAGTTGATCTACAACGTAAAGGCGTGCGGCGTTTTCAACCCTGCGGGGCTCCGACGTACCGGGCGACAAGCCGCGCCAGCCGCGCCGCGACGACCTCCGGCGGCTCCATCGGCAACACCACGTGGCTCATCGTCAGCCGCACCACCGCGTCCGCCAGATCCGTCACGTCCGTCTCGTCCACCCCCGGCCACTGCCGCAGGACATGGGCCACGATCCGCCGCTTCGCCGCGAACAGCACCGGCTCCGCGTGCGTCGTCATCAACGGCAGCAGGTCCTCGCTGCCCGCGCCCGTCAGCGTCGCCTTCTTCAACGGGTCGTCCGCCGCCGTACCCAGGGTGTACGCCACCGCGGCCGCGACCGCCGAGTACAGATCGTCGTGCTGGCCCAGCGCCTCGTCCACGCCGTCCAGGTAGCGCTCGTTCTCCCGCAGCGTCAGCGCCTGCGCCAGCCGCCACTTGTCCCCGAACTCGTTGTAGACGGTCTGCCTGCTCACCCCCACCACATCGGCCACATCCTGCATCCGGACACGGCGGAACCCACGCTCGATGATCAACCCCGCGGCCGCGTCGAGCAGGTCGTCGCGAAGGGTACGGCGCTGCTGCATGCCTCCAGAATCCCAGACGAGTCTCGAGCCGAGGTATTCCTGTCATCCGGACCGAGCCGTCAAGCGTCTAGCAAGTACAGACATCAGAAGGGGATGGGCATCATGAAGGTGTGGCCACCGGGCCGGAACGGCAACCCAGGCACCGGCGAGACCGCCGACCGCCCGGCACGCCGTCACCGCCCCTCGGCCGACCTCGCCCACTGGGCACTGGCCGACGAACGCCTCCTCGTCGAGACCAGGTTCGGCGGCGACATCGACCGCTACCGCACCTGGCGCGACCGCCTCTGGACCGAGATGCACGACACCATGCATCCGCGATGCGGCCCGTACGACACCTTTGACGAGGAATACATCGTCACGACCGCCTTCGGCGGCGACTGGGCACAGTACCGTGTCTGTCGTGACCGCCTACGCGAAGAGCTATGGCAGATCATGAAGGTCACGAGCCGGCGCTGAGCGCCTCCCAAGACCGCCGCGTGGCCGGGGTCATCCCCCCGATCCTCGGCCACGCGGCCCTTAACCTGCTAAACAGTGTATCAGTGCAGGTCAGAACCTATACACTCTTCCGGAGCGTTCCGGGTTCTCCGGGGTGATTCGGGTACTAACGAGTAACCGTTACTTCATAGAGGGTGGGATCGAGGGTCCCCGAGCGCGCCTGAGGTGGTCGGTGTGAAGCTCGGGCGGGTCGCCCTCAGGCCGGCTCGTGGTCGATCGTCATACGGCAGTGCCCACTCGCTGCTCGGACACGGCATCGCGGGGCGCCGCGTGACTAGGGTTCGTCGGGCCGCCCCGCGGAGGATGCAAGCGTCATGAGGACGCATGACGTGCCCGTCGACCACGCGGCTCGCCGTGCCAAGGTTCGAGGGCGGAACACGCGGGCTGGTGCCTGCGGTGCACGTACGACGTTGCGAGTCGACCGCTGAAGGTGATGTTTTTCTCGATCTCAATGTGTCGGCTGACTTTGGTCGCACCGTTTACGTAGATGGTTTGATGGGGGAACTTCGAGTTCCTCGGATCTAATCTGAATCTCAGGCCTGGCTGATCCCGGGATCGTATTTTGGATTTGCCTCCTTTGTTAATCGGGTGCAGTCTTATATTAGGCAGTATTGCGAGTGGTTCACTGGGGAACCTCAATTGCTGACGTACTCGCGAGGGGAGGCGGTGATGTCTAGGGGGATAAAATCTATGGGATCGAATAGCTCGCGCCGGACTGAACCAGACCCGGATGTGTACATCACTGAGGGTGGGCTCGCCAAGAGGCTGGGCTGTAACCGAGACTCGTTGTACGAACTTCGCCGTCAAGGTCGCATACCGTATATGCGCGTTTCGAATCGTATCCAGTATCGAGTTGTAGATCTGCCTCGTATTGAAGCAGTCTTCATGAAACCTTCTAGGGCTAAATAGTGCTGTAAGTCATGCGTATGCGAGACGGCCTTCGTCTGACGATGGCGGGAGAACATTCCAACGCACGGTGATGGAGCGTGCGGTGGCTTCGGGTTGCGACAAGATCACCGTCTTCGCGATCGCTTCTGCCACCGAAGGGCGAACGCCCGATGTGTGCCTGGTGGATCGGTGTATTTGATTGTGCGGCGCTTCGGCTCGGGTGGCGTTGCTCAGGGTGGCCCAGACGGCAGGTAGCCCGATAGGGATCTTGCTGTTGCGTTGGGTGAGGTATTGACGGGTGTAGGCGAGGTGGAAGGTTGCGGCGAGATCGGGATGGGGCTGGTCGCGAATGTGCTCCTGGATCGAACACCTGGAGATCGAGCGCCTGCGCAGGCAGGCCGAGGCGGGAAGAAAGGTTGTCGCCCTCTCGGCCAGGAAGCCGGCCGGCGGCACGATCGGTCCGCAGCTGACCGGCACAGGAGGCAGCCCGCTAGCTGTGGGGACGGCGGGGCCCGGACAACTGCCCGGGCCCCGCTCAGCTCTTCCGCTCACTCAGGACGCAGAACTCGTTCCCCTCCGGGTCGAGGAGGGTCACCCAGTGCTGCCCGTCCTGCACGGTGTCGACGCGCCGGGCACCGAAGGAGAGCAGCCGGGCGACCTCGGCCTCCTGGTCGTCGGGGCGGAAGTCGGGGTGGAGCCGGTTCTTCGACGTCTTGCCCTCGGGGACAGGCACGAAGAGCAGGCCCGGCATCCGGTCCGGCTCAGGCCGGATCTCGATGATCTCCTTGGATTCGTCGACCACAACCCAGCCGAGAGCCTCGGCCCACCAGCGCCCGAGAGCGACGGGGTCGGCGGAGTCGACGATGATCTGCTCCCATTCCAGTGCCATGGGCCTGAGCATAGGCAGACCGGCGGCCCACCCCGCAAAGCCGCCACTCTTCCCAGTCCTCCAAGTCCTCCGCAGCCGCCTCAGGCACCAACCTCGTGAGACATCACATGCGCCCCGGAAGAGCTCCGTGCGGTGAGCCGTGTGGCGAGGGTCAGGTCCAGCATGGAGGCCTCGTCGACGACGATCAGGTCCGCGTGACCCACGTCGTTCTGGTCGAACAGGGCGCCGTCGGCGGCGGGGTCCTGGCGGTCGCTCATCATCCGGTGAACGGTCATCGCGGGCATGCCGGTCGCCTTGGAACAGCCGGTCGGCGGCGCGGCCGGTGGGGGCGGCCAGCGCGACGACGGCTCCGGCGTCTTTCGCGCGCCGGACGAGGAGCCGGACGGTCGCGGTCTTGCCGCATCCAGGGCCACCGGTCAACACCGATACGGTCTGGGTCAACG
>CAWKKD010000010.1:0-383338 GCA_963850195.1 uncultured Actinomycetota bacterium
TCCTGTACACCGACGTTGAGCGGCGTGATGAATGTGGTACGGAGTTTCGAACATGGCATTTTGCGTCGGTTCGGTGGTTGGCGTCGGTGTGACGGCAGGATGGCCGGTATGGCTGAGCTACCAGGAGCCTGTAGGTGCCGAAAACTGTGTCACTTCATGCGACCTGGGCGTATTCGTGGAGGAGGCCGCCGAGCCGGTCTCGTCGGATGACCGTGATGTCGGCGTCGACGGGTTGGGGCAGTGCCCGGAGTGGGCTGGCCTGGTTCAGGGCCCGGTGTGGACGATGGGTGTTGAAGTGGGTCTCGTACTCGGAGAGGACCTTGCGCAGGTGGCGTTCGTTCATGATGAGGATCCGGTCGAGGAGTTCGCGGCGTATGCTGCCCACCCACCGTTCCATGATCGCGTTCATCCGCGGGGCCTGCGGAGCGGTGAGCACTACGCGGATGCCCTCAGCGGTGAACACCTGATCGAACAGCGTGGTGAACTTGCTGTCTCGGGCCCTGATCAAAAATCGGAAGTCGCCGGCGCGATCGCCCAGGTCGAGCATCAGGTTGCGGGCTTGTTGGGCGGCCCATGCGGCCGTCGGGTTCGCTGTGACTCCCAGCACGTGGACGCGGCGCGTGGCGTGTTCGACTATGGCGAAGCAGTACAGCCGGGCGAGAGTGATCGTCTCCACGCTGAAGAAGTCGCAGGCCAAGATCCCGGACGTCTGGGCCTTGAGAAACTGGGCCCAGGTCAGGTCACCGCGCTGAGGTGCTGGATCGAACCCGGTCTTCTTCAAAATGGCCCAGACGGTGGCCGGGGAGACCTTCCGGCCCAGACCGGCAATCTCGTCTGCGATGCGGCGATATCCCCAGGTCGGGTTCTCGGCCGCTAACGCAGGATCAGGTCCCGGATCGTGGGTCGGATCGGTGGTCGTCCTGGCCCGCGCTGGGGGTAGGTCCAGCGTCGCTTCACCAGGTCGGCGTGCCACCGCAGGAGCGTCCGCGGGGTGACGAACAGGTGGTGCCGATGGTGCCAGGGGAGCAGCCGCGAGAGTGCGGAAAGGATCGCCCGGTCTGCCCACGATGGTCGGGGAGTCGCGACCTGGCGGCGGAGCACCGCGAGCTGATGCCGCAATACCAAGATCTCTGCATCTTTGGACGTTTGCGATCGGGCGAGCAGCGCGATCCAGCCGAACACCCGTAAGACGATCAAGTACAGCAGCCGCAGAGCCATCCTGCGATCCTGCCGGAGCCGAGCCACCGGCCACAGCGAAACCCCAGATCAAGCCCTGTGACACGATATTCGGCACCCACACGAGCTGTGCGAGCCCGCGTGGTGATCGGCGCAGGTGGTATCGCCGACGACCCAATCCCTATCTGTGACATTTCGGTCTACGCCTTGCGCTGCCCGGTCAGACATGAACCATAGAGCCATGAACGCCACGTGGTGGATCGCGCTCGTCGGCAGCTTGGCAGGCGTGGTCGGAGCAGCGGCAGCCGTCTTACAACTCTGGAACGTTCGCCCGAAGCCGCATCGGCTCTGGCTGGTGGTGGCCGCGGTTTCGGCCGCATTGACGACCGCTGTTGTTATCGCCTTATTGGCCAGGCCATCAAAAACGTCCGCGCTGAACGCATGCGCCACGGGGCACGGTGACCACTATCAAGATATGCCTGGTGGACAGTCACAGCCAAGCGGCTGGGCGCTTTACGCGTCGGACGGCAATTTCCATCTGGTGCACCCTGGAAAGGGAGGCCGACTGTACCAGGTCTGCTTGTCACCGAACGGCAAGCAAAGCGTGCAAGACCTGGGTGGGAAGGTAGCGGGAACGCCTGCGATCGTCAACCACGATTCGCAATACATCGTATTCGCGCTCGACCCCGGCGGCGGACTATGGCAGCGAACGGCCCGTGCCGACAAGTGGAATAAATGGAGTAGGGTCTCTACCAAATCCGGCGACCCGATCAAGGCAATGCGGGGCAGCGGCGTAAGCGCCACATGGATAGACAATGGGCCACAGGTGTTCTTGATCGACCCGAATGGCCGCCTGTCTCGATCCTATTACTCGGTCTCCGGAGGCTGGCAATCGGAGAACCTGGACTCGATAGGGAAGTTCACGGGTACCCCCGCAGTCGTCTACACCAGTGGAAAAATCGACCTTTTCGCCACTGATACCAATGGTCAGGTATTTCAACGTACGCATCATAGCGATACCGGCTGGGATGCATGGCATACCAACAAAGGTCGGACGTCAGGCGCGACTGTAACCGCCTTGAAAGGCGCGGGCGTTGCAGCGGGATTTGGGTCATCTCACCTGAGACTATTCAGCGTTGGCCCGACGAGCAGGGAACTATTTCAAACGTATTTCGATGCTTTGGGCTGGCACTCACAGGAGCTCAGGGGAAACGACCTCACCAGCACCCCTGCGGTGGCTATAAACGGCGACAGGATCGACGTCTTCGTCATCAATACGTCCGGCAACATCTACCAACACACTTCTCGAAATCAAATCTGGGAAAATGATTTTCATTTTATCTTCGACACACACCAATAATGTGAACCCTGGCCGTCGACGGGTCGCTCATCGGGTGGCCGCCCAGGTGATGACGGCCAGGACATAGACCGCGGCGACGAGCGCAGCGACGGCGATGTACGCGACCGTGGTCCTGTCGTGTCGCGTGTGGGGCTTCAATATTCGGGTTGGGTCTGTGACCAGCAGGTTCGCGTTGGCTTGAGTGTCGTGTTCGTCACGCAGCGTTGCGGTACTCGTTGATCAGACCGCCGAGCAGTCGTGTCCTGCGGATGGTGAGGTTGTCGCTGGCCGGGATCGTCTGGGGTGGGGGAGCGGGCGGTCGCTGGGCCAGGGAGCGGTGTGGGCGATGACCGTTGAAATGGCCTGCGTAGGTCTTCAGTACGGTTTCCAGATGGTGCTGGGAGTAGATCAGTAGCCGGTCGGTGCACTCGCGGCGGGCACTCAAGATCCACCGTTCGGCGAAGGCGTTGGCTTTCGGGGTCTGGGGAGGGGTGCGCAGTACCCGGATGCCGGCTGCGCCGAAAACGGCGTCGAAGGCGCCAGTGAATTTAGTGTCACGGTCGCGGATCAGAAAGCGGAAGTCTTTGGCTCGCTCGTCCAGGTCTATCAGCAGGTTCCGGGCTTGTTGGGTGACCCACGGGCCGGTCGGGTGCCGGGTCGCGCCCAGGACATGGACACGGCGACTGGCGATCTCCACCACGAAGAACACATAAATGCGCTGGAAGAAGACGGTGTCGACGGTGAAGAAATCACATGCGAGGACGCCCGCCGCCTGAGCACGCAGGAACGTGGCCCAGGAGGCATCGACCCTGCGCGGCGCGGGATCGACGCTGGCTTGATGCAGGATCCGCCAGACGGTCGCGGCCCCGACCCGGTAGCCCAACCCGAGCAGCTCACCCTGGATCCGTCTGTGCCCCCAGGACGGATTCTCCGCCGCCAGGCGCAACACCAGCTGGCGGATCTCGGCCCGGACCGGCGGCCGTCCCGGCGTCTTGCGCGGGTAGGTCCATTTCCTGGCGATCAGCTCACGGTGCCACCGCAACAACGTTCCCGGTGTCACGACGAATGCGTTCCAGCGGGCCCGCGGCAGCAATCGCGATAACGAGGCGAGCAGTACTCGGTCTGCCGGCTCCAGCGCAGGGCGGTTGACCTGCCGGCGCAGCACCGCGAGCTGATGACGCAGTACGAGGATCTCGATGTCCTTGGCGGCGTCACCGCGGATCCGCAGCAGCATCACACCGAGAGTGTTCCGCGTCAGGCCGTACAACAGCGACCACACCATGGCGATCCAGCCTGCCCGACGTTCGCGTGATCCCGCCAGGAAACCAGCAGGTCAGTACCTAAATCGGGATTCTGGAGCCCCACACCCTGCTCGACGAAGCCGGCCACCCGGACGTCATCGTGCACGAACGAATGGGGCACCAGATGCCTGGGATCGGCGGCGTCTACAGCCACGTCACCGCCGCCATGCGTAAACGACTGATCACCGACCTGCAGCGCCGATGGATCAACCTCATTAAATGAACGCGCCCGGACATGACCGCAACCCACGCAAGCAACCCAGAAACCCCGGACCGGGAGCACTGCTCCCGGTGACCACAAACCCACGAATGGGTTGTGTCCCGGGCCCCGGGGAGCAGTCTGCTCCCGATTTGCTCCCGATCGTGCGCCCAACTGCGCTAAAACCAAAAATCCCCAGACCAGACACTAGGTCTGACCTGGGGAAATGTGGTGGGCGATACTGGGATTGAACCAGTGACCTCTACCGTGTCAAGGTAGCGCTCTCCCACTGAGCTAATCGCCCCTGCAAAAAACCAAGCGTTCAGAGGTGGAGACGGGATTTGAACCCGTGTACACGGCTTTGCAGGCCGTTGCCTCGCCTCTCGGCCACTCCACCGAGTGAGGTCCTCGGCAAGACCTCTCCGAGCGGACGACGGGATTCGAACCCGCGACCCTCACCTTGGCAAGGTGATGCTCTACCAGCTGAGCCACGTCCGCGTGTGACCTCCGGGGTCTCCCCCTTGCGGCGACGGGCTAAACATTAGCGGATACTCGCCCCTACGCCCAACTCGGTTAGCCGGGACGGCGCGGCCTGTGGATGCTTCGATGTTCGTCCAAACGTCCTGGGCGTACGGTCGGGGCATGTCCGTACCGTACGGGTCCGATTTCGCCCCGATGGCCGCGCTGCTCGCGGATCGTGCTCGGGCGGCGATGTTGACCGCTCTGCTGGACGGGCGGCCGTTGTCGGCGGGGGAGTTGGCGCGTACGGCCGGGGTGAGTGCGGCTACGGCGAGTTCGCATCTGGGGAAGCTGCTCACCGGCGAGCTGGTGACCGTCGTGCAGCAGGGGCGGCATCGGTACTACCGGCTGAAGGGGGACGATGTCGCCCGGGTGATCGAGGCGCTGAGCGTGATCAGTCCCTGTGTGGAGGTGCGCGGCCTGAAGCAGTCGCGGCAGGCGGAGGCGTTGCGGATGGCGCGTACGTGTTACGACCATCTGGCGGGGCAGGCGGGGACGGCGTTGTTCGAGGCGCTGGTGACGCGTGGGCTGATCGAGTCCGTGGTGGCGGCGTACGACGAGCCGATCCGGAGCGCGTATGAGGTGACGGAGAAGGGCGAGCGGCAGTTCGGTGTGGTGGGCGTGGACGTCGCGAGCCTGCGCGGGACGCGGCGGAGGTTCGCGGGGCACTGTCTGGACTGGACGGAGCGCAGGCCGCACCTGAACGGGGCGTTGGGGGCCGCGCTGACGGAGAGCCTGGTTGAGCTCGGCTGGTTCGATCGTGGCGCCACACGGCGGGCCCTCGTGCTGACGGAGAAGGGGCGTGGCGGGCTGGCGGACGTGTTCGGTTGCGTTCTGGACTGACCCGCACCGAACGGAAGAAAGCCCTGGAAGAAAAGGAACCGGCCCGTTCAACCCTGCGTCGGACAGGACCGTGAGCTGGTCAGTGATGGCTATGACCATCTTGTCCGGTCCTGGGATTTGTGCGCCTTGAACACATTAGGGTGACCCTTGCGCCACAGATGAGTCAGGCGCGTACCGGAGGGGTGCAGCGGTGAGCGGGGAGCGTAGGTTCTTTCGGCGCGATCGTCTGACGGGGCATATCGCGATCGGCGTGGTCGGTGTTCTGTGCGCCGCGGCCGTGGTGTTCGGGGTCGGAATGGCGAGCGCCAAATATCATCTCGCCGATGTCGGGGGTTGGCTCACCTCGTCACAGAAGGGCGAGCTCGTCCACGTCAACGGCCTTTCGGGGAAGGTCGATGGCAAGGTCACGCTGTCGGGTACGTCGGGGCACCGGCTGAAGGTCGTCCAGCAGGGCGGCGTGGTCCTGATCGTCGACGAGCAGACCGGCGTGATCAGCCGGGTCGACCCGGCGCACCTGAACGTCGTGCAGGGCGCGGTCTACCGCGGCGCCGCGGGCATGCAGGTCGTCTCGGGGTCCGGCGCGGCGTACGCCCTGGACCAGACGCGGGGCAGCGTCCAGCGGCTCGACCCGATGACGCTGGCCACCCTGGGCAGTCCGCTGGGCCTGACGGGCCCGCTGGGCGCGGGCGCGATCGACGCCACGTCGGCGCTGTGGGTACCGGTGCCGGCGAACGGTCAGGCGGCGTCGGTACGGAGCGGCCAGGCGCAGCAGCCGGTCGGCATCGGGCGCGCGGGCGACGACCTCGCCCTGACGATCGCGGCGGGCGCCGCCGTGATCACCGACTTCACCGCCGGGCAGAGCGTCATCCTGGGCCCGGACGGCACCCGGACCAACGTCAAACTTCCCTCGACCATCGCGGGTGCGGGCAAGGGCATCGTGATGGCGCCGGCCACCACCGACGGCCAGCTCGTACCGCTCCTCGCGGACGGTTCCCTGGTCGTGCTGAACTCCGGCAGCGGCACGCTGAGCAGCGTCGCGCTGCAGCTGCCGAGGCAGCACCGGCTGGCCGCACCGCAGGCGCTCGGCCAGAAGGTCTACATCCCGGACCAGAGCTCGGGCAGCCTGCTCGTGTACGACGCGACGACCAACCGGATGGACCAGCAGGTTCCGGTCACGGGACGACCCGGGATGCTGGACGCGTTCGTCAAGGACGGCCTGCTCTGGGTGAACGGCCCGGACAGCGCCAAGGCGGTCGTGGTGGACGGGTCGGGCGCGCACCACCCGATCCAGAAGTACTCACCGGACGTGCCGGGCAACGCGAACAACCCGATCCCGAAGTCCGGTACGCCGGGCGGCCGGAACGGCCGTCCCAGCCCGGGCGGCCACGGCAAGGGCGGCTCGCACCCGCGCATCCCGATCATCCACCACAAGCCGGACCCGCCGAAGGTCACGCCGCCGAACGCCCCGGCCAACCTGCGCGCCGCCGCGCAGCCCGACGGCAGCATCAAGATCGACTTCCAGCCGGGTGGCGGCGGGCATGCGACCGGCTTCAAGCTGCTGGCACCGCCCGGGCTCGTGGCGACGCCGAAGCAGATCGGCCCGAACGGCCCGGACTTCACCTTCACGGCGACGGGCGGCACCTGCGGCGCGGAGTACCAGTTCGCGGTGGCCGCGCTCTACCAGAACCGCGACCACGCCTCCGAGGTCGACTCTGGCTACACCCCGCAGACGCTGTCGTGCACCGAGCCGGGCTCCCCGGCCGGCGTGACGGCGAACGGCACCGCGCAGGGGCTCCAGGTCGGCTGGCAGACGCCGCCGGACGGCGCCGCCAAAAAGATCACGTACTCGGTCGACGTGACCGGCCCGAAGACCGCTTCGAACCCGAACGTCGCCGGGACCTCGATCACGTTCCCGCAGATCTGGAAGAACGGGACGTACACCGCCCGGGTGACCGCGAAGAACCCGGCCGGCGCGCGGACCAGCCCGGTGACCAGGACGGTCAGCGGCCCACCGCAGCACTACGTCGGCCAGCACGCAGGCAACCCCGGCGACCAGAGCTGGCTGCACGCGACCGTGAACAACGAGACGACCAGCAACTACATCACCAACTACAACGGCCGGCAGTTGCAGGTCGACTGCCAGAAGACCGGCGCGACCTTCACGCACAGCGGCGCGAGCGCCTACTACTCCGGCAACATGTGGGACTACGTCCACTACGCGGGCAAGCAGGGCTACCTGATCGGCTATCTGGTCGCCACACCGAGGCAGCCGGACTGGCAGAACTACGCGGGCCTGCCGCTGTGGGAGTGTGCCGGCTGATGACCGTGGAGGCGTACGGGGCGCCCGACACGGAGGCCCTGGTAGGACGGTTCGCCCAGCTGTTCGGCACGCTGGCGGGCAACGTGGAGCGGGTGATCCGCGGCAAGCGGGAGAACGTCGAGCTGGCGCTGGTCTGCCTGCTGAGCGAGGGTCACCTGCTGTTGGAGGACGTGCCGGGCGTGGGCAAGACCACGCTCGCGCGGACGATCGCGGCGAGTGTGGACGCGAAGTGGACCCGCATCCAGTTCACGCCCGACCTGCTGCCCTCCGACGTCACCGGTGTGTCGATCTTCAACCAGGCGAACGCCCAGTTCGAGTTCCATCCGGGCCCGATCTTCGCGAACATCGTCGTGGCCGACGAGATCAACCGAGGGTCGCCGAAGACGCAGTCGGCGCTCCTGGAGGTCATGGAGGAGCGGCGGGTGACCGTCGACGGGCAGCCGAACGCCGTGCCGCGGCCGTTCATGGTGATCGCGACGCAGAACCCGGTCGACATGGACGGGACGTACCCGCTGCCCGAGGCGCAGCTCGACCGCTTCCTGATGAAGATCTCGATGGGCTACCCCGACCACGCGTCGGAGGTCGCGGTGCTGTCCGGCATGCCGACCGGGCCGCTGATCGACCAGCTGTCGAAGGTCGCAGGCCGCGACGACGTCAAGAACATGATCGACTTCGCGGGACGGATCCACGTCGCGCCGCCGCTGTACGACTACGTCGTGCACATCGTGGCGACGACGCGGAACCACTCCGACGTACGCCTGGGCGCGAGCCCGCGGGCGAGCCTCGCCCTGCTGCGGGCGGTGCGCGTACGCGCCGCCGCGGCGGGCCGGCCCTACGTCGTGCCCGAGGACGTCAAGGCCCTGGCCGGGCACGTCATCGCGCACCGGCTGATGCTGACGCCGGAGGCCGAGCTGCGCGGCCGTACCTCGGCGGACCTCGTCGCCGAGATCCTGTCCAGGGTTCCCGTCCCCCAGGCGGCCGGGGTCTGAGCGTGCTCACGCGACTCGGCTGGGGGATCGTCGCGGCCTCAGCGGTGCTGTACGCGGCCGGCGCATGGCTCGGCTATCGCGAGCCGGTCGTGCTCGCCGTCGGCGGCGTGCTGGCCGTCGCCGTGGCCCTGCTGTGGACGCTGCCCCGGCCTCACCTCGAGGTCGTACGGGAGATCGCGCCGCTGAAGGTCGAGCGCGGCGAAGCGTCCTCCGGCGTCCTGCACGTCACCAACACGGGCCGGACGCGCCGTTCCGGACTGCGCGCCCAGGACGCGTGTGGCGCGGGCGCGATCGACGTCGAGGTGCCGACGCTGCGGCCCGGCGCGGCCGGCTCGGTCACGTACGCGCTGCCGACCGACCGGCGCGGCGAGATTCCGGTGGGCCCGCTGCGCCTCGTACGCGCCGACCCGTTCGGCCTGGCACGACGGGTGCGCGAGTACGGCGAGGCGCAGACTCTGCTGGTGCGCCCGAAGACCGTGGGCCTGCCGCTGCTGCCCTCGGGCCGCAACCACCACCTCGAGGGGCCGACGACCGACACCGCTCCGGCGGGCACGGTGACCTTCCACGCGCTGCGCGAGTACGTCGTGGGCGACGACCTGCGGCACGTCCACTGGCGGTCCAGCGCGCGCACCGGGACGCTGATGGTCCGCCAGCTCGTCGACGCGAGCCTGCCGCAGACCACGATCGTGATCGACACCAACCGGGACGCCTACCTCGACCCCGACGACTTCGAGCTGGCCGTCGACGCCGCGGCCTCGGTCGCGGCGGGCGCCGCCGGGTTGAGCTTCCCGGTGCGGATCCTCACCGGCGAGGGTTCGCTGGTCGAGACCCGCGGCGGGCCGCGCGACGTGGAGCACCTCCTCGACCGGCTGGCGCGTCTCGCGGCGCGTGACGTGCCCCACGAGGCCCTCGACGTCGCGAAGCGGGTACGCGCGGGCGGGTCGCTCGTCGTGCTCACCGGGGCGCGGGGCGACATCTCGCGCGCCGGGGTGCTGCGCCGCCGGTTCGACCGGGTCGTCTGCGTACGGATCCGGCCCGAGGCGCCCGGCCCGGGCCTGCCCGGCGTCGCGCTGATCGAGATGGCCGACCTGGACGAACTGCGCGCCGCGTGGAAGGGCGCGATCCGATGACCGCACCACCGCACCCCGTGCGTACGGCCGTCGCGCTGGTGACCGTCGTGGCGATCACCGTGACCGCCGGGCTCGCCTTCCACCGGGTGTTCGCGCTCGCGAGTCTGTGGCCGGTGATCGCGGTGTCGGCGCTGGTACCGGCCCTGCTCGCCGCGCTGATCTCCTGGCCGAGGCGCCGCCCGTGGCCGCTCTGGATCTCCGTCGTGGCGACCGTGGCCGGCTGGACGCTCGTCGCGGGCCTGACGCTGTTCCACGGCGACTTCGGCGCGATCGGCGGCGCCGTACGCGACTCCTGGAGCGGCACGCTCACCACGCTCCTGCCCGCGCCGAGCCGCCCCGAGCTGCTCGTCCTGCCGCACGTACTGCTGTGGTTCGCCGCGGCGGCCGGCGCGGAGTGCGCGCTGCGGTCGCGCGCGAAGGCGGCGCCGGCGCTGCCCGCGGTCGCGGTGTTCGGCGTGGCGCTCCTGCTCGGCGTCGGCGGACCCGGCTCGAACCTGCCTCTCGCGGCGGTGTTCGTCGGGCTCGTCGCACTCCTCGTGGTCGTGCGCGACGGCGGGCGGCTCGGCCGCGTACCGGCCGGTGTGGCCGCCGCGGCGCTGCTCGGCGGGCTCGCCGTGTTCGCCGCACCGCTCCTGCCGGTCGCCGGCGCGCCGTACGACCCGCGCGAGACGGTCAAGGCGCCTCCGCCGCAGCAGCGCGACAGCGTCAGCCCGCTCGATCGCGTCTCGGCCTGGCTGCAAACGCCCGACCAGCAGCTTTTCGCCGTGCACACCACCGAACCGGAGAACTGGCGGCTCGCCGTCCTCGACCGGTTCGACGGCGTCACCTGGACCTCCGGGGCGAGCTTCGTCCCGGCCGGCGACCGCGTGCCGCCGCTCCGCCACGGCGGCGGCAGCGTACGGGTCGGGCAGCGGTTCACGATCCAGGGCCTGCCCGGCGTGTGGGTACCGGCCGCCGACCGCCCCCTCACGATCAAGGGGATGGGCGTCACGGTCGACCCCGGCAGCGGTGTCCTCACCTCGGCCACGCCGCTTCGCTCCGGCCAGGCGTACGCGGTGACCTCGACGGTTCGCGACTACGACGCCGACGAGCTCGCCGGGGCCGAACCCGCACGCGACGCCGAGGCGACCGCCGCCACCGACCTGCCCGAGACGCCGGGGAGCACGGCCCAGACCGCGCAGGTCCCGGCGTTCCGCGCCCTCGCCCAGCGGATCACCCAGGACCAGGGCTCGCCCTTCCAGCGCGCGGCCGGGCTCGCGGACTACCTGCGCACCACCGTCAGGTACGACGCGGCGGGGCTGCCGGGACACAGTTACGCGCAGCTGAAGTACTTCCTGGGCCACAAGAGCGGCACCTCGGAACAGTTCGCCACCGCGTACGCCGTGCTGGCGCGCTCGATCGGCCTGCCCGCGCGCGTCGTCGTCGGGTTCCGGCCGGGCGTCGGCGGCAACGGGGCATTCGAGGTGCGTTCGGGTGACGTGCTGGTCTGGCCCGAGGTGGACTTCGCCGGGCTCGGCTGGGTGCCGTTCTACCCGACACCGGAGGAGGAGGGCCACTCCCACCAGTCCGGGTCGGTGCCGGCCGGGCAGACGCAGCAGAAGCTCGAGGCCGCGCAGAAGAACGCCGCGTCGCGCGACCGGGGTACGGGCAAGGGCACCAACGACCAGCCGCCGGTCAAACCGCCCACCCCGGCGACGCCACCGCCGAAGCCGACGCCGTGGTGGGTGTACGCGGCGGCGGGAACCGCCGTGCTCCCCGTCCTCTACCTGGCGGCCGTGCTCGTCCTGCCGCTGCTGCGACGCCGCCGCAGGCGTGCCGGGCCCGCGCCCGCCGACCGGATCACCGGCGCGTGGCAGCAGGTCCTGGAGACGCTACGCGCGACCGGCCTGCCTCAGGCCACCGCGCTCACCGCGCACGAGGTGGCCGAGTACGGAGCGCGTACGGTCCCGGGCGTCGAACGGAACCTCGAACCGCTGGCCGACCTGGTCAACCACTCCGGCTACTCCGCCGGGCGGTCCGGCCCCGACGCAGCCGAGGCAGCCTGGCGGCACGCGGACCAGGTCGTACGCAAGGTCGGCCGGTCCGCCGGCCCGATGCGACGGGCCGGCCGCCGCCTGCACCCGCGCGCCCTGCGCGGCCGCTGACCTAGGGGTGTCCGGTGGGCCTTGGCCGGGTAGCAGGCTGAAGATCCACCGGACACCCCCTAACGGCAATGCCGGTTAGTTAAGGGGGTTGGGCGGTTGTCAACTTGGGTTCGGGGAGGACGTGGATGGTGATGGTCGTCCGGTGGTTGGTGCGGTCGACTTGGCCTTTTGCCCGGTGTTTGGAGATTGCTCGTTTGACGATGCGGGGGCAGTTGCGGTCACGGCGGGCGGGAAGCGGGTTGGCCAGGACGGCCCGGCCGATCTGTCCGACCAGGTCGATGGTGGTGCCGGTGATGACGCCGGCGGCGTGGATGACCTGGTCACGGGCGGCGAGCAGGGCGATGGTGAAGCTGGCCCGGTCGGCGCGGACACGGCCGCTGGTTGTGGCGTCGGTCATCGCCAGCCGCAACGCCTGGTAGAGGGCCAGCAGAGCGTAGATCTCCTGGTCGACGCCTTGCGGGGTGCGAGAGCGCAGGATACGGCCGCCCAGCGTGGTGGACTTCAACTCCAGATAGGCCGTCTCGATCTCCCACCGCTGGTGGTAGAGCTTCACGATCTCCACCGCGGGGTAGCGGTGCGGATCGAGCAGGGTGGTGATCAGCCGGTAGTGGCCCATGCGGTGCTCGCCGCCGGACAGGGTGACGGCGATCTGGGCGTCGATCACCCGGATCGGCACCCCGCCCAGCACCGAACGCCACGATCGGTCGGCCAGAGTCTCAAGACGGGGCAGCGGCCGATTGCTCTTGCAGCGGATCAGCAGGTGCGCGCCGGAGCCATCTGGACCGGCGATCGCCGTCACCAGGGCTTTGACGGCGAAATTGCGGTCCGCGAGCAGCAGCGTCCCTGCCTTTAGGCAGCCGAACAGCTCGGGCGCGTAGGTCGTCTCCCCTGTCGCGAAACGCCCGAACGTCGCCCCCAGCACGGTGCGGGTGCCGCAGGCGACCACCGCGACCAGCCGGACCAGCGGATAACCCGACCCGCCATGACTGCCGGCCTGATGACCAAAAGCCGCGAGATTGGCCGGGCTGTCCGGGACGCTCATCGTGGTGCCATCCATCGCACACACCAGCAGACCCCGCCACCGCACCGCCCCAGCAGGCGGACCCGCCAGCAACAAGAACAACGCCCGCAGCGGCGCGACCCCTACCCGGCGGCGAGCCTGGGCCAGCACCGACGACGACGGCGCCCACCCCGGCCCGTCCAGACCCGACACCAGCCGCGCCCACACCTGCCGAAATCCCTGCCCCTCGAACAACCCCGCCGCCAGCAGCAGATACACCACCACCCGCGACGGCAACCGCCGCACCCGCCGCTGCACCGACCGTGTCTCGGCCAGCACCTCATCAACCATCTCGAACGGCACAATCTGGGTCAGCTCTCCCAGATGCCCAGGCGCGAACACCCCGGCCGCCGAACGGCGGGCCGAACCAATAGCGCAGGCCACAGCAGACCTGGCAGACTCAACACCCAACGGAGATCCAGTAGGTCAAACGGACGATGGTAGAAGATCACCCGTTCTACTGGATCTCCGTTCTCATATCTCCAAGATCCACCAAACCCCTGGACAACCAGCCCACAAGCCTTAACTAACCGGCATTGCCCCTAACGGGCGGTCGCGCCCCGGATGCAGGCCGCCCTGGCCCACGCGATCGTCGGTGCCTGCCCGTCGCTCTGCCCGAGGGCGACGATCGAGCCGACCGTGAAGCAGTAGCCCTTGACCGGGTCCAGGCCGGTGATCGTGGTCTTCGTGGTGTGCTGCGGGAGCGCCTGCGGCGGCTGCGAGCCGGTCTCGTCTGCCTGCTGGACCATGATCGGATAGTCGTTCCCGCGCGCCAGCCGCCAGCGCAGGACCACCAGCGGGCCCTTGGCGTACGCCCGCAGCTCGCGCGGACGCGCGGCGGCCATCACGCGCGCCGGGACCGCTGGCGCGGACGGCCGCGTGGACGGCGCCGCCGAGGTCGGCGCGGGGGACGGGCCGGGCGTCGGCTTCGTCCCGTCGTTCATCGCGAGGATGGCGACGACGCCGAGGCCCGTACCCAGGAGCAGGACGACGAGGCCGCCCGCGATCAGCCCGGCATGGCGGCCCGACCGGTCGGCCGGCGGCGGCGGCCCGGTCGGATCGAACGCGGAGGTCGGCGGCAGCGTACGCGGCGTGGCGGTGTGCGGCGGGCCCGTGTGGGTGGGGCCCGTGTGCGTTGGGCCCGTATGCGGCATCGTGCCCGGCCCCGTGTGCTGCCGAGGCCCCGTGTGCTGGGGCGGACCCGTGTGGGGGCCCGTGTGGCGCATCGGGGCGACGGGCGGCCGCGGTGGCGTGGGCGGCGTCGCGTCGGGGTGCACGGCCGGCAGGTTCGGCTCGAACCGCCCGACCAGCGCGTCGAAGCCGGGGCCGGTGTAGCCGGAGTGGTCGACCTCGCGGGGCGCGGGCGGCGGGGGAGAGGTCATCGAGTCGCCGCCGGCGAGCTCGGTCACCGGCAGTCCCAGCTCCGCCTGGAGCTGCTGGAGCCGGGTGGCGAACGCGACCGCGCTCGGGTAGCGGTCGGCGGAGGCCTTGGCCATCGCCTTGGCGATCACGTCGTAGACCTGGTGGGGGACGTCGGCGCGCGGGATCGGCGGCGGTGGCTCGTTGAGGATGCGCATCATCAGCGCGCTGAGGCCCGCGGCGGACCCGGCCTTGAACGCGGGGCCGCCGGCGAGCAGCTGGTACATCGACGAGGCCAGCGCGTACACGTCGGACGTGACGTCCGGCTGCAGCCCGTTGACGACCTCGGGCGCGGCGTGGTGCGGCGTGAACGCGTTCGTGTGGGTGGCCTCGGCGGAGTCGACGAGGCGAGCGACGCCGAAGTCGGCGAGCGCGGGCTCGCCGTACTTGGAGACGAGGATGTTCTGCGGCTTGACGTCGCGGTGCAGCACCTCGGCCTCGTGCGTGGCCGCCAGCGCCCCGGCGATCTTCACGCCGACGCGGAGCACGTCGGGCACCGGGAGCGGGCCCTCGCGGGACAGGCGGTCGCGCAGCGAGCCGCGCTCGAAGTAGTCCATCGCGATGAACGGACGGCCGCCGCTCGTCATCCCCGTGTCGAGGACGGTGACCACGTTGGGATGGCCGGTGAGCCGCCCGGTGATCTGGCACTCGCGCTCGAACCGGCGCATCGTGTCGCTGTCCACGGCCTCGACCGACAGCACCTTCAGCGCCACGATGCGGTCGAGCCGTTCCTGCCGGGCGCGGTAGACGACGCTGAATCCGCCTTCGCCCGCCCGCTCGAGAATGCGGTAGCCGGGGACCTCGTCGATCATGCGTCCCCTTCGTGTGATCGACATGCTGACAAGCGGGTTCTACGTCCCGTTGATGGTAGTACGTGTCCCTGGGAGCAGAGAGAGGGAACAGCGCATGCACACGATCCCCGTGACGGCACCGTTGAGCGGAACCGTCATGAGCATCGACGTCGCCATGGGGCAGCCGGTTCCCGAGGGGACGCCGTTGCTCGTGCTCGAGTCGATGAAGATGGAGCACGTGGTGACGGCGCCCGCCGGCGGCGTCGTACGCGCCATCGCGGCCGGCCTCGGCGAGCTCGTGGCCGAGGGGCAGGTGCTCGTGTCCATCGAGGAGAGCTCGGTCGCCCCGGCCCCGTCGCGCGAGGACGTCGCGGGGGAGGAGCGGGCGGCCCTGGCAGAGGTCCGGCGCCGCCACGACACCGGTCTCGACGCCGCGCGCGCCGACGCCGTACGCCGGCGGCACGAGACCGGCCACCGTACGGCGCGGGAGAACATCGCCGACCTGTGTGACACCTTCACGGAGTACGGCGCGCTGGTGATCGCCGCCCAGCGCCGCAGGAGGCCGCTCGACGAGCTGATCGAGAAGACGCCCGCCGACGGCCTGGTCGCCGGGATCGGCGAGGTCAACGGCCGTCCCGCCGTCGTCATGTCCTACGACTACACCGTCCTGGCCGGCACCCAGGGCGCCATGAACCACTACAAGAAGGACCGCATGCTCGAGCTGGCCGACCGGCGCCGGCTGCCCGTCGTGCTGTTCGCCGAGGGCGGCGGCGGACGGCCCGGCGACACCGACACCGCCTCGGTCTCCGGGCTGGACTGCATGGCGTTCCACCTGTTCGCGCGGCTGAGCGGCCAGGTGCCGCTGGTCGGGATCGCCTCGGGCCGCTGCTTCGCGGGCAACGCCGCGCTGCTGGGCTGCTGCGACGTCGTGATCGCCACCGAGGACGCCAACATCGGGATGGGCGGGCCCGCCATGATCGAGGGCGGCGGGCTAGGGGAGTTCGCGCCCGAGGAGATCGGGCCGATGTCGGACCAGGTCCCGAACGGCGTCGTCGACGTACCGGTCGCCGACGAGGCCGAGGCCGTACGGGTGGCGAAGCGGTACCTGTCCTACTTCCAGGGCCCGGCGGAGGACTGGGAGCAGGCCGACCCGTCGATGCTGCGCGACCTGATCCCCGAGGAACGCAAGCGCGCGTACGACGTCCGCGCCGTGATCGAGGCGATAGCCGACACGGGCTCGGTCCTCGAGCTGCGGCGGGCGTTCGGGCCCGGAATCGTCACCGCGCTGGTCCGCGTCGAGGGCGTGCCCATGGGCCTGATCGCCAACAGCCCGGCCCACCTCGGCGGGGCGATCGACGCCGCCGGGGCCGACAAGGCGTCCCGGTTCATGAAACTGTGCGACGCGTACGGGCTGCCGCTGGTGTCCCTGTGCGACACGCCGGGCTTCATGGTCGGCCCGGAGGCCGAGCGGACCGCCACCGTACGGAGGTTCGGGCGGATGTTCACGACCGGCGCGAACCTCCGCGTCCCGATCGTCACGGTCATCCTGCGCAAGGCGTACGGTCTCGGCGCGCAGGCGATGGCCGGTGGCAGCCTCAAGACGCCGGTGGCGACCGTCGCGTGGCCGACCGGCGAGCTGGGCGGCATGGGCCTCGAGGGCGCCGTACGGCTCGGCTACCGCAGAGAGCTGGCCGAGGCCGAGGACCCAGACGCGCTCTTCGATGACCTGGTCGCCCGCTCGTACGAGCGCGGCAAGGCGCTGTCGGCGGCGACGGTCTACGAGATCGACGACGTGATCGACCCGGCCGACACCCGTGAGTGGATCACCACCGCCGTCCGCGACGCCCCGCAAGGCGAACGCCGCATGCCGATCGATCCGTGGTGACCCGGCAGACTGGTGTCATGTACGCGCATGTCGGAGGATTCCTGGCGACCGACCTGGTCGACGTGACCTCCGATACGGCCGCCCTCGACTCCAGCGGTTTCTGGGCCGTGGTGATCACCTACGAGGGCAAGGTCACCTGCGCCAGGTTCGCGACCGTACGCGAGACCGCCCTGCCGTACGCGCCCTGGGAGGGTCCGCCGCGCGACGCGTGGTCCACCTCGCTCGACGAGGCCGCGTACGTCGCCGGAGTGGAGCGGATCCGGTCCGCGATCGCCGACGGGACCGTCTACCAGGCCAATCTGTGCCGGATCCTGTCCGCGCCGCTGCCGCACGCCGACCTGCTGGGCCTGGGGAACGCCCTCGCGCGCGGGAACCCGGCGCCGTACGCGGCCGTCATCCGCCTGCCCGGCCTGCAGATCGCGTCTGCCTCCCCGGAGCTGTATCTGTCACGCGACGGTGACATCGTCGAGTCCAGGCCGATCAAGGGGACCGGGCGGACCGCCGATGACCTGCTGCCCAAGGACCGCGCCGAGAACGTCATGATCGTCGATCTGGTCCGCAACGACCTCGGGCGGGTCGCGGAGATCGGCACGGTGACCGTCCCCGAGCTGTGCGCCCTCGAAGAGCACCCCGGCCTCGTACACCTGGTCACGACCGTACGCGCGCGGCTGCGGACCGGCGCCGGCTGGCCCGAGCTCATCGACGCGACCTTCCCGGCCGGGTCGATCACCGGTGCACCGAAGTCGAGCGCGCTGACCATCCTTAATGAGCTCGAACCGGAGCCTCGAGGGCCGTACTGTGGAGCCATCGGCTGGGTGGACGCGGACGCCGGCCGCGGGGCTCTCGCAGTGGGGATCAGGACGTTCTGGGCGCAAGACGATCTGCTCAGGTTCGGTACCGGTGCGGGCATCACGTGGCACTCCGACCCCCGGCGCGAATGGCGGGAAACAGAGCTGAAAGCGGCTCGGCTATTGGAGGTTACGTCGCGGTGAGCGATCTGAATGCACCGGTGTGGATCAACGGGACCCTGCACGCCCCGGAAGACGCGCGGGTGTCGGTGTTCGACCACGGGATCCTCGTGGGTGACGGGGTGTTCGAGACGATCAAGGCGGTGCACGGGAAGTCCTTCGCGCTCACCCGCCACCTGCAAAGACTGTCCGTCTCGGCCGTTGGCCTCGGCCTGCCCGAGCCGGACCTCGACGCGATCGGCCAGGGCACGCTCGACGTGCTCGCCGCCGCTCCCGACTGGGAGCTCGCCCGGATCCGGATCACCTACACCAGCGGCAACGGCCCGCTGGGCTCCGACCGCGGCGCCGACGGGCCGACCGCGATCGTCGCCATCGCGCCGCAGCAGCCGTTCCCGGCCACCGGTGACGTGACGGTCGTCCCGTGGCCGCGCAACGAGCGCGGTGCGCTGTCCGGGCTCAAGACGACCTCCTACGGCGACAACGCCAAGGCCCTCGAGTACGCCCACCAGCGTGGCGGCGCGGAGGCGATCTTCGGCAACCTGGCCGACAACCTGTGCGAGGGCACCGGCTCCAACGTCTTCATCGTCCGTGACGGCCGGTTGATCACCCCGCCGCTGTCCTCGGGCTGCCTCGCCGGAATCACCCGCGCGCTGGTCCTCGAATGGGTCGGCGGCGACGAGGAGGACACGTCACTGTCGGAGTTCGGTGCCGCGGACGAGGCGTTCCTGACCTCCACGACGCGCGACGTCCAGCCGATCCGCGCGATCGACGGCAAGATCCTGCCGGCCGCGCCCGGACCGGTCACCCGCAAGGCGATCGAGGCCTTCGCGGCCCGGGGTGCCGCCGACCTCGACCCATGACGAATCCGGCCCCGCGCTTGCCGGCCGGCGCGGGGCTACGCATTGCCGGTTGGTTGCCGGTTGGCTTGCCGGAAATTTGCTCAGGAGTGCCAGAGCAGGTCGTCGAGTTCGGCCTCAATGTCGATGAAGTCCGACTCCCGGCCCGCCGCCACGATCTCATAGGTGCGGTTCAGGAAGTCGGTCAAAGGTGTCAGCGGCGCCTCGAAGTGCGCCGTGCCGAACGGCGACGACAGGCTCAGGTTCAGCCCACACTCACTCGTGTCGTCACCGGGCCATACCTGCACATCGCCCTCACCGACCTTGCGCACCACCCCGACCGTCAGCAACTCGCGCGCAAAGATCCACTCAACCGGGTCGTCGTCTCCCACATGGAAGGCGACGCGGATCGCGTACGGATCATCGGCCGCGTACTCCAGCGTCGCCAGCAGCGGGACTGTCGTACGGTCGGGAACAACGAGCCGAAGGCCGACCTCGGCTGAGGCGGTGCTGCTGCTGTTCATCGGGCCATTCCTTCAGGCGTCGGACCCGCATCGCGGGCTCTCTGTGAGGACTACGCTCCCCTCCAACGGGTGTCCCCTTCGGTCTATGACCCGTAACTGCGAAAACTCCTAAGAACATTCCGCCCCCCGTGCCCTCAGTGACCGGCCTCACCGTCCTGATACCCGCTCTGACCTGCGTGGAAGCCGAGTGATCTATGGTCGATGTGTGAACGAGGCACTCGCCCGGTGGCGTGAGCGCATCCGCCGCAACACGTTGTTGAACAACGTTTGGCGCCTCGGCGTCCTGACGGTCGGTCTCACCGTCCTGCTCGCCGGCATCGCCATGCTCATACTCCCCGGCCCAGGCTGGGCCGCCATCTTCGTCGGCGTCGCCATCCTCGCCACCGAGTTCGCATGGGCCCAGTACGTCCTGAGGTGGGCGAAACGTACCGCTGCGAACGCAAAGAACCGAGTCCTCAACCCACGCGTCCGCCGCCGCAACCAGTTCCTCGCGGTGACACTCGGCATGCTCGCCGGCCTCGCGATCCTGGCCTACCTGACGACCTTCGGCCTAGCCCTCCCATAGACCTGATCACCCGCGCGCGAACACCCGCAGGATGCGCTAATCTGTGCAGGCGGCAATCAACCGCCCGGGGCGATTAGCTCAGTGGGAGAGCGCTTCGTTCACACCGAAGAGGTCACTGGTTCGAACCCAGTATCGCCCACCCGCAGATGAGAGGTCCTTTTCCGAGTCCATCGGGAGAGGGCCTTCTTCATTCGTGCGTCACTGATGCGTCGGGGCTGTCTTCCGCGCGTCGCTTCCGCGACGCGATCACCCTTGTCGTGCGCGCCTGGGGCAAGATGCGGCGCTGATCGTGTAGTCCGTACCCATGCCGGACGATCCCAGGTCGTAGTCGCAGGTGCCGGTGAGCCGCGCCTTCGGGTCGGCCTGGCCCATGCCAGCGGACTTGCTGGCCGCGGCCTTCGGCGCACCAGCGACGCTCCCGTGCTCGGCGGTGCTGGTGGCCTTGCAGCCGGTCAAGGCGACGGCCGCGATGGCGAGTACGGCCAGAACTTACGCATGATGTCCCCCTTTTCGGTTGTGCTGGTAGGACGCGCCGACGTTCGCGCCCGGGTGACTGCGGTGACGGTGTCGTGGCGCCATGACCACAGTTCGAACGCCGACCGGCGGTCAGCTCGATGACGAGGACGCCCACAGGAGCGCGGCGAGCAGTACGCGAGCGGTGATCGGTCGTGCGACTCGGAGGGTGCGGCGCCGGAGGCGGGCCATGAAACGGCCGATTGCTATACGTCGATATAGCAGACAGGAACGGGGACAGGGGAAACAAGATGACGGAGATCAACGACGGGGACGGGACCTATGAGGCCAGGTTCGGATTCAACGGGCCTGACAGTCTTCGCCTGCTCGGCTGTATCGGCTTTGTCCTGGTAGGCGTGCTGGTCCCCATGCAGGTGTGGCTGCGGGTGGTTACTGTTGGTTTCTTCGGGCTGGTTTTCATCGCGGCCGGGCTCAAGATGCTGTCGCGGCGAGTGGCGCTACGCGTCGATCCAACCGGGGTCACGTTGGGCGGCGGTCTGGTCCGCCCGTCCGCCACTACAGCCTTTGTGCCGTGGGAGGATATTCAGGCAGTAATCGTCTGGCCGTACTTCTACCGCGGTCGCCAATCCATTCCCTACGTCGGACTCCACCGACGCGAAGGACTCCCCGCCCTTCCGGGGGAGCCCAGCGGGCTCGGCCGAGGACTACTGATCACACGGTCGATAGTTCCGGAAGATGTCGTCCTGGCAAGCCGTGCGGTCCGCGGCTGGACCCTCGACATCGATCGCCTGGGAACCGCCGTCCACAAGTTCGCACCCGATCTCGAAGTCGTCGACCTGCGAAGACTTGAATCTCCCGGCAAGTGACCGCAGAACTCACACATACGTGTCCCCGCCGCGATTCGCACGGCCATCTCGTTCGTCGGCTGGAGGACGAGTGGACGCCCCGGGAGCTGCGACACGGCTTCGTCTCCCTCATGTCGGCCAACGGCGCGTCCATCGAGGCCGATCTCACGCCTGGGTCGGCCACAGGAGCACGGCGAGCACGCCACCGTCTGCGAGGTCTGCGGATACGGCTGCTGCGCCCCCATCTACAGCCCACGCGGGTACAGCCCAACGCCCGCAGCCCTGCTGCCGTCAGAGGACAACTTCGGTTTGCCCCTCTCGCAACCCCAGGTCCGAACGACGGTCTTTTTCAGCGACGGGATCAGCCCGAGCAAGAGGCCGGCCCACCGTGGTGGACGGGAACTGCTGCGCGATCGGAGGTGTGCGACGACTGAGCCGCGGAGCCTCGCCGGAGCTTCGGGAGTCCTGGGCCGGCTCGAGGGTGACGCGGCCTGCCTTTCCGTCGGGCGTCGGGAGCGGCGTTGTGTGGCTCACCAGCCGACGGCGCTGCCGTCTTTCCTATGGTCGGAGGCGACCCGGTAGACGCCGTTGACCGGGGACGGCGAGGTACGTTCGGTCGCTGCCCGCTCGACGGCGTGCGTCTGGGAATCGACCTGCACCTCGACTTGCACGTCCGATTGGGATTGGGCCTGTGCGCTCCAGCCGATCTCCCGATCGAACAAGATCGCCTGGAATCCGCCCATGGCGCTGCCGACCGACTCCACGACGTGATGGCCCATTGCGGCAAGCTGCTTTCCCACCAGGTAGAACAGCTCGGGTTCGAGCTGGAGGACATCGGTGTTCTGATTGTGGCTGAACCGTGCCGCATCGACGGCGGCCTGCGGGTTCATCCCCAGATCGACCATGTTGATGACCTCGGTGACCTCCGCCTGGACCTGTTCGCTGCCGCCCACGTTCGCGAACGCCATGACGGGGTGGCCATGCTGCGTTATGAAAGCGGGGGTGAGCGTCTGGAAGGGGCGCTTGCGGGGAGCGACGACATTCGGCGATGCCGGGTCCAGCGAGAACAGCGCCGCACGGTTCTGAAGCGGGAATCCGTAGCCGGGAACCGTTATCCCCGAGCCGAACAGTTGAAAGAGGCTGTACATGAACGAGACCATGTTGCCCCACCGGTCGGCAGCCGCTATATAAACGGTTCCCGAGTTGATCGGCCCCTTGACGCGCGGAGGCGTGGCCCAATTTGGGTTTATTTTGCTGCACAGAGCTATCGCATGGCTCTTCGAAAGGAGTCGACCGAGCGGAACCGAGGTGAATCTCGGGTCGCCGTTGTAGGTGAAGAGGTCGTCGAACGCGAGCTTCTTGGCTTCGACCAGCAGGTGCCAGAACTCCGGTGAGCGCGGCCCGAGTGCGGCGAGATCCAGGCCGAGGACGGGGCCGCACTCCTGAAGGATGTTGAGCATCTCCAAGGCGGCGAAGCCCTGGCTGTTCGGCGGCATCTCATGCACGTCGTAGCCGTGGTAGTCGCTGCTGATCGGGTCGACCCATTCGGAGCGGAAGTCCGCGAGGTCCGCCGACGTCATCGCTCCACCCAGCTTTTTGATCTTGGCCACGATGGCGTCCGCGATCTCGCCGGTGTAGAAGGCGTCACGGCCCTTCTCCTGCAGGACCCGGTAGGCATGCGCGAGGTCCGGATTGCGGAAGATGCTGTACAACGGCGGGGCCTTGCCGTCGGAGAGGAAGACCTGTACCGAGTCGGCGTCGGTCTTCAACACGTCCACTCCTTCCTCCCAGTCGGAGTGGATCTGCTCAGTGATCCCGAAGCCCTGTTCGGCGAGTGTCACAGCAGGTTCCAGCAGGACGTCGAAGCCGCGAGTGCCGAACCGCTCGAGCAACCGATGCCAGCCGTCGACGGCGCCGGGCACGTTGATGCTGTTAACACCACGGTCTGGCATCCCGGTAGTCTCATTGAAACCGAGGGCGTGAAAATAGTCGAGGTTCCAGGCTTTCGGGGACCAGCCACTGGCGTTCAGTCCGAACAGCTTCCGATCCTTTGCCGAATAGTAGATGGCGAACAGGTCGCCGCCCAGTCCCGCGCTCTCAGGTTCGACCAATCCGAGAACCGCCGCGGTAGCCACTGCCGCATCCATGGCGTTCCCACCCTCCTGCAGAATTCGCAGGCCCGCCTGAGCGGCAATGGGTTGGCTGGTCGCGACGGCGCCGCGCCGCGCGACGATCTCTGATCGAGTCTGGGGCAACCAATCGCTCGCACGGGATCCGCGTACGGCCGTGATATTGGCGCCCGGATTAGGAATAGAATCGGTCGGCCGGCCGAACGGGGTCGGACTCGCACCCCCGGTGCCGGCAGTGGGCTGCGTCGCGCCTGACGCATCCGCCACACCGATATCAACCGTATCCCCCAATGCCGCTACACCAATTGCGGCGCCGCCTACTTTCAGAAATGAACGGCGTGACGTTTCATTGGCTGAACTCTCGGACATTGGGCTCCCTCTCCGGATTACCTGCTCTACATACACGAATGGCCGGGTTGAGGCTGATCGAGATGTAGATCGTCGAAGGGCTGGCTCAGAGTACCGATGATGTGACGAGCGTTCCTGGCGGCGCGCCGACGAGCCCCTGCTCGCCGCGCGCACAGGCAACGGCGGCGTCCCGACACCGCTGTCACGTCCGCGGTCGCTCGCCCAAGGGGAGGCACCGAACCTGGACATGCGGACGGTGTAACGCCGCGGACGCCGGGCTGTGAGCTGGTGGGGAGCGGCGGATCCCCGAAGTGGGCGTGCGAGGTGGTAGCCGTCGCCGTCCTCCTCCTGCCGCGGAGCCGGGTGATCTGCGAGATCTTGTGCGATTATCCGGATATGGAACCATTCCGACCCGCTGCCCGAAAAACATATCTGGACGCGGTGCAGGCCGAATTATTGTCAGTCTCACCGGGATTGCAGGGAACGCTGTGGGAACGCACCTCCGGCAACCTGCTCGACGCTTCGTTCGGTGATTGGATCCTGCAGGTCCCCGACTGCTGGGGCTGGGCCTCGGACAAGGACATCCCGAAGTCGGCGGACAAGCGTGGCGTCAAGCTCCTTCTGGAAAAGATGGAGTCGTATATCTCCGTCGCTCAACGCTGCGTGGACATCACGGGCTTTGGGCCCCCCAAACTTCCGGGGTCGCCCGCCGAGCCATTCCCCGATGGTCGCTTCCTCGATGCCATCTGCGCCGGCCTCAAACAGGCGAGCATCGGCTTCACGGGTGACGACCGGCTCATCGTACGGATCATGACGGGTGTGCCGAGAGGAGACTTCACCGCCGACCCGTGGGGCTTCAGCGATCTGTTGAAGCGCAGACTCGGCCCTGCGGCCGATCGCCTCGATCTCAGGGTGGCGTCGATGACGACGCGCGGCGTGTCGTCCTACAACCACACCAAGTTCGTCCTCGTGGATGGAAGACGCGTCATCCACGGCGGGATCAACTGGATGACGAACTTCTACATCGATGACGGCGACGGCATGATCGCCCCTCGCCTCGGCCTCGGGCTCGGCGACCGGTCGCCGGTGGTCGACCTCGACATATCCCTGGCCGGACCGGCGGCGCTCTCGGCCGGCAAGTACCTGGACATGCTGTGGCACTGGATCTGGAACAACGGGTCGAGGAACAGCCGGGAGAGCGGTAAGGCCTGGATCGCCGTCGATGACTTCGTCACGGAGACGGCCTGGCCGGGACCGGGGCCCGGGCCCGTGTACGGGTCCGGGCCCGTCCCGTACGAATATGACCTTCCGGGCGCCCTTGACGTGATCTCTGTCGGCAGTCTCGGTTACGGAATCCTGGACAGGGATTCACAGGCCGGGGCGTACAGGCCGCCGCCGGCCGACATGGTGGAGCAGGCCGCGACCGGATCGAACAACGAGACCAACACCGACCGCGACTTCATGACGGTCAACCCTGACGCGAACGCCATCCGTGCTCTGGTCGCCAGTGCCAAGAAGAAGATCGTGCTGTCCCAGCAGGACATCACCGGATTGACGAGTCTGAAGCACGCCCTGTTCGACGTCAGGCTGATCGACGTCATCGCGGAGAAAATGGCGGCGTCGTCCGTCAAGGTCCGGATCGTCATCAGCAGCCCAGGGAGCCCGGACTACTCCAACATCAACGACGACAAGGTGGACATCGTCTATAAGGTGCTCTTCGACAGGGTCAGGCTGAAGTCCGTCTCCGACGAGGACGCGCATCGAGTTCTGCGGCGGAACCTGCAACTGGCGACACTGCGTGTCTCGGATCAGCCGACCTGGCCGAACGGAAAGAAGTACCGCCTCCACACCAAGCTGGTCGTGGTGGACGACATCGCCTTCTACATCGGCTCGCGGAACGTCTATCCCGACACGACCCAGGATCACGGCTTCATCATCGAGGACGCCGAGGCGGTCAAGCAGCTCAACGAGAGGTTCCTCGACAAGCAGTGGCAGTACTCCAAGAATGCCGCGATCTATGACTGGGAGCGACGCTAGCGGGAGGATCGCGGCGCGTCGACTTCGACGATGGGGTCGGCTCGGTCGTCGTACTCGAGGCGCAGGGCTTTGCTGATGGTGGCGTGCATGTCGTACAGGCAGGTGATGTACGTCAGCAGGAGGATCTCCTCGTCGGTGAGGTGTCGCTTGAGGACCGCGAAGGTCTCGTCGGGGATGCGGCCGCCGCCGAGGACGAGGCCGTCGGTGTAGGCGAGGACGGCGCGTTCGAGCTCGGAGTAGCAGTTCGCGGTCTGCCAGTGCAGGACGGCCTGGATCTTCTCCTCGGGCACGCCCATGTCCCGCATCTGCTTGCAGTGCTGGGAGAACACGAACTGGCTGCCGCGGGCCCAGCCGGCGCGGCATTGGCCGAGTTCGCGCAGCAGTGGGTCGACTCGGGCTTCGCGGTAGACGGCGAAGCCGCGTACGGCGTGGCGGAAGACCTCCGGGGACTGGGCGAAGACCGTCCACCAGTCGCCGGGGGAGCCGCTGGCGGTGCCGTGGTCGACGGCCGGGTCGCGGTCGGGGCCGAACAGCAGGTCGTAGAAGTACAGGATGCGCTCGTCGGTGACCTCGGCGCGCGGCACCTCTCGCAGGCGGGGCATGGAGTCCTCCCGGTCAGGCGGGTGTGGCCGCGTGCCGGTCCGCCGCGGTCTTCGGTGTGTGGCTCACGTCGGTGTCGGTGAACCGGCGGGTCCAGCAGGCGAACTCCAGGAGGATCCCGTCGGGGTCCTGGAAGTAGAACGACCGTACGAAGACGCCGTCGTACATGTCCCGCGCGATGCCGATGGGGCTGTCGTCGTGGTTGAGGATGGGGCTGACGGTGACGCCCTTGGCCACCAGGCGCTCGCGGTACTCCTCGAAGCGTTCCTCGGGGACGTGGAAGGCGACATGGTTCATCGAGCCCACCGCGCTAAGGAGCTCGCCCTGTTCGGGCCGGCCCGCAGGGGCGGAGACGCCCGGTACGGCGTCCGGGGCGCCCGGGAACCAGAAGAACGCCACGCAGTCGCCGCCGCCGCAGTCGAAGAAGAAGTGCTGCCCCATGTCGCCCGGCAGCTCGATCGTCTTGATCAGCGGCATGCCGAGCACGCCGGAGTAGAAGTCGATGGTGCGCCGCATGTCCGAGCAGACCAGCGCGAGGTGGTTGATGCCGCCCAGTTCGAACTCGGTGTTCGCCCTGTCGCTCATTGAAGCCCTCCAGAGTTGACTTGACAGTCATGTCAACTAAACGGATGATGGTCCGAGGCTTCTCCCCTGTCAAGACCCGGACAAGAAGATGGACGCGATGGCGCAAGAGGACGTGGCGACGCTCACCGATCGCGGCGTACGGACGCGGGAGCGCCTGATCGCGGCCGCCTGGGCGGTCTTCGAGGAGATGGGCTTCCTGGCGACCCGGGTCACGCACATCACGCGCCGGGCCAAGGTCGCGTACGGCACGTTCTACACGTACTTCGACTCCAAGGAGGCCGTGCTCCGCGAGGTCGCCGACCGGCTCTTCACGGACATGACCGAGCCCGACCGGCCGCCGCCGGAGGGCTCGCCCGCGGAGTTGGTGCGGCACACCAACCGTTCGTACTACGCCGCGTACCTGCGCAACGCCCGGATGATGGCGATCATCGAGCAGGTCGCGACGTTCAACGAGGAGTTCCGCGAGATGCGCCGCCGCCATCGCGCGGCGTGGGTCGGGGGATCGGCGCACGCGATCCGGCGCTGGCAGGGCGACGGGCTCGTCGACCCCGGTCTCGACGCGGACATGGCGGCGCGTGCGCTGGCAGCCATGGTCGACCACTCGCTCTACCTGCGGCTGGTCCAGGGCGAGGGCGACGACACCGAGCGATTCCTGGACACGCTCGACGCGCTCACGATCGGGGCGCTCGGCCTGCGCTGACCCCACCGGCGATGTACGGGGTGCGAGGTCTGCCAGAATCGTGGCATGCGTCCGAAGATCGCCGCGCGCCTGCTGGTGTGGCCGACGGCTGTGGTGGGAATTGCGGCGGATCAGGTGACGAAGGCCCTGGTCGTGGCCAGGCTCGAGGGCGGGTCGCCCGCGCACGTCCTGGGCGACGCCGTGAAGCTGGACGTCTCGCGCAACTCGGGGGCCGCGTTCTCGTTCGCGCCGACGGCGACCGTGCTGTTCACCGCGATCGCGGTCGGCGTCGCCATCGTGATCGCCAGGGCGGTGTCGAGCCTGCGATCGGCCGGCTGGGCCGTGGCGCTGGGGCTGATCCTCGCGGGCGCCGTCGGCAACCTGATCGACCGCCTTCTGCGCGCGCCCGGCATCGGGCGCGGCGCGGTGGTCGACTTCATCGACGTACGGCATTTCGCCACGTTCAACGTCGCGGACAGCTGCATCACCTGCGGGGCGGTCCTGGCCGTTCTGTTGAGCCTGCGCGGCATCCCGATGTCGGACAGGGCGGCGGAGACCACGCCTTAGCCGGTACGGCAGGGACGCCTTTCAACGGGTCGCCCCAGCTCACCGCGCCGCCGATGCCGAGGGCCGATGACCCCGCCGGAGGGGGAGGGTCACCGGCGAGCAGCACCCGAGGCCGGGTCCCGATGCGGAGCCCGGCCGTCGGTATCTAGGAGTCAGTGGTGACCGGGCCCGTCGTCGTGGCCACCCCGCTCGCCGCGGTCGTCACGACCGCCGTCGTCACGGCCGCGGCCGTTGTGCTGCCCCGGGTGGTCGTCGTCCCTGCCTCCGGAGGGCCGTCCGCGCTGGGCGTCCGGGTGATCGTCGGGCACCGGCCGCGCGGCCCGGTCGTCCGACCCGTCACCGGCACGGTCGTCGTGCCGGCGCCGGCCATCGGCTGCCCGGCCGGGCAGGACGCGGCCGGTACGCGCGTCGATCGTGAGCCGGCGTTCGGTGCCCCCGGCGGGGACGAGCCGGACCTGCCAGACCTGGACGCCGTGCTCGTTCTCGAGCTCGACGGAGGTGACCCGCGAGCCGGGTACGGCGGACGTCGCGATCTGCCGCGTCCGCGCCTGGTCGACCTTGGGGCGGCGGTAGTCGGCGTACGCCGGTGGTCGTGGCCGGTGGCGGCGTTGACGACGCCGGAGATCGGGTGGTGGCCGTCGGTGAGGGCCACACCGCCGCCCACGGTGACGGCGGCCAGTGCGGCGCCGATGCCGATGATCATCTTGCGCATCGTCATTCCCCTCGTCATCGATCGGCCGAAACGAGTCGGCCTTACGAGTACGAGAGTGGCTCCGGCGTGGATAGGGCGGCGCTGTACGAACGCTAAGGCGCGGCTAACACGGAGTTCCGAGCCACGTCCGCAGAGCGCCTTCGGCGGACCAGGCGAGCTGGCCGTCGGGGCGTACGAGCGCCGACCGGCCGGAATACGGCAGTCCGGTCAGCGGGCGCCCAGGGCGAGCAGCGCGTCGTCGGGCGTGACGAGTAGCGCCCGGCCTGTACGAGCGTGCCCGCGTCCCGAGCCGGCGGCCGGTACGACCTCGCTCTACCGCTACCCGTCCGCCAAGAGCGACCTGTTCGACCTCATGGTCGACGCGGTACTGCGCGAGCAGGACCCACCCGAACCGGGCGGAGACCGGCGGGCCGACCTGCGTACGCTCGGCGGCGCGTCACGCGCCATGATGTTGCGCCACCCGTGGCTGCCGGCCCTGGCCGCGCGGCCCGACCTCTGGCCCGGGGCGCTGCGCTGGACGGAGGCCTGGCTCGCCGCGGTCGACGGTCTCGGCCTGGACGCCGACGGCATGCTGACCGCCGTCAGCACGCTGCAGACGTTCATCACCGGAGCGGTCCTGGGTGAGCTCGCCCAGCGTTCCGTCGACATGACGCCTGGCCGGCCGGTCAGGGGACGTACGGCGACGAGATCATGTCCGGCGGCCGGTTCCCGATGCTCACGCGCGTCATGGTCGAGGCCGAGTGCCCGCACGCGCGCGACCGCGTCGAGCGCGCGTTCGACCTCGGCGTCGAGCACATCATCGACGGGATGATCCGCCGAACATCAGAGCGACCCGCGCGCCGCCCGCGGAGGACGAGCCGATCTCCAGCGAACCGGCGGACGCCTCGGCGGTACGCCGGGCGATGTCCAGGCCGAGACCGCTGGAGGCGGCGGTGCTGTGGCCGCGGTGGGGGCGCGGATCGCCGATGCCGGGGCCGTCGTCCTCCACGGTCAGCCGCCCGTCCTCGAGTCGCACGGCGAAGGCCGTTCCCTCGGGCGTGTGCGCGAGCACGTTGCCGGTCAGGGCGTCCACGCAGGCGGTCAGGGCGTCCTCGGCGACCGCGACCGGCATCGGATGGTCGGGCACGGTGACGTCGAGGGCACGATCCTGCTCCTCGGCGAGCACGGACCAGAACGCGGTACGCCGGGCGATGACCTCGGTCGCGTCGCAGCTCGCGGCCTGGCCGCGCGCCGGACGCCGGGTCTCGGCGATGATCTGGGTGACGGTGCGTTCGAGCGCGTCGACGGCCGCGCCGACGCGGTCGCCCTCCGCGGGGTCCGTCAGGGACTCGGTCTCCAGCCGCAGCGAGGTCAGGGGCGTACGGAGCCGGTGTGACAGGTCGGCGGCGGCCTCGCGTTCGGCCGCGAGCAGCTCGCGGATCCGGTCGGCGAGGTGGTTGAGGCCGGTACCGACCTCGTGGATCTCTGGGCGACCGGCGGGACGGATCCTGGCGTCGAGGTCGCCGTGGGCCAGCCGGTTCGAGACGGCGGCGAGCGCGCTGATGGGCCGGGTCAATGAGCGCGCGAGGCGGTCGGCCACGATCAGGCCCAGGACCAGCAGCCCGGCGCCGGTCAGGCCGAGGACGGTCCAGGCGCGGGTGACGCCGCGGCGCAGCCGGGCGTCGGTGACGAACGTGCGGATGACCGCGGTGCCGCCCGGACCGCCCTGCACGGCGACGTACACCGCGCGTCCGCCGCCGGTGGTAACGGAAAGGCTGCGGCCGCGTGCGGCGAGGTCGACGGCGGGTTCGCGCGGCGTACGCGTGCCGATCACCGTGCCATCGGGCAGGAACACGGTGATCGGGTACTCGCCGCCCGACTGGGTCTGCTCCAACGTGAGCGTCAGGGCCTCGCGCTCGCCGGTCGCGACGACGGGGGCGATCGACTGGGCCTTGACCGTCGCGTCGGTGAGCGCGCGGTCGGCCGCGACGCCGCGCATGAGCAGCGCGAGCGATGTCGGACTCTTGATTGACATTTGCCGCAGCTTTCCGCCGCGCGCCCGCGCGGCGGCGGGATCAGTCGTAGAACTGCGAGACGCCCTGGTGGTGCGAGCACGCCCCCTGATGGTGGGCCGCATGGGAGTAGGTGCCGTCGTTGCACTGCGCGATGACCCCGGCCGGGTGGGTCGGCGCCGCAGGAGGCGTCGGGCCGGCCGGGTCCGACGGCGCGGGCGCCGGATCGGGCGCGGGAGCCGGCGGCGAGACGCTCGGCGCCGGGGCTGTCGGGGCCGTCGGGACCGCCGGGCCCGTCCAGGTCGGCGGCGTGGCGGGCCCGCCGGGCGGCTCGTGGACCAGCGGCCCGCACGCGATCAGGATCGGGCACGCCAAGAGCAGCGACGCGGCGAGTCGGCGCATGGTCGTCTCCAGTCCCGTGGAAGAGGGGCCGAATGTAGGACGCTTCGGCGGCCGTCCTCGTTGTCCTACGGGGTGTAGAGGCGGTAGGTCGCCAGGACGTTGAGCCGGTGCAGATGACGGCAGAGTTCGAGCATGCCGCGCCGCGCGAGGTCGGCCGGGATCGGGTAGCCGGCCATGGCCGCGGCGAGCCTCGGGTCGAGGCCGGCGGCCCACGGGTCGGTGCACGCGGCCTGGGTCTCGGCGAGGTCGTGCCCAGCCGCGACGGACGCGGTGACCTCCTCGTGCAGGCGCTCTAGGTAGGCGACGAGCGTGTCGATGGCCTCATGCCCGTCACCGGCCGGGCCGTGGCCGGGGATGATCGTCTCCAGCTCCGGCAGGGTCTCCTTCATTCGCCGCAACGTGCCGACGTACGGCTCCGGGCCGCCCTGGAGCAGCATGTGCGCCGTGCCGGCGTGACACAGGAGGTTCCCGGTCCAGGCGGCGCGGGCATCGGGGACGTACACGACGGTGTCGCCGGGGCCGTTGCCCGGTCCGAAATGCCAGAGCTGGACGGCGCGGCCGCCCAGGTCGATCTCGGCGAAGGTGTCGAAGACCAGGTCGGGCCGCCGCCAGCGGGTCACCGCGTCCAGCAGCGCCTCGTCGCCGTACATGTTGCCCGCGCGTGCGGCCTTCTCGTAGCCGAGGTCGTCCATGTTCTCCCTGTTGATCCGCGACGAGACGACGACGACGTCGTCGGGGAAGGCCATGTTCCCGAACGTGTGGTCGCCGTGGTACGTCGTGTTGACCAGGTAGCGCGGCGGCCGGTCGGTGAGCTCGGCGGTCAGGGAACGGATCCGCGCGGAGACGTCCGGGGTGATGCCGGCGTCGACGACGAGTGCGGCGTCGCGGCCGGTCACGAGCCCGTTGTTGTCCTTGGGCGGCACGCTCGCCATCAGCGCGTGCACGCCGTCGGCGAGCGCGCGCGGCACCAGGGTGAGGCCGGCGGGTGACAGGTTCGGGCCCGCGTAGCCGGCGGGCCGTTCGGCGATCTCGCGCGCCGGGATGTGCGCCATCGGGTGCTCCTTCGTCTCGGTCGTCCTGTGGCATAAACTAATCGAACGAACGATTATTTTTCAACCACGGCCAGGGATGGTTGGATGCGGGAGGTGACCACGAACCACAAGTCCGGTCGTCGGCCGGGCCGCCCGCCGAAGGCCGAGGCGGGGGACACCAAGGGGGCGCTCGTCGAGGCCGCCATGACGCTGTTCGCGCGGCACGGCTACGCGGGCACCTCGATCAGGGCGATCGCGCGCGAGGTCGGGCTGAGCGAGAGCGTCCTGTACGCCCACTTCGAGGGCAAGCGGGCGATCTACGACGCGGCGATGGCGCTGGCCGGGCCGGGCGTGGCGATCGCCGCGGTCGAGGCGACCCCGGGCGCCGAGCCGGGCGAGTTCATCCGTGCGTTCGCCGACCACGTGCTCACGGCCTGGGACACCCCGCAGGGCAGGCGGGTGATCGACCTGGTCTCACGCGACGGCCTCATCCACGACGACATGCTGATCGGCGGGATCGAGCGCGCGCTCCAGGGGCTGGCCGGGGTGTTCGCCGGCTGGATCGGGGAGCGGCGGATCCGCGACGACCTCGGCTCGCCCGAGGACCTCGCGTACGCCCTGCTCGCGCCGGTCGCGCACGCCCGGTTGCTGTGGCTGCACGGCGACGCGACCGTCGAGCGCAGGCGTGCCGCGCGCGAGCGCGTCACCCGGCACGCCGACCTGTTCGCTCGCTCTGTCGCGCCCTGTCCCTGAAATGAAGAACGGGCCGGTCACGAGGACCGGCCCGTCGGGATGACTGGGAGCTATCGCACGGGGTTGACCGTGTCCATCAGTGCCGGGCCCCACTTGCCGTAGGTCACGACGACGACGGCGGCGAGCCCGACGTACAGGACGGGCACGACCACCCACTTCTCGACGTTCTTGCCGGTGTCGATGGAGGCGATGCGGAACCTCTTGGGGTACGGCCAGAGCCAGTTGACCCCCATCTCCGTCATCGAGTCGCCGATGAGGTGCACGACGTAGCCGATCACCATCGCGTACGGCACGACCTGCATGTCGACGCTCGAGGTCGCGAGCTGGTACGAGATCCCGGCGGCGATGGCGGCGTGGATGATCCCGGCGATGTCCCGGTAGTCGAACTTGCCGTTCGGCCGGTTCTTCGGGTGCTTCCACAACGCGCGTACGCCCAGGCCGATGGACACCCACAGCAGGAACGCGAGGGCCCACTTGTTGTAGGTCGCGGCGATCGTGATGGCGGCGCACACGGCGACGCCGACCAGGCTGTGGGTGGCCTTGCGATGGCCACCCGAGATCTTCGCGATGCCCTTTGCGGCCCACATCGACAGCGGGCCGAACGAACGCGCGGGCGTGGCGCTCGGGTGGTCCAGATCAGGCATCATGCCGGCCCCGGCGGCCACGATCGTGCCGACGGCAGCGGTCAGCGGGGTCAGATGATGAACATTGTGAGATAGCGGGGCCGCGACGGCGACGAAGACGACGCCTGCCGACAGCGAGTGCGTGGGGCCCATCATCGAGGGCTCCGGCACGTGTCGTTCGCGGAGTCAAGATCATTGATCACGAGGACTTAAACGATCACCGTCGCTGGTTGGTTTCGCCCGTTTGCGATCTGTAACCACAAAGACACCCTTTACCGTGATCTGTTTGCAAAGAACCCTTTGCTGTTATCGTCGCGACATGACCGACATGCCGCACACCCGGAGCGTGCGTTCGCTGGCGGCGGTGCTCATGGCCAGCACGATCTCGACGACCGGCACCCGCGTGTCCGCCGTCGCGCTTCCATGGTTCGTGCTGGTGACGACCGGCAGCGCGACCCGTACGGGGCTCGTCGCCTTCTGCGAGATGGCGCCGTACGTGGTGGCCAAGGCGTTCAGCGGGCCGTTACTGGACCGCAGAGGGCCGCGTGTCGTCTCCTGGACCACCGACGTGGCCAGTGCGGTCGCCGCGGGTCTGGTCCCAGTGCTGCACGCGCTCGGCCTGCTGTCGTTCGGGTGGTTGCTGGTGCTCGTTGCCGTGATCGGTACGGCGCGCGCGCCCGGCGACCTGGCCAAAGAGGTCATGGTCCCGGAGGCCGCCGAGCGCGCCCGGGTGCCGCTGGAACGCGCCACTGGCCTGATGGGCGTGACCAACCGCCTCGCCTCCACGATCGGTCCCGCACTGGGTGGCGCGATGGTGGCGCTGCTGGGCCCGATGGCGGGCCTGGCCGTCAACGCAGCCAGCTTCGCGCTCGGCTCGGTCGTCATCGCGCTGGTGGTGCCGCGCGGCGTCGGGGGCGCGGCGGTCACGGACGGAGGCGAGCCGGACGCCGGCTACTGGCGGCGCTTCGGCGCGGGCCTGGCCTTCCTACGGGGAGAGCCGCTGCTGCTGGCCATCATCGTCCTGGTCGCGATCACGAACCTGCTGGACACGGCGTTCACCTCGGTGCTCCTGCCGGTGTGGGCGCGCGAGTCGGGCGGCGGCCCGGCGGCGATCGGGCTGGCCGGCACCGCGGCGGGCCTCGCCGCCGTGACCGGCAGCCTGACCGCCGCGGCGGTCGCGCACCGCCTGCCGCGCCGCCTGGTGTTCTTCGTCGGGTTCGTCATCGCAGGGGCGCCGCGCTTCCTGGTCCTCGCGACGCACGCGCCGCTGTGGGCCGTGCTCGTGGTGTTCACGGTCTCCGGCCTCGGTGGGGGCTTCCTCAACCCGATCATCGGCGCGATCCTCTTCGAGCGGATCCCGCGTCCGATGCTCGGCCGGGTCACGGCGCTGAGCGACTCGCTGGCCTGGTCCGGCATCCCGCTCGGCGGGCTGGCGGCGGGCGCGGCGGTCACGGTCTTCGGCCTGGTGCCCGCCCTCCTGACCGGAGGCGCGATCTATCTCCTCATCACGAGCCTGACCGGGCTGCGGCCGGAATGGCGGGACATGCGGCGGGTGGCGGTGGCCGAGGACTGACCGCGGTTACCAGACGTCGCCGTCGCGCCAGTCGCAGGTCAGCTCGCCGGTCAGGTCCAGAGGCGAGGTCCCCGGCAGGACGAAGATGGCGCCGTCCTCGTCCTGCGTACGCTCGACGCCCTTCGGCGTGAGCGCGAACAACGGGCACTGCCAGAGCCGCCGGCCGCGCGCCGCGTAGAAGCCGACGGCCTGCTCGGTCGCGGCCAGGGCGCCGAGGTCGTACGCACGGCGCGCGAGGGGTTCCGGCGCGTCCATCAGCGCGGCGCCGTACCCGAGGCCGCGCCGGTCCGCGCGTACGCCGACGCCCTCCACGTACCCGGTGCGCAGCGCGCGTCCGTCGTGCAGCAGCCGCCGCTGTACGAGCGCGGCGTGCCCGACCAGAGTGCCGTCCTCCCAGGCCAGGGCGTGCATGCCACCGAGTGAGTGCTCCCAGTCGGCCTCGGTCAGGCCCGCGAAGACGTCGTAGAGCAGGGCGCGTGCCGTTTCGAGCGCGGCGGGGTCCAGCTCGGCGGTGTGTGCGGTGCGTACCTCGACCATGACCGCATCATCGCGTGATCGCACGTCGGCCGCCCGCGTTACCGAAAGTCCGGATCCGGACGTGACGGTCAAAGGGACGCAAAGCCGTATTGACCGGTTTGTCGGACATCCCTATCGTCCGTGCCAGCACCACGAGTCGTGGTGCCACCCCTGGCCGGGCCTCGCCCACCCCGCACCTGCTCGGCAGCCCCCCTGTCGCAACCGCCCGGCCACCCGCCTTGAAAAGGGAGCAGGATGTCACCCCCCACCTTCGCCAGACGCATGCGGCACGCCGGCCTGACCCTCCTCGCCGCGCTGACGGTCGCCACCGGTTCGCTGGCCACCGCCGCCGCTGCCCAGGCGGCCCCCGCCTCCACGCACAGCCGGACCTCCACCGCCCGTACGAGCGCGACGACGGCGCGCCCCGCCTCGGCCGTCCCGGTCCGGCACTCGTGCGCGAAGCCGACGCGACGCGGCCAGATGTCCTGCCTCTCGCTGGTACGTACCGACATCACGGGGCACCGCGGCATCCAGCCGCTGGCCGCGCCGTCCGGCTTCGGTCCGAGCGACCTGCAGAGCGCCTACGCGCTGCCCTCCTCCACCGCGGGGTCGGGCCAGACGGTGGCGATCGTTGACGCCTACGACGACCCCAACGCCGCGGCGGACCTCGCGACGTACCGCTCGCAGTACGGGCTGCCCGCCTGCACCGCCGCCAGCGGCTGCTTCAAGAAGGTCAACGAGAACGGCGGCACCACCCTGCCCACGGCGGACGCCGGCTGGGCCGGGGAGATCAGCCTCGACCTCGACATGGTCTCGGCGGTCTGCCCGAAGTGCAACATCCTGCTGGTCGAGGCGAGCCAGCCGTCGATGGACGCCCTGGGCACGGGCGTCAACACCGCGATCAGCATGGGCGCCAAGTACGTGTCCAACAGCTACGGAGGCGGCGAGGACTCCACCGACCCCAGCTCGGACTCCTCCTACTTCAACCACCCGGGCGTCGCGATCACCGTGTCCTCCGGTGACAACGGCTACGGCGCCGAGTACCCGGCGGCCTCGCAGTACGTGACCGCCGTCGGCGGCACCTCGCTGTCGCGCGCGTCGAGCACGCGCGGCTGGAGCGAGTCGGCGTGGAGCGGCGCGGGCTCGGGCTGCTCGGGCTTTGACGCCAAGCCGTCCTGGCAGAAGGACACCGGCTGCGCGAAGCGGACCATCGCCGACGTGTCGGCGGTCGCCGACCCGAACACCGGCGTGGCGGTCTACGACACGTACCAGACCAGCGGCTGGCAGGTCTACGGCGGCACCAGCGCCTCGTCGCCGATCATCGCCAGCACGTACGCGCTGGCCGGTCCGCCGGCCTCCGGCACGTACGCGGCGTCCACGCCGTACGCGCACACCTCCGCGCTGAACGACGTGACGACCGGCAGCAACGGCTCGTGCAGCCCGACGTACCTGTGCACGGCAGGGGCGGGCTACGACGGGCCGACCGGCCTGGGCACCCCCAACGGCGTCACCGCGTTCGGCGGCGGCTCCACCGGCGGCAACACCGTGACCGTCACGAACCCGGGCAACCAGACCGGCACCGTCGGCACGGCCGTCAGCCTGCAGATGCACGCCACCGACTCGGCCTCGGGCCAGACGCTGACCTACAGCGCGACGGGCCTGCCCGCCGGGCTGTCGATCAACGCCTCGAGTGGTCTCATCTCCGGTACCCCCACGACGGCGGGCACCGCGAACGTGACCGTCACGGCCAAGGACACCACCAACGCCTCCGGCTCGACGTCCTTCACCTGGACGATCAACCCGGTCGGCGGTGGCTGCTCCTCGCCGGGCGACAAGGTGACCAACGGCGGGTTCGAGAGCGGGACCACCCCGTGGACGACGTCCTCGGGCGTCGTGTCGGCCAACGGCGACGGTGAGACCGCCAACAGCGGCACCCACTACGCCTGGCTGAACGGCTACGGCACCACGCACACCGACACCGCCAGCCAGTCGATCACCATCCCGGCCGGCTGCACGGCGTCGCTGAGCCTGTGGCTGCACATCGACACCGCCGAGTCCGGCAGCACGGCGTTCGACACGCTGACGGTCAAGGCCGGCAGCACCACCCTCGCCACCTACAGCAACGCCAACGCCGCCTCCGGCTACGCGCAGAAGACCTTCAACGTGTCTTCCTTCGCGGGCCAGACGGTGACGCTGTCGTTCAACGGGAGCGAGGACTCGTCCCTCCAGACCAGCTTCGTCATCGACGACGTGGCGGTCAACGCGTCCTGACGCGTAGCGAGCCAGGGGCCCCGGACAACGACGTCCGGGGCCCTTCCCCGCGTTTCAGGCGGTGCGGCGGAACTCCGCGCGCCAGCGGCGGATGGGTGGGTCCTCGTCGTCGTAGAGGTCTTCGACCCGGACCGGCGGGTGGCCGAAGGACTCGAGCTCGGCGCGGGTCAGGGGCCACGGCATCAGGCCGGGGTCGCCGTCCTCCTCACGGGCGCCGGCGATGACGAGGAGCGTGCCGCCGGGGGCGACCATCTCCGCGATCGCGGAGACGGCGCGGCGGCGGGGCTCATCGCGCTGGACCTGGACCGTGTAGATCTCCAGGACCGTGTCGAAGGCGCCGCGCCATTCGGCGGGCGGGTCGAGTACGTCGGCGGTCCGGTAGTCGACCGCCGAGTCGGGAAAGCGCGCGCGGGCCGCGGAGATGGCCGTCTCGGAGACGTCGAACGCGGTGACGCGGTGGCCGAGCTCCGCGAGGTACTCCGCGTCGTCGCCCAGACCGCACCCGACGACCAGCGCGCTGCCGGTGCCGGGGCGGACCCAGCCCTCGAGCAGTGCGTTGGGTCGCAGGTCGGCCCAGGGCACGATGCCCTCGCCGCGCTCGGCGGCGGCGTAGAGCCGCTCGAACCAGCCCGTGGGGTCGCCCGCCTCGATCGACTCCGCGGCCATCCGGCGGGCCTGGGCGCGGCGTTCGTCCTGCTGCTTCATGGTCGACGATCCTCGCACGTCCTGACCTGCCCGGCGACGACTGCGCCGACACCCGGCCGACGCTCGCCGACCAAGCGCGTCCGGCCGCACCGCCGTCCGCCGTTTCCCGTACGGCGGACGGCCGGCCTGCTCACATGAAAACGGTTCCGGTCCGGCCGCGAACGGCCGGACCGGAACCCTTGGAACAATCAGTGGCAGTGCTTGGCGGTCGTCGGCTCGTAGCGGCAGGCCACGATCGACGGGGTGCCGATGGACTCACCGGCCCGTAGCGACCACGCCAGCCGGATGTACTGGCCGTGCGCCCAGCCCAGCGGGGTCGCCGACAGGGTCGGCGTGCCCGCCGCGAAGCCCGGCTGGTCACTCGGTGCGTTGTCGTCCCACACCTGCTCGGCCAGCAGCCCGCCGCTGTTGGCGGTCGCGGCCATCGCCGCGAGACGCGAGCCGGCGTGCTGCCCGGCGGCGATCTCGTACTCGCCGCGCTCACCGGCGAACAGCGGCCACAGGCGACCGCGGGTCGCCTGGCTGCCCGCGTCGAAGCCGATGTTCCAGTCGCCGCCCTTGGCGGTCTCGCCGTAGCCGTCGAAGTTGTACCGGTGCCAGAACTCCCCGTTCGGCGTCTTCACGCCGAGCTGGTCGTCCACGACCTTCAGCGAGTTGGTCACGGCCGCGTCGTCGGCCGGCAGCACACCGAGCCGGACGAGCTCGAGGAAGCTCGGGTCGACAATGGCGCGCTGGTCGGTGTTGTCCGGACCGCTGTCGCCGACGTTGTACTTGGTGCCGACGTCAGGCTTGCCGTCCTTGGTGAGGCGCAGGAAGTACGGCTTGGAGCTGTACGGGCCGTTCGACGTGACGGTCCAGGACTTCACCTTCGAGCGCCAGTCATCGGCGGTCGCCAGGTACTTCTTCTGCGTGGCGGTGTCGCCGTTCGCCTTGGCGATCTCGGCGGCGCACACCAGACCGGCGATCTCGGAGCCGATCGTCGCGGGGGAGTAGCCGTCCTGGTTCTCCCAGCGGTCCTGCGGGGTCTTCGGCCCCTTGCTGAGGATGTAGTCGGCGGCGAGCTTGACGTGGCTCCAGGTGCCGGCGTCGTGCTTGCCGAGCTGCCAGGCCAGGATGATCGGGTCGGCGGCCTCGTCGAGCTGGAAGTTGGTCCAGTGCGGGACGCCCGCGACCGTGCTGTTCTGCGGGAAGGACCCGTCGGCCTTCTGCTGGCGGTCGAACAGGTAGCCGAGCGCGCGCTCGGCGGCCGGCCGGTCGCCGTCGGCCATCAGGCCGCTGGCCTTCTCGAAGAGGTCACGCGCCCAGACCAGGTGGTACGCCCCGGAGGGGTTCTCCAGGTCGTCGTTGGTCCCCCACGACCAGGGCATGGTCGGCGAGGCGACGAACGCGCCGCGGTAGGTCTTGTCCTCCAGCGCGGCCAGGATCATGACCGAGGAGTCGTAGACCCCGCGCTCCCGCGGGGTGCGCAGGCTCGCCGGCGGGCGCTTCAGGCCGCGTACGTAGGAGTGCCAGCCGTCGGCGTACCGGCCGGACACGGAGCGGAACCCGGAGGTCAGCGAGGTCTTGGCGGTCGAGAGCGCGGACTTCTCGTCGCCGCCGAAGCCCAGGGACAGCGTCAGGCTCCGGTGGCCGCCGACGCCGGTGAGCGCGGTCTGCCCGGTCTGGACGATGTTGCCGTTGGTGGCCTCGTAGCGCCAGTCCATCTTGTGGTCGGTGCGCAGGTCCTGCCAGCCGTCGCTCTTGCCGAGGTAGCCGCTGGAGGTCCGGGTGAAGCCGGGGGAGGCGACGAGGGCGCTGCCCATCGTGGAGTCGTGTGCGACGAGTGCGTCGCCGCTCGACCGGCCGCTGTCGTCCAGCTTGTCCGAGGCGCCGTTGCCGAGGCGCGGGTTGTAGAGCGTGTAGACCTGGTACGGCTTGCCGGTCAGCGACTGGAAGTCGACGTTGAGCATCACCGTGGCCCGGTCGGGGTCGGTGACGTAGGTCTTCGTGATGCGCCAGCGGCCGGACTTCTCGGTGTTGACCTGGCGGTAGACCAGCGCTTTCGGGTCGGCGAGGCGGGTCGTGTGCGTCGTCGAGTCGGTCTCACGCTCGCTGAAGGACGAGCCGTCCGTCACGACGAACTGCAGGTCGCGAACGCTCGGCGTGCCGAGGTCGGGGTAGTAGACCTCCGACAGCGCGCCGTTCTGCAGCGTGTACCAGACCTTGCTGGCGGTGCTCTTCGCGGTTCCGTAGCCGTCCTTGTTGGCCGGAGCCCAGGTCGGCCGGTCTCCCGGGCCGCCCGGGGCGGCGTCGGCGTTGGCGTTGGACGCCACGCCCACGATCAGTGCCGCGCCGGCGACGACGGCACAGCCGCCGCTCAGCACTTTCCATCTTGCCGACAACATGCGGTCCTCCTGCGTTCATGGCGGCCCGAGCCGGGGTGACGGGCCGCACCTGTCCCACGGCGCACGGGTGGAGGACCGCATCGGCCGCGACAGGGCCTGATGAGAACCGGGCCCGGCGCCGTGGAAGTGTCAGTCCGGGAGTGTTGCGCTGATCACTTTTGTCCGTCAAGCGTGGAACATCCACTTTCGGTCATCCGACACGACCGATTTAGTCAGACCGCCCAGGTCACAGGTCCTTGACGCGCTCCGCGGTACGGCCTAGGTGCTGGCGCATAATGTCAGCAGCCTTCTCGGCATCGCGGTCCTGGATCGCCCGGACGAGCGCGCGGTGTTCCTTGGCGCCGAGGTGCCCCATTTCGGGCGCGGTCTGCTGAGCCCGGCCGAGCGACATGAGCAGCGGGCCGCGGAACGAGTGGGTCAGCATCTGGACCGCGGAGTTGTGCGCGCAGTCGGCGAGCCGGGCGTGGAACTCCGCGGAGAGGTTGATCTGGAAGTCGTTCGCGGCCAGCGCCGCGTCCTGGCGCTCGCAGATGTCGAGCAGGTCCGCGATGTCCTGCTCGTCGGCGCGCTCGCAGACCAGCGGGATCATCCCGACCTCCAGGATGAGCCGCGCCTCGGTGGCCTCGGCGGCGGTCACGGCGGAGAGCGTGAGCAGGTCGGCGATGCCCTCGCCGACGCGCTGCTTGGACGGCGTGGTGACGAAGGCCCCGCCGCGCGCGCCCACCCGGATCTGCAGGAGCCCGTTGGCCTCGAGGACGCGGAGCGCCTCGCGTACCGTCACCCGGCTCACCCCGAACCGCTCGCACAGCTCACGCTCGGGCGGAAGCCGGTCGCCGGGGTTGAGCTGCTGCTGGCGGATCAGCAGACGGACCTGGTCGACGATGAGCTCGGAGATGCGCCGGTCGTTGTCAATGAGGGCACGAGGCGGGTGGTCTACTCTGCGTCCAGGTTTGTCAGATTCGAGGTAATGAGGCGTCTGATGCCGAAGTTCGCGCCGCTCGCCCGGCTGCCGAGACCCGCACGCTGGACGGTCCGGATCCTGAGCGCCCTGCTGGTCCTCTCACTGATCCTGGCGCTTTACGTGAACTGGACGATCCACCGTTCTTACCCCCAGGTCAGCGGCCGGATCGTGGTGAAGGGTCTGAGTAAGGACGTCACCGTCTACCGCGACAAGTGGGGCGTCCCGCAGATCTACGCCGACGACGCCGACGACCTCATGCGCGCGCAGGGGTACGTGCACGCGCAGGACCGGTTCTGGGAGATGGACTTCCGCCGGCACGTCACGGCCGGACGCCTGTCGGAGCTGTTCGGCTCGAGCACCGTCGACACCGACAAGGTCGTACGGACGATGGGGTGGCGCAAGGTCGCCGAGCAGGAGTTCGCCCTGCTCCGGCCGGACACCAAGCGCTACCTGGAGGCGTACGCGCAGGGCGTCAACGACTGGCTGGCCCAGCACCGGAACACCTCGACGCAGAGCCTGGAGTACGCGGTGCTCGGCCTGCAGACCTCCGGCTACAAGCCGGAGCCGTGGACGCCGATCGACTCCATCGCCTGGCTCAAGGCGATGGCCTGGGACCTGCGCTCCAACCTGGAGGAGGAACTCGGTCGCGCCCTGGCCGCGACCAAGGTGTCCACCGAGCGCGCCGACCAGCTCTACCCGGACTACCCCTACGACCGCAATCCGGTGATCATCCCGAGTGCGAAGACCGGCCACGACGGTTCCGGCAAGGCACCGCGCGCCCGCGCGGTGCCCCCGGCGCTGGCACGGGTCTCGGCCGCGATCGAGGCGATGCCGGCGATGATGGGCAACGGCGGTCCGGGCATCGGGTCCAACTCCTGGGTGGTCGCGGGCAGCCGCACCACCACCGGCAAGCCGCTGCTCGCCAACGACCCGCACCTCGCGCCGCACATGCCCTCGCTCTGGTACCAGGCCGGGCTGCACTGCCGCCAGGTCGGCGCGGCCTGCCCGTTCGACGTCAGCGGGTTCACCTTCTCCGGCGTTCCCGGCGTCGTGATCGGGCACAACGACCGCGTCGCCTGGGGCTTCACCAACCTGGGCCCCGACGTCACCGACCTGTACCTCGAGAAGGTCACCGGCGGCACGTACGAGTACGAGGGGAAGCAGGAGCCGCTGCGCACCACGACCGAGCAGATCAAGGTGGCCGGCGGGAAGCCGGTCACGCTCACGATCCGCTCGACGCGGCACGGCCCGCTGCTGTCCGACGCGATGGACGACGTGCGTACGGCCGGCAAGGGCATGGCGGTCGCGCTGCGCTGGACCGCACTCGACCCCGGCCGTACCGCCGACTCGATCGTGATGTTGAACATGGCCCATGACTGGCAGGACTTCCGTACGGCCGCGCGGTCCTTCGAGGTGCCGGCGCAGAACCTCATCTACGCCGACGTGGACGGCAACATCGGGTACCAGTCGCCGGGCCGCATCCCCGTACGGGCCGGGGGGGACGGGCGCTGGCCGGCCGAGGGCTGGACCGGCAAGGACGAGTGGACGGGCTACCTGCCGTTCGAGAGCCTGCCCAGCGTCTACAACCCGCCGCAGGGCTACATCGTCACCGCCAACAACCCCGTCACCGGGCCGGACTACCGGCCGCAGCTGACCAAGGACTGGACGTACGGCTACCGCGCCGCGCGGATCCAGGACCTCATCACGCACACCCCGAAGATCGACGCCGCCGCCATGGGGCGGATCCAGATGGACGACCGCAACGGGTTCGCGCCGACGCTGGTGCCGCAGCTGCTGCGCGTCGGGTCCGGGCCGGCGGTGTCGCTGCTGAAGGGCTGGGACTTCACCCAGGACGCCGACTCCGCGCCCGCGGCCTTCTACAACGCGGTCTACCGGCACCTGCTGCTGCGGACCTTCAACGACGAGCTGCCCGACGGCGCGCGCCCCGACGCGGGCGACCGGTGGTTCGAGGTCGTACGGAACCTCCTCGACAAGCCCGACGACCCGTACTGGGACGACGTGCACACGACCGGCACCAAGGAGACCCGCGACGACATCCTGCGCCTGGCGATCAAGGACGCCGACCGCGAGCTGCGGGACAAGCTCGGCGGCGACCCCTCCAAATGGAAGTGGGGCGACCTGCACACGCTCGAGCTGACCAACGAGACCTTCGGCACCTCGGGCATCGGGCCGATCGAGTGGCTGTTCAACCGCGGGCCGCTGAAGGTGGCCGGTGGCGACTCGATCGTGGACGCGACCGGCTGGGACGCGCAGGAGGGCTACGCGGTCAGCTGGGTGCCCTCGATGCGCATGGTCGTCGACCTGGCCGACCTCGACCGGTCGCGATGGGTCAACCTCACCGGCGCGTCCGGGCACGCGTTCTCCGACCATTACTGGGACCAGGCGGCGCTGTGGGCACGCGGTGCCACCACGCCCATGCGGGCCCGTCCGGACACGATCAGGTGGGAGGCGAAGGACACGCTGACGCTGACGCCGTGAGCGCGGGCCCGCCCCAGCGGGCCCGCCACGTGTCCCTTACCACCGGTGACCGAACGAGCGCGTTCCGAAGAACCGGACGCTATCCTGCCCCTGGGGGAATGACTCTTGGGGCGGGGGTGCGTCATCGGTCAGATGGGGGACTCGAAACCGGCGCGGTGGCTGCGGTGGTTACCGTTCGCCGCGATGGGCGTGGTCGGCCTGGTCGACATTCTGGTCGGGCAGGACGTCAGGTTCCGGCCGCTTCTCGCGCTCGGGCCGGCGTTCGCGAGCCTGTGGTGCGGCATGCGGCGCACGGCGCTGATCGGCATGGTCGCGCTCGGGCTGTGCGTGCTGCTCAGCTTCTACGACCACGCGCTGGGCCGCCGCCAGAACACTCTGATGCTCGCCACGACCGTGGGCGTCACCCTGGCGGCCGTCTTCGCCAGCGCCGGCCGGCAAAAGCGCGAGCGCCTGCTCAACGAGGTACGTTCGGTGGCCGAGGTCGCCCAGCGGGTCCTGCTGCGCCCGGTGCCGCGCCTCGTCGGGCCGGTGCACGCCGCCGTCAGCTACACCTCCGCCACCGCCGAGGCACGCATCGGCGGTGACCTGTACGAGGTCGCCTGGACCCGCTCCGGGGTCCGCGTCATCGTCGGCGACGTCCAGGGCAAGGGGCTCGAGGCGGTCGAGACGGCCGCGGCCGTCCTCGGGGCGTTCCGCGAGGCCGCCTACGACGAGCACGACCTCACCGGCGTCGTCGGCCGGATCGAGGCCGCGCTGAGCCGCAGGCTTTCGGGGGAGAAGTTCGTCACCGCCGTGCTCGCGGAGTTCCGCGAGGACGACACGGTGACGCTGCTCAACTGCGGTCACCCGTCGCCGTTCGTGCTCGGCACCGCGGGCCAGGGCTTCTTCGCCGAGCCCGACGACGTCGCGCCGCCGCTCGGCCTCACCGAACTCGTCCACGCGCCGCCGCGGCCCTACACCGTGAAGTTCGCGGCCGGCGACCAGATGCTCCTCTACACCGACGGCGTGATCGAGGCCCGCGACGGCGAGGGACGCTTCTACCCCCTCGCCGAGCGGACCGGCCTGCTCGGTGAGGTGGACCCGGAGAAGGCCCTGGAGGCGCTCCGCGCCGACGTGCTGCGCCACGTCGGCGGGCCCATCGCCGACGACGCCGCCATGCTCCTGATCCGCCGCCGATAAGAGCCCGCGCGGATAGGACTGCGCTACTGCGCGACGCGCGCCCTACCCGCGCGGACTCTCAGCCGCCGGTCACGGCCCCTGGACGACGTTCTGCAGGGGCCGGCCCTCGGCGAACCTCCGTAGCTGCTCGGCGACCAGGCGCTCGGCGCGCGGACCGAAGGTCTCCGAGCCGCCCGCGACGTGCGGGGTCAGCAGCACGTTGGGCACGCTCCACAGTGGATGGCCGGCCGGCATTGGCTCGGGGTCGACGACGTCGAGCGCCGCGTGCAGCCGGCCCGAAGCGGTCTCCTCGAGAAGCGCCCCGGTGTCGACGGCGTTGCCCCGGCCGACGTTGACCACCAGCGCGCCGTCCGGCAGCGCGGCGAGCTGCTCGGCCCCGAACAAGCCGGTGGTCTCCGCGGTCCGCGGCAGGACGAGCACGACGATGTCCACGTCCGGCAGCAGGCCGAGAAGATCCTCGACGCCGTGTACGCCCGGCCGCGCCCGCCGCGCGAGGCGCACCACATCGACCTCGAACGCGCGCAGGCGCTCCTCGATCGCCGCCCCGATCGACCCGTGGCCGACCAGCAGGACGCGCGACCCGGCGAGCGAGCGAGTGAAGTGCGGCTCCCAGCGCCGCTCGTCCTGGCGGCGCACCCAGTGAGGCAGCTCGCGGCGCGAGGCGAGGATCAGCCCGAGCGCGTGCTCGGCGACGCTCGCGTCGTGCAGCCCGCGCCCGTTGCACAGGGTGACGCCGCCGGGCAGCGCCGGCAGGACCTTCTCGAACCCGGCGCTGAGGATCTGCACGACCTCCAGCGCGGGCATCCGCGCCAGCAGCTTTAGGGCCGCCGCGTCCTTGGCGTAGGGCAGCACGAAGAACCGCACCGCGGACAGGTCCGGGGGAGGGGCGCCGGCGCCGTCGTAGACGCCGACCGTCAGGTCACCGACCCGGCCGGCGACGTGCGGCCAGGGGACCAGGGCCTCCGGCGCCGCGCTCACGTGCCCGCCGCCGTACGGCCGCCGCGCGCGACGTCCACCGCAGCCACCCGTCTCACACCACCTGGGTGCCGCGGGGGACGATCGCGTCCAGGGCCGCGAGGTCCGCGGCGGTCGGCTCCCAGAGACCGGCCGCGGCGTTGGCGTGCACCTGCTCGGGCTTGGTCGCCCCGGCGATCACCGAGGAGACCGCGGGCTGGGCGGCGAGCCCGGAGATGGCCACGTCGAGCAGGCTCAGGCCGCGCTCCTGCGCGTACGCCGTCAGCGCGTCCACCACGTCGAACCTGCTCTCGGTGAGCCGGTCGCCGATGTTCCACACCCGGTAGCGGCTGTCTTCGGGCATCTCGGTGCCACGACGGTACTTGCCGCTCAGCAGGCCGCTCTCGAGCGGGAAGTAGGGCAGCACCCCGACGCCGAAGCGCTGCGCCGCGGGCAGCAGCTCGGTCTCCACGCCGCGGCTGAGCAGGCTGTAGCCGTTCTGCGCGCTGATGAACGGCGCCAGCCCGCGGGTGCGGGAGATCCAGTGCGCGTCGGTGAGCTGCCAGGCGGCGAAGTTCGACGAGCCGATGTAGCGGACCTTGCCCTCGCGTACCAGCTCGGTGAGGGCCTCGAGGGTCTCCTCCATCGGCGTACCGGGGTCCGGGAAGTGCAGCTGGTACAGGTCGATGTGGTCGGTGCGCAGGCGGCTCAGCGAGCGTTCGACGGCACGCCGGACGTAGCGGCGTGAGCCTCGGGCGCCCCAGTCGGGGCCGTTGGCGCCCTTCAGGTCGTTGCCGAACTTGGTCGCGAGCACGAACTCCTCGCGCCGTCCCTGCAACGCCTCGCCCAGCAGCTCCTCGGAGTCCCCGTAGGAGTCGGCGGTGTCGATGAGGGTGACGCCGGCGTCCTGCGCCGCGTCGATCACCTTGCGGGTCCCCTCGAGGTCGACACGGCCGCGATTGCCGAAGTTGTTCGCGCCGAGCCCGACGACGGAGACGGTCAGTCCGGAGTCGCCCAGACGGCGATATCTCATGTCAGCCACCTAGGGGAAAGGTCGGGGCCGCGGCCGGATATTCCACCGCGGCGAGGGTTTCCCGGTTGGCCAACCCGCCGCCGGAGGGGCGTCATTAAGGGACTTTCCCCGTCGAGGTTGAGGAAACCGGATGAGATCGATGTGGCTGAGTCGAGCCTGCACGGCGTTCGTGATCGTGGTGACCGGCATGACCGGCGCGCTGGCCGGCGGAGGGTACGCGGGCGCCGCGACGACCGCGTCGGCCTCGCGTACGGACCGGGCCGCCGGTCCCGTACCGGGCCACGTCGCCACCGGCCGGCCGGACGTCGCCGCGGCCGGCACGCCGCGCCTGCACCCGGCCGCCGCGCTGACCGGTTCGGGCACGGTGAGCTGCCCCGGAGGCTGCGCCGTCAACGCGCGCTCCGGCCCGAGCACCGGGTACGGCGTGGTCGTGTCGCTCGGCGACGGCACACCGGTGACCGTCTACTGCACCGCCCGCGGCGAGTGGGAGAGCGGCCAGTGGGGCGCCACGAACCTGTGGGACAACATCGGCGGCAACCAGTACGTCTCCGACTCCCTCGTCGACACCGGCGGCAACGACCCGACGGCCGGCGACTGCGGCGTCTCGTCCGGCAGCGGCATCAACCCCTTCGCCTATCCGTGGGGCAACGTCGGCGCCGGGAACTGGGTCGACGACGGCCACGGCTACTACGAGGGCGAGTGCGTCTCGTACGCCGCCTGGGCGGTCCGCGCGGAGTCCCACTCGGTGTCCCCGGACTTCCTCGGCAACGCCGACCAGTGGAACTCCCACGGCGTACCGTCCGGCGGCGCCCGCGCCGGTGACGTGGCGATGTGGGACGACAACGTGAGCGGCGCCGGTTCCGTCGGCCACGTCGCGTTCGTGACCGCGGTGTTCACGGACGGCACCGTCCAGGTCAGCGAGTACAACTGGTACAACGCGCACGGCTACGACAGCCGCCGCATCGGCGCCGGTGAGGTCAGCCGCTACCTGCACTTCTTCTGACGCGTACGAGCCGGGCACCCGCGGGGTGCCCGGCTCACGCGATGACCTGCACGATGCAGTACAGCGGGTCGCCGTCCGTGGCCGGGAAGTACGGGCGGCCGGCGTCATCGGTCATCTTGAAGTAGGCCACGCTCGTGCCGTACCAGGCCGGCGTGCGCAGCAGTACCGAGATCACGACGTCCTCGCCGGGTGCCGCGTCCGGCACCGGCACGCGCTTCGGCGACGCGAGCCAGCCCGGTACGCCGGGGTTGCCCTGTCGGGTGAGCCATCGGTGGGTCCACGGCACCGGGCCGCCGTTGCGCACCGTCCAGGTCTTCTCGAAGTCCACGCGCGCCGCCGCGGGCATGCCGTCGGGCACGGTCTCGGTCACGAGCAGGCACAGGTCCCGCGCGTCGAAGTCGGCCGGGACACAGCCGCCGTCGCGCACCGGCGCGCGTGATTCGCCGGGATCGCGGGCGCTCTGCAGCGTACGCAGCCGGTCCTCGCGCGTCGCCTCGTCCAGCACGATGAACTGCTCGACCAGCGCGTCCCCGGCGCCGAACGCCTCGTCGTACCACCGTACGAGGGCCAGGCTCGGCCGGGTGAGACCACGCTCGGCGCGCGACAGATGCCCCTTGCTCCAGCCGGACCGCTCCGCCGCTGACGCGAGTGAGACGCCGGACGACGCGCGCAGTTCACGCATGAGGCGTCCGACGATCGTCCTCATCTGTCCCGGTCGCATCGTGTCCACCTCGGCCCGGCTTGCTCGCGATCCGGCGTAAAGAGTGACACAGCCGGACTGAGCGGACTTCGTGGATCGCGCGCGTGGGTGGGTGACGTGCGCGAATCGGGGTTGCATGCGGCATCCGACGGCGGACGACCGGGATGAGTGCCGTGTCGCTCCCGTTGCCCGTGTGGCCAATGGTGATGTCGCCTTCAGGCAAGAGCGGTCGACCTGCGCGGCTACTCCTCACGGCGAGCAAAGAGGCCACTACTAAGAGTAGTGCGCTACTGAAAGTAATCACTGCTGGTCACGGCGGTAAGGGAAGCCTCATTGTCCCGTTCGCCACGCCAGTCGACCACTCGACAGGGGAGCGGAAATGTCGGGCACGAAAGTCATCGGTCCCGCCTCGGAGGCGCGCTCGGCGTCTCCGGCGGAGCGATATCGTCCACGCCGGCGCGCGCCGGTCGGCCGGCCACCCGCCGGCACGTTATGGGCCGGCCCGCGCCGGCGGAACCGTCGTACGGGCGTCCGCGCGGGATCCGGGGCCGTACGGTCGCCGGCCGGGCCACCGGGGGGCATCGCGTGATCGCCACCCTGCGGCAGTTCCGGTCGTTCGGCCGGCCGGCGCGGCTGCTGTTCATCAACGAGATGGGCGTCACGTTCGCCCTCCTCATGCTCGCGCCGTATCTCGCCGACCATCTGGTGCACGGGATCGGGATCGCGGTCTGGATAGTAGGCATCGTCCTGGGGCTGCGGCACTTCAGCGAGGGTCTGTTCGTCATCGGGGGCACCCTCGCCGACCGCATCGGCTACAAGCCGATGATCATCGCCGGGTGCGTGCTGAAGGCCGTGGGCTGCGGGATGTTCGCGGTGTTCACCAGCCTGCCGTGGCTCATCGGCGCCTCGATCTTCACCGGCATCGCCAGCGCGCTGTTCATTCCCGCGAACCGCGCCTACCTCGCGCACGAGGAGAGCGAGCGCACGGTCGACGCGTTCGCGGTGTTCAGCGTGTTCCGGCGGATGGGCGTGCTGCTCGGCCCGCTCGCCGGCATCCCGCTGGTCCAGATCGACTTCCGGCTCGTGTGCGTGACGGCGGTCATCATCCTGCTCGCGCTCGCCGTGGCGCAGTGGCGGTTCCTGCCCGACGTCACCGGACCCGAGGCCGGCTCACAGCGGCCGATCTGGGAGGACTGGCGTGAGGCGCTGGGCAACCGCGCGTTCATGGGCTTCGCCGCGACGATGTTCGCCTCGTACGCGCTGATCTTCCAGACCTCGTTCGGCCTGCCGCTCGAGGTGCGTCACGTCTCCGGCGGGCAGACCGGCGTGACCGCGCTGTTCATGACCAGTGCCGTACTGGGGCTGGCACTCCAGGTGCGCCTCATCACGTGGTGCGAGAGACGCTGGACCCCGGGCCAGGCGATGATGCGCGGGCTGATCGTCATGGGGTTCGCGTTCGTACCTCTGATGCTGCCGACGCTGCACGCCGGGCCGATGGTCCGGATGATCCCGATCCTCGCCTGCGCGGGGATCCTGTGCATCGGGACGATGATGGTCCACCCGTTCGAGATGGCGACCATCGCGAACCTCGCTCAAGGCCGGGTCATCGGGACGTACTACAGCGTCAACAACCTGCTGTCCGGGTTCGGCATCCTGTTCGGCAACCTGGTCGGCGCGGGGGCGGTCGGACTGGGGCACAGCATGCGGATGGCGAGCCTGCCGTGGCTGACGCTGCTGCTTCTCGGCCTGCTCTCGGCGGCCGGACTGAAGTTCGTGGACCGCGGAGGCCGTCTCACACCGGTGCCTCTGACGGCCCAGAGCGCGGCTGCCTCTTCGTGAACGCGTACGGGGTGGCACGCCTCAGCGTGCCACCCCGTACTGCCACTCAGTCGTTCGGTCGCTCAGCCGCCGGCGACGGTCGGCGTGCCCACGGGCGTGCTCGGCGCCACCGGAGTGCCGGGAGCACTCGGCGTTCCCGGAGCACCCGGCGCCGTCGGCGCCAGCTTCGTCGTGGTCACCGGCTGCTTGATGGCGCCGCCCTTGACCCACTTGCTCCAGGACAGCTGCCAGTAGCCCCAGCCGTTGTTCCAGGCCAGATCCCTGGAACTACCGGAAATGCTGACCACGTCGCCGCGCTGGCTGATCTTGTAGAACCACGCCGCTCCGGCGACCGTCTGCCGGACACAGCCGTGGCTGCAGTTGCGGTTGCCGAGGCACCCGTACTCGCCCGGGCTCTGGTGGAGGTACTCACCGCTGTTGCTGATCTGTACGTCTTTGAGGACCAGCTCGTGGTAGTAGCCCGGATCCTTCTTGTCGGTGATGTTCGGCGAGGTCATCCACACCTCGGGCAGCTTGCCCATGGCGAGGTGGACGCCACTGGTGGTGCGGAAGTCGTTGCCGTGCGCGTCGGCGCCGCCCATGCCGCCGCTGACCGGGATGGTCTTGGCGAGCTTGCCGTCGATGTAGACCTTGCTCTTGTCGCTCTTGAGGCTGACCTTCGCGATGTGCGAAGCGCCGATCTTGAACGTACGGGTGAAGTCCTTCGTGCCGTACACCCCGGACGCCGCGCGTACACCTGTCATGTGCGCGACGAGGGAGACCGAGCTGTGCGCCGGCCAGTACGACTTGGTCCGGAAGATCACCTGCTGGCTGGTGATCCAGCGCCAGGCGCCCTGGACGGGCGTGGTCGAGCGGACCTCGAGCGCACGCTCCACCGCCTCGCGGTTCGCAACCGGGCTGTCGAAGTTCACCGTGATCGGCATCCCGACGCCCACCGTCTCGCGGGCGGAGGGGATGACGTCACTGACCTTGATCGTGTGTGACGCCTTAGCCGTGCTGAACGTGCTCGTCACCGTCGTGACCTTGCCGGACGAGTTCTTGGCGGTCGCCGTCACCGTGTAACGGGTGCCGGGCTTGAGCGCCCACGTCGTATGCCAGGTCTTCTTGTCCGCGGTCAGCGTGCCCTCGGCCGTACTGCCGGAACCCGTGACGCTGACCTTCTCCAGAGCGCCGCTCGCGGCGGTCACCGAAACGCCCTTCTCGGGACGGACCTTGCTCGTACCGTCCGCCGGTGTGACCGTCGCTGCCGCATCCGGAGCTTCGGCCTTTCTCGTCTGCGCCGTGTCGCTGGACGAGCATCCCGCCGCCAGCGCCAACAGCATCCCCGCCACGATCGGAGCGATCCGACGGCCCGACCGTGTGATGTTCATCTTGCCCTGCACCCCTGAGACCCCACTCTGCAGCAGACCATGCCAACTCAACACAGAGACCATTCGAGCCGTACATGGGATCGACCCTGCACAATCCGGGCATCATACTATCGATCACCCAGGCGATTCGCTGGAGTTCGCGGGCCCTAGGGCCACTTTCAGGCATTACGAGATTGTTTCGATCCAAGGTCGGTCCGGGAGGCGGGAAGCCCCTGGCCACCTGGCCGTCGCGCGGACCCGGCCGAGGCGCCCTCGCGGCCGGCTCTGTCCGATTTCCGCGCATGGCGACCATGAATATCCGGACACCCTGGGAAACCGCTGAATTTCCGGTGAGACCGCCATGTGAGCGGTCCGAAAGAATTGATACGGCGCGTTCACCATGCGTCACGGACTCCGGCCCGGCGGCGGGCCGTCCGCATTTACCGGCGCTCTGCCTGGGAGGACGCATTTCGGCTGGCGGCCACCGGCCGGGCCTCTCCTGAACCCGGTCGCCACGAGACGACCTACGAACGCTCTCGTGAGTTCGACGTCGGCCACGTCGGCGCGGCCGGCCTGCACCACATCGCCGACGTGATCCGCAAGCGATACCACCAGGGGTCGGTGCTGACCTTCGAAGCCCTGCCCGCCTCGTCGCCGAGGGCGGACGCCGTGGAGCTCGAGGTTCCGGGCGCCGACGTGCGGTACCTGTACGACGCCCTCGTCGCGAACCCGGAGGCCCGGGATCGGCTCGGCGGTGGCTCGGTCACCGCCGGCGGCCGGCTCATCCTCGTCGCCGCGCGTACCGACCTCGGCCTGGCCCGACGCTTCGCCGCCACGCTGGTCCCCGGCCGGGCCCCGACGGTCGGCTACGGCGCGGAGGAGTTCGTCGGCTGAGTCAGCGGCGCTCGCGCAGTCGGCCGTTCTCGGCGACGACACCGGCCTGCGGGCCGCCCTCGCCGCAGCCCGGGCCGTTCGCGGAGAGGCCTCTCGGCGTGACCGTCAGCGCCTGGTCGAGGACGCGCCGCCCGCCGTCGTCGCGCAGCACGACGGTCACCTTCACCGGCCGCTTAGGCAGGCCGGGAATGTCGTAGAACCCATGGCTCCCGCCGGTCGGCACGACCGTGCCCGAGCAGGTGTCCCCGGAGCATTTGCCGGGCCGCGTCCCGGTCGACGGGTCGAGCGGAACATCGGAGGTGTGGCAGGTGCCCGCGTCGCACACCGTCATGCTCGCGTGTGCGGTACGCGCGGCGAGTGGCGCCGCGATCTCCAGCGCCACCCCGACGCGCGCGCCGAGCTCCGTACACGGCCGGCCGGACCCGGAGTCCGTCCCGCACGCGGCGAGGACGCTCAGGGCGGCCAGCGGGGCCAGGGCGCGAAGCAGAGGGCGCATGAAGAACAGACGCGGGCGAGGGCCGTACGGTTCCCGCCCGGAGCGGATCGGCCCGCTCCGGGCGTCGTACGCGGGCCCGGGCCGCGCCGGTCAGGGGCGTACCGCGCAGAGGAGGCGGTCGTCGCCGTGCTGCCAGAGCGTGCCGATCTCGCCGAACCCGGCGGCGCGGAGGGCCTCGACGTGCGTGGCCAGGTGGAGGGACTCCGAGCCGTGGTGGCCGGCGGTCCCGTCTGAGCGGGCCGTGACGAGGTCGGCGAGCGCCGGGTCGGCGGCGATCGCGTCCCACCACGCGCGCCAGTCCTCGGGCCGGTCGTCGCCGAACCGGCGGCGCGCGGCGTTCTCGGACAGGGCCCGCTCCAGCCGGGACAGCCTCGGCGACGTGTCGCCGAGGGCGAGCTGGTCGCCGTTCAGGAACAGCCCGCCGGGGCGGAGCACGGACGCCAGCTCGGCGTACGCGGCGCGCAGGGAGGTCTCGTCGAGCCAGTGCAGCGCGGTGGTGCTGACCGCCGCGTCGACCGGCCGGTCCAGGCCGAGGGAGGCGGCCCAGCCCGGAGCGCCCAGGTCGAGGTCGGCGAAGCGCAGCCCGGTACGCCCGGCGTTCGCCTCGCGAGCCAGGGCGAGCAGCAGCGGGTCGGTGTCGATCGCGACGATCGTGGCGTTCGGGAGGCGGTCGAGCAGTCGGCTGGAGAGCGAACCGGGCCCGCAGCCGAGGTCGAGGACGAGCGGGTCGGGGCGGGCGGTGCCGGCCTCGACCGCGTCGATGAGAACGGTGAAGCGCTCCTCGCGGTCGGTGAGATACCCCTCCTGCTGGCGGTCCCAGCGGGAGATCCAGGTCCGGGCGGCGTTGGTGGTGAGCACGGAGGCCTCCTGTTACTGTCATATCTGGCTTCGACAGTCACAACGTAGATCCGAAGGCGTAACTGGTCAAGTGAATTTCAACAGTCACACAGACATCGTGGTGACCATGTCCGTACGCGTGGTGAACACCCTCACCGAGGGTGAGTGCCGCGGCCGTGCGTACCGTCCTCCGGTGGGCGAGGCCCGGCAGGCGGCGCTCGCCGAGCTCGGCGCCGGCGACCTCGGCGAACCCGACGCCGAGGCCATGGCCGCCATCGCCGCACGCCTGCGCGTGGTCTTCACCGCGGTCGCGGAAGGTGACGTCGATCGTGCCGCCGAGCAGGTCAACGAACTGCTCGAGGAGACCCACGCCCGGCCGCACCTCAGCCGCCACGACGACGAGCCCTGGCACCTGCACTTCCACGCCACCGGCGGCACGCTCGCGGCCGACTGGGGCGCCGGCTGCGCCACCGGCCTGGCGATCGTCCTCGGCGGTGAGTTCCACGACCGCCTGGGCGTGTGCACGGCACCCCACTGTGACCGCGTGTACGTCGACGTGTCGCGCAACGGCACCCGCCGCTTCTGCTCCACCGCCTGCCAGAACCGCGTCAAGACCGCGGCGTTCCGCGCCCGCACCCGCTGACCGGGTCTCCGGCGTGCGGCGAACGGCCGCCGGTAACGTACGCGACCATGTCCGCTCCCGAGGCCGTGCTGTTCGACTTCTCCGGGACCCTCATGAGGGTCGAACCCGCCGAGCGGTGGCTGTCCGCCGTGCTGTCGGAGGCGGGCATCGCGCTGCCGGAGGCGGAGGTGACCGCCTGGGCCCGCCGCCTGGAGGACGCCGGTGGGCTGCCCGGCGGACGGTTCCCTGCGGAGCTGCCGGACGGGTTCGGTGACCTGTGGGAGCGGCGGGACCTCGACCCGGCCGCGCACCGCGCCGCGTACACCGGGCTGATCAGGCACTCGGCGTGGCCGTGGCCCGACCTCGCCGACGTGCTGTACGACCGGTCGACCCTCGCGCCGTCCTGGACGCCCTACCCCGATGCGCGCTCCACGCTCGAGCTCCTCGCCGAACGTGGCATCCGTACGGGCCTGATCAGCAACATCGGCTGGAACCCGCGCCCGGTGCTCGAGGCGTACGGGATGGCCGGGCTCATCGACACCATCGTGGTGTCGTACGAGGAAGGCCGCTGCAAGCCGGACCCGGAGCTGTTCAGCACCGCCTGCGCACGGCTGGACGCCGACCCTCGCCGCACGTTCATGGTCGGCGACGACCGCTACGCCGACGCCGGCGGAGAGCCCGTCGGCATCCGCACGTTCTTCGTCGACCCGCTCCCCGCGCCCGACCGGCCCGACGGCTTCGCCCCGATGCTGGCCGAGGCCCTGAAGGAGTGATCCCCGCCCCGGTCGGGGGGTTCAGGACTTCGGCTCGGAGGTACGCCCGCGCAGCCGGTCGAACAGGCGCCGCAACATGCCCGTCACCATGACCTTCAGGATCGCCGACGCCTTGATGGCCCCGCCGGCCGCGGGCGCGGGTGACGGCGCCGGGCGGGCCGCCGCGGTGACACGACCGGCCTCGGCCGGTGTCCCAGCCGTCTCGGTGGCGGCTGCGGACCGGACCTCAGCGCTGGTAGCGGTCTCCTCCGCAGCCGTCTCGGCCCCAGGCTCCGCCTCGGCGGCCGGGACGGGGGCGGACTCGGCCTCGATGCGTTCGCGGACGCGGGTGGCGAGGTCGCCGACCATGCGGGTGGAGACGTCGGCCATGATGCCGCGCCCGAACTGGGCGAGTTTGCCGGAGATGGTGAGGTCGGTCTGGAGGAGCACGCTGGAGCCGCCGCCCGCGGCCGGCTCGACGCGCATGCTGGCCCTGGCCCTGGCGGTGCCGGACCCGCGGGTGTCCTTGCCCTCCGCGAGCAGGACCGCGACGCGGCCCGCGTCGTCGCGTTCGACCACCTTGGCGGTGCCGGTGAAGGCCGCCGTCACGGGACCCAGCCGGATTTTTACCTTCCCGCGGTACGCGTCGTCGCCGAGGTCCTCGGTGAGCTCGGCTCCGGGGAAGCAGGCGGCGACGTTGTGCGGGTTCTGGAGGAAGTCGAACACCCGATCCGGGTCGGCGTCGACGTCGAAGGAGTTCTCGATGAGCATCGCGGTCCTTCCAGCGGTACGGCCGGCCTACGCTCCGCGAGCCTCCTTCAGGTCGGTCCGTACCTTGAGGGTGAGTTCGTGGTCGGGGCCGAGGAGCCGCTCGCAGTCGGAGAGGGTCTCCTCGTACAAGACGATGGCCTCCACGCGCCGGCCCGCCTCCTCGGTGAGGATCGCGAGGTGGTTGCGGGACAGCAGCGTGTCGGCGTGACCGGCGCCGAGGACGCGGCTGCGGTCGTGGGCGACCGTGCGCAGCAGGGCGATCGCGTCGTCGAGGCGGCCCAGGTCGCGGTAGGTCAGTGCCAGGTTGCTGCGGGACAGCAGCGTGGCCGGGTGGTCGGCGCCGAGGGCGTGCTCGCGGTCGCGGAGCGTACGGTCGTGCGCCGCCGCGGCCTCCTCGCGCCGCCCCGCGTCGTCGTAGGCCAGCGCGAGCAGGTTGCGGGTGGCCATGGTCTCGTTGTCGTCGGGGCCGAGGATGCGTTCCCAGTCCGCGAGGACGCGCTCGAAGATCGGGATCGCGCGCGCCGGGTCGCCGCCGCGCCGGTACACCTCCGCGAGGTCGCGGCGGCACCGGACGGTGTCGGGATGGTCGGCGTCGAAGAGGCGCTCGCAGGCGGAGACGAGGTCCTCGAGCAGGCGTACGGCCTCCGGCAGCCGTCCGGCGCGCTCGTGCACGTGGGCGAGCCGGCTGCGGACCCCGAGCACGTCGCGGTGGTCGCGCCCGAAGACGCGCTCGAGCCCGGCGAGGGCGCTCTCGGTGAGCGAGGCGGCCTCGGGCAGCCGCCCGGCCTCCTTGTACATCGTGCCGAGCCGCGCCTGCGCCATGAGCGTGACCGGGTGGCCGGGGCCGAGGACGCGTTCGCGGTCGCGCAGGGTCCGCTCGTAGGACTCGAGGATCCCCGTGGTGCACCCGGCGTCGCTGTAGACCGACAGCAGGTTGGCGCGTACGGTCAGCACGCTCTCGTGGTCGGCGCCGAGCAGGCGTTCGGCGTCGGCGAGGGTCTCCTCCAGCAGCGGGATGGCCTCTTCGAGCTGTCCGGCGTCGCGGTAGGCCAGCGCGAGGTTGTTGCGCGCGCCCAGGGTCTCGATGTCGTCCGCGCCCAGTGCCTGCTCGCGAGTGTTCAGCACCTCGAGGAGCAGGGCGATGGCCTCGTCGCCGCGCTCGGAGGCGGAGTACGCGTCGGCGAGGTTGCCCAGCAGCGTCACCGTCATCGGAGCCTCGCGCCCGAGGCTCTGCTCGGACGCGGCCAGGGTGCGTACGCACACGTCGATCGAGTCGTCCAGGCGCCCGGCCTCGCGGTAGGCGGAGGCGAGGTTGCTGCCCGCGATGAGGCTGTCGTGGGCACCGGCACCCAGGATCCGCGCGCAGTCATCGAGGGCGCGTTCGCCCAGCGTGACGGCCTCGCCGATGCGCCCGGCCTCGTAGTACGCGTGGGCCAGGTTGATGCGCCGGGTGAGGGTCTCAGGGTGCTCGCCGCCGAGCGTACGCTCGGCCGTCGTGAGCGCCTCCAGCTCCTCGATGACCGTGTCGTCCAGCGACCCGCCGGTCCGGTAGGAGTTCTCCAGGATGTCCTGGAAGTCGTCGTCGGCCACGTGGAAACCTCCGTCGTACGGCATCGTCGCCGTAGTGGCTCGAAGGGCCATCGTCGGACACGGTAACGGCACGTAGGTCAAGGCAGGGTTCGAAGATCAAAGCGGTCGTACCTGTACTGGTATTCCGTTCAGTACGGCATTGCCGGACAAAGGGTCGAGGATCGTCGGATCGGTGAGGACGTTGGCGTTCACTCCGGGGTGTGCGGCGGCCACCGAGGCGCGGGTGCCGGGCACGCCGTGACCCCAGCCGTGGGGGAGGCTGACGACGCCCGGCATCACCTCGTCGGTGATCTCGATCTCGGCCTCCACCGCGCCGCTGCCGCTCGTCACGGCCGCCGTGCACGCGTCCTTCAGCCCCAGCCGCTCCGCGTCGGAGGGGTGCATCTGGAGCGTGCAGCGGTTGGAGCCGCGTACCAGGCCGGGCAGGTTGTGCATCCAGCTGTTGTTGGAGCGCAGGTGGCGGCGGCCGATCAGCACGAGGCCGGCGTCGCGCGGGGCCAGGCCGTCGCGCAGACGGCCGACGTCCTCGGCGATGAGCGGCGGGCAGAGCTCGACCTGCCCCGACGGCGTCCGCAGCACGTCGTCCAGCCGGGGCCGCAGCGGGCCGAGGTCGATGCCGTGCGGCGCGCGCAGCAGCGCCGCGAGGGACAGGCCTTCGCCGCCGAACCCATCGCCGTACGCGCCGAGGCGCAGCATGAGGTCGAGGCGCCGCAGCGCGGGCGTGTCGCCGGTCAGCGCGGCGCGCAGCTCGGCGGGGTCCCTGCCGTGCACCGGCGAACCCGGGTCGCCGACGGCGCGTTCCAGCAGGCCCGTGATGGTCGACTCGTCCACATCGGCGTCCTCGCCGGACGCGATGCGGGTCAGCCGCGACAGGATCTCGCACTCGTCCAGCTCGCCCGGGAGCAGGGGCATCGCCGGTGGCGAGTAGCGCGCGGTGTTGCGCACCGCGAGGTCGCCGAACGCGAGGTCGTAGTGGCCGGAGCGGCTGGGCGGTGGTGGCGGCAGGATGACGTGGGCGTGGCGCGTGGTCTCGTTCAGGTAGGGATCGACGCTGACCATGAACTCCAGCTCGCCCAGCGCCTCCGCGAGCCGCGTGCCGCCGGGCGTCGACAGCACCGGGTTGCCCGCGATCGTGACGAGGGCGCGTACCTGCCCGTCGCCGGGGGTGAGGATCTCGTCGGCGAGCGTCGTGGCGGGCAGCTCGCCGCGTACCTCGGGCAGACCGCGGACGCGGCTGTGCCAGCGGCCGATCTGGAAACCGCGCCGTGACCCTCGGCCCGCGCGCCGGTGCGGCGCGAGCGGGAACATCGCGCCGCCCGGCCGGTCGAGGTTGCCGGTCAGTACGTTGATCACGTCGACGAGCCAGCTCGTGATGGTGCCGAACTCGGCGGTGCAGGTGCCGATGCGGGCGTAGACCGCGGCGGTGGGCGCGGCGGCCAGCTCGCGGGCGAGCCGGCGGATCTCCTCGGCGTCCACTCCGCACACCGGGGCGACGCGGTCGGGCGCGAAGTCGAGGGCCAGCCGCGCGAGGTCGTCGTCGCCGGCCTGCGCCAGGTCCTCGGCGAACAGCGTGTGCACGATCCCGAACAGCAGGTACGCGTCGGTGCCCGGCCGGATCGCGATGTGCCGATCGGCGAGCCGCGCCGTGCGGGTACGCCGGGGGTCGACCACGACGAAAGTGCCGCCGCGGGCGCGCAGGGCCTTGAGCTTCCCGGGGAAGTCGGCCGCGGTGCACAGGCTGCCGTTCGACTCGACCGGGTTGGCGCCGAGCATCAGCAGGTAGCCGGTGCGGTCGAGGTCGGGCACCGGGATGGCGAGCGGGTCGCCGAACATCAGCCCGCACGCGACGTGCTTGGGCATCTGGTCGACGGTGCTGGCCGTGTAGACGTTGGGCGAGCCGAGGGTCTTGGCGAGCGGCCCGGCGTACAGCCCGCCGGCGATCGTGTGCACGGTCGGGTTGCCGAGGTAGATCGACAGGGCGTGGCGCCCGTGCCGCCCGGCGACCCCGAGCAGACCGCGCTCGACGGCCGCGAACGCCTCGTCCCAGGTGACCTCCCGCCAGCTCTCGCCGGAGCGGACCATGGGCGTACGCAGCCGGTCGGGGTCGTTGTCGAGCTCACCGAGGGTCGCGCCCTTGGGGCAGACGTAGCCGTGGCTGAACACGTCGGCGCGATCGCCGCGCGCTCCGGTCACGCGTCCGTCCGAGATCGTCAGCTCGAGACCGCAGGTGGCCTCGCAGAGTGGGCAGATCCGGTACGCGGTCGACTCGGGCATCGGCCCTCCACGGGCGGTCGGTCCTATGAGCCGACCTTAGATCCCGGGGGAGCGACTGCGGAAGGTCACCGGCTGAGGATCATGCGGATGCCGAGGCCGAGAAGCAGAAGTGCGGTCGCGAGTGCGAGCCCGCGCCGTACGCGGGGGCCGCCGAGCCGGGTGCCGGCTGCGTGGACGGCGACCGCGACGGCCGGGAACCACAGCAGCGCGCACGCCACGACGATCGAGGAGAGAAGCAGCGACCGGGTCAACGGGTCGGCGCCGGGCGGGATGAACTGCGGCAGCAGGCTCAGGAACAGCACCGGAGCCTTCGGGTTGGAGGTGTTGACGAGGAACCCCTGCCGGAAGGCGGCCCCGGGCGTACGCGCGGCGGTCCCGTCGTCGTCGGCGGGCTCCGACCGGTGCCGCCCCAGGTCGACCAGTGACCGTACGCCCAGGTAGAGGAGGTACGCACCGCCCGCGACCTGGAGGACGACGAACAGGGAGCGGTGCGCGGCCAGGATCGCCGCGACGCCCGCCACCGCGGCGGTGGTGTGCACGAGCGAGCCGGCGGTCACGCCCAGCCCGGTGCAGACCCCCGCCCGTCGGTCGGCGATGGCGTTACGCGCCACCGCCGCGAAGTCCACGCCCGGGGCGGCGATCAGCGCGGCCGCCACCCCGGTGAACTCCAGAGTCGGAGAGTCGATCACTGAGCGGCGTCGGCGAGCGCCCGCACCTCCGGGTAGTGGCGCGCGGCCTCGGCCAGGTCCAGGAAGCCCCCGAGGGTGCGCGCGAAGCGGTCGCGGAGAGCGGCGTCGGCGATCTCGTCCGAATCGCTGAGCGCGGAGTTGGCGAGCGCGAGGCCGAACATGTCCGGATATACGTGCGAGCCGAGTCCCTCGAGCGGGATCCGCAGCGCCCACAGGCCGCGCAGGCCGCCGACCGGACCGGGGGAGGCCGACAGCAGCAGGCCGTGCGTGCCGGCGAACGGCACCGGCTTGATCCGCGAGACCCAGTCGATGAGGTTCTTCAGCACGCCGGAGACCGAGAAGTTGTACTCCGGGGCGGCGATGACGTAGCCGTCGGTCTCGGCCAGCAGGTCGGCGAACCGCTGTGCGCCCTCGGGCACGCCGTCGGCCTCGAGCACGTCAGGGTCGAGCGGTGGCACGGCGAAGTCATGGAAGTCCACGAGGCGCGCCTCGGCGCCGAGGTCGGCCGCCGTACGCGCGGCAAGGCCCGCCAGCCGTACGTTGAGCGACTCCTTGCGCAGGGACGCGCCCACGACGAGGACGCGTAGCGGGCGCCGGGTGGCGGGAGTTTCGGACATGAATTCTCTCCATCTGGTTGACGTGTCAACGACAGTAGGGATTAATGGTTAATGTGTCAACGACTTCAGGGGGGGGCATGGACGAGGTCCGATGGCTGAGTGACGCCGAGGCGCGTGCCTGGTCCGGCTACCGGAGGATGCGCGGGCTGCTCGATCTGCGGCTCGCCCGTGATCTGGCGGATGAGTCCGGCCTGTCCGAGCCCGACTACGACGTCCTGTCGACTCTAGGGGAGGCCGCCGGGCGCCGCGTGCGCCTCACCGAGCTGGCCGGCCTGCTGCTGTGGTCCAAGAGCCGCCTGTCCCACCACCTCACCCGCATGCAGCATCGCGGGCTCGTGGTCCGCCAGGACTGCGACGACGACGGACGCGGCGCGTTCGTCGCGCTGACCCCCGAGGGGATGCGCGCGATCGAGGCGGCGGCCCCGCCCCACGTCGCGTCCGTCCGCCGCAACTTCGTCGACCTGCTGACCGACGAGGAGATCGCGATGCTCGGCGACCTCGCCGAGCGCGTGCTGGCACGTCTGGGCGAGAAGACCGCCGGTCCCTGACTTACTATGTAAAGGCGGTGGCGCGGGTCAGCGATCGAGTACGTGGTCACGCGCCTGGGCGTACCGCTCACGGATCGGCGGCTCGGCCTCGCCCTCGTACGTCGCGAGCCCGGTGCGCTCCCAGCGCGGGGGCTCCGGGCCCTCGGACAGGGCCCAGGCCGCCTGGACGGCCGCGCCCTCCGCGACGTACTCGCCGGGCGGCGGCACCAGCACCGGGCGCCCGAAGACCGTCGGCGCGATCCGGCGTACGGCTTCTGAGCGCGCGGCCCCGCCGATGAGCAGGATCCGGTCGGCGCGCGCGCCCTGGGCGAGGAGCGCGTCGAGCCCGTCGGCGAGCCCGCAGAGCATCCCCTCGATCGCCGCGCGCGCCAGGTGCGCGGGCGTGGAGTTGCCGAGCCGCAGCCCGTGCACCGCGCCGGTGGCGTCCGGCCGGTTGGGCGTGCGCTCGCCCTCGAGGTAGGGCACCAGCGTGAGGCCGTCGGCGCCGGGCGGCGCGGACAGCGCGAGCCGTGACAGCTCGTCGTGGTCGACGTCCAGCAGGCGCGCGGCCGCGTCGAGGACGCGCGCGGCGTTGAGCGTGCAGACCAGCGGCAGGTAGCGGCCCGTCGCGTCGGCGAACCCGGCGACCGCGCCGGCCGGGTCGGCGGAGGGCCGCTCCGACGCGGTGAAGACCGTGCCCGAGGTGCCGAGCGAGACGACCACGTCGCCCGGCCGCGCGCCGAGGCCCAGCGCGGCGGCCATGTTGTCGCCGGTGCCGGCCGACACGAGCGCGCCGGAGGACGTACGCCCAGCGTGCTCGGCCGGGCCGAGGACGCGGGGGAGTGAGGGCACCTCGCCGAACGCCAGCTCGACCAGGTCCGTACGGTAGGTGCCCTGCGACGGCGACCAGTAGCCCGTGCCGGACGCGTCGCCGCGGTCGGTGGTCAGCTCGCCGGTCAGCCGCCACGTCAGGTAGTCGTGGGGCAGGCAGACCGACACGGTGCGCCGGACCGCGTCCGGTTCGTGCCGGGCGAGCCACCGCAGCTTGGCCACGGTGAACGACGCGAGTGGCACGCTGCCGACCGCCTCGGCCCAGGTCTTCGGCCCGCCCAGCTCGTCCACGAGGTCATGCGCCGCGCCCGCCGAACGCGTGTCGTTCCACAGCAGCGCGGGACGTACGACGTCGCCCGTACCGGACAGGCACACCATGCCGTGCTGCTGGCCCGCGACGCCCACCGCGGCGACGCCGTCCAGGCCACCGGCCTGGGCGACGGCACGGCCGAACGCCGCCCACCACGCGGACGGGTCGACCTCGGTGCCGTCGGGGTGCGGCGCCTGACCGGTGCGACGGATCGCACCGGTCGCGGCGTCGGCGACGACGATCTTGCATGACTGGGTCGAGGAGTCGACCCCGGCGACGAGCGTCACGCTCATGGTCGCGCTCGCCTTCTCACTCGCTCCCCGGATGGCCTGCTTCGCGGCGCCCTCCAGTCCGCTCGTTCGGCGGCTCGCCGCTCCGGGCGCCGAGGAGGTGCTCGACCGCGAGCGCGTCGAGACGCGCGTAGTGGAAGCCGCGCTCACCGGCCGCCTCGACGTCGAAGTCGTCGTTCGCGAGCGAGTCGTAGGTCTCGCCCTCGGCGAGCGTCGGCTCCGCCAGCCGGTCCACGCGCGACGCCGCGATGGCCTCCTGGACCTCCGGGTCCGCGCGGAACGCACGGGTGCGCTCCTTGAGGATGAGGTAGGTGCGCATGTTGGCCGCCGCCGACGTCCACACGCCCGAGACGTCCTCGGTACGGGTCGGCTTGTAGTCGAAGTGGCGCGGGCCGTCGTACTCGGAGTTCTCCAGCAGGTCGACGAGGAAGAACGCGCTCTTCACGTCGCCGTGCCCGAACACCAGGTCCTGGTCGTACTTCGCCCCGTGCTGGCCGTTCAGGTCGATGTGGAACAGCTTGCCGTGCCACAGGGCCTGCGAGATGCCGTGCACGAAGTTGAGCCCGGCCATCTGCTCGTGGCCGACCTCCGGGTTGAGCCCGACCATGTCGGAGTGCTCGAGCGAGCCGATGAACGCCAGCGCGTGGCCGACCGTTGGCAGCAGGATGTCGCCGCGCGGCTCGTTGGGCTTGGGCTCCAGCGCGAATCTGATGCCATAGCCGCGGTCCGTCACGTACTCGGCGAGGGTGTCGATGGCCTCGCGGAACCGGTCGAGTGCCGCGCGCACGTCCTTGCCCGCGTCGGTCTCCGCGCCCTCGCGACCGCCCCAGAACACGTACGTCTGCGCGCCCAGCTCGGCGGCCAGGTCGAGGTTGCGCATCACCTTGCGGAGGGCGTACCGGCGGATGTCGCGGTCGTTGGAGGTGAACGCGCCGTCCTTGAACACCGGGTGGGTGAACAGGTTGGTCGTCGCCATCGGGACGGCCAGGCCGGTCTCGTCGAGGGCCTTGCGGAACGCCGCGACCGCGCGGTCGCGGTCCGGCTCGACGGCCAGGAGGTCGTCATCGTGGAACGTGACACCGTAGGCGCCCAGCTCCGAGAGCCGGTGCACCGCCTCGACCGGGTCCATCGGCGGCCGGGTGGCGTCGCCGAACGGGTCGCGCGCCTGCCAGCCGACCGTCCACAGTCCGAAGCTGAACCGGTCCGCGCGTGTCGGTTCGAACATGACGCCACTCCTTATTTTGTACATGACCTGGACTAATTAAAACGCCCAGACTCTTCGTGTCAACACGGCGGCTAATGTGTGACGATGCGCCTTGAGGCCGCGCCGGTCCGCCACGGCACCATGCGGGACCGCAACCTGGCCGTCGTCCTCGGCGAGATCTCCCGCTGCCAGCCGATCAGCCGCGCCCGGCTCGCCCAGGTCACCGGGTTCACCAAGACCACCGTCTCCACGCTCGTCGCCGCCCTCGGCGACGCGGGCCTCGTACGCGAGGACGGCCCGGTACGCGGCGGCGAGCGCGGGCGCCCCGCGACGGCCGTGTCGGTCAACGGCGACCGCGTCGCGGGCCTCGGCCTCGAGGTCAACGTCGACTACCTGGCGGCCTGCGTGCTCGACCTCAACCACCGGATCCGGCACCGGCGAATCGAGCCCGCCGCGAACCGCGGGCGCGAGCCTTCGCGCGTCATCGACGACCTGGCCTCCCTCGCGTCGCGTGCCATCGCCGCCGCGAGTTCGGAGGGGCTGTCGGTGGCCGGCGCCGTCGTCGCGCTGCCCGGCGCGCTCGACCGGTCCGGCGCGCGGCTGCGGACCGCGCCCAACCTCGGCTGGAGCGACGTCGCCGTCGGCGAGCTGCTCGCCGCGCGCCTGCCGGAGCTGCCGTTGCCCGCCGACCACGACAACGAGGCCAACCTCGCCGCCCTCGGTGAGCTGTGGCTCGGCGACGGCCCGGAGCTCGGGTCCTACCTGCACGTCTCGGGGGAGATCGGCATCGGCGCGGGCATCGTCGTGGACGGCCGGGTGTTCCGCGGCGCGCACGGGTTCGCCGGCGAGCTCGGCCACATCGTCGTCGAACCTGCCGGCCCACCCTGCGCGTGCGGGGGCCGCGGCTGCCTCGAGCAGATCGCCGGGCAGGAGGCGATCCTGCGCGCGGCCGGTATCGACGAGGCGACCGCGACGTCGTCGGCCAGCCCCGACGGTCCTCTGTCCGCGCTGGTCGCCCGGCTCTCGGCGGGCGACGAACGCGCCCTCGCCGCCGTACACCGTGCGGCGGAGTCGCTCGGGCAGGCGCTCGCGGCGGCGGTCAACCTCCTCGACCCCGAAACCATCGTGCTCGGCGGGATCTTCTCGGCCCTCGCCCCGTGGGCGGCCCCGGCGGTCGAGACGGCGCTGACCGGCGGCGCGGGCGTGGTGCGCGCCTCGCCGCCGCGCGTGACCGTGTCGCGTCTGGGCGGCGACGCCGCCGCGCTGGGCGCCGCCGCCCTCGTCGTCGAACGCGTGCTCGGCGACCCGGCGCGGCTCGTACGCCGCTGACCGTTTTAGTGCCTCTTTAGGCCCGCGGATCATTCTGCTGCCCCGGTGCGCCCGCGGCTCACCCGCTACGCGCGACGAATCACCTCTATAACAGCCCGCCGAGATTTAGGAGTGTAATGTTCACGAAGAGACGAAGCATGTGCATACTCGCCGGTGGTGCGCTGCTGGCCACACTTTCGGGCGCCATTGGAGCCCCAGCGGAGGCCGCGGGCGGGAATTCGCGCAATATTCCCTGGGTCGCCTCGACCTACGGAGGAATGTCGGTTCTCCCCCAGCAGATCAAGGCCGGGGACTGCCACTTGCGGGGCGTCACCGAGGCCGGCACCCCGTCCAAGGCATGGGTTGAACTCGTAGCTGCCAATACCGACCCGCCCGGATACTGGGTCGAATGGCGGTACAGCATGTATACGGATCAGTCCTACATCCCCTTCCCTGACGTATGGCATGCGACATTCGTCTTCAGGAACGCCAGCGGCGCCGAGCTCTTCCGTTACAATGTCGACGGCCCCGACATGTACTATTATGACACTACTTATACTGGGGCAAATGAAGGCCTTGTGCACGTCAGTGCAGACCAAGTCAACAGCATCAGCATGGTCGACTGGTACGGCGATTGCTAGCGGATTAGGAAAGCTATTCGGAGAGGCGATGAATTGGCTCTGTTCAGCAGGCGTGTGCGTATCGCCATCGGTGGCACGCTGCTGGCGACGTCGGCGATCATGGGGAATGCCAGCCCTGCACTGGCCAACACGAACACCGAACTGAACGTCCCCGTTACCTTCGGTGTGCACGGCACTAGTGGATGGGCCATCCTGTCGACAACGTTCACGGCAGGTGACTGTAGGCAGATCGGCGCGAACCAGCAGCCCGATCATGCTGCTAGCGATATCTACATCAAGCAGGATACCGAAAATCCAAGCCGTTACAAGGTGACCTGGGAAGCCGATCTATACACCATTAGTAACGCCTGGATCTCCTTTGATGTTTGGCATGCGTGGTTCGTTTTCAAGAAGGACCCCTCGGATGAGGGGTTTCAGCTCCATTTCGACGGACCTAATATGCAGCAAGGAACCTTCTACGTGTTCCAGTCCTCTGCATACGTGTACATGAGCGCCGATGAGTTCCACAATCTTCACTACATCGACTTTGGTGGAGACTGCTGAACGTCTAGCCTTTCGCGGTGATCGCCGTGGATGAGCCCTGCGCCGATATTCTCCGGTGCGGGGCTCTTCGCCCTGGCGGTGCTCGCCGCCCGCCGGGACCGCGTCTTCTTCAGGCGACGCAGAACTCGTTGCCTTCCGGGTCGGTGAGTACGGTCCACTCGCCGCCGGGTTCCTGGACGTGGCGGATCAGCGTGGCGCCGTGCGCCCGCAGGCGGGTCACGGTGGCTTCGCACTGTGCGGGACCGGCGTGGACGTCGAGGTGGAGGCGGTTCTTGCCGGCCTTGGGCTCGGGGACCCGGTTGAACAGCAGGCGCCTGCCCAGTCCTGTGCCGCTGAGAGGGTCGAACGGGTCCTCGGGATGCCGGACGGCCGCGGCGTCTTGCCAGGACAGGCGGCCCTGGAACTCGACGCACAGGTCCTTCTCGATCGCCCCGGCGGACAGCAGCTGTTCGATGAGCGCGCTGTGGTCCTCGATCTGATACTCGAGTGCCTCGGCCCAGAACACGGCCTGGCGATGCGGGTCGGCGGCGTCGAAGACCAACTTCCAGCCCAGTGCCATGGGTTCTCTCCTCGCGGTGTTCACCGCCTAAGAGACTGTTGGGGAGCCCCATGCCCTGCTGCGCGGCACCCAGGCGACGCCTCGCCGCGTTGTCGTCGGTCGCCGGCCGACACCAGGCCGACTCCCTCCTCCGCCTCGCGACGCGCCCCCTGGCCCGCCGCTCGCGACGGACGAGGGCTCCCCAACAGTCTCTCAGACGACGGTCCCTGTGGCTCCGCACAGTAGCCGTGGGCTCCGACAGGGGCGTTTGGCGGCGTTTCTGCAGGGCATCTCGCTGCACACCACCAGGAGGTGCGCAGATGACCGTTCATGGTGCGCGGGTGAAGGCGACCGGACGCCAGGTCTCGTCGAGTACGCCGTTCCGGGCGTTCGCGCGGGCCGGACTGGCCGCGCGGGGCGTGATCTACATTCTCGTCGGCTCCCTTGCCGTACAGATCGCGTTCGGCGAGGGCGGCAAGCAGGCCGACCGTCAGGGCGCGCTGCAGACCGTCGCGCAGACGCCCGGCGGCACGCTTCTGCTCTGGCTGCTGGCCGCCGGCCTCGGCGGCATGGCGCTATGGAGGTTCAGCGAGGCCGTGTACGGCCAGGCCGGCGCCGAGGGTCGCAAGGCGACCAAGCGCCTGTCCTCGCTCGCGCGCGGGATCTTCTACACCGTCGTCTGCTCCACCACGGTGGCCTTCATCATCGGCGCGGGCGGGCCGGGCTCCAGCGACAAGAAGTCCAAGGACCTCACCGGCAAGGCCATGCACGACGTCCCGGCCGGCCGCTGGCTGGTGGTGCTCGCCGGCCTCGGCCTCATCGCGATCGGCGTCGGCATCGCGGTTCGCGCCATGAAGACCAAGTTCGAGAAGAAGCTCCAGACCCATCGGATGAGCCGGCGGGTCCGTGCCGGGGTGAAGACACTCGGCGTCGTCGGCCAGACCACCCGAGCCCTCGTCTACGCCGCCGCGGGCGTCTTCCTCGCGTACGCGGGCATCACCTACGATCAGGACAAGGCCAAGGGCATCGACGGCACCCTGCGGGAGTTCAGCACGACCCCGTCCGGCCCGTGGCTGCTCGTCCTCGTCGCGTTCGGCCTCATCGTCTTCGGCCTCTACTCCTTCAGCGAGGCACGCTGGCGCCGTATCTAACCCTCGTCGTGGGTCAGCGAGCCGAGGACCGCCGACGCTCCGGCGGCCAGGTAGCCGAGGTCCGAGCCGACGGCGACCAGCCTCGCTCCCGCGGCGATCTCGGTACGCGCCGCATCGGCCGTACCGCAGAAGATGCCGAACGGAACGTCCGCCGCCCGGCAGGCCTCGCGCACCGCGTCGATCATCGCGACCACCGGCGGGTCGGACAGCCGGCCGAGGCGCCCCAGGCTGCCCGACAGGTCGTACGGTCCGACGAACGCCGCGTCGATCCCGTCGACCGCGAGGATCGCGTCGATGTTCCGTACGCCCTCGGCCTCCTCGATCTGGGCGATGACGGCGATCCGATCATTCGCTTCGGCCAGATACTCGTGGAAGGACGCGCCGTAGCCGTGCGCCCGCGCGATGCCGACGCTGCGCGTGCCGAGCGGCGGGTACTTCGCGGCGGCCACGATGGCGCGGGCCTGTTCCGGGGCCGCGACATGCGGGACGATGATCCCGTCGCAGCCCGTGTCGAGAGCCTGCTTGATCCAGGTCTCCGAGGCGTCGGGCACCCGGATCACGGCGAAGGCGTCCGGCTGGAGGACCTCGGCGATCCGCTGGGCGCTCTTGAGATCGAGCAGCGCCGAGTGCTCCAGGTCGAGGAAGAACCACGAGAACCCGAGGCGGCGCAGGATCACCGCCGTCTCCGGGGAGTCCAGGGTCACCAGCGGGCCGATGAGCGGTTCCGGATCGCGGAGCCTGGCCCTGAGATCGTTCATCCGGTGATCTCGCGCCAGCGGCGCTGGGCCTGGTCGATCCAGGTGGCGTGGCGGTCGGCGAACAGTTCGCGGGCGCGGTCGCCGACCCAGCCCTCCGGGAGGAGCTCGGCGGGGAGGCGGGGGTCCAGGAAGGGGAAGCGCCGCCACTCGTGTACGAGGCGAGTCTGGGCCATCATCGTCTCGTCGGGCGAGGATGGTCGCAGGTCCTCGAAGGCGGTGACGAAGTCGGCGTAGCGCGCGGCGACCATGTCGAGGTCCCAGGCGCGGCGGACCATGGCGCGTTCGTCGCCGACCCCGGCGAACCTCGCGGTGAAGGACAGGGCGCCGATCTCCAGGCCGAGGCCCTCGACGACCGAGCGGGCCTCCGCCTCGCGTTCGGCGGACGGGGAGATCCACATGCCGGGGCCGGGTGAGCCGAAGCCGGCCCAGCTCAGTTTGGTCTTGAGCTGGTGCCGTAGCTTGCGGAGGCTCTCGGGCACCGAGACGTACAGGATGAGCCAGTGGCCGTCCCAGTCCGGCGCGGGCGTGCCGAACGCGTAGATGCGGGCGGCGCCCTCGGAGAGGAGCCGGCGTCCGGGCGGGGTGAGCGACCAGCGGACGCTGCGTCCGACGCGCTCGGAGGTCAGCCAGCCGTCGGCGGCGGTACGGGCGAGGGCCTGCCGCGCGGACTTCTCCTCGACGTCGAGGCTGTCGAGGAACTCCACGATCGTCGAGGTCCAGACGGGTTCGTCGGCGCCGGGCAGGACGAACTCTCCGAGTAACGTCAGCAGCAGGGATCGCGCGCTCGTCTCACCCAGGGCGTGCCGGCGGCTGAGCGTGGGTCGAGGGGCGGTCACTTTCTCACTCTACATATTCCTGGTGCATCATTACCGTGAAGTAGAACCTCGCCCGAGGATGTGACGATTCGTGCTCGATGGCCACCCGCTGGTCGACGCCCACATGCACCCGGCGCGGCTGCCGACGTTGAAGCCCGCGTGGCGCGACTGGGCCACCGAATTCGGCGACAAGGACGTGCTATCCCGCGTCTACAACGTGGAGGGCACGCCGATCCCGGAGCGGTTCGCGGAGCTACTGGAGTCCGAGGGCGTCGACGTCGGGCTGATGCTGTGCGAGTACAGCCCGAAGGCCACCGGCATCCAGCCCATCGAGGACCTGCTGCCGCTCGCCGCGTACGACGCGCAGCGCCTGCGGCCGATCGCGAGCCTCAACCCGCACATGCACCACCCCGTCGGCGAGGAGGTCGAACGCCAGCTCGGCCTCGGCGCGGTGGCGTTGAAGATCCATCCGGTGCACGGCGGGTTCGCGGCCAACGACCGGGCGCTGTACCCGGCGTACGAGGTCTGCCGGGCGCGCGGGGTGCCGGTCGTGGTGCACTGCGGCACGAGCAGCTTCCCGGGGTCGACGAACGGCTACGCCGATCCGGTGCTGCTGGACGAGGTGCTGCGCGACTTCCCCACGCTCAACGTCGTGCTCGCCCACGGCGGACGCGGCTGGTGGTACGACGCGGCCGCGTTCCTCGCGCTGTCCCGTAAGACGGTCTGGATCGAGCTGTCGGGGCTGCCGCCGCGCCGCCTGCCCGAGTACTACGCGCGGTACGACTTCGCGCGGCTCTGCCGGAGGTTCATCTTCGGCACCGACTGGCCGGGCGTACCGGGCATCGCCGCGAACGCCCGCGCGGTCGCCAAGCTGTGCCCGGACGAGGAGACCACCGGGCTGGTGCTCGGCGGCAACGCGATGAACGTCTACCGGCTCTGACTCACGTGCGGCCGACGGCGGCGAACCCGTGGGAGCGCGGGGTGTTCGGGTCGTCGGGCCGCCAGTCCGATATCCAGGCGAGTCCGGGCTCGAGGAGTTCGAACCCGTCGAAGAAGCGCAGGATGTCGGCCCTGGAGCGCGGCACGATCGGCGCGGTCGCGCCGGTGTACGCGTCGCGTGCGGCGGTCACGAGGTGTTCCGGTACGCCCTCGTAGGTCAGGTGGGAGATCACCAGGTGGCTGCCGGGCGCGAGCGCGTCGCGGTAGCGGGCGACGAGGTCGTGCGGCGCGTCGCCGTCCGGTACGAAGTGCAGGATCGCCACCAGCAGCAGCGCGACCGGGCGCGACAGGTCCAGGCCGAGGTCGGGGTGGCAGAGGACGTCCTCGGGGCGGCGTAGGTCGGCCTGGATGACGGTGACGTCCGGCGCCGACCCGAGCAGCGCCTGGGAGTGACGGAGCACCATCGGGTCATAGTCGACGTACGCCACGCGTGCCCCGTCGGCGACCTCGTGCACGTTGCCCCGAGTGGGCAGCCCGGAGCCGATGTCGAGGAACTGCGTGACGCCCGACGCGGACAGATGCCGCACGGCCCGGCGCATGAACGCGCGGTTCGCCAGGGCCGCGACCGGGGTGTCGGGGAAGATCTTGAGGACCTTGTCCGCCGCCTCCCGATCGGCCGCGAAGTTGTCCTTGCCACCCAAGTAGAAGTCGTACATCCGCGCGACGTTCGGCGTACCGGGGTCGACGCCCGTGGGCACCCGCAGCTCGTCCGGCACCGCGCCTCCTCCGGGCTACGTACGGCCGACGGCGGCGAAGGCGCGCGAACTCGGGGTGTTCGGGTCGTCGGGCCGCCAGTCGCACATCCACGCGAGACCGGGGTCGAGGAGCTCGAAGCCGTCGAAGAACCGCAGGACCTCGGAGCGCGAACGCGGTTTCATCGGCGCCGTCGCGCATGCGTACACCTCGGTCCCGGCGCGCAGCAGCTCCTCGGGGACGTTCTCGGTCGTCAGGTGGGAGATCACCAGGTGGCTGCCGGGCGCGAGCGCGTCGCGGTAGCGGGCGACGAGGTCGTACGGGCGCTCCTCGTCGGCCACGAAGTGCAGGATCGCCACCAGGAGCAGCGCCACCGGCTGCGACAGGTCGAGGCCGAGGTCGGGGTGGCCGAGGATGTCCTCGGGCCGGCGCAGGTCGCCCTGGATGACGGAGACGTTCGGCGCCGCACCGAGCAGCGCGTGCGCGTGGGAGACCACCATCGGGTCGTAGTCGACGTACGCCACGCGCGCGCCGGCGGCGACCTCGTGCACGTTGCCCTGGGTCGGCAGGCCGGAGCCGATGTCGAGGAACTGCGTGACGCCCGCCGCTGACAGGTGCCGCACCGCGCGGCGGATGAACGCGCGGTTGGCCCGCGCCGCGAGCGGGGCTTCGGGGAACGCATCCACGATCTTCGCGGCCGCCTCGCGGTCGGTGGCGAAGTTGTCCTTGCCGCCGAGAAAGTAGTCGTACATCCGGGCGACGTTGGGGGTGGTGGGGTCGACGCCACTGGGCACCCGGAGGTCATCGCTCACCATGACCTCCGATCATGCGCATGAGCACCGATGATAACGCCCCCTCATGTCTCAATCGCCGGTAATGAGTGGACATGCCCTACTTGTACGTCGGATGCCCCTCACGGATCGCGTCGCGGACGACGAATCGGCGGATCTTGCCGGTCGCGGTGGTCGGCAGGGACTCCAGGAAGACGACCGCACGCGGGCGCTTGAACGCAGACAGGCCGTCGCGGCAGAACGCGATGGCCTCCTCGGCGGTGAGCTCGGCCCCCTCGGCGCGTACGACGCCGGCGACGGGCTTGTCCAGGCCGTCACCGTCGGGGACGGCGACCACCACGGCCTGCGCGATCGCGGGGTGTTCGAGCAGGCGTGCCTCGACCTCGCTCGGCGAGACCCAGATCCCGCCCGCCTTGATCATGTCGTCGGAGCGTCCGAGGAAGCGCAGCCCGCCGTCCTCGTCGGCGACGTAGGTGTCACCGGTGCGCAGCCACTCGCCCTGGAAGACCCGGCGGGTCACGGCCGTGCGGCACCAGTAGCCGGTGGCGATCGAGTCGCCGCGTACGAGGAGGTGGCCGGGCGTCCCGGCGGTCACGTCGGCGCCGTCGTCGTCGACGATCCGCACGTCGTAGCCGGGTACGGGGACGCCGGTACTGCCGGGGCGTACCCGGCCGGGGCGGTTGGAGACGAAGATGTGCAGCGCCTCGGTCGCGCCGATGCCGTCGAGGATCTCCACGCCGAAGCGCTCGGCGAACCTCCGGAAGATCGGGGCGGGCAGCGGCTCACCGGCCGACACCGCCTGGCGTACGGAGGCGAACGTGTCCGCGGGAAGGCCGGCCGCGAGCAGCGCGGCGTAGAACGTCGGCACGCCGAAGAACAGCGTCGGGCGCTCGGCGGCGACCCGCGAGGCGATCAGCGCGGGGGAGGGGTGCGCGGGTTCCAGTACCGCCGACGCGCCCACCGAGAGAGGGAAGAAGCAGGAGTTGCCGATGCCGTATGCGAAGAACAGCTTGGGCACCGACAGGCACCGGTCGTCCGGCCGGATCCCGAGTACCTGCGCGCCGTAGGTCTCACACACCGACCGGATCGAGGCGTGCCGGTGCACGGCGCCCTTCGGCAGGCCGGTGGTGCCCGAGGTGTAGAGCCACAGCGCGGTGGAGTCCTCGCCCGAGGCGTACGGCGCGAGGGAGGACCCGCCCGAGGCGAAGATCTCCGACCCGGGCAGGGAGAACGCCAGCTCGGGAGCGGTACGCGCGGCCTCCTCCGCGATGGCGGCGAACTCCGGGCTCGACGCCAGCACGCGAGCCCGCGAGTCGCGGAGCAGCCCGCCGAGGTCCGCCGCGGTGAGCATGGTCGAGACGGGTACGGCGACGGCGCCCATGCGCATCGCCCCGAGGATCAGCGCGAGCGCGTCCGGCCCGTCGGACATGAAGATCATGACCCGCTCTTCGGGCCGTACGCCCAGGTCGCGCAGGCCGTCCGCCGCCGCCTGGGTACGGGCGAGCAGCTCGGCGTAGGTGAGGGTGCCGCCGGGCCCGGTGACCGCGACGCGACCGCCGTCACCGGATTCGAGGTGTCGGTCGAGGAGATAGGCGCTGGCGTTGAACACCGGATCACACCCCTAGAGGAGGTGGACGTACTCGTAGTCGAACGGCTTGCCGTTGATGCCGTTACGTGGGGGTTCGAGCCAGCCGGCGATCTTGCCGGGCTCGTACACGGGTTGCATGAGTGACGCGACGAAGGCCTTGTCGTCCTCGGTGGGCAGCCAGGCGTCGCTGCGCTCGGCCCACTCCCGCTCGGTCAGGACCTCACCGCCGGGGGACATCCGGACCCCGGAGAACGCGCCGACGAAGCGGTTGAAGCCCCGATGCGGCAGCGACAGCCGGTGCGAGAGCCCGGCCTCCTCGAGGATGCGGTTCCAGCGCTTGACGCCGCTCTCGCAGTCGGAGACGTATTCGTCGCGCAGGTCGGTGTTGAGCGCGGTCAGCGCCTCGACCTCGACCGTGACCGGCCGTCCGTCCTCGATCGCGTCGACGAACACGCCGTCGTTGGTGAGCCGGTGGTCGTCCGTACGGCGCTCCTCCTGCCAGCGGCCCTTCAGCCCGGCGGAGAAGTAGTTGGCGACGTTCGTGGAGGTCTCGCCGCCGAACAGGTCGAGGCTCACGCAGAAGTGGAAGTTCAGGTACTTCTGGATGATCGACAGCGGGATGGCCCCGTACGGTCCGGCGTCGTCGGTGGCGTTGTCGGCCATCAGCCGGGCCGTACGCGCGACGACGCGGTCGATGCCCGTCGTGCCCACGAACATATGGTGGGCCTCTTCCTTGAGCATGAACTCGCAGGTGCGCGACAGCGGGTCGAAGCCGGACTCCTTCAGCGTGCCGAGCTGGTACTTGCCGTCGCGGTCGGTGAAGTAGGTGAACATGAAGAACGCCAGCCAGTCCGGCGTCTCCTCGTTGAAGGCCCCGAGGATCCGCGGGGAGTCCTCGCTGCCGGAGTTGCGGCGCAGCAGCTCGTCGGCCTCCTGACGGCCCTCGCGTCCGAAGTGGGCGTGCAGGAGGTAGACCATCGCCCACAGGTGACGGCCCTCTTCGACGTTGACCTGGAAGAGGTTGCGCAGGTCGTACAGGCTTGGCGCGGTGTGGCCGAGGCGCCGTTGCTGCTCGACGCTCGCCGGCTCGGTGTCGCCCTGGATCACGATGAGGCGTTGCAGCTCGGCGCGGTACTCACCCGGCACCTTCTGCCAGGCCGGCTCGCCCTTGTGCTCGCCGAACGCGATGCGCCGGTCGGGGCGCGGCTCGGACAGGAACACGCCCCAGCGGTATTCGCTCACCGGCACGTGCCCGAAGTGCGCCCAGCCCTCGCGCCCGACGTTGACCGCCGTACGCAGGTAGACGTCCTCGGTCGGCACCTCGGGCCCCATCTCCGCCCACCACTGCCGGAACCCCGGCTGCCAGGACTCCAGCGCCCGCTGCAGCCGCCGGTCGTCGGCCAGGCCGACGTTGTTGGGGATCTTCTCCTGATAGTCGGCGGTGCTCACACTCGCCTCCGATCGAAGCTCGCTCGCCTGCCGGTTCCGTACTTGCTGAGCGCCCCGTCGGGCCCGGAGGCCCCGGGACGGTTGAAGATCCAGTTCTGCCAGGCGGAGAGCCGTCCGAAGATCTTGGACTCGAGCGTCTCCGGCCCGCCGAACCGGTGGTTGGCCTCCATGCCGGTCAGGGCGTCCGGACTCAGGGAGGCGCGTTCCTCCAACGCGATGCGGATCTCCTCGTCCCAGTCGATGTCGTCGAGGGCGAGCGTGACCAGGCCCAGCTCCTCGGCCTCGAACGCCTCGAGCGTCTTGTCGCGTACGTCGTGCGGCTCGTCGCCGTTGAACCGCGAGGCCATCCGGCTCAGCCCGTTGGCCATCGGGTACGCGCCGAAGTTGGCGTCGGTGACGGTCACGTGCGCGCCTTCGAGGATGTACTGGCGGTCGCAGGCGAGCGCGAGCTCGAGCAGCGGGCCCGCGAAGCACGAGCCCGGCTCGATCAGGGCGACGAGGCTGCGGCTGGTGACGTCCAGGCGCTTCAGCGTGCGCTTGTAGTAGTGGCGGACCTCGTTGACCAGCCAGTCCCGCGCACCGGTCATCGACTCCTCGTACGCGAGGACGGCGTCCGCGTCACCCTCGGTCTTGAGCACCCACGTGCCGCGCTCCGGCTCGTTGGTGCGCAGCCACAGGATGAGGTCGTCCAGCTCGCGCGTCATCGCGAGCGGCCAGAAGTCCGCGTCGATCGTGGCGGGGACCTCTTTCGCCGCCGGCCCGCGCACCGTGATGGTCACGGTGTTCTCGTCGAGGTCGGCGGTCACGTGACGGTAGGCGATCCGCTCGGCGGTGATGTCCGGCTCGAGGGCGTCGAGGCGTACGCCCCGCTCGCCGTCGCGCGCCGACTCGGCCGCCGCCCGCCGGGCCCGCTCGCGTACGGTCTCCTCGAACCTGCTGCGCGGGATCGCCTCGTCGGCCAGCCCCCACTCGACCGCCTTCTCGCCCCGCAGCCCCTCGGCCTTCGTGGCGAACACGTCCGCGCGATCTCGCCGTACCCTCCGTTTGTCCACCACCCGCGTGAGGCCGCCGGTGCCCGGCAGCACGCCGAGCAGCGGTATCTCCGGCAGCGACACGGCCGCCGAACGGTCGTCGACGAGCAGGATCCGCTCGCAGGCCAGCGCGATCTCATAACCGCCGCCGGACGCGGTGCCGTTCAGCGCCGCGAGGTAGGTCTGGCCGGAGTTGTCGGTGGCGTCCTCGATCCCGCAGCGCGTCTCATTGGTGAACTTGCAGAAGTTGACCTTCCACGGGTGGCTGGAGGCCGCCAGCATCTTGATGTTCGCCCCGGCACAGAACACCTTCTCCTTGCCGCTGGTCAGCACCACCGCGCGTACCTCGGGATGCTCGAACCGCAGCCGCTGGACCGCGTCGTACAGCTCGATGTCGACCCCGAGGTCGTAGGAGTTGAGCTTCAGGTCATAGCCGGGCCGCAGGCCCGCACTCTCGTCGACGTCCATCACGAGGTAGGCGACGGGGCCGTCGAACTCCATCCGCCAGTGCCGGTACAGCTCGGGGCGGGTCTGGAAGGAGACCGCTCGCTCGGAGTCGGACATGTTCTCCTCCTCGCTCGGCTTCGCCTCATTCTAAGGTTATTTCGCGTTGCGTCTATGTTCTGTAGAAAAAGATCGCGTTCGGGGGCTTCTCGACGGATCGTGAGGACCGTCTCCACCTGCGATGACGGGGTTTCCGATGGCCGCGTGGGAGGGCCGCAAAATGTCAGTGGTCGAACGTATTATCGAAGCATGGTCGAGACGCTCGCATGCCGCACCCGTCCCCGCCTCACCGCCGCCGAGACGTCAGCCCTCGCGCTGTCGCTGGCCCATCTCGGCACCGGCCCGCAGTCCGTCACCGCCCGACGAGCCCTGCGCCACCTGTTCGACGACCAGGAGGCACCGACCGATGTCATCGCCACCACCCTCGCCACGCTGACCAGGCCCCTCGACCCCGACACCGCCCGCCGCGCCCGCGTCGCCGCCGGCGCCATCACCGCCCGCCTCGTCGTACGCCTCCACTACGCCGACGCGGGCGGCGGCATCACCGTCCGTGAGATCGAGCCGGTCACGTGCCTGGTGCACCGCGACCACTGGTACCTCATCGCCTGGTGCCGTCTGCGCCAGAGCATCCGCGCCTTCCGCTTCGACCGCATGCTCGCCGTCGAGGCGACCGAGATCCCCGCCCGCCCCCACCGCGCCGAGCGCTTCCTGCCCTTCCAGCCCAGGGTCAAGGTGGAGCCGATGAACTAGCCGGACCATGCCGTCCCGGCGGGAGGCGCAGCCCCCGCCGGGACGGTCCGGCGCCGCCCGATCCGCACCGCGCGGCCGTTTCCGTTACTCGTCGAGGCGTCGGATCCGCGCGGCATCGTGGTCGGGCCGTGTCCCGACACCCACACGCCGCGCTCGGAGCCGTCGGACGGATTGGCCTCCCATCGCTCGCGGGCGAGCTTCGCGTGCCCCCACCGGAACCGTTCTGCGAAGCGGGGGCCGGCTGTGTTTCAATCGGGCCGGAATGTCGCTGTCCGCGTAGGGAGCGGTGCTGGTGCTGCGTATCCACCTCACTGCCGATGACCTGGCCCGGGTCCGGGTATCGGTGCTCGGGGCGCTGGCGGAGGCGCAGTTGAGCCTTCGGGTACTGAAGCGGCAGGACAACGCCGCGCTGTTCGGCGGGTGGCGTGAGACGGCGCGGAAAGGGTTGCCGTCGAGCACGGCCCCGCTCGCGCGGTTTCTGGCGCATCCGACGATGGGGCTGGTCGACCTTTTCACCCTCGCCGGTGGTCCGCTGCGGGATCCCGAGGAGATGGAAGACCGCGTCTCCGGCATGCCGCTCGAGCCGCTCCGCCTGGAGGTCGAGTCCTTTCCCCGGCTGGCGGCGCGCCGTCCCGCGTGGCTCGGCCGGCTTGGTCACGACGCCGAGGACTCCGCACGCCTGGGGAGCGCCCTTCGCGCCTGGTACGACCACGGTCTCGGGCCGCACTGGGACCGGATCCGGAATCATCTGGAGGGCGAGCGAACCGCGTACGCCAGGTTCGTGGTCGATGGGGGCGTGCAGGCGTTGCTCGGCAGCCTCCGGCCGGCCGTTCGGTGGAGTCCGCCCGTCCTGGAGATCCCCGCGTACCGGCCGTACGGGCCGTACTCCGAGATTCATCTGGGCGGACGTGGGCTCACCATCGCGCCGTCGTTCTTCGCCTGTGCGGCCGCCGCGCTGTACATGCCGATGGACGACCCGGACGGTCCGATGCTCCTCATGGTCCCGGCCCTGCGCGACCCGGTCGCGGCGGCCGGCGTCTGGGCCGACCGGTCCCGCACCGATCCGCTCGCCACGCTGCTCGGCCGGACCCGGGCGGCGGTGCTCGAAAGCATCGGCGACGGGTGTACGACGGGCAGCCTCGCGGTACGGCTGCGCATCTCTCCCGCGGGAGCCAGCCAGCACGCCACCGTGCTACGGCAGGCCGGTCTGATCGGGTCGAGGCGTGATGGCGGCCGGGTCTTCCACCACCTCACCGAGCTCGGCATCGCCCTGCTCAGCGGGCGGTAGCGGATCAGTCCAGGATCTCGGCCCGCAGACGGGTCTTGAGGATCTTTCCGCCCGGGTTGCGGGGGAGTTCGCCGTCGCGGAACCAGACGTGGGCGGGCACCTTGAAGGCGGCGATCCGTTCGCGCAGGAACGCGCGCAGGCCGTCGGCGTCCAGGGCCGTGTCCGGCCGCAGGCAGACGACCGCGCCGACCTCCTCGCCGAGCACCTCGTGCGGGACGCCGATGACGGCGGCGTCGGCGACCGCCGGGTGTTCGTACATCGCGGCCTCGACCTCGGCGCAGTAGACGTTCTCCCCGCCGCGGATCAGCATGTCCTTGGCGCGGTCGACGATGTAGACGAACCCCTCGTCGTCGACGCGCGCCAGGTCGCCGCTGTGGAACCACCCGTCGACGAACGCCTCCGCGGTGGCCTCCGGGCGGTTCCAGTAGCCCTTGATGATGTTGGGCCCCTTGATGAGCAGCTCGCCGACCTCGCCGATCGGCAGCTCGTCACCGGCCGGGTCGACGACCTTCACGTCGCAGACGGCGACCGGCGGGCCGACGCTGTCGGGGTGCTCGAGGTAGTTGACGCCGCTGTTGTACGTCGTGACCGACGACGTCTCGGTCAGCCCGTAACCATTGCCGGGAGTCCGCTCCGGGAGGAGTTCCTTGATCTTCTCCACCAGCGTCGGGGCGGCGGGCGCACCGCCGTACGAGACGTTGGTGAGGGTCGAAGTGTCGTACCGGTCGAAGTCCGGCGAGGTCAGCACCTGCCAGGCCATCGTCGGTACGCCGCCGAACATCGTGACCTTCTCGCGTTCGATGAGCTCGAGCGCGCGCTGGGCGTCCCACTTGCGCATCAAGACGATCGTGCCGCCGGTCAGCGCCGTGGTGATCAGGACCGAGTGGCAGCCGGTCGCGTGGAACAGCGGCACGCTCAGCAGGCTGACGCGTTTCTGTGGCGCGGCGACCTCGTCGAGCGTGGCCCCGGCGCGTACGCCGGCGCCCATCATCGCGTACGCGAGACTGATCGGGTTCGTGGTGATGTTGCGCTGGGTGCCGAGCGCGCCCTTGGACCGGCCGGTCGTGCCCGACGTGTAGAAGATCGTGGCGTCGTCGTCCGGGGCGATGTCGGCGTCGGGCAGCGTGTCGCCCAGCGTGCCGAGCACCGACTCCCACGTCTCGGCGCCCCCGCCCGAACCGCGTACGACGATCGTCGTGAGGTCGAGCCCGGCCAGCGCGTCGGTGAGACGCTCCACGCGCTCCTGGTCGGCGACGAGCACCTTCGCGCCGCTGTCCCGCAGGCCGTACTCCAGCTCCAGCGAGGTCCACCAGGCGTTCAGCGGTACGACGACCGCGCCGACCGCGGCGGCGCCGAAGAAGGCGGCGGACCACTCGGGGAAGTTGCGCATCGCGATCGCGACCCGGTCGCCCTTGCGGACGCCGCGCTCGGCGAGCCGCTGCGCGAACGTCGCCGCCTGCCGGAAGTGCTCCTCGAAGGTGGTGCGCTCGTCCTCGTACACGAGGTAGGTGGCGTCGCCGTGGAACCGGCTGATCTCCAGGATGTTGCGCAGCGACGGCGGGGCGTGCTTCCAGGTCCGCGTGGGCACACCGCGGATGTCGACCTCGTCCATCTCGAACAGCTGTCCCGGTGCGGTCAGGGTCGTCTTCACGTCTTCCAGGCTTTTCACGAATCCACTCCGTACTTCGCGCGCGCTGCTGCGATCTTGTCCGGCAGGTACTCGGTGGGCCAGGGGCCCGTGGCGGGCTCGTAGTCGCGCAGGACCCGGCGGGCGATCGACGCCTGGTGGACCTCCGTGGGGCCGTCCATGATCCCCATCAGTGGTGCCGACTGCCAGAGCCGGGCCAGAGGTGTGTCGTTGGAGACGCCGAGCGCGCCGTGAAGGTGCATCGCCCGGTAGACGACGTCGTGGAACACCCGCGCCGCCGCCACCTTGCACGCCGCGATCTGGGTACGCGCCTCGCGGGTCGAGGACTGGTCGATCAGCCAGGCCGTGTGCAGGATCATCAGCCGGAACTGCTGGATCTCGATGTGGGAGTCGGCGATCGCCGCCTGGACGAGCTGCTTGCCGGCCAGCGTGCCGTCGAAGGTCTCGCGGGACAGCGCGCGCTCGCACATCATGTCGAACGCCTTCTTGACCGCCGCGACCGTACGCATCGCGTGGTGGATCCGCCCGCCGCCGAGCCGCGCCTGCGAGATCGCGAACGCCCCGCCGACCTCGCCGAGCAGCGCGTCCGGGCCGACCCGCACGTCGTCGTAGCGGATGTGGGCGTGCCCGCCGTCGCGGTGGCCCATCGTCGCGATGTCGCGGACGATCTCGACGCCCGGGGTGTCGCCTGGCACCAGGAACATCGACATCCGCTGGTACGGGTGCGCGTCCGGGTCGGTCACCGCCATCACGATGAGGAAGGCCGCGTTCGAGGCGTTGGAGGTGAAGAACTTCTCGCCGGTGATCACCCAGTCGTCGCCGTCGCGGACCGCGCGCGTACGGAACAGCCGGGGGTCCGAGCCTCCTTGCGGCTCGGTCATCGAGTACGCGGAGAAGCACTCGCCGTCGAGGAGGGGCTTGAGGTAGCGCGCCTTCTGCTCCTCGGTGCCGTACGTCGCGATGATCTCGGCGTTGCCGGTGTCCGGAGCCTGACAACCGAAGATGATCGACGCCCAGGGCGAGCGCCCGATCAGCTCGTTCATCAGGGCGAGCTTGAGCTGGCCGTAGCCCTGCCCGCCCAGCTCGGGGCCGAGATGGCAGGCCCACAGGCCCTGCTCGCGTACCTGCTGCTTCAACGGCTCGACGATCGCCCGCAGCTCGTCGTCGAGCGGCGCGTACGCCTTACCGCCGAAGACCAGGTCCAGCGGCTCGACCTCGTCCCTGATGAAGACGTCCATCCAGTCCAGCTTCGCCTGGAACTCTGGTTCGGTCGAGAAGTCCCACATCATCCCTCCATGAAGGTGAGGGCACGGGCGAACAGCCCGAGCGTCGTCGTGTGCAGCAGGTCGCCGACGTCCTTGGGCGCCTTGCCGGCGCACGCGCGCGCGTGCGTGCCCTCCAGCACGATGCCGAGCTTGAAGCAGGCGAGCACGGTGTACCAGGTGAGCGCGGACAGGTCGCGGTCCGAGCGCTCGGCGTACACGGCGGTGAGCTCGCCGGTGGAGGGCAGCCCGCCGGCCGTCGCGATCGCGCCGGACAGTAGCGCGGTCTCCGCGCCGGGCCAGGTCGCGATCAGCCACCCGAGGTCGAGCAGCGGGTCGCCGATCGTGCACATCTCCCAGTCGACGATCGCGGCGACCTCGGGGCCATCGACGTCGTAGAGGAGGTTCGCCAGGTGGTAGTCGCCGTGCATGATGCCGGGCCGCCAGGTCGTGGGCCGGTGTTCCTCAAGCCAGGCCGCGACGGCCTCGAGGCCCGGGATCTCCGGCCCGGGGTAGCCGTCGAGCGCGTCGTAGGAGGCCAGCTCGGACAGCCAGCGGCCGACCTGACGCTCGAGGAACCCCTCCGGTCGGCCCAGGTCGCCCAGGCCCACGGCGACGTGGTCCACCGCGCCCAGCTCGGCGAGCGCGGACGCGGCCTCGAGGCCCATCCGGTGCCGTACGTCCGCGTCGTCCTCGTGGAGTTCGGGCAGCGTGACGGTGGCGTTGAAGCCGCGCACCGACTCCATGAGGTAGAAGACCGCGCCGCCCATGACGGTCTCGTCGGGGCAGGCCGCGATGAGTCTCGGCGCGCGCACGGCGGTGTCGCCGAGCGCGGCCAGCACCCGAGCCTCGCGCCGCAGCACGTCGTTGCTCCGTGGCCGCAGGTGCGCGGGCGGGCGGCGCAGGACGTACTCGCGACCGCCGCGCCAGAACCTGACCAGGACGTTCTGCGTGCCGCCGCCGAGCCGCTCGACCTTCTCGAAGCCGCCGCCGGGCAGGCCGTGGCCGTCCATCCAGTCCGCGAGAACGCCGAAGTCGACGAGGGCGACGTCGATGTGATCAGGCTGCATCCAGGGGAAACCTCCGCGCCGCGAGCCTATGATTCAGTTGCATTAAAGGTCAATGTGCTTGAATTGTTACCGTGGTCACGACGGGGCAAGGCACGCGTGAGCGCCTCATCGAGGCGGCCGAACGCCTCTTCGCCTCCGAGGGCGTCAACGGCGTCAGCCTGCGGGAGATCGTCCGCGAGTCCGGCGCCCGCAACGTCACCGCCCTGCAGTACCACTTCGGCGGGCGCGACGGCCTCCTGCGCGCGGTCCTCGATCGCCATCACCGCGACGTCGAGATCGGCCGGCACGCGCTGCTCGACGCGTACGAGGCCGAGCACACCGGTGACCTGCGCACACTCGCCGCGATCCTGGTCCGTCCCCTCGCCGGGAAGCTCGCACATCCGGGTGGCCGCGCCTACCTGCGGATCTTCGGCGAGCTTCTCAACCGCCCCGAGCCCGTCATCGACCAGGCGAGCCTGCGCGACCCGTCGGACAGCGTGTTCCGCTGGCGGGCCCTGATCGCGCCGCTGCTGGAGGAGGACGCCACCCGCCTGCACCGCAGGTTCGTGGCGCTGCGGTTCACCGCGACCGAGCTCGCGCGCCGGGCCGAGTCCGGCCCGCACGCCGACGACCGGCTCTTCACCAGCCATCTCATCGACCTCGTCGCCGCTCTCCTGCTCGCACCGTTGTCCGCGGAGACCCTCCGGCTGGCCGCCGAGCGCGACCGTCACCGCGGCGAGTGAGCTTCCGGTCAATGGTTCACCAGGAAGATCAACCGTGTCCGGACACGCCCTCTCAGGAACGTGTCCAGGTGGTTACACTCCGTGTACGGTTTCGGCCGTGGAGAACCTCCGGATAGGTGTGGTCGCGGTCGAGCACGACGACCAGACCACCCACGATTCCCTGAGCTGTTCGGTGTGCTCGTGGCAGTTGGGCGTGTCACCGCGCGAGTACGCGGTGCGCATCGCGCACCGCCATGACGACTCGCACCAGAGCCCTGCCGACTGTTAGGGCATGACTGACAGATCCCTGTCCCGCCGCTCGCTACGAACGGGACCTGTCAGCCACGCCCTAGGCGACCGCGCGTACGGCCAGGTCGACGAGGCCCTCGCCGGTCATTCCCGGCCAGCCGTGCACCTTCGCGCGCCATTCGGCGGGTACGGACGACGCGCCGTGGCGGGCTCCCAGGAGCGCGCCCGCGATGGCGGCGACCGTGTCGGTGTCGTTGCCGGCCCGTACCGCGGCGGCCAGGCCGTCGGTCAGCGTGGACGTCGAGCGGATCGCCGACCAGGCCGCCTGCAGTGCGGGCACGACGAACCCGTTCGGGCTGAACCGCGACGGCGGCGCCGACGACGCCTCGCCGAGCCGGTCCGCCCAGTACGCGCGCCGGTCCGCGGGCAGCAGCGCCAGCCCCTCCTGCACACCGTCGAGGACGCCGTCGAGCACCGCGCGCCGTACACCGGAACACCACAGCACGCACGCGTCGCCCGCGAGGTCGTCGTAGTGCGTCAGCGAGCTGACCAGGCGCGCGGCCTCCGCCATCCCCGCAGGATCGGAGAGGTACGGGAGTGCGACGACGCCCGTGCGCATCAGCGAGCCGTTCCCGGCACTGTGCCCGGTGCGCCGGTGCAGTGACGCGGCGGTCTCCCGCATCACCGGCGACAGGCCGCCGGCCTTGCCGGTGGTGGACAGCACCGCGCGGGTCTGGTTGCCGATGTCGCTCGCGCCCTCCCGGTACCAGCGCAGGAAGCGTTCGGCGATGCCGTCCAGCGCCGGCTCGGAGGTCAGGTCGCGGCCCAGCGCGGCGACCTCCGCGACGCACACGTGCATCTGGGTGTCGTCGCTGTACTCGCCCGGTTCGTACGGGCCGAGACCTCCGCCGATCATCTCCGGCGTCGCGGAGTCGGGCAGCCGCTCCTCGAACTCGTACGGCACGCCGAGCGCGTCACCACAGGCCGCGCCGAGGAGTACGCCGGCCGCCCGGTCGCGCTGTTCACTGGTGAGGATCACCACTGTGCGACGTACGGACGGCCGGCCTGGTTCCGTCAGGAGGAACCGGTCAGGCGCGCGACCTCACGCTCGTGTTCCTCGGCGTCGGCGCGGGCCGCCTTCGGGCTCCACCGGCCGATCAGCGGCAGCATCAGGAAGACGAACGCGACCTCCGCGACGATGCAGATCCACCACCAGGTCTGCCACTGGTGCGGCGCGTCGGCGGCGGCCGACTTGAGCTTGTGCAGCTCCAGGAGGAGCGGCGGCGGCGGGGCCGTGCCCGGCGGCACCGCCTTGGCCGCGGCGAGCACCTCCGGGGCCTTGGTGAGCGTGTCGACGGCGCCGACGACGTACGGCAGCACGAAGTAGGCCACGCACACGACGACCCGCAGGATCCAGCCCCAGATCGCCAGGCCGGTGGCGGTCAGCGCGGGGTTGCGGCGCTCGACCGTCTCGGTGAACGCCGCCATCCACGGCGCGTACGCGGTGGCCAGCCCGAACGCGAGCAGGCTGATGATCCAGATCAGCGTGGTCGAGCTCGTGTGCGGATGGGTGGTGCGGGTCATGAAGGCGTACGTCATGGCGACCGCGATCACCGTGCCGGCCACCATGAAGGGCTTGCGGACCCGCAGCCGGTCCGACAGCACGCCCACGACCACCAGCGCGATCGCGTTGATGCCCCAGTACCAGGTGTTGATGCCGTTCGCCTGCGAGGTACTGAACCCGAAGTTGGAGGTCAGGTAGATGGTGAAGAACGCGACCGCGGTGTAGTAGATCAGCAGGAAGACGCTGACCCCGAGCGCGGGCGCGAGGATGTCGAGGCACAGCATCTGCCGCCACGGCCGGTCGAGGTTCACGCTGCGCTCGGTGTCATCGGCGCGCGACTCGATGAGCGCGCGGTCGGCGACGCTGACCATCACCTGGTCGCGCAGGCCAGGCCGCAGCTCGCGCAGCCCGAACAGGGCGACCGCGAACGCCACCAGGCCGACGACGCCGACGATGTAGTACTGGCTCGCCCAGGAGTTGTTCAGGCGGGGCAGCGTCTGGTTCGCCACGAAGCTGACGGCCAGGCTGCCGACGACCGGCCCGAGCGTCCAGAAGCCCATCGCGGAGGCGCGGCCGATCTGCGGCGAGAAGTCGCGTACGAGGGCCGGGGTAGCGACCAGGCACATGCCCTCGACGATGCCGATGACGATGACGAGGAGCCCGAAGACGACCTTGTTCGGGGCGAGGGGCGTCACCAGCGACAGCACGCCGGTCACGGCCAGGCCGTACGTCACCAGGTTGGCGCGGCCCCACCGGTCGGCGAGGCCGGCGGCGAGGGAGCCGAACGCCCCGACGAGGTTCGCGATGACCAGGACGTTGACGTAGTAGAGGAACGACATCTTGTAGTGGGCGAGCACCAGCGGTGCGACGCCGCCGGTCACGTACAGCTCGTAGTACAGGACGATCGTGACGAACACCGCCACGATCAAGTACCAGTACCGAGGTGCCGTCTCCGGGTAGCGGTCGAGACCGCGGCGCCACAACCGGTCCAGGCTGAATCGGGGTGCGGCCGTCGGATTGGTGGGGGCCATCGCATCCTCGTTTTCTGCGGGACTGCGCGTCGGGGCATCCGGTGAGACGCCTCGCCCCCGAGCTGAACATGCCCGATGACCTGTGTCATCATGGGTAAATAAGCGTTCATTCAGCCATTGGAAACCATTAGTACGCTCGGCCCGACCGGCGTGTCAAGACAGGGGGAGCGACGTGGTCACCGAACCGGGGCTACCGCTCGAAGGCTCGCCTCTCCAACAGCGGCTGGCCGGGGCCGCGGTCGGCCTGTTCTACCGGCAGGGCGCCCTCGCCACATCGGTCCGGCAGATCACCGAGGCGTGCGGGCTGTCGCCGGGCGCCCTCTACAACCACTTCGACTCCAAGGACCAGCTGCTGTACGTGATCGTCCGCGACATCCACCTGCGCCAGGAGGCGATGCAGGTCGCGGCGCAGGAGTCGGTCGCCGGCGATCCGGTCGCCGAGCTGCGGGCGATCGTCGAGCTGTACGTCGCGCGTCACTCGCACCACCGCGAGACCGCGCGGGTGGCGAACCGCGAGTACCGCCTCCTGGCCGGCCCGATGTACGAGGAGGTCATCGAGATCCGCCGCAGGCTGCGCGACCACGTCGCCGGCGTCCTGTTGGCCGGCCAGCACAAGCAGGTGTTCCACCTGGTCGGGGGCGAGGACCACGCCGCGGCCGTGCTGACCGCCATTCCCATCCTGGACATGTGCGTCCATATCAGTGAATGGTTCGATGACCACCGGCCGCACGGCCATGCCGACCTTCAGGCCCGCTACGCGGGGCTCGCACTGCGCATGGCCGGTGCCCGACTCGACTGAACCGGAGGAAGTCCATGGCCGAACTGCTCCGCCCGTACGTCCAGGCCCGGCCCGATGAGCCCGCCGTCACCGACGAGCGCGGGACGCTGAGCTGGCGCGAGTTCGAGGCGCGCGTCGACCGGCTGGCCGGTGCGCTGCGCGGCCTGGGACTCGCCGTCGGCGACGCCATCGCGATCCACTCCGGCAACCGGCGCGAGTACTTCGAGCTGATGTCGGCCGCAACTCACATCGGCCTGCGGTACGTCCTGGTGAACTGGCACTGGACCGCCGAGGAGCTGAAGTACGTCCTCGCCGACTCCGGCACGAAGGCGCTGTTCTCCGAGGACCGGTTCGCCGACGTGGCCGTGGCGGGCGGCGCGGACCTGGACGTACGCGTCGGCATCGGCGATGTGCCCGGCTTCCGGCCGTACGAGGAGTTCCTGGCCTCCGGGCCGGACGGCGAGCCCGCCGACCAGTCGCTGGGCTGGCCGATGATCTACACCTCGGGTACGACGGGCCGGCCCAAGGGCGTGACCCGCAAGCTGATCAGCCCGGGTGCGCCGATCGAGACGATGACGCTCGTCGCGCTGACCTTCGCCGAGCTGCTGCACATCCCCGAAGGCGGCCGTTCTCTGCTGGTCGGGCCGGTGTACCACTCGGCGCAGTGGCTGTGGTCGCACGGCCTCCTGTGCGCCGGGCGCTCGGTGGTCATGCGCCAGGGGTTCGACGCGGAGGAGACGCTCCGCCTCATCGAGGAACACCGGATCACCAACGTGCACCTGGTGCCGACCCAGTTCGTCCGGCTGCTGCGGCTCGACGACGCGACCCGCGAGGCGCACGACCTGTCCAGCCTCGCCGCCGTCTGGCACGGCGCCGCACCCTGCTCGCGCGAGATCAAGCGCAGGATGATCGACTGGTTCGGGCCGGTCGTGTACGAGTACTACGGTTCGACGGAGGCCTCGGTCAACACCGTGGTCTCCTCCGCCGAGTGGCTCGAACGCCCCGGCACGGTCGGCCGCGCGCTGGCCACGACCGAGCTCCACGTCCTGCGCGAGGACGGCACGGCGGCCGAGCCGATGGAGCCGGGCCAGCTGTGGTTCCGCTACACGAGCGGCGACGACGTGGAGTACTGGGGCGACCCGGACAAGACCGCCTCCGTCCACGGTAAGGACGGCCTCTTCACCACCGGCGACGTCGGCTACGTGGACGCGGACGGCTATCTCTTCCTCGCCGACCGGATCATCGACATGATCATCAGCGGTGGCGTGAACATCTACCCCGCCGAGATCGAGGGCGTCCTGATCAACCACCCCGCCGTACGCGACGTGGCCGTCTTCGGCGTACCGGACGAGGAGTTCGGCGAACAGGTCAAGGCCGCCGTCGAACTCGAGGACGGCCACGAACCCTCCGACACACTCGCGGACGAACTCATCGCCCACGCCCGCCGGTCCCTGGCCGGCTACAAGGCCCCGCGTACGGTCGACTTCCTCCCCGCCCTCCCGCGTACCCCGACGGGCAAGCTCTACAAGCGGCTGCTCCGCGACCCGTACTGGTCCGACCGCGACGAACGCATCTGACGACCGGCCCCGCGCCGATCAGCCGTCGATGCGTGCGCCGGCGAGACCGGTGAGGATCGCGTCCACGGTCTGGCCCGCGGTCTGGTCCGTCGTGTCCAGCCACAGCCCGCGACGCGAGGTCCCGTGCCGCAGGGCCTGGTCGAGGAGGTCGACGGTCCAGGCTCCATAACCGCTCTTGGCACGCCCGGCCTCGCGTAGCGCCACGGCCTCCGGCGCCGGGGCCAGCACCACGAGGTAGAGGGGCCGCGTCCGTACGGCGGCGAGGTACCCGTCCAGGTGCTCGCCGAGAATGACGTCCTGCACGATCACCGTCCAGCCGTCCTGCGCGTACAGGTCGGCCGTTGCCGCGGACGCCCGATACCGCAGCCGGAGCTGGGCGGTGGCCTCGGCGCTCGCCTCGGGCCGAAGGTCCTCGCGACCGGACACGATCATCCGGCGGAACAGGTCGCCGCGTACGTGGACGGAGCGTGGAAGGCGTTCGGCGAGCAGTTGCGCGACCGTGGACTTCCCCGATGCCATGATCCCGGTGATCAGCACGACCGCGGAGTCGAGCGCGTCCTTCATATGTCCCCCTATGGTCGGTACAAGCGCCTCATCGCGGTCCGTCTTCCGTCGGTGGCGGGGAGCCGAGTAGCGTTCGGTTTTGTGCACCTCGGACAGATCGCCGCCGCGACACCGGACAAGCCCGCAGTGATCATGGCCCACTCCGGGCAGGTGATCACCTTCCGTGAGCTGGATGAGGAGTCCAACCGGCTCGCGCGGTTGATGTGGGCGGAAGGGCTGCGGCCCGGGGACCATGTCGCGTTCATGCTGGAGAACCATCCGTCGTTCCTGGCGATCGCGTGGGCCGCGCAGCGTTCGGGGCTGTACTACACGCCGATCAGTTCGCGGTTGCAGGCGGACGAGCTCGCCTACGTCATCGACAACTGTGGCGCGCGGATCTTCATCGCGTCCGCGAAGCTGACCGACGTGGCGGTGGCCGTCGCCGGGCGTACGCCGAAGGTCGGGCTCCGGCTCATGCTCGACGGTGTCGCGCCGGGGTTCGCGTCGTACGAGGAGAGCATCGCGCGTCACCCCGCCGAGCCCCTCGAGGACGAGTGCGAGGGCGCGGACATGCTCTACTCGTCCGGGACGACGGGACGGCCGAAGGGCATCAAGCCGGAGTTGAAGCATCGCCCGATGGGCGCGCCGAACGTGCTCTACCAGCTCATCGAGTTCCTGTTCCAGCCGGACGGCGACTCGGTGTACCTCTCGCCGGCGCCGCTGTACCACGCCGCGCCGCTGCGGTACTGCCTGACGTTCCACCGGTTCGGCTCGACGGTCGTCGTGATGGACCGGTTCGACGCGGAGGACGCGCTGCGGGTCATCGAACGTCACGGTGTCACACACGGCCAGTGGGTGCCGACCATGTTCATCCGGATGCTCAAGCTGCCGCCGGAGACCCGCGCGGCGTACGACCTGTCGAGCATGCGCGTCGCGGTGCACGCCGCCGCGCCCTGCCCGGTGCCGGTCAAGGAGCAGATGATCGACTGGTGGGGGCCGATCCTGCATGAGTACTACGCCGGTACGGAGGGCAACTGCTTCGTCTACGCGGGCTCGGAGGACTGGCTGAAGCATCGGGGCACCGTCGGGCGCCCGCTCTTCGGCGAGGTCCACGTCTGCGCCGAGGACGGTACGGAGCTGCCCGCGGGCCAGGCCGGCACGCTGTACTTCGGCAACGGCGCGACGTTCGAGTACCACGGCGACCCGGTCAAGACCGCGGCGTCTCGCGACCCGCTCGGCCGGGGCTGGACCACGCTCGGCGACGTCGGGTACGTCGACGAGGAGGGCTTCCTCTACCTCACCGACCGCCTCTCGTACATGATCATCAGCGGCGGCGTGAACATCTACCCGCAGGAGGTCGAGAACCTCCTCGCCGTCCATCCGAAGGTCGCCGACGTCGCCGTGATCGGCGTGCCGGACCCGGAGATGGGCGAGGCGGTCAAGGCGATCGTGCAGCCGCTGACCGGGGACGCCGGGCCGGAGCTGGCGACCGAGCTGATCGAGTACTGCCGCGAGCACCTGGCGCACTACAAGTGCCCGCGCTCGGTGGACTTCCGCGCCGAGCTGCCCAGACACGCCACCGGCAAGCTCTACAAGCGGCTCCTGAAGGACGAGTACTGGCCGGCCCGCTGAGACGTTGATTCGTCGTTAATCAGGCGTTGAATCGCGTATTCCAGGATGAGGGTGTGAACGGGCCAGGGGGAAAGCGGCCCGCTCACTCGCCCGGGATGCAAATGCCGCTGCGTTCCCGGGCGAACGATGGGGGAGGAGCCCTGTACCGGCCATGACGGGACGGTGCAGGGCTCCACCATTTCGTCCCGGCCTGGGAAGCGAGGGGCCTCCGATGACCTACGGACTGCCGCCCGACGTCGTTGATCTGACCGGCCGCCGCGGTGCCGCGGCCGAGCTGGCCGCCGCGCTCGAGCCCGGCGCCGCGATGCCGGTCGCCGCCGTGAGCGGGATGGGCGGGGTCGGCAAGACCGCCCTCGCCGTGCACGTCGCGCACGCGCTGAACGCCGTGTACCCCGGCGGACGGCTGTACGTCGACCTGCGCGGGCTGGACGAGCGGCCCGCCGAACCGTACGACGTGCTCGGCGACCTCCTCCGCGCCCTGGGACGCACGGTCGTCCCCGGCGGGCTGGAGGAGCGCGCCGCGCTGTACCGCTCCGAGCTGGCCGCCCGCCGGACGCTGGTGCTGCTGGACGGCGCGCGCGACCGGTCCCAGGTGCGTCCACTGCTGCCCGGCGCCGCCGGATCGGCGGTCCTGGTGACGAGCCGCGTCACGATGGCGGGCGTGCCCGGCGTACGGCTCGTCGAGCTCGACGTCCTCGAACCCCACGAGGCGGTCGCGCTCCTCGCGAGCGTGGCGGGGAAGGCGACCGTCGCCGAAGAGCGAGGCGCGGCGCTGGACCTGGTCACCGCCTGCGGGTTCCTGCCCGCGGCCGTATGCGAGGCGGGCGCGCGGCTGGCCGAACGGCCGTACCTGAGCGTCGCGGACCTGGCGCGTCTCGTGGCGTGCGACCCGCTGGGCGAGCTGCCCGCGACGGGCGCGCGGCTGCGGCGCGGACACGTCCTGCTGTCGCGGGAGGAGGCGCGCGCGTTCCGGCTGCTCGCGCCCTCCGCCGGCGCGGGACTGTCCACCGGAGCGGCCTCGGAGGCGCTCGGCCTGCACCCCGAGCACGCGGACGACCTGGTCGACGCGCTCGCCGACCAGAGCCTCCTCGAGTGCACCGCGCCCGGCCGGTACCGCTGCCACGAGCTGATGCGCAGGCTCGCCGAACGCGAGGCCGAGATCCTCGAACCGCCCCGGGTACGAGCCGAGACGCTGCGCGGGCTGCTGAGCTTCCACCTCGCGGAGGCGCGCGCCGCGCGTCGGGCCCTCGACCTGGAGGCGCGTACCCCGCGCGAGGCGAGCACCTGGCTGTTCACCGAGCACGGGGTGGTGCTGGCCGCGATCGAGCGCGCAGCCCTCGAGCCGCTCGGACCGCTCGGCCTCGCCGCCGAGCTGCTGCTGGCCATGGCGGACCTGCCCGACGACGGCTGGAACCCCGCCCGCCTCGAGCACGCCGCCCTCGCCGTACGCGACGCGGCGCGGGAGCGCGCGCTGAGCGGCCCGCAGGCGCGTGCGGAGTACGTGCTCGGGCACGTCCGCTGGTGGTGGCACGGGGACGTCGACGGCGCGTGCACCGCGCTGCGCGCCGCCGTGCACCTCGGCTGGCGGCACGGCGACCCGGTCCCGGCCGCGCTCGCGCTGGACTCCCTCACGGCCGTGACGCTCTCCGCCGGGCGGATCGCGGACGCCGCCGCGCTCGCCCTCCAGGCCGAAGAGACCTGGCTCGGGATCGGCGACCTGCCGTACGAGGCCAGGACGCACGTCGCCCGCGGACGCCTTCAGCTCCGCCAGGACACCCCGGCCGCGGCCGTCGTATCCTGCGCGCTCGCCGTCGAGCGCTACCTGGAGGCCGGCGACGCGGGCGGCGCGTCGCACGCGCTGCACCACCTCGGCGTCGCGCTCCACGCCAACGGCCGTCCCGAGGAGTCGCTCGCCCGCCACGCCGAGAGCCTGGCGTACGGGCGCGCGGTCGGCGCGCGGATCCGCGAGGCGCACACGCTCACATTGATGGCCGAGACGTTCCTGTCGCTCGGGCGCGCCGACGAGGCGGCCGAGCACGCCGAGCAGGCCCTCGGCCTGTTCGGCGCCGGTTCCGCGCACGAACGCGGGGCGGCGCTCGCCGTGCTGGGCCGCGCCCTGGACGCCATCGGCGACCACACGGGCGCCCACGCCCGGCTGACGCAGGCGTGCGAGCTGCTCGAGGACGGACCGGCGCTGCGGCAGGTCCGCGGACGACTGGGCCGGTCGCGTCCGAGAGACTGAGGCGGTGCGCTCCTCCGACCTTCCCGTATCCGCCGCGCTCCCCGGGCTGCGCGCCGCGCTCGACGACGGCGGCACCGCCGTGCTGGCCGCGCCGCCCGGCACCGGCAAGACCACGCTGGTGCCGCTCGCCCTCGCCGAGGACGGCCACCGTGTGATCGTCGCGGAGCCGCGGCGGATGGCCGCGCGCGCCGCCGCGTACCGGATGGCCTGGATGCTCGGCGAACCCATCGGGAAGCGCGTCGGCTACGCCATCCGCGGCGAACGCCGGCCGGGCAGCGCGGTCGAGGTCGTCACCACCGGCCTGCTCCTGCAACGCCTCCAGCACGACCCCGACCTGCGCGCGGACGTCGTGATCCTCGACGAGTGCCACGAACGCCACCTCGACGCTGACACCGCGCTCGCCTTCCTGCTCGACGTACGCCAGACGCTGCGCCCCGACCTGCGGCTGGTCGCCGCGTCGGCAACCGCCGACACCGGCCCGTGGTCGCGGCTGCTGGGCGGCGCGCCCGTCGTGACGGCCGCCGCCGCGACGCATCCGCTGGAGGTCGTGTGGGCGCCGCCGTCCCGGCCGGTACGCCCGCCGCACGGCATGTCGGTGGACCCGGCCCTGCTCGACCACGTCGCCCTGACCGTACGCCGAGGGCTTGCCGAGGGCGACGGCGACGTCCTGTGCTTCCTGCCGGGCGCGGCCGAGCTCGGGCGCGTGGCCGGGGCCCTCGGCGACCTGGACGTCCTGCGGCTGCACGGCCGCGCGCCGGGCTCGGTCCAGGACGCGGTGCTGCGGCCGCGCGATGCGGACGGCGGCCGCCGGGTGGTGCTGGCCACCGCGGTCGCCGAGTCGAGCCTGACCGTGCCCGGCGTGCGTACCGTCGTCGACGCGGGGCTCTCCCGCGAGCCGCGCACCGACCACGCGCGCGGGTTGGGCGCGCTGACGACCGTACGGGTCTCGCGGGCCGCCGCCGACCAGCGCGCCGGCCGCGCCGGGCGTGAGGCGCCCGGCAGGGTCTATCGCTGCTGGTCCCAGGCCGACCACGACCACCTGCCCGAACGCCCGCGCCCCGAGATCGAGCTGGCCGACCTGACCGCGTTCGCGCTGCAGGCCGCGTGCTGGGGCGACCCGGACGCCGGCGGTCTCACCCTGCTCGACCCTCCGCCGCCGGCCGCGATGCGCGCCGCGCGCGACACCCTGCGTGCGATCGGCGCGGTCGACGGCGACGGGCGCGTGACCGAGCGCGGGCGGGCGATGGCGCGCGTCGGCGTGCATCCGCGGCTGGCACGCGCCCTGATCGACGGCGCCGAACACGTGGGGGAGCGGGCCGCCGAGGTCGTCGCGCTGCTGTCCGACCAGCGCTCGAGCGGCGACGACCTGCTCGCCGAATGGCGCGCCCGGCGGCGCGACGGCCAGTGGCGCGACGAGGTACGCCGCCTGCGCCGTTCCGCCCCGGACGGGCGGCACGCCTCACGTGCCGACGACGAGACGGCCGCCGGGATCGTGGTGGCGCTGGCGTTCCCCGAACGGGTCGCCCGCGTACGCGACGGCGGCTACCTGATGGCCTCGGGCACCGCCGCCGAGCTCGCGCGCGGCTCCTCGCTCGCCGGGACGGAATGGCTGGCCATCGCGGTCGCCGACCGGCGTCCCGGCGCGCCGTCCGCCCGGATCCGCCAGGCCGTGCCCATCGACGAGGACACCGCACGGCTCGTGCTCGAGGCGACCGTCGAGGACGAGGTCCACTGGCGCGGCGACGTCGTCGCGCGCCGCGTCGAACGCCTCGGCGCCATCGAACTCGCCGCCGCTCCGCTCACCGACCCCGCGCCCGACCTCGTACGCGCCGCGCTCAGCGAGGGACTGCGCCGCGAGGGTCTCGGCCTGCTCACCTGGACGCGCGACGCCGAGGCGCTGCGCGCGCGGCTGGCGTTCTGCCATCGCGCGCTCGGGCCGCCGTGGCCCGCGATGGACGACGAGGCGCTGCTCGGCTCGCTCGACCTCGCCTCCGGCGGCGCGCGCGGACGCGCCGACCTCGCGCGCGTCGACGTGACCGCAGCGCTGCGCAGGCTGCTGCCCTGGGAGTGCGCCGCGCGCCTCGACGAGGTCGCGCCCGAACGCCTCACGGTGCCCAGCGGCTCGCGGATCCGCGTCGACTACTCCGACGACCGGCCCGTACTGGCCGCGAAGCTCCAGGAACTGTTCGGCTGGCAGGCGGCGCCGGCGATCGCGGGCGTACCGCTCGTCGTGCACCTGCTGTCGCCCGCGGGCCGGCCGGCCGCCGTCACCGCCGACCTCGCGTCGTTCTGGCGCGAGGGCTACCGGAGCGTACGTGCCGAGCTGCGCGGCCGGTACCCGCGGCACCCCTGGCCGGAGGACCCGGCGACCGCCGAGCCGACCAAGCGCCTCAACGCCCGGCGCCGCTGATTCCGCTGAAGTGACCCACGCGGCCCCACCAGGTCTGATCTCATACCGGAGTGAAGACAACACGGGGCGTGACGATCATGACCTGGAGACGGGCGTGAAGATCGTCGGAGCGGGGCCCGCGCCACGGCGCGACACGGACCCACGGGACCGCGCGCGCTACGCGGCGATGGCGCAGGACGAGCGATACGTGCTGCTCAAGGGCAGGTTCGGGAGGCTGACTCTCGTCATGGGGGCGTCCTTCCTCGGTTGGTACCTCCTGTACGTGGTCGCTTCGGCGTTCGCCGGCGGCTTCATGCGCCAGCGGCTGTTCGGCGACGTCAACGTCGCCCTGGTGTTCGGGGTGGCGCAGTTCGCCTCGACCTTCCTGCTGGCGTGGCGGCACGCGCGCTACTCCCGCGAGGTGCTCGACCCGCTCGCGGACCAGGTCGTCGCGGATGCCGAGCGGCGAGTGGGGGAGCGGCCGTGAACCCCGCGGACACGCTCACCGGCGGCGGCCGGGCCATCACGTTCGCGCTCTTCGCCGGATTCGTCTGCGTCACGCTCGGCATCACCGCCTGGGCCCGGCTGCATACCCGCGACACCGCCGACTTCTACGCCGGCGGCCGCGTCTTCTCCGGCCGCCAGAACGGCCTGGCCCTCGCGGGCGACTTCATGTCGGCCGCGTCGTTCCTCGGCATCTCCGGGATCATCGCGCTGTCCGGCTACGACGGCTTCCTCTACGCCATCGGCTCCGTCGTCGCCTGGATCCCGGCCCTCCTGCTGGTCCGCGCGATGCGCAACACCGGCCGGTTCACCATGGCCGACGTCCTGGCCCACCGGACGCTCCGCCCGGCGCCGGTACGCGTCGCGTCCGCGATCTCGACCGTCACGGTCTCGGTGTTCTACCTCGTCGCGCAGATGGTCGGCGCGGGCGCCCTGGTCTGCCTGCTGCTCGGCATCAGGCCGGGGGAGACCTTCCTCGGAGTGTCCGCCTCCACCGCCCGAGTCCTGGCCATCGGCGTGGTGGGCACGCTGATGATCTTCTACGTCGGGTTCGGCGGCATGAAGGGCACCACTTGGGTGCAGATCGTCAAGACCGTACTGCTCATCGCGGGCGGCGGGCTGATGACGCTGCTCGTCCTGGTGCGGTTCGGCTTCGACGTCAGCCACCTGCTCGGCAGCGCCGCCGACGCCAGCGGCAGGGGCGACGCGTTCCTCGAGCCCGGCCTGCGGTTCGGCGCCGGCGGCCCGGACGGCACGCTCACGAGCCGCCTCGACCTGGTGAGCCTCGCCCTGGCCCTCGCGCTCGGCGCCGCCGGGCTCCCGCACATCGTCAACCGCTTCTTCGCGGTCCGCGACGCCCGCACCGCGCGTACCTCGGTGAACTGGGCGATCGGCCTCGTCGGCGGGTTCTGCCTGTGCACCATCGCGCTCGGATTCGGCGCCGCCGCCCTCGTCGGCCACGCCGAGATCACCGCGCAGGACCCGTCCGGCAACACCGCCGTACCCCAGCTCGCCCGCGAGCTCGGCGCGCACCTCGCGGGCGGCGCCGGCGGCGACCTCATGCTCGCCTTCGTCGCCTCGGCGGCGTTCGCGACGATCCTCGCGGTGGTCGCGGGCCTCGTGATGGCCTCGGCGACCTCCCTCGCGCACGACTGCTTCCGCCACGTGTTGATGTTCGGGCGGCCCAAGGAGCGCCAGGAGATCGCGGTCGCCCGGCTCGCCGCCGTCGTCATCGGCATCGTCGCGGTCCTGCTCGCCGTCGTCGCCGACGACCTCAACGTCGCGTTCCTCGTCGGCCTGGCCTTCGCCATCGCCGCGTCGGCCAACCTCCCCGCCCTCGTGCTCGGCCTGTGCTGGCGCCGCTTCACCGGCGCGGGCGCGGTCGCCGGCATCTACGGCGGCCTGGCCACGTCCGTGCTGCTCGTCGTCTTCTCCCCGGTCGTGTCCGGCAAGGTCGACCCGGCGACAGGCGCGAGCCTGTCCCTCCTGCCCACGGGCGCGCGCTTCGACTGGTTCCCGCTGGAGAACCCGGCCCTCGTCTCCATCCCGGCCGGCTTCCTGTGCGCCATCGCCGCCACCTACCTCAGCCGCGAACGCCCCGACCCCGACGCCTTCGCCGACCTGACCGCCCGCGCCCTCACCGGCGCCGGCGCCCATTAGGGCGTGTCTGACAGACACGCCCTAGATTCCCGGGCCGCCTCGTTCGGCCGCCGTACAATGGCAGGTGAGGCGTGACGAGGGTTCCTGCACGCCTCCTGTCGGGGGAGTGGGGACCATGCGTGCCGTCAACGACGTGCTCATCGTCGGCGGTGGGCCCACCGGGCTGATGCTCGCGGGGGACCTGGCCGCCGCTGGGATCTCCTGCGCGGTCCTCGAGCGCCGCGACCAGGAGTCGACCCTCAGCCGGGCCTTCGGCATACACGCCCGCAGCCTGGAGCTGCTCGACGCCCGTGGGGTCGCCCGCGAACTGATCGCATCCGGCCGGCCGGTCCCCCGGCTCGTGCCGTTCGGGCTGGAGTTCTTCCGCCTGCCGAGCCGGTTCCCGTACATGCTGGGCGTTCCGCAGTACGAGACCGAACGCGTGCTCGGCAAGCGTGCGCGGGAGCTCGGCGCGGAGATCCTGCCCGGCACCGAGGTGATCAGCCTGAGCCAGGACGGCGACGGCGTCGACCTGACGGTCCGCGAGGTCGGCCGCGACGCCTGCACCACGCTGCGCGCGCGGTACGTCGTCGGCGCGGACGGCGCGCAGAGCGCCGTACGCCGCGAGCTCGGCCTGCCGTTCCCCGGCCGTTCCGCGGTGCGGTCGGTGATGCTCTGCGACGTACGGTTCGCCGAAGCAACTCCGGAGACCGTGACCGCCTCGGCCACCGCGGACGGGTTCGTCTTCATCGCGCCGTTCGGCGACGGCTGGTACCGGGTGATCGCCTGGAACCGCGCCGACCAGCAGCCGGACACGGCGCCGGTCGACGTGGCGGAGGTGCGCGCGATCACGCGCCGGGTGCTGGGCACCGACTTCGGGATGCACGACCCGCGCTGGCTCTCGCGGTTCCACAGCGACGAGCGTCAGGTGCCCCGCTACCGCGTGGGCCGGGTCTTCCTCGCCGGCGACGCCGCGCACGTGCACTCCCCGGCCGGCGGCATGGGCATGAACACCGGACTGCAGGACGCGGTCAACCTCGCCTGGAAGCTCACCGCCGCCCTGCGCGGCTGGGCGCCCGAAGGGCTGCTCGACAGCTACCACGCCGAGCGGTACCCGGTCGGACGACGGGTGCTGCGCACCAGCGACATCATCCTGCGCTGCGCCCAACTGCGCCCACGCGTCCTGCGCGGCGCGCGCGACGCCGCGATACGGGCCGCCACCCACCTCAACCCGGTCGCGCGGCGCATGGCCGGCGCCGTCTCGGGCATCGACCTCGCCTACCCGGCGCCAAGTGGATCGCACCCTCTCGTCGGCCGGCGCGCACCGGACATCCCGCTGGCAGGCGACCCGCCGCGAAGCCTCTACCAGGCGCTTCGCCCCGGCCGCTTCCTCCTCGTGCTGCCGCCGGACGCCCCGGAGTCCGCGACCGTCGGCCTGGAGGACCGCGTCGACCTCGCGATCGCCGGCGGCCCAACGCGCACGGCCGTCCTGGTGAGGCCGGACGCCTACATCGCCTGGGCCGGCGCGGACCCCTCTCCGGACGAAATCCGCGCGGCGCTGTACCAGTGGTGCGGCCCGGCCACCAGCCGGCCCGTCACGTCTCCCGCACCGTGAAGGCCTCCCCGACGAATCGTTCGCCGTGCTCGGTCCCCTCTTAGGTGGAGTGGTTGGTGCCGACCCGGGCCAACGGCCAGCCGGCCTTCGGGACGTATCTGCGGGATCCCGCCGGTGGTGTTCGCCACGCGACGGGGCTTCGGGTGCTGACCCTGGCCGGAGACCGCATCTGCGGACTGACCAGGTTCCGAGAACACCGTCCTGCCTCGCTTCGGCCTCCCCCGATCGCTCCCCGGTGCCGAGCGTCTCCCGGGCGCCTAGAGTCGCCGGTGTGGAGCGGCATATCCGGTTCGAGCGTCTGCACAACGTCCGCGACCTCGGCGGCTACCGGACCGGCGACGGGCGTGCGGTGCGGTGGCGTTGCCTCTACCGGGCCGACTCGCTCGGCAGGCTGGGTGGCGCCGACCGGGAGCGGTTCCTGACCCTCGGTGTGCGTACGGTGATCGACCTGCGCTATCCGTGGGAGGTCGAGCGCGGCGGGCGGGTGCCGGGCGGTGACGGGCTCGGCTACCACAATCTCAGCGTCGAGCACCGGCCGTACCGGCAGGCGGAGATCGATCCGGCGGTCGACCCGTGGCGCTACCTCGCCGACCGGTACGCCGAGGTCGCGTTCGACGGGGCCGCGGAGCTGCGGCGGGCGCTGGAGGTGATCGCCGCGGGTCCCGGCCCGCTGGTGTTCCACTGCGCGTCGGGCAAGGACCGTACCGGCGTGCTGGCGAGCCTGGTCCTGACGCTGCTGGGCGTCGACGAGGACGACGTCGTCGCCGACTTCGCGCTCACCGAGCTGGCCACGGACCGGCTCGTCGCGGACTGGAAGGCCGATCATCCGGGGCGTACGCTCCGCTGGCCCGGGTACGGGCGGGCGCCGGCGGAGGTGATGCGGCATTTCCTGGCCGACCTCGCGGCCACGTACGGCTCGGTGCTCGGGTACGCCGCCGGGCATCTCGGCGTCGACGACGGGCTCGTCGCGGCGCTCCAGGACCGGCTGCTGGAGGACGTCAGCTGAGCAGGCCGCGCTTGTACGCCTCGCTGACGGCCGCCGCCCGGTCGCGTACGCCGAGCTTGTCGTAGATGTGCAGCAGGTGGGTCTTGATGGTCGCCTCGCTGACGAACAGGCGCTTGGCCGCCTCACGGTTGGTGGTGCCGCCGGCGACGAGGGCGAGCACCTCGTGTTCGCGCTTGCTGAGGGCGCCGCCCGCGGCCGGGCGGCGTACGCGGCCCATGAGGCGGCCCGCGACCGAGGGCGACAGCACCGACTCGCCGCGGTGGGCGGAGCGGACCGCGCGGACCAGTTCCTCGCGGGGCGCGTCCTTGAGCAGGTAGCCGGTCGCGCCCGCCTCGATGGCGGGCAGCACGTCGCTGTCGGTGTCGAAGGTCGTCAGCACCAGGACGCGGACCTCCGGGCAGGCCGAGCGCAGCAGCGTGATCGCCTCGACGCCGCCCATGCCGGGCATCCGCAGGTCCATCAGGACGACGTCGGCGGCGCCCGCCCGCTCGACGGCCTCGGTGCCGTTGGACGCCTCGCCGACCACCTCGAAGTCGGGTTCGGCGGCGAACACACCGCGCAGGCCGTCCCGCACGATCGGGTGGTCGTCGACGAGCAGCAGCCGGATCACGCGACCTCTCCCGGGGGCAGTGCGGGCACGCTCGCGTTGACGGCGGTGCCCTCACCGGGGCTGCTCTCGACCGCCAGGCTCCCCGCGACCCGCAGCAGCCGCTGCCGCATCGAGGTGAGCCCGAACCCGCCGGCGTTCGTACCGGCCTCGAAGCCGATGCCGTCGTCACGCACGTCGAGCAGGACGACGTCGTCCATGTACGAGAGGGTGAGGCCGACGCGGGTGGCCTTGGCGTGCTTGGCCACGTTGGTGAGCGCCTCCTGCGCGACCCGGAACAGCGCGACCTCCGTGTCGGCGAGCATCGGTCTCGGCTCGCCGGTGGTCTCGACGCCGACCACCACCCCGGACGTCTCCGACCAGCGTTCGCTCATCCCGGCGATCGCCTCGGGGAGATGCGCGTCCTCGAGGTGCTCGGGCCGCAGCGCGCGAACGGACCGGCGCGCCTCGGCGAGGTTGTCGCGCGCGAGCCCCTGCGCCTGGTCGGCGAACCGCTGCCACCCGCCGGGGTTGTGCCGGGCGGCCTCGAGCTGGGCGATGATGCCGATGAAGCCCTGCGCGAGCGTGTCGTGGATCTCCCGTGCCATGCGCTGGCGCTCGTCGAGGATCCCGGCCTCGCGCGCCTGGGTGAGCAGCTGCGCGTGCAGGCCGGCGTTCTCGGCCAGGGCGTTCTCGAGCTGCGCGTTGGCCGCGGCGAGGTCGCCCAGCATGGCGCGCTGCTTGTCGTTCTGCTCGGTGACCATCGTGCCGAAGAACATGAACGCCCCGCCGAGCGCCGTACTGGCCGCCACGAAGATCAGATAGAGCGGCAGCACATGCGCGTCGAGCTTCTGGATGCCGCCGACGTACGTGGTGGAGAGCAGCAGCGCGGTCGCAGCGACGCCGGCCCATCTCCAGCGGCCGACGAGGTAGGTCACCTGGACGTACCCGGTCCAGGCGAAGAACCCGTACAGCGGGCTCCGGTAGACCAGGATCGTGGCGAGCGCCAGCACGCCCACGTAGTAGACGCCCATGATCTTCGGACGCTCGGTCCACCTGGGGTTCAGCGTGACCATCACGAGCATCCAGCCGATCGCGACCGCGGTCAGCGCGAGGGTCACCACGAGGTGCGTACGCGAGCCCGCGTCGCCGACCGTGACCAGCACGACGGAGATCGCGAGCGCGCAGTACGGGAGGACGCGAAGCATCAGGGCTTCGCGTCGCTCCCAGCCGGCCTCCGGCATCGTCATGTTCATTCCCACCGGAAGAGTTTGGCGGCCGCCACTCCAACGACGACCGCGTACGCCGCCATTGTCGCCAATTGTGCCGGTCGCGGTTCGACGCCCATCCAGGCGTCGCGCATCGTCTTCAGGGTGGCGCCCAGCGGGCTGAAGTCGCCGATCTCGCGCATGACCTTCGGCATCGTCTCGCGCGGGATGTAGACCCCGCCGAGGAACAGGCTGGGGAAGAACAGCACCATCCCGATCGCGTTGCCGCCCTTGCCGCTGGGCGCGACCGCGGCGATGAGCAGCCCGATGGCGAACAGCGCGGCCATGCCGAGCAAGGTGGCGCCCGCGAACGCCGGGAGCTTCTCGGGCACCGGAGTGCCGAACAGCAGGTTGCCGGCGACGATCAGCGTCGTGACCACGAACACCGCGAGGATCGCGTTGACGATGAGCTGGGCGACCAGCACGTACGCCGGGCGGACCGGGGTGGTGGCGAGACGGCGCAGGACGCCCTTCTCCCGGTACCCGGAGAGCGCGGCCGGCAGCACGGTCAGGCCCAGGATCGCGAGCGCGATGCCCACGCCGATCGCGGCGATGTACTCGGCGCCGGTCTGGCCGCCGAGGCTCTTTTGGGCCTTGTCACTGCCGGGCTGGAGGCCGAACCCGAGCAGCAGCGCGACCGGCAGCGCCACGACGAACAGCGCGACGGCGAACTCCCGCGCCAGGAGCTTGAACTCCATCACGGTCATCTTGACGATCATTCGGAGTCTCCAAGGGTACGGCCCGTGAGGGCGACGAAGGCGTCGTCGAGGCTGCTCTGCTCGATGCGCAGGTCCTCGGCGATGATGTTGTTGCGGGCGAGCGTGGACGTGACGGCCTGGAGCAGGTCACCGGCCCCTGTAACGGTGACCTGCGTCCCAGACCGAGTCACGGAGTGGACCTCGGGCAGGTCCTCGAGCAGCTGGTCCTCCAGCGCCGGCGTCGGCCTGAACCTCATGCGCTGCGCGGGCCCGACCCGCGACACCAGCCCGGCCGGGGTGTCGATCGCCGCGACCCGGCCGGAGTCGATGACCGCGATCCGGTCGCAGAGGCGCTCGGCCTCTTCCATGAAGTGCGTGACCAGCACGATCGTCACGCCCCGGTCGCGTACCTGCTCGATCAGCCGCCAGGTGTCGCGGCGCGCCTGGGGGTCCAGGCCGGTGGTGAGCTCGTCCAGTACGGCGATCTCCGGCGTGCCGAGCAGCGCCAGCGCGATCGAGACGCGCTGCTGCTGGCCGCCGGACAGCTTGCCGAACCTCGCGTCGCGCTTGTCCTCGAGGCCCAGGTCCGCGAGCAACCGCCGCCAGTCCGCCGGCTCGCGGTAGAAGGAGCTGTACAGCTCGAGTGCCTCGGCCACCTTCATCTTCTCGGGCAGCTCGCTGCTCTGGAGCTGGACGCCGAGGCGCTGGGTGAGCTCGGCGCGGTCCCGCTGCGGGTCCATCCCGAGGACCCGTACGGTGCCGCGGTCGGGCCGGCGCAGCCCCTCGACGCACTCGACCGTCGTGGTCTTGCCCGCGCCGTTGGGCCCGAGGATTCCGAAGATCTCACCCTCCTCCACAGTGAACGACACGTCGTCGACGGCGACGACGTCGCGTCGGTACCGCTTGTGCAGATCGCTGACCTCGATGACCGGCATGGCCACTGCCCCCTCGCTTCGCTGTGCAGGCTCTGAGAATGGCCCGCGCGGTGCCATCGGCGGATCCACCGGGTGGCCATGCCTCAGGTTGATCGCGGGGTCCACCGATCGGTTGATACCGGATTGACAAACTGACATTCCGTGCAAAGAATGTCAGCATGTCGCACGATGAACGGATCAGGCCGATCCTGGAGGCCGCGTACGCGTGTTTCACCCGGCACGGCGTCCGGCGCACGACGATGGACGACATCGCGCGTGAGGCGGGGATGTCCCGCTCGGCCGTCTACCAGTACGTGCGCAACAAGGAGGACGCGTTCCGGCGGCTGGCCGAGCGGCTGCTGGGGGAGTGCCTGGCCGCCTCGCGTACGGCCGTCGCCGCGCCCGGGTCCCTCACCGAGCGGCTGACCGCCGCCCTGATGGCCAAGCTCGAGCTGACGCTGAAGGTGTGGCACGACGGCCCCGCGCACGCCGCCGAGCTGCTCGGCGACAACGCGCGGTCCTCCGCCGACCTGATCGAGGCCTACGACGCCGAGATGCGCGAGCTGATCGCGGACGCGGTCGGCGACGCCGCCGCCAGGGACGTCGCGATCGAGTTCGCCGCGTTGCTGCTGGCCCTCACGCGCGGCCTGGAGGCCGACCTGTCCGACCCCGAAGCCCCGGTACGACGGCTGTGCCACGGCGTGGCACTCCTCGTGGCCGGCCTTACCAACCCCTCGATCGACGCGCAGGAGACCTCATGACCACCGCCGTACTGATCACCGGAACGTCCTCGGGCATCGGGCGGGCCGCCGCCCTCCGCCTGGCCCGCCGTACGGACCTGACCGTGTACGCCACCGCCCGGCGTACCGAGGCGATCGCCGACCTGGCCGACGCGGGCGCGCGGATCCTCGCGCTCGACGTCACCGACGAGAAGTCGATGCGCGCCGCGGTCGAGGCGGTCCAGGCCGAGCATGGCGCGGTCGGCGCGCTGGTCAACAACGCCGGGTACGGGGAGTACGGCACGATCGAAGAGGTCGACCTCGACGACGTACGCCGCCAGTTCGAGACCAACGTGTTCGGCCTGGCGCGCCTGACCCAGCTCGTGCTGCCCGGCATGCGCGAGGCGGGCGGCGGGCGGATCATCAACATCGGCTCGATGGGCGGCCGGATCGTCTTCCCGGTCGGCGGTTACTACCACGCCAGCAAGTACGCGGTGGAGGCCATCACCGACGCGCTGCGCTTCGAGGCGGGGCGGTTCGGCGTGAAGGTCAGCCTCATCGAGCCGGGCATGATCCGGACGAGCTTCGGTGACACCGCGTCCCACACGCTGGCCCGGTCGGCCGAGCCCGCCGGCCCGTACGCCGGGCTCACCACGGCCATGGAGACCCAGATGGTCGAGATGTACCGCTCCTGGCTGGCCGCACCGGCCGAGAGCGTGGCCAAGGTCGTCGAACGCGCCGTCGTCGGTGCCCGCCCGAAGAGCCGCTATGTGATCACGCCCGCGGCCCGGCTGCTGGTGCACACCCGGCGGCTGTTCGGCGCCCGCGTCTTCGACGCCTACCTGCGGGTCCAGCTGCGCGGAGCCTCCTGACGGAGCCTCGACCGAGCGACGCGAGATGCCGGATAAATGGCTATTTCAGGGGGTATGTGCGCTCCTAGGCTTGCTTGATCGCTAGGCTGCGTCGCCATCTCTCGCGGATGATTCGGCGCCGTCCGGGCAACGGGGGATGCCCAGACCGTCTGCGCCGAACAAGGAGGGCCGGTGTGAGCCGCGAACAGACGTCACGCGCACGTACCACCGTCGTCACAGGGATCGCCGTGCTCGGCATGCCGGCGGGGACGGCGGCGTGCGCCGGCGAGAAGAAGGCGTCCAGCACGTCCGAGGACGCCACCGCACATGCACCGCAGCCGCAGCCGCAGCCGCAGCCGCAGCCGTCCGCGGCGCGGTACGACCTCCTGAAGAACCGCGCTCTCGCGGTCCTGATGAACGGCGGCAAGACCGGAGGCGGCGTCGACACCGCGGGCACATTCGAGATCAGTGGCGACGGCGACGGCTCCGGATCGCTCGAGCGCACCCGGAAGGGTCAGAAGATCACGGTCCAGGCCGTCTGCGCGGGTACGGGCGCGGCCACTCTCTCCACGGAGTCGGGCAGGGCCAAGGACACCGGCAAGTCGTCCCTGACCTTCTCTCCCGTGTCCGGCTCGGCCAGGACACAGCGCCTCGCCTGCTCCGCCGACCCCGTTCCGGGGCAGCTGGAAGTGACGGCCGCCGCCAGCGACCTGAGGGTGAACGTCAAACCCGACAGGGGCGCCACGGGCAGCGTCGGCTACGTGATCATGATGCAACACTGAATCGGCGCGTACGCGTGCGGGTGAGGGTGGTGTAGACGAGGATTCCGGCGATGGCCGAGATGGCGATCAGAATGGCCATCGGTACCGCGGACCGGGTACCGGCGAGGCCGACGAGTGGTGCGGCGGCGGCGCCGATCACGTACTGGGTGAGGCCGAAGAGGGCGGAGGCGCTGCCGGCGACGTTCGGTGGGCGGCCGGACAGGGCCAGCGCGACCGAGGTGGGCATGGTCAGGCCGATCGCCGAGACCACCAGGAACAGCGCGATCAGTACGCCCGGCAGGCCCAGTCCGCCGAACACCGAGGCGAGTAGGAGCGCGGACCCGCACAGGGAGACGCCCAGCCCGGCGGACAGAAGCGACCGCAGCGGGAAGCGGCCCGCCAGCCAGCCGCTCACCTGGCCGAAGGCCACGATGCCGAGGGCGTTGGTCGCGAAGACGAGGCTGTACGCCTGGGGCGACAGGTCGTAGATGTTCTGCAGCACGAACGGGGACCCGGCGATGTAGGCGAACATCGCGGCGAAGGCGAACCCGCCCGCCAGGCCGTACCCGACGTACATGCGGTCGGTGCACAGCTCGCGGAAGGTCCGCAGCGTCGACCGCATCCCGCCGCTGTGCCGTGCCGACGGCGGCAGCGTCTCGCGCAGTCCCATCAGCGACAGGGCCATCAGCAGCCCCAGGATCGCCAGGACGACGAACACACCCCGCCAGGACGTGAAGCGCAGCAACTGCCCGCCGATCACCGGGGCCGCCACCGGGGCGACGCCGTTGACCAGCATGAGCAGGGAGAAGAACCGCGCCGCGGCCGGCCCGTCGTGCATGTCGCGTACGACGGCACGGGAGATCACGATGCAGGCGGCGCCCGCGATGCCCTGGAGGAGCCGCAGCCCGATCAGTACCTCGACGGACGGGGCGATCATGCACAGCAGCGAGGTGACCGTGTAGACCAGCACCCCGGCGAGCAGCGGTCGCCGCCGTCCCAGCAGGTCGCTGACCGGCCCGGCCAGTACCTGCCCGGCGGCCAGCCCCACGAGGCAGGCGGTCAGCGTGAGCTGCACCAGGGACGCGCCGGCCGACAGATCATGGGTGAGCCGGGGGAGCGCCGGCAGGTACATGTCGATCGACAACGGCCCGATCGCACTCAGGCTGCCCAGGATGAGGAACACGCGGATACGCTCCGCCCTGCCCGCCACCTCAGGCTGCGTCTGGACCGCGACCGCCATTCGATCTCCTCTCGCGTTTGAAGACTCCAGAAACTAACCAACCGGATCATGCCTGGCATTCCCGGAACGCGATCTTCCACCAAAATCGGCCAAAGGCACCTCTTGCACCGTCGGACCTCGGGCGAGACCATCGGTACTGACTGACGGATCAGTAAGGAGCCGAGCCGGTGTACGACGTCCTAGCGGTCGGCGGTGGGCACAACGGGCTCGCCGCGGCGGTCGTCAACGGTCGGCCGGGTCCCGCGCCGACACGATTCCGGGATGGCATATGACTCCCTCGCCCGTCTCCCGTGACGAGCTGGCCGGCGCGCTCCGGCCGTTCGGCGAGGCGACGATGCTGCCCGCCCGCGCGTACACGGACCCGGACGTGCTGGCCTGGGAGAGGCGCCGGCTGTTCGCCGGGACCTGGAGCTGCCTGGGCCGCGCCGACGAGCTGCTGCCCGAGGGCGTCACCCAGCGCGCCGTGCCGGCCGGCGACATCCCGGTGCTGCTCACCGCCGACGGGGCGTTCGCCAACACCTGCCGGCACCGTGGCCACGAACTCCTGCCGGACGGCGGCACGTCGGACCGCCCGCTGATCGTCTGCCCGTACCACGCCTGGGCGTACCGGCTGGACGGCGGCCTGCGCGGCGCGCCCGGTATGAAGGTCGAGGGGCACGACCTCGTGGCGCTGCCCACCACGACGTGGCAGGGCTGGGTGTTCGTGAACGCGAGCGGCGACGCGCCGGGGTTCACCGAGCACGCGGGCGCGCTGACCGGCCTGGTCGAGCCGTACGCGCCGGAGCGCCTCACGCTCGCCGCGCGGCACTCCTACGACGTGCGGGCGAACTGGAAGGTGCTCGCCGAGAACTACCACGAGTGCTACCACTGCCCGCTGATCCATCCGGAGCTGTGCGCGGTGTCGCCGCCGACGAGCGGCGACAACTACGACCTGCCCGGCGCGTGGGTCGGCGGCTCCATGGACCTGCGCGAGGGCATGGAGACGATGTCGCTCGACGGGCGGTCCCACGGGAGGTTCATCGACGGCGTCGACCGCCGCCGGGTGCGTTACCTCGGGCTCCTGCCCGACCTGCTGATCTCCCTGCACCCGGACTACGTGATGACGCACCGGCTGACGCCGCGCGAGCCGGACCGTACCGAGGTCGAGTGCTCGTGGTTCGTGCCGGAGGGCGCGGGCGACGCGGGCTACGCGGTGGAGTTCTGGGACCGTACGAACCGCCAGGACTGGGTGGCGTGCGAGTCCGTGCAGCGCGGGCTGACCTCGCCGCACTTCCGGCCGGGGCCGTTCGCGCCGAACGAGGACGCCGTGCACCGCTGGGTGACCCTCATCGCCCGCGCCTACCTTGACGGCTGACGCGGGCGAGGAGGGTCCGGCTACCGGGCCGGCGGACGGATCACGAACAGCGCCACCAGCAGCGCGACCCCGGTGAAGAGGGCGCCGACCGCGAAGGTGGTGCTCATCCCGTGGGCGAGGCCGCCGTGACGGGTCGCCGTGCCGTACGCCGCGACCAGGACCGCCATCCCGAGCGAGCCGCCGACCTGCTGCGTGGTCTGCAGTACGCCGGAGGCGGCGCCGGAGTCCTCGCGCCGTACCCCGGACAGGATCGTGAGGGTGAGCGGCATGAAGACCAGGCCGGCGCCCAGGCCGAACAGCAGCATGGACGGGAGCGGCCCGGAGGCGTACGCGCTGTCCGGCGACAGCCTGATCAGCCACAGCATGCCCGCCACGATCAGCGGGAGGCCGGTCAGCATGAGCCGCCGCGTGCCGAACCTCGGCACGAGCCGTGGCGCGAGCCGCGCCATCGCGAACAGCGGCAGAGTCAGCGGCAGGAACGCCAGCCCGGCGCGGAACGGGCTGAAGCCGAGGCCGTTCTGCATGAACTGGACCAGGAAGAAGAACATCCCGAACATCGCCGCGGCCAGCAGCAGCATGTTCAGGTACGCGCCGGCGCGCGAGCGGTCGGCGAACAACCGGAGCGGTACGACCGGCTGCTCCGCGCGGGACTCGACGGCCAGGAACGCCCCGAGCAGCACGAGCCCGGCGGCGAGCGTGCCCAGGGTCACGGCGTCGCCCCAGCCCGTGTCGGCGGCGCGGATGAAGGCGTACACGAGCGCGACCATGCCGGTCACCGACGTGATCGCCCCGGTGACGTCGAGACGGCCGCGGTGTCGCTCGGTCTCTTCGAGGAACACCGGCCCGAGCAGCAGGACGGCGATGCCGACCGGGACGTTCACGAAGAGCACCCAGCGCCACGAGGCCCAGTCGGTGAGCACGCCGCCGAGGATCAGGCCGACCGAGGCCCCCGCTGAGGAGGTCGCGGAGAAGATGCTCAGCGCCCGGTTGCGTTCGGCTCCCTCGGCGAAGTTGGTGGCGATGAGCGCGAGCGCGCCGGGCGCCGCCATGGCGGCGCCGACACCCTGGGCGGCGCGGGCCGAGAGCAGCCAGGCCGCGGACGTCGCGAACCCGCCGAGCAGCGACGCGACGGTGAACAGGGCGATGCCCGCGAGGAAGACGCGGCGGCGTCCGAGGACGTCACCGGCGCGCCCACCGAGCAGGAGCAGCCCGCCGAACGCGAGCGAGTAGGCGTTGCTCACCCACGACAGCCCGGTCGCGGAGAAGTGCAGGCCGCGCTGGATCTCGGGCAGCGCGACGAACACGACGGTCGCGTCCAGCACGACCATCAGCTGGCAGGTGACGATGACGGCGAGCGAGATCCCGGGATGCCGCGCGTGCCGGGGGCGCGGCTCGGCGGGCCGAGGAGGTCCGCCCGTTCTGATGGTCTGTTGGGACATGAGTCATAGACTCCTTCTGCAGGAAGAGTGCCGGTGTCCCCCGAAGTGGCTGTCGGGGCCGCCGGAGCTAACCGGAGGGTTCCTCCGTTAAGATACGGAGGTATCCTCCGGTACGCAACCGTTCCGGGAGGAGCGATGACGACCACCGGGCAGCGCCCCATGCGTGCCGACGCGCGCCGCAACTACGCGCGCCTGCTCGACGAGGCGCGGGCCGCGTTCCTCGAGCACGGTGCCGACGCGCCGCTCGAGGACATCGCGCGCCGCGCCGAGGTCGGCATCGGCACGCTCTACCGTCACTTCCCTACCCGCGTGGCGCTCCAGGAGGCCGTCTACCGCGAGCAGGTCCAGGACCTGTGCGCCAAGGCGTACGAGCTGGCCGAGGAGCTACCGCCAGGCGAGGCCCTGGCCGCCTGGATGCGGTCGTTCGCCCACTACGCCGCCAGCCGCCGCGGGCTCATGCAGACGCTGAAAGCCGTGATCGACCTGCACTCCGACGTGCTGGCGAGGTGCCACGACGAGATCCGCGGCGCCGCGGCGATGGTCCTCACCCAGGCCCAGGACGCCGGCACCGCACGCCCCGACGTGACCGCCGCGGACCTCCTCAAGCTCACCCACGCGATCTGCGTCGCGACCGAGTTCGCCCCCGAGGAGACCGACCGGCTCCTGTCCTTCCTCCTCGACGGCCTACGTCCCCAGGGCTGAGCCGCCGGGTAGCAGGCCGCGTAGTACGGCGCGGGTGTAGGCGTTGATGGTGAAGCCGTCGGTGATCTCACCGGTGCGGATCTGTCCCGCCAGCTCGACGGGGGTGACCGTACGGAGGGAGCCGATCCCCTCCTCCCGCCCGGCGGTGTGGATCCGCGCGACCTCCGCGTAGTACAGGAGCACGGGCGTGGCCATCTGCCCGGTGTCGGGGTACACCTCTCCGAGCGACGTCAGCGTGGTGGGGTCCGCGCCGATCTCCTCCAGCAGTTCGCGCCGCGCGTCCTCCTCCGGTGACGACCCGGGCGTACCGAACCCGCGCGGGACCTCCAGGTGCCACTGCCGCGTGCTGTGCCGGAAATGGCGGACCAGCACGACGTCCCCCTCGTGTACGGGCAGGACGACGACTCCGGGCGCGTTTCCCGGGCTGATGCGCCGGAAGTACGTGCCGATGGAGCCGGTGGGTTTTCGCACCGGATCCCGGAGGGTGATGCTGTAGGCGTCCTCGAAGACCACCCCTGTGTGTCCCCAGGAGGTCGGGCGGCCCTGCTCGGTCAGCACCCGGACCGCGGCGTCCTCGGCCGCGGTCATGTCCGCCGGATCGTCGAGGATCTGGAAGGGCGCGTCCGGCGGGTTGACGAACAGCTCGGGGTGGGCCTCGCGCAGCTCCCGATACCGGAAACGCCTGGTCTCGTCGTCCATGTGGTCCTTTACTATTCACACGAAGGGCGGAATTTCGTCCTGCGAGGCATTTTCCCCTATGTGGATCCCGAATCATCGGAGCCGGAGAATGTACAGCGACCAGATTCGTCGGTTCGCGATGGCGCATGACATCAATGAGCTGCTTCTTCGCTTCGACGCCGACTTCGACATTCCGCTGGAACACGGTCTGGCGATCGGGATCCTCCGGATGCGCGACGCGTTCGCGGGCGTCGGGCACGGACCGGCCGTACGGGTCGGGGCCTACTGGTGCGACATCGTCCGCGCGGACGTCGAGTACGACCTGCTGGACGGGTTACGGCTGGTCGAGGCGTCCCGGCCGGACGCGGAGCGGCTGCGGGACTCGTGGCTGCGCGGCGAGATCCCTGCCGAGGACACGTTCACCCGGTACGTGACCGCCCGGTGGTTCGACGGCACCGGCAAGATCCGGTACCGGCTGGGCAGCTACGCCCGCGCCCGGATGAGCTTCGAGACGGCGGTCGAGGTGGCGGCCGAGAGCGGGCTGTGGTGGTGCCTGCCCGACCTTCGCAGCAACTTCCTCCGGGCCGGGTTCGAGGAACTCCGGCAGACGACCGGGACCGAGATCCTCGAGCGTCACCTCGACGATCTGGTGAACGAGCTGGTGAGGGCGCGTGACGAGACGCTCGAGGTCGGACGGGCCCACCGGATCGGCCCCGCCGTCGCCGCGACGACGGAAAAGGCGCGCACGCGGGAGTTCCTGCGCGGGTACTCCAGCCTGCTGCACAACATCGCGGTGGCGCTCAAGGAGCAGGGCCACCGGGACGACTCCTGGTCGGCGTCCGTCGAGGCGCTCGAGATCTCGCGTGGGCTGAAGGACGGATACCGGGCCGGTCAGTCGCTCAACCATCAGGCGCAGATCGACGCGGATCGCGCGTCCGCCCTGTACGTGGAGCTGCTGGAGGGCGAGTGGCAGCGTGGCAAGCGCATCGCGCGCCAGAACCTCGCCCGGCTGCGCGGCGGCCTCAGGGGAGCGACGGAGATCCGCGCGCTGCTCGACGAGCTGAACGACGACCCTGCCGGCGGGCGAGGCGCCGGCGTGGACATCGACATCCACGCCTACACGGTCAGGCTCTACGACGACATCGTCAGCGGGGCCGCCGGTGACATCGAGCCGGACCGGTACCGGGGCCTCCTCGATGACGTGTCGAACCAGCGGCTGGAGATGGCCCGGTCGGTACGCCGCGCGGTGGCGATGCCCGCGTACAAGCGCGCGTACGCCTCGGCGATCCGCCCGAGCTACCTCGAGCGCGTCGCCGGCCTGGTCGACGCCGGAGACCTTCCCGACAACACGGTTGAGGAGGCGTTCGGGCTGACCGAGGAGTCCTCCGCGCGGGAGCTGCTGGACATGCTGTCCAGCTCCACGCTGCCGCAGCTCGGCCCGCCCGCGTCCGGCCCCGCACCCGCCCGGCGGGCGCGGGACGAGACGGCCGTCCCCGAGGAGACGCGCCGCCGTGGCACGCTGCGCCGTACCGGGACCCAGGATCAGGACGCCGAGTACCGGGAGCTCACCAGCCGCGAGGCCGAGTTCGAGGAGCAGTTCCTGCGGCAGCCGCTGGAGACGGCACCGTACGATCCCGAGATCGCCCATCGGGTGCGGATGTACGCGGTCAACAACCCCGGCACGTGCGTCGTGCGCTACTTCTCCTACGGCCGGCGGAAGGCCACCTCCCTGGGCGCCTTCGTGTTCCGCGGGAACAACCTGAACTGCGTCACCGGGATCCCGTACGAGGACGTGCGCGACCTGGCCCATGGCCTGTCCACCGAGCGGGCGCCGAGCAAGTCCGAGAGCGAGCGGATCTGGAAGCTGCTCGTCGAGCCGGTCTGGGAGCACGTCACCGAGGGCGGCGACCCCCGCCATCTGGTCGTCATCCCGGCCGACGACGTCTTCGCCGTACCGATCCACATCGCGTCACCGCGCGGCGAGCACGGCCTGCCGCTGGCGGGCAGGGTCCCGCTGTCGCACTCGGTGAGCGCGACGGCGTTCGTGGGGCGGGGGCGTCACCTCCTCAAGCGGCAGCCGGTGAGCCCGGCCGACGAACTCGCGGCCATCGTCGTCGCCGACGACCTGGTGACCGGCGAGGAGTTGCTGGACACCCGCTGGCCGGAGGACCGGATCGTCATCGCCGGCGACGTGCCGGCCGGCCTCCGTGGCCGCGTACGCCGCCACGACGCGGACTGGGCAGGCCTTGCGGCGGTGAGCGCCGTCAAGCCGGAGTTCTTCGTCTACGCGGGGCATGGCCGGTACAACCCGACCTTCGGGCAGCTGGGGCCGTCGCTGGAGCTGCGCGGCAGCTTCCTCACCCAGTACGACGTCGCCCTCCGGCTGCGGCTCCCACGCAACAAGCTGACCATTCTGGGCGCGTGCCTCGCCGGGCAGGCCGCACAGACCGGCGGGGGCGACGTCGTCGGCTTCCTGCGCTCGCTGATCGCCGCCGGAGCGGGCGCCATCGGGCTTCCCCTGTGGAGCGTGACGGACGTGGCCATGGTCCGTACGGTGCGCGCGCTGCTGCGCAGCAGCCGAGACGCCCTGACGGCCACGGACGCCGGCTTCGACGTCGTCGCGGAACTGCACAAGCATTACCGCGAGATCTGCCAAGACCGGAACCTGGACTTCGCGACGAAAGTCGAATGTATGCCGATCAGTCTTTACCTGTGAATCGGGACATCGCGGAATGGGGACCAGTTGGGGGAGTCGTCGATCGACATCGAACGGCTGCTAAGTGAAATGCTCACCTGGCGGTTGTCCGAGAAATCCACGTGGCGGCAAGTAGAGGCCGAGCTGCGGAAACTCGCCGCGTTCATCGAGGCCGGCGACACGGCCGGGGTGGCCGCGTCCGAGCTCACCCTCCGCGTCAAGGCGGGCCGCCGGCCGAGCCATGGCATCGCCCATGACCTGGACCGGCCCGTGACGTACCCGGCGCCCGACGGCACCCGGGACCTGATCAACCGGCTCGTCCACCGCATCGGCCTGAACCGGCCGGCCGAGAACGCCGCGGACGCCGAGGGGACCGATGGTGACCGCCACCGTCCATAGGCCGGCACAGCTGGTGCACGCGTTCTTCGCCGCCGAGCGGGCCCTCACACCCGGGTCCGTGGCGAACGACGCGCTGCACGCCCTCTGGAGCAGGGCGAAGGCGCTCGGCATGGACCAGGAGGTGGCACCGCACTGGTCAACCGAGCTGCCCGCCGTGGGCGACATGCCGTACTCGGAGCGGCTGACCGTCCTGGCGGCCCGTCAGGAGGCGGTGCCTGGCGGGTTCCACCAGGCGCTGGCCTACCGTCTCCACGACACGGTCGGCGTCAGCGTGCTGCAGGCGCCCAACGACGACGCCATCGCGTGGAGCGACCTCCACGACTACGAGGTCGGGGCGTCCCCCGGGAGCGGGATCCTGGGCACCGCGACGCTGTACCTGGGGCTCTGGCCCGACCGGGAGCGAAGCCGGCTGCACTCGACGTCCCCGGCCATGCCGGCAGCGATCGGACGCGAGCTCAGGGGCCTGCCACCGGTCGGCCAGGACGCCGACTGGAGCGGCTTGTGGTGCAGCCCCGCCCGCGGCCTGTTCGTCTGGGAACTGCCCGCGCGCGATCACGCGGCCGTACCGCTCTCCCGTCGGCTCCTCGCGATCGCCGGCGAGTCCGACGAGGACACGCTGGACGCCTGGCTGTGGATGTCGGCCCCCGGCCTGGCGCCGTTCACCCGCTATCTGCTGCACGCGGCGAAGCTGCGGTACCAGCACGCCGTCCTCAAGGACGCGCTTCCCGAACTGCGCGACGCGATCGACGCCACCAACGCGAAGTGCGCCGAACTGACCGGGCTGCTCGACGACGACATGGTCGCGATCGACCGGCTCCTCGCCGCCGACCGGACCCTCAGCCGGCTGCAGACCGACCAGCGCGGGTTGATCGCGCTGGTCACCGACGTACGCGACATGACCTGTACGGTCGGCATCGCGCAGGACAACATGGCCGCCGCGCTCGATGAAAGGCACACCTGCGCCCCCGGCGGCCCCACCGACAACGACCGGCAGAGCGCCCGGTGGATGCGCGAGCAACTGCGCGCGGAGGAGACCTACCTGGCCTCGGCGCAGACCAAGGCCACCGAGATCGCCCGGATCACCGGGGTCGCGGTCGACACCCGCCTGCGGCAGCGGCGGGAGAACCTCACCCTGCTCCAGACCACCCTGCTGGGTTCGGTGCTGATGGTGCTCGCCGGAATCCAGAGCCTGCAGTACCGCGTTCCGCTGCCCGGCCCGCTGATCGCGCCGCTCGTCTGCGTACTCGGCGCCCTGGCACTCCTGCTGCCCTCGGCGATCCTCCACTGGCCCCGCGGCGGCGTGGAAGGCGGCCGCTGGCGCTGGGCCGACGTCCTCTTCGCCGCCTTCCTGGGCGGCTCGGTGGGGTGGCTCGTCGTGACGACCGGGACATACCTCGAGCAGGCACGCGCCGCCTCGCCGGAGGCCTCGGCCCTCGGCGCCCTGCTCGGCGCGGTCATCACGGCCGCCTTCGGCCTCCTGCGCCTCCGCTCGCGCTAGAGACGCACCAGCATCTTGCCGGTGTTGCCGCCTCTGAGCATGGCGAGGAAGGCGTCGACGGCGTCGCCGATGCCCTCGTAGACGGTCTCCTCGAAGGTGAGCTTTCCGTCGCGGACCCAGCCGCCCACCTCGCGGACGAAGTCCGCGTAGCGGTCGCCGTGGTCGCTGACGATGAAGCCGCGCAGGGTGAGGCGCTTGCCGACGACGTTGATGAGGTTGCGGGGGGCCGCCGGGGGCTCCGTGGCGTTGTACATCGAGATCGCGCCGCAGATCGCGGCCCGGCCGAAGGGGTTGAGGACGTCGATGGCGGCCTCCAGGTGCTCACCGCCGACGTTGTCGAAGTAGACGTCGATGCCGTCAGGGGCCGCGGCGCGCAGCGAGTCGCGTACCGGGCCCTCCTTGTAGTTGAAGGCCGCGTCGAAGCCGAGCCGGTCGGTGAGGTAGGCGATCTTCTCCGCGGAGCCGGCGCTGCCGATGACACGGGACGCGCCGCGCAGGCGGGCGAGCTGGCCGACCAGCGAGCCGACCGCGCCGGCCGCACCGGACACGAAGACCGCGTCGCCCTCGCGCATGCCGGCGATGTCGAGCAGGCCCACGTACGCGGTCAGGCCCGGCATGCCCAGGGCGCCGAGGTACGCCGACGGTGACACGCCCTCGAGCGGCATGACCTTGCGGAAGTGCTTCGCGGGGGCGACGACGTGCTCGCGCCAGCCGTAGTCGTGCTGCACGAGGTCACCGGGCTCGAGCCCGCCGCCGCGCGACTCGACGACCTCGCCGATCGCGCCGCCCGTCATCGCCTCGTTCAGGGCGAACGGCGGCACGTACGACTTCGCGTCGTTCATGCGGCCGCGCATGTACGGGTCGACGGACATGAACCGGTTGCGCACGAGGACCTCGCCGTCCCCCGGAGGTGGCAGCTCCGCCTCGACGATGGCGAAGTCCTCGGGGTTCGGCCAGCCCTGCGGGCGGGCGACGAGGTGGACTTCGTTCGTCTTCATCAGACGGCTCCTCACGGTGACGGGGACCTCAGGCCGAAAACCCACACTACGTCTCCGCCGCCCGGCCATCCGCACCGCCGCCCCGTGGGGGGACGATCTACGGTGGCACGCACCGAACCGGAGAGTGGATCGTTACGTGGTACCGGTGGACGAGAGGACGAAGACGATGAACCAAGGTGACCTCGCACCCGACTTCGAGCTGCCCGACGACGAGGGGACGACACGTACGCTGAGCGGGCTTCTCGCCGACGGGCCGGTGGTGCTGTTCTTCTACCCGGCCGCGATGACCCCCGGCTGTACGGCGGAGAGCTGCCACTTCCGCGACCTGACGGCGGAGTTCGCCGAGGCCGGCGGGCAGCGGGTGGGGATCAGCCCTGACCCGGTGGCCAAGCAGCGGGAGTTCTCGGGCATGCACGCGTTCGACTTTCCGTTGCTGTCGGACCCCGACGGGACGGTCGCCCGGCAGTTCGGCGTACGCCGGAGGTTCGGGCCGCTCGCGACGCGGCGCAGGACCTTCGTCATCGACACCGATCGGCGGGTCCTGGAGGTGATCTCCAGCGAGTTCAAGATGAGCGTGCACGCGGACCGGGCGCTGGAGACGCTGCGGGCCCGCTAGCTCTGGCCGTCGAAGAAGTCCCACATCACCTGGCCGGCGTCGAGGTCGCGTGAGGTACGGCCGACGAGCCGCTCCGGGAGGTACTGGAGGCCTCCGGGCCAGGTGTGGCCGCCACCGACGATCGTGTAGACCGCGACGCCGGTGTGCGGCGTGCAGCCGGTGCCCTCGCGCAGGCGTACGCGGGTGCCGTCGTCGGACCGGTCGGGGAGCGTCACGGTCGTCGACCCCGTACACGCGTCGCGTCGCAGCCAGACGTCGGCCGTGGCGGAGACCGACAGCACCGAGCCGCCTCCGCCGCGCCCGCGTACGTGCCCGCCGTCGTACGGGACGAGCGGGTCGGCGGTGCCGTGGATGACGAGCACGGGTAGGGGCCGTGCCGGATGGCAGGACAGGTCCGACGGCAGTGGTCCGGCGACCGGCGCGATCCCGGCCAGCCGCCCGGCCAGGTCGCAGCCCAGCCGCTCGGTGAACATGCCGCCGTTGGAGATCCCGGTCGCGTACACGCGACGCGCGTCGACGTGGTCGTCGCGGACGAGCCGGTCGATCAGCTGAGACACGAACGCCACGTCGTCGACGTGCCGGTGTTCGGCGGGCGTGTTGGACCGGCCGTCGTTCCAGCTCCGCCGCAGGCCGTCCGGGTAGACGACGACGAACCCGTTCCGGTCGGCCGTGGCGTTCAGGTGCGTCAGCGAACCCATGCCCGCGCCCGTACCGAACCCGCCGTGGAAGGCCAGCACCACCGGGAGGCCCGCCGCACCGCGCGGCGGGGCGTGGACGCGATAGGTGCGCGTGACGCCGCCGACCTCGATGCGCCGCTCCGGGCCGGACCTGCGTTCGGCGCGCCTCTCGCAGCCGAAGGCCAGGGCGGCCAAGGCGAAAAGGACGGCCAGGATCGCGACGGCGAGGGTGCGACCGGGACGCATGACGCCCATCATGCCGGGAAAAACCGGGTGAGGGCGCGGGCGTGCGGTGACAGCATCGGCGGATGACCGAGAATGGATTGGCCGGCCGGACCGCGCTCGTCACGGGCACCAACAGCCCGATCGGCATCGGCGCGGCGATCGCACGCGCGCTGGCGGCCGAGGGCGTACGGGTCGGGCTGGGCGTGCGGCCGACGAGCGGCGCCGGCCCTGCGTGGCGGGACCTCGAGCCCGGCGCGGAGCGCTACGCGGCCGCGAACACCGCGGACGGGTCCGAGGTACGCGACGAGATCAGGGCCGCGTCCGGTCACGCGGAGATCTTCCCGGCCGACCTGTCCGACCCGGGGGAGTGCCGGCGGCTGTTCGACCGGGTGGAAGAGGCCCTCGGCCCGGTCGACATCCTGGTCAACAACGCCGCGTACAGCGTGCCGGACACGCTGCTGCCCGCCGACGGCACGAGCTTCTACCGCGACTCCGTGCCGCTGACCGCCGAGACGCTCGACGCGCACTACGCCGTCAACACCCGGGCGCCCGCGCTTCTCATGGCGGAGTTGCACCGGCGCCACCTCGACCGGGGTACGCGCTGGGGCCGGGTGGTCAACATCGGCACCGACGGCGCGCCGGAGTTCCCGTCCGAGGTCTCCTACGGCGCGACCAAGTACGCCCTGGAGAGCCTGAGCCGCTCCGCCGCACGCGAACTGGGCCCCGCCGGGATCACCGTCAACGTGGTCGCGCCCGGACCCGTGCAGACCGGCTGGATCACCGGCGACATGCTGCCGGGGATCCATCGCGACACGCCGCTCGGCCGCGCCGGCGCCCCCGAGGACGTCGCGGACGCCGTCGTCCTCCTCGCCTCCGAGCGGGCGCGGTGGCTGACCGGCCAGACCGTGTACGCCGGCGGCGGCCACCGGATGCACTGATCAGCCGCAGCCCTCGAACTGGGGGACCGTGGTCGTCAGGTTCAGCCCGGTCTTGCCGAACCAGTGCTTGAGCAGCCGGCCCGCCGTGCCGTCCTGGTACATCTCGGTGATCGCCTTGTTGACGTCCTCGCAGCCGCCGACGTCCTCCTGGCGGATGCCGATGCCGTACCGCTCGTCGGAGAACGGCGCGTTGACGAACCGCACCGACGGGCCCCGCTGGGCCGCGAACCCGGCCAGGATCAGGTCGTCGGTGGAGATGGCGTCGACCTGGCCGCCGGACAGCATGGTGAGGCACTGGCCGTACGAGGGCGCCGGCACGAGGTCGGCGGGGACCTTGCGCTCCTCGGTGACGCGCTTCCAGGACACCGAGCCGGACACCTGGCACAGCCGGCGGCCGGCCAGGTCGCGGACGTTCTTGACCGCGCCGTCGCTCCGTCGGACCAGGGTGTCCTGGTGGGCCACGTAGTACGGCCCACCGAACCCGACCTTGGTCTTGCGCTCCGCGGTGATCGAGTAGCTCGCCACCACCAGGTCGACCTTGCCCTCGCGCAGGGCGTCCTCGCGTTCGCCCGAGGTGACCGCCTTGAACGTGATGTGGTCCGCGTCGACGCCGAGCTTGCCGGCGACGTACGTGGCGACGTCGATGTCGAAGCCCTTGAACGTCCCGCCGGAGCGGAAGCCGAGGCCCGGCTGGTCCTTCGCGACGCCGATGACCAGGCTGTCCGCGCCGGAGACCGAGCTTCCGGAGCCGCTCGCCTGCGCGCAGGCGGTCAGGCCGGCGGTCACCGCAAGCGCGGCGACGATCGCACGTACTCGCATTACTCGCTCCCTCTGCCTCGGGCTCACCGGAACTCGACCAGCCGCGGGCGTACGCCGGCGATGACGAGGAGGACGATGACGACGGCGGCGCCGGGCAGCAGCAGGTCCCAGTTGTTCAGGCCGTGGTCGCCGTCGCGGATGGCGCCCTCGAACGCCTGCTCGTGGATGTTCGTCAGGGACACCAGCGACGTGTCGTACCGCTCGTAGTCGCGGGAGCCCGTGCCCATCCGGGTGACGATCGCGTCGTGCCCGCCGGAGGCGGTCGCCGCACGCGCGCGCACGTCACGGTCGTCGTGCTGGACCTGCTGGTAGCCCGACAGGGTCGCGTCGACGGCGGCGCGCTGGCCGGGCAGCGTGACGTGGCCCGACTCGGCGCCGAAGAAGCCCATGAACCCGCTGTGCCGCGACAGGCTCGAGTCGAGCTGGCCGTAGTACGCGCCCAGGTTGCCGGCGGGCACGTAGACGATCTCCTGCGACTTGTCGAGGTAGACCTGCTCGTACGTGTCGGCGCGGTCCGGGTCCAGCAGGAACCGGGTCTCGTCGGCGTTGGCGTTGTTGCTGATCGCGCGGGCCCGCGAGAGCGACAGGACCGAGTCGAAGCCGTCGTTCTTGGCCTTGCTCAGGTGCCCCGCCTCGGTCGACAGCAGGCCGACGGTGGCGATGACGAGGGCCAGCGTGCCGACGGTCGCCAGGGCCAGCAGCGGGTTGAGGAGCCGGCGGAAGTTGATCGCCAGGTACAGCTGCAGGCCGATCAGCAGGGCGATCAGCACCAGGCCGGTCAGCGCCACCCACACCCGCCCGTTCAGCACCGAGGCGTGCTTGCTCTCGTACGTCCGCCGGACCGTCGTACCGTTGTCGAGCGTCAGGTTGTACGCCTTGGGCAGCACGTCGAGCTTCATGATGTCGGCCGCCTGCCGGTAGACGGCGGTGACGGCGGGGCCGGGCCGTCCGGCGGCGTGGCTCTGCTGCTCGTCGAGGAGCACGGCCTGGCCGGCGAGGCGCTCGTAACGGCCGAGCGCGTCCAGCACCGACTGCGCGGTGCGCTGCTCGGCCGGGTCCTGCCCGGCGATCGTCGTGCCCTGCAGCAGCGCGCGGTTCGCCTCGGAGCGGCGCTCGTCGTAGCGCTTCAGCGCCTGGGCGCGTCCGTCGCCGAGGTTCTGCTCGCGGCCCACCAGCAGGACGCCGGCGAGCTGGGCGTCCATGTCGCTGAGCGCGTAGTACAGGTCGCCGGTGGCCACGACCTGTGGCCCGGCGCCGTGCCCGATGATCCGCAGGCCGTCACGCGCGTCCTGGACCGCCAGGGTCGCGACGGCGAACACGCCGGCGACCGCCAGGGCCACGACCGCGGCGATGGCGCGGACCCGGCCGGGTACGGACCGGATCCTGATGACGCGCGTCGTGACCGCACGCAGGGCCGGCGGTACCGCCGGTCGTCGTGCGGGTGCTTGTGACGGCGTGGGCGCAGTGACGGTCACCGCGGCCTCAACCCCTCTCCAGCCTGATGGTGGTCCAGACGCCGATGTGGATGCGGTCGCCGTCGTGCATCGGCACCTCGACGTTGACCGGAATGGGATCCTCGCCGCCGTTGACGGTGGTGCCGTTCGTCGATCCGGGATCGACGAGCGTCCAGGTGCCGTCGGGCTTCGCGAGCAGGACGGCGTGCGTGTGCGAGGCGCCCGGGTCCTCCGGGGCCTCGGCGAGGTCGATCTCGGGCACGATGCCCTGCGACGCGCTGCGCCGTCCGATCCGTACCTGTGGGCCGGAGAGCGCGACCCGGCGCTCCGGGCAGTACGGCGGGAACACGAACGACGGGCTCGAGGGATCCTCGCCGGACTCGCGGAGCACGGTCGCGTAGTAGTCGCGGTCCGCGGTGATCACGGCCGTCCACGACGCCCCCGCGGGGCGCCGGACGCGGAACGGGCGCGTCGCGTCGGAGAACAGGGGCGCGTCCTCGGGCGGCGTCGACGGCGTCGGCGCGCTCACCGGGCCCGCGTCCGTCGCGGGCTGCGGGGAGATCCGCATCGGTCCGGTCGCGGGCGCGCGCTCGGCGCCGACCGCGAAGTCGTAACCGCACTCCTCGCAGAACCGGCCCAGCCGTGCCGCGCCACAGTCCGGGCAGCCGTCACCGGCGGGCGCGGCCCCAGGCGCCGGTGCGGGCACGGGAGACGGCGGGGCGGTCGGTGGCCCCGCCATGCGAGCGCCGCAGACGTCGCAGTAGTCGTCGGCACCGGAGGGGTGCCCGGCCGGACAGGTCGGCATCGTCAGGCTCCGCCCTTGCGGGTACGGACGGTCTTGCTCGAACGGGTGTCCAGCGACATCTCGTCGGCCTTCTCGACGTTCTTCTTCAGGCGTACGGTGCCGTTCGCGTGGTCATCGACGTCGACGACCTTGTCCAGCAGCGACGCGATCGCCTCGTTGCCGGACTCGTGCGCGAGCTTGACCGCGCGGCCGAGGCGCGCGGTCGCGGTGTCCAGGTCGCCGTCCTTGCGCGCCTGCAGGCCCTCCTGGATGGCGCCTGCGAGCTCGGCCTGCCCGGTGTAGTGGGCGACCCGCTGGTTGATCCGGGTGGACTGCGCCTCGTCGTCGGTCCACTCGGCCAGGACGTTGCCGGTGGCCAGCACCTGCTCGGTGCCGTCCCCGCCGGGCAGGACCAGCTTCACCCAGGCCGCCCGCAGCTCCTGGCCGACGGCACCGGGCGGCACCTCCACGCAGATGTGGTAGTCGCGGCTCTCCTCGCCCCAGGCACCGATCGGGTAGTCGCCGGCCCGTGGACCGGCCTCCCGGCGCATCGAGGTCAGATCCTCGACCGAGGGCAGTACCTGTTTGACGAACTTCAGCCGCGCGTTCTGCGGGATCCACACGCGCAGGAGTACGTCGGCGACGGCCTTGCCCATGGCCGCCTCGGTCATCGCGCGGAAGTCGGCCACCAGGTCGGTCGGCTGGGCCACGATGTCGACGCCGCCCAGCAGCGTCGAGGCCACCTTGCGCAGCTCGGCGACCTCCCAGTCGGTGCCGACGCCACGGCAGTCGCACACGAACTTGCCCGCGCAGGCGGCGAGCGTGGTGTCCAGGTGCTCGGGGCTCTCGTGCTGGTTCTTGCCGTCGGTCAGCAGGATCGCGTGCCGGATGTCGTCCTGGTGCGTGGCGAACAACCGGTCGGCCAGCTCCAGCCACGCCCCGATCGCCGTGCCGCCCGCCGCGCGTACGTTGTCCAGCGCGGCCTTGGCCTGCTGGCGGGTTGCGGAGTCCGCCGCGACCAGGCGCTCACCGCTCGGGTAGATCATCCGCGCGCGTGCCGACCCGGAGACCACCGCGAAGTGCACGCCGTCGCGCAGCGCGTCCACGGCGGTCTTGGCCGCCTTGATCGCGGACGTCATCTTGGCGCTCGGGAAGTCCATCGACCCGGACGTGTCGATGATGATGACCTCGGCGGCGGACGTCGACCGAACGCCGCCGACCGCCGTGCCCCCGCTCGACTCGACCGTGACGATCGCGTGGATGTCCCGGCCGCCGTCGGGCAGGTACTTGTTCTGGTCGATCTTCAGGGTGAAGTCCGGGTTGCCGCTCATTCGGCCTCCATCGTGAGGGGTACGGAAGGCGGGAAGGGCACGACCACGACCGTGATGTTGTCGCGGCCACCCGCGTCGAGGGCGAGACCGGTCAGCAACCGGGCGGCCGACAGCGGCTCCGTGGTGGCGCAGGGCGCGGCGCGCGCGAGGTCCTCGGCCTCCGGGTAGTAGTTCCACAGCCCGTCGCTGCACACGAGGACCACGCCGGGACCGTCGGGGGAGAAGGTCCGCACGTGCGGCTCGATCTCGCCGGCGTCCGAGCCCAGCCAGGCGGTGATGGCGTGCGCGTTCGGGTGGGAGTCGGCCTCGGCCCGGGTCAGTGCGCCCTGGGCGACCATCTCGGTCGCCCAGGAGTCATCCTCGGTGAGTCGGACCCCGCTGCCGTCCTCCGACAGCCAGTACGCGCGGCTGTCGCCGACCCAGCCCACGGTGACCGTACGGGAGTTGGCGAGGACCGAGACGTAGGTGCAGGAGGGCGGATCGGTCGACGGGATGTCACGCCCGGGGGCCGGCGTCCGTTGGGTCGTTCCTGAACCCTGGTCGCGTGCGGTGGCCGGTACGCCGTCCTTCGTGTCGAGCACGGCGACCGCACGCCCGGCGCGTACGGCGGCGGCCCACGTCGCGGCCTCGGGCGCCTCACCGGCCGCCATCAGCTGGCCGAGCGCGGTCGCCCCGGACTTCGCGGCGGCGTCCGAGGCGTCGTCCGGGCGCGAGGAGGTGGACACGCCGTCGCAGACGACCGCCGCGATGTACCCGCCGCCGGTCGACACCGCCATCGCGTCCTCGTTGCGGCTGTGCCGCAGGCCGCGGTCGCTGACCCCGGCCGCGTGGGACGTCTCGATCTCGACGTGGTCGCGGCCGCTCGGCTTGCGCAGGCCACAGTGCTCGCAGTAGCCGTCGGCGCCGAACCTGGTCCCGCCGCAGCCGGCGCAGGCGGGCGCGGGGGAGTCCAGCCGGTGGCCGCACGCCTCGCAGAAGTCCTCACCCGCGTAGACCGGGCCCCGGCAGACGGGGCAGGCGTCCTGTTTCGTCGTCTTCATCTAGAACAGCGTCCTCGGTCGCGCGGCGTTGGCGCGCACGACCAGCTCGTGGCGGTCCTCGGCCGTGTCGGCGAGGCGGGCCAGACCCCGGTAGGTCTCTTCCAGCCGGCGGCGCAGGCCGCGTTCGGTCAGCGGGGAGTCGAACAGCCGTGCGTTCGTGGTGCCAGGGCGTGCCGTCTGCAGCCAGGCCAGGCCGGTCTCCAGCACCTCCGCGACGAGCGTCCCACGGCGTTCGCCGTCGAGCCGCAGGACCTCGAGCCGCCCGCCCGCTCCGACCAGTTCGGACTCGCCGAGGTCGCCGGCCGCCCGGCCCCTGATCGCGGTCGCCACCGCGGCGACCTGGGCGGCGACGTGGAGGCTGGAGCTGTTCGGCACGGTGTCCAGCACGCGTACGGCGGAGGCGTCGTCACCGGCGGCCAGGTAGGTACGTGCCAGGCCGAACGCCGCACTGATGTAGCCGCGGTCGGTGCGCCAGACCATGTCGTACAGCCGCTCGGCCTCGCCGTGGTCGGCCCGGTGCTCGTGGCAGTACGCCAGGCCGAGCTTGGGAGCAGCCTCGCCGGGCAGCAGGGAGTACAGCTCGTCGAAGAGCCGTTCGGCCCCGGCCACGTCACCGCTCGTGAGCGCGGCGTTCGCCTGGTACCAGAGGATCCGCCAGTCGCCGGGGATGTCGGACTCCAGCTCGCCGAGCAGCCGGCGGGCCTCGCCGACGTCGCCGAGCTCGATGTGCTCACGCGCGAGCATCAGCCGGACCTCGGGGGAGGCGACCGGCGCCATCGCGAGGGCGGCCACGAGCTGTTCCGGCTCGACCGCGGTGAGGCCGGCGAGGAACCCGGCCGCCGGGTCGGAGCCGTCGACGAGCGGTACGGGCAGCGCCGCGGCCACCTCCGCCGGATCGGGCTCGGGCAGCGGCGCCTCACCCTTGGCGCCGATCTCGGTCCCGACCGACCGCAGCTCCATCCCGAACAGCGGCGACGAGCCCGGACGCGGGCTGCCGTCCTCGGAGGCCAGTACCTCGCGCAGGACGCCGGTGAGCTGCTCGGCCATGTCCGTCGCGTCCTGGAACCGCTGCGCCGGGTCGGCGTGGGTGGCGCGGCGCAGCAGCCGGTCGTAGGACTCGTACCGCTGGAGCAGCGGCACCTCCGAGCGCGGCGGCAGGGCGGTCGCGTAGGTGCTGGTGTAGCCCTTGAACGGGAAGCTCAGCACCGCGAGCGTCCGGCCCACGGTGAACAGGTCCGAGCTGATCGACGGACCCACCTCGGCGATCTCGGGCGCCTGGTAGCCGACGGTCCCGTAGATCGCGCTGTCGACGTCGTCGAGCCGTCGCACGCCGCCGAGGTCGATGAGCTTGAGCAGCTCCTCCGACTGGATCGCGTTGTCGGGCTTCAGGTCGCAGTAGATCAGGCCCAGCCCGTGCAGGTAGCCGAGCGCCCGCAGCAGCTCCAGCCCGTATGCGATGGCCTGGCCGATCGGGAGCGACTCCTCGCCGCTCTGCCGGCGCTCGAGGAGCACGTCCTTCAGCGGCTGCCCGCCGACGTACTCCATGACGATGTAGCCGGAGCCCTCGAACTGCACGAAGTTGTAGATCTTGATGATGTTCGGGTGCTCGACCTCGGCGAGGAACGCCCGCTCGGCCGCCGCGGCGGCCAGCGCGTCCGCGTCGCCGGTGTCGAGCAGGCCCTTGAGCACCACCCACCGGTCGCTGACGTTGCGGTCACGCGCCAGGTAGATCCAGCCGAGGCCGCCGTGCGCGATGCAGCCCAGCACCTCGTACTGGCCGCCGACGACGTCGCCCGCCTGGAGCTTCGGGCTGAAGGAGAACCCGGCGCCGCAGCTCGGGCAGAAGCCCTCGGTACGGGCCGGCCGGTCGCCGCGCGCCCGACCGACCGGCTCAGCGCAGCCGCTGCAGAACCGGCGGCTCTCCTCGACCTCGGCGTGCTCGAGCACCGCCGTCGCGGGATCGCGGTAGGGCACGCGCGGTACCTCGACCAGCCCGGCGCCCAGCATGCCGCGGCCCGAGGACCGCGAACGTACGGAGCCGGTGCGCATGCTGCGGCTGGTCGGCGTGCTCCCGGTGGCCGGGCTCGGCGAACTCGCCGACGTCGCCCGCGTCGCGGCGACCGGGGTGGCCGGCGCCGCGGCGGGAGCGGGGGAGGACGGCGCCATGCCGCACTCCACGCAGTAGCCGTCCTCGATGGTGCCGCCACATCCCGGCTGGGCGCACCGGTCGTCCGGGGCGCCGGCGGCGGGCGGACTCGATGCTGAGGCAGGGGCCATACCGCATTCGACGCAGTACCCGTCCTCTACCGTTCCCGTGCATCCCGGTTGGGTGCACCGACTCATGAGCTCGTCCCCTCCGCGCTCGGCCCGATCGCCCGCTGGAACCTCGCCAGGGCCACCGTGGCCTGCCGAAGATCACACGGGGACGACCAGAGCAGGTCGTACGCCTCCTGGTGGAGGCGGGTCAGATGGTCGTCCTCGGCGTGCCCGAGGCGGCCGGCCTTGGCGCGGTAGGCGCTCAGCCGGCCGCGCAGTTCGTCACGTCGTTCGAGCACGCCGTTGATCAGCCCGATGGCGGTCCGCGCCCGGTCGAGCGCCGTCGCCGCCGCCCGCTCGGCGTCGGACACGCGCACGGCCAGGTCGATCCAGCGGCCCTCGCCGCGGAGCGTGCCCAGGGCCGCGAGGCGGTCGGTGAGGGCGGCGGTGAGGTCGGGCAGGTCCGGCAACGACGGAGCGGCGATCTTGGCGAGGACCGTCTCACGCGCGCGGACGGCCTCCAGCTGCGCGGCCCGTACGAGGGCGATGGTCGACTCGACGCCGCGGACCCGGTCGTCGTGCTCGTCGCGGATGCGGACCGCGTCCTCCAGCCGGTGCCGGAGCGCGGTCAGGTCCTCGCCGACCCGGTCGATGTCGGCCGTGTCCGGCCTGTCGCCGGGCGCCATGGACAGGGGGTCGGCCCGCACCGCCTCGCGTACCTCGGCGAGGCGGCGGGTCGTGCGGTCGAACTCCTCGTCGCGTACGCCGAGGGCGGCGAGCAGCGCCTCGGCCGTCTGCGCGGTGGCCTCGACCTCGGCCAGGCGGGCGAGCAGGGCCGACCAGACGCCGTCGACCGCGGCGATCGTGCCGGCGGCTTCTTCGTAGAGGGGCGTCATGCGGGCGACCACGGCCTCGAGCGACAGCCACTCGCCGGTGGGGCCGAGCAGGGTGCGTTCTTCGAGGGGGATCTCCGCGCCGACCAGCTCGACGGAGGTTCCGGTCAGCAGTCGGGTGAGCTCGGCGAGCTGGGCCTGGCCGGGCTTGGAGTGGCGGGTCCGCAGCTCACGCGCCTCGTCGAGGACCTTGCCGTGCGCCTCGGACAGCCGCCACAGGGTGGCCATCCGGGAGTTCAGCCCGTCACGCCGGCGCTGCGTGGCGCCGGTGAGCGGTGCGTCCTTGAGCAGCCGGTACCCCTGATGGGTCTCGAGCTCGACGAGGCCGTTGGTGATGCGTTCACGCTCCGTGGTCAACCGCTCGAGGGCACGATCGACCTCGTCGCGGCTCATCGCCGATCGGCCGGCGCCTGCGTCCCCCAGCAAACTGGTCCTCGTTCGTGCTCGGTCCCCATCGTGCACATTATCGAGAAGACCGGAATCCGTGGTTATTAACACCGGATTCCGAACTTTTCGGTGGATCAGTGTCCACCATGACCAGTCGCGATCACAAGGTGATCAGGAAGCCGACACGATCGGCGAACGGCCTCACGTCACCGCACCACCGCCTCGTGCGGGAGCGTCACGTCGGCCCGGAGCCGGAAGTCACGCGAGCCCTCGCCCAGCATCAGGTGGTACGTGCCGCCGGCCAGGGTCCATCCGTGCGACGCCGCGTCCCAGGACGCGAACGCCCGCGCCGGCAGCGTGAACCGTACCTGCCGCGTCCGCCCCGGCCGGAGCTCGACCTTGGTGAACCCCTTGAGCTGGGCGGGCGGCTCGTCCGGCGCCCCGACGTAGAGCTGGGGCACCGCGACGCCCGTACGGCGGCCGGTGTTCGTGAGGTCCGCGCCCACCGTCACGTCGCCGCCGTGCCGCTCGACCGTCAGGTGACGGTAGGCGAACGTCGTGTACGACAGCCCGTGCCCGAACGCGAACAGCGGCGCGATGTTCTTCTCGTCGTAGTGCCGGTAGCCGACGCGCAGGCCCTCGGAGTACGTCGCGACGCCGCCGACGCCCGGATACTGCTCCGGGGTGCCGGCGGGCGTGTCGCCGAGGCTGCGCGGGAACGTGATCGGCAGCCGGCCGGACGGGTCGGCGTCGCCGAGCAGCACGTCGGCCGCGGCGTTCCCGTCCTCCTCGCCCGGATACCAGGCCTGGACGAGCCCGGCCACCTGGCCGGCCCACGGCATCAGCACCGGACCGCCCGTGTCGAGCACCACGACCGTACGCGGGTTGGCGGCGGCGACGGCCTCGACCAGCTTGTCCTGGTAGCCCGGCAGCGCGAGGCCCGTACGGTCGGCAGCCTCGCTGTCCTTGTTCGCCACGAACACGACCGCCGTGTCGGCGCGCTTGGCCGCGCTGACCGCCTCGGCGATCTGCACGTCCGGCGTGTTCGCCGGCGGCGCCCAGGACAGCTCGATCATGGCCTGGCCGGTCGGCTTGGCCCAGTCGACCCGGATCTCGTGCGGCCGGCCGCCGGTCAGATGCAGGGTCGTCGACTTCGTCACGCCGGGGAAGCCGCCGGGGTCGTCGAGCACGCTCTTGCCGTCGAGGTAGAGAGTCGCGTGGCCGTGGTTCGTCAGGTTGAGCGCGTAGTCGCCGTCGACCGGCGCGGTGAACGTCCCGCTCCACCGGACCGACCAGCCGTTCGGCGGCAGGCCCGGTGCGGGGATCCCGCCGCTCGGGTCGGCGTCGATCCACGGGTCGACGCGGGTCAGCTTCGGGTCGCCGCTCCACGTCGCGTTGTCGTAGTAGCGGGCGGTCCAGCCGTGCGCGCCGCTCTCGGAGGCGACGGCGTAGGACGGCAGCGCCGGCTGCGGTCCCAGGTCCACGGGCGGCCTGCCCTCGGCGTACTCGACCTTCACGCCGCGCTTCTCGAACGCCTCCTTGGGGCTGACCGTGTAGATCGGTGCGACGCCGGAGCTGCCGCCGCCGGTCGGGATCGCGCGCCCGGCGCCCGGCCCGATGAGCGCCACGGAGTTCTTCTTACGCAGCGGCAGGACGCCGTCGTCGTTCTTCAGCAGCACCGTCGCGGCCTCGGCCGCCGCGCGCGCCACGGCGCCGTCGCGCTTCGCGTCGATCGGCCGGGTGGTCTGTGGCCGGTCGAACAGCCCGAAGCGGAACATCGTCGTCAGGATCCGGCGCACGTGCTCGTCGACGGTGGCCATCGGGACCTGCCCGGACTGGACGGCCTGCTTGAGCGGGTCGCCGTAGTGCGCGCCGTTCGGCAGCTCCAGGTCCAGGCCGCCGGTGGCGCAGCGCACCGTGTCGTGGCAGGAGGAGAAGTCCGACACCACGAACCCGCCGTAGCTCCAGTCCTTCTTCAGCACGCCGTTCTGGAGGGCGTCCAGGTCCGGGATCGCGAGGATCTCGCGGTCGTGCGTGCTGTCCTGGACCGCGTGCATCATGCCGGTCTTGTCGTCCAGGGTCATCCGGGCGAGGAGCCGGTCGGCGCGCTCACCCGCCGGCAGGCTCCGGTCCATCCAGGCGGAACACCCCGTGTCCGCGTGGGCCGGTCCGGTCGCCACGGCGCCGGTGAACGCCAGCGCGAGCGCGGCGACGGCCCGTGTCAGGCGGCACGTGGAGGGGGAGCGTGGGGGCCGTGGGGGAGAGGTACGCACGGTCGGGTGCCTTTCCGCCGAACCAGGCGTTCCGCCCTCGACGTCCCCCCGGCCGGCATGTCCGAAGTACGGAGTCCGCGCCGTTAGGAAAGCTTCCTAACCGACTGTGAATACCACCACCGACGCGCCCCGAGGTCAAGGCCTCGCGCCGGGCCGGCATCAGGATCCGGCGGGTGCGGACAGCTCCAGGTGTACGTAGTCGATGACGGGCTCGGGAAGGCGCGAGGCGACCGCGGCCACGAACGCCCGGTGTTCGGCGGGCGGGATCGCGTCCAGCTCCGCGCCGAGCACGACGGTGGCCAGGTAGGTGTGGAACTGCTCGCCGGGCTCGAGTGGCGCCGGGTCCTCGACCAGCTCGACGGAGACGTCCGTGAAGCCGGCGCGTTCGAGCCGCTCGCGGGTGTCGTCGATGCCCGCGAAGTGCCACACGCCGGTACGCCGCGTCCTCGACCGTCGTGTCTCATGATATGAGAAAGTCTGTCTCAGACTACGAGAGAGTACGTGGCACCTTCGATGGGCCGGATCCGTTGAAAGGGATGAGACGTGCGTACCGTCGTGGGCGGCGCGCGCGGTGCCGGGCCGTGTGGGGCAGGGTCGGAAGGGGCGTTCGTCGTGTATATACTCAGGGTGATGAATCAGCTACTTTCCGCTTCTTCGGAGCGGCGGTCCGGTCTATGAGCGCGGACACCAGCGACTACGCGCGCGAGCTGAGCGCGCTCCGGCAGGTGCTGGAGGAATCCTCCGTCGTCGGGCACCCGCGCCGTGACGCGGAGCTCGCCGAGCTCCGCCGCCTGATCACCCGCTATCCGGACGAAGCGCGCGCCGTGCTGCACGAGCTCGCCGACGCTTAGCCTCGGGGCCGCAGCTCCCGCAGCGGGATGTGCAGCGGCGGGAGGCTCGGCAGGAAGGTCGGCGGCACGTACGGCCGGTAGTACGGCGGGCACAGCGGCCCGGATGTCCCGCACGGAATCGAGAACGCGGGCGGCGACCGGACCGGGTTCGGCGGGTACTGCGGGTACGACGTCGGGAGGATCACCGGCCGGTACCCCGGCACCGTCGGCGACGGGTGCGCGGACAGGCGTATGACGAGGAGCACCACCAGGATCGCGCCCACGAGGCTGAGGACGCCCCAGTTGTCGCGCAGGCCCTCGTAAAAGGTCCGCTGTGGCCGGGCCGCGAACGGGACCGTGCCGGTGTGGTCCTCACCGTCCAGGGCGAGGGGCGCCGCGGGGTCGACGCCGAGTTCGGCCAGGTGCAGGCGGAGCCGCGAGACCTCCGACTGGTCCTCGACGGCGGCGCGTACGAGCTCGCCGAGCTCGTCCGGCGTGGTGCCCCCGCAGATCAGGCGGACCTGACCGGTCCAGCCGACGAGCCACGCCGCGTGCCGGCCGGCGACCAGGTGGTGGCCGATCAGTGCCACGCCGGCCTCGACGAGCGTCCCGGGCAGCAAGGTGGCCAGCTCCGCGCCCTGCCCGGCGTCGAGCACGCGCAGCAGCGTCTCGAGCGGCGTCGACTCCGCGTCGTCGTGGACGCGCAGCGCGTTCGACAGGGCGCGTACGGGCGCCATCGCCTGAAGCTCGGCCACCCTCTCCAGCCACTGCGTCCACGGCAGCGGCTTCGGCCGGGCCAGGCCCCGGTGCGGCGCCGTGACCTCCAGGTGCCTCCACAGCTCGTGGGAGACCTCGAGGACCGGATCGGACGGCGCCGCGGCGTCCGTGGTTCCGTCCGCGAGTGCGGTGAGCCGCCGGGCCAGGCTCGGATGGGAGTCCCACGCCGACGGCGGCTGGTCGGGCGGGTCGTCGCGGCGCTCGGCCAGTACGTCGCGGTAGTCCGGGTCGGCGAGCATCATCCCGAACGCCGAGAAGGGGGCGTCCGGCCGGAGCCCGGCGTGGAAGGAGGGTTCCAGGAGATGGTGCCGGAAGTCCTCCCACGCGAGGGCGAGCGCGTGCACCGAGCGCAGCGCCGACGCGGTGGCGGCCGAGCCGACGACGCGCGCCGCGGCGGTGTCGGCCGCGTACTCGTGCCGTCGCCGCAGGGCGAGGGTCAGCCGGTCGTAGACGTTGGCGTAGCCGGCGATGAACAGGATCAGCAGCCCGCCGTAGTTCGCGAGCAGCCGGTTCTTGGCGGCGGACTGGGCGAGGTGGCGGCGCGTCTCGCCCAGCGCGGCCGAACCCCGCCAGGTGAGCGCCCCGAACCGGGTGTGGCCGCGCGCGTAGTGCCCGAGCTCGTGGCACAGCACCGCCCGCAGCTCGGCCGTGCCGAGGCCGAGCAGGAGCGGCACGCCCAGGTACATGGTCCGGGCGCCCGGCAGCAGCCCGAGCAGCCGGGCGCGCTCGGCGACGGCGGCGTTGGCCTCCGGGGTCAGGTACAGCTCCGAGGGCGGGGTGACGCCGAGCGTCCCGGCGAGCTCGTCGACCGTCCCCCACAGCGCCGTGGCGTCCTCGCGCGGCACCCGGACCGAGCCGGGAGGCGGCCCGCCGGCCCGGCTCACCGACAGCATGCCGTGAACGATCGCCACGACCACGGTGAAGCTCGCCACGGCGGCGAAGATCGTGGTCGGGGTGAAGGTGCCGACGGGCTGCGACTCCGCCCACAGCACCAGCACGTCGAACGTCAGGCACGACGCGATGATCACGAACGCGACGACGTACCAGGAGACCAGCAGGGCGAGCGCGAGCGTGGCCCGCAGCGTCGCGATCATGAGGGGCCGTCGGCGGACGTGGACGGAATCGGGCCGAATGCCCATGCGAGCTGCATCGGATTGTTCATGCGATCCCCCGCCTTTCTTGGATTTTCGCGCAGTGCCCTCGCACGCGCCACATCCAAGAGGCGGGAAGATCGCGAAGTTACGAAGACGTCTTGGAACGCTGCGCCGCGCGGCGCCCGTACGCGGTGCGGCCCCACGGCTTGTACACCGACAGGACGGTGGCCACGACGTACACGACGAGGCCGACCGAGGGCGCGACGATGAGGACGACCCCGGCAATCCCGGCGCCGCCGGTCGCGGCGGCGTCGTGGATCTGCGGCCGCAGCGCGAAGATCGTGGCGGCCGTGGCGGCGAGCGTGAGGATCAGCTTGACCACCACCCACCAGTAGCGGACCAGGCCCCAGCGCGTGCCCAGCGACAGCACCAGCCCGGACACGAGCGACACGAGGGCGACCGGGATGAGCAGGACGTCGGACAGGATCCGCAACGCGGGGTAGACGGCCTGGTCGCCCCCTGTCCGGCCCGCGATGCCCAGCGTGAGCACGACGCCCGTGAGGCCGAGCCAGCCGACCGAGAAGATCACGTGCAGGGTGAGCAGGAGCCTGCGGGCCGGGCGCGTGAGCCGCGTCCCGCCCGTCGTGGTCGCTTCGGCGATCATCGGCTCTCCATCTCCTCGCGTAACACGGAACGAGGCTCCCGTACGGTCCGGCCGTTGTCGTCGGGCGTGGAGCGGCACCGCGGCTGCGCCCACGACGGTAGGCACGGGACCCGCGCGCTACCTCGGCGGGAGTACGCGTATGACACGCTCATATGGAATGTCCGAATAAAGGTGGAGGCAGTGATGGCTGATCGGCTGGACGGCACGGTGGCGCTGGTCACGGGGGCTTCGAGCGGGATCGGGGAGGCCACCGCGCTGGCCCTCGCGAGCCAGGGTGCCGCGGTGTCGCTGGTCGCGCGGCGGGTGGACCGTCTCGCGTCGCTCGCGGACCGGATCCGCGAGGCGGGCGGCAAGACCCTGGTCGTGGCCGCGGACGTGACCGAGGAGGCGCAGGCGCGCGAGGCCGTCGCGCGTACGGTCGCCGAGCTGGGCCGCCTGGACACCCTGATCAACAACGCGGGCGTGATGCTGCTCGGCCCGGCGGTGGACGCGCCGATCGACGAGTGGAAGCGCATGGTCGACCTCAACGTGCTCGGCCTGCTGTACTGCGCGCACGCGGCGCTGCCGCACCTGCTGAGCGCCGCCGAGGACGGGCCGCGCCGCGTCGCGGACCTGGTCAACGTCAGCTCGGTCGCCGGTCGGGTCGCGCGCAGCGGCAGCGCGGTCTACAACGCCACCAAGCACGGGGTGGGTGCGTTCAGCGAGGGCCTGCGCCAGGAGGTGACCGGCCGGCACGTACGCGTGTCGCTGGTCGAGCCGGGGGCGGTCGAGACGGAGCTGGCGGGGCACAACCGGCCCGAGGTCCTGGCCGGGATCCGCGAACGCTTCGGCTCGATCGAGCGGCTGCACGCCGAGGACATCGCCGACACGATCGGCTTCATCGTCACCCGGCCCCGGCACATGGCCGTCAACGAGGTCCTCGTACGCCCCACCGAGCAGGAGGGCTGAGAGCGTGCCCGCCCGCTACGAACGCGATCTGTCAGACACGCCCTGAGAGACTGTTGGGGAGCCCCATGCCCTACTGCGCGGCACCCAGGCGACGCCTCGCCGCGTTGTCGTCGGTCGCCGGCCGACACCGGGCCGACTCCCTCCTCCGCCTTGCGACGCGCCCCCTGGCCCGCCGCTCGCGACGGACGAGGGCTCCCCAACAGTCTCTGAGGAGCGGTTCCGTGGACGGATCGGGGGGCATGCTCGCGGCGACACGGGAAAAAGTTGCCGGTTTGGCGCGGCCGGGTTCGGAGTTCTTGCCGCTAGACCCCTGGCACCCGGCTGTGTGTACTGGCGAGGCGCCGCCTGGGCGCCGCGGAGTAGGACAGGGACACGCCCGAGGAGGGTGCAGTGAGGTTCAACGCGTTGCCGCGGGCGGACGCCGAGGCGGAGCTGCTCGACTGCTGCGCGTCGCGGCGCTGGGCGGCGGCCGTCGCGGACGGCCGCCCCTATGGCTCCGCCGACGACCTGTTCGCCGCGGCCGGTGAGGCGGCGCGCGCGCTGGAGTGGCCGGACGTCGAGGAGGCCCTGAACGCCCATCCGCGGATCGGGGACCGACCGGCCGGGAGCGGGCGCGACAGTGCCTGGTCGCGCGGCGAGCAGTCGGGCGTGGGCGAGGACGATCGCGCCGCGCTCGCCGAGGGCAACCGCGCGTACGAGGAGCGGTTCGGGCACGTGTTCCTGATCTGCGCCAGTGGCCGCGGGTCGGCGGAGATGCTCGCCGAGCTGCGCACCCGCCTCACCAACGATTCCGTCACCGAGCGCGCCGTGGTCCACGGCGAGCTCGTCAAGATCACCGAGTTGAGACTGAGGAAGCTTTTCCCGTGAGCCTGTCCACGCATGTGCTGAACGCGGCGGAGGGACGGCCGGCACGCGGAGTGCCGGTGCGCCTGGACCGCCGTGACGGCGACGGCTGGTCGCCCGTCGCCGAACGCCGTACCGATGAGGACGGGCGGGTCCGTGACCTGCCGGCGCCGGAGGCGGGGGTCTGGCGCCTGGTCTTCGACACCGGCGCGCACTCGGACTTCTACCCGGAGGTCGCCGTCGCCTTCACCGTGACGGACGCCGCCGAGCACTACCACGTGCCGTTGCTGCTGAGCCCGTTCGCCTACTCGACGTACCGGGGGAGCTAGCCATGGGGCGATACCGGCTCGGACCGAACCGCTACGGCAAGGCGGAGACGCACGTCGTACGCGTCACGAGGGACGGCGACGTCCACCACATCCGCGACCTGACGGTCAGCGTCTCGCTGACGGGCGACATGGAGGCCGTGCACCTGACCGGCGACAACGCCGCGGTGCTGGCGACCGACACGCAGAAGAACACGGTGTTCGCGTTCGCCAAGGAGTACGGGATCGCCTCACCCGAGGCGTTCGCGATCCGGCTGGCGCGGCACTTCGTCGACTCCCAGCCGACGATCCACGACGCCCGTGTGGAGGTCGACGAGCACGCCTGGGACCGCATCCCCGTCGCCGGCGAGAAGCGGCACTCCTTCGTACGGCGCGGCGGCGAGACCCGTACCGCGCTCGTCCACCACGACGGCGAGAGCGCGTACGTCGTCTCGGGCGTGAAGGACCTGGTCGTCCTCAACTCCACCGACTCGGAGTTCTGGGGCTTCATCGACGACCCGTACACGACGCTCCCGGAGACCCGCGACCGCGTCCTGGCCACCGAGGTCACCGCGCGGTGGCGGCACACGGCCACTGACGTGGACTGGGAGGAGTCCTACCCCGAGGCCCGCCGGCACCTGCTCGAGGCGTTCGCCGAGACCTACAGCCGGTCCCTCCAGCAGACGTTGTACGCCATGGGGGAGCGGCTCCTCGAGGGCCGTCCCGAGGTGTGCGAGGTACGCCTCGAGCTGCCGAACAAACACCATTTCGCCGTCGACCTCGAACCGTTCGGCCTGCCGAACGACAACGAGGTGTTCTTCGCCACCGACCGGCCGTACGGGCTGATCGAGGGCGGCGTGCTGCGCGACGGCGCTCCCGATCCTGGACCGGCCTGGAGCTGACATGCGATTCGTGCAACCCACGACCTGGGAGGACGCGCTCGCCGTCCGGGCCGAGCACCCGGACGCGGTCCCGATCCAGGGCGGCACCGACGTCATGGTCGAGCTGAACTTCGACCGAGGACGCCCGGACGTCCTGCTCGACCTGGGCCGGATCACCGAGCTGACCGGCTGGGACGTCGCGGGCGGACGGCTGCGCGTCGGCGCCGGCGTCACGTACGCCCGGCTCATCGCGTCGCTCGGCGACCGGCTGCCCGGCCTCGCCCAGGCGTCGCGTACGGTCGGCTCCCCGCAGATCCGTAACCGGGGCACCGTCGGCGGCAACCTCGGCGCGGCCTCGCCCGCCGGCGACGCCCACCCGCCGCTGCTCGCCGGGGACGCCGTGATCGAGGTCGAGTCCGTACGCGGCAGCCGCATGATCCCGGCGGCCGAGTTCTACCTCGGCGTCAAGCGGAACGGCCTGGCGCCGGACGAGCTGATCCGGGCCTTCTGGATGGCGCCCGCGACCGGCGCACAGCACTTCTCCAAGATCGGCACGCGGAACGCCATGGTGATCGCGGTCTGCTCGTTCGCCGTCGCCCTTCACCCGGAGGAGCGCCGCGTCGGTACGGGCATCGGGTCGGCCGCCCCGACACCGCTACGGGCCACGGCCGCCGAGGAGTTCGCGCGCCGCGAGCTGGACTGGGACGCACCGCTCGACGAGGCCGTGGCACGCGAGTTCGGCGAGTTGGTCAAGGACGCGGCCACGCCCATCGACGACGTGCGGGGCACCGCCGGCTACCGCAGGCACGCCCTGTCGGTCATGGCACGCAGGACGCTGACCTGGGCATGGAACGACTACCGGGCCGAGCGCCCGGGAAGGGGGGCCGCCTGATGCGCGTACGTTGCACCGTCAACGGCACCGAGCAGATCGCCGACGACGTCTGGGAGGGGGAGAGCCTCCTCTACGTCCTGCGCGAGCGGATGGGCCTTCCGGGCTCCAAGAACGCCTGTGAGCAGGGCGAATGCGGCTCCTGCACGGTCTACCTCGACGGCACGCCGGTCTGCGCGTGCCTGGTCGCGGCCGGCCAGGCCGAGGGGCGCGAGATCCGTACGGTCGAGGGGCTCGCCGAGGGCGGGCGGCTGGACCCGATCCAGGAGGCGTTCGTCGAGGCCGGCGCCGTGCAGTGCGGTTTCTGCACGCCCGGTCTGCTCGTCCAGGCGCACGACCTGGTCGAACGCGTACCGGACCCGTCCGACGCGGAGATCCGCGAGGCCCTCGCCGGCAACCTGTGCCGCTGCACCGGCTACGAGAAGATCCTCGAGGCCGTACGCCTCGCGGCGTCGCGCAAGGCGGCGGCGAAGTGACCCGGACCATCATCGAGAACGCCTACATCGCGCCGGTGCGCGGCGAGGAGATCGCCGGCGGGCACCTCGTCATCGACGGCGACCGGATCACCGCGCTCGGCGCCGGGCCGGCGCCCGACCCCGGCGTGGAGCCGGTGCGCCGCGTCGACGCCACCGGCTGCCTCGTCACGCCGGGCCTGGTCAACACCCACCACCACCTCTACCAGTGGGCCACGCAGGGGTCCTTCCAGGACGCCACGCTCTTCGAGTGGCTGACCGGCCTGTACGAGACCTGGGCCGGCATGGACGCCCAGGTGGTGCATGGCGCGGCCACCGCCGGGCTCGCCTGGCTCGCGCTGAGCGGCTGCACGACCACCACCGACCACCACTACGTGTTCCCCAAGGGGCGCGGCGACCTGTTCGAGGCCGAGATCCGGGCCGCGCGCGAGGTCGGCGTACGGTTCCACCCCTGCCGCGGGTCGATGGACCGCGGCCGGTCGCGCGGCGGCCTGCCGCCCGACGAGATCGTGGAGGACCTCGACGAGATCCTGGCGGCGACCGAGGAGGCCATCGACACCTACCACGACCCGTCGTTCTCCTCGATGCTGCGGGTCGCGGTCGCGCCCTGCTCGCCGTTCTCGGTCAGCGAGGACCTGATGACCGGCGCCGCCGCGCTCGCCCGGCGCAAGGGCGTACGCCTGCACACCCACCTCGCCGAGACCATCGACGAGGAGGAGCACTGCCGGGAGCAGTTCGGCTGCACGCCCGGCGAGTACATGGAGAAGCTCGGCTGGATCGGCCCGGACGTGTGGTTCGCGCACTGCGTGCACCTGCACGACGCCGACATCCGGCGCTTCGCCGCGGCCGGCACCGGCACCGCGCACTGCCCCAGCTCCAACGCGCGCCTCGGCACCGGCATCGCGCGAGTCAGCGACCTGCTGCGGGCGGGTGCGCCGGTGGGCCTCGGCGTGGACGGCGCCGCGTCCAGCGAGCTGACCCCGCTCGCCGGTGAGCTGCGCCAGGCCATGTACTTCCAGCGTGCGGTGCGCGGACCGAAGGCGATGACGGCCCGGCAGGCCCTGGAGGTCGGCACCCTCGGTGGCGCCCGCTGCCTCGGCCGCCAGGACGAGATCGGCACCATCGAGCCCGGCAAGCTCGCCGACCTCGCCGTCTGGCGCGTCGACGGGCTGCGCGCCGCCGTCGAGGATCCGGTGTGCGCGCTGGTCTTCGGCCCCACGCCGCCGATCGAGCACCTGTTCGTCGGCGGCCGTACCCTCGTCGAGCGCGACGAGCTGCGGACCGTGCCCCAGGACGCGGCGGGCCGCGCCGGGGTCGAGGCGCACCGTCGCCTGACGAACGGCCGGCGATGACCGGGCACGTGGTGATCGCCCCCGACAAGTTCAAGGGGTCGCTGAGCGCGCCGGAGGCGGCCGAGCACGTCGCCGCCGGGCTCCGCCGCGCCAGCCCGGACACGCGGCTGATGGCCCTGCCGGTCGCCGACGGCGGTGACGGCACGGTCGACGCGGCCGTCGCCGCCGGGTTCGAACGGGTGCGCGCGGAGGTCTCCGGGCCGACCGGTGCGCCGGTCACGGCCGCGTACGCGGTCCGCGGCGAGATCGCCGTGATCGAGCTGGCCGAGGCCTCGGGCCTGCGGCTGCTGCCCGAGCTCGCACCGCTGGAGGCGGCCAGCACCGGCACCGGCGAGCTGATCGCCCACGCCGTAAGCGGCGGGGCGCGCCGGATCGTGCTCGGCCTCGGCGGCAGCGCCTGCACCGACGGCGGCACCGGCATGGCGGCCGCCCTGGGCGTGCGGTTCCTGGACGCGGACGGCGCGGACCTGCCGCCCGGCGGCGCCGCGCTACGCGACCTCGACGCGGTCGACGTCTCCGCGGCGGCCGGCCTGCTGCGGGACGTCACGGTCGTCGTGGCGAGCGACGTGGACAGCCCACTGCTCGGCGCGGACGGCGCGGCCCGCGTGTTCGGGCCGCAGAAGGGCGCGGGCCCCGGCGACGTACCGATCCTGGAAGAGGGACTGGCGCGGCTCGACGCGGTCGTACGCCGCGACCTCGGCGTCTCCGCGGCGGACCGCCCCGGCGCGGGCGCGGCCGGCGGCGCCGGGTACGGCGCGATGGTGTTCCTGTCCGCCACGGTCGAACCCGGCATCACCTACCTGCTCGGACTGCTCGACTTCGCGGCTCATCTCGCGGGTGCCCGGCTCGTCATCACCGGCGAGGGCTCCCTGGACCGGCAGACCCTGCGCGGCAAGGCGCCCGCCGGCGTCGCGCGCGCCGCCGCGCGGGAGGGCGTGCCGGTCATCGCGGTCTCCGGGCGCAGCCGGCTCGGCGACGACGAGCTGCACGCGGCGGGTTTCGAGCGCGCCTACGCGCTCACCGACCTCGAACCTGACCCCGAGCGCTGCATGGCAGAGGCGGGGCCGCTGCTCGAACGCCTCTCCGAGCGGATCGGGAGGGCCTGGCTGTGATCGCCCCCTACGACCTGGTCCTGCGCTCACGGCGCGCCGTGCTGCCCGCGGGCGAACGCCCCGCGGCCGTCGCCGTACGCGGGGGGCGGATCATCACCGTCGAGGCCTACGACGCGTTCCTGCCCGCCGAGACCTACGCCGACCTCGGCGACGTCGCGCTCCTGCCCGGCCTGGTCGACAGCCACGTGCACGTCAACGAGCCGGGGCGTACGGAGTGGGAGGGGTTCGCCACGGCGACGCGTGCCGCCGCGGCCGGAGGCGTGACCACGATCGTCGACATGCCGCTGAACGCGCTGCCGCCGACCGTCGACCCGGACGCCCTCGCCGTGAAGCGCGCGGCGGCCGAGGGCCGGTGCGCGGTGGACGTCGGATTCTGGGGCGGCGCGATCCCCGGCAACCTGGCCGCGCTGCGGCCCCTGCACGAGGCCGGCGTGTACGGCTTCAAGTGCTTCACCTCGCCGTCGGGCGTCGATGAGTTCCCGGCCCTCGACGAGCCGGGGATCCGCGCGGCCATGACCGAGATCGCGTCGTTCGGCGGGATGCTCATCGTGCACGCCGAGGACCCGGGACTGCTGTCCGAGCCCGGCGGGCCGGGGTACGCGGAGTTCCTCGCGTCACGGCCGCGTGACTCCGAGCACGCCGCCGTCGATCGGGTGGCGCGGCTCAGCGCGGAGACCGGCTGCCGCACCCACATCGTGCACCTGTCCGACGCGGGCTCGCTGCGCACGCTGGTCGAGTGGATGGGCCGGGGCGCCCTGATCAGCGCGGAGACCTGCCCGCACTACCTGGCGCTCGCCGCCGAGGAGGTGCCGCCCGGTGCCACGGAGTTCAAGTGCTGCCCGCCGATCCGTGAGGCGGACAACCGCGAGCGGCTGTGGCAGGGCCTGTCCGACGGGCTGATCGGCTGCGTCGTCTCCGACCATTCGCCGTGCACGCCGGAGCTGAAGAAAGGCGGGTTCGACGCGGCCTGGGGCGGCATCTCCTCCCTTCAGCTCGGCCTGCCGGTGATCTGGACCGAGGCGCGCTCGCGCGGGCACGGACTGGCCGACGTGGTCCGCTGGATGGCCTCCGGGCCGGCCGACCTGGCCGGTCTCACCGGCAAGGGCCGCATCGAGGCCGGCGGCGACGCCGACCTGGTGGCGTTCGCCGCCGACCGCAGCTTCGTCGTCGACCCGTACGCGCTGCGCCAGCGGCACCCGGTCACGCCCTACGCCGGACGGGCCCTGTCCGGGGTCGTCGAGACCGTCTGGCTGCGCGGCGAGACGACCGGCCGCGGACGCCTGCTGAGGAGGAACCCTTGAGCTTCACCCAACTTCCCGACCTGGCCCAGCGCGCGCTCGGCGGCGTCGTCATGGCCGCCTCCGACGAGGCGTTCGCGGCGAAGGAGAACCTCATCAACGCCGGAGCGCCCGACTTCCGGCCGCGAACGTTCGGCGCCAAGGGCCAGGAGTACGACGGCTGGGAGACCCGCCGCCGCCGTACGCCGGGGCACGACTGGGCGGTCGTCCGGCTCGGCGCGCCCGGCGTGATCCGCGGCTTGGTCGTCGACACGGCCTGGTTCAAGGGCAACTACCCCGCGTACGCCTCGGTGGAGGCGTGCGCGGCCGACGGCTACCCGGCCGCCGATGAGCTCGAGAACTGGACCGAGATCGTGCCGAAGAGCCCGCTGACGGGCGACACCGCGCACGAGTTCACGGTCGCGGTGGAGCGGCGGTTCACGCACGTGCGCCTCAACGCCTACCCCGACGGCGGGATCGCGCGGCTGCGGGTGCACGGCGAGGTCGTCGCCGACCCGCGGCTCCTCACCGGGATGACCGTCGACCTGGCCGCGCTCGCGAACGGCGCGACCGTCACCGGCTGCTCGGACATGTTCTACTCCTCGCCCGCCAACGTCATCATGCCGGGGCTCGCCCGCCACCAGGCCGAGGGCTGGGAGACCGCGCGGCGCCGCGACGAGGGCAACGACTGGGTGGCCCTGCGGCTCGCGGCCCCCGGCCGCGTACACCTCGTGGAGATCGACACGAGCAACCTGCGGTACAACTCCCCCGGAGAGGTACGGGTGCGCGGTGCGGAGTCCTCGTCGTCGCCGCTGTTCGACATCCTGCCGCGTACGCGGCTGCAGCCCGACACCGTGCACCGGTTCCGCGTCGACGCGGAACGCGCCGCCTCGCACGCCAGGGTCGACATCCATCCGGACGGCGGCCTGGCGCGGGTACGCCTGTACGGCTCGCTCACCGAGGACGGCGAGCGCGCGTTGCTCAGCCGCTGGCAGGACCTGGGCTGAGCCAGCCGAGGCCCGCCAGCAGGCAGCCGTCGGTCTCTGGTCCGTCGGCCCGCCAGCGTGCGACGTGGACGAGGCCCGGCTCGACGAGGTCGAAGCCGGTGAAGAGGCGCTCGATCTCGGAGCGGGACCGGATCACGGCGGGCGAGTCGGAGTTGGCGTAGGCCTCCTCGATCGTGTCCACCTGCTCGGGAGTCAGCCCGTCGGTCGTGCCGGTGGACAGTGCGAGGCCGCTGCCCGGGCTCAGCGCCTCCCGCAGCCGCGCCATCACGCCCTCGGCGTCCGCGATGAAGTGGAAGACCGCGATGGCGAGCAGCCCGACGGGCCGGTCGAAGTCGATCAGCCGGGTGACGGTCGGGTGGGTGAGGATCGACTCGGGGTCGCGGACGTCCGCCTGGACGGCGCCGATCGACCTGTCGACCACCCGGAGCGCCCGGTTGTGGGTGAACACGATCGGGTCGTTGTCGACGTAGACGACGCGTGCCTTCGGATTCACCTTCGCGGCGACCTCGTGGACGTTCGGCGAGGTGGGGATGCCGGTGCCCAGGTCGAGGAACTGGTCGACGCCCTGCTCGGCCATGTGCTGGACCGCGCGGACCAGGAAGCCGCGATTCGCCCGGACCAGCTTCCGCTGGTCGGGGTGGGCGGCGATGATCTTCTCGGCGGCCTCCCGGTCGGCGGCGAAGTTGTCCTTGCCCCCGAGCCAGTAGTCGTACATCCGCGCGGGGGACGGGGTTTTCACGTCGATCCGAGGCTTGTCCGACATGATCGAACTCTATTGGTTCGCGGCCCCGCATTCGGCGACCAGGTCCGTGAGACGACCGGTGGCGGCGGCGAAGGCCAGGTGGTCGGCGTGGTCGCGCGACTCCACGATCAGCCCGTCGCGTACCCGGAGCACGAAGAGGTTGGCGATCACGAACGTCCGGCCCGTCGAGACGACCCGCCCCGCGTACGCGAACTCCCCGATGACCACCTCGGGGTCGGTGGTCTCGTACACGACCAGGTCGCGCGCTTCCATCTCCAGGTCCATCGTGGCGGCACGCGCGAAGTGGCGGCGGAGCGCCTCGCGGCCCCTGAGCGGCGCGTCTCCGTGCGCGAACGGGTGCGTGACCAGGGTGTCCTCGGCGTACAGGCCGGGCAGGTCGTCCCACCGGGCGTTGGTCACGCCGTCGATGAGCGCTTCGAGGACCTCTCTGGGCGTCACCGTACGTCCCCGGTGAGCTCCGCCAGCCGCCCGGTGAGCCGGGCGATGGCGAGGTGGTCGTGGTAGTCGCGCGACCACCTGATCAGGCCGTCACGGATCCGGAGCACCTGGACGTTGGCCACCGTCGCGGTGCGGCGGTCGCTCGTGATGTCGTAGTCGTACTCCGCGATGATCACCTCGGGGTCGGTGGTCTTGTGCACCACCACGTTGCGCGCGACGAGCCTGAGGCCGGCGGCCGAGGTGCCACCGAAGTGCGCCCGGATCGTCTCGCGGCCCTCGATGCGGCCGTGCGCCGCCCCGGCGAACGGCCGCTCGACGACGGCGTCCTCGGCGTACAGGTCGGCGAGCTCCTTCCAGCGCTCCTCGGAGATGCCGCGGCTGAGCCGCTCGAACACCGTGCGCGGGGTGGGAGATTCGGACATGGGAAACTCCTGGACATAGCCTGGATAGAATCGGAGTATCCACTCCGGTTTGGAGAATACGGAGTGGTTACTCCACATGTCAACGGAATGGGTGCGATGACCCCACGGAGCCGCGACGCCCGGCCCCCGCGCGCGGACGCGCTGCGTAACCGGACCAAGGTCCTCGAGGCGGCCGAGACCGTCTTCGCCTCACGAGGCACCTCCGCCTCCACCGAGGCCGTCGCACGGGAGGCCGGCGTCGGCATCGGCACCGTCTTCCGCCACTTCCCGACGAAGGAGTCGCTGCTGGAGGCGGTGTACATCGCGCGGCTGCGGCGGCTCGCGGAGGAGGCCGACGCCCTGGCCTCGGTCGAGGACCCGGGTGCGGCGTTCTTCACGTTCTTCACCCGCGTGGTCGGTCACGCCGCGACGAAGAACGCCTTCTCCGCCGCCCTGGCCGAGGCCGGGGTCGACGTGGAGCAGACGGCGGCGGAGATCGGGCAGGAGCTCAAGCGCGCCCTGGGCGCCCTGCTGACGGCCGCTCAGGAGGCTGGGGCGGTACGGGCCGACATCGGGCTGCCCGAGGTCCTGATGTTGCTGGTGGGTGCGTCCCAGGCCGCGGAACGCGTCGGTGCCGACCGCGAGGTGAGAGACCGGGCCCTGTCCGTCGTCCTCGACGGCCTGCGCCGGAACGGCGAGCCGCGATGATCAAGGGCCGTTTTCTCAAGGTCATCGTCTGCGGTGCCGGGCCCGCCCCGCAGATCGGCCGCCTCGTCGGCCCGGCGCGGGATCGCGGGTGGGCCGTGCAGGTCATCGCGACGCCGGCGGCCATGGACTTCGTCGACGTCCCGGCGCTCGAGGCGCAGACCGGCCGGCCGGTGCTCAGTCGGTACCGCAAACCGGGGGAGCCGCGTTCGCTCCGGCCTGAGGCGATCATCGTGGCCCCCGCGACGTACAACACGATCAACAAGTGGGCGGCCGGCATCTGCGACACCTACGCCCTCGGGCTCCTCGCCGAGGCGCCGGGACTCGGGATCCCGACCGTGGCGCTCCCCTTCGTCAACACCGCCCTGGCGGGACGCCGTGCCTTCCAGCGCAGCATCGGCGAACTCCGCGCCGAAGGCGTACGCGTCCTCTTCGGGCCGGGCGAGCTCGAACCCCACACGCCGGGTGGGGGCGACGAGCAGACCGGAGACTTTCCCTGGCTCATGGCGCTGGACGAGGCGGAGCGCCTGTCCGGCGAGGACGCCTCCTAGCCGTCGGTGTCAGGACGGGTGGCCACCTCCGGTCATGGGCGTAGTGACCGGTCGACGGTACCCCTACGGTTTCGGGCCATGCGTATTGCTTGTGGTCTGGGTGTTGTAATCCTGTTGTCGCTGTCCGCGTGCAGCGGATCGAAGCCGGCAGCCGAACGAGCGCCGTCTCCGTCGCCATCGGTGAGCATCCAGGGGCTGGTGAATCCGACCGCCACGCAGCAGGCCGCATACCTGCGAGACCTGAAGGCGATCTCGCCGGACCTGGTCAAGAATCAGGAGCAAGCGGTGCGGCATGGCCGGGACGTGTGCCTCAACCTGATGAATGGGCCGGAAGCCGTGATGTCGAACACCGCGAAGTCCGAGGCGGTGAGTACCGCGGTCGCGCGGCGGATCATCACCGCGGCCAAGCGCGATTTCTGCCCGTGACGGGTTCCACGGCTCGCTCGGAGGTCTGTCGGACGGGTCCTAGGGCTTCAGCGCCATCGTGGCGAGGTGGCGGTTGATGCCGTTGACGTCGGTGTCCTGGACGTTGCTCAGCACCACGACCGCGATGTCGTCGTCGGGCAGGTAGGCGTTGCTCGCGTGGAAGCCCTGCAGCAGCCCGGGGTGGTACATGTACCGGTGGCCGCGCAGCCGGTCGACGAGCCAGCCGAAGGCGTAGCCGCTCGACGGGGAGTCCAGGCAGCCGCCGGACGGGCAGGCGTGCTGGGACGTGAACGCCTCCTTGATCGTGCCGGGCACGGCGACCTGGCCGGTGCCGAACGCGCGGTCCCAGCGGCCCATGTCGTCGACGTTGGAGTAGATGCCGCCGGCGGCGTTCGCCTCCGAGCCGTTGATCGGCGACAGGAGCGCCCCCAGCCGCGCGTACCCCTTCGCGGAGCCGGGCGGGGACGCGCCCAGGCTGTAGCCGGTGTGCGGCAGGCCGAGCGGTCCGGTGATCTCGTCGTGCAGCACGGTGCCGAACGGCTTGTGGGTGACGGTCTCGATGATCGCGCCGGCCAGGATGTAGCCGGAGTTGCTGTACTTCCAGCTCGTACCGGGCTTGAAGTCCAGCGGCTTGTTCACGAACCGCGAGATGATCTCCTGGGTCGTCGTCGGCTTCGAGATCTTCGGGAAGAAATCACTCATCTCTGAAATGTCGGGTATCCCGGACGTGTGGACCAAGATCTCGCGGATCGTGATGGGCTTCCAGGCGCTCGGGCAGGCCTTGATGTACTTCGGGACGAGGTAAGGGCAGACCGGGTCGTCGAGGCGGAGCAGCCCCTTGTCCCGCAGCTTCAGCATGATCATCGAGGTGAACTGCTTGCTCACCGAGGCGAGCCGGAAGATGGTCTCCGGCCGGTTGGGCACGTGCTTGGCCTCGTCGGCTTCGCCGGCGGCGAAGCGCGCCAGCACCTGGCCGTGCCGCAGGACCAGCACCGCGCCGGTGAACTTCTTCTTGGCCGCCAGCCCCGACAGGTAGGACCGCATCGCCGCGACCGCCGGATCGTTCGGCGGCGCGGGCGAGGTCGTCAGGACGGACGTACGAGCGGCGGGCGGCTGGGCGACACCGCCGCTCTGCGGGCCTCCGCAGGCCATCGTCGTCACAAGCGTCAGCATGAGGGCCCATCTGGCATGTCGCACACCTGCCATCGTTACCCTCCCAGCGTCGCCGGTCACCACCCTCACCGGCCAAGAATCACCCACGGACACGACCATGCAGGTTAGCGGGCGCGGAAGGTGCGATCATGTGCGAATGGCGGCGAATGAGCCTCGGGGGCATGGGGTAATGGACCGTCAGACGTTTCGGGGGGGACCAATGCGCGCTGTCACCGTGTCCGGTTTTGGAGCCGAGCCCGAGCTGACCGAGCGACCGGTGCCCGAGCCGGGACGCGGTGAGGTCCAGGTACGCCTGAGCGCGGCGGGCATGAACCCGTTCGACTGGAAGGTGATCGACGGCGCCATCCCGGACGCGTCCTTCCCCCTGATCCTCGGCACGGACGGCGCGGGGACCATCGAGCGCGTCGGGCCCGAGGTCGTCGGATTCCAGCCGGGCGATCCGGTGTTCGGCCAGTTCAGCAGCGCGAAGAACGGGCGCGGCTCCTACGCCGAGGTCGCCGTGGCCCGTGAGCCGGCGATCGCCGCGGCACCGCACAGCATCGCGCTGAGCGAGGCGGCGGCCGTGCCCACCGCCGGGATGACCGCGATGAACCTCGTCGACCGGATCGGCGACGTCGAGCGGCTCTTGATCGTCGGGGCGACCGGGGGCGTCGGGACGTTCGCCACGCAGCTCGCCGCCTCGCGCGGCATCACGGTCGTGGCCACCGCGTCGCCCGCGAAGGCGGACCTGATGCGGGCGCTGGGCGCCATGGAGGTCATCGATCACACCGCCGGACCGCTCGCCGACCAGATCGACCCGCAGGTCAACGCCGTGATCGACCTGGTCAGCGACACGGAGAGGCTGCACGCCCTGCTGCCCGCCGTACGCCCCGGCGGTACGGTCCTCAGCCCGGTCTTCGCCGTTCCCGAGAACGGCCTGCCCGGCGTCGAGGCCGCCAACTTCACCAACAAGAGCGACGCGATGCTTCTCGACCGCCTCGCCCGGGAGATCGACGCCGGGCGCCTGCGCGTCGTCATCGGGGACACCGTCACGCTTCCGCAGGCCCCTGAGGCGCTCGCCCGCAGCCGTACCGGCCGGGCTCGTGGCAAAACCGTCATCGTCATCTGAGCCGGGAGGGGCCAAACTGGGCCCATGCGCGCCAGCCGGCTGGTCTCTCTCCTTCTGCTTCTCCAGTCCCGGGGGCGGATGACCGCGCAGGAGCTGGCGGACGCGCTCGAGGTGTCCCCGCGCACGATCTACCGCGACGTCGAGTCACTGTCGTCGGCGGGCGTGCCGGTGTACGCCGACCGGGGACCGACGGGCGGCTACCAGCTCGTGGACGGCTACCGCACCCGCCTCACCGGCCTGACCGCCGAGGAGGCCGAATCGCTCTTCTTCACCGGCCTGCCCGGACCGGCCGCCGAGCTGGGCCTGGGCACGGTCCTCGCGGCGGCCGAGCTGAAGCTGATGGCGGCGCTGCCCAGCGGGGCCGCCGCGCGCGCCGGCCGCGTACGTGAGCGGTTCCACCTGGACGTACCGGGCTGGTTCCACGGCGGTAAGCCCACGCCGTATCTGACCGCGGTGGCGCAGGCCGTGTGGGACCAGCGGCGGCTGCGGGTCCGCTACCGGCGATGGGGCACGCCGCCCGAGGTCGACCGCACGCTCGACCCGCTGGGCCTGGTCCTCAAGGCCGGCAACTGGTACCTGATCGCCCGCGCCGACGGCACCGAGCGCACGTACCGGGTCGATCGCATCCTGATGCTCGAGCTCCTCGACGAGGAATTCGACCGGCCCTGCGACTTCGATCTCGCCGAGTTCTGGCGCGTCTACCTCGAGCGCTTCCACGCGAACATGTTCAACGGCGAGGCCGTCGTACGGTTCTCGCCGGACGGCATGGGCCGGCTGCACCACCTGTTCACCCCGGCGGCGATCCGGGCCGCGATGGAGAACGCCGGTGAGCCCGATGAGGAGGGCTGGGTGCGCACCGTGATCCCGATCGAGTCGGTACGCCAGGCGCACGCCGACCTGATGAGGTTCGGCGGCGATGCGGAGGTCCTGGCCCCCCAGGAGCTACGTGACCGCATCGCCGCCTCCGCGCGCGCCGTGCTGGCCCTCTATCAGGGCTGAGCCCCGCCCCCTCCGCGAGAGGGGGCGGGATCATGACCGCAGCCAGAGCTTCGGTCAGGCGTTCGCGCCCGGCCGCTCGGCATCGCCGGCGACCTTGACGTCACCGCCGCCCTCAACGCCGGTGCTCGTACGCGGCGTCGAGAGGCCGTCCGGCGGCGTAGGCGGCACGCCCTCGGTGAAGGAGCCCGGACGCTGCGCCGGAACGGGCGAGCGGCCCATCCCGATGGCACGCGGAGCCGTGGTCTCCACGGTGTCGGCGTCCGGGTCCGGAGTGGCCTCGGCGGTTTCCTGCTCGGCGAGCCGGGCGTCCTTGACGCCGACGACCGCGAGGCGGCCGAGGGCGAGCGCGGCGAGGAAGACCGCGACGACGCCCAGGCCGTACAGCTGCGTGAGCTGCTCGACCACCTGGCGCGACGTGCCGCCGAGGGGACGGCCGAGCTGGTGGCCCTCCGTGGCCCACATCGCGCTGACCGGGACGCCGACGGTGTACCAGGCACCGCCGACCGCGGCGACCCAGGCACCGAACGCCGCGAAGGCGCGGTTGGCGCTGGACATCGCCATCAGGCCACCGAGGAAGACGGCGGCGCCGGGCAGGATCTGCAGCCAGAGGCGGCCGGACGTGACGGACCAGGCCTTGTCGGGTGCGAAGGTGAAATGGAAGTAGGGGCCGGCGAGAGGCACCAGGGCACCCCACAGGCCGAGCAGCACCAGGAGCGCGCCGCTGAAGGCGGCTCGGCTGCGGGGGACTCGGAGCATTGCGGTCATCGAAGATCAACTCCCTGGACGGCTGGGCGGTTGGGGGTTACCCGCCGAAACACCGTTCATGCGGATTCATCGCGAATGCTTCTACCGGCGCGCGATTCGGTATAACAGCCGGATGATGGTTGTTCTGGGGGCTTTGTGAGTGAGAAAGGTGAGATGCCCGCCGAAAGCGCGGATCTCGCGCTGCTGCGACGGTACGAACCGGTTCTCGTCTACAACGAGGGGGAGCGCTTCTTCCCGGTGGACGTCGAGGACTACGTCCGCTGCTGTGGCCTGTGGCGCGGTGAGGAGGAGCTGGTCCCGGCCGGCCGGCTGACGATCGAGAGCCTGGTCGCGACCGCCGAGCGCGACACGTCGTCGAAGCTGTCCCTGCTCCTGGTCCAGGAGCCGTTCGCGCGCAAGGAGGTCCGCCGACATCGCCGCGCGAGGCCGTCCATCGCCAAGTCCGGGCGGCTGGCCGCCGTCGGGCTGATCGGGCGTGTCTTCGACGTGCTGCTGCGCGCGTCGCTCTTCCTCCGCGGATCCGTGCCGGGCGGTGTCGCCGCCGCGGCGGCCGACCTGTACGAGCGGCGGATGAGCCCCGACCGGTGCGTCTACTACGGCCGGGTCGTACGCGACGGCGGCTACGTCGTGCTCCAGTACTGGTTCCTGTACGCGATGAACGACTGGCGTACGACGTTCAGCGGGGTCAACGACCACGAGTCCGACTGGGAGGCCGTGACCGTCTACCTCGCCGAGACGGACGAGGGGCCCACACCCGCGTGGGTCGCGGTGTCCGCGCACGACAACCGCGGCGACGACCTGCGCCGCCGCTGGGACGACCCCGACCTGCGTACGGTCGGCGACCACCCGATGGTCTTCGTCGGAGCGGGGTCGCACTCCGGCGCGGTGGTGAAGGGCCAGTACCTCGTCACCGTCAACCCCGAGCGCCTGCGGTCCGTCGTCCGCACCGTCCAGCGGCTGATGGCGATCGCCCTCCCGTACATGCGCGACCGGCCGGGGTACGGCGTCGGGATCCCGTTCATCGACTACGCGCTGGGCAACGGCGAGGTGGTCGGCCCGGACCGGCCGCGCACGTGGCACCCGGTCCTGATCTCCGACGACACCCTCTGGGTCCGCGGATTCCGCGGCCTGTGGGGCCGTGACACCCGTGACTGGGTCGGCGGCGAGCGCGCGCCCGCCGGTCCGCGCTATGAACGCGACGGCCGGGTCCGTACGCTGTGGGCCGACCCGCTGGGGTGGGCCGGGCTGCAGAAGATCCCGCCGGACGAGCGGGAGGCGCGCCGGGAGCTGCTCGCGCGGGTCGAGTCGCTCCGCCGGGAGATCGCCGGCGCCGACGACGACATCGAGCGCGACCGCGCCGACCTGCGCCGGATGCGCACGACCGCGGTCTCACTGGGCCACTACGAGAACACCCGCGGCCTCGCCCGTCGGCGTGTCGCCGAGGTGGCCAAGGCGGAGGCGGCGCTCACCGAGCTCGTCGCCCGGCGTACCGAGCTCGCCGAGGAGCGCGACGCGCACGAGGCGACGCTGACCCGGCCGCCCGCCGCCGCGCTCCCGCAGTCCCACCTGCGGGAACCGCACGAGCCGTACACGCCGACCCGTGGGCCCCGCGCGAGGTTCCTGCTCGTGTGGGCCGCGCTGAGCACGCCGCTGTTCATCCTCGCGATCGTCGGGATCTTCGTGGTGCCGCACGAGCCGGTCGCGATCATGCTCGCCGCGGTCGTCATCCTGTTCGTCACGATGGAGGCGTGGGGTCGTCGGCGGCTGCTGGCGTTCGCGACGGGCCTGCTCATGCTCGCCGCGGGCATCGCCGTCGCGGCCGGGCTGGGGCTCGCGTTCAGCTACGGCGGACGGTACGTGCTGCTCGGCCCGCTGGTGGTCGTCGCCGGCATCCTGCTCGTCGTCAACCTTCGCGAGCTATTCCACCGCTAGAAGACCTCTTCTAGCTGGTCGGCGAGGGGTGGGGCCTCCGCGCGGTTGTCCAGCGCGATGTGCGGTACGGGCGGTGGCTGGTCGGCGTGGACCGCGGTGAGGAACTCCTCGAACCTCTCCAGCTTCCGCATGTCACGCGCGAGCCCGCGGTGCTCGAGCCGGCTGCGCAGCGTGTCGCGGTCCGACCGGATCCACACGAGGTTGACCGGCGAGCCGCCCAGCTCCTCCACCCAGGCCCGCCACCGGTCGCGTTCGCGGATCTGGCCGGTGAACGGGCCGCTCAGCATCACGGGGCAGCCGTGGGAGCGGATCTCACGCGCCGCGGCGGTCATGCCCGCGTACTCGTGCAGCTTGATGTTCTCGTCGTACCAGGGCCCCTCGCGCTCGCCTTCCGGCCGTCCGTTCGCGCGCAGGGTCGCGGACACGAACGAGCCGTAGATCGTGTCCTTGTCGAGTAGCGCGGGCACGGGGCGCAGGCGGGCGAGGAGGAGTTCGGCGACCGTGGACTTCCCGCTCCCCGGTGGGCCGGTCACGATCCACACCGCTCCCACGCGGGATTCGTTGCACATGGTCAGATCATCTCTCGCATCAGGGCAGGTGAGGGGCGAACTCGGCCGATCGGAGGCGCGGAAGGATGCTCGCGGGGCCGTGTCGTGCCGGAATACAGGGTGGATCGCGGAGAGATAGGCGCGATGAACGGTTCGAGCCGCGACGCGGCGCTACGAGGTCATTCAGGCTACGACCGCCGGGGGAACGCCCGCAGTCCCCGCCCGCCTACGCCACCGGGCCGGCCGAACCTGATTCGTGGAACCCCGCCGCCGAGGCCTCCTCGCGGGAACGGAAGAAACGATCGCTGAAGGGCGTCACCGCGTACGCAGGGCTGCCGGGGGCCGTGTAGGCGTTCCCGGCGGCGAAGGTCGTCCCTACCAGCGGCAGGTGGCCGCAGCGGACGACGTGCAGGGGGTACCGCGCCAGCCCGGAGGCCAGCGGCACGACCAGCGCGACCAGGTAGACGAGCACGGCGGCGACGGCGGCGCGGGGGAGCGGCGGGATCGCCGAGAGCGGCACCATGACCGGGAGCGCGGCCAGGAACCACGCCAGGACGAAGATCCCGTACCAGGAGGCGAAGGCCGCCGGGGGCCGCGGGTGTGACACGAGCAGCACCAGCAGGTACCCGAGCGCGGGGAACCCGAAGACGAGCAGCGCCAGCCAGCCCATGGCCTGCACGAAGCTCGTCACCCCCTAGGCCGGACCTAGGCCGGGATGCGGATGCTGCGGCGGGCGATGCGGGCGACGAGGGCCTCGTCGACCTGGTGACCGAGGCCGGGCTGGGTGAACGGGACGGCGACGACGCCGCCGACCGCGCTGACGGGTGGGGAGACGACGGCGATGCCGGACGGGCTCTCGGTGATGTCGCTGGGCGCGTCGCAGCCGGGCAGGCTGGCCAGGGCCACGGAGGCGGCCTGGCCGATGCCGAAGCCGTCGGCGCCGCCGCACCAGGTGTCCCAGCCCGCGGCGAGGGCGCGGTCGTGGGCGCCTCGGGCCGCCGTCAGGCCGCCGAGCCGCGCGATGCGCAGGCTGAGCATACGGCCCGCCTGCACGGAGATGGCCGCGTCGACGGTGTCCAGGTCGGCCGGGTCGAGGCAGACGGCCGCGGTGAGCCGGAGCTGGAGGCGGGCGTGGGCGCCCAGATCGTCGTCGGCGAACGGGCGTTCGATGGCGAGCAGCCCGTACGCGTCCAAGGCCTCCAGGGCGTCCAGGTGTTCCGGCGACTCGGTGTAGCCCTCGGCCGCGTCGGCGTGGAGGGCCAGGGCGGGGAACGCCCGGCGTACGGCGCGGACCGGTTCGATGTCCCAGCCGGGGTGGATGGCGAGGGTCACCCGGGTGTACCCGCCGCCGATGAGGCGGTTGACGCGGGTCAGCAGCACGTCCAGGGACTGCTCGGCGCTCAGGCGGCCGCCCGCCATGATCGAGGTACGCGTGCCGCCGAGGGAGTGCGCGAGCGGGCTGCGCTGGTGGCGGCACCACAGGTCCCAGCAGGCGATGTCGACGGCCGAGGCGGCGGCGTGGCCGCCCAGCCCGCCGATGCCGACGACCTCCTCGGGCATGTCCCACTCGAGCCCGAGAAGGGCGGGGCCGACGCGCTCCTCGATGTCGGCCCAGCAGTGGTCGGAGCCGCCGACCTCGCCCCAGCCGTCGATGCCGTCGTCGCCGGAGATCCGTACCAGGATGCTCTCGGGTCGCCGGCCGCGGGGCATGGTCATGCGATACGCCTCGACCCCATGGATGCGGGGCATTGCACCGTCCTCGCCTAGGTGTCCCTCTCTATGATCCACCCATTGAGAGAGTGCCCGCGTGCGCCGTTCCCGACGCTGGTGGTTCGATCGCGTCCGGCTCGACGGGGCAGGCCGCCCTCCAGGCGGTGGGTTAGGGTCGGCCTGTGGCGGAGATTCACGGTTTTTGTGACGAACGCTTCGCGGGCGTTCGCGACGCGTTCACGGCCAACTTCGACCGGGGAGCCGACATCGGCGCCTCCGTCGCGGTCTACGTCGACGGCGAGCCGGTGGTCGATCTGTGGGGCGGCCTGGCCGACCCCGAGACGGACCGGCCCTGGGAGCGCGACACCATCACGAACATCTGGTCGATCACCAAGACGATGACCGCGCTGTGCGCGCTGATCCTCGCCGACCGCGGCCTCATCGACTTCCACGCGCCGGTGGCGACGTACTGGCCGGAGTTCGCGGCGGCCGGCAAGGAGAACGTCGAGGTACGGCACGTGATGGGCCACACCGCGGGCCTGCCGTTCTGGCGGGAGCCCCTCGAGGTCGCCGACCTGTACGACTGGGACAAGGTGACCGGGCTCCTCGCGGGGCAGGCGCCCGAGTGGGAGCCCGGCACCGAGTCCGGTTACCACGCGCTGACCCAGGGCTACCTCGTCGGCGAGATCGTCCGCCGCGTCACCGGCCGTACGCTCGGCACGTTCTTCCGCGAGGAGGTGGCCGAGCCCCTCGGCGCGGACTTCCACATCGGACTGCCGGAGGAGCACGATCACCGCGTCTCGCGGGTCGTCCCGGACATGACGATGCGGACGCCCGGCAACCCGGCCGTCGAGCCCAAGGTGTCCTGGACGCCTGAGTGGCGGCGCGCGGAGGTCCCGGCCGGTAACGGCCACGGCAACGCGCGTTCGGTGGCGCACGTCCAGTCGGTGATGGCCTGCGGAGGCGAGGCACGGGGCGTACGCCTGCTGTCCGAGAAGGGCTGCGAGGCGGTCTTCGAGGCGCAATCCGACGGCATCGACCGCGTCCTCGGCGCGCCGCTGCGGTTCGGGATGGGCTACACGCTTCCGTCGGCGATCGTGCCGCTGCCCCCGCGCTCCTGCTTCTGGGGCGGCTGGGGCGGCTCGGTCGTCGTCCTCGACCTCGACGCCCGCATGACGGTCGCCTACGTCATGAACCGCATGCAGGACGGCATGCTCGGCGACGACCGCGGCGTCGGCATCCTGCAGGGTGCCTTCGCGGCCATGCGGGCCTGACCCTCACCGGCACGTGTCCCCGGCGCCGACCGCACGCGCGGCGGCGGTGCGCAGGGACCGGCGGCCCAGCCGTACCCGTACGACCCGCCCGTGGCCCGGTACGAGCCGCGCCGCGCCGCACCGTCGCGCGGCACGGGTGATCCGTCGCATCTCGCGCGCTCCGACCAGCCGGTAGCGGTCGACCGGCAGGCCGACCGCCCGGCCCACGGCGCGCTTCAGCAGGGCGGCGCCGGGGTCCCGGGCGTGGCGTCCCGCGAGCCGTGGGTGCGCCGCGCCGTAGGCGTAGACCGCGTCCAGCCGCAGGGCCGCCGGCAGGCCGCGCAGGTGGCGTACGCCGCCGGGCAGGGCCAGCAGCACGGTGTCACCGGTACGCGGGTCGACGCTGGCGAGCGACGGCGCGCCCTTACCGGACGGTACGAGCAGGAGGTTCAGCCGTCGTGCGTCGTGCCGCGACGGAGGGCGGACGGCCGGCGCCGCGCTCGGGGCCGCGGCGGGCGCCCGTGCGACGACGTGCTCGCCGTGCCGGGGGAGGACGAAGGCGGGCGCCACGATGAGCGCGCACAGCAGCGCGACTACGGCCCCGGCCGCGGCACGCGCCGGCAGCGGCGCGTCCCCCGGCCGTACGGCGCGGTAGGACAGCAGGAGCAGGGTCACCCACGCGGCCGCGGCGACCGCCGGGCCGAACCCCGCGAGGGCCTGCCGTCCCGAGAGCGGCAGGGCCGGTGTGAGGCCGATCGGCAGGATGCCCGTGGGCACGAGGGCGCCGGCGAGGGCCGCGTACCCGGCGAACAGCGCGATGCCGGCGCCACGCCGGCCCGAACGCAGGTGGGCGAGTCCGGGCAGCAGCGCGGAGGCCGCCGTGACGAGCAGGGCGCCGCGGAGCGTGAAGGTCCGCCCGTCCGCGAGCCGAAAGCGTGGTCCCGCCACCCGATTGCCCCGATTCCCCGGGGGCGCGTGACGCGCCCAGCCGTCAGTCCGGGGGGAGTACCGGGGACAAGGGTGCGCAGACCACGGCGGCGGCGCCAGCACCGTCGCGGTGTGTTGCCCGGATCGCCGCTCGTCAGCGGTGATCCGGGCGGATATGGGCGGTCACCAGCTCGTGTGCAGGGGCTCGCCCTCCGCGTAGCCCGAGGAGCTCTGCACGCCGATCAGCGCCCGCTCGTGGAACTGCTCCAGCGTGCGCGCCCCCGCGTACGTGCAGGCGCTGCGCAGCCCGGCGATGATGCCGTCCAGTACGTCCTCGACGCCCGGCGAGCGTGGGTCGACGTACATCCGCGAGGTGGAGATGCCCTCCTCGAAGAGCGCCTTGCGCGCCCGGTCGAACGGCGAGTCGTCGCCGGTGCGGAGCTTCACGGCGCGTGCCGACGCCATGCCGAAGCTCTCCTTGTACAGCCGCCCGTCGGCGGCGCGCTGCAGGTCGCCGGGGGACTCGTACGTGCCGGCGAACCAGGAGCCGATCATGACGCTCGCCGCTCCGGCGGCGAGGGCCAGCGCGACGTCGCGCGGGTGCCGTACGCCGCCGTCCGCCCAGACATGGCGGCCGAGCCGCCGCGCCTCCGCCGCGCACTCCATCACCGCCGAGAACTGCGGGCGGCCCACCCCGGTCATCATGCGGGTGGTGCACATCGCGCCCGGTCCGACGCCGACCTTGACGATGTCGGCGCCCGCCTCGACGAGATCGCGTACGCCCTCTGCGGTCACGACGTTGCCGGCCACGATGGGCACCCGCGGGTCCAGGCGCCGTACGCGGGCCAGCGCTGAGATCATCTTCTCCTGGTGGCCGTGCGCGGTATCGATGACCAGCAGGTCGGCGCCGGCCTCGATGAGGGCCGCGGCCTTGTCCTCGACGTCGCCGTTCACGCCGACCGCCGCGGCGACGCGCAGCCGACCCGAATCGTCGACGGCGGGCCGGTAGAGCGTCGCGCGCAGGGCCCCGGTGCGGGTCAGCGCGCCGATCAGCCGCCCGTCGGCGTCCACGACCGGCGCGAGCCGGTGGCCGCGCGAGTGCAGGGTCTCGAAGGCCTTCTGCGGCGCGACCGTGTCGGGCAGCGTGACGACCTCGCGCGACATCACCTCGCGCAGCTGGGTGAAGCGGTCGACGCTGAGGCAGTCGCCCTCGGTGACCACGCCGCTGGGACGGTCGTCGTCGTCCACCACGATCACCGCGCCGTGCGCGCGCTTGGAGAGCAGCCCGAGCGCCTCGCCGACCGTGGCGCCGGAACCGAGGGTGATCGCGGTGTCGACGATCAGGTGGCGGCTCTTGACCCAGCTCACCACATTCGCCACGACCTCTACGGGGATGTCCTGGGGGATCACGGCGACGCCGCCGCGCCGCGCGATGGTCTCGGCCATCCGGCGGCCGGACACCGCGGTCATGTTGGCGACGACGATCGGGATCGTCGTCCCGCTCCCGTCCGTGGTCGACAGGTCGACGTCGAGGCGTGAGCCGACGTCCGAGCGGCGGGGCACCATGAAGACGTCGTTGTAGGTCAGGTCGTGGACCGGTTGCTCACGGTTCAGCAGGCGCACGTTCGTCAACACCGTTCATAACTTCGGATTTGCCTCGAATGGGATACAACGCTCCATTCTGAGGGATACCCGCAGGTGCTGGGTTCAACGGGCCGCGAGCAACTCCGACACCGTGACCAGGCGCAGGCCCCGGCCGCGCAGCCCGCTGATGATCTTCGGCAGCGCCGAGTGGGTCTCCGGCGCGGTCGGCGCGCCGTTCAGGTGCATCACCACGATCGAGCCGCCCTTCGCCTCCGCGAGCACGGTACGGGTGATCACACGCGGGTCGTGCCCGAACGCGTCGCCGCTGATCACGTCCCACTGGATCGGCGTGACCCCGGCCGCGACCACCGCCTTCACCGCCGCCTGGTCGTGGCAGCCGCCGGGAAAGCGGAAGTAGGGCGTGTGCCCGGGAACGTCGTGGTCCAGGATCGCGGCCGTGCGCCGTACGTCCGACGTGCGCTTCTTCGGCGACAGGCCGGGGAGGCCGTAGCAGGGCATCGTGAACGCGTCGTGCTCGTAGGAATGGTTGCCGAACTCCACGAGCGGGTCGTTCGCGAGCTTCGCCGTCTCCTTCGGATAGCGCTTGATCCACAGGCCGGTCGCGAAGATCGTCGCCGGCGTACGTGTGCGGTGCAGGGTGTCGATGATCCGGTGGTCGAACGACGACTTGATCCGCCCGGCGTCGAGCGACCGCCACATGCCGTGCGTCATGTCGGCGTCGAAGGTGAGGGCCACCATTCCGGAGTCGCGCGGACCGTGGAAGACCATCGTCCGCGGGTTCGGCGGGGGAGCGGGCGTGGGGGTCGCCGGCGGGTGCCGCACCGCCGGTGCACGGGGTACGGGGCGGGCCGCGGCGGAGCCGTCGTGCCCCGCCGTACAGGCCGTCGTGCAGCCGCCCATCACCGCGGCGAAGGCCGTCGCGGCCAGGAGTCGTCGTGCCATCCGGACAGTGTGCCGTGATCGCGACGTAGCGGAGGAAACGGCGAACCCGCCAGGATCGCCTCATCGGTGGGAAGGGTGCAAGAACCAGCAGATAGGAAGCTTTCTTCCTTTTGCCATTGACGATGAGTGATTTCTTCGTGCGACACTTGTGCTGAGCTGTGCTAAGGATTTTGCTGGCGCCTCCGTACGGCCTGCACCTTCCGATGTCGTACGGGCAGGTCAGGCAACCCTCGCTGAGAGGCACGCATGCAGGTCAGGCTCTTGGGCCCGGTGGAGTTGTGGGACGGCACCGCAGCCGTACCCATCGGCCCACGGGCACGAGCGGTGCTGGCCGCGCTCTCCCTCGACCCCGGACGCGTGCACAGCGTGAACCGCCTCATCGAGGCGGTGTGGGGCGAGCACGCCCCGACGACCGCGATCGCGCAGATCCAGGCCTGCGTCTCGGCGCTGCGGCGGGCCTGGCGGGCCGCCGACCCGGCGGGCGGACCCGTACGCGACGTGATCGTGACCGCGGCCCCTGGCTACGTCCTGCGGACCGACCAGGTCGACCTGCTGGAGTTCGAACGCCACCTCGAGGCGGCGCGGCACGGCGGGCCCGCGCACGCCGCCGAGGAGCTGCGGGCCGCGCTCGGCCTGTGGCGCGGCCCGGCGCTGGGCGGGCTGCCCGGCCTGGCACCCGAGGCCGTACGCCTCGAGGAGCGCCGGCTGACCGCGATCGAGGAGCGGATCAACGCGGACCTGGCCCTCGGCCGGGCGGGCGACCTGATCCCCGAGGTCGTCTCCCTCGTCGGCGAGCATCCGCTGCGCGAGAGCTTCCGCGGCCAACTCATGATCGCCCTGCACCGCGCGGGCCGACGCTCCGAGGCGCTCGACGCCTACCAGGACGCCCGCCAGACGATGGTCGGAGAGCTGGGCCTCGAACCCGGTCCTGGCCTCCGCCGCATCCAGCAGTCGATCCTCGCCGACGACTCCTCACTCGGCGCGGAGTCCGAAGCGTCGACCGGCCCGTCGCCGCTCCCGCCCGACATCGCCGACTTCACCGGCCGCGCCAAGCAGGTCACCGAGATGGTCGACGCGGTGACCTGGCGGCCCGAGCCGCACGGCGCGGTCCCGATCGTCGCCGTCACCGGCCGCGGCGGCGTCGGCAAGACCACGCTCGCCGTCCACGTCGCGCACCGGCTGCGCACGCGGTTCCCTGACGGGCGGCTCTACGTCGGGTTGCGCGGCACCGACGACGCGCCCGTCGACCCCGCCGACGTGCTGGGGCGCCTGCTGCGGCGGCTCGGCGTCGACGGCGCGGCCATCCCGGAGGATCCCGACGAGCGCGCCGAGCTGTACCGCGCGCGGCTCGACGGCCGCCGGGTCCTCATCGTGCTCGACAACGCCGCCGACGAGCAGCAGGTACGCCCGCTGCTGCCGGGCAGCCCGGCCTGCGCCGTCGTGGTCACGGCACGCCGCAGGCTCACCGGTCTGCCCGGCGCGGTCCGCATCGAGCTGGACTCCTTCGACCAGGCGCAGGCCACCGAGCTGCTCACCCGCGTGGCGGGCGCCGACCGGGTCACGGCCGAGCCCGACGCCGCCGACCGGGTCGCCGAGCTGTGCGACCGCCTGCCGCTCGCCCTGCGGATCGCGGCGGCGCGGCTGGCCGCCAAGCCGCACTGGACGCTCGACCGCCTCGCCCGGCGGCTGGCCGACGAGCAGCGCCGCCTCGACGAACTGGTCCACGCCGACCTGGAGGTCCGCGGCAGCCTGTCCCTCAGCCACCGCGGCCTGTCGGCGCTCGCCCAACGGGCGTTCCGGCTCCTCGGCGTGCTGGAGGTACCCGACTTCGCCGCCTGGACCGCCGCGGCCCTCGTGGACGTGTCCGTGCCCGAGGGCGAGGACCTGGTCGAGGAGCTCGTCGACGCCCGGCTGCTGGAGGTGGCCGGGCGCGACGCCACCGACCAGCCGCGCTACCGGTTCCACGACCTTCTGCGCGTGTACGCGCGCGAGCGCGCGATGGCGGACGAGCCGGCGGACGCGCGCCGCGCCGCGCTCGCCCGTGCGCTGTCCACCTGGCTGGCGCTGGTCGGCGCGGCCGAGAGCCGGCTGCCCAACTGCTACTACGCGCCGCTCAGCGGCGACGCGCCACGGCGCCCGCTCGACGAGGAGACCACGAGCACGTTGCTGGCCGATCCCCTCATGTGGTTCGAGAGCGAGCGTTCGGCCATCGCCTCCGTCGTACGCCAGGCGCGCGCGGAGGGCCTGTCCGGACTGTGCTGGGAGCTGGCGAGCGCGAGCCTGCCGTTCTTCGAGTTCTGCGGTGACGTCCTCGAGTGGCGGCGCTGCGCCGAGGACGCTCTCGAGGCGGCGCGCGAGGCCGGCGACCCGCGTGGTGAGGCGGCGTCGGAGATCAACCTCGGCGCGATGCTCTTCGTGCAGAGCCGGTTCGGCGAGTCGCGGCGCCACTTCGAGCGCGCCGCGAGGCTGTGCGAGAGCGTCGGAGACGGCTACGGCCGCGCGGGCGCCCTGTGCGGGGTCGCGGGCTCGATCCGCATCACCGGCGACCCGGAGGCCGCGCGCCCCCTGTGGACGGCCGCGCTGAAGTTGTTCCACGACCTGGGCGACCAGCGGGCCGAGGCGTACGCCGTCGAGGGGCTGGGCCTGTGCGACCTCGACCAGGGGCGTACGAAGCCCGCGCGCACGCGCTTCGAGGAGATGCTGCGGCTCTACCAGGTGGCCGGCAACAGCATGGGCGAGGCACACGCGCTCCGCAGGCTCGCCGGCGTCAAGCTCGAGCTGGGCCGGCACGGCGACGCGCTGCAGCTCCTCGAACAGGCACTGCCGACGTTCCGTGCGATCGGCGACCGGCTGAGCGAGGCCGTCGTCCGCATGCGGATGGGCGAGTGCCTCGTGCGCCAGAGCCGGCACGCCGAGGCACGTCCGGTCCTCGACCTGGCCATGTGCACGTTCCGTGAGGTCGGCTGGCGCACGTGCGAGGGTCACGTCCTGCGCCTCATGGGAGAGATGCTGCTCGCCGACGGCGCCCCCGAGGCGGCCACCGCGCAGCTCGAGGAATCGGTGCTGATCTTCCGCGAGTTGCAGGAGCCACTCGACCTGGCTGAGACCCTGCGCTGCCTCGCCGTCGCCCATGCCGCACGAGGGCTGGGAGAGGCGGAGAAGGCCGCGAGTGAGGAGGCCCACGAAATCCTTGCCGAATTGGGACGAGAGTTCTAGCGCCATGATCCCGGACGTTGCCATGCCGGTAACTCGCGAACGGCGCGGCTTTCGGCACCCACTCCGCGCCTCACCGACACATCCGTGGTCGTTCAGCGAACGAACACGAACAACGCTCCGTTTTCGCGACGAACACGCGCTTAATGAAATGATCATGCAAGTCAACGCAGGAACATGCAGGCCCCGAGGAGGAACCCCGTGCTGGATGCGGTCGACGCCGTGCTCGTACGCGAGCTGCAGCGGGATGGGAGGGCGACTTTCCAGGCGCTCGCCGACCGTGTAGGGCTGTCGCGCACGGCCGTGCGCACGCGCGTGCAGCACCTTCTGGATTCGGGGATCGTGCGCGTGGTCGGAATCGTGCACGCGTCGGTCGTCGGAACCGGCGCCATCGGTCATCTCTCGATCGACGTCGACGGCCCGTCGCGCCACGTCGTCGACGCCGTGGCCAGGAGACCGGCGGCCTGGTTCGCCGCCCTGGTGACGGGCGCCCACCCGGTGGTCGCGGAATTCCGGGTACGCGACGACGTGACGCTCGCGCAGGAGGTCGACTCCGTTCGCTCCCTGCCCGGCGTCCGTGGCGTGGAGGTCTTCCGCGTCATCTCCGTTGTGAAGGACGCGCACTCGGTCGTGACCGAGCTGCCCGACGTCTCCCTGGACGAGATCGACTGGCGGCTGCTGCGGGAGTTGACCCGCGACGGCCGTACCCCCTACACGCGGCTGGCCGAGGTCGTCGGCCTGTCGCAGGCGGCCACCAGAGCCAGAGCCGTACGGCTGATGCGCACCGGTGTCATCCACGTGAGCGGCATCGTGGACTCGCGTGCTCTCGGGTCCGGCGAGCTCGCCGGGGTCGGCATCAGGATCTCTTCCGACGTCGTCACCGCCTCGACGCGGATCGCGCGGCTGTCGGGGATCAACTACGTGGTCACCGGCTTCGGTCGCTACGACCTGATCTGCGGCGTCGACGCCACGTCACGTGGTGTCCTGCTCAGTACGCTCGAGGCGGTACGCGCCGTTCCGGGTGTTTGGGTGGGGGAGTCCTGGCATCACCTCGACGTCGTGAAGCAGACATACGGGACCGACCTGTCCTGAGCGCAGGTCCTTGATGATTGCTTTGTGGCGATTTGTCGGTGCAGGGCGACCCCCTGCGACGACGATGTCCAGATCAATTCACGTCATGTCCAGGATCGATCCGGCGCATTGCCATACCGTCGGTGCATGAATCTGCGGCAGCTGCGCTATGTCGTGGCGACCGCCGACCACGGCACCATGACCGCGGCGGCGCAGGCATTGTTCGTCGCGCAGCCCGCCTTGTCGCGGGCGATCAGGGATCTCGAGCGCGAGCTGGGCATCGAGCTGTTCGCGCGGGCCGGCCGCGGGGTCGTGCTCACCGAGGCCGGCGAGCAGATCGTGCGCTACGCACGCGATGCCCTGCAGGCGGTCGCCGCGATCGAGGCGTTCTCCTCGGCACCGATCGGCGGAAAGCCGGGCGAGCTGAGGGTCGCCTCGACCGCGACGCTCGAGCCCGAGCTGACCGCGCGGCTGCTGCCCGAGTTCGCGCGCGACCAGCCGGCCGCCCGGATCCGGGTGATCCGCTGCGAGGGCCGCGACGCGGTCGGCGCGGCCGTGCGCGACGGGCGGGCCGAGCTCGCGCTCACCGACCTGCCGGTGCCCGGCGACCTCGCCGCGCACCCGCTCGAGCAGCGGGAGATCGTGCTGGTCTCCCCGCCCGGCCTCAACCTGCGCGAGCCGGTGCCACTGTCCGCGCTCGAGGGGCTGCGGCTGGTCATGCCGGCGCGCGGCAGCGCGCGGCGCACCGAGCTCGACGGCATGCTGGCCCGCATCGGCGTGACGCCGGTGCCCGCCGTCGAGTCCGACGAGCGCGGGTCCTGGCTCGCCTGGGTACGCGCCGGCGTCGGCTCCCTCATGTGGTACCGCAACCAGATCGACGCGGCCGACGGCCTCGCCGTGCGCTCGTTCATGCCGCCGATGACCACGACGATCGGCCTGGTGCACGTACGCCGGCCGCTCCAGCCGGTCGCACGCGACTTCCTGGCGTTCGCCAAGACCCGCAGCTGAGCCTCAGAGACTGTTGGGGAGCCCCATGCCCTGCTGCGCGGCGCCCAGGCGACGCCTCGCCGCGTTGTCGTCGGTCGCCGGCCGACACCGGGCCGGCTCCCTCCTCCGCCTTGCGACGCGCCCCCTGGCCCGCCGCTCGCGACGGACGAGGGCTCCCCAACAGTCTCTCAGACGGCCCCGTGCGCGGTGCCGGGCTCCAGCGGCGGCGCGCCGACCGCGCAGTTGTACCCGCATTCCGGGCACGCCGTCACGTGGTCGGGCTCCAGCGCGTCGTCGCGGACGGTCAGATACGTCAGCACCGCGCCGCCGGCCAGCAGCGCCGCCGCGATCGCCATCGCCGTGTGGAAGCCGTGGTCGAACACCCCCGGCCGGGCGTACGCGTCGCCGGTGATCCCGACGATCGGCGGAATGCCCGCGACCGCGAACAGCCCGGCCGCGCGCGCGACCGCGTTGTTCACGCCACTGGCCACACCCGCGTGCTGGACGTCCGCGGTGGCCAGCACGGTCGCGGTCAGCGGCGCGACCGTGCCCGACAGGCCGAGGCCGAAGATCAGAGTGGCCGGCAGCACGTCGGAGAAGTACGACGCGTGCGGGCCGATCCGCAGGGTCAGTGCCATCCCGGTGGCCGCCAGCACCAGACCGGCCGTCATCGGGATGCGCGGGCCGATCCGCTGGGCCAGCCCGCCGGCGCGCGAGGACAGCAGCAGCATCATGAGCGTCACCGGCAGCAGCGCGGTGCCCGCGGTGATCGGCGAGTAGCCCGCCACCACCTGCAGCTCCACCACCAGCAGGAAGAACTGCACGGACATGCCGCCGTAGACGATGAACGTCACGATGTTGACGGCCGTGAACTGGCCCGAGGCGAAGATGCCGAGCGGCAGCATGGGGCTGGGCCCGATTCCGCCCGACCGCCGCCGCTCGACCACGGCGAACGCCACGCCCGCGACGACGCCGAGCAGGGCCGCGCACGTGACGACCGCCATCGAGGCGCCCTTCTCGGGCGCCTCGGTCAGCGCGTAGGTGACCCCGGCGAGCGCGACGGCGGCCAGGACCGCGCCGAGCACGTCGAAGCCCTTGTGGTCGGCCCCGTCACGGCTCTCCGGCACGTGCCGGGCGGCGACGAGCAGGACGACGGCGGCGAGCGGGAGGTTCAGCAGGAACGCCCAGCGCCAGCCCGCCGCGGCGATCAGCCATCCGCCCACGAAGGGCCCGACCGCGCCGGCGACGCCGCCAAGGCCCGACCAGGCACCGACCGCGCGGGAGCGGTCCTCGGGCGCGAACGAGGTCTGGATGATCGCGAGCGCCCCGGGCGTGAGCAGCGCGCCGCCGATGCCCTGGAGGGCACGGGCGCCGATCAGCACGACGATGTCCGGAGCGAGGCCGCACAGGGCGGACGCGAGCGCGAACCACACCACGCCGATCATGAAGACCCGCCGACGGCCGTACCGGTCGCCGAGCGAGCCGCCGAGCAGGATCAGCCCGGCGAGGGTGAGCGTGTAGGCGTTGACCGTCCACTGCAGGCCCGCCACGGACGAGCCGAACTCCCGGCCGATGCGGGGCAGCGCGACGTTGACGATCGTGGCGTCGAGCATCGCCAGGCTCGAGCCCAGGACGGTGGCGGCGAGCACCCAGCGCCCGCGGGCCTCCGAAAGCCGGAGATTCAAATGATCATCTCGCCGACGCCCGGATCATGCGCGCAACAGGCCATAGCAAATAGTGACACGGGCGCCGGCTCCGCCTACCAGTGGTGATAGCTGAGGGGCTCGTCCTCGGGCCGGTCGGAGCGCGACAGGAGCGCCAGGTCCGACTCCACCATCATCGTGACCAGCTCCTCGAAGGAGACCTGCGGCTCCCAGCCGAGCTGGTCACGCGCCTTCTTGGGGTCGCCGCACAGCAGGTCGACCTCGGCCGGCCGGGTCAGCGCGGTGTCGGTGACGACGTGGTCGCGCCAGTTGAGGCCGGCGGTCGTGAAGGCCAGCTCGGCCAGCTCGCGCACCGAATGGGTACGGCCCGTGCCGATGACGAAGTCCTCCGGGGTACCGGCGGCGAGCATGAGCCGCATCGCGCGCACGTAGTCGCCGGCGAAACCCCAGTCGCGCCGTGCCTCGAGGTTGCCGAGGGTCAGCGTCTCGGCCAGCCCCAGCTTGATGCGCGCGACGCCCAGGGAGATCTTCCTGGTCACGAACTCGGCCCCGCGGCGCGGCGACTCGTGGTTGAACAGGATGCCGCTGACCGCGAACATCCCGTACGACTCTCGGTAGTTCTGGGTGATGAAGTGCCCGTAGGTCTTGGCGACGCCGTACGGGCTGCGCGGGTGGAAGGGCGTCCGCTCGTTCTGCGGCGTCTCGCGTACCTGGCCGAACATCTCCGATGAGGAGGCCTGGTAGAAGCGGATCTGGCCGCTTCCGGGGGTGCGGGAGCCGCCGATGCCGTTCACGACGCGGATCGCCTCCAGCATCCGCAGGACGCCCATCCCGGTGACCTCGGCGGTGATCTCGGCCTGCTGCCACGAGATCGGCACGAACGAGATCGCTCCGAGGTTGTAGACCTCGTCGGGCCGTACCCGTTCGACGGCGGAGATGAGACTGCCCTGGTCGAGGAGGTCGCCGTAGGCCAGCTGGACGTCGCCGATGTGCTTGCGCAGTCGGGAGACGTGGGGGTTCGCCTGCCCTCGTACGAGGCCCCACACCTCGTACCCCTGTTCGAGCAGATGCTCGGCGAGGTAAGAGCCGTCCTGCCCGGTGATCCCGGTGATGAGCGCTCGCGTGGTCAGCGGAACCTCCAAGCTTACGGGCTGATGCCCGTTTCGTCGGAACGAGGTTAGCCGCACCGCCGCAGCGGTAGCGACAGAGGCCGGTCCTCGTTCCCGAACCTCATTCTATGCGCGCGGCCGTCGGCGATCTGGGCCTGGATCCGGTCGGGGGAATATGTGACGATCTCGGCATCATGCTGCGAGTTGTCCGGCTCTTTCGCAGGCGTCGCCGTGAGACTGATGCGCTGGTGCGCGTCTGCGCGGACGGCGAGCTTGCCGACGGCGAGATTCGGCGTATCGCGGGGTTAGCCGCGGTGATCTGCAACACCGGAGGTCGGCTGCACGCCCTCGGCCTGGTCTGCCCGCACGCCGGCGCCCGGCTGACCCGGGGAACGATCGTCGGCGACTGCATCGAGTGCCCGCTTCACGGCGCGTTGTTCGCCCTCGACGGCGGCGCGGTGCGGCGTGGACCGGCCGGACGGGGGCTGCCCGCGTACGATGTGATCGTGCGCGACGGCCAGGTCTACGTCTCGCGCCGTCCGCGTCGGCACAACCGGCCCGTCCGTTCCGTTCGGCGAAGGGGGATCCACCGGTGATCACGGCCGGTGAGGCGCCGTTGCGGCTGGGCCGCAGGGCACTCGATGGTCCTCTGGTGATGGCCGTCGTCAACCGCACGCCCGACTCCTTCTTCGACCACGGCGCGACCTTCGGCTTCGACGCCGCCCTCGCGGCGGCCGGCCAGGCGGTCGCCCAGGGCGCCGACATCGTCGACATCGGCGGGGTCAAGGCCGGACCGGGCGACGAGGTCGACGTCGAGGAAGAGCTGCGGAGGGTCGTCGACCTGGTCGTGGCCGTACGCCGGCGTCACCCCGACGTGGTGATCAGCGTGGACACCTGGCGAGCCGAGGTCGGCGAGGCGGTCGCGCGCGCCGGGGCCGACCTTCTCAACGACACGTGGGGCGGCGTCGACCCGCGCCTCGCGGAGGTGGCCGCCCGGCACGACATCGGGCTGGTGTGCGCGCACGCGGGCGGGCTCGAGCCGCGTACCCGGCCCCACCGGATCGGCTACGGGGACGTGGTGGCCGACGTGGTCCGCCACGTCGTCGCCGAGGCCGACCGCGCGGTCGCCCTGGGCGTACGCCGGGACGCGATCCTCATCGACCCCGCACACGACTTCGGCAAGAACACCTGGCACTCGCTGGAGATCACCCGCCGGCTCGGCGAGCTCGTCGACACCGGCTGGCCGGTGCTGGTCGCGGTCTCCAACAAGGACTTCATCGGAGAGACCCTCGGGCGGCCGGTGAACAAGCGCGGCGTCGGCACGATGGCGGTGCTGGGCGTCTCGGCGTGGCTGGGCGCCCGGGTGTTCCGCGTGCACGACGTCGCGTCGGCGCGGCGGGCGCTCGACGCGGTGGCCGCTCAGCGCGCGGAGGACTCCCGCTGCCGCGCGCGGTAGGCGGCCACGTGCATCCGGTTGCCGCAGGTGCGGCTGTCGCAATAGCGACGGCAGCGGTTGCGCGACAAGTCGACGAGCACGCGGTCGCAGTCCGGCGCCTCGCAGATGCGCAGCCGGTCGAGCTCGCCGGCGGCCACGACGTAGGACAGCGCGATGCCGCACTCGGTGGACAGATGGTCGGCCAGCCGTGAGCCCGGCGCGAAGAAGTGCACGTGCCAGTCGTAGCCGTCGTGGTCGGTCAGGTGCGGCGAGGTCCGCGTGTCGCCGAGGATCGTGTTGATCCGCCGGACCGCGATGTCGGTGTCGGCCGCGGTCTGGAAGACGTCCTGGAAGCGGATGCGCAGGCGGTGTACGGCCTCGAGGTCCTCGGTGTCCAGCGCGCTCACGTCGCTGATCGCGTTGCGCTCGACGAACTCCTGCAGCGCGGGCAGGTCGGGGAGCTGCTCCTCGTCGACCGCGTCCGGGCCCGTGTTGATCAGGTCGACCACGGTCCCGAGCGCGTGCTCGGTGTCATGACTGAACAGCACTTCGCCTCCCGCATGTCGTGATCGTGCCAGCCGTCAGTACCGAAAGCACTCTACGATACTTACGGGTCCGGCAGAACCGAGCCCTCTGACCCTAGTGTGCCGGGCTCGAGTGCGTTCTCGGGTCGCGATGCGCGGTCCCGTCGCGATTGACGGCACGAGTGGATCGGCGCCGAGGCCCAGCGGGCCGTCGGCGGCCGTCTCGACATCGAGGCTCCAGAGCCTCCCGGTCAGCGCGAGTAGTGCGGGTCCGCGACGACCGGATAAAGGGCGTCCGCCTCCTGGTGGCGCACCGTCATCACGATGGTGGTGCCCTCCAGGCGGTACTCGGCGCCCACCGGACGGTAGAGCGAGTCGTAGCCCCACGGAGCGTGGAACCGGCCGACGGTCGCGCCGTACCGCTCGTGCACCACGTCGTAGCCGCCGGAGGGCGCCGCGTCCAGCGATAGTCCGTCACCCAGCCCCAGTGGGAAGCGGAACTCCGTCGGCGCACCCGGCCCGTGCACCACGGTGATGAACCGGACGCCGGTCGGCGTGGTCTGCGCCATCACGTCGGTGTCGGCGTCGACGCCGACGAAGACGCGCAGGCTCGGCCGGATGACCGTGGCCGTGCGGTCGTCGGCCGCCCCCGTGATGGCGATCTGTATTCGCTGGCCGTCACGTGTGGGCGCCCATACACCCTCGCTCGCCAGGTTTCCCCAGCTCACATGTGGATTCTCTACTTCGGGCAGCTCAAGCCGCCCACTGATGGAAAGTACGCGTGTCGCCGCGTCAATGACCGCGGACACCCCGTCGCGCGCATGCCTCATGGCGGGTCCCCTTCGCCGTGTGTTCCCCTGCGTCAGTACTCGATGGTCTGACGCCACATTGAGCTATCCCGTGCCCGCACCTTGCACCGAAATTCGGGCCTTCGTCGGCCGTTTCGTCAATCAGCCGGTCTCGTATTGCTTACATTGGGATAGCAAGTGCCTCAATGACCGTTTTTTCGGCAGAGGAAGCGTACGCCCTCGCTCTCCGGCCCGACCCGTTGGGGGCACGGTACACCGGCCGCCCGTTCCGCGAGGCCGAGGCGGAATGAATCAGGTCCGGGGCGGGTTGTTCGGCGAATGCCGTCGTGAGTCGAAGGAGCCCCATGGCCGAAGAACCGTCTGGACCCACGCGGATCCCGTCGGCGATGCCGGCCGGCACCGTGCGCATCGCCGAGCTGCCAGAGCCGGACCGGGAGTTCGTACGCTCGGCGCTTCGCCACGGCACGCCGCTGCACGACCTGCTCGGCATCGAGATGGTGGAGCTCGGCGATCAGCACGCCGTGCTGTCCATGCCGGTGCGCCCGGAGGCCTTCAACAGCACCGGCAACCTGCACGGTGGCGCCATCGCGACGCTCATCGACGTCGCGGCCGGTACGGCGGCGGCGCGGGGGAGCGGCTTCGAGCCCGGCAAGCAGAGCCTGGTCACCGCCGACCTGCACGTCCGCTACCTCGGCCGGCCGCACGGCGACATGGTCTACGCGCGGTCCGAGGTGGTGCGCGCCGGCAGCCGGCTCATCGTGGTCGACTGCCGGGTGACCGACTCCGAGGAGCGGATCATCGCCTCGGCGGACTTCAGCATGATGATCGTTCCGCTGCGCAAGTCGCTGCGGCCCACGGCCACCGCCAAGGACACGGACCCCGACCTGTGACCGCGAACGCCCGGCACACCGTCGTGTGCCGGGCGTCCTCGCGTCGCGGTCAGGCGGGCGAGTTGAGCAGGACGTTGTAGAGGTTCGTCGCGTTGGGCGTACCGAGCCCGGTCGACAGGTCATAGCCCGGCGTCGCCGGGTAGTACAGGTTGTTGCCGGACACGACGTCGGTGTACGGGGTGTTCGCGCCGCCCTGCGTGGACGCGTGGTACAGCGTGTCCGGGCCGTAGCAGTAGTAGTGGCGGCGCACCAGCAGGCCCTGGTTGATGAGCGCCATCCCGGCCGCCCAGATCGGGGTGGCCGCGCTGGTGCCGCCGAACGGCACCCACCGGCCCCGGTAGTAAACCGGCAGCTCGATCGCGGCCGCCGACACGTCCGGCACCTGACGGCCGCCGGTCGAGTACTGGTTCTGCACGCCGGCCGCCTGCTGGTACGGGGGCCGCTGGAAGACCTTGCTCAGACCGCCGCCGCTGCCCCACTGGTTCTCGCACTTTGACAGGTCGGTCCGGTCGGACCAGACCTCCTCGCCGGTACGCGCGCCGTTCGCGCCGAACCGCATCCGGGTGCCGCCGACCGCCACCGCCCACGTCGAGGTGGAGGGGAAGGACACGTCGAGCGGGCCGTACGTACGGTCGCCGTACGCGCCGCAGTCGCCGGTCGCCACGAACACCGTCATGTGCTCGGCCTGCGTGAGGATGCGGATGTTCTGGTCGATGGCCTGCATCGTGGCCTGCGACATCAGGCCCTCGGCGCCGCCGAGGCTGATGCTGACCACGCTTCCCGGGTGCGCGCCGCTGACGTTGTCGTCGATGATCCGCTGGAGCGCGTTGTTGAACGCGGTCCACGAGTCCGTGCCGGACCCGGTGTTCAGCAGGGCCGGGTCCTCTTCGTAGTCGACGATGCGCACGGAGGGCGCCAGGCCGGCCAGCATCTCGATGTCCAGTGTCGCCTCGCCGCCCGGCGCGGGCGCGCTCGTACCGAGGTCGACGTTGGACAGGGACACGTGCGAGCCGGTGCAGCCGACGTAGGTGCCGACGTCCTGCCGGTCGTACCCGTCCATCTCGACGAGGTTGACCGTCATGTTCTCGCCGTGCCAGCCCTGGCCGTAAAGGGTGTTGTAGCCGTACGCCGCGGCGAGCTTCTGCGAGGTCGCCGCCTGGTCCGGGAACCGCGCGCAGGAGCCCGCCCGCGTGGGCGTGGCCTGGGGGAGCGCGCTGTGCGTCTTCGGCGCGACGCTGTAGCTGTCCAGGCCGGTCACCGCGAGGACGTACCCGGAGACCTGCTTGGGGACCACCGGCGGGTGCGCGGGGTCGGGTGTGAAGTACTCCCGGCCGTTCAGCCGGTGCGTCACGAAGGAGGTGCGCAGGAGCTGCCCGGCCACGCCCGCCTTGACGTCGAAGGTCAGGCTCGTATGGGTCTTGCTGGGCATGGCCTTGATGTGCGCGGCCGCCAGGTAGGCGTTGATCTTCTGCAGCTCGGCGTCGCTCGCGCCCAGCTTCTGGGCGAGGTTCTGGGCGCCCTGGGTCGGGCTCTTGCCGTGCCCGAACTGCTTCCAGGTCGCGTCGTTGATCTTCAGCGTGACGCCGACGTGCAGGACCTTGCCGGCCGGGACCTTGCCGGTGATCGGCGCGGCCAGGGCCTGCTTGGGCAGGCCGAGGTTGAGCGGAGTGAACTGGAGCAGGTCCCCGGTCGGCGTCGGTGATGACTCCTTCGCCGAATGCCCGGACCCGCCACACCCGCTCAGCACGGTGAGTGCGAGCAGCACCCTGAACAATGCGGCGCGGCGGTTGCGCACGGATGTACCCCGTTTCCTCTTCTGTGGATTCCGTCGCACACGCGGGCCGGCCGCGCCCGTCCGGACCCCCTGGTCCGCCCTCCGAGGCCGCCACGGCGGCGGGGCACGATGATGTTCGGTGACCGTCCCGCTACGCCTGGTACGTGTGCACCGAATACCCAAGCAGACCCATAAACCAGCTAGCAACACTTCAAAAAACCTAGAAGGGGCAATACGCCATCAACCCGTGGGGCAGACGATCGTCCTTCGACCGTTTTGTACTTAACTAGAGTCCTATGAGGCATTTCTTGGGCGCCGATGAGATTCCGGCCACTCCCGGCTTCACCAACGGGGACGTTTCATTCTGGTATCGCCAGGAGGGCATGCCGGCGGGCCGCGACCCGCTGCCCGGCCCGCGCGCGTACGACGTGTGCCTCGTCGGGGGCGGCTTCACCGGGCTGTGGACCGCGTACTACCTGAAGCGCGCCCGGCCGGACCTGCGCGTCGCGATCCTGGAACGCGAGTTCGCCGGGTTCGGCGCCTCCGGGCGCAATGGCGGCTGGCTGACCGCCGAACTCGCCGGGTCGCCCGGACGCTACGCGAGCGCCCACGGCACGGACGGCGTCGTGGCGCTGCAACGCGCCATGTTCGCGAGCGTCGACGAGGTCATCGAGGTCGCGGACGCCGAGGGCATCGACGCCGACGTCCACAAGGGCGGCGTGCTGAACGTCGCGACCAACCCGGCGCAGCGGCAGCGGCTGCACGAGGAACTCGACGACGCGCGGCGATGGGGCTGGGCCGAGGAGGACCTGCGCCTGCTCGACCGCGACGAACGCGAGAGCCGGCTGCGCGTCGCGGGTGCCCTGGAGGCCACCCACAGCCCGCACTGCGCGCGCGTCCAGCCCGCCCGCCTCGTCCAGGGCCTGGCCCGCGCGGTCGAGGCGCTCGGCGTCGACGTCTTCGAGTCCACGACCGTCACCGAGATCCGCCCGCGTACGTCGGCGGGCCGGCCGGCCGAGGCCGTCACCGACCGCGGCACCGTCAGCGCCGAGTACGTGATCCGCGCGACCGAGGGCTTCACCGCCGGGCTCGCCGGCCAGCGCCGCCAGTGGCTGCCGATGAACAGCTCGATGATCGTGACCGAGCCGCTCGGCGCGGACGTCTGGTCGCGCCTCGGCTGGCAGGACCGCGAGCTGCTCGGCGACCACGCGCACGCCTACATCTACGCCCAGCGCACCGCCGACGACCGGATCGCAATCGGCGGGCGCGGCGTCCCGTACCGGTACGGCTCGCGTTGGGACGACCGGGGCGCCACGCAGCCGCAGACCGCCGCCGCGCTGTGGCAGGTGCTCCGGCGCCTGTTCCCGCCCGTGGCCGGCGCCCGGATCGAGCACGCCTGGTGCGGCGTGCTCGGCGTGCCCCGCGACTGGTGCTCCACCGCCCACGTCGACCACGAGACCGGCCTCGGCTGGGCCGGCGGCTACGTCGGCACCGGCGTCGCCACCACCAACCTCGCCGGGCGTACCCTCCGCGACCTGCTGCTTCGCGACGACACCGCGCTCACCGGCCTGCCCTGGGTCGGACGGCGGGTGCGGCCGTGGGAGCCCGAACCGCTGCGCTGGGCCGGGGTCCAGCTCATCTACGCGCTGTACCGCGCCGCCGACCGCAGGGAGTACGACCGGGTGACTCATACCTCCGCGTACGCGCGGCTGGCCGGCCTCATCTCGGGACGCTGAGCGTCAGTCCAGGTCGGCGATAATGCGGCAAACGTTTATGGTCGGCCCAATTAGGGATTCATAAATAGATCAGAGGGGCGGGCGGCGCGTCCCGTACATCGTCGCCTGCTCGAACGCGTGCCCGACCTGGAGCACCGCCAGGTCGGCGCGGTGCGGCCCGACCACCTGGAGACCGACCGGCAGCCCGCCGTCGGTGAAGCCGCCCGGTACCGACAGCGCGGGGCAGCCCAGGGCCGAGACGAGGTACGCGGACCGCATCCACTCCAGGTAGGACGGCATCGGCTCGCCCGCGACCACGGCCGGGTACTCCAGGTCGGCGTCGAACGGCACCACCTGCGAGACCGGGGCCAGCAGCACGTCGTAGCGCTCGAAGAACTCCCGGGTCCGGTGGTACAGGCGCGTCTGCAGGACCATGGCGCGCCCGAGGTCGGGCCCGGTGAGGTGACGGCCCGCCTCGATGTTGGCCGCCAGGCTGGGCTTCAGCTGATCACGGTGGTGGTCCAGGATCGTGCCGAGCGCGAGCTCGAACTGCCACGCCCGCAGGGTGCGGAAGACCTCGTCGGCACCGGACAGGTCCGGGCACGCCTCCTCCACCGTGCAGCCCAGGTCCGCGAAGACCTTGACCGCCGGCTCGAGCGTTGCCAGCACCTCCGGGTCGACCGGGATCGAGCCGTCCAGGCGCGGCGCCCATGCCACGCGCAGCCCGGTCAGGTCGCGGTCGAGGGGCACGTCGAACGCCGAGCCGGGCGTCTCCAGCGCGATCGGCGAACGCGGGTCGGGGCCGGCCAGCACCGACAGCAGCAGGGCGGCGTCGGAGACGCTGCGCGCCATCGGCCCCTGGACGCCCATCGTCGAGAACGCCGCGTCGCCCGGCCAGCTCGGCACCCGGCCCGGCGAGGGTCGGAAGCCGACGACGTTGCAGAACGACGCCGGGTTGCGCAGCGAGCCGCCCATGTCGCTGCCCTCGGCGATCGGGTGCATGCCGCAGGCCAGCGCCGCCGCCGCCCCGCCGCTGCTGCCGCCCGCCGAACGCGACAGGTCGTACGGGTTGCGCGTCGTCCCGAACACCGGGTTGAACGTGTGCGACCCCGCGGCGAACTCCGGGACGTTCGTCTTGCCCAGCATGATCGTGCCCGCCGCGCGCATCCGCTCGATCACCAGCTCGTCACGCGCCGGCACGTGGTCGGCCATCAGCGGCGAACCCGACGTCGTACGCACGCCCGCCGTCTCGTGGGTGTCCTTGTGCGCGACCGGGAGGCCGTGCAGCTTCGGCCGCGGGGCCGTGGCGGGCAACGCGTCCGCCGAGTCGGCCTCGCGCAACGCCTGCTCGGCCGTCAGCGTCACCACCGCGTTGACCTGAGGGTTGGTCTCCTCGATGCGCCGCAGGTGCGCCTCTGTCACCTCACGCGCGGACAGCTCCCTCTCCCGTATCAGGCGGGCCAGCTCACGTGCGCTCAGGAAGCAGATCTCGTCCGGCAACGGGGTCTCCTCTGACGATGGCGGTGCCCGGGATCTCCGACGCAGCCGTGTCACCTCCCATCCTGACGCATACCGCTCGCGCCGCTCATGCCGCCGTTCGGTGGGCGATCGTCGGCATCGCCCGTTACTCTCCGTCGGCATGGCCATCGACCACGAAGGCAGGGTGCGCGCGCTACTGGCACGCGCCGAGCATCCGGAGACGCCCGAGTCCGAGGCCCAGGCCTGCGCGGCCAAGGCCGCCGAGCTGATGCTGCGCCACGCCATCGACGAGGCGACGCTGCGCGAGAGCCGCGGCGAGGCGCCGGAGCCGGTCGTCTACTGGGAGCACGTGGTGTTCGGCCGCGACGGCCACGCGCGTGCCCGGTCCGCGGGCCTGACTTCGGTCGTGCGCGCCTTCGGCGGCGAGTGCGCGATCCTCGGCGACGGCACCTACCGGCAGGACGTGAAGCTCCTCACCGTCGTGACCCGCTCGGCCCGCGACGCGCTCGCGATGCTGCTGCCCTCGCTCACCCTTCAGATGGACGGCACGGGCACACGCGCCGCCGACGCGCACATCCGCGCCTATCCCGAGCAGGTGTTCCGCCGCAAGGCCGACCGCACACGCTGGCGCAACGGCTACCTCAAGTCCTTCCTCGTCGGCTACGGCGACGTCGTCGCCGAACGCGTCGCGCAGGCCCGTGGCCGCCTGCGGGAGGAGCTCCCCTCCGCGCCGCAGACCTCGGGAGCCCTGGTCCTCGCCCGAGACGACGACCGCGTACGCGCCGAGTTCGCCGCGCGGTTCCCGGTCCTCGGCCGCGCACGCGGACAGCGCGTCCGAGGCGACGGCTTCGCCGCCGGCCGCCACGCGGGCCGCTACGCCGACATCGGCACCGGCACCGTCGGCGGCTACCGCCGCGCCCTCGACGGCCCGGCCATCTGACGAACTCCGCCACGGCTCGCGGTCAGCCGGACGAACCCCCGCCCCGCCCCGGCTCGCGGTCGGCCGGGCGTGTCCTTGTCACGGATCGGTGTCGTGCCGTCGCCGTTCGTGGTGCGAGGGTCCTGTCTCCCTCAAAACGGTCAAAGCCTGGCTAACTTCCCGTACCGTTGGCCGCGTCCCCCGTTCAGCCGATCGACCGGGAGCCGTGCGGCCGATGGAACCAGCGCACCGGTTCGAGATCCCCCGCCTGACGGCGCTCGCGGTGCACGCCCTACCGCGCGTCGTCGAGAGCATGATCGCGCCCGTCGTGGTGTTCTACGCCGGGATGCTCGTCCTCGGGCTGAACGGCGCGCTCGTGACCGCGGTGACCTGGGTGTACGGCGGAATCCTCGTACGCCTGGTGCGGCGCCGCCCGGTGCCGGGCACGCTGCTGCTCGCGGCGCTCGGCGTCACGGCACGCGCCGCGCTGGCGGCCATCACCGGCAGCGCCGTCGTGTACTTCCTGCAGCCGACGCTCGGCACGATGCTCGTCGCGATGTCGTTCCTCACCTCGGTACCGCTCGGCCGCCCCCTCGCCGCCAAGGTCGCCACCGACCTGGTGCCGCTGCCCGAGGCGTTCCTCGCGCACCAGCGGGTACACCGGTTCTTCCTGCGCATGTCGCTGCTGTGGTCGCTCGTCTTCACGCTCAACACCGCGCTGAGCCTGTGGCTGCTGTTCAGCCAGTCGATCTCGACGTACCTGTGGGTCCGTACGATCGCGGTCGCGCTCCTCGGCGCGGCGGCCGTGGTGATCTCGGTGTGGAGCTTCCGCCGCTGCGTCGCCCGCGTCACGACCGCGTCGGCCGTCCCGGCCTGAGCTCGGTCGCGCCACGTCGCCGCACGTGCGGCGGGAGGGGCTGTGCCCTGGCAGGATGTCTCTTGTGCTGGATGTCGTGGGATGGGTGCACATCTACGAGGGGCGTCTCTTGACCGTACGTGCGCGTTCGCGTGATCGGCTCTACTTGCCGGGGGGCAAGCGGGAGCCGGGGGAGGACGACTGGGCCGCGCTGTCGCGCGAGGTCCGTGAGGAGCTCGGGGTCGATCTCGAGCGGGAGACGTTCCAGGGGATCGGGGTGGTCGAGGCGCCGGCGCACGACCAGCCGCTGGGCACCCAGGTACGGATGGCCTGCTACACGGCCGGATACGCGGGGGAGCTCACCGCCATGGCGGAGGTCGACGAGTGGCTGTTCGTCGACCCGGCCGACCATCACCTGCTCGCGCCGGCGGTCCAGGCCGCGCTGGAGCTGCCGCGATGAAGGTCAGCGTCATCGTCCCCGTCCACAACACCGGGGACGAGCTGAGACGCTGCGTCGAGTCCGTGCTCGCGCAGACCATCGGCGACTTCGAAGCGATCTTCGCCGACGACGGCTCGGACGACGGTACGGAGCGGCTCCTCGACGAGATCGCCGCGACCGACGACCGCGTACGCGTCCTCCACCTGCCGCCCAGCGGCGGTCCGGGCGGCCCGCGCAACGCCGGGATCGAGGCCGCGGCCGGTGACTACGTCTACTTCCTGGACGACGACGACCGGCTCGGTCCCGAGGCGCTCGAGCGCATGTACGCCATGGCGGAGCGCAACGACGCCGACATCGTGATCGGCCGGATGGTCGGCCATGGGCGTACGGTGCCGAGGGCGATGTTCCGGGCCTCCCGCGACCGCGCCGACGTGCTCGGCGACTCGCTGCTCGGCATGCTGACGCCGCACAAGCTCTTCCGCCGATCGTTCCTGCGCGAGCACAAGCTCCGGTTCCCCGAGGGACCGGTACGCCTCGAGGACCACCGGTTCGTGCTGGCCGCCTACTTCCGCGCGGAGACCATCTCGGTCCTCGCCGACTATCCGTGCTGCCACTGGGTGAAGCGCGAGGGCAGCTACTCCCGCAGCCTGCCGGACCCGGCGCACTACTACTCCGCGCTGCGCGAGGTGCTCGACATCGTCGACGAGCACGTCTCTCCGGGCGACGAGCGCGACCGCTACCACGTCCACTGGTACCGCGGGAAGATCCTCAAGCGGCTCGGCAACCAGACCTTCCTGGACGCGCCCGCCGACTACCGGCGCGCGGTGTACGACGAGACGCGACGGCTCGCCGCCGAGCGCTTCGGCCCCGGCGTGGACGAGCGGCTCCCGCTGCGGATGCGGGTCCGCTCGGCGCTGCTGCGCCGCGACGCGTACGACGAGCTGTTCGCCCTGCTGGAGGCCGAGCGCGATAGCACGCTCCTGCCCGTCATGGACGACCTGCGCTGGGAGGACGGCCGGCTGGCCGTACGGTTCACCGCCGGCTTCGCCTACGCGGACGGCACGAGGTTCGCCTTCAGTGACGGGCGCTGGGAGCCGCCGGTCACCCTCGACCTGCCGCCGGAGCTGCTCGACGCCTCGCGCGAACGCCGGCGCCTCGAGCTCTACGTCCGCAGCCGCGAGGAGGGCATGGACCACCCGCTCACGGTGACCACGCTGTCCTCGTCCGGGCTGGCGGCCTCGGGCGAGGCCGTGTTCGACCTGGACACCCTCCCCGAGCTGACCCCTGGCACCTGGGACCTCGTCGTACGGCTCGACGCCGGCGGCTGGATCCTCGAACGCCGACTGGACGGCGCGGTCGGGCTGTCCGCGCGCGGCAGGCTCTCGCCGTACAGCACCGAGAACGGCAAGGTGAGCGTGCGCGTGCTCGCCTCGCCGGTGAGCCCGCTGCGGCGCGTGTTCACGGTCATCCCGGGCGTCCGATCGGTCGTGCGCAGACTGCGGGGATGAGCCGATAATGGGCGCATGGTCGGGAATGACGCGGTCATCCGCTGGGTGGCGGCCGAGCCCGCGCTGATCGCGGGCGGCGGCCGCGCCCTGCTGCTCCAGCTCGCGCACCCGCTGGTGGCGCGGGGCGTGGCCGACCACAGCGACTTCGAGAACGACCCGCTGCCCCGGCTGGCGGGCACGCTCGACTTCCTGACGTTCGTGGTGTGGGGCACGCCCGAGGAGGCCGAGCGTGCGGCGGCCACCGTCCGCCGTGTCCATGGGCGAGTGACCGGCCCCGGCTACGACGCCGGCGACCCCGTGCTGCAGAACTGGGTGAACGCCACGCTCACGGACACCGCCCTCGACCTGTACGCCCGGTTGTTCGGGCCGCTGCCGGAGGCGGTCGCCGAGCGCTACTACGAGGACGCGACGGAGGTCGCCGCGATCCTCGGCTGCCCGCGCGAGGCGCAGCCCGCCGACCTGGCCGCCTTTCGCGCCTACTTCGACCGTACGGTGGCGGCGCTCGAGGTCACCGACACCGCGCGGCGGCTCGCCCGCGCGGTACTCGACGCGCGCCGGCTACCCGCGTACCTCAGGCCCGCGCTGCCGCTCAATCGCTTCGTCACCGCGGGCCTGCTGCCGCCCACGATCCGCGACCAGTACGGCCTCACCTGGGGGCCGGGCCGCGAGCGGTCGCTCGCGGTGCTGCTGCGCGGCATCGGCGCGGCCAGCCACCTCGTGCCGGGGTCCCTGCGACGCAGGACGCCGGAGCTGTTCGTCCGGATGGCGCGACGGCGGTCAGACGGTCTCGCGATGTAGCGTCAGCCCCAGCGACGCGAACTGCTCGGCCGGCCGGTGGTAGCCGCGCTCGATGTGGTGCACCCCGCGCAGCGTGGAGGCGCCGTCGGCGACCGAGGCGGCCAGGACCGCCGAGAACCCGGCGCGTACGTCGGGCATGGTCACGTCGGCGCCGGTGAGCTTGGACACGCCGCGTACGACGGCGGAGTGCACGGCGTTGCTGTCGTGGAAACGGCAGGCGGGCCCACCCAGGCAGGCGTTGAACACCTCGATCTCGCAGCCCATCTTCTTGAGCGCGGGGACGTACACGAGGCGGTTCTCGAACACCGTTTCGTGCAGTACCGACATGCCCTCGGCCTGCGTGAACAGCACCATCAGCGGCTGCTGCCAGTCCGTCATGAAGCCCGGGTGCGTGTCCGTGTGCACGGCGGCGGGCCGCAGCCCGTCCGGCGCCGACGCCGTGATCCAGTCGTCGGTGATCTCGAAGCGGGCGCCCATACGGGCGAGCGTGGTGATCGCGGTGACGAGGCGGTCCTGGGAGCAGCCGTGCACGCGTACCTCGCCGCCGGTGATGAGCCCGGCCACGAGGTAGGAGAACGCCTCGAGCCGGTCGCCGGACAGGCGCGTCGAGGCGCCCTTCAGCCGGGGCACGCCCTCGATGACGATGCGACGGTCGGGGCTCAGCTCGATGTGCGCGCCCATGCGCTGGAGGAACAGCGCCAGCTCGACGACCTCGGGCTCCATCGCCGCGCCGCGCAGCACCGTCTTGCCCTCGGCCAGCACCGCCGACATCAGCACGGTCTCGGTGGCGCCGACACTCGGGTACGGCAGGTCGATGCGCGCGCCGTGCAGCCGGGTGGCGTGCGCCGAGATGCCGGCCTCGCCGACCTCGACCTCCGCGCCCATCGCCCGCAGCGCCTCGACGTGGAAGTCGACCGGGCGCCGCCCGATCGGGTCGCCGCCGACCAGCGGTACGAACGCCTCGCCGGCCAGGTGCAGCAGCGGGCCGACCATCAGGATCGGGATCCGGTTGAGGCCGGTGAACGCCTCCGGCACGCGCGGCTCGACCACGGCACCGGGCGCGATCGTGATGTCGGATCCGACGCGCTCGACCGTGTGCCCGAGCGCCCGAAGCATCGCGCCGGTGATCTCGACGTCGCCGACCTCCGGCGCGTCGCGTATCGTGCTCTCACCCGTGCCGAGCATGGCCGCGACCATGTGCTTGGTCACGGCGTTCTTGGAGCCGCGTACGTGGATGTCGCCACGCAGCGGACCGGACGGTTCTACCTTCCACGCCTCATCAGCCACGCGGACCACTGTATGCGCACACGGCCCAGCGCCCCCGTGCGCCGTGTGCGGGGGACTCTGCTTCGATGGTGCCCATGGACATCAGTGCGGTCGTCGGAATGTGGCTCGATCGTCCGCCGGAGGAGGCACTGCACACCGCCGTGCTCGCCGACCGGCTGGGCTATGCGGAGCTCTGGATCGGGGAGACGGCCACCTGGGACGCGTTCGCCCTCGCGACGGCGATCGGCCTGGCCACCGACCGGATCGCGATGACGGTCGGGCCGCTGGCGGTCGGCGTACGCGACCCCGCCATGATCGCGATGGGCGCCGCGTCGGTCGCGAGCCTCACCCGGCGCAAGGTCGGCGTCGCGCTCGGCACCTCCGGGGCCACGCTGGTCGAGGAGTGGCACGGCCGCTCCCACAGCCGCGCGGCCACCGCGCTCGAGGAGAGCGCCCGCGCCGTCGCCACCCTCATGCGGGGCCACCGCGCGAGCGGGGACGGCGAGGTCGTGCACACCAGTGGCTTCCGGCTGCGGCTCGCCCCGCCCGGCGGACCCCTCACGGTCGCCGCGCTCGGCGACCGGGCGGTCGCGGCGGCCGCGGCACACGCCGACCGGATGGTGGCCAACCTGGTCACGCCGGAGCAGGCCGCGGACCTGCGGCACCGGCTGGACGCCGCCGCCGCGAAGGCCGGCCGTCCCGTGCCCAAGCTGGTGGCGTGGCTACCCGCCGCCGTCGACCCGACGCCCGAGTCCTACGCGCAGCTGATCTGGAGCCTGGTCCCGTACCTGTCGGCGCCCGGCTACGGCGACCTGCTCGCAGAGGCGGGCTTCACCGAGGCCGTCGAGCTGGCGCGTGCCGGCACCTCGCCGAGAGACCTGCTGCCCGCGCTGCCGCTCGAGATGGCCGGCACGATCGGCCTGGCCGGTGACGCCACCGCCGTACGCGCGCGGCTGTCCGCGTACGCCGACGCCGGGGTGGACGAGGTCGCGGTCGTCCCGGTCACCGGCGGCGACCCGGGCGGCGAGCGCACCCTCACATCGATCCGCGCGATCGCGAAGGAGGCATTCGGGCCGCGCTGAGCCCATCCCCATAACCGTCCAGAAAACGCGTTGCCCGTCGTCCGCCTCGTCGATCATGCTGTTTCCGCATTCGACGGAAGAAAGGCGGTGACCGTGTATCGGCTGGCGAAGCCCGTCGCCCACAGCGGGCGAGCAGGTTCGGACACGGTCCGGAACGACAGATGTGGCATGGGCGAATTCCCGCGAAAGACCTCACCGGGTCAATGAGCGACCAGCCGACACGCCGTCTCCGGAATTCGGAGGCGGCGTTCTTTGTTTTTTGCGGATGGAATGGGGACTCGGTGAACGTACTGGTCTTGAACGCCTCGTACGAGCCGCTGCACAAGGTCGACGTGCGGCACGCCGTCCGCATGCTCGTACGCGGGGTCGCCGTCGTCGAAGAGGCGGTGGAAGGTCGGCAGATCGGCCGGTATCCGCTGCCGCGAGTGCTGCGCCTCGTACGCTACGTGGCGATGCGCTGGCGGCACGGGCGCAGTCCGGCCTGGGGAAAGCACGGGCTGATACGCCGCGACCAGGGGCTGTGCGCGTACTGCGGCGGCCATGGCAGCACCGTGGACCACGTCGTGCCGCAGTCGCGTGGCGGCGGAACGACGTGGGAGAACACGGTCCTGGCGTGCGGCTCGTGCAACAACCGCAAGCGCGACCGCACGCCCGCCGAGGCGGGCATGCGGCTGCTCGCGCTCCCGCGCGTACCGCACTGGAGCGAGCTGATCGCGTGAACGTGCGCGCTCAGGCGCGCTCGAGGACGACCACGGGGATGTCCCGCGCGCTCTTGCGCTGGTAGTCGTCGTAGGCGGGCCAGGTCTCGGCCATGGCCCGCCACAGGTCGGCCTTCTCCTCGGAGGAGGCCGTACGGGCGCGCGCGGCGAACCGGTCTCCGCGTATCTGGACCTGGACGTTCGGGTCGGCCTCGAGATTGAGGTACCAGAGCGGCGGGTCGTCCGATCCGCCCTTGGACGCGATCACCGTGTAGACGTCGCCCTGCCGGCGGTAGATCAGCGGCGAGGTCCGCGGCTCGCCCGACTTGCGGCCGGTGGTGGTGAGCAGCAGCGTCGTGGTGCCCTCCCAGTCGTGGCCCACCTCGCCGTCGGTCTGCTGGTAGCGCTCGACGTGTTCCTGGCCGAAAAGCATGTCATCACCCTCGATGGTCGGCGTGTTCTCCCTTCAACCGAACCATGCCGGTGATCCTTCCCGGAGCGGCGGGGCACCGAACGGGCGCACCGCGTGGCCGGACCCTTGGTCCTTCCACGCGGTGCGAGCTCGCTCAGGTGATCCGCACGGATCGGCAGGTGCTCATCGGTCCCTCCGGTGTTCTCCGGGCGAAGGTCGCCTACCCATACAGACTCTCCGCGCGGCGAGGCGGTTCCGCCTACTCGAAAAGGTCCGGCTGCTCGCGAGTGATCTGGTCGTACAGCGGCTGGTAGTTGATCCAGCCGACCAGGTCGTTGCCGAGCTGGTCGTGGGTGATCTTGGCGTTCTCCTCGGAGATGTGCACCACCCGGCCGGCCGCCTTGGCCAGGAGCTGTACCTGGGCCGAGCGCTCCATCGTGATGAACCACCAGGCGGCCGCGTCGACCGTGTCGCCGACCGTCAGCAGGCCGTGGTTGCGCAGGATCACGGCCTTGTGCGACCCGAGGGCCGCCGCGATGCGGTTCCCCTCCTCCAGGTCGGTGACCACGCCGGTGTAGTCGTCGAACAGGCCGTGGTCCTCGTAGAAGGCGCAGACGTCCTGCGTGATCGGCTCCAGCAGCTCGCCCAGCGCCGAGAGGGCCCGGCCGTGCACGGAGTGGCTGTGCGCGGCGGCCACGACGTCCGGCCGCGCCTGATGCACCCGCGAGTGGATGGCGAACGCCGCCTCGTTGACGGGATAGCGGCCCTGGACCACCTTGCCCTCGTGGTTGACGAGGATCAGGTCGCTCACACGGACGTGCTTGAACGACATCCCGAACGGGTTCACCCAGAAGTGGTCGGTCAGTTCGGGGTCACGCGCGGTGATGTGACCCGCCACGCCCTCCTCGAAACCGAACTTCCCGAAGAGTCGCAGGGCGGCCGTCAGCCGCTCCTTACGGTGCCGCCGCTCGTCCTCCACGTCGTCGAACGTGGGAGGCAGCCTGAAGATCAGGTCCTGCGGCGGCAGCTTGTCGAGGAACTCCTCGCCGGCCATGGGATGACTCCTTCTACGTTGGCTCCGTAGCCATCGAACCTGATTCGGTAGGTCTCCGGCTAGACCTACCCCGTCACGGCTCCCGATACCTTTGTTCCATGCGCGTCGGAGTGATCCTGTGGCCCATCGACCCGTGGCCCGAGGCCAGAAGGCAGTGGGAGGCGGCGGAGGCCCTCGGCTTCGACTCCGCGTGGGTGTACGACCACACGGCGTGGCGCGGCATCACCCCGTGGCAGGACGGCTTCGCCACGCTGGCCGCCGCGGCCGCGATCACCTCGCGCATCCGGATCGGCACGCTGGTCACCTCGCCGAACTTCCGCCATCCGGTGCCGACCGCCATCGCCGCCAAGGCGATCGACGACATCAGCGACGGCCGGCTCGATCTGGGCATCGGGGCGGGCGGCATCAACCACGGCTCCGACGCGGGCATCCTCGACGGCGAGGCGTGGACCCTGCGTGAGCGCGCCGATCGGTTCGCCGAGTGGGTCGAGCTGATGGACCGTCTCCTGCGCGGCCCGAGCACGACGTACGAGGGACGCTTCTGGTCGGCCGACGACGTGCTCACCTCGCCAGGGTGCGTCCAGCGCCCACGGGTCCCGTTCGCGATCGCCGGCACGGGCCCGCGCGCCATGCGCCTGGCCGCCCGGTACGCCGACACGTGGGTCACCGCGGGCGCCCCCAAGAGCCGCCCCGGCATGTCCTGCCTCGACGCCCTACGCGATCAGCTACCCCGCCTGGACGAGGCGTGCGCCGCCGAAGGCCGCACCGTACGCCGGCTCCTGCGCACCGGCGACGAGAGCGAGGACTGGACGGCCTCGATCGAGGCCTACCGCGACCACGCCGGCCGGTACGCCGAGCTCGGTATCACCGACATCGCCCTCCACTGGCCCCACGAGCGCAGCCCCTTCGCCGCGAACCTCAAGGTCATCGAACGAATAGCCGCCGAACGCGCCTCCTAGGAGACGCCGCCGAGGAGGCGGAGGCGATCCTCAGGAAGTCGCCCGGTCCAGCCAGGCCAGGTACGTGGCCGAGCCGCTGAGAGGCGTGACGGACAGCTCAGGGTTGTCCCATGGGTGGGTTTCGAGCAGGTGCCGCTCCAGTTCCGGGTATCGCCCGGCCGTCGTCTTGAGCGTGACGACCCATTCCTCGCCGGTGCCGAACTCGCCCAGGTGCCAGAACGCCGTGATCGCCGGGCCCATGACCTGTCCGGACGCGGCGAGCCGTGCCTTGACCGCCGAGTTGAGCAGCTCCACCGCGGTGTCGCGATTGTCGGCTGCCGTCGAGACCTGCACGTAGTCCGCCACGCGCCGGAGCCTAGTTGCCCTGTCTCCGGAGTTCTCACCGGCGTGCGGCGGGGTTTGCCGGACACGCCCGGATGCGTGTCCGGCAGGGCGTACCGAGGCGTCAGGACTTGGCGCAGTGGACGACCTGGATGTCGGTGAAGCCCGTGAGACCCCAGGTGCCGTTCTCGACGCCGATGCCGCTCCACTTGAAGCCGCCGAACGGCTGCTGTGGGGAGAGCGCGAGGTGGGTGTTGACCCACGCGGTTCCGCATTCGAGGCGTTCGGCCACGTCGGCGGCGCGGTCGGCGTCGGTGCCCCACACGGAGCCGGACAGGCCGAAGTGGGTGGCGTTCGCGCGGGCGAGGGCGTCTTCGACGTCGGTGTAGCGCAGGACCGGCAGCGCCGGGCCGAACTGTTCCTCGTCGACGATGCGGACGCCCTCCTGGAGGTCCGCGAGGATCGTCGGCTCGAAGAAGTAGCCGGGCCGGTCGATCGGGCCGCCGCCGGCGGCGGCGCGGGCGCCGTTGCCCAGGGCGTCCGCCACGAGCTCGGAGACCCGTTCGTACTGCGGCCGGTTGTTGATCGGGCCGTACTCGACGCCCTCCTCGAGGCCGTCGCCGACACGTACCGAGCGTGCCTTGGCGGCGAGCGCGTCGACCATGTCGTCGTAGAGGGCGTCGGGGACGTACACCCGCTTGATGGCCGAGCAGACCTGGCCGTTGTTCGCGAAGGCCTGCGCGAACACCTTGTCGGCGACCGTGGCCGGGTCGGCGTCGTCGAGCACGATCGCGGGGTCGTTGCCGCCGAGCTCGAGGGTGACGCGCTTGAGGTCGGGCGCCGCGGCCGAGGCGACCTTCTTGCCGGTCGCGATCGAGCCGGTGAAGCTGATCTTGCGGGGTACGGGGTGGGAGGTCATCCACGAGCCCAGGTCGTCGCCGCCGGTCACGATGTTGAGCACGCCGGGTGGCAGTACGTCGCGCAGGAGTTCGCCGACCTTCAGGGTGGCCAGGGGCGTGTACGGCGACGGCTTCAGGACCATCGTGTTGCCCGTGAGCAGCGCCGGGGCGATCTTCCAGGAGGCCAGGACGAGGGGGAAGTTCCACGGGGTGATGGCCGCGACGACGCCGAGCGGGCGGCGTACGACCTCGACCCGTGCCCGGTCGTCGTCCTGGATGACCTCGCGGGGGATCTCAAGATCGGCGAAGTGCTTGAGCCAGATGGCGGCGCCGATGATCTCGAACGTCGCCTCCTGCAGAGGCTTGCCCTGCTCGGCGGTGAGGATCTTGGCGAGGTCGCCGCCCGAGGCGGCCATCAGCGCTTCGGACGCGGCGGCGAGGGCCTTGCGGCGTCCCGTCTCGTCGGCCCGCCAGTCCGGGTACGCCGACGCGGCCGCGCCGAACGCCGCGTCGAGTTGTTCGCGGGTGCAGTCCGGTGCGGCCGCGTGCGGCCGGCCCGTCGCCGGGTTGATGACATCGAACGCGGCCGCCGTGTCGGCGGCCGCGCCGTTGATGGTCATGGTGAAGTCGGACAACGGTGCCTCCTGAAGACGCTAAAACCGAATACGGTTCAGTCTGTCCTCAGGGCGGCCCGTTTGGCCAGCTACTTGTGCGGAACGACGACGACCTGGAACGAGGTCTCCGGGCCGGGGACGTTCAGCTTGCCGACCGAGGCACCGGCCCAGGCGCGCAGCTGCACGGTGCCGACCGGCTTGTGCACGGTCATCGGGATGTCGACGCTGGCGTGGCGGCCCGGCTCGAGCGCGCCGAGCTGGCAGCGGAGGTAAGCGCCGGACTGGGTGCAGCCCGGACCCTGCTTGACGGTCCATCCGCTCGGCACCGCGGTGTCGAGCCGCACCTGGTCCACGTGCTTGTCGCCGCTGTTGGTGACGGTCCAGCGGACCACCTCGAGGTCGCCCACCCCGGGATGGAGGTGGCTGGCCTGACCGGTCAGGCTGAGGTTGTAGGCGCGTGCGGCCCCGGCGCCGGGCGCCAGGCAGAACAGTCCGGTCGCGGCGAGCATGGTGACACTGAGAGTGCGCATGACGTTCCCCCCAAGAAGAGTGATCGCGTCAGACGCTAGTCACGTGCCCGGTGCCCTCGCCGTGACCACGCAGCGGTTCATCGACTCATTGCCCGATCACGGCGAGGGGTTGGGACTCAGAGGGTCAGCAGCCGAAGTCGACCGCGTCGAACGTCGCGTAGTGGTCCGAGGTGTAGTAGTCCGTGCCGCTCTCGGCGGTCACGATGCGGCGGGCGCCGCGGTCGGGCGAGCCGGGGGTGACGACCGTGTACTCGTGGTAGTAGCCGGTGGGCTCGGCGGGCAGGACGCCTTCGCGGTTCTGGAAGACCCCATCGTCCTGCGGGTACGGGTAGGGGCCGCCGGCGTCGATCAGCGCGAGGGTGTCGTCGGCCTCCGGCGGCAGCGTGGAGTGGCAGATCGTGCCGGTGGTCAGCGGGTGGTACGCCGCGTGCGCGGCCGGCGCCATCAGCCCGACGGTGGCGAGGGCGGGGATGAGGACGAGCGAACGGAGTCCGAGTCTCCTGCGGGGGTTGCTCATGGGACGAAGATTGCAAACTCGGTCAGAACCGAGTCAAGAGGGTTGAGAGTCCTAATTTGGGCGCTGGTATCCGAATCCCGCGAACGGCGCCCTAGACGCCCAGCTCACCCGATCAGTGGTCGTGATGGCCGATATAGGTCAACGAAACGCCCATCAGTGCGCCAGGCGTGACCGCCGGTGTCGTTGTGTGCCCACAATCCGGGATGCGCTCACGAGTACTCACCGCGACGATCGCCGCGGCCCTGACGGCCGCCCTCGGCGGTCAGGCCGTCGCGGCCGACGCGCCGCGGCGCTCCGATCCACGACCGTCACTGGCCGCCCCGCACCCCTGCGCCGATCAGCCCGGCTACACCTGTTCGACGCTGACCGTGCCGCTCGACCACCGGGGACGGATCCCGGGCACGCTCGACCTCCAGGTCGCCACGGCCGACAACGCCGGCGCGCCAAAGGGCACACTGCTCTTCCTCACCGGAGGGCCGGGGCAGCCGGGCGTACCGACCATCACCCGGATGGCACGGCAGCGCCTGCCGGAGCTCGCGAAGAACTACCGGTTCGTCATGCTGGACCAGCGCGGGACCGGTGAGTTCGGCGCGATCGACTGCCCGCAGCTGCAGGCGCAGACCGGCAGCTCCGACATCGCCGCACCGACGCCCGCGGCGATCAAGGAATGCTCGGACGTCCTCGGCGCCCGGCGTGGTCTGTACGGGACCGAGCAGACCGTCGCCGACTACGAGTCACTCCGCCGAGCGCTCGGCGTCGGCCGGATGGTCGTGGACGGCGTCTCCTACGGGTCGTTCACCGCGGCGCGGTACGCCGCCGTCCACCCGACCCACGTGCGCAAGGTCGTGCTCGACTCGGTGCTGCCGCACGTCGACCCGCAGGCCGACGACGGCCTCTACCTGGTCGGCCTGCACGCACAGGCGCGCGTCCTGCGCGACGCCTGTACGGCCGCGCCCGCCTGCGGCTACGATCCGGCCGACGATCTGGCCTGGAACGTACGGCACCGCTCCGATGCCGACGGAGTGCGGATCTTCGACATGATCGTGTCGTATGAGTTCGCCGACCCGACGTACCGCGACCCGAACCCGCCGGGACTACCTGCGGGCCACGGCGACCTGATCGGCGCGCTGCACGCCGCGCGCGGCGGCGACGCCACCAAGCTGGACACGATCCTGTCCGACTTCACGCCGGGCGGTGACCCGGTGGCCTCCTACAGCTCCGGGCTGCACATCGACGCGTTCTGCTCCGACGCCCTCTTCCCGTGGGGCCGCTCGGACACCTCGACGGCCGTACGCCCGCTCCTGCTCGACCGCGCGCTCAAGCGGATCCCGGCCGCGCGGATCTGGCCGTACACGCGGGCGACCGCCGCCGGGAGCGGATTCACGCAGGAGTGCCTGCGCTGGCGGTCCCGGCCGTCCGCCGAGCCGCCGGCGCGCCTGCCGAACGTCCCGGTCCTGCTGGTCAACGGCGACCACGACCTGTCCACCCCGATGGAGTGGGCGGCCGAGGAGGCGGCACACGCGCCGGACGCCAAGCTCGTGATCGTCAAGGGCGCCTCGCACTCGATCCAGAACCGCGAGCGCGGCCACGCCGGACGCGACGCGGTCATCGCGTTCCTCAACGGCTGATCGTCACCACCTGACAGAAGGGGTCGGATGCGCGGCGTCCGGCCCCTTCTGTCATTCTTCAGACATCCGCACACCGCCATGGATGTCCGAAACGGACCGCTTTCTGGGACCGGTGGGCCTTCCTACTCGGAGAAGGCGCCCCCACCGCGCGGACCATGGCAGGGTAGGACGGCCCGTCGGCCTTCGGAGCGTGATCAATTGTCCGTGTTGGTGTGGATCAACCCCGGCGTCGCTTGGGAGAGCGCGGTGGACGCCGCCGCGCGACTGACCGACGACGAGGTCGTGCTGCTGCTGGTCACCGAGGACGGAGAGCCGGCGCGCGACACCTTCACCTCACTGCTCGGCCCCGCCGGCCATGAGCCCGGCGAGGCGTTCTCCGGCATCGCCGAGGAGCAGGCCGCCGCGCTCTTCGACGAGGCGGAGGCCAGGCTCGGCCGTCCCGTACGCCGCCGTTGGGAGCGCGGCGCCGCCGAACACGCGGTCGTCGCCGCGGCCAAGGGCGTCGACCTGCTGGTCTGCGTACGCGACGGCTCCCCGGACCGTACGGGTCCGGGGAGCCTCGGTCCGTCGGTGCGCTTCGTCGTGGACCACGCGCCGTGCGGAGTCCTGCTGGTCTGGCCGGGCAGGGCGCCCTCGCGCTGACCGCCCGGCCCCGGCTCAGCGGGTCAGTGCCAGGACCCGGTCGAGCAGCGAGCCGTAGCCGCGCAGCGCGATGCGCATGCGCTCGGTGTCGCGCGTCTCGCCCGCTCGCGGCATGGGGATGAGCGCGTTCCACGTGCTCTGGCGGATCCAGATGCCGCTCGCCTGGCCACTGATCCTCACCGGGCTCCGCGTGTCGACCCAGATGATCATCGGAATCGCGGCCATCGCCTCGTACGTCGCCGGGCCCGGTCTCGGCGACCAGATCTTCGACGGGCTCTCGCGGCTGGGCTCGGCCAACTCACTGAACGAGGCGCTCGCCGGCACGCTCGGCGTGGTCGTCCTCGCCGTGCTGTTCGACCTGGCCTTTCTCATCATCCGTCGTCTCACCGCCTCGAGGGGTCTTCGTGTTCGGTGGCGGCCTGCGCATCGAGCCGTCGGAGCTGACCAAGCGCTATCCCGGGCAGCAGGCACCGGCCGTGGACGAGTTCACTCTCGACGTGCCGGCGGGCGAGCTGGTCGTCCTGGTCGGGCCGTCCGGCTGCGGCAAGACGACCACGATGAAGATGATCAACCGGCTCATCGAGCCGACCTCAGGCGGCATCCGGATCGGCGGCGAGGACGTCCTGACGATGCGCCCGGACGAGCTGCGCCGGCACATCGGGTACGTGATCCAGCAGATCGGCCTGTTCCCGCACATGACGATCGCCCAGAACATCGCCGTGGTGCCGCGCCTCCTGGGCTGGTCCAAGAGCCGGATCGCGGACCGGGTCGACGAGCTGCTCGGCCTGGTCGGGCTGGACGCGGCGGGGTTTCGCGCCCGCTATCCACGGCAGCTCTCGGGCGGGCAGCAGCAGCGCGTCGGGGTCGCGCGTGCGCTGGCCGCCGACCCGCCGGTGATGCTGATGGACGAGCCGTTCGGCGCGACCGACCCCATCACCCGCGAGCACCTGCAGAACGAGTTCCTCCGTCTCCAGCGCGAGCTGCGAAAGACGATCATCTTCGTCACGCACGACTTCGAGGAGGCCATCAGGCTGGGGGACCGGATCGCCGTCCTGCGGGAGGGATCGCGGATCGCCCAGTACGACCGGCCCGCGCGGATCCTCAGCGACCCCGCCGACGACTACGTCGCCGGGTTCATCGGGGCCGGCGCCACCCTGAAGCGGCTGGCCCTGGTCACCGTGGACGACGTGAGCGGCACCGGCGACGCCGCCGGGAGCGGGCTGCCCGAGGTCGAGGGGTCCGCGACCCTGCGCGAGGCGCTCGACGCCATGGTCGCGCACGGGACCGACGGGGGCGCCGCCGTCTCCGGGGACACCCGACGCCTGCTGACCTACCAGGACGTCTGCCGGACCGTACGCGAGACCGGCACGAGCGACGGCCAGGAGGTGCAGCCGAGTGGCCGCTGACCTGCTCACCGGGCCCGAGGCCCGCGACGCGCCGCCGCGCGGGCGGACCCGTGCGCTGCTCCGGCACCTCGGTACGCCGATCGCGATCGCGGTCGTCCTCGGCGTGCTCTACCTCTGGGTGCACGGCCTCCGGCTGGACTCGATCGAGCGCCGCACGCTGAACTACCCGTACATGCACGCCCGGCTGATCGAGCACTTCAAGCTCACGGCGGCTGCGACCGTCCTGGTGATCGTGATCGCCGTGCCGCTGGGGATCCTGGTGGACGGCTACGAGCCGAAGCAGGTCGCCCACGACTGGCTCAAGGAACAGGGTCTCCTCGGCTAGGTTCGTCCCGCAGGCGGGCGTCCAGCGCGGCGGCGAGGGAGCGCACCGCGTCGTCGAGGCCGCGTGCCAGCAGCCACGCGCCACCGAGCCGGAGCAGGAGCCGATCGAGCGGCCCGGCGCGCAGGACCGTCGCCGTCAGCGTGACGTGCGCCCCCGCGCCGGCCTCCTCGATGCGCCAGAGCACGCGAGCGCTGGTCCGGCGGCCGACCTGCGCCGTGCCGCCGAAGGCGGACGGCGGCTCGAGGCGAGTGACCAGCGTGCTGGCGGTACGGCAGAGGCCCAGCGGCCCGCGGATCGTGATCGCGGCGCCCCGGCCGTCGGCTGAGACGCCGTCGAGCCGCAGCTCGCGGCCCGTGATCAGCTCGTGGTTGGTCAGGTCCTCGAGGAAGGCGAAGACGGCGATGGCCGGAGCCAGCGTCACCGCCGCCGAACTCGCCGTGAGGATCCCCGGTGCGCCACGTCGCCGGACGGACGGGGCGTCCGGCGGGTGCGCGCTGCGTGGGGCCATGTGGATGTCAACGGACCAGGGCCGCGTGCGGTTCGATCTCGCGTACGACCGTGCCCGCACGTACGACCATCACGATCTCCTCGAACGGCTCGGCGAGGCGGGTGACGTCGGCGAGGGGGTCGTGGCGGGTCAGCAGCAGGTCGCCGTGCGCGCCGGGCGCGATCACGCCGAGCCGGCCCTCCCGGCCGAGCAGCCGCGCGGCGACGGTGGTCGCCGACCGCAGGACCGCGCCTGGTGACTGGACCCGCGCGCGGATCCGGAACTCCTCGGACTGGCGGGCCCGCATCGGCCCGAGCAGGTCGGTGCCGAACGCGATCGCGACGCCCGCGCGGTCGGCGAGCTCCAGGGCGCGCAGGCCGCCGTCGAGGACCTCGAAGACCTTCGCGTGGCTCTCCGGCGCGAGACCGTGCAGCGGCCCGTCCTCGGCGAGCGCGGCGTAGGTGACCAGGGTCGGGACGAGGTAGGCGTCACGGTCGAGGAAGTGCGGCACGACGGACGCGTCGATCAGGTTGCCGTGCTCGATGGTCCGTACGCCGAGCCGCAGGGCGCGCTCCACCGCCGCGGCCGTGTAGGCGTGCGCGCCGCAGTAGACGCCGGCCGCGCGCGCCTCCTCGACGGCCGCCCGGATCTCCTCTTCGGAGTACTGGAGCGAGCCGATCCGGTCGGTGAGGCTCGAGCAGCCGCCGGACAGCATGAGCTTGATGTGGTCGGCGCCCCGCCGGAGCTCGTCGCGCACCGCCCGGCGTACCTCGGTCACGCCGTCGGCCACCCGGCCCAGCCCCGGCGTCCAGGGGTGCGCGTCGTACGGGACCTGGCCGGGATGCCGCAGGTCGCCGTGGCCGCCGGTCTGCGACAGGGCCTTCCCGCACGTGAACAGGCGCGGCCCGTCCAGGACGCCCTCCGCGACGGCGCGCGCGAGGCCGTGATCGGCGCCCGCCATGTCGCGGACGGTGGTGAACCCGCGCCGCAGCATCGCCCGCAGCTCGACCGCCGCGTGCGCGGTCACGTACGAGGGTGCCTCCATGGTGAGGGCGTGCTCGTCGGCGCCGCAGGCGGTCACGTGCACGTGACAGTCGATGAGGCCCGGGACCGCGTACAGCCCGGACGCGTCGACCTCGCGGGTGGAGACCGGGCCGCCGTGGTCCTCGGCGACCTCGACGACGACGCCGTCCTCGACGCGGACGCGGGTGTCCTCGGCGACGGTCTCGGTCTCGGGGTCGATGACCGCCGCGTGCCGGATCGTCATCGAGCCGTTCATCGTGGTCCAGGCCTTCCTTCGGGTACGTGGGATGCTGCGGGCATGATGGCAGAAGCCGGCGTGGCGGCCGTTCCCGACACCCTGGATCATGAGGACGCGACGCGATGAGGCTGACGGTGCTCGGCGGCCGTGGCGCGTGGCCCGACGCGGTCGGGGCGTGCAGCGGCTACGTCCTCGAGGAGGACGGCTTCCGGCTGCTCGTCGACCCGGGGTACGCCATACTGCGGCCGCTGCTTGGGCTCATGGACGCCGCCGAGGTCGACGCGGTCCTCGTCAGCCACGGCCACCCCGACCACTGCGCCGACCTCAACCCGCTGCTGCGGGCGCGCGCCCTGCGCGACGACCCCGCACCGAGGCTGCCGGTGCACACGCTTCCGGGTGCCCTGGACGCGGTCCTGGCCCTCGACCGGCCCGGCATGCTCGACGACGCCTATGACCTGCACGACTTCGAGGCAGGCGACCGGTTCGAGATCGGGCCCTTCGCGGTCGAGAGCCGCGCGCTGCCGCACTTCACGCCGAACGCCGGGCTCCGGCTGGAGAGCGGCGGCACGGTACTGGCCTACACCGGCGACACCGGGCCCAGCCCCGAGATCGCCCTGCTGGCGCGCGGCGCGGACCTGCTCCTGGCCGAGGCCTCGTACGCCGAGCACGTGCCCGCCGACTCCGCGCGCTACCTGTCGAGCGCCCGGCAGGCCGGGGAGGACGCCGCGCGCGCCGGAGCCGGGCGCCTCCTGCTGACCCACCTGATGCACGGGACCGAGCCGGAGCCGTCGCTGGCGGCGGCCCGGCGCGCGTACTCCGGCGAGGTCGCCGTGGCAGGTGAGGGCCTGGTCGTACGGCTCGGGCGAGGCTCGAGTACCGCCGGCGGTACCGGGTAGCGTTCGTACCGGTTACGCCACGCTCGAGGGAGAATGATCATGCAGGACGGGCTGTTCATCGGCGGGGTGTGGGAGTCGTCGGAGGCGTCCTTCGACGTCGTGGACCCTTCCACCGGCGAGGTGTTCGCCTCGGTCGCCGACGCGGGAGGCGAGGACGCCGTACGCGCGCTCGACGCCGCCTCGGCCGCCCAGGCGTCGTGGGCGCGGACCGCGCCGCGCGAGCGTTCGGAGATCCTGCGCCGTGCGTTCGAGCTGATGCACGAGCGCGCCGAGGAGCTCGCCCGGCTGTCCACGCTGGAGATCGGGCGGCCCATCGCCGAGTCGCGAGGCGAGGTCGTCTACGCGGCGGAGTTCCTGCGCTGGTTCTCCGAGCAGGCGGTACGCGTCGAGGGCGACTACCGGCTCGCGCCGGGCGGTGACTTCCGCATCCTGACCACCCGGCAGCCGGTCGGGCCCGCCTACCTCGTCACGCCCTGGAACTTCCCGCTGTCCATGGTCACCCGGAAGGTCGGCCCCGCGCTGGCGGCCGGCTGCACGATGATCATCAAGCCGGCTGAGGCGACACCGCTGTCGGCGCTGGCACTGGGCCGCCTGCTGGCCGACGCGGGCGTGCCCGAGGGCGTGCTCAGCGTGCTGCCCACCAACCGCGCGCCCGAGGTCACCAACGCGCTCATCGACGACGGACGGCTGCGGGTCCTGTCGTTCACCGGTTCGACCCCGGTCGGCAAGAAGCTCCTCGAGCAGGCCGGCAACAAGGTGATCAGGACCACGATGGAGCTGGGCGGCAACGCGCCGTTCCTCGTCTTCGACGACGCCGACCTGGACGCCGCGATCGACGGCGCCGTCCTGGCCAAGATGCGCAACACCGGCGAGTCGTGCGTGGCCGCCAACCGGTTCATCGTCCACGAGGCGGTCGCCGAGGAGTTCGCGGCCCGGCTCGCCGAACGCCTCGGCGCGCTGCGTACGGGGCCCGGCATCGAGCCCGGCTCGCAGGTCGGCCCGCTCATCGACGAGCGGTCCCGTACCCGGGTGTCCGGTCTGGTGTCCGACGCCGTCGAGCGCGGCGCCACCGTACGCGTGGGCGGCAAGGCACCGGAGGGGCCGGGCTTCTTCTACCTGCCGACCGTGCTGAGCGGCGTGCCTGCGGACGCGCGCGTCTGGCGTGAGGAGATCTTCGCCCCGGTGGCCGCGATCGGCGCGTTCGCCGACGAGGAGGCCATGGTCGCGGCGGCCAACGACACCGACGCCGGCCTGGTCGCCTACGTCTACACCCGTGACCTGAAGCGTGCCTTCCGCGTCGGCGACGCGCTGGAGGCCGGCATGGTCGGCGTCAACCGCGGCCTGGTCTCCAACCCGGCGGCACCGTTCGGCGGGATCAAGGAGTCCGGCATCGGCCGCGAGGGCGGCTACGAGGGGATCGAGGACTTTCTCGAGGTCAAGTACCTCGCCGTCGACATGTGACGCACGCCACGTCACACCCGCGCCCACCCTCTCGTCTACGAGCACGACAGACGGGAGATGGACATGAGGATTCTGGTCGCGGGAGCGACGGGTGCCGTCGGGCGCCCGCTGGTGCGGATGCTGGCCGAGGGCGGGCACGAGGTGTTCGCCCTCACCCGGTGGGCGCGTCCGGTGTCGGGGGCGACGCCCGTCGTCGCCGACGCCATGGACCGTGTGGGGCTGCTCGGCGCGGTCGACGGGCTCCGGCTCGACGCCGTGGTGCACCAGCTGACCGCGCTGAAGAAGACGCCGACCCGCGAGAGCCGCATGGCGACCACCAACGCGCTGCGCGCCGACGGCACCGAACACCTGCTGGCCGCCGCCCGCGCCACGGGGGCGCGCAGGTTCGTCACGCAGTCGTTCTTCGGCGGGTACGGCTTCCGCGACCACGGGGCCGTGCCGCTGACCGAGGACGAGCCGTTCGGTGAGGACGAGTCGTCCGGCGGTACGCTCGCCGCGCTGCGCTCCGCCGAGCAGCAGATCTTCGCCGCCGGCGACGTCGAGGGCGTCTCCCTGCGCTACGGGCTCTTCTACGGGCCGGGCGCGGTCGACGCGATGATCCCGGCGTTGCGCCGGCGGATGCTGCCGGTCGCACGTGGCGGCGTCTCACCGTGGATCCACGTCGAGGACGCCGCGTCCGCCGCCGTCGCGGCTCTGGAGCACGGACGGGGCGGACGCGCGTACAACATCTGCGACGACGAGGCGGCGACCTGGGCCGAGGTCATGACCGAGCTGGCACGCGCCTTCGGCGCACCCACGCCGATGATCATGCCCGGCGCGCTGGTCCGGCTGATGGCCCCGTACGCGGGTGCCCTCATGACGCGGACGTCGATGCGGCTGTCCACGGCCAGGGCCACCGAGGAGCTCGGCTGGAAGCCGACGGCCGGCGGCTACCGCGCCGGGATCGCACGGACCCGCGAGACCATGGGCTGAGTCAGCCGCCCTGCGCCGCCTTGGAGGCGAACTCCGTGGTGTAGGTCTTGGACAGGTCGATGTCGTCCTGCTTGCCCTTGACGTTGGGGGAGAACTTCGCGAGCACGTTCAGCACGTTCTTGGCGCCGTCGGCCGGCATGACGCCGTCGGCGTTGAACATGCCGATGCTGTCGGCGACGGCCTTCTCGTACAGCTTGGGGTTGCCGCCGGCGTAGTCGGCCGGCATCTTGGCCGCGATCTCGGCCGGCTGGTGCGCCTTGATCCAGCCGAGGGTCTTGACCAGCGCGTTGGCGAGCTTCTGCACGGCCGCCTTGTGCGTCTTCACGAAGTCGCAGTTCATGTAGAGCGAGCTGGACGGGTAGAGGCCGCCGAGCGCCGCCTTGGAACCGGCCTCGGTGCGCATGTCGAGCAGGATCTTGGCCTTGCCGGTGCTGGTGAGCTGGGCGACGGTCGGGTCGGTGGTCATCCCGGCGTCGATGCCGCCGTTGTCGAGCGCGGCGATGAACGTCTGGCCCGCGCCCGCCTTGACCGTCGTGTACGCCGAGGTCGGCACGCCGTGCTGGGTCGCCAGGTACTGGGTGAGGAAGTCGGTCGACGAGCCGGGGCTGGTCACGCCGAGTTTGAGGCCCTTGAAGGCCGTGGGGGAGGTGATCTGGGCGGCCTTGCGGGTGCCGACGACCTCGGCCTCGCCCGGCACGTCGGCGAGCTGTACGACGCTCTGGACGCACTTGCCCTTCGTCTGCAGGTCGACGGTGTGGTCGTAGAACCCGACGACGCCCTGGACGTCGCCGGAGATCAGGACGTTCTCCGCCTGCGCGCCCGCGGGCTCGGTGAGCAGCTTGACCTTCAGGCCCTGCTCCTTGAAGTAGCCGAGCTGCTCGGTCAGCTTCGCGGGCAGGTAGATGACCTTGTCGATGCCGCCGACCATGATCGTCAGGTTGTCGCCGTCGCCCTTGGACGAGGTACGTGAGTCGCGGCAGGCGGCCAGTGACAGGGCGGTCGTGGCGGCGAGCGCCGCGGCGGTGATGCGGGTGCTGGTGCGCATTGGGTCTCCAGGAGGGTGCGTGTCAGATCTGCGCGTCGAGGTTCGAGGCGGGCGGACGCCAGCGCAGGAGGCGGCGTTCGAGGAGGGTGAGCAGCCATTCCGCGAGCAGCGCGATCACCGTGATGATGATCATCCCCGCGTAGATGCCGGCCGAGTCGAACGTGCCCTGCGCGTGGTTGATGAGCAGGCCGAGGCCCTTGTCCGCGCCGCTGTACTCGCCGACGATCGCGCCGATGATGGCGAAGCCGAACGCCGAGTGCAGCGAGGCGAGGATCCAGGAGGTGGCGCTGGGCACGACGATCGTGCCGAGCACCTGCATCCGGCTGGCGCCCAGGATGCGGGCGTTGTTCACCAGGTTGCGGTCGACCTCGCGGGCGCCCTGGAAGGCGTTGAAGAACACCGCGAAGAACACCAGGACGAACGCGGTCGCGACCTTGGAGGACATGCCGAGGCCGAACCAGATGACGAACAGAGACGCCAGGATGATGCGGGGGATGGCGTTGGCGGCCTTGATGAACGGCGCGCACACGTCGGACAGGAAGCGGCTGCGGCCCAGCACGATGCCGAGGATCACGCCGCCGACGCTGCCCAGGGCGAAGCCGATCAGGGCCTCTTCCAGCGTGTAGGCGATCTGGGTCCAGATGGAGCCCTGCGAGGTCCCGGTGGTGAACCACTCGACGAGGCGGCTCCAGATCGCGCTCGGCTTGGAGTAGTAGAACGGGTCGATCCAGTTCGTCGCGGCCAGCTCCCAGGAGCCCAGGACCGCCACGATCATCAGTACCCGCACGAGGTTGATCCCGGCCAGCCGACGCCGCGCGGCCGAGCGCGCCTGGGCGATCGCGTTCGCCTGGTCGTCGATGTCAAGCAGCATGACCGGCGCTCCTCTCGCGGGTGATCTGAACCTCTTCGCGCAGCGACTGCCAGACCTCGCGGTAGATGTCGAGGAACTCCGGGGTCAGCCGGATCTCCTCGGCGTCGCGCGGCCGTTCCAGCGGTACGTCGAAGGAGTCCTTGACGGTGGCCGGGCCCGCCGTCATCACGACGACGCGGTCACCGAGGACCACGGCCTCCTCGAGGTCGTGGGTGACGAACACGACGGCGGCGCCGCCGTCCGTGCCCGACCACAGGCGCAGAAGCTCGTCCTGCATCAGGCCGCGGGTCTGCACGTCCAGCGAGGAGAACGGCTCGTCCATGAGCAGGATCGACGGCTCGTTGACGAGGGTCTGGGCGAGGGCGACGCGCTTGCGCATGCCGCCGGAGAGCTGGTGGGGGTAGTAGCCCTCGAACCCGCCGAGACCGACGCGCTCCACCCAGCCGCGGGCCTTCTCTCGCGCCTCGCGCTTGGTGGCCCCCCGGTAGCGCGGGCCGGTCGCGACGTTGTCGAGCACCGACCGCCACGGGAGCACGGCGTCGTTCTGGAACATGTAGCCGACGCCGTGAGGGATGCCGCCGACGGGCGTACCGTGCACGACGACCTCGCCCGCCGACGGCGGCTCCAGGCCGGAGACGAGGGACAGCGTCGTGGACTTGCCGCAGCCGGTGGGGCCGACGACGGTGACGAACTCACCCGCGCGTACGGTGAGGTCGAGTTCTCGGATGGCCGTGTGCACGCCGCCCGCCGACGAGCGGAAACGCTTGGTCGCGCCGCGCAGCTCGATCGCGGGAGCGTCAGGGGTTGCTTGCATGGGCATGACGCATGAGGCTACGAGGGCGTTTCCGGTACGTTAAGCCTTGCCCGCGATGTGGTCACAAGCCACGTTTCACCATGTTAAGCGGGTAAAGCAGCCTTTTGCGCATTCTGCTCGCTGATACCGGACAGAACCGCCCAGCTCGGGTTACCGTTGCACGTCATGCGCCCGGCTCCCCGTATCCGATTCGCCCACCAGGTGCTGATCCTCCAGATCGGTGTCGTGGTGCTCGTCGCCGTGTCCGGGTACGGTCTGGCGGCCTGGATGCAGCGCGACGAGCTGCGGCACCAGTTCGGCTGGCGGGCGCTGACCCTGGCCCGCTCGGTCGCCTCCGACCCGGTCATCGGCGACGCGGTGGCGGGCGGCGACCCGAACGGCGTCGTCGAGGACCGGGCCGAACGCGTACGCCGGGCCACCGGCGCCCTGTTCGTCGTCGTGACCGACCGGCGCGGCATCCGGCTGGCCCATCCCAACCGCGCCCTCATCGGAAAGCTGGTCAGCACCGACCCGTCCGCCGCGCTGTCCGGGCGCGAGGTCATCGTCATCGAGCGCGGCACGCTCGGCCTGTCCGCCCGCGGCAAGGTCCCGCTGTACGACCACGTGGGCCGGCTGGTCGGCGAGGTCAGCGTCGGCTTCGACGCACGCGAGATCGACCGCCGGGTGCACCGCACGCTGGCCGTGGCCGCCGTGCTCGCCTCGAGCACCGTGCTGCTGGGCGTGCTGGCCTCCGCCGCGATCGGCCGCCGGCTGAAGCGCCAGACCCTCGGCCTCGAGCCCTACGAGCTCGCCGAGCTGGTGCAGGAGCGCGAGGCCGTGCTGCACGGCATCAGCGAGGGCGTCCTCGCGATCGACACCGACGGCCGGGTGACGGTCTGCAACGCCGAGGCGGCGCGCCTGCTCGGCGCCACGCCCGCGCGGCACGCGCCCGTCGCGGACCTGGCCGTCGAAGGCCGGCTCAGGGCCGTCCTGGACGGCGAGGACGCGGCGCCCAACCTGTTCGTCATGGCCGGTGACCGAGTGCTGGTCGTCAACCACCGCGACGTACGGCACGGCGGACGTCTCCTCGGCGCCGTGATCACGATGCGGGACCGTACCGACGTCGAGTCGCTGGCCCGCGAGCTGGACGCCGTCCGCACCCTCTTCGACGCGCTGCGCGCCCAGCGGCACGAGTACGCCAACCGGCTCCACACGCTGTCCGGCCTGCTCCAGCTCGGCCACTACGAGGAGGCCGCCGGCTACATCCGCACGCTCGCCGAGGTGCCCGCCGCGCGCGAGGCGCCGCCGGGCGGCGTGCCCGACCCGTACCTGGGAGCCTTCCTCGCGGCCAAGGCCGCCGTCGCGGGCGAGAAGGGCGTCACGCTGGAGATCGCCGACACGAGCTGGGTGCCGGGCCGGGTGTCCGAGCCGCTCGACGTGACCACCGTGCTCGGCAACCTCGTCGAGAACGCCCTGGAGGCCGCTCGGCTCGGCAGCCGGCGGCCCGCCAAGGTCGAGGTCGAGCTGCTCGGCGACGGCGCCGACCTGCACGTGACGGTGGCCGACTCGGGGGAGGGCGTACCGGACGACCTGCGGGAGGACATCTTCCGCGACGGCGTCTCCACCCGTACCGGCACCGGACGGCCGCGCGGGCTCGGCCTGGCCCTCGCCCGCAACGCCGCGCGGGCGCGCGGCGGAGACGTGACCCTCGCCGGTGGCGGCGGCGACGACACCGGTGCCGTCTTCGTGGCCCGGCTCCCGGAGGTGCTGCATTGATCGATGTGCTGGTCGTCGACGACGACTTCCGCGTGGCGCAGATCCACGCCGGTTTCGTCGAGCTCGTCCCCGGCTTCCACGCGTGCGGCCGGGCGCACAGCGCCGCCGAGGCGCGGACCCGGGCCGCCGACGCCGACCTGGTGCTCCTCGACGTCTACCTGCCCGACGAGTCGGGGCTCACGCTGCTGCCCGAGCTGGCCTCCGACGTCATCATGGCCACCGCCGCCACCGATCCGCGCTCGGTACGCGCGGCGTTCTCCGGTGGCGCGCTGCACTACCTGATCAAGCCGTTCACCGCCGAAGAGCTGGCCGAACGCCTCCGGTCCTACGCGCGGTACCGCGAGCGGCTCACGGCCGAGGGCGAACTCACGCAGGCCGACGTCGACGGCGCCGTACACGCCCTGCGCGCCGCGCCGGGCGGCGGCCCGCGCCCGGCGAAGGGACAGTCCCCGGTGACCGCGCGGCTCGTCGCCGAGGCGCTGCGGCACGCCAAGGATCCGCGGTCGGCGGCCGAGATCTCCGACGAGGTCGGCATCTCGCGCGCGACCGCCCAGCGCTACCTCGCCTCACTCGCCCAGTCGGGCCGCGCGCTGGTGACCCTCCGGTACGGAACCACCGGCCGTCCCGAGCACCAGTACGCCTGGAACACGGTCTGACCTGCGCCTTCACTCCACCCCGCCGCGATTACCCTCGGTGAGTCCCAGGTACGCTGCGTGAGCAGGCCGACACCTTGGGGGGTAATCGTGAGCGATGGGCGCATCCGGGTGATGCGGGTGATAGCACGGATGAACGTCGGTGGTCCGGCGCGGCAGGCCGCGGCCCTCATGCGGGGGCTGGACGCCGAACGCTTCGACCAGCGGCTCTACTGCGGGTTCACCGGATCGGGCGAGGCCGACTACGTCGACCTGTGCGCGCCCGACCTGGGCGTGCACCGGGTACCCGGGTTCGGGCAGGCACGGCCCGCCGGTGACGGCCCCGTGCTGATGCGCCTGGCGGGGGAGATGCGGCGGTTCCGGCCGCACATCGTGCACACCCACACGGCCAAGGCCGGTGCGCTGGGCCGGATGGCGGCCGTGCTGGCGCGCGTACCGGTCCGCGTCCACTCCTTCCACGGATCCGTCCTCCAGGGCTGCTACTCGATGCCGCGAGCCCCGATGGTCATGGCGACCGAGCGGATGTCGGCCCTGGTCACCGACCGGCTCGTCGCCGTCGCCGCACGCGTACGGGACGAGCTCGTGGCCTCGGGGGTCGGGCGTCCCGACCAGTACGCCGTCGTGCCACCCGGTGTCGCACTCGGCGCGCTGCCCCGGCGCGCGGCGGCCCGGCTGGCGCTCGGCATTCCCGGCGACGCGCCCGTCGTCGCGTACGTGGGCCGGCTGATCGACCGCAAGCGGCCGGACCGGCTGGTGGACGTCGCACGCCAGGTCGGCCGGCTGGTCCCCGGCGTGCGGTTCCTCGTGTGCGGAGGAGGCGAGGCCCTCGGCGCCGTGCAGACCGCGGCGAAGGGCCTCGGCGGCACGGTGCGGTACCTGGGCTGGCGCGCCGACATCGAGACGATCTACGCAGCGGCGGACCTGGTCCTGCTGACCTCCGACGACGAGGCCATGCCGGTCTCCCTGATCGAGGCCGGGCTCGCCGGCCTGCCCGCCGTCGCGACGCGTGTCGGCAGCGTGCCCGAGGTGGTCCAGGACGGGGTGACCGGCCTGCTCGCCCACCGCGGGACGTACGGGCTCACCCGCCACGTCGTACGGCTGCTGCGCGACGAGCCGCTCCGGCAGAAGATGGGCCGCCGGGCCCAGGTGCTGACCACGAGCCGCTTCGGGCCCGACCGTCTCGTGTCCGACGTCGACGACCTCTACGGCGCCCTCGCCGACCAGTACGGACGGCAGCGGGCCCGGATCTTCGCGGTCCGCGCCTGACCGGCACTGCCACGGGTGGCGAGTGGATCGCCACCCGTGGCAGGTGCCTGTGACCGTGAGGTCAGCAGGCGGGATTGACCGGGCTGCAGTTGTCGGGCGTGTTGCCCCGGATGATCGAACCCCTGATGGTCACGGGGCCGAAGACTCCGCCGCCGAGCACGGCCCGGTTGCGGACCACCAGCGTGCGGATGAGCGACGTGGTGCCCGCGTTGAAGACGCCGCCGCCGTTGATCGTGGCGGTGTTGTGGTCGATCGTGGTCTGCACGATCCGCGTCGTACCGCCCACCTCCGTCGCCACGCCGCCGCCGTTCCCCACGGCGTTGTTGCCGGAGACGCGGTCCTCGATGAGCGTGAGGCCGCCGAGATTGTCGATGCCTCCGCCGTTGCCGGCGATGGTCGAGTTGTTGCTGATCACCGAATGCGCGATCAGCGCACGTGCGGTGGCGGCCGTATTGATGAGGGCCCCGCCGCCGCCCGCCGCCGCCGTCGTGTTGCCGCTGAGGGTCGTGAAGTTCAGCACCACGGTGCCGTCGTTGGTGATCGCACCGCCCCCGTCGGTCGGTCCGATCCCGTTCAGGAGGAAGATCCTCTCGATGCGGAGCGTTCCGGCGGCGAGCACGTGGAAGAGGCGGAACGCCGGCGTGGTCGCGGCCGGGTCACGCCTGATCGTCGTGGACGGCCCGCCGATGAGGGTGACGTTGCCGGTGATGAGCGGCAGTGCGTTCTCCGTCGTCGGTACGGCGTCGGTGTAGTTGTAGATGCAGTGCGCGGCGAGCCGGAGCGTGGCCGCACCCAGCGTGTTGGCCGCTGTGATCGCGGTCCTGAGCGCCGGCGAGCTGCATTGCACCCTGATGACACGTGCGCTGAGCGCCGCCGTCGGTGTCGCCGTCAGTGCCGCCACGGAAAGAACGGTGGCACCGATGCCGGCGCCGACCCTGGTGATCGCGCCCATCAGCCCGTGCACCCTGGGACGGTGTTCAGCGGGAAGCAGTTGTTCGGTGTGTTCGCGCGAATGATCGAGAACCTGGCGCTGACGGTGCCGGGCGCCGTGTTGAAGATGCCGCCGCCGTTGAGCGTGGCCCTGTTGGCGACGACCAGGCTGCGGAGCAGCGACGCGGTGCCGGTGTTGGCGAGACCGCCCCCGTTGCCCGTCGCGAAGTTATGGTCGATGGTGCTCTGGACGAAGCTGACCGTGGCGCCCGCCTCGTTGTTCACCGCGCCCCCGTCACCGGCGGCGTTGTTGCCGCTGAACCGGCTCTCGACGATGCTGAGCCGGCCGGAGTTGTCGATGGCCCCGCCGTTGCCGGCGAGCGTCGCGTTGTTGCTGAAGACCGAGTGCGTGATCAGCGCGGTCGAACCGACCGTGTTGAGCAGTGCGCCGCCGTTGCCCGTCTGCGCCGAGTTGCCGCTGACGGTGGTGAAGCTCAGCACCAGGCGGCCGTCGTTGATGATCGCGCCGCCGCCGTCGGCCGCGGGATTCCCGTTCAGCAGGAAGATCCCCCGAACCTGGAGCGTTCCGGCGGCGAGCACATGGAAGAGCCGGAAGTCGGTGGCCGCGGCCGGGTCGCGCCTGATCGTCGTGGACGGCCCGCCCAGCAGGGTGATGTTGCCCGTGACGAGCGGCAGTGCGTCGGTCAGCGTGGGTGCGGGAACGGCGTAGTTGTAGATGCAGCGCGCGGCGAGCCGCAGTGTGGCCGTACCCAGGCCGTTGGCGGTGTTGATCGCCGCGACGAGCGCGGGCGCGCTGCACGGCACTCTGATGAAATGGACCCCGGCCGCACGCGTGCCGGGCGCGGCCGGCCGCGCGTAGGCCGCTGACGGTGCCGCTGCCAGCGCCACGCCGGTGACGATGGTGGCGGCCACCTTGTTAGCAATCGAACCCATGAGGCTCCCCCGAACCGAAATGGACGATCCGTCCGTCGACGATGAATTGAAGCGGCGCCGTGGGCGGTAAGTTCTCGCCGCCCACGGCGCACTGTCGTTCACCCGCCGGTGGCTCCGGCGGCCTCGCTGATCAGTTCACGCAACCCGCGATGGTGTTCAGCGGGAAACAGTTGTTCGGCGTGTTGAACCGGACGATCGACACGCTGAGCGTGACGGTGCCGGGCGCCAGGTTGAAGATGCCGCCGCCGCTGATCCCGGCGGTGTTGAGCTCGACCAGGGTTCGCAGCAACGAGGTGGTGCCCTGGTTGAAGATGGCCCCGCCGTTGCCGGGCGTGGTGTTGTGGTCGAACGTGCTCTGGACGATGGTGGACGTGGAGCCGGTCTGCGTGAACAGGCCTCCACCACCCCCGGTGGCGACGTTGGACGTCGCGTTGTTGGCCGAGACGCGACTCTGGTCGATCGTGAGCTGACCGGCGTTGTCGATCCCACCACCGGAAGAGACACCGCCGGCGGTGTTGCCGCTGATGATGGTCCGGAAGATCCGAGCGCGGCCGGTGCTCAGATTCTCCACGCCGCCGCCGTTGCCGGCGGTCGTGCTGTTGCCGCTGAGCGTCACGTTGACGAGATGCAGGGAGCCGGCGTTCTGGATGCCACCGCCGCTCCCGACGCCGAGAGCCCCGTTGAGAACGAAGATCCCCTCGACCCGCAGCGAGCCGGTGGTCGAGACCTCCAGGAGCCGGACGGCGCCCGCGGCGGGGTCACGCCTGATCGTCGTGGACGGTCCGCCCAGCAGGGTCATGCTCCCCGTGACGGTCGGCAGGGCGTTGACCCCCGGCACGGAGGCCGTGGTGATGTTGTAGGTGCAGAACGCGGCGAGCCGGAGAATGGCCGGAGTCGTGTTGGCCGCGGTGATCGCGCTGGCCAGTGCGGGCGAGCTGCACGGCACGTTGACGATCTGCTTGGTCACCTGGGCCTGCGCCGCCGGCGGTGCCGTCATCAGCGCCGTGCCGCCGAGAATGGCGGCTCCGATAGCGCTGGCCTTTCTACCAAATGAACCCATCAGGCTCCCCCCGGGCCGAAATGGACATTTCATTTCTTGGTCGTGAATTCCGTTCCAGCGCCGATCCGGTGCCGAAAACGCTGCGCACACTATCCTGTCGCGGCGGGCATTGTCTATTTCCGATTCTTGGTCGACATTTGTGCTCTCTTTCCTCGGCCGACTCCGTTTTGCCAAATGTGGCGTCAGGGGCAATGCGCGTTGCGCCTCCGGGTGTATTCGCGGATGCCTCGCTTACCTGCGTGAATCGATTGAGTGTCGAGTGCGGCATTGGCCCGGGAATGAAGTGGTTGCCGTCGGCAGGCGGGATTGACCGGGTTACAGTTGTCCGGAATGTTGTTCCGGGCGATCGACTGTCTGGCGGTCACGGTGCCGATACGAACCTTCTGCGCCGCCTGTGCCGGCGCTCGTGGATGGCGAAACGCCGCGCGGGCCCGTGTCGGCCCGCGAGCATTGTCCATTTCTGAATCTTGACCGGGCTTTGCGCTGTATTTCGGGCGCTCGATCAGGAGGTGGCCGGAGCTCCCGTGCGATAAAGGCGGGTGATGACGTCCTCAATGCCGGGTTCGCGGAGTGAGATGTCTTCCACCTCGTGGCATGCGGCCACCGCGGCGACGACGGTGGCGGCGTTGACGCCGGACGGTACGGCCAGCCACTGCCGCGGCCCGTCGGTGCGGACGACACGCGTGCCCTCCACCTCGATGGGCGGTACAGGGCTCGCGAGGTCCACGACGAGGATCCGGTCGGCGTCGACGGTCGCCCGCAGCGTCCGCAGCGACCCGTCGTAGGCGAGCCGGCCGTGGTCGATCACCATGACACGGCCGCACAGGCGCTCGATGTCACCGAGGTCGTGCGTCGTCAGCAGGATCGTCGTGCCGCGCTCGGCGTTGAGCCGGGCCAGGAACCCGCGCACCGTCGACTTGCTGACGACGTCGAGGCCGATCGTGGGCTCGTCCAGGACCAGCAGCTCCGGCTCGTGCACCAGCGCCGCCGCCAGGTCGCCGCGCATCCGCTGGCCGAGGCTGAGCTGGCGGACCGGGGTGTCGAGGAACGGCCCGAGGTCCAGCAGCTCGGTCAGCTCGGCCAGCCGCGAGCGGTGCACCGCGCGGTCCACGCGGTAGAGGTGCCGGATGAGGGTGAGGCTGTCCCGCAGCGGTAGGTCCCACCAGAGCGTGGTTCGCTGGCCGAACACCACACCGATGCGCCGCGCCAGCGCGGTGCGCTGCCGTGAGGGGTCCAGCCCGGCGACGCGGACCCGGCCCGAGGTCGGGGTGAGGATCCCGGTGAGCATCTTGATCGTGGTCGACTTGCCCGCGCCGTTCGGGCCCAGGTAGCCGACGAACTCACCGCGCGCCACGGTGAAGGAGATCTTGTCGACCGCGCCGACGAGCGCGCGGTCGCGGCGCACCCGCCCCGACCGGCGCCGAACGGTGAACGACTTGGAGACGTCCTCGACCTCGATCATCGGGCCTCCCACAGGGGTCGGTGGTGCATGCTCAGCTCCCCGTCGACCGGTAGCGGCGCAGCCCGCCACGCCAGGCGAGCGCCGCCGCCACGGACAGCAGCGCCGCCACGAGCGGCGAGGCGAACCGGAAGAACACCGGCAGCCCTAGCGGGTCGGGCCGGCCGAGGACGTAAAGGGCGGGCTCCCAGTTGACGAAGGCCAGCGGGATCACCCAGGTCAGGTACCGCAGCGCATCCCGCCCGAAGATGACGAGCGGGTACTGGGTGAGGAAGCCGCCCCCGTACGTGAGCGTGTTGCCGAGCTGCTTGCCGTCGACGATCACGAACTGCCACGCCGCCGACAGCACCCAGAGCGTGCCGAAGAGCCAGGCGCCGCTCACGATCATCAGTGGGACCAGCAGGACGCTTCCCACGCCCCAGTGCACCGGCAGCCGGGGCAACGACAGCGCGAGCACGACCACGGCGGGCACCAGCTTGCCGAGCCGTCGCGGCGAGAAGTCCTCGGTGGCGAGCTGGAGGAGGGGGCTCACCGGGCGGACCAGCAGGGCGTCGAGGGTTCCCTGGCGGATGTGGTCGCCGATGCGCTCGGCGGTGCCCAGCAGGATGTCGGCGATCGCGAACGAGGTGCCCGAGGTGCCGTAGAGGAACATCACCTCGGGCAGCGAGAACCCGCCGAGCCGCGAGGTGTTGGCGAAGGCGATCAGGATCGCCACGAGGTCCAGTGAGGTCGCCACGATCTGCGTCATGACCAGCATCGCCATCGAGGCCCGGTACTGCGCGGACGCCCGAAGCCAGGTGCCGGCCAGCAGGAGGTAGACCCGCAGCGTCTGCGGCGGGGAGTCAGCCACCGTTGATCACCAGTCTGCGCCGTGCCGCCGTGGTCAGTAGGCGGCCCGTGGCGAGCAGCGCGACCGCCCATCCGGCCTGGATCGCGTACACGGTGAGCAGGTCGGTGCGCTTGCCGAGGAAGACGTCGGCCGGCAACTGGATCAGCGCCGCCCACGGGAGGGCATGGGCGAGGGCGCCGAGCGGGCCGGGGAAGGCCACCAGCGGGATGATCATGCCGGAGAAGAACATCGCGGTGACCAGGGCGATCCCGTGGATACCCCGGTCGTCGTGCACCCAGAAGATCAGCATGGAGATCACGTAGCGCAGTGCGAAGCTCACGAGCATCGCCAGCAGCACCGCCACGGCGAAGGCCGCCCATCGCGGGGGCGAGGGCCAGCGCAGCGAGAAGACCAGCGCGCCGCCGATCATAGGGAGCGTGCCACGCGAGATCACCGCGAAGGCCGCCCGGCCGAGGTCGTCGGCCAGCCACCAGCCCTGCAGGTCCGCCGGCCGGTGCAGGTCGACCGCGACGTCGCCGTTGCGGATGCGCTCGGTCAGGTCCAGGCTCCCGCCGAAGATCCGGACCGGCTCGATGAGGGCCTGGGTGAGGAAGCTGAACGTCACCGCGTCCGTCACGTCGTAGCCGCCGAGCGCGGGCCGTGCGTGCCACAACGCGGTCAGCACACCGGCGCGCAGGAAGCCGAACACGGTGTTGGTGAACGTCGCGGACAGCGCCGCGACCCGATAGGTGCTGTAGCGCCGGAACGCGTACGCCGCGATCCAGGCGTACAGCCGCATCGCGTCCTACTCCTCACGCATCGTGAACCGGGCCGGGCAGGCAGAAGCGCCCCCGGACACCGGGTCCGGGGGCGCTCATACCGTACGGGCGCGGCCGTGTCAGGGCCAGCGTTTTTCGCCGGCCTCAGGGCATGTCGGGCTTGCCGGGGGAGTGGAGCCAGGTCGTGAAGAACGAGGTGAGGTTCTGGCCCGAGATCCGCTGGGCCAGGCCGGTGAACTCCTCCGTCGTCGCGTTGCCGTACTTGTGCTGGGCGTACCAGGTGCGCAGCAGCCTGGAGAACGCGTCGTCGCCGATCTTCTCCCGCAGGAACTCCAGCACCATGCCGCCGCCGCTGTAGACGCGGTTGTGGAACATGGTGTCCCGCTGCGGGTCGGCGATCACGACGTTCCACCAGGAGTCGGTGGCCGAGTGGGAGCCGTAGACGGTATGCGCCTGGTCGTGGACGGTCGCGCCGCCGTGCTTCTCGTTCCACAGCCACTGGGCGTATGTCGCGAAGCTCTCGTTGAGCCAGATGTTGTTCCAGGTCTTTACGGAGACCGCGTCGCCGAACCACTGGTGCGCCAGCTCGTGCGCGATCGTCGTGGTGTTGCGCACGTCGGAGTACAGCGGCCGGGTCTGGGTCTCCAGCGAGAACCCGATCGGGGTCCCCTCGTACGTCGCCAGGTCCGCGATGGCGCCCGTGGAGTCGAAGGCGTACGGCCCGAACGTCTTGGCCCACAGGTCGGTGGCCTCGGCCGTGGTGTCCCAGAAGAACGCCATCGGGTCCGGGTGCGCGGGGTCGCGGCCGGCCAGCTTCGGGTCGACGGCGACGGTCTCGCGGATCCCGCCCGGCGTGGTGCCGTTCTTGACCTGCCATGTGCCGATGTCGGCGGTGGCCAGGTACGTCGCCATGGGCGCCTTCTCGTCCCAGACGAACGTCGTCTTGCCGCCGCTGATCCGCTGCGACTCCAGCCGGCCGTTCGCGATCACGCTGAGCTTCTCGGGAACCGTCACGCGGAACGTGAAGGCCGCCTTGTCGCTCGGGTGGTCGCTGGAGGGGAACCAGGTCGAGGCGGCGTTGGGCTCGTCGCCCATGAAGGCGCCGTCGTCGGTGTGCACGAACCCGTACGGCGAGCCGAACACGACGGGGGAGCCGACGATGGTCTTTGGCACGCCCCCGTACGTCACGGCGACGACGAAGCGGCTGCCGCGTGGCAGGCCGTGCCGGGGCGTGATCTTCAGCTCCTGGCCGTCGCGGCGGAAGGACACCTGGTGTCCGTTGACGATGACCTTGGCGACGTCGAGCTGCTGGAGGTCGAGGTCGAAGCGCGAGAGGTTCTGCGTCGCGCGGGCGGTCATGGTCGTCGTGCCGTCGAGCCGATTGGTGGCCGGGTCGTAGGAGAAGGCGACGTCGTAGTGCTGCGCGTCGTACCCGCCGTTGCCCTCGAGGGGGAAGTACGGGTCGCCGATCCCGGCGGAGCCGGGGGTGAAGTGCGGCCGGTCACCGGCCACGGCTGCGGGGGAGATGAGTGCGACGGCGGCTAAGGTCGCGCCCACGGCCAGCAGTCGAGAGGTTGTGCGCATCACGGTCCCTGTGTGGAGTCAGGCGAAAATGGTGACGCTCCGTTATCGTCCCTCTTGTTCCGTAGTGTTACACAAGGTCGGTTTGCCCGGATAGAGGGATATAACCAAGAAGGTCCCCCGGCGTGTGCCGGAGGACCTTCCTGTACGACCTGGATCTTCGTCAGTGAGCCTTAACGAACTGCTCCTCCTCGGTGGAGCCCTTCAGCGCCACCGTCGAGGAGTCCGGCGAGATCGCCGTGCTGACCAGGTCGAAGTATCCGGTGCCGACCTCGCGCTGGTGCTTGGTCGCCGTGTAGCCGTTGGCCTCGTCGGCGAACTCCGCCTCCTGGAGCTCGACGTAGGACGTCATGCCGTCCTCCGCGTAGCCCCTGGCGAGGTGGAACATCGAGTGGTTGAGCGAGTGGAAGCCCGCCAGCGTGATGAACTGGAACGAGTACCCCATGTGCCCGAGTTCGCGCTGGAACTTGGCGATCGTGGAGTCGTCGAGGTGCTTCTTCCAGTTGAACGACGGCGAGCAGTTGTAGGCGAGCATCTGGTCCGGGTACTCGGCCTTGACCGCCTCGGCGAACTGCTTGGCCACCTCGAGGTCCGGGGTGCCGGTCTCCATCCAGAGCAGGTCGGAGTAAGGCGCGTAGGACAGGCCGCGTGAGATGCAGGCGTCCAGGCCGTTGCGCACCCGGTAGAAGCCCTCCGCGGTCCGCTCGCCGGTGGCGAACTGCTGGTCACGCTCGTCCACATCGCTGGTCATGAGCGTCGCGGCCTGTGCGTCGGTCCGCGCGACGATCAGCGAGGGGACACCGGAGACGTCGGCCGCGAGGCGCGCCGCGTTCAGCGTCTTGATGTGCTGGCCGGTCGGGATCAGCACCTTGCCGCCCAGGTGGCCGCACTTCTTCTCCGAAGCGAGCTGGTCCTCCCAGTGCACACCCGCCGCACCGGCAGCGATCATGCCCTTCATCAGCTCGAACGCGTTCAACACGCCACCGAAGCCGGCCTCGGCGTCGGCCACGATCGGCGCCAGCCAGTGCGGGGCCTTCTCGTCACCCTCGGCCCATGTGATCTGGTCGGCGCGAAGCAGCGCGTTGTTGATCCGGCGGACCACGGCCGGAACCGAGTTCGCCGGGTAAAGGCTCTGGTCCGGGTAGGTCTGCGCGCCGAGGTTCGCGTCGGCGGCCACCTGCCAGCCCGAAAGGTAGATCGCCTTGAGGCCCGCGCGCACCTGCTGCACGGCCTGGTTTCCGGTCAGCGCGCCGAGCGCGTTGATGTAGTCGTTCTCGTGCAGGAGCTTCCAGAGACGCTCGGCACCGATGCGGGCCAGCGTGTACTCCTCCTGCACGGATCCGCGGAGACGGATGACGTCCTCGGCGGTGTAGTCACGCGTGAGGCCGGTCCAACGCGGGTCGGTCTCCCACTGGTGCTGCAGCTTCTCGGCTGCGCCCTTGAGGCGACGGTCGCTCATCAGTGCTGCCCTCCTATGTCGTCCCCTGGGTGCGTTATGTCCTCAGTGTCTGTTCACGAGAGCCCTTAGTGAACCGGTGAGTAACGAGAAGAACGTCAAAATTTCTGCTACGATGAACCTGTGACGGGCTTTCAAAAAGAAGAACCGCTGAACTTGACAAATGGTCTAGACCTTGTGACGTTCGGTCAGCGACTTCGTCATCTTCGGCGTGTAAGGGGCTACACCCTTGCTGACCTGGGAGAACGCGTTGGACGTGCTCCGTCGCAGCTCTCGCTCCTGGAGAACGGCCGGCGCGAGCCGAAGCTGTCCCTGCTCCAGGCGCTCGCCATGGCCCTCGAGGTCCCGATCGAGGAACTTCTGCGGAAACAGCCCCCGAACCGCCGCGCCCAGCTCGAGATCGCCGTCGAGGAGGCCCAGCGGGACCCGGTCTACCAGGCGCTCGGGCTGCCGCACCTGAAGATCGGCAAGCGGGTCCCCAACGACATCCTCGAGCACCTCCTCGCGATGTACGACGAGGTGAAGCGGAGCCGTACCAAGCCCACGGCGAGTCCCGAGGACGCCCGCAAGGCCAACGCCGAGCTACGCCGCCAGATGCACGAGCGCGGCAACTACTTCGGTGAGATCGAGGAGATCGCGGCCAAGTCCCTCGAGGCCGCCGGCTACCGGGCCGGAGCGCTGTCCCAGGGCGTTCTGCTGTCGCTCGTCACCCACTTCGGCTTCACCCTCCGGTACGTCCAGGATCTGCCGCGTTCGGTGCGCTCGGTCACCGACATGCGCAACCGGAGGATCTACCTCGAGCGCCAGCAGCTCGGCATGCACACGCCGAGGACGATCCTGCTGCAGACCCTCGGGCACATCGCGCTGGGGCACGCGGTGCCCAAGGACTTCGCCGACTTCCTCCGGCAGCGGGTCGAGGCCAACTACTACGCCGCGGCGACCCTGCTGCCCGAGCGCGCCGTCGTGCCGTACCTCCACGACGCCAAGGCCGACCGTGAGCTGTCCATCGAGGACCTGGGCGATGTGTTCTCGGTGTCGTACGAGATGGCCGCGCACCGCTTCACGAACCTCGCGACGCACCACCTCGAGCTGCCGGTGCACTTCGCCAAGAACGACGAGAGCGGCACGATCTACAAGGCGTACGCCAACGACGGCCTGATCTTCCCCTCCGACGAGCACGGCGCCATCGAGGGCCAGCGGATGTGCCGCGAGTGGGCCGGCCGCCACGTCTTCGGCGCAGACGACCGCTTCTCGCTCTACTACCAGTACACCGACACGCCCACCGGCACGTACTGGTGCCTGTCGCACATCGATCCCAGCCACGAGCGCGACTTCGCCATCACCCTCGGCGTCCCCTTCGAGCACTCCCGGTGGTTCCGCGGTCGGGAGACGAACCGGCGCGTCAAGTCCGCCTGCCCCGACGGCGACTGCTGCCAGCTTCCGCCGGCCGAGCTCGCCCAGCGCTGGCAGGGCTACGCCTGGCCCTCGGCGCGCGCGCACTCCCACGTCCTGGCCGTCCTGCCGCCCGGGGCGTTCCCCGGAGTCGACGAGGCCGACGTCTATGAGTTCCTCGATCAGCACGCGTCCGGCTGACGTTTCCGCTCATGTGACCCCGACGAAACGGCGGCGAAACCGGGGCAAGGGTTCAATGGGTCGTTCCGCGAACGAAGGGGGACCGAGTGCTGCCCCAGGTCGAGACATGGCTGCGTGACCGCATGAGCTCCGCGGCGGACTGGCCCGTGGAGAAGCTGCTCGCGGCCAAGGGCGAGACGACGGTGAGCGTCGTCCTGCCCGCGCGCGACGAGCGCGCGACGGTCGGCGAGATCGTCGCGGCCATCCGCCGCGACCTCGTCGACGGCGTGCCGCTCGTCGAGGAGGTCCTCGTCGTCGACTCCTGCTCCACCGACGACACCGCCGAGGTCGCCGCCGCCGCGGGCGCCCGCGTGGTCGCCCAGGACGCCGTGCTGCCCGAACTGCCGCCGATGTCCGGCAAGGGGGAGGCTCTGTGGAAGTCGCTCCACGCGGCGCGCGGCGACATCCTCGTGTTCGTCGACGCCGACCTGCGGGAGTTCTCCACGTCGTTCGTCGCCGGACTGCTCGGCCCGCTGCTCACCGACCCGTCCGTGAGCTACGTGAAGGCCTGCTACGACCGGCCGTACGCCGACGGTCGCACGGTCGTGGCGAACGGCGGCGGCCGGGTCACCGAGCTGGTCGCCCGGCCGCTGATCAACATGCACTGGCCGTCGCTCGCCGGCGTACTGCAACCGCTGTCGGGGGAGTACGCCGGCCGCCGCGCCGTACTGGAGCGCCTGCCGTTCGTCACCGGGTACGGCGTCGAGCTCGGGCTGCTCATCGACATGCTGGACCTCGTGGGCCTCGACGCCATCGCCCAGGTCGACCTGGGCACCCGCCTGCACCGCCACCAGTCCGCCGAGGACCTGGGCCGGATGTCCGGCCAGATCATGCAGACCGCGTGGTCACGCCTGGGCCGGCAGGGCCGCGTGATCCCGCTGGCACCGCCGTCGACCACCCTGACCCAGTTCCGCCGCGACGGCGCCGGCCACCAGGCCCGGGTACGCGACGTCGCGGTCGGCGAACGCCCACCCATGATCGAGATCTCGTCGTACGCCGGGTCGGCCGTCTGAGCCCTCAGCCCTCCGGTCCGGCGACGACGAAGTAGGCCCGCGGCATGCCGGGAACGCTCCGTGGCAGGACCGGCCACGGCAACGGGCGATGATCCGCCCCCGGCTCGCCCGGCTGGACGACCCGCTCGGCCCGCCAGCCGTGTTCGGCGAGCAGTCGCTCCGGTTCGTCGGTGCCGAACCGCCAGTCCATGCCGGCCTCGGCCAGAGCCGCGAGGTAGGTCTCGAGGTACGGGCTGGTCAGTCCGCACGGGCGTCCATGCCCGACGCGAGCAGGACGACCTGGCGTACCCGCCCGTCCCGCGTCACATCGGTGAGGACGTCGTCGAAGAACCGCGTGCGCAGGGCGAGCGTCGGATTGCCGCCGGACAGCGCCTCGAACCGGGTCAGGAGTTCCCGGCCGGCCTCACCGGCCAGCACCGTCGCGAGAGGATCGTCGAACAGCCGGTCCGGCCGTTCGCTCTCCCGCGCCCGCGCGGCCGCCGTCCACCGCGCCGTACGTGACACCGGATCGAGTCGTTCCGACAGCACGACCAGCCCCCTTCGCTCGGAATGCCCGAAATGCTGTAGGGCGTCCGACGGGAGCGTGCCGTGGAGATGCCGTCAGCCGCCGGTCTTCGGCGGGGACAGGATCCCGCCGAAGGTCGGGTCGGGGTTGGCGCCGCTCTGCTGCTTCTGCGGGGCCGTGCCCTGGCTCGTCGGCTGGCCGCTGTTGCCGTACGCGTCCGGGGGCGGCGGCTGCACGTCGTAGTGCGTGGCCGCCGCGGACAGGCTCGACAGGTCGAGGTTGAGCTTGCTCAGCGGTACGCCAAGGGCGTTGAGCGGCTTGAGCAGCGTCTCGCACTGCTTGGGCGGCGCGCCGAGGGAGTAGGCCAGCGAGCACAGCCACATCGAGACGTTCTGGGACTGCTGGAGGTTGAGGCGCGCGTGCAGCGTGCCGTCCTGGGCGTCGTACACGCCGAGGGCGTTCGTCGCCGCGACCGGGGCCTTGTCCAGGAACTGCTGGAGGGCGCCCTTCTCCTTGACCAGCAGGCCGGTGATCTGTGCCAGGCCCTGGACGTTCGCCGCGATCTCCGACTTGTTCTGCTTGACGAACGCGGAGACCTCCTGCAGCGCCAGCGACAGGCTCTTGACCGCGGCCCGCAGCTCGGTCTTCTCGGCGTTGAGGGTGCCCGAGACCGTCGCGAGGTTCTGGGAGAACGTACGGATCTGGCGGTCGCTGTTGGCCATCGCCTGGGTGATCTTGGCGAGGCTCTGCACCGTCTGCGTGGTGTTGCCGCTGTTGTCGGCGAGGACCCGGCTGACGTCGGACAGGTCCTTCAGGGTCTGCTTGAAGTTGGAGCCCTGTCCGTCGAGCGTCTGCGCGCTGGTGCCCAGCAGGCGCGACAGCGACCCCTTCGCGTTGGCGCCCTGCGGTCCGAGGGCCTTGGCCAGCTCGTTGACCGAGGCGTTCGCGTCGTCCAGCTCGACCGGGACCGCCGTGCTGGACAGCGGGAGGGTCGCGCCGTTGTGCAGCGCGGCGCCACCGCGGTAGACGGGCGTGAACTGGATGTACCGGTCGGCGACCAGCGACGGGACGATGATGACGGCCTGGGCGTTCGCCGGGATCCGGCGCTTGGCGTCGTAGGCCAGCTGGACCTCGACCATGTTGCCCTTGGGGGTCACCTTGGTGACCTTGCCGACCTTCACACCGAGCACGCGTACCTCGGTGCCGGGATAGACACCCGTGGCTCGTTCGAAGTAGGCGGTGACATGCGTACGCTCACCACCGGGCCAGGCGACTGTGACGACAGCCGCGATCACCACGACGGCCAGGAATACGGCGCCGAACGTCAGGACCCGGGAGGGGCGGACGTTCCGATTGCGGGCGGAACCGAGCAGACCCACTCAGACTCCCGTTCTGGTGGCGTGACCTGGGCCACGGGGGGGCGAACCGCAAAATAAGTTACCTCTTACCTCGGTGCGAGGGTACCGGTTGTTACAGCCTCGTAACTCCTTATGTGGCAAGTCGGCGGTGTTTGGCCTCATCTGTGACACTTGACACGATGTTACCGGCGGTAACGTCTGTGGGTCTACGCTTAAGAGACGTCGTGTCCAATAGCCGGCCTGGCGGGTCGGCCTTGAACGGAGGAAACATGTCGGACGACGCTGCGCCGAGCTTCTCCCTCGAGCTGCCCGAGGACCTTCTGGAGGTCAAGGGCTGGGTGCATGAGTTCGCGAAGGACGTCATCCGGCCTGCGGGCGAGGAGTGGGACGAGCGCGAGGAGACTCCCTGGCCCGTCATCCAGGAGGCCGCCAAGATCGGTCTCTACTCGCTCGACTTCTTCGCCAACCAGTGGTTCGAGCCCACCGGCCTCGGCATCCCGGTCGCCTTCGAGGAGATCTTCTGGGGTGACGCGGGCATCGGCCTGTCGCTCGTCGGCTCCGGGCTCGCGGCCATCTCCGTCGCCGCCACCGGCCTGCCCGAGCAGATCGCCGAATGGGTCCCGCAGATGTTCGGCACCCCCGACGACGTCAAGCTCGGCGCCTTCTGCGCCTCCGAGCCCGACGCCGGCTCCGACGTCGGCGCGATCCGTACCCGCGCCGAGTACGACGAGGCCAAGGACGAGTGGGTGATCAACGGCACCAAGACTTGGGCCACCAACGGCGGAATCGCCGCCGTCCACGTCGTCGTCGCCTCCGTAGAGCCCGAGCTCGGCTCGCGCGGCCAGGCCAGCTTCATCGTCCCGCCCGGCACCCCCGGCCTCTCGCAGGGCCAGAAGTTCAAGAAGCACGGGATCCGCGCCTCCCACACCGCCGAAGTGATCCTCGACGGCGTCCGCGTCCCCGGCTCCTGCCTCGTCGGCGGCAAGGAGAAACTCGACGAACGCCTCGCCCGCGTACGCGAGGGCAAGCGCGCCGCCGGCCAGGCCGCCATGCGCACCTTCGAGGCGTCTCGCCCCACCGTCGGCGCCATGGCCGTCGGCATCGCCCGCGCCGCCTACGAGTACTCCCTCGACTACGCCCGCGAGCGCGAACAGTTCGGCCGCAAGATCGGCGACTTCCAGGCCGTGGCCTTCAAGCTCGCCGACATGAAGACCCAGATCGACGCCGCACGCCTCCTCGTCTGGCGCGCCGGCTGGATGGCGCGCAACGGCAAGGAGTTCAGCAGCGCCGAAGGCTCGATGGCCAAGCTCTACGCGGGCGAGACCGCCGTCAAGGTCACCGAAGAGGCCATCCAAATCCTGGGCGGCAACGGCTACACCCGCGAGTACCCCGTCGAACGCTGGCATCGCGACAGCAAGATCTTCACCATCTTCGAGGGGACGTCGGAGATCCAGCGCCTCGTCATCGGCCGCACGGTCACGGGCTTGCCGGTGCGCTAGCGTTTCCGCAGTTCAGATTGGGTTCGACGCGATCACGATCGGCGTACCGTGCCGATCGAACCGTCAGCTTGAATGGGCAGGTGGGCTCACGGCCCACCGACAAGGCCGCACAGGCGGCCGGCGTCATCTACATGGCCTCGGGCAGCTCCTCCTCCTCGACGGGGCACGGAGCCGGTCAGTCACAGGTCTCGTTGCTGCGCCGGCAGGAGATCAGGCACACCTCGAGCTGCGCGGCGATCAGGCCGTAGTCGTCGGCGGTCGCCCGGATCGGCAGGCGACGTGTCGCCACGACCACGTCGCCGCAGTCGAGGTCGTGCAGCACCGACCGGCGCAGACGAGTCCGCGCCGCGGATCAACGCCGCCGCGGAGGCGTTCCACACCCGCAAGGAACGCGAACAGGCCGCGATCGGTCTTCTGGGTGTCGGTGCCGGAAACTCGGCCGTCGGTCGTGACCTGGGGTTCCCTGTTCGACAGGCGGAAGATGTCTGCGACGAGCAGGATCGGGTCTTGTGGCGCTACGACTGCTCTATCTCATCTTCGTCCGTCTACTCGGCTGGTTCGCCACCCCATCACCCGATTATGGGCGCCTACGGGTCCTGACGAGGTCGCCGTATGGACGGATGATTCATCCCACGATCGGCGGGAGCAGCTCCCGCGGCAGGCCCTGGAAGGTGACCGGGACCTGGAAGCGCCGGATCGCGGCCGTGCCGACCGACGTATGCAGCGGCGCGGTCGTCGCGGGCCACGGGCCTCCGTGGTGCATCGCCCGGTTGACCGCGACGCCGGTGGGCCAGCCGTTGTAGACGACCCGGCCGACGCGCCGGGCCAGCTCGGCGACGAGCCCGCGCGCCAGGTCGGCGTCGGACGGCTCGGCGTGCACGGTCGCGGTGAGCGAGCCAGGCACCGCGGCGGCAGCGGTGCCCAGCTCCTCCTCCGAGGCATACTCCACGATGATGGAGGCCGGGCCGAAGCACTCCTCCGCCAGCTCGGGCCGGGCCGTGAACTCCTCGACGGTCACCGCGAACAGGTGTGCCCCGGCGCTCTCCGCCACCGTGCGCGTCCCGGCCGCGAGCCGTTCGATCCCGGTACGGAACGCGTCCGCGATCTGCGGTGTCAGGAGCGACGGCGCCTCGGCCGACGCGATCGCCTGTGCCAGCGTGGCCTCGAGCCCGTGCCCGGCGGGCAGGAATAGCAGCCCCGGCTTGGTGCAGAACTGCCCTGACCCGAGCGTGAACGAGCCGACGTACCCGCGCGCGATCTCCTCCCCGCGGGCGGCCACCGCCGACGGCGTGACGAACACGGGGTTGACGCTGCCCAGCTCGCCGTAGAACGGGATCGGGTCCGGGCGGCTCACGGCGGCGTCGAACAGCGCCCGTCCACCGCGCACCGAGCCGGTGAACCCGGCGGCTTTGACGTTCGGGTCCTTGATGAGCGCCAGGCCCGCCTCCAGCCCGTGCACGATCGCGAACGTCCCTTCGGGCGCGCCCGCCTTGGCGAGCGCGTCGGTGATGGTCTCCGCCGTACGGACCGACGTGCGCGGATGCCCGGGGTGGGCCTTCACGATGACCGGACAGCCGGCCGCCCACGCGGACGCCGTGTCGCCGCCCGCGACGGAGAACGCGAACGGGAAGTTGCTCGCGGCGTACACCGCGACGGGCCCGATCGGCAGCAGTGCCCGTACGAACCCGGGCTCGACGGCGTCCCGCTGGAAGCCGTCCTGGTGCGCCTCGCCGGCCAGCAGTCGCAGCTGCCCGGTGGTACGTTCCATCTCCCCGGTCAGGCGGGCGCGGCCGAGCGCGGTCTCGGCGTCGGCCAGCGCCACCAGCTCGTCGGCGGCAGCCTCCAGGGCGTCGGCGACGGCGTCCAGCAGCGCGGCCCGGTCAGGCAGCGGCAGTTCCGCGAGCGAGCGGGCGGCGTTCGCCGCGGTCACGCCGAACGCGGCGACCGTCTCGGGGGTGGCCTCCGGCACGCCCGGCCCCAGCCGTTCGCCGGTCCGCGGGTCGACTCCGTACAGCAACGTCATCGCAGGTCTCCGTCGGTGGGGAAGCGGTTGAGGGTGCCGGGCAGCCGCGAGCCGAGCGGGGACATGCCCCCGTCCGCGCCGAGACGCTCCAGGATGTCCAGGGTCAGACGGCCGCGGTGCACACGCTCCCGCATCGCGTTGACGGCCAGATCGCGCAGGTGGCGGCCGACCGGGTAGACGCCGGGGGTGTTGCGCAGGCCGAACTTCAGATAGATCGGCGCCCCGCAGCGGATCAGCTCGTTCGCGTCGTAGAGGCGGACGAAGCCGCCGAGGTCGTCGGGGGCCTCGACGTAGAAGTCCATCGGCGCGCTGCTCTGCGCCCGCAGCTCGGCGATCTGCCCGATGGTGAGGTCGCTCGGCACGTTGATGGAGTCGCCGCCGAGCCTCTCCCAGATCGTGTACGCGGCCGGGTTGACCGGTCCGACCAGCGCCGACACCTTGAACGTGACGTCGGCCGGGAACACCCCCGCGGCGCGCAGCCGGTGCAGCGTCCACAGCACACCCTCGTCGGCGACGAGCAGGCAGCGTACACCGAGCGCCACGGCGCGCTCGGCCTCCTCGACGCACTGGGCGAGCTGGTCACGGCCCCGGGCGCGCGGACCGGAACCGCCGGACGAGGCTTTGACCCCGGCGCCGATGTCCCACGTGCCGCGCGGGCCGACGAACAGGCACAGCTCGATGTGGCGCTCCTCGCACGCCTTCACCATCTCGGTGATCTCGGCGTCGGTGAGCATCCAGATGCCACTGCCCTGGCTGATGCGGTGAATCGGCACATCGAGGCGGTCGATCTCCTCCAGGGCGGCGGCCAGGACCTCCGGCCCCTCGCAGGATGGCAGCTCGGTCCGCCAGCTCCCGCCGTCGGGGAACCGGGCCTCCGATCCGGCGGGGCCGGCGCCGCGGGAGGGCATGCCGAGCCGGTCGAGCAGGTGCTCGCCGGGATGACGGGGAAGACTCATCACGGACTCCTAGGGTCTAAGAATGATCTTGCCGACGTCTTCGCCGCCCTGGCCGAGCAACGCGACCGCGTCGGGGTAGGCCTCGAGCGGCAGCTCGTGGGTGACCAGCGGGCCGAGGTCGAGCAGGCCGGAGGTGAACACCCGTACGGCGTGCGTCCAGGCCGCCGACGGGGCGCCGAACACGCTGGTCACCGTGAGCTGACGCTCGACGATCATCGAAGGGGAGAGCATCTCCGAGACCGCGCCGGGGATGCCCGTCAACACGAGCCGGCCGCCCCGGCGCACCTGCCGGGCGGCCGCCGCCGCCGAGTCGCGGGCGCCTGCGGTCTCCACGACGAGGTCGAGGTCCAGCGCGCCGAGCCGGTCCGGGTGGAAGTAGGCCGTCGCGCCGCCTGCTCCCGCGATCGCCTCCCGGCCGGCACGGGGGTCGCTGACGACGAGCTCGGCAGGGGAGGAGGCCGCCAGCATCTGGATCGTCAGCAGGCCGAGCGTGCCCGCGCCGACCACACCGACACGCTCTCCCGGCACTGGAGCGGCCCGGCGCACGGCGGCGGCGGCGACCGCCGCCGGTTCGAGCAGCACGGCGGCCCGCAGGTCGGTGCCCGCCGGCAGCGGATGCAGCAGCCGGGCGGGCACGATGAGGTGGTCGGCGAACGCGCCAGGCCGGGTGAACCCGATCTCGTCGTAGCCGGCATCGCACAGGTTGGTGTCCCCGGCGCGGCATCGGTCGCAGACCTGGCAGTTCACGAAGCCCTCGCCGACCGTCGGCCTGCCGACCAGGGACGGGTCGACGCCGGGGCCGGCCTCTTCGATCGTCCCCGACCACTCGTGGCCGGGGACGATGGGAAATGTCCGGTACGCCGCGGGGCGGCCGCCCTCGTACAGCTCGCGGTCGCTGCCGCAGATGCCCGCCGCGGCGACGCGGACGAGGACCTCATCGGGCCCCGGCCTGGGTACCTCTCCCTTGACCACTCGCTGGTGGCCCGGCCGCTCCAGAAGTACCGACCGGCTCACTTGGTCCCGGCCGGGTCGCGTAGGTGCCAGTTCTCGGCGAACAGGTTGAAGTTGGCGCGCTGACAGGGGAACTCGGCGAGCGCGTCCAGGTCCAGTTCGACACCGAGACCGGGGGCCTCCGGCAGGGCGAAGTAGCCGTCGACGACCTCAGGCAGGCCGGGGGCCACGCCCTTGATCGCCGAGTCGGCGAAGTCGTTGAAATGCTCCTGGATCTTGAAACTGGGCGTGCTGGCCGCCAGGTGGAGGTTGGCGGCGGTCAGCACGGGGCCGCCGACGTTGTGCGGGGCGACCATGACGTAGTGCGTCTCGGCGGTCGCGGCGAGTTTGCGGGTCTCGGCGATGCCGCCGATGTGGGAGATGTCGGGCTGGATGATGTCGACGGCCTGCAGTTCGAACAGCTCGCGGAACTCGATGCGGTCGTGGATGCGCTCGCCGGTCGCGATCGGCAGGTCGGTGTGGGTGGAGACCTTGGCGAGGGCCTTGAGGTTCTCTGGCGGGCAGGGTTCCTCCAGCCAGCCGGGCTTGAACGGCGCGAGCAGCCCGGCCAGTCGGATCGCGGTCGCCGGGGAGAACCGGCCATGCATCTCGACGAGAAGCTCGGCCTCTTCACCTATGGCGTCGCGGACCGCCTCGACGAGGCTGACCGAGCGCATCGTCTCGGCGTGGTCCAGCTCCATCGTGCCGTTGCCGAACGGGTCGAACTTCAGCGCCTGGTAGCCGTGCTCGACGACCTTCTTGGCGGCGGCGTGGAAGGCCTCGGGGGTGCGTTCGACGGTGTACCAGCCGTTGGCGTACGCCTTGATCCGCTCGCGTACCTTGCCGCCCAAGAGCCGCCAGACGGGCTGGCCGAGGGCCTTGCCGACGATGTCCCAGCAGGCCATCTCGACGCAGGCGATTCCGGACATCACGATCTCTCCGGCGCGGCCGTAGTCGCCGTACTTCATCCGGCGGACCAGGTCCTCGGTATCGAAGGGGTCTGAGCCGGCGACGTGGTTGCGCTCGGCCTCGGCGAGGTAGCCGATGAGCGCGTCGGTGTGGTTCAGCATGCGCGCCTCACCCACGCCTACGAGTCCCTCGTCGGTATGGACCTGGACGAACGTGAGGTTGCGCCAGGGCGTGCCGGCGACGTGTGTCGAGATACCGGTGATGCGCATGTGTTGCAGGTGCTCCTCGCGTTACAGGGCCGGAGGCGGGGCCACGACGACCTCACAACACGCGAATGTTACCGGTCACATCGCTTAAGTCAATAGCGATTGTTTGGTAGGCCGCGTTGCCGAACTGGGTCTTGACACCAGATTTGTGACCGGTAACACTCCCGACACAGCAGTAGGAGATCCAGCCGTAGTGCCGGCGTAACCGCCCAGCCCGACCCAAGGTGGGACATGAGATTCACTAAAATGGCCACGATGGCCACGGGGCTGTTCATTGCCCTGAGCGTGACCGCAGCGTGCGGTTCGAGCACGAAGACCGTTGATAAGAAGGGTGCGGCGGGCGCCGGCTCGGCCAAGGGAGCGCTGATCGGCGTGACCATGCCGACCAAGTCCTCCGAGCGGTGGATCCACGACGGCGAGAACGTCAAAGCCGCGCTGGAGAAGCTGGGCTACAAGGTCGACCTGCAGTACGCCGAGAACGACATCCCCACCCAGGTCAACCAGATCGAGAACCAGATCACCCGGGGCGCCAAGCTCCTGATCATCGCGTCGATCGACGGCACCGCCCTGACTACGCAGCTGCAGGAGGCGGCCGACAAGCACATCCCGGTCATCGCCTACGACCGGCTGATCACGCAACGTCGCCGAACGTCGACTACTACGCCACCTTCGACAACTACAAGGTCGGCGTCCTGCAGGCCACGTCCCTCCTTGTCGGCCTCGGCCTGAAGAAGGAGGACGGCTCCGACGGCACCGCTAAGGGCCCGTTCAATATCGAGGTCTTCGCCGGGTCGCCGGACGACAACAACGCGACGTTCTTCTACAACGGCGCGATGGCCACCCTGAAGCCGTACATCGACAAGGGCACCTTGGTCGTCAAGAGCAAGGCAGACGGACTTCAAGACCGTCGCGATCCTGCGCTGGGACCCGGCCACCGCGCAGAAGCGCATGGAGGACCTGATCACCAAGGCCTACACCGGCGGCACGAAGGTCCAAGGCGTTCTCTCGCCGTACGACGGTCTGTCGATCGGCATCCTGTCCGCGCTCAAGAGTGCCGGCTATGGCACGTCCGGCCAGCCGTACCCGGTCGTGACCGGCCAGGACGCCGAGCTCGCCTCGGTGAAGTCGATCATGAGGGCGAGCAGTACGCCACCATCTACAAGGACACCCGCGAGCTCGCGGCGGTCACCGTGAAGATGGCCGACACCGTCCTCAAGGGCGGCAAGCCCGAGGTGAACAACACCAAGGACTACAACAACGGCGTCAAGGTCGTCCCGTCGATGCTCCTCCAGCCCGTCACGGTCTACAAGACCAATGTCCAAAAGACCCTCATCGATGGCGGCTACTACACGGCTCAGCAGCTGAGGTAGCGGGCCAGGGGCGGGCGGCGCCGCGTGCGCCGCCCGCTCTTCCGGCGTGATTTGAAGGGCATGACATGACCGACGACGCGATCCTGCGGATGAGCGGGATCACCAAGGTGTTCCCCGGCGTCAAGGCGCTGCAGGACGTCAACCTGGTCGGTACGGCGCGGCGAGATCCATGCGATCTGCGGTGAGAACGGCGCGGGCAAGTCCACCTTGATGAAGGTGCTGTCCGGAGTCTATCCGCACGGCTCGTACGAAGGCGAGATCGACTTCGATGGCGAGCCGTGCCGCTTCTCCGGCATCCGCGACAGCGAGAAGCACGGCATCGTCATCATCCACCAGGAGTTGGCGCTCAGCCCGTACCTGTCGATCGCCGAGAACATCTTTCTCGGCAACGAACGCATCCACCGCGGCCTGATCGACTGGAACAGGACCAACGCCGACGCCGCCGAGCTCCTCGCCCGCGTCGGCCTGGAGGAGAACCCGGTCACCCCGGCGATGGACCTCGGGGTCGGCAAGCAGCAGCTCGTGGAGATCGCCAAGGCGCTGTCCAAGGACGTGGAGCTGCTGATCCTGGACGAGCCGACGGCGGCGCTGAACGATGCCGACTCCGCGCACCTGCTCGATCTGCTGCGCGGCCTGCGCGAGCAGGGCATCACCTGCGTGATCATTTCCCACAAGCTCAACGAGATCAAGGCGATCGCGGACTCAACGACCATCCTGCGCGACGGCCGCACGATCGAGACCCTCGACATGGAGAAGGACCTGGTCACCGAGGACCGCATCATCTCCGGCATGGTCGGCCGCGATCTGGAGCACCGCTTCCCCGAGCACGAGCCGACCATCGGCGAGGAGGTGCTGAGGATCGAGGACTGGACCGTGCGCAGTCCCACGCAGCACGAGCGCCTCGTCGTGTCCGGCGCCAACCTCACGTTGCGGCGCGGCGAGATCGTCGGCCTCGCCGGCCTGATGGGCGCCGGCCGTACGGAGCTGGCGATGAGCGTGTTCGGCCGCAGCTACGGCGTCGGCATCACCGGCCGGATCTACAAGGACGGCGAGGAGGTCCGTATCAGGTCGGTCGGCGACGCCATCGAACATGGGATCGCGTACGCCACCGAGGACCGTAAGCGGTACGGCCTGAACCTCATCGAGGACATCAAGCGCAACGTGTCGACGGCGGGCCTGCGCAAGCTCGCCAGGCGGGGATGGGTCCACGACAACGAGGAGTTCCGCGTCGCCGACGGCTACCGCACGAGCATGAACATCAAGGCGCCGAACGTCCTCGCGGTCACCGGCAAGCTCTCCGGCGGGAACCAGCAGAAGGTCGTGCTGTCCAAGTGGATGTTCACCGACCCGGACGTGCTGATCCTCGACGAGCCGACCCGCGGCATCGACGTCGGCGCGAAGTACGAGATCTACTCGATCATCAACGAGATGGCCGACCAGGGCAAGGCCGTGCTGGTCATCTCCTCGGAGCTGCCCGAGTTGCTCGGCATCTGCGACCGCATCTACGCGATGTCGGCCGGGCGCATCACCGGTGAGGTCCCTCGCGAGGAGGCCACACCGGAGCGGCTCATGCAGTACATGACCAGATACGACGAGGAGCAGATCATCCAATGAGCAGCGTCGCACCGGCCCGCCCGGACAAGGGCGAGGCCCCGTCCCCGTCCCGCGGCGGCGTGGCCAACCGGATCTTCTCCGTCAACCTGCGGCAGAGCGGGATCTACGTCGCGTTCGCGCTGATCGTCGCGCTGTTCGCGATCCTCACGCACGGGAGTCTGCTCTCCCCAGAGAACATGTCCAACGTTCTCGTGCAGAACTCCTACATCCTGATCCTGTCGATCGGGATGATCCTCGTCATCATCGCGGGCCACATCGACCTGTCGGCCGGTTCGGTGGTCGCCGTCTGCGGTGCGATCTCCGCCGTGCTGATGGTCGATCACCACGTGCCCTGGCCGCTCGCGGTGGTGCTGACCCTGATCGCGGGTGCGCTGATCGGCGCGTGGCAGGGCTACTGGATCGCCTACTTCGAGATCCCGGCGTTCATCGTGACGCTGGCCGGCATGCTCATCTTCCGCGCCCTGACCCTGACCGTGCTGGGCAACCAGGGCATCGGCCCTTTCCCCGACCAGGTCCGCACCCTCGCCAACGGCTTCCTGCCCGGCTACTTCGGCAATGTCGGCCTGGGCCCGCTGGGCGGCGCGGACGCGTTCACCCTGATCGTCGGCGTGATCGGCGTCGCGGGCATCGTGTTCACCCAGTGGCGGACTCGCCAGGCCCGCGCGGGGTACGGCCAGAAGGTCGGCCCGCTTCCGGTGTTCATCGTGAGGATGGCGCTGGCCGGCTTCGTCGTGATGTTCATCATCGTGCAGCTCGCGCGGTTCAAGAACCTGCCCGTGGTGCTCATCCTGCTGACCGTTCTGGTCCTCGGGTACACCCTGATCACCACCCGCGCGGTCTTCGGCCGGCACATGTACGCCCTCGGCGGCAACCTCCAGGCCGCCCGGCTCTCCGGCGTCAAGACCAAGTCCGTGGTGTTCCTGCTGTTCGTGAACATGGGCGTACTGGCCGCCATGGCCGGCATCATCTTCGCCGGGCGGCTCAACCAGGCCGGCCCGACCGCCGGCACCAACTTCGAACTCGACTCGATCGCGGCGGCGTTCATCGGCGGCGCGGCGGTGCAGGGCGGCGTCGGCAAGGTCGTCGGCGCCATTACCGGCGGTCTCATCATGGCCGTGATCAACAACGGCATGTCCCTGTTGGGTGCGCCCAGCGAACGGGTCATGTTGATCAAGGGTCTGGTGCTGCTCGCCGCCGTCGCGTTCGACGTCTGGGCAAAGCGCCGAGCCGGCATCTCCCGATAACTAGGATCGATTCCATGACCACAGAGCCCGACGTGCGGGGCGCCGCGCGACACGCGGCGCGCCCCGGCCTTCGGGACGTGGCGAAGCTCGCCGGTGTGTCGCACCAGACCGTGTCCCGGGTCTTCAAGGATCACCCGAGGGTGAGTACGGAGACCCGGGCCAAGGTCCTGGCTGCGGCGGCCCAGCTGGACTTCCGGCCCAACGCCTTCGCCCGTGCGCTCGCCACCGGCCGGTCGCGCACGCTCGGCGTGGTCAGCTTCGACGCGACCCAGTTCGGGCCCGCGTCGATGATCAGTGAGATCGAGCGATGCGCGCGGGAGGCCGACTACTTCACCAGCGTCATCGCGCTGCAGTCGACCAGCGAACGTTCTATCGCCGCGGCAGCCGAGCGGCTGCGCGGCCAGGGAGTGGACGGGCTCATCGTGATCCCCGGCCATGCCCCGCTGACCCAGACAATCAAGCACCTGCCGCGTGACCTGCCCATCGTGGTCATGGAGAGCGACACGATCGTCCCGGCGGTCGGGGTGGACCAGTACACCGGGCCGAAGGCGGCCACCCGCTACCTTCTCGACCTCGGCCACCGGACCGTGCACCACCTGCCCGGCCCGACGTCATGGTTGGAGGCGCGCGAGCGTCACCGGGGCTGGCGCGACGCGCTGACCGACGCCGGAGCGCCGGTGCCGTCGACCATCCCCGGCGACTGGAGCGCCGGGTCGGGGTACGAGCGGGGCCTGGCGATGGCGGCCGACTCGCAGGTCACGGCGGTGTTCGCGGCCAACGACCAGAACGCTCTGGGTCTGCTGCGCGCCCTGCACGAGGCGGGCCGCAGGGTCCCGGAAGACGTCAGCGTGATCGGCTTCGACGACATCCCCGAGGCGGCGTACTTCATCCCGCCGCTCACCACGATCCGCCAGGACTTCACCGCCGTCGGCCGCTCCAGCGTGAACCTGCTGCTCGAGCAGATCGAGAGCGGCCACCGCAGTGACAACAAGATCATCATTTCTACCGAGCTGGTCAGCCGGAACAGCGCCGGGCGGGCACCCGCGTAACCCGCGCACCCCGCGCTTGGTACCCGTGAAAGGAAGACCATGTCGGCCCATGCCGTCACCGCGTCCACCGCTCGTACGTCCGCGCGGCTCGCGGACGGAAGGGAGATCATCTACTTCGACGACGCGTCCGGGCTGGACCGTTCGACGCTCGACCTGCGCGACCTGCCCCCGTACGCGCCCGCCGCCGAGCTGACCTACGACGTGCTGCACGGCGAGGAGGTCCTCGTCGCCGCCCACCGGCAGAACCGCACCTACCAGCCGGCGCCCGGCGAGTGTCCGCTGTGCGGCTCTCACGGCGACCACCTCAGCGAGATCCCGGCCGCCGACTACCACGTGGTGTCGTTCGAGAACCGCTTCCCCTCCCTCGGCGGCCCGGCGGGCGGGCGCTGCGAGGTGCTGTGCTTCACCAGCCACCACGAAGGGTCCTTCGCGACCCTGCCGCCGGAACGGCTGGCCACCGTCGGCCGCGCCTGGTCCGATCGCACGGCGGAGCTCGGGAAGCGCCCTGACGTGGAGTACGTCTTCCTGTTCGAGAACCGCGGCGCGGCGATCGGCGCGACGCTGCCGCACCCGCACGGCCAGATCTACGCCTTCCCGTATGTACCGCCCATCCCGCGTCGGATGCTCGCCACCGCCGAGCGGTTCCGCGAGGCGCATGGCCGGTGCCTGATGTGCGATGTGGTCGCCCGCGAGACCGCCGGGCCGCGTGTCGTGGCCGAGACCGACGGCTTCCTCGCGTACGTTCCCGAGGCCGCCCGCTGGCCGTACGAGGTCTACGTCGCGCCGCGCTTCTGTGTCCCCGACCTGCCCGCCCTGAACGCCGCACGGCGTGACGAGCTCATGCGCCTTTACGCCGACGTGCTGCGCCGCTTCGACGCCCTCAACGAGCACCCGACGCCGTACATGGCCTGTTGGTACCAGGCCCCGGCGCGTACGACGCGCGACGCGGCACACCTGTGCGCCCGCGTCTACACGCCGCAGCGCACCGCCGACAAGCTGAAGTTTCTCGCTACGAGCGAGACAGGCGGCGGCGCGTACATCAACGACGTGCTCCCCGATGCCGCCGCCGCCCGCCTCCGCGAGCTCTGATCCCGGACGCGTGATGATCTCGGCGGCGCCGACCTGCGCACTGCCGTACTAGCCGGTCGCGTGTGCTAGATCCTGGCTCGGGGGAACCCCGAACTTGCGTGCGTACTCGCGGCTGAACTGGCTCGGACTCTCGTATCCGACATCAAAAGCGGCGGTAGTGACCGAGGCGCCGCCCGTCGTCAGGAGTTGCCGTGCCTCGAGCAGGCGAAGCTCCTTCTGGTACTGCAGTGGTGTCGTTGAGGTGATCGTCTTGAAGTGCTTGTGGAATGACGACACGCTCATTCCGACTTGCCTTGCGAGATCCGGGATCGCAATCGGCGAGCGGATGTCCTCGCGAATATAACCAATGGCTCGGGCGATGGCGCTCGCGTTGCTGTCGTGGCGAATGAGACCGCGAAGCATTCCGCCGAACGGAGCCACCAGCAACCGGTAGTGGATCTCCTTTGAGGTGAGTGGACCGAGTACCTGCGCGTCCGCAGGCGAGTCGGCGAGCGCCAGGTATCGACGCAAGGCATCCAGCAGCCCGGGATCCGCCTGATGTGTCTGCGCCGCGCGAGCGCGTTCGCTGTCGAGCGCTGAATCGGTGACCTTGTCGTAGAGCTCCCTGATCGTGGCGACGTCTACCTTGAGGACCAGGGCAAGGTAGGGAGCCTTCGTGATTCTGGAGCACACAGGCAGGTCGTGACTCACGAGGAGGCACTCTCCCGGGCCGAACGACAACGCCTGCTCTCCGATCGCGACCTGTTTCCCGCCTTGCAGGATCAGGCACAAGACGGGCTCGTACAGCGAGGCTTCGAACGAACTCGGGAAGCTCTGCCGGAGGACCTGGAGACCAGCGATCGGCTGGGCGACTTGTTGATGGCCGTTCTCGGTCGCCGGGACGCAACGAGAAGCTTGTTCGATGAGTCGTTCCAAGTGCATGCTTCGGCCTCCGGTGACCTCCTGGACCGGCCCCGCCGCACCAGCCCTGGATCAGCCGCATTCTCCCTGCACGTGTAGGAATAGGCAAGCGGCCTGGAGGAGTTGGCAGGCGCTGTGGCCCCCGGGATCGGTAGCGTCTTCACCAGTCGAGTTTCCAAGGAGAAGCGAGTGAAGTCCCGAATAATGACCACGGATATCGGAATCCCATATCTTGGCTTCGGCACGTATCTCATCGCCGACGGTGATGTTGCGGCACCGGTATGTGAGGCCATTCGCGCCGGTTACCGGCACATTGACACCGCGGAGGGCTACCAGAACGAATCGGGCGTCGGGGCGGGCATCAAGCAGGCGCTCGAGTCCGAGAGGCTGGCGAGAAGCGACCTCTTCGTCACCACGAAGCTCTGGCCCGGGAACCCCGCGTGGGGGCAGCCGGCGAAAACCACCGAATCCACGGTGACATCGCTCAACGAGAGCCTCAAGCGGCTGGGGCTGGACTATGTGGACCTCTACTTGATCCACGCGCCGTTCGAACGCGACCAGAGACTCGCCCAATGGCGTGGGCTCGTCGATCTGCAGCGGCAGGGGAAAGCGCGTGCCATCGGCGTGAGCAACTTCAGCGTCCAGCACATCGAGGAATTGAAGGCAGCGGGCCTGCCCATGCCGGCTGCCAACCAGATCGAGCTGCATCCCTGGTCGCAGAAGCCCGAGCTGGTTCGCTACCTCAACGACAACGCGATCACACCCATCGCCTACAGCAGCCTGGTTCCGCTCTCCACCTGGCGAACCGCCGAGGGGCAGGACAGCGCAAAGACGGACCAGATGAAGGCCGATGGTGAGCAGGTGGATGCCCCCTTTAAGGCCATCGCCAAGAAGTGCGGTGTGAGCGAGGCACAGGTCCTGCTGCGCTGGGCCATCCAGAAGGGGTATCCAGTGCTTCCGAAGAGCACCAACCCCGACCGTATCCGGAAGAACGCCGACATCTTCGGCTTCAACCTCGACCACGAGGACATGTCCGCGATCGAGAAGATGGACCGTGGCGACGGGGTCGCCTGGGCCATGGGGGATCCCACGAAGGCTCCATGAGCCGCGACCCGGCAGCGACGCTCGGACCCCGCAAGCGGCCGAGCCGAAGACTACCCGGGGTCTCATACACGCCGTGACCGCGCTGTCGGTGCCAGCCGGCGGCGGCGATGGTCTGCTCTGAGCGAAAGGCGCCAAAGTTACCAGACCGAGTATTCCTTGTGGTCGCGGGACGTTGAGGTCGACAATTCGCCGGTAGTAGGCGATCGATTTTAATGTGGTGTCTCGCGGGAAGGCGTCTCCCGTGAGTCATCGGCCGGCCGGCAGGCGGGGGTACCAGTGTTTATGAAGCGTGCGAGGAGATCGCTGACCTGACCGCGGCGACACGATGGGGCAACTCGCCGGCAGGGATGTCGATGAGCTCGTAGCCGAATGCTCGGTAGCTCTGTTCGTGAATTCTTTCGAACACCAACGACTCCCGGAAGCTGATCCGCCGGGCCGGGGTGGGCTTGCAGAACCCTAGATTGCGGATGAAGAGCACCTGCCGTTCGTAGATCCCCTCGGCGGCGATCCGTTCGAGTTCGGCGGCAAGTACCTGGGACACCGGCCGTTCCAAGTAGGTGGCGAGCGCAAAGGTGCAGATCGGTGACCGGTCAAACACCTGGGTGGAGTCCGTTGTGGAGGCCTTCAACTGCCGCTGTCGCTGCAGAGCGACGATCTCGTCGATGAAGGAGGCTCGTGTCCATGGCTCGTCCTCGCCCCGAGCCTGTGCTCGTGCGATGACCGCTGTCGCCGCCTCTTCGACGATGCCGTGGCCAAGATCGGCCAGGCACTGCAGGATCGACGTCTTGCCCGCGCCCGGTGTCCCGGTGAGAATGTACCGCCGCATGATGGCAAGCCTTTTCGTGCGTGTCGGGACAGGCCCTACTGGTCCCGACGGAGCCTCTGATGAGGCGGCGGGTCAGTGAAGGCCTGGGAGTGGAGTGGTGGGACAGTGGCAGACTCTCGAACGGCTCACATGCCGGAGATGCCAACAATGTCCAGACGATGGATCAGGGCGATCATAGCTGAGGTTGCCCCGATCTTGTGAACACCTTGCTGGTGGCCACCGAACCCACTTGATCACCCCACGACGATCGGCCGGCTTCGGGGGACACCGGCGTCTGCGGTCTGCTTGTCGAAGCCGACACGAGCCAACTAGGGCGTCTGCGTGGGCTCCGGCCCTGTTGTCCTGGTGGGTATCGGCGGGGCTGGCGTCACCGGCGGCGACACGACCGCGCTTGGTGAGTTCACGTGGCTCCGAGTCGGAGTCGGAGTCGGGATGTGGGTCGGGCTCAGAACGACCCTCAACCGCAGCGTCACCGAGCAGACGGAGGAGCCCGCCAGACACGCCCGCGCCGCACTGGTGCCTTTCCGCGCGATGACGGTCATCGAATAGCGTCCGTCCGCAGGCATGGCGTCGCCGACATCCGTCCAGTGCTCGCCGATCCGCAGGAACACGTCGATCCGGCCAGGGGCGGTGCCGGCGAGACGGATCTTTCCGCCGACCGGGACGACCGTTGGCGCGGCATGAAGTGTCACCGGCTCGGGCGGGCGCGCCACGGGATCGTCCCGGTGCCCGACCAGCGTTCTGGGGAGTACCGTCACGACGACCACGAGCCCACCGACGGCCGCGAGCCCGGCCGCGCCCACCGCGACGGTGTTCAACCGGGGCGACCAGGCGTGAACGCGACGACGGCGGCCCGCCGCACGAGCCCGCTCGAGCATCTTGGGCCCGGGATCGATCCCCTCCGACGCCTGCCGGAAATGATCCCGCAGCAGTGCCTCGAACTCGTCACTCACTGCGGGATCCTTCCTGCACGACGTGCTCTCGTAGCGCCGCCATCGCCCGTGCGGTATGGCTCTTCACCGTGCCTCGGGAGATTTCCATCGCATCGGCGATCTCCTGCTCGCTCAGGTCACACCAGTAGCGCAGGACGATGACCGCGCGTTGCTTGACGGGCAAGCGGGCGAGGACGTCGTCGATCGCGCCGGGGAGAGAGACGCGCGGATCGGTGACTCCGGCGATCCGTTCGACATCGGCCACCGATCCGAAGAGCAGCTCGCCCCGCCGTGCCCGGCGCTCGCGGTGGTCGACCACGAGGTTGACCAGGACCTTGCGCGCGTACGCCTCCGGATGACCGCCACGCCTGATCCGCGGCCAGCGCCGGGCCACCCGTTCGTACGTCGTCTGGACGAAGTCCTCGGCGAGGTGTCTGTCCCGAACCAGGAACACGGCCGTACGCAGCAGGCGGCCCGCCGTCACGGTCACGAACTCCTCGAACGTGAGTTCGTCCTCACTCGAATCCCCTGATTGGGGAGCCCGCCAACCCACCCAGACGCCCTCTTCCTGCTCCGGCTGGACAGTATGCCCGAGACCCGCTGTACGTCAGGGTGCCGTCCGAGTCGGCGTCGGTGCCGGCTGCTGAGGGCGCGTGGCCGTCGGCGTCGGGGTCGGCCCTTCAGGGCGTGTGCGAGTCGGCGTCGGGGTCGGCGCTTGAGGACGGGTGCGCGTCGGCGTCGGCGTCGCCGTCGGCTCCTGAGAACGTGTGGCCGTCGGGTTCGGCGTCGGCAATCGGCTCGAGCTCTGCCGGGGGGCGGAGTTCGACACCATGTCCAGCCGGGATGTTCCCGACGTGCCGGCCCCCAGCCAGAGGCCCACACCCAGCGCTGCGGACGCCGTGACGCCGACGGTTGCGGCCAGAATCGTCTTGTGGCTCATGATGCTCCTCAGTCGTTTGAGATCCGTACACCCTGAAACCCCTGAGACACCACGCGCGGTTGTCACGCTGACGCGTTTTTCGCGTGAAGGGTGTCAATACCGGGCGGCTCGGTCGTCCTGGGCCGATCGTCTGGTCTTGTCGGCGTCGGCCCGGGCGCTGCGGATGCGTCGGCTGGTGACGCGGGGCACCTTGGTGTGCCGGCACCAGCGCCTGATCGCCAGTTGGAGGACCTGAACCCGCGCGTCACACGATGGGGCTATGCGGGGATGATCTGAACGTCGGCGTCCCGTAGGCGCTGAAGTGTGTCGTCGTCTTCGGGTGCGTCGGTGATGACGCCGGCGACGGCGGTCAGCGGGAGCACGGTGAAGCGTGAGGCGGTACCGATCTTTTCGGCGCTCGCCAGGACGTACGTGTCGGCGGCCCGACGCGCCAGGGCACGTTTCATGGCGGCCTCGTCCGCGTCGGCGGTGGTCAGGCCGGCGTCGGGGTGCACGCCGGTGACGCCGAGCAGGAAGAGGTCGGCGTGGACGGCGTGGGTCGCTTCGACGGCGGCCGCCCCGCAGGTGACCACCGAGTGCTTGAACAGCCTGCCGCCGAGTACGTAGACCTCCACGGTGGGGTGCTCGGCGAGCGCGGCGGCGACCGTAGGGCTGTGGGTGACCACCGTGGCCTCGAGGTCGGGCGCGAGGGCGTGGGCGACGGCGAGCGCGGTCGTGCCGCCGTCGAAGAGGACGGTGGCGCCCGGTTGGATCAGGGCGGCGGCTGCCGCGGCCACGCGCTGCTTGCTGTCGACTTCGACCTCACGGCGGCTTGGGTAGTCCACCACGGCCGGTGACGCGGGCAGTGCTCCGCCGTAGACGCGCTGGCACAGTCCAGCAGCCGCCAGGTCCCTGAGATCCCGCCGGATGCTGTCCTCGGAGACACCGAGTTCGACGGCGACGTCCTTCGCGACCACGCGCCGGTCCCGGGACAGCCGAGCCAGCAGCAGCTCTCGGCGCTGTGCCGCCAACATGCACGTTCCTCCATGTTTATCTTTATTTCTGCCGACTTTGTCCCGTACAGTACCCGACATGAGCGAGAAAGAGTCCTTGTTGATCCTCATTGCTGGGCCGTACCGATCGGGAACCGGCGACGACCCCACGTTGATGGCGGCCAACCTGCACCGGCTGGAAGAGGCGGCGTGGCCGATCTTCAAGGCCGGGCACGTCCCGATGATCGGGGAATGGGTGGCGCTGCCGGTGCTGCGCGGCGCGGGCGCCACCGGCGTCGATGACCCGCTGGCCGAACAGGTCTTCTATCCCACGGCGCAACGGTTGCTTCAGCACTGCGATGCCGTGTTGCGGCTGCCCGGGCCCTCCACCGGAGCGGACCAGGACGTGGCGATCGCCCAGCAGCGGGGCCTGCCGGTGTACTACGACCTTGACGAGATTCCCGGGGTGTCGACGTGCTGACCGGTCGTGTCGAGTGACCGGACGACCGTGGTGGCGGCACGCGGTGATCTACCAGATCTATCCGCGCAGTTTCGCCGATTCGAACGGCGACGGCATCGGCGACCTTCGCGGAATCCTGGCAAAGGTCGAGTACCTGCGCTGGCTCGGCGTCGACGCGGTGTGGCTGTGCCCGTTCTATCCCTCGCCGATGGTGGACTTCGGGTACGACGTCAGCGACTACACGGGTGTCGATCCGGTCTTCGGATCCCTCGCGGACTTCGATGCCTTGGTCGCGGCGCTGCACGCCCACGGCATTCGGGTCATCGTCGACTTCGTACCCAACCACTCATCGGACCGGCACCCCTGGTTCCTCGAGTCCAGATCCACCCGGAGCGCGGCCCGTCGCGACTGGTACGTATGGGCCGATCCTCGGCCCGATGGATCGCCGCCCAACAACTGGCAGAGCTATTTCGGCGGCAGCGCCTGGGGGTTCGACCCGGAGACCGGCCAGTACTACCTGCACACCTACCATCGCGCCCAGCCCGACCTCAATTGGGCCAACGGCGAGGTCCGGGAGGCCATGGCCGAGGTGCTGCGGTTCTGGCTTGCCCGCGACGTCGACGGAATCCGCGTCGACGTGTTGTGGATCCTGGGCAAGGATCACGCGTTGCGCGACAATCCGCCGAACGACCGATGGCGGCCTGGGCAGCCCTATTGGCACCGCCAGATTCGCAGATATTCCGAGGACCGGCCGAACGCCCATGAGTACGCGCGGTTCATCCGAGCGGTGATCGACGAATTCCCGGATCGGCTGATGATCGGCGAGGTGGTGCTGCCCGCCGAACGCGCCGTGGCCTACTACGGAACCGCACTCGACGAGGCCCACCTGCCCCTCAACTTCGGTCTCGCCGAGTTGACGGAGTGGTCGCCGAAAACCGTCGCCGATATGATCGACCGATATCTTGCGTCACTGCCGTCGGGTGCGACGCCCAACTGGTTCCTCGGCAACCATGACTTCGAGCGGATCGCTTCTCGTATCGGGCGGCGAATGGCCCGGCTGGCCCATGTATTGGAGATGACGCTGCCGGGCCCGTCGCTGCTGTATTACGGCGACGAACTGGGGCTGCCCAACGGGAACATCCCCGCCGAGTCGCAGAGCGACCCGCAAGCGGTCGCGTTTCCAGAACGCAGCCGTGAGGCGGCCCGGACGCCGATGCAGTGGGACACGACCGCGTACGCCGGGTTCAGCACCGCAACGCCGTGGCTGCCGGTATCGCGTACGGGTGCCGGCTGGACCGTGGCAGCACAGGCCGAAGACCCCGCCAGCACGCTGACCCTGATCCGTACGCTCCTTCGTCTGCGGGCCGAGAACCCGGCGCTCGGCGAGGGTGCGTACGCATCGCTGGCGGTCTCCGACCCTCGGGTGCTGGCCTACACCCGTTCCACCGATGACCATCGCGTAGTCGTCGTGGCGAACTTCACGGACAGGCCCGTTCCGACTCCGTCACGTACCGACGAGCCATGGAGCCTGCTCGTTTCGTCGATCGCAGACGAGAATCCGTTCCTTCTGCAGCCCAGGGAGGCCAAGGTGTTCCGCCAGACCGTGTGATGCATGGGAATGGCTGACCTGGGCGGTCTATGCGCCGCCCGTACCCGGCCCCGAGCCGCTGCTATTCTTGCCACTTCCGGTCCCGCGGCACGATGTCCGCTCCATTTCCTGACCGTTGCCAAGGCGCCTGATGCCGGCCGTTCGCGTCCGATCTAAAGCACAGTTCAGGAGCAGGTTCATATGGCCTCTGCCGACTCTGGTTCAGAATCCTCGAGCGGTTGCCCGATGGCGGAAGGCCGCATTCTGCTGCACGGGCCGGAGTTCGCCGCCGATCCCGTGCGCGTGTACGACGAGCTGCGGACGTACGGGCCCGTGGCGCCGGTCGAGCTGTCTCCCGGCGTTCCCGGCATGCTCGTGACCGGCTACGAGGCCGCGCTGGAGGTGCTGCGTGACCCCGGCAGGTTCCCACGGGACGCCCGCCGGTGGCAGGCGGGAATCCCGGCAGACTGCCCGATCCTGCCGATCATGGCGTACCGGCCGACCTGCAACCTGACCGACGACCCCCTCCGCAGCCGGCTGCGGTTGGCGGTGACCGACAGTCTGGATCGGGTGGACCACAACGAGCTGCGTGGCTTCGTCGAGCGCAGCGCGGACACGCTCATCCGGCGTATCGGGCCCAGGGGCGAGGCGGACCTGCGCACGGACTACTCGCTGATCCTGCCGTTGCTGGTCTTCAACGAGCTGTGCGGCTGCCCGGCCGATCTCGGCGATCGCATGGTCGCGGCGATCCAGGAGGTCCTCAAGTGGACCGACTCCGAGGACGCGAACATGACCCTCGGCCTGGCGGTCCTGGAGCTCATGGAGCTCAAGCGCGAGAACCCCGGCCAGGACGTGACGTCCTGGCTGATGGCTCATCCGGCCGAGCTCACGGTCGAGGAGACCGCGCACCAGCTCGTGATGCTGGTGGGCGCCGGCAGCGAGCTCGTGCAGAACCTCATCATCAACACGTTGCGGCTGCTGCTCTCCGACCCGCGGTTCGCGGGTGATCTGTCCGGCGGCAGCCTCGCCATCGAGGACGCGATCGACGAGGTCCTGTGGACGGACCCGCCTCTCGCCAACTTCGCCGTCAGCTATCCGGCGGAACCGATGGACTTTCACGGCGTACGATTGCCCGCCGACCAGCCGGTCGTCGTCAGCTTCGCCGCCGCCAACACCGATCCGTCGACCGCCACCGAGAGTCGTGTCGGCAACCGCGCCCACCTGTCCTGGGGCGTCGGACCACACACCTGCCCGGCCGAGCGGCACGCGCGCATCATCGCCACGGTCGCCATCGAGAAGCTCCTCGACGCCCTGCCGGACATGGAACTGGCCATCCCCGCCGAGGAGCTGACCTGGCGTCCGGGCTTCATCCAGCGCGCACTGTCCTCGTTCCCGGTACGCTTCCCGGCCCTCCCCGAAGCGGACGAGACCGAGGAGAACGAGCCCCCGGCGGCAGAGCCCCCGCCCGTGACGGAAGCACCGAAGAGCCAAGATTCGATCGGCTGGTGGCACCGTCTGGCGAAGTGGTGGACCGGCGGCACAGACGACGCCGGGCCAGATTCCGCGAAATAGCAGCAAAATCCTGTCAACCGGGCTCCCCGGCGCCGCGTCTTTCTATGTGTGAAGGGGGCCCGACAGGAGCGGGGTGTCGGGCCCTCTCACATTGCCACCGCAGCGCTCACGCGCGCGATGTCCGGCCTCTGGCCATCCAACCCGCCCTGGGGCTCCCCACCCGGGAGGTTCCATGAGCGCTGAGAAGCCGTCATGGAACAAGCGTGAGTTGCCGAGGTTCTTCGTCAAGTGGCGCTCGGAGTGGCGGCAGCCGACTCTCTCGCCGGAGAACTACATCGACTACCAGGGCGGATTGTCCTTCGTGCTGGCCGCGGCATGGTTGTTCTGCCCCGAGACGATCGAGTACCGAGGCGGCGTTTTTCTCAAGGATCGATTCAACGGACCCAACGTCGACAACTGGTTCATGCACCTTGCCGGTGTCGCACAGCAGGTCGAGGTGAAGGTCAACTGCGTCACCTTGTGGGATGTGTTCGCCAACACGGACCTCATGGGAGAGGACCAGTTCGGCGAGGAGCTCCCGCAGCTTGCCATCGCGATCGGTGAATGCTGGCAAGGCGTCCTGTCCGCACGCCACGCCGACCTGACGGTCACGGTTGAGGTCAGCGACGAGGAGGACGGTGTGTACGGTCCGACCATCACGTTCTGGACCGAGACGACGTGCAGCACAGCGTAGAACTCTGCCTGCGGGAACTCAGGCGACTGAGTGGGTGATCGTGCCGGTGTAGGTGCCCGTCACGGCGCTGGCCGGTACCGCGACGACGATCGTCGGGTTCCAGCTGGGCGAGGTGCCCAGGATCAGGGCCTGCAGGCTGAAGGCGGTGATCGTCGTGGCCAGGCTTTCCGGACGATGATCACTGAGAGCCTAGAATCCGTCGTCGGAATGCGCTGTCACGGATTCGCGCGCGTTCGACAAACGAACCGGAAAATGTGTCAGCGCGCGCTCAGGCCATCGTCGAAACGGCGCGCGACCCATCCGAAGAAGGCGTCGGCGACGTTCGTACGGGCGGGTTCGGGGAGGCCGGAGTAGCCGGCCACGGCGGTGGCCCACTCGTTGAGGACAGGGCCGTCGGCCGTCATCAGCCAGTCGACGCACAGGTAGGACGCGTCGAGGCTGGACACGACGCGCCGGCACATCTCGGCGACCTCGTCGGATTCGACCGCGGTGCCGGTGCCGCCCTGGCTGATGTTGGCGAGGTAGTTGCCCGGAGCAGGGCGGCGTAGCTGCGAGGCCACGATCTCGCCGTCGACCACGTACGTCCGCAGGTCTCCGGAGTTGTGCAGGAAGCGCTGGACCAGGAATCCCTGATCGGCGCCCGCGCAGATGTCCAGAGCGGCGGTGAGCTGCTCGATCGTGTCGACCTTCAGGACGCCGATGCCCATGATCATGTCGCGGGGTTTGATCAGGTACGGCCCGGTGGGGATCGCGCGCTGTACGGCCGGGACCGCCAGCCGCGCGTACCGGCCGAAGGGGACGGCGACCGTCGGCGGGATCGGCACGTCGAGTGCGGCGGCGTGATGCAGGATCGCGAGCTTGTCGTGTTCGAGCGCCTCGGATCCGCCGATGCCGCCGTTCAGCAGGACCGAGTCGCTCGCGGCCACGGTCTGATGGATCGCGCGCAGGAGCTCGGTCGCCTGGGCGTTCCAGCTCGACGTCGACACGATGAAGCACTGGCGTTGCGTCAGGAGGTCCTCGCCGCGGTACCAGAGCTGCGGCGGCCCGCCGACGCAGGCCGGCACCAGCTCCGCCGCCTCGACGAAGCGGAAGTCGATTCCGTGACGTGCGGCCGCCCCGCCGTACAGGGCCTCGAGCTGGTCCCCGACCCCGGCGATGTACTTCGGCTCGAAGTCGTCCTGGACGGTGATCCAGGTGAGCACACGGTCATCCGTACGAGACATGCGTATCGCTCCGTGGTCAGAGGGGCTGTGCGGCCGCCACGACGGCCGGAACATCCTCGCCGGTACGCGACGGTCCGGAAAGGGGTGAGCCCCCGCCCGGAACCGGCCAAAACACCTAGGCGATGAGCTTCTCGGCGACCCACCGCGCGACGCCTTCGGGGTACGGCGCCGGCAGTATCAAGACGATGTGCCGGAAGCCGGCGTCGATCGCCCTGCCGATCGTGTCCCGGGCGGTGCCGGGCTGGTCGTAGGAGATCGGCAGGGGGATCGAGCGGGTGATGGCGGCGGGGTCGCGACCGATCTCGGCGCAGTAGCGGTCCAGCAGTTCGCTGCGGCGTACGGCCTCGTCGAGGTCGCCGCCGGGGACGTTCCACAGGTCGGCGTGCTCGGCGACCACGCGCAGCACGGAGGTCGAGCGTCCGCCGATGAGGGTCGGCGGGTGGGGGCGCTGGACGGGCTTGGGGTTGCAGAACGCCCCGGTGAGGTGGACGTACGTGCCGTGGAAGTCGAACGGTTCGGCCTCGGTCCACAACCGGCGGATGACCGTGCACGCTTCGGAGAGGCTCCCCACGGCGTGGGCGGCGTCGTGGAAGGGCAGGCCGTGTGCCTCGTACTCGCGCCGGGCCAGCGGGTGGCCGGCTCGTGAGCCCGCGCCGATACCGAAGTCGAGCCGTCCGCCGGAGACGATGTCGACGGTCGCGGCGATCTTGGCCAGCATCGCGGGCGGCCGGAAGCGGTTGCTGGTCACGAGCAGGCCGAGGCGCAGCCGTCGGGTCTGTGCGGCGAGGGCCGAGAGCAGCGTCCAGCCTTCGTACGTCGGCCCGTTCGGGTCGCCGCCGATCGGCATGAGGTGGTCGAAGAGCCACGCGTGTTCGATCTCCGGGATGCCGTCCGCCTCGCGCCAGACCCGCAGAACGTCGTGGTAGTCGACCTGTGATGGGGCGGTCATGATCCCGAAACGAGTCTGTGGCATGGGCCCGGTCGTCCCTTTCAACGGGGGTCTGGCACACTGAACAAGCGGAACCTTGTTCCGCTAATCAACATACGGAACCTAGTTCCGTTTGCCAAGGGGGGTGACGGACAGTGGCCGACAGCGGATCGGGGTCATCGGCCCCGCGGAAGAGGGCCGACGCCCGGCGTAACGAGGCGACCCTGCTGGACGCGGCCGCCGCGGCCTTCACCGCCTCCGGCGTCGATGTGCCCGTGCGCGACATCGCGGCCAGGGCCGGCGTCGGCGTCGGCACGATCTACCGCCACTTCCCGACGCGAGCCGATTTGATCGTCGCCGTCTACCAGCATCAGGTCGAGGCGTGCGTCGAGGCGGGTCCGGCACTGCTGGCGAACAGCGGCACGCCGCACGCCGCCCTGGCGCGATGGATCGACCTCTTCGTCGACTTCCTGGTCACCAAGCACGGCCTCGCCGAGGCGATGCAGTCCGACGATGCCGCCTTCGAGACCCTGCACGCCTACTTCCTCGACCGCCTCGTCCCCGTATGCGCGCAGTTGCTCGACGCCGCTGCCGCGGCGGGCGAGATCCGCCCCGGCATGGACGCCTACGAACTGATGCGTGGCGTCGGCAATCTCTGTATCGGCGCGGGCGGCGACCCCCGCTACGACGCACGCCGCATGGTCGGACTCGTCATCGCGGGTCTGGGCGTTCGGGCAGAATCGGATGCATGAAGCACGTGCCGGCCGGGTCCCCCAGAACATCTGGTTCACCGTGGTCAACGCCGCGAACGGCAAATGCGTGGACGCTCGCGGGGCGGGGATCACGAACGGCACCCCAGCCCTGACCTCCTGGGAGAGCCTCGGGGAAAGATTGGCGCAGAATCCCGGTAAACCAGGCTCCCCGGTGCCGCGTCCTTCTACGTGATGGAGGCCCGACAGGAGCGGGGTGTCGGGCCTCCTATCTTTTCTTTCCACCGCATGCACAGGGCGGGCCGGCGGACTTGTCCATCAGCCGACCAGTAGACCCCCGTCGTGTCCGACGACGGAAAGTGCGAGCAGGTCATCGTCGATCGAGTCCAAGTTGATGGCCCCGGAGAAGTCACGTTCGTCGATGATCTTGCCTGTCCGGGTGTCGAACTGGACGAGTGTCGACTGGCCGCGGGTCGTGTACCCGGTCTGGCCGTCCGCCGTGACCAGCACGGTCTCATCAATCTCATCGACAGGTATCGGAACCTGCCACGCGACGCGGCCGTCGGCTGCGCGATAGGCGGTCAGCGATGTCGTACTGCGGATCAGGAGCAGATCCCCCGCGGCCGCGGCTTGCTTGGAGAACTCGAGCTCGTTGAGGGCCGCCGGCGTGTGCCACAGCGGCTGACCGTCCTGGGCCCGGAAGACGACGAGTGAACCGTCGCCCTGCGCCACGATGCGATCTTGTCCCAGTCCAGTGATGAAGCGCAGATGACCGGTCAGATCCTCGTTCACTGACCAGCGACGTCGCCCGTCTCGTGCGTCGAGCACCGCGGTGCCGTTCTTGTCGGCTGTGATGACCGTCCACCCGAACGCTTCGAGGGGCGTGTCCTTGATGGTGGAGGCGTGCCATCGGACCCGGCCGGTCCTGGGATCCAGAGCATCGATCCGGTTCTCACGCTGAATGATCAGGATCGGATCTTTCGGATCGCCCACCAACCGGGAATCCCACGCATTCTCCTTCGCCTCTTCGCCATCGGAGCAGGTGGTGCCCTCCGCCCAGTGGTAGAGCCGGGTCCTCCAGGTGATCTTCCCCCTGGGCACATCGATCGAGCTGACACGCGCGTCGCACCAGACGGCGACGACGTGCCGGTCATCCACGCGCACTGGGGCGAACAACGGTCGAGACCCAATCCACCTGCGGTTTCCGCCCCTGTACTGAGCGTCATCGAAGGCACACGCACCCCGCCGAGGTCCGCGATCGGCCGATCTCGACGGGGTGGTGGGGGCAGGTCGTCAGGCGGCGTAGCCCTTCGGCGGGATCAGGGTGGCGAGCTGGTCGAAGGAGAGCCAGTAGATCTGGTTGCCGCTGAAGGACGCGGGGTCGCCGATGAGGACCGTACGGTTCGCGTCGTCGTATCCGATGACGGTGAAGTAGTGGTAGATCGTCTGGTCCGAGGGGTAGCCGGGCGGCTGGTTGCCGGGAGGGGCGACGATGTTCGCCACGATCGGGTAGTTGTTGTTGATGTCCAGCACGATGTCGTTCCACAGCAGGTCCCGCTGGGCCTGGGTGGGCGGGTCGTTGGGCATGTTCTTGGTCTCGTACCAGCCGGTGCCGAGGTCGTTGTTGAGTACGCCGGTGACCTGGCCGATGTAGTCCGTACCGTTCTCGGTGGTGCCCAGTTGCGCGGCCAGGTCGGCCTGGCTCGGCGGGGAGATGCGGGCGGACAGCGCGATACGGGTGGCCGCGGGGCCGCACCAGTAACCGGTCTGCTGGACCTGGTAGTCGATGGAGAGCGTGTTCACGGTGTCGGTGTGCACGGCGTCGACGTTCAACCGGGTGCCGGGCTTGTTGTGACCGCTGATGACGGCCATCCCAGCGGTCGATCCGTGGGCGAGCACTGACACGGACGGGGGGTGCGGTGCGGGCGCCGCATGAGCGGCGGAAGGCGAGACGAGGGCGGCGACGACCACCGCGGTGGACACCAGACTCTTGCGCATGAAGACTCCTGGGCGGTGCGGGGAGATGCGGGGGGCCACATCCAGGTTCAACGGCCCGACCAGCGTGCTGGCTCGATCCTCGAAGGTGCAAGAAGTTAAAGCTGAGCCTAAACCCGGCTGTACGGCGGCAGGTCCGAGCAGCTCTCGAGACTCCCTACGGCGGGCGGCAGGCTCCACAGGTCACCGGCAGACGTTGCGGTACTTGGGGCCTCGGGGGACGTAGCTCGCCCAGCGTGGCGTCGGCGATCTCTGCATCGGCGCGGGCGGCGACCCCCGCTACGACGCACGCCGCATGGTCGGACTCGTCATCGCGGATCTGGGCGTTCGGGCAGAATCGGATGCATGAAGTACGTGCTGCTGATCTGCGACGACGAGACGGTCTCCCCGAGCAACGAGGAGCTCGAGTCGGACCCGGTGCACGAGGCGTGGCTGGCGGATCTGAACCGCCGGGGCGGGGCGCTCGTCGGCGCGCGGCTGCGTCCGGTGGTGGACGCGACCACGGTACGGGTCCGTGACGGCGAGACCTTGGTCTCGGACGGGCCGTTCGCCGAGACCAAGGACTTCGTCGGTGGCTTCGTGATCGTCGAGTGCGCGGACCTGGACGAGGCGATCGCGATCGCCTCGGGCCATCCGTACGCGCGCTGGGGCGGTGTCGAGATCCGCCCCGTCTGGGAGTGAGCGACCGGGTACGCGCGGCGGTCGACGCGGCGTTCCGTGACGAGTGGGGCCAGGTCGTGGCGACCCTGATCGGGCTGACGGGGGACTGGGACCTGGCCGAGGACTGCGCGCAGGACGCCTTCGCCGCCGCGCTGCGGACCTGGCCGCGCGACGGCGTACCGCGCCGCCCCGGCGCCTGGCTCACCACCGCGGCCCGCAACCGCGCGACCGACCGGCTGCGCCGCGACGCCGCCGGCGCGGCCAAACTGCGCCAGCTCGCGGTGCTGGCGCGCGACCCGGACGAGCCGTCGCCCGAAGAGATCCCGGACGAGCGGCTGCGGCTGATCTTCACCTGTTGTCATCCGGCGCTGCCGTTTCCGGCTCGGGTCGCGCTCACCCTGCGTACGCTGGCCGGCCTGACCACCGCTGAGATCGCCCAGGCGTTCCTGACCGCCGAGCCCGCGATGGCACAGTGCCTGGTCCGGGCCAAGCGCAAGATCGCCGAGGCCGGCATCCCCTACCGCGTGCCGCCCGCCGAGCACCTCCCGTCGCGCCTCGCGGCCGTTCTCGCGGTGCTCTATCTGATCTTCAACCGGGGCTACGACGAGGGAGACGCGCAGCGAGGCCTGACGGTCGAGGCCATCCGGCTGGCCCGCGTCCTGGTCCGGTTGATGCCGCACGAACCCGAGCCGCGCGGGATGCTCGCGCTGATGCTGCTGCACGAGGCCCGGCGCCCGACCCGTACCGACGATGGGGTGCTGGTCACGCTGGAGAACCAGGACCGATCGCGGTGGGACCGGGCGCTGATCGCCGAGGGAGTGGCGACGCTCGACGAGGCGCTGGCCCTGCGGCGTACCGGGCACTACCAGGTGCAGGCCGCGATCGCCGCCTGCCATGCCACGGCGCCGGACGCGGCGACCACCGACTGGCCGCAGATCGCGGCCCTGTACGTCGAGCTGGCCCGGCTGGCGCCGTCCCCGGTCGTGGACCTCAACCGCGCCGTGGCGGTCGCGATGGTGGACGGCATCCCGGTCGGCCTCGCCCTGGTCGACGAACTCGCGGCGTCCGGCCGGCTCGACGGCTACTACCTGCTGCCCGCGACCCGGGCCGACCTGCTGCGCCGCGACGGCCGTGCCGGCGAGGCGCGGGCGGCGTACGAGGAGGCCTTGAAGCTGGCGCCGACCGAGGCCGAACGCCGCTACCTGACCGGCCGGCTCGAAGAACTCTGAGATTTTCTCCGGCCGATGTCGATCCGGGCCGCCCGCCTTCGTCGGTGGGGCGAACGTCCACCGAGAGACGAAGGGAGATCCCGTGAACACCAAGATCGCCGACAGGGCTCGCTACCAGGCCGAACTGGACGCACTCCGGGTCCGGGAGAAGGCGCACACGCATGAGGGCGACGCGATCGCGGCCGCTCGCCGCCGGCTGCCGATGGTGGAGGTCGACGCCGACGCCAAGCTGATCGGCCCAGATGGTCCGGTCACGCTTCTGGAGGCGTTCGAGGGCCGCGGGCAGCTGATCGCCTACTTCCACATGTGGCACGCCGGCCACCCGGCCGCCGAGCAGTGCGAGGGCTGCACGTTCTTCAACGGCCAGGTCCGCGAGCTGTCCTACCTGCACGCACGCGACGTCACGTACGCGACGCTCTGCCAGGGCCCGTACGAGGAGAGCCTCCGCTACCGCGACTTCATGGGCTGGGACGTGCCCTGGTACTCCGCGGCGGAGTCCATCGACGCGCTGATGGCCGGGCGCGGCCCGTTCATGCTCGCGTGCTACCTGCGGCAGGACGAGCGGGTCTTCGAGACCTACTGGACCACCGGCCGCGGTGTCGAGGCGATGGACCAGACGTACGGCCTGCTGGACCGCACGGTGTACGGGCGGCAGGAGCCGTGGGAGGTCTCGCCCGACGGCTGGCCGCAGATCACCGGCGCCTACGCGCGTACGAACGGACGTCCCACCGCGCAGTGGCCCCGCCTGGAGGCCGGACACCGCGACGACCTCGCGTAAGGCGCTACGCGCCGGCGATCTGGGCCTTCATCGCCTCGGCGAGGGCGTGTGCGGCGGTGAGCGGGCGGACCATCACCGTGAGCTCGTCGATCGCGCCGTCCTCGTCGAGGTGCAGGAAGTCGCAGCCCTCGATCTCGAGCTCGCCGACGCGAGCGCGGAGGACGAGTGCGTGGTCACGGGCGCCGAGGGCGCCGATCTCGCGCGTGTAGCGGAAGTCCTCGAACACGCGCGAGACGGCGTGCAGGATCACCGCGACGGCGTCGCGGCCGTGGTAGGGCTTGAACACGATGGGGCTGCGGAAGACGACATCGTCGGACAGCAACGCGATGGCCGCGTCGATGTCCCCTGCTTCGAGAGCGGCGCCGAAAGGGTGCACGACTTGATTCCCCACTAGTCAACGAGTTGAATAGGTGCTCATGATACTAACCCCGACGCGGGCGGCTGAGTAGATGGGGTTGCGTCACGCGGTGCTCGCCGCCCTGCTGGAGGGGGAGGCCTCGGGCTACCAGCTCGCCAAGCGCTTCGACGTGTCCGTCGCCAACTTCTGGTCGGCCACGCCCCAGCAGCTCTACCGCGAGCTCGAACAGCTCGAACGCGCCGGGTTGCTGAGCGGGCGCGTCGTCGAGCAGCACCGCCGCCCGAACAAGCGCGTGTTCACGCTCACCGACGCCGGGCGCAAGGAGCTCCACGCGTTCACCGCGGAGCCCGCCCGGCCGACGGCGATGCGCGACGACCTCCTGGTCAAGCTGCAGGCCGTGGACGCAGGGGACCAGGCTGCGGTACGGGAGGCGGTCTCGGCGCGGCTGGAGCAGTCGCGCGGCAAGCTGGCCCTGTACGACCGTCTCCGCGACGACCTGCTGGATGGCCGCGACGAGGACGACTACCTGCGCGACGCGGAGCGGATCGGACCGTACCTCACGCTGATGGCGGGACGGATCTACGAGCAGGAGAACATCCGCTGGGCCGGGACCGTCCTTGAGATCCTCGAACGGCGGTCGCTCCCGCAGGGCTGAGGGCGCGGCGTTTACCCTGGGGAGTACGCACGGGCGCTGGGCAGGCCGGCCTCCTACGTGGACGTCCCGTTGGACGACTGGGTCGAGCAGGTCCTCTCCCGTTCCGGACTGGGGTCGCACACCGAAGAGCACATCGCCACCATGGCCCGCCTGCATCGCCGGAACCGGTATGACCGCTCGACCCGTACCGTCGAACTGATCACCGGGCGACCGGCGCAGACGATCGAAGAGTTCGTCGCACAACGGACCGACCTGTTCACCCGCAGAACCCCACGGTTCTGTCGTCGCGAGGAGGTATTCATCGGTCATGACACAGCTGCGGTTTCAGGGGCGGCTCGAAGCCGGGCGCGGTGGCGGGGCGTTCGTCGCGCTGCCGGCCGAGGTGCACGCGGCGCTGGGTGGCGGGATCGGTTTCCGGGTGACGGGCACCCTCAACGGCGTCGAGTTCGCCGGCTCGGCGATGGCCATGGGCGGCGGACAGGTCTGCGTGGGCATGCACAGGGCCACGCGGCAGGCCGCGCAGGTGGCCATCGATGATCTCGTCGAGGTACGGATCGAGCGCGACGACCGTCCACGGGAGGTGTCCATCCCCGCTGAGCTGGCCGAGGCGCTCGCCGCCGACCCCGATGCCGGAGCGGCGTTCGAGCGGCTGGCGTTCAGCCACCGCCGTGAGTACGCCGAGTGGGTCGCCGGTGCCAAGCGGGCCGAGACGCGCGCCCGCCGCGTCGCGCAGACCCTCGAGCGCCTGCGCGGCTGACCTGCCGAGTGACTACGATCAGGGATCCCGATGGCACTCGTGGAAAGGGAATCATGTCTGATCAGTACGAGGCGGTCTTCGCTCGGTACGACACCGACGGGGACGGGCGGCTCACCGCGGACGAGGTGACCGCGGCGATCGCGGGGATGTTCCCCGAGGCCGAGGTGGATGACCTCTCGGGGATCGTCAAGGCACTGTTCGCCGAGTACGACACGGACAACGACGGGCTGCTGTCGGTGACCGAGTTCGTGCCGCTGGCCGAGAACCTCCCCGAGCTGGGCGACTGAACGCCCTCCTCATCGGCTGAGGAACTCCTCGACGGTACGCGCGGCCGCGAGCGCGACGTGGTCGTTCCACGGCTGGGCGACGACCTGGACGGCGACCGGTAGGCCGTCGCGCGTACCGACCGGAACGACGACCACCGGTGCACCGGTGAGGCTCCACGCCAGCATCCAGTGGTAGTCGGCTTCGGTCGACTCGCGCCAGAGCGGCGCGGGGCCCGGGGTGGCGGGGGTGACCAGGACGTCGATCCCGGCGGTCTCGGCCAGCAGCCGCCGCCGGAACCGGTCCCAGTCCCACAGCAGCCGCGCGTGCTGAACGCCGCTCAGATCGGCCCGGCCCCAGTGGCGGCGGGTCAGGTGCAGCGCCTCATCGCATACGTCGGGGAGCTTCTCGGCCACGATGGAGGCGCCCGCCCTGGCGAGCGCATCCATCGCACGCATCGTCGGATCATCCGTGTCCGTACCTGCGACGACGCCGACGCGCAGGCCCCGTACATCGACCGCGTCCAGATCTCCCAGGGGCACCGGGGCCACCCCGGCGTCCATGCCGTCGGGACCGGCGATCACCTTCAGCGCGACGGCGAGATCCTCGACGGTCGAGGCCAGCGGCCCGATCACGGTTCGGCCGTCCTCGAGCGCGCCACACCGCGGAAAGTGCCCGGACAGCGGCACCCGCCCGAACGTCGGCTTCAGCCCGGCGACGCCGCACCAGGCGGCGGGCAGCCGGATGCTGCCGCCCGAGTCGCTGCCCAGCGCCAGCGGCGAGACGCCGGCCGCGACGAGCGCACCCGCTCCGGCGGACGATCCGCCCGGTGCCCGTGACGGATCATGCGGGTTGCGTGTGGGCCCGTCGCGGCGTTGTCGGCCATCGCCGAGCTGATCGCGATGACGATCGCGCCCGCGGCACGCAGCCGGGCGACCGCGGAGGCATCGTGTTCGGGCCGGCGCCCGGCGCTGCCCGGATGGCCGCTGGTGGCCCCGAGAACGGGCCAGCCCGCCACGTCCACCCAGTCCTTGACGGTGAACGGGACTCCCTCCAGGGGCCGGCCGCTCCCGTCGCGCAGCCGCCGATCCGCCGCCTCGGCCTCGGCCATGCTCCGCTCGCGATCGACGGCGGCGACCCCGCCGATCGTCGCCTTCGACCGTATGAGGTCCGCCACCAGCTCATCCACCAGCGCGGTCGCCGAGGACCGACCGGACCGCAGATCCCGCGCGATCCCTACAACCGTTCGCATGGCATCAGCATCGCAGGCTCGTGCGTATGTCAGGGCTTGCGCGCGACGCCGCCCGCGCAGGACACCAGGGGTGGTTCGCCCCAGGGAGTGGGTTCGGGCCGCCACTGCGTGACGGGTACGACACCGGGCTCGAGCACGTCCAAGCCGTCAAGGTAGCCGGCGATCAGCTCGGGGCTCCGGGGGGTGTACGGCGCGGCGCGGCTGCCGGAGTTGTGGTTGGTGATGGCCTGCACATAGGCCGGGTCGGTGTCGGCGCCGTCGTAGATCGCCAGGAAGCTCCCGGACGGGAGCGCGGCCAGCAGGCGGTTCACGATCGAGCGGGTCTGGTCATAGTCGTCGACCAGCCCCAGGACGCCCATGAGCATGAGCGCGACGGGCCGGGTGAGGTCGAGGGTCCGTGCGGCCTGGGCGATGATCGTGTCCGGGTCGCGTACATCGGCCTGGATGTAGTCCGTGGCCCCTTCAGGGGTGCTGGTGAGCAGCGCCCGGGCGTGTACGAGGACGAGTGGGTCGTTGTCGACGTAGACGATCCGGGCCTCGGGCGCCACGCGCTGGGCGACCTCATGGGTGTTGTCCACGGTGGGCAGCCCGGTGCCGATGTCGAGGAACTGCCGGATCCCCGCCTCACCGGCCAAATGCCGCACCACACGCGTGAGCATGTGCCGCGAGTGGAGCGCGATGTCGGCCATGCCAGGGAAGATCTCGCGAATCTTGTCGCCGGCCTGCCGGTCGACGGGATAATTGTCCTTGCCTCCCAGCAGGTAGTTCCAGATCCGCGCCGAGTGCGGCACCGTACTATCAATCGTGGGACGTGTGTTCATGGCCGCGCTTTCTCTATTCGTCGCGGTCAGCCGACCGCCGGAGCCCGCACACCCGTCACCGAGCCGCGCGCCTGCCCCGATTGTCCCGCGACCGGAGCGCCGGTATGGCGCCGGTATGGCGCCAGAACGCCGGTATGGCGTGATTGACCCGAATACCCGTAAGGCGGTCGTCACGTCAGCCGCCGCACACAACGTGGCACGGCGTGCCGTCTCGTCGGGTCATCGTGTCGCTCATGATGTGGCGAAGCCGATCGTGCCGGAGAACAGTGAAGGAGGCCCGACACCCCGCTCCTGTCGGGCCTCCTTCACATAGGAGACGCGGCACCGGCGAGTCTGGTTCACAGGATCCGGGGTCGGAGTTCGGGGTTCAGGTAACCGGCGGCGCGCCAAATGCCGAGCTGGGCGTTCTAGAGCTCCTCGCCTGGGGCCGATCGCCTGATCTCCGGCGAGATTCGTTCTCAATTGGCCAATGCTAGTCGCTTTACCGGAAGGTCGGCGTCGTCGCCGCGTCGACCGTGGCCGCCTCGCCGATCGCGGCCGGTGGTTCGGCCCAGGCCGCCACGCACGTGTCCACCACCGTCACCAAGGGCGGCAGGACGGTCGCCGCCCCGGCGACCGCCACGCCCGGGAGCCAGGCCGGAGGGGTGTACTTCACCCCGAAGCGCAAGCCTGGCCAGGTCGGCCCCATGCCGACGTACGCGTGCTACGTGGCCTTTCCGGTGGCGACCGTGACCCAGTTCCATCAGACCACCTGGAGTGGTGGCACGCAGTGCAACATCAACCTGCGCCAGCAGGGCACCACGGTGCTGTTCGTGTGGGGTAGCGACCAGGCCACCGCGTTCGGCACCTCCTACGACAACGTCGCCTCGCAGGAGATGTCGACCGGCGGCCCGTACTCCACCGGCGGCGGCACGTGGGCCGTGAACAACAACGTCCTGCTGTTCTCCCCTTCCGGGTACACCACCACCCCGACCGGCGTCTGCGCCTGGTTCGACGACGCGCACACGCAGATCAAGTGCACCGTGACCACCGGTCCGTTCTCGGGCTGACGAACGGTCCCGAATAAGACGCCCGCCGCTGAACTCCCGGCGGCGGGCGGCCCGTCATTCGCCAATGGATGCCTGTGTTCGCGGGGGTGCTGGGCGGAGAGACTCAGGTGAGTGCCGTCGTGCCTGGCGGTCGGACTGAGCTGAGGGCGATCGCATGGACTTTCCGGGCGCTGTGGAGGCCGTCGGTGCCGCGGTGGACGCCGCCGGGGTGGCGATCATCGTCTGCGGGGCGCTGGCCGCGACGGGCGTCTTCGCCCACCGCCTGCGGCGCCGGCGGGCGGACTTTCCCGACGTGTACCGGCTCTACCGGCAGAGCCTGGGCCGGGCGATCCTGCTCGGGCTGGAGTTCCTGGTCGCCGGCGACATCATCCGTACGGTCGCCGTCTCACCGACCTTCACCAGCGTGGGAGTCCTCGCCGTGATCGTCCTGGTACGGACCTTCCTCTCCTTCTCCCTCGAAGTGGAACTGGAAGGCCGCTGGCCCTGGCAGAAGCGCAGGACCGGGTGATCTCGTCACGCATCGATCTTGAACGGGTCGTGCTCGGCCAGCAGTTTGTCCAACCGCGCCTGGTCGACGCGCCCGGCGACCGTGGCCGTTTCCTGGCGGTCTCGTACGCACTTGGCGAGTGTGAACGTGGAGGTCACCGCGTACAGCAGCGCGAGCCCGAGAAAGGCCCTGATCCATCCGCCGACCGGGAGGTAGGCGATGCCGACCGTGCAGGAGACCAACGAGACGCCGAACGAGATGGCCGCCTGGACCAGGAACGCGGGCGTGGTACTGGATTTGACCGTTGTGCTCATGTCCACATCGTCGGCTCGGCCGGCCGTGTGCACATGAGCAGGAGTACTCAACTATGGACGCGTTGCGAGCTTCGGGATCAGGCGTACGGCCGGGGTGACGTCGCCGCCGGCGGTCTCGCACGGGCCTTCGAGGAAGGCCTTGGCGGTGCGCTCGAGGTAGCCGGCGGCCAGGAGGAAGCCGCTGCCGCCCTGGCTGATGCGGCGGACGCCGGCGTCGGCGAGGGCCTCGACGCTCGGCAGTCCGGGCTGCACCATGACGTTCACGGGTACGCCGGCGGTCTTGCACAGCGCGGCGAGGACGTCGAGGTCGGTGAGCCCGGGCACGAACACGCCGCCGGCGCCGGCCTCGGCATAGGCGGTGGCGCGCTCGAGGAGCTCCTGGGGACGCTCTACGCCGGCGGCCAGGCGGGCTCCGAAGTACACGTCGCACCGGGCGTTGATGAACAGCGGCAGCGAGCGACGCTCCGCGGCGGCGCGTGCCGCTCGTAGCCGGTCGCACTGGGCCTCGATCGAGAACAGCTCTCCGCGGGCGTCCGGACGGCCGTCCTCGATGTTCACGCCGACCGCGCCGACGGTGATCACGTCGTCGACGGCGGTCGCGACGTCCGACGGCGCGGATCCTTGGCCCGCCTCGATGTCCGCGGTGACCGGTACGTCGCCCGCGGCGTCCACCATGTCGGCGACGACGTCGAGGACGGTGGCCCAGGGGATCTGCTGTCCGTCCTGGTAGCCGCGCGCGAGCGCCACGGCGAAGCTGCTCGTGCCGACCGCGGGCGCGCCGGCGAGCGTGAACACGCGTGCGGAGAAGCGGTCCCAGGCGTTGGCGAGCCGCAGGGGAGTTGCCGCGTCGTGCAGCCGCTGGAACCGCTCGGCCCGGGCGACGTGCGCGGGAGACGGGGTGCTCGGCATGGGCTTCTCCCTCGCTGGGCGAGTGCCGCCCAAGATCGACTAGCCGCCCACTCTTGTGGACCGGCCGCCGGTCCGTCAATCGCCTCATGAGGCCCGGCCGAGGCCCGGCCAGGCCGCGGTCAGGAGCGGCCGGTGGCCTTCGTGATGTGGTCGCGGATCCAGCCGTCGGCCGCGCGGAGCTCCCACAGGCGGACGACCTCGGGGTCGCTGTCGGCACGGTGCCGGGCCAGCCGGTCGAGCACGCCGAGCTGGAGCTGCCGCTTGGTGGCCGCGAAGGTGTCCGCGGGGGTCATGGTGGCCAGCCGCAGGGTCTCCGCGAGGGCCCGGTCCAGCAACGCGTCCGGCTCGGTGACCTCGTGGACGAGGCCGCGCGCGAGGGCCTCCTGCGGCGGGAACAGCTGGCCGCCGAACACCGCCTCCCGCGCCTCACGGGTGCCGAGCGCGTACTGCATGATCTCCAGGACGGTCAGCGGGAACGGCACGCCGACCAGCAGCTCCGGGACGCCGATGCCGGCCTTGCCCGAGGCCATCACGCCGCGGTCGCAGCAGGCGACCAGGACGCAGCCGCCCGCGATCGCGTGGCCGTTGACCGCCGCCACGACCGGCTTGCCGATGGTGAAGACCGTCTCGAACGTCTCGATCAGCGCCGGGATGAACCGCCGGATGTAGTCCGGTCCGCCGTCGACGATCCGCCACAGGTCGACGCCGGCCGAGAACGCCCGTCCCGCGCCCGTCAGGACGATTCCCCGGTGTCGCGTGCCGGCGAGTTCGCGGAACGTCTCGGTGATCGCCTCGAGGAACTCCAGGTCCAGTGCGTTGACCTTGCCGTGGGCGAGGCGGACCACGGCCACGCCGTCGATCTCGTCGCGCTCGATCATCGAGTTCCCTCCGTACACGAACCGAATGTCGTTCTATCGAGGCGTGACCCTGCGCCAATCGACCGCATCCCCAGAAAAGGTACAAAAAGTGCAAACTGGTATAGATCGTTTGTGTCACAATCTTGCGCATGTGAGTGGCTCCGGACGTACCGCGCGCCCGACCGTGGCGCCGCGCCGGACCACGGTTGAGCAAGCTACCGGAGGTCTTCATGACATCCCCCCGCGCCCGCCGGCTGCATGCCGGCGTCCTGGTCTCCGCCGCAGTCATGGCCGCGATGACCGGGTGTGGTTCGCAGGACATTGCCGGCCGGACGGCCGCCGCACAGGCGGTCGGCTCGAGCGCCCACGCCGTGAAGGCGAGCGGCATCGCCGGATGCCCGATGTTCCCCTCTGACAACATTTGGAACAGCGACGTCTCCAAACTGCCCGTCGACTCGCACTCCGCCGACTATGTGAACTCCATCGGTGCGAGCTCGTCACTGCATCCCGACTTCGGGTCGGGCACCATTGACGGCGCCCCGTTCGGGATGCCGATCACGTACGTCAAGAACGACCAGCCCATGGTGAACCCGACTTTCGACTATGCGGACGAGAGTGACCAGGTCGGCTACCCGATCCCGCCCGACGCGGGGATCGAAGGTGGTCCGGACTCTGACGGAGACCGGCATGTGCTCGTCGTCAACACCGACAGCTGCAAGCTGTACGAGCTGTACGACGCCCACCCCAACGGGTCCTCGTGGCACGCCGGTTCGGGCGCGGTCTTCGACCTGAACTCGAACGACCTGCGGCCCGAGGGGTGGACCTCCACCGACGCCGCCGGGCTGCCGGTCACCTCCGGCCTCGTACGCCTCGACGAGGTGCAGGCGGGCAAGATCGACCACGCGCTGCGTATCACGGTCCCGCGCAGCGCGTCGCGCCACGTGTGGCCGGCCCGCCACGACGCCTCGTCCTCCGACAGCGCGTCGCTGCCGCCCATGGGCCAGCGCCTGCGGCTGAAGGCCGACGTCGACATCTCCGGTTACCCGCAGGGCGACCAGGTGATCCTGCAGGCTCTGAAGACCTATGGCGCGATCGTCGCCGACAACGGGTCCGCCTGGTACCTCACCGGTACTCAGGACGAGGGCTGGGACAACGATGCCCTCAACTCGCTGAAGGGCATCAAGGGCTCGGACTTCGAGGCGGTCGACAGCAGCTCGCTGATGGTCGACGAGGACTCCGGCCAGGCACGTCAGTAACCGCTGAACGGGCTGGGCGGCCATCGAACGGCCGCCCGGCCCCGATCAGCCGAGGACCTCACGGATCACGTGCCGTGAGTTGGCCGCGAGCGCCGGGTTCGTGTTCCGGTAGTACGGAAGCTGGATGAGCGAGATCGACAGCGCCCAGCCGCGGCCCCGCGCCCAGGTCGCGTCGTCGATCCCCAGGGCGGCGCGGAAGACGTCCCGCGCGTCGGCGGGGAGCAGGTTCCACGCCACGATCAGGTCGACCGTAGGGTCGCCCACCCCGGCGCAACCGAAGTCGATGACGCCGCTCAGCCGCGCGTCCGTGAGCAGCGCGTTCCCCGGCGACAGGTCGCCGTGAACCCAGGCGGGCCCGCCGGACCATTCGGGGATCCGCAGGGCCTCCTCCCACGCCGCGGTCACCGCGCCGGTGTCGACGAGCCCGTGCAGGTCCTCGATCGCGGCGCGCGTCGGAGCGTCCCGGGTGGCCAGCGGAGCGCCACGGCCCGCGGGCGGCCCGTCCGCGGGGTCGATTCGCCGCAGCGCGGTGACGAACTCCGCCAGATCCTTGGCGAGCACGTCGGGTTCGGCGACGCGGCCTGCGACCGGGTTCGTGCCGTCGAGCCAGCGGAAGACGGACCAGTGCCACGGGTAGCCCTCGGCGGGGTGTCCCTTCCCGAGCGGGGTGGGGACGGCCACCGGAAGCAGCGGGGCGAGCCGCGGTAGCCACCGCTGCTCCCGGTCGACGGTGTCGGCTGCACCTCCGATCCGGGGGAGGCGTACGGCCATGTCCTCGCCGAGGCGGTACATCGCGTTGTCCGTCCCGGAGGACTCGACCCGCTCCAGGGGAAGGTCCGCCCACCGGGGAAACTGCCCGGAGACCAGCCGGCGTACGAGAGACGCGTCGATGTCCACCTCGTCGGCATGCATCCTGCGAGTGCCCATGAGGCCCTCTGTACCAGAGCCGTCAGCCGCCGGTGGCGGGAAGGTGTTTGTGGACGAGCTTGCCGGTGGGGTTTCGGGGGAGTTCGTCGAGGAACACGAACTCACGCGGCACCTTGAAGCGGGCGAGGTTTTCCTTGACGTACCGGCGCAGCTCGGCGACGTCCGGGGCGTCGCCGGCGGCGACCAGGTACGCGACCAGCCGCTGGCCGTACTCCTCGTCGTCGATGCCGATCACGGCGGCGTCGGCGATGGCGGGGTGCCGGCTGAGGGTGTCCTCGACCTCCTGCGGGTAGACGTTCTCGCCGCCAGAGATGATCATGTCGTCGTCCCGGCCGTCGACGTAGAGCCGGCCCTCGGTGTCGAGGCGGCCGCGGTCGCCGGTGTTCATCAGCCCGTCCACGATCTGCTTGCCGCCACCGCCGGTGTAGCCGCCGAACACCATCGGGCCGCCGACGAAGATGGTGCCGCGCTCACCGGCCGGGACCGGGTCGCCCGACGCGTCCAGGACGCGCACCGGAACGCCGATCGTGGGGACGCCGACCGTACCGGAGGCGGTGCGCAGGTCGTGTGGGGTGGCGATCGCCGCGATGCCGATCTCGGTGGAGCCGTAGCCGTTGAACAGCACGTCCCCGAACTCCTCCAGGACGCGTTCGGCGAGCTCGGGGCGGAGCGGTGCGCCGCCGGACAGGATCGTGTGCAGGCTGCCGGTGTCGTACCGCGACCGGGTGTGTTCGGGCAGGCCGAGGACGCGGAGCAGCATGACGGGGACGGCGGCCACGAACGCGACCCGGTGCCCGGCGATGTCGGCGAGGACCTGTTCCGGGTCGAAGCCGCGGCGCAGGACGACCGGGGCGCGCAGGAGCACCCCCAGGGCCCAGGTGACGAGCCCGAACCCATGGTAGAGCGGCGGGCCGACCAGGACCGGGTCGCCCACGCGCAGCCTGCTGCGGCGCAGGATGGTCGCGGTCGGGCCGACCACGGCGAGCGGGTCGAGACGGCGCGGCGCCCCCTTGGGCGCCCCGGTCGTACCCGAGGTCAGGATCGTGATGTTCCCGGACGGGACCGGACCGGCCGCTCGATGGGGCGGATGGTCGGCGACCATGCCGTGCAGCGTCGGGCGTCCGGGCGCGGGGTCCCGCGACCACGCGTCGAGCACCGCGATGCCGTGCCCGTCGAGGCGGGGCAGGAACTCCTCGTCCGCGACCACCAGGTCCGGCCGGTTCCGCTCGAAGACGGCGCCGAGCTGGGGCGCGGAGAACTCGGTGTTGAGGTAGACGAGGTCGGCGCCGAGACGGCTCGCGGCCAGCGTGGCGACGAGGAAGCCGCGGTGGTTGCGGCACATCACCGCGACGGTGCCGCCCGGGCCGACGCCGTACCGCTCGGAGATGCCGGTGGCGAGCCGGGACCCGGCGTCGTCGAGCTCGGCGTACGTCATCGTGCCGAGCTCGTCGATGACGGCGGGCGCGTCCGGAGCGTGGATCGCGGCGACCGTCACGAGCGTCGCCGCCGAGCTTCCGGTCGTGCGGTAGGCCCGGACCATGCGCCGGAACAGGCGCGGCCGGAGCCGGCCCAGCAGGCCCGACCCGGCCAGGGCCCGTACGGTGTGCCCGAGGACGGCGATCCTGCTCATGAGCGGGTCCTCTTCTCTCCGTTGTCGCGTCCGCGGCGGTACAGCCCCGCGACGATCCGTTCCCAGGGGCGCCTGCCGATGGCGAACGTGGCCTCCGCGACGCCGGCCCACCACGGGCTGATCTTCGGCGGGCGGTGCACGATGGCCCTGGCCACGAGCTGGGCGGCCTGCTCCGCGCTGAGCCCGGGGACGTTGTCGAAGATCCCGGTCGGGGCGCTCATCCGGGTACGGATCAGCGCCATGTAGATCGAGGTCGCGGTGACGCCGTCGGCGGCGGCCTCGGCCGCCGCGCAGCGGAAGAACACGTCGAAGGCGGTCTTGGAGGCCTGGTAGGCGGCCCAGCGCGGCCCTGGCGGGAGCCGGGCCCCGATGCTCGAGATGTTGATCAGGTGGCCCTGCCCGCGGGCCCGCATCGAGGGCAACAGGGCCAGGGTGAGCTGTACGGGTCCGAGGTAGTTCACCCCGATGGTGCGCTCGAAGTCGTGGAACCGGCCGGCGGATTCCGCCAGTGACCGGCGGATGGACTTGCCCGCGTTATGGATGATCACGTCGAGGTGCCCGTGCCGTTCGAGCAGGACCCCGGCGAGCGCCTCGACCTCGGCCTTGTCCGACAGGTCGGCCGGGTACGCGTGGGCGGTCCCTCCGGCACCGGTGATCGCATCCGCGACCTCCTTCAGGGCCTCCGCGGTACGGGCGACCAGCAGCACGGTCGCGCCGGCCTCGGCGAGGAGCCGGGCGGTGGCCGCCCCCAGCCCGTACGAGGCGCCGGTGATCAGGATGGTCCGGCCGTCGACCTCGCGTCGCAGGCGGGACTCGTCGACGCGGGTACGCGGGTTGACCAGCCACGCGGCGGTCCTGCTGCGTGCCACGCCGGCCGCCAGCGGATGGTCCAGGACGGCCTTCAGGGTCGGCATCGGGGGGGCCTCCGGGCAAACTGGAATATTGGCGTTATTTGAATATCAGCAATATCCAGATCTTGGCAACACTAGACTGCCCGTATGGCTCGCCTCACCCGCGCCGAGACCCAGGCCAGGAACCGCCGGCTGCTGCTGCACACCGCCCGCGAGCTCTTCCTGCGGGACGGCTACCAGGCCACCTCGATCGCCGTGATCGCCGACGAGGCGGGCTTTTCCACCGGCGCGGTGTACTCCAACTTCGGCACCAAGGCCGAGATGGCGCTCCACGTGCTGGGCGAGATCCAGGCCGAGCGGATGGCCCACCTCGACGAGATCCTGGCCGTGCCCTTCACGGCCGAAGCCGCGCTGCCCCGGCTGCGCGCCTGGGCCGAGGCCGCCATCGACTCCGGATGGCCGCGGCTGGAGCTGGAGTTCGCGCTCGAGGCCAGGGGCGACCAGGACCTGGTCAGCGTCGAGGCCGCGCGGCAGCGCGCCATCGTCGACGTCGTCGCGGGGGCCATCGACCGCGCGGGGCTCGGCGGGACGGTGCCCGCCCGCGCCTTCGCGGAGGCCGCGCTCAACCTGGCCATCGGCCTGGCCATCCGGCGGATGGTGGACCCGAAGGTGTCCGTCGACGTCCTGCTCGACCTGCTCGGCGGCGTGTTCACGCCCGCCGGCCGGGACACCGCGGAGGCCTCCGCCGGTCCGTGACCTCCCGACGCTTGCCTCGCCGTGAACCTGGACCCGGCGTCCGCCGGGAAGAGATGTCAGTGTGAGACGTAAGCAGGCCGCCCTGACGCCCGCACAGCGCAGCGCCTTCCTCGGGTCGTTCGGCGGCTGGGCCATGGACGGCTACAACTGGACGATCTTCACCCTGGTCCTGGCGCCGGCCATGACGGTCCTCCTGCCGAGGTCGGGCATTGCCGGAACCCCGGAGAACGTCGGCTACCACGGGGAGATCAGCACCGCGATATTCCTCGCCGGCTGGGGCTGCTCGTTCATCTGGGGCGTGCTCGCCGACCGCTTCGGCCGCAAGCCGGCGATGATCGGCAGCATCCTGATGTACGCGGTCTTCACGGCCCTGGCCGGCCTCGCCACCAACGTCTGGGAGTGGAACCTCTTCCGCTTCCTGTGCGCGGTCGGCGTCGGCGGCGAATGGGCGACGGCCGGCACGCTCATCGCCGAGACCGTGCCGGAGTCGGCGCGGGAGCGGTTCGGCGGCCTCATGCACTCCGCCGCCTACCTCGGGGTGCTCGGCGCCTCGGCGGTCTACCTGGCGTTCGGCGGGTTCCTCGGCTGGCGGGGGATGTTCTTCAGCGGGCTGCTGCCCGCGCTGCTCATCTTCTTCGTCCGCGGCAAGATCGAGGAGCCCGGGCGATGGCGCGAACGGGCCCGTACCGGCTCGCTGCTGGACCCGATCCGGCAGGTGCTCCGGCCGCCCTACCTGCGGCGTACGGTGATCAACATCGTGCTCCTGGTGGTCTGCGTGATCGGGCTGTGGGCGGGGGCGATCTACGTGCCCACCGCGATCACCGAACTCGCCGAGCAGGAGGGGTACTCGCGGTCGGCCACCGTCCACCTGGCCAGCCTGGGCGCCGGCGTCGTCGCGGTCTTCTCCGTCCTCGGCTGCTGCGCGGTGCCGGCGATGGTGCGGAGGATCGGCCGCCGGAACGCCCTGGCCCTGCTGTACCTCCTCATGATCATCGGGATCATCGGGACGTACGGGGTGGCCTACGCGGCCCACGACCTGCTGCTCCTGTTCGCGTTCCTGCCGATCCTCGGGCTCGGCGGAGCGGACTTCGCGGTCTTCACCATCTGGCTGCCCGAGCAGTACCCGACGGCGATGCGGGCGACCGCCTTCGCGTTCATCACGACGATGTGCCGCTGGGTCGGCGCGGCCGGCACGTTGCTGATCGGCTTCGGCATCCACCTCACGGGCTCGCTCGTGGTACCGCTCACGCTGACCGCCGTGCCGTTCCTCCTCGGCGCGATCCTGCCGCTGGCCCACGAGACGAAGGGTGCCCCGCTCCCGAGCTGAGGACGACCGCCCGGTCAGGCGATGGTGCGGAAGGTCACCGACACCCGCCGCCCGCGCGGGACGCGGCCGGCCGTGCCGGGGTCGCTCTTGCGGGCGGCGATGCCGTGCCGCCAGGTGTACCGTGCGGGGCCCGTCATCACGCACAGGCTGCCCGGGGCGAGGGGGACCGCCACCTTGGTCCCGTCCTCGGGATGGGTGAAGTCCATGACGCAGCCGGAGCCCAGGGAGATCGCGGCGACGACCGGGCCGAAACAGGGCACGCAGTCGACGTGCGCGCTGATGCCCTGCCCGGGGTGGTACTCGTTGACGATCACCTGGTCCGCCTCGCGGTCCATCACGCCCTCGTGGACCAGGCGTACGGCCTCCTCCCGCGCCCACACCGGTAGCGGGGGAGCGGCCGAGGTACCCGTGGCCACGTCGCGGGCGCCGTAGTCATAGCGGTGGCCGTAGTGCTGGACGCGCCGCCGCAGCTCCGCCGACCATGGGGCGGCGTCGATGAGCTCCAGCAACGCGTCGCAGGCATCGGTGGTGAGCCACCCGGCGACGTAGCACAGCCCCGGAACCGCCACGGGCGCGTCCATGGTCTCGAGGGACAGCTGGTCGGACATGATCGAACACTAGCCAGTCCCAGAGACATCAGGCGTTCGTGGGCGGTACGTAGAGCTGGACCTGGCCGTTGCGTTCACGAACCTCGAAGGACGGCAGGCGTCCCGGCGGCGTGGACAGCTGTGAGGTGACCACGTTGCCGTCCAGGCCGAAGAACGTGTGATGGCAGGGGCAGCCGAGGCGGCGCTGCCCGGAGGTGAGCGAGAGCCGGCACCCCTGATGGGTGCAGACGCCCGAACGGGCCGACAGGGTGTTCCCGTGGCGCATGACGAACCCGCTGACGGCCCCGGCGTCGAACGCGGCGACCTGGCCGTCGGCGAGGTCGGCGCTGGCCATGATGGTCTGCCAGGTCCCGTCGTTCGGCCGCACGGTGCCCCCCGCGGTCGTACGGCCGCCGCCGCCCAGCAGGCGGTCGACGCCCGCACCGAACACCGAGGCCACGGCCGCGGCAGCCGTGCCGATCAGCAGTCCGCGCCGGCGGCGTACCGGGACGTCGTCGGGCGGGGCGGGTTCGCCGGTCCGCTCGACCTGCTCGGCCAGGCGGTCGCGCAGCCCGGCGACGAACTCGGACCGGGGGATGGCGTTCTCCGGACGGGCGGCCCGCATGGTGATCGCGGCCCGGATCGCCGCCGACTCCTCGTCCGTCGGCACGAACGATCGTGGCTTCTTGTCCCGCAGCAGCCCGTCGATGTATCGGGTGACCTTTCGCATCTCGTCACCTCTCGTCCGTGTCGAAGATGGCGGCGGCGTGACGCAGCGCCCTGTACTGCAGGACCTTCGCGTTCGCGATCGTGATGCCCATCTGCTTCGCCGCCTCGCGAACGGTGGCCGCCTGCAGGAAGCGCAGTTGCAGGATGGTCCGGTACCGCTCCGGCAGTGAGGTAAGGACCTGCCCGACGAGCTCCGCCGTGCCCGGCCGGGGCAGCGACTCGTCGCTCGAGGAGGTCATCTCGTCCAGCACGTCCGGGTCGATGGTGGTGATCTGCCGGCCCAGCGTGCGGCGCCAGTGCGTGGCCAGGACGGTACGCGCCACGGTGAGCAGGTAGGCCCGGACCTCCCCGACGCTGGCCGCCGTACGCAGGCGTGGCAGTGCGGCCAGGAAGACCTCACCGGTCAGATCCTCGGCGTCCGGCCGGTTGCCCACCTTGGCGTACATCAGCCGGTAGATCCGTTCCACGTTGTCCTGGTAGATCGCGTCCCAGGACGCGTACGCGGCATCGTCCAGCGGGTACAGCCCCGGATCGGGTCCTGGACGAGGGCGTCTGTTCGCGGAAGCCACCCCACATCACCTCCGCCATCAAATACGCACCCAGGTTACAGATGGCGCAGGCAGGGCCCTCGGGCCGCCCTGCGAGGGCCCGGTGTGAGGGCCCGGTGTAACCCGGTCGCGTATCGGTCGGCATAGGCCCGCGTACGGCGGGCTCGTGCTGGTCCGCCCGGGGGGCGGGCCCGGACCAAGGGAAATCCGTTGATATCTCGGCGACTCATCGTGCCGCTGACCGGCGGGGCGGGGCTGGCGCTCCTGCTGGCCGCCTGCGGCGGCTCATCCGGTGCCTCATCCAGGAGCGCGACCTCATCGGCCGCACCCACCGCCGCCGCGTCCTCGGCCATGCCGGGCATGTCGATGCCCACCGCCACCGGGAAGCCTGGCAACACGGCCCCGGTCGCCACGACCAAGGTGGCCATCGAGAACTTCGCGTTCGCGCCGGCGACCATCACGGTCAAGGCCGGTTCGACGGTCACCTGGACCAACAAGGACCAGGACCCGCACACCGCGACGTCACAGGCCAAGACGTTCTCCTCGCCGACGCTGAACCGTGGAGACGTCTACCGGTTCCGTTTCACCAAGCCGGGCCGGTATCCGTACCTGTGCACCATTCACCCGTTCATGACCGCGACCGTGGTGGTGACCCCATGAGCGACGAGCAGAAGCCCGGCCTGGGCGGCATGAGCCGCCGGCAGCTGATACGGCACTCGGCCTGGTTCGGCGCCGCGGTGGTACTGACCGTGACCGGAGGCGAGGTGATCAGCCATGTCACCGGGTCCGGGGCTCCGGCGAACGCGCAGGATCCCAACGCGCTGCGCTTCGTCCAGATCAGCGACAGCCACCTCGGGTTCACCGGACCGGCCAACACCGACGTGACCTCCGCGTTCGGCCGGGCGATCCGGCAGATCAACGCGCTGCCGTACCGGCCGGACTTCGTCATGCACACCGGCGACCTGACCCACCTGTCGAAACCCGACCAGTTCGACCAGGTCAAACAGATGATGACGGAGCTGAAGACGGGCCGGACCCTGACCGTTCCCGGCGAGCACGACTCGGTCGACGACGCCGGCCAGAAGTACCGCGCGGCGTTCGGCAAGGGCACGCGCGGAGAGGGCTGGTACAGCTTCGACACGCACGGCGTTCACTTCATCGCACTGGTCAACACGTTGAGCCTGGAGAAGCTCGGACACCTCGGGCCCGAGCAGCTCGACTTCGTCCGCAAGGACGTCGCCGGGCTGTCCAGCGACACACCGATCGTGGTCTTCAGCCACATCCCGCTCTTCGCCATGTATCCGGCGTGGGGCTGGGGCACCGACGACGCCACCCAGGCACTGTCGTACCTGCGCCGGTTCTCCTCGGTCACCTGCCTGAACGGGCACGTCCACCAGCTCTTCACCAAGACCGAGGGCAACGTCACCTTCCACAGCGCGACGACGACGGCCTACCCGCTGCCGCATCCCGGCGAGGCCCCGGCGCCCGCCCCGGTCACGCTCCCCGCCGGCAAGCTCGCCTCGGCCCTGGGCATCCGCGAGGTCGGCTACGTGGGTGCCGGCCGGCTCGCGGTCAAGGACCGGCCGCTGGCGTGAGGCCGCGCACGGGCCGTGAGAGCATCTGACACGAGCCCCGCCACCACAGCGAGGAGCGCTGCTTGTCTCTGGAGGCGCTTTCCCGAAGCGGGCAACTGCGTCGCCTGCGTACGGTCGCCCATGACGTACTGCGCCGTTATGGGCTCGCGGTCGACCGGGTGAGGTTGCTGCAGTACGAGGACAACGCCGTCTACCGGGTCGACTCGGGGCGGTCGCGCCACATCCTGCGCCTCTCCGCACGCGACGGCAGGTCACCGGACGAGCAGCGCTCGGAGCTGTACTGGCTGGAGGAGCTGCACACCGGCCGGTCGGTGCTCGCGCCGGTGCCCGTACGCACCCGGGACGGCGGGCTCGTGGTCGCGGACCACGAGGGCTGCACGGCCGTGCTCTTCGGCTGGCTGCCCGGCCGCGCCGGGCCCGGCCTCTCGCGTCCTGGGACCGCCGAGGGGCTCGGCGTCCTCACCGCCCGGCTGCACCGGTACTCGGAGTCGTTGCCCCTGCCCGACGGGTTCACCCGCCCGTACTGGGACCGGGAGGCGATCTTCGACGAGGGCTACGCGCTGACCGGCGAGCGTGCGCGGGCCCTCCTCGGCCCGGACGGCCTCGACGTGCTGCGCGCGGTCAACGCGCGCCTCGCGCGTACCTGCCCGGGCCGAGGGGAGGACTGGGGTCTCATCCACGCCGACCTGCACCGGGGCAATCTCGTCGGGACGCCGGCCGGTGAGTTCGGCGTGATCGACTTCGACGACTGCGGGTTCGGCCACCACATGCTCGACATCGCCACCGTCCTGTCGTCCTACTTCCGTACGTGCGCGGGCGACGCGGCGGCCTACGCCGGGTTCGCGCGACGCTACCTGGACGGCTACGCGTCGGTCCGCCCGCTGCCGGCGGCGTTCGACCGGATGGAGGACTTCCTCCTCCTACGGGACATGATCATCGTCAACTTCGTGACGCACTCGCCGAACGCGGCCGTCGCCGAGTACGGGCCCGGCCGCGTCGGGGGGATCGTCGAGGAGATGCGCGCCTGGCTCGCGGGAGGCCGCTACGTCGGCTCACTGCCGGGGAGCGAGCGACCGGCATAGGCTCAGCGTGACGCGATCCACGACCGCTACCGCCCCTCCCAACGGCTCTACTTCGACACGGTCCGCCCGACCGATCACGCCGACATCATCGTGCACAACGACGAGCCCCAGCGGCCGGCATGGGAGTGACCGGGTTCGGCCGCGTCCGTAACATCCTGATCTGCGGAGAAACGTGTCGGAAGTCGATCTTGTCACGTGAGCGACGTCAACTGATCACTTCGAACCGGTATAAGGGGGCGCATGAAGCGACATTCCAGGGTTGCAGCCGCCTCCGTGACGACCGCTGTGCTCATCGGGACGGGCGTGTTCGTGCCGGCCCGCGCGGGCGAGGACCGGCTGGCCCGGGATCCGGTCGACGTGATCTACCAGCGTGACCACGCCCTGCACACGCTGAACAACGGGGCGACCGACGACGACCTGCGGGCGCGTACGGAGAAGCTGGCGTCCAGCGCCTGGGGGTTCTTCCGCGGTACGTCGGCGCTGTTCTACCACGACCTCGCCGACCTCCCGGCGTCCTCGTACGCGACCGGTGGCGGAGACGTGTGGATCACCGGCGACGCGCACCCGGAGAACACCGGCGCCGACCGCGGGGCCGACAACGCCGAGCAGTTCGCCATCACCGACACCGACGACGCGTGGCGGGGCTCGTGGACCTGGGAGCTGCGCCGCGAGGCCGTCGCGCTGGTCGTGGCCGGGCGGGCGAACGGCCGCAGCGCGAACCAGATCGCCACCGACGTGAACACGCTCGTGTCGGAGTACGCCCAGTGGATCGCCAAGTTCCACGGCAACGACGACGAGGCGGGCTGGCGGCTCACCGCCGATGACACCTCGGACCTGAGCAAGTCGCTGATCGACAAGGCCGCCGGCGACAAGCGCGCGGACCTGCTGGCGAAGTGGACCACGGTCAGCGGCGGCACGCGCACCTTCAACACGGACCCGGAGCTGCAGGAGGTGCCCGCGGCCACCCGCGCCGACCTCGTCGCGGCGATCGCCGCGTACCGGGGCACGTCCGCCAAGCCGCTGTCCGCGAGCCAGGCCGCGGTCAAGGACGTCCGGCGGCGGCTCGGCGCCGGGACGGGCAGCCTCGGCCGGTACCGCTGGTACGTACTGATCGAGGGCGACTCCTCCGACGCGTCCGACGACCGGATCCTGGAGCTCAAGCAGGAGGTCGACCCCGCGCCCAAGCCGCTCGACCCGTCGGCGACGTCGCTGTCCGGGGGCCAGCGGCCGGCCATGGCGCTGCGGTGGCTGGTCAACGAGGCCGACCCGCTGTCCGGGTGGGCGACCGTCGGCGCCATCCCGGTGATGGTGAAGGAGAAGTCGCCGTTCGCCGAGGACCTGACGATCGACGACCTGACGACCTCGACGATCTGGGACGACTCGGTACGCGACATCGGCCGACTGCTGGCCGCCGCGCACTCCCGCGCGGACCAGGACATCTCCGGCACGGGCGTGACCTACTCCGCCGACGCCGCGATCGACACCGCCATCACCTCGGTGCCCGGCCTGCAGTCGGAGACGCTCGCCTTCGCGACGAGCTACGCCGACCAGGTCAACGGCGACTGGCAGGCCTACGTCGCCGCCAAGAACAGCGGCCGCCCGCTGTTTTGATCCCGGTCCGGCAGGCGTCACCGCGTGACGCCTGCCGGACCGGGATCACCAGCCGGGAGGGAGCGGCATGGTGGGGTCGTCGTCCAGGTACGGCGTCGCGCCTGAGCGGACCATCTCCTCGATCGGGAGGAAGCCGTCGCCGTCGGCGTCGAGGCGGTGGAAGGCCACCGCGCCGTCGGAGGCGGTCAGGTCGGACCAGCTCTGCATCACCCGTACGAACTCCGCTTCGTTCAGCCCTCCCTTGCCGCCGGCGACGGCGACCACGCCCTCCAGGATCTCCCGGTAGAGCACGTCGAACGTGCCGTGGCCGAAGGCCGCGAGGTACTCCTTCTCCCCGATCCGGCCGTCGAGGTCGGAGTCCGCGTGCCGCGCGAGCTCCCGCCACAGGCGCCGGCAGGCACGGGTGAGCGCGAGGCGTTCGGGGGAGTCCGCGGACCGGTCGAACGCCTCGGCGATCCGCCCCGCGGCCCCCTCCAGATCGGGCCACTCGAGGTGACCGTCGTGGTCGCGGTCCCAGTGCTGGAACCGCACCGAGAGCCGGTACGCGCGAGACTCGGAGCTGGGCATGAGGGGTCCTCCATGGGCGGGGCTGGATCATTGCTCCCATGCTTAACCCAGAAAGCCCGGTGAGACCACCGTACGTAGTGAAGCGGTGACCAATAGTGTGGTTTGTCCGCGAGGTCAGACGCCCGTCAGCCGGCGCGGCGACGGCCGCAGATACACCGCCCAGGTGACGGCGACGCACAGCGCGTAGAACGCGATGAACGCCGCGTACGCCCCGTCGCCCGACTTGTAGGTCAGGAACGACTGGCGGAACGCCAGGTTGACCAGCACGCCGCCGAAGGCCCCGACGGCGCCGGCGATCCCGATCAGCGCGCCGGACAGCCGGCGCGACTCCTCTTCCGCCGGCGTCTTCGCGCGGAAGATCGCCGGGATCATCTTGTACGTCGAGCCGTTGCCGACGCCGCTGAAGACGAACAGCAGCACGAACCCGGCGATGAACAGCGCCAGGGACCGCTGCTGCGAGGCGATCAGCACGACGGCGGCGCTGAGCGTCATGGCGACGAAGTTCCAGAAGGTCACGCGGGCGCCGCCGACGCGGTCTGCGGCCCAGCCGCCGAGCGGGCGGACCAGCGAGCCCAGCAGCGGCCCGAGGAAGGTCAGGTAGGCGGCCTTGACGGGGGTGTCGAAGTCGGCCGCGAACTGCACCTGGAGTACCTGCCCGAAGGCGAAGCCGAAGCCGATGAACGACCCGAACGTCCCGACGTACAGCAGGGACATGATCCAGGTGTGCGGGTCACGCGAGACGTCGCGCATCGCGTGCCGGTCGTTGCGCACCCCGGTGAGGTTGTTCATCCGCAGTGCGGCGCCGAGGGCGGCCACGACGATGAACGGGATGTAGACCCCGGCCACCAGCCCCGGGTGCCCCTTGCCCGCGGTCGCGAGGACGGCGAGCCCGACGAGCTGCACGACCGCGACGCCGAGGTTCCCGCCGCCCGCGTTGACGCCCAGCGCCCAGCCCTTGAGTCGCTGGGGGTAGAACGCGTTGATGTTGGCCATCGAGGAGGCGAAGTTGCCGCCGCCGACACCGGCGACCGCGGCGATCGCCAGCAGCGTGCCGTACGACACGCCCGGATGGATCAGGAAGGCGGCGAGGACCGCCGGGATCAGGAGGACCGACGCGCTGGCCATCGTCCAGTTGCGTCCGCCGAACCTGGCCACCGCGAACGTGTACGGCAGCCGCAACACCGCGCCGAGCGCCGTCGGCACCGTCGTGAGCACGAACTTGCCGGCCGGGTCGACGTGGTACTCCGGGCCGAGGAACAGCACCAGCACCGACCACAGGCTCCAGACGGAGAAGCCGATGTGCTCGGAGAAGATGGACAGGACGAGGTTGCGCCGTGCGACCCGTGCCCCGGTACGGTCCCAGAACGGCCGGTCGTCCGGCCGCCAGTCCGCGATCCACCGGCCGCCGGCGGGATCGTGCTCGATGGTGGTCATGCCTGCCTCCTGGCTGGTGGGATGGCCAGAACGGTCGGCGATGAGTGTTTCAATGGTGTTTGTGGCGTTATGCGAAATTGATAACTTTCCTACACTCGCCGCACACCGGGCTGTGAGGCGTGACCGAAGCCGTCGTGACCAGCGCGAACGCACAGCGGGCGCACCTCTGGAGTGAGCGGCTCGTAGCGGCCCGGTAACGCGGGCGATCTGGCGCTGAAACGCCACGTCCGTACGGTCAAGCCATGCCACCGACCCCGACACACTGCCCGTACTGCGCGCTGCAGTGCGGCATGTTCGTCGACGGAATGACCATCACGCCGCGCGAGGACGTACCGGCCAACCCGGGTGGAGCGCTCTGCCAGAAGGGGTGGACCGCCGGCGAGCTGCCGGGCGCGCCGGACCGGCTGACCGTCCCGCTGATGCGACCGCGCCGCGGCGCGCCCCTCGAAGAGGTCTCGTGGGACGCCGCGCTGGACCGGATCGCCGCGGAGGTGCGCCGGATACAGGCCGCGTACGGGCGCGACGCCGTCGCGGTGTTCGGCGGCGGCGGGCTCACCAATGAGAAGGCCTACCAGCTCGGCAAGTTCGCGCGCGTCGCGCTCCGTACGGCCAACATCGACTACAACGGCCGGTTCTGCATGTCGTCCGCCGCCGCGGCGCAGAACCGCGCGTTCGGCATGGACCGTGGGCTGCCGGTACCCATCACCGACGTCGCCGGGGCCGACACGATCCTCCTGGCGGGCGGCAATGTCGCCGAGACGATGCCGCCCTTCGTACGGCACCTGGCCGCGCAGCGGGAGCGGGGAGGGCGGCTCATCGTCGTCGACCCGAGGCGGACCGCCACCGCCCGGCGCGCGGACCTGCACCTCCAGGTCGCCCCGGGTACGGACCTCGCCCTTGCGAACGGGCTGCTGCACCTCGCGATGACCGAGGGACTGATCGACGAGGACTACCTAGCCCGGCGAACGACCGGGTTCGAGGCGGTGCGGACCACGGTCAACGCGTACTGGCCGGAGCGGGTCGAGCGGATCACCGGCGTGCCGGTGACGCACATGCGCGAGGCCGTACGGTTCCTCGGCGAGGCGGACCGGGCGCTCGTCCTGACGGCGCGCGGCGCGGAACAGCACGCCACCGGGACCGACACGGTCACCGCCTTCGTCAACCTGGCGCTGGGCCTGGGCCTGCCCGGACGCCCCGGCTCGGGGTTCGGCTGCCTGACCGGGCAGGGCAACGGGCAGGGCGGGCGCGAGCACGGACAGAAGGCCGACCAGCTGCCCGGCTACCGCAGGATCGACGACCCGGCCGCGCGTGCGCACGTCGCGCGCGTGTGGGGGATCGACCCGGAGGAGCTGCCGGGCCCCGGCCTGTCGGCGTCGGAGCTGCTCCGCGCCCTCGGGACCCCGGGCGGGCCGCGCGCGCTCCTGGTCTTCGGCTCCAACCCGGTCGTGTCCGCGCCGGACTCCGCGACGATCGAAAAGCGCCTCGACGCGCTGGAGTTCCTCGCCGTGGCCGACTTCGTGCCCTCGGAGACCGCCGTACGCGCCGACGTCGTGCTGCCGACCACCCAGTGGGCCGAGGAGACCGGGACCATCACGAACCTCGAGGGACGCGTCCTGCTGAGGCGCGCGGCCCGGCCGGCGCCGGGCGGCGTACGCGGCGACCTGGAGGTCATCGCAGGTCTGGCCGGGAGGCTGGGGCCGCGCGGGCGGTTCGCCGCGGAGCCGTCCGAGGTCTTCGCCGAGCTGCGGGCGGCGAGCGCGGGCGGGCTCGCCGACTACTCCGGCATCACCTACGAGCGGATCGTCGCGGAGACCGGCGTCTTCTGGCCCTGCCCGGGCGAGGACCACCCGGGTACGCCGCGTGTCTTCCTCGACCGGTTCGCCACCCCTGACGGGCGCGCCCGCCTGGTCCCCGTCGAGCACCGAGGCCCGGCGGAGGAGATCTGCGGCGACTACCCGGTGTACCTCACGACCGGGCGGGTGCTGGCGCACTACCAGAGCGGCGCGCAGACGAGGCGGGTACGCGCGCTGGTGGACGCGGCACCGGAGGCGTACGTCGAGCTGCATCCCGACCTCGCCGCGCGGATCGACGTCGACGACGGCATGGCGATCCGCGTCACGAGCCGGCGCGGGAGCGCGGTCGCCCGTGCCCGGCTCAGCACGGCGATCCGGCACGACACCGTCTTCATGCCCTTCCACTGGGCCGGGGACGCGCGGGCCAACCTGCTCACCAACCCCGTGCTCGACCCGACGTCCCGTATGCCGGAGTTCAAGGTCTGCGCCGTACGGGTGGAGAAGGCCTCGTGAGGGTCGTGGTCGTCGGGAACGGCATGGCGGGTTCGCGGTTCGTGTCGGAGCTGCGGAACCGCGACCGGGACGTGCGGATCACCGTCCTGGGCGCGGAGGAGTGGCAGCCCTACAACCGGATCCTGCTGTCGGACGTGCTCGCGGGGACGGCCGGACCCGGCGACATCCGCCTCACCGACCCCGGCTGGTACGCCGCCAACGACGTCGACGCGCGGCTCGGCGCCGAGGTCACCGGCCTCAACCGCAGGCGGAGAACGGTCACGGCCGGCGATGACGTCGTGCCGTACGACGTGCTGGTGCTGGCCACCGGCAGCCGGTCGGTCGTGCCCGCGTTGCCGGGGCGCGAAGCCGAGGGCGTCGTGGCGTTCCGCACCATCGACGACTGCCGGGCCATCCTGCGCCACGCCGAGGACGCGCGCGACGCGGTCGTCGTCGGCGGCGGGTTGCTCGGTCTGGAGGCCGCGCGCGGGCTGGCCGGCCGCGGCCTGCGGGTGACGGTCCTCCACCGTGGCGGGCACCTGATGGAGCGCCAGCTCGACACCGAGGCGGGCGGCGTCCTGCGGCGCGTCATCGGCGGGCTCGGTGTCCGTACGCTCGTCGGGTCCCCACCGGTCGCCCTGCGTGAGAAGGACGGGCACGTCACCGGCGTCGAGCTGGGCGACGGCACGGTCATCGGCGCCGGTCTGGTCGTGCTCGCCTGCGGCGTACGGCCCGAGACCGGCCTGGCACGTGCGGCGGGCCTGACCGTCGACCGCGGCGTCGTCGTGGACGACCGGCTCCGCTCCGTCGACGACCCGCGCGTGCACGCGATCGGCGAGTGCGCCCAGCACCAGGGCACCGTGTACGGGCTGGTCGCCCCCGCGTGGGAGCAGGCCAGGGTGCTGGCCGACGTGCTCACGGGCGGCGGCGCGCGCTACAGGGGTTCGCGGGCGGTCACCCGGCTCAAGGCGGCCGGGATCGAGCTGGCCGCGATGGGCGAGACCGGGCTCGGCGACGACGAGGCCGAAGTGGTCCGCTTCGCCGACCCGACGCGCGGCACGTACAAGAAGCTCGTCATCAGGGACGAGCGGCTCGTCGGCGCGATCCTCGTCGGCGAGACGGGCACGGCCGGGCTGCTCACCCAGCTGTACGACCGCGTGGCCCCGGTGCCCTCGGACCGGCTGGGCCTGCTGTTCCCCCGGCTGAACGGCGCGACCCCGGCGGGGACGCCGGTGCGCATCCCCGACGCGGCGACCATCTGCGAGTGCAACCACGTCACCAAGGGCGGCATTCGCGCCTGCTGGGAGGCGGGGGCGCGCGACCTGCCCGGCGTCGTACGGGAGACGAGGGCCACCACCGGTTGCGGCGGCTGCCGCGACACCGTCGAGGGCATCCTCGGGTGGCTCGCCGCGCAGGACGGCGCCGGCTGACCTCACCGCCGTGAGACGCGCCGGGTGAGCGACAGTTTTCCGGCCCGCAACAGGCATGACCTGGGCGTGAAACCCGCCATCGCCAGTATCGGGGTGAGTCACGTAGGGAGGTCGGTGCGAATGACAGGCCGTCTTGTCGTCGCCGGGCACGGCCCGGCGGCACATCGCCTGGTGGAGGCCCTGCGCGAGCGCGACACCGAGGAGCGCTGGCAGGTCACCGTCGTGGGGGAGGAGCCGCGGCCCGCCTACGACCGGGTCGCCCTGACCTCCTACCTCACCGAGGGAGCCGACCTCGCGTACCGGGCGCACGACGAGGGCGTGACCGTGCGTACGGGGGAGCGTGTGGCGGCGGTCGACCGCGCCGCACGTACGGTCACGACCGCGAAGGGCCACACCCTCGGGTACGACGCGCTCGTGCTGGCCACCGGCTCGGCGCCGTTCGTGCCGCCGGTGCCAGGCGCCGGGTCGGCGTTCGTCTACCGGACCATCGACGACCTGGAGGCCCTGCGCGCCCGCGCGGCGAGCGGCGGAACCGGTGTCGTCGTCGGCGGCGGGCTGCTCGGCCTCGAGGCGGCGCGCGCCCTCCAGGGCCTCGGCCTGCGTACGCACGTCGTCGAGGCCGCGCCGTGGCTGATGCCCCGGCAGCTCGACGAGGGTGGCGGCGCGATGCTGCGCCGCCACATCGAGGCGCTCGGCCTGGTCGTGCACACCGGGGCCGGGCTGGAGCGCGTCGAACCCGGCGCGGTACGCCTCGCCGGGGGCGCCGTCATCGAAGCGGACCTCGTCGTCCTCTCGGCCGGCATCCGGCCGCGTGACGAACTGGCGCGCGAGGCCGGGCTGCCGGTCGGCGAGCGCGGAGGGGTCGTCGTCGACGGCACGTGCCGTACGCCGGACCCGCGGGTGCACGCGATCGGCGAGTGCGCCCTGGTGGACGGCCGGGTCTACGGCCTGGCCGGACCGTGCTTCTCGATGGCCGAGGTGGTCGCGGACCGGCTCCTGGGTGGTGACGCGTGCTTCGCCGGAGCCGACACGTCCACGAAGCTCAAGCTCATGGGCGTCGACGTCGCGAGCTTCGGCGAACCCGACGCCGCGGACGCGCTGGACGTCACCTACACCGACCCGGTCGCCGGAATCTACAAGCGGCTCGCCGTCAGCGACGACGCGCGGACCCTGCTGGGCGGCGTACTCGTCGGTGACGCCTCCTCCTACGCCGGCCTGCGGGCGCGTACGGGGACGCGGCTGCCCGGCACGCCGGAGGAGCTGCTGTTCGGCGGCACTGACATCGGCCCGCTGACCGAGGCGACGGTCATCTGCAGCTGCAACAACGTCGGCGCGGGCGCGATCCGCTCGGCGATCGCCTCCGAGGGGCTCACGGACGTGCCCGCCGTCAAGGCGTGCACCGGGGCCGGGACCGGCTGCGGAAGCTGCGTGCCGCTCGTGAAGCGGATCCTCGACGCGGAGCTCACCACGGCGGGGATCGAGGTGAGCACGGCGCTGTGCGAGCACTTCGACCACAGCCGCGCGGAGCTGTTCGACATCGTGCGGGTACGGGGGATCACGACGTTCGGCCGGCTGATCGCCGAGCACGGGCGGGGCCGCGGCTGCGACATCTGCAAGCCCGCGGTCGCCTCGATCCTGGCCGGCGCCGGGAACGGCCACATCCTCGACGGCGAGCAGGGCGGCCTGCAGGACACCAACGACCGCTTCCTGGCGAACCTGCAGAAGAACGGCACGTACTCGGTCGTGCCGCGGATCCCCGGCGGCGAGATCACCCCGGAGAAGCTGATCGTCATCGGCGAGGTCGCCCGCGCGTTCGGGCTCTACACCAAGATCACCGGGGCGCAGCGGATCGACCTGTTCGGGGCGCGCGTCGAGCAGCTCCCGCACATCTGGAAGCGGCTGACCGACGCGGGCTTCGAGTCCGGGCACGCGTACGGCAAGGCCCTGCGCACGGTGAAGTCGTGCGTCGGCTCCACATGGTGCCGATACGGCGTGCAGGACTCCGTCGCGCTGGCCATCGCCCTCGAGTTGCGCTACCGGGGCCTGCGGGCACCGCACAAGATCAAGTCGGCGGTGTCCGGGTGCGCGCGAGAGTGCGCGGAGGCGCAGAGTAAGGACTTCGGGATCATCGCCACCGAGCAGGGCTGGAACCTGTACCTCGCGGGGAACGGCGGGATGCGACCCCGGCACGCGGACCTCTTCGCGACCGATCTCGACGAGCCGACCCTCGTCCGTTACATCGACCGGTACCTGATGTTCTACATCCGCACCGCCGACCGGTTGCAGCGCACGGCGTCGTGGCTGGAGAACCTCGACGGCGGCCTGGACTACCTGCGCGAGGTCATCGTGGACGACCGGCTCGGCATCTGCGCCGAGCTGGACGCGGCCATGGCCCGGCACGTCGATGACTACACCGACGAGTGGCGGGCGACCCTTGAGGACCCGGACAAGCTGCGGCGTTTCGCGTCGTTCATCAATGCCCCCGAGACGCCCGATCCGAGCATCGCCTTCGCGTCCGAACGCGACCAGATCAAGCCCGTGGTGGTGGCCCCGTGACCCGCTGGACCTGGATCTGCGACCGCGACGACCTGCTCACTGACCGCGGCGAGTGCGCCCTCGTCGGCGGGCGCCAGATCGCCGTCTTCCGTACCGGCGACGGGCGGCTCTACGCGCTGTCCAACCGTGACCCGTACAGCGGTGCGTACGTCCTCGCTCGCGGGATCGTCGGCTCGCGCGGCTCGCTGCCCACCGTGGCCTCGCCGATGTACAAGCAGGTCTTCGACCTGACCACCGGCCGCTGCCTGGACGACCCCGCGGTCGCGGTGCCGACGTTCGGCATCCGCCTGCGCGGTGAACGGGTGGAGGTGGCCGGGCCGTGAAGGAGGAGCCCCTCGCCGGGTACACCGTCGGGGTCACCGCGGCACGCCGCCACGAGGAACTGTCCGCGCTCCTCGAACGCCGCGGCGCCCGCGTTCTGTACGCCCCCGCGATCCGGCTGGTGCCGCTCAGCGACGACGTCGAGCTGCTGTCCGCGACACGGGAGCTGCTCGCCGGGCCGGTCGACGACGTCGTCGTCACGACCGGGATCGGCTTCCGTACCTGGCTGGAGACGGCCGACGGCTGGGGTCTGCGCGACGACCTGATCGGGCGGCTGAGCGCCGCGCGGATCCTGACGCGTGGCCCGAAGGCGCGCGGAGCCGTACGCGCCGCCGGGATGGCCGAGGCGTGGTCGCCGGAGTCGGAGAGCTGCGACGAGGTCCTTCGCCACCTCCTTCGCGAGGACCTCACCGGCCGCCGGATCGCCGTACAGCTCTACGGCGAGCCGACACCGGGGCTCACCGGAGGCCTCCGCCGCGCGGGCGCCGAGGTGGTGGAGGTCCCGGTGTACCGGTGGGCACGAGCCGAGGACGCGACGCCCCTGCGCCGCCTCGTCGGCCAGGCGGTGGCCGGGACCGTGGACGCGATCACGTTCACGAGCGCGCCCGCCGTCCTCGCGACGCTGGCCGTCGCCGCCGAGGACGACGTCGAGCAGCCGCTGCTGCGTGCGCTGCGCGGCCAGGTCGTCGCCGCGTGCGTCGGGCCGGTCACCGCGGCACCCCTCGACCGGCGCGGCGTCCCGACGATCCGCCCCGAACGCTCCCGGCTCGGCGCCCTCGTACGTACGCTCGCCGCCGACCTACCGGACCGCCGGTGGATCGCGGTCCAGGGCCACCGGCTGGAGCTTCGCGGGCACGCCGTGGTCCTCGACGGCCGCCTGCTGCCGGTCGCCCGCGCGCCGATGGCGATCCTGCGGGCCCTGGCACGCCGCCCCGGGTACGTCGTCCCGCGTACCGAACTGTGCGGCGTCCTGCCCGGCCGGCCTCCCGACGAGCACGCGGTCGAGGTCGCGGTGGCCCGGCTGCGCCGCGCCCTCGGCCCGCCCGGCCTCGTCGAGACCGTCGTCAAACGCGGCTACCGGCTGGCCTGCGACCCCACCTCAGGTGAACGCTCGGCCATCGCCGGAGTGCCGCGCAGACCCTGAGCCGCGCGGCGCCTACATTCGCGTCATGATCGAGCTTGAGCGTCTCGACCACCTGGTCCTCACCGTCGCCGACATCGACACCACCGTCGCCTTCTACAGCCAGGTGCTGGGAATGGAACCCGTCACCTTCGGCGCCGGCCGACGGGCCCTCGCCTTCGGCCCGCACAAGATCAACCTCCATCAGACGGGCCTGGAGATCGACCCGAAGGCCGCGCGCCCGACCCCGGGCTCGGCCGACCTGTGCCTGGTCAGCGCCACACCGATCGACGAGGTCATCCGGCACCTGGCCGGCAGCGGCGTCTCGATCGAAGAGGGCCCGGTCGCCCGTACGGGCGCGCAGGGGCCGATCACATCGGTCTACTTTCGCGACCCCGACGGCAACCTCATCGAGATCTCGACTTATTAGGGCATGTCCGGTGGATCGTCAGCCTGCCGCGCGGCATCCACCTGGACACCGCTCGCTACGAACGGGATCTGTCAGACCCGCCCGAGGGGCGTGCCGCGAGCAGGCGGCGCCGGGCGCCGGGGACGTCGCGCTGGTCGAGGACGGTGTGGCCGGGCGGGAGCAGGGCGGCCGGCTCGCCAGGGGACAGGCACCACTCGGCGGGCAGGTGCGACCGGGTCCGGCGGGCGTCCGTGGTGAAGGCCTCCCAGGCCAGCGCCCCGCCGGGGACGACGGCGCGTGAGGCGGCGGCGAACACCGCACGGTCCCAGAAGCCCGTGCACAGCACCAGTGCGTGCGGGGGCGGGCGATAGGCGGACAGGTCCGCGTGCACGAGGGTGACCAGCTTGTCCAGGCCGCGGCGCCGGGCCTCGGCCTCGAGCAGGGCGAGCGCGACGTCGGAGACGTCCACCGCCGTCACCGCGCGGCCCGCCTCCGCCGCCAGCAGCGCGCTCCCCGACGGCCCGCACGCGAGGTCGAGGACCGGACCGTCCGGTAGGGACAGCGACAGCGCGCGCCCGGCAAGCGGATGCGCGCGGAACGACGAGTCCCCGCGCTCCTCGTACTTGGCGTTCCACCTGAGCCGGTCCGGATGACCGGCGAGCTCCGGCACCTATCCCGCTGCCTGAGGCGGCAGGGCCAGCCGTTGCGCGGCGCGTACGACGCAGGCGCGACGGCGGGCGTGCTCACCCGGGTCGTCGGCGTCGGCGCCGGTGAGCATCCCGGCGAGCTGGGGCACCGAGAACCACCACGCGGCCAGCGCGGTGATCAGGAACACCAGGTGCGCGGGGTCGAGGTCGTCGTCGAGTACGCCGTCGCGCTGGGCGTCCGCGATGACCTGCACCTTGTGCTGGTAGTGCTCGGTGCGGTTCGCCGCGTCGGTCACGCGGCCACCGGCCAGTCCCTCCCACTGCAGCAGGCGGGCCAGCTCGGGATGGGCGGCGTGGTAGTCGAACGTGCGCCCGGCGAACTCCCCGACGTCGCCGAGGGCGTCCGGGAGCGGCTTCACCGAGGCGGCGAGCTTCTCCAGCTCGTCGCGGAGGACCGTCTCGAACAGGGATTGCTTGTCGCCGAAGTACTTGTAGAGGCGCTCCTTGTTGATCCCGGCCCGCTCGGCGATGCGGGCCATGGTCGTGCCGTCCGGCCCGCGCTCGGCGAACTCGACCGTCGCCGCCTCCTTGAGCCGCCGCCGTGTCCCCTCGGTGTCCCACGCCATGCCCACACCTTAGTCTTTCCAACCGCAACGTTGCGGTTGATGGTGGTCGTCGCTAGCATCAATCTACAACCGCAACGTTGGAGATGCTTTGCGGGAGTCCAGTAAGACGAATGCCAGGAAAGGCACGGATATGGCCGACAGTGTTCCCGGCGGAGCCCTCACGCTCGCGGACGACCTCACCCTCAGCCGCATGGGCTTCGGTGCCATGCAGCTGGCCGGGCCCGGTGTCACGGGGCCGCCCAAGGACCGTGACCAGGCGCTCGCGGTGCTGCGCGAGGCCGTCGAGCTCGGCATCACCCACATCGACACCAGCGACTTCTACGGACCGTTCGTCGTCAACGAGCTCATCCGGGAGGCCCTGCACCCCTACCCGGCCGACCTGCGCATCGTTACCAAGGTGGGCGCGCGCCGCGGCGAGGACGGTAGCTGGAACCCCTCACTGGAGCCCGAGGACCTCAAGGCCCAGGTCCACGAAAACCTCCAGCGCCTCGCCGTGGACGCCCTCGACGTCGTCAACCTGCGCCTCTCGATCGAGGGCAGTGGTGAGGACTCCATCGCGGAGCCGTTCGGCGCCCTGGCCGAGCTGCGAAAGGACGGCCTGATCCGGCACCTCGGCATCAGCGACGCCTCCGCGACCCAGCTCACCGAGGCGCAGGGCATCGCGCCCGTCGTCACGGTGCAGAACCACTACAACCTCGCCGAACGCGGAGACGACGCGCTCGTCGACCGATGCGCGGCCGAGAACATCGCCTACGCCGCGTTCTTCCCCCTGGGCGGCTTCACCCCACTCCAGTCACAGACGCTCGCCGACGTCGCCGCCCGCCTAGAGGCCTCACCGCAGCAGGTCGCCCTGGCCTGGCTACTCCAGCGGTCCGCGACGACCGTCCTCATCCCCGGAACCTCGTCCCTGGCCCACCTACGCGAGAACGTCGCCGCGGCAAGCCTGAAGCTCCCACCCGACGCCGTCGCCGACCTCGACACCATCGCCGGCTAGCCGCCCGGCGGATGTCCGAGCCGGATGGCGCCGGGACGTGTCCGGCGAGCGCGACCTGGGATCGGGCTGGACGCCCCCCGGCGAGCGCGACCTGGGATCGGCCGGACGCGCCCCGACGAGCGCGATCCGGGATCGGTCGGGCGCGTCCGAGGGGTGTCGGAGGGTGCGTGTCCGAGGGGGTGTCCGACCGATCCTTCAGACGCGGATCCTTTAGACGCGGCCTGGGGCGCCGGCGTGGATGAGGTTGACCGACAGGAGGAGGTCGCGGTCGGTGAGGATCTCCTCCGGGGTGCCCTCCGCGACGATCGTGTGGCCCTCGGAGAAGACCAGGCAGCGGTCCGCGATTTGCGGGAGGACGTCGAGGTCGTGCGTCGCGTGGACGATGGTCTTGCCTGCGGCGCCGAGTTGTTCGATCAGGTCGGTGAGCCAGTACTGCGAACGCGGGTCGAGGGCCGCGGTGGGCTCGTCGAACAGCAGTACTTCGGGGTTGGTGGCCAGTACGCCGGCGATGGCGACGCGTTTCTTCTGCCCGCCCGAGAGTTGGAACGGCGCGCGGTCGGCCAGGTCGGCGATGCCCAGCATCGCGAGGGTCTCCTCGACGCGCGCCTCGGCCTGTTCGGGGGTCAGGCCGAGCTGGAGCGGGCCGAAGGCCACTTCCTCGCGGACGTTGGGGGAGAAGACCTGGGCGTCGGAGTTCTGGAATACGAACCCGACGCGGGACCGGAACGCCTGGGAGAACTGCTCGTCCTCCAGGGTGTCCTCGGTGACGGGATGGTCGAAGGCGGTGAAGGTGCCCGACGACGGGAAGACCAGCCCGTCCAGGAGCTTGAGCAGGGTGGACTTGCCGCAGCCGTTGGCGCCGAGCAGGGCGACGCGCTCGCCCGCACGTACGTCCAGGGAGACCCGGTCCAGGGCGGGGAAGCGGTCGAGGTAGGAGTAGGACACCTCGTGGCAGGAGAACACGACGTCAGCGGCCAAGGAAACGGTCTCCGGTCAGTACGGCGGCGGCGAGGACGAGACAGCAGGCGGCGGCGAGGACGTCCAGGCCGGTCAGCCGGAAGCGCTGCAGGGTCTTGGCGTCGCCGCGGTAGCCGCGGGCGGTCATCGCCTGGTGCACCTCCTCGGACAGCTGGTGCGCCTTGCCGAACAGCGCGCCGCCACCGGCGCCGAGGAACGCGCGCGCGCTCGCGTCGTGTTTCGCGGCGCCGATCGTGCGGGAGCGGCGGGCTTCGTACATGTCGGTGACGGTGTTCAGCAGCAGGAAGATGTAGCGGTAGGCCATGCCGATGATCAGTATGAAGATCTTCGGTACGCCGACCGAGCGCAGCGCGGCGAGCAGCCGCACCCACGGCGTGGTGAGCGTCAGCAGCACCACCAGCGAGATCGACACCGCGACCCGGCTGATGACCAGGGCGGCCGAGGTCAGGCCCTGGCTCGTGAACCCCTCGGCGTGGCCGTGCCAGTGCCACAGGGTCAGTACGACGTGCCCGCGGGTCACGACGGACAGGGTTGCGGGCAGCACGACGATCCCGGTGAAGATCGGCACGAACAGCCACACCCGCCTGACGAAGAAGCCGATCGGCAGTGCGGACGCGGCGGCGAGCGCGAGCGTGACGGCGTACATGGCCAGCAGGGTCGGGATGTTGCGCGCCAGCCCGGCAGAGACGAGCAGGACGATGACGGAGACGAACTTGACCCGGGGGTCGAGGCGCTGCAGCAGCCCGCTCCGCGTGGCGGCGTCGTCGCCGAACATCACCTGGCGGAGCAGGGTGGCGCCGCCGGTCAGCGTCTTCTCGACGTAACCGCCCTTCTTACGCCTCCCGATGCATCCGCACGGGCACATCGCGGGCTCGCCCTGGAGCAGCCACGCGGGCACCTCGAGCGTGTCACTCACGACTGGCGCACCGGCGCGTGGCCAGGGTCACGCCGTACGACGAGCCGCCGTACGGCCGCGCCGACGAGGAAGATCACCGCGCCGATCACGGCGATCCCGACGACGGCGGAGACGAGGTACCCGAGCGTGGGGCTCGCGTCGGAGCCGAAGCCGTAGCCGCCCAAGATCGCGTGGTGCCAGAACCCGTTGTACTTGTTCAGCCCGCTCGGCACCGACGACAGGTGGTATCTGCGCAGGTCCAGCTCCTGCGGGGAGTCCTCGCCGAACGCCCCTCCGGGGGCCAGCAGCCCGAGCGGGGTGAGCGCCACCATGACCGCCACCGCGCCGAGCGCGACCGCGATGGGCCGGACCCGCCGCGTCCGCCGCTCGCCGGGCGCCGCCGATCCGGGGTGGTTGACGCGCAGCAGCGCGACGTTGGCCCGCTGGAGGTACGCCACGACGCCGCCGGTCAGGATCGCCTCGGCGGCGCCCGCGACCGTCAGGTGCGCCAGGGCCATCGCCGGGATGGTCTGCGACAGGTGGTACGGCGCGTACAGCGGCGCGCCCGCGGCGTTGTGGAACAGCGTCGGCTGGAGCCCGAACTCGATCGCGGCGGCCAGCGCGGCGGCGTTGATGCCGAGGTAGCCGCCGACCGCGGCGGCGATCGGGCGGCGGGTGCCGGTCAGCTCGGAGCGCCCGGCCAGCAGCCGGTAGACGGCCAGGCCGACGAACGGCGCGATGATCGCCATGTTCACGCAGTTGACGCCGTACGCCAGCACGCCGCCGTCGCCGAACAGGAGGGCCTGGAAGGCCAGCGCCACGCTGACCGCCAGCACCGCCGCCCATGGTCCGAGCAGGATCGCGATGACCGTCGCCCCAATCGCGTGCGCGGTCGTGCCGTCCGGGATCGGCACGTTGAACATCATCACCAGGAAGCTGACCGCCGACAGCACCGCGAGCGTGGGCACGTGACGGTTCTTGACCACGCGCTGGACCCGCCGGGCGGCGACGGTCCAGACCGGAAGTGCCGCGACGAACCCCACCGCGCACGTCTGGGGGCTCAGATAGCCGTCGGGGATGTGCATCGCACCGCTCCCTGCGAATTCGCTCGCGCTTCTGTCGCAGTTGCGACCTATTGGCAATAACGTAGTTGACGCGGAACGGTACGGCCAGACCGGGGCGGTGATTCCGGTCGGCCCCGTCTGAGATGCTGCATGCTCACCACGACGAGGGAGCGGCGATGCAGCGGCGCGAGCGGCGCACCGACCACCGGCTTGGCCTGGACGACGAGCTGTTGCTGGCGTTCTGGCGCGAGCGTCACCTGTGCACGCTGACCACGTCGCGCGCCGACGGCACCCCGCACGTCGTACCGACCGGCGCGACGCTCGACGCCGAGGCGGGGATCCTCCGGGTGATCACCTCCGGCAGCTCGCTGAAGGCGCGCCACGTCGCGCGGGCCGGCGCGGACGGGCTGCCGGTCGCGGTCTGCCAGGTCGACGGCCGTCGGTGGGCGACGGTCGAGGGCCGCGCGGTGATCCGCGACGAGCCGGAGGCGATCGCCGACGCCGAGCGCCGCTACACCGAGCGCTACCAGCCCCCACGCCCGAACCCCGAGCGCGTCGTCATCGAGGTGACCATCGCACGGGTCATCGGCAATGTCTGAGGTCACGATCGTCGGCATCGGCGCCGACGGCTGGAACGGCCTGCCGGAGGCCTCGCGGCAGATCGTGCGCAGGGCCGACGTCGTGCTCGGCGCCGCGCGCCAGCTCGGCCTGATCCCGGACGACGAGGGGATCACCGGCGTCGCGTGGCCGTCGCCGATGCTGCCCGCGCTGCCCGGGCTGTTCGAGGAGCACGGAGGCCGGCGGGTGGTGGTCCTGGCCAGCGGCGACCCGATGTTCTACGGCGTCGGCACCACGATCGTGCGGCTGCTGGGCGCCGATCGCGTACGCGTGCTGCCGCACCCGTCGTCGGTGTCGCTGGCCTGTGCGCGCCTGGGCTGGCCGGTGGAGGAGACCGAGGTGATCAGCACGGTCGGTCGGCCGCTCGCACTCGTGGGCGCCGCGCTCGCCCCCGGCCGCAGGCTGCTGGTCCTCAGCGCCGACCACCGGACGCCCGCGCAGGTAGCCGCCCTGCTCGCCGAGCGCGGCCACGGCGACAGCGAGGTGACCGTACTCGAGCGGCTCGGCGCGCCGGACGAACGCGTCGGCCCGATCCACGACGACGTCGACCCGCTCAACATCGTCGCCGTACGCTGCGGCGGCACGACCGCGCTGCCGGTCGTCCCCGGGCTGCCCGACGACGCGTACGACCACGACGGCCAGCTCACCAAGAGGGAGGTGCGCGCGGTCACCCTCGCCCGGCTCGCGCCGGTCCCCGGCGAGCTGCTGTGGGACGTCGGCGCCGGCGCCGGCAGCATCGCGATCGAGTGGACGCGCGCCCACCGCACCTGCCGGGCGATCGCGGTCGAGGGCCGGCCCGATCGGGCCGAGCGCATCACCGCCAACGCCGAGACCCTCGGCGTGCCCGGCCTGCGCGTCGTCATCGGCACGGCGCCGAAGGCGCTCGACGGCCTGGACACCCCAGACGCGATCTTCATCGGCGGCGGTGTCACCGTGCCCGGCATGCTCACCGCCTGCTGGGACGCCCTGCGGCCCGGCGGGCGCCTGGTCGTCAACGCCGTGACCGTCGAGTCCGAGCGCGTCGTGAGCGAGGCGTACGCCGAGCTCGGTGGCGAGCTCACGCGTATTACGATCAACCGCGCCTCGCCGGTGGGTGGATTCACCGGGTGGAAGGCGATGATGCCGGTGACACAGTGGATGGTGACCAAGCGATGACGGTGCACTTCATCGGCGCCGGGCCCGGCGCCGCCGACCTGATCACGGTGCGCGGCCGCGACCTGATCGCGGCGTCACCCGTGTGCCTCTACGCGGGCAGCCTGGTCCCGGCGGAGCTCCTGGAGGTGTGTCCCGAGGGCGCACGCCTGGTGGACACCGCCGAGATGGTCCTGGACGACATCATCGCCGAGATGGCGGCCGCGTACGCCGCCGGGCTGGACGTCGCGCGGCTGCACTCGGGCGACCCGTCGGTCTTCAGCGCGATGGCCGAGCAGATGCGCCGTCTCGACGCCGCCGGCGTCCCGTACGACGTGACGCCCGGCGTGCCGGCGTTCGCCGCCGCGGCGGCGTCGCTGCGCCGCGAGCTCACCGTGCCGGGCGTCGGACAGACGATCATCTTGACGCGCACGTCGGCCCGCGCCACCCCGATGCCGCCGACCGAGGACCTCGCCACACTGGGCCGCAGCCGCGCCACGCTCGTCCTCCACCTGGCCGTGCAGCGCATCGACGTCCTGGTCGAGGAGCTGATCCCCAACTACGGCGCCGACTGCCCGGTCGCGGTGGTCGCCTTCGCCGGCCGGCCCGACGAGGTCACACTGCGCGGCACGCTCGCCGACATCGCCGGCAAGGTGGCCGAGGCGGGCATCAAGCGCACCGCCGTCATCGTGGTGGGTTCGGTCCTGACCGCCGAGTCGTTCCCGGACAGCCACCTCTACTCAGCCGGCCGCTGCCGGACCTGAGGGCGGCGTCAGCATACGACCGACGGCTGGATCGGGCGGCGCTCGAGCACGGCGCGTGCGCGGGTACGGGAGAGGTTGAAGCCGGTCCACGAGCCGCCGTCGTCCAGCATCCTGGCGATGTCGCGCAGGGCGCAGGAACGCTGTGGCTCGGGGAGCCGGTCGAGGGCGGGGACCGCGTCGGCGGACAGGCCGGAGAGGTAGGAGACGTCCGTCGTACCGGCCTGCCGGAAATGGTGGACGTCACGGGCGGCGATGAAGCCGTCGGGGTTGAGCAGGCCCAGCGCCAGCAGACCGGCGGCGCCGCTCGCCGCGATCGCGCGGGGCAGCCACGTCGCCCTGAGCCGGATGCCGGCGATCGCGATCAGGACGACGACCAGGCCCATCCACAGTTCGAAGGCGTGCACCCAGAGGCGCAGCCGGGTCCAGCCGTACGCCTCCTCGTACAGGTAGAGCCGACGCAGTGCCACGGCGACGACCACCAGGGTCAGCACGCACAGCAGGCCGAGGAGCGTACGGACGCCGGCGCGGTCCGCGCGGCCCTCCCGAGGGGCGTACCGGACGGCGACGGCCACGATCGCCAGGACCAGGCCGGTGACGACCAGGAGCTGCCAGAAGCCCTGCCTCGCGTACTCCGCGTAGGTCAGGCCGGTGGAGCGCAGCAGGCGGTCCTTGTCCGAGGCCAGCAGCACGTCCGCCTGGACCGCGGCGAAGGCGAGGAACATCAGGTCGAGCGCGACGATCGGGATGGCCCAGGGCGCACGGCCGATCGGCGTCGCGGAGGCTGCACGCGCGAACCGCGGCGGGGCGACGGCCAGGAACCCTCCGGCGAGGACCCCGGCGGTGGTGACGACGAAGAAGACGGCCGACGCGACCACCCGGTCCACCCGCAATGCCGGGAACAGCCCGGAGATCGCCCGGCCGAACGCGACGTCCGCCCCGGCGAACAGCGCGCCGAACACCGCGAGCAGCGCACCCGTGACGAGGAGCGAACCCACGATCGGCCCGAGCGGCCGCCGTTCGGACCGCGCGAGCCCGGCCAGGCCGAGGCGCGTCCAGGACACCGAGCGCAGGGCCGCCAACGGCAGCGAGAGTCCCCCGCCGAGCAGGTCGATCCAGGTACGGCCGCCGGTCAGCGCGTACGACCCGAGCGGCACGGCCAGCAGGGCCGCCAGGGCGGTGAGCCAGCCGGCGTCGATCAGGGCGGGCAGCGCCAGCAGCGCCATCGTGAGCGCGGCGAATCCCATCGACGTACGGGTACGGCGGGCGACCGGGACGAGTACGGCGAGGACCGCCACCGCCATGATCGGGACGTTCAGCCCGAACCGCCCGGGAAGAATAGCCGCGGCCAGGATCCCGGCAGCCAGCGCGCCGCCCAGCTGCGCCGGCGAGACCGGTCGCGGCGGGTCCGGCCAGTCGAGCAGCGGTGTCCGGGTGCGCCGGGCGGCCGGCGACGTGGGCCGGGAGAGCTCGGGCCCGGAGGAGGCGGGCAGCTCGGTCATGATGCTCCTTCGGAGGGTTGCGGGAGTACGACACGGATGAGGCAGCCCGTGGGGGAGTCGCAGACGGCGATCTCACCGCCGTGCAGGTCCACCACCCAGCGGGCGATGGCGAGGCCCAGGCCGGTGCCGCCCCCGTGCGCACCGACGGCGGAACCCCGGGAGAAGCGTTCGAAGACCCGCGCGCGTTCGTCGGCCGGGATCCCCGGGCCCTCGTCCCGTACCTCCAGGCAGAGCGCGTCCGCACGGGCCTGGGCGGTGACGCCGACCGCGCCGCCCGGCGGGCTGTGGCGGGCCGCGTTGTCGAGGAGGTTGGCGACGACCTGGCGCAGCCGGTCCCGGTCCGCGCGCACGGTCAGCGCGGGCCCGGCCCGTACGGTGAACACCGGATCGGGGTGACCGATCCGGGCGTCCGCGACGGCGGCCTCCAGGAACGGGCCGGCCTCGAAGCTCGTCACGTCCAGGGAGACCGCGCCGGCCTCCACCCGTGACAGATCGAGAAGCTGGGTGACCAGGCGGCCGAGGCGCTCGGTCTGGGACAGGGCACCCTCGAGCACCGTGGGGGTGACCGGGGTGATCCCGTCCGCGATGTTCTCCAGGACCCCGCGCAGCGCGGTGATCGGGGTACGGAGCTCGTGCGACACGTTCGCGACGAACTCCCGGCGCTGCCGCTCGACCTCGGCCAGGTCGGCGGCCATCCGATTGAAGGCATGGCCCAGCTCGCCGACCTCGTCCCGTGAGGTCACCCGGACCCGGCGGCGGTAGTCGCCACGCGCCATCATCCGGGCCGCGGCCGTCATCTCACGCAGCGGCGAGGTCATGCCGTGCGCCAGGATCTGGGTGATCACCACGGAGATCAGCAGCGCGACGGGCAGCGTGATCCGCCCGCGAAAGCCCAGGCCGTATCCCCACACCATGGTCAGCCCGCCGACGCAGGCATTGCACACGGCCAGCACGCCGAGCTTGGTCTTGATGGACCGCATCGGGTCCAGGGGGCGGGGCAACGCCCTCCACAGGCTCCGGAGCAGCCTCACGAGTCGACCTCCAGGGCGTAACCGACACTGTGGACGGTACGGATGAGGTCCGCGCCCAGCTTGCGGCGCAGCGCCTTGATGTGGCTGTCCACCACCCGCGTTCCGGAACCGGCCGCCCAGTCCCAGACCTGGTCGAGGAGGACCGCGCGGGTCAGCACGGTGCCCGGCGTACGAGCAAGGCTGTCGAGCAGCTCGTACTCGATCGGGGTGAGGTGCACGGGCACCCCGTTCACCTCGACCTTGCGGGCGGCCCGGTCGATCGCCAGCGGGCCGAGCCTTTCGACGTCGCGGTCGGGCATCGCGGCGGCCAGTACGGCCGCGTGCTCCACCCGGCGGAGCAGCGCCCGCACCCGCGCCGTCAGTTCGCGCATGCTGAACGGCTTGGTCAGGTAGTCATCGGCCCCCACCGCCAGCCCGACCAACAGATCGTTCTCGTCGTCCCGCGCGGTCAGCATCAGGATCGGGACCGGGCGTTCCGCCTGGATCCGGCGGCAGACCTCCAGGCCGTCGAGGCCGGGCAGCATGAGGTCGAGCACCACCAGATCGGGCCCGTACGTCCCGAACCGCTCGACCGCGGCCGGCCCGTCGCCGACCACCCGTACCTCGAAGCCCTCGGCTATCAGCCGGTCGGCGACCGCCTGCGCGATGGTGGGCTCGTCCTCGACCACCAGGATCCGTTGCATGCCGGTGAGCCTAAGAGCCCCCTGCGGAGATCACGCGGACGATCTGTGTGGATCGTGTGAAGGTCTTAGTCAGGTCGGTCGGTGTCACCGGCGATGGAGCGGCTGGTTCGAGCCTCTCGAGGGAGGACCTGGACCCGTCCGTGCACCAAGCGCCTCGGACCCGGAATAGAGCCGAGTCGATACCGCTCACATGTCCCCGCCGAATGGTTTTCGACCCACCGAACGTACGGGTTTACCCGGATGTTCGTTCTCGGGCGCTGCACCACACTTTACGAGTCGACTTGCCGCGGCCGACCATGTCGCGACGAAGAACATCGGGGGGGAGTCCGTGAATTTCGTAAGCACGCGCCACGAGTCCGATCTCATCGACCGCACCCGTCCAGAGGGTCCCTGGCGGTTCGACGAGTCCGTCACAAAAGTATTCGACAATATGCTGATGCGAAGCATTCCCCAATATGATGTGATGCGAAAGGCGGTATTCGATCTCGGCGCCGCCTACGCAGAACCGGGAAGCACGATCGTGGACTGCGGCGCCTCTCGAGGCGAGGCGATCGCGCCCTTCGTCGACTTACTCGAGGACAAGGGCCGATGCGTGTGCGTTGAGATCTCCGACCCCATGATCCGCAGCCTCGAGGCGCGGTTCGCCGACCAGATCGCGCTGGGCACGGCCGAGGTCGCCAGGATGGACCTCCGCACCGAGTACCCGGATGTGGAGGCGTCCCTCACGCTGTCCATCCTCACGCTGCAGTTCACGCCGATCGAGCGTCGCCAGCGCATCGTGCGCAACATCTACGAGGCGACGAAGCAGGGCGGCGCCCTCATCGTGGTCGAGAAGATATTGGGCGAAAGCGCAGAGCTCAATGAGGCCATGGTCAACACTTACCATCAGCTCAAGATGGACAACGGATACTCCGCCCAGGACGTCGCCCGCAAATCCCTTTCCCTGGAGGGCGTACTGGTTCCGGTCACCGCGCAGTGGAACATGGAACTGCTGCACCAGGCCGGTTTCGACCAGGTGGACTGTTTCTGGCGGTGGATGAACTTCGCCGGCTGGATCGCCGTGAAGACGAAATAGGATCCAGAGGCCCTGAACAAATGACGAACGACGGCGAGAACCAGGTCGACCATGCGCGGGTGGCGCGGGCGGTCGTGGATCGACATCGGCTGCGCCACCCCGCCCACGTGGCGTCGGGAACGGAATTCCACGTCTATCGCGCCTGGTCCGACACGATGAAGGACGTCGCCATCCGCATACCGCGCCGCAAGGTGTTCGTCTCTCCGAACGTCAACGTCGACTCCAGGCGGCTCCTGGAGCAGGAGAACGAGATCACCGGGTGGCTCGCGGACCAGGGGTTTCCGGTGGCCGAGCCGTTCGCGCTGGTCGACGTCGAGCCTGGACTGTCCGTGCTGCTGGCCAGGTTCGTCGAGAACGACGAGTCCGAGGCACCGGCGGAGGCATTGGGGGAGATGCTGCGCGCGCTCCACGGCATCGCCCTCCCCGCCCGTTTCCGTGCCGTCTACCAGGGCGACGTGGACCTCGGCGCGGTGGTGGTGACCCGGACGAAGGACCGCTATGACAAGGTGCGCGCCGCCGAGCCGGGGCTTCCCGACCTCACCCGTCGCGATCTGCTTCGTCTCCTGGAGGACGAGGGCCAGGGGCGGTCCTCACTGCTGCACATGGACGTGCGGCCTCCGAACCTCCTGACGTCCGCGGGGCGGATCCGCGCCCTCGTCGACTGGTCGAACGTCCTCATCGGCCCCCCGGTCTGCGAACTCGTACGCATGGACGAGTACAGCAGGATGGGCAACTCTCCCATCCGCATGGACGCGCTGCTGACCGGATACGGGTCCACGGCACCCGACCTGACCTCGGCCTCCGCTCTCGTCTACCGGCTGGACGCTGCGGTCATGCTCTACCTGGTCTTCCAGGCCGTCGCCCCTGATCCGATCATGAATCACCGCTGGGGACTCCGGGTGCGGGAGCTGGCCGGGCGGATCGGCGAAGTTCAGGCGAGGGCCTGACCGGCTCGGAGGTGCACGATGCTCACGACTGTGCGTTCGGGAGTGGCCAGGCTCGTGCCGCCGCCGGGGGCAGGCCGTCCGCTCGCGGCGTCGGCGCTCGTCGGCAGCGTCGGCTACGGCGCCTTCACCGCCTGCGCCGTCCTGTTCGCCGTGCAGATCGTGGGACTGCCGTCCCGCACGGTGGGCATCGGCACGAGCATCGCTAGCCTCGTCGCCGTGGGCTCGGCCTTCGTCATCGGCCTCACCACCGACCGGTACGGTGCTCGCCGCGTCGCACTCCTCTGCGCGTGCGCGACGAGTGCCGGCGTCGCCGGCTACGGGCTCATCACGGGCACGGCGCCGTTCATCGTGATCCAGTGCCTGATCTCCAGCGCGTTCACCGGCATGGGCGTGGCCCAGAACGTGATCGTCGCGAACGTCCTTCGTGACGAGGACCGCGTCCGGTTCAAGGCGTACCAGCGGTCGATGCGGAACATCGGACTGTCGGTGGGCGCGCTCCTCGGTGCCGTCCCGCTCCAGCTCAACACCAGGAACGCCTACCAGCTCACCCTGATCATCTCGGGTCTTCTGCTCACGGCAGGCGGCGTGCTGGTCATCTCGATCTCCCAGGCGGACCGCGACCGGAGCGTCGTCCGCCGCAACCGGGCCGTCACCGATCTTCCTTACCTCGTGACCGCGCTGCTGTCCGGGGCCCTCGCGGCCCGTAGCAGGCTGCTCACCATCAGCCTGCCGCTCTGGATCGCGCTGAACACCGCGGTCCCGCGATCGATGATCGGCATTTCGATCTTCCTCAACACGGTGATCGTGATCGTGCTGCAGGTACGGGCCGCCCGCGGGACGGACACGCTCGCGGGCGCCGTCCGGCTCAACACCCGCGGCAGCCTCGTACTCGGTGCGTCGTGCCTCGTGTTCGCCCTGTCGGCGGTGCGGAACACGGCGATGGCGGTGACTCTGCTCGTCGGTGCGGTCATCGTCTTCACGTTCGGGGAGATGTGGACGTCGGCGGCGTCGTGGACGTTCAGCTACGACCTGGCGGCCGGTAACGCCGGCGAATACCAGGGCACCTTCGCCCTGGGGTCCGGGGTGGGATCCGCCGCGGGCCCGACGCTGGCCGCCGCGATGGCGGGACTCTCGTACGCCGGCTGGCTCTTCGGGGCCGGCTACTTCCTCGTCATCGGACTTCTCACCGTGGTCGCCGTTCGCTGGGCCACGACCAGGCACCTCCTTGTGAAAGAGGCATGAGCTCTTGGCACGCATCGTCGTACTCGCCGAAAAGCACCTGGCGCCGAACAGCGCCAAGACGGCCATGGGACTTCTGCGGTACCGGCCGGAGGAGATCGTCGCGGTGGTCGACGGCACCAGGGCCGGCGTCGACGTCGCCGAGGCCCTGGGGATGGATCTGGGGCATGGCGTTCCGGTCCTACGGAACGTCCGCGAGTCCTTACCTCTGCGGCCCGACAGCGTCGCCATCGGCATCTGCCCGGCCAACGACCGGCTCTACCCCTCATGGCGAGCGGAGATCATCGACGCCGTACGGGCCGGGCTCGACGTCGTGAACGGGCTGCACTTCCTTCTCGGCGACGACGAGGAGATCGCCTCGCTGGCACGCCGGTACGGCGTACGGCTGCACGACGTACGCAGGTCCGACGCGACGCCCCGTGTCGCACGGCTCCTGCCGCACCGCGCCGGCAGCCGGACGATTCTGACCGTGGGTGCCGACGCGTCCAGCGGCAAGATGACCACCGCCCTAGAGCTCGATCTCATGGCCAAGCGCAAGGGTCTGAACAGCACGTTCCTGGCCACGGGCCAGACCGGGATCATGATCTCCGGAGCGGGCCTCCCCGCGGACGCCGTGGTGTCGGACTTCCTCGCAGGCGCCGTCGAGGAACACACGGTGGCGGCGGCCTCCCGGCACGACTACGTCTTCGTGGAGGGGCAGGGAGCGTTGAACCATCCCGCCTACTCCGCGGTGACGCTCGGCATCATCCACGGCGCCCGGCCCGATTCGCTGGTGTTGTGCCTCACCGCCGGCCAGGAATCGCTCGGCTCGTTCCCGGACCGGCCCATACCGGATCTCGCATCGCTGATCCGCATGAACGAGGAGGCCGCGAGCTGGACGGACCCGTCCCGGCCGTGCACGGTGACGGGGATCTCCGTCCGCACGCAGGGACTCTCGCACGACGATGCGGTCAAGGCCATCGCGGAGATTCAGGAACGCGTGGACGTTCCCGTCACCGATTCCGTCCGCTTCGGCGTCGGCCCGCTCCTCGATGGATGGGAATGAGTCATGGCGATACTGGTGGTCGGCTCGCGTCCGGCGGCGTACTCGAACGCGATCCACGAACTCGGCATCGAGTACGACGCCGTTTTCGACCCCGAGGAGAACCCGCGTACGGAGGGGAGTCCCCGCCGGGTCTTCTGGCGTCCTTACATGGCCGAGCCCGAGTCGGTGCTCGGCATCCCGGGCCTGACCGCGTACGACGGGATATTCGGTTTCACGGACTTCACCGCCCTTCCCGCGGCGCTGGCCACGGCCGCGCTCGGCCTTCCGAGCCCGTCCGTTCCCGCGGTGCTGCGCACGCGTAACAAATACCTGATGAGAACGACCCTCCGGGAACAGGGATTCGCCCAGCCGCCGTTCGGCATCGTCGGCGCCGACGAGCCACGCCGGGAGGACTACCCCCTGATCGTCAAGCCGATCGACGGCACGGGAAGCGCCGGGATCCGCCACATCTCCACGCCGGGCGCGCTCGCGGCGATCCGCCCGGACGGGCGCCTGATGTGGGAGTCCTACCTGGAGGGCGCGCAGTACACCGTCGAGGGGATCTCATGGGAAAAAGGACACGAGGCCGTCGCGGTCACCGGCAAATCGGTCTCGGGCGCGCCGCACTTCGTCGTCCTGGAGCACGAGACCCCGGCGCCGATCGACCCTCGAACACGGCAGCTCCTCACGTCGTACGCCGAGGACTGCCTGACCGGCCTCGGGGTGACGCACACCGCTACCCACACCGAGATCGTGCTGCGCGACGGCCGGCCCATGCTGGTCGAGACGCACACACGCCCGGCCGGCGACCTGGTCCCCTTCCTCGCCCGCCTCACCACGGGCCGGGACCAGTACGCGCTCGAGCTGGGCGTCGGACAGCGGACGCCGTTCCAGGCCGACAGCCATCCCGTCGTCGCGCCCTTCGCTCGTACCCTCCACCTGACCCCGTACGACAGCCTCGCGGTGAACCTGGCGAACCCGGAATGGCTGGGCGACTTTCCCGCCGTCGTCCACCACGACCTCTCTCGCGTCCACACGCCCGCCTCCTCCCGGTACGACGCGTCGCTCGGGCGGGATCCCCGCTGGGGCCGGATCGTCATCGCCGGAACCGACCGCGAGGCCCTGCGCCGGACCGGCCAGGCCATCCGGGCTCGCGCCCTCGCCGTCGTCACACGCTGACGGCGGTCCCGGAAAGGCACCGTCGGGCCCGACCGGGCAGATCGCCGGTACCCCGTATCGGGGCGGTGGTCCGTATGCTGCCGATCTCTTCGCGCGCGAGTGGCTGGAGGTCACGTGGCCGACGTATCGAACGCCGGTGGTTCACCCCGATCGGGTCGGCCGGTGAAACGCCGGGCCAAGGCCCATCCGGCCGCGTCCAAGACCACGGCTCTGAGCCGGCTGGTACGCAAGCCGCTGGTCTGGCTCGCCGTCGTGGTGGTCGCCGCGTTCGGCATGTACTTCCAGGACGTTATCTCGGGTGGGTTAGGCGGATTGTTCTCAGGGGACGACGCCGCCGACGCGGTCTCGGGTGATCCGATCAAGGTGATCGACATCTATCATGATCTTGACGTGGAGAACGACGTTCTCCTGCGGACGAGCGACACACCGCGGATACGCCGGGCCCTCAGCGTGGCCCTGCGGAGCAGAGTGACCGGGTGCTACGTGACGGGATCGACGTCGGGCAGTCCCGATGGGAGACCGCCCAGGCGAATTCCGGCCGAGATGCCCGACACCGGGTCGGCTGGACGCGTGAACGCGATCACAAGACCTGCGACCTCACCCGCGCCGGCAGCCAGAACGGTCACTCCCGCCCCGAGGAGAGCCGGCCTCACCGGATCCGTCGCGTGGGCCATCGCCCGCATGGACTGGTAGATCAGCAGGCCGAGGAGGAGGAAGACGCCCGCCCGCAGCAGCCCCATCCACGGAATCAGTTCCCTGTCGAACGCGTCGCGAGAGGACAGAGGCACCGATATCCGTCCGAAGCGGGACGACTACGCGCGGCCGACGATGACGCCCGCGCGGTCGATGACGACGACGTCGACCGCCACCGGAGCCTCGCGGAGGACTCCGGCGGCCACGTCGCGGGCGCGGGCGGCGACCAGGTCGCCCAGCGGGAGGCCGGCGGCCTGGCAGATCTGCAGCGCCTCCAGCGCGGTGTTCGCGCCGCGGATGCGTGCGGCGGTCTCCTCGTCGTCGATCAGGCCGGCGAGCGCGCCGAAGTCCACCTGCGATCGCTTGGAGTGCAGGTCCAGGTGGCCGTTCGCGAGCTTGGCGAGCTTGCCGATGCCGCCGGCGATGGTCAGGCGGGGGACCGGGTGCCGCCGGATGTACTTCAGTACCGCCCCGGCGAAGTCGCCCATGTCGAGCAGTGCGTCCTCGGGCAGGCCGTACAGGTCGGCGGCGACCCGCTCTGAGGTGCTGCCCGTACAGCCCGCGACGTGGGTACGCCCGGCGGCGCGCGCCACGTCGATGCCGCGGCGGATGCTGTCGATCCAGGCCGAGCAGGAGTACGGGACGACGATCCCGGTGGTGCCGAGGATCGACAGGCCGCCGAGGATGCCGAGCCGGGGGTTCCAGGTGTTGCGGGCCAGTTCCTCACCGTCGTCGACGGAGATCTCCACGATGACGTCGGCGTCGTTCAGGACCTCGCGCATGAGCCGGCGGGGCACCGGATTGATCGCGGGCTCGCCGACGCCGAGCGGCAGACCCGCCTTGGTCACGGTGCCGACGCCCGGCCCGGCGCGGAACACCACGCCGGTGCCGGCCTCGCCGTGGCGTACGGTCGAGCGGACCAGCGCCCCGTGGGTGACGTCGGGGTCGTCGCCCGCGTCCTTGACGATCCCGGCGGTGGCCGCGTCGGCGGACAGGTCCTCGATCGCGAGCGCGAACGCCGGGCGCTGTCCCTTGGGCAGGGTGATCTCGACCGGGTCGGGGAACTCCCCGGTGGTCAGCGCCGTGTAGGCGGCCTTGGTCGCGGCCGTCGCGCAGGCACCGGTCGTCCAGCCGTACCGGAGCTCGCTCATCGTTCTAGCATGCCGGAGTGCGAGTACTGATCCTTGGTGGTACCGGTGAAGCGCGGCGTCTGGCGTCCCTGCTGGCGGGGCGCGCGGAGTTCGACGCGGTCAGTTCGCTGGCCGGACGGGTCGATGACCCGCTGCTGCCCGAGGGCCGCACCCGGATCGGCGGGTTCGGCGGGCCCGGCGGTCTGGCGGACTGGCTGGCCGCCGAGGACGTCGGCGCGGTGATCGACGCGACCCATCCGTTCGCGGCCGGGATGACCGCCTCGGCGGTGACCGCCGCCGGGTGCGCCGGGGTGCCGCTGCTCGTGCTGCGTCGGCCCGGCTGGGTCGCCGGGCCGGGCGACGACTGGCGCCGCGTGCCGTCGATGGCCGAGGCCGCCGCGGCGTTGCCGGGCGAGCGGGTGTTCCTCACCACCGGCCGTGGCGGGGTGGCGGCGTTCGCGGGCGATGACCGGCGCTGGTTCCTGATGCGCTCCGTCGACCCGCCAGAGCCGCCGCTGCCGCCACGGCTGCGGGTGGTGCTGGCGCGCGGGCCGTTCACGGTCGACGGCGAGCTCGAGCTGATGCGCGAGCACGCGATCGACGTCGTCGTCACCAAGGACAGCGGCGGCCCGATGACCTCGGCCAAGCTGACCGCGGCCCGGCGGCTCGGCCTGCCCGTGGTGATGGTCGACCGCCCGGACGTGCCGGACGTGCCGACCGTCGCCACCGTCGACGAGGCCGTGGCCTGGCTGGATCATGCCGGGTAGCGGCGTGGCGTGAAGACGACGGTCCCGCCGGCCGCGCGCTCCACCACGCGCGTCGTCGAGGAGCCGATCAGCAGCAGGCAGCGCATGTCGACGTCGGCCGGGTTCAGGTCGGCGAGCCGCACCACGCGTACGCCCTCCTGCGCGCCGCCGACGTCCCGGCCGATGATCACCGGGGTGTCGGGGGAGCGGTGCTCCAGGAGCAGCTCGCGCGCCTTGTCCACCTGCCAGGTACGGGTCCGCGAGGCCGGGTTGTAGACCGCGATGACCAGGTCGGCCGCTGCCGCGGTGCTCAGCCGCCGGGCGATGACCTCCCACGGCTTGAGCCGGTCCGACAGCGACAGCACGCAGTAGTCGTGGCCGAGCGGCGCGCCGGCGCGTGAGGCGACCGCGTGCGCGGCGGTCAGGCCGGGCAGCACGCGGACCGGGATGTCCTTCCACTGGTCCTCCGACGCCACCTCCAGGACCGCGGCGGCCATTGCGAACACGCCCGGGTCGCCGGAGGAGACGACGGCCACGCGGCGCCCCTTGCGCGCCAGTGCCAGCGCGAACTCGGCGCGCTCGGCCTCGACGCGGTTGTCGGAGGCGTGACGGCGCTGGCGCGGGTTGAGCGGCACACGGTCGACGTACGGGCCGTAGCCGACCAGGTCGTCGGCCCTGGTCAGGGCGTCCTGCGCCTCCGGGGTCAGCCACTCACGGCCGGCCGGACCGAGACCGACGACCGTCACCTCGCCCTCGCCCTCGCCGGACGGGCCCGGGCTCTCGACGAGGGCCTCGCGGGTGCGTTCGTGCAGGCGGCTGGGGACGACCGCGACCGCGAAGTAGGGCACGGTGTCCGGGTCGACCTCGGCCAGGGGCAGCGCGCGCTGCCGGTCGGTGGTGGCGCGCTCGACGTACCAGGCGTCCTCGAGCCGCCCCGCGCTCTCCAGCGCGTCGCGTACGCCGCCGAAGGTACGGCCGAGCTTGAGGACCGCGGCCGAGTCCGTGCCGGCGAGGCGTTCGGCGAGGTCGGCGGTCGGCAGGGTGCCGGGCAGGATGGTCAGCACCTCGTCGCGCTCGACCAGCGGGCGCCCGAGCTGGGCCGCGGCGCCGCTCACCGACGTCACGCCCGGCACGACCTCGGTCGGGTAGCGGCCGGCGAGCCGCTTGTGCAGGTGCATGTAGGAGCCGTAGAAGAACGGGTCGCCCTCGCACAGCACCACCACGTCGCGGCCCACGTCGAGGTGGGCGGACAGGCGCAGCGCGCACTCGGCGTAGAACTCCTCGATGACGCCGCGGTAGTCGTCGGTGTCCTCGGTCGTGACGGGGTAGATCAGCGACTCCTCGATCTGCCCGTCGCGGAGGTACGGCTCGGCGATGGAGCGCGCGATGCTGCGGCCGTGCCGTGCGGAGTGGTAGGCGACGACGTCGGCCTGCCCGATCAACCGGGACGCCTTGACGGTCATCAGCTCCGGGTCACCGGGGCCGAGGCCCACGCCGGTCAGGGTTCCGGTCATCACTCCTCCTCGCTCGCGATGGCGTTGACCGCCCCCGCCGTCATCGCACTGCCGCCGCGACGCCCGCGTACGACGAGGTGCTCCAGGTCCGAGTCGGCCAGGGCCTGCTTGGACTCGGCCGCCCCGATGAAGCCGACCGGGATGCCGAGCACGGCCGCCGGCCGTCCCGCGCCCGCGTCCACCATCTCCAGCAGCCGGAACAGCGCCGTCGGCGCGTTGCCGATGGCCACCACCGCGCCCTCGAGCCGGTCGCGCCACAGCTCCATGGCCGCGGCGCTGCGGGTGGTGCCCAGCTCGCCGGCCAGGTCCGGTACACGCGGGTCCGACAGCGTGCACACGACGTCGTTGCCGGCGGGCAGCCGCCTGCGGGTCACGCCCGAGGCGACCATCTGCGCGTCGCACAGGATCGGCGCGCCGCCCAGCAGCGCCGACCGCGCCGCCTTGACCACGCCGGGGGAGTAGACGAGGTCCTCGACCAGGTCGACCATCCCGCAGGAGTGGATCATGCGGACGGCGACCCGCGCCACGTCCGCCGGCAGCGCCGACAGGTCCGCCTCGGCGCGAATGGTCGCGAACGAGCGCCGATAGATCTCGGCGCCGTCGCGGACATAGTCGGTCACGCGTTCCTCCGTGTCGCCGCGACGGCGGTGGCCGTCGCCGTCAGGTCATGGGATCGGGAATGGACCCGCTCGCCGATGCGTACGTCGTAGCCGTCGGCGGTCGCCACCACGGCCACATGCCGGTCCGCCGGGTGGCCGCACCGGCGTTCGCAGCCGGCCCAGTGCACGGGCAGCCCGTCCACCGCCCGTCGTGCGCGGCTCGCGTCCGCGCGTACGTCGGTCAGCGACTTGGCGCAGCCCGGCCGTCCGGCGCAGGTGCTCAGGCCCTCCCAGCCGGAGCCGGGTTCGACCACCAGCCCGTGGGAGCCGGGCACCGCCGTCAGGTCGGGGATCACCACGCCGCGCCAGGGCGTGATGATGATCTCTTCGAGCGCGGACAGGGCCGCGAGCGACTCCGGATCGAGCCGTCCCAGCGGCACCAGGCCCGACAGCGCGAAGCGGCCGTCGTGCTGCGGGATCTCTCCGAGCGGAGGACGCCGCGGCGTGCGCGGCACCGGCACCGGCGCGACGCGGGTGCCGGGCAGCCGTGCGGTGATCGCGTCGATCGCGCCGTCGAGCTCGGAGAGCCGCCACTCCGTCGTACGGGCGTCCAGGAACGCACGGGCGGCCGCCATCGCCAGCGCCACCGCCTCGGACGGCCCGACGCGCAGGCCGCTGTCGGCGCCGCCGAGCACCAGCGCCAGGGTGCCGCCGTCCACGGCGTACAGGCCGACGTCGCCGCGCGCCGCGATGACGTCACCGCGGCCGTCGTCGATCGTGAACAGGAACCGCCCGGGCAGCCGCGCCATCGCGGGGTCGGCGCACAGCGCCGCGTCCAGCCCGGTGGCCAGCGGCCGTACGTCCATCAGGCCCGGTCCGTCGCGACCGCTGAGCACGCTGGCGGTGATGTTGCGGACCTTCTCGTGCGTGTCGGAGGGCAGCAGTCCGGCGTCGCGTAGCCGCGCGCCCAGCTCGGCCGTCGCACCCGCCCGCAGCGCGCGGAGCTGGAGGTTGCCGCGTGAGGTGAGCTCGAGATGCCCGTCGCCCAGCTCGGCCGCCGCTCCGGTCAGCGCTGCGAGCTGATGGGCCCGCAGAACTCCACCCGGAAGGCGTATCCGCGCCAGGCCTCCGTCGGCGGCGTCGTGGACCTGTAGTGCCCCAGGGCAGGCGTCAGGGGCCGAACGTGATGTAGGGGACACAGACGGGATCCTAGAGCCGAAATCGGGCCGCTTGACGGAACTACAAGCCATGACCAGACTAGCGATCGCTGTTGCGTGGCGACAGGCGGAGGAAGCCGGTGGAAAACCGGAGCGGTCCCGCCACTGTGACCGGGGAGCGGACCCCACCGTATGGCCACCGCGCACGCGGGAAGGCCGGGGCGAGCGTCGATCCGGGAGCCAGGAGACTCCCCCGTCGCCGTTACCCGCTACCTGGGGCGAGGACCCCCGAGTGAGGACCTACCCGCGTGATCCTGCTGCTGTCCACCTCTGACACCGACCTGCTCAGCGCGCGCGCGAGCGACGGCGACTACCGGCTCGCGAACCCCACACGCGTCCCCCTGAACGACCTTCCCGAGCTCCTCGAGGGCACCGACCTGGTCGTCGTGCGGATCCTCGGCGGCTACCGCGCGTGGCAGGAGGGCCTGGACGCGCTGCTGGCCGGGCCGCGACCCGTCGTGGTCCTCGGCGGCGAGCAGGCCCCGGACGCCGAGCTGATGGAGCTGTCCACGGTTCCGGCCGGCGTCAGCGCGGAGGCCCACGCCTACCTGGCGCACGGCGGCGCCGCCAACCTCGGCGAGCTGCACCGCTTCCTGTCCGACACGGTCCTGCTGACCGGCCACGGCTTCGCGCCGCCCGTGCCCACACCGACCTGGGGTCTCCTCGAGCGCGAGCCGGGCCGCACGGAGGGGCCGCTCGTCGGCGTCCTCTACTACCGGGCCCACCACATGGCCGGCAACACCGCGTTCGTCGAGACGCTGTGCGCCGCGATCGAGGCCGCGGGCGCCCGCGCGCTCCCGGTGTACTGCGCGTCGCTGCGCGCCGCCGAGCCCGAACTGCTCGAGACCCTCGGACGCGCCGACGCCCTGGTCGTGACCGTGCTGGCGGCCGGCGGCACCAAACCCGCGCGCGTGGGCGCGGGCGGCGAGGACGAGGCGTGGGACGTCGGCGCCCTCGCGGCGCTCGACGTGCCGATCCTGCAGGGCCTGTGCCTGACCGCGAGCCGCTCCGCCTGGCAGGACAGCGACGACGGTCTGTCGCCGATGGACGCCGCCACCCAGGTCGCGGTGCCGGAGTTCGACGGCCGGATCATCACCGTGCCCTTCTCCTTCAAGGAGATCGACGCCGACGGGCTGACCGTCTACGTCGCCGACCCCGAGCGCGCGTCGCGCGTCGCCGGCATCGCGGTGCGTCACGCGACGTTGCGGCACGTCCCGCCCGCCGACCGCCGCATCGTCTTGATGCTGTCGGCCTACCCGACCAAGCACGCCCGCATCGGCAACGCGGTCGGCCTGGACACCCCGGCCAGCGTCGTGAAGCTGCTGGCCGCCATGCGCGAGCGCGGCTACGACACCGGCACCGAGCTGCCCGACGAGGGCGACGCGCTGATGCACAAGCTCATCGCGGCCGGCGGCCAGGACGCCGACTGGCTCACCGAGGAGCAGCTCGTCGGCAACCCGGTGCGCATCCCCGCCGCCCGCTACCGCACCTGGTACGCCACGCTTCCCGAGGACCTGCGCGCCGGCATCGAGCAGCACTGGGGCCCGCCGCCCGGCCGGTTGTTCGTCGACGACTCCCGCGACCCCGACGGCGAGATCGTGCTCGCCGCGCTGCGCTCGGGCAACACGGTCGTCATGGTGCAGCCGCCGCGCGGCTTCGGGGAGAACCCGGTCGCCATCTACCACGACCCGGACCTGCCGCCCAGCCACCACTACCTCGCCGCCTACCGCTGGCTCACCGAGGAGTTCGGCGCGCACGCGGTCGTGCACGTCGGCAAGCACGGCAACCTGGAGTGGCTGCCCGGCAAGACGACCGGCATGTCGGCCTCCTGCGGCCCCGACGCGGCCATCGGCGACCTGCCGCTCATCTACCCCTTCCTGGTCAACGACCCGGGCGAGGGCACCCAGGCCAAGCGCCGCGCGCACGCGACCCTCGTCGACCACCTCATCCCGCCGATGGCGCGCGCCGAAAGCTACGGCGACATCGCGCGCCTCGAGCAGCTCCTCGACGAGCACGCCAACATCGCCGCGCTCGACCCCGCCAAGCTGCCCGCCATCCGAGCCCAGATCTGGACCCTGATCCAGGCCGCGCGGCTCGACCACGACCTCGGCCTGGACGACCGCCCGCACGACGCCGAGTTCGACGACTTCCTGCTGCACGTCGACGGCTGGCTGTGCGAGATCAAGGACGTCCAGATCCGCGACGGCCTGCACATCCTCGGCGAGGCGCCGCACGGCGAGTCACGCGTGGACCTGGTGCTGGCTATGCTCCGGGCGCGCCAGATGTGGGGCGGGCAGGTCGCGCTGCCCGGCCTGCGCGAGGCGCTCGGCCTCGATGTGGACAGCACGGACCGTACCGAGGTCGACGCGACCGAGACCCGCGCGCGCGGGCTGGTCGCGGCGATGGAGGAGCGCGGCTGGGACCCGGCCGCGGCCGACGAGCTCGCCGAGGGCCAGGTCGCCGAGATCCTCCGGTTCGCCGCGACCGAGGTCGTGCCGCGCCTGGACCGCACCACCGACGAGATCGGCATGGTGCTGCACGCCCTCGACGGCGGGTACGTCCCGGCCGGCCCCAGCGGTTCGCCGCTGCGAGGCCTGATCAACGTGCTGCCGACCGGCCGTAACTTCTACTCCGTCGACCCGAAGGCCGTGCCCAGCCGGCTGGCCTGGGAGACCGGCCAGGCGATGGCCGACTCGCTGCTCGACCGGCACCGCACCGACACCGGCGAGTGGCCGCGCTCGGTCGGCCTGTCGATCTGGGGCACCAGCGCGATGCGCACCTCCGGCGACGACATCGCCGAGGTCCTCGCCCTGCTCGGCGTACGCCCGGTCTGGGACGAGGCGTCCCGGCGGGTCACCGGCCTGGAGCCGTTCACGCTCGAGGAGCTGGGCCGCCCGCGCATCGACGTGACGATCCGCATCAGCGGCTTCTTCCGCGACGCGTTTCCGCACGTGGTGGCCATGATGGACGACGCCGTCCGGATGGTCGCCGACCTGGACGAGGCCGACGAGGACAACTACGTACGCGCCCACGTCCGCGCCGACCGCACCGAGCACGGCGACGAGCGGCGCGCGACCATGCGCATCTTCGGCTCCAAGCCCGGCGCGTACGGCGCGGGGCTGCTGCCGCTGATCGACAGCCGCGACTGGCGTAGCGACGCCGACCTCGCCGAGGTGTACGCGGTGTGGGGCGGCTTCGCCTACGGCCGCGAGCTCGACGGCGTCCCCGCGCGCGGGGACATGGAGAACGCCTACCGCCGGATCGCGGTGGCCGCCAAGAACACCGACACGCGCGAGCACGACATCGCCGACTCCGACGACTACTTCCAGTACCACGGCGGCATGATCGCGACGGTGCGCGCGCTCACCGGGAAGGCGCCCGCCGCATACATCGGCGACAGCACCCGCCCGGACGCGGTCCGCACCCGCACCCTGGACGAGGAGACCACCCGCGTCTTCCGCGCCCGCGTCGTCAACCCGCGCTGGCTCGCCGCCATGCGCCGCCACGGCTACAAGGGCGCGTTCGAGCTCGCCGCGACCGTCGACTACCTGTTCGGCTACGACGCCACCGCCGGCGTGGTCGCCGACTGGATGTACGACCAGCTCGCCCAGACGTACGCGCTGGACCCGGAGAACCAGAAGTTCCTCACCGAGTCCAACCCCTGGGCCCTGCACGGCATCACCGAACGCCTGCTCGAGGCCGCCGACCGCGAGATGTGGGAGCACCCGGACCCCGAGACGCTCGACGCGCTCAAGCGGCTCTACCTGCAGACCGAGGGCGACCTCGAGGACGGGCCCCGGACCACCACGTAGGCGCCGCCGCCCGTGGGTAGGGGCGGAGCGTGTACGGAGACGATGTGAGGGCGGCCGCCGCCGCGCTCGTGCGCGCCGCCGGCCCGGCGCCATGCGACGAGGCGTCGGCGGCGCGGCTGGCCCCGATGCTGCGGGAGGTCGGGCGGATCGCCGCGCTCGGCCTTGAGGCGCCGCTCGACGCCGTCGTGGCCGCCGCCCACCGGGCGGTCCACGCCTACCGGCCGTACTGCGCCGACCCGAGTACCGGCCGACCAGGCGACGGAGTGCTCTTCGTCGCCTGGTCGCGTCTGCACGAGACGCTCCACCGGTTCGAGGACGGCTGAGGTCCTCGGTCAGCGGTTGCTGCGGGCGGGAGTGCGCGGGGAGCGGCCGGCGTGGTGGCGTCCCGTGGCGGGGGTTCCGACGTCCTCGAGACGCCGGCTGATCCCGGGCAGGTCCATCAGGCCGGAGACCAACATCGCGACGCCGCCGGCGGTGACGAAGCCGCCCACGACGTCGGCGAGGTAATGCACTCCAAGGTACATGCGGGCGAAGCCGACGAGGGCGGCGAAGAGGATCCCGGCCACGATCGCGAGCGGGCGCAGTGCGCCGCGGGCCAGCAGGATGAGCGAGATCGCGATGGCGGCGGCGACCGTGGCGTGCCCGCTGGGGAAGCTCATCTTGGTGTCCGGGGGGATGACCCACAGACGTTGCGGCGGCCGGTGCTCGGCCACCAGCGACTTGACGGCGAACACGAGGGCGAGGGCGCCGAACCCCAACGACGCGGTGAGCAGGGCGTCTCTCCGGCGGCGGGCGTACCAGAGCGCGGCGGAGACGATCACGGCGAAGGCCGCACCCACTAAGACCTGCGCGGCGGCCGTGGCGCCCTGGGCGACCTGGGTGAGTGCCGGGTCTCGCAGCGTGACCAGGCGTTCGTCCAACCGGGTGTCCGCCTGAGTCAGCACTAAGGTTTTGGCGGCGAATCCAAGCGCCACCATGACCCCACAGAGGACCGCTCCTCCGCAGATCTTTCCCCGAGCCGTCAACATTCCGTCCTTCCGGCATACCTGCGGCATTCGCCGCACTTTCATGATCAAGACACACTATCGGCGGATCGGTGACCAGGGCGGATCGTTCGGTGACCGACAGTGCAAAAACTGGGGCGAATCCGTCCGATTCGGGCCCGCGGGGCTCGCGGCCGCGAGGCCTGTCTTCGGGCCTCGCTGTGGGGCGCGGCGACGAATCCGTCGCCGAGATTTCGGCGCGTTTCTGCTGGCAGGGACGGGTCTCCGTGTTTCGCCGTGGACGCCACGGGTAGAGCGCTGTGACGAATCATTCGTATATATGTCGATTTGTCGCAGTGTCGTCTATCACGATCGATGATCGCGGTCGTATCACTGGTCGATACGGGGTGACGAAGGCGAGATCCATCTCGCTTGGAGGCGAAACACGATCATGAAAATCGGAGTACGCATCGCCGTCGGTGTCGGCGTGGGCTATCTGCTGGGCCGCACCCGCAAGGGACGTCTGGCACTGACGCTCGCGGCCGCAGGGGTCACCGGGAGGCTTTCCAACGACCCGGCCGTCCTGGCCAAGCAGGGGGCCAAGCTGCTCGGTTCGTCCCATGAGGCGAAGGAGCTCACCGAGACCCTGGGCGACCGGTAGAGAAGGGAGACGCCGTGGCCGGCAGCCGCGAAGACGCACGCGACGAGGACGAGTACGAGGACGAGCCCGCGCGCGGAGAAGAAGAGGAGCTGTCCGCGGTGGAGGCCGCCGAGGCCGGACGCCGGCAGATCACCGCGATGACCGGCCGGAGCGTGGAGGGTGTCACGTCGGTGAAGCCGTCGGAGGAGGGCTGGGTCGTCGAGGTCGAGGTGCTCGAGGCCCGTCATGTCCCGTCGTCGTCGGACACGCTCGCCATCTATGAGATCGAGCTCGACCTCGACGGGGTGCTGACCTCGTACCGGCGAGCGCGGCGGTACGCGCGCGGCCGTGCCGACGGCGAGGCGTCCTGACGTGAGCGTGCCCGAAGCGTACGGAGGCGGCCGGAGCGCCGGCCGCGAGCCCGCGAACCTCGGTGACATCCTCGAGCGTGTCCTCGACAAGGGGATCGTGATCGCCGGCGACATCCGCGTGAACCTCCTCGACATCGAGCTGCTGACGATCAAGCTGCGGCTCCTGGTCGTGTCCGTGGAGACCGCACGGGAGATCGGCATCGACTGGTGGGAGCACGACCCGTGGCTGAGCGGTGACCAGCGCGAGCTGGAGGAGGAGAACCGCAAGCTGCGCGAGCGCCTGGAGGCCGTCGAGGGACGCCGCGCCCTGGACGAACCCGACCATACGAAGAGGCGTCGTGACTGAGACCGGTGTGTACCTGTACGCCATCGCGCGCGACGGCGGGGCGGGGCCGGACCCGGGCCTGACCGGCATAGAGGGCGGCCCCGTACGCGCGGTCGCCGCGGCGGGACTCGTCGCGTACGTCGGCACCGTGCCGCTGGAGCGGTTCGGCGAGGAGGCGCTGCGGCGCAACCTCGAGGACCTGGTCTGGCTGGAGGAGACCGCCCGCGCCCACCACGACGTCGTCGACGCCGTGGCGCGTGACGTCCCGCTGGCCCCCGTGCGGCTCGTGACCGTCTACCGCGACGACGCACAGGTACGCGCCCTGCTCGAGGAACGCCGCGAGGAGTTCACGGACGTCCTCATCACGGTGGCCGGACGGCGGGAGTGGGGCGTGAAGGCGTATGTCGCGCCGGACGACCCGCCCGAGCCGGTCGCCCCGGCGGGGAGCGAGCGCAAGCCCGGCACCGCGTACCTGAAGCGCCGCCGTACGAGCCTGCACGCGCGCGAGGACGCCTGGCGCCGCGCGTCCGCGCACGCCGAGCGGATCGACGCGGCCCTGGCGGGGATCGCGGTGGCGAGCCGTCGGCGTTCCGCCCAGGATCCCCGGCTGTCGGGGCGTACGGACTGGATGGTGCTGAACGGCGCGTACCTCGTCGACGACGTGCGCGCCGCGGAGTTCGCCGCGGCCGTGGACGGCTTCCGTGAGGACGGCCTCGAACTACGGCTCACCGGCCCCTGGGCGCCCTACTCCTTCACGATCGCCGAGCCCGAGGCGGAGATGTGAGCGCCGTCCCCGCTGAGCGCGTCGCCCTCGTCGACCTGCTGGACCGCCTGCTGTCCGGCGGGGTCGTCGTCAGCGGGGACCTGGTCCTGTCCATCGCCGACGTCGACCTCGTACGCATCTCGCTGCGGGTCCTGATCGCGTCGGTGAGCGGCCATCACATCCTGGAGCCGAGACGCGATGAGTGAACCGGTACGCGGCCACCGCATCGAGGCCGACCCCGAGACGGTGCAGCGCGACCTGACGCGACTCGTGCTGACCGTGGTCGAGCTCGTACGCCAGCTCGTCGAACGCCAGTGCATCCGGCGCGCCGACGACGGCGACCTCACGGACGAGCAGATCGAGACGATCGGCGTGACGCTGATGCGTCTCGAGGAGGCCATGGAAGAGCTGTGCGAGCGCTTCGGCCTGTCCCCGTCCGACCTCAACCTCGACCTCGGGCCCCTCGGCACACTGCTCTGAGCGCCGGGCGTCAGCGGGGGCGGGTGTTGCCGGGCCGGGCGGCGTTACGGCGCCTGCGGCGGATCGCCGCGAGACGCTCCTGCTCGGTGTGGCCGCCCCAGACGCCGTGCTTGACGCCGTTCTCCAGCGCGTAGCGCAGGCACCGGTCCTCGACGTCGCAGCGGTGACAGATCGAGCGGGCCTCCTCGACCTGTTCGGCGGTGGCGTCACCGGCACTGATCGGGAAGAACAACTCGGGGTCCCGGGTGCGGCACGCACCACCGGCCATCCAGTTCGCGGGGTCGGTCTCGACGAGGCCGGCGCTCATGTTTCCACCTCAGGGGAAGTCGGGTGCGGGTGGCCGGCCGCTCGTGGGCGGCCGTTGAACCGCATCCCTTCCCGTGCCACGAAGAGTATGCATCCGCGGGCCAACTTCACGTTTTTATTGCGGAATGTCGGGATGACTGCCCTCCGGGCTCCGATCCGGCTGCCGGGGGAGGCGTGGACCCCGCATCGGGCGCCGGGCCGCTCGCCTGCCCTGCCCGGTGGGTCGGGGCGGCCTGCGCCGCAGGGCCGGTTCCCCGCGAGCGCCGGCCACCCCATTGCCGCAAAGAGCGGGATAAATCGGATGTCCAACATCGGATCTCATCTATGGACGGCCCGTCGGCCGATGGGTGCCCGTCCCCGGTGTCCGGGCCCTGCCGCACGAGGGGGCGGCCGAATCCCCGTGCCGCGGGCCCGAACTGATCGCGCATTGTTTTGCGCGCCCGCCGTGGCGATATCCGGGCCGGTGAGCGGCGGGTGGGCTTAATGGGCGATCGGAAATTCCAAAGTCGCTGAATGTTTCCGGAGTGTGCTCTGACCTCGACGTGCGATCCGCCATTGTGGCTGTATCCGCGCACTTTCACGCCGAGATCGATGCTCTATCGATCAATGATAAAGCGCCCCAATGGGCGCGTTCTTTCGCAGTCGACACGTGCCGGAATTCGCTGTCCACATCCGGTCGTAGGGTGACCAAGGAATTCGCAAAATCGCTTATTGACACAAATGGAATGGCTGGTCACGATACATTCGTTTGGCGAGAAAATTCGCCGGGCATTCCCCCAGCTCTCCGCCGCCGACTCGGTCGGGGAGCCCTCGAAAGGACCGACATGGCCTCATCCTCGCTCGCCCGCAAGATCGGCGTCGTCTCGGCGTCGGCCGTCGCCGCGTCGCTGATCGCGGCCGGCGGTTCCGCCCAGGCCGCCACGCAGCTTTCCACCACCACCACGAAGGCGCCCGGCGCGACGACCGCGGCGAAGGCCGGCCCGCACGTCACGGCCGGGGCGGCGACCGTGACGTTCACGCGGAATCGCAAGCCCGGCGAGGTCGGCCCGATGCCGGCCTACAGCTGCGCCGTCGCCCCGCCGCTGGTCAACGTCAGCCAGTTCCACCAGACCACCTGGAGCGCCGGCACGCAGTGCAACATCAGCCTGCGCCAGCAGGGGACCACGGTCCTGTTCGTGTGGGGCAGCAACAACGCCACCGCGTTCGGTACCTCGTACGACAACGTCGCCTCGGCGGAGATGTCCACCGGCGGCCCGTACTCCACCAACGGCGGCACCTGGGCCGTGAACAACAACGTCCTGTTCTTCTCCCCGGCCGGCTACACCAGCACCCCGGGTGGTGGCTGCGCCTGGTTCGACACCGCGCACACCCAGATCAAGTGCACCGAGACCACCGGCCCGTTCTCGGGCTGACCTCGGTCTGATCGCGTGCCGTCCGCCGCCGGACCTCTGCCAGGTCCGGCGGCGGACGTCACGGGTGCGTGTACGGGGTCGTGGTGGCCAGCTCCACGAAGCCGAGTCCGCGCAGGATCGGCCGGCTGTCGGGAGTGGCGTCGACCTGGAGGTAGCGGAACCCGAGGTCCGCGGCCAGGACGGCACGCCGGGCCACCAGTGAGCGGAACACCCCGCGCCCCCGCCAGGCGGGGAGTGTGCCGCCGCCCCACAGGCTCGCGAAATCGGTGCCATGGTGGAACTCCAGGCGCCCGGCCGAGACCGGGGTGGGCCCGGCCATCGCCACCACGGCCGCGGCCGTGGCGGGCCGGTGCGCGAGGCCGGTCAGCAGGTCGCGGCCCAGCCCCGCGTAGTCCCCGCCGAACACCTCGTCGTGCACCGAGACGAGCGCCTCGACGTCGGGTTCGCCGAGCACCGTCCGCAGCTCGACGCCCGGCGGCGGAGGCACGTCGCGCGCGAGGTCGGCGATCTCGGCGACGAGCAGCGTCTCGGCCGGTTCGGCGGTCAGCCCGGCGGCGATCAGGCGTTCGGGCAGGTCCGCGGGCCGGTCGTAGGAATAGTGCTTCCACTCCCAGGGGCGCCCGAGCTCGGCGAAGCGGCCGACCTGCGCGGCGATGACGGCTTCGGCGCCGTCCTCGTCAAGGTCGGACCAGGTCACCCCGGTCCAGCCGCGGTCGGCCGAGACCTCGCGGACCACTCCGGCGTCCCGCTCGACCTGCCCGGCCTGGGGCCGACGGCGTATCTGCTCGTCGAATGCCGCGAGCACCGCTTGGGGATCCATGCGGGTAGCGGACCAGATTCCGGCTCGCCGCGGCAACCGGGTATTCGGGCCTTCGCGCCGAATGACATGGGCCGACGGATTTCACCGCCCGAATTGCGGGTTCATGGCCGACCGCTTTAGGCAGGCCCTAGCCGGAAGTCAGGACTTGCAGGTGAACGGTTTCTTGCGCAAAGGTGGGCCTCCTATGGCCGCATGACGTCGACCTGAGACGATTCGGGGGGTCGCGTACGGTGCTGAGGACTCGATTTCGGCACGCTCGTTTCTACATCACCTTTCGTTGCAATGCCCGCTGCGGCTACTGCAATGTGTGGCAGGACCCGGTCTTCTTCGGGCACGACGAGCTTGCCCCCGATGACCTGCGGCGGGCGCTTGACGAGCTTCGCGCACTCGGAGTCGAATACGTCGACTTCACCGGCGGCGAACCTGCGCTCCACCGCCATCTCGCGGTCGCGTTGCGTCATGCCAAGCAGCTCGGCATGCGGGCGGACGTCACGACCAACGCCATTCGTTTCGCGGGCGACGCCGACGAGATCGTGCCGTACGCCGACAGCCTCAACATCTCCCTCGACACCCTCAGCGCCGAGCGCTATCACGCCATCCGCGGCACGGACACGCTGGACCGTACGGTCGCGCTGGTCGAGCGGCTGCGCGGGCAGGGCGCCGCCAACCTCAAGCTGATCAGCGTCGTGACCGGCCAGAGCCTGCCCGGCCTGGACGACGTCATCGGCTTCGCACGAGACCACCAGGTCCCGGTCTACCTGTCGCCGATGTTCGAGTACTTCGCCGAGCAGGACGAGGTCCGCGACCCGGCCCGTACGATGCGGTCGCTGCGTCTGCTCGAGGTGAACGGCCGGCCCTCCGGCGACCCGCGCCCGGTCGCGGCGCCCTCCGAGGAGCAGGACCGCCTGCGTGAGGCGGTCCGCGCGCAGACGCACACCCCGTACACGCTGGTGAACCTCGCCTTCCTGCGGCACATGGAGACGCTCGACCCGAGCGAGCCGACGGTCTGCGGCGCCGGATCGCGCATCGTCACGATCGGGCCCGACGGCCGGGTCCTGCTGCCCTGCTACCACGAGTGGGACTCCTCGCTCACCTGGGACCGGCCCTACGCCGACCTCGTACGCGACCCGGAGTTCGTCCGGGTGCGCGACGAGGAGGTGGGGGAGCGCCCGGGCTGCCGCCGCTGCGCGGTCTTCCCGTACCTCGGGCTCGCCACGAGCTACCGGCTGACCGCCGACTTCCTCGTGCAGGCGATCTCGGAGGAGATCGGCAAGATCAAGGGGCACCTGAACGACCTCGGCGGACCGGAGGACCCGGCGGCGCTGCGGGCCGCCACCGACGGGCTGCTGCGCCGCGTCGGCGCCGTGAGCCTGCGGCCGGGCACGCACCTCGACGAGCTGTACCACTTCGAGGCGCGGCACGAGACGGAGGCCGCGAGCGATCCCGCGGGCGGCCCGGTCAGGGTCGAGGAGATCCTCGCCGACCACGCCAACGAGGACTGCTGGCGGGTCCAGCGCACGCCGCACCGGCTCGTACGCCTGCTGTACTCCGACATCCTGCCGGCGCTCGCCGAGGCCGGGGCGGCGCGTCTCATGCTCGCCGCGCCGGGCGTCCACCTGGCGTTGTGGCACGTCTGGCTCGACCACTTCCGTACGGGCACCGGGCCCGAGCCCGGCGCCGAGGCGACGCTGGCGGCCTGGTGCGAGGAGGCCGGTGACCTCCTGACGGCCGGGGGCCACCGGTCCGCCGCCCGCTCGGTCTCCGCGCTCGCCCTGCTGTCCGGGTTGCCCGCGTCGCGGCTGGCGGCGTGGGGCGGGCTGGCCGGGCATCCCGACGAGATGTCGCTGGCCACGATGGTCCGCGACGGGCTGCCGGCCGCGCGCCGTACCGCCGTGGCCGCCTGCTTCGACGTACGGGTGACCGAACGCCTGCGCTCCGACGGCGACCCGCCGCCGATGCCCGAAGAGGTCCGCGAGCCCGACCTGGCACGCGCCGCGAACGGCGACCCGGACGAGCTGGCCGCGCTGCTGGCCCTGGCCCGGTCGCACGGGCGCGCCGGCGACACCGCAGCGCTGCGCTCCCTGGTGCGCTCGTGGAAGGCCGCCGCCGCCGACGGCGACCCGGCACGCGCCGAGCGCACGCTCCTCGCCGTGGGCCTCGGGCTGAGCGAGGTGGCCAGGTGACCGGGACCGCCGAGCATCGGCGGGCGGAGGCGGATCTGCTGGCAGGCCCGGACGGGGACGAGACCCGGCTGACCGGCCGCGTCTGGGCGTCCGGGTCCGGGGCGACCGTGACCGACGCCGATGGACGCGACCACATCGACCTGGGCGGCGGCACGCTGACGCAGGCGCTCGGCCACTGCCATCCCGAGGTCGTGGCGGCGGTGCGCGCCCAGGCCGGGGAGCTGGAGAACGTCCACGACTGCCCCACCCCCGTACGGCTGCGCGCCGCGCGGGCCCTGACGCGTCTGCTGCCGTCCCACCTCGACCGGGTCGCGTTCCTGACGACCGGCGCCGAGGTCGTGGAGGCCGCGCTGCGGGTCGCGCACGCCGTCGCCGATCCGGCACGGCGCCGTGTCGCGGCGCTCCGCCGTGGGTTCCATGGCAAGACGCGCGGGGTGCGCTCGCTCGTGCAGTGGGACGTCGGCGGCGAGGCACCGTCGGCCGCCAACCTCGGCTATCCGGCCTACTGCTACCGCTGCCCGTTCGAGCTGACCTACCCGAGCTGTGACCTGCTGTGCGCCCGGCTCACCGCCCGCCAGGTGATCGAACGCCCCGACGTGGCAGCGCTGGTCGCCGAGCCGGTGCAGGGCGCCGCCGGTGTGATCGTGCCGCCCGAGGGCTACTGGGAGCTCCTCACCGAGGCCTGCCGCCGTGAGGGCGTGCTGATCGTCGCGGACGAGGTGCTCACCGGCGGCGGACGTACCGGCGCGTTTCTCGCGAGCGACCTCGTCGGGCTGCGGCCCGACCTGGTGACGCTGGCCAAGGGCATCGGCTCCGGCTATCCGGTGGCCGCGCTGGCCGGACGCTCGTCGGTGTTGACGCGAGAGGCCTGCGCTCGCGCGGGCGGCTTCAGCAGCACGTACGCGGGCAGCCCGGTCGCGCTCTCCGCCGCGAGCGTGACCCTGGAGGTCATCGCGCGCGACGACCTGCCCGGCCGCGCGCTCGAGCTGTCCGCCGTGATGGACGACGCGCTGCGTCCGCTCGAGGCCGACCCGATCGTCGGCGAGGTACGCCGGATCGGGCTGCTGTGCGGCGTGGAGATCGTGTCGGACCGCGAGAGCCGGCGGCGCGCGCCCGAGCTGGCCGACCGCGTCGTCGCCCGCGCCGCCGACCTCGGCGTACGGGTGATCCCCGGTGGCAACGTCATCCGCCTGGCGCCGCCTCTCGTGATCGGCGCGGACACGCTGCGCGATGGCGTCGGCCTGCTGCGCCGTGCCGTCGAGGACGTACGCCGGGGGATGGCATCGTGATCGTCGCGGACGGCCTGACCAAGGTCTACCGGGTCCGGAGCCTCAAGCCCGGCGTGTGGGGTGCGCTGTCCGGCCTCTGGTCGCGAGAGATCGAGGAGGTCCACGCGCTCGACGACGTGTCGTTCGAGGTGCCCACCGGGTCGTGCACGGCCTACCTGGGCGCGAACGGCGCGGGCAAGTCGACCACCATCAAGATCCTCTCCGGCGTGCTGACCCCGACCTCCGGCCGGTGTTCGGTGGGCGGGCGCGACCCGCGCCAGGAGCGCCGCACCGTCGCGCGCGAGACCGGCATCGTGTTCGGGCACCGCAGCCAGCTGTGGTGGGACCTGCCGGTGGCCGACTCGTTCCGCATCCTCGCCCGGATCTATGAGATCCCGGGGGACCGGGAGAAGGCCAACCTCGCGCTCTTCGACGAGGTGCTGTCCCTCGGCGAGCTGGCCGGGCGGCCGGTGCGCACTCTCAGCCTGGGACAGCGAATGCGCGCCGAGATCGCGGCCGCGCTCTTCCACGACCCACGGCTGCTGCTGCTCGACGAACCGACCATCGGGCTGGACCTCCTGCTCAAGGACGCCGTGCACGAGCTGGTCAACCGGGTGGTGACCGAGCGCGGCACGACCGTGCTGCTCGCCAGCCACGACATCGGCGACATCACCGCGCTGTGCACGAACGCCGTCGTCCTGGACCGCGGCGGGCTCGTCTACGACGGCGACCTGACCTCGCTGCTGCGCTCCGCCCCGACGCGTACGGTCCGCATCGACCACTCGGGCGACATCCCGGCCGAACGCCTGGTCGCGGCGGTCGAGGCCGTCGACGGCCGGGTCCGCTGCACCGTCCAGGGCCGTCGGCGGCTGGAGATCGTCGGGCCCGCCTCGGCGGTCACTCCGCAGCGGATCCTGCACGCGCTGTCGGATCTGGTCACCATCACCGACCTCGTCGCGCCCGAACCCACGCTCGGCGAGGTGCTCCGCACGCTGTACCGCCACGACCCGGTCGAGTTCGAGACGCCGGGGACGGCCCGGTGACCCGGGTCGGCCCGTACGGCGCGATGGTCGGCGCCGGGCTGCGGACCGCGACCGCCTACCCCTCCGCGATCGTCGCCAACGCGGTCAGCAGCGCGCTGTCCCTGTCGGTGCTGGTGGCGCTCTGGTCGGCGGTCTACGCGCAGCGCTCCGGCGCGCCCGTCGGCGGCTACACGTTCGCCGAGATGTCGACGTACCTCGTCGCGAGCAACCTGCTCGCGGTGCTGCTGTCCAACCAGGCCGACGACCGGCTGGCCGGCGAGATCTACCGGGGCGACCACGTCGTCGGCATGATCCGCCCGATCGGCTACCTGTTCTCCCACACCGCGCTCGCCCTGCCGTACGTCCTCGTACGGCTCGGGCTCGTCTCGCTGCCGCTGGCGGTCGTGGCGGGGTTCGTGCTCGACCTGCGGATGCCGCACCTCGCCGGCATCGCGATGTTCGTCGTGTCCGCGGCGATGTCCATGCTGCTGGCGATCGCGCTGAACCTCCTGGTGGGGATGGCCGGGTTCGTCACGACCAGCACGTGGGGGGTGCGCTACCTGTCCGCGACGCTGACGGCGTTCCTGTCCGGCCAGCTCGTGCCGCTCGCGTTCTTCCCGCCCGGCGCGCGCCGCGTCGTCGACCTGCTGCCGTTCGCCGCGATGATCAGCTCGCCCGTACGCATCCTGCTCGGGCAGTACGACGGGTCCGGCGGCGCGGTCACGCTGCTCGGCACCCAGCTCCTGTGGCTCGGCCTGCTGGGCGTGGCGTGCCGGTACGTCTGGCGGGTCGCCTCGGCGGCCGGGACGATCGCGGGCGGCTGAGATGAGCACGCCGCGACGCTACGCGAGGCTGACCGTCGCCCTCACCGGCGTGGGGCTGCGCCGCCTCATGGGCTACCGGGGCGACTTCCTCGTCGGCGCCTTCGGGTTCGGCGTACGGGTCGGCCTCAACGCCGCCCTGCTCATGGTGGTATTCCGCCAGGTGAACGCCCTCGGCGGCTGGACGTTGGGCCAGATGCTGCTCCTGCTCGGCCTGGCCATGCTGAGCCGCGGCCTCGACCACACCTTCACCGACCAGCTCTGGGAGCTCGGCCGCAAGCTGGTCCAGCGCGGTGAGCTGGTCCGCTACCTGGTGCGGCCGGTCAACCCGCTCTACCTCCTGCTGTCCGAGCGGTTCCTCTACCCCGACGGCATCGGCGAGCTGCTGGCGGGCGCCCTGCTGACCGCGTACGCGAGCCACGAGGCGCACGTGACGGCGGGCCCGGTCCGGCTGCTCGGCACGGCCGCGCTGGTGTGCTGCGGCGCGCTCATCTACTCCTCGGTCAAGCTGATGCTGGCCGCGCTGGCGTTCTGGACGACGACCAGCTTCCAGGTGATGTCGGCGATCTACCAGATCGCCGACACCGCGCGGTTCCCGCTCAATATCTTCCCCGCACCCGTACGCGGCGTGCTGGTCACCGTGCTGCCGTTCGCCCTCACCGGGTACGCCCCGGCGGCCTTCCTCCTCCGAGGCGCCGACGGGCTGACGCTCGCCGCGCCCCTCGTGACCGGCGCGTTCGTCTTCCTCGCCTGGCTGGTGTGGCGGCGGGGCCTCGAGCGCTTCGAGGCGGTGGGCCCGTGACCGCGCTCGACGCCTGGGCCGCCGACGTCCTGGACCGGTCGGAGTGGTTCCCCCGTGCGGGCCTCGATCGGCACGCGGTGTCGGTCACCGACCGGCTCGTGGTCGAGGGCACCGAGCTGCTCTGGGTCGCGCCGCGCGACCCCGGCGACGCCCAGGTCCTCCTCGCCGCGCGACGGCGCGAGGGCGAGCTCGTCCCCGTCTCCGCGTCCTCGGCGCTCCTGGCGCTGGCGGCGCGCGGCTCCGCCGGGACCACCGGCGGCGGCACGGTGCGCTGGTCCGGCCCGCCCGGACCGGTCCGGTTCGTCGGCCAGGTCGACGCGACCGCCACGAACGACGTCGTCCGCGTCGAGCTCGGCGGCGACGCGGCGCTGCTCAAGGCGTATCGCGTCGTCGGCGACGGCGAGCCGGAGGAGCGCGCGCTGGCCGCCGCGGCGTCCGCGGGGTCGGTGCCACGCGTCCTGGCGCGGGTGACCTACCGGAGCGGGGCCGCCTCCGAGGCCCGGCTGATCGCGCTGGCGACCGAGTCCGTGCCGGGCCGCACCCTCGACATACCGCTGCGCCTCGGCCTGGAGCGCGCGTGGCGGACCGGCGCCGAGGCGCTCGACCGCGGCGACCTCGCCCTGGTCCGCCGGGTACGCGCCGCGGTGCGCACGCTGCACCGGCATCTCGCCGGGCTCGGGACGCCGCCGCGTCGGCCCCTGGACGTCCGGCTCGCCGCGCTCACCCGCGACCTCGGCGCCGTACGCGACCTGGTGAGCGGCGAGCCGCGCCACCGGCTGCTCGCGTCGGCCGCCGAACGCGCCACCGCGCTCGCGGCGGCGGGCGACTATCCGGCCGCGCCCGCCCACGGCGACCTGCACCTGTCGAACGTCATCGTCGGCGACGCGGCCATCCGCTTCGTCGATCTGTCCGGCCTGGACGACGCGATGAGCCCGCTCGACGACTTCGCCGCGCTCCACCGGGCCGTGGAGTGCATGTGCCTCGACCTCCAGGTCGCCGCGACCGCGCGTGACGTCGGGATCGACCAGGGCGAGGCCGCCGCGCGCCTGCGCGAAGCCGCGCTCGCGCCGGACGCGCACGACCCGGACCGTACGGCGACGGCGCGGATCGCGCAGCGGTGGAGCGGCCAGGTCATCGAGCACCTCGTGGCGCCGGACCGCGAGCCCGCCGGAGAGCTGCTCTACCTCGGCAGGCTGCTGCACGACCTGCGCTACCACACCGAGCGGGAACAGACCTACTACGCCGATCTGGCCTGGTGGCACCTCGCGCGCCGGTTGAGGGGAGGGACGACCCGATGAACATCATCGAGTGCCACTTCGAGTTCGGCGGCTTCGACGATCACCTGGTCAAGGGCGGCATCTCGGTCTACCTGTGGAACCTGTGCCGCCGGTTCCGCGCCGCCGGCCACACGGTCACCGCCGTCACGGCCGCCCACGGGCTGCTCGGCCGCCTGCGCGAACGGCACGACCTGGTCCCGCTCGAGTGGACCGCCGACCTGGAGATCCCGGTCCGGCTCGACCCCGAGGTCTGGCGCCGCCACCTCGCCGAGGTGCGCATCCCGGTGTCCGCCGCCGCGCACCGGCTGCGCATCGACGGGATCGACATCGTCGTGCTGTCCGGCGGCCCGCTCGACGATCACACCGAGGCGTTCTACCCGCCGTACGAGCTGAAGGGGCGGGACCTGTCCTTCCTCAAGCCGCTCGTCTTCCAGGTCGTCGCCGCGAGGTATCTGCAGGACACCGCCGCGCCCGGCACCGTCGTCCACCTGCACGAGCCCTACTACCACTACCTGGTGCCCGCGGCGGTGCGCGACCGCGGGCTCGTCACGGTCTCGACCGTGCAGAGCAACATGCCGGTCAACAAGAAGGTCTACGGGCCCGAGGTGCGCACGCTGCTCGCGTACCTCGGCGTGGACGCCTCACCGGCGGACGGGCTGGCCGACCCGCCGCTCGACGGGCCGCTGCACCGGGCGATGCGGGCGTACCTGCCGCGCACCCTGCTCTACAACGACTACCCCGAGCGGCCGGGCCACGACTACGTCAGCATCCTCGGCCTGGTCGCCCGCGCCGCGCACGCCGTGGACTTCCTGTCGCCCGGCCAGCTCGAGCACGTCGTCTCCCAGGGCGGCACGCCCTTCGAGCAGCTCTTCGCGCACCTCGCCGTACGCCGCGAGCTGCACGACCGGCTGGACCGGCTCGTCGTCGGCGGCTGCGCGATCGGCGCGGAGTGGCTGGCCTCGACGCGCGACCCGGACCGGCGCGCCCGTACCCTCGAGCGGCTCGGCCTCCACCCGTCCCTGCCGGCCGTCTACCACAACGCCCGGTACGCCCCGCAGCACAAGGGTCAGCAGGAGATGTTCCGCGCCCTGCTGCGGCTGCTCGACGGGGGAGAGCGCTGCAACGTCCTCCTCCACTGCCTGTCGCCGACACCGCTCGACGACCCCGAACTGGCCGAGCTGGTCCGCCGCCATCCCGCGCTGGTGCACCTCGAGACCGGCCCGCTGCCGGAGTCCGAGCTCGTCGACTGGGCGACCGCGAGCGACCTGTGCCTGTTCCCGTCGAAGTTCGAGATGGACACCTTCCTGATGGCGATGGGCGAGGCGATGGCGTGCGGCGCGGTCCCGGTCGCCACCGCCCAGCGCGGCATGCGGCACTTCGGCCACGCGTTCGACCTCGATGACCCGGGCGCCACCGGCCTCGCACTGCCCCGCTCCTTCCGCGTCGACGACCCGATCCTCACCGACGCGATCCACGACGGGCTGGCGCGCATGCTGGCCGTCGTACGCGACGAGCCGGAGCGGATGGCCGAGCTGCGCGCCAGGGCGGTCGCCGCCGCACGCCGCTTCACCTGGGACCGGACCGCGAACCGTTTCCTGGAGACCTTCGCCGCCTGCGCCTCGGGCGCGCCGCCCGCCGCGCTCTCACGTACTCCGGCGGAACCGCCGCCCGCGCCGGCCGGCCGCGTCCAGGCTCACCGGGAGGGCGACGCGACCCTCGTACGCTGGGACGGTGCCGCCGTACGGGTCGAGGCCGTCGTCCCCGGGGCCACGATCGCCCTCGCCGCGACGCCGGACGGGTCGTTCGCCGGCCGGATACCGCGAACCGACCTCCCGCACCTCGCCCTGCTGATCACGCTGCCCGACGGGCGGATGGTGTGGGACGAGGCCGTCGTCGGCGCGTGACACGCGCACACGGCCGCGGAAGGCGGGATCATCGAACTCCGGACCGGGACCGACCCGGCCGGGCAAACGCGAACAGGATGGTGTGCTGGATGAGTAAGACGGACGTGCTGGTGGTCGCCGGTGCCGGTGTGGACACGATCGTCCGCGTCCCCGAGCTGCCGCTGCCGCTCCGGGACTCGATCATGGTGCCGCCGATCGAGGACTTCGCCGCGCACACCGGCAACGGCGTCGCCCTCGGCTGCCACGCGCTCGGCCTGCGGACCGAGTTCGTCGACGTCATCGGCGACGACGACCAGGGCAGGCTGGTGCGGCGCACGTACGAGGAGGCGGGCCTGCCGTTCACGTACACGACCCACCCGAGCGGCACCCGGCGCAGCGTCAACCTCGTCGACAAGGCCGGCAACCGCCTGTCGCTGTACGACCCCCGGCACCCGTTCGACATGGAGGTCGACCCCGCCCTGTACGAGGCGGCCGTCCGCACCGCCGGGCACGTCCACGTGTCGATCATGCCCTGGGCCCGCGAGGCGATGGCCGCTGCCGTCGCGGCGGGCCGGCCGACCTCCACCGACCTGCACGACTGGAACGGCAAGGACGACTACCACCGCGCCTTCGCCCTCCAGGCCGACGTGGTGTTCATGTCCGGGACCGACCTCGGCGACCGCGCGGACGAGGTCGCGGCCGAGGTCCTCGGACAGGGGCGCGCGCAGGCCGTCGTGGTCATGGCCGGGTCCGCGGGCTGCCGCCTCACGGTCCGCGGCGAGGACGTCCGTGTCATCCCCGCGGTGACCCTGCCCGACCGCCCGGTCGTCGACAGCAACGGCGCGGGTGACAGCTTCGTCGCGGCCTTCCTCTACGCGCGCCTGCAGGGCGACTCCTGGGAGGAAGCGGCCCGAGCCGGCGCCATCGGCGGCGCGTACGCCTGCGGCACGGCCGGCACCCACACGTCCTTCATCGACGCCGCGAACCTCGGCGAGGAGCTGGCACGGGGCTGAGAACGCGGCTCAGCGGCGCCGGAGCCCGCTGTCGGTGGGGTCGGTCATGATGGGCGAGTGGAGATCCGTATCGAGGCGTCCGACCTGCCGGGGCGTGGCCCCGGCGGCGACGTCCATGTCGCCGTGCAGCGGTGCGACCAGCCCGGTGAGTTGTTCGGGTTGACGCCTGGTGACGCGCCGTCCGCGACGTGGGTGCTGGAGTGCCGCGCGGCGGTCACGCCGGACGGGGTCGACCTCACCGGGCCCTACGTGCAGGGGCGTCCGGGCGGCCGGTTCGTCTACCTGAGCTGGGGCAGGGTGGACGGCGCCGGCGGCTTCACGATGTTCCGGCGGGCGAAGCTGATGTTCGACGCGCTCGACGCGGACGTGGCCGGCGCCGCGCTCGACGCGGGACGGCTCGTCGGGCGGCTCGGCCTCACCGACGGCCGCGGCGGGCCGCTGTGCGCCGCCGTACGGCCGCCGCGCATCGCGTGGTCCGCGGGCTGACTCAGTCGGGGACGGCCACCATCACGTCGGACGCCTTGATCATCGCGACGACCTCGCTGCCCTCGGTGAGGCCGAGTTCGCGTGCCGCCTCGGACGTGATGGAGGTTGTGACTATCAGATGACGATCAGGCCCGCTCGGGCCGTACCCGGCGGGCCGGGACGGAACGGATCGATGTCGACGACGACTGTGCATGACAGGGTCCCTGGCTTCGTGGCGAGCCCACGGCAGATGTTCATCGGCGGGCAGTGGATGGAAGCGGCGTCGGGCCGCACGTTCGCCACGCCGGACCCGGCGACGGGGGAGACCCTCGCCAACGTCGCCGAAGGGGGCGGCCAGCCGCGCCCCGGCGGTCTCGCCGTACCCGGGGACGACGTTGACCACACCGTCGGGCACCGGCGGCAACCGGCACGGCGACCGCGGCTACTTCGTCGAACCGACCGTCATCGCCGGTACCCGCAGCGACATGAAGGTCGTCCGCGAGGAGATCTTCGGGCCGGTGGTCGTGGCCGAGCCGTTCAGTGACCTGGACGAGATCGCGGCGCAGGCCAACGACACCGACTACGGCCTTGGCGCCGGGATCTGGACCCAGGACATCTCCAAGGCCCACGCCCTCGCCAAGAAGCTGCGCGCGGGCACGGTCTGGATCAACTGCTACAACGTCTTCGGCGCGGCGCTGCCGTTCGGCGGCTACAAGCAGTCGGGCTGGGGCCGCGAGATGGGACATGAGGTCCTCGACAACTACACCGAGGTGAAGGCCGTCACCACCCGGCTCTGAGCCCGTTCCCCCGTACGGGGGCGCCGAGGCGTTCCCGTACGGAGGCCGCTCAGTGGCGGGACTCCCCGTCGAGGAAGGCCAGCGACGCCACGGCGGTCTCGTACCGCCAGCGTGCGAGGGTCCGCTCGAAGCCGCGCGCGCGGTCGCGGTCGGACCCTAGCGCGGCGACGATCGGTTCGAACACCGCGCGCTGCGCGGCGAGCAGCTCGTCGGCGGAGGCGCCGGCCCGGTCCAGCAGCGCCAGCTTCAGCATCAGCTCGGAGCGGACGTCACGTACGTGGCCGACCGGCTGGGCCAGCCACCAGCGCACGGACTCCTCGCCGGTGGCCGTCGCCCGCAGCACGGTACGCGCCGGGCCGAGCGAGGTGGACTCGACGCCCACCGTCGACACCAGCCCCTGGTCGCGAAGGCGCTGCACCGCGCGGTAGACGATCGGCCGGGGGAGCCGCCACACGCGCCCGATCTCACCGTCCGGCCCGGCCAGCGCGGCGACCGCGAACCCGTGCGTCGGGCCCTCACCGATGAGACCCAACACCAGCCACTCGGCGAGAGACAACGCCGGAACACCCGTCCTGCCCACCCGCCAACACTATTGGGCGACGGGCCTGCGGCGCGCGATGCGCTCCGGGTCGAACGCGGCCGGGGGAGCGGTCTCCCCGGTCGGCATGCCGGTGACGAGCCGCCCGGTGGCCGGGCCGAGCGTGAGGCCGAGCATGTTGTGGCCAGACGCGGACGTAGTGCTCCGCCGCGTTATCCGTCCCGCTCGACGAGGCTCACGCCGGATTTATCCCCCACTGTCCCGCCGCCGGTTGTCCGGAACCGCTTGCTCCCGCACGCACCCGGCGTTCGCATCCGATGCGAACGGGCCGGAAGCATCGGAACGGCCAGTGGCGTTAGCGAGCCGCCGAAGACTGGCTTATCGCCACTGTCGGTTTGATGAATAACCCCAGAGTTCCTTGAGCTCTCTGCGGCTCCTGTAGTCCCTGGACCTGGGCCTTCTCCGTGGATCTATGCCGGTTCTGGTTTGTGAAGGTAGCTCAGGATTCCTGAAGACCTATCGTCTGCGTCACCGGTCGTGTGTGATGCGTGAAGGCGAGGAGGTCTGGGTTGAGCCTTGCGGTCGTACGAGATCTGCGGGTGGTCCGGTCGCCGGTCACCTCCGACGAGGTGGCGGCGTTCGAGACCGATGTGCTGGCCGGGTTCGTGCTCGCCCGTGCCGCCGCCAGTCTGTCGGACGGGACGATCGCTTCGGACGTGATGCACCTGGAACAGGTGCGGGCCTGGTTCGGCCGGCCGTTGTGGGAGATGCAGCCCGCGGACGCCGATGTCTACTTCGGCAAGGTGCTGCGGGATGCCGCCAAGGGCACTCGGCTGTCGCGGGCCCAGGCGGTCAAGACCTATTTCCTGTTTCTGGAGCTCCGTCACAAGGTCGAGATCCACCAGTTGACCGGGCACGTGGTCGAGTGCCCGATCGACGAGATGAACCGGCCCCGCGGCCACCAGCAGGCAAGGCTGCGGATCCCGCCCACCGCCGACCAGATCACCCGGCTGTTCACCGGCTGGCGCGAGGAACTGTCGACCTGCCGCAAGTTCGCGCCGGCGGCCCGCAACTACACCGCCGCGAGGTTGATGTCGGAGGTCGGGCTGCGCGTGAACGAGTGCTGCAAGCTCGACCTGCCCGACGTCAAGTGGGACCTGGGCAGGTTCGGCAAGCTGCACGTCCGTCACGGCAAAGGCGCCCGCGGCTCCGGCCCCCGCGAGCGGATGGTCCCGCTCATCAACAACGCCGGGGCGACGCTGCGCTGGTTCGTCGAAGACGTATGGGGCCAGTTCGGCGACGACCACACCCGCCCCGGGGTCCCGCTGCTGCCCTCGGAGCGCAAGAACACCGACGGCACCGCCGCCCGGGTCGGTGACGAGACCCTGCGGGCCGCTCTTGCCGCCGGGGCGGCCAAGTATCTGCCGGACTGGCCCGACCAGATCACGCCGCACGTCCTGCGGCATTTCTGCGCCTCCCAGCTCTACCTGGGCGGCATGGACCTGCTCGCGATCCAAGCGGTCCTCGGGCATGCCTGGGTCGCCACCACGATGAAATACGTCCACGTCCCCGGAACTCACGTCGAAGACGCCTGGATCGCAGGTCAGCAGCGTGTCGCCGCCCGTTTGACGGGATTGCGGACATGAGGAAGAGGCGATCACCGTGAAGTGGAACCTGCGGCTGGCGGCCGCCAACCGCGGCATCTGGAAGGCCAGCGAGCTGCAGCGCATGCTCGCCGAGCACGGGCTTGTCATCAGCGCTGGGAAGATGTCCGGGCTGTGGTCCGGGGAGCCGGCCAGCATCAAGCTGTCCGACCTCAACGTCATCTGCGCCGTGCTGGGCTGCGGCGTCGAGGAACTGCTGATCCCCCAGCCGGAGCTGGTCAAACGCGTCGACGAGCCACAGGAGCAGCCCGCAGCGGCGTCCTCGACCGGCGGGCCTGCGGTGACGCCCAAGCGGCGGGACGGCCGATCGCTGCCTCCGGTGTGATGGCACAGCGTCGTCGGAGATGCCCACGGGCACCGTCAACCTGCACCGGTTGCCTGGCTTGGGGATCGTTGCCGCTGCGGTTGTTCTGCGGAGCGTGTCAGTCGTTCGGGGTGAACCACGAGCCGGGCGAGTGCGCGGCCTGCCGTCGGATCGTGTCGCTGAAGAAGGGGTACTGCCGTCTGTGCTGGGCCCAGGCGAGTCTGGAGGCCAAGACATCACCGCAGGCCCGGGGCACGGTCCTGGAACCGTTCCTGAGAAAGATCCGCTACCAGCAGTTGTTCCTCGCCGACCTGCAGCGGCCCAGGATGCGTGGGCCGAAGGTCGGCCGACAAGGACGCCGGGCCCGCAAGCCCCAGCCGCAGCCACCCCAGCCCGTCCCGCCCACGGGATGGGCGCAACTGACGCTTTCGATCCAGATCCGGCGGGACTTCACGCGGTTCGACCGTCGCCGGCATGCCGACCTGGCCAACGTCTGGCTGATCCGGGCCCGTGCCACCGCCCAGACGATCGGCGAAGCCCGGGGCTGGTCGCGCCGAGTGGCCCGCGAGGTCGACCGGGGCCTGGTCATCCTGTTGTCCCATCACCTCGACGGCGACCAGATCCGTTACTCCGAGCTTTTCCTCGCACTGCGCGCCTACGGGCTCAGCGTCGAACGCACCGTCGAGGTCCTCGCCGAGCTCGGCCTGGTCGAGGATGACCGTGTTCCGGCCTTCGAATCGTGGCTGGAACGCAGCCTCGCCGATCTGGCCCCCGGCATCCGAGCCGACGTCGAGCACTGGCTCCGGACACTGCGCAACGGCGGGCCGCGGTCACGCCCGCGCAGTCCCAACACCGCATGGGCCTACCTGGCCGCGGCACGCCCGGTACTGCTGGCCTGGTCGGAGCGTTACGATCACCTGCGCGAAGTGACCCGCGAGGACATCCTCGCCGCCATCGATGAGCTCACCGGACATCAACGTCACCACACCCTCAGCGTGATCCGGTCCCTGCTCCGGCACTGCAAAAAGAACCGCACGATCTTCCGAGACCCGGCCGCCCGGCTGCGCGTCGGCGACAAACCCCGCAACGTGATCCAGCCGCTGGCCGACGACGACATCGACCAGGCGGTCAACGCGGCCACCAAGCCGCTGGACCGGCTCGTCCTGGCACTGGCCGCCATCCACGCCGCCCGCCCCAAAGCGATCCGTGAACTCCAGCTCGACGACATCAACCTGGGAAACCGGCGCCTCACCATCGCCGGACGCACCCGGCCGCTGGACGACCTCACCCACCAGATGCTCCGCGACTGGCTGGACCACCGGCGATCCCGCTGGCCCAACACCGCCAACCCGCACCTGATCATCAACCAGCAGACCGCCATGGAGACCGGCCCGGTCGGCAACGTCCACCTCACCGATGCCTTCCGCAGCCAGACCGCCACCCTGGAGCGGCTACGCGTCCACCGCCAACTCGACGAGGCCATCACCCTGGGACCCGACCCGCTGCACCTGGCCGCGGTGTTCGGCATCGACCCCAAGACCGCCATCCGCTACGCCGACAACGCCAAAGCACTCCTGGCCACCACCGCCGAACAACATGCTGCTCAGACCTCACCGCCAGAAAACCACTCGGCCGACGGCCCGGTCGGCACATAGCCTGCCGCCATGGACACCGGCAGCGGAAGTGACCTGGTCCGAGCCGGCTACAACGCCCTGTCCCACCACTACCGCGGCGACAACGATCCAACAGAACAGTACGACGCCTGGCTGGCCGACCTGCGAACTCGTCTCCCCGAACACGCAGACCTCCTCGACGTCGGATGCGGATGCGGCATCCCGGTCGCCCGCTTCCTCAGCACAGCCGGGCACCATGTGACCGGCGTGGACATCAGCGATGTCCAGATCGAGCGCGCCCGCCGCCTCGTCCCGGACGCCACCTTCATCCGAACAGACGCCACACAGCTACGTTTTCCGCCCGGCTCCTTCGACGCAGTGATCTGTCTCTACGCCCTCATCCACATGCCGCTCGACCAACAGCCCCGCCTTCTACGGCGCATCACCCAATGGCTACGGCCCGGCGGATGGCTCCTGGCGACCGTCGGCCAAGACGCCTGGACCGGCACCGAGAACAACTGGCTCGGCGGCCCCGCCACCATGTGGTGGAGCCAGACTGACGCGGCCACCTACCGCTCATGGCTCCAACAGACCGGCCTGCAGATCACCGACCAGGACTTCATCGCCGAAGGCGACAGCGGCCACGCGCTCTTCTGGGCACGCCGACCCTCCGGTTCCACCGAACCCAAGGGCCAGAATCACCCATAGAGCCTGAAGACCAGTGGGTTCATCGTGAGGACCCTTCAGTTCGCGCGAACTCTGGGGAATCCCGGCCCTCCGCTCCCGAACGTGTCCCGAGCCGCCAAGTAGCGGAACGTGACCGGACCGGGATGGCCCGGGTTGACATAGCGTCTGAAGTGATCATTTGCCGGTCGGTACTAAGAAGAGCATGGGCGCGGAGAGCGCACAGAAAACGATCATGAGAGAAAACGATCATGCCGATATGCGAGAACTGTGGAGCCGACCTGGCAACCAACGATGTGGCACTCGGGCTGGTGAAAGGCAAGTACTGCTCGCTGGAGTGCGAGGAGACCGCCGCCGCGGAGGCGTAGATCAGCGGGTAACCCTCAGCATGATCGATACCCGTGATGAAATCGTCCAGGCTGCCCGCCACGTCGCGGAGAGTAACAGGTCCGGGTGGCCCGGATTGACATATCGGCCAGGGCCCGACCTCCGGCGTCGCTGGAACCGGACCTGACCTCTAACCCGTGACTCGGCGCGTAACCGACGCGTACCGTGACGCCGCCGACGCGCTGTGGATCGGCCCGCTCCTGCGGACGGACACCTTGGTGCACCCGGACACCGCGCTCCGGCTTCACCAGGTTCTGGCGGCGAGTGGCCGGCACGCGCGCGACCGGTTCGCCGACCTCACGCTCGGCCCGCTGCCGCGCCGAACCGGACTGGCCGGTCCTGCGCGAGACGCTGATCGCCTGGGCCGAGAGCGGCTTCCACCTCGTACGGGCGGCCGCGCGCCCGCACATCCACCGCAACACCCTCATCTACCGGCTGGACAAGGCCGGGACGAGGACCGGGCGCAACCCGCGCGAGCTCGGCGATGGGTTGCGGTTCTACCTCGCCTGCCTCACCGAGCGGCTCGAGCCGTGAACGGTCACGTCTCGCGGTGGCAGACGACCTCGAGCATGATGCCCTGCGGGTCGGTCCAGAAGACCGCGTAGTAGCCCGGGTGGTACTCCGGGAACTCCCGCGGCTCGTGCAGCACCGTGCCGCCCTGCTCCCGTGCCCACTCATGCACGCCGTGGACCTCGGCGCGGGTCTTGACGATGAAGGCGAGGTGCTGGAGCCCGGGCCGGTGCCGCGAGTAGTCGCCGTCCTCCAGCGCGCCGTAGAAGAACAGGAAGGTGCCCGGCTTGCCGCCGGCCGGGCGGTAGGAGAACTCCGTCTCGCCGGACACGAACGGCTCGAAGCCGAGGCGTGGCATCAGCGCGTCGTAGTAGGCGCGGGCGCGGGCGAGATCCGGGACGTTGATGCCGAGATGGCCAAGAGGCATGCGAGAAGAATACGGCGCCGCAAAGCGACGCCACGGACCGTGGAACTAGCCCGACGGGTTGAGCAGGCCGTCGATGGTCTGGCCGGTCGTGTGCCCCGAGGTGGCCCTCGCCACCGCGCCGGTCACGCGGCCGGGGATCGTGTCGCTCGTGCCGTGCCCGGCGTCGCGCGCCGAGCGCGGTGCGGTCGGCGCGTGCTGCCGTACGCCCGGTGCGGCGGGCTGCGGCGCGCCGGCCTGGTGCGCGGGCGACCCCTGCCGGGGCTGCGGCGTGGGCTGCCCGCCGCGCTCGCCGACGGCCAGCGGCGGCGGCGTGGCCGCGGTGCCGTCACCCGGAGGGCGGCGTACGGTGCGGTTCGTGTCGTTCGCGACCGTCGCGGTGAGCGTCACGGCCACCGCGACCGCGGAGCCGGCGGCCAGGACCTTCACGCGGCGGCGCCGGGCCGGGCGCACGGCGGCGCGCGACTCCAGGACCGCCAGCTCGGCCAGCGGATCGGCCGGGCTGAGCAGCGCGAGCAGCGCGCCCGCGGACGGCCGGTCGTCCGGATCCTTGGAGAGGGTCACCGCCACCAGCCGCCGTACGAACGGTTCCAGCCCCTCGAGGTCGGGCGGATCGTGGATGGTGCGGAGCGCGACCTGGTCGGAGTCGCCCTCGCCGAACGGGTTGCGGCCGGTGCCGGCGTACGTGATGAGGGAGCCCCAGCCGAACACGTCCGAGGACGGGGTGGCCGGGTGCCGGGTCAGGCGCTCCGGCGCGATCCACCCGGGGCTGCCCACGACCACGCCGTCGCCGGTGACGCCGCCGGCTGCGGGGATCTCCTGGGCGATGCCGAAGTCGATGACGCGGGGCCCGGTCGGGGTCAGCAGGACGTTGGCGGGCTTGAGGTCGCGGTGGACCAGCCCGCTCCGGTGGATCGCGGCGAGGGCGCGCGCGACGCCGGTGGCCAGGGCGCGGAGCTGCTCGGGAGGCAGCGGGCCGTCCTTTTCGACGACGTCCTCGAGCGAGCGTCCCTCGACGTACTCGGTGATGATGTACGGGGGTTCGTGGTCGGTACCGTCGACGAGCAGCCGCGCGGTGTACGGCACGGGCACCCGGCGGGCGCTGGCGGCCTCGGCCGTGAACCTGCGCCGCGCGATCTCGTCCGCGTCCTCGTGGGCGGCCTTGACCGCCACGAGCGCGCCCTGTCCGTCGCGCCCCAGGAAAACGACGCCCATCCCGCCCTCGCCCAGCCGGCCGACGAGCCGGTGACCGCCGATCTCCGACGGGTCCAGCAGATCGAGCGGCCGTACGCCGGAGGGCAGGACCGCGCCGTCGTCGGCGGAGGACGCTGAGGACATCGCCATCTGCACGCCTCTTTCGACCGGGGAGAATAAGGAACCTATCGTGATGTAATCCTGCAAGGCCTGACATCTCGCCGCAACCTGGTCGCGCGATCGCGTTCGTGCCGGAGGGCCGGTGACGGCCTCCGGCACGGGCGCGATTCAGTGTGAGAGCCCGAAGAAGTCGATAGCGTACGCCGCCATGCCGCTCGTCGGCAGGCTGTGGCCGACGCCCTGGACGCTGTAGGCGTCGACGTCGGCCACGCCGCCCGCGCCGTTGTAGCGGGTGTGCGTCCACGTCGGCTGCGGGTGGTCAGTGGACGACGGGGTCTGGCTCAGGCCGAGGGCGTTCGTCCACTGCTCGATCTCCTCGCCGAAGTTCGGGTAGTGGAGCGTGGTGTCGGCCGTACCGTGCCACAGCTGCATGCGCGGGCGCGGCCCGCCGTATCCGGGGTACGCGCCGCGTACGAGGTCGCCCCACTGCTGCGGGGTCTTGTTCACCTGCCCGTTGGCGCAGGCGCTGTTCCAGCCGGAGCCGTCGGTGGTGGCGAAGCACGCGAACGGCACGCCCATGAACGCCGCGCCCGCCTTGAAGACGTCGGGGTAGTCGCCGAGCAGGACGTTGGTCATCATGCCGCCAGAGGACGCTCCGGTGACGTAGACCCGGTTCGGGTCGGCGCCGTTGTGCGCTTCGACGTAGCGGACCATGGACACGATGCCCACCGGGTCGCTGCCGCCGTCGTGCCTCAGGGCCTGGGGTGAGGAGACGTCGAAGCAGTTGCCGCTCCGGGTCGCCGACGGGTAGATGACGATGAACCCGTACCGGTCGGCGAGCGAGGCGAACTCGGTGCCCGAGAAGAACGCCGGGCCGGAGCCGGTGCACCAGTGCACGGCGACGAGGATCGGCGGGTTCGGTACGACGGAGTTCGGCACGTACTCATACATCCGCAGGCCGCTCGGGTTGGTGCCGAAGTTCGTCACCTCGGTCAGCGCCGCGGCCGAGGCCGGCGGCGTCGCCATGAGGATGGTCGCGGCGAGGGCCGACAGCATCGCGAGCACGAATTTCATGGGGGACTCCTCCCTGGGGAGTGGTGGAACGTCCGCAGTATGTGGGCGAACCCTCGGCCGGTCGACCGGTGCGCGCTGCGCGCGGCCGGTGGCGCGCTCGTCGTCCGCCGATCGGCGAGGTCAGGGCTCTTGATCGGCGCGCGCGGCCGTGAAAGACGGCCATCTTCACGTTTCATGCCCGAAAGCTTTCGAAAGATCAAGATGGCTTTCTGCGCTAGAGAACGTCCGCGAAGCTCCCTTGAACGGCCGGTCGTTCTGGGGTTTACTCCGGTCATCCGTCGTAATCTTTTCGAAACGTTTCGACGCGCGTTTCGGAGGAAGGAGCGATCATGAAGAACCTCATCACGGGACGCGGGCGGGGGGCACTGGCGGTCCTGCTGGCGGCCGCGCTCGCCACGGCCACCGCCTGTCCCGCCGGAGCGGCCGGCTCACCGTTGCGGCAGCTCGCCGAGGCGAAGGGCCGGTACTTCGGCACGGCCATCGGGACCGGCAACCTGAGCAACCCCGCATTGACCGGCATCGCGGGCACCCAGTTCGACATGATCACGCCGACCAACGAGATGAAGTGGGACACCACCGAGCGCTCGCAGGGCGCGTTCAACTTCGGACCGGGCGACCAGATCGTGTCGTTCGCCCAGTCGCATGGCGAGCGGGTGCGCGGCCACAACCTGGTGTGGCACAGCCAGCTACCCGGCTGGGTCACCGGCACGGCGTCCTCCCAGGTCCCGGCCGTGATGAAGAACCACATCACGAACGAGGTCACGCACTACCGGGGCAAGATCTACGCCTGGGACGTGGTCAACGAGCCGTTCGACGATGGCGGGAACCTGCGTCAGGACGTCTTCTACAAGGCCTACGGCGGCTCCGGGTACATCGCCGACGCCCTGCGCACGGCGCGCGCCGCCGACCCGGCGGCCAAGCTCTACCTCAACGACTACAACATCGAGGGCACGGGCGCGAAGAGCAACGCGATGTTCAACCTCGTGCAGTCGCTGAAGTCGCAGGGCGTGCCGATCGACGGCGTCGGCTTCGAGTCGCACTTCATCCTCGGCCAGGTGCCGTCCTCGCTCCAGTCCAACCTGCAGAGATTCGCCAATCTCGGCGTCGACGTGGCCATCACCGAGCTGGACGACCGCATCCAGGGCACGCCCACCAGTGCGAACCTCACCCAGCAGGCCAACGACTACGCCGCCGTCGTACGCGCCTGCCTGGCCGTGTCCCGCTGCGTCGGCATGACCCAGTGGGACGTCGGCGACCCCGACTCGTGGGTCCCGAGCGCCTTCCCCGGCTGGGGCTCGGCCACGATGTACGACAACAACTACCAGCCCAAGCCCGCCTACACCTCGACCCAGCAGGCCCTCAGCTGATCGGCCCGGAGGCTCGCGGGCCGGCAGGCCCGCGAGCCGATGGTCACGCGGCCGGCGGCGCGGTCGAGAGCCGGACCTTCAGCTCCGTCGCGAGCTCCACGCGCGGGCTGACCAGGGTCTTGCCGTCGAGTTGCTGGAAGATCGTACGGGCCGCGACCCGTCCCATCTCCTCCAGCGGCTGCCGGACCGTGGTGAGCGGCGGGGACAGCCACTGGCAGAGCGGCAGGTCGTCGAAGCCGACCACGCTCAGGTCCTCGGGGATGCTCAACCCGGCCTGCCGCGCGGCCTCGTAGACCCCCATCGCCTGCTGGTCGCTGCCGGCGAAGATCGCGGTCGGCCGGTCGGGGTCGGCCAGGAGCTCCTGCGCGGCGCGGAAGCCGCCCTCGTGCTGGAAGTCGCCGTAGCGGACCAGGCCGCGGTCGACCTCGAGCCCGGCGCGTTCGAGCGCCGCTCGGTAGCCGTCGACGCGTGCCTGCGAGCACAGCATCTCCCGCGGCCCGCCGATCACGCCGATCCGCCGGTGGCCCAGCGAGATCAGGTGCGCGGTGGCCGACAGGCCGCCCGCCCAGTTGGTCGCGCCGATGCTCACCAGGTCGGCGTCGGGCAGGTCGACCGGGTCGATGACGACCAGGGCCACGCCCGCCTCCTGGATCTGCGCGCGCTGCCGCGCGGTGATCCGGGAGGTCACGAGGATCACCCCGTCGCTGTGGTGCTGGACGGTCAGCGAGGTCCAGCTCGGCGGGCGCGCGTCGTCCTCGCGTACGAGGGAGACGACGGTGCCGGTGCCGCGCTCGGCGCACTCGGCCTCGACGCCGCGCAGGATCTCCACCGCCCACGGGCTGTCCAGGCCGACGATCACGACGTCGACCAGCCCGGAGCGGCGGGCGCGCCGTCCGCCGGGCGCCGGGTAGTTGTAGGTCTTCAGCAGCCGGTCGACGCGTTCGCGGGTCGAGGGCGCGACGTCGGTACGGCCGTTGAGCACCTTGGAGACGGTGGCCGTGGAGACGCCCGCCTCCGTCGCGATGTCGGCGAGCGTGGGGCGCGAGCTCCGGCCGGCCGTCGGCTCGGGCTTCGTTCCGGCTCGGCGTCCCACAGATCCCGCTCCCTCGTGTCGTCGTGCCCTGACCTCGAAGGTTATCGCAATCTTTCGAAACTTATCGACGGACGTCCGGACCGTACGCCCACACCGGCGGTCCGGTCCCGGCCGCGTAGATCTTCGAAGGCGTGGGTCGTACCAGGATCGGGGATCGGTCACGATCTCGCGCCCGCCGTTGTGCCGGGCACGGCGGGCCCATACCGTCGCTCACACGAGGACGTGCCCCCCAGACGGATCTTCGGTAGGGCGGGGGAGCGGCGAACGGTGACGGACCAGCGCTCGGGAGAGCCGGCGGCCACGCTCGCCGAACTACGGTCGCTGCTCGGGAGCGAGGCGCGGCTCGACACGGTGTTGAGCCGGCTGGCGTGCATGACGGCGCGCGTGGTCCCCGGCGGCATGGTGAGCATCACGGTGCTGACGGACGGGCCGGGGCCGGGCACGAGGACCGTCGCGGCCACGGCCGACGCCGTGATCGCCATCGACGCCGGTCAGTACCGCAACGGTGAGGGGCCCGGTCCGGAGGCGGTACGCCGTCGGTGCCCGGTACGGGTCGAGGTGGACGAGCTGGGCGACCGCTGGCCCGCGTTCGCCGCGTCGGCGCGGCGTGCCGGGGTGCGATCCTGCCTGTCCGTGCCGCTCTTCCTGGACGACGCGCCGGTGCTGGGCGCCATGAACGTCCACGGACGCCAGGCACACGCCGCCGACCGGCTCGACGACGTCCTGCTCGGCCTGCTCACGACCGCGGCCGTGACCGCGATCCTCACCGACCGCAGGTGCACGCGGGTCCGCAGGCTCGCCGAGGCGATGGTCGCCGAGCTGGACGCCCGGGTGGAGATCGACCAGGCCGTGGGCGTCCTGATGGCCCGCCACCGGATCCCGCCGAAGGCGGCGGCCGGCCTGCTCACCGGCCGGGCGCGAGACGCCGGCGTCGCGCCGCGTGACCTCGCCCGTGCCCTGCTCGGCTCGCTCTCGCGCGGGCCGGGTGGGGGCCGGTGGCATGGCGGCTAGCCGGAAGAGAGCGGTACCGCTGGCATGACGCCCACACTGGGCGGTGGCGTAGGCGCGATCGTGGTTCCGTGCCTCGGCCCATCGTTCATCTGTCGATCACGGTCGCGCCCGACGTCGCGCCGGAGGAGCTGGCGGGGATCCAGCTCGAGATCACCGATGCCGTATGCCGGGCCACGCGTGAAGACCGATCACTCGGGCCCATACGCTGCGTATACGTGCCCGCGCACTGTTGCATGCTCGTCGCGTGCCCGGTCCGCGACGAGGAGAAGGTTACGCCGCCGTCCGTACGAGGCGCCTCCCCTTCACCCCGCTCGACGCCGACGCGGCCGCCCGGCTCACCGGTCCCGCCGGGTGACGCCGGGAAGTTCGGCGGACCATCTCCTCCTCCGGGGGTATTGCGGCGTTAAGCTGCGGCTTGTGATCTTCACGGGGTCTTCGTGGTGAGCGGAGGGGACGCGATGGCGGTCCGGGCGAGGGCGGGACGATGAGCGTCGACGAGACGTGGGCGCCTCGCGGCATCAACGTCGCGCAGCCGAGCATCGCGCGCGTCTATGACTACCTTCTGGACGGCAAGGACCACTTCGCCGCCGACCGCGCCGTCGGCGACAAGATCAAGACGGCCCTGCCAGAGGTCCACCTCGGCGTACGCGCGCAGCGCGCCGTCCTGCGCCGGGCGATCCGCTACCTGGTCGGCGAGGTCGGCATCCGCCAGCTCATCGACATCGGCTCCGGGCTGCCCACCGCGGGCAACGTCCACGAGGTCGCTCGGGAGATCGCACCCGAGACGCGCGTGGTCTACGTCGACAACGACCCGATCGTGCTGGCCCACGCCCGCGCGATCCTCGCCGGCGGCGGGCCCGCGGTGATCGACCGTGACCTGCTGCGGCCCGAGCCGCTCCTCGCGGACCCGACGCTGCGCGCCACCATCGACCTCGACCGGCCGGTGGGGCTGCTGCTCTGCGGGATCGTGCACTACGTCAGCGACGAGGAGGACCCGGCGGGGATCCTCGCCCGGCTCATCGAGCCGCTCGCGCCCGGCAGCCACGTCTTCCTTCAACACCTGGTCCAGGCCGGTACCCCGGGGGAGCAGGCCGCCGAGGCGGCGATGCGCCAGGGCATGGGCCGAGGCTACTTCCGTACGCCCGAGCAGGTCCTGGGCTTGATGAGCGGGCTCGAGCTCGTCGACCCCGGGCTCGTACGCGTGCCCGACTGGCGTCCCGACGGCACCGAACCGCCGGCCGACGAGCACCCGGTGCTCCGCCTCGCCGTCGCCGCCGTCGGCCGCAAGCCCTAGAAACCCGTCAGACACGCCCTAACGCCGCTGCTCGGGGCGTGCCGGGGTGGGTCCGCGCCGTCGGAGTAGGTTCACCCGCGCTCCTCGCGAGGTCCACGCCGAGGCGAAACGCCAGTGTCATACGTGACTTTTACCGCAATTGCCCCGACGCTGTCAGGCGCTCGTCCGAATGATTTCCGGGATGTTTCCGCCGGTGACGGGCGTACGGGCGGACGTGTTGACCGTATGGCACACCGGACGTACGAACACGTGTCACGATTATTGATCACTGCCGCCGTGACGTTCAGCTTGCACACAGCTTCGCACGGTTGCAGTATCTAGGGCCCATAAGGTCCGTTATCGACGCGATCGAAAGAGGCGCGCTCGTGAAATCGACGTCGGCACAGCAGGCTCTCGGCGGCAAGGTCCTGCCCTTGGACGCCCACCCTCTGCAGCCCGACGACCCTCCTACGATCGGCGGCTACCGGCTGACCGGCCGTTTGGCGACGAGTGGGACCGACGTCGCCTACCTGGCACGTGACGCCGACGGCGGCACCGTGGTGGTCACGACCACCATGGCCCAGCGCGGCGACGAGGCTCAGGCGCGACGCCGGCTGAGAGCGGAGGCGGCGTGCGCACGTCGCCTGCCCCCGTTCTGCACCGTGCCGCTCCTCGTCGACGGCAGCGACCAGTCGCCGTCGTTCCTCGTCAGCGAGCACATCGAGGGTCCGACGCTGGAACAGTTCGTCGAGGACATCGGGCCGCTCAGCTCCGAGCAGGTCACCGCGCTGGCGTCCGGCCTCGCCGCCGCGCTGGCCGCCGTCCACGACGCCGGGCTGGTCCACTGCGACCTGCGCCCGGCCAACGTGCTGCTGGCCGCCGACGGCCCGCGGATCATCGGGTTCGGCCAGGCCCAGCAGGCCCCCGGATCGGACCCGGCCGCCGACATCGGCGCGGCCACCTTCACTCCGGGCTGGACGGCACCCGAACTCCGCAGGGGCGGCCTCGCGGACCAGCCCTCCGACGTCTTCGGCTGGGCCTGCCTCGTCGGCTACGCCTCCAGCGGCCGCAGCCCGCTCGGCGAGAACGACGAGCGCGATCGCCGGCTGCCCGCGCGCCCGTCGGACGTGCCCGTACTCCCGAAGCGGGTCCGCGGTCTCGTCGAGGCCGCACTCGCCCCCGACCCGGCCACCCGCCCGACGGCGCGCGATCTCGCCGAGCACCTCGGCGCCCCGGCCATCTCCCCGGTCTCGGACCCGACGGAGCGCAACACCGACGTCCTGCCGAGGATCGACGCCGCCATCCTTCCCGCGACCGGCCCCACGACGCCGCCCGAGGACCGGTCCGTCTGGGAGCCCGCGCCCGGCAGGGAACCGGCGCCGCGCCGTGAGCTCGCACCCGGCCACGAACAGGTACCGGCATCGGGCCGTGAGCCCGCGCCCGGTCTCGGACGGGGTCCGGCCCCGCGCCCGGCCGTCGGCCCCGGCCCCGTGGGCGGCCCCGCGCCGCTCGCCGCCGGTCCGGCACCGCTGCCGACTCGCCGCCCGTCGGGCGCCGTGCCCTCGGCCAACGCGTCCGAGCCCGACCGGGAACGCCCCCGGCGTCCCGCGCCGAGCCCGGAAATGGCCAACCCCACCGACCCCGAACTCGGCATCGTGCCGGAGCAGGCCCACCCCGGACGCCGCCCCGCACAGCCCCAGGGCTCGTCCGACGCACCGCCCACGCAGGTCCAGGGCCAGGTCGGGGCACGCCCCGCGCAGGGCCAGAATCCGTCCGGCGCGCGGCCCGCGCCGCGGCCGGAGTTCGGGCCCGCCGGCGAGGACCACCTTCGGCAGCCGCCGACCGGTCCGCTGCCCGCGTCCGAGCTGGCCGAGCTGCGGCAGCAGCCCCCGGCCCGTCGGCCCGCGTCCGGCGGAAACCAGCGCCCCGACCACTCGCAGCAGGGCCGGCCCGAGTACGACGCGTCCGACTACGGCTCCGACTACACCCGCGTCGACCAGGGGCCATACGCTCCCTACGGGTCGGACGCCTCTTACGGATCCGACGCCGCCTACGCATCGGATGCCGCCTACGGATCCGACGCCGCCTACGGGTCGGATGCCGCGTACGGGTCGGACTACGGGTCGGACGCCCCTCGCCAGGCCCACGGCGGACGGTCCGCGTACGAGTACGCGGCGCCGGCGGAATCGGCGTACGGCTGGCAGGAGGCTCCGGACATGGAGCCGGCGTCGCCGATGGGGGACCTGTTCGAGCCCGGCCCGCCGACCACGCGGAACCGCTCGGCGGCGCCCTCCGGGGAGAGGCCGCAGCATCGCTCGCGCAAGGGCCGTGCGGTCGCGGCCGTGACCGTACCGGTCGCGCTGGCAGCCGCGTTCGCGGCGTTCATCGCCACGACCCACACGGGTGAGTACTCCGGCCACCCGACGCCGATGGATCCCAGCACCTCGTCCGCTCCGGAGGACCAGGGCGCGAACGGCTCGCACGGCCGTCCGGTGCGCGGCTTCCGCTCGCAGGCGCCGGGCGAGCCGCAGGCGTCCGACACAACGACCTCTGACGCGCCGACGTCCGCTCCCACGACGCAATCGGGTCGGCCCACACCGAGCCACCTGCCGACGCACCGTCCCACCAAGAAGCCGACGCCCTCGCCGACGCCGCCGAGTGACTCGCCCACGCCGCCGAGTGACTCGCCGACGCCGCCGTAGACCAACACCGAGGGCTGAAACGACGATCGCGGGCCCGCGCCACCCCCGGAGCGGGTCCGTGCCATCGCCCCCTTGTCAGTCGGTGGGCACCGGGACCACGAGGTCCAGCGCCGTGTCCTGGCCGGTGCCGACCTGGACGTCAGTACCGCCGGGGAAGTCCGTGGCGTTCTCGTACCAGAAGAACCCGTACGCCTCGGCGTGGGCCTGGAGCCGGAGCGAGGGCCCGATGAGGTGCGGGATCGCGTAGCCGCCGCTCCAGGGGCTCATGCCCACGAGGTCGCCGGTGCGCGCGTCGAACGCGGAGACCTGGACGCTGCCCGGCCAGGCCCCGCCGCCGGGTCCGCGGACCGAGCCGGACAGCGTACGGCCCACCGTGAGCCTCGCGGTTCCGGCTTCACTGACGGTCCCGGCCCTCACCTGGTGCGTCGGCGCGGAGCGGCGGTCGGCGCCGCCGGGCCACTGCACGCCGTACGCCCACGTCCACGGGTCGGAGAACCCGACCGGCCACCGGTAGGGGCCCAGCCCGGTGATGGTGAACGTCCCGTCCGAGCCGCCGCAGCTCGCGCCCGGCGGCAGGCCCTGTTCCGGCTGGGGCATCACGGTCGCGCAGAAGGACGTGCCGGCCGGCAGCCGCGCGCCGGAGGGGTCCGTGAAGGTGCCGGACAGCGACCCGTACGGGTCCAGCAGGATCGGCGGCACCGCCGTCACGTGCCCGGCGACCGCGTCGATCTTCAGGGCGTCGTCCTGGCTGCCCGTGCCGCCCTTCTTCCCGACCCACTGCACGCCGTGGTCGCCGTCCTGCGGGTCGACGAACAGCCGCCGTACGCCGGCGGGGATCTCGCCGATGCGGACCGTGCCGTCCACGTCGGACTCCTGGGCGGTCATCGCCTCGGCGCAGTCGCCGCTCTGGATTCCGTGGAAGTACTCGGGTAGCGCGAAGACGCACGCCCACGGCACCGGCGAGCGTGAGGCGCGGTCGAGGACCCTGGTCGTGATGACGGCGGCTGGGCCGACGCGGACCGTCACCTCGGTCGTGCGCCCCAGCTCGACGGCGATGCGGTCGGTGTGGCCGGGCATGTGCAGCCCGTCCTGCGAACGTACGTCGACGGCGTAGTCGGATCCGGCGCCGAGGCCGGTGAACCGGAACACCCCGTCCTCCGCGGCGCAGTGCTCGGCACCGTGGAAGGCCACGGTGGCGCACGCGGTCTCCACCGGGTCGCCGCTCTCGGCGTCCACGACCTTCACGTCAATGGCGCCGGGCTCGAACATCCGCTCGTCGACCGTGGTGTTCCGGCCGCCCTCGACGGTGAACGCGTCGCCCTGACCGGAGGTGAGCCTCTGGTGGGCGTATTGGGTGACACCGTCGTAGACGACCTGCATCGTGTACGTGCCGGGCCGCACGTCGTCGAACCGGAAGGTCCCGTCGGGATCGGCCAGCCCCTCGTAGTAACCGACACCGCTCGGGAACATCAGCGTCACCTGCGCCCAGGCCGCCGGTCCGCCGTCGCCCCTGGTGATCCGTCCGGAGATCGATCCGGGCGTCTCGTCGGCCGACGCGGGGGAGAGCGTGGCCAGGCCCACCGCGAGTACGGCGGGGAACAGGAGCGAGCGTCGGTAGAGGGATCTCATCTGTCCCCTTCGGCAGGATGGTACGACCGGCTGGCCGATCCGTTTGTACGACGCCCGAGCCCGGCGATCGGATGACCGGAAGCGCGCGCGGCGTCACACGTTTTCGATGCGGCGAGAGTCATGGTCCGGCGACCGGGAGTGGACGGTGCCATTTATGGGCATGGGCGGTCCGCCTCTGGCCTTGTCGGATCGGTTGCTGGATCGGCCCTCGAGCTGCGCCATGTCTGTTCTGGAGCCACGTGGTGTAACGACCGAAAAACGGACAGTGAGATATCGCTCCACTTTCCCTATCTGGTAAGCATGATATGTGGCAGATTGGCGACTTTTGCCGTTGACCACGACGTTTACCACGTGTTTTGTGGCGAAAAGCGTGCTATTGACCCCTGCCTTCCGGTGCGCTAATCTGCCCCGCAGAAAAGGAAAATTGCTTGTCATTCTCGGGGCCTAATCTGCTTTAACATTTCTTCGCCACCCTTCTAATGGGAGTGTTAAACGGTATGGCGTCCGAAGCTGAGCTGCTGAAGGTCAGGCCCCGACTGCGGAATGACGCAGTGTTTCTCAAGGTAGAGACGGGCGTCTATCTGCGGCACACGGAAACGGCCTGTGTGCTGAAGGGGCGGCTGGCCTACCAGTGGATTTCCATCCTCGGCCCCCGCATGAACGGCGAGTACAGCGTCGGCGAACTGTGCAGCGGCCTGGACGACGGCCAGCGCCAGACCGTCCTCCGGCTGACCGGCGCCCTTCTCGAACGCGGCTTCGTACGTGACGTGCCGTCGGCCGGCGACGCCGGGCTGTCCGACGCCGTCCTGACGCGGTTCCGGCCGCAGATCAACCTCGTCGAGCACTTCACCGGCGGCGCGGGCGGCGACTCGCCCGCGGCGCGGTTCGCCCGATTCCGCTCCGCGCGTGCCCTGGTCATCGGCTCGGGTCCGGTGGTCGACGCCGCGGTGCGCGGGCTGGTGCGCAACGGCATGGCACGGGTCGACCACGTCACGACGGACGCCGCCGCGGCCGGAGACCTGGAGCGTGAGGCCGGGGAGCTGCGCGCCGCGGACGTGCCCGTCACGCTGACCGCGCTGCCCGGCACCGGCGACGTGTCGTGGCGCGACTACGACGTCGTGGTCGTCGCCGCCGAGGGCGCCGGGCTGTCCGAGCTGCTGGACATCAGCCGGCGGCTGCGCGAGGACGACCGCCCGTCCGCGCGGCTCCTGCCGATCGTGTCGGCCGGAGAGCGCGCCGTCCTCGGCCCGCTGTCGGGCACCACCACGGGACCCTGCTGGGTCTGCGCGCAGCTGCGGCTGAGCGCGAACGGCGACCCGTCGGCGGCGGCCGACCTCTGGCGCGAGCTCGCGCTGGCGCGACCCGTGGACCGGCGCGCGTCCGCCGGGGAGACCGTGCCCGCGATGATCGGCAACGCGGCGGCCCTCGAGATGTTCCGCCTGTTCACCGGCCAGCTGTCGGCGGCCGACGAGCGGCACGTCGTCACGCAGGACGTCACGACGCTGGAGTCGGTGCGCGATCCCCTGCTGCCGCACCCGGAGTGCCCGCTGTGCCGTGACCTGGTCCCCGCCGAGGGGTCCGCGCCGGCCGATGACGCCGCCGACGAAGAGGTCTACGAGCGTGCGGCGCCGCTCGTCTCGCCGCGGGTCGGAGTGCTGTCCGGCTGGGCCGACGAGCCGCTCGAGCAGATCCCGCTGAAGATCGGCCGGATCCGGGTGGCGGGCGCCGGCGCCCACGGGCCCCGGTGGATCACCGCGTTCCACACCGAGACGATCCTGCAGGCCCGGCTCGCGGCGATGCGGTCGGCGCTGAGCTGGTACGTCGGCACCTGCACGGACCGGCCCGACGTCGTGGTCGGCACCGCCGCGGAGCTGACCGCGGCCGGTCACCGCGTGGTGGCCCCCGCCGACCTGGCGATCTGGAGCGGGGTGCGGCCCGGCGACGACGTCCCGCGCGCGTACGTCCCGGCGGTCTCGCTGGCCGACGGGGCACCCGCGCTGGTGCCGCACGCGGCCGTGTACCCGTTCTCGTCGGTCAACGTCGACCTCGGCTTCGAGCGCACCCGCGCGGGCGCCGCCGCCGGCCGGTCCCGTACGGAGATCGTCGCCGCCGGACTGTCCGACGCGCTGGCCCACCGCGGGCTGGTCGCCGCGATCCGCGGCACCGCCGCGGCGTACGAGCTGCCCGCGACGACCCTGGAGTCCGACGAGGAGGCGCGGTTCGCGCTGTCCGGCCTCAGGCACCTCGGCGAGCGCGTCCGCGCGTACGCTCTGCCCGGCGCTCTGCCCGGCCACGCGGTGCTCGCCGTCCTCGAGGGCGGCCCGGTGTGGACGGTCGGCGCGGGCCTGTCGGCGCGGGAGGCGCTGCGCGCCGCGCTGCGGGACGCGCTCGGACAGGCGCAGCTGATCGCCGCCGAGGGCGCGCCCGCCGACCTGGGCGACCCGCTGCTGGCCGACTTCGACCCGCGCACCGGGTGGACCGGGGGCGACTCCGCGCCGTGGTCCCTGGACGCGCCCACGGCGGAGACCGGCCAGATGCTCTCGTCGCTGGCCGGAGAGGGCCTGGACGCCTACCTGGTGGACACCACCACCGTCGACCTGCGGACGACACCGGCGATCACGACCGGCAGCGTCCTGCTGGCGGCCAGGTCCGGAGGTACGGGCTGAGCCCGCCGCCCCACTGCGCCCGCCGGTCGGCCGATCGGTGGGAGGCCTAGATGGACGGAAGGGAGGAACCATGTCCGCTGAACTCAGGGACGAGCTCGCCGCGCTGGAGAGCATGACCTTCGAGATCGATGAGCTCGTCGAGCCCGGACTGGAGCTGGCGTTCTCCAGCTCCAGCTGCTCGTGCTCGTCGTGCTGCTCCTGCAGCACCAGCAGCTGCTGCTCCTGCAGTAGCAGCACGAGCTGACGCGTGGAGCGGATCCACGCTCCACGCGCAGTGAGAAACCCCAGCTAGACCGTAGCACCGTCACGGCTGCCCGTGCGCTCGGCACAGGCGCGGGCAGCCGTGCGGCAACCGCCGTTGATCAGGAGGGCGAATGACAGCCGCGACGAGTACCGCCGTGGCACCGCCGGAGGTCGACTCCGCGGTCGCGGCGGTGCGCGACTACCTGGCCGCACGCGTGGGCCCGGACCCCGGCGCGCCGCTGCGCGTCGACGTCGGCCTGCTCGGGCTACCCGGCACCGGGGTCACCGGCGACCGCGTGGACGAGCCGGGCGACGTCCTGCCGGTCGGGCTGTACTCCGGCATGGTCATCGTCGGGCCGCTGCACCGCGGCGACGCCTCCGGGCGGCCGTGCGGCGTGTGCCTGCGCCGGCGATTCGTCAGCGTGCGCCCCTTGGAGGAGCGGCGCGCCATCGACGAGGGCCAGGCCGCCTACGTCGCGGGCACCGACCCGCAGCTCAGCCCGTTCGCGCTGGAGGCGATCAGCCGGCTGGTGCACGCCGCCGCCGGCAGCCGCCGTACCGACCCGATCGCCGACGTCTACGAGCTGCGGCTCGCCGACCTGACCGTCGTGCGGCACGAGCTGGTCGCCGACTCCGAGTGCCCGTCGTGCGCGGCGCCCCGGCCGGACACCGCCGAGGCCGCCGTGGTGACGCTCCAGTCGCGGCCCAAGTCCGCGCCCACCGACTACCGGCTGCGCTCCGTCGACGACCTCGACCTGCCGGTCACGAGGTACGCCAACCCGATCTGCGGCACGCTGACCGGCTCGCTGATGCCCGCCTACCGCTGCACGGCCACCACGCCGGTCAGCGGGTTCTTCCGCGTGCGCAGTCGCTACGACTACCACGAGATGTGGTGGAGCGGGCAGGCGCAGAGCCTGCGTGACAGCGAGCGCTACGGGCTGCTCGAGGGGTTGGAGCGCTACGCCGGGCAGTTCCCCAGGGCCAGGTCCGCCGACATCTTCGACACCTACGAGAACCTCGCGCCGGACGCGCTCGACCCGCGTGCCTGCGGCGAGTACGCCCCCGAGTTCTACGCCGGGCACGCCGAGTACTACGCGCCCTTCGACCCGGCCACGCCCATGCACTGGACCTGGGGCCACTCGCTGCGCGACGGCCGCCCGATCCTCGTGCCCGAGCAGCTCGTCTTCTACCTCGACCGCCGGCCGTACAAGAAGTTCGTGCAGGAGTGCTCGAACGGCTGCGCCAGCGGGAGCTGCACCGAGGAGGCGATCCTGCACGCCATGCTCGAGCTGCTCGAACGCGACGCGTTCCTGCTCAGCTGGCATGGGGCCGCCCGGCTCCCGGAGATCGACCTGGCCTCCTGCCGCGACCCGCGGACCCGGTTCATGGCGGACCGGGTCGCGCGCCTCGGGTACACGATGCGGCTGTTCGACATGCGCGCGGACCTGCCCGTACCGGCGGTGATGGCGGTCGGCGAGCGCCGCGACGGCAGTCCCGGCACGCTCTGCTTCGGGGCCGGCGCCGGTTTCGACCCGGAGGAGGCGGTGCGCTCGGCGATGTCCGAGACCGCCTCGTACGTGCCCGGCTTCGACGAGCGCGTCATGGGGCGCGAGCCCATCCTGCGGGCGATGGTCGACGACTACGACCTGGTGCACGAGCTGACCCACCACTCCGGGCTGTACGGCCTGCCGGAGATGGCGGAGCACGCCGGGTTCCTGTTCGACGCGCCCCAGGTGCGCTCGCTCCAGGAGCTGCACGCGGGCTGGCTCGCCGAGCGCCCGTCCGGGCTCGACCTCACCGACGACGTGCGTTACCTCACCGAGCGGTTCACCCGGCTCGGCAGCGACGTGATCGTCGTCGACCAGACCTGCCCGGAGCAGGAGACGGTCGGCGTCCGTACGGTCAGCGTCATCGCGCCCGGCCTGATCCCGATCGACTTCGGCTGGCAGCGGCAGCGGGTTCTGCGCCATCCACGGCTGCGCGACTTTCTGGCCGGCCGGCTCGACACGGTGCAGCCGCCCGGATCGGGCTTCGGCCCGACCGGCCTGCACGTCCGACCCCACCCGTTCCCATGACGGCGGCCCCGGTCAGGCGACCGCGCGACGAGGAAGGCGGGCAGATGCCGCAGGAGCGGGTACACACGGTGCGCGACTACGCCGAGACGGTGTTCTTCCGCGGACGCAAGCCGATGGAACCGGTCGACTTCCACCCGAACTGGGCCGACCAGCCGTCCAAGCACAAGATCTACCTCGGCGTGCCGCGCCTGCCGATGCCCGCCGTCCTGCCCGACCTCGGCCCGGTGCGCGACGCCCTCACCGGGCACGCGGAGGGCGGCGCCCCGTGGACGATGGACGCGGTGGCGGCGCTGATGCGGCTGTCGTACGGCGTGCTGGACCGGCGGCTGCGGGTCGGCTGGAACCAGGACAGCGACACGCGGATCCACTACGACAACGCGCTGTGGGGCCGGGGCACCGCGTCCGGCGGCGGGATGTACCCGCTGGAGACCTACTGGGTCGCCGGTGGCTCCGGCCCGCTGGTGCCGGGCGTCTACCACTACTCGACCGCCCACCACGCGCTCGAACGGCTCGTCACCGGCGACGTGACGGACCGGGTGCGCGAGGCCGTCGGCGAGGACCTCGGCACCGATCAGTTCCTGCTGATGACGGTGCGTTTCTGGAAGAACTCCTACAAGTACAACAGCTTCTGCTACCACGTGGTGACCCAGGACGCCGGGGCGCTGCTCGGCTCGTGGGAGCTGATCGCCCGTGGTCTGGGCCGGTCGCTGAGCCGCGCCCTGTGGTTCGCCGACGAGCCCCTCAACGACCTGCTCGGCCTCGAGACCCTCGATGAGAGCGTCCTCGCGGTGGTCCCGCTGCCGTGGTCCGGCGACCCCGCGCCCGGACCGTTCCGGGCGACCGCGCCGGGACCGCTGGTGGACCGGCCCTTCTTCGAGCGGTCGAAGACGATCCTGCGGTTCGAGCAGCCGGAGCAGGTGCACCTCGCGACCCTGCTGGGGGACGAGCCGCGGCCGGTCGCCACCGCCGACGCCCCGGTCGTGCCGTCGCCGCCCCGTGCCGCCGCACCCGTCGCGCTGCCCGCGCCGCGGCCCGGCGACGACGGGCTGGAAGACGTGCTGCGCCGGCGCCGCTCCAGCTTCGGCGCGTTCGTCGCGAGACCGCCGCTGAGCCTGGAGGAGACCGGCACGGTCCTGGCCGGGGCCGCCTCGGCGCAGCGGTACTCCGCCGACGTCAAGACCGCCGACGCGCCGCTCACTCGCCTCTTCCTCCTGGCCAACCGGGTCGGCGGGCTCCCCGCCGGCACGTACGCGTACGAGGCGGACGGGCACCGGCTGCACCCGGTCCAGGAGCGTGAGCTCGGGACGTTCCTGCAGCGCGCGTACTACCTGTCCAACTACAACCTGGACCAGGTCGCCGCGGTGCTGGCCATCTCCGCGAACCTCGAATCCGCGCTGGAGCTGTACGGCAGCCGCGGTTACCGGGTGCTCAACACCGAGGTCGGCGCCGTGGCGCAGACCGCGTACGTCGCGGCCAGCGCGGCACGCGTCGGCTGCGGCGCGGTCCTCGGCTTCGACAACATCGCCATCGACGAGGCCGTCGGGCTGGACCGCGCGGACGAGCGCACCTTCCTGTTCCTGCTGCTCGGCCACGAACGCACCGACCCGGCCGACTTCGACTACCGGCTGGCCTGAGATCGCACGTCCGTACGGGAGGAGAACCGCGGTGTCACCGATCGGGACGGCCACGCCGTCCGCGCCCACCAGGGCCGACTACGACTGGCGCGTCGCCGAGCCGTTCATGCTGCGGGTCGCCGGCCTGCCGTACGACACGGTGGCGGACCTGCGGTTCACCGCCACCGTCACGTGGGCCGAGGCCGTACTGGCCACCGAGGACGAGGCCGCCGCGGCGCGTGACGCCCTCGCGGACCCGCTCGCCGACGCGGTCGGGCGGTGCTCCGACGACGTGGTACGCCGCCTGCTGATCGGGCTGCGGCGCGACGTGTTCAACCTGCGCCCGGTACGGCCCGGGCCCGCGCTGGAGGCCGCCACGGCCGCACTCGGCGAGGCGGACGCCGCGACGCTGCGCGGCCTCGTCGAGGGCGCGCGGCGTCGTGCGGAACTGCTGGCCGGCGGTGAGGAGGTCATCGCCGCCGAGCTGCGCGACCGGCGTGCGGTGCTCCGCCGCCTCGCGCGCGAGCCCGACCTGCGCCTCGGTCTCCAGCTGTCCTCCCCGTCGCTGGACCGCTACGCCGACCGCTACCTGGACGAGGCGGGGGAGCGGCCGGGCAAGCGCGCCCGCCGGGTCGAGCGCTCCCTGATGGAGTACCTCCTCCGCACGGCCTGCAAGACCAGCCCGTTCAGCACCCTGACCTCGGTCTGCGTCGGCACCTTCCGCGACGGGACCGGCGCGCCGCTCACGGTACGTCTCGCCGAGCCCGGACGGCGCAGCGCCGTACGCCTCAACATGGCGGTCCCGGCCCGGCTGTCGGCCGCCGTGCTCGCCGACCCGCGGCTGCGCGCCGACCTGCCGGTGCGGGCCACCGGCGGCTGGCAGGAGCACGAGGACCTGATCCGCTACCTGCGCCGGTCCCAGGTGTCCGGCGACGGCGCCGACTCGGCCGCCAAGGTCGACCCGCTGCGCGAGACGCTGTTCTTCCTGCCCTCCGGCACGATCCTGTCCGAGGTCCTGGCCGAGGTGTCCGGCGACGGCGTCGTCCGCGTACGCGACCTGGTGGACCGGCTCTGCGGCCTGGTCGGGCGCGAGCGCGCCGACATCGAGACCTACGTCGGCCACCTCCTGCGGCTGGGCCTGCTGGAGACGCCGGACCTCCAGCTCGACATCCACGACCCGGACCCGCTCGCGGGCTACCGCGCGAGTCTGGTCGCGCTGGACCGGCCGTGGACTCGCGCGCTCGCCGACCGGCTGTCGACGGTGGCGGAGTCCGTGTACCGGTTCGGTACCGCGAGCCTCGAGGAACGGCGCCGGCTGCTCGCCGCCATCCGCGACGAGGTCCTCGCCGCCCACACCGACCTGGGCGCCGAAGAACCGTCGGCGCCCGCCACTCTCGTCTACGAGGACACCGCGCTGCGTACCGCCGAGGTGGCGGCCGACACGGCCGTCTGGGAGCGGGAGCTGCTGCCGGACCTGCGCAGCCTGAGCCGGATCATGCCGGCCTTCGACAGCAGCGTGCTGCGCCGCCTCGTCACCCGCGGGTACTTCCGGATCCGGCACGGCGAGGGCGGCCGGTGCGAGGACTTTCTGGCCTTCGCCCACGAGTTCCACCGCGACTTCTTCGACAACTTCCACCAGCGGCTGATGCGGCATCGCAGCTTCACCGCCGATGGCCGGTACACGCCGCACGACAACTGGTTCCGCCAGCCCGAGCTGACCGCGGTCGACGAGGCGCGGAAGGCGGTCGCGGACCGGCTCGCCGAGGCCTACCGGTCGCTGCCCGCCGACAGCGAGGAGCTGGTGCTCGACGCCGACTTCCCGGACCGGATCGCCGACGCGCTCCCCGCCGACCTCGGCGCCCTGCAACCGCGCTCGTTCTTCCTCCAGGTGGCCGACGACGGTGACGGCGCGCCCAGGGCCGTGGTGAACCGCGTCTACTCCGGCCTCACCCTGCTGTTCTCGCGGTTCGCGCACCTCTTCGACGGCGCGGACGACCTCGCCGGCCGGATGCGCGGCGTGCTGCGCTCGGTACAGCCGCCCGGCGCCGTCTTCGCCGAGCTGAAGGGCGGCTACGACGCCACCAACCTCAACCTGCATCCCGCCGTCACCGAGTACGAGATCGTCTGCCCCGGCGAGGTCAGCAGCCGCCCGGCCGACGTCCAGATCGGAGTCGATGACCTGGTGGTCTCCGAGGACCTCGAACACGACCGGCTGATGCTGCGCTCCAAGCGCCTGGGCGTCGAGGTCATCCCGGTCTACCTCGGGTTCCTGCTGCCGGGCGCGCTGCCCGAGGTCCAGCAGGTGCTGCTGAACTTCTCCTACACCGGCATGGCCCAGCTCGACCTGTGGGCCGGTACGGGCGTGCCCGAGCCCGAAGACGACATCGTGCGCCTGCCCCGGGTCCGGTACGGCTCCGTGGTGCTGTCACGGCGGCAGTGGAGCGTACGCGCCGCGCGGGTCCCGCAGCGCAGGCCGGACCAGAACGACGCGGTCTGGTTCCTGGACTGGCAACGATGGCGCCGCGACAACGGGATCCCGAGACGCGTCTTCCTGACCACGCAGACGCCCGGTGAGTACAAGCCGCTGTACGTCGACTTCGACTCCTACCTGTGCCTGACGCTCGTGGACGCGGTGGTGCGCGACAACTCCGGCGTCCTGGTGCTGACCGAGATGCTGCCTGGACCCGAGCAGCTGACGATGAGCCACGACGGCCGCCCGTACGTCACCGAACTGACGGTCGAGATCGACGGAGTCCGAACGGAGGCACCGTGAGCCCGGAGCCGGAATGGCTGAGTTTCCACGTCTTCTACGCGGCCAACTCGAACCCGATGCTGGTCGAGGGCGTCGGGCCGGTGGTACGGCGGCTGCGCGAGGAGGGCCTGATCCGGCGGTGGTTCTTCATCCGCTACTGGCTCGAGGGCCCGCACGTACGGCTCCGCGTGCTGCCCGCCGAAGTGGCCGCCACGGAGCGGATCCGCGCCGAGATCCATGAGGCCCTCGATGCGGTCCTCGCCCGTCGGCCCGCCCTGTACGAGGCCGACCGGGACGCCAGCGCCGAGCTGTTCAAGCGCATGTACCTCGCCGAGTACAGCGAGGAGAAGTGGAACGCCCAGTACGGCGCCGACGGCGAGATGCCGTACCGGGCCAACAACAGCGTCCACGAGATCGCCTATGAGCAGGAGCTGGACCGCTACGGCGGGCCCGCCGGCATGGCGCTGTCGGAGTGGCACTTCGAGCGGTCCAGCGACCTGGTGCTGCGGCTGCTGACCACCACCAACCTGCACATGCGCACCGTCCTGCTGGGCCAGACCGTGCAACTGGACATGGCGCTGTGCTTCGCCCTCCTGCCCGACGACGCGGCCGTCGCGGTCTTCCTGGAGAATTACCGGATCTTCTGGGAGACCTCCTACCAGGAGCCGAGCGACGAGCAGCACGCCAACTTCGAGGGCGGCTTCGCCCGGATGAGCGACCGGCTGCGGGAGCGCGTGCGGCGGATCCGGGAGACCGTGCGCGACCCCGCGACGGCGACCGGCATCGAGCGCGAGTGGGCCGAGCACTGCCTGGAGCTGCGGGACCGCGCCGTGGAGCTGACGCGAGCGGGCGAGCTGAGCTTCCGCGACGGCCCGGTCACCGACCCGTCGGTGGCGCTGCCCATCCTGCTGAGCTCCTACATCCACATGACCGCGAACCGTCTCGGCGCGAGCATCCTGGACGAAATCTACCTCGCCTACATCAACCGGCTGGCCGTCCTGTCGCTGGACGCCGACCAGGTGAGGGCGTGAGCGCGGACGCCGCGCCCGCCGCGGCGTCGGGCCTGGGCGCCGCCGGCGCGTCGGCACCGGCGCTGCGCGACGACGTCGTGCTCGGGCCGGGGCTGCGGTCCGGCGGCACCGTCGTCCACCACGTCAAGGACCGGCGCACCGGATGGTTCTACCGGGTGGGGCGGCGCGAGTACTTCATCATGGCGCGGCTCGACGGCGAGCACACCCTCGACCGGATCGGCGCCGAGTACCTCGCCGAGTTCGGGCGGCGGCTCGCGTCGGAGCACTGGGCGCAGATCTTCACCATGCTGGGCACCCGGCAGCTGCTGGCCGGCGCGGACGATCATGCCGCGCTCGCCCGGCTCGCCGACGCGCACACCGCGCGGGCCCGGGCGGAACGCTCGCCGATGCGCCGCCGGGTGCCCCTCGTACGGCCGGACGCCTGGTGCGCCGCGATGGCCCGGCGGCTGCGCTGGGCGTTCACGCCGTGGTTCGTGGTGCCGGCGCTGGCCATCGTCGTCGCGCTGGAGGTGTTCGTCGGGACCCACCTGACCGCCCTCGCCGACGACGCGCACCAGGGCCCCGGCCTGTGGCTGTCCGTCCCGGCCGGGCTGCTCGGCATCTGGGTGATCGCCGCCCTGCACGAGTCCGCGCACGGCGTGACCTGCCGGCACTTCGGCGGCACGGTGCCCGAGATCGGCGTGATGTGGCGCTTCCCGATGGTCGCGCCGTACTGCAAGACCGACGACGTGGTGCTGTTCCACCGCCGGCACGCGCGGGTCGCGACCGCCTTCGCCGGGGTGTTCGTCAGCCTGCTGTCCCTGCTGCCGGTCCTCGCCTGGTGGGCGCTGTCGGCCGGCCACCCGGCGCCGCGCGCGGTCGCGGCCGGCCTTCTGCTGTTCGGCAGCGTCACCGCGTGGGTGAACCTCGTGCCGCTGTTCCAGCTCGACGGCTACCACATGCTCGGGCACGCGCTGCGGGCCGCCGACCTGCGCACCGAGACCGTACGGTACGCGGGCCTGCTGCTCGCGCGTGACCCGCGCCGCCGCGCGTACGCCCGCGCCGACCGCTGGATCTACACCGTGTACGGGTCGGCGGCGGCCGTCGTGCTCACGGTCGGGTACGCGGCGATGTGCGGGTACTGGTTCGTCACGCTCGACCGCCGGACCGGGCCGGCGGTCGCGTCCGCCGTTCCGGTGCTGGTGACCGCGATGATCGCAGGTTTCCTCTGGTACGCCCGGAGCCGGGCGCGGAAGGGTTCGGTGGCATGAGCGCGGAGGACAACGACGGCGACGTGGTCACCGCGACCGGCCTGACCAAGCGGTTCCGCAGCGGTGTCGTCGGCGTGGACGGCCTGGACCTGCGGGTGGCGCGCGGCGAGGTGTTCGGCTTCCTGGGGCCCAACGGGGCCGGGAAGACGACCACCTTGCGGATGCTGACCGGGCTGATCCGGCCGACGTCCGGCTCGGCCGTCGTCGCCGGGCATCCCGCCGGCAGCCGGCGGAGCCTGGCCCGCGTCGGCTCGCTGATCGAGTCGCCGGCCTTCTACCCTCACCTGAACGGCCGCGACAACCTCCGGCTGCTCGCGCGCTACTGCGGCGTGGGCGACGATCGTGTGGAGTCGGCGCTGGCAGAGGTCGACCTGGCGGACCGGGCCGGCCGCGCGTACCGGTCCTTCTCGCTCGGCATGAAACAGCGGCTGGGCGTCGCCGCCGCGCTGCTGAAGGACCCGCTGCTGCTCATCCTCGACGAGCCCACCAACGGCCTGGACCCGGCCGGCATGGCGGCCATGCGCGAGCTGGTGGCCTCCCTGCGGCACGAGCACCGCGCCGTGCTGCTCTCCAGCCACCTGCTCGGCGAGGTCGAGCACCTGTGCGACCGGGTCGCCGTGATGCGGTCCGGGCGCCTCGTCGCCGAGGGCACCGTCGACGAGCTGCGCGCCACCGCCGGCGCCGGCAGCGTCGTCGTACGCGCCGCACCGCTCGAGCGCGCGCTGTCCCTGCTCCGCGACCACCCGGCCGTACGCTCCGTCGGGACCGTCGACGGCGCGCTGCGGGCGACGACCGAGGCGGACGCCGTCGCGGCCATCAACCGGGACCTGGTCCTCGGCGGTGTCGAGGTCACCGAGCTGCGCACGGAGCGGAGATCGCTGGAGGACGTCTTCCTCAGCCTCACCGAGGACGAGAGCGGCGCCGGACGACACGAGAGCGAGGTGGCGGCCCGATGATCGCCGCGATCCGCGCGGAGCTGTTCGCCGCGCGCCGACGGCCCGCCACCTGGATCGTCGGCGGCCTGTGGCTGACGCTCGCCGTGGTGTTCGGCACGGTCATCCCGGTCATCGTCCACCAGGCGCTGGCCAGCAGCACGAGCTACTCGGCCGCCGACCGCGCGAAGCTCATCGACGGCGTGCTGCCCGCGCATTTCGTCGCCGCGGGCGTCGGGCTGTACCCGCTGTTCGGCAGCGCCATGATGCTGCTGCTCGGCACGATCGCGATCGGCGGCGAGTACCGGTGGGGCACGCTCGGCACACTGCTCACCCAAGGGCCGTCGCGCGCCGCCACGGTCCTGGCCAAGTGGGTCGCGGTCGCGCTGCCGTCGCTGGGCGTGGTCACCGCCCTGTTCGCGGCGCTCGCCGCGGCCAGCGCGATCGTCGCCGAGGCGTTCGGCAAGCCGGTGCACTGGCCGGACCCGGGCACCATCCTCGGCGGGCTCGGCGCCGCCTGGCTCGTCACGCTCGCCGCGCTCAGCGTCGGCATGTTCCTGGCCACGCTGTTCCGTGGCACGGGCGCGGCCATCGGCGTCGGGCTGGTGTGGCTGCTCGCCCTGGAGAATGCGGTGGCGCAGCTCACCGGCCTCGTACCGGCCCTGGACTGGGTGCAGCGGCTCCTCATCGGACCGAGCGCCGGCTCGCTGGCCGCGGCGCTCGGCTCGGAGCGGCAGAGCGACGGCGGCGTACCCGGCGTCGTGTCCGTCTCACCGCCCTGGCTCGCCACCCTCGTCCTGCTCGCGTACGTCGCGCTCTTCACCGGCCTGTCCGTGGTCCTCGTACGCCGCCGCGACGTGCCCTGAGGCGTAGTACTTCTCGATGACGGAGCGGTAGTAAGTGGGGGAGAACCGTTCCATGCTCCCCGTCGGCAGGCAGCGCGACAGCTTTTCCGTCGAGACACGGCACCGGTCGGCCGGCATGTCCACGTACTTGCGCAGCACGTTCCGCGCGGACCGGCGGACGAGGTGGTCGACGATCTCCTCGGCGCTCACCGAGTGGCCCGAGGCGACGTTGACGGTCTCCCGGTTGAGCCCGGACGCCAGGAGCTCCGCGGCGATCGACGCGACGTCGTCCACGTCGATCAGGTCGCGGCACGCGCCGCGGTAGACGGTGACCATCCCGTCGGCGATCTGGCTCACCAGTGACGGCAACAGCTGGTGCCGGCGTTGACCGGGCCCGACCACCTCCGACAGGCGCAGGATCAGGTGGTCCGCGCCCGACATGCGGATCACCATTTCCATCGCGGCCTTGTGCCGGCCGTAGGAGGTGCAGGGTTCGATCGGCCCGTCCTCCTCACCGAGATGCCCGGTCCAGCCGTACAGGTGGGTTGAAGCGGTGGAGAAGTACACGATCCGCTGACCGTTGGCACGGCACGTGTGAAGCGTCGAGTCGAGCAGATCGGTCTCCCGTTCGAAATCCTGGTGGCAGGCTCCCGTCGACCGGGACACTCCGGAGGCGTACAGCAACACGTCCGGGAAGTCGTCACGGAATCGTTCGAAGCCTCGAGCGAGCAGGCCGCCCCCGACTATCCGCATGCCCCGCACGCTGCCATCGGATGCTTGGGGCCGCTTATAGTGCCGGTCGATCGAAGGCGTGTCGAGCCTCGATCAGAGGGAGATCGTGGAGCGCTCCACATCGTCCGGTGTCTCAGCGACCACGGGTTCGGCGGCCGCGAGCACACTCTCAGTGGCACGGTCCAATACGTGGGTGACCCAGCTCGTCAGGTCCTGCCCGCGACGCTCGGCGGCACGTGCCCAGCGCTGCCGTCGGCTCGGGTCGGTCTTGATGACGAGCTTGCCGTCCGGCGCCCCGCGCTCGCCGACCTGGCCCTGCCGCAGGTAGGTACGCAGCTTGTTCCGCGACCACCGGCCCGCCTCGGCGCGGTCCAGCCAGTGGTCCTGCTCCTCCTCGGAGAGCGAGGCCACCTCCGCATGGTGCTGCATGCTCAGGCCCGGCCGCCGCCGGTGCGCCGGGAACTTACGAGCCACCCACGCGTAGTTGCGCAAGGTCTGGTAGTCGAGCCCGGAGTTGTCCAGCGCGCACTGGTAGCGGTCGGGGTAGCGGTCCTGCCCGTAGAGGAGCCAGTCACCCTGCCACCAGGTGGAGGCGTCCCACAGAACGGACAGCTCCTCGCCGATCTCCCGCCACGTGTCCAGCGGGAGGCGGGGCGGCAGGAACAGCTCCGTCCTCGTCGTGGTGATCCGGCGCCCCTTGAGACGGCGGGCCACGCCGCCGGTCCCGGTTCCGTCCATGCCGGCGGGCGTACGGACCGGTGCTGGTTGAGTTTGTGAAAGCGCCATTTCGCGGTGGACCTCACAATCTCCCGGGTTGACCGTCCGTATGACTCTCCATCACGGATGGTCGTCGCTGCTGTTTGAGGGCAGCTAGAGACATCGTCGAACGCTGGTGTTCGCCGTGGGTCGGGAGCCGTACTGGATCCTCGGTCGACCGGTGTTCTAGCCGCGGGCGACAGCATGATCGCGAATCGTCATCTCTTCAGAGACAGGGACAGCCGTCATGCGGGTACTGTTCACGACCTACGCCGCGCGGGCCCACTTCTTCCCGATGGTGCCGTTGGCCTGGGCGTGCCTCCTGGCCGGGCACGAGGTTCGGATGGCGAGCACGCCGTCCCTGATGGACGCGATCGAGGGCTCCGGACTGCCGGCCGTCTCCGCCGGTGAGGACATCGACCTCGACGGGCGCCTGAAGAGCGGAGAGCTGGCCCCCAAGGCCGCCGATCCCGGCGCGCCGCCGCAGAACCCCTGGGACCGTGTCGTCGACAACATGGCGCGGCTGCAGTTCGACACCGCGTTGGCGATGGTGGACGGCCTCGTCGACTTCGCCAAGGCCTGGCGGCCGGACGTCGTCGTGCAGGACCCGGTCAGCTACGCGGGCCAGGTGGCCGGGCAGGTCATCGGCGTCCCCACGGTCAGCCACCTGTACGGCATGGCGAGGGTCCCGAGGCTCGAGCTGACCGACCTGTGGTCGGGTGTCGAGCCGCGCCCCGGCTTCTGTGACCTCTTCCACCGCTTCGGCGCCGAGCCCCAGGCCCAGCCCGACGCGTGGATCGACCCGCGCCCGGAGAGCATGCGCTGGCCCGAGACGGACCCGCAGCGCGCCGCCACCCTCAGCCACTCGATGCGCTACATCCCGTACAACGGATCGGGCTCGCTGCCGGACTGGCTCGCCGCGCCGTCCGAGCGCCCGCGCGTCTGCGTCACCTGGGGCACCACCCAGCAGAAGAAGCTCGGCATCAGCGTCGTCGAGGCGTTCCGCGCGTACGTCGACGCGATCGCCGAGCTCGACGTCGAGATCGTGCTCACCATCGGCGCGGCCGAGGAGGCGCTCCTGACGCCGCTTCGCGAGCTGCCGGACAACGTACGGACCGTGGGCTGGGTCCCGCTGAACATGCTGCTGTCCCGGTGCGCGGCCATCGTGCACACCGGCGGCACCGGAACGGTGATGACCGCCGCCGCCTGCGGAGTGCCGCAACTCGGAATCACGAGCATCCCCGAGGGCCAGTTCAACACCGGCCAGCTCGCCAAGACCGGCGCCGGCATCCACCTGGAGGAGGCCGGGACGGACGTCGACGGCATCCGCGACGCGGTCCGTGAGCTGGTCACCGAGCCTGGACGCCGGGACGCGGCGCTGCGGCTCCAGTCCGAGATGCGCGGGCAGCCGCTGCCCGGCGACATCGTGCCTCTGTTGGAAAAGATCCGATGAAGGTGGAGACGTTGCCATGAAGGTCCTGTTCGCGGTCTCGGCGTGGGCCGGCCACTACTCCTGCATGGTCCCGCTCGGGTGGGCGTTGCAGGCGGCCGGTCACGAGGTACGGGTCGCGGTCGCGCCCCCCGCCGTCGACGCGATCGCCAGATCGGGGCTGGTGGCGGTCCCGGTGCTGGACACGCTCGACCAGGACGTCATGACCCGGATGTGGTACTACCAGGAGGCCGTTGACGGGGAGCGGACGCTGCCCGGCCTTCCGGCGCACCCGTACACCGGTGAGCGCGTCTCCGACCTGTCCGACTTCGACCTCGCGACCGAGGGCCCGAAGTTCTGGGAGAGCTGCGGGGAGGGGATCAAACGCAGCTATGACGGGTGCGTGGAGTTCACCCGCTCCTGGAAGCCCGACCTCGTGGTGTTCGACGTGATGTCGGCCGAGGGTGCGCTCGCCGCCAAGCTCATCGACGTCCCGTCCGTCTACTTCCCGTTCGGCATGATTGGAACGGTCGAAACCGAGCCGGGCGTGAACCTCGGTGACGGCGACCCGTCGGGCTCCTGGCCGCGCTACGGCCAGCCGCCGTTCAGCGGCGACCAGATCAAGTACGTCATCGACGTCGCACCGGACGCGTCGACCCCGATGCTCGGCGACGCGCTGCGGATCCCGATCCGGTACGTCTCCTACAACGGCCCGGCGGTGGTCCCGGACTGGCTGCGGACTCCCGCGACCGGGACCCGCGTCTGCATCCTGTGGGGTAACTCCGCCACCGGCGGCCACGGCACGAACCTGCCGGTGCTCCCGTACGCCATCGAGGCGGCCGCGGCCTCCGCCGACGACGTCGTCCTCGCGGCGAACGAGAAGCAGGTCGACGCGCTCGGCACCCTGCCGCCCAACGTGCGCGTGCTGCGCAACTTCCCGCTACAGCTTCTGCTCGAGGTCAGCGACCTGGTCATCCACCACGGCAGCGCCAACCCCTCGATGAACGCCGTGACCATCGGCACCCCCCAGGTCGCGCTCGCGCTCAACGACGAGCAGAAGACCGTGAGCGCCCGAATCGCCCGTACCGGAGTCTCGCGCGTGGTGCCGGGGCTGAGCGCCTCGGCCGAGGACGTACGCGACGCGGTCAAGACGGTTCTGGGTGACCCCTCCTACCGGGAGGCGGCCCGGCGGGTGGCCGCGGAGAACGCCGCGCGGCCGACGCCGGCGAGGCTGGTCGCCGCTCTGGAACACCTCGCCCGTACGGGCGGGCTGAACAGCGCGGAACTGGCCGAGTTCACCGGCTGAACGGCGCCTTCGTGGGACGGCGCGGGACCTGGCCTGTACGTACGGGTTCGGGTTCCGCGCCGATCGGCGTCCTCGCGTGAGAGCACGCCGGCCCTGACCGATCGTCAGGGCCGGCGTGCTGTTACCACGTGGTGTGGAGGGCGGTGATGAGGGTGCGGGCCTGGATGTTGAGGTGGTAGCTGAATCGGAGCAGGCTCATGGCCTGGTGTGCGGTGATCCAGGTGTAGTCGTCGGGGATCTCGAGGGGGAAGTCCTCGGGCGTCTCGATGAGCATGTAGCGGTTCTCGGCGTGGTGGAACCGTCCGCCTTCTTCGGACTGGATGGTGTCGTAGCGGATCCAGTCCTTGGGCGCGTTCAGGATGTAGTCCAGGTACGGCGGGCGCTCTTCCGCGGGCAGGCCCTCGTAGTTGCGGGGCGTGCAGTCGACTGTCGGGCTGAACTCGGCGAGGTCGAGCAGCCCGGCTTCGACGCGGGTCTGGGCGAGCAGGTGCAGCACGCCGTCGATGCGCCGCATGAGGAACGCCGAGACGCCGCGGTCGCAGGGTGCCAGTAGCGGTTGGGTCCAGTGGCCGACTTCGCGGTGGGCGGCGGTGACGTCGACGGCGATGATCTTGAAGTACTTGCCTTCGTCGTGGAAGATCTCGTCGTCGGAGCGCTGCCAGCGTTCGACCTCGGCGAGGGGGATCCGCTTGCGGATGACCTCGTTGCGCGCCTTGGCCTCGGTCAGGCGCGTCAGCGCCTCCTGCAGCGGCCGGTGGGGGCGGTGCGTCCCCGACAGGGACCGCAGGAGGCTCCCTCGGTAGTCGTCGTCGTCCGCGTCGTCGGGCGCCGTGTACGGGAACAGCGCGAGGATCGAGCGGGTGTTCATGTTGATGACGTTGTCACGCCGCAGCAGCCGCTTGATCTGACCCAGGGTCAGCCAGCAGAAGTCGGTACGAGGCTCGACCTCGCCGGTGACCTCGACGACGATGTTGCGGTTGCGCTTGCTCAGGAACCACGACCCCTGCTCGGACTGCAGCCCGTCGACCAGCACCCGGCTGGTACGCCCCGGCGTGAAGTGCTCGATGTAGGTGATCGACCGGCCCCGGTGGACCCCGGTGTAGTTGCTCCGCGTCGCCTGCACCGTCGGGGAGAGCTGGACCGTGTTGATGTTGCCCGGCTCGGTCTTGGCCTGCATCAGGAAGTGCAGGACCCCGTTGAACTCCTTGGCGATGATGCCCAGGACGCCGATCTCCGGCTGGTTCAGGATGGGCTGCATCTGGACCGGGTTCACGGGCCGGTCGCTGTCGGTGCGCAGCCCGACCGCGGAGAAGAACCGTCCGCTCTCGTGCATCAGGTCGCCGGTGTCGGGATGGAAATACCAGCCCGCCAGCGAACTGAACGGGACCCGTTCGACCTTGTGCTCGTTCAGGGAGTTCTGTTCGGCGAGCCACCCGTCGAACTCGGCATTCGGCAGGACGAATCCGTCGCTCGCCTCGGCCGAAAGCGCGAATCGTCGCGCCAGCTCCAGATCAGGCTCGTTCATCCGCGGTTTCCTTCGTCCAGCATGGGTTTCCACCAGGCGGGGTTGTTGCGGTACCAGCGGACGACGTCGTTGAGGCCTTGTTCGAAGTCGGTTTGGGGGTGGTAGCCGAGTTCTTTGGTGATTTTTGTGGAGTCGAGGGCGTAGCGGTAGTCGTGTCCGCTGCGGTCGGTGACGTAGGTGACGTGGGACCAGTCGGCTCCGCAGAGGTTGAGGAGTCGGGTGGTCATTTCGCGGTTGTTGAGGGTGGCGCCGCCGCCGATGTTGTAGATGTCGCCGGGTTTGCCGTGGGTGAGGACGAGGTGGATGCCGCGGCAGTGGTCATCGACGTGGACCCATTCGCGGATGTTGAGGCCGTCGCCGTAGAGGGGGACGGGTTTGCCGGTGAGGAGGTTGGTGACGAAGAGGGGGATGAGTTTTTCGGTGTGTTGGTAGGGGCCGTAGTTGTTGGAGCAGCGGGTGACGCGGACGTCGAGGCCGTGGGTTTTGTGGTAGGCGTAGGCGATCATTTCGCCGCTGGCTTTGGAGGCGGCGTAGGGGGAGTTGGGGCGTAGGGGCCATTCTTCGGTCCATTCGCCTTCGCTGATGGATCCGTAGACTTCGTCGGTGGAGACGTAGATGAAGGGGCCGATGTCGGCGCGCATGCAGGCTTCGATGAGGTTGTGGGTGCCGAGCACGTTGGCTTGGATGAACGCTGCGGATCCGCTGATGGAGCGGTCGACGTGTGATTCGGCGGCGAAGTGCACGACGGCGTCGTGGCCGGGTAGGAGTTCGTCGACGAGGGTGGTGTCGGCGATGTCGCCGTGGACGAACGTGAGTCGTGGGTGGTCCATGGGCAGGTTCGCGGTGTTGCCGGCGTAGGTGAGTTTGTCCAGGACGGTGATTTCGGCGCCGTCGCTGTCGGGGAAGGTGCCGGCGAGTATTTCGCGGGTGTAGTGGGAGCCGATGAAGCCGGCTCCGCCGGTGACGAGGATTTTCATGCCGCGGTCACCTTCACGTGAGCCTGGTCGCCGATCAGGAGGCGATGCCCGGCCTGGCTGGTCGCCTGGACGTTGGCTTTGCGTCCGATCACCGAGTGGTGGATGTCCTTGACGCCTGAGATGACGGCTTCGTCCAAGACGATCGAGTCGCGGGCGGAGGTGTCGGTCAGTGTGCATTCGCCTCCGATGGAGGCGTGTGGTCCTAGGTCGCAGTCGGTGATGGTCGTGCCCGTGCCGATGACGACGGGGCCGCGTAGTCGTGACCGGACCACGTGCGCGCCTGGTTCGATGATCACGGTGCCGGAGGTGGTGCTGTCCGCGTCGATGTCGCCTTCGATCGTGGTGGTGTCGAGGTCGTCGAGGAGGACGCGGTTGCATTCCAGGAGGGCTTCGATGCCGCCGGTGTCTTTCCAGTATCCGGCGTAGACCTCGGCGGTGACCAGGCGGTCGTTGGTGAGCAGGTCCGCGATGGCGTCGGTGATCTCCAGTTCGCCGCGTGCGCTGGGTTCGATGCGGGCGACGGATTCGTGGATGGCGGGGGTGAAGAAGTAGACGCCCATGACCGCGAGGTCGGAGATCGGTTCCTTGGGTTTTTCCACCAGGGACAGGACGCGGCCGTCGGAGTCGAGTTCGGCGACGCCGTAGAGGCTGGGGTCGTCATCGACCTTGGTGACCATGACCTTGGCGGCGGGCCGGTGGGTTTGGAAGTCGCGGGCTGCCTCATGCAGGCCGCCGATGAGCATGTTGTCGCCCAGGTACATCATGAAGTCGTCGTCGCCGAGGAAGTCTTGGGCGACCGCGACGCAGTGGGCGAGGCCCAGGGGGGCTTCTTGGAAGATGTAGGTGATCTGGACGCCCAGGTGGGAGCCGTCACCGATGGCGGATTCGACCTGTCCGTTCCGTTCTCCGACGATCATCCCGATCTCGGTGATGCCAACATCGCGGATGTTCTCGATGCAATATTGCAATACCGGCTTGTTGGCGATCGGGATCAATTGCTTGGGTATCGAATACGTGAACGGGCGGAGACGGGTTCCCGTCCCCCCGGACAGCACCAAACCCTTCATCGGGATCTCCTTCAGGTCGGTGTGGGCGGACGACGAAACTCCGCCGGGCCGAGGGACGAATAGGGCAGATTCGGCATGCTCCACGCAGCCGATCCAGCCTCACTCAAAGGGCGCTGGTCGTTTCGTCTGCCGGGCCGCGACCCCTGCGGCCGGCGAAGCCATGCAGCTCGTCGGCTGGTCGACGGGGGCGAATCTTGTATCCTGCCGCCCGCATGTCGCCGCCCGCGACCCGCGCGACAGGAGGTCTTCCATGCATCAGCGGAACTCCCCCAGAGGGGTGTCGCGTGTCCGGGGTTCGAAGGGGCTCTGGCTCACCCTGGACGATCGGGCGCAGACGAAGCGGATCGGGCTCTCGCTGCCGGACGATCTCGCCCTGGACGACTGGCAGCGGATCGGGCGTCAGATCTTCGCGATCTCCGACGCGTCCGCCTGGTGGCTGGGGGACTGGCTGGTGTACGGCCAGAACCGTTATCCGGAGCGGTACCAGCGGGCGCTGGAGGAGACGGGCCTGGACTACCAGACGCTGCGCAACTACGCCTGGGTGGCGCGGAAGTTCGAGCCGTCCACCCGTTACGAGGGCCTCAGCATCCAGCACCACGTCGAGGTCGCGGCGCTACCGGCGAAGGACCGTGACGCGTGGCTGGACCGGGCCGAGCGGTTCGGCTGGTCGCGCAACAAGCTTCGCCAGCACCTGAAGGCCAGTCGGTCCGGTGAGCCCTCCGCCGAGCTCGAGGCTCCGGAGGAGACGTCGCTGGAGCTGACCACCGAGCCGACGAAGGCGGACCGCTGGCGGCAGGCGGCCGAGATCGTCGGGGGCGACTTCGAGGACTGGGCGGCGCAGGTCCTCGACGAGGCGGCGGGGTCGGAGGACCCGCCCATCTCGTAACGTTCCAAACTCTCTGACCAGCGAGAAGACGGCCGTCTTTGATCCAATCACCACCGCACCTCGACCGGCCGTTGAGCTCCCGACGTGATGCTTGCCCGACCGACGAAGGCACACAAAGTCACCTTTTCCGGGAGGGTAAAGAATGCTGGCCGAACTGCTCGCCCGAACCGGAAGAGGCCTCCTCGCCGGCTTTCCGCCCGACGGCCGTGACTACTGGGCCGCCCGGTTCTGGGATCGTGCGTCGGTCGAACAGCATGTGCAGCTGCGTCCCGAGTTCCTGACGCAGAAGGAGACGATCGCGCAGTTCCTGCGGAAGTACGGGCAGGACGCGCACCGGGTACTCGAGGTCGCGCCCGGCACCGGCGAGTTCACCGCGCTCGCCGCGGAGCACACGCCCGCCACCGCGATCACCGCGATCGACATCTCCAAAGAGGGACTCCGGCACACGCGTGAACGGGTCCGGCACGACAACCTCGAGCTCATCGAGGGCGACTTCTGGGCCGCGGAGGATCTCGGCACCGCCGACCTGGTCATGTGCATCGACGCCATCCACCACCTCGGCGATCTCCGCCAGGTGCTGACGCGTCTGAGGTCCCTCGTCAAGCCCGGTGGAACGTTCATCGGCAACCTGTGGATCGGCGACCACTTCCACGAGTTCCAGCGCAAGCGCTATGGCACGGTGGCCCACCTCGGCCGTACGGCGTCCTTCTTCAGCACCGCGCTGATCATCCGCGCGTCCGCCGGCCGGCTCAAGACCGGCGCGTACCGTACGCAGCTCAACGACAGCGACGCCGCGGTCGCCATCCTGGAGTCGGTCTTCGACGAGGTGGTCGAGGTGCGCAAGGAGCGTTACTTCATGGGCTTCGTCTGCCGGATGGACGGCGGATCCGCCGAATGAGGGTCCTGGTGACCGGCGGTGCCGGGTTCATCGGACGCCGGGTGGTGGAGGCCTACGTCGCGGCGGGTCACGAGGTCCGCGTGCTGGACGCCCTGCTGAGCGACACGCACTTCGAGCCGGTGCCGCCGGAGTTCCCGGACGGCGTCGAGTTCATCCGCGGCGACGTACGTGACGAGGAGACCGTCGAGGCGGCGCTGCGCGGCGTCGAGATGGTCAGCCACCAGGCGGCGGTGGTCGGCCGGGGCAAGGAGATCCGGGACGCCCGCCATCACGTGAGCTGCAACGACCTGGGTACGGCCACGGTGCTGGTCGCGATGACCGAGGCCGGGCTGAAGCGGCTCGTGCTGGCAGGCTCGGTCTCGATCTACGGCGACAGCCGGTACGACTGTCCCGTGCACGGTCGCACGCTGCCGCCGCGGCGCAGCCGTGAGGACCTTGACGCCGGCCGGTTCGAGCCGGCCTGTCCCGAGTGCCGGACCCCGCTGGTCTCCAGTGCGGTGGAGGAGACCGATCCGCTGGATCCTCCGCGCAACATCTACGCGGTGACGAAGATCGCCCAGGAGTACCTGGTGGGCGCGTGGGCACGGGAGACGGGCGCACGGGCGATCTCGCTGCGCTACCACAACGTGTACGGGCCCGAGATTCCCTACCAGAGCCCGTACTCGGGTGTCGCCGCGGTCTTCCGCAGCGCCGTCGCGCGAGGTGAGGCGCCGGTCGTCTACGAGGACGGCGGCTCCATGCGGGACTTCGTGCACGTGAGCGACGTCGCCGCGGCCAACGTCGCGGCGCTGCACTGGGACGGGACCGGCCACCGGGCGTTCAACATCGCCACTGGAACCCCGCACACCATCGGTGACGTCGCCGCCGCGCTCGCCGCGGCGGCCGGCTCGCCGGAGCCGGTGATCACCGGGAAGTATCGGATCGGCGACGTCAGGCACATCGTCGCCTCGCCGGCCCGCGCCATCGCAGAGCTTGACTGGCGGCCGCGCATCGACTTCGAGACCGGCATGAACGAGTTCGCCCTGGCGTCCATGCGCGGAGGACCCGGAGCACGGCAGGACGCGGGTGACGACAGGATCGGGAGCACGGCCAGATGAATTCTGCGGATGACGGCCGCCGGGTGATCGTCCTCGGCGCCACCGGCTTCGTCGGACCGCACATCTGCGCGGCGTTCGCCGAGTCCGGGTACGACGTCCTCGCGATCGCGCGCCGGCCCCGCGAGATGCCGCCCGGCTGCCGCATGTCGACCATGGATCTCTCGCAGGTCCCCGTGGAGACGCTGACCAAGCTGGTCGCGGAGGAACGTCCCGCCGCCGTCGTCAACGCCTCCGGTGTCGTGTGGGGTACGGACGAGCAGGCCATGTGGACGATGAACCTCGGCGTCACGGAACGGCTCCTGCAGGCGGTGGCCGACTCGGGGTGCGCACCGAGGATCGTGCAGCTCGGCTCGATGATCGAGTACACGCCGCCCGCCGAGGGCGTCTCGGTGGGCGAGGACGCGCCGCTCGAACCGGTCAACACCTACGGCCGGAGCAAGCTCGCCTCCAGCGAAGCGGTGATCGCGGCCACCTCGGCCGGACCGCTGGCCGGCGTCGTGCTGCGCATCGGCAACGTCGCGGGTCCGGGCGCGCCCAGTGGCAGCCTGCTGGGCCGGGTGGCCCAGCAGCTGATCGCGGCCGCCGAGAAGGACGAGACCGCCGTGATCGAACTCAACCCGCTGCGGGCGCGGCGCGACTACGTCGACGTACGTGACGTCGCCGACGCCGTCGTCATGGCGGCGGAGAGCGACGTCACGGGCCTGGTGCTGAACCTCGGCCGTGGTGAGGCCGTGCCCGTACGGTCCCTGGTCGACCAGCTGATCGAGGTCAGCGGCGTGCCGGCCAAGGTGGTCGAGAAGGAGCCGGACCCGGGCGGGCCGCCCGCCCGCGCCGACGTCAGCTGGCTCCAGGTCGACGCCCGTCGCGCTGCCGAGCTCCTGGGCTGGCGCCCGCGGCGTTCGCTCGAGGACGCCGCCCGCGCGTTCTGGGACGAGGCCCGGGCCGCACGGCACCGCCAGCACTCCTCCGCCTGAACGACGCGCGGACCTGGCGGCGCCCAGCGTCCGCCGGCGGAGCGCCGTTCGTAAACGATCGGCGTGGTGCCGGCGAGCAGTCGCCTACGCCCGCCGGGGGAGTACCCCGCCCCGTAGACCTGGCGCGCTCACCCATGCCACGACCGACCCCGGCGCACCCCAGCTCAGTCCGCGATCCATTCCAAAATTCCGGTAAAGCTCGACGCCTGCGGACAACCGAAGAGGGGGGTCGCGCGTCCCGCCGGCGAGACGCGCCGGGCCACCACTGCCGATTGGCGGCAACAGCCGACCTGACTGCGCAGTTCTTTTCCGTGAATAACTTATTTGCCATCATCTAACTATGGAGATTGTAGGAAACGGCTTCCTCGCCCGGCACCTGTGGCCGATCGCGCACCGGCATCCCGGCGTGGTGGCCCTCGCCGCCGGAGTTTCTGCACTGGGCAGCACTGACCAGGCGGGATTCACTCGAGAGGTCGACCTTCTGAAGAGCACGGCCGAACGGTGCCGTGCCAATGGCGAGTTGCTGGTCTTCTTCTCCACCTCGACCTCTGCTGTATACGACGCGGATCGGCCTTACACGGAGGCTGACGGATTCGGTCGGAATCAGTACGGTGAACACAAGCTCGCCCTCGAATCATGGCTTCGCGAGTCCGGAACCGACCACCTGGTGCTGCGGCTCTCCCATCTCGTCGGCCCGTACCAGCCGCCGCACCAGCTGCTGCCGACGCTCATGCGGCTGCTGCGCGAGGGGACCGTCCGGATCCACACGAACGCCACGCGCGACCTGATCGCGGTCGGCGACGTGGTGACGGTCGTCAACGCGCTGCTGACCCGCGGGGTGCGCGGCGAGACGGTCAACGTGGCCACCGGGACGGCCGTCAAGGTCGAGGAGATCGTCGAGCACCTGGAGCTCCGGCTCGACCTGAAGGCGGACCGCGAGTACCAGGACGCCGGTGCCGCGCACTGGGTGAGCACCGACAAGCTGCGGAAGCTGGTCCCGGAGGTCGACGAGCTCGGGTTCGGCCCCGGCTATCACCTACGCGTGCTGGACGCGCTGGTCGCGAACCAGAAGCTGTCGGGCTGAGGCCATGAACACGACGACGACGCAAGCCGGGCTCCGGCAGCGTACGGAAGAGTCCACGGCCGGCAAGCTGGCGAGATCGGCCGCGACCATGCGGGGCACGGACCTGAGCACCGATCAGGTGCTCGCCTGGCTGGAGCAGCGGGCCAAGGCGCACGACTTCCGCGTGGAGCGCGTGCCGTTCGCCGAGCTGGACGGCTGGGGGTTCGACGAGGCCACCGGAACCCTCGGGCACCGCAGCGGGAAGTTCTTCACCGTCGAGGGGATGCGGGTCAGGGTCGAGGACCGGGCCGGTGACCAGCCGGTCCGCGAGTGGTCGCAGCCCATCCTCAACCAGCCCGAGATCGCCATTCTCGGGCTGTTGATGAAGGAGTTCGACGGCGTCCCGCACATCCTCATGCAGGCCAAGTTCGAGCCGGGCAACTGCAACCTGATCCAGCTCTCGCCGACGGTGCAGGCCACCTGGAGTAACTACACCGGTGTGCACAAGGGCGCGAAGGTGCGGTACGTCGAGTACTTCTCCGGCGCCACCGAGAGCCGGGTCCTGGCCGACGTCCTCCAGTCCGAGCAGGGCTCCTGGTTCTTCCGCAAGATCAACCGCAACATCATCGTCGAGGCGACCGGTGATGTCCCGCAGCACGACGACTTCTGCTGGCTGACCCTGGGTCAGATCGGGGAGCTGCTGCGCCACGACAACGTGATCAACATGGACGCGCGCTCCGCGCTGTCCTGCCTGCCGTTCGACCGGCCCGAGGCGGGAGCCCTGCACACCGACGTGGAGCTGCTGTCCTGGTTCGCCGGGGTACGCGCGCGTTACGCGGTGGACGCGCGGCTCGTCCCGCTGGCCGAGGTGCCCGAGTGGCAGCGTACGGACACGGCCGTCGTCCACGAGGACGGCCGGCACTTCCGGGTCGTCGGGGTCTCGGTACGCGCGGGCAGCCGTGAGGTCACGAGCTGGACCCAGCCGCTGCTGGAGCCGTGCACGCAGGGCATCGCCGCCTTCCTGTCCTGCCACATCGGCGGCGTCCGGCACGTGCTCGCCCACGCACGCGCGGAGGGCGGCTTCGTCACCGGCGTGGAGATCGGGCCCACGGTGCAGTTCACCCCGGAGAACTACGCGCACCTGCCGGCCGAGCAGCGGCCCCCGTTCTCGGACCTGGTGCTGGACGCGGACCCGGCCCGGATCGCGTACTCCGCGATCCACTCGGAGGAAGGCGGCCGGTTCCTGAACGCCGAGAACCGCTACATGGTCATCGACGTCGACCACGTCGAGCCGCCACCCGACTACCGCTGGGTGACGCTCGGCCAGCTGACCTCCCTCATCAGGCATGGCCATTACCTCAACGTCCAGGCGCGGACCCTGCTCGCGGGGTTGAACGTGCCGGCGGTGAGCGAGTGATGGCCGCGTATGCCGGCACCGAGCATCCGAAGGACCCACTGGGCAAGGCGACCCCCGCCCAGTAGACCCGCCGCTAACTCTGGAGTGAGGTGCCCATGAATTCCACCGTGGCTGTGATCGGTCTGGGCTATGTCGGATCGTGCATCGCGGGGACACTGGCCGATTACGGCCTGGACGTCGTGGGAGTGGACGTCAACACCAAGCTGGTCGACGAGCTCGCCGGCGGATTCTGCCGGTTCCAGGAGGACGAGCTCGCCGACCTGCTGTCCCGTTCGATCAAGGAGAACCGCCTCCGGGTCACCACCGACTACGGGGCGGTCTCCACCGCCGACGTCGTGCTGATCGCGGTCGGCACGCCCGTACGGGACGACGGCTCGCTGGCCGACGACCAGCTGCGGGAGTCCTGCCGCGAGCTGGGCAAGCACATCCGTCCCGGCCAGCTCGTCGTCCTGAAGAGCACGGTTCCGCCGGGTACGACGCGCGGCTTCGTGCTGCCACTGCTGGAGGAGGGCGGCCTGACCGGCGGCACCGACTTCAAGCTGGCCTTCACACCCGAGCGTCTCGCCGAGGGCAGCGCGCTCAAGGAACTACGGACCTTCCCGATCGCCGTCGGCGGGCTGGACGCGGAGAGCGCCGAGGCCGCCGCCCGGTTCTGGGAGACGGCGCTGCGCGTCGAGGTGCTTCCGCAGGACACTCTCGAGGCCGCGGAGATCGTCAAGCTCGCGGACAACTGGTGGATCGACCTGAACATCGCGCTCGCCAACGAACTGGCCAAGTTCTGCGCGCTGTACGACGTCGACGTCCTGGACGTGATCGCGGCGGCCAACACGATCCCCAAGGGCACCGGCAACGTCAACATCCTGCTGCCCAGCGTGGGTGTCGGGGGTTCCTGCCTGGTCAAGGACCCCTGGATGGTCTGGCAGTCGGCCAAGAGCCACGGGCTGGAGATACGTACCGCGACGGCGGGCCGCCGGGTCAACGAGACGATGCCCGTGTACACGGCGCAACTCATCCTCGACGAGCTGACCAGGCTCGGGAAGGACCCCGCCGCCTCGACGGTCGCGGTGCTCGGGCTGGCCTTCAAGAACAACACCGGCGACCTGCGCGCGACACCGGCCCAGGTCGCCGTCGCCGAGCTGGTCAAGGCCGGGACGCGGGTCCGCGTCTACGACCCGCTGGTCGACGTCGAGCAGGCGAAGGAGATGCTGGGCTTCGCCCTCTCACCCACTCTGCACGAGGCGGTCGAGGGCGCGGACTGCGTCGCGGTGCTCGCGTTGCACAACGAATTCAAGGAGCTGGACTTCGCGTCCCTGCCGGTCGGCGACAGGTGTCTCGTGCTGGACGGCCGGGCGTACTACTCCAAGGAAAAGATCGCGTCCTTGCGGCGGCTGGGCTACACCTATCGAGGAATCGGACGGTAACGGCATGTCCCGTGTTGTGGTGACCGGTGGCTCCGGGTTCGTCGGTAGCCATCTTGTGCGGCAGCTCATCGCCCAGGGTGATGAAGTAGTCGTCTTCGATGGCACATCGTCCGATGGCAACCGGATCTGCGCGAACGAGGAGGCCGCCTACGTCCAGGGCGACATCCGCGACGCCGACCAGCTCGCCCGGGCGATCGTGCCGGGGGTGGACATCGTCTACCACCTGGCCGCGGTCGTCGGCGTGGACCAGTACCTGGCCAGGCCGCTCGACGTCATCGACGTCAACTTCAGCGGCACCCGCAACGTGCTGGACCTGGCGATGCGGGCGGACGCCAAGGTCGTCGTCGCCAGTACGAGCGAGGTCTTCGGGAAGAACCCGGCCGTGCCGTGGGCGGAAGACGGGGACCGTGTGCTCGGCCCCACCTCCGCCGACCGCTGGAGCTACTCCTCCAGCAAGGCGCTGGCCGAGCACCTCACCCTCGCGTACGGCCGGCAGCACGGCCTGGCCGCCACGATCGTGCGCTACTTCAACGCGTACGGTCCCGGCCAGCGGCCCGCCTACATCGTCAGCCGCAGCGTGCACCGGGCGCTGAACGGGCTCGCCCCGGTGGTGTACGACCGGGGCGTCCAGACGCGCTGCTTCACCTACGTGGACGATGCCGTGCAGGGCACCCTCCTGGCCGCGGCGAACCCCACGGCCGTCGGTGAGGTGTTCAACATCGGCAGCATGGTGGAGACGACCGTCCGCGACGTCGTCGACCTGATCGCCAAGCTCACCGGGTTCGAGGGCGCCATGGTCCCGGTCGACACCGCCGAACAGCTCAGCGTGCGCTACCAGGACCTCTCACGCCGGGTACCCGACACGGCCAAGGCCCAGCGGGTGCTGGGGTGGAAGTGCACCACGTCGCTGCAGGACGGGCTGACCGCGACCATCGACTGGGCCAGGAACACCCCGTGGTGGCTGGCGCTCCCCGACAGCGGAGCGTCCTGAGGCAACGTCACGTGCCACCGGCGGAGCGGCAGGTGCCGCTCCGCCGGTGGCACGTTTCGGCCGCGTGGAAACCGGGACCCGACGACATGGTGGCTTCTAGAATCCCTGAGATGACGGCGCATCCGACCCCCCAGGGCGCATCACTGCCAGGGGCGGCGCACGCCCCTTCACTCCGCGGGCTCATCGCCTACCGCAACGCGCTTGTGGGCGAGCTCCAGCCCCCGGTCGCCGCGCGCGTCGCGTTCGACGCGATCGGCCCCGTACGCGCGGCGATCCAGTCGGTCATCAGGGACACGATCCTGACGCCCGCGCCTGGATGGGCCGTGCCCATCGCCATCTCGGTGAGCATCCAGGCCTTCGGGTGGATCGGTGAGGACGCCGACCTCCGGGCCGTTCAGCGCCGCGTAGAGGACCCGGATGTGCAGGCGCAGGCGACCGTACTCGCCGACGAGTTGCAGCGGTGCGGCTGGACGCCGAAGTACCGCACCGCCGACCTGTCGGCGCAGCAGCGTGCGGATCTGTTCGCCACCGTGACGCTCGGCCTCGTGATCTTCCTCTTCCTGGTCGGGCTCCAGTACCCCGAGATCGACAACGCGGCACGGTACGCCGAGACGCTCCTGGCGATCTGGTACCTCCTGAACCACCGGCAGGACGCCTGACCGGTTGCGGACGGTTCGTCGAGCTTGTCCGGAGTGCACCGCGTCCGCACCACTTAGCCTTCGCCGGAGGCCCGGCCGAGGCCACCCCGACCGCCACCCGCCTGAACGCGGTCGTCGGCGGCCTGAACCAGGCGATCCACACCCCGGGCACCGCGTGGGCGGTGAACCCGACGACCCGCTCATGGTCGGCAGCCTGCGCTGCTCGATCGGCTTCAACGTCGGCTGGAAGGGCACGCCGTACTTCATCACGGCCGGACACTGCGCGAAGGCCTCGCCGACCTGGTACGACCTCGCAGGCAACCCGGTCGGGGAGGCGCGCGGGGGCTACGACCACCCCGGCAAGGACATCGCGATGATCTCCTGGACCATCGGCGCCCTCCAGGACGGCACCGTCGGCGCCCAGGACGTCTACGAAGCCATCCCGCCCACCGTCGGCGAGTCGATGTGCATGCGCGGCGGCGTGTCCGGCGTCCACTGCGGTGGGACCGTCACCGCGGTGAACGCCACCGTCAACTATCCGGACGGCACCGTGACGGGTCTGTTCGAGACGAACCTGTGCGCCGAGGCGGGGGACAGCGGGTCCCCGGCGTACGACGGGACCCACGGTGTGGGCGTGCTGTCCGGCGCCGGCGGTGACTGCACGTCCGGCGGCGTCTCGTTCTTCCAGCCGGTCTACCAGAACTTCGGCGAGCTGATCTACTGAGCTCAAGGGGTCGCCGTCGCCTCTGCGGCGGCGGCCCGCGCGGGCGTCGCGCGGTAGCGGGCGAACGCCGGCAGGGCCAGCCCGATCAGGCCGGCGCCCGCGATGGTGGCCAGGCCGCCGCCGACCACGCTGATCGTCGGTGAGGCCAGCGAGCCGACCATTCCGGCGCGGAAGTTGCCGAGCCGTGGGCAGCCGACGCCGACCACGTAGTCCGCGGCGCCGACGCGTCCCCGATAGCGGTCGGGCGTGACGACCTGCACGATCGTCGTACGGAACAGCACCGAGATCACGTCGGCCGTACCCGCGACGACGAGCAGCGCGAACGCGAGCCACAGCTCTGGCGCCAGGCCGAACCCGGCGATCCCGGCGCCCCAGACGGCGCCCGCGAACAGCATGGCGCGCCCGTGCCGCGACACGCGCGCGGCGGGCCCGGACAGCGCCGAGCCGATGATGCCGCCGACCGCGGGCGCCGCCATGAGCAGCCCGAGCGTGTGCGGTGAGTTGCCGAAGCGCTCGGCGTTGATCGAGGGCAGGATGCCGAACGGCATGCCGAGGACGGTGGCGCTCACGTCCGCGAGCAGCGCGCCGGCCAGGACGCGGTCGCCGCGCAGGAACCGCAACCCCTCGACGACGGAGCGTACGCCGGGACGCGTGTCACCGCCCTCCGGCGGCATCGCGGGCAGGCGGCCGACTCCGTACAGGGCGGCGGCGAAGCTCACCAGGTCGAGGAGGTAGCACGCCCGCAGGCCCCAGGCGGCGGTCACCACTCCGGCGAGGGCAGGGCCGAGGGTCACGCTGAGGTGCCCGTTGAAGAGGTTGAGCGCGGCGCCGGCCGGGACCCGGTGCGCGGGCAGCAGCCGCGGCATGAAGGTGCGCCGCGCCGGGACGTTCACCGTGTTGAGCAGGGACTGCGCCGCGACCAGCGCGTACAGCGGCCAGACCCGCGTGGATCCGGCGAACGCCTGCACGGCGAACAGCGCCGAGACCAGGGCCAGCGCCGAGCTGACGGCCAGTACCAGCGTCCGCCGGTCTGCGGTGTCCGTGAGGGCACCGCCGAGGAGGCCGAACAGCAGGGCCGGCACCGCGGACGCGAGGCCGACCGCGCCGACGGCCGCCGCCGAGTGGTGGGACAGGGTGAAGACCTGGAGCATCACGGCGAACGTCGTCATCTGCTCGCCGATCGAGGACAGGCAGGAGCCCGCCCACAGGCGCCGGAAGTCGGGGGATTCGCGTAAGGGCCGCAGGTCCATGAACAGACGTGTCACGGCACCCTGTTCTACCGGAACAGGGTGCCGTGACGGGGCCGGCTCAGGCCCGCTGGAGCTGCCGGGTGTACCGCTTCGAGCCGATGTTCTTGATCGGGACGCCCGCCGTCTCGGGGATCAGCAGGATCGGCACGAGCGCCACGACCCCGGCGATCATCAGGTAGAACGCCGGGATGTAGTTGGTGTGGAACACGTCGATCAGCGACCCGATGACGAACGCCGAGGTGCCGCCGAACAGCGACGTGGAGATGTTGTAGCCGATCGCGAAGGCGCCGTACCGCACCTGGGTCGGGAACATCGCCGGGAAGGTCGAGCCGATCACGGCGAGCATCAGGACCAGCAGCGCGCCCATGATGGCGAAGCCGGCCGTGACGCCAAGGGCGTTCTTGGTCTGCATGAGGTCGATCGCCGGGTAGCTCAGCACGATGTAGCCGATGCTGGCGGTCAGCAGGAGGGGCTTACGCCCGATCCGGTCCGACAGCCGCCCCAGCGGCGCGATGACCAGCAGCATCGCGAACTCGATGCCGATCGTGATCAGCTGCGAGGTGACGTCGCCGATGCCGAGGTCCGTCGTCAGGTACGACGGCATGAACGTCAGCAGCGTGTAGTCGGCGACGTTGAGCAGGAACACGATCCCGATGAGGTTGAGGATCATCCGCCAGTTGTGCACGACCGTCTCCTTGAGCGGAGACTTGGCGGTGCGGCCGGCGTCCTCCATCTCCTGGAAGGTCGGGGTGTCCTCCAGGCGGGTTCGCACGAAGTAGCCGACGGCGCCGAGCGGCAGCGCCAGCAGGAACGGGATGCGCCAGCCCCAGGCGTGCATGGTGTGCTCGCCGAGCGCGACGTTGGTGCTGAGCACGAGGCCGGAGCCGAGGATGTAGCCCCACAGCGTGCCGAACTCCAGGAAGCTGCCCAGCAGCCCCCGTCTCGGCGTCGGGGCGTACTCGGCGATGAACGTCGCCGCACCGCCGTACTCACCGCCGGTGGAGAAGCCCTGCACCAGCCGGATGAGCAACAGCAGCAGAGGTGCCGCCATCCCGATCATGTCGTAGCTCGGCAGGACGCCGATGACGAACGTCGACCCGGACATCAAGATGATGGTGGTCGCGAGTACGCGCTGGCGGCCCAGCCTGTCGCCGAGCGGCCCGAAGAACAGGCCGCCGAAGGGCCGGGCGATGAACGCCGCGGCCAGCAGCGCGAACGACTTCAGCGTCGCGCTGCCCGGGCTGTCGTGGGGGAAGAAGACGGTGCCGATGATGGTCGTCATCACACCCGCACTGAACACCCCGAAGTCGAACCACTCGATGCAGTTGCCCATCGCGGAGCCGATGACGGCTCTGCGTACGGTCGAGGGTTCGGGCGGATCGTCCCGGTCGGTCGCGGTGTCTGCGGCATGGTGGTCGTCCATCCGCGCCCCGTACCCGATCGGAGGCGCTCAAACATTCACTCAGCCGATTTCGCCCGTACGGGAGGTTCAGGGCAAGCGCTGCAACTGTGCGGCGTCCGCGGCGAGCACGCTCTCGAGTAGGCCGGGGAAGAGCGCGTCGAGGTCGGCGCGGCGCAGGGCGTTCAGCTTGGCCGTACCTCGGTAGACCTGGCTGATCACCCCGGCCTCGCGGAGCACGCGGAAGTGGTGCGTGGTCGTCGACTTGCTGACGGCCAGGGAGATGGCCGAGCAGGGGACCCCGTCGCTCGCGCCGGCGAGGAAGCGCACCACGTTGAGGCGCATGGGGTCCGACAGCGCGTGCAGGACGGCCTCGAGCCGGATCTCCCCACGCGCCGGGTGGTCCAGATCCCGTGGTGATGCGGTCTGCACGGTGGTCCCTTCCGAGTGGCTTCCCCCATTGTACGATCATCGTCGTAGTTTGACATGCACCGTACTACGACGACTATCGTACTTCTGTCCGTCCGGGACCATCCGCCAGACGAAGGAGCGCGGTCGTGAGTGCGTTGTTCGAACCCCTGACCCTGCGAGGCCTCACCCTTCCGAACCGCGTCTGGATGGCCCCCATGTGCCAGTACAGCGCCCAGGACGAGGGCCTCGACGTCGGCGCGCCGACGGACTGGCACTTCATCCACCAGGCCGCGCGTGCCGTCGGCGGCGCCGGACTGATCATCACCGAGGCCACCGCGGTCAGCGCCGAAGGCCGGATCAGCCCGGCCGACCTCGGCCTCTGGACCGACCGGCAGGAGCGGGCCTTCGCCCGGATCACCGGCTTCCTGCGCGAGCACGGCGCGGTGCCCGGCATCCAGCTCGCCCACGCCGGACGCAAGGCCTCCACCGAGCGCACCTGGCGCGGCGGCGGCGTCATCCGCCCCGGCGAGCCGTTCGGCTGGCGTGCCGTCGCGCCGAGCCCGATCCCGTTCACCGTGGACGGCCCGGCCCCGGCCGAGCTGAGCCGCGAGGCGATCGGCCGGATCGTACGGGACTTCGGCGCCTCGGCCGAGCGCGCGCTCGCCGCCGGGTTCGAGGTCGCCGAGGTCCACGGGGCGCACGGCTACCTGATCCACGAGTTCCTCTCACCCCACACCAACCGGCGCACGGACGAGTACGGCGGCTCGTTCGAGAACCGGATCCGGCTCGCGCTGGAGGTCGTCGACGCCGTACGCGCGGTCTGGCCGGACCGCCTGCCGGTGTTCTTCCGCATCTCGGCCACGGACTGGCTCACCGAGAACGCCGAGGACGCGCGCGAGGGCTGGACGGTGGAGGAGACGGTACGCCTCACCAAGGAGCTGCTGGCCCACGGGGTCGACCTGCTCGACACCTCCTCCGGCGGCGTCGCGCCGGACGCGCGCATCGTGAAGGGCCCCGGCTACCAGGTGCCGTTCGCGGCGCGGGTACGGGCCGAGACGGACATGCCGGTCGCCGCCGTCGGCGAGATCACCGAGGTCCAGCAGGCGGAGGAGATCGTCGCGTCCGGGCACGCCGACGCGGTACTGCTCGGCCGCGAGCTGCTGCGCGACCCGTACTGGCCCAACCGCGCGGCGCGCGAGCTCGGCGCCGAGCCCCGCTGGCCGGATCAGTACCACCGCGCCGTCTGAGCCGGCCGTCAGGAGAGCGGGTCGCCCTCCACCGCGACGCGTTCCATGACGCGCCTGCGGGGGTGGTAGTCGTTGACCGCGTAGTGCTGGACCGCGATGTTGTCCCAGATCGCCACGGAGTCCGGCGCCCAGCGGAACCGCACCTGGTACTCCGGGACGCGCGCCTGGAACCGCAGGTACTCCAGGAGGTCGGTGCCCTCCTCTGGCGGCAGGCCTCTGATCTCGACCGTGAACGGCTCGTTGACGTACAGCACCTTCCGCCCGCTGCGGGGATGGCGCGCCACCACCGGATGCTCGACGGGCGGCAGCGTCGCGCGCAGCTCGGCGACCTGCCCGGCCGTCATCAGCAGGCCCCACGTCGGCACCCAGTCGTGGACGGCGGTCAGCCCCTCGAGACGCTCCTTCAGGTCCTCGGGCAGGTTGTCGTAGGCCGCGCCCATGTCGGCCCAGATCGTGTCGCCGCCCGCCTCCGGAACCTCGATCGCGCGCAGGACCGAGCAGCGCGCGGGCGCGGCCAGGAACGAGTGGTCGCTGTGCCAGATGTTCTCCAGCCCGGTGGAGTTCGCGTCCTTGGCGAGCCGTGAGACGCCGGCCCGCTCGCCGCTCGGGAAGAAGGGGTTCGCCTCGGGCTCGCCCCAGAAGCGTGCGACCTCGAGCTGGCGTTCGGCGGTGAGGGCGCGCTGGTCGCGGAAGAAGAGGACCTTCCACTCCAGCAGCGCGCGCCGCAGGTCGGCCACCACCGCGTCGTCGAGCGGGCCGGCGAGCGCGACACCGCCGATCTCGGCGCCGATGTGCGGGGTGAGCGGGTGAACCTCGAACCGCTCGTAGGGCTTCGCGTCGGCGCCGGCCGGGAGCCGGTCGAGCATGCGCGGCCCGAACCGGATGCGACTCGGTAGATCCACGGTCCACCTCCAGGCTTAACGACACCGTTCAGTGTCGTTAATAGCTGCGCATATCGCAAGACCTGCGGCGAATCGGGTCAGGGCGCGGCGGCCCGTACGATCGCGTCGACCACGCCGTCGACGAGCGCGCCGTCGATGGTGCCCTGCTCGACGATCTGGCGGAACACCAGCGGCGCCGCGATCATCGTCGCGAGCGTCGAGGCGTCGGCGTCGGGGCGTACGTCGCCCCGGTCGATGCCGCGCTGGATGACGTGCCGGGTCTCGCGCATCAGGATCGCGGTGCCGCGCCGCGCCGCCTCGCGGAAGGCCTCGTCCTCGGCCGCCGCACCGACCAGGCCGGCGATGAGGCGTCCGCCGCCGGCGGCCCGGTACATCTCCAGGCGGCTGCTGAGCAGCCAGTGCACCTCCGCGCGGAAGCCGCCCAGGTCCGGCACGCTCACCTCGCTGACCCGCAGGCCGATCGCGGCCACGACGAGGTCCTGCTTGGTGGCCCACCGGCGGTAGATGGTGGGCTTGCTGACGCCGGATCGCGCGGCGACCGCGTCCATGGTCACCGCGCCGATCCCCGTCTCGGAGATCAGCGCGAACGTGGCCTCGAGGATCTTCGCGGTGATCCCCTCGACCCGGGGCCGTCCTCGCGCCGCGCGCCTCGTCGTCGCCGCCATGCCCACCATTGTGTCGGCTGCCGTTTCCCGGTGAGCGGATGGTCCGCGCCGTACGGTGACATCTGTTACATCTGGGATCAAGGAGGACATTGATGGCGCTGCACGTCTGCTCGCTGAAGTTCGACGCGACGCGGGACGGTGGCCCGCTGACCGTCGCCCACGGCAGCACGTACCACTTGGTGCCGTTTCCCTACGGCGCCGCCGAGAACCACGACCCGGACGACATGCACGCGCTCCGCCGGAACGGCGCCGACCATCCCTTCCCCTCCGACGCGGCCAGCGGTCTCATCTGGCCGGCGCACAGCGCCTGGGGGCGCCTGTACGCCATGATCCAGTGGGACGACGGCGACGCCACCGAGCTGCGCGACCAGTTCGTCCGCGACCCGCTCGGCACCCCGGACACGACCTGCACCGAGCACCGCGCCGCGACGCCCGGTATGCAGTGCTTCGCCAAGACCTGGGCGATTTTCGTGTCGCCGGACGTGCCGCTCGGGCTCGGGGTCGCGCACAACGCTTCGGGCTCGCAGAAGGTCGTCCTGGCCGAGTTCAAATTGGAGTACGACGCCTGAGCGCGGGCCGCGACGACCGGCGTTATCATCCCGCTGGGACCTGGATTCGGGTGGATGAGGGGGATTCGATGGACGAGCGGCTCACCGTTGTGACCCGCAGCGACGGGCCGAGTGTGATCCTCGCGTTCGCGGGGGAGCTCGACGTCACGAGCGCGGCGGGCGCCGAGGAGGCCGTGCGGCTGGCCTGCGCGGACGTCCCCGACCGTATGATCCTCGACCTGACCCGCCTGGCGTTCATGGACTCCACCGGCGTGCGGGTCCTGGTGCGCGCCCGCCGCCGCCTCGCCGAGCGCGGCGCCGCCATCGAGCTCGCCGGGCTGACCCCGTCGGTCTCGCGGATCATTCACATCACCGGGCTGGACCGCGCGTTCGTCATCCACGGCACGATCGAGGAGGCGCTCGCCAACGTCACCGAGCCCGCCGACGGGGCGCGTCCCTGAGGCTCACTGGGCGAAGTACGCCCGTATCGTCGTGCCGTCCGGCCCGCTCCGCAGCCGCACCAGGTCCGACAGGTAGTTGACCAGCAGGACGCCGCGCCCGCCGTGCGCATCCGGGCCGACCGGCCTGCGGCCCACCAGCGGGTCGGTGATGTGCCCCGCGTCGCGGACCTCGCAGACCAGGTGGGCGTCCTCGGTCCACACGCGGATCAGGCCACTGCCGCCGCCGTGCACGAGCGTGTTCGCGGCGAGTTCGCTGACGGCCAGCTCGACGTCGATGACGCGTTCGTGCTTCAGCCCGGCGCCGCGTGCGCGCTCGACGACCAGCGCGCGGGCCCGTCCGAGGTTGGTCGCGTCGAAGCCGATCGCGTCCGGCGGTTCGGTCGGCTCGGGCAGCGGCCGGTTGCAGGCCCGCAGGACGGGCTCGATGGCGTATGAGAGGCTGTCGTGCTCGCCCTTCTCGTCGATCAGCACCGGATGGGTCGCCGCCGCGACCTCCAGCGTGTCCGGGTCGAGCGCCTCGGTGTCGTAGGGGCACACGATCGTGGCCGTACGCCCGGCGAAGGCCAGGTTGACCAGAGCCTCGTGCTGCGCGCACGCCGGATACTCGCGCGCGGGGCGTCCCGGCCAGACCGGCTCGGTGACCATCCGCACCCGCGCGTCCGGGTACGCGTCGGCGAACCCGCGGAACACCTCCGGGATGATCCGGCCCGGATTGCGGCCGGAGGCGGCCATGTCCACGAACCCGACGTGCGTGGCGTCGCCGCCCAGCGCCGAGCGGAGCAGGTGGAGGTTGGACGCGGGAACGGCCACGAGCACCGGCTCGCCGAGCTCGATCCCCTCGCGTACGAACGGCACTGTGCCGGTCAGGTAGCCCGGCTCGTCCCGATAGAAGAGTGCGCCGTGCACGAGCGCACCCCTCGGAATGTTCACCCCTATCGCGGACATTTCACCCCGATCCCCGCAACATGGCTGCAACGGACCGAGGATACGGCACCGCGATGACGGCGCCCGGGATCATGGACTGATCGCGAAGAGCAGAAAGCCCGCGAAGAGCGTCAGGTGCACCGCGCCCTGGAGCAACGTGGCCCGGCCAGGGACGATCGTGAGGGTCGCGACGACGATCGTCAGGGCCAGCAGCACGAGGTTCGCGGCGCCCAGGCCGAGGATCAGCGGCCCGGTAAGCCAGATCGACGCGAGCGCGATGGCCGGGATGGTCAGCCCGATGCTGGCCATCGCCGAACCGAACGCCAGATTGAGGCTGGTCTGCATACGGTCCCGATGCGCGGCGCGTACGGCCGCGATGGTCTCCGGCAACAGCACCAGCAGCGCGATCACCACGCCGACGACGGTCTGGGGGAACCCGGCCGAGGCGACCCCGGCCTCGATCGTCGGCGACTCCGCCTTGGCCAGCCCCACGACGGCGACCAGGGCCACGAGCAGCAGCGCCAGGCTCGTCAGCGTACGGCGCGCCGACGGGGGAGTGGCGTGCCCATCGCCGTCGATCACCGAACCCTCGCTGGTCACCGGCAGGAAGTAGTCGCGGTGCCGGACCGTCTGGGTCAGCACGAACGTCCCGTACAGGGCCAGCGACGCGACCGCGGCGAAGGCCAGCTGGGCGGTGGAGGCCGCAGGGCCGGGCGCGGTCGTGGTGAATGTGGGCAGGGCGAGGCTCAGCGTCGCGAGCACCGCGACCGTGGCCAGCGCTCCACCGGTGCCCTCGGCGTTGAAGACCGTCACCCGATGGCGTACGGCTCCGACCAGCAGTGACAGGCCGACGATGCCGTTGCAGGTGATCATCACGGCGGAGAACACGGTGTCGCGCGCCAATGAGGCGGCCTTCGGGCCACCGGAGGCCATCAGCGTGACGATCAGGGCGACTTCGATCACCGTGACCGCGACCGCGAGGACCAGCGACCCGAACGGCTCACCCACCCGATGCGCGACGACCTCAGCGTGGTGCACGGCGGCCAGCACCGAGGCGGCGAGGAACACCGCCACCACCACGGCCAATGCCGGCGGTATGGCGCGCCCCCACGCGAGGGCCAGCACCGCGACCGCGAGCACCGGCACGGCGGTCGTCCAATGAACCGGCCACCGGCTCAGGCGCGTGCGCGGCGGCGGCCCCTCTCCGCCGTCGAACGCCATATATGTGCAGGGTACGCCGCCGGATACCGCCGAAGGCGTGACGGGATCGGTCCCGGCAGCCCGTTACGACGGGCGCCGGCCCCTGTACTCAGAGCTTGGTCAGCTTGGCGTACGGCGCGGTGATCCGCTCGCGCCGCGGCCGGAAGTCGACGAGGACGGCGATCTCTTCCTCGACGCCGATGACCACGCCGAGACCGAACTGGTCGTGGTTGACGCGATCGTCCACGGCGAACCGCTCTACGGGCGGTGCGGCGGGCGGAGGCTTGAAGGGGCTGGTGGGCAGGTGGCGCCGGGACGCGGCGTGTGCAGGGTTCACCTGATTCAGTATGCGCCTGTCAGGCCCAAACCGTCGCGCGGTTCGCCGGGACCGGCCCACATGAGTCCATATCGACACATCATTCGCCGCATTAACCGCAGTCGCGGCGTGTCCTCGCCAACCAGCACCGGCACCGCGATCCCGGCCTTTCCGCAGTCTCCCGCGGACGGCCGGTTCGATCGAACCCCCTGGCGCGAGTGGTACTCGACGACCAGGCGCACGTCGCCGACCATCGGGATCTCGTGGCGCTCGGGGAGGCGGAGCGGGCGCGCGGTCAGGTCGGTGTGGTCGGCCCGGAGGTCGACCGGGACCGCTTCGGGCGCGTGCGTGGCGGCGAGGCGGAACGGCGGCGGACCGCGGCTCCTGCCGGTGACCGAGATCACGTGGATCCCCAGGGTGCGGGACCGCCGGATCTTCGGACGGGACTGGTTCACGAGCTTCTTCTTCAACCAAGGTAAGCCTAACCTTAGTAAGGAGATCGATGTCCGACGCCGCCCCCTCCCGTGAGCCGAACGCCGCCGAGCCCGACCCGCTCGCCGCGACCGAGGCCGAGATGCTCACCCACCTCGCGGGCGCGCACGGCGAGGCCATCGAGCTGCT